>NZ_CP094526.1:5338333-8007500 GCF_029910095.1 Bradyrhizobium sp. ISRA464 | reverse complement strand
GTCAAAGCCAATGCGGGCGCGGCCGGCGTGGATAAGGTGTCGCTCGAAGCTTTTGAGAAAGACTTGAAGGGCAACCTTTACAAGGTCTGGAATCGAATGTCTTCTGGCAGCTACTTTCCACCTGCCGTTCGGGCTGTCCCCATTCCCAAGAAGAACGGCGGACAACGCATTCTAGGCGTGCCGACAGTAGCAGATCGCGTGGCGCAGACGGTCGTCAAGCTGCAGATTGAACAAGCACTCGAGGAAATCTTCCTTCCCGATTCCTACGGCTACCGGCCCGGAAAATCCGCGCTGGACGCCGTCGGCGTCACCCGGCAACGGTGCTGGAAGATGGACTGGGTGCTGGAGTTCGACATCAAAGGCCTGTTCGACAATATCAGCCACAAGTTGCTTATGAAGGCCGTCAGGAAGCATGTGCAAGACGAATGGGCTCTGCTCTACATCGAACGCTGGCTAATAGCGCCGATGCAAGGCAAAGACGGAGCGATCACCGCTCGCGACCGGGGCACTCCCCAAGGCGGCGTGATCAGTCCCGTCCTTGCCAATCTGTTCTTGCATTATGCGTTCGATACATGGATGGCGCGGAACTTCCCGCAGTCACCGTGGTGTCGATACGCGGACGACGGGCTCGTTCATTGCCGAACCAAGGCTGAAGCGGAAGCCATCAAGGCGGCGTTGCAAGCAAGGTTTGAGGAATGCGAACTCGAAATGCATCCCGACAAGACCAAGATCGTCTACTGCAAAGACAGCAATCGCCCGGGTAGCCATGCCAGTCAGTCATTTGACTTTCTGGGATTTACCTTTCGACCGCGCAGGGCAAGAAACCATCAGAAGAAAGAAAACTTCTGTACGTTCTCGCCAGCGGCCAGCAGGGCGGCGATGAAGTCCATGCGTATGACGATCCGGCAGCTCCGGCTCAGGCTTCGCTCGCAGACGGAAGTCGACGCAATCGCCTTGGAACTGAACCCCGTCCTTCGTGGATGGATGCAGTACTACGGCAGATATGGGCGGTCAGAAATGCACAACCTGTATCGATACGTCGACGAATCTCTTAACCGCTGGGCGCGACGCAAATACAAAGGGCTGAAGAACGGAAAAGTCAGAGCCTCCACCTGGCTCAGATTGATCCGCTGCCGTAGGCCGAAGCTGTTCGCTCATTGGACGATGTTGAGTTCTGCTTCGTTACTTGTTGAGAGCCGTATGACGTGAGAGCGTCACGTACGGTTCGGAGAGCGGCTCCGGGTGCAACTCCCGGGGCCGACTCACCACTCCCAGGGAGCCTGCCTATTTACGAAACGTTTGGAGCGGGGGCGATTTATTTGGCCTTCGGCGGTAGATGGCGCGGTATCGATCTCGCCGGCGCAGTTGTCTTACTTGCTGTCCGGCATCGACTGGAGGCATCCTCAAGAAACTCAACGTCCGACGCGGGTCGGATAGTCGTTTTACGGTTTGAATCTGCGGCTTGATCTGATTCAATGGCTTCATGATATCGAAGCCGGACGATCTTCCATCGGACCTTGAGAGTGCCCTGGCGGCGCTGCAGGCCGAGCGTGAAGCGCGGCTACACGCCGAGGCGGTGGCGGCCAGTGCGCGGGCGGAGCTGTCAGACAACGAGGCGCTGATCGCGCATCTGGAGCTGCGGATCGAGAAGCTCAAACGCGAACTGTACGGACCGCGCTCCGAGCGCACGGCGCGGCTGCTCGAGCAGCTGGAATTGGAGCTCGAAGAACTCGTCACCACGGCGAGCGAGGATGAGCTTGCCGCGCAGGCCGCGGCGGCGAAGACGCAGACCGTGCGCGCCTTCACGCGCAAGCGGCCGGTGCGCAAGCCATGGCCGGATGACATCGAACACGAGCGCGTCGTCATTGAGGCTCCAACGAGCTGCGCCTGTTGCGGCGGATCTCGGCTGGCGAAGATCGGCGAGGACGTGACCAAGACGCTGGAGGAGATCCCGCGTCGCTTCAAGGTGATCGAGACGGTGCGCGAGAAGTTCACCTGCCGCGATTGCGAGAAGATCACCCAGCCGCCGGCGCCGTTCCATGCCACGCCGCGCGGCTTCATCGGCCCGCAGTTGCTTGCGACGATCCTGTTCGACAAGTTCGGCATGCATATCCCGCTCAACCGCCAGAGCGCGCGCTTCAAAAGCGAGGGGATCGACTTGCCGCTGTCGACGCTGGCCGATCAGGTTGGTCACGGGACCTTCGCCGTCATGCCGCTCTTCCACCTGATCGAGCGCCATGTGCTCTCTGCCGAGCGCCTTCATGGCGATGACACCACCATCCGTATCCTGGCAAAGGGCAAGTGCACGACCGGGCGGATCTGGACTTATGTGCGGGATGACCGGCCCTTCGCCGGGCCTGCGCCGCCGGCGGCGGTCTATTACGCCTCGAGCGACCGACGAGGCGAGCATCCCCAGAAGCATCTGGCCGCCTTCGGTGGTATCCTGCAAGCCGATTGCTACAGCGGCTTCGAACCGCTGTTCGACCCGCAGAAGAAGGTGCGGCCGATTACGCCGGCATTTTGCTTTGCCCATGCACGGCGGGGCTTCTTCGAACTGGCTGACATCGAGAAAAATGCCCGGGAAGGTAACAAGGGCAAACCGGTCTCTCCGATCGCGCTGGATGCGGTCAGACGCCTCGATGCGTTGTTCGAGATCGAGCGCGACATCAACGGCCGCAGCGCCGACGAGCGGCGTGCCGTCCGCCAGGAGAGGAGCAAGCCGCTTCTCGCGGACATGCACGCCTGGTTGCTGCGTGAGCGCGAAACCCTCTCGCGCTCCTCCGAGGTCCTGAAGCCAATCAACTACATGCTCAGGCGCTGGGATGACTTCGCCCGCTTCCTCGACGATGGCAGGATCTGCTTGACCAACAATTGCGCCGAGCGCGCATTGAGAGGCATCGCAAGCCTTGAGTCATTGTGCGCCCCTTCTTTAAGTGCTTGTAAACATTGGAAGCGTGTCCGCGTCAATTTCGCGAGACGGGCGACCCTTTCGGGCAATCGCTGTTTTGACCGCCTCGGACGCCAAATCGGCAGCTCGAATCTGACAGGGTGCTCGCGGAACAACCTGCACAGCAGGAAGAACGCCGCTGGAGACAAGGCGGCGGATCATATGACTTGAGACACCGAGCGCTTTTGCGGCCTCGATCTGCGTAAGCCATTCGCCGTTTTTTTCCGCTGAACGGTAGGCATGGATGCCACGCACACGGCGAATAGAGCTGACCCGATGTGCTGTCCAGGTCTTACCCATGCCGGTGGGCAAGCCCATGCGATTGAGCGTGGCGGCGATGTGCTCGTCAGACCAGCGCCCGGCCATGCTGCGGACAACAGCCAAGGCATCTTCCGCCGTGGAGGAACCGTGTTCACCGGAGCGCGGCTTGCGGATCCGAAGCTCGGAGTGCTGCCCACCCTGCCAATGGATCGTGAGCACAACGTCGCGTACCGCATCGTCGACGTCCGCGATGATGTCGACAATCAAGGCTCGCAGTAGCTGCTGGCGCGCGCGCATCGTCACATCAGGGGATTTCCAGGCTACGGACAGGTTATCCACCAGATCGGCAAAGGTGCCGGGATCGACCGCGTGGCCGGATGACTGATGGTCATTCTGGCGATTTTCCAGCTCGCGCAGACGGCGCAAAGCGTATTCCCAGTTCTTCTCCAACTGCGCAGCGATCAGGCGATTATCGGGGTCACAGGCAGCGTAGCGGCGCTCAGCAAGCGTGGCATCGTACCGGGCTTGCTGGAGTTCCAGATCAAGGATCCGGCGCTTGTCATCTTGGCGTTCCCGTTGCATGCGCTGCGCCTCGAACGCGGCCTCGATCGCCATGGGTTCTACCGCTCGTAACAGTTCTCGTGCAACTGCCGCGTCGATCTTTGAAGCACCGAATATCATACAGCGAAGCCGACCTGCCAGACTACCCTTGTCACAGCGGTAGACCGGGTAGCTGATTCGACCGCCCCTGTAGCTGACGCTCAGGCGCTGACCACAACGAGCGCACGTCAGAATGCCCGACAAGAGCGCCTGGCCGCCCCGGCCTGATTTTGCGCCATCTGGGCGACCGTAGGCGTTAAGCGCCAATTGCTTCTGGTTGCGCTGGTAGTCATCCCAGGTGATGTACCCTTCGTGATGATCCTTTATCATCACATCCCAGGTGCCCGCCGGTTTGTAGTGCCCGTAGGTCCGCCGCGCTCTTCCTTCGACAATCGCGGTTCGCTTCTCGCTTTTGCCGTATACGTAAACACCCGCATAGAACGGATTCTTCAGCACACTGATCACATTGCGGTAGCGGATGGGCTGCCAAACGAAGTTTGTCATGCGACCTTCATCAGCCGGTCGGGGGAAGTGGATTTGCTCCGCCTTCATCGACAACAACACCTGGCGAGCGCTACCAAGTTCGCGAAAGCGAGTGAAGATAAGTCGAATCACCTCTTGCAGACGCAGGTCAGCATCCAGGCCCAGACCGGCTTCGCGATGCCAGACATAACCAAACGGCACTGATAAGCGTAGCTCACCACGTTGGGCCTTCGCCCTGGCTGCGTCTAGCATCCGTGCCCGGATTATGCCCAACTCAAACTCGCTTATGCTTCCCTTCATGCCGAGCAAGAGCCGATCGTTCGGAAGGCAAGGATTATAAATGCCGTCGTGATCAATCACCCTCGCTTCAACAAGCCCGCACAACTCAAGCAGATGATGCCAATCGCGGCCGTTGCGCGCGAGCCGCGATGCATCGAAACAAATCACGGCGCCGACGGCTCCTGCGCACAACCATGCGACCAGCCGATCAAATCCGGGCCGGGCCACCGTTCCACTCGCCGAACGGCCGAGGTCATCATCAATGACTTCCACGTCGGAGAAGCCGTGCCGGCGCGCAATATCCACAAGATCGTACTGTCGCCGTTGGCTCTCCAGATTGGCCATCACCTGGGATTGCGTTGACTGCCGCACATAGACGACAGCTTTGCGCTTCAAGAGCGCTTCCGGGATCTGGTCAGTGTCGGGCATCACCGAGCTCCTCGACTACCAGGCCGGCGGCCTGCATGAGGATTTGGGCGAGCGTCAGTAACGCCTTCACCCGCGCCGCCTCGTTCATCCTGTCCAGCCTGTCCGGCTCGAATATCAGGCTCAGTTGCCCGACTGAAATCTGTGCAGCTACGCGCTCCTGCTTCATCGGCGTTCTCCCATACGACTCGATCGCTCGGGGAGTTTGCGGAAATGGCGAGCGCTGTGACCAGTCTCTTCAGCTCTGATAATGCAGCAAGATCAACTTGTGGTCGCCCGGAGGTCATCTCCGCGCACGCGATTGGATCTACCATCCAGCTGGGAATCGTGATGACCGTGCCCAATGGGGCTCGGATCCGCAAAAACTGACCTGTCGCGCGTTGCTCCACACGACGCACGTTCACCATCTGGCCAAAATAGGGATGCCAGCGATAGTGGACCTCAAAATCCTCCCCGACATGGGCAGAATGAACGGTAAACGGCGGTGGGAAGGCGCAACTGGACCTTCGCCGGCAGCCAGCGTGGCGCCGACCGTGCCGCCATCATGCTGACGATGATCACGACCTGTCGCCTCAATGACGTCGATCCCAAGGCCTGGCTCGCCGACGTGCTCGCCCGTATCGCGGATCTTCCCGCGTCACGTCTGCACGAATTGCTGCCCTGGGAATGGAAGCTCTTGCGTCAAGCCGATAAGCCCGCCGGTCAACAGGCCGCCTGACCTTCACTCAACGCCATCATAGAGCTCGCCGCGCCCGCGCGCGTGCGTCAATCACGCGGTCTTCGTCGCATGCGTACGTTCTGGCCCACGACAAGGACCAGAGCATGAAGCGCAGCCGCTTTTCGGAAGAGCAGATCATCGGGATTTTGAAGGAGCACGAGGCCGGCGTTTCGGTCGCCGACCTGTGCCGCAAGCACGGCGTCAGCGACGCCAGCATCTACAAATGGAAGGCGAAGTTCGGCGGGATGGAGGTGTCGGAGGCCAAGCCGCTGAAGGCACTGGAGGATGAGAACACGCGGCTGAAGCGGCTGCTGGCGGATGCCATGCTCGACAATGTCGCGCTGAAGGACTTGCTGGGAAAGAAATGGTGACGCCCGCGGCCAAGCGGAAAGCTGTCGCCCATCTCATGGATGCCCACGGGATGAGCGAACGGCGGGCGTGTAAAACCATCGGCAGCTGCCGCATGACGATGAGATACCAGACGATCCGGACGGACGATGGCGGCCTTCGCCAACGCATGCGAGCGATCGCCCAAGAGCGCCGCCGTTTCGGCTACCGGCGCCTGCATGTTCTGCTCAAGCGGGAGGGCTATGCGATCAACCACAAGAAGCTGTTCCGGCTCTACCGGGAAGAGAAGCTTGCGGTGCGTCGCCGTGGCGGCCGCAAGCGGGCGATCGGGACCCGGGCGCCGATGACGGTGCCGCTGGCCCCGAACGACCGCTGGTCGCTCGACTTCGTCTCGGATCAACTGACCGACGGCCGCCGCTTCCGCATCCTGACCGTGGTCGATGACTGCACCCGCGAGTGCCTGGCGCTGGTGGCCGACACCTCGCTCTCGGGCACCCGGGTGGCGCGGGAACTGGACCGGCTGGTGATCGAGCGCGGCAAGCCGACAATGGTGGTCAGCGACAACGGCAGCGAGCTGACCAGCAACGCCATCCTGACCTGGGCCGATCAGAGCCGCGTCGCATGGCATTACATCGCGCCGGGCAAGCCCATGCAGAACGCCTTCATCGAGAGCTTCAACGGCCGGCTGCGCGACGAATTGTTGAACGAGACGCTGTTCACGTCGCTGGCCCAGGCCCGCGTCGCACTCGGATGTTGGCGAGCCGATTACAATAACACACGACCGCACTCGCAGCTCGGATGGAAGACCCCGTCCGAGTTCGCCATCACCTACCATCCGCGTCGGGATCTGGCGCTGCGCTATGCCGAAGGCTCCGCGCCAGCTCCCGTCGCTCCCACCGCCCGACCGGGCAAATCCAACAGCCAGGGCGAACTCAGGACTGGATAAAACTTGGGGGCAAGGTCAGCTGAAACGTGTAGACACCGCAGCGCGGGCAAGCGAAATGTTTGGCGCGATGCGTGTTCCACGCATACGCCGACAACAGATCTTCGCCACTGAGGATCACGAGCTCGCTTTCGTGGACCTTGGTCATCAACGCGTTCTTTCGCCGGCACAGCGAGCAATCCCCGGTCGTCCGTTCGTCGATCGCCGCGTTGATTTCGAAGGTCACCGCGCCGCAAGGTCATGAGCGTTTGTAACGGGCCAAGTCCGTCTCCATCAGTCGTTCGCTGAAGGATGTTCGACGCGGCCGGTCGCGACAACGATCGAATTGTCGGAAGACAATGTTCCGCGCGGCCCGGTGGCACGAAGGACATGCGAAGCAATCGATGTCGCTCCGACTGGAACGGAATGACGTCCGCGCCGTTACCGGCTCGCGAGATGCAATCACCCAGCTCTGAACTGTTCGTGATCGTTCGCCCTTGATCGGCCGTCATCTTCTACGACCAAAGTTCATGGGGCATTCATTTCGAGTTCCGTACCCATTGGGCCCGAGAAAGCCCCGGCAATCCCTGCCCAGCAAGGAGACTTCCATGCGTGAGATCGTCCGCCCGATATTTGCTGCGTTGAGCGTCGCGTCCCTTGCGGTGTCCATGACCGCGGCATCGAACAGCGGCGTGTTCGCGCAGGCCAAGCAGCAGCAGATGGCGCCGCCGGCCAACCAGCCCGCGCAGGCGGCTCCCGCTCCCCAGGATCAGCCGCCCCCGATCAAGCAGATCGCGCTCACCGACAAGCAGATCGACGGTGCGCTCGCCGCGTCCAAGGAAATGGATCCGATCACCGCGAAACTCTCGGAGAACGCCAAGCCGGACCCGAAGATCATCGGCCAGCTCGAGGGCATCGCCAGGAAGAATGGCTTTGCGAGCTATGACGACTACAACAACGTCGTCGACAACATCGCGCTGGTACTCGGCGGCTTCGATCCGCAGACCAAGAAATATGTTGGTCCGGAAGCCGTCCTGAAGGCGCAGATCGCCCAGGTCCAGGCCGACAAGAAGATGCCGGCCAACGACAAGAAGGAAGCGCTCGCCGATCTCAACGAGGCCCTGAAGTCGCCACCGCCCGCGGTCGAGAACAAGGGCAACATCGACCTGATCACGAAGAACTACGATAAGCTGATGGCAGAGTTCGGCGGCAGCGACGAGAACTGAGTCGCCATCCGAATTAAACGAAGCTCCGGAGAATTCTCCGGGGCTTTTTTGTTGGGCCGAATCGAAGACGAGTCGCCGCCGCAACTTCGTCAGCGCTTTGGGCGAGGCGAGGCCGGGGGCCTCAGGTCCGCGTGCGCATCCGCATCATGAAGCTGTCGAACGAGAGCTCGGCGACCTGCATCCAGGCCAGTGATTCGTTGCGATAGCTGTCAGGCTCGCATACATCTTGCCGAACTGCGGGTTGCTCTTGGCGAGGTCCGCATAGATCTCGTTCGCGGCGTTGTAGCAGCCCTCCAGCACCTCCTGCGGGAACGGCCGCAATTGCGCGCCGGCCACGATCAGGCGTTTCAGCGCCGGCGGATTGACGGCGTCATATTTGCCCGTCACCCAGGTGAACGTATCTTCGGACGCGGCCTGGATCGCAGCCTGATAATGCTTCGGCAGCGCGTTCCACTTCTGGGTATTCATCACATTGTGGCCTTGGCCGGTGCCCTCCCACCAGCCGGGATAGTAATAGAACTTCGCGACCTTCACGAAGCCGAGCTTCTCGTCGTCATATGGCCCGACCCACTCCGCGGCGTCGATGGTGCCTTTTTCCAACGCCGGATAGATGTCGCCGCCAGCGATCTGCTGCGGCACGCCGCCGACCTTGGCGATGATGGTGCCGGCGAAGCCGCCGACGCGGAATTTCAGACCCTGCAGATCCGCCATCGACTTGATCTCCTTCCGGAACCAGCCGCCCATCTGGGCGCCGGTCGAGCCGGTCGGAATGCCGACGCAGTTGTAGTCCTTGAGCAGATCGTTGATGAGCTCGCTGCCGCCGCCCCATTGCAGCCAGGAGATGTGCTGGCGCGTGTTGAGGCCGAACGGCAGCGATGTGCCGAAGGTGAAGGCCGGATTCTTGCCCCAGTAGTAATAGAGCGCGGTGTTGCCCATCTCGACCGTGCCGTTGGAGACGGCATCGAGTACCTGCAGGCCAGGCACGATCTCGCCGGCGGCGAATGACTGGATCTGGAATCGGTTGTCGGTGATTTCGGCGACGCGCTTGCAGAAGAATTCGCAGCCGCCATACAGCGTATCGAGTGCCTTCGGCCAGCTTGCCGCCAGCCGCCACCTGACTTCCGGCATCGATTGCGCGACCGCGGGCGCAGCCACGGCGCTCGCGGCGAGGCCGACGCCGCCTGCCTTCAAGAAATCACGACGCTTCATGCGTTTCCCTCCTGTTTGCCGATACCTCGACAAGGGAACGATCTTGCTGCCGTCTGTCTTCGCCGATCGATCGACGTTGCTGTAGTGAGTGTGACTGGTGGCCCTCGACGGGCTCTTGTTGGCGGATGCCCGCGCGTGCGGTTCCGCGATCAGGATGACCGTTCGTGAAGGGAAATCAAGCGTCCGCGCTCATTGCAGCTGCGAACGCCAGTGGAGATTCCGCGATGCGAAGAGCAAGGCGGACGCTGCCCGAGGCACCGCGATCTGCTACGCAATAGAGGCGAGTGTGATGGGAGTTCAAGGACATGGCCAACAAGAAAGTCGTGGTCGCCGGCGCAACCGGCCTCGTGGGCAGCGCCGCCTTGCGACACTTCGGCGCATCGCCCGATTGCGAGCGCGTTGCGCTGTCGCGCCGCAAGCCGCGCGATCTCTATGGCGCGCGTCACGTGCCGATCGACCTGACGAGCACGGAGGATTGCCGGCGCGCGGCGGCCGAGCTCAGCGGTGCGACCCATCTGATCTATGCCGCGCTCTATGAAGCGCCGAACCTGGTCGACGGCTGGCGCGACGCGCAGCAGATCGCGACCAACGACCTGATGCTGCGCAATCTGATGGGCGCGCTCGAACCGGTCGCGCCCGGATTGAAGCACGTCGCACTGCTGCAGGGCACCAAGGCCTATGGCGTCCATGTCCGGCCGCTCACGGTGCCGGCGCGCGAAGGCCGTTCGGAAATGTACGAGCAGCCGAACTTCTATTGGGCGCAGGAGAATTTCCTGCGCGACCTGCAACAGGGCAAGCGCTGGCATTGGAGCATCCTGCGTCCCGTGTTGATCATCGGCGAGGCCATGGGCGGCGCGATGGACCTGATCCCGCCGCTCGGCGTCTATGCCGCCATGCTGCGCGCGGAAGGCAAGCCGCTCGACTATCCCGGTGGCGCGCCGCGCGTGGCGCAAGCCGTCGATGTCGATCTCCTGGCCCGCGCAATCGCCTGGTCGGGCGAGGCCGAGACCGCGCGCAACGAAGCCTTCAACGTCACCAATGGCGACGTCTTCACCTGGGAAAACATCTGGCCGGCGGTCGCGGATGCGCTTGAGATGAAGCCCGGCCGGCACATGCCGCTGTCGCTCGCGCGGGAATATCCGAAATGGATTGCGTCGTGGGACGAGCTGCGCAAGGCGCACGGTCTGATCGCGCCCGGCCTCGAAGAATTCGTCGGCCTGTCGTTCCAGTATGCCGATTACAGCATGCGCTATGGGCAGACTGAGCCCGGCCCGCCCTCGATCGTCTCGACGGTCAAGATCAACCAGGCGGGCTTCACCGAGATGATGGACACCGAAGTGATGTTTCGCAAATGGTTCAAGCTGGCGAAGGCGAGCCGGTTGCTGCCGTGAGTCATTGTGGTCGGGCTCTCTCAACTCCCTCTCCCCGCTCTTGCGGGGAGAGGGGTTGGGTGAGGGACTCCATCCGGCGAGCACTTCGCGGCTCGGTTAGCGGCATACCCCGCCCCTCACCCGGATCGCTGACGCGATCCGACCTCTCCCCGCAAAGCGCGGGGAGAGGTGACGAAGCACTCTCAATTAGAGCAAACGGCAGGGGGCATCAGCGCGAGAACGCCGCTTCCATCGCCTTGCGCGTCTTGATCGTGTCGTTGCTCTCGTCGACCTCGACATCGCTCCAGCGCACCACCGCGCCATGGGCGACGTCGTTCTTCAGCTTGACACGATGCGCGAGCCCGATCGGCAGCGCGCCGGCGGCGAGGCTGGCGGATGCCGGCATCAGCTTTCCCCACACCGTGTAGCCGCCTTCGCCGTCGAGCATCTCGCCGGCGCGCAGATTGCGTTTCGCCACTGCCGCGACATCACCGCGGAAGCCGCGCGGCTGCCCGGTCGGCTCGTTGCGCAGCGCGGCCGACAGGATGGAGATGTTCAGTTCGAGCCCGATCAGATGATAGGGCTTGTACATCGCGGCAAAACGGCCCGATGCATCGGTCTTGAGGCCGTATTGCTTGAAGCAGTCCGCGGCATAATCATTCGGCGCTTCCAGCACCACATAGACACCCCAGCGCAGGTCGCGGAACACCGGTCGGCCGTCGCGCTCCAGCGACGACACCACCTCCACGATGCCGGATTTCTCCAGCACACCGCCCGCCTCGCGCGGCCGCATCACATGCGGCAGGTCGTCGACCCCGCACGGCGGAAACAGCAATCCGTCCGACGGCACGTCGAGGGTGCAGGCGTTGGCGATCGCCGCCATCTCGATCGCGGATTTGGTGCCGTCGAGGAAGGAGTTGAACATCTGCGGATTCATGCCGGCGGATTGCGCCTCGCCGGCCGTGAGACCGTAATGCTGCCACACGCCCTCCGGCGTCACGTCGTGATAGGCGGGCAGGTACTTCGTGCCCTTGCCAGCGGCGACCACGCGGAAGCCCGTTGCGCGCGCCCAATCGACCATCTCCGCCGTCAGCGCCGGCTGGTCGCCATAGGCGAGCGAGTAGACCACGCCGGCTTTCCGCGCTTCGTCGGCCAGCAGCGGTCCCGCCAGCACGTCGGCCTCGACATTGACCATCACGACATGCTTGCCGGCGGCGATCGCCGCGCGGGCATGGCGGATGCCGACCGCAGGATTGCCGGTCGCTTCCACCACCACGTCGAATGCGCCGCCGGCGATCGCCCGCGCGCCGTCGTCGGTGAAAATGGTCGCCTTGATCCGCTCGTCATCCCAGCCAACCGTGCGGCACGCCTCGCGCGCGCGATCACGGTCGAGATCGACGATCACGGGCACCTCGAGCCCCGGCGTATGCGGCACCTGCGACAGGAACATCGAGCCGAATTTTCCGGCGCCGATGAGAGCGACGCGAACGGGCTTTCCGGCTGCGGCGCGGGTTTTGAGGAGGTGATACAGGTTCATGATATGGATCCGCGAAATGTCGTGAGGTGCAGCATCGCTGCCTAGCTTCTGTCATGGCCGGGCTTGGGCCCGGCCATCCACGTCTTCTGCCGCAGCGATCGTGTCAAGACTTGGATGCCCGGCACAAGGCCAGGCATGACGAGGTGTGCGTGATTGTTACTCCGCCGCCTGCCGCGGCGCACGTGCCAACCGCAGCAACGCGTCGTCGTCCACGGTCTTGATCGGGGTGAAATCGCGGTGCGCGATGTAGTCCGGCCGCGTCGGGGTGCGGATGTAGTTCGAGACCGCATTCAGCGTCAGGTAGACGATCTTGCGCGGGTAGGGCGTGATGTTGCCGCTCGATCCGTGCACCAGGTTGCCGTGGAACATCAGCATGCCGCCGGGCTTGCCGGTCGGCGCGACGATGCCGCCCTGCTTCACCAGCCGCGTGACGGTCTCCTCATCCAGCGTCCACAGCGGGTAGGACGTGGTCTCAAGATCGTGCGAGGCCTTGAGGTCGCCGGCGTCCTGGCTCTTCGGCACCAGCATCAGGGGGCCGTTGATCGGCATCACCTCGTCGAGGAAGATCGCGATGTTCATCGCCCGCGGCTCTGGCATGCCGTCGTCGCGCTTCCAGGTGCCGTAGTCTTGGTGCCATTGCCAGACGTCGCCGGTGAAGGCCGCCTTCGCGTTGATCTTGAACTGATGCATGTAGACCTTCTCGCCGAAGATCTGCTCGATCGGTTCGATCATGCGCGGATGGGCGCCGAGAACTCCGAACGCTTCGTTGTAGAGGTGCGCCGCAAAGGCGGTGCGCGGCGCGCCACTCTTCTCGCGCCATACCTCCGGGCGGTTGGCGTCATAGATCGAGACCGCCTCGCGCGCGAGGAAATCGACCTCTTCCTGGCTGAACAGTTCGGGCAGGAACAGCCAGCCTTCGCGGTGGAAAAATTCGACCTGCTCTGGGGTCAGTTTCATGGTGCTTTCCTCCTGTTGTTATTCTCTCTCCCCTCATGGTGAGGAGCGCGTCTTCGCGCGTCTCGAATCATGAGGCCTCGCTGGCTCATCCTTCGAGACGCGGCTGCGCCGCTCCTCAGGATGAGGACGGCCGGGAGCTACGCCGCCACGTCGATTGCCCTCAGTTTCTGCTCCGTCATCCGTCCTGCCGTCTGCGCATGCGCGAGCGCCGCGGCCTCGGCGGCCGCGGCATTGCCGGAAAAAATCTGCGCGGCGATGGCCTCGTGCTCGGTCCAGGCGCTGTCGCGATAATCGAGCTCGGCGAGCACGGTCGCCATCGAGCGGCGCATATGCGGCCATTGCGGCGCGATCATTTCCTCGATCGCGGAGTTACCGGCGAGACGATAGATCGCGCTGTGAAAGTCGACGTCGAGTGCGATCAGACGCGACAGCGGCGTGTCGCCGTCGATCGCGCGCCCGGCCTCGAGCGCCGTCGCGAGCTGCATGCGTCCCGCCGCGTCCTCCTTCACGCGCGCAGCCGCGAGCCGCGCCGCCAGTGCGTCGATCGCGCCGCGGACTTCATAGAGCTGGCGGATGCGCAGCGGATCGAGCTGCGTCACCTCGAAGCCGCGCCTGCCGCTTTCCGCGACGAGGCCTTGCCGGTGCAACAGATGCAACGCGTGCGAGACCGGCTGGCGCGAGACGCCGAGCTTCTCGGCGAGTTCGTTCTGGGTGATGCGCTGGCCGGGCAGCAACGTGCGATCGATGATCGCCTCCAATATCCGCCCATAGACTTGGTCGATCAGGTTCGGAAGCGGGTCCAACGGGATCATGCCGGCCATCCATGATGGAATACGGAATTCCGTGTTCGAAATCGAGGCTACGGCGCTGACCGCGAATGGTCAATACTTCGTTTTTCGATTCATGTAAGCCATTGAAAAATATAATGTTCTGTTATGGCTTGGGCGCGGCCATGCGACGGGTTGCGGCAAGCGACCTCGCCCCGCCTCAGCCGCGTCAGTTGCGATCGAACACTTCGACATCGAACGTTTCGATCTGCGCGGCTTCGGCGACCGCGTCGATTGCAGCGATCCTGTCGCCCGCGATCGTGATCCGCAGCACGACGCGCAACTGGCCGCCGAGGATGACGGCCGCGCCGATCTCGCCATCGACGAGCGCGGGTCTTGCTGCCTGTGCGCGACCCTTGAAGGCTTGGGCGACGGCCGCAGCGCCACGGATTTCCGGCAGCGAGCCGAGGCGCTGCGCGGCCTGATCGGCGCGCACCACCACGTCAGGATCGAGCACCGCGAGCAGCCCCTCGAAATCGCCGTTGCGGGATGCCGCGAGGAACGCCTCGACGACTCCACGCTGCCGGCTGAGGTCGGTGTCCAGCGCGGGCGGCGTGCCCTGCACACGGCGCCGCGCGCGGCTGGCGAGCTGTCGCGCGGCGGCCGGTGTGCGGCCGACGATCGGCGCGATCTCCTCGAACGGCACCGCGAACATGTCGTGCAGCACGAAAGCGAGCCGCTCGGCCGGCGCCAGCGTTTCGAGCACCACCAGAAGTGCGGCGCCGACGGAATCGGCCATTTCGGCCTCCCGTTCGCTGTCGTTGTCGGCGACCGGCTCCGGCACCTGAGGGCCCATCGGCTCCTCGCGGCGCGATTTGCGCGACCTCAGCATGTCCAGGCAGATGCGAGAGATCACGGTGGTCAGGAAGCCACCGAGATTGTCGACGGACGCGGCGTCAGTGCGGCTCAGCCGCAGCCAGGTTTCCTGCACGGCGTCATCGACCTCGGCCGTCGAGCCCAGCATGCGATAAGCCACAGCCCGCAAGCGGGGCCGGTTGGCCTCGAACTGCTCGGCCAGAAATTTTTTCCCGTCCATCGGTCACATTCCCTTTGTCCGCTCCGTCATGGCCATGACGGAGCAAATCCGGCCGATGTGACAGCAGATCGGCACGGCCGCGTCAAAAAATGCAAAAGCAGGAGACTGACACCATGCAAGCCCGTATGAACCACCCGGTCATGGTCATTCCCGAGGCCATGAAGGCGATCCAGGCGCTCAACGAGAGCACCAAGCAGGGGCTGCCGGAACGGCTGCTCGAATTGGTCCATTTGCGCGCCAGCCAGATCAACGGCTGCAGCGTCTGCGTCGACATGCATCCGAAGCTCGCCAAGCGCGCCGGTCAGACCGATGAGCGGCTGTTCGCCGTCGCGGCGTGGCGCGACACACCCTATTTCACCGAAGCCGAGCGCGCCGCGCTGGCGCTGACGGAAGCGCTGACCCGGCTCAGCGACCGCGAGGATCCGGTGCCGGACGCGATCTGGAACGAGGCCGACAAGCATTTCGACGAACGCCAGCTCGCCGCGCTCGTTCTCGCGATCGCCGCCATCAACGTATGGAATCGGCTCAACGTCGCCGTGCGCCAGCCGGTCGGCGCGTGGAAAGTGTAAGAACGGGCGTTCTCCCTCTCCCTGCTTTGCGCGGGGAGGGTCGGGATGAGGGGCTCTCTCCGCGAGTGATGCAGTTGGCCAGACCTGTACCCCCTCACCCGGCGCGCGCCGACCTCTCCCCGCAAGCGGGGCGAAGTGAAGAGGCCAGCAATCAGCTCGCCAGAAACTCCAGCACGATCTCGCAATAGCGCCGCGGCGCCTGCTCGAACATCGGATGCGTGGTGCCCGGGATCATCTCGACGCGTGCGCCTTTCACGTTGGCGGCGAGGGCGTGCAGCACCTTCGGCAGCACGCCCTTGGTGTTCGCGCCGCCGATGAAGAGCGTCGGCGTCCTGATCGCCTCCGCATCCGCCTTCGAGAAGGGCGGGCGCTTGTCACGGGTCTGGCCGATCAGCGTCATCGCGTTGTCGAGCAGCAATTGCTTCGGCGCGGCGGGCAGCCGCCGCCAGGCGCCGGGGCCCTCGAGCGCGTCGATGAAGATCTGCATGCCGCCATCGATGTCGCCCTTCGCAATCAGGTCGGCGGAGGCCGCGATCCGCGCCGCCAGCGGCGAGGGGCCGGGCTGGAAGTCGGGATCGAGCGTGCCGTCGAGCTCGCCGCCGGGCTCGGCGAGGATCAGCTTGCGCAGCAGGTCCGGCCGCCGCTGCGCGACGCGGAACGAGATGTGGCCGCCGCGCGAGTGGCCCATCAGGTCGACCGGCCTGGTGTCGAACTTCTCGATGAAGGCGATCACGTCGTCGACGTGCTGGGCGATCGAATAGGTGTCGCCAACGCCGTCCCATTGCGCCGGGAAGAAGTGCCGCAGGCTGACCGCGATCACGCGATGTTGGCGCGTCAGCGGCCCCAGCACGGCCGACCAGATCCGGAAATCGCACAGCGAGCCGTGCACGCAGACCAGCGGCGGGCCCGCGCCGATATCGAGATAGGGCATGTCGAATCCGTTGACGTGGAGGCTTTGCATGGGGGTTCGCAGACTGGGTGATGTTGTTGATTTGCGGCAAGTTCCCACAGGATTCGGGTGGATAGCAACATTCTCCAAGCCTAGATTCCGGTCCAACATCAGGTTCAGGAGCATGAGCCAAGAGATATCTAAAGGAACATCTGGAGCGAGCCATGACCGGCCAGAATTTTGCGATATTCGAGACTCCGATCGGCGCCTGCGGCGTGGTCTGGGGCGAACACGGCATCACCGGCGTGCAACTGCCGATGGGCAATGAGGAGAAGACCCGCAAGCGCATCTTCCAGCGCAGCGGCGACGCCACAGAGGCGGTCCCGCCGGCCGAGGTGCAGCACGCGATCGACGGCATGGTCGAGCTGTTGGCCGGAAAGCCGAACGACCTCGCCGACATCGCGCTCGATCTTGACGGCGTGCCGGAGTTCAACCGCGGTGTTTACGACATCGCGCGCAAGATCCCGCCGGGCAAGACCATGACCTATGGCGAGATCGCCAAGCAGCTCGGCGGCGTCGAGCTGTCGCGCGACGTCGGGCAGGCGCTCGGCCGCAACCCGTGCCCGATCGTCGTGCCCTGTCACCGCGTGTTGGCGGCCGGCAACAAGCCCGGCGGCTTCTCCGCCAATGGCGGCGTGGTCACCAAGCTGAAGATGCTGGAGATCGAAGGCGCGATCGTGAACCACACGCCGAGCCTGTTCGATTGAGGGAGGCTCTATCTGCTCCCTCTTCCCGTTCTTACGAGGAGAGGGTTGGGGTGAGGGGCTCTATCCGCGTGAGCAGTGAAAGCCGAATTCGCCGAGGCCCCCCTCACCCGGATCGCATGAAATGCGATCCGGCCTCTCCCCGCAGGCGGGGCGAGGCGAAGGGCTACGTCATCTCGCACACGAACCCGTTGCCCCTCCGCTTGATCCTGCCGGCCGACGGCGAGGGGAAATGCGCGGGACAGCACAGGGTCGCGGTGTCGCAATAGCGCTCGAGGAAGCTGCGGCGCGTGGTCGCTGCCAGCGCCGGGTCGACGTCGAACTTCGGCGACAGCTCCGGATGACGCGTCTGGATCGGCGAATGCATCAGGTCGCCTGAAAACACCGCGTCGTCCTTGCCGCGGCCGAAGGTGAAGGCGACATGGCCCGGCGTGTGGCCGGGCGTCGGCAGGATGCGTGTGTGATCGCCGATCGCGAAATCGTTGCGCACGATCTCGGCCCTGTTGGCTTCGACCACCGGCAGCACGCTGTCGACGAACGGGCCGACCTCGGTCTTCGCGTTGGTCTCGGTCCAGTAGTCGAACTCGGTCTTGTCGAACACATAGCGCGCGTTCGGGAACGTCGGCACCCAGCGGCCGTTCTCCAGCCGCGTGTTCCAGCCGACATGGTCGACATGCAGATGCGTGCACATCACGTAGTCGATGTCGCCGACCGAAAAGCCGGCCGCCGCGAGGCCGCGCAGATAGGTGTCGTCAGTCTTCATGTTCCAGCTCGGCCGCGTCGGCCGTGGCTTGTCGTTGCCGATGCAGCTGTCGATCAGGATGGTGTGGTGCGGCGTCTTCACGACATAGGACTGGAACGCCAGGATCAGCGTGTCGCTGTCGTCGAGCGCGCCCGCGGCCTTCATCCAGGCGCGGTTCTCCGCGAGCACCTCTGATGTCAACCCAGGCAGCATGTCGAGCGCGGGCAGGAACGTGGTCTCCTGCTCGACGATGCGATGGATGGTGAGATCGCCGACGGTGAATTTCAGGCTCATGGTGATTTCCTTGGAAAATCAGTGCGCGTCGCGCACGGCGGAATAGGGATGTTGGCGAGGATGTCTATCGCCGCAAGGCTCTGCTGCGGCCTGCTGTGCAGGGTTGCATGCCGTGCAGGGTGCCGTCGTCATCATCACAAGATCGGGATCGCGAATGATAATGCGCTGGTCGCGCCCAAGGCTGCGATCCAACTCACGTTCGTGCAAGCCGCCAGCGCACGCCCGGTCCTCCCCGACAAGCTGCGGACGATGTACCACAGTAAAAGGGCCGCGCAGAGAAGAGGGATCAGGGGGAAGCGATCGCACATGCTCATCTTCCCCCAGGACCGCTGGTGTTACGCCGGCGGCGGCGCCGAGATCTTCACCGACGGCCGCTCCCGCATCCTTTGATAGAACGCGTCGAGTTTGGGATAGGCCTTGCGCCAGCCGCAATCGGCGAAGCGGAAGTCGGCGTAGCCGAGCACGCAAACCAGCCCGATCTGTGCGATGTCGAACGGTCCGTTCAGCACCTCGGGCCGGCTCTCGAACCGCGCCATGCCGGTCCAGGCGCGATTCCAGTGATCGTCATACCAGGCCGGCCACGCCGAGCCCTGCGGCCGCACCATCTTCTCATAGCGGCACAGCAGCATGGAATCGAGCATGCCGTTGATCAGCGAATGATCGGTTTTCACCTTCCAGCGCCGCGGGCCGTAGCCCGGGATCAGCCGGCCGCCGCCGAGCTCGTTGAGATATTCGACGATGACGTAGGAATCGAGAATGACGTCGCCGTGATCGAGGATCAGCACCGGCAACTTCTTCAGCGGAGTGATCTTCGAATATTCGTCATTGGCCTGGCCGGGCGCGACGGTGGCCGGGACCAGCTCGATCTTGTCGATCAGGCCGAGCTCGATCGCGGCGATGCGTACCTTGCGGGCGAAGGGGGAGGCAGGAGAGAAGGTGAGTTTCATGGAGGCCTCGCTGGAGCTATCGGACTGGAGCTGCCATTGCGAGGAGCGAAGCGACGAAGCAATCCGCGCTTCCGTATGTACGGAGGGATGGATTGCTTCGCTTCGCTCGCAATGACGGTAGCGCTAGCCGGATCTCACGCCGCGACGATTTCCTGGCGTTGCTCGCCGAGGCCTTCGATGCCGAGGGTCACGACGTCGCCGACATTGAGGAAGGTCGGCGGCTTCATGCCGCTGCCGACGCCGGGCGGAGTGCCGGTGGTGATGATGTCTCCCGGAAGCAGCGTCAGGAATTGCGAGAGATAGGAGACGCACTTCGCGATCGAGAAGATCATGGTCTTGGTCGAGCCGGTCTGGCGGCGCTGGCCGTTGACGTCGAGCCACATCGAGAGGTTCTGCACGTCGGGCACTTCATCCTTGGTCAACACCCACGGGCCGAGCGGGCCGAACGTGTCGTGCGACTTGCCGCGGGTCCACTGACCCGGGCGATCGATCTGGAAGTTGCGCTCGGAGACGTCGTTGCAGATGCAGTAGCCCGCGACGTGGTTCAACGCGTCGGCTTCCGAGACGTACTTGGCGCGGGTGCCGATGATGGCGGCGATCTCGACTTCCCAGTCGAGCTTGGTCGAGCCGCGCGGCTTTTCGACTGGATCGTTCGGCCCCGACAGCGCGGTGTTGGCCTTCAGGAAGAAGATCGGCTCCGACGGGATCGGGTTGCCGGTCTCCTTGGCGTGATCGGTGTAGTTCAGCCCGATCGCGACGAATTTGGAGATGCCGGTGACGGGCGCGCCGAGGCGCGGCTTGCCGGAGACGGCGGGCAGGAAGGCGGAATCGAGGCCAGCGAGCTTCTTCAGCGACTCCGGCGCATAGGCCTCGCCGGTGAGGTCCTTCAGATGGGCCGAGAGGTCGCGGAGCTGGCCGGATTTGTCGATCAGACCGGGCTTTTCCGCACCCTTTTCGCCATAACGAACAAGCTTCATGTTGATCACTCCCTACGGGGTCTTCGAGGATTGTTGCTGGTATACCTCGGTACGCTTCATGGAACAGCGCGCGGGGAAATTCAACCGCCGAAAGCGCAGGGTAGGGTGGTAAAGGCGCCATCGCGCCGGGGCCGTCGGCTTGCGCAGATGGTGTGCACACCGGCGGCTTGCCCACCGTACGGTTCACGTCAGCGCAATGAACTCGAAGGCGTCGCCATCGCGCTTGATGTGGCCGGCGTTGAAATGTCCGCCGATCACCAGCGTCGGCGTGTCGGCAAAGCGCGAGAACAGTTCGCGCCGCGTCGCGGCCGACTGCTTCTGGTCGGAGTCTGCCGTCGATGACCAGTCCAGATGGTACATCTGGCACGGGTGATGGGCGACGTCGCCGGTCAGCAGTCCTTCCTGTCCGCCGGACCTGATGTGGATGCTCATATGACCGGGACTGTGGCCTGGCGTCGGGATCAGCGTGATCTCGTCGGTCAGCCGGTGGTCGCTCGGCACAAGCTCGGCCTTGCCGGCGTCGGCGATCGGTTTCACCGAATCGGCGAACACGGCGGCATGCGCAGGATCATTGCTGTGGTCGCGCCAGTGGTCGAACTCTGTCTTGCCGAACACGTAACGTGCATTGGCGAAGGTCGGCACCCACTTGCCGTCGACGAGCCTGGTGTTCCAGCCGACATGGTCGACATGCAGATGCGTGCATAGCACGGTGTCGATACTCTCGGGTGCGAATCCCGCCTCCGTCAGCTTCTCCAGGAACGGATCCGTGCGGTTGTTCCAGGTCGGCACGTTGCGGCCCTGCTTGTCGTTGCCAAGGCCGGTGTCGACGATGATGCGATGCTCTGGCGTCTCCACCAGCAGCGAGTGGATCGACATCTTCAGCCGGCCGTCCTCGTTGGCGAAATGCGGGATCAGCCAGGGCAGGCGCTGGATCTCCTCCCGGCCAGCGAGCGGCAGGATGAAGCGCGTGCTGCCGACGGTCTCGAGCTCGACGACCTTGGTGATCCTGACCTTGCCCACGGTCCAGTGCATGCTGCGTGTCCTCTGTTTCTTGTTGCTCTGTCGCCAACATGCGGGTTTCCGCGCCGCGGTGCAATGGATCAAGTCGGCGCCTTCAGCGTTACCGCCTCGTGGGAAGAAGGAGTGCGCGAATGCCGGAACTCACGATCTCTCCCGAAAAGGTCGGCTTTCTGATCGAGAAGGCGCGGGAATTCGACGTCAAGGAGGCGGCGGTCGATCCGGACTCCGGCTCGAACGGCGTTGACGACGACATGATCGACATATTGGAGGATGATGGCACGGACCCGGTGATGCGCGAGATCGCCGGTTTTATCGACGCGCTGAGCGAGGACGAGCAGGTCGATCTCATTGCCCTGATGCGGCTTGGTCGCGGCGATGGCTCGATCGAGGAATGGACAGAGCTCAGGCGCGAAGCCGCGCGCGGGCACAGGGGGCACAATACCGCGAGCTACCTGCTGGGTGAGCCGATGCTGGGCGATCTGCTTGCTGAAGGTCTCGACGAGCTCGGGCTCCTGCCGGGCGACGAAGGCACCACGCCGATACATTAGCCGCAGCACAGGCCACGCCGCTCACTCGACCTCGCCCCGTTCGCCGGGAGAGGAAAAAAGGAGCGCGTGTCCATCACCGCGCGCAGTCGACGATCACGGTGCCGATCTTGTCGCCCTTCTCGACCGCGAGATGGGCCTGGGCCGTCTCGGCCAGGGCGAACTGTCCGGCGATGTTGTGCACGCGCGCGCCGGCTGCGAGCCACTTGGTGATGCCCTCCTGCGCGGCCGCGAGCAGCGTCGGCGGCAGCGCGAACAGCACCAGCGAACGCACCGTGATGCATTTCTCCATCAGCTCGCGCACCGGCACCGTGGGCGTGCGGTTGCCGTTGGTGGCGTAGACCGCGATCGTCGAGTTGAGCGCCATGATCTTCAGCGTGGTCGCAAGATTGCCGCCGAAATCGACGTCGACCACGCGGTCGACGCCGCGGTTCGCAGTGAACGCCATCACCTTGGCCACCACGTCCTCGGTGCGGTAGTTCACCACCATGTCGGCGCCGGCGAGCCGTGCTTCCATGTCCTTGACCTGCGAGCTCACGGTCGCGATCACCCGCGCGCCGCCCCATTTGGCCAGTTGCACGGCATAGTGGCCGACCGCGCCGGCGCCGCCGGTGACGAGCACCGTCTGTCCGGTGATCGGCCCGTCCGCGAACAGCGCGCACCACGCGGTCATGCAGGGGATGCCGAGCGTCGCACCAGCGGCAAAGGACACGTTATCGGCAAGCGGCGTCACCAGATGGTCGGCGATCGTGATGTACTCGGCCGCGGTGCCGAAGGCACGGCCGTTGCGCTGGCCGTTGAACAGCCAGACGCGATCGCCGACGGCAAAGCGCGTCACACCTGCGCCGATCTGGTCGATGACGCCCGCGCCATCGCTGTTCGGGATTATCAGCGGAAATTCCATCTGCCGATAATTGCCGCTGCGGCGGCCGACATCGGCGGGATTGACGCCGGAGGCTTCCAGGCGGACGCGGACCCCGCCGGGGCCCGCGTCAGGCGTCGGCATCTCGCCGACGGTGAGCACCGTCGGCGCCGCGCCGGTCCGTTCGTACCAGACCGCTCTCATCTAGCGCCCCTTTCCGAAGTTCGTGAACTTGACCAGCGACCTCTTGCGTGAACTTCGGAAAGCAAGAGGGCGCTAGCAAGACTCATGAAGCTCTAGTGTCGCTTGGTGATTTGAAGTTCCCATCGGCCTCGCCGCATACAGTGCAGGAACTTCAAATCGGCGACACTAGAGAGTGCCCGGGAAGGCGCCGCCGTCGAGCAGGATGTTCTGCCCGGTCATGAAGCCCGCCTTGGCGCCGCACAGGAAGGCGCAGGCGTAACCGAACTCGTCGGGATGACCGAAGCGGCCGGCTGGATTGAGCTTGGCGCGATCGGCCAGCACCTGCTCGATCGGAATGCCGCGCTTCTCGGCCTCGGGCTTGGCGGTGCCGCGCAGCCGGTCGGTCTCGAACGGGCCCGGCAACAGGCCGTTGATGGTGACGTTGTTGATCACGGTCTTGCGCGACAGGCCGGCGACGAAGCCGGTGAGGCCGGCGCGCGCTCCGTTGGAGAGGCCGAGAATCTCGATCGGCGCCTTCACCGCAGCGGAGGTGATGTTGACGATGCGGCCGAACTTGCGCGCCATCATGCCGTCGACGGTCGCCTTGATCAGCTCGATCGGGGTGAGCATGTTGGCGTCGATCGCCTTGATCCAGTCGTCGCGAGTCCAATTGCGGAAATCGCCGGGCGGCGGGCCGCCGGCATTATTGATCAGGATGTCGGGATCGGGGCAGGCCTTCAGCACGGCCTCGCGTCCCGCCGGCGTCGTGATGTCGCCGACGATCTCGGTGACGGTGACGTCGGGGTGCGCCTTGCGGATCTCGTCGGCGGTCTGCTTCAGCGCCTCGGCGCCGCGTGCCGTCAGGGTGACATGGACGCCCTCATTGGCGAGCGCGATCGCGCAGGCGCGGCCCAGTCCCTTGCTCGATGCGCAGACGATGGCGCGGCGGCCTTTGATTCCAAGATCCACGGTTTCGCTCCCTGTGATGTCGGGTCGGTTTGTAAAAGGTTCGATGGCAGCATTCTAGCCAAGCTCGGCGCCGCCGATAAGGTATGCGCAATGCATAAGTGCATGCCGGACAGGAACAGGCTAGATGCGCCGCTCGCGCCGCAACCGCTCGATGGTGATGGTGACCTCCGGTGGCAACGAGCGGAAGCCGGTTTGCCCGGCAGCCGAAAACAGCGGCCGCAATCGCGATCCGTTGAGGAATTGCGGCTGCTTGGCTAAAGGCACCAGTTGATCGAGGACCAGGACGAGGGTGGTCACGACGAGCCCGGCCCTGACCGCGCCAAGCAGCGCGCCGCCGAGGCGATCAGCGATCCCGATCTCCGATCCGACCGCGTCGTCGAGCATGGTTCGCGCCAGCTTTCCGAGCACGATGCCGGTCACGAGAAAGAGCGCGAACAACAACACCCCGTTGGGAGGAAAGGGCGACGCCGGCAGGTTCGCGATGCCAGGTCCGACGATCGACAGCATGGCCACCGCGATCGGCATTGCGACCAGATAGGCGAGGATCGTGATCGCACTGCGCAACAGGCCGGTGCTGAAGCCGGTCACGATCGCGAACAGCAACCCGAGGGTGACGACAGCATCGAAACTGTTCATGGACGGGATTTCCCCCACCCCATTTGTACCGCGGTCCCTTGGTCAATGAATCAGGATTACAATCGGCACAATTGTAGCTATCAATCGGCCGCTTTGATCCAGGAACCAGTCGATGTCCGACCTATTCGATGTCAGTAAAGAAATCATCCTCATCACCGGCGCCTCGCAGGGGCTGGGGCGGCAGTTCGCCCGCGTGCTGGCGGCGCATGGTGCCGCGGTCGTGCTCGCGGCGCGCCAGACCGCGAAGCTGAAAAGCCTCGAGGACGAGATCAAGGCAAAGGGCGGTCGTGCGGCCGCCGTGCAGATGGACGTCACGGCCATTTCCGGCATCGCGAAAGCGCTCGATGCCGCGGAAGCGGCGCTCGGTCCGATCACGGTCCTGATCAACAATGCCGGCATCGCGATCGAGAAGCTGTCGACCGAGCAGACCGAGGCGGACTGGGACGCGGTGATCAATTCCAATCTGAAGGGCGCCTTCTTCCTCGCCACCGAATTGGCGCGCCGCATGATGGCACGCAAGCAGCCGGGCAACATCGTCAACATCGCTTCAGTGCTCGGCCAGGGCGTGTTGAAGGCCGTTTCGCCCTATGCGATCTCCAAGGCCGGCATGATCCAGGGCACCAAGGCGATGGCGCTGGAGCTCGCCGGCAACAACATCCGCGTCAACGCGCTGGCGCCGGGCTATATCGACACCGAGATGAACCACGATTTCTGGTCGACGCCATCGGGCGAGCGACTGACCAAGCGGATCCCGCAGCGCCGGGTCGGCGCCGAATCCGATCTCGACGGCGCGATCATGCTGCTCGCATCGAATGCCTCGCGCTACATGACCGGCACCGTGGTGACGGTCGATGGCGGGTTCCTGCTGAATTGACCCGCGCGTCATTGCAATCCTCATGCTTCGCATCAGTTCGTAGCCCGGATGGAGCGAAGCGAAATCCGGGGAGTGTAGGCGCGAAGGTCCCGGATTACGCTTCGCTCCATCCGGGCTACGATTTCTTCGTGCCGCTTGCGATCGCTACCCCGCCCGCATCTCAACTCTGATCATGTCGGCGGCCTTCTCGCCGATCATGATGGTCGGTGCGTTGGTGTTGCCGCCGATCAGGGGTGGCATGATCGACGCGTCGACCACGCGCAAGCCCTCCAGGCGCTAACGCATCGCCCCGGAGCGACAGCACTACGACAACAGCCGCATCAATTTCTCCAGCCGCGCGATCTTGGCCCCATAGGGCGGATAGAGGTCCGCCAGCCGGTTCAGCCGCGAGCGGTAGAATACCGGCTTCAGCTTGGTCAGCGTCTCGAATCCCCATTCGCCGTGATAGGCGCCGCTGCCGGATGCGCCGACGCCGCCCATCGGCTGATAGGCCTGCGCGAAGTGGAACAGGCAGTCGTTGATGGTCACCCCGCCCGACACCGTGCGCGCCAGCACCTCGTCGCGGGCGGCATTGTCGGTGCCGAACCAGTACAGCGCGAGTGGGCGGTCGTGCTTGTTAATGTAGGCGATAGGTTCAGCGGCGTCGCGATACCCCATCACGGGCAGCAGCGGTCCGAAGATTTCCTCCTGCATCACGGCCATCTCGGGCGTCGCATCGACGATGACCGTCGGCGGGAATTTGCGCTTGCGCTTCCATTCGGGATCGTTGGGCGCGGCCGGCTGCATGATGTTGGCGCCCTTCGCCGCGGCGTCGGCCAAGAGGTGCTCAAGCCTTGCGTAATGCCGGTCCGAGATGATCGATGTGTAGTCCGGATTGGCGGGGTTGGTGCCGTACATGTGCTGCATGTGGCCCTGCAGCCGCATTGCGAAGGGCTGCACGGCGCCTTCCGGCACTAGCGCATAGTCGGGCGCGATGCAGGTCTGGCCGGCGTTGAGCAGCTTGCCATAGGCGATGCGCCGGGCGGCCTCATCGATATCAGCGGAGCCGTCGATGATCGCGGGCGACTTGCCGCCGAGCTCGAGCGTCACCGGCGTTAGATTACGGCCGGCGGCTTCGGCGATCAGCCGGCCGACGCGGGTCGAGCCGGTGAAGATCAGATGATCGAACGGCAGCGCGGCAAAGGCTCTGGCGATGTCGTCATCGATATCGGTCACCGCGAGTTCGGTGGTGTCGAATTTCTTCTCGATCGCCTCCATCAGTAGCTCGGCGAAGCGCGGCACCAGCTCGCTCGGCTTGATGATCGCGCGGTTGCCAGCGGAGATCGCGGCGACCGCGGGCGCCAGCGTCAGCTGCAGCGGATAATTCCAGGGCGCGATGATACCGACCACGCCGAGCGGCTGCGGGATCAATCGGTTCTTCGCGGGAGCAAATTGCAGCGTGGTCGGGATCTTTCGCGGCGCCATCCAGCGCTTCAAGTGCGTGGCCGCGTGCTTGATCTCGCCAAGCACCAGCATGGTCTCGGCGATCACGGTCTCGACGGTGGAGCGGTGGCCGAAATCGGCCGAGATCGCCGCCTCGAATCGCGCCTCGTTCTCGGTGACCGCGGCCCGCAGGCGGCGGAGCCGGTCGAGCCGCGCCTGCACGCTCGGTGCTGGCTCGTTCCGCGACATCTCGACCTGGCGGTGGAAGGTCTCTTCGAGCGCGTGAAGCCCGGGGCTCTTCAATGACCGCTCCATGGCGTTTCCCCTCAGATGACGTTTCCATGACGGCTTTGTTTGGCGCCAAGCTCCGCTTTTGCGCGGTTTCTGGCAAGGGCCGGTTCCCCGCGGCAATTTTGCCAGGAAAACCGGTGATTTCGACGTCACAAAATCCTCAAAAACCCTCTCGCGGGGCTTTCCAAACCGGGGCGACGTTGATACATACGCCCCGCACCCGCCGGCTTCGGCCCGGGGCGCCTTCTCAGGAAGCCCTCCGGACGGATCGATCGGCGCCGTATCAAGCGTTGGCCGGCCGCCTCGGGCTCCCCTTCTGCAAGGCATGCAACGGTTTAACGCGGGGTGGAGCAGCCCGGTAGCTCGTCAGGCTCATAACCTGAAGGTCATAGGTTCAAATCCTATCCCCGCAACCAAGATCGATCAGAAAAACCCAGCAATCTCAGTCGATTGCTGGGTTTTCATTTTTGACCTCGAAACGTCATCTGAACAAAGTCAATGGCTTGGTTTCGTAGGTTCAAATCACCCGCAACCAACAGCAGAACGATCATCACGTTTCTGGATGTCCAATCGCCGCCTGAACGAACTCCCGTGCGGCTTTCCGGACCAGCGTGATCGCGCGTGAGTCGGGTTCGGAAGAAATAGGAGTTGTTGGATCTTGGGGTCGCTCGAGCAAAAGACGAACTGTCTTGGCAGTTGCCTTTCCGACTTCTGCCATCTCAACGCTATCCAAACCGGGGCGGTCATGCCTCGCCAGACTAACCGGCGCAGCAGGACAACTTGGCGACGTCCTTGCCGAACGAGAGCGCCGCAAGCTTCAGGCCCTCGACGGTGGTGAGATACGGAAAAATCGTTTCCGCGAGATCATCAACCGTGAGGCCTTGCCAGATCGCGAGCGCCGCGGTCTGAATGCTGTCGGCGCCTTCCGGCGCAAGGATATGCGCGCCGAGCAGTCGGCCGCTGCCGGCATCAGCGACGAGCTTGATGAGGCCGCGGGTGTTGCGCGCAGCGATTGCGCGCGGCACCTGGTCGAGGCTGATCGTCGAGACACGAACCGCATGTCCGGCTGTGCGCGCCGCGACCTCGGTCAGCCCGACGCTCGCCACCTGCGGATCGCAAAACACGATGGCGGGCATGGCACTGTTGTCATAGCGCAAGCTGTCGCCATTGAGCGCATTCCTGGCCGCGAGCTTGGCGCCATAGGCGGCCATATAGACAAACTGGTCGCGGCCGGTGACGTCGCCGGCGGCATAGATGCCGGCCTTGGTGGTCCGCATTCGATCATCGACCGCAATGCCGCCCTTCTGCGAAAGGGCGATGCCCTGTTCGATGAGCCCAAGGCCTTCGACGTTAGGTGTACGCCCGGTGGCGGCCAGTACCTGATCGGCGTCGATTCTCGTGGCCTCGCCGTCGCGAACAATCGTTAGCGCGACACCAGTCCCGGTCCTTTGGATCGCGCGGTAGGATACGCCCGAAACGACGGCGATTCCTTCGTCTCCAAAATACTCCGTCAGCGCCGCACCGATCTCGGGCTCGGCCTCGGGGAGCAGACGAGACCGGCACACGAGCGTCACCTTGACGCCGGCGCGGGCGAAGATTTGCGCGAGCTCCGCTCCGACATAACCGCCGCCGATCACTAGCAGTGATAGCGGCAGCTCTGCAAGGTCAAGCGCGGTGGTGCTGGTCAGGTACGGAATGGTCTCGATACCGGGGATGGCAGGCACCGCCGGCCGTGCGCCGGTTGCGATGATGATCTTGTCGGCGCGAATGGCCGTGCCGTCCACCTCGACGCCAACCTCCGTGAGGCGAGCCGCCCCTTCACGATAGACGATGCCATTATGGGCCGGGAGAATGTTGATGTACTTGCGCTGGCGCATTTGGGAAACGAGGTCGTCCTTCTGACGAACGGTCGCGCGCCAGTCAGTCAATTCAGCCTCGGCTGAGATGCCGGCGAAACGTGCAGCCACGCGCGCATTGTGGAGCGTCTCCGCCGCACGGATCAGGGTCTTCGACGGTAAGCACCCGATATTGACGCAAGTGCCGCCGATGGTTCCGCTGCCGATCAGCGCGACCTGGGCGCCTTGATCGGCGGCCGTGATCGCGGCCGAAAAGCCCGCGGAGCCGGCGCCGATCACGACGAGATCGTAAGCGTTACCATTGCGGCCGTTCGCACGGGCATGACGATCCACCGATGGACCGGATGCCGCGTCCAGTGGCATTAGCCCGCTGCCGTGTGCTCTGCCATCGCCCGAACGTTCCGCCGCAATCAGGCCGGCAAGACTTGGTCCGAACAGCGCCCGACCGGCCTCAAGGCCTTCCTGGATCGACAATCGAAAGCCCGGCTCGTCCGAGGAGCGCTGATGGCGCCAAGCGGAAAGATGCTCGTCCGAGCAGAAGAAGACGGTCGTTGCGCACAGTGAGTTCGCAGCGCATGCGCCCTCGTAGCGGATGCTTTGCCACATGACGGCGGTCATGGGCTCCACATTGGCCAGCGCGGTCCCTCGATCCCGTGTGACGATACGGATGGGCGCGCCGCAATGGCGGCAGCGCGATGTTATCGCGACGTCGCGGCGGGTCATGGCGCCGATGCCGAGCGCGTCCACCGCGCACATTGCGTTAACAGCGGTTCGACCGAGCATGACCCGATGGCCCGTGTCGTGCTCGGTGAATGGATAGGCCCCCATGATCCGCTCGCCATCGAGGACAAGCAGGTCGCGGCGACGGAGCTCTTCGAGCACAGGAAGGATGGCCCGCTCGCTCGAACCGGCACGTTCAGCAAGCGCGGCGATGGTCGGAGCGCGTCCGTCCTCGGCGTAAAGCTGGAGCAGCGCGACGCGTACGCGGTCCGCGACAGGATCATAGCCGCTCCAGCGATCGAACACATGGTCGGAGCCGGTCATTGCCACGAGTGCATTTTGGACGGCCGGCGATGTGACCACCGACCAGTCCGGAAACGTGACGCCAGGCCGCACGGCAAAGCTCGGCCGTGCCGGAAACGGGGATGCGGAGGATGTGCAGCAATCGTTCATATTTTTGGCCTCGCCCGAAAGTCGCTTCCCGCGGTCGACCAGACCCACGCCATCAATGTTATGCGCCGCTCGGCGCTATGGCGCTTGCTGACTACAAAATCCCTCGCAGCACCATCGGCCGCACCGCTCGGATGGTTTGCGCCAGATCCGTCGCTTGGACTGTCATGCGCTACGCTCGCTCAACTGCCCTGCCGCACGCTATGAGCCGGATAGCCCGCGTTCATGCTGGCGGTGGAAATGGCGTCCGGGTTCGTCTTGGCGTCGTCGAAGGTCACGGTCGCGGTCTTGGCTTTGAAGGAGACGGCAACCTTCGCAACGCCGGGAACCGCCGCCATCGAGTTCTTCACGATGTAGGGACACGAGGCGCAGGTCATGTTGTCGACAGCGAAGGTGACTGTCCGCTCACCGGCGAGGGCGGCGGGCGCGGCCATGAGCAAGTTGATCAGGACGACCGTGCTCAAATACTTTTTCATGGGTGGGTCTCCCTTGGTGTCAGGCGCGTAGCAGCAGTGGTGCGACATAGTCGAAGGAGAAGGCGGCCGCCACGAGCACGGTTGCGATCCACAGCGCAAACCGCACAAGGCGGTTGGGAATAGGACGCGCGCAAACTGCGCCTTCGGAGCAAGGTTGCCGCGGCTTCCAGTAGACGAGATAAAAGCCGTATCCAAGAAAGCCTGCCGTCGCAGCGACGAACAGCGGCTTGTACGGCGCAAGCGCCGTCAGATTGCCGATCCAGGCGCCGCCAATGCCGAGACTGAACAAGATCAGGGGCACGATGCAGCAGGATGAGGCGGCGAGCGCGCCGAGAATGCCGCCAGCCGCGATCAAGCGCTGCCGTCTCGCCTCGCTCCGCGCGGACGCCTGCGAGTTCTCTGGAACCGTTGCGACGTCCGCCATTTCGGATCGTGATGCAACCATCTCCAAGCCTCGTTACTTGCCGAAATTCTTTGCGCCCCATACATGGGCTCTGTAGCAACTACAGGGTCAAGAAGGGTTTGGCTGATGCCTGATCACGCCGTGGTGAAGGGCCTGCAGCGGGCCGAGCTCGCTGAACGGACGGGCTGCAATCTGGAGACCGTGCGCTATTACGAGAAAGTCGGTCTTCTGCCGGAACCGCCGCGCACAGCAACGGGCTACCGCAATTACGACTCGACGCACGAGCGCCGTCTTCGCTTCGTGCTGCGGGCGCGCGAGCTCGGCTTCTCGCTGGATGAAGTTCGCGAACTGCTGCGCCTCGTTGACGAGCGCGAAAAGCCCTGCGCCGAGGCGCGTGCTGTCGCCGCCGCGCATCTCGATGACGTCCGAGCGAAGATCGCCGATCTCAAGCGCATGGAGCGGGTGCTTAGGGACGTGGTCGCACAATGTGCCGATGGCACGCTGCGGGAATGCCCGCTGATTGAGACGTTATTTGCGGGACGCAACTAGTCGCGCAGCCAGCGACATGGCGGACCTGCACGTAGTCTGGCAGGTCAAAACTTCAATCCAATCGCATCGATCAGGTCGACTTCATCTCGGCGCCGGGCGTCAGCGAGAAAGGAGTTCACAGGGGGGCTCCTGCGCTGCTGACCAACGCTGCGCTATTCTCCTTCCAGCGTAACGTCGGCAGGTTTAGACTGCACAGTGTGCATCCGGGGCGCAGCGCGCGCGACATTCGGGAGATGACCGGATTTCCCTGCGACAACGATCGTTGCGAGATCCCAACCCCGGGCCGCGATGCTGGAGCTCATGCGAGGGCAGATCAGGACCGAACTCGCCGGGACGTACCCGCAATTCGCGGCATCTCTTCCGGAGGCCACCTGAGTGTAGCTTGCAGGATCGAGACGGATCTTCGGCCGGGGAGCACGTTGCCACATCGAGACCATGACGGAGCAGCGCGATGCGTATCAATGACGACCTGACGGTTCCTGTGATCGTTCACGCCGCACGGCTCCCATGGACACCAAGCCCGGCGGCCGGCGTCGATCGGCGCATGTTGTTCCGCATTGGCGACGAGGTGGCGCACGCCACCTCGATCGTGCGATACGCGCCGCGCAGCGCGTTCCCCCGCCACACGCATGGCGGCGGCGAGGAGATCGTCGTTCTCGACGGCGTCTTCCAGGACGAACACGGCGATTACTCGGCAGGCAGTTACTTCCGCAACCCGCCCGGGACCTCGCATGTTCCCGCATCGAACGACGGTTGCACGATCTTCGTCCGCCTTTGGCAGTTTCGGGACGGCGATCGCGACCAGATCGTGCGACGGCCCGCGGAAGGTCGTCCGCTCGAGCCGAGACCGGGCGCGGCGAGCGCGATCGAATTGTTCGACGACGGTTTCGAAAACGTACGTTTCGAGAGCTGGATGCCCGACAAGCCGATCGTGATCGAGAACGTACGGGGGCTTGAAGCGCTCGTCCTCGCGGGGAGTGTGTCGATCGGCGATCAGACGTTGACCGCGCAAAGCTGGGCCCGCTTGCCGGCGGGACAAGCGCTGCGTGCCGTCTCCGGTCCCGAAGGCGCGAAGGTCTGGTTGAAGGACGCACCCCTGCTCCATCAGGACGTCCGCCGCCTGCCTTGATGTCGATCGGTGCAGACCGGTCTAGGTCCGCGCGACAAGCAGCTCCTCGGCATTGCGCGGTGGGCGCAGACCGTCCGTGCGGCCGGCGAAATAGCGCGCGGCGAGATCGTCGGTCGAGACATGATGCGCTTCGCCAAAGCCGGCCTCGCGGGCGAGCGTGATGATCTCCGGCGGGGTGAAGAAGCTGCTGAAGGGCGTTCCGCTGGCGCGCGCGCCCTTCACCGCCATCTCGAGCCCGGGCCGCGCCTCGGCATCTGCCAGCTCCAGCGGAAGCAGGAATGTCATCGCGAACGTCGATCCAGGCGCCAGCGATGCGACCTCGCGCAGCGTCGCTGCATTGGCGTCCTTGCTGAGATACATGCTGACTCCGGTGGAGACCACGATGGCCGGCTTGGCGGCGTCGAAGCCCGCGGCCTCAAGTCCCTCCCGCCATGATCCGCTCGCCTCGAAATCGACAGGCACGAAGCGCAGCCAGTCCGGAATACCGAAGCCTCTCTCGATCAGGCGCTTTCGCTTCCAGGCCTGCGGAGCCGGCTGATCGATCTCGAACATTTTCAGGCGCGAGGCGATCTCCGGCCTGCGCTGCGCAAAGCTGTCGAGGCCGGCGCCGAGGATGACATATTGAGCGACGCCGCGACCGGCCTGCTCGACGACCAAGTCCTCGATGAAGCGCGCACGCGCCACGATCGAGGCGCGGAACGGACGGGTGAATGCGGGATCCATGTCGCCGGGCTGGCGCCAGTCCTCACCCGGCGCAAGCAGGTTGAGGCCGACTTCGTCATTCAGCACGTGCGGTGGGGAATCGATCGCGACATGCAGCGCGATGCTAGCATTCTAGCAAAGTGTCAACAACTGAGATCGATGGCGCCGAACAGGGGGCAATTCTTAGGGGGCGGGCACCGGCCGATCAGACCGCAACCTTGATCCGTCGGTTCTGACGACCCTTGTTGTCGATCTTGACGATCCGCGCTGGGCGGGCCCGCCCGGTGGAGACAAGATGCGTCCCGCCGCAGGCTTGACGATCGAGATCGAGAATCTCGACGATGCGAACGAGACCATCCTCTCCGACCGGCGGAGCGACGGCCTTGCTGCGGAACAGGCCGGGGATGGCTTGTGCTTCAGTGTGCGGCATGAAGACAGCGCTCACCGGAAGGTCCCGCCGAATGACGTCGTTCAGCGGCGCCTCGAGCGCCCGCAGCGCCTCGTTGTCGGCCCCGGGCAGATCGAAATCGACGCGGAACGTGCTGTCGGCATTGAGCTGGGCTCCGGTCAGAAGGGCGCCGCCAAACCGGGTATAGACCAGCGCATTGACGACATGGGCGAGCGTATGCAGCTCGCACATCAGGGCGCGAAACGCCGGTTCGACCTCGAGCACGACCTTGCCGGAGGGCAGGGCGTCGCCGGGAAACATATGTCAGAGACTGCGTTCATCACGCGCGAGCTCGGTCACGGGCAGCGTGCCGCCGGACCACCTCAAGGTGCCCCGGTCGGGAAGCTGTCCGCCGCCTCCCGGGAAGAACGGCGATCGCTCGACGAGAACCGCACCGGGGCGGGCATCGAGCACGTCGGCTTCGAGCTGCAAGACGTCAGGGTGATTGTGATGGAATGCGCGGGACATCGCGTAATTTTAGCAAATGAAGGAGACCGCTGGCCACCCACTCCGTCTCCGATATTCACGGAGCCGGATGCATGTCACATCTGCCCGGGCTGGTCGGCATCTTGCTGGTCGATGAACGGCGCATGAAAGGTGGCTTCCGGATGCATTCAGCATGAACCGCCTAAAAGAGAGATTACAGAAGTCCCACAATTGAAGGCGGGGCTCCTGCTAATGGAGACGTGTAATGAACGCGACGAAGATCCTGATGGCGGCCGCTGTTCTGGTGCTCGCCACGCCCGTTGTGCCCGCGCTTGCGCACGACGATGACGACTACGGCTACGGCAAGCACGAGGAATTCCACGATGAGTTGTCCGCCGCGCATGAGCGCGCGCACGAGGAGGGGTTCTATAGCCGCGCCGAGCATCGCGCCTATCACCGCGCACTTCGGGATCTGCACGACGACTACCATGACAACGACTACCGCAGCTCCTACCGCACCTATTACACCCCGTATCGCAGCTACTACGCGGTCAGGCCGCGGTTCGGCCTGATCTCGGGGTGGTAATATCCCGGCCGCTCATTCGAACGGGCGTATCAATCGGGGGACGTGGACCAGGTCGCGCCCCCCGATATTGGACGGTGCTTTCAGGTCACGGAAGGAATGCAAGATGTCGCAACCCAAACTCTTCGTTGGCGCACTCGCGCTCGTCATGATTGGTCTGATGACGCTGCCCGCCAGCGCACACCCGTTGCTGAAGTCCGCGAACCCTGCTGCCAATGATCAGAGCGCCGGCTCTCCGACCCAGATCGAGCTCAACTTCAGCGAAGGCGTGATCGCAAAGTTCTCAGGCCTGGAACTCAAGGACGAGCAGGGGAAGACGGTCGCTACCGGCGCTGCGACCACGGATCCCAAGGACAAGAAGCGCCTCATTGTCCCTGTTCCTGCCCCGCTCGCACAGGGACGCTATACGGTCAATTGGCACGTGGTTTCCGAAGATACGCATCGCGTGCAGGGACAATACACTTTCAGCGTGGGACGTTGATTGCCCGAAGCGAGGGTGCTTCCGGCGGCTGCCTGCGCTCCTCCAGGAGCGCAGGTTTGTCGTTCCGTGTTCCTTCTTCATCGCTGCGATAAATCCGAACTAAACTGGTCGTTTCGCTGTCGTTCAGAGTCGAGCCGTTACGATTTGGGATCCCACTGTTGTTCAGGAGGACTTCCATGCGTACACCAGCCAAAGCTGGGAAGGACCGGACCGCGCTCGGGCTGCGGCTTCTGGTTGCAGCGGTAATGCTTGTGACGTTGACACAGGCCGCGAGAGCCCATGATGACGACGACGATTGGGACCAGCCCCGCCGTCACGACTGGCATTACGGGTCGCACGACGATTGGCACCAAGGCCCGCATGTCGGCTGGCACAGCGGGTTGCACTGGGACCCGTATTATGGCTGGCATTACGGCCGGCACTATGGTCCGCACTCGGGGCGCCACTACGACTGGCACTATGGCGGGCACCATGACTGGTATGGCGGAGATGACGAAGACTAAGCACTGCGGCGCTTCTGCGAGTCCCGCGGTCGGCGGGCCTCGCAGAACGCATCGGGTTTCGCTCAAGGTTCCAAGATGATGGTGGATGCGGGGCTCGCTTGCTCTCGCTTCGTTCATTTTGCGTGCGCCATCATCCTGTTTGGCGGTGCGTTGTTTGTCCTGTATTCGCCGGTCTTCGGGTCCGGATCAGAGCGTCTGGTGCGCATGCGGTCCCGTGTTCTTCTCGCGGCGGCACTCGGCGCACTTTTGAGCGGGCTCGCATGGTTTCTCTTTACAGTGGGAAACATGAGCGGCACGCTGGCCGGTGCGCTTGACGCTGAGGCGATCTGGTCCGTGCTGCGGGAAACCGGCTTCGGACGCCTATGGGTTGCTCGCATCGTGCTGATGCTGGTCGTCGTTGCGATGGCTTGGTCAGACGCATTCCTATTGCGCCGCCGCCTGCTCATTCTCCTGGCGGCTCTTGCCGCCATCCTTTTGTCGTCGTTGGCCGGGGTCGGTCACACCCAGATCCATGAGGGCGCACTGGGCATTGTCCATGTCACGGCCGACGCTGTGCATTTGCTTGCGACCGGAGCTTGGCTCGGCGGCCTTCTGCCTCTGGGCGTCGTCGTTGCATCGTGTCGGATGCGACAATCGGCGAACGACAGCACCATCGCCGTCCTGTCGCGCTTTTCCGGCATGGGCTATTGCGCAGTCGCGGCTCTTCTGGCTTCCGGCCTGATCAACGGGTGGTTCCTGATCGGCTCCTTCTCGGCCTTGATCGGCACCAACTATGGCGAGCTGCTGCTGATGAAACTCGGTGTGTTCGGCCTGATGTTGTGTCTTGCGGCATCCAACCGGTTTTGGCTTGTTCCGGCGTTGGCGAAAGCGCCGGCCGGCAGCCGGCCGGACCTCGTGCTCGCGAGGCTTCGTCGCAATATTGTCGCAGAGCAGATTCTCGGCGCCCTCGTCATCGGCATCGTCAGTGTTCTGGGAACACTGTCGCCGGCGGTCCAGGGATCATGATGAAATCCGCCCCGCAATGTCCAGTCGCAGGTGATCTACTCCGCCGGCGCCGAGCTCGGCGGCGCATTCGCCGGCGCCTTGTCGACCTTCTTCGACCAGGAGCGGTAGTAGGCGAGCGCTGTCATCAGCGCGATGCCGGCCGCGCTGACCACGATCTGCATCCAGATGCTGTCGGAGACCTCGACCAGGACGAGGTGCGCGATAGCAGCGAGGAAGACGCCGCTGCAGAACACTTCGAGCGACTGCTGGCCGCACTTCATCATCGGGCGGAAGATCGCCCAGTGCAGGCCGGCCCAGTCGCGCGGCAGGAAGCGCGTGACGAAGAAGGCGAGCACCACGAAATGCAGCACGCGATAGGGCGCGAGGTTGGTCTTGTCGTTCGGGTTGAACGCATCATAGAGCCATGCCGGCATCGCCTGGCCAAGCTCGGGGAAGCGGCCCGCCAGCGTCATCACCAGCGCGAACGACAGATAGGCTGCGCCCAGCCACAGGAATGTGCGCGAGCGGATGAACGATATCGATTCGGCCGCACCGCCAAGTGCGAACCATCCGCCGAACACGAACAGGAACTGCCAGCAGAACGGATTGAAGTACCACGAGCCGGTCGGATAGGCCGGCAGGTTCCAGCCGAAATGGCGCGCCGCCAGATAGAGCAGGAATGATGCCGCCAGCGTTAGGTTCGGCCGGCGCAACATCGCCCAGAGCACGAGCGGATACACCAGCATCAGCGCGATGTAGAGCGGCAGCACGTCCATGTTGACGGGCTTGAACGCCAGAATCAGGCCCTGATAGAGCGTCTCGGCCGGATTCTGCATGAAGCCCGCGACGTTGAATTCGTTCTGCAGGTTCGGGTCGTGGTAGCGCTGGGAGAGATAGCCGATCTCGGCGATATAGATGACGAACAACAGAACGTGCGCGACATAGATCTGCCAGGCCCGCTTGATCAGGCGGGTGCCGCCGATCACGAAGCCGCGCTCCAGGATCATCCGCGCATAGACGAACGACGCCGTGTAGCCGGAGATGAAGACGAACAGGTCGGCCGCGTCGCTGAAGCCGAAGTTCTTCTGCGTGATCCAGTTGACGGCATTGTTGGGGATGTGATCGAGATAGATCGCCCAGTTGGCGAACCCGCGCAACAGATCGAGTCGATAGTCGCGCCCGCGCGGCGGCAGGACAGCCCTGATGTCCATCGGTTCGTTTTCCCTGATCCGGCCTGCGCGGCCCGGTTCGCGTGGCGCACCCGGCACAATACTAGCAAGCTTCCTCTCAACCGCATCATGTTTCGACGCGCGCCCGCGTGCCGTGCCGAAGGAGTGAAGCGGCATTGCGGTGGCTCTCCCTGTCCGTGCAACTGCGACGACTGCAGGGAGGCAGAAGGAGCGCCGCCTGGAGCGGGCGTGTGATCTCGCTGTCAATGTTCTGTCGCATGATACCTGCCGTAACTTTGTCCATTTGTTGGAGGACAAAACCAGGGGTTGCATTGGTGTGGACATATCGCTGGGGGAAAGAGATGCCGCATTCGCTTCGATCGAACCGTTCCGCAATCGCCGCGATCGGCCTCGTCTTCGTCCTCGTGACGGGGCTGCTTGCATCTCCCGCTGCCGCGCAGCAAGCCTCCGATGCCGCGCGGTCGCGGGTGCTCGTGCTCGGCACCGGCGGCACCATTGCCGGCCAGGCCAGCGCGCGCGCCGGCAACGCCTATGACTCGGCCAAGGTGAGCGCGGCGGACCTCGTCGCCGCCGTTCCCGGCATGGACAAGCTCGCGCAGATCTCCGCCGAGCAGATTTCCGCGATCGGCTCGCAGGACATGAACGACAAGGTCTGGCTCGACCTCGTCAAGCGCATCCGCGCCGCGATCGACAAGAAGGAGGCCGACGGCATCGTGATCACGCACGGCACCGACACGATGGAGGAGACCGCGTTCTTCCTGCAAAACGTGCTGGAAACCGACATGCCGATCGTGCTGGTCGGGTCGATGCGCCCCTCGACCGCGGTCGGCGCCGACGGGCCGGCCAACCTCTACGACGCCGTGAAGGTCGCCGCCGCGCCCGAATCGCGGGGCCGCGGCGTGCTCGTGGTGCTCAACGACACCATCCACGGCGCGCGCTGGGCGCAGAAGACCAACACCACCAGCGTCGAGACCTTCCGCTCGCCCGATGCGGCCCGGTCGGCTATGTCGACGCCGGCGCGCTCCGCTTCCTGCAGCCGGCCGTAACAGCCAAGGGGCCGAAGCTGAAACTGCCGGAGGCCGCGCCGCTGCCGAGGGTCGACATCGTCTATTCGCACGCCAACATGGACGCCGCGCCGGTCGAGGATGCGGTGAAGCGCGGCGCCAAGGGCATCGTGCTGGCGGGCGTCGGTGACGGCAACAGCTCGAAGGCCGCGATCGATGCGCTCGCCGCCGCGGTGAAGCAGGGCGTCGTGGTGGTCCGTTCCAGCCGCGTCGGCTCGGGCTTCGTGAACCGGAATGTCGAGGTCAACGACGATGAGCTCGGCTTCGCCGTCTCGCTCGACCTCAACCCGCAGAAGGCACGGGTACTGCTGGAGCTCCTGATCGCCAACGGCATCACCGAGCCGAAGGCGGTCCAGCAGGCCTTCGTCGCGACGCAGTGATCGGGACGCGGTTCATGCGTCAAGGCACCCATCGCCGTCAAGCGTGGCCTCGCTCACGATGCTGTTGGTATGTTGCCCCATCGCTTGAGCGTATGATCGCGCTCTTATCCCCGCGAGCGATGGTGAGTGTCGATGCCCCTCTGGACCTGTGAACAATGCGGCGCGCAATTTCCTGAAACCACAGTGCCGCCGTCGTCCTGCCCGATCTGCGAGGACGAGCGGCAATATGTGAACTGGAACGGGCAGGCCTGGCTGACCCGCGAGGAGCTGGCGCAGCGGCACCAGCTGGTCTGGCGCGATGATCTGGGCCTGGTCGGGATCGGCCTGGAGCCGACGTTCGCGATCGGGCAGCGCGCGCTCTTGGTGCCCGATCGCGGCGGCTGCGTGATGTGGGACTGCGTGCCGCTGGCAACGGCGGAGGCGATCGCGCATGTCAAATCTCTCGGCGGCCTGAAGGCGATCGCGATCTCGCACCCGCATTATTATGGCGCGGTCGCCGACTGGAGTGCGGCGTTCGGCGCCGTGCCGGTCTATCTGCACGGCGATGACGCGCAATGGGTGACGCGGCCGTATCCGTCGATCGTGCCGTGGCGGGGCGACAGCTATCGCCTCTCCGACGACGTGCTCCTGGTGCGGACCGGCGGCCATTTCGCCGGCGGCACCGTGCTGCATTGGCGCGCCGGCGCCGAAGGCCGCGGCGCGCTGCTCACCGGCGACATCGCGATGGTTGCGATGGACCGCCGCTCGGTGAGCTTCATGTATTCCTATCCGAACTACATCCCGCTCAATGCCGCCGCGGTCCGCGTGATCGCGCGCGCGGTCGAGCCGCTCGCCTTCGACCGCATCTACGGCGCCTGGTGGGGGAAGAACATCGCCGCCGGCGCGAAGCCCGCCTTCCATCGCTCGGTGCAGCGGTATATCGCCGCCATTGCCGACTGACGGCGTTCCTGCAGGCGGGATCCAGCGTGCCGGGCGCGGCCGCAAATCTTGCCAGCCGGTGCGGTCGCGCTATATCAGGGCTTTCCCACCACCCGGAATTGCCTGAGTTCCCCATGACCACCACTGCCGCCGCCGAATCCCAGCCGTTCCAGGCCGAGGTCGCCGAATTGCTGCACCTGATGGTGCATTCGGTCTATTCCGAGACCGATATTTTCCTGCGCGAATTGATCTCGAACGCATCCGACGCCTGCGACAAGTTGCGCTACGAGGCGATCGCCAATCCGGCCCTGATCGCCGACGGCGCGCCGCCGGAGATCAGGATCGTCCCGGACAAGAAGGCCAACACGCTCGCGGTGGTCGATTGCGGCATCGGCATGGACCGCCAGGAGCTGATCGACAATCTCGGCACCATCGCGCGCTCCGGCACCAAGTCGTTCCTGCAGAAGCTGACCGAGGCCAAGGACGGCGCCAATTTGATCGGCCAGTTCGGCGTCGGCTTCTACGCCGCCTTCATGGTCGCCGAGAAGATCGTCGTCACCAGCCGCCGCGCCGGGGCCGACGAGGTGTGGGTGTGGTCGTCGGAGGGCGGCAGCGGCTTCGAGATCGCGCCGGCGAGTGAGGAGGCCGCCAAGCGGGTCGCGCGCGGCACCGAGATCGTGCTGCATCTGAAGAAGGACGCGGCGAAATATCTCGAGACCTACGAGATCGAGCGCATCGTCCACGAATATTCCGATCATATCCAGTTTCCGATCCTGCTGGTGCCGGAGGAGGGCGAGCCGCGCCAGATCAACTCGGCGAGCGCGCTGTGGCAGCGATCGAAATCCGAGCTGAAGCCGGAGGACTACAAGCAGGCCTATCAGCAGATCGCGGGCGCCTTCGACGAGCCGGCGATGACGCTGCATTACCGCGCCGAGGGCCGGCAATCCTACGCCGTGCTGTTGTTCGCGCCCTCGACCAAGCCGTTCGACCTGTTCCAGGTCGAGCGCAAGGGCAAGGTCAAGCTCTACGTCCGCCGCGTCTTCATCGCCGACGACGCCGAGTTGCTGCCGGCCTATCTGCGCTTCATCCGCGGCGTGATCGACAGCGAGGACCTGCCGCTGAACATCTCGCGCGAGATGCTGCAGAACAATCCGCAGCTCGCGCAGATCCGCAAAGCCGTCACCACCCGCGTCATCGGCGAGCTCGAGACGCTCGGCGAGAAGGAGCCGGAGACCTTCGCCAAGATCTGGGACGCGTTCGGTCCCGTGATCAAGGAAGGCCTGTGGGAGGATTTCGAGCGCCGCGACAAGCTGCTGGCACTGTCGCGCTTCACCACCACCGCGGGCGAGAAGCGCTCGCTGAAGCAATATGTCGACGACCTCAAGCCGAACCAGATCGAGATCTACTATCTCGTCGGCGACACCATCGATCGGCTGAAGTCGAATCCAAAGCTGGAATCGGCGCGCGCCCGCGGCATCGAGGTGCTGCTGCTGACCGATCCCGTCGACGCGTTCTGGACCGCGGCGCCGCTCGAGTTCGGCGGCAAGCCGTTGAAGTCGCTAAGCCAGGGCGACGTCGATTTCGGCCTGATCCCGCTGCTCGACGACAAGGCTGAGGACAAGAAGGACGAAGCTGCGGCCGACGCCGCGACGACGATCGCCATCGTCAAGGATGCGCTCGGCGAGCGCGTCTCCGACGTCCGCGCCTCGCAGCGGCTGACCTCGAGCGCGTCGTGTCTCGTCGCCGGCGGTGATGGGCGCGATCGCGCGCTGGAGCGGCTGCTCGCCCAGCAGAACCGCGGCGCGGTGACGAAGCCGATCCTCGAGGTCAATCTGCGTCACCCGCTGGTCGCCGCACTCGCGGCCGACACGGCGCAGGCGAAGGATTTGTCGCTGTTGCTGTTCGAACAGGCGCAGATCCTCGACGGCGAAATGCCCGATGATCCCGCCGCCTTCGCAAGCCGCCTGAACCAGCTCGTGCTGCGCGGCGTGGCGAAGGGGTAGGGCGACTACGTAACTCGCATGGAGAGCGAAGCCTTCTATCCCGTCATCCCCGCGCAATGGCTTCGCCATTGTCGCTGGAGGAGCGCGTAGCGCGTCTCGAAGGATGCACGGCCCCCCGCTGGTGGCCGTCGTGCTTCGAGACGGCCGCTGCGCAGCCTCCTCAGCATGACGGGATCAGGAGCACAGCCCCGTTGGCAAGCGAAATGACCCGGATTTCGCGGCGCCCCATCCGGGCTCCGCTGCAAAACCCGGTCGCAAACCGCTGCGTATCTGCTACATCATTCCTGAAGCGGAACGGCGCGGTTGTGCGATGAAAACCAGCAGCGAGATTTTCTACGGCAGCATCCCGGTGTTTCGCGGCTTCACGCGCCTGATGGACCCCGCGCTGTATGCGCCTTTGCCCGACGACTGGACCGTCGGGGTCGCCGATATCGTGGAATCCACCAAGGCGATCGCGGCGCAGCGCTACAAGGCGGTCAACATGGCCGGCGCCTCCGTGATCGCCTCGGTCACCAATGCGCTGGAGGGCCGTGAATTCCCCTTCGTGTTCGGCGGCGATGGCGCGAGCTTCGCGGTCGCGCCGGCCGATCTCGACAAGGCGCGCGAGGCGCTGGCGGCGACCGCGCGCTGGGTCCGCGACGACCTCGATCTCGTGATGCGCGTCGCGTTGGTGCCGGTCGCGGCGATCCGCGCGGCGGCCGCCGATGTCCGCGTCGCGCGCTTCGGGCCGTCGGCCAATCTGTCCTATGCGATGTTCTCCGGCGGCGGGCTGGCCTTCGCCGACGCCGCGATGAAGCGCGGCGAGTTCGCCGTCGACCCGGCGCCGCCGGGCACCCAGCCCGATTTGTCCGGCCTGTCCTGCCGCTTCGAGGAAATGGCCTCGGCCCGCGGCGTCATCCTGTCGGTGCTGGTGGTGCCCGCAAGGGGCGCCGATCCCGCCGCCTTCCGCAAGGTGATCGAGGACATCGTCGTGCGGGTCGAGAAGAGCCCCGAGGCGGGACGGCCGGTGCCGGCAGGCGGTCCGCCGCTGCGCTTCCCGCCGCAAGGGATGGAGTACGAAGCGCGCGCCAGGCGGCGCGGCGGCCCGCTCGCGATGAAGCGCGCCCTCGTGCTGGGTTTTGCGTTCTGGGCCTATGTCGTGTTCCGCCTCGGCATCAAGGTCGGCAAGTTCGTGCCGAAGCTCTATCTGCAGCAGGTGGTCGAGAATTCAGACTTCCGCAAATATGACGATGGTCTGCGCATGATTCTTGATTGCACGCCGGACCTTGCGACCGAGCTCGAGCAGCGCCTTGCCGACGCGGCCGCTCAAGGCGTCGTGCGCTACGGTCTGCACCGCCAGGATGCCGCGATGATGACCTGCTTCACACCGTCGGTGATGCGCAGCGATCACGTCCATTTCATCGACGGCGCCCGCGGCGGCTACGCCATCGCCGCGACCGCGCTGAAGGCGCGTGCGGTGTAGGATTTGATCGGGCCGCAAACTCGCTACACCTCTCCCGCTTGCGGGGCCGAGACGAGCGGAACTCGCTCTTAGGTCGGCGCGCGAAGCGCGACGGCTGGGGGTTCTCTCCAAAATATGACTCGTGGAGAGAGCCCACCCCAGCCCTCCCCCGCAAGCGGGAGAGGGGGCGCAGTCCCTCCGCGGTTGCTGTTCGATCCAATCTCGCTCTGGAGATCGGTGGCGCGGCCTACCGTCCCACCTTGGTCCAGGTCTCGCCGCCGCAGAGCGCGCCGACGCAGCCTTCGACGCGCAGCGTGTTCTCGCCGGTCACCGTGATGCTGCTGGCGTAGGTGCCGCCGTCGTCGGCATTGTAGATCTGCCCCGACCATTTGCCTGACGCGACGGGGTGCATGCCGGAGAACAGCGGCAGCCCGATGATCGGCCGGCTGGCCAGCGACGGGTTCGGGTTCTTGTTGTCGACCTGCGGCTTGCCGGTCATTGGATCGATCGGCTCGCGCAGGCTCACCACCACGCCGCAGATTCCGCCGCCGCACTTGCTGATCTTGACTCGCGCATCGCCGGCCTGGGTCTGCCAGACGCCGGTCGGCTCAGCGACGTTCTGTGCGTGCGCGGCAGGAACGGCGATACCCACCGCAAGGATTGCGGTCACAAGTCCAAGTCTGCAGGCCATGATTTTTCATTCCCCAAGCGGCCGGCCTGCATAGCAAGTCGAAAGATTTCTGCAATGTCATATTCGCGCGATCAATCACCCCAACAGGTTAGCTTGATCGTTACGATCGCGGCGAGGCCGAACACCACCACGGCACCGCCGACCAGCGCGAACAGCGTCCACGCCGGCGCGCCGGAGGCAGCCCGATGCGCGCCACCGCCGCCGACGCAGGGATCACCAGGGCAGACCGCATAGGTCGATCTTGCCTTCGCGCGGGGCGCGGACGATGTCGTAGACGAACGGCGCCATCGCCTCGAAGCGGATTTGCCCGGAGGGCTGCTCGCAATACACTTCGCCGGTGAAGGGGTGCCAGCCGCGCGCCTCGTAGAAGGCGAAGTTATGCGGCTCGCAGAACAGGATCGCGAATTTTACCGCGTCGTTGGCGCGCATGGTGTGCACGGCGGCGTCGATGGCGAGGCTCGCATAGCCGCGTCGCCGGCAGTCCTGGCGGGTCGCGACCCCGCCGATGCCGCCGACATGCACCTTGTGGCGATTCCAGGTGATGGTCCGGAAGTAGATACCGACATGGCAGGCAAGCCCGCCGTCATCGGGCGCGTCGATCAGCACGCGCAAATCCGCGTGAGCCCATTCGATATGCGCCCATGGTTGCGCTTCCACGACATGGCGGCCCCACACCGCCCGGTGCAGCGGCTCGGCGCGCTGCCATGACGCATCCCCGTTGAGAACGTCGATCTCGATGCTCATATCTCCGGTCCCCGGCTCTGCCGATCTGTCATACACGATCCGAAAATGCGGTGTTTCTCCGCGTTGGAACCTTCTATAAGGGGGACCCGTTAAGTGTAGTCTCCCACCACTGTTGGACATTACCCCATGACCTTCACGCTACCCGATCTGCCCTACGCCCACGACGCCCTCGCGCCCTATATGTCCAAGGAAACGTTGGAGTTTCACCACGACAAGCATCATCAGGCCTACGTCACGAACGGCAACAACGCGATCAAGGGGACCGAATTTGAAGGCAAGTCCCTCGAGGAGATCGTGAAGAGTTCGTTCGGCAAGAACGCCGCCGTCTTCAACAATGCCGGTCAGCACTACAACCACATCCACTTTTGGAAGTGGATGAAGCCGAATGGCGGTGGCAGCAAGCTGCCCGGCCGGCTGGAGAAGAAGATCAACGAGGACCTCGGCGGCTTCGAGAAGTTCAAGGCCGACTTCGCCGCCGCCGGCGCCGGCCAGTTCGGCTCGGGCTGGGCCTGGTTGCAGGTCAAGGGCGGAAAGCTCGAAGTTGCCAAGACGCCGAACGGTGAAAACCCGCTGGTCCACGGCGCGATCCCGATCCTGGGCGTCGACGTCTGGGAGCACTCCTACTACATCGACTACCGCAACCGCCGTCCGGACTATCTGAAGGCCTTCGTCGACAACCTCATCAACTGGGATTACGTCGACGAGCTGTTCGGCAAGGCCGGCTGATCGCGCTTGGTCGTCATTCCTCTACGGCTTTCTCGACCCTCCCCCGAAAGGGGAGGGTCGATTCGCATGCAGCGAAGCGGAGTGCGAACCGGGGAAGGGTCATCTCTCAACACGAGCAGTCTTTCAGTGGAGAGCCTGTGAGGCCGCCCTGCCGCTGATTTCATTCGCGCCGACGCTCCCGCCTGACGGTGCCGCCCTAAGGCGCAATCACTGAGTTGCCCGACGAGACTGGGCAAGAATGGCAACTAAGGGGCTGGGGCGGCTCGGAAAGCACTGACGACGAGCGACAGCGAGATTTTGGCGCGGAAGGGCCGCAAAGCAAGCCGAATGGCGCGCAGAGTGGCCGCAAGGAGGTTTGCGCCGGCAATGCGCGTCTTTTCTGCAAGGTACGCGACGAAGCGGTCGAAGCCGAGAATGCTGAGCACGCGGGTGAAGTTGTAGCAAAGCGCCATCAGGCTCCATTCGCCGCGGACCTTGTCGAAGCCGCGCACGAGAAAGTGCTGATAGCCGGCGCGGCATTTGAGTGTTCCGAAAGGGTGCTCGACGATGGCGGAACGGCGGCGCATCAATGTGGCAGCCTCGGCGCTTTGCATCCTCATGCGGTGACGTTCGAGAACGTCCTCGTGTTCCCAGCGCGCGATGCTCCGGTAAGGCGCCTTCGGGGCAAGACACCGCGCGCTCAGGGGACATGCTGCGCAGGCCGCCTTGCGCGCCAGGTAGCGGATCTCGATGCGGCCGCTCGTGTTCGTCCAGCGCCCTTCCGTCGGGCGCAGCAGCTCGCCGGCCGGGCAACGGTAGGCATCGGCGTTCGCATCGTAACTGAAGTCCTTGCGGCTGAGGCGGCCTTCCTTGAGCTTGCCATTGCCCTCGTGCAGCGGCACATAGGCAACAATGCCGTCATCCTCGCAGGCCTTCAGGTCCTCGCTGGTGGAATAGCCGGCATCGGCCGCCACCTGCAGAGTCTCGACGTCGAGGGCCTCTTTTGCCGCCTTTGCCATCTCATGAAGATGGCCCGCGTCGTTGCGGTTGACGACCTCGCTGGCAACGATGAGCGTGTGCTTGTCGTCAACGACGCTCTGCACGTTGTAACCCGCAATGGTCTGGTCGCCCTTGCTCAGAAGCCTTGCGTCGGGATCGGTCTTCGAGAGTTGCCCCTTGTCGCTTGTCTCCAGGTTCTTGAGGTCGGCTTGCGCGCGCTCGCGCCGGGCCATCAGCTCCTTCACCTTCTCGCCGACATCGCCGCTGCCCTTGCTGCCATCTCCCGGACCGGCACATCGCTTGGCTTCCTCGGCATCGTTGGCTTCAAGGGCCTTGCCATAAGCCTCGATCTCCTTGTCCAACGCGGCGATCTGTTTGGCCAGCTTCCCTTGCGTGAAGATGCTGCCCTTGCTGGCGTTACCATGGAATAGCGCCCCGTCGATCGCAACGAAGGTCCCACCGATCAGGCCGAGGTCGCGCAGGAGCAGCACGAAACTGCGGTTCGCGGCCTTGAGCGCCGCCCAGTTCTCCTTGCGGAAGTTGGCGATCGTCCGATAGCCCGGCTTCATGTTCTTCAACAGCCAGATCAGCTCCAGATTGCGGCAGGCCTCCCGCTCCAACCGCCGCGACGACCTGATCTGGTTGATGTAGCCGTAAAGGTAGAGCTTCAGCAGATCGGCCGGATCGTAGGGCGGCTGCCCCACTTCGTCCGCGGCACGATCCGCATGGCGGAAGCCGAGCTTTGAAAGGTCGAGCGCGCCAACGAAACTGTCGATCGCCCGCACCGGATTCTGCTGTCCGACATAGTCCTCAATCCGGGGAGGAAGAAGACTGGGTTGCTCCCGGCTGTCGCCGGCCTTGAACGTCCGATTCGCCATGCGCCGAATCGTACATCAACTCCAAAAAATGCCGAGTTCTTGCCCAGCCTCGACGGCGCAAGACCCTCACGCAAAAATATTTCTGTTTTTCGGAAGGGCAACTCAGTCTATGATCCACCCGTCTCACCCGATGAGGGGCGGATCGCGATCGTCACGAACGCGGTGTGAGATGCGGTGGACGCCGATTGCGCAACTGACGAGTGCGTATGAGGCGGACGGTGAAGTCGTGCAGGCCTGACGCCCTAGTGGCAGGTGTCTCCTCAGCAGGAGGCAAGGTCTCTCGCTGATGACGGTGACAACAAAGCCCAGTCTCGCCGGGGAGAGCGCGTATAAGCCGTAGCCCATCGCGCAGGGAAAGCCGGGATTGCTCCGGTTACACCTGTGGTCCTACCCCGGTGCTTTTTTTGTTGCACCGGGCCCATGGGTGCGATCGGCACCCGGCTTTCCCTGCGCCCTCTGTTCAAGAGAGGGTGAATCGAAGTGCAAAGCTCGGACGATTCCCGTCGCGAGAATGCGGATGTGTGAGCCACAAAACGCGCAACACACTCGGCGTCGTCCTGGCGAAACAGGCCGTGCAAAAACCACGGTCTGATGTTGGATTTGGGAGGCAGAGACGGATTCGGGGGCAGGATGGCACACATCGTTGGCCAATCGCGCTATCAGGCGACGTTGTATCCCGAGACGTTGGACGAGGTGATCGCGGCAGACAGCGCGGTGCGCGTCATTGACGGTTTTGTGGACAGCCTGGACCTTGCCGGGCTGGGTTTCTCGAACGTTGAGGCGGAGGCGACGGGGCGGCCGCCTTACGATCCGCGCGATCTGTTGAAGCTTTATGTCTACGGGTATCTGAACCAGATGCGTTCGAGCCGGCGGCTTGAGCGTGAGGCTCGGCGCAATGTCGAAGTGTTCTGGCTGATCAACCGGGTGAGGCCGGTGTTCAAGACCATTGCGGACTTCCGCAAGGACTATCCTGAGGCGATTGCCGGGGTCTGCCGGGCCTTTATAAAGTTCTGCCGCGAGCAATCGGTGTTTGGAGGCGAAGTCCTGGCGATCGACGGGAGCAAGATTGCTGCGGCGGCGAGCCGCAAGCAGGTGATCACCAAGGCGAAGCTTGCGGAGCGGGATGCGGCGATCGAGCGCAAGATCGCCGACTACCTGACGGCGATGGATGAGGCCGACGCCGAGGAGACGCCGCTTGAGCCGACCAAGACCGACGTGGCTGCAGCCCTTGCCGCGTTGAGGGCTCAGCGGGCTGAATTGCAGCAGCAGGCCGAACAGCTGGTTCAGGAAGGGCTCAAGCAGAAGGTGCTGGGTGAGCCTGAGGCCAAGCTCATGCGCACGCCGCGCGGCCATCAGGTTGCCTACAATGCACAGATCGCGGTCGATGCCCAGCATGACATGATCGTTGCGTTCGATCTGACCAACGAGGGCAACGATCTGCAGCAACTCCACCCGATGGCCCGGCAGGGCAAGGCGGCCGTCGGCGCCGATCAGGTGAGCGTCGTTGCCGATACCGGCTATGCCAACGGCGCGCACGGCAAGCAATGTGAGCAGGACGGGATCACCGCGATCGTACCGCATGGCGAGCGGGTCAATCCGAAGGGCAAGCAATACTTCAGCCGCGATCAGTTCAGCTACGCCCGAGAGAGCGACAGCTGGGGTTGCCCTGCCGGTGAGGTCCTCCAACTCTTCAAGACCTCCCACACCAAACAGAAGAAGGAATATCGGACGCAAGCCTGCCCGGCCTGTCCGCTGAAATCGCAATGCACCGAGGCGGCGCAGCGGATCATCGTGCGCGGCTTCCATGACGATGACCGCGAGGCCATGCATCAGCGGGCGATCGCCGATCCAAGCTGGATGAGGCTCCGCCGCGAAGTCGCCGAGCATCCGTTCGCGACCATCAAATGGTTGATGGGAACCCCGCGCTTCCTCGTCCGCGGATTGCGCAAAGCCAAAGCCGAACTGGCGCTCAGCATCATCGCCTACAACCTCAAGAGACTGATTGCCATCAAGAGCGTACCCGCTCTGCTCAAGGCGCTCCGGCCTTGTCCAGCTTGAGGGTGCCCTCCTCGTTCTCAGCTCCAGGCACCGCGCCGACATTTTTGCACGGCCTGGAAAGCCAGGACCCATCACCCCAAATATTGATTATTGCGCGACCCTGGGGCCGGAATCGTGTTCACCAGCAACTGCGGTGGTTCAGGACGACGAACGGAGAGGCCCGCCTGCAATCCCGCCGCGGAGTGTGGGTTCCGGCGTGCGCCGGGACGACCCTGTGGGGACCGGCGGCAGCGGGGGCTGTATCCAGCGCGACCCGCACCGGCCACCCCCGGGAACCCGGCAACCGGCTCATCCGGCGCCATTTCCCGCCTTCGAATCTCCCTTTGGTAACCTCGCCTTAACCATGATTAGCGTTTGGTTAGGGTCGGAATGCCGTGCGAAAAGCCCTCGTTTTGACATGTTGGCAGAGGAAGCAGGGCCCGGCTTTGGACGGGCCCCCCCATGCGACAGATGTAAAAGGCTCTCGCGCAGTTTTGCCGCGCCCGCCGCGTGGCCGTGAAACCGGTGCCGATTTGCGGACCGCCTATTGGGGACACTTGCGTTGAGAGGATATTGCCGATGAATCCCGCCGACGTGGCTCAATCAGCTCTGCCCCTGGCATCGAGCGATGTGTCGCTGATCGCGCTGTTTTGGCAGGCCCATTGGGTCGTCAAATGCGTGATGCTGGGACTTCTGTCCTGTTCGGTCTGGGTCTGGGCCATCGCGATCGACAAGGTCCTGCTTTATGCCCGCACCAAGCGCTCGATGGACCGGTTCGAGCAGGCTTTCTGGTCCGGCCAGTCGATCGAGGAGCTTTACCGGGCGCTGTCGGCCAAGCCGACCCAGTCGATGGCCGCCTGTTTCGTGGCCGCGATGCGGGAGTGGAAGCGCTCCTTCGAGAGCCAGTCGCGCTCCTTTGCCGGCCTCCAGGCGCGGATCGACAAGGTCATGAACGTCTCGATCGCCCGGGAAGTGGAGCGGCTGGAGCGGCGGCTATTGGTGCTGGCCACCGTCGGCTCGGCGGGCCCGTTTGTCGGCCTGTTCGGCACCGTCTGGGGCATCATGTCGAGCTTCCAGTCGATCGCAGCGTCGAAAAATACCTCTTTGGCCGTGGTGGCGCCGGGCATCGCGGAAGCGCTGTTTGCTACAGCAATTGGTCTAATCGCCGCAATTCCGGCGACTATTTTCTACAATAAGTTCACCTCCGAGGTGAACCGGCAGGCCCAGCGCCTGGAGGGGTTCGCCGACGAGTTCTCCGCCATCCTGTCGCGCCAGATCGACGAGCGCGGCTGAGACAGACGATGATCACTTTTGCGAGCGCACGATCATGGCGATGAGCATGGCAGGGTCGTCCGGCGGCGGCGGACGCCGCCGCGGCGGGCGCAAGCCGGTGATGGCCGAGATCAACGTCACGCCGATGGTCGACGTGATGCTGGTGCTCCTGATCATCTTCATGGTGGCGGCGCCGCTGATGACGTCGAACATCGACATCGACCTGCCGGTCGCAAGCGGCGGCAAGTCGATCTCGTCGAACCAGCCGCCGCTGACGCTGTCGGTCAAGCGCACCGGCGGCGGTTGCAACTCGAACATCGAGCTCTATCTCGGCGATGCGCCGATCGCAGCGACCGACCTGCTGCCCAAGATCAAGGCGATCCGGGAAACCCGATCGGACGCCGAAAGCGTGGTCTATCTGCGCGGCGACAAGGACGTTTGTTACACTGATATGATGAAGTTGCTCGGGGAGATCCGGACCGCCGGGTTCAAGGCGAACATCGTCATCATCCCGGAAGGGGGCACTTAAACTTCATGTCCGGCAAGCGGCACGGGGAAGCCTGAATTGAAGGTCAAGGTCGACAAGACACTGGCGGCGTCGATTGCCCTGCACGTCCTCGTGATCGGGTGGGGCCTGGTGTCGTTTTCGACCAAGGCGTTCGTGATGCCGGAAGAAGACACTGTGGCCGTCGACGTGATCTCCTCCGACCAGCTCTCCCACGTCATGGCCGGCCAGAAGGACGGCAAGAAGGACAATCCCAAGCCGCTGGTCGAGAAGGTCGCCGAGGCCAAGCCGGTCGACGACGCCGTCGGCAAGATCGATGACAAGAAGGCGCCGGTCGTGACCGACACCGCGCCGGCGCCGACGCCGAAGGTGGAAAAGCCGGAAGAGAAGAAGCCGGATCCGCCGAAGAAGGTCGAGAACAAGCCGAAGGAAGAGCCGAAGCCGGTCGAGAAGAAGCCCGATCCAGTGAAGCCCGACCCGATCGCGGAAGCGATCAAGAAGGAAGAGAAGAAGCCGCCGCCGAAGCCGGTTCAGCATGCCGCCAAGCCGCCGCCGGAGCAGAAGCCGAAGGAGCGCGTGTTCGATCAGAGCAAGATCGCGGCGCTGCTCGACAAGCGCGATCCGACGCGCGCCTCGATCACCGGCGACACGCTCAATTCCAACGCCGCGCTCGGCACGTCGAAGGGCAAGGCCGCCGACAATTCCGCGACCTGGGGCGCGATGTTCAAGCAGCAGGTCGAGCGCTGCTGGAAGAAGCCCTATGGCGGCCTCGAGGCGCAGCAGACCGAAGCCGTGTTCTCGATCAAGCTGAAGCGCGATGGCACGCTCGAAGGAATGCCGGTGCCGGAAGGCAACCCGGCGACGCCTTATCTGCGCGTCTACCAGGAGAGCGCGCTGCGGGCGATCATCGAATGCCAGCCGTACAATCTGCCGGCGGCCTATTTCGATGAATGGAAGTATTTTGCGCCGGTGTTCACAGAGCGAAAGACCTGAGGCCACCGCGGCGCTTGGCCGATAGCAAACAAAAGCCTACCCACAATGACCGACACAAAAGATTTGCGTGCAATGACGTTTCGCCTGAACCGCCGCCAGATGATTTCCGGAATGGCCGCGCTCGGTGCGCTGGCTGGAAGCGGCGGCGCCGCCTTCGCACAGAAGCGCATCACGATCCCCGAGGGCGACTTCGCGCCGGTGCCGATCGCGATTCCGAATTTCGCAGCCGGCACGCCCGGCGACACCGAGGTCGGCGTCGGGGTGACGCAGGTCATCACCAACAATCTGAAGCGCAGCGGATTGTTCGCGCCTATCGACCAGGCCGCCTATCTCGAGAAGTCGATCAACATCGACGCGGCACCGAACTTCAACAACTGGAAGAGCATCAACGCGCAGGCGCTGGTGACCGGGCGCATGACGCGCCAGGCCAACGGGCGCGTGAAGGCGGAATTCCGTCTCTGGGACGTCAACACCGGCCAGCAGCTCGCCGGCCAGCAATACGACACGTCGGCCGAATACTGGCGGCGCATCGCCCACATCATCTCCGATCAGATCTACGAGCGGATGACCGGCGAAAAGGGCTATTTCGACACCCGCATCGTGTTCGTCGACGAAAGCGGCGCCGCGCAGCACCGCGTCAAGCGGCTGGCGCTGATGGACCAGGACGGCGCCAATGTGCGCTACCTGACCCGGGGTGCGGATCTGGTGATCACGCCGCGGTTCTCGCCATCGACCCAGGAGATCACCTATATGGAGTTCGGGCAGGGCGAACCGCGCGTCTACCTGCTCAACATCGAAACCGGCCAGCGCGAGATCGTCGGCAATTTCCCCGGCATGTCGTTCTCGCCGCGCTTCTCGCCGGACGGTCAGCGCATCATCATGAGCTTGCAGCAGGGCGGCAACTCCAACCTGTTCGTCATGGATTTGCGCTCGAAGGCGATGACGCGGCTGACCGATACGCCGGCGATCGACACCTCGCCGTCCTACGCGCCCGACGGCTCGCGGCTCTGCTTCGAATCCGATCGCGGCGGCAAGCCGCAGATCTACGTGATGCCGGCCACCGGCGGCCAGGCGCAGCGCATCTCGTTCGGCGACGGCACCTACTCGACGCCGGTCTGGTCGCCGCGCGGCGACTACATCGCCTTCACCAAGCAGGGCGGCGGGCAGTTCGCGATCGGCATCATGAAGACCGACGGTTCGGGCGAGCGCATCCTGACGTCGGGTTTCCACAATGAGGGGCCGACCTTTGCGCCGAACGGGCGCGTGGTGATGTTCTTCCGCGACCCCGGCGGTAACAGTGGACCGTCGCTGTTCACCGTCGACGTGTCCGGCCGCAACGAGCTGCGGGTGCCCACGCCGGGCTTCGCCTCCGACCCCGCCTGGTCGCCGCTGTTGTCATGACAGCGCGGGCGCTGCCGGGATCCCCGGCATCGCCCGGCAACTGTTGTCTAGCGTACTGATATCTAAGGCAGATTTCCGTCGTGCGCTGAGCGCGACAACGACTCACTAACGATCTTCGCTCAGAAAGACTTCATCTGCGGCCGTTAGAACTACGCAGCCGAAGAGGATGCGTACGCTGCCGATGCAGTTGGTGGATCAGAAAAGACGAGGCAACCAGGACGAGCTGGAGCCGGTGCTCTACGCTGCGCTCGTGGACTCGATGCGCCAGAATTTCTGGGCGATGTTCCTCGGCAGCGTGTGCACGGCGACCGCCGCCGTGATGACCGCGCTGAAGACCGGCAACATGTTGCTGTGGCCGTTCGCCTTCCTGATCATCGCCATCGGCACGGCGCGCGCGATCCAGATGCGCAAATACGACGAGGGGCAGGGCGGCGGGCTGACCTACGAGGAGGCCAAGGTCTGGGCGCCGCGCTATTCGGTCGGCGCGATCGTCTATGCCGCGGTGCTGGGCGCCTGGTGCTTCATCACCATCCTCGGCAGCGACGATGCGATCGCCCACATGCTCTGCGTCGCGGTGACGGTGGGCTATACCGCGGGCGGGGCGGCGCGCAATTACGGGCGACCGCGGCTGCTCCAGCTCCACGTGCTGGTCGCCTGCGCTCCGATGTCGATCGCCTTGGCGATGCACGGCGATGTCTACTACATCGGCCTGGCGATCCTGCTGGGCCTGTTCTTCCTCGGCCTGAAGGGCATCAATCTCAGCCTGCACGCGATCTTCGTCAAGGCGCTGACCTCGAGCTTCCGCGAGGCGGCGCTGGCGCACCAGTTCGACACCGCGTTGAACAATATGCCGCATGGGCTTTGCATGTTCCGGTCCGACGGACGCCTGGCGGTGATGAACCACCGCTTCATCGAGATGATGGAACTGTCCGATGATTTCGTGCAGCGCAGCGCGAGCGCATCCGACATCTGCAATGCCTGCGTCCTGTTCGGATCGATCTCCGCCGCGACGGCGAAGCAGATTCTGTCCGAGATCGAGAGCTCGCAGGTCGGCGAGATCGTCACCAACGATCCCGATGCGAGCAAGAGCCGCGCGCTGTCGTGGACCTTCCAGCCGATGAGCCGCGGCGGCACCGTTGTGCTGGTCGAGGACATCACCGAGCGCAAGGACGCCGAGGCCAGGATCAGCCACCTCGCGCGCTATGACGAGCTGACCCAGCTGCCCAACCGCGTCAATTTCCGCGACGAAATCGGCCGCCTGCTTTCGACCCGCTACGGCAGCGAGCAGCGCTCGGCGCTGCTGTTCGTGGACCTCGACCAGTTCAAGCAGGTCAACGATACGCTCGGCCATCCCTGCGGCGACCAGCTGCTGTGCGCGGTTGCCGACCGGCTGCGCGAGATGCTGCGTCCGGAGGACTTCGTGGCGCGGTTCGGCGGCGACGAGTTCGTCGTGTTCCAGCAGAACATCCATTCGCACGAGGATGCCGCCGCACTCGCGCGTCGCATCGTCGACCGCCTCAGCGAGCGCTACAAGATCGACAACCATCTGGTCGAGATTGGCGCCAGCGTCGGCATCGCGATGACCGCGCCCGGTGTCGGCGCCGACACACTGCTCAAGAACGCCGATATGGCGCTCTACCGCGCCAAGGCCGACGGCCGCGGCACCTTCTGCTTCTTCCGCGACGAGATGGCGCAAACCGTCGAGGCGCGGCGCATCCTTGAGCTCGACCTGCGCAAGGCGCTCGCCAACGAGGAGTTCGAGCTGTTCTATCAGCCGCTGATCAACCTGAGGACCGGCAAGGTGAGCACCTGCGAAGCGCTGCTGCGCTGGAACCATCCGGTGCGCGGCGCGGTCTCGCCCGTCGACATCATTCCGGTTGCCGAGGACATGGGCCTGATCGTCGACCTCGGCCGCTGGATCCTGCGCAAGGCCTGCATGGAATGCATGAAGTGGCCGGAGGCGGTCAGCGTCGCCGTCAACTTCTCGCCGCAGCAGTTCCACCAGCGCGACGTGGTGAGCGAGGTGCGTTATGCGCTCGAGGTCTCGGGCCTGCCGGCGCACCGGCTGGAGATCGAGATCACCGAATCCTCACTGCTGCACAACACTCAGCTCACCCACGACCTGCTGTCGCAGTTGCGAACGCTCGGCGTACGGATCTCGCTCGACGATTTCGGCACCGGCTACTCGTCGCTGAGCTATCTGCACAACTTCCCGTTGCAGAAGGTCAAGATCGACCGTTCCTTCCTCGAAGGCATCGACAGCGATCGACCGCTGACGCTGCTGCGTGGCGTGGCGCGACTCTCCGCCGATCTCGGCATGTCCGTGGTCGTCGAGGGCATCGAGACCAACGACCAGCTCGAATTGATCAGCGCCGACGGCGCGGTCACCGAGGCGCAGGGCTATCTGTTCAGCCGGCCGGTTCCCGCCGTGCGGATCAGGCAGCTCTTGAACGCCTCGCACGGCCCCCGCTCGCCCGACGAGAAGCTGATTCCCCTGCCGTCACGATCGATCGCCTGAAGCTTTCCGGGCGGGCAGCAATGCTGCCGGACGCGGGTGCGAAACTCCTTGACCGGGATTAACCCTAACACCGTCAATGCTTTGCAATTTCGTTAAGAGGCTGTTAAGATTTCCACCGGCTCGCAGAAGTTGTTGGAAGTGCGGAGTAATACATGAGATCCCCCGTCGCAGCGTCTCCTGTTGCTTTCGTGAGGGGATCCGAACTACTCGACCACGTCGATTATCGTCTCGCCCAAACGCGGGCGGAAAAAGAAGAGATCTACAATCTCCGCTACCGCGCCTATCTGCGGGAGGGCGCAGTCAAGGAGTCGGCGGAGCAGCGCGTCACCGATCAGTATGACGACCTGGAGAACTCCTGGACCTTCGGCGTCTATCTCGATGCCGAGCTGTGCAGCTCGGTCCGCATCAGCGTGCTGACGCCGGAATGGCGCGAGTCCTGCTCGGCCGAGGCTTTCGGCGAGATCCTGCATCCGAAGCTCGACCGCGGAGAGGTCATTATTGATCCGGCGCGTTTCGTGGCGGACCCCGACCGGGCCCGGCGTTCGCCGGAACTGCCCTATGTCACGGTGCGCCTGGCCTATATGGCCTGCGAATATTTCAACGCCGATCTGGGGCTCGCGATCGTTCGCCCCGAGCACCAGGCGTTCTACCGTCGCGTCTTCTTCCATGAGACCATCGCCGAGCCGCGCCTGTTCCCGGGCCTGCTCAAGCCGGTCGGCCTGATGGCGTCGGACTTCCAGACCATGCGCGACAAGGTGTTCGACCGTTACCCGATGATGCGCTCGTCGGCATTCGAGCGCCGCATGCTGTTCGAGCGGGAACACCATGTGCCTCGGCAGGCGACCATTGCCAAGTTCGAACGTCCCTCGATCGTCCCGAATTCCTGACCGGGAATCGGCCGGCAGAAGTCGATCTCGTTTGGGCTGCTTCGCCAGCGCGAATCGCCACGACCTGTCGCCGTTCGGCAACTAGCGGGCACGAAATTGCCTGTAGAAACGGCTGGTTCCGGCCGACCTTGCCTTCTCTTCACCGTCGCGCCACATTTGCCACCCATTAACCATCGGGGGCGCTTTCCGCCATTAGCTGGCATTTGATGCGGTCCGGCAAGGTCTCGTCAAGGTTGACGGAACGTTCGCTTAACCATCGCCCTGTAGATCGGATGACAGTACGAAGAGCGTGAGCGTGGAGGCTCCGGAATGAAACATCAGATGCGTATCCTCCAGGGTATGAAGCTGGCGGCGGTTCTGGCGGTGGCGCTGTCGATGGGTGCCTGCGCCAACAAGAACGGGCTGGGCGCCGATGGAGCGATGGCGAGCGCCGCGACCCCGGGCAGTCAGCAGGATTTCGTGGTCAATGTCGGCGACCGCGTGTTTTTCGATAGCGACCAGACCGATCTGAGCCCGCAGGCGATCGCCACCCTCGACAAGCAGGCGCAGTGGTTGCAGACCTACAACCGCTATTCCTTCACCATCGAAGGCCATGCGGACGAGCGCGGCACCCGCGAATACAACATCGCGCTCGGTGCGCGTCGGGCCCAATCGGTCCGTGCCTATCTGGTCTCGCGCGGCATCGACCCGAGCCGCATGCGCACCATCTCCTACGGCAAGGAGCGCCCGGTCGCGGTCTGCAACGACATCTCCTGCTGGTCGCAGAACCGCCGCGCCGTCACCGTGCTCAACGCAAGCTCCTGAGCAAACGCCTCGGCCAATGTTTCAACCGGCGCCTTCGGGCGCCGGTTTTTCTTTCGCGGCGCGCGACAGCCTGTCAGCGCGCTGTCAGCTTGATGAACGACGTTGGGCGAATTGCCCGCTTGCTTGTTCCGGCGCCGGCACTAAACCATAGCCTTGCGACGTTGCCTGGGATTTGAAGGGCCAGTCACAATTCCGGCGTACTCCGTCCCTCAATGTGGCTCGCTTTTCACGTCGATATCGTCGTCAGGGCAAAATGTCATCCAGACTGCATTTTCTTCCTTCCGCCGCGGCGATCGCGGCGCTGCTCGCCGTTTCCGTTCCAGCTCTTGCACAATCCGACGATGCCGACGCCGAGATGCGGATCGAGCGGCTCGAGAATCAGCTCCGGCAACTGACCGGGCAGAACGAGGAGTTGCAGTACCGCAACCGCCAGCTCGAGGAGCGGCTGCGCCAACTCGGCGCTCAGCCGCCGGGCGCGCCCGGACAACCTGCGGCGCAGCCGAGCGTCGCTGCGGTGCCGCCGGCACAGCAGCCTCAGGCCTATCCGCAGGCTCAGCCCGGCTATGGGCAGCCGCAGCAGGGTTACGGCCAGTCGCAGCCCGGATACGGGCGGCAGGGCGGTTATGAGCAGCAGCCGCAAATCGCCGCTCCAGCGCCGATCGTGCAGGAGCCGACGCCGGCTGCGGCTCCCGGCCGTCGCGGCCGCGGCGATGCCTTCGATCCCAGCCAGAACCCGAACGCCCCGGGCGCGCCGCGCGCGCTGGGCGGCGGTCAGTTGCCGATGTCCAGCGATGCCGGGATTGGTGCTCCCGGCGGCCGCGGTGCGGGCGAGCCGCTCGATCTCGGCAATACGAGCCCGCAGCGTCCCCCCGGTGCCGGCGCAGGCCTGACCACGCTGCCGCCGTCGGCCACGCCGAAGGACGAGTTCGACCTCGGCATCGGCTACATGCAGCGCAAGGACTACGCGCTCGCCGAAGAGACCATGAAGAATTTCGCCCGGAAATATCCGAGCGACCCGCTGGTCGCGGATTCGCAATATTGGCTCGGCGAAAGCTATTTCCAACGCCAGCAATATCGGGACGCCGCCGAGACCTTCCTCGGCGTCACGACCAAGTACGACAAGTCGGCCAAGGCGCCGGACGCGCTGCTGAGGCTCGGCCAGTCGCTCGCGGCGCTCAAGGAAAAGGAAGCCGCCTGCGCCGCGTTCGGCGAAGTGACGCGCAAATATCCGCGGGCATCCGGCGGCGTGAAGGCCGCTGTCGATCGTGAGCAAAAACGGGTGAAGTGCTAAACCAGCTTTGGGGAGGCCGCATCCGGCCTTCTTGCGAAATGCTGGTCCTACGATGCCCGACGACGAATCCGCCATTCCGGCAAGGGACGCCAAACGCCTCTTCGCGGGCCTGGCGTCGGCGCCTGCGATCGTGCTCGCGGTGTCCGGCGGTCCTGATTCCGTCGCGCTGATGTGGCTCGCCGCACGCTGGCGCCGCGGGCTCTCGCGCGGGCCGCGGCTGATTGCCGTCACCGTCGATCACGGCCTGCGCCCCGAAGCCGCCCGCGAGGCCCGCGACGTCAAACGGCTGGCGCAAAGCCTCGAGCTGCCTCACAGCACGTTGCGCTGGACCGGACCCAAACCGAGAACCGGCGTGCCGGCGGCGGCCCGCGCGGCCCGCTATCGGCTGCTGGCGCAGGCTGCGCGCAAGTACGGTGCCACGCATGTCCTGACCGCGCATACCCGCGACGATCAGGCCGAGACGCTCCTGATGCGGATGTTGCGTGGTAGCGGCATCGCCGGTCTGTCGGCGATGGCCCGCGAGACCGAGCGCGAAGGGGTTCGGTTGACGCGGCCCTTGCTCGATATTTCCAAGGCGCGGTTGATTGCAACGCTGAACAAGGCGCGCATTGGTTTCGCCGACGATCCGACCAATCGCGATCCCGCATTCACGCGCCCGCGGCTGCGCGCACTGATGCCGGCGCTGGCGGAGGAGGGTGGCGATGCGAGGAGCCTGGCGCGACTCGCGGCCCGACTTGCACGCGCCAATGCCGCCGTTGAGGTGCTGGTCGACGGCGCCGAGCGCTATCTCGCGTTGAAGGAGCAAGATACTTCCCGCCCGGGCTTCGATGCCGCGCTGTTTGCCGCGATGCCTGAGGAGATTCGTCTGCGCCTCCTGAAGCGCGCCATCGACCGGACCGGACATGAAGGGCCCGCCGAACTCGGCAAGATCGAAACCTTGCTTGCGGCCGTGGATCATGCGGTGGCGCAACGCGGAGCCAGGCTGAAACAGACCCTCGCCGGGGCGGTCATCAGCGTGGCCAGCGGCCGAATCCGGGTCGAGCCGGCGCCGCCGCGCGGCGCGCGCTCCCGCTGACCCTGGGGGCGATTGCTTCAATCGTCGTCACAATCCGGCAGGGAGGCTTAACCACCCCCGAAAAACACCGGATTCCACGCCATTATTTGACCGGGAATTGCGCTAGGATGCGGTAAATAGTCATGCGTGGTTCCCTTGGCATCGACCCCAGCGGCACCTAGATTGTATGCATCGACGGGATGGATTCCCTGGGGATTCCCACAGAGCCGGCCCAAGGATAGGAGAGGCCGCGATCCGCGCGACCACGAAGGAACACAATGAACGCCAATCTGCGGAATTTCGCCCTCTGGGTCATCATCGTTTTGCTGCTGCTGGCGTTGTTCACGCTTTTCCAGAATCCGGGCCAGCGCACGTCCTCGCAGGACATCTCGTTTTCGCAGCTTTTGACTGAAGTCGATCAGGGCCACGTCCGCGACGTCGTGATCCAGGGACCGGAGATTCACGGCACGTTCACCAACGGTTCCAGCTTCCAGACCTATGCGCCGAGCGACCCGAGCCTGGTGAAGCGTCTCTATGACGCCAAGGTCTCGATCACCGCGAAGCCGCCGGGCGACAACGTGCCGTGGTTCGTGTCGCTGCTCGTCTCCTGGTTGCCGTTCATCGCGCTGATCGGCGTCTGGATCTTCCTTTCGCGGCAGATGCAGGGCGGCGCCGGCAAGGCGATGGGCTTTGGCAAGTCGCGCGCCAAGATGCTGACCGAGGCGCATGGCCGTGTGACCTTTGAGGATGTCGCCGGCGTCGACGAGGCCAAGCAGGATCTGCAGGAGATCGTCGAATTCCTCCGCGACCCCGGCAAGTTCCAGCGCCTCGGCGGACGCATTCCGCGCGGCGTGCTGCTGGTCGGTCCTCCCGGCACCGGCAAGACGCTGATCGCGCGCGCGGTCGCGGGCGAAGCCAATGTGCCGTTCTTCACCATCTCCGGTTCTGACTTCGTCGAGATGTTCGTCGGCGTCGGCGCGAGCCGTGTCCGCGACATGTTCGAGCAGGCCAAGAAGAACGCGCCCTGCATCATCTTCATCGACGAAATCGACGCGGTCGGCCGTCATCGCGGCGCCGGTCTCGGCGGCGGCAACGACGAGCGCGAGCAGACGTTGAACCAGTTGCTGGTCGAGATGGACGGCTTCGAGGCCAATGAAGGCGTGATCCTGATCGCGGCGACCAACCGTCCCGATGTGCTCGATCCCGCGCTGCTGCGTCCCGGCCGCTTCGACCGCCAGGTCGTGGTGCCGAACCCGGACGTCGTTGGCCGCGAGCAGATCCTCAAGGTTCACGTCCGCAAGGTGCCGCTGGCCCCGGATATCAACCTCAAGACCATCGCGCGCGGTACGCCCGGCTTCTCGGGCGCCGACCTGATGAACCTTGTCAACGAGGCCGCGCTGACCGCCGCCCGCCGCAACAAGCGGATGGTGACGCAGGCCGAGTTCGAAGAGGCCAAGGACAAGGTGATGATGGGTGCCGAGCGCAAGTCGCTCGTCATGACCGAGGAAGAGAAGTTGCTGACGGCCTATCACGAGGGCGGCCACGCCATCGTCGGCCTCAACGTCGTCGCGACCGACCCGATCCACAAGGCGACCATCATTCCGCGCGGCCGTGCGCTGGGCATGGTGATGCAGCTGCCGGAGCGCGACAAGCTGTCGATGTCGCTGGAGCAGATGACGTCGCGTCTCGCGATCATGATGGGCGGCCGTGTCGCGGAAGAGCTGATCTTCGGCCGCGACAAGGTGACTTCGGGCGCGGCCTCCGACATCGAGCAGGCGACCCGCCTTGCCCGCATGATGGTAACGCGCTGGGGTCTGTCGGAAGAGCTCGGCACCGTCTCCTATGGCGAGAACCAGGACGAGGTGTTTTTGGGCATGTCGGTCTCGCGCACGCAGAACGCGTCCGAGGCGACCGTCCAGAAGATCGACTCCGAGATCAAGCGTCTGGTCGAGGAAGGCTACAAGGAAGCGACCCGCATCCTCACCGAGAAGCACGACGATCTCGAGACGCTGGCCAAGGGCCTGCTCGAGTTCGAGACGCTGACCGGCGAAGAAATCACCGACCTCTTGAAGGGCAAGAAGCCCAATCGCGAGTCGGTGCTGGAGCCTTCAACGCCGCGCGCGTCGGCGGTGCCGCCGGCCGGCAAGCCGCGCCCGCGTCCCGATCCGGACGCCGGTATGGAACCGCAGCCGCAGGCATAAGCCTTGCAGCCATGGTCGGCTACTCCGGCAGCAAGTCAGTTGTACAGAAGCTCGGCCTCAAGCCGGGCTTTTGTATTTTCGTGGACGGATTGCCCGTGGCCTATGCCGACGTCGTCGGCGCACTGCCTCTCGATGTGCGGATCGCGAAGACCGCGAAGGGGCCGCTGGACGTCGTGCATCTGTTTGCGGCCGTGGCCAAGGGGCTTGCGGCCAAGCTCAGCCGCTACCGGCAGGCGATCGCGCCAGATGGCACGATCTGGGTGTCCTGGCCCAAGAAGAGTTCGGGTGTCGCGACCGACCTTACAGAGACGGCGGTGCGCGAGACCGCGCTCGCGGCCGGTCTCGTCGACATCAAGGTCTGTGCCGTGGACGAGGTCTGGTCGGGGCTGAAATTCGTGATTCCCCTCAAGGAGCGGGGCAAGGCGCCAAAATAACGTCCGCGACCTGTTCGGCGAGCTCCAGACCGGGAGAACGGATCGCCGTAGAGCGCACACCGTCCTCGGATGGCGCGCAATCGCAGTCTAGTTGGATTTCTCCGCGGCGGGCGGTGCGCCTTCCGCCGCCTCGTCCGACCGGACATGGATCACCGCGACGTCATCTTTGTAGATCCGCTTCCAGCCCTGCACGTGATCCAGTGCGTGTCCCATGGGAGACGTTGCATTCAGCAGCGTGGCGTCGATCCGATATTTGTCGAGCAGGCCCAGCATCTGACCGACGTCGCGGGCTTCGGTCGCATCGAAATAATCGAGCACGTATTGCTCGCCATACAGCTCGGCGCGGCCGTCGATGAACACCTTCATGTCGCGGGTGACCATATAGCCGCCGAACGGCGCAGTGCTGAAGATGCGCTGGGCACCGCGCTTTTGCAGCAGGTCAACCGCGGCGACGGGAGTGGCGCTCGGGTTGAAGAGGAAGGGATGATGCGCGGCGAAGGTCTTCGTCGACACCGTTCCTCCGATCAGGATCGCGATCGCAACAAGGATGGTGATGAGGGGTGCCGATCGAGTTTCCTCAAAGGCGGATGTGCGGTCGCCGGCGGTTCCCCATTGTTCAGCGATCGGCTTGGCCAGCACGAGCGGCGCCAGCAACGCGAACACCTCGATGTTCCGGACATGCGTCAGCGCCATCCAGATCAAGCCGACCAGCAGCAGGATCCGCGGCACCGAGAGCGTCAGCTTGCGATAGAAGGCGACGCCGATCAGCGCCAGAAGCGTGGCTTCGAAGAAGGTGAACTTGCTGAAGTCAACCGGCATCCATTCCCAGATCAGCGACAGCAGCTTGCCGAGGCTGAGGATCTTGAACGCGCCCAGCAGCGTATCCCAGCCATAGGGCGTCAGGCAGCTTGCGACGAGCGCGGCGATGCCGAACAGTGCCCAGCGCATGGCAAGCTGAATGCGGCGGTTCGACTCAGCGCTCCAGATCGCCTCGAGCCCGATCGGTCCGATCAGCGCCAGTCCGAGCACGAAGCCGCCATGCAGGTTGGCCCACAGCGTCATCAGCGGCAGCAGGAGCCATGACGGATGCGTGCGGCGGTCGGCAGCCGACATCAGCCCGCCGATAAAGGCCAGCAAGCACGGCAGCGCCAGCACGTGCGGCCGCGCGAAGAAGTGCGATGCCGATTGCAGCAGGGCCAGCGCCGCGATCAGGATCGAACGCGCCGAATCGAAATACGGGCTCAGCAGATAGAGGAAGATCGTGATGGTCGCGCCAACCGCGATCGAGGACAGGATCACCGGTCCGGCCCAGTCTCCCGGCCCGTAGGTGATGGCAAGGAGGACCTGCGACAGCCACGAGCTCGAGATCCAGGCTTCGCCATACTTGGTGAACGAGAACACGTCCGTGTGAGGCACGGCACCGTGTTCGAGAATCCACTGTCCGACCTTGATCTGCCACATCGAGTCGGAATCCCGCAGCAGGATTTCGCCCGCGAACAGGAAGAACAGATAGACGCCTGCACCGGCGCAGAGCGGCACCAGCCCTCGGGCCATGCTGCGGTTCGTCACGCTGCTGGTGATGGAAATCGACATGGGCTTTTCTTGGCTTAACCGGGGACAAGGTCGGGTGCGACGCACGCCTACAGGATCATGGTTTCCGATAAATTCGGGTAAACTCCGCGCTCGACCTGTGCGGCTTTGATCGGGGCGGGAAGGCGCTCATCGGCTGCGCGCCACGCGATGCGCGGCACAAGTGGCCGAAGGATCGGCCGAACCGCGGGAAATCGCGGGCTGTGCCGGCGCAGATAGTTCGAAATCGAACGATCATTTTAGATCGCGATTTACTATGGCGGACGATCAGTCCCACGCCCGTAAGCAGCTGCAGTCAGCGCGCGTCTGCTTCGAGGGGCCTCGTCGGGACATAGCCGAGCTCGGCGACAGGCGCGCGGCTGTCGAGGAAGGCGGTGGCGTACTTTGCCGCGGCGATGCAGATCACCGCGAGCAGAACCCCGGCGATCACGTCGATGACGTAATGCGCGCCGATCACCGGCGTCGATGCGACCATCAGCACGTTCATCACGGCCGCCACGATGCCAATCACGCGCACCGGCCACAGCGCCCACAAATAGAGCACAGCGGACGCGGCGTGGAAGCTCGGGAATGACACGACGCCCGCGAGCTCGAATAATTTGAGATGACGGAGCACGCCGGAACGCACCGCCAGGATGTCACGCAGCTGGGCCTCGTAGACCTTGGTGTGGACGGAAGGGAAATCGGCGGGCGAGATGTTCAAGCCGTAGAAGGTGCCGACGGCCGGCACGAGCGCTGAAATCACGAGCGTGACGGCCAATGCAAGGCTGAACGCAGCAATGAACTGCTGCAGCCTGACCAGCCGCAGCGTTGCGGCCAGGATGATGGGAACGCCCAGCAGAAACCACTTGATGAATCCGTATCCGGTCACGAGCGAGCTCATCAGCCATGCGTGATCGTTCACGAAGCTGAGGAGCGCTTCGGGATCGAGACCCATCGCGCGATCGATCGCGAGGAAGGTGTGATCCTGCAGCGGCCAGTTGAGCGCGAGCGCCACATAGGTCAGCGGTCCCATGATCGTCACGATCAAGAGCAACTGGGCGATGGCGCCGAGGCCGAAAATCAGTTTCGGATCGGCGGCCGATCCGCGCGCCCAGAAATACAGATAGACCATCAGCGCGAATTCGCCGGCCATGCCGCTCATCACGCCGAACGCGACCGGCTCGAGCGAGAAGCCTGCAAACAGCACCGCGAGCAGCAGCACGCTGCTCATCACTGCAATCGGAATCCAGTTGAGATTGAAGAGCCGCCAGGCAAGGCGGGTGTCCGATTCAGTCATGACCGCACCCGAAGATGAGAGCGGTAGATTCCCCGACCTCCTTTAAAATGAGGATAACGGCGGTACGCAATCTCGATTCATGACTCGGTCACGTGCCCACAATGTGTGGCGATCGGTGCCAGCCCGCCGTCAGAAGCGGCCGCTTGTGCAATCCTGACGAGCATTCCGGCCGTCGCAAAATCCTTACAATTCCACCTTGTGTTTCGGTCTGAATAGTTGTTCACTTCTTGTGGCGATTGCGGGATCAATCGCTCAAGACTTTGAAGACGCGTGCGTTCTGCCGGTGGGCGCCGGCCGGGTGCACGCCCGGGGGGACGGCAACGCCATGGTCTATCGGCGCACTCATCAAGTCGTGAAACGGCTGGCTGCCCGGCGCAGCGCAATCCTGTCCGCGGCGCGCGACGCGGCGGTCGACGGCGGTATGGCGGCTGTCCAGATCGCGCCGGTCGCGGTCCGCGCCAATGTCGCGGCCGGGACCGTCTATCGCTATTTCCCCTCGAAGGCCGATCTGATCTCGGAACTGATCGCGGATGTGTCGCGTGACGAGCTCGCCGCAATCCGCCGCGCCGCGGATGCCGCGCCCGGGCCGTCATCGGCGCTGGCGGCGGCGGTGACGACCATCGCGGTCCACGTGCTGTCGCAGCGCAAGCTCGCCTGGGGCATCCTTGCCGAGCCGGTCGATGTCGACGTCACCGCCTCGCGTCTGGCCTGCCGGCGTGACATTTCCGGCGAGCTTGCGACGCGCATCGACGCCGCGGTGCGCGCCGGCCATCTGCCGGCCCAGGACACCGCCCTGGCGGCCACGGCCCTGCTCGGCGCGCTGCACGAGGCGCTTGTCGGTCCGCTGGCGCCGGTCAATCTCGACGATCCCGTGAAGCTGCGCGATGCGGTGCAGACCGTGACCCTGCTCGCGCTGCGCGCGGTCGGCGTCATGGATGCGCGCGCCCGTGGCCTCGTGGTGCAGGCGACCACGCCGGCCAAGGCGCTGGTCGGGGCCTGAGATCGGGGTCGCGGTGCGAACACTTTCTGTCGCATCGGCGTTGTAGCTTCGGGGGCGCTGGGTAAAGCCAACCTCTAGGAGCAACGCATGACGACGACCCATGGCTCGGCCAAATGGCAGGGCGGCATCAAGGACGGCAAGGGCGCGATCTCGACCAAGAGCGGAGCGCTCACGGATTATCCCTATGGCTTCGCCAGCCGCTTCGAGGGCAAGCCGGGCTCGAACCCCGAAGAGCTGATCGGCGCGGCGCATGCCGCGTGCTTCACGATGGCCCTGTCGTTGATCCTGGGCGAAGCCAAGCTGACGGCCGAGCACATGGAGACCAAGGCCGATGTGGCGCTGGAAAAGGTCGGCGACGGCTTTGCCATCACCTCGGTGCACCTGACGCTGACCGCGAAAATCCCGGGTGCGGACAACGCGAAGTTTCAGGAGCTTGCCGGCAAGGCAAAGGCCGGATGTCCGGTGTCGAAACTGCTCAACACCAAGATCGCGCTCGACGCGACGTTGCAGGGCTGATCGGCCCACCCCCGTTCCGGGGTCAGGCCTGGCCCGAACGCTGCGGCGCGGTCAGATGATTTCCGCGTCGCCGTTCGGCCCGACCGAGGCGATGCGCAGCATGTTGGTGGTGCCGGGCGCGCGCAGCGGCACGCCGGCGACGATGATGACGCGCTGGCCGGCCTTGGCGAAACCGTCCCTGAAGGCAATCGAGCCGGCGCGGTTGACCATGTCGTCGAGGTCGTGCGCGTCCTCCGCGACCACGCAATGCACGCCCCAGACGACGGAAAGCTTGCGGCCGGTGACGAGGTTCGGCGTGATCGCGACCACCGGCACCTTGGGCCGCTCGCGCGCGACGCGGATTGCGGTCGAGCCCGAGGAGGTCCAGCAGATGATGGCCGACAGGTCGAGCGTCTCGGCGATCTGCCGCGCGGCATCGGCAATGGCATCGCCCACCGTCGGCTCGGGATCGACGCGCTGCGCGTTGAGCACGCCGCGATAGGTCGGGTCGCGTTCCACCTCCTCGCCGATGCGATTCATGGTCGAGACGGCTTCCACCGGGAACTTGCCGGCGGCCGATTCCGCCGACAGCATGATGGCGTCGGCGCCCTCGTAGACGGCGGTGGCAACGTCGGAGACCTCGGCGCGCGTCGGCACCGGCGTCTGGATCATCGATTCCAGCATCTGGGTGGCGATCACGACCGGCTTGCCGGCGCGGCGCGCCATGCGTGTCATCTGCTTCTGCAGGCTCGGCACACGTTCCAGCGGTAGCTCGACGCCGAGATCGCCGCGCGCAACCATCAGGGCATCCGACGCGTCGATGATGTCGGCAAGACGGTCGATCGCCTGCGGCTTCTCGATCTTGGCCATCACGGCGGCGCGGCCGCGGATCATCTTCTTGGCCTCGTGCACGTCCTCGGCGCGCTGCACGAAGGAAAGCGCGACCCAGTCGATCCCAGTGGCCAGCGCGGCATCGAGGTCGGCGCGGTCCTTCGGCGTCATCGCCGAGACCGGCAGATCGGTGTCGGGCAGGCTGACGCCCTTGCGATCCGACATCCGGCCGCCGATCACCACGCGCGTCACGGCGCGCTCGGGGGAGGTTTCCTCGGCGATCAGCCGCACCTTGCCGTCGTCGAGCAAGAGCGCATGACCCGGGCGAAGCGCGGCCAGGATCTCCGGATGCGGAAGCTGGACGCGGTTGTTGTCGCCGGGCGTCTTGTCGGAATCGAGAATGAAGGTCTGGCCGTTATTGAGCTGGGTCGACCCTTCCGCGAAGGCGCCGAGCCGCAGCTTCGGTCCTTGCAGGTCGACCAGGATGCCGATCGGCCGGCCATAGCTCGATTCGACATTGCGGATGGTCTTGACCAGTTCCCGCATCTTGTCGTGCGGGGTGTGGCTCATGTTGATACGGAACATGTCGGCGCCGGCCTCGAACAGCTTGCGGATCATCGCGCTGTCTGAGGAGGCCGGCCCGAGGGTTGCGAGGATCTTGATGCGGCGCAGTCGTCTCATTGCTTGTGTCCGGGCGTTGCGGCTGGCGGCAGACCAGACGCGCCCGGAGGCGTTGCGCCCGGCGGCGGATTTGGCAGGCCGGGCATCGCTCCGGGATTGTCGGGAGCTACTCCGCCCGGCATTCCCGGCAATTTCTGCGGCTGTTGTTCGTTGGCCTCTGTCAGCTGGACGGTCCATGCACGCTGCTCGCCGGTGTCGACCTCGAAGAAGCCGGTGCGGTCATAGCCGCGCGCAAGGCAATTCTCGGTGCCCTTGATGGTGAATTCCTTGTCGCGCGAGCACATGAACGCCTGGCCGGACCATTCGCCGCCGCGGTCATAATCCAGCGCGTAAATGTAATAATAGCGTGCGACCAGATTGCCGCGCAGCAGCGTCTCGCAGGCGCGCGACGACACGTTCCACCAGCCTTCGGTGGTCCAGCCCTCGGCGTCCTTGTAGCCGAGCGCGATGCCGACCCGGCTCGAGGTGTTGTTGCACAGCCGGAAATCGGCGGCCGCCGGACTCGTCCACAGGCATGCCGCGACGAGTGCCAGTATCGGCAGGACGCCGGCCAGAATCAGGCGGGTGCCGCGGGTGGTTGAAGCGGGGGAAGCTGTTGGACTCATGCGGCGAAGCTATATCAAATCATTGACGATTTCGCGTGCCCCGGCGGGAACTGTCAACGGTCGGGACGCGCATTTCCGCGTTACCACGCGGTACATGGGGGCCGATCCAGTGCTGTTTTGCGCGGCGATATGGCAAAAACTGTGACAATTCCCACTTGTTATCAATATGGTGCCGATGAAACATCGGGATGACGGCGATGAACATTGACGACAAAACCAGAACAGAGCTCGAGGCCGCGGTCTTCCGGCGCCTCGTCGACCACCTGCGCAGCCGGACCGATGTCCAGAACATCGATCTGATGAACTTGGCCGGCTTCTGCCGCAACTGCCTGTCCAACTGGATGAAGGAGGAGGCCGACGCCAAGGGGATTGCGGTCAGCAAGGACGAGAGCCGCGAGGCGGTCTACGGCATGCCCTATGAGGAGTGGAAGGCCAAATATCAGGACAGCGCCACGCCCGAGCAGCTTGCTGCAATGAAGAAATCCCACCCCGGACATTAAGCCCGTGTGACATCGTTCCATCGGCGACCCGCATCTCCTGTGGGCGCGCTGTGGATGAGTGCGATGTTTCCTTGACGGAACGCGCCCCAAAATCGAGGGTCGCTCGCAACAAGCGGTGCGCAGGACGCGTATTCGCGTGACATTTCAATGCCAGTTCAGGAGTGCGCGATGGCCACGTCTGCCGCCGTCAAGGAAGAGCCCGCAACGCGATTTGCCAAGGATCAGCTCAAGTCGATCATCGAACGCATCGAGCGGCTGGAAGAAGAGAAGAAGACCATTTCCGACGACATCCGCGACGTCTATGCCGAGAGCAAGGGCAATGGTTTCGACGTCAAGGCGCTACGCGCCATCATCCGTCTGCGCAAGCAGGATCCGAACGAGCGTCAGGAGCAGGAGACCATTCTCGAGACCTATATGCAGGCGCTCGGGATGCTGTAAGCCGGCAGACCTGTCCGGCTGGCGGGGTCTGGTTCAGGACGCCGCTTCAAGGTCTGGGCCATTAAGCCTTGGGTCCATTTCCGGGATTTGCTACACTGCCCGGTGAGGTAACCGGGCAGATCGCAGATGGATGTGCCAGGACCAGAGCGCCGGCTCGCTGCGGTCCTCGCGGCTGATATGGTCGGCTATAGTCGGCTCATGGAGGCCGACGAGACGGGTACGCTTGCGCGCCTCAAGACCCACCGGATCGAGCTGATCGATCCGGCCATCACCAAGAACCGCGGCCGCATCATCAAGACCACCGGCGACGGCATGCTGGTCGAATTCCACAGCGTCGTCGACGCGGTGCTGTGCGCCGCGGAAGTGCAGCGCCGGATGGCGAAGCGCAATACCGACGTCGCGCCGGCGCGATGGATGCAGTTTCGCATCGGCATCAATCTTGGCGATGTGATCGTTGACGGCAACGACATCTTCGGGGACGGCGTCAACGTCGCGTCCCGTCTGGAAACGCTGGCCGAGCCAGGCGGCATCTGTGTTTCGGCCGCGGTCCGTGACCAGGTCGGGGATCGTCTGGAAGATCTGAGCTTCGAGGATATCGGCGATCAAACGGTCAAGAACATCGTCCGCCCGATCCGCGTCTTCCGCATCCGTCTTGAGTCGGATTCAAAATCCGTCCCAGCGCATCCGCAAGGAACGGCAGCGCCCTCGGTCGCCAGGAAACCCTCGATTGCAGTGCTGCCGCTCGTCAACATGAGCGGCGATCCCGAGCAGGAGTTCTTTGCCGACGGCCTCACCGAGGACATCATCACCGAGCTGTCGCGCTTCCACGATCTGCTCGTGATCTCGCGCAACTCGACCTTCGTGTACAAGGGCAAGGCCGTGAAGGTGCAGGACGTCGCGAAGGAATTTGCGGTCGACTATGTGCTCGAGGGCAGCGTGCGGAAGGCGGGCGGCCGCATCCGCGTCACGGTGCAGCTGATCGACGCCGAGGCCGACCGGCACGTCTGGGCCGAGCGCTATGACCGCGAGCTTGCCGATATCTTCGCCATCCAGGACGAGATGACACGCGCAATCGTGGCGACGTTGCCGGGCCGCGTCGAGGCTGCCGCCCATGACCGCGTCAAGCGCAAGCCGACCGACAACATGGCAGCCTATGAATGCGTGCTGGCCGCCAAGATTCTGCACCATCGCTCGGCGCGGGAGGACAATGCGGAAGCGCAGCGTCTGCTGGAGCGCGCGATTGCGCTCGACCCCAACTATGCTCATGCGCACGCCTGGCGGGCCTGCGTGCTTGGGCAGACCTGGGTCTATAATTGGTGCGACGATCGCGACGCGACCTTCGAGCAGGTGGCCGCGGAGCTCGAGATCGCGCTCAAGCTCGACGATAACGACAGCGACGTGCACCGGATCCTCGCCGCGCTGAACCTCAATCGCGACGACCACGACAAGGCAACCTTCCATCAGGAACGCGCGCTCGCGCTCAATCCGAATTACGACCTTGTCGTCGTGCAGCAGGGCGAGCTTTTGACCTGGCTCGGGCGGCCGGAGGAGGGCACCGACTGGATCAAGCGCGCGATGCGCCTCAATCCGTATCACCCCGAGCGTTTCTGGAGCCATCTCGGCCGGGCCTGCTATTGCGCCGAAAAATACGCCGATGCCGCCGATGCATTCTCGCGCATTACGCGGCCCGATCACACCCATCACGCCTTCCTTGCGGCGACACTGGCGCAGATGGGCAATGCAGTGGCGGCCGGCGCGCACGCCGCCGAGGTGCTGAAGCGCGAACCGACGTTCTCGGTCGCCGCGCATCTGGCCACCCAGCATTACAAGCATGAACTCGACCGGGCCCGCTACGAGGCCGGCTTGCTCAAGGCTGGGCTGCCGGCTTGAACCGGCTGCGCGCGAGGACGAACTTGAGGTGGAATCTAGCGCAGCGAGGCGGTGCGCACGAACGACTGGGTCGCCAGGACGGCCGTGGCGGTCCCCGAGAAGCGGTCGCAGGTCATCCCCATCATCGGATCATCCGAGAAGGTCATCGCGACTGACGTCTCCGGCTTGACGAAGTGAGCGCGCATCAGGCTCATGTCGGTATCACCAAGCACCGTGGTCAGCATGCCGTTGCTGGCGCTTGGCGCCAGCATCACGACACGCATCCAGACTTCGTTGCCCTTGGCGGCCGAAATGCGGGCCGACGTCATGATCACGTCCTGACCCTGCGCACCCTTGGCAACAACGGTGTTGATCTCGGTCGCTGCCGCGGCGGCGTTGCGGGTCGGGCGCACGCTGCGCGGCACCGGCGCGGACGCGGCGACGATGTGGGCGCGGTCAACCGGCGAGGACGCAGCCGGTGCGTAGGCGAGCGCCTTGTTGAAGTTCTCCGTTGCGCTGGCGGTCGTCTGCGGATCGGTGGCGCCAACGGCTTCGCGGGCTTTCAGCGCTGCGATCTGCTCCGGCGAGGCCTGCTTCGGCGTGGCCGTCGCATCGCCCCAGAAGCCGCGGGCGTTGATGATGTCAGCGGGCGACTGCGGCTGCGACCCGCTGTTGTCGGCGGCCTGGACCTGCGGCTTGTCCTTCGCTGCCGGAACGAGTTGCGCGTCGGCCGCGGCGAGCTGGATCGCGGCCATGATCTGCGGCTTGGCGCGCGGCATCGGCACGGGGTCGGCGGATTTGGCGGGCGCCGCGGCCGCGACCACGGTGTTGGCCGCGGGCTTGTCGTTCACGGGCGCCGTGGCTTCGTCTTCGTCGTCATTCGACTTGCCGCCGCCGAACAGCTTGGCGAACAGGCTCGGCTTGGCGAGGGTCGCTGCGTCGTCGCCATTGCCGCGCCGCTCGATGTCGGCCTTGGCGAGCTCATATCCCTTCAGCGGCGTGCCGTCGGTCGGGATATGAACGGTGCGGCCGTCCGGGAACACCTTGACCAGCTGCTCGCGCGTCATGCGCGGCCAGTGGCGGATATTGCCGCTGTCGAGATGGACGAAGGGCGAGCCCGAGGTCGGATAGAAGCCGACGCCGCCGCGCTGCAGGCGGAGGCCGGCGTAGCGGATCTGCTCGAGCGGCACGCCGGGAATGTAGAAGTCCATCGCATGCCCCAGCATGTGCTGGCTGTGGCGCGCAACGCCCGAGGAGCGGCGGCGGAGCATGGCGTTGGTGGAGGGAGAGCGATAGGCGGAAATGATCTGGATCGGCTGCTTGCCGCCGACGTCGCGATAGACTTCCCACAGGATGTCGAACAGGTGACGGTCCATCACCGTCTCATCCTGGTTGCGCCAGTCGCGTAAATAATGATTGAGCTGCTTCAGCGCGGCTTCGTCGTAGCGGCCATCGCGCTTGAAGGTGACGGTGAGGTCTTCGCCGGAATGGGTGTGGTGGAAGGAGAGGGTGCGGGTTTCGTTCAGCGCGGTCGCGTCGTGAACCGATCCGGCCCCGGCAAGGAGCAGCAGCAAGGTCAGGCCGACTTGGTACCCGGCCTTAGGCAGCGACAACGGAATGAAGCGGCGTGCGAAAACAGCCAGCACTATGAGCCCACCCAGTCGACGAGCGTTCGGTCGGCATCTTCGCAGACCCCCTGCGAATGACGGTGAACGCTTTCTTAAAGCGGGAGGGTTAACCGAGGTTTACCGACCCGCCCCCAAGTTAGCCTTAACTAACTGATTGAGTGTGGCGAAAAATAGCCCGGTACCGTGGCAGCGACCGGTAATGGTTAACATCAACGATCTCGTCTTTTGGACGAGATCGTTGATTTCACTTCAAAATTTACCAAAATCCGGCCCAGGCCACAGATTAACGGGTGTACACCCGACGCTGCTGCTGAGCCTGACCGCGGCGGACCGGTTGCGGCTCCGGCTGTCCGAATCCCCCGAACAGGCGCTCGAAGAAGTTTGGTCCGGAGGAATTCCAGCCGCCGTTATCACCGGCGACGCTGACGCCAGGGGGCAGGCTGCTGCTCGCCGGCCGCGAGTAGCTCGGCTGCGCATGTGCCACCACCGTTTCGAGGTCCTTGCCGCGGCTGTTCTTGAGCAGCGACAGCATGGTGGCGTCGCGGCCGTAGATGTCCTTGCGGAACTCCAGCTTGCCGGCGTCGTCCACGAACGCGGTCTGGTAGGTGATGTTCACCGGGATCGGCGTCGGGAATTTCAGGTCGACTTCGCTCGAGCCGTACATGCTGCGGATCCGCTCCGGCGTGTAGTGCGCATTCGGCTCAGTGATGTTGAGCAGGATGGAGGCGTACTGGTCCGGGTTCTGCACCCGCATGCAGCCGTGGCTGTAGGCACGCTCTTGCTTGGCGAACAGGTACTTGTCCGGCGTGTCGTGCTGATAGACCAGGAACTTATTCGGGAAGTTGAAGCGGATGCGGCCGAGCGCGTTGGCCTCGCCCGGCGGCTGCGAGATGTGGATCGTGCCGTCGCGGTTTCGCTCGAGCTTGAGGCCCATGCGTTGCAGCACCGTCGGATCCTGCTGCAGGGCCGGCAGATATTCGTTGTAGATGATCGAGGGCGGCACATTCCAGGTCGGGTTGACCGTGATGTACTTCATCGTCTCGGTCAGGAGTGGCGTGGCATGCTGGCCGGGCTTGCCGGTCACGACGCGCGTGGACCAGACCTGCGCGCCGTTCTGCATCACCTTCAGCGTGTAGTCGGGGATGTTGAGGATCACATAGGCATTGCCGACATTGGCCGCGCCGAGCTGGCGCGGCAGCCAGCGCCATCGCTCCATATTGACGATCACGGTGTCGATCTGCCTGTCGCGCTTCGGGCTGTTCAGCGCCTTGACGGTGCGGTCGTCGAGAACGCCTGATGGCTTGAGGTCGACGCTGCTCTGGAATTTCTGCACCGCCCTGGCGACCGTCGCGTCATACGTCGTGCTGCCGGGATTCTCCGTGATGCCGAGCTTGTTGCGCAGGTCGGGCACGCGCGGATCGTCCATCTCGACCGCCGCCTGCTTCCTGCCGCGGGCGGCGACATATCGCAGCACCGGTCCCTCGGCGATCCGGATGACGGGCCCGTCGCCCTGGCCGCGCAGCTCCGCGAGCTTCTTCTTCAGCTCCTTGTAGAGCTTGTGCGGCGGGTTGTAGCTGTCCAGCGTCGCGGATGCGTCCTTGGCGGAGGTCACGTTCGCAAACACTTCCGCCGGATCGATCGGGTGCTCGGGATAGAGGATGTCGGCCGACACCTGCGACCAGTGCATGCGGCCGCTCTGCGCCTGCCGCGCATAGTCCAGCATGCTGCCGGCGAGTTTCAGCTCGGCTTCGGCCAGCGCGTCCGGCGAGGTCGCGGCGGCGAAATCCGGCACCGGATAGTCTTCCGGATCGAGGCCGTCGGAGGCGGCATCCTTCAGGCGCGCGATGACGCCATTGCCGGTCTCGGTCAGCTTGCCGGCCTTCGTGAAGACCGGGGCGTAGTCGCGGGCCGAATAGAATTTCTCGGCTGCCGCGCGTTCGTTCTTGCGGTCGAAGGGGCGCAGCGACTTGCTGGCGAGCAGCTCGCGCAGCTTGTCGGCGACGGGCTGATCTTCGGCCGGAACGTTGCTCGCGGCCTTGGCAGGTTCGGTTGCCGGGGCAGCAGCAGTGGCGGGAGCCGGAGTAGCGGCGGGCGCCGCTGCCGTTGCAGGAGTTGTCGCGGGCGATGCCGCGGTTGCCGGGGCCGGCGCGGCTGCGGGGGCGACCGCGGTATCGGTCTTCGGCGCGTCGGCGGGCTTGCTGTCGGTTGCCGGCGTGGTGGCAACGTTCGCGGGCTTCGGCTCGGTGGTCGTCGCCGTCGCGCTCGACTCGGCCGGCTTCACATCGGCCGGTTTTGCATCAACCGCCTTTGCGTCGCCGGGTTTGGCGTCGGTGGACTTTGCATCCGTGGGCTTTGCATCCGTGGACTTGGCGTCGGTCGCCTGCGCATCGGCCGGCTTCGTGTCGGTCGCCTTCTTGGCGTCCGGCAGCGCGGCGGTCGTGTCCATCTTGAAATCGCTGGCGGTCGGCGGCGGCACGTTGGCCGGTTCGGGACGCGGGATCGCGGCGTCGATGGCGAGTTCCGCGGGGCTGGAGCGAGATGTGTCCTGTGCGAAAGCTGCGGTCGCGGACACCGTGAGGAAGGTTGCCGCGACGGCCATCAATACGCGGTCAAATCCCCGACGGTCGTTCGAACAGTCACGCATCGTCACACCCCCTGGGCGAAACTGCCCGTGCACTGGAGCAGTTCAAGTCAGTGTTTGGTCTCGCAGCTTGCGCGGAAGCGCCGGCCTTCTCGATCGACTCGCAACGCCTGCACGCAACCAACGCAGACGATACAAACGCCCCTCTCATGCAGCCAGCGCCATGCGGGGCAACTCACGACAAACTGACCCCGAACCACCTGATTTCATTCGGGCTGAGCGGTTTTTGCCACGCAGCCCGATGTTTGTCTGTCACCGCGAGGCCACGGTTCAAAAGGTTCCCGCGGTGCAGCCTCTTGCCTGCGCCACAGCGCGGCCGCCAAGCCTAATTGGCGTCGGCGGCGCGTGCCCCGGCCGCAGCCTCGTCGAGCTTGCGATAAAGTGTCGAGCGGCCGATTTTGAGGCGGCGCGCAACTTCCGACATCTGCCCACGGTAGTGCGAGATCGCGAAGCGGATGATCTCGTTCTCGAGATCTTCCAGGGGACGCACATCGCCTGAGCTGTTGAGCATCGAGAGATTGCCCGCGGCGGGCAGTGCTATGGGTATTTCGTTACCGGAATTCATCGCGGGCGCGGTGGAGGGCGATACGACCAGCGGTTCACCCTGCAACGACTTGCCTTCAGGCGCGGCATGCGCCGTCGCCTGCGGGAAATCGGCGAGCCCGAGCTGGTCGCCATCGCTCATCACCACAGCGCGATACACCGTGTTCTCGAGCTGGCGGATATTGCCGGGCCAGTCGAGTTGCGACAGATGCGCCATCGCCTCGCCGCTGATGCCACTGATGCTGCGGTTCTCCTCGGCACAGAAGCGCGCCAGGAAATGCCGCAACAAGTGTGGAATGTCTTCGCGCCGCTGCCGCAGCGCCGGAATGGTCAGCGGCAGGACGTGCAGGCGATAGAACAGATCCTCGCGGAACTGACCGCCCTTCACCAGATCGAGCAATTTGCGATTGGTCGCCGAGATGATGCGGACGTCGACCTTCACCGGCTTGCGTCCGCCGACTGCCTCGACGGTGCCTTCCTGCAGCGCGCGCAAAAGCTTCACCTGCGTGGCCAGCGGCAACTCGCCGACCTCATCGAGAAACAGCGTGCCGCCATGGGCCTCGACGAACTTGCCCTGATGGCGCTCGGTGGCGCCGGTGAAGGCGCCCTTCTCGTGGCCGAACAGGATCGATTCGACGAGGTTGTCCGGGATCGCGCCGCAGTTCACCGCGACGAACGGCTTCGACTTGCGCTCGCTGCTGCCGTGGATGGCACGCGCGAACAATTCCTTGCCGACGCCGGATTCGCCCTCGATCAGGACGGGAATGGTCGAGGACGCCGCCTTCTGCGCGGTGCGCAGCACTCCGGTCATGGCCTCGCTGCGGGTGATGATGTCAGAAAAGGTCAGCCGGCCCTCGCGGCTGTGCCGGATGCGCTGCAGCTCGCCCTTGAGCGCGGAGGCGTTGAGCGCATTGCGCAAGGAGACCTGGAGCCGTTCGAAGCCGGCCGGCTTGACGACGAAATCCTGGGCGCCGGCGCGCATAGCCGACACCACATTGTCGATACCGCCATGCGCGGTCTGCACGATGACGGGGACGTTCAAACCAGCTTCACGAATCTTTGCGAGGACACCGAGGCCGTCGAGGCCGGGCATCACGAGGTCGAGCACCACGGCATCGATCGCGCGGGCGTCGGGGGCGGTGAGTGCAGCTATCGCCGCGTCGCCACTGTCCACGACGAGAGGCTCATAGCCGCACTTCTGCACCATGTTTTCAACCAAACGACGCTGTACTGCGTCGTCATCGGCGATCAAAATGGTGGCAGCCATGGTTTTCCCCGCACGCTACGGTTATCTGTCTCGAATCGGGGCACTGTCGCCGATGCCGATTAACGCACTCTTAAACGTTGCCATCCCGCTTTCATTCCGCTGCCGCCGCCGTCTTTCCGACTGATGTAGGGTTTCGAACAAGATGACCTCGCGCTCCAAATCTGCTCCCAACAAGTCCGCTCTCCGCAAAGAAGCCGCACTCCGCAAGAAAACCGCTCAACGCAAATCGGCCACCGCCAGACCGGCTTCGAAAAGGGCGGCCAGCAAGACCGGCAAGCTGCCCGAATGGAATCTGGCAGATCTCTACTCCGGTATCGACGCGCCGGAAGTCGCACGCGACCTGGCGAAGATGGATGCAGATTGCGTCGCGTTTGAGACCGACTACAAAGGCAAGCTCGCCGAACATACCGCTCGCGACGGCGGCGGCAAATGGCTCGCCGAGGCTATCAGGCGCTATGAGGCGATCGACGATCTCGCCGGCCGGCTCGGCTCTTATGCCGGCCTCGTTCATGCCGGCGACAGCGTCGATCCCGCGATCTCGAAGTTCTATGGCGACGTGTCCGAGCGGCTGACCGCTGCGTCGGTGCATCTGCTGTTCTTCTCGCTCGAGCTCAATCGCGTTGACGATGATGTGATCGAGCGCGCGATGGCCGAACCCGAGCTTGGCCATTACCGGCCGTGGATCGAGGATCTGCGCAAGGATAAGCCGTATCAGCTCGAGGATCGCGTCGAGCAGCTGTTTCACGAGAAGGCGCAGAGCGGCTACGCGGCCTGGAACCGGCTGTTCGACCAGACCATCTCCATCCTCCGCTTCAAGGTCGCGGGCAAGGAGCTGGCGATCGAGCCGACGCTGAACCTGTTGCAGGACAAGGTGGGCGACAAGCGCAAGGCGGCGGCGCAGGCGCTGGCGAAGACCTTCAAGGACAATGAGCGCACCTTCGCACTGGTCACCAACACGCTCGCCAAGGACAAGGAGATCTCCGATCGCTGGCGCGGCTTCCAGGATGTCGCGGATTCCCGCCATCTCAACAACCGCGTCGAGCGCGAGGTGGTCGACGCCCTGGTCGCCTCGGTGCGCGCGGCCTATCCCAAGCTGTCGCATCGCTATTACGTCTTGAAGGCGGTATGGTTCGGAAAGAAGAAGCTGGCGCACTGGGACCGCAACGCGCCGCTGCCGTTCGCGGCATCAGGCACGATCGCCTGGCCCGAGGCGCGCAACATGGTGCTGTCGGCCTATCGCGGCTTCTCGCCCCGGATGGCCGAGATCGCGGAGCGCTTCTTCACCGATCGCTGGATTGATGCGCCGGTCCGGCCCGGCAAAGCCCCCGGCGCGTTCTCGCATCCGACCACGCCGTCGGCGCACCCCTATGTGCTGATGAACTATCAGGGCAAGCCGCGCGACGTGATGACGCTTGCGCATGAGCTCGGCCACGGCGTCCACCAGGTGCTGGCGGCGAAGAACGGGGCGCTGATGGCGCCGACGCCGCTGACGCTGGCCGAGACCGCGAGCGTGTTCGGCGAGATGCTGACCTTCAAGCGGCTCCTGTCCCAGACCAAGAACGCAAAGCAGCGCCAGGCACTGCTCGCGGGCAAGGTCGAGGACATGATCAACACCGTGGTGCGGCAGATAGCGTTCTATTCCTTCGAGCGCGCGGTGCATACCGAGCGCAAGAACGGCGAGCTTACCGCCGAGCGGATCGGCCAGCTCTGGCTTAGCGTGCAGGGCGAAAGCCTCGGGCCGGCCATCGAGATCAAGCCGGGCTACGAGACGTTCTGGATGTACATCCCGCACTTCATCCATTCGCCGTTCTATGTCTATGCCTATGCCTTCGGCGACTGCCTGGTGAACTCGCTCTATGCGGTCTACGAGCACGCCGCCGAAGGCTTCGCCGAGCGCTATCTCGACATGCTCGCCGCCGGCGGCACCAAGCACTATTCCGAGTTGCTCAAGCCGTTCGGGCTCGACGCCAAGGACCCGAAATTCTGGGACGGCGGTCTGTCCGTCATTGCCGGGATGATCGACGAACTGGAGGCGATGGGCTGAGGCCGATCGATTCGGGTTTGCCAATCCAGGGGGCCGGACGGCAGTCCGGCCCACAAGGAACTGTGTTGGTTATTTCGCGCGGCGGGCGGCACGATTTTTCTTCCGCGCTCGTGGTCGGGAGATAAATCCTGCCCAAATGGCGATGAACCGCCGCCGGCGCCGGTTGCGAGCCGGCCAGGATCCGGGACAATCGGCCCCACAAATGGCTTGATCGGGACCGCGCCGTTGCCCTGCCACCGCGATTGCGGTAATGGCTCGCCAGATACGAATTTCTGACTGGGGACAAGGATGGCAGACCATAGCGAAGTGGCATACACGACCGCTGACGGCAACGATTACGTGGCGCATGAGCAGACCTATGAGGGATTCCTCATGCTGGTCAAATACGGCACCATCAGCGTCGCCATCATCCTCATCCTGATGGCCTATTTCCTGCTCTGATCCTTTGATCGGCTGCGGCGCTGCCGGCCTCGGCGGCGCATATTCCTGTCCAACCCGGTGGCAAAAACCGGGTATCCAATCTGGCGAAAATAACGCTAGTTTGAAGACGCGCGCGCCGCTTGCGCCGCCGGAGGGCCCATGAAGATTGCCGTTGCCAAGGAAATTGATCCGTCCGAGCCGCGGGTTGCGGCGTCGCCCGATACCATCAAGAAGTTCAAGGCGCTCGGCGCCGAGGTGGCGGTCGAGCCCGGCGCGGGCATCAAGTCGGGCCTGCCCGATTCGGAATTCACCGCGGCGGGCGCCACCGTCAGCGCAGACGCGGTCAAGGACGCCGACATCGTCATCAAGGTGAAGCGGCCCGAGGCCTCCGAGCTCTCCAAATACAAGCGCGGCGCGCTCGTCATCGCGATCATGGACCCCTACGGCAACGAGGCCGCGCTCAAGGCGATGGCCGATGCCGGCATTGCGGCCTTCGCGATGGAACTGATGCCGCGCATTACCCGCGCTCAGGTGATGGACGTGCTGTCCTCCCAGGCCAACCTCGCGGGCTACCGGGCGGTGATCGAGGGCGCCGAAGCCTTCGGCCGCGCGTTCCCGATGATGATGACCGCGGCCGGCACGGTTCCGGCCGCAAAGGTGTTCGTGATGGGCGTCGGCGTCGCCGGCCTGCAGGCGATCGCGACCGCGCGGCGGCTCGGAGCCGTCGTCACCGCGACCGACGTGCGGCCCGCCACCAAGGAGCAGGTGGAATCGCTGGGCGCGAAATTCCTGGCGGTCGAGGACGAGGAGTTCAAGAACGCCCAGACCGCCGGCGGCTACGCCAAGGAGATGTCCAAGGAGTATCAGGCCAAGCAGGCCGCGCTGACCGCCGAGCACATCAAGAAGCAGGACGTCGTGATCACGACCGCGCTGATCCCGGGCCGTCCGGCGCCGAAACTCGTCTCGAGCGAGATGGTGAAGTCGATGAAGCCTGGTTCGGTGCTGGTCGATCTCGCGGTCGAGCGCGGCGGCAATGTCGAGGGCGCCAAGGCCGGCGAGGTCGTCGACCTCGATGGCATCAAGATCGTCGGCTACACCAATGTCGCCGGCCGCGTCGCGGCGTCGGCCTCCGGCCTCTACGCGCGCAACCTGTTCTCATTCATCGAGACCATGGTCGACAAGGCCAAGAAAGAGCTCGCGGTCAACTGGGACGACGAGCTGGTGAAGGCCACCGCCCTGACCAGGGACGGCGCCGTCGTCCATCCCAGCTTCCAGCCGAAATAAGGAGAGAAAGCCATGGAGCATATCGCGCAGGCCGTCGATCCCTTCGTGTTCCGGCTGTCGATTTTCGTCCTCGCCGTGTTCGTCGGCTATTTCGTCGTGTGGTCGGTGACCCCGGCGCTGCATACGCCGCTGATGAGCGTGACCAACGCGATCTCGTCGGTGATCGTGGTCGGCGCGCTGCTTGCGGTCGGCGTCGGCATGGTTTCGAGCGGCTCGGGCTGGGCCCGCGGCTTCGGTTTCGTGGCGCTGGTGTTCGCCTGTATCAACATCTTCGGGGGCTTTCTCGTCACCCAGCGCATGCTGGCGATGTACAAGAAGAAGTCGAAGTAAGCGCAAACACCTCGGGATGAGGAAAATTGGGGGCCTGAGATGAGCGCCAATCTCTCTGCACTGTTGTATCTCGTGGCAGGCGTGCTGTTCATCCTGTCGCTGCGCGGCCTGTCGAGCCCGGCCAGCTCGCGGCGGGGCAATCTGCTCGGCATGATCGGCATGGCGATCGCGGTCGGCACGACACTCGCGAGCCATCCGCCGGCCGACGGCGTCGCCTGGCTGCTCGTCATCCTTGCGGTCGCGATCGGCGGCGGCATCGGCGCTGTCATCGCACGTCGCGTGCCGATGACCTCGATGCCCGAGCTCGTCGCCGCGTTCCACTCGCTGGTCGGCATGGCCGCGGTGCTGGTCGCCGCCGGTGCGTTCTATGCGCCGGAAGCGTTCGACATCGGCACGCCCGGCAACATCCACCCGCAGAGCCTGGTCGAAATGTCGCTCGGCGTCGCGATCGGCGCGCTGACCTTCACCGGCTCGGTGATCGCGTTCCTGAAGCTCTCGGCGCGGATGAGCGGCGCGCCGATCATCCTGCCGTTCCGGCACGTCATCAACATCGTGCTGGCGCTGGCGCTGATGTTCTTCATCGTTGGCCTCGTGATGTCGGGCAGCGCGCTCGACTTCTGGCTGATCACCATCCTCGCGCTGGCGCTCGGCGTGCTCATGATCATCCCGATCGGCGGCGCCGACATGCCCGTCGTTATCTCGATGCTGAACTCCTACTCCGGCTGGGCCGCGGCGGGCATCGGCTTCACGCTCGGCAACTCGGCGCTGATCATCACCGGCGCGCTGGTCGGCTCATCCGGCGCGATCCTGTCCTACATCATGTGCCACGCGATGAACCGCTCGTTCATTTCGGTTATCCTCGGCGGCTTCGGCGGCGAGACGGCGGCTGCGGGCGGCGGCAGCGGCGAGCAGAAGCCGGCCAAGCTCGGTTCGGCCGACGATGCAGCCTTCATCATGAAGAACGCCTCGAAGGTCATCATCGTGCCCGGCTACGGCATGGCGGTGGCGCAGGCCCAGCATGCGCTGCGCGAAATGGCCGACCTCCTGAAGAAGGAAGGCGTCGAGGTGAAATACGCGATTCACCCGGTCGCCGGCCGCATGCCGGGCCATATGAACGTGCTGCTGGCCGAAGCCAACGTGCCCTATGATGAGGTGTTCGAGCTCGAGGACATCAACTCGGAGTTTGCCCAGGCCGACATCGCCTTCGTGATCGGCGCCAACGACGTTACCAACCCGGCCGCGGAAGAGGACAAGAACTCGCCGATCTACGGCATGCCCGTGCTGCAGGTCTGGAAGGCCGGCACCGTGATGTTCATCAAGCGCTCGCTGGCGTCCGGCTACGCCGGCATCGACAATCCGCTGTTCTACCGCGATAACACCATGATGTTGCTCGGCGACGCTAAGAAAGTCACCGAGAGCATCGTCAAGGCGATGTAGGGCACTGAACCGGGAGTGGCATCGACAAAATCGCATGCCGCGCCGGGTCACGCGCGAACCGCGGATCAATTGGCACGGGGCGCATGCGCTGGTTTGCGCTTGCCGGGCTATTCCGGAGAGCATCAGGTCTGACGCCGGGAAGCTGCTCAAAGCCCGGCGCGAGAAGCAGCTACGGCAACCTGGATGGCGTTGGTCATCACAATCCTGAAGTGGCTGCTGATTGCCACTGCCGTTGCCTATATCGGCGGGCTCGGGGTGTTGTTCGTCAAGCAGCGCGACATGCTGTTTCCGATTCCACCGGTCGGGCGGACCGCGCCGGATGCGGCGGGATTTCCTGAGGCCGAAGAGCGTGTCCTGACCACCGCCGATGGCGAGAAGGTCATCGTCTGGCATGTGCCGGCGAAGCCGGGGCGGCCCGTCGTCCTGTTCTTTCACGGCAACGGCGACTTCCTGGCCGGCCGCGTGGCGCGCTTCAAGGGAATCACGGCCGACGGCACCGGGCTGGTCGCGCTGTCCTATCGGGGCTACGCCGGCTCGAGCGGGACGCCGAGCGAGCGCGGACTGCTGCTGGATGCCGAGGCGGCCTATGCGTTCGCCACCGCACGCTACAGCGCAGAGCGGCTCGTAGCCTGGGGATTCTCGCTCGGGAGCGGAGTGGCCGTCGCGGTGGCCGCCGAACATCCCGTCGGCAAGCTGATCCTCGAGGCGCCCTATACCTCGACGGCGGATGTCGCCGGCGCGCTGTTTCGCTTCGCGCCGGTCAGCCTCTTGATGCGGGACCAGTTCCACTCCGACCGGCGCATCATCAGCGTCACGGTGCCGCTCCTGTTCATGCATGGCACTGATGATCCGGTGATCCCGATCGGCTTCGGCGAGCGGCTGTTCAGCCTTGCCCACGAGCCCAAGCAGTTCGTCCGCTTCGCGGGTGGCGGGCACGACGACCTCGATGATTTCGGTGCGATCCGCACCGCACGGCAATTTATCAACGCCGCGGGAGGCTGACGGCGGCGATTGTCTGTCGCATAATCGGACCATCGAATTGAGGGGGCTGACGACATGAGCGCACTCGGACCGATGCCGCGGTCGGCCTGGCTGTTTCCCGCTCTGGCGGCGCTGTTGTTTGCCGCCGTCACGGCGTCGGGCTACGCCTTCGCGCCATCGGCCGGTGGCTGGTTGTTCGCGGCCGTCCTGCTCCTGGTTCTGTTTGGCACGGTGTTCGCAGCCGTGCACCACGCCGAGATGATCGCCGAGCGGATCGGCGAGCCGTTCGGGACGTTGCTCCTGACGCTCGCCGTTACCGTCATCGAGGTGGCGCTGATTGCGACCATCATGCTCGGCGACACGCCGGCGCCGACGCTGGCGCGCGACACTGTCTTCGCCGTGGTGATGATTGTCTGCAACGGCCTGGTCGGGCTGTGCATCTTCATCGGCGGCATCAGGTATCGCGAGCAGGACTTTCAGATCACCGGCGCGAACCTGTATCTCAGCGTCCTGTTCGTGCTCGCGACCATTACGCTGGACATGCCGAACTTCACGCTGACCGCGCCCGGGCCGGTCTATTCCACGGCCCAGCTTGCCGTCGTGAGCACCGTCACCGTGCTGCTTTATGCGGTGTTTCTCTACACCCAGATGATCCGCCACCGCGACTATTTCGTCAGCAGCGCCAACGAGGCGGCCGAGCATGGCGAGGTAATCTCGGACCGCATGCTGGTGATCAGTATCGTATTGCTGCTAGTGGCGCTCCTGTCGGTCGTGCTGCCGGCCAAGAAGTTCTCCATCGTGGTCGATGTCGTCACCGCGAAGATCGGCGCGCCGCCGGCTTTTGCCGGCGTCGTGGTCGCGCTCCTGATCCTGCTGCCGGAGAGCGTCGCCGCGGTGTCGGCAGCGCACAAGAACGATCTGCAGAAGAGCATCAATCTCGCGCTCGGCTCGTCGATCGCGACGATCGGCCTCACCGTTCCCGCCGTGGCGGTTGCCGCTTATATGCTAGACAAGGAACTCGTGCTCGGGCTCAGCAACCAGCATATGTTGATCCTGCTGCTCACCTTCATGGTCAGCATGCTCACCTTCGGCACCGGGCGCACCAACATTCTGTTTGGGCTCGTGCATATGGTGGTATTTGCCCTGTTCGTGTTCATGGTCTTTGTGCCGTAGCGCTCGCCTGATGAGATACCTGCCGGTCGCGGCCCTGCTGCTCGTGCTCTTTCCGCAATCCGCCGACGCCGCCACGCTCGATGGCGCGGCGATGCGCTGGCCGTTCGCGCTTCCCTTTATCGGTCTGCTGCTCTCGATCGCGGTGGGACCGCTGCTGTTTCCCAAGGTCTGGCATCACCATTATGGAAAGATCGCGGCCGGGTGGGCTGTCGTGACGCTCGCTGCGATCTGGTGGCTTGCAGGCGGCGCGGTGACGCTGGCAGCCGTCACCCATGCGCTGCTCGCAGAATATCTGAGCTTCATCGTGCTGCTGTTCGCGCTCTACACGGTCGCGGGCGGCATCCTCGTCAGCGGCGACATCAAAGGCACGCCGCTGAACAATACGGTCATCCTGGCACTGGGCACCGTGATGGCGAGCATCGTCGGCACCACTGGCGCAAGCATGATCCTGGTCCGGCCCTTGATCAGTGCAAACCTCGCGCGCCCCCACAACCGGCATGTGGTCATTTTCTTCATCATCCTCGTGGCCAATGTCGGCGGCGCTCTGAGCCCGCTGGGCGATCCGCCGCTGTTCGTCGGATTTCTGAACGGGGTGGATTTCTTCTGGACCACGCGGAACCTCTGGCTTCAGACGCTCATCGTGGCCGGTTCGCTGCTGGCGATTTTCGCCGTCGTGGACCTCTGGCGCTTCCGCGGCGAACGACCGGGGGCCTCCGTCACAGCCCCGTTTGCCCCGATCAGGATCCGGGGGCTGCTCAATATCCCCCTGATCGCCGCGATCGTGGGCTGCATCCTGCTGTCGGCGAACTGGAAGCCCGGAATCGCGGTGGACATCATCGGCACCCATCTCGAACTGCAGAACCTGGTGCGCGACGCCATGCTGATCGTGATCGCGCTGCTGTCGCTCTGGCTGACCCGCGAGGAGCACCGCGAAGCCAACGGGTTCACCTGGGAGCCCATCCGCGAGGTTGCGAAACTGTTCGCCGCGATTTTCGTCGCCATCATTCCAGTGCTGGCCATGCTCGACGCCGGCAAGGATGGCGCCTTTTCCTGGCTGCTGTCGGCCGTCACCGAGGCCAACGGCACCCCCAAGGAGGTGGCGTATTTCTGGTACACCGGTCTGATGTCGGCGTTTCTCGACAATGCGCCGACCTATCTGCTGTTCTTCAAGCTGGCCGGGGGCAATGTCGACAGCTTGATGAATGCGCTCTCGGGCACGCTGGCAGCGATCTCGATGGGCGCCGTGTACATGGGGGCCCTGACCTATATCGGAAACGCGCCGAACTTCATGATTGCCGCGATCGCCGCGGAACGCGGCATCAAGATGCCGAGCTTCTTCGGTTATCTGTTTATCGCCTCCGGCATTCTCGTTCCGCTGTTTCTCCTCTTGACCTTGCTTCCGATAGCCCCTGTTCTCCATTGACGGCGGATCCGGTATTCGCGCGCCAGACAACGCGTCAACGTGGAGAAAATATCATGCTCAGTGCTGCATCGGATGTTCAGATGGACACGCCGGAGGTGCGGGTCACCGAATGGCGGCTGGCGCCGGGCAGCGCCACCGGCCCCCACACCCATGAGATGGACTACGTCATCGTGCCGATCACCGCAGGCGAGATGACGATCGTGACGCCGAACGGCGAGCGCTCGAAGGCGCAGCTCGGCGTCGGCAAGTCCTACTTCCGCAAGGCGGGCGTCCAGCACGACGTGCTCAACGAGACCGCCAGCGAGATCGTGTTCCTCGAGGTCGAACTCAAGCCTTGAGACCTGCGCCTGCCGTTTCACGGCCGAATTGCGACTCCGGAATGGCAGATCGGTGCCGACGGGTGTGGAAATTCATCGCGCGTTAACGGCTGCACGATGATCTGGAAAGCGGAAGCGGCGCCGCGATTTTGTACGTGGAGTCGCCTCCGGCTGAAACTGAAGTGACACCAAAGGTGACGGCGGAACAGGCGTTTGCCACTGATCCGACGCAGTTGATCCCTCAATGTGCCTCAAAGTTCCAGCATGAAATCCGGGGCGGGGAGTGGCAGGGCCATGCTGAGTTACTTGAAGAAATTCGCGATGGACATCTTTCCCTCGGTGGCGGCGACCATCATCGGGGCGTACATCGTTAACCACTACATCGTCGCCAAGCCGGAAGCACCTGCACAGGCGGCGGTGTCTGCTACTGCCACCCCAGTCGTCGCCAAGCCCGCAGAGAAGCCCACCGTCGTCAGCAGCCTCCCCGAAGCTGGCGTGAAGGCCAAGGGCATCTCCGAGAGGACGCTGATCGAACGGTCGGCGTCCGAGAAGGCCACCGTCACCGAAAAGCCGGCTGAGAAATCCGCCGACGTGAAGGCCGCCGATTCGCCGGCCGAGACCGCGAGCATCCCTGCCGACACGCGCCATCACTCCGCGCCGAAGGCGGTGGCGAAGCTCACGCCGGCAGCCCCCGCGGCCGAGGCCGCGGTCGCACCGGAAGAGGGACGTGACGCCAATGACCTTGCCCGTGCGGCGATCGAGCGGCTGCGCAAGGAGAGCCCTCCGCGTGCGCAGGAAGCTGTCCGCCAGGAACCGCGTCCGACCGAGATGGCCCGGCTGCCCGAGGCGCAGCGCGCCGCGACGCCGCAGTCGATCCGGCCCCTGCCGCCGCCGATCATGGTCTCCAACCCGACCGATCAATCGGTCGATCAGTCGTCGCAGCCGCGGCCGCCCTATGCGGCCGATGCTTCTGATCCCGACCGCCTGACTCCGCCGGCCGACATTCCGGTCGCGCGCGCGCCGCTTGATCTGCGTGCCGAGGCATCTGAGCCGCCGCCTCCGAAGGACCACACGGTAGCCGACGACATGCTGTCCGCCGCCAAGTCGGTATTCCACGCGGTTCTGCCGAAGTAAGCCGCCCGAAGACGCTTTAGCCGCCGGTGCGCGCCAGGCCGCTGCGCGCGCCGTCGTCCTTTGGCCGCAGCGCGAGCGCGCGATTGTAGGACGCCGCTGCCTTGGCCTTCTCTCCGAGCCGCTCATAGACCTGGCCGCGGACGCTCCACGCCGCCGCGCTGTTCGGATCGGCCTGAACGGCCTCGTCGAGGTCGGCGGCGGCTTGCTTGGCCTTGTCGATAGCGAGGTAGCTGGTGGCACGGCCAAGCAGGGGCTCGGCCTTTTGCGGTGACAGGCCGCTCGCCGCGGTGAAATCCTCGATCGCCTGCTGATGCTGGCCCTGTCCCTGATAGATCAGGCCGCGGCCGTAGAGCGCCTGGATGTTGTAGGGGTCTGCCGCCAGCGCCTGGTCGAACTCGGCGAGCGCTTCGTCGCGCTTGCCGTCATGCGCCAGCGCCTGGCCGCGGGTCGCGTGATCCCTGGCGTCGCTGATATTTTGCGCGGTGATCGTGTCGGCTGGCTTCTCGGCGGCGGCCGCCGGCTTCGTCTTGTCGTCGGAGCCCCATGACCCGAGGTCGATGGAGCAGCCTCCAAGGGGGAGGGCAAGGGCGATCGCAAGGGCGATGAATTGCGACGCGCGATGGCGCCGCACAGGTCCGGAACGGGGGCGGGGCGCCGGAACAGCCATTATGCAAAATGCTCTTGCAGGTGATTTTGCATTGGTAACCCGGAATGCCGCCTGCTTCAAAACAACAACGCGGGCCCCAGGCCCGCGCTGTTAGACTTCCAGATCGGCAAACGGTTCAGCGCGGTCCGCGACCAGCGCCTGCGCCACCACGGCCACCGGCACCACGGTCGCCGCCCGGACCGGCGCCGAACACCGGCTTCGGCTTCATCGGCAGCAGGCCTTCGCGCTGCAGCTTCTTGCGCGCCAGCTTGCGGGCGCGGCGGACGGCTTCGGCCTTTTCGCGGGCCTTCTTCTCGGACGGCTTTTCGTAATGACCGCGGAGCTTCATCTCGCGGAAAATGCCCTCGCGCTGCATCTTCTTCTTCAGCGCCTTGAGAGCCTGGTCAACATTGTTATCGCGGACGAGAACCTGCACGCGGCATCCTCTTTTGAATTGATCGGTTCGGAATTCTGGCAAAGTGAAGAGGCGGCAAAAGGCCTGCTTCTTAACCCTAGGCGCGCGCATGTATCAGAGAAATGCGCTGATGTCCACCAGTGGAGTGACTTTCCGGCCTAGTAAAGGCGCGAAATGCGGCGAAACTGCCCCTGTGCGGCCCTGATTTGGGTGATTTGGCGCCCAGATTGGGCCGCTCCCGGCGTTTTGATAACCCGGACATTGGAAATAGGGGAGATGCGACATGGATATGAAGAAATATGCGGCCGAGGCCATCGGCACCTTCTGATTGACCTTCGCCGGCTGCGGCAGCGCGGTGATTGCGGCCGGCTTTCCGCAGGTCGGAATAGGCCTCGTCGGCGTGGCGCTCTCGTTCGGTCTGAGCGTGGTCACCATGGCCTACGCCATCGGCCATGTCTCTGGCTGTCACCTCAATCCGGCCGTAACGGTCGGGCTTGCCGCGGGCGGGCGCTTCCCGACGGGCCAGATCCTGCCCTACATCATTGCCAAGGTCGCCGGTGCGATCATGGCCGCTGCACTGCTTTACGTGATCGCCAGCGGCGCGCCGGGATTCGACGTGGCCAAGGGCTTTGCATCGAACGGCTATGACGCGCACTCGCCTGGTCAGTACAGCATGGTGGTGTGCTTCATCACCGAAGTGGTGATGACCATGATGTTCCTGTTCGTCATCATGGGGGCGACCCAAGGCAAGGCGCCGGCGGGCTTCGCTCCGCTCGCGATCGGGCTTGCGCTGGTGATGATCCATCTCGTCAGCATTCCCGTCACCAACACCTCGGTGAATCCGGCGCGCAGCACCGGACCGGCGTTGCTCGTCGGCGGCTGGGCGCTGGCGCAGCTCTGGATGTTCTGGGTCGCGCCGTCGATCGGCGGCGTGCTCGGCGGCGTGATCTATCGCTGGGTCAGCGACGAGCCGACCGGTGTCGTCGCCGGCGTGAAAACCGCGTGATCAAGCAAATGGGATCGTGATCGTCACGATCCCATTTTCGTTCGTCTGTCTTCATTGACCTGTCGGGCGTGCCGCTGTGGCGGACCGTGACCTATGGCTTGCGGGCTGGAGTCACCTGGGTGACATGGCCCATCTTGCGGCCGGGGCGCGGTGCGCCCTTGCCGTAGAGATGAACTGTGGCGCCGGGCACGGTGAGCCACTGCTCATAATTCAGGATATCGTCGCCGATCAGGTTGGTCATGGTGACCTCGCCGTGACGCACCGGCTTGCCCAGCGGCCAACCGGCGATTGCGCGGATGTGCTGCTCGAACTGCGAGATCGAGGCGCCGTCGAGTGTCCAATGGCCGGAGTTGTGCACGCGCGGCGCGATCTCGTTGACCAGGACCGTGGGCGCACCATTGCCTGGCACCACGAACATCTCGACCGCCAGCACGCCGACATAGTTCAGCGCGGTTGCGATTTTCTCGGCGATGGCGCGTGCCTGCGCGGCGACTGCGTCGGGAATGGCCGCCGGCGCGCGGGAGATCTTCAGAATGTGGTCGCGATGCTCGTTCTCGGTAACGTCGAAGCACTCGACCTCGCCGGAGGCCGAGCGTGCCGCGATCACCGAGATCTCGCGTTCGAACGGCACGAAGGCCTCGAGGATCGCCGACTTGGTGCCGAGGTCCTGCCAAACCCGGTCGAGGTCGTCGCCGGCGCGGATGATCGCCTGGCCCTTGCCGTCATAGCCGAAACGACGGGTCTTGATGACCGCGGGCAGGCCGATGCGTTCGATCGCCGCGCGCACCATGCCGACCGAGGAGACGTCGGCATAATCAGCGGTGCCGATGCCGAGCTTGCTGACGAAGTCCTTCTCGATCAGCCGGTCCTGCGTGGTCTCGAGGATCTTCTGCGCGGGCAGGACCGGGCGTCGCGCGGCGAGCACCAGAGCGGTTGCCGCCGGCACGTTCTCGAACTCATAGGTGACGACATCGACGTCGTTGGCGAACAGCTCGAGCGCCTCGACGTCGGCGTATTCCGCGCAGGTTGCGTTTTGCACCACGTCGAAGGCTGGCGAATCCGGGTCCGGCGAAAACACCTGGCACCTGAGCCCCAAGCGCGCCGCCGCCATGGCGAGCATGCGGCCCAATTGGCCGCCGCCGAGGATTCCGATGGTGTCGCCCGGCTTCAGCTTCACTGCGGTCGAAGCTGTCACGCCGAGGCCTCCGGATGGTCCTTCACCGCATCGGTCTGCTGCTGGCGCCAGGCCACCAACCGGCCCGCCAACGCGGAATCGTTCAGTGCCAGCACGCTCGCCGCGAGCAGTGCGGCGTTGATCGCACCCGCCTTGCCGATGGCGAGGGTTCCGACCGGAATCCCGGCCGGCATCTGCACGATCGAATAGAGCGAATCGACGCCGGACAGCGCCTTCGATTCGATGGGAACGCCGAACACCGGAAGTTCCGTGAGCGCCGCGGTCATGCCCGGCAGATGGGCCGCGCCACCGGCGCCGGCGATGATCACCTTGTGGCCGGCAGCCTTGGCTCCCTTGGCAAAGGCATAGAGCCTGTCCGGGGTGCGGTGGGCGGAAACGATCCGGGTCTCGCAGGCGACCCCGAGAGCTGACAGCGTCTCGGCGGCATGGCGCATGGTCTCCCAATCGGATTGGCTTCCCATGATGATGGCGATCGGGGCGGTCATTTCGTCAATTCTGTGCAGGAATCCAAAAGCATAGGCCGATTATAGGGGCGGCCCGGGCGTCATCCAAGGCGTGGCAAGGGAGTCAGAATGGACTATCCTGTATTGGTGAATCCCGGCAAGCCTTCATAAGCAGGCCTCAACAAGGATGCGCATGAGGAAGAGGACGACCGCGACCGCCTCCGGGGCGGCAAAACGGCGGAAAAGCACGACAGTTCTACGTAAGCCCGGGCCGGGCCGGGTGGGAACCGCGGCTCCCGCGCGGGACTTGGTCGCTGCCAACGATAAATCGACGATTCGCCGGTTGAAGGTGCAGCTGGCGCGGGCCCAGGCCCGGATCGCGGAACTGCAGGCCACAGCCGAAACCGATTTCCTGCTCGATATCCTGAACCGGCGCGGCTTCGAGCGGGAGCTCGCCCGCGCGATCGCCTTCATCCAGCGCTACCATGCCTCGGGTGCGGTGATCGTGCTCGATGTCGATCGTCTCAAGCCGATCAATGATGCGTTCGGTCACGCAGCAGGCGACGAGGTGCTGAAGGCGATCGTTGCCGCACTGTCGGGCGTGGTGCGGGCCTCCGACGTGATCGGCCGCCTCGGTGGTGACGAGTTTGCCATCCTGTTGTGGAATCTCGGCGAGACCGACGCCCGGGCCAAGGCCGCGATGCTGGAAGACGTGATCGACCGCCTGACCTTCGTCTTCCGCGACAGTCAGGTCTCTGCGGGGGCATCGGCGGGGGTTGCGATCCTCGGCACGCATTCGGACGTCGAGCGCGCCCTCGATGAGGCCGACCGGGCGATGTATGTGCGCAAGGCGCAGCGTCGGCACCAGACCCAAGGCTAAGGCACGAGGCTAAGACCCGAAAGCTAAGACACAAGGCTAAGGCACGAGGCTAGGGCGCGCCCAAATCCTCCGGCACCTTGCCGAAGGCCCGCAACAGCTTGGCGTCGCCGAACTCGCCGATCGCAGGATCGCCCGTACGGCTGAACGCGACGGCGCCGATGCTGCCGGGCATGCGCGACATCATCTCAGCGCGCCGCAGCGCGATCGCAGAACTCTGGCATTCCTCGGCATTGCCCGCGACCGGCGTGCCGTCGTCGTCCTGCACGAACGGCAACGCCACGTAATAGGTGACATCAGCCATGATTTGCTCCTCGAAATGGATTTGCTCCTCGAAGATCAGGCGGCGTCGCTCGCCGCCTGCGTCGGTGCCGGTACACAGCTCGCGGTGATCGCGGCCTGCAGCTCCTCAATCTCGGTCTCCAGATATTCATTGGCCATGATCAGCGCCTTGATGGTGCTGCGCAGGTTGCCGTCGCACATTGCGATCGCCTGGTCGCAGGCCTGCTCGTAGCGGTTGTTGTCGGGCAGGGAAGGCGGTGCGGGCATGGCGAAACTCCCTTTCTGTGTCTGGCGGCTGGGTCGATATGTTCCCTGTTTGTTCTAATTGAGTCAAGAGGGGGCATCGCGGTCGCAAACCCGTTGCCGCGAACGTGAAGCAGGCCGCCGCTGTGGATGACGGGGAAAGGTGTCTGCGCGCGACGAGCCGGTCAACCCGATCGCTTGGCGCTCCCAGGAGCGCGCGTCACGCGATGATGTCGGGCGTGATCTGGTCTTCGATGAAGGCGATGCGATCGCGCAATTGCAGTTTCCGCTTCTTCAAGCGCTGCAGCATCAGGAGATCCGGCGCGGGCGACTGATGCAGCGCGTCGATCGCGGCGTCGAGGTCGCGGTGTTCCTGTTGCAGACGTGCGAGCTCGGCGTGGAGTTCGCGCTCATCCTGATCGTTCATGGTGTACGTTAACTGATAAGCACGATAAGGTTGTGGCGGGCGAAGCACTCGCCGCCTGTTGAAATATCGTCCTTGGGCGCGCGCGGCGCAAGCTGAACTGGTTCCATAGTCACGATTGGCTACAGATAGGCGCAGAAACCTGACTGCGGCATTTTGCGTTCCCCATCGACACCTCCGCTCACTTGTGTACACTCGCCGGTCCGGATCGAACCTGAGGTTTAACCCACCGAGGAGTGTTCGTATGGCAATACAAGCCCATCTCGTCGAACTCGAGCGCAAGCACAAAATTCTCGAAAACGAACTGCACGAAGCGCTCGTGCACCCTTCAGTAGACGACCTGCAAATTCTCGAGTTGAAGCGCCGTAAATTGATGGTCAAGGACGAGATCGAGCGGCTGAAGCAGACCGCGGACAGTACCATCCACTAGCCAGTCCCCCCGCAAAAATTAACCAAGCCTTTCCGCATCAGGATGGACGCTCGAGCGCCCATCCTTGGCGGGGTTGTGCACGCTCAAAGCCCGGCCAATTCGCCGACATAGTCGGCAATGGCCAGCGATGACGTAAGCCCGGGCGATTCGATCCCGAACAGGTTGATCAGGCCGGCGACGCCATGGTCGCGCGGTCCCTGGATCAGGAAATCCTGGGTCGCGACCGCCGGCGGCACGATCTTGGGCCGGATTCCCGAATAGCTCGGCATCAGCGCGCCGTCCGGCAGGGTCGGCCAATATTTCCGGATCGCCGGATAGAAGCGTTCGGCCCGCGCAGGGTCGACGGCATAATCCATGTGATCGATCCATTCGACGTCGGGGCCGAACCTGGCCTGGCCCGCCATGTCGAGGGTGAGGTGAACGCCGAGCCCGCCGGGCTCCGGCACCGGGTAGATCAGCCGCGAAAACGGCGCTCGCGCGCTACAGCTGAAGTAATTCCCCTTGGCCAGGTAGGCCGTCGGAATCAGTTCGATCGGCATGCCCTCGATGCTGCGCGCGACCGCCGATGCGCCGAGGCCGGCGGCGTTGATCAGGAGGTCGCATGCCAAGGTCATCGGTGCCTCCCCACCAGCCTCGATCTCGATCCTGCCGGCGGCCGCCTTGGCGCGCGTGAGCGGCGTGTAGAACGCAAACGCCGCCCCGGCCTCCTCGGCATCGCCGCGCAGCGCCAGCATGTAGGCGTGACTGTCGATGATCCCGGTGGAAGGCGACAGCAGGGCCGCATCGCAGTTCAGTGCCGGCTCCATCGCGCGCGCGGCCTCGCCGGACAAAAGCTGCATGTCGTCGACGCCATTGGCCGCGGCATGCGCCCGGATCGACTGCAGCTTCTCGGTTTCCGCAGGTGTGGTAGCGACGATCAGCTTGCCGCAATTCCTGTGCGGGATGCCGTGCTCGACGCAGTAGCTGTAGAGCGCGCGCTTGCCGCTGACGCACATCCGCGCCATCAGGCTGCCGGCGCGATAGTAAATGCCGGCGTGGATCACCTCGCTGTTCCGCGACGAGGTCACCGTGCCGATCGCCTCGGCCTCGTCGATGACAATCACTTCGCGGCCGGCCTGTGCCAGCCGGCGCGCCACTGCGAGGCCGATCACCCCCGCACCCACGATCACGCAATCAACCCTGTCCATATCGTCCTTCAGATCCGGGATTCCGGCGCGATAACACCCCGCCATCGCGCGCAACCATCATCGTTTGCCCTGTCCGACTCCCTTGGCAAGTGCTTGGGCTGCCTCGGATAGTTTCAGCGTCCCATCCTGTTAGTGGACTATTAATCACGTCAGGGCAATTGCCGTAAATCAGGCCGCATTTTCAAGTTGCATCGGATCGCGTTTACCCGATCCAAACTGCCGAAGCCGGACACTCCTCGGGAAATCCGCGGGTGGCTGATGGCTGGCAAGAATTGGCGGGCAGGCAGGAAGAGTTCGATTCCGGCAAAGGTGGCGCTTGGACTGATCGCCGTCGTCACCCCATGCGGCATGGCCCGGTCGGCGTCCAGCGCCTTCGCGCCGTCGACCTATCTTGGTGATCTCGACCCCAATGTGATCTGGGAGCTGCTGATCGGCAGCATGGTCGTCGCGTCGTTCCTCGGCGCGGTCGGGCTGTGGATTCTGTCGGCGTTGCGCAAGGCCAAGCGAGCGCAACTGCGCCGCAATGCCTTCGTCTCTTCAGCCCTTAACCACTTGAACCAGGGCGTGGTGATGACGGATGCGCACGGACGCATCGTCTTCTGCAACGATCGTTATCTCGATATCTACGGCCTGTCCCGCGCCGATATCAGGCGCAACATGACCGGCACTGAACTGCTGGAGCTGCGCCGCAGCTGCGGCATGCTCGACGTCAGCGCCGAGGATTTTTTCGCGAAGGCAGCGGCGCCCGAGGGGCTGGTCACCGAATTGCCGGATGGCAAATCGGTGCTGGTGAAGTATTTCCCGCTGCCGAACGGTGGCTCGGTCGCGACGCATCTCGATTGCACCGACCAGCGTAAGCTGTCGCGCAAGCTCGCCTCGACCACGCAATTCCTGGAATCGGTGCTCGACAACGTCCCGGTCTGCGTTGCCGCCAAGAACATCGAGGATGGCCGCTACATCTTCGCCAACCGAGCGTTCGAGCGCTTCTCCCGCTTCTCGCGCGAGCATATCGTCGGCAAGCGCGCGGACGAGATGTTCCGTCCGGAGACCGCAGCCAGCATCGAGGCCGCAGATCGCGCGGCAGTGAACGCGCCGGAAGGCTATCACCGCAGCGAATTCTTCGTCGAGCGTGGTTCGGAGAAGCGCATCGTCGCTTCCAATCGTGTCATCGCCCGCAACGAGGCCGGCGAACCGGAATTCCTGATCGCCCTGTTCGAGGACGTCACCGACCGCCGCACGCTGTCGCGCGAACTCGAGAACAACAAGAAATTCCTTGAGCTCGTGGTCGACAACATCCCGGTCTCGCTGATCGTCGAGCGCGTCAGCGACGGCCGCTATCTCTTGGCCAACCGCAGCGCCGAAACGATCCTCAACCGCCGCCGCGAGGACGCCACGGGCCTCACCGCCGCCGATATCTTCAATCCGCGCGAAGCCAAGCTGATCATCGCCCGCGACGAGGCCGCGATCCGGAAGCGCAGCATGATCGCCGAGGAGCACCCGATCTCGACCAAGGATGGGTTGCGGCTGTTCCTGACCCGCCGCATGACCGTGCTCGACGACAATGGCGAGCCGCAATATCTGATCAAGACCCATGAAGACGTCACCGACCGGCGCCAGACCGAGTCGCGCATGGCGCATATGGCCTATCACGACGGCCTGACTGATCTGCCGAACCGCGCCGCCTTTCTCCAGGCGCTGACGCAGATGATCGAGGCTTGTGCTGGCACCGACGAGGAATTCGCCGTGCTTTGCGTCGACCTCGACGGGCTGAAGGAGATCAATGACGTGTTCGGTCATGCGATGGGCGACAAGGTGTTGATCGAAGTCGCGCAGCGCCTGCAGACGGTGGCACGCGGTGGCGTGGTCGCGCGGCTGTCGGGCGACGAATTCGGCCTCATCATAGACGGCAGGCAGCCTGCGGCCGGCATTGCGCTGGCCGAGCAGGCCGCCGAGGCGTTGGGTCAGGATTTTGCGATCGACGGCAAGTCGGTTCGCACCGGTCTCACCACCGGCATCGCGGTGTTCCCGCACAACGGCTCCGACGCGGCCTCGCTGCTCGCCAATTCGGGCGCGGCGCTGTTTCGCGCCAAGGCGAAGTCGCGCGGCACGATCTCGATTTATGAGCCCGACATGGACCAGCAGATCCGCGACCGCCGGGTGCTGCACCAGGAGCTGTCGGTCGCAATCAAGAACGGCGAATTGTCGCTCTACTACCAGCCGCAGGCGGCGGCGGGCGGGAGCGTTGCGGGCAGCGAGATCATCGGCTTCGAGGCGCTGGCGCGATGGCATCATCCGGTGCGCGGCTTCGTGCCGCCGGGCGATTTCATCCCGCTCGCGGAAGAAAGCGGCCTGATCGTCGAGATGGGCGAATGGATCCTGCGCGAAGCCTGTCGGGAAGCGGCCTCGTGGGCGGTTCCGCTGCAGGTCGCCGTCAACCTGTCGCCGGCGCAGTTCACCCATGGTGATCTCGTGGGCCTGGTCCATTCGATCCTGCTCGAGACCGGGCTGACACCAGACCGGCTCGAGCTCGAAATCACCGAAGGCGTGCTGATCGAGGATTTCGACCGCGGCCTTTCATTGCTGCGGCGGCTGAAGGCGCTCGGTGTGCGCATCTCGATGGACGATTTCGGCAGCGGCTACTCCTCGCTGAGCTACCTGCAGGCGTTTCCGTTCGACAAGATCAAGATCGACCGCACCTTCGTCATCAATCTGGGCCGCAATCCGCAATCGGCTGCGATCGTGCGCGCTGTTATCGATCTCGGCCACGGCCTTGAAATGTCGATCGTCGCTGAGGGCGTCGAGACCGAGGCGCAGCTCGGCTTCCTTTCGGAGGAGGGCTGCGACGCGGTGCAGGGCTACCTGATCGGCCGGCCCGCGCCGATCGCCCATTTTGCCGCGCTGGTCGGCGGCAGCCGCCTTGCGGAAGCCGTGCGCAAAGCCGGGTAGGCGGGGTTTGAACCGTCAGACCGGATTGATTGGATGAGCTTGCCATCCGTTGCATGCCCGGCTACACCTCAGGCCACCACAACTTCTAGCCGAGGAAGGAGGGCTGCGTCGTGGTGACATGTCTCGATCACCACTTCAGGCGTGGCCCCGTCAACGCCCTGCAAATGCGTTTGCAGGGCTGACCGGAAACTCGCGTAACATCTCTTCCTGGTCTGCCCTTCGTGGCTGTGCGGCGCCGAACAGTTGAGTTCGCGCCTGCACTTTAATCCCTCGCCGCGCTTCGACACACCCATCCGTTGATGGCTGCACGCCCCGGATGTCGTGATGGCCGGCCAGACCAGAGAATGATCGTGACCCTTATCAACGTACGTAATCTCGGCGTAACGCTGAACGCGCCGCTGTTCTCCCAACTGAATCTTGTCGTCAATGCCGGCGATCGGATCGGACTCGTCGCCGCCAACGGCCGCGGCAAATCCACGCTGCTGCGCTGTATCGCGGGAGCGATCGAGCCCAATGAAGGCGAGATCACCAGATCGCGCGGGCTGACCATCGGCCATGTCGCGCAAGACGCGCCATCGGCGCTGCTGGATACGCCGTTCCATGCCGCGGTGCTCCAAGCGCTTTCCAGGGAGCGTCAGGCCGGCGAAGGCTGGCGGGTCGACGTTGCCCTGCAATCGCTCGAGGTGCCCGAGGAGCTGTGGCAGAGGCCGCTGAAGCAACTCAGCGGCGGCTGGTTACGATTCGCCATGCTCGCCCGCGTGCTGGTGACCGAGCCCGATGCGTTGCTGCTCGATGAGCCGACCAACCACCTCGACCTCGCCAAGATCGGCCGGCTCGAAACCTGGTTGAACGCATTGCCGCGCGAGATGCCGGTCGTGATCGCAAGCCATGACCGCGCCTTTCTCGATGCGACCACGAACCGGACGCTGTTCCTGCGTCCGGAGCGGTCGCAGCTGTTCTCGTTGCCCTATGCGCGGGCGCGCGCGGCGCTCGACGAGCTCGATGCCTCGGACGAGCGGCGCTATCAAAAGGACATGAAGACCGTCCGGCGGCTTCGCCAGCAGGCCGCAAAGCTCAACAACCTCGGCATCAACTCCGGCAGCGATCTCCTGCTGTCGAAGACCAAGCAGTTGAAGCAGCGGGCCGAGAGGCTGGAGGAGTCGGTGGAGCCCGCGCATCTGGAACGAGCGGCCGGAACCATCAGGCTCGCCGATCGTGACACCCACGCCAAGGTGCTGATCAGGTTGAGCGACGCTGCGATCGCCGCACCCAACGGACGGCTGCTGTTCAGGACCGGCAAGCAGTTCATCTGCAAGGGCGACCGGATCGCACTGCTGGGCCCGAATGGTGCGGGCAAGACCCGGTTCGTCGCGGCGTTGCGCCAGGCGATCGAAACGGCGGAGGCGGCACCGGCCGAGATCAAGGCCACGGAGTCGCTGGTTACAGGCTATTGCGACCAGGCGCTTTCCGATCTCGCCGATGCCGATACGCCGATGCGCGCGATCGTCAGCCGCTTCGAGGTCGGCGATCAGCGGGCGCGTGGCTTGCTCGCCGGAATAGGGCTGTCGATCGAGATGCAGAGTCGTCCGATCGGGCGGCTATCGGGCGGCCAGAAGGCTCGTCTCGGCCTGCTCGTGCTGCGGCTCACTCAGCCCAACTTCTATCTGCTCGATGAGCCGACCAATCACCTCGATATCGAGGGCCAGGAAGCGCTGGAGGAGGAATTGATGGCGCGTCAGGCCAGTTCCCTGTTGGTGTCGCATGACCGTCAGTTCGTGCGGACGGTGGCGAACCGGTTCTGGGTGATCGAAGGGAGAAAGCTAGTGGAAGTCGATGGGCCGGAGCGCTTCTTTGCGTCGGCCGGTGCAGACTAGAGCATGATGATTTTGGTCGAGTCGGCCGATCCGCAGGCTCGCTTGACCTCTCCGCTTGCGGGGGAGTTCGCCGCGCGTAGTGCGGCGGGTGGGGGCTGTCTCCGCGAGTCATATTGTGGAGACAGCCCCACCCCAGCCCTCCCCCGCAAGCGGGAGAGGGAGCGCAGCGTCTTTGCGGCGCCAATTCTAGCGCGTCGCCGACGCCGTTATGGACAGCTACGAGGATTGAGCACGGCTATTGCCGTGCTACCTCCTGCGACCATGCCAGGTCGCGCCGGGACGGGCGGCGATGCAGCCGATCCGAGATCAGATTGACTGCCTGCCGTCCCTGGCCGGCGCGAAGGCACGCCACGATGAAGGTGTCCTCCCACAGCTCGCGCTGTGCGTGGCTGCCGCCGATCCGCACCAGTTCGGGCATCAGCGGCGCGAGGATGCGGACGGCTTCATTGTGATCGCCCGCGGCGAAGGCCGCGATCCCCCGGCAGAGGCCGATCGCGGACGGGCCGGGCGCCAGCTTGCCATCGGCCTGCCGCGCTTCCATCTCGGCAAGCCGTCTCTCGAGCGCGTCGCCATTCGTGGTGGCCGCGACCAGCGCATGATGGACGTCGGCGAAATGCGCGCCGGCCTTCGGGAAATGGCTGTCGCCATAGGCGGCGACGTCCTTCCAGTGGGACGCGAGGTCGGTCTTGCCGGCGAGCGCGAGCCGCCAGAGCAGCGAGGCCGTGTCGGTGTAGATGTTGAGCGGCGGGTAGGGCCGGCCCGCCGGCTTGATATGGCGCTCGTAGATATCGAGCGCAGCGTCGGCGTCGCCTTCCTCGAGGTCGATGAGGGCGAGGTGCCAGGCGAGATGGCCCTGCAGGAAGCTGGTGCGCTCGTTCGCCGTTAACCAGGCCGACAGGAAGGCGCGGCCTTCGTGTCCATTGCCCTGCTCGAACAGCGCATGCGCGACGGCGTGGGCGGCGCCGGCGTTCTCTGGCTTCAGCGCATAGCCGCGCTCGGTGATGGCGCGGCCGGAGACGATCTGGCCCGCTTCGGTCTGTGACCAGCCGAGATAGGTCAGGAACCACCAGTCCTCGCCATAATCGCGCGCGTAGTGCTCGCAGACTGCGAGCCGCGCGGCGTCATGGTCGGCTCGGCCCGAGAAGGCATAGAGGCCGAAGGCGCCGAGCAACAGCGACAGCACCTGCGCATCGCGCGGATACTCGGTGAGGTGCTGCTCGGCTGCCGTCATCGCCTTTTTGGGCTGGCTCTCGATCACGGACGCCATGATCTCGATATGCTGGCGCTCGCGCGGGCTCGCGGCCGCCACCAGTTGCCGTGCCGTTGTCGCCTTGCCGCGGGCCTCGGCACCTTCCATGTTGAGCTGATGCACGCGGGCGCGCCCGATATGGGCCATCGCGAAATCGGGGTCTTCGGCAATCGCCGCGTCGAATGCGGCATCCGCGCCGTGCAGGGCCGCAAGCATGCGATCGACCCCGTCAACATAGTGGGCGGCGCCGCGGTCGGACGCGGTCGTCAGCGGCAGGCCATAGCGGTCGTGGTGCATCGGTTGTCCTCCCGAATTGGACGCGAAGTCTAGCAGAGACGCGAGGGGCGACAATATTGCGGGAGTTGTCGTGCGAGGCGGTTGAGCCGGTGACGATCCGCCGCTAGCTTGCGCGCTTTGTCGGACCGGCGGAGAAGCGGAGCTGAAGGACGTGACATCAAGCGAAGCGAGTGCGGAGGTGGCAAGGCCATTGCCGAAAGCGGCCGCGCCGGAGATGCCTTTGCTGCGTATCGAAGGCGTTGCCAAGTCGTTCGGCAATTTCCGCGCCGTCGACAAGCTCTCGCTCGACATCCGTGCGGGCGAATTCTTCGCGCTGCTCGGTCCGAGCGGCTGCGGCAAGACGACGCTGCTGCGCATGCTTGCCGGTTTCGAGACGCCGGACGAGGGCCGTATCCTGCTCGACGGCAACGACATCGCCCAGGTGCTGCCGCACGAGCGGCCCGTCAACATGATGTTCCAGAACTATGCGCTGTTCCCGCATCTGTCGGTGCGCGACAACATCGCCTTCGGCCTGAAGCGCGCCGGCATGGCGCGTGCCGAGATCGCGACCCGCGTCGCGGAGATGGTCGCTCTCGTCAAGCTCGAGGGCATGGAGAAGCGCAAGCCCGATCAGCTCTCCGGCGGACAGCGGCAGCGCGTGGCGCTGGCGCGCTCGCTGGCGCGCCGCCCGCAGGTGCTGCTGCTCGACGAGCCGCTGGCGGCGCTCGACAAGAAGCTGCGCGAGAGCACGCAAAACGAGCTGATGGAGCTGCAGCGCCGGCTCGGCATGACCTTCATCATAGTCACCCACGACCAGGAGGAGGCGATGACGATGGCCGGCCGGATCGGGGTGATGGATGCCGGTCGCCTGGTCCAGGTCGCCACCCCCCGCAATCTCTACGAGGCGCCGGCCTCGCGCTGGATCGCCGAGTTCGTCGGCGACATCAATCTGTTCAGCGGCAAGGTGGTGTCCCGCGAGCCCAGCCGCCTGACGGTCTCGACCTCGGAGGCGGGGTCGCTCGCGGTCAGCGAGTTGTGGCCGCCGGTGACCAAGGAGGCCGTCAGCGTCGCGATCCGCCCCGAGAAGGTGAAGCTGTCGCGCCGGGCGCCGGCATCGGACGAGGGCGGCACGCAGGCAATCAATCGGTTGAACGGCGTTGTCACCGACGTCAACTATCTCGGCGGCGTCACGACCTACAGGGTCAAGCTGGAGTCGGGCGCGGTGGTGCGTTCGTCGATGGCCAACACCGCGCGGCTCGATGTCGACGCCTATTTCGCCGGCCAGCGCGTGGTGGCGTGGTTCACGGCCGACGATTGCCTGGTGCTGGAGCAATGAGCGCGCGCCGCATCTTCGCGCGTCCGGCGCGGCTTGCCGCGATCGCGCCCTATTTCTGGATGGTGCTGTTTTTCCTGGTGCCGTTCGGCTTCGTGCTGAAGATCAGCCTGTCGCAGACCGCGATCGCGCAGCCGCCCTACACACCGGTCTTCGACTTCACCGAGGGGCGCGCGGCCCTGGCGGCCGCTTTCTCGCAATTGTCGTTCGACAATTTCAGGCTGCTGATCTCCGATAACCTCTACATCCTGTCCTATCTGCGCAGCCTCGTCGTCGCGGTGACCTCGACCCTGATCCTGCTCCTGATCGGCTACCCGATCGCCTATGGCATGGCCCGGCTGCCGCGGCGGTGGCAGGGCGTGGCGATGATGCTGGTGATCGTGCCGTTCTGGACCTCGTTCCTGATCCGCATCTATGCCTGGATCAACATCCTGCAGCATGACGGCCTGCTCAATCAGGTTCTGCTGGCGCTGCATATCGTCTCAGCGCAGGTGGTCTGGCTGTCGACCGACAGCGCGATGTATCTCGGCATCGTCTATTCCTACCTGCCGTTCATGATCCTGCCGCTCTATGCGACGCTCGCCAAGATGGATGCATCGCTGCTGGAGGCCGCCGGCGACCTCGGCGCCTCGCCGCTTCGGGCGTTCTGGCTGGTGACCCTTCCGCTCTCGCTGCCCGGCGTCGCCGCCGGCGCGCTGCTCTGCTTCATCCCGATCGTCGGCGAGTTCGTGATCCCCGACCTGCTGGCCGGCTCCAATTCCTTGATGATCGGGCAGACGCTGTGGCTGGAGTTCTTCACCAACAAGGACTGGCCGGTGGCATCAGCCGCAGCGGTCGCGCTGCTCCTCCTGCTGGTGCCGCCGCTCGTGCTCTACGACCGGCTGCAACGGCGTCAGCTCGAAGGTCACAGCTGATGGCGCATACCGGCACCAGGCTCACGCGTTTCAACATGACGTCGCTGACGTTGGGGCTCGCGTTCCTCTACCTGCCGATCGTCATTCTCGTGATCTATTCGTTCAACGCCTCGCGGCTGGTCACGGTGTGGGGCGGCTGGTCGCTGCGCTGGTACCACGAGTTCTTCAACGACCGCGCCATGTTGGAGGCAGCCTGGATGAGCCTGTCGGTCGCCGCGGTATCGGCGACGCTCGCCGCCTTGCTCGGCACGCTGGCGGCAATCGGCCTTGCGCGCGGCGAGCGGTTCCGCGGCCGCGCGCTGTTCTCCGGCATGCTGTATTCGCCGCTGGTGATGCCGGAGGTGATCTCCGGCCTGTCGCTGCTCCTGCTGTTCGTGGCGCTGAACGCCGAGCGCGGCTTCTGGACCGTGACCATCGCCCACACCACGCTGACGATGTGCTTCGTCACCGTCGTGGTGCAGTCGCGCCTGACCTCGCTCGACCGCAGCCTGGAGGAGGCCGCGATGGACCTCGGCTGCGATCCGGTGCGGGCGTTCCTGCTGGTGACGCTGCCGCAGATCGTGCCTGCCATCGTCGCAGGCTGGATGCTGGCCTTCATCCTGTCGCTCGACGACGTCGTGATCGCGAGCTTCACCACCGGTCCCGGCTCGGCGACGTTGCCGATCCGGATCTATTCCGAGGTCCGGCTCGGTGTGAAGCCCGAGATCAACGCGATCTGCACGCTGGTGATCGCGCTGATCGCCGTGATCATCGTGGTGGCCTCGTTTGCCTCGAAACTGTCGAGCGCGCGCGGCGAGAGCGCCGCGCCGCTGTGAGACCTCACGACTTGACCGCGCCGGCGGTCAGCCCGCCCACCATATAGCGCTTGAAGGCATAGTAGATCGCGGCCGGCGGCAGCGCGTAGATGAAGCCGGTGGTCATCAACAGCTCCCACGGCGAATCGTCGGCGGCGAGGAAGTTGCCGAGCGCGACCGGCAGCGTGATGTCCGTGTCGTTCGACAGCAGCAGGAAGGCATAGAGATATTCGTTCCAGGCGAGCAGGATCGCGTAGGTGCCGATCGCGACCAGCGAGGGCATCATCAGCGGCACGTAAACCAGGCGGAACAGCTGCAGCGTGGTGGCGCCGTCCATGGTCGCGGCTTCATCCAGCTCGACCGGCAGCTTGTCGGAGGCCTGCTTCAAGACCCAGATGGCGTAGGGCGAGGCGATCGTCACCATCGCCAGGATCAGCGACCAGTGATTATTGAGCAGACCGTAATTGCCCATGGTGCGGTACATCGGCACGGCAAGGAACGCGGCCGGAATGAAATAGGTGAACAACGCGAGGTTCATCACGGCGCGGCCGCCCGGCACGCGCAGCCGCGAGATCGAGAACGCGGCGGCGGTCGCGACGAGCAGCGTCAGCGCGCCGGCGGCGAGCGCGATCACGGTCGAATTCCAGAACTGGATCCAGAAGTCGCGCAGGAAATAGTGCTGCTGATGGAACACGATCGAGAAATTATGCAGCGTTGGATGGTCCGGCCACAGCTTGCCGGAGAACGCATCCTCCTTCGGCGAGATCGCGAACACGAACATGTGGTAGATCGGCACCATGGTCCAGATGAAGACCGGGATGCCGATCAGCAGCAGCTTGGCTTCGGTGCCGACTTCGTGGAGGGTGGGCAGCTTCATCGCGACAACCGTTTCATCATGAAATAGACCAGCGGCAGCACGAACGGCATCGCGCACACGATCGAGGCCATCGCGAGCGAGAGTTGGTCGAGCCTGAGATAGCGGATGCCGAGCGTCGACAGCACGTGGGTGAGATCGGCAGGCCCGCCACCGGTGAGCAGATAGACGCTGTTGAAGTCGCCGAGCGTCCAGATCATCGAGAGCAGCGTGCAGGTGATGTACAGCGTCTGCATCGACGGCCACGTGATGTAACGGAATTTCTGCCACCAGCTGGCGCCGTCGACGTCGGACGCCTCGTACAGGTCGTGCGAGATCGCGAGCCGTCCGGTCAGCAGGATCAGGGTCCAGAACGGCAGCGATTTCCAGATATGCACGCCGATCGCCATCGCGAGCGCGACCGTCGGATCGTTCAGCCAGTTCGGGCCGTCGTCGCCGGTGAATTTGAAGATGAGCTGGTTGACCATGCCCCATTCGGGATTGAGCATGAAGCGCACCGATAGGATGGTCGGGATCGACGGCACCGCCCAAGGCAGGATGAAGATGACCGACAACCATCTGATCCAGGGACGCTGCTGGGCAAAGAAGCCGGAGAGGAACAGCGCGATCAGCATCTTGATGTTGATGCCGATGACCAGGAAGATCAACGTGTTGACCGCGGCGCGCGCGAAGATCGGATCGTTATAGAGCGCGACATAGCTCGCCGGATGGCGCGCCAGCCACAGGCCGTAGCACACCGGATAGAGCACGAAGGCGAGGAACACGAGCAAATAGGGCGTGAGCAGCACGATGCCCCAGACCTGCGGCGGCGACAGCCGTGCCGACAGGGGCGGCGATGGAGCATCGGATGCAGAGAGTGTAATCGCCATTCGTCTACTCTTTGAGCAAGCCACCGACCGCGCACCGCGATCTGCGATGCCCTTTACCTTGCCCCACTTGCGGGGAGAAGTCGAAGCCGAAGGCTTCGAATGAGGGGGGCAGGACTCTCCGCGAGGTGCACCCGTAGATAGAGCCCCTCACCCCGACCCTCTCCCCGTGAAGAACGGGGAGAGGGGGAGTCATTATCAACCGGCGACCTGCTTGATGCGGGCGATCAGTTCGTCGACGGCCTTGTCCACCGGCACCTTCTCGCTCACCACGCGGTTCATCGCCTTGGCCCAGACGTTCTCATTGTTGAGGATGGTGAACTTCCAGTTCTTGGTGAAATCGAACGGCGCGGTGCCGCCCGTGAACTGGTTGTAGACCGCCTTGCGGTGCCGGTCGGCCTGCCAGAACGGGCTCGCCTGGCTTGCCTTGGTCACCGGGAACCAGCGGCCAAGCGCGCCCTCGATATAGGGACGGACGTTCTCTTCCTGCAGCAGGAACTTGATGAACTCCTTGCCCTCGGCCTTGTTCTTGGCGTTGGCGAAGATCAGGCCGGTCTTGACGTCGGAGCGGTACTTGATCGTCGAGCCGTCCGGCGCCTTCGGGAAGGACGCGGTGATGATGTCCTGCTCATAGGCCTTCTTGCCGGCGGCGCGCTGCTCGGGCGTCAGCGCCGGATTGGTGGAATCCTCGTACCACTTCGCAGCGATCGAGATCGTGAAGTTGTGGGTCATCACGATCGTCTTGTTGTGGAAGGCGACGTTGTTGTCCGGGTCCTTCCAGGTGGTGGAGGAGGGCGGCGTGCAGCCTTTGATGTAGGTGTCGGTGTAATCCTTCAGCGCGTGGATCAGCCCGTCGCGCACCTTGGGATCGTCGACCAGCAGCTTGCCGTCGTCGTCGACCAGCTTGACGTGGTAGGCGTCCATGAAGGTGTAGAACGACTGGAAGGAGTCGGTCGATTCCACACCCATCGGCTGGCCGACGCCGTAGATGCGCTGCCCGGTCGCCTTGCGGATCGCGGGCTGCACCTTGTTGCACCAGAACGACCAGTAGTCCTCCCACTTGGTCGGAATGTCGGCCTGCTTGAAGCCGGCTTTCTCCAACATGTCACCCCAGATCTGGACGTGCATGCTCTGCTGCTTCAGCGGGAAGCCGTAATAGGCCTTCTTCTTGGCGGCGTCGTTGTAGAGCAGCGCCGTCTCCAGCGTGTTCGGCGCGAACGCATCCTTCATCGGCAGCAGGATGTCGGAGAGATCCTCGAGCTTGCCCTCATAGGCCCACTTGCCCTGCGCCTGCACGTCGTAAGAGTCGGAATAGGCGACATCGGGCACGGTGCCGGAATCGAACGCGGCGACCGTCTTCGGAATCATATCCTGGATCGCGTATTGCGACAATTCGACCTTGATGCCGGTCTTGGCCTCGAATTTCTTGATCGTCTCGAGCAGTGCGTCGTCTTCGGACTTGTAGAAGCCCTTGCCCCACCAGACGGTGATCGTCTTGCCCTGGGCAAAAGCAGGGGCCGTGCCGGCGAACAGGCCGACCGCAGCGACCGCGAGCGAAAGCGCACCAATAACCTTGGACCTCACGTCATTATTCTCCCTTTTCACGCCGGTTTTAACCGGTTGGGGAAAACACTAGCGCATGCCTGTGACCTGATAAAGATGGCGACGCCGCCAACTTGTGTAGGGGGCGCACGGCGCACGGATGAAGTCGCATGGTCGCATCCGCGCGGAAAGCGAGCAGCTCGATCAGTTCGACTTTGCATTCTCGGCCGAGGTCGGTGCGCTGGCCGGCGCCGGGGCCGGCGCCGCGGCTTCGGGTGTGCTGGATTTTCCGCCGCCGGTAAAGCGTTCGATCACCGAGCGCACCGCGTCGCGGGTCTTGCGGTCCTTCACCGCATCGAGCAGCGGCGCGGATGCGGGCGAGCGGCGGATCAGGCTTTCCGGATCGGGGAAAATCAGCGGATCGTCCCACGGTCCCTGCACCACGAAGGGCAGGTCGAAACCAGTGCCGCCACCGGATGCCGCCGTCAGGCTGGCGACGCCCTTCAGGTCGTATTCGCGCGCGGGCACCGAGGCCGTGCCGGTCAGCGTGATCCGCGCCGCCGGGCTCTCGACGCGAATGTCCTCGGCGGTCGCGACGCCGTCGGCGAACTTCACTGAGATGTTGAGATTGTCGTAGGGGGTCGTGCCGGAGCGGAAATGGCCGCCGCCCGACAGCGGCCGTCGCTCCAGCCGCTTCAGCAGCTGCTCGACATTGAAGCCCGCGATCGCGCCGTCGTGCCCGGTCAGCGTCGCGGTCCCGTCGAGCGATTGCGCCAGGCCGAACGGGCTCGAGCCGGCCGCCGTCAGCGAGACGTTGAGGTTGCCGCGGCCGGACAGTTTGGTGATGCCAAACAGTTCGCTGGCACAGGCCTGCAGGTCGACATCGTTGAACTGGAATTGCGCCCTGACATCGGCGACCGCATCCGAGCGCGCGATCGCGAACGAGCCCTTGGCGATACCGCCATACATCTGTGCTTCGCCGACGCTGAGCGCGAGCGCGCCGCCGCGCAAATTCGCACCGAACGCGGTGCGGCCGAGCTTGGACGGCCCAACCGTCACCTTCGCCGCCGACAGGCGCATGTCGAGATCGACGCTGGACAGCGACGACAGATCGAACAGCTGCCTGTTCCAGTCGCGCTGGCCGCGGGCGAGCAGACGGAAGGTCGAGATGTAGGGCGTGAAGTCGAGGTTGCCGGCCGCCAGCGTCGCCTGCAGCGTCTGCCGGCCGTTGTTGGAGTAGGTCATCACGCCTTCGGCGACATTGCCGTCGAGCTCGACATTGACATTGGTGAGGGCGACCGAGCCGCCGACCACATTGGTGCGCGCCTTCAGCGCGAAGCGGCCGAAGCCACCTCCGCCGCCGGGCGGCGCCTGACCCATCCAGCGCAGCGCATTGCGCAGGGACGGACTGTCCATGGTGGTGATGCCTTCCATCATCAGGCTGGTGCGGTTGGCGACTGTTCCGTCGAATGCAACCTTCAGCGGCGCGCTGGCAAGCCGCGCCTTGAGGCCGGAGCGGTCACCCGACAACAGCGCGGCGAAATCGCTGGCGCTGATCGAACCGTCGACGCGCTGGCCGCGCCAGTCGAACTGGCCGGTTGCGGCAAAGGAGCGCGAGATCGAGGGCCAGGCCAGCGACAAATCGATATCACCGAGTTGCTCCGACACATGATTGGTCGCGTCCTCGTAGTTCAGCTCGCCGTCCTGGATGCGGATCTCGGAAAACGACACCTGGTTCTCCGAACCCGGCGTCATCGCCTTCGCGATGGTCTCGACGAACGGGGTCCAGTTGCTCTCGCCTGTCGCGGCGTCGCGCACCACGTGGATATGCGGACGGAGCATCATGACGTCGGCAATCTCGAACCGCTGCAGCAGCAGGGGGAGCAGGCGCAGATTCGCGGTCAGCACGTCGACCTGCAAGGCGGGGTCGATGGTGGTGGCGCCCTTCAGCCCGACATTGTGGAAGGAGACGTAGCTGCCGGGAAATATCGAGACATCAATATTGCCGTTGACGACCAGTTCGAGCCCGGTGACGGCGCGGATCTGCGCTTCCACCGCGCGTTGCAACGCGTCCCGGTTGAGGAACCACGATGTTCCGACCAGGGCGATCAGCGCCAGGCCAAGCAACGCCACAATCGGCATCCCCAGGCGCTTTATTCCTTGGGCCATCGTCAATGACATGTCCGGTCGGGTTGGAGGTTGTCAGGTCGTCGTCGGAACATTGCGGGCTGTGCCAGCAAGCCCGTGCCAACCCAGGCAACCTGAAGGGTTTTCTTGTCGCTTTCAAGGCCATCGGGATGTCGCAGGCCGCCTCCCATAGTCGCAATGGGCCGCGATTGACGCATTGCGAAGATTTCGCCTAATAATCCGGTTTGTCACAGCCGTTAGCCCTCCATCAGGTATTCATTGCATGAACAAGGTCTATCCCGACGCGAAATCGGCCCTCGATGGTCTTCTCAAGGACGGCATGATGATCATGTCGGGCGGCTTCGGCCTCTGCGGCATCGCCGAGACCCTGTCGGATGCGATTCGCGACTCCGGCGTGAAGGGCCTGACGGTTGTCTCCAACAATGCCGGCGTCGACGGCATCGGCTTGAGCCGGCTGCTGGAAACGCGCCAGATCAAGAAGATGATCTCGTCCTATGTCGGCGAGAACAAGCTGTTCGCTCAACAATATCTCGCCGGCGAGCTCGAGCTCGAGTTCAACCCGCAGGGTACGCTCGCCGAGCGCATCCGCGCCGGCGGCGCCGGAATTCCGGCCTTCTACACCAAGACCGGCGTCGGCACACTGATCGCCGAAGGCAAGGAAGTGAAGGAATTCGACGGCCAGAAGTACATCATGGAGCGCGGCCTGTTCGCCGACCTCACCATCGTCCACGCCTGGAAGGGCGACACCGCCGGCAACCTCGTCTACCGCAAGACCGCGCGCAACTTTAATCCGATGATGGCGACCGCGGCGAAGATCACCGTCGCCGAGGTCGAGCATCTGGTGCCGGCCGGCGAGATCGATCCGGACCACATCCATACGCCCGGCATTTTCATCAAACGCATCGTCGAGGTCGGGACGGCCAAGAAGCGGATTGAATTCCGCAACACCCGTCCGCGGCCTGCTGCCTGAAACCCAACTCTTTAGGAGAGCCCCATGGCCTGGACCCGTGAACAGATGGCCGCGCGTGCCGCCAAGGAGTTGCGCGACGGTTACTACGTCAATCTCGGCATCGGCATTCCGACGCTGGTCTCGAACTACATTCCCGATGGCATCGACGTCAGCCTGCAGAGCGAGAACGGCATGCTCGGCATGGGCCCGTTCCCCTATGAGGACGAGGTCGATCCCGATCTGATCAACGCCGGCAAGCAGACGGTCAGCGAGCTGCCCTCGACGAGCTATTTCTCCTCGGCCGATTCCTTCGGCATGGTGCGCGGCGGCCATATCGATCTCTCGATCCTCGGCGCCATGCAGGTCGCGCAGAACGGCGACCTCGCCAACTGGATGATCCCCGGCAAGATGGTGAAGGGCATGGGCGGCGCCATGGACCTCGTCGCCGGCGTCAAGCGCGTCGTGGTGGTGATGGAGCATTCCGCCAAGGACGGCCCGAAGCTGCTCAAGTCGTGCAACCTGCCGCTGACCGGCGAGCGTGTGGTCGACATGGTCGTCACCGATCTCGCCGTGTTCACCATCGACAAGCACGGCAACGACGGCATGGCGCTGATCGAGCTCGCCGACGGCGTCACGCTCGAGGAGGTCAAGGCCAAGACCGAGGCCGACTTCCGCGTCGCGCTGAAGAACACCTGAGATGATCGGAGCGGGGCGACCGATGATCCGCCCCGCACACCCCGGCGACGCAACCTTTATCGCCCGCATCATCCTGGCGTCGCAGCGCGGCCCACTGCCGCGCGACTGGTGTGGCATCGCGCTCGATCTCGCCGCATACACCACTGTCGTCCCTGCGAAAGCAGGGACCCATACGCCGTGGCCTGCGTTGTGAGCGGGGCTCCTCGTTCGTCGTCCTGGCGAAGGCCAGGACCTATAACCACCGCATTTGGTGATGAACGGGATCTTGGCCGCAGCGTCGCGCAACAATGAGCATTTGGGGTAATGGGTCCCGGCTTTCGCCGGGACGACACCGAGTGTGTTGCACTGCTTGTGAGTCATACGCTCGCATTCCCGCGGCGCGTTTCGCCCGAGCTTTGCTTTATTTCCCGCCCTCTTCTCAATCAGAGGGCGCAGGGAAAGCCGGGTGCCGATCGCACCCATGGGCCCGGTGCAACAAAAAAGCACCGGGGGTAGGACCACAGGTGAAACCGGAAAACACGCCGGCTTTCCCTGCGCGATGGTTTACGGCTTACTTCGTGCTCTCCCCGGCGAGACTTGGCTTTTTTGTCACCGTCATCAGCAAGACGCGTTCCGCGTCTTGCGAGGAGACACCTGCCACTGGGGCGTCGAGACCACACGACTTCACCGTCCGCCTCATGCGCATTCGTCAGTTGCGCAACTAGCGTCCACCGCATCTCACGCCGCGTTCGTGACGATCGCGATCCGCCCCTCGTGTCGGGTGAGACGGGGCGATTCATACACTGAGTTGCGCTTCTGGAAAACAGAAATATTTCTGCCGCGAGGGCTTGCGCCGTCGGGCAAATCAGTGCCAAGGGGCGCGGGTCTCTATCCCGCGTCTTTCCTGGGCACGCCGCTCGGCGCGAGCCCGGAATGACGAAGGCTCAGCGGCCAAGATCCACTGCGGTGGTGTTGCCGCCGCTGATCATTGCGACGAGGTCGAGATCGCGCGGATGAAGGCGGCGATCGTCGAGAAGATCTGATTGTTCGAGGGGCAATGGCGACACATTGCCGCTCGCCAACTACGTAAGGTGAGCACCCTGGTCAGGCTCCCTCCCCCGCAAGGGGGAGGGGAGCCCTTCCGCCGGTGCCTGCCTCACACGCGAGGCATCATGCGTGCAATGATCACGCCCGCGCGGTTGCGTGCGAAAACACCACCTCGATCAGCGTGCCGGAGTGGCCGCCGGTCCGGATCTGGAATTTGGCGCGGTTGGCTTCGACCAGCGCCTTGGTCAGCGACAGGCTGACGCCGCCGGATCCGGCGTGATCGGATGGTGTCGGTGCGCGGAACGGCTCCAGCGCGGCGGCAACCTCGTTGTCGTTGAGGCTCTGCCCGGTGTCGCGCACCCGCAGCATCACCTCGCCGAAATCGGACAGCGCGGTCGAGACGATCACCTGGCCGCCGGCATTGGCGAGATGGATCGAGCTGCCGATCAGGTTCAGCGTGATCTGGCGCAGCGCGCGGGCGTCGGCGACCACCGGCGGCAGCGTGTGCGCCAGCGAGGTGCGGATGATGATGCGCTCGCGGTTGGCTTGCGGCTGCATCACCGCGACGCAGCTCTCCACCATCTCGTTGAGGTTCTGGTCGGAGAAGGCGAGATCGAGCTTGCCGGTCTCGATCCGCGAAAGATCGAGCAGGTCGTTGACGATCGCGATCACCCGCTCGCCGGAGGCGCGGATGTCCTTCATGTATTCGACATAGCGCTCGTTGCCGAGCGCGCCGAAACGCTCGCCGATCATCACCTCGGCAAAGCCGATGATGGCGTTGAGCGGCGTGCGCAGCTCGTGGCTGATCCGCGCCAGCATGTCGGACTTGCCGTTCGCCGCGCGCTCGGTGAGCCGTCGTGCCTCGCGCAATTCGCTCTCGCTCTTCTTGGCCTGGGTGAGGTCGCGGAACACCGCGAAGAAGTTCGGCCCGTCGGCGCGGGTGCGGCCCATTGTCACCGACAGCGGAATGACGCCGCCCTGTCGCACCTGGCCGAGCGTCTCGCGGCCGTGATCGAGCAGGCTGGCGACGCCGGCCGATTTCAGGCTGGCGAGATACTGGAAAATCTCGTGCCGGCTTTCCGTAGCGAACAGGTCGGCGAGATTGTGCCTGATGAAGTCCTCGCCGTCATAGCCGAACAGCGCCTCCGCGCTGCGGTTGCAGGAATGGATGTTGCCCTCGGCGTCGAACATGATGATGCCTTCGGCCGCGGTGTCGAGGATCGCGCCGAGCTCCTCGGCATCGGCCTGGCCGGCCTGCGGCGGCGCAGGCTCCGCGACCAATGCGGGAGCCGCATCCTGCACCGACAGTGCCGCGGCGATTGCCGCGTCCTCGTCATGCGTGCGCGAAAAGATCAGCGCCAGCGCGGAGTCGTCGTCCCAGGAGATCGTGTGCAGCCGCGCGTCCGCGGAGACCGACTGCGCGTCGTGACCGGCGTTCTGATTTGCCGAGATCGTCACCGGAGTGCCGGTGCCTGAGGTGCTGCTGGCTTGCGAGACGCCCGGCTCGACATAGAGCGCATCGAGCCCGCCGGCGGCTTCCAGCGCGTGCAGGCTGTCGTAGCCCATGCGCGCGAGGAACGCGGCGTTGGCATAGAGCAGGCGGTCGAGCCGGTAGATCAGGATGCCGACCGGCAACAGGTCGAGCAGCGCCCGGTCGCGTCTGGATTCGGCACGCGGCGGCGGCTCGGCCTGCGCCAGCCATTCGGCCTTCGGGCTCTCCGCGTGGTCGTCGCGCGGCGGCTCACTCGCCGCGGGCAGCTCGGTTGCCGGCGGCTGCTCGGCAATCGTCTCGTCCTCGTGTCGTTCGGTCGTGGCGGTGAGGCCCGCTTCGCTCTCGAGCCGCGCCGACAATTGGCGGGCGAGTTCGTTGAAGGCGTTGTTCTCGACCGGCGTCAGCGACGGCGGCCGGGTGTCACCGGCGAGGCGGAACGGCACCACATTCGGAGACGTCTCGTCACGCATATCCTGGCGCGTATCCTGGGTCGTTTCCACGGCGGGTTCCAGATCGGCTTGGTGTGAAGTCTCGGATACTGTCGGTTCGGTCACGTCCTCGGTCGGTGGTGCAGTGTTGGTGTCGGTCGGCGGCTCCGCGACAGGCGGAGGATTTTCAGGCGCCGGCCCGGGCGGCGTCTCTGCGCGAGCCTGCGCGGCGCTCGCCGATAGTGGTTGCGGCGCGGTCGGGCCGCTGAAGAACTCATAGCGGCGCAATGCGGCGAGTCGCGCAAGCCCGTCAAGATCGCGACACACACCAAAGCCGCGATAGCCGGCGAACGTCCTGTTGCGGTCGAACACCGGCAGGCCCGACAATTCGACCGGCAGGCGGCCGCCGCCGTCGACTGGCCAGCTCAGCGTGATGCCGCTCCAGGTGCTGTGCGTGGCGAACGCCTTCATGATGCGGCCTTCGGGATCGATCCCGAAGGCCTCGGCGATCTCATTCCACAGCCGGCCGAAGCCGGCCGCGGTGTGGATGCCGATCAGCCGGGTGAATTCGTCCGAGCCGAGCGAGAAGCGGCCCTCATGATCCATCTGCCACATGAAGCGCAGCGGATGCCGGCGCGTGCCGGGCACGGGCTCGTCGAGCCAGGACGGTGTCTTGGCGGGCGCGAGCGCCGCGGGCGGCGGCTCGGCTGATGGCATTGGAGCCGGCGTATCCGTGGCCATGGCGGGCGAGGGGACTGGGGCGACCGGCGGTGCCGATGCCTCCGGGACCGGTGTGCTTGGGTCGTTCGCAACGTCGGGCCAGGCCTCGAGCGGCGGCGCCTCGGCTTCCGCTTCGGCCGTCACCGCCATCAGCGCCTCGGTCAGCGATGGCTCGACCACGGGGGCTTCGCCCGCCGCGGCGTCGCTGTGCGTGGTGTTGGTCTCGACGGCCGCGGGTTCTGCGTGCGCTTCTGCTGCGGCGTTGGCCGTCGTCTCGACGAATGCGGACGGCGGCACATCGACGATCGGCTCGGCGGGTTCTTCTGCGGGCGTTTCCTGCGGCACCTCCAGCGCATCGAACAGGGTGAAGATGGCCGCGGGCCCGTCGGCCGGTGCAGGCGCTCCGTCATTCGCAACGACGTGTTCATTGACCGGAGGCGCCGGCGGCTGTTCCATTGCTAGGGAGTTTTCGGGCGCGGCCGGTGGCGGTGCTGCTGTCTCCGATGTTGGTGTTTCCGCTGCGGCCGTGTCCTGCACCGCGGCTTCGGGCGCAACCAGCGGTGCAGGCTTCGGTGGTGCGGCCAGATGCGGGGCCGGCTTGATCAGCGCGACCAGTGCGGTGTCGGCGCCGCGGCCAATCCGCTGCAGCACGACGCGGCCGATCCCGACGCTTACGGCCGCGCGGCCCTGCTTCAAGGCATCGCTGCGCGCGGCATCGAGGCCGGCTTCGGAGAGATCGTGAAGGCCGAGCAGCGGACGCGCCGCCTCATTGGCGCCGATCAGCAGGCCATCGCCGGTGAAGGCCGCGGCCGGCCGGTCGGCGATCCCCTGCACCAGGCGCTGCAGCCGTTCGGCCAGCGGCATCACGCGGCCGGCGGCATTGACCGCGGCGACCAGCACGCCATGGCTGCCGTCGGGCAGGTCGATCCGGGCGCAGCCGCAGGTCGCGAGCATTCCGGGCGCCGCCCCGAAGCCGCGCAGCCGCTCCAGCCGGACCGCCCCGGTGGCGGCGAGGCTGCGGCCGAGCTGGGCGACCTGCCGGCGATGCGGATCGGCCGGGCCGAAGACGCGCTTCGCCAGCTCGCTGCCGCTGGCGGCAGCGAATATCTTTGCGCCGACCGGATTGGCCCAGAGGATCCGCGCGCCATCGGCCGACCACAGCCATGCGGGTTGGGCGCTCGTCGCGTGATCCGCTAGCCTGTGATCGCTGATCGCCTGGATCTGGAATTCCGCGTCATTCATCACGCAAGATTTGACCGCATGGGGGTTAGCCTCTTTTCCTTGATCGCCCGAAATACCGGCGGCCAGGGAATGACAGCCTTAACGGATCGTTAGTATCGCAAGCGGGCGGCGGCGGGTCCACGGCTGTGCCTGATGTGTCACGCCAAAGGCGGAATAACGTTAACTCGCCTGAACGATCCACAGCAGTTTTGCGTTGTCGAAAATCGCCGCGACCCGCCCGCCGGAACCAGCGGCACCGCGTCACATCTGCGGCGCGGTATCGCGATCGAGGTTCGCATGGGCCGATCGAGCACAGCGGCGAGCCAAGACCCAGCCAACAGGAGCGCGACCATGAGCGACAACGGGCGTGACCAATTCGAGATCCCCAAGGACATGCGATCGATGGCGGAAGCGAGCTTCGAGCAGGCACGCAAGGCGTTCGAGCAATTCGTCTCGAGCGCGCAGGCGACCGCCGGCACGATCGAGGAGCGCAACGCCACCGTGCGCGCCGGCGCCAAGGACATTTCCGCCAAGGCGTTCGCCTACGCCGAAAAGAACGTGCAGGACTCGCTGAACTACGCGGAGTCGCTGCTCAAGGCCAAGGACCTGACCGAGATCATGAAGCTGCACGGCGATTACGTGCAAAGCCAGATGCGCGCGCTCGCCGACCAGGCCAGCGAGATGGGCCAGATCATCAGCCACGCCGCGGTAGAGGCGGTGAAGCCGAAGAACTGAGCCTGCGCACCTCCCAGATCGGTGTCCCTGGGGACCTGCTGTGCCCCCGGGGATTGCTGCACAACCCTGGGGCCAGCCACGCAACCTCAGGGTGTGGCGCTGCCTCAACCTTGGGGTGGCCGTAGCGGAACCTGCACCCGATTCGGCTAAAAGTTGCGGCATCGCAGCGAATTCACGTTGCGTTGCACAAAATTGACATGATATGGGTATTTATTAGTCATGCCCGGCAAGGGCATTCCCGTGAACCAAGGCAGCGTGATCCATTTCAACGTTCCCGGTTTTTCAGGCTCCGGGACATGCAAGGGGTCACATCGAGTCACCCGTTGCGAAGGATACCCAGTCATGACCAACCCGTCCGACCCGTTTTCCGCCTCGATCATTCCGTTTGAGGTTCCCGAACAGATGCGCGCGTTCGCCGAAAAGGGCGTGTCGCAGGCGCGCGACAACTACGCCCGCTTCAAGGACGCTGCCGAGACCCACAACAGCACGGTCGAGGCCGTGTTCACCTCGGTGAGCAAGGGCGCCAGCGAGTACTCGGCCAAGCTGATCGAGTTCTTCAAGGCCAACACCACCTCGTCGCTCGACTTCGCCCAGGAGCTGTTCGGCGTGAAGTCGCCGTCGGAAGCGCTGGAGCTGTGGACCTCGCACACCCGCAAGCAGTTCGAGACCTACACCGCCCAGGCCAAGGAGCTCGCCGAGCTCGGCCAGAAGGTCGCCGCCGAGGCCGCCGAGCCGATCAAGGCCAGCGCCTCGAAGTACTACAAGCCGGCTGCCTGATCTGGCCCGCTTAACGTTCGCGGAAGGCCCGGGCCGTGGTCCGGGCCTTTTTGCTGGAGAAAGCCGCCGAAACGGCGTCAGATAGTGGCGGAAATCGCTGCGCTACGGTCTTGCCAAAGTCCGGCGTTGCACCTAGTTTCCGCCCGAAATCGCCGCCCCCGCCTTGAGGGGCCGCGTGCCAGGATGCAGTTGTAGCTCAGTTGGTTAGAGCGCCTGTCTGTGGAACAGGAGGTCGGTGGTTCGAGCCCACCCAACTGTACCAACGAAATCAAGAATTTTATCCGCCCAAGGTAAGAGCGAGTCGTCTGAACTCAATAAAACTGGGGCTTTTTGAATCCGTGGTGAGTCGGATTTCGCAATAGCGGTGAGTCGTCTCGCGGAAAAGAGGCGGAACAGTCGGTTTCCGTCAGATCTGGAGCCCGGTCGCAATACCGTCCCAAGGTAAGGCGATAGCGGCGAGTCGAACAACGTTTTCGCCGGCGGACCACGCGAAAGCTTCGCTGAGGCGCGAATATGCGGTGAAATGGAAGTGGACCTCGGCGCCGCGCCCCCAATCTCAAAGCTGGGTCATTTCGTTTCCGAGCTGCTGGCGGAAGCCATCGAAAACAATGAGTTGAGCCTGGTTGGCCGAGTTGGTTCAAGGCGCCGGTCTGTGGAACCGGTCATAGACGTTCGAATCGTCTACCAGGTACCATTTCCCACGAAATCCAACGCTTACGATGTCAGATCGCACTCGCGATCCGGCTCGGGAATCCGTTAACCCTTGCCTCCAAGGGCGCGAACGAGATCTTGCGAGCGCGCATCCCTCAGCGTGCTCGGCCGATCATCAACAGGAGGCCACCGATCTGCGGAAGCAACGACAGCAGCAACAATCGCAGCATCGCGAAGTCCGTCGCCGTGGGATTAGCATTCCCGGCACTGAGCCAAGCGACGATCTTACTCGCGGCCTCGGTTTGCGGATCGACGGCCCGTTCGACCGAACCGACAGCAGCATCCAGCGCACGCTGACGCTCAATCACGGTTTGCTCGCGTTCGCGACAGAAGCGGCCGACGCCGCCCGCGCATTCCCTGTCACGCGACGTCACGGCGTCACGTAACGCGTTCTGAGCGATCGTCACGGCGGGTGTGACGCGTGACGCGCGAGCCATGGCCGTATCAGCGATGTTGACGGAGGCGAACCCCAGACTCGAGATGAGAGCGAAGATAAATGACGCGGACCATACCAGCCACGCCACTGCCGCAGTTACTCGTTGCCGTGCAAGCCAAAGCCTTGCAGCTGCCGCAGGCACGGTCAGAGCAACGACGTCATTTGCCATACCGCTCGCAAGGAACGTCCAGCCTGCCAGATCGGTCGATCCGAGCGTCCGGGCGAACCACCCATTCATAACCAGGCCGACGCCGGCGAGCGCCAGTGCCGCCGCCGTCAGGCAGTATGAAGTGATCGAACGCCGCTCCGTGACGTGAGGGCGTGACACCGTTACTTCGTCCGTAACGCGTGACGTTACGCCGTCCGTGACGAGGGTCACGGGTAACGCGCTGACCGTTACTGGCGTGACCGTGCCGCTCGTCGTGACTGGTGGTTCAAAGGTGGCAGTGGCGATTTGGTTGCCGATAGGGCCCGGCGAAGCGGTGCCGGCAGAAGCCAGCGCAATCTTGCGTTTCTCCCGCTCGCGCTGGCGGAAGGCCCGTTGTCGTTCGGCTCCCGTTTTCGGCCGGCGAGGTACGTCGGTCGGCCCCGCCGGTGCAGTGCTGCTGTCACCCATTCGAAGCGGCTCCTTCCGGTTCTGACGTCTCGGACGATCGGCGGTCCGACGGGATATTGTCGTCACCAGCCGTAGGCTGGTCGAATGGCTGCTGCGTGCTGGATCCAACACCTTCACGATGTCGCCGGGCAAATAGGCTCCGTTCAATGATCGGCATGACATCTGTCCTGTGCCAGGCGAAGGCCGTCGAACGTCCGGGGACCGAGTGCGCAGGCCGTATGCCGTGGCCGTCCAAGATGCGCTCGACCCTCGTAACGCGAACGTTCAGCCGTCTCGCGACCGTGGACGAAGTGACATAGTTTTCGTTGAATCGTCGGACGCTCTCCCCGTTCACCTTGTACTCAGCCTGCAACACTCCTGCCTTGACGAACGCGACGACGTCTTCGTACGGCAAGTCGAGATACATCCGGACGTCCTCACGCGTCATTTTCGCCGGGGTAGGGGCCGGTGCAACCTCGTCGACCATTGCCTCAACGAGTTCGATGGCGTTAGCGGACAGGACTACTCGCGAAATGATGCCGCCCCGGCTTGCCGACAGCGAATACTCAATTCGACCATCGAGACAAAGTTGGACCAGCCTCAACAGCAGGCCGCCGCCGGCGCCACCGGCATGCATCACCGTTTTCATCAAAGACTTCCCACCGGGGAGGCTGGCCGCGCTCGCATTGTCTTCGATTCTGCTCCGGAACCTTTCGATTTCGGACCCATGCACGGACGGATCGCGAAATCTCGCGAGTGGGCCTGTAGCAAGGCGGATGTGCCCCGACCCCACCAATCCCTCGATTGCGAACATGGGCAGGCCCGTTGTCGCCGCCAGACGATCGATTAGCAGAACCTGCCGGCGGGACTCGAGCAATTCAACGAGCTGCCGCTCGTTGTAATAGGTCGGGGCAAATTTCTCGTCGCCGGTGTGGATGACCTCGATGTCCTTGTTCTTCGCGACCGAGGTCAAGAAGGCCGCGGTCACGTCATATTTCGCTAGCGCCTCGCGATAAGAGATCATTTCATGCGCACGCTCTGGCGGCGCCTGATAGCTCCGCTCGGGCGCTGACCCGCGAACGGCTGCATAGTGTTCGGCGATCGCACGCTCGATCGCATCCCTGACCTTCGGGAGCGCGCCATAAGCGTGACCGAAGTCGGCCAAGGGGCCGAGCTCTTTATAGCGGCCGTAGAACCCGCTGCGCGCGCCAGCCGCATCCTTCAGGAGCTTCAGCAGGTCGCCGGCGCCGTCGGGCCAGTTCATAACCACGCGAGCGGCCGAGATGAGGTTCTCATGCCAGTCGGGAAGAGCGAAACACGCGGCTCCCCTCAATTTGAATCGATCGGGGAAGCGTCTGCAGAGGTTGTTGCCCAACATGACGATCATGTCGAAGACTTCCCATCCATGCCATGACGCGAAAGACGGGGGCAACGCGCGCATCGCTTCGGGGTGACCGGCGAGCAAGCCCGTTACCGAGCGATAGAGAGCCAGTTCGTCTCCAACAAGACGCGGCAACTCCAAATCCCGCAGATCCGTCGTGGGACAACCGTCGTCGTCGAGGCAGTATTCGCAGAAAGGGACGCCCTGCGCGTAATTCCAGCCCAGCGGCTTCCCGCATCGCGGGTTCGGGCAGTCGGACGTCAACAATTCGCCGCTCTCCGGGCAATACCGCAGCGGTCGCAGTGTCGAGATTGCCCTATGGTGCGGCGAAATGCGAAGGGACGCAGGAGATACGCGCCGAAGAGCCGGTTCGCGCATCAAGCGTCGAACCGGTGAACCGAAATGACTGATGAAAGTGTTTGGCGGCGAGCCCTGGACCGCGATCGGCAACTGCATTCGCGAGCGTAGCTCTTGTTCCTTGCAGCCAAAGAATTGCGCGAGGCTTTCAAGATCGGCAGTTTCGCTGATCGGAAGAAAGCGCGCCCGGAGCGTCTCGAAGCCAGCGAGCTCCAGCACACGGACGACCGAAGGATGTCCGTTGTCGTCGCAGGCTCGCGCCACGAAGCCCATCAGGCTTTCGTCGGGTAGAGGAGTTGTCGGGATGGGGAAGGTGTTCATGGATGTGATGCCCGAACTAGTCTGCGAACGTTTCGGCATGGCTCGCGAAGTGGTTCTCCTTGATCCCAAACAGCAGCTTGCCGCGATCGATGGCGATCGCGAAATGGACCGGGAGGAGGGTCGTGGCGCCGCGTTCAAGTGCGACGCGGAGGGCGGCTTTCATGATCCTCTGGCACAGGCCCAGCCTGCCGCTGGCCTGGAGGAACAGGCAGCCAATGGTTTCGGCGTCCTCGAGCGTCTTTGCGCTTGTAAGAATGGCCATCTTTTCGATTTCGGTTTTGAACGTTTTCAGGAAGGCGACGAACAGCGCGCGGTCATCGGCGACGTCGGGATTGCCTCCCTTGAGGTCGAATCGGATGTGAGCTCTCTGGCCGAACTCCTCGCTCGCATCGAAAATGTCCGATGCTTTTTGGGTTCCAAATAGTCCCAGTGCGCAGATGCCGGTGTTGAGAGTCTTCTTCATGGCATCGATGACGCTTTTGGTGCGCTTGCCGGTGTCGCTGGCGATGAAATGCTGCACCTCGTCGCACAGGCCCAATTCCGTGCCGAGCTTGTCGGTCAATTTACCGAAGCGGCGACGCAGCACGGATTCGTTGCCCTTCTCGGGATCGGGGTCTTTCAACGCCGTCAGGGCATCGACATGGAATTGTCTCTTGTTGGCGTCGACCGACAGTTCGAAGTCGAACACGGCGCGCTTGCCGACCGGCCAGTTCTCGGTTCGGCAGACATCTTCGTAGTAGGTCTTGATCACGTGTGATTTCGCCGTACCGGATGGGCCGATGACGCAGATCAGGGGAAGCGGACTTGGCTTGATCGTCATTCCGGGGTTTAGTCTTGCGAATTCGACCATGTCGGCGCGGGATTGGCTGACTTCGGCGCGGACGATGTTCAGTGCGCGATGAATCTCGCTCAATAGCTTGTGCGGGTGGCGAATTCGCTCGAAAAGCGCTATGCGCCGCGCGATTTCATCTGCCGAATGGATTGCAGGGGTCATGGTGAGAGTCTCACGCGCTGGTGTTGCCGGCGTCGGTCTTGCCGGCGTTACGTTTGCGGAAGAAAGCCTCGAGGGAGGCGTCGACGCCCGAGGCGGGCGAAGCAGGTCCGGCCTGTACCGGCGGCGCGAGGTGGTTCGTTGCAGCATCCCGGGCGAAGGCCGCCACAACGTCGGCCCTTTTTGCTGAGCGTACTTCCGGAGGCGACTGCTTGGCCTCCTTCATGCGTTCCTTCGTCCGGCCGTCGACCTTCTTACCCTTGCTCCGGCCGCGTGCGGGCCCCGGCGGCGGGACGCGGTTGCCATCGGGAGCGAAAGCGGCAACGTCGATTTCGACGTCGTCCTGCGCCATCCCGCCAACCGTCGGAGGGGCCTTGGTCTTCAAGGCGGTCTTGCCTTCGATGAACTCCGAGGGTTCGTGGAGGATGCGGCGCTGCTGCTTGATGGCCTTGTACGCCGCCGCCGGTATCTGTTCCTCGACCGCTTCGCGCAGCCGGCGGCGGGCAGCCAATTGTTCGGCCGGCGTCGAGAACGCAATGCTTTCCTGCTCGGCCCAGATTCGCAGAATCCTCCAGTGCCAAATCGACAACCCGGCGGCGGCTTCTCCGGCGATGTTGGGCAGCCGGATGTATTCCTTCCGGCGCGTGTTCCAGACGTTGATGGCTTCGACGTTCGCCGGATTGTACTTGAACATCACCTCGGGATTCAGGGAGGACAAAAGCGACTTGCGGCGTTTCCGCCGCGGCGCCATCGCGCCCAGATCATCCATCAAGGCCCCCGTGATGTCGGTTTCGTGAAACTCCATGTTCTCGAACTTGATGCCGGACGTGGTGAGAGTGCCGGTTTCCAGCGCGCCGAAGGCCTTATCCAGGAAGTCGATATCGCCGATGTACGGGCGCTTGTGCTTGCGCTTGGATTTTTCCCAAGCCAGCGCCGGCGGCATTCCGATCGTCGAATGGGGTTCGTAGTGGTAGACGTCGTTGATGGCCATGTTAACAAGCTCGGTGAGCTTGCTCAGCGGAATGCACGCGACCTCTTTGGGGTCGATACCAAGTTGCCGCATGACGTCGGGTTTGTAGGGGATGCCGCCAGGAAGCTTATCGAGCAGCATCTTCTTGAGCGTCAGGAAGAATCGTTCGACCACGGCCTTGTACTGAGGCCGAGCGACAGGGGCCCACTTGACGTTGATCTTGGCGTCCTCGCAGGCGGATTGATATGATCTTCCCACTTGGGCGAGCTCGTTGTCGACCACGACCGTGGTCGGCTTGCCCCAGCCGTCAGACGAACGGACGATGGTCGGCCATCGTTCGTTGATGTCTTCCTTGGACATGTTGACGCGCTTCAAGCACGACATGGCGGTATAAAGACTTGGGGGTTCGTACGTGATGATGACCGCCAGGATCATCCTTGTGAAAAGATCGATGGCGATGGTCAGCGTGGGCCTGCCCAGAGGCAGCATGGTTTCGTCGTCGAGCACACACCAGGTGTCTAAGATCGTGGAGTCGATCAGAACGACTTCGAGCAGCTTGGATGCGGGAATGGGATGGTAGTTGCCGGCGAACTGCGCATCGGCTCGTGCCTTATCGTACTTGCGGCAGACGGTTTCGTAGCACTCCGCCGAGTTGATGTAGGCGCGCACTGTTTCGTCGCTGGGCTTGTGCAGCGGCTCCGTGACCGCGGAATCTCTGGCGATGCGCTCTGCGGCTTCGATGAACCAGCCGTCGAATTCGGCGATGGAGTCGCTCAGATGGCGGCCGCTGGTTCCTTCTTCCCAATGCCAATCGATGATTTTTTCAAGGAGTTTGGCAATTTCCGGATGCCAACGCTGGCGCGTGACCTTGCCCGAGTTTGAGATGAGAAATCGAGCGGTCAGTTGCTCGACGTCGGGATACTTCTTGATGTGGCGATGAAGGGCGCCGGAGCTCGGCAACCAGGTATGGCCGAGATCGCGCGCCTCGTCGGCATGCTCTTCGACGAAATCGTCCAGACGGGCGTGGTGGAGGCTCGTCGGCTTTTGGTGCCATTTCTTCAGAAAGAAGAACAGCGAACGGGCGTCCTTGACTTTCTTGCTGTCTTCCTTGGTGGGGGCGAGATCTTTGTCTCCGTCCGAGACGATGTCGCCGTTATGGTCCCGGATAACCGTGTGTGCGCGGATTTCGCCATCCTTCAAGAACTTCCCGAATTCGTCTTCGGTGCAAGTGAACTCGGCCCCATGGCCGGGCTCGACGGGCATGAACAGCATCCGGGCCAGTGGCATTTCAAGCGCATAGCGGTACAGGGCGCCCTTCCGGACGATGATATCGTTGTGCTTGATGGCGAGAGAAACGGTCACGTAGACTCCTCAGAGCAGCGGCGGCGAGTGGCGGCGCAGTGCGTCGTGATCCACGCGCATCACCGGGAGGTCGTCGAAAACCGGCAGCTTCAGGTCGAAATAGACCGAGCGGCGGACCACCAGCGCATAGAGCAGCGGCACGCCGCCGACGATCTCTGCCGCCTTCCCGAAAGGCAGCGTTCCTCCGGCGGCGTCGATGGCGGCTTCCAAGGCGAATTGCCGCGCTGACGGGACCTTGGCGTAGGCCCAGGTGATGATTTCGTGCGCGTTCCTGTAGAGGCGGCCGCCCAATATCTCCTTCTCCTGAAGAATCCGGAACGTCCAGCCCTCGCCGGCGTACACCTCGCGGACGACGTCGAGTTTGAATTGGTAATGCGGCTCGCGCGCCCGGCGGTCGTCCTCGCGCTTGGTTTCGATGATCTCGACCGTGGCGTCGGCCAAATCTCTGCGCAGGTCTGGGAAATAGATCAGTGGCCGGTTCTGCCACGGCACCGGGATCTCGACGCGATGCGGTTGGGCGAGGATCCTGATGACGGCCTTGTCGGCGTCACTGATCTCCATCAGCCCCATCTCATGGTCGGCCTCATACGGGAGGGACGCGCCCTGCGCCTTGAAGGCGGGATATCGGCCAGTTGGTTTGATGTGCCGGCCGTTGATGATGAGGCGCAACGGCCCGCCGTCCTCGGATTCGACGATGCGGGGGCCGCGCTGCATCAATCCGGCGGCGATCTGGCTCACTCTGGCGTCGCGTTTGGTCAAAAAGCTCTCCATGAGTTCGCAGTCGGGGTCGCGCTTGACCTCGTTCTCCTTGTTCTTGATCTCGACGAGCTCGATCGTGGGCAGAGTAACGTTGTCGCGCCAGACGCGGGCGGGGATGGCGCCGAGCCCTTCGTGCTTTTCTCCCTGGTAGGCGATGATGGCCTCATGCATCAGGTCGAGCAGGCAGTCCGTTGATGTCGAGCGTGATCGGCATGTCGATGATGACTCCAGGTGGTGGGGAAGTGGGATTAGGCGGCCTTCGACGGTCGCCAGATGGGATGCCGATAGAGAACGACGGCCGAGTGCTGGGTGAGGCGGCGGGTCAGGTCGACACGGCCGACCCGCCTGACGATCAGCGCGTGGAGCTTCGCCAGGCCGTCGCGGTCCCACGGATCGCTGCGGACGCTGAGGGCTGCGACGGCTTCTCCATAGGTCAGCTTGCCGCGACCCTTTTCCATCGCCTCGCCTAGCCGCAAGTGATCCTCGGAGCTGACGCGTGTGAGTCGGTCGAGGCGTACCAGGCGGACGTTGTCGAGCAGGTGGCCGGGCAGGATGTGCTTGTCCGCTGCTATGACGCGGAATTTCCAACCCTTTGCCTGGCAAGCCCTGCGCGCGAGCGAGAGCTTGAACGCGTAGTAAGGGTCGCGAGCGGCCTCGCTCTGCGTCTTCTTGACCTCGACGATCTCGATCGCGCCGTCGAGCGTGCGCTCGATGTCGGGGAAGTAGGCGATCATCTCGCCGTCCTCGAACCAGAACTCCATACGGAACGGCTGGGCGACGAAGTTGCGAACGCGGAAATCGACCTCCGAAATCCACATGAAGTGACGTTCGTCGACCGACTCCCATGGCAGGGCGCACCCGGCTTTCAGCGACACGAACGAGCCGGTTGGCTTCGCGTGGGCCCGTTCGACGATGGTTCGGATCGGCGTTCCGTCTTTGCCGCGGATGATCCTCACCTCGACCACCTTCCGGTTGCCCGGTATCTTGCTCTTGCTCGCCATGTACCCCCGGCCGACTGGCCAATGCTTCGCCGTTCGCCGGCAAGGTGACGGCGTCGGGCATGTCGTTAATGGGAGGTCGAACGCCCGGATCGGCGCAAAAAACCCGCTTGCGTGGCGCGGGGTGATGAGCAAAGCTCCAAATGCCTTTGCGGGCAGCATCTGTCGATTTGCTTTCGACCGGTGAAGGTCAGGCGGGTCGCTGAAACGGCCCGCCTGTCCTGTCTCCGCCTCATCAGGCGGACGGCAGCATCTATCGTTGTCTCCCCGTTGGAACTCCCCCTAACTGAACGCGAAATTCGCGCGATCGCCACAAAAATCGATCGACCGGCATCGTCCGGACTCCGGAGGAACCTTCATCGAAAGCGCCAAGTGGGCACGACTCAGCGGATCGGCCGTCAACCACATCCCCGAGGCCTAGGACGCGGCTCAAATGGATTTCCGAACTTCGGCGTTAGTCGAATTTCCTGCCGAAATTGCCGGAGCATTCAGAGGTCCGAGACATGAGTTGTTCGAGCTGGAAAGTTGAATTGCGGGGATAACTCCAAGATGGCCGTTACCTAGACATCATCGAACTCGGATTTCACCCCCGGCTAAGTGCCTTCCAAGAGGGCCCAAAGCGCCTGTCGGCTGTCGTGTTCGGTGATCCCGCGTAATGCGGCCCGGCCTGGTGACCGGATCGTATCCACGGGGACCGGGGGCGGTCCTGACGACAGGCGTGGGGCCTTCCTTTGGGACTAGTGATTAGTGGTGCTGGCTTCATCGTTCACAGGCGTCGCGTCGATGATCCGGCAAATTTCCTCGCCCGAAAGCCGGCGCTGCGTTCGGAGCCGGTCGGCAACAGCAATGATCTGCTCACGGTGACGCCGCACGATCTCATCGGTACGGGCTTGCAGGATCTGCAGGTGCTGCTCGACCTTGGACCGAAGCTCCCGATCGCCGCGGACCGCCTGCAACGCGTTCTCGTAGGAGGTTACGTAGACCAGCGTGTCGCCAAGACCCGTCGAGGCGTGGAGAGTTGCGATGATCTGGGTGACCTGCGCGAGATCGGAATCGTCGTCCCCGCCGGCTCCCACACTGGCATCGCCGATCAGAACACGCTCCGCTGTGCGCCCGGCGAGTGCAACGACGGCGCGCCGTTCGACCGCATCGCGGGTCATCAGATCACTCATCTCGTTCTCGATCAGCGTGCGGCCGGCCGACGTGCCGCTGGAGCCGACTGCGCAGCGCTTGAGGATCCCGGACGGGACCACGAGCGAAGCCACCGCGTGCGCGGCTTCGTGGATGCATATCCGCTTGAGCGCGGCCGGCGCGATCTCGTCGACCGGCGCCACGGACTGCACGAGGTCTTCGAGCTGCAGCACGCGCCCGGCGGAGCGGGCAATCCGGCGTGCGCCACGCACGGCCATCATGATCTCGGCGCCGGTGGAGCCATCCATCAAATGGGCGACATCGGTCAGGTCCGCGCCTCCCAGTTCGCCGTCCAGATGGTGACGAAGGATGTTGACGATGCCAGCGTGATGGGGCCGCCTGATCTCGATCGCCCGCTCCAGGCGACCGGGGCGCAGCAGGGCCGCATCGACGCCTTGGATGTTATTCGTGGCCGCGCAGACCACGATTCCGGCGCGCTTCCCGGCGACCGCATTGTCGAGGCTGAGGAGAAAGTCCGTTATCACAGGAGTCCACCAGTCCGCGCCGCGCGGCGACATGGTGGCTCGGTTTGGCAGCGCGTCGATCTCATCGATAAACAGGATGCATGGCGCCATCGCGGCGGCGCGCTCGAACATCGCGCGCGACGCCTTGATCACCGAATCCAACCAGCCCGGCGAGTTCGCGAACAGATCGGCGATCGAATAAGCGACCAGCGGCACGCCGCAGGCTTTCGCGAGGATGCGCGCGTACAGCGACTTGCCAAGCCCCGGCTCCGAATACAGTACCGCTCCCCGGTCGACGCTTTGCCAATCAAGGCAACCGGCGCGGTAGTCGGCAATATCCTTTGCCAGCGCCAGACCCCAGGTCCGAGCGGCGCCGTATTCGATTGCGTCTTGCAGCTTCGGCAGTCGATCTGTCGTCCCGGATCCTGCCATGGCAACGGAAGCCTTGCGGAGGCGCGCAACGATCTCGACTGGCGAGGATTTGGCGCGGAAGGCGGCGACCAGATCGTGGAATGTGAGCCCGGCGAAGACGGCGTCATCGATACTGCCCGGATGGCGCCGGCCAGTGAACATTCTGATCATGTGTGCGACCACGGCGCCGGTGGGCGGGTTGATGTGGATCGTCAAATCTGCTGCCGTCGTCAGCGCCGTTGGCAGCTCAGCACGCTCCACCGCTACGCCGACTACGGACTGCCCGTTAGCGAGGTCGGTTGCAACTTCGGTGTTGCGCTCAGCCTTCTGCTGCGGCGTCTTCAAGGCCTCGGTGGCGATGGTCTGCCAATGAGTGCCGAAGTGCCGCGCGAAGAGGTTACGAACCGGCTGGATCCAGCTCGACTCCGGGACCAGCACGACCAGTGCGAGGGCGGGCTTGGCCTTTAACTGGCGCCGGATCGGTGCGCTGGTCGCTGCGAGAAACGCGCTCGCTACGATCGAGCGTTGCGCCGAGGGGCGGTCCTTCTTCACGACAGGCGTCCACGACATCGGCGACTCCATGCCGACGACATCATCGGTGACGTGTAGGACCGACCTGGCCAAGAGATCGGCGGCTTCCTTGGCGCTCCGGTACCCGACCGGCACGACCGTATCCTTGGGCAGAATGCGCCCTCTCTTTACCGGAGTCCGGCGCTTTGCTCTGGGCACGCTCTTGGGGCGTTGGGATTTCGCTGCGGTCTTGCGCGTCACGCACGGCTCCTGATGCTAGTGCTAGAGATCATGAGAGAGAAGATCGGCGCAAGCGAGCGCCATCACCGAAGGCGTCGGATCGCGGTCGCTGCGCACGGACTTGAGAAGCTGGCCGCGCGGCATCGGCCCATCGCAAGCTCAGCGGGACCGGAATGCCGTTAAGGGACCGGACCAACCACGAATTGGCGTAGCGCGGCTCGCGGCGGATTTCCCCGGCAGTCAGGGTGAGCGGCTTAAGCCGGAGCTCGGCCAGCGCAATCTGCGCGAGGCCTTCCTGCTCGAGATCCCGGACGCGCCGGGCCGGCACGACGTCCAGAAGGTAGCGGCCGTCGTCGCGCTGGACGACGACGGCCTCAAGCTCTACCGGCTCGGACGCAACGAACGCCGACGGAATGGAAGCAATCGACCGCACCTGCGGATCGAGCGACGCCTGGATGAGCGCATCTCGAAGCGCAGGATGTCGCGCCGCGATCGCGGTTGTGGTCTTGGCTGAAGCGAATAGATCGGGACGGCCTTGGGCCGCTTTTCTGGTGAGCATGATCTGTCACTCGAAGCCGAAGGAAGGGCATGGCGCATGGCGTCGGTCGGTTTCGAGCGGTCATCAATGTCTGTCATGGCCAGCCTCCCTTAGATTTCGATGACGAAGTTCGGATCGAAGCGCGGGTTGTCCCAGGCGCGCTGCTGCGGCGGCCATGGCCCGTAGCCCTTCGCGTTCGACACCACGCGCGTTGCGCCGATCACGGTGTCCTCGGACTCGTGGGTATGCCCGTAGATCCAGAGGTCCGCAGGCCTCAGCTCAGGCCTCCCGCTTGCGACGGGCTCCGGCCACATCAGCGAGCCCAGGGCGCTGCGATATGCTGCGGTCAGGACCTCTTCGTCGGACAGCCGCGCACCGGGATCGTACGGGCCTAGGCGGCGCGCTCGGCTCGGAATCGGTGCATGATGCGTGACGACCACCAGGGGCCCGCCGCGCGGCTTGCGCATTTCGGCTTCGAGGAAGGCGCGGGCTTGGAGGTGCCGAGCCAGGGCGTGTCCCGGCCGGAAGCGATCAAGATAGCGGTTGATCCTGATCTTGCGGAAGTCGTTCATCCGTTCGGCGGCGACCCTCATTGCGCGATGCTGATCACCGAACAGATCGAAGTCCGTCCATAGCGTCGCACCGGCGAAGGTGACGTCACCGATTCGGATGGAGTTGTGCTGCAGCACGTGGATGTTCGTGCCGGCTGCTGCTGCCTTGGCCTTCTCGACCGTGCGGTCGATGTCGCAGCCATAAGCCTCATGGTTGCCAGCGACGTAGATGACAGGTCGATCCGGCACGCGTTCGCGCAGCCACTTCACCCCGCGCTCCGCACGCCGAATGACATCGCCGGCGACCACGAGGACGTCGAATTGCGGACGCTCGGTGCCGGACGGCAGGTCCCAGCCGCGGGTCAGCTCGACATGCAGGTCTGACAGGATCCACAACAACACGATTCAGTCCTCGTCGGTTGGATGGTCGTCCAGCGGCTCGGCTTGGCTCAGCGCCTGCACGATCCGGTCGATGAGTTCTTCGGGCATCTCGTCTATGCCGAGTGCGAACTGAACGTCGGGCGAGCCGCAGCGCGGGCATTCGTGCCGCGTCGGATCGTAAGTGAACTCGCCTTCCTGGCCGCATGCGCGGCAGCGAAATCGGGCCATCGCTAGTCCTCCGCTGGCGTCCACCAGAAGCCGTCCTCGCAAATCGCCCACTCGCGTGCGGCATCGATCCAGAGGATTTCTCCGGTGACGCATACCGTTCCATCGCTCTTCCCGACCAGGCTCGTCGATGGTCCCGTGCCCATCTCGATGCCCATCAAGATCGTGGCTGGGCTGTAGAACTCGTCGTGATCCGGATAGCGGATCAGGTCGATGCCGAACTGCGCGCGCCGCAGCGCCCTTTGCGGGATATCGGGATCGATCTCGTCCGGATATCCCGGGCGCCAGCCGGTGCGGCATCGATCGGCGAGGGCTTCGATCTTGAGACGGGCGGTCTCGGCGTGAACGATGGCCGGCACCACCCGCTCAAGGATCTGCCATGTCGTCTCGGCACCGGAGATGTCGGTCCGGAAGCGAAATTTGCGATGCCGGTCGAACACCGTCACGTCACCGTCGGTCCGCACGTAGACGGACCGCGCGCGCTCGCCCTCCTCCATGATCGTAATGACCTTCATGTTCACAGCCTCCAGTGGCGCTTCGCGTTAAAGGGAACGTTTTCGTTCCGGCAGGTGCGGCAGCGAAACCGGGCCACGGCTATTGCTCCGTTCCTCGCGTGGGCGGCGGCACCTCGATCAACGTGTCGGTCTCGCGGTCGTAACGCGCGTGGTTAGATCTCCGACGTGCCGGGCGTCCGGCGCAGCAGGTGGACGTTCTCGAAGCCCGGTCTGTCGGGCACGGGATCGCGGATCGCGTGCTCGGAGCAGGCCGTCGCCAAACAGCCGTGGCTCACGTACCGCCGTCCCTCGGCACCGAGATTTCGCAGGTGCAGGCGGAACGTGCCTCGCCGAGATTGATAGCTTCGCGGATTCGCCTCCCGGTCTCATCCGAGATGTCGCCTTCCCACTGAATCCTGAGTGTGCCGAACTTTTTCTTGATGCGGACGAACTCGAACGTCTCGTTCTCCCGGAGCGCACCTTCGATCCGGCGGCACATTCGCTCCAGGACGTCCCGCCAACCCTCCCGGCAGAGCGGGTAGCCGAAAGAGAGTTCGGGCTCGTCCTGCATGATCTCGAACAGCCGCGGGTGCGCCTGCATGAATTCGATCCGCCAATCGTTGCGAGTGGCCGCCATCTCACTCCTCGATTTTGATCGAACCGGACGGAACGTCGGCGAAGCTGTCGGTCTCGCGGTCGTAGCGCCGCGCAGCGATCCGATAGCCTTCTGAAGTCGGGATCTGCACGAGATGCACGTTCTCTTGGCCCGGTTCGGTCGGCACGTGCTCGCCCTGCGCATGAGACGCACAGCGCGTCATCAACACCCCGCCTTTGCGGAACAGACGACCCCGCTCCCCGCACTGGTCGCACGTGCAGGCAGAGCGAGCCTGCGCAAGCGTCACCGCCTCATCGACCTTAAGCCGAGAGCCGTTCGAGAGCTTCCCCTGCCAGTACAGGCGTAGAGTGCCGTACTTCTCTTTGATCAGCAGAATCTCGACGCGTTCTTCCGCCGCTAGCGCTGCGCTGATCCGGGCGCAAGCTTTCTCGAGAAGATCGCGCCATCCCGGGCCGCAGTCCGGATAGCCTTGTGCGAGAACCGGCGCCTTTGCTGGAGGCCGAAACAGGCTGCGATGAGCATGTATCAGCTCGATGCGCCAATCACACACATGAGTGGTCATGCCAAACTCCTGGTTTCAACAGGATTGGTTTTAGATTGCGTAACGCGTGAAACTGCGACGAACTTAAGCGCCGAATTCGCGTCTTCTCGCGTGCAGTTGGGCTAGAAGCGTGCGTGCAACCAGCGGAGGCGTAGTCCGTAACAGACCGGGTCGATCTTTGCCCGGCGCCATAGTGCCGAGATCATCACGACCTTTGCGGCAGGGTTTCCTTCGACCGCGCAGCAAAGCACCGCCGAGACAACAGCGTCTGTCACAGGATTTCTCATTCCGTGGCTCTTGAGTCCTTTGATGGCGATCCCGATTGCCGCCGCGGCATCTCCGCCGACGGCCCGAAACCAATCGCAGTCGCTCACCAAATCGGTCTTTAAGAGCGCCTGACGGATCGCCCCTACATCCCGCATGCTGAAGTCATGTGGGCTTCGAATACGCCACCAATGGGTCGGCGGGGCCGCCATGCGGCGAGCCAAAAGCGCTCGGACGCTCGCGTTTGGCAGCTGATTGCCCTGAACAACGCTTTCAAAGGTCGTGCGCATACGGTCCCCCCAAAGGTGGTTGCCACTGAACAATGAATTCGCAAGTTAGGATATTCCGTACCTTCGACGGTACTTGCCCGATCCCGTTATCCTTGTCGCTCTAAGGACTCATTTGCTCACTTTCCTGCCGGGCGGGACAGAGCCGAGCCAAGGCATTCCTGCCGGGCCAAGGACCTGGCAAGGATTAGATCGTAGGATTCGATTGCTGGTTTGACGGCGTCTGTTGTCCCGCCCGCTCGGACGCCATGCTTAACAACATCCTAATAATAACAAATCCGGACGCCGGAAGGAAGAAGAGTCCAGAATCATGGTTAATGCGCCGGAGCCGAGCATGTCTCCTGCCCAAGTGAGAGCCGCCCGAGCATGGCTCAATTGGAATCAAGACGTTCTGGCGAAGAAGGCTCGCGTGTCAAAGACGACCTTGAATCGCTTCGAGCAGGGTCTGTCGATACTCAATTCGGACACATCCGATCGCATACGGAAAACGTTGGAGGAAGCGGGAATTCGATTTCAGTTTCGGAAGATGGTCGGCATCGGGATATCGATTGCGCCTCCTACCGACTCTTTTGAATAGAAACTGCAAGCGGCCGTGCTACGCGGGGAGGCTGCTTTCCGTCCCACAGATTAAATGTTCCGCGGCTCCCCTTTTATCAGACCGCCTTCGGCCATGAGAGCGAGAAGCATGGCGCAGCTCAGCGATCGACGGCAGTTCCTCACTTCAGGCAGGTCGCCATCGAGGAGTACCGGGCTGCGTGGGATGTGATGGAAGAGGTTGCAAGGCGGTGGCCGGTAAGCGCAGGAAAAAGTTAGCTGTCGGCTTCCATTGCCTCCAATTCAGATGCAACCTCGCGAACGTTCTTCACCCAGACAGGCACGTCTGCCGCGTCCTTGTCCTGCCGCCTGACTGGCCCCAGCAATCGCATTTCATCAAGCAGATAGAACAACAGCGCACGACGGACCGGAACAACCAACAGCCCTTGCTGCATCTTGAACTCCCGTGCGATCGCCTGGCGTTGGGCCGCGGAGAGCTTCGGGTGAGGCACGAATTCTACCGCGACCGTCGCGTGCCAATCATCGTCTAAGGCCGCAGGTACAGGAGGTTGGCTCGGTAGCGGCACAGATGAGAGCGCGCGCGAGAGCGAGAAATCGATGAATTTCTTCCGCGAGAAATCGAAGGCCCTGACGTGCCAACGTCCCGAAGCTTTTACCAACGCATGGGGACAAATGACGCGCTCGCTCCCTTCGGAGCTTGTCATCGACTGATACTGAAGCTTGCAACTCTCCCGAAGCTCTGTCGCAGCGAGAATTGCCCTGACGTTGTCAGGCTCGATCCAGCGCGCTGGAGGCAGAACTCGCTCGATCGCCAGGGATTCGTCCGGCCGGGCCTCCTGCAAGAGGGTCCGCGCGAGATCATCTAGCGTCCCCGGCGCGTCAAAAACGGGGACGAACCTGTCAGGTCGTGTGTAGGTCCCGGCCCGCACTCCTGCCGCAGCCGGCCCCGGTTTTCGCTCCGGAGGAGGTGTAGTCGAAAGGTTGCGATAAGTCTTAATATCTATTTTTCCTTGCACGTCGGATATGCCAAATTTTGAGGCATGGTCCGCGAGTCGCAGAAAACCAAACCAGATCAATCTGTCGTCGATGTGCTTCAGCCGGGCACGCAGCGCTGCCCCACCCCTCTTCTGATTAAGTTCGGATAGTAACTTTACAGACATCGTATCTTCAATTCTAATAATCATATGATCAATAATCAAACAGATTCGGAGGACGAGGTCGAAGTCATGCTCCGTGTGTTGAGCCGGGGCTTCCTGGATCTTCATCTTGGGGTTCGCGCAGGAGATATCGTCGACCCCTATACCCTGCCGGAAACGATAGGCGCGGGCATGCAGATGTTGTCGAAAATCTGCATAACGTCCTCAGTCAACGATTTGGGCGACAGCATTCACTGCCTTTCGGATATCGCTCGTCGTCTGCCGGTTGGTGACTGGGGAGTGCCGGCCCTCGCTGCGCCCTTTCGATTCGCCGAGGTCAAGCTTCTCTCTAGTGAGCCTGTCGCGCCGAGCGAGGAGTGCCGTGCCTTAGCGGCAAAAGGGCAGACGGACGACGCGTTCGAGGACATTCATCACCGGCAGCTGCGCGAGATCGTGCAACGGGTTCGTACCGAAAGCCGATTGCAGATCTACTCGCTCCTACGCGAACGAATTGTGCGCAAGCCCGTATACGAACGGCGGGAGTTGTCCGACTTTCTTGAAGACCACGCCATCGTGGTGGCGGACGACGTGCTGCGCCGCTGGTCCACCGGAATTCCGCTCGGCGCGTTGCTGCGGGACGGCTCGTTCAAGATATGCGCAAACTGCGGCGGGCTGCTCTATCCCCACCGCGACAGGGCTGCGTTCCCCGACGGTCGCTGTCGAATCGGGCCATGTCTCGAAGAGGTGCCATCGTCGCGGGCAGGCGCCACAATCGAGAATGCGACGGGATGGCGGGCCTTCGCCGACGACATCCTCGCCTATTGGGTAGGCCCCGGCCTAGCGGAAATCCGGCTCCACGACGAACTACGCCGCGCAGGCGTGGACGTCACCCTCTACCCGAGAGACGACGCGGCCGACGTAGGCCGATCCCATGAACTCGGAATCGACGTGAAAAGCTACTCGTGCCCCCGATTGCTCGGTGAGACGCTTTCCGAGCGCCTAGGCGGTTTGGCCACCTTTGACCAAAGGTACGTCGCCATTCCGGACGCAATCGTGAACCGTCGTCCTCACTACCTGGATGACCTCCGGCACGCTTACCAAGGCGCGACATCGGTGACTTTCGCGAAAGTCAGTGATGTTGCGAGAATGGTGATCGGATGAGGCGTGCTCCGGAAGGATTCGTCCCCGCTTTGCGGGCACAATGGATGGCGTGCGTCATGCACGACCTCTTGGGGCTTAAGTCACTATCCGGAGCGCCGGCGCTCCTGTCCGGCTATCGATCTATCACCAGGCATCCAGCTCTTGGGAAAGCCCGCACGGCACTGCGAAACCTCCGCTTGATAGGCGTAAACATCGAATCCGAAGCGCATCTTCAGGAAGCCGTGATTGAAGCCAGGGCCTGGGAGGATGATCACGCTTCGGATGACGATTACGTCGAGCCTCCGTTCGAGATTTCTACGGATCCGGGAACGGGTTTTGCAATTCGTGAACGCGTTCGGCGCGACGATGCACGCCGCAATGCAATGCTTGATGCCCTGCTCGGCGTCTTACCCAATGACATTCACAACCTCGTCCCTGCCGATCACACGAGGCGCTTCCGCTTCCGCATCGACGGCGACAACGGCTCCGACGTCATCTGCGATACTCGCGAGATAATGAATCTGCCCCCGCGTCCCGCTACCGCTCAGGACAAGGCAAGCCGAGCTCCTATCGTCGTGACGATCGAGGAACTCGAAAACATCGCGAGGACTCTCGACGAAGAGGATGCTCGCGATCCGGCGCGGGTCCCCCGCAACTTCTTGACGAGGCTACGATCCGAGGAGGGGCAGGCGGTATTTTCGGTGCTTTCGCCACAGGGCGCGGCGCTCCGCCGCACTGATGTCATCTCGCTCGACAGTGTGAGCCACATGATCGGGCTTCCCGGCGCCGGCAAATCGACGCTGATCTTCCTTCTCGTTGTTCTCCTCGCCCGCCAAGGACGACGAATAACTCTCCTCGTTCCGTCCATCGAATTCGCCCTGGCACTCGATGCGGACCTGACCCGCTATTCGATCCCCACTGCCTTGCTGGTTGGTCAGTCTCCTGACGCGAGAAGGAGCCACTCAACAAGGCTGGCCGAACGAATCGCCACCATGGACAGCGGGGGATTCGGACAGACCGCCCCCGGAGCCGAGCTTCTCGGAACGCGTTGCGCGTTATCCGCCTTCGTCTCCGTGCCGCCCCCCGCCTTCGAATTTCCGCACGACCGTCCTCCTTGCACATCGCTGCGACAGGCCAGCATCAAGAAGGATGGAAAGGAGGGAAAGGAAGGCTACAGATCGTGTCCGCTTGCGACAGCCTGCGGACGGCAACGTTCGGCCCGTCGCTTGGCCGACGCCGACGCTCTTGTGCAAATCGGGCACGTAATCTCCACAGAAGTCATGGCGTCCCCTCATTTCCACACCGAAAGGATGCGTCATTTCGAGCGCGTTGCCCGCACGAGCGATCTGGTGATCATCGACGAGGTCGACGGCGCACAAGCCGCCCTCGATCAAAAGGGTTTCGCCGAATTAGACCTGTTCGGCTCCTCGGAGTCCTACGAAACCATTCTCCTGGATGACGTGTTCGATCCGGTCGCTTCCGGGCGAGGCTTTGCCGTCTCAAATTCGATCGAGAACTATACACTTGCATCAAACCGCTTCATGCGTCTCAACCGCGCATTGCGGGCTCATCTCTTGGAGCGAATGGCAGAGGAAGGCGGCGTACTGGCAAGGTTCAAAGACGCCTTCGTTACCGGCAATTCGATCCTGGCTAGCATGTACCTCGATCCGGAAACGGACGAGGAAGAACATGGCAGCAGACGCTTCGACCTGGTTAGGCGGCTGTTCGAGCAACTGGTCCGCTCCGTGCTGGCGAGCGACGTTGGCGGCGACGGTGAGGATGATCTGTCCGAGCTCGACCTGGAGCGCGTCGCGAGAGATCTGGAGATCGATCACGGCGCGCTAATCTCGGCGACAACAAGGTTTCGCGGCGCCTTAAACTCCCTTCTCAATGTGCGACTCGTCGAGCGGTTCGAAGAGAATTACGACGAGATGCGAGACGCCTTCTTCGGAATACTTCCCCATCGACAAGGGCTGGATCCTCAGGAGGCGCGAATACTGTTTCGGTTTTTGGTCGAGGTTACGACTGTCGTGCTGCAGTTCCTCGCGCTCGTTCCAGCGCAGTACGCCATGATTGCCGAGGGCGTGCACACCGAGAGGGTCTTCGGTCAGGGTGTCACGGCTGATCTCAGGAGGACCTTGCCCGAATCCTTGATCGGCCGTCTCTCGGGCATTCGATTCGCCTACGAAACCAACGATCGCGGCCAGCGCTCGTTGAGGCTGCAATATCTCTCGTTTGCCGGCGTTCCCCGATTACTTCTGTATCATCTTTCCGAACTACTGACAGAAGACGGAATCAAGGGGCCGGCGGTGCTGATGGCATCCGCCACGAGCTATCTCGCGCCGAGTCCGAGCTATCACGTCCCAGTCCGACCCAGCTATGTGCTTCGACGGGAGGGAGAAAGTGACGCCTGGCGACACAGTGCCTATGCATTCCTTCCGGTTCGCGATCCCGACAGGCCCGGCGAATTCGTTCGTGTGAGCGGCGCAGGGTCTGAACGCGAGCGAAACCATTCGCTACGACTCTTGACCGACCATTTCTTCTCCGGGGCAGATCCGCTCGTCCGGAAATTCCGTGAGGATCAGTTCGATCCCGGTCGGCGGACCGGGATCGTGGTCAATTCCTATGAACAAGTCGCCTTCATCAAAGCGCACCTCAGACGAACCTCCTCGTCGGCGCACCGGGTGATCGGGGTGACGTCTGATATCAGGAACGTTCCTTCGCAGGAGCGCGCAGAATGGGTCTCCGCCAGCCAGGTAGAGATGCTCGGCACCCGTGACGATTGGGATGCACTCGTCTTCCCGATGAAAGCGATCGGGCGCGGCGTCAACATCGTCTTCCCTGATGGATCTCGGGTGCGGGACGCGGTGCTTGGGAACATCGCTTTCTTCGTCAGACCTCATCCGACGGCTGATAGCTTGGCATTCACGGGCGGTCTTGCCGGCCAACTCGCATTGCGGTTCGACCAACGTGTGATCCCCCCGAATGCTGATCTTGCCGGGCTGGCGCGGGAATGGCGCTCGGCGCGCGACGAGGCGCTGGATGCTCTCAGGTGGTTACTCCGCCGCCCGCAACAGATGAGTCGTCTTGGCCGCATGATCCGACCGTTCGTCGCAGACGGCATGGTCGATCTTCTCCAAACGATCGGGCGCGCCATGCGCAACGGGTGCAAGACGAGGGTCTTTTTCGTGGACGCATCGTTCGCGCCGCAATCCGCCAAGAACCGGCGCGACACTCAGCGCACGAGCATGATCGTCGCAATGCGTGACGTCTTGGAAGACCTGCTTTCCTGCCCTGATCCGGTTGAACGGGAAATTTACCGCTTGCTCTACGAACCGTTCCTTCATCCGCTGCGACACTGCGCCCACGTCATTTTTCCGGAGATGGATCCGGAATGAGTACCCAGCAGGATGAACTGTTCGTTCGAACGCAGAGCCGCAGTTTGGGCGAGCAGCTAACGCGCGAATGCGCGTTTGTCTGGCGTGGCTTGCCTGCCGGCGTGCCTCTCCCCGTATCTCCCCTTCGCTTTGGTTGGACAGCGACGGCCAAAAGCCTGCTTGAACGCATACACCGCAATGCACTGCGCAGCGAGCGCCCTGAAGGAAACGAAATTCCCTATGCGGACCTTCGGGCTGCCCTTCAGGCCCGCGTCGGCGGAATGCTCCTCCTGGAGAGCTGGATTTTACCGCGCAACGATAACGCTCCGTTGTTCGCGGCGACGGGGGCTCCGTCGGAAATTTTGGCAGCTACTCACCGTTTGGTAGCAGCCTGGGCGCAACTTACGCTCCGGCCTTGGGTAGAACGATTGGGGGCCGACTGTGGCGATGTCGACCTCTTCGAGACCCGTGCTCGACAGCAACAGTTGTTCGAGCAGCGCTCCACGCCTCACTTGACCGATGAGGGCCGCGCTCCCGACGCGCTACGTTCCGACTTCCATCAGTTCTCCGATATCCTTCTGGCAATCGTAGCTTCTTCGCTGGAAGGAGCCGAACTATTCCCCGGTCTCGGGCCGGTCTATCGTTTGCTCGACCGCGACTACGGCAACACCATCGCCTTCGAGACCTGGCCGACCTCGCTACCCGGCAAGAGCGACTTGTTTTCGATGGTAGCCGAGGTTTCTGTCGAAACCCGCCCTTCGTCTAGACTGCCGCTCCTCGTGGTCCGGGCCGCCAAGCGGATTTGGTGCAACGAATTTCCCACCGCAAATGATTTGTTTGGGCGCCGGCGGATATCCGTCCGCGTTGTAACGCGTTCGTCGGTTGCGCGTGCTGCAACTTTGACCGTCCGCGTGGGGAGGGGTGTTCCGACCGTGAATCTGGACGCCATCGTCCACGAAGCCGGTCGTAATACCGATGTATCTCTCACCGGCGACTTACCGGATCTGATAAAGTCCCGCGGCCGGATGCCCGATCTGTTCGTCGGCGTGCCATTCCGCCACGGCTACAGCGCCGCTCCTAAGATACCGTTTGGGGTGACGCTGCAAGACCAGGTGGATCTGACGTCCGCGGTAAAGGAGCGGATTGCCTCGTTCGGCTTCGCCGAGTCTCGACTTAGGCTCCTGAATTCAAGGATCGAGCGCTCCGAAGAGTTTCACCTTCAGGCTACCTTGTACAATCTCATCACCCACCATTTCGGGAGGGTGACAGAAGAGGAATTGCCGAGCCGCGTTGAACAGCTTTTTGGATCGCCGGAAAGCAAGGCCCGCGGCAAGAAGCAGCCCATCAAGACAGTCGATCTTGAGCCGATGGTGCTCGCGAATCGGGAACGGCTCGACAAAGCATTTGGTAAGGACTGCGGCATTGACCTGATATTCATTTGCCGACGTGAACAGGAAGCCCACATCTTTCGTTCAGTCGTTGCGCTTCTCTTCGGAGACCGCATCAACGTCGTGCGTCATGCAATGCCCGCGGGCGTTCACGGTGCCCGCCAGGATCTCGACGGAGAGATTAGGCACAAGCGAATGCATCGCGCAGCATTGCGTCGCGAAGCCTGGACCCCGCTGGCCACTCAAATTCGAGATGAATTCCCCAACTCACCTGTCATCGTCCAAGCCGCCCTCAAGTACGACGGGCGAAACGACGATAAGGTCAATAAGGACGTCGGTCGCAATACGCTTGCCACGATAGCCGGCTGCAATGTGCAGTATCTGCTTCCGCCAGCTGCCGGTAAGGCTGCCGAGTACATGCATCGTGTACAGGCGGCGCTGTACGATCTGCTGTTCGGACATGCTGGGCTAGGTCCTGTTCTCGCAAACTTGGTAGCTTCCACTTTTGGGGAATCCAATCGTCCGAGATCGATTGTCGGATTGTCGGTGATCTCACAAGCCGCAACCCGCACGGGCCGACCCAATGGCGCCACGCTGGCAGCGGCAATGAAGATCGATATTGCCACCGGTCGGATTTCCGGGCGGTTCGGCAGCGTCCGGAACGGCGCGATGAATACCGGTCTATTCCAGACCCTATCGAAGACATTAATCGGTGTTGCGTCAGCGGGCCGGACATCTCTTGGCGATACCCAACCTGATTGCCGCATGAATTTCTTGAGTTTCGTGCGTGCGGTCGTGGATGAGGTCGCGGCGGAAGATCCGCACGCTCTGATACTGGTCGAATCGACCACAGCTCGCTCGCTGTGGCCATGGCTGTCGGACGAAAACATCTCTTCCGATCTCTACCTGGACGATCCGACCGTCAGGGCACCGTCGTCCTGGAAAGGGTTACGGTTCGTCCGTGTTAGGGAGCGGTCGGCGGGACGGCTTGCGGTCGAGGCGCGCAGAAGATGGATGCCCGTAAACCGAGACGGCAACTCGAGAGCCGCCGAGCCGGTCGACGAGATATATGCGACCGCCACTGAACGTCTCGCGGAAAGTCTTCCGGAAGGAAATGCGCGAGCTCGCCACTACCTCACGGCCCATGGCTTCGACGTCCGTAATCGAGGCGCGCGCGGGCAATCCGTGTATCGCAGCAAGGACGGATTCCAAAAGGCCGGCCCTCCCAAATCGAACGCTGAATACAAAAACAAGGTGCTTTGGAAACGGGCCACGATTGCTCCATGGGACGTTCCGTCCCGAATTCCGGTGACGCTTGAGGTAACCGTCCTGCCGACGCTGCGGGAGGACGAGGCGGATGCAACCGCAACACTGGTCGCGGCTCTCCGGAACGGATACTCGCACACGGCCGATGGCACCTTCCTTCCGGCGCCGCTGTCGTTCAAGTCCAAAATCCTGGACTACATGGATCGGTACGCCAGTGAGACCGAGGACGACGATCCTGAGGATGATCGCTCAGTAGACGAACCGGAGCTTCCGGAGGAGAGCGACGTCGCCGAGACGGCGATCGGATATGGTGAAACTCGACGTTGGTACGAGGGCTCCTCTGAGTTTGGGGAGAAGGACATACCTCCGTTCGAGGACGAGAGCGGCGACTCCTTTCAGCTCGATCAAGTCGCTCTCGATAACTCACCGCTCCGCGAACATAACCCCCAAAAACCAGGCGAGGAAAAATCCATGGCCATCGCGACTCTGGAGCCGCTTCAGCCCGCGGTCGCAACGACTTCTGATGCATCTTATCCGGGTGGCTCCGATTATCCGGATGGCTCCGACGACCTTGGCGCACTTGTTCGTTTGCTAAGGAGTCCTTCTGCGCCGCTTCCAAGCTTCGTAACAGAGGAATTCCTTGCGGACGCGATGCACGTCGTCAATTCCGACGCCAGAGAGATTCACCAGGATCGCGAATGGATCCGCACTGTCACGGGCTTTCCTTGGCCTGAGGAGCGACCCGCGGCCTACGACTTCCCCGGACTCTATCTCGACGCGTTACGCTATCCCGCTTTCGCAATCGCCTTCCAGCATCAGTTTTTTCCCGACGAGAAAGAGCGTGGCCTGCCCAAGCGGGCGATCCTGCTGAAGAATCGCGATTTCCTTCGACGCATCCGCAAGGAGAAGCCGATCCCGAAGGGAGAGGCTGACCTGAGCGTCTTGTGCTCCCTTCACGCATTGGACAACGGCGGCGACCAGAAGGCGCTACTAGCCGACATTCTGGCGCTTCCCGGGCAAGCGGCCTGGCGATCTCCATGCGCAAGAGCGTCCGCGGGGCTCGACCGTCTTGAGGGGCGTCAGGATGAGTGCGCCGAATTAGGCCGGTACCTCCGAGCGGTGGTCGGTCCGTTCGCGCAGTTCGGAGACGACCGGACAATCGGAGAGGTTCTGCAAGACGTAATCATCCCATACGTGCGAAGGAATCCGGACGCGACCTCCCAACCACCATCGAAGGATGATGCAGTCTGCCTTGCCGACACACCGATCGAAGCGGCTCCGGACGAGACAGCCGGACCCTCGGATTCCGCGGCAGGGCCAACACTGGAAGAAGTGCTAGAGTCGTGGCAGCATCATTGCGACCAAATCGCTAAGCTTGCCTTCGAGGCAAGGTCATCTGGTCCGGATGGCGACGCAACGACCAAGCTCGCCACAATGCTCGCCGGACTGGAGGCGTTGCAAGCGAAAGCCGCGCTGCTTAGGCCCTCCGAAGCGCCAACGGACGAAATCAAGGAAGCTATTCGATCGCTTACGGCGCAGATCTCCGACGCATTGACAAGCCTCATCGGAGAGCCGCTGAGTGTTCCGACCATTCTGTTGCAGCTATTCAAGATAAATGATCAGGTCCCCGTAGCAGATCTGGACACGGCCAGTTCTCTCCGCAGAGACGCCGAGCTGGCGTTTTCGGAAGCCAGGTCACTGGCGAATGAAATCGAGAGTCTCGAGGGCAGCCTTCCCATCAAGCTCGCACGGCAGCGGACCGAACCGCTCATTGATGCGCAGGAAGCGCATCTTCGTCGCGCGCTCGAACTCATCGCGGGTGCAGTCAGGCTTCTGGCCACGGAGGGGACGCCGGTGGCTGCAACCCCATCGTCGGCAGCTTCTCCGGAGCCTCATCCTGAAGAGCCGCCGGAAGGACCGTTGGTTCACTCTGAAGCGTCCGTCGCGCTTGAAGACGACCTCGACGTTCGGCCCGAGGACGAAGCGCTCGCCGTCGAGGAACCGCACGAAGAGGATCCTCACTTCACTTCTGTGCTGGAAGCGACAAACGTAGTGCTGCCGGCGCAGCCGCCCGTTGATCCGCTGTACCAGGAGTTGACCAAACGGCTGGATCATCTCTTCTCTCTTGGAGAGCACGGATTGGCCTACCACCTGCGCACAGCAGCTATGTCGGTCATCCCGCCCTCAGAGAGAAACGTCTATACGCCTGTTGAACTCCGTCTGGCAGCCGCCACCGGACGCACTGTCGGCCTCTCGACCGATGACCTTCAAGCTCTCTCGGAGTTGACGGGTGAGGCTCTATCCGTTGCACAATCTCTCTATGGCTTCGACGACGATCGCTCCCGCGCCAGGCTAACCCTTCTGTTTCCGGGCGCTCTTTCCTCCGCGCTTTTCCGATCCGACGACCCCGCCGCCATCGAGGTGATAAAAGACATTGGCCGGCAAGATGGGTACAGGCACTACGAAAAATTGGTGCAGGCGGTAGAGGAAAACCGAAAGCTGAACTTCCCGCTGACGCCCGCCAATCTCTTGGCTATTGAAGCTCATTCCCGGGAGGCAACTTTCGTCTCGGAGTCAATCGAGTCCATAAAGGAAACAATCGCGGGATTGCGCTCTGCTCGTTTTCGATTCCAGACGGGCGAGCGCATTCGACACGCTCTCACTCGGCCGCAGGGGGTGTTGGGTCAACTGGAATCCCGGATTGCGCAGGCAGACCATACCTCCGCCCGGGAGGTCGCCGACCTCTTCCAGAGTCGAGACAAGACCGCCAGCTTCGTCGCCAAGCTCGTCGAGGAATTCGGGGGCGGCGGCGAACTCGACGGACCGGGACGCGAACGAATATTCGGGGCACTGTCCCGGCTCGGCCAACAGTGCCACCACCTCTTGCAATCGGTCGAAGGCTTCGATGTGCTGCGACGGAACGCTGGCCGTCTTGAAACGGTCAAACGTCTTCGGGACCTCGCGCTGACCGGCATCTCGGAAGCGCTGTCCTACACACCTCAGGCTGAATTCGGCCTCCTGACGGAATCGGCCGTACGTCAGGGCAACAGAATTCTGGAAGCCAGTCGCAATATTCTTCAAGGCGTCGGTGCGAGTGGAAGAGAGGCGGCCCCTCTGGCGGTCGGTCTGCATACTCCGCTACTTTGGCTTCCTGGACTTACCTGGACCGGAGGATGGCGACCTTCCCCTTACGTTCCAGAGAAGATCCTCCAGGAGGCTCTCAACGCTCCCGTCCCCCTGATCGGACAGAATCCGACGGAATCGATACATCAAGCGTTCGAGGCCCGCCGGAGCGAGTCGGCTTTCGTTCCCGCGTACATGTTGCTGAACGTCGCTCACTGGTTCGGCGTCAGCTCCCAGACGACGGACGGCTGGCGGGCCAAACTCGATGCCGACAAGGAAGCCAAGAAGCATCAGGTTTCATTGTTGCTGGGCGAGGCCGAGCGCACGATAGACCGAATGAGGCGCATGGCGGTTGGCTCGCTCGAGCAATCGGCACGACTCAAGGAGATGCTTTCAACCATCAAACCATCGAATCTCCCGGTCGAGCTTCCGCCCACGTTCCTGCCTGAGACCTTGACCGGCGACAGGATCGAAGACTTCAACTCAGCACTCGCTCGTATCCGAGAAGTCGAGACGGAGGCGCAGCGCGAGTTCGACAAATCGCAGAACGAATACGCCTCCAGCATCGAGGACCTGGATCGCAAAGGCAAGTTGGACACCCAGACGCGTCTAGAACTCCTCCACCTCCTGGAGCGACGCGAATTCACTACGCTTGCCGATCGCCTGATCCTGTTACGAGGCGATGAGGTTCGGAACCATCCTCTCCTGGCAAGCGGGCCCCTGAACTGGCGATTGGCGAACTTCAAGTCGGTTTTGCCACAACTTGGAGCTGTCGATCTGCTACAGGTCGGCCGCGCAATCGATCTTGCGAAAGCCTATGGCCCGCTCGACTACAGCCTTCTGGACGAAGACCGTCGGCAAGAGGCCCGGAGTGTAACCCGCGCCTTCCCCAACCTAAAGCCTACGAAGAATGCCTCGACGGCCCAAATCGCGCACCACGTAACAGAGGTCGTGTCCCGACTGCTGTACGAAGTCACGAAGTGCGTAGAAGAGCCGACAATGACGAGGCGGCTGCAACAGATATTCGTGTTCGACGCCACAGTATCGCTCCCGCCTCCGGATCCAGCGTCGTTACTCCTGCCCGAGTTCGGAAGCCTGACGCAAGGTTCCTGGCGCATTTGCGTCGTGACGCCCGCGATTCCGCAGGAGACCTTGCTGAGCCTTGGCGACGGAGCCGGTCACCGCGGCGTACTTGTTCTCTATCGTGGAGTTCTCAACGCTGAACGCCGACAGCAACTTCGGATCGAGATGATCAGACGGAAGCGTACCATGCTCATTGTAGATGAGGCATTGGTTGCATACGCGATCGCTGACTCGGAAGATCCGCGTCGCGCCATTATCGAGATCGCTCAAGCCTATTCCAGCGCCGATCCCTACCGAGATCATGGAAAGTCTGCGGTCCCGCCTGAGATGTTCAAAGGGCGCACGTTAGAGCGAAACGCGATCCTCGAACCATTCGGATCTTACGTCGTGTTCGGCGGTCGTCGGCTCGGCAAGACGGCTCTTCTCCAACAAATTCACGCGACACAGCCTCCGCATGCTGTCTTCGCCTACGTCGATCTCGACATGGTGAACGACACTTCCGATGATTTCGAGCAGATATCGCGTCGCGTCGAGTCAACCGTGTTCAAATCCTCGGTTCGAACAGCAGAAGAGTTTTCGTCGACGATTACGAGTTGGCTCAACGCCGACGACAGGCGACGCATTTTGCTCTTGATCGACGAAGCGGACAATTTCGTCCGCAAGGAGGTCGAGAACGGTTTCCCCTGCATCCAGACGCTGTTGCAGCTCATGGCTGAGACGAAACACCGGTTCAAGTTCGTGCTCGCCGGTCTACACAACGTCTCGCGCATGGTGCGAGCCGAAAACTCTCCCCTCGTACAGATTGCGAGCAGCCCGCTGAAGATCGGCCCATTGCTCAACCGCGACGTCGGGGACGCGGAATTTTTGGTTCGCGGCCCGTTGGCGGCAATGGGCTTCGAGTTCGAAAAGCGGGAGGACGTTTGGCGGATTTTGACCTTCACAAACTACTATCCGGTGCTGATCCAGGTCTTCTGCCAAGAATTACTCCGACTTATTCACGATCACGCACAAAAAACAGGTCAAGTTCCCGCCACCATCAACACCGTGCTGGTCGAGCGTGCGCTGTCCTCGTCCGACGTGAGGAGCAAGCTGTTCGCCACGTTCGAGGCGACAATCGGCTCAATCGAGCGGAGGTACGAACTCCTAACGTACATTCTTGCGGTTCGAGAACTCGTGGAGCGCGATTCGGGCATGACCGCGGAAGGAATGACCGCCGCGGAAGTCGCCGAACGAGCGATGGCGTACTGGCCGGCCGCATTCCCCCGCGGGACCGATCCAAACGAGCTCGAATATCTTCTGGAGGAGATGGAGGGCTTTGGCATCGCTCGGCGCACCGTTGCCGGCTCGTTTGCGCTGCGGTCAAGGAGCCTGCTCGAGTTAATGGCGGCTACCGAGGATGACCTCAGCAGGAAACTTGAGAGCTACAAAAATCTAAGGGCCCCGCCGAAGCCGTTCGACCCAAAAAACTACCGCCGGCAATTTGGCAAGCCAATGCCCGGCCTCGAGACGATAGGCCGCGTCTCGCCGCTGACGGACGGACAGGAGGCAGATCTGTTGGCGCCCTTCAATGTCGCCGTATTGGACGGAAATGACGACGATCCGCGGCCATCGAGCGTCGGCGTGGTATTTGGCACTGAGTGCGCTGGAATCAAATTCGTCGAAGCGGCGCTGTTGGACGCCAAGCGCGTAAAGGACAAACTTGTCGACGTCGAGGTGAAAACCTACGAAAGCAAGAAGGACATGCTCGACGACGCGAAGCGAGGCCCCAAGCCGCTGCGTCCGAAGGTGATAGTCGTCTCCCACAAGACGGCGTGGCGTCCTGATTGGGTCGTCGAAGCCGAACGCGCTGGCCGAATCCGGAAAGGCGATCTCCGAATGATTTTCATCGGAGGACCTGAGCACGCTGGGGAATGGTCGCGGGATCGGCTGATACTCAATCGCGTCCTTCCGCAGATCAAGATCGTGAAGCTACGACCTTGGGCTCGGTCCTATCTTGGCAACCGTATCGAATCGCTTCATCTGCCAGGCGAACATGTCGACGGAATCTTCCTGGCGACTGGTGGCTGGTCGCAGACTGCTGGTCCTTTGCTGTCCCGCATAGCGGAACGTCCCGGCCATGCGTCCGCAGCGATTAGGTCAATGATCAGCGACGAAAAGGAGGCGGTCCTGAAGTCTCCTGACTTGCTGGAACGGCTTGGCATCCCTGCGGAGCCTGAGCTCATGAGCTTCTTCAAGGATCTCGCCGCATACTCCGATGGATCCACAGTAACGACAGCAGATTTCCAGTACCTATCCACCGACGGCCGAAACGTGCATGCGCGGGCAGTGGGTATTTACGCGGACCTTCTGGGAATACTGTCATTTCCGCCCGACCCATCCGGGCAAGGTCACCGGAAAGTGGACCTGAATCCTCTTGTCCACGCCGCTCTTCTTCGTGCGGAGTGAGCCGATGGAACGGCTTCAGCTGTGGTGGGATCTGCCCGGGCCTGCAAGTGTCATCAACAAGGTCACGCATGCCGTTGGAGATCGGGACAGAGTTGTCTGCGTCTCGGCGCCTTATCCACGGCCTGCCGGGATGTGCAAAGCCATTCAACAAAAGCTCAGGGCGGAATTATCCCTGGAGGGTGCGATCCTAGACGTGTCGCGGCTCGACCAAACCGAACCGATTCCGCACCTTTTGGCGGGCCTGCTCGGGATATCCGCCGTCGAAATCGGCTCAATCTCAGATTTTGCGGCCCATCCCGGCCTCGTCGACCAAGCGTTGATTGTGGACGGGATTGATCCGGCCCAGATACGGCGTTGGAGTCTTTTCCTGCGGCAGTTGCATTCGGAACGAGCCAGCGACGCGGTCATTGGACCGGTGGTGGTTGTCGTACTGCCCAATCAATTGACCAGCGAGGCAATCGCAGAACTCCGCGGCCCCGCGAACCTCGTCTCGACGCTCGGCTGCGTCGACCGGTACGACACTGTCAGCTACGTAACAGGTATCGGAGCGCGCCCCACATCCGATTTGGCTTCTCGCGTCGGCCATGCAGTTGCGATCGATGTGGCTGCTTGGTCTCGCGAACTTCTGGAGACGATGATCGCTTGGGAGACTTCCGATCAGCTCGACCCTTTCGCATTACTGGAGCGTCTTGCCGACCAAGTCTCCTTTTCGTATCCGTGTTGGGAGAACGGTCTTGTCGACTACTGGGACGATGAACCAACGGCGCACGCCATCGCAGCCGTGAAACATGGGCTCAGGGACCATATAGCAAGGCGGGTTTGGAGCGCTCAGGCTAGCATACTTCTGCCGTTCACCTATCGCATCCTTCGGTCACTGATATCGAAGTACCGGGACGCCCTCGCCAAGAAAGTTTCGCCCGAAACGCCTCTGCTCAAACAGTACGGCGACCGCGCAGCAGAGCCTGTTACCGACTTTTGGAAGCTCGAATTCCACGACATGATGGAGCTCACAAAGGAGGTCATGACTCCTCCCGAATATGAACTGGCGCGAATTGCGCGATGGACTCGAAATGCGGTGTGCCACCGCAATGTCATAGCAGCGAGCCGGATCCAGCGCTTTTCAGAACACTACGAAGCAAACGAACACGCGCTTGATAGCGATATTCCAGGCTGGAATTGGCCGAGATGCGGTCAGATGTTGACCCTAACGGTCGGCCCGAGTGGGGCCGGCAAATCTGCCTGGTCGGCGGAACAGGGGGCCGCGGTCGTATCGTCAGACGCGATCAGACGGGAAAAAAAGGCCGACGGCGAGATTCCGGGGCATCAAGCCTGGGTGTTTCATCAGGTGCGTGCAGGAAGCTCCGGCGTGCTGCAAACGGGACGAGACGTCATTGTGGACGCGATGCACATTGAGCCAGAGCACCGACTGAGGCAGATATCCATCGCGCCTCCTGATATTGGAATTCGATACGTCATTATCGACCGCCCCCTAGCAGACAAGTTGCGCGACGCAGGCTGGCGCACCGAGAAGGGGCTCGTGGAGAAGTATCATCGGCTCTTTCCGGAACGAGTCGCCGCTGTTCTCAAGGGAGATGGGAAGCCGCAGATCCAGGTTCTGGACCTTCGACCCGGTGGGCTGGATGCAGGCAGCGCCTCCTAGTGGCGCCGCCGCCACAAGCGCCGTCGCACCTATAATTCGTCAGATAGCCGGCGGGTCTACCGGGCCAACTCCTCCGTCGCGATGTCGACCGCGATCGAGGCTAGGCGGTAGCTGCCGCCGATCATGCGGATGACGTCCTCTGCGTTGATCTCTTGATGACCCTGCTCGCGGCCCGACGAGATGGACGGGCTTCCGATGATGAAGCCGGTCGTCGCCTCGGTGCAGACCGCCTGGCGGACTTGCTTGGTCTGCGGACCGAATGATTTCGATTTCTCAGTCCCGGTACGGTGATTGCGGGGCGGTGACGAGTAAGCTGGCGCTAGCCATGGCTGCCTCTTCGTTGCGCCCGTGGCGCATGGACGAGCGAGGTCGTCCGCGGGCAGCGGGCAAAGTTCGGCCGTTCGCAGGCGACACCGCCCGCGTGTTTTGCCTGAGATCAGGAGACTGTTCGGGAGCTCGCGCTTGCGCGCGCCGGTCTCAGGCTGGGAGAGACGGCTTGGCCGCGGGCGCGAGGCGTGCGGACGGGAAGTGGGGTCGTGATGCTCATGACCCAACGTATAAATCGAATCCTTGAAAGGTCCGTCCGAGAGATCGCTAAAATTTGGGCTATCCGGATTATCGTGTTGAATCGCAGTCAAGGGTATTGGGCTGGTACGTGTGGATTCCATGGCTGCTTCGTGGAGATGGGCCAAGCGGAATATCTAAAGCTGTCCCTCTCGGAGATAAGGGAGGGAGTTCAGTCGATTCCGAGCAACGCGGCCAAACGCTCACGGACTTCGGTGAGCAGGACGTCAGGCGCTCGTCCGGCATGCTGGATCGGTCGCTTCTCCCACGAGATGCTGCGGGGTTGGTCGGCGAGCACGACGCCGTGAAAGCTGGCGCCGTCGGGCAGCTTGGCCTCGAAGGGATAGTCGCGTACGCTGCTTGTGATTGGGCAGATCACGCAAAGGCCGGCTGCGGCATTGTAGTTGTGCGGCGATAATACGATGGCCGGTCGTCGGCCGCTTTGTTCGTGGCCGATCGTGGGATCAAGATCGATCCAGACGAAGTCGCCGGCCTCGGGACAGTAGTTACCAGACTTCGTTGCCAATGGGTCGCCCCCAATCAACCTCTTCATGACGGTTGTCCGGCGTTATACCTGCAACCAGCTTGTCGAGTGCGTAGCGACGCTTGCGCCGCGGCGAGCGCGCGATCTCGATCACCAGTTTGCCGTCGCTCACGGTCATTTCGGCGGCCTTGCCGTCGCTGGCACCGATTTCATCGGCGAATGCTTTTGGAACTCTCAGTGCCAGGCTGTTGCCCCACTTCTGAAATGCTACCTTCATATTCGGGCTCCGACATTGATGATACAATGTAGATACAGCCCGAGGATTGGTCAAGCGGGTGCCGAGCCCGGACCAGGGAACACCAACACGATAATCCTCAACTAGATTGTGGTTCGGACGCGGCCAATTCCACGCGAAAATCCGGAAAGCCAAAATTTGAGCGAAGGCGCGGTTACATTCTTGGACCGGAGCAAGCCGCTCGATATTCGTTCGCTCTGTCCATGTACTCACGATAGCAGGCGTGGCTATCGGACTCGGGCAATCTTAGCTCGCGAAGGGCGCGTTCGACAAGGCTCATGTCTTTGCCGACACCTTCGCCTGCCATCCTTCCCGCTGGCCGTTCCAACGCAAAGGCGCTTGCATCGGGTCTGACCGGGGAAGAGCAGGCTAGGTAATAATCCTAACACTCAGCAGTTTGTTTTCGCCGCGTCTGCGGCTTTATTGGGGCCGCATTTGCCTTCCGAGATGGAGTAAACGTTACATGGAGTATGGGCAGCGGCGCACGGTCCTCTATAGGAGGGCATGGCGATCGAGACGCTCACGATTGCGATCTGGAACGACGAGGACGCTCATGGCGATCCGCTGCCGCTACAGCTCGTCGACGCTCTTCAGGATTTTGGAAGGTCTCGCGCGACGAAGCTTCTGATCCGGCGCGGACAGGAGAGCGATGTTCGTTGTGAGCTCCGCGTACCGCTTTTGCGCGACTGCCGTGTACGGTCCGATGAATTGGCGCGCGCATGGGGGAAGGTTTGGCGTGCGGCGATAGACGCAGCCCACCCCGGCGATCGGTTTAGCATCGACCTTCATGTCGGGCCGGATTCCCGGCTTGTGGTTCAGGCCGAACGTAGCTCGTGAGCGATGGTACGGTGCCCTGGAACGAATCGGACCCGTACGTCAGCCAAGGCTGACAAAGCAGAAGATCCCGGACCTCGCCTTCCACGGCCGCGTCGTTGACGCCAGCCAGTTCGTCCTCGGCCGTCACGCGGAGGCGCCAAGGGGCAGTTCAACACGAAAATCCGGATAGTAGATGCGGGCGAGGATGGCCCTTTGGCCGGTTCGCCTCCTCGGCCGTCGCCTGACCGGTTCCCGCGCCCCTCAGAACTTGATGATGCCGATCCGATGCATTTCCAAGTCGGCTCGCCGAGCATTCAGCTCCTGGAACGCCAGGCGCATGACGTTTTCGTTCGCAAAACGCATGCATTTCTCGCTGAAGTCGGCGTCGGCAATCGCCATTGCTAGCACTTCCAGTGCTGAATCGCCGTCCTGAAACGGGATCTCAACTTCGCCACAGAGAACAGTTGGCCGGGGAGGCTTGTCCCGGCCCGCGCGCATGGTCTCGCTCTTCAGCGTTACCATTGCATGAAGGGTGTTTTCATCGACAGCTACGGCTCGACCACGTAGTTGCGCTCAATGTAAATCCCGCGGTCATTCATCAGATACGTCTAGGCGATCGGCTTCGCGATCTTCTTGGCGAAATGGCCCAAAAGTCCTGCGCTTTCATGAACTCTCTCCTGTTCTGAAGAGAGACTATGAGGCGCGGCTGCAAGTCGGAATCCTCTTCCTGACGAGAACCGCACCTTTTCTCTCAGGAGTCCCTAACTATGAGCGTTCCGTGGTAGGCTCTTGTCCGTGATTTTGATATCTTCGGCCGGCATGCGGAGGACGACCGGTGCCGGTAACCCTTGAGATCGACGAAGAGCTGTACAGCCGGCTAGCCCAAGCGGCCGCCCGTGAAGGTAAGGACGTTCAGGCTTACGTCGGTGAGATCATCCACGTCCAGCTCAGAGACGTGGAGAGAATGCACCAGGTTATGAGCGCGCTCGACGAGATCGCTGGCCCTGACGACGACGGCTAAGTCATTCCAGTCAAATATCTTGTAGCAACATCCGGTTGAGTGAAAGCAATGACATATGTCTCTTAGCGAGTTTCAAAACGATCTTTCAGGCTATATGATAAGGTCTGCGACGGCCACGCAACCCTTCTTGTAACCCGCCAGAATTCTCGCAACATAGTTCTTATATCCGAGGAAGACTACGAGGGTCTTCTGGAGACGATCCATCTTCTGAAGAGTCCAGCTAACGCTGCGCGCCTCCTGCAATCGCTCGGGGAAGCCAACCATGGGGAGCTTGGGGAGAGCAATTGAGTGCTGCGCCAAGAACCGCCTCTCTGACTTCGCGGCTACGCGGGGATCGCCTTCTCGGGCAGCCAACCTAGCGGGAACCAATGCGGCTCAGAGCGGGTGCGCCGCTTCGTAGAAGCGTCTTACGCGCTCCAAATCCTTTGTGTGAGAGCCGTCTCGGTCAGTCTTCGTCTTTGAATCGACACCGGACGGCCGGACGGCCGCGATCGCCTGCGCGACGTTGTCGGGACCCAGGCCCCCGGCAAGGATTACGGGGTTACTCACCAGTTCGACGATGCGCCGACTGATGGTCCAGTCGTGCGGCACGCCAAGCGCACCAATTTGCCGGTCTGAAGGACGATGGCTGTCTAACAAAAGATAGTCCGCAATACCGTCGTAGCTCCGGGCGATCTCGACGCTCTCCTCCCCGAACACCGGCACGCTCCGCATGATCATGCTATCAGGCAGCGCAGCCTTGATAGCCGCGATCTGAGCCGGATCGAGTAGTTCAGGCGCTGCGCCCAAGTGAACAATCGCAGGATTCAACGCTTGCGCCCATTCGATGATGAAGTCCTCCCTCGCCGTGAGAAAGAGCGCCGAAAACTTCGATGGACCCGATATCGCCGCTGCGATCTCGGCCGCCCGGGCGAGAGGCTGTTCGCGCGGGAACTCGCCGTCGCCGACCAGGACGCCGATGTGGTCAACTCCGATTTTCGAGACCGCTCGCGCTTCGTCCGGGGTGGATATTTCGTAGATCTGGGTTAGCAAGGGGTGCTCCACTGATCGCACAGCGGCTGGTTCAATAGCTACCCAATTTCTTCTTCAGCGCGCCGAGCGCAGTCGACGACGCTCATATCGTCTCCCACATGCACACCCTCGCCCTCGGCCTCCGGGTAGTATCCTGGCAGGTCCACAGTAATACTTTGCCCCCGATACGTGACCTCAAACGGTCGCACGCCACGAGTTAAGATCTCGCCAGTCTGCGGCGAGGACATCGTGTTGGGAAGGGAACCTACCATCCTCGCCACGGCCATATCTCCTTGAAATCACCGGACCGCGAACTCGCGGAAGCCACGCTGGCGAGGCCAACTGGCCGGCACGAATTTATGGCTGATGCCGATTCACCGGACATTTCCGTCCAAAGCTTAACGCCGCAGTCGACCAGAGGCTAGATTGCTCCGGTTCGGCGATCAAAGCGGGGCAATCGGAAACGCTGATCTACCTCAGGTTGTAGTCCTTGAGATAGTCCTGGAGAGCTGTATCGGTTGTGCCTTGTCACGTCAGTCTATTTTTTGCACGACGGAGCCAATATTGCCGCCGCGATCTCAGCCGACCTGGCACCCGTTCAGCAAAAAAAAGCTATCCGGACTACGGTGTGGGGGTGATGGAAAAACCGAATTATCCGCAGTTGGAGGATGTTGAGCCGTCGGGGCTGTCGTTTCTCGTTCGATATGAGTCTTTCTGCTTCAATCGGAGTCTGCCGCGGCCCAAGCAGCAGCCCAACGCGGCCTACCTCCACGCCCGTCGCAGGCTCCTGCGGGCGGCTGGAGGGCTCCTGTCGGCTCGGCAGACTTCGCGACCAGAATTGCCTGTTCGACGCTCACTCATTGGCTCACGCATGCCGATACAGAATGGTTGGAACGCCTGGAGCAAGTTGGTTCAGGAAGTCGAAGTCGCCGACATTCCCTGTCAATATGCTGGCACCGATACCCCGCGCCTGGAGATAGATGAGCGCATCGTTGAGGTATTTCCGCTCATGACCCGCACCTTTCGGCGCGCCGCTGAGACGAAATAGCTCGCCCGCAAGTATTCCCGCTTCGCCCCACATCGCCGTATCTGCAGATTGCAAGCGATGCTGCGGAATGTCTTCAATCAAATCGCGTACCGTTTGCAGAACCCCACTCGTTGAGGGGTGGGCCGGATCGAGCCGCCCGAAGACATGCGTTAGTTCGGCTAGGCAGACGGCCGAATGGTAGCAGACGCGATATGTCAGCAATTCATCGACGGCGGCCGGCGTGCGTGCCTGCAAGACGTCGAGGTAAACGCTGGTATCGAGAATTAGCGCGCCGCCGATGAGCGGCTCGTCGGATGCCCAAGCAAGTTCGGAATCTGCTCGTCGCGTCAACCGCTCCAAACGCTTGTGCGGCTTCAGCCTCCGCAACGTTCCCTGGAGATCAAATGGCAAGATCGATATCTGCCGGGACGCTTCCCTTGCGCCTGACAAGACGCGCGCCGAAATCGTCCTCGAGCGCCAGACGCGACAACGCGAGCTCTAGAAGTTCGGTATCGGAAGATACGTGAGCCCGCTTCTTTGCAGCTTCTATCAGGCCTGCCGACACGCGGCCGGACAAGCGCGTGTTCTTTGCCTCACCGAGCAGCCCGACGGCGCGCGCCTGTTCGAGCACGAGCCGGTTGCGCTTAAGCGCAATTTGCTCCTCGGTCTCTGTCGACGTGCGGGTCCGCATAACCATAGCAACCTCCAGCGTTGAACAAAATATAACAATTGTTCAACGCCTGTGCAAGGCCGGAAATGAGGACTTGTCCGGCGAGGTCCCTGTGTCTCGGTTTTCGCGAATGAGCGCGAACGGGCGCGAGGTTTGGTGAGCTAATGGCTCTGCAGATCAGTAAGGATTCGGAGTGCGCGGCGGGCAGTAGAGTTCGATAAGCCTGTCTGTGCCGGCACGCAGACTTGGGAGCTGATCGTCGTCGGGCCCCTTCCGAGCATCGCGAAAATCGATCTGGTCTGGAAATCCATTCACTCCCCTGACAAGCAAGGTGATGTCCGAATATCCGAGGTCACGCTCTTCCTTCGCGATCTCGTTGAAATGGGTCTGGTAGGGAAAGTTGCCCATCTGCTTGCCGGGATGGATCCGATTGAAAAACTCCGTGTAGGTCGGGAAGGCCCCCGCGACCGCGCAACGGAACAGTTCGGCACGAATCCCTAGGGCGCGTACTCATAAATCGCTTTGCTCCGACACCGCGGATACGCCCTCATCTGATCCCGCTGACCGGCCAAAGGCCACCGAGCGGGGGCGTCTTCCCCTCTTAATCCCTCAGCTTGCCGGATTGCGCGCCGTGACGATCCACGTCGCGCTGTTGATCATCACCGACCGCTCGCCGGGGCGGCCCGCGAAGGCGGCACGAACCGCGGCCGAGGCGCGGGCGCGGATGTCGTCGGGCTGATCAGCGAGTACGCGCGACAGCGGGCCTACCTCGAACGTCATCTTCACCGCGTCGTCGATCGCCGCGTCCCGCGTCGCGCCCTCGCCAAACGGGACGGAAGCATCGAATGGCTCGATAGCAATATCGGTGAAGCCGGCCGCCGTCAGGATGCGAGCCACCCGTCCCCGGTCGCCGAACGAGAATGGACCGGGCGCTTCGGGATCGCGCGGCGCCATCGGCGGGACGATGCCTCTGATCGCGCCCATCGGGAGGCGCATCCAATCGTTCTCGGCCACGCCGCGCCAGCAGACGAACGCGACCCGGCCGCCCGGTTGGAGCGCGCGGCGCATATGGGCGAACGCCGCTGTCGGATCGGCGAAGAACATCACCCCGAAACGCGAGAACAGGATGTCGAACCCGCCCTCAGGCAGCTCGGCGCTGCTGACGTCGGCTACCCGGAACAGGACCTGGGTATCCTTTGGCGCAAGCGCGCGCGCTCGGGCGATCAGCGGCTCGGATATGTCCACGCCCAGCACCTGGCCCCCCGCGCCGACGCAAGCGGCCAGAGCCAGACTCGACGCGCCCGTGCCGCAGCCGACGTCCAGCACGCGCTCGCCCGCCGCGGGCGCGGCGGCTTCGATCGCGGCCTGGCCGAACACCGCCAGCCTGGCGTCGAGCCGGGCCTGGTGGGCGACCCAGCGCTGCCCGCTTTGGCCATTCCAGTCGGCGACCCGACCGGCATTGTGCTGTGCCATGACATATCCTTGTTCTGATGGTTCTCAACTAAGCCATCCGATGTCAAAGCGATCATCGTCTCCAGCGATCCCGCCTCCAGCTACCCGATCCCTGGGCGCAGTGGCGACCGCCGTGGACTTCCGAGACGATGCAGTTCATCCGGCCGACAAGCGAAAGATTACGGCTTGCGCGCGTCTGCCTTCAGAAAGTCGTTCTGATGCGCGCGCACGAAGTCCTCGATCGACATCGGCGGCACACCAGTCAGCAGGTCCACATCGCCCGAGGATCGGTCGTATCGGCCGTCCCGGTGCAGCAGTGCCATCGACTCCAAGTGCGCGACCACGTGTGCGGATGCGCCAATGGATCGCAGGCTCTCCAGCCACGGTTCCAACGGAATGTTCTTGTAGGTGATTGGACGCCCCAAGACTCTTGTGAAATCTTCGGCGACCTCGCGAAGCGTCTCCGCACGGGGACCGGTCAGCTCGTATACCCTTCCAAGGTGAGACTCGGGATTGGCCAACACCTCTGTCACGCACCGCGCAACATCGTGGGCGGCGATTGGCGACGTCTTTCCCTCTCCGAAGGGCAACATCAGCGCGTCCTGAGCGGTGACCGTCGGAACGGCAAATCGCCAGAAGAACGCGTCCATGAAGGCGGTCGGACGCATCGTGACCACCGGCAAGCCGCTCCACTGCAAGACCTGTTCGGCCAGCCAGTGCTGCTTGTGCTGCGGGCTGCGCGCGGTCTCGCGGATGCTCATCTCCGAGACCGTCATCTGCGACATGTTGACGAATGCTTCGACGCCATGGTGTCGGGCAACCACCGCCACGTTCGTCGTAGCCTCGAGATACTTCTCGTTGACCGACATGCTGAAGTACAGGCGCTTGCAGCCATCCACGGCGCGGTGCACCGCGTCCAGGTCGAACAGATCTCCGACGATCACCTCGGCACCAAGTGCCCTCAGCGATTCCGCCCGGCCGTCATCCCGGCGGAGCATGGCGCGCACCTTCAGCCCGCGCTCCAGCAGAGACTTCGTCACGCTCGGTCCGATCGCGCCAACTTGGCCAGCGGCACCGGTGACAAGGATGGGATGGGAGTGTTTCATGTCAAGGTTTCCGCGAGACCGATACCGGCGCTCCCGCCCGTGACGAGAATGGTGTGACCGGACAACTTCACTGGCGACTCCTGGAATTGGTGTTGAATTGATTGACGGGGCTGTTCGAGGCCGATCACCTGGGATCGAGCGAGCGCTCGGCGCGACTCACGATGCCACCATGTCGGCGTGAATCGCCTCGACGACCGCGGCGGGGTGGGTCAGTGGGATCATGTGTGCAGCCCCCGGGACAACGACCGTGCGAGCGTCGAACGCTTCCGCGAGCAGACGGCTCACCGACCGCGGAGCGGCCGACGTTCGCTCTCCGACGAGCACCGAGGTCGGCACCGCGGTCGAGGTGAGCTCGGCGAGCGTGGTCCGATCGGCTGCGCTGGCGGTCATATCGAGCCGCAGCCGCGGTGCGAGCCCTGCAACTAGCGCACGGCCCTTCTCGCCCAGCGCGTTCCACGCGCCGGCGCCGCTCCAGTGCTCCACCAACAGGCAGGCGGCCGCATCGTGATCCGGGAGCGCGCGCATGAACCGATCGCAGAGGGTCTGCACCTCGCGCAGGGCGTCTTCCTCCCCGGGCACGCGCAGCACGCTGACGACCACAGGATCGACCAACGTGAGGCGCGCCACGCGAGACCCGACGGCCAGCCGCAGGTGAAGTCCGACAAAGGCCCCGATCGAGTGGGTGACGAGGTGGAACGCGCCGACGCCCTGCATGTCGAGCCAGCCGCGCAGGTGGGCCATCTCGTCCTTTAGCTGCCACGCCTTGCTCGGTGTCGGCGACCGTCCGTAGCCGAGCATGTCGGGTGCCAACACCCTGGCGCCGTGCGCCTCCAGACCCGTGCGGACCGCGGCCCAGGAGTGGGAGCCGGTGGCGGAGCCATGGAGGAGCACAAGGGGGAGGTCGTCCGTCATCGGAGATCCTGAGTTCGGGAGGAGGGAATCTGTGCTCTCAAACCAGCATCGACTGCTGGGCGAAGATGCCCGCCATCGCGCCCTGCGATGATGCCTGGGTGACCGAGGGCAAGAAGGGCGTGGTGAGGTCGCCGGCGGCGTAGATGCCAGGCGTGCTGGTTTGACGGCGTTCGTCGACCTTGAGGACGATGCCGGCGGGCGTAGCCACGGTGGCAAGGCCCAGTGTTTCATGCAGGCTTGCGGACGGCTTGTTGCGCGGATTGGCGAACAGGATGTCGACCGCGACATTGCGGCCGGTATCGAGATTGACGGTGGCGATATGGCCCTGGTGATGGGCGATCTCGACGATCCGGCCATCGACGAGAGGTATGTTGCGGCGCGCCAGATCGGCCTGGATATCGGGCGGAATGTCGTGACCATCGGCGAAGAGCGTCAACTTGTCAGTCCAATCGTGGAACAGCCTGACCTGATTGTGCGACTGCGGGCTGGACCAGACGAGGCCCCAATGCTGGCCGGCGACTTCAAAGCCGTCGCAATAGGGGCATGGCACGATGGACGTGCCCCAGCTTTCGGCGTAGCCCGGAACATCAGGCATCTGGTCGGCGACGCCATAGCTCAGGATCAGACGACGCGCCGCAAGGCTTTCACCATCGCCAGTAAGGACAGAGAAATTGTCGATGGCGCCGGAGACGCTGTCGGCCCGGGCACTGACAAGCTTGATCGCGGGATAACGCGCCAGCTGCCGCCGCGCCTCCGCCAGGATGTCCAGCGGCGGCTTGTGATCGTGGCCGAGCAGTCCATGCGAGTGGCCGGCGAAGCGGTTGCGTGGCAGACCGGTATCGAGAACGGTGACCTTGCGGCGGGCGCGGCCGAGCTGCAAGGCGCCGGCGAGACCGGCAAAGCTGCCGCCGATGATGATGACGTCATCCATGGTGATGGGCTCCGTGTTGTGGATGGAGGGAGACGAGTTGGGCTTGGCGGTGGCCTGAGCGCGGGCGAGGCCGATGGCGGAAAGCGCAGCCAACTTCAGCAGGGCTCGTCGTTGCATCGAAGGAGTCACCCTACCCCCTGGCTTGCACATTTCAGATACTTCATGGTATCGTAATTCAAGAATTAGGATACTGTCAAGTACTGGAATTTCCGTGACCGAAAACAGCCGGGGCCGGCGCGGCCGGCCCGCCAACGAGGCGCTTGGCCAAACCATCATCGACGCCGCGCGCGAGCTCTTTGTGGAGTTGGGTTTTCAAGCGACGACATTGGACAAGGTCGCCCAGCGAGCGAAGATATCCAAGCTCAGCATCTACAGGCACTTCGAGAACAAGGAGGCGCTGTTCGGCGAGGCCATGGCGGCCGGCTGCCAACAGTTGTTTGCACCACAGGCCCTTCTTGAAGGCGTCGACGGTTCGGTCGAAGATCAGCTCGTGGCGGTGGGATCATCACTGCTTCGCACGCTGTTGAGATCAGACGTCCGCAGCCTCGAAGCCATGGTCATGGCCGACAAGACGAGTCAAAACGCGTTAAGCAAGCTCCATTTCGAAGCCGGCCCCGCCCATGTCATCGCCGAAATCGAGGCCCTGTTGCGTCAGTTGCACGCGAAGGCGGTTCTGAACGTGCCCGATCCTCTCCGGTCCGCCCGCTTGTTCGCCGCGCTTTTCAAAGGATCCGATCTCCTGATGATCGCACGCTTCGATCAGGCGAAAGCAGAGGACGATAACGAAATCGAATCCTATTGCCGGTCGGCCGTCGCCATGTTCATCGCCGCGCACCGTGACAACGACCAAGTGGGCGGTTAGCTGAAGCTTTGCCCAGAGAGCGCCGAGCCAGGCCAGAAGCGTTGCGCTTGGACCGCCCCCCATGATTCAAACTCCCAAACTGGGGGACGAATCATGCGCTACGAACTCGCCGACTATGAATGGCTTGCCATCAAGCCGATGCTGCCAAACAAGCCTCGTGGCGTTCCTCGGGTAAACGACCGACGTGTTTTAAACGGCATCTTCTGGGTCCTGCGATCCGGGGCACCTTGGCGCGATCTGCCGGATCATTTTGGCCCTTACACGACCTGCTATAACCGTTTCGTCCGTTGGCGGCGGGCTGGTGTCTGGGGCCGCATCATAGACGCACTTGCCACTGCTCATGATGCCGCTGTCCAGATGATCGACACATCTATTGTCCGCGTGCACCAGCATGGAGCCTGCGTTACGAGAAACCAGCGCCAATCGATGGGAAGGTCACGCGGCGGCTTGACGAGCAAAATTCAGCCTATCCGGATTTTCGTGTTGAAATGTCCATGCTCTGGGAATGGCCGTCCGTGTGGGCGGCTCGGCGCCTAAGGCGGCGGCCATGGCTTCATTTTCTTCCGCCCCTGGGGGATACGGCCATGCCGAGGAACACCATCATTGCCTGATTGAGCCGTACCATATTCTCGTCGTCGAGACGCCCAACACGCCTGCCGACCTTGACCTTGGGAACGGTTGTGATTTTGTCTACCATCAGCCGGCATGTCGAGAGCAAGCCGTTGCGCTCATTCGGCTCGATGATGAGCCGGAACAACGGCGCATCCGTCGGATCGGTGGTGAAGGCGCAAATGGTGATGGTGTCGGTCGCGTCGAACCTGTCGTCCTGCACGATGACGACGGGGCGCGGCTTGTCTGCGTAATCCTTGCCGCCAGCGACGGTCCAGATCTCACCGCGTCTCATTCATCGTCCAGGTCGGACACGTCGTCGATGAAAGCCTGATCGTCGCGCGCATGGCTGCTGGCCGCAACAGCAAGTGACTGACGATGAGCCTGCTTGCGGAAGGATGAAGACCGCACGTCGGGCACCCAAATCTGGATAGGTCGCAAGCCCTGTGCCCGCAGCCTCTCACGATGTTCCCGCACCTTCATCCGACCAGGCTTGGGCCTTGATGCCGTCGCCATCCGTCCTCCTTGTTGGTTACATGTAACCTAGCACAATCGCATCCGATTGGCCAGCCTTTTGCCGACTGCTTTGAGGGCCACCACGGTAACTCTCAACACGATAATCCGAGCTTTCCGTGTCGTGGATGATCGCATTTCAACACGATATTCCGGAAAGCCAAAATTCATGCGGTGGTCGATAGCAATGGTCTGCCGGTACGGCTGGCGCTGAGCCCCGGTGAGGCGCACGACGTTCGACTAGCCGGAAAACTGCTGTCTCGTCTGAAATCCGGGGCAATGTTACTCGCCGACCGTGGCTATGACGCCGACTGGATCAGAGAACTTGCGATGAAGAAGGGCGCGTGGGCCAACATCCCGCCAAAGAGCAATCGTAGCGATCCGATCTGCTTCAGCCCGTATCTCTATCGCGCTCGCAACCAGGTCGAGCGGTTCTTCAACAGGATCAGACAGTGCCGTCGCGTGGCAACTCGCTATGACAAGCTGGCAGCGAACTATCTTGCTTTCGTTCAGCTCGCCTCGATCAGGCTATGGCTTCGCGTTAATGAGTCCACGTCCTAGCATTACAGTTGCATCTTCCTGAAGGTTCTGAATCTATGGGCGACCATGATTCGGGATCTGATGATTGGTGGCGCGTCGGTTGAGGATACGCTGACGCTGTGGGCTTCGTCGTTGCGAGATGCCAAGCAACGCATCCGTCCGCTGTTTACGCAAGAGCGGGTCGCGGCCTCGGCGGGGCAATTTCTCGACGGACTGTTGGGCAACGAGCCGCGCAAGACGGGTTGGATGCGGGCGGAAGCGGCTGGCGATCCAGGCCCGTGGCGCCAGCAGGCGATTCTGGGTCGGGGGCAGTGGGATGCCGACGCGCTGCGCGATATTGTACGTGAGTACGCGCTGGAAACGCTGGGTGACGAGGACGCGGTTCTGGTCATCGATGAGACCGGCTTTTTGAAACAGGGCAAGGCCTCGTGTGGGGTCGCGCGCCAGTACACTGGCTCGGCGGGCAAGATCACCAATTGCCAGATCGGAGTGTTTGCCTCCTATGTGTCGCGGCATGGCCATGCCTTCATCGATCGGGCGCTCTACCTGCCAAAGGAATGGACGGACGAACCCGCTCGCCTGAAGGCCGCACATGTCCCGAGCGATGTGAGCTTTGCGACGAAGCCCCGGATCGCGCATCAAATGATCGCTCGCGCGATCGCCGCAAAGGTGCCGTTCTCGTTCGTAGCAGCGGACAGCGTGTATGGCACGGGAGCGATCGAAACCCTGCTGCGCAAGGCGGGCAAAGGCTTGTTCTGGGGGTTGCTTCCAATCACGTGTTCTATTCCTGGGGCAAGCAGCAGCCTGTCGCCGGCACTGCCTCTACGATCGCGCAGAGCCTTCCCAAGAAGGCCTGGCGCCGCCTGCCGTCCGGCGAAGGAACCAAAGGTCCGCGCTGGCACGACTGGGCCTATCTTGAGCTGGCCGATCTCGACGCCGGCGAATACAACGACGACCTTGCCGGGGAATGGACCCGAGGTCTTCTGATCCGCCGCAATATTGCCGACAACAGCTTAGCCTTCTTCTCCACATGGTGCCCCAAGGGCACGTCCATGCAGAAGCTGGTATCCGTGGAAGGCCATCGCTGGGCCATCGAAGACAGCTTCGAAACCGCCAAGAACGAGCTCGGTCTTGATCACAACGAAACCCGCTCCTGGCATGGCTGGCATCGCCATGTCTCACTGGTCATGCTTGCCTTCGCCACGATGGCCGTCATCCGTCATCGGGCCAACACCGGAGCATTGCTTAAAAAAACGCGACCGCGGCCCCGACCGAAGCATCGTTCTTGATCCGCTGGTCGATCCAGGAAATCCGCCGCATCGCCATGAAGCTCGCCCAGCGGCGCATCCCGCATGCCCACATCCTCGCATGGTCATCCTGGCGCAGGGCTCATCAAGCCAACGCGCGCAAAGCGCATCTCAAGCAAAAATTACAACTGTAATGCTAGCCTAGCTTCCTCCGATTTAGAACTTCATTTAGGCTGCGCCGACCACATATGTATAGTTTGCTGCTTCAAAATAGCTTCAGCTAAGCTCGATTTTTCTCGCTGTAGCCCGCACATGGGACAACTTCTCGATCAAGCGCTCGGAGCTAGACCGTGACCGTAACGGCTACGATTTTGTACAACCTCGTCGAATGCCCGCAGCGTCTTGCTTTGGACGCGTTCGGCGAGTCCGCAAAGCGAGACCAGATCAGTCCTTTCGTCCGATTGCTCTGGGAAAGGGGGAGTCTGTTTGAGCAGGACGCGATTTCGAAGTTGCAAGTCCCCTTTGTCGATCTCTCGGGCGCCAACGAGGTCGACCGTGAGCGGCTCACGCTCGACGCTATGAGCAAGGGCGAGCCCCTAATCTACGGAGGATGCATAAGGGCCGGCGATCTGCTTGGTAAGCCCGACCTATTACGCAAAGAGGTCGGCGGCTACGTCCCGGGCGACATCAAGTCAGGGCGCGGCAAGGAGGGCGGAGATGACGATCAGGACGGCAGGCCGAAGCGCCATTATGCTGTCCAGCTCGGGCTGTATGTCGATATCCTTGAGCAATTGAATCTTTCGGCGGGACGTCGGGCGTTCGTCTTGGACGTTCATGGGGATGAAGTCACGTACGATTTCAGCGACCTTTCCAGTCAAGATCTTTGGGGTGACTACGAAAATGCGCTCGCCGAAGCGCGGTCGATACTGGCGCGGCAAATCGTCCCGCTCCCCGGCTATGCCAGCGCCTGCAAACTTTGCCATTGGTATAGTTTCTGTATCCAACAGCTCGTCTCGTCGGACGATCTGACGTTGATCCCATTTCTTCGACGATCAGATCGCGACACGATGAATGATCAGATACCCACGATCGCCTCCCTGGCGGCGATCGATCCGGAAGCGTTCATCAAGGGCAAGAAGACCGTATTCGCCGGCGTTGGAGCGGATCGCTTCCGGGCTTTGCAGGCACGTGCCGTCATGCTGAAGGCTTCTTCGCCGAAGCCCTATTTGCGCCTGCCCATAAGGCTGGACTCCTTCTCGGTCGAGTTGTTCTTCGATATCGAAGTCGATCCGCTCCGCGGAGTTTGCTACCTGCATGGATTTGTTGAGCGGAAGAATGGAGACAACGACACTGAGCGCTTCGTTTCGTTCTTTGCGGACGAGCCGACGCCGAAAGCAGAACGCGAGACTTTCGCCGCAGCCCTCGACTATTTTGCCTCTCGGGAAGATGCTGGGATCTATTATTACTCCAAGTACGAACGGACAATCTACCGGAAGCTCCAGCAGAAGTATCCGGACATCTGCACACCTGAGGATATAGAACAGTTGTTCGACCCACGACGGGCGATTGATCTCTACGGAGATATCGTTCTGAAAGCGACCGAATGGCCCACCAGAGATCATTCGATCAAAACCTTGGCCAAATTCTTAGGCTTTGCGTGGAGGGACACGCATCCCTCGGGAGCCGCTTCCGTCGAATGGTTCGACCGCTGGTGTCGGGAACGAAGTCCGGTCATCCGGCAACGCATACTCGACTACAACGAGGACGATTGTCGCGCCACCCGAGTGTTGCTGGACGGAATCAGAGGACTTGCCGATTGATGCCGGTAGGCGCTCGGTCCAGGCCTAGACAGCCGACTGGATCCATCCCTTCGGCGTGCGCTTGCCTAAGGCCAAGCGGCCGACGAAAGATCCTTCCTCAATCGAGTACAGCAAACCCGCCTGTTGAACTCGCAAGCCCAACAGCGTGCGAACCTCAGTGCATAGGGCTAGATGCCGCCTATCCGGCGAAGTGAAGGCGGATTCCACACGGCAGCGGCCTCCGCGCAAGGCGTTGGATGCCTTTAGGGCGATCTCGCTCCAGCGATCTGATGCGTCCGTCGTGTGGCGCACCCCATGCAGCAAATCACCCAGCGGCTGAAGATAGGGACTGCCGCCGGGGGCGGCGAAGTCGAAGTGGAAGGAAATTCCGGTAAGGCTGCAGACCCTAAGATCATCCGGGTGCGATCTGCGCCCGCTCCACGTGCAGGGTCTAGCTTCGGCCGGAGCACAGTATTTGCCGCCAGCCGAACGGATCGCTAGTTGATGCTGGATGCGAGCGCCAGAAACGCTGCTGATAACAAGTAACCTTTTCAGCACGCGAGAATCCGCAACCGCGCAGCGCTCCAGCTCAGACGGTAAGACGGCTTTCCCGGTGGTGCTGCAGCGCTCGAGCACGCCGGGCCGAACGAACTTCCCGGTGATTTCGCACCGTTCGGCCTCTTGTTTTGTTATCGGTTGCCGTGTCTCATGACAAAGGAGAAACTCGTCCTTGTGGCCCGTTTGATCAGATACTACTGACTTCGATTTCTGGTCGCGACGATAGGGTTTGCCCGAGATGTCGCTGACGGCCAATTCGCTCTTCAGTAGCTCGATGCCAGTGAACTCGCACCGACCGAAGTGCTCTGGTTCTGCCCGTTTTCCTGTCAAAACGCAGGTCTTGAGAAGCGAGCTCGCGACAGGATTTCCTGTAACCGCGGAAAGTTCCGCTTCGTCCGTCAGGATGAGTTTGCCGCTTAGGCTGCAGCGCAGCGCGTGGTCCGGGAGGGCCATCCGGCCGCTGATTTCTGAGGTGACGAGCAGGTGTCGCAAGACATCCACGCCGGTCATGACGCAATGGCCCAAGCATTCCTTTGGCGCGAGAGTGCCGCTGCTGTCGCATCGGCCCAGTTCCGGAGCGGAAAGGCAATCGCCCGTCCGCGGTATCACGGTCAAACGGCTCTCATAATGCGGGCCTTTGTCGAACTTATACTGCACCTCTGAGGTGACTTCGCGGTGAATGCCGCCTTCCAACGCGACGACCGTCAATTCAAGCCGCGGAGTGAAGTCGTCCTCCATCTTCTTGCGTTTGCGAGCATCATCGCCAGCGGCCGCCAGCTCCTGAACGCGCCGCTCGACATAGAAACGGCAGAACTCGCCGATGCCTTGATCACGTCCGGCTGCATCGGCCAGCCGTTCGGTATCAATTCCGAGATGTTGGGCGTTCTCGATCGTATCGGCCAATTTATAGAGACCGGACCGGACGGCGTGTGCTCGGTGTTCGCCGGGCCGACATTCCACTTCGACGAGGCGTTCGTAGCTGTCGTGCGCCACAGTCGCGCGCACCCGGATAAGCGCTTTGCCTTCGAAGCAGCGGCGCACCCCTTCCACCTTTGTCGTGATGGGCGATGCGCCGAAGCTGTCGACCCAACGACGCGAGATTTCATTTGCTAGGCCGGCCGGGTCCTCATCCATATCCTCCACCTGATGAACCCCAGTGGCGATCATTCGGCTTACCAATCTCGAAAACGCGGCTGATCCGGGTGCGTACAAGGTGGCGCGGCCATTGCGGGCGCCTTCTTCGAAACAAATCCATTCGCGGCCAGTATCCTCTTCCAGTAGATAAAGGCCGCCTTCTTTAGGCGTCACCGTAGCTCCAAGGCTCTTGAGGCCGGCGAGTGCGAACTCCCGTAGCTCCATCGACCTCACGATCGGAGGAAGCTTGGGAGCCCGCGGTCCGACATATTCCGCACCATCCATGCTGCCGAGCATGTCGTTGATGTTAGCCTCTTCCGCTTCCAGCTTTTCCTTCGCATCGAGTATGCTTTGCTCTGCCTGCTTCGTGGCCTTTTCAAAGTCCTTACCGGCGAGCGCCGCCAGCACCAGCCGAAGGATCCTGTCCTCGAAATCCTCCCCATCGTCGTCGTCGACGCCAGACGCCTCAAGAAGCGACTCGATGTCGCCTATGGCATGCGCTGCCATCTGCAGCTTTTCCATTAAGCGACCGACGATATACTCTTCGAAAGTTCCCTTTAGCGTGATGTTGAGGATGCTGACGCTCGCATGTTCGGACGCGAGCCTCTGAATTCGGCCGATGCGCTGCTCAACGATCATCGGGTTCCACGGAAGATCGAAGTTCACCAGCACGTTGGCGATCTGCAAGTTCACGCCCTCTGAGCCCGCTTCGGTCGACACGATCACATGGCAGGCGGGCGGATTTTTCCAGAAGCGGGCGATGGTGTCTTGGTTACGTTGTCCTGAATTGCCGTTGATGATTCCGACCTTGAGGCCCCGTGCCTCCAGGAAAGCCTGAATCGTCGTCTGCGTCTCGAGCCGGCCAGTGAACACCACCATGCGCCATCGCTCAGGGTTTTGACGCATCAATTGATCAATCAGCGTGCCGAGTCCGTTCAGTTTCGCGCTGGTGCTCATGCCAGCGACGATGCTGCAGACCGCAGCAGCAAGCTCCCGGGGTACGGTCCCGTTTCGTGCCATGTTGGTGAGGTGGGCCATCAGCGCATGTGGACTGCTGGTGAGCGCCTGCAGGATTCCGATTTGGGCGAGCCGATTGAGCTTTTGAATCGGTTTGCTGATGACACGGATAAGCTCGAGCTCAGCGAGAGTCGGTTCGACCCGGTGAAGCTGGACGACGCGATCCGGGAAGTACAGCTTCGCGTCGCCGCGCCGCACCCGTGACATGTAACCGTACACGATCGAGCGAAACTCTTCGCGAGCTTCGGCCTTGAGCTGACGAGCCGTATCGCGCTTGTCGGCGATGAACTTGCGCGCGAACATCCCCTCGCTTCCGAACGGATTTTGGTGACCACGGGCTACCGTAAGGAGGTCGACGAGCGAGTAGAGATCCCAAAGCCGGTTCTGGATCGGAGTGGCGGTGAGCATCAGAACGTAGCGAAAGCGCCTCTTTTCAAGAGCCTCCTTGAAGCGCAAAGCGACCTGCGGAGGTGGATCGACGCCGTAGAGGTTGCGCAGCTTGTGCGCCTCGTCGAGCACCAGCATTTGGAAACGATCTTGAGGGATCTTCTCGAGATGCAGGCGTGCTGAAGCATAGGTCGTTATCACCGCGCCAACATCGTCCGGTTCGGCGGCTATCAGCTCTCTGCCGGTGGCGATTTGAGCAGGGACATCGAATTTTGCCTGTAATTCCGCCTGCCATTGCGGTCCAAGCAGTTTCGGACACACGATAAGGATCTTGGAGACCCTCGCTCGCGCGATAAGTTCGCTGGCAATCAGTCCGGCGCTAATAGTTTTGCCCAGGCCTACGTCGTCGGCGAGCAGCGTCACCGGGAGGCGGCGGCAAAAGGTGATGAGGTTAGTGACCTGATGGTGATAGGGTTGTAGGTGGTCTTGCCACCGCTTTTCGGATTTGAGGTCCTTGCGTGTCTCGATGACGATGGGGTCGGTCAGGTCCCATTCGAGCGCCGCTCGATACAGTCTGTATTCGTCCGGAAGGACGCTGCGACGCAAAATTTTCGTTTGAAATTCGGATGACGATGCCGCCATTCCTCGCAAAGCCCGGGCATTTGGTTGTTCTAATTGCCGTAGCATGCCCGGTTTGGCGCCCGTCGGCAACCTTTGCGGGTAGCTCGGCTGGCGGCGGCTGCGAGCGCGTCGAGAAAGTGCCGTGAACGTTGAGGGCAGCGCCGTCCGACTCTGGGCTCGCCTAGGCCCTGATCGAAAACCGATCAAAGGCGGTCAAGGCCTGAAGACGTGGCTCGACGTCACAAAAATAGATCTCGGTCGTGAGGAATGCGATTTCGTCGTCCAGCATGCTTTCGTCGACGTCGACGTACCATGACCTCGGCCTGCCATCGCTCCCGTCGCTCCAGCGGTAGCCGCGCCGCTTGAGCGCGTCCTTGAGATCGAAGGGCGACTGCTCTGCCCATAGGCGTATCGTCTTTTTGCGGGCCCGTTCCAGCAGAACGGCGAGCGCTGGCGTTCCGGTCGTCGGCAACTCGAACGCGAGGATCTCAAGAAGGGCGTGGCAATCGTCGACCGCCCTATGGGCGTGGTGGAAGAAGCCGGTTCCGTTGAGGAGGTAGCCCAAGCGAGAGCCTTCGAAGCCGTGCTTGCGCCACTCGACTTCCGTGGCCGAACATCCCCACGCTTTCCGTTCGAAGATGGGCCAGTAGCGCTCCGCGAATTTGCGGTCGAAGCCGGCATTGTGGGCGATGACGATTACCGCATCCTCGGCGAACGCAGAAACCGCGTCCGCATCGATCCGATGTCCGGCGACCATCTCGTCGGTGATGCCGGTGAGCGCAGTGACTTCCTGTGAGATCGACACTGTCGGCTCGTTGAACGAAGAGAGGACATCCCGTACGCCGGCGATGCGGCCGTCGGCCAGATAGTCGAACTTTACCATCCCCAGTTCGATAACCTCGTCTTTTTGCACATCGAGACCTGTAGTCTCGGTGTCGATCAGGATGCCGGTTTTTGTACTTTGGCCGATGGATGAGCTGAACATCGTCCGAGGAACCAGGCGTCGGAGGACGCGATAGTCGGTAGATTTGGCCAATGCCTCGGCCATGGCGGCCAGAGTCAGGTCGGGTTCAAGCATTGGAGTGTTGCGATCCTCTGGACACGTTATCCGCGCATTGAGTCTGCTGGAGCTACAAGTCTAGTCCGGTTCAAATCCCGAAATCCAGTTGTGGCTCCGTGTCGTTCTCGTCTAGCAGGGACGACAACGACACACCCAAGAGACGCACCGCCTTCGGAAGAGGCATATTGTCTTCCAGTAGACCGATCGCCAGGTGTGCGAGGTCATCGCGACTCGCGACGACCGAAGAAACGGATCGGCTGCGCGTAATGATCTCGAAGTCGGCGAACTTCACTTTGAGCGTTACCGTTCGCGCCCGAGTGTTCGCCGACTCGCAGTGCCGCCAGACCTTGTCGATCAGCGGTTCGAGCTCTGCCGCCATGGAGTCGAACTCAGTGAGGTCAGTGGAGAACGTGTTCTCGGCGCCGACGGATTTACGGATGCGGTTGGCTCGAACAGGACGCTCATCGATGCCGCGTGAGATCCAGTAATAGTAGGTGCCGGATTTGCCAAAATTCTCCTGCAAAAAGGCGAGGGATTGGTTGCGGATGTCGAGGCCGGTCCGGATCCCGAAGGCGTTGAACTTTGCCGCGGTCGCCGGCCCGATGCCGTGAAACTTTCCGACCGGCAGCGTCTCGACGAAAGCCGGTCCCATCTCCGGCGAGATGACGTACTGACCGTTGGGCTTTCGGTGATCGGAGGCAAGCTTCGCCAGGAATTTGTTGTAGGAGATGCCCGCCGAGGCGTTCAGGCCAGTCTCAGCCTTGATCTTCTCGCGGATCCGCAGCGCGACGTCTCTGGCCAGTGGAATGCCTTGCAGATTCTCGGTGACGTCGAGGTAGGCTTCGTCGAGCGAGAGGGGCTCGATGATCGGCGTGTGCTCGGCGAAGATTTCACGAATCTGCCGGCTGATCGCTTTGTAGATTTCGAAGCGCGGCTTGACGAAGATCAGGTCGGGGCACTGTCGCTTGGCGGTGACCGACGGCATCGCGGAGCGGACGCCGAATTTGCGGGCTTCATAGCTCGCGGCGGCGACGACTCCGCGCTCGGCCGAACCGCCCACCGCGACTGGCTTGCCGCGCAGGTCCGGATTGTCGCGCTGCTCGACCGACGCGTAGAAGGCGTCCATGTCGATATGGATGATCTTGCGGTGAGGCGACGTTGAGACGTCGTGTTCCTGATCGGAAGGGATCATGCGCGGATTGTACAGGGATCCGCAAGTCGAGTCGCGGCGAAGTCAGCCGCAATCCGCCGGCGGGCATTCAGGGCAGGTGTCGCCGATCGAATCCAACACCTCGGCGATCGCGACGGCCGCAGCTTCCGGCGAAACGCCAGTCGTCGGATCCCGGCGGGCGATATCGAACGCGCGGTCGCGTGCGTGCGGATCCGCGCGATCCCGCATCCAGCCGTGCTCCTCACATTCACGGATGGCGCCGGCTTCGTTGAGCGCCGAGATGGCCCAGCCGCGCAGCGTCCGGATCGCGGGCCGCCGTTCTTTCGTCATCAGCATCGAGATCTTTCCTGCCCGAACGAATCCGCCCGTCTCACCTCTGTTCCCGGCGGTTAGCACAGGGCAGGGATTCCGGATTGCGGGGTCTGCCGCTTTTCCACCTGTTCCGCGCTCCTGTGTACAAGGCTAGGCGGTCGGGAATGGGTCTTCCTTCTCGCCCCTGGCGACGATCTCGAGCGCGTCGTCGGGCAGGGGCCGCTGCAGCGCTTTGGCCTTGTCCCAAGGGGCGCGCATCCACACGTCGCGTTCCTCCGTAGTCGTCAGGATAACCGGCATTGCCTTCGGGTGGACGCGCTTCACCTCGGCGTTGGGATCGCTAGTCAGAAAGCCAAACACATCGGAGGTCACTTCGCCTTCCTTGACCTTGCGCACGCTGGTCCAGTTCGTCCAGATGCCGGCAAACGCCAGCAGCGGGCGGCTCTCGTCCTGTGCAAACCACACCGGAACCTTCTTGCCGTCGATCGTGTCGTACTCGGAAAACGACGTAAACGGCACCAGGCACCGGTTGTCCGGTGCAAGCCACCGTTTCCAATGTGCACTGTTGACGTTTCGGATGTTGGTCGTGCCGCTGTCCGGCTCCATGCGCAGCAGCTCCTTGAAATCGACGGCCTGCCCCTTGGCCTCCAGCTTCTGCGCCCGCTTCTTCGTGGCATCCATCAGCGCCCGCTGCGACGACGGCATGCCCCAGCGCGCCGTGACGATTTCTGGCCCGTCGGGCGCGTTGCGCACGATCGGCGCCGGATAGTCCGGAAAGATTCCCGGCATGCTAGGCAGGTTGCCCACGCGGCTGTTGAGCGCCCCAAACAGCCGACGGATCGCATCAACGTTCTTTGTCATTGAGTAAAGGTTGCACATCTTCAGGCCTCGGGCGGCACCTGGCGGGCGCGCTGCGCCAACTGCAACTCGATTGGGGGTTCACGGAGAAAGTGCTTTCGTCCCACGACATCGAAGCGCACATGCGTCGGGGCTGGCGGTAAGGCCCGAACTACGAAGCGACGCTCGATCTCACCCGCGGCGCACGAAACGTTCGTACGTGTCCTCGAGCGGTTTTCCTTCGCTCCAGGACTTGGGTTCGGCATCGCCAAGATGCAGCAGGCTATAGACGGTGTCGTACTTCTCGCTCCTGAACGAATGCTCCCTGACGCGCTCGTTGAACCACACCCCGGCTGCGTGATCGACGCCGCTCCGGACTTCGGGCGTGAACTGCTCCTGCCCCGCGGCGGACGCGGCCGGAAGCTCGACGGGGCCCCGGCTGGTGCGGATGAAGACGCCGCTCTTGAAAGCTGCGTCGCTGGACCACGCCCACTTGACGTATCCGTCGACGGAGGTGACGAAGACGGCCCGTCTATCGGTGTATCTGAGCCATCTCAGAACCGCTGCAACCAAAGAGACCTCGTAGCGATCCGCGCAGTTGCCGATGGCATCGAAGTCGGGCTTGTCCCTCGGCGCGATCTGCTGTCGGAAATCGTCCAGCGGCATCAGCAGCCACGCCGCGAACTCGTTCGCCTCGCGTTCGACTTCGATTTTCGTCCGGCCGTCCACATCGGCTTCGCTCGAATGGATGCCGTTCGGATATTTCTTCCTGTGGAGCAGGAAGTGCCCGAATTCATGGGCGATGGTGAACCTGCGCCTTCCAGGCGACTGTCCCTTGCCGTAAGCGATGCCCCAGCGAGTCCTGGATTCGGCTGGGACGAGGGCACCGGCAAAGCCATCGAGGTCCTCTTCTTCGACCTTCGTGATCGGGTCGCTCGGAAACATCTGCGCGGTCGTTTCCATGGCGAGCCGGCCGACGTCGAAGCGGTAACGGTCGGGTGGGTTCGCCAGGTTCAGCATCTGGTTGAAGTGGTTGGCCCACCTCTGAAGCCCCCACCCCTCGAAATTCATGTCAATCGTCCAGAGCTTTCGCCAACCGCCTCAGACGAGCCTTGGCCTCCGGCGACATGGACTGGTATTCGCGGAAGAACGCCTTGTCTTCGGCTGACCCCAGGTTCTCGACAGCTTCGCCGCCGAGAAGGTAATCGACCGTCACGTTGAAGGCGCGCGCCAGCCCGGCGAGCTTCTCCGCCGATGGGCGCGGGAGGTCTCGATTTTCGAGCTCCCACAGGTAGGACTTACTCAATCCTGCCTGTTCTGCCGCCTGATCTAGCGTCAATTTCGCCTTCTTTCTCAGTGCCTTAATTCGATCCCGGATGGTCTCTGCCACGCGCTGCTTCCCCTTCGCGTTCTGTTCGGAGTAGCAACATAATCCGTCCTTGACCGGCGGCAAAGGCCTTTGTATGTTCGGAATAGACATACTTAATATGCCGCAAAACAAAATGGTTGCCCTTTAACCTTTGATACACGTCCAGGTGGAACACGAGATATGCCCTTTCCCTCCGATGTCGAGGACAAGCTCGAAGTTTTTCTCCGGCAGTTCTGCCCGGATCCGGTCGCGATCCAGAAAGCGCTCGAGCGGACGGGACTGGGGACCGTGCAAGACGCTCTCCCGGGCGAATCGATCTGCAGACGCGGAGAGCGCGTCCAGGGATGCTGGCTGATCATCGCCGGTCAGGTGGAGGTCCGCGCCGACGACCAGATCGTCGTCTTTCGCGCCGACGGCGAACTCTTCGGGGAGCAGGGGCTCGTCCACGTCCTGTCCGGCAAAGACGGCACCCGCACGGCCGATGTGCGGGCTGTCGGACCGGTCAAACTGCTGTGCATCGACGCATCCTTCCAGGAGCGATTGCAAGATCAAGAGAAGGTCATCTGGACGCTGACGCTGGCGGGCGTCATCAACCACAAGCTCGAACAGGCCACCGACATGCGCTCCGAGTTGCGCAGCCTGGCCTCCCAGCACGAACGACTCCTCCGCAGGTTTTCTGATGGAGACGCCCTCGGGCTCGTCAAAATAGCGACGCGCGGCGACCGACCTGCGATCCAGAGCCGCCGCGCGGTCATCTTCTTCAGTGACATCGCCGGATTCAGCGTCTGGTCGGCCTCCAAATCCTCCAGCGAAGTCGCCGCGCATCTCAGCGAACTCGCCGCCATCCAGATCAACGCGGTGCGCGATGGCGGCGGCCAGATCGACAAGCTTATGGGCGACGGTGCGATGGCCTACTGGTTCGTCGATTCCGGCGATCGCGAGAGGTGCGTGCCGACCGCTGTGCTCGCCTGCGTGCTGAAGGTAGCCGCGGAATGCCGGGCCTACTTCGAGAAGCACGGCTTGCCGCTCGGCCTGCGCATCGGCCTGCACGCCGGTGACGTGGCGTTCGGCGACTTTGGCGCCGAGAACAGGATCGCCGTCACGCTGCTCGGAGCCGCCGTCAACATGGCGGCCAGGTACGAACAAGCGAAATCTCCCGAACTCGGCGAGATCAGAATCAGCCCGACCCTGCGCGACCTGATGGTCGGGTCGGGTGCAGACCCCGACACCTTCCGGGGCCCGACGAAGGTGGAAGTGAAGCACGGCGTCGAACTCGACGTCTATTCCATCTGAGGAGAAGGTAATGTCCTGGAATCAAGACCGCGCGAAATCGAGGATCCGCGAACATCTGAAGACGGTGCCCGACGTCGATCGCCATATCGCGCTCGACAGCAAGGTTCTGGCCAAACGCGGACTGCTCAGCCGCATGCCGCTCAGGGAAGCCTTCGTCGTCGAAGGCGCCCATCTCTACGGCCAGCTTCTCGACTTCGAGGACCTGGTGACGGAGCACGGCCAGGAGACGGAGGCGGCGCACCGGCGCCTGCTGCGCTTCCTCAACATGCACTATCGGGTGTGGGATTCCCTCGTCGACGGCGACGACGGCGACCGGATCGATTATCACGGCGCCCGCCTTCATGCCGTTGTCGCCTCGCCGATAGGCGACCCCGCCGCGCAGATCGAGCGAGCCGTGGCGCTTGCCCGCAAGCTCACGGAAGCCGCACAGAAGGTCGGCGAGGCTCACGGCTTCCCCTCGCGCATCCGCTTCGGCATCGATCACGGCAAGTGCCTCGCCATGACCACGGGACGCGGCGCGCACGAGAAGGACACCCTGTTTCTGGGGCGGCCCGCGAACCACGCGGCGAAGCTCGTCGCATCCGGAGCCGAGGAGGGCATCTTCCTGACCGAAACGGCCCAGAAGCGTGTCGCCGCCGCGGCGATGCGCAAGCATGCGGGCGGCTTGACGCTGGACGAAGCCTACATCGCGACCGCGGCAAGGAAGTATGCTTTCGACAGCCTCGACCGGACCGCTTCGGCCATCGCCTCCGACTCTTCCGAGCCGATGTTCCGCTTCAAGCGCCCCACGTTGCCGCTGTCCTCCGTGAAGTTCAGCGAGCTCTCTCCTGCGAACTCGATCCGCATGGGGATGGCCTCGATCTTCGCGGACATCGACGGGTTCACCAATTTCGTCGACCAGTCGATCCAAGGCGGCTCGGAAGCGATCCGTGATGCGGTCAAGATCGTCCACGTCATCCGCGAGGAGCTCAACTCTGTCCTCAAGGACGATTTCGGCGGCAAGCGCGTGCGCTTCATCGGTGATTGCATCCACGGCTGCGTTGCCGAAGGCGAACGCGCCGACGATGCTGCCGCAAGCGTGCGTGAGGCCGCGCTGTGCGCTTCGGCTATGAGGTCGTCTTTCGACCTCTGCCTGGAAGCCGTCCAACCTGATGCCGCAATCGACCTCGCCGTCGGCATCGAATACGGGCCGACCCCGATGACGCGATTGGGCCATCGTGGCGATGACAGCGTGCGTTGCGCCGCCAGCCGCGCCACGATCAACGCCGAACGCACCCAGCAAGCCATCGAACATGGCGGTATCCGCCTCGGTGCGGCCGCAGCGGCCATCGCAGATCCCACTGTCCGCAAGCACTTCTCGTCCGGGCGGCTGATGTCCTTCGATTCGGCCTCGGACCTGCTGATGACGCCGCAGGCCCCGGCGGTCCAGATCTTGCGCAGCGAACCGGCAGCACGGTCCCACGCGGCGTCGCCGAAGCCGTCGCGGGGATGATCGACGATCATGTCGCTCGACGCGCTCGCACGATGCTGTCCGACCTGGGCGGAGTTCCGGTCTGTCCACGCCCGTGAGGCGGAGATCGATGTGGTCGCGGTGCGGAGCAGCAAGGCCTTGACCCGAGTTTTCCAACTCAGGGCCGTCTCTCTCGGCGGCGAGATCATCGTGTCCGAACGATCGGTCGGAAGCACGCTGCCGGCGTGCTGCCCCGAGCGGCACATCAACCGGGGCGGATCCTTCTGCATCGGCCTGCGCGCCGGCGAGGGCATCACGGACGAGACGGCGCCAGCATGGTGGACGAAGCTGCACGCTTTCGCACTGTGGCAAGAGACCGCGGAGGAGACGGGCTTCTGGCCGAGCGAGGCGCAACTCTCGCATGGCGAAGCCGGCGAGATAGAGCTCGCGGCCGAGAACGCGGCCGATCAGCTGGGGCTGCGAGCCGCCTATCGCGAAGCAGTCGCATTCGACACCGGTGTCATCGCCTTCGGCGTACGCAGGATCAACGCGAAGACGGGGATGCTGCGCAACGGGCGAAGCGCCTGCATCTGCGGACGCACAGACCGCCGGGGACGCCCTCTGCTCCGGAGGGATTGTCATGACAACGGACTCGGCTGTCCGATCATTTTCGAGCATCGCCGGCGCGTCCTGGTAGACGATTTTTGGCGGACGCTGCGTGGACGCGTTTCTTGCTGCGGCACCATGCGCGAATGCCCGCTGCGGACCGGAGACGCGACGACGGACGACGGAAGAAAATTGCACGCCGCGGAAACGCACGAAGGCGCAATAGGAGGTGAGGCATGAAAGTTTGGCACTGGGTCTGGCAGATCGCGCATTCCATCATTCTTCTGGCCGTGATCGCGGCGATGATCGCTATTGGCGTCTTCATCGGTCGTCCGGGAGAGAAGGGCGGCAACCAGTCGAACGTCGCCGGCGCGGACCAGCAGCAGCAGAAGCGCCTGGCGGTCTTCCTCGACGGTACATGGAACAGCGTCGATACCAACACGAACGTGTGGCGCATGCGCTCTCTGTGCGCGCCGACAGGCAAGGACGGCAAGCCTCAACTGATCTACTATTCTGTCGGCGTGAACGGCTTTCTCGGCGGCACCTTCGGGCAAGGACTCGATGAGAACATCCGTCTGGCCTACGAGTGGCTGATCGAGAACTACCGGGACGGAGACGAGATCTTCATCTTCGGCTTCAGTCGCGGCGCGTACACCGCCAGAGCGCTGGCGGGTCTGATCGCCATCGACGGACTGCTGGAGCAGGGTTCGCCGATCGGCGTGAACGAACTCTTCGATCGCTACAAAAGGGGCGACGAGGAGACGATCTGGAGGCTGAAGGAGAAGCAAGCGGCCGGCGACATCGCCAATATATCCGCCCAGGAGAAGTGGCTTCTCAAATACGCGCGGCCTGTGAACGTCAAGGTGGTCGGCGTGTGGGATACCGTCGGCTCGATAGGTATCGCGGCGGGCGACTTCACCGGCATCAGCAGTTCGCAGTTCGACTATCTGCAGACGGGACTGCGTCTGCCCATCCAGAACGGCTATCATGCACTCGCCATCGATGAACACCGCGCTAAGTTCGCTCCCACGATCTGGGACGTCCATCGCAGCACCGCCAAGCCGAGGCCGCTTTCGAGCGTCGAACAGCGGTGGTTCGTGGGCGCTCACGCCAACGTCGGCGGCGGCTACGAGACCGATCTGCTCGCGCAGCCTCCTCTGCGCTGGCTGATGAAGAAGGCGGAATCGCAGGGGCTGTCGTTCCGGTCGGAAGTCAATCTGGACGGCGACGACGTCACCGCGAAGATCAAGAACTCCTACCGGGAGTTCCTGTACGGCGCCTACCAGATCATTTCCCCCCGGCCATTTTATCGAACCATCGGCGCGGCGCCGGATGTGCGCGACGACGGCACCCACACCAACGTCAACGAGACCATTGACGCCAATGTTTTCAAACGATGGCGGGCCGATCCAACCTACCGGCCGCAGAACCTCGTGGAATGGGCTCGGCGCAAGAACGTGGATCCAAGCGAGTTGCAGACTTCAGTCCGGGCCGACGATCCCAGCGTAGCTGTGCCTGATCCATAGCCGTTCAAGCCGCTGCCGGAAAGCTCCTGTTTAGGCACCTTAGCGGCCAGAACGGACTTGAATAGGGTGCGCCGCCGCCGAGAGCCGCAGCGGCCTCGTGCACGCGCGCGCGAACCTGGTGCTGCCTTCATCTTCCAGCGAAACCCGCTATGTTCAGCCATTCATCGACGGGCCGACAGCGTGGATCGCAAAGAACACATAGCCGAATACATGAAAAAGGTCGCGGGCAAGTTGGCGCGATACCGTGTCCGCCGTCGTCGGAGGTTCGCCGTCGTGATTCATGACCTCGAGCCGGGCTCTAAAAACATGCCGTCGGCAAACAAGGTCGAATTCCAGCGCCAAGTCGCAGAAGCGCTCTCGGACTCCAATCGCACCGCCTTTCGCGGCGGCATCGCGCTACAACTGCAGCTGTCAACGACCCACAAATCGCCTCCGCACGCGCACACGATCGCAAAAAACCTTTTGGATCTCCTGGGCTGTCAGGGCCCGAAGGACAACAACTGGCAGAAGACCCGGCTTTACAAGAACGACGTGCAAATTCACGCGCTGTCCGTGTCCTGCGCGCACGGCCAGGAACATCCATCGATAACCGTCGTGGCGCGCCCTTTTGCAAACATGATCGACGATGTCGAGTTGGCCGCCGAAGCCACACACGCGCTCGCCGCCGACGGCTCAGACGAGGTGGAGCGGGAGCGTGAAGAAGACTGGATCGGCAGCTTCAGGCGTCTGCTTACGAACGAGGCGCAGTATCGGACCCGAGGTGGCGATCGACTGTACGAGTCGATGATCAAGATGCAGCGCTTCTACGCTCAACGCGCCTTCCTGAACGGTACTTCGGCTGTCTCCATCCCGGTCCTCGGGTGGCTCTACGGCCGTCCAAAAGGACCGTTCATGCAGCCGCTACTCGAACCGTGGCCGTCGGTCATACGGCAAACGGGTCTCCGCATTCAATTGGGCGAACTCCCATCTCGAACAGGCGAGTCCGAGGCGTTCAAGCAGAAGATCGACGAGGCGCTCGAGGATTTCCAAAACCGATGGGGCTGGCTGATCACGCCGCTTGTGGTGCCGGTGGGCCTGCAGGTCATCGTTCAGCCAAATGCTTTGGTGACGGTTGGCACGCAACATGACCTCGACAACATCGTGCGCGATTATCTCTTGCCCAAGATCGTCCCCAAATTTGGTACGGTGAGTGACCACAAATGGACGATCGACTTCGATGAGATGAAGCGGACCGCGCCCGATGCCGCCAAGCTTTGGGGTCCGAATCCGCTGCCGCCGAAGGGAACCAAGGATGGTGTGACGGGCTACGAGGTGTGGCGGCTTCCGCCGGGGCAACCCGGCTTCGTGAGCGTCACCATGACGGCGCAGCCCGACTTCGAGGGCGACCTCATGCAGCGGGTCGATGCTAAGATCAAGTGCTGGGCCGAGCGGCTCGACGAAGAGGCCAGCCCTCGGCGACGCTATGCAGGCCGCCTCTAGGCGTGTCGGCCGCGCCGTACCGGCGCCCTACTTTTCCCTGAACGCCCTCGAAATCTGATCGGCCATCGGCTTCGTCAGGTATCCATGCCGCACGCGTCCGCTTTGACGGAGCACCCTGTGATGTCCCAGCGCCAGTGATCCGGAACAGAAGTTCGCATCGCCGCGTGTGAGATCTGACGGCGTAGGACATGGGTCAAGCTCGCCCATGAACCTCGATCTATAAATACACGCCCTGCTTTCCTCTGAAGGTGCGGATCGAGCCTATGCGGGCGCTACGGCACCCGGCGTTCCGGCTTCCGGTGGCGGATCCGTAGGCCTATTGCCACCTGGAGGCGGCTCCGGGCCCGCCTCTTTGGGCGGGGCATGCTTCACCACGTAGACGAGCCACGCGGGCTCGCCGACGAAAATCAACGGCGCTGCGAGGATCGGGTGTTCAAACCACGACAGCAGACATCCGACCAGGAGAGGCGCCGCAATCACCGGAATTGCGAACGACCACTCGATGATCTCGCGTCGCTCGTCCTCGCACACCAAAGCCAGCCACGCGGGTTCGCCGACGATCATAAGCGGCCATGCGAGGAGCGGGTGTCCATACCACAACAGCAGACTACCCACCCAGAGCGGGACGGTCAGCACCGCAAGCCCGAGTACGAATTCGAAAATCTCCTTCGGCTTGTCCATGAGAAAATCGACGACGGCGTCGATTCCGGCGTGCCGGACGAGCGACCAAGCCTCGCACAATCCGAACCCGATCAAGGCGGAAAGATTGCTGACGACCGGTCCAAGGAATCGACGCAAGAAGAGATCGAGCCCGATGAACAGCGCCGCCTTGACGAGATACCCGAACACAACGCGCATGATCGTTGGCTCCCGCTGAAGGGATCGTGCCTCAGCAAAAAAGACCGCGACACGGGGGCGTCCCGCGTGGCGACGGATACGCACTACGACGCGAGCTCGGCCTCCGGCAGAACCGCAGCGGCATCGGAGGGACGGGCGGTCTCGAAGAGCGAGACCACGAACAGGTCGAGGATCGCTTCGAAGCTTCCACCTGCCGCCGCGGCCTCAAGGTATGGTCTGGCTCCGGCCGGGTCTTCGAGCTTCCAAAGGAGATAGCCGCCGACCGCCTGGAGGCCGGATGCGTCCCCGTCCGCGGCTCGCCTGATCGCATCGTCGCGGGCGCCGAGCAGCCGTCTATCGAACGCCAGACTTTCGACGGGCCTCGTCGACGTCGGATCGGAGGCGAGGCACGTGATCCGGAAGAGGCGGGGAAGGATCCGCTTGATCAGGACCGGAGTCTCGCGGTCGATCCTCTGACCCGCCGGCAAGACCAGGTCGACGAAGGTTTCGTCGAGGTCGCCACGGACCGCGGCGCGACCGCCCTCCTGAGCTACATGCAGCGACAGGAGCGGACTCCAGCCCTCCCGATGCCATCGAGTGTCCCCGAGCGACTTCGGCACTATGGACGTGCGGGTCGCTCGCCGGGGCTCCTGGCGATTGTCGGTGCAGCGGTGCTTCGGCCAAGGCCAGCCGAGATCGTCGAAATAGACGCGCCCGTTGTATGGGCTGCGGTAGAAGAAAACCGAACATCCGCAAACCGGGCAACGCGCATTGGGGTTGACGTAGCTTGCGACCGTCCCGTCGCTGTCGCGAGACCATCCGAAAGCTGGCGGCGAGTAGTTGAGGACGAAATTCGAAACGCTCCCCCAGCGGCCGCCGCCACCACCGCCCGTGTCTCCACCGAATCCGCAGTCGCAGGCGTCGGAATGATTGGCGGCATTGCACATGTCGTGAAGCCAGGCTGGAGGGGGCGACTACCTTCCCCCAGGAAGGTGGCAATCCCGCGGCCGCGGCGCCATGAGCGTGCGCAAACTTATCCGCCCGCCGGGACGAGCTCACCTGATATCCTCGACCTCGCCGCGCGGTGCGCCTCCCCGGCCGTGATGTCGAGAGCCTGGGCGAGCTTCGGCCCGCTTACGGAATGGCGGGGACCACCGTTCGTTTCCACGGGAGCTTCGCCGGACCCCGACGCCTTGCCATGCTGACGGCCGACTTCGGCCGTGGGCGCGATTCCCCGGTGCAGATCATCACCGATAATCGCTGTGGGATCTGCACACGCGAGGAGATCTCCATTCCTCGCGATCCGCTGCCGCCGTTTCTGCCGCACCGGCTTTACTTCGTCTACGGCGCCTGGACGGAACCGGACGGCAGCAAAGTCCTGTTCTCGCGAGATTACGCTCCACTCTGGCGCCTGCGCGACGGACAGCGGCCGCAGCAGGTCCCATCGACAGACTGGATCAAGCACCAGGACGAAACGTGGTTCTGGGAAGATGCCACTGCACCGTGGGAGGATCGGCACCGCCAGGCCGAGGAAGAGGCCCGCCTGAGGTCGTTCGGTATCACCGGATTGCCGCTGCTGATCGACCTGTTGCCGCTGATGGTCACGTCCGTGGGCAACGTTCGGATGCCGGCGGGAGTCCTGAGGGATCTCCAGCTACGGGAGAAATCAGGTCCGCCGCGGCCCATGATGGGGTAGTGGGCAAATCTTCCGGGCGATCACCGTGTTGCTCGCCCGGAAGCCTCGCTTCCTGGAGCTTCGGGCCGGGTCCTTGAGGGTTAAGATCGCGATTTCCATAGGAAGCAGACCATGCCCGGGTGCCGAGAGGTCTGCCAGAACGCCAATATATTATCGGTTTTGGCGCCCTGAATGCCCGGAAACCATCTGCAGATTTCTAAATACAACGATCCCATTCCTGGGCTCCTTCCCTAGGCCTGACCGGAACCTGAGGACGATATCAACGGTCCCAAGAAGGATACCGATGAACACTCAAGGCACCACCGAAACCACGCCGTCCGACCAGACCGACTTCTCGATCCGGTCTTTCCTCCGGGAGCGCCAGGCACTGCTGGTCCATTTCTCGACGCTGATGAGCAACCACCCCGGCCTGGTCTTTCCTGACGACCTTCGGCAGGCGGCCGGTCTGGCCGACGTCCCGCTCTCCTTCAGCACGATCATGGCCGGCGATGTCGGGCCATATCAGCGTCCCGGCATGCACCCCGCGGACGCGAATGCCGGTGGCAGCATCGGCATCATTGTCGATATCCCGTCGAACGACTCCGTTGTCACCGTTGGGGCCAACGACGACGGCACCTCGTTCAATCCGTCGACCGGCGAGATCATATCGGGCGGCTACGCTCCTACCCCGGAAAGCTGCGGACGGAGCATCGACGAGCGAAGAACCAGCAACGAGTGGCTCGTTCGCGGCTACCGCACGGTCGGAATATTCGCCTTCGGCCCGATCCTCGTTAGGCATTTCTCTGGCGGCGAGGGAGAAGTCGATCGGGACGCCGCCTTCGCCTGCTTTCCGCAATTTCGGATATTCTCCGTGCACGGCGGGCAGTTCGTGGAATTCGATCGCGAGACCAGAAGGTGGAGCCCGGTATCGTACGACACGATCATGAGCGCGAGCCCGCGCGCGACAGGTCCGGTCGACGCCGGCGATGACTCCTCAGCTGCTGAAGCCGAATAGGGCAGGCCGCGGCAAAGAAACCGGTAGGCTGGTCTCAGCCGCAGGTGCCATCGCGTAGTGACGGTACCAACGAAGAGCCAATGTAAGACGCGCCAATAAACATAGATAGTAGAATGGCTTAGAGATAGATCGAAGTACATCGACTCGCCGTTATCCTGAAAACCCGCGGTTCCGACTCGCTGTTATTGCAGAATCCGACTCACGCACGAATTCGAACCGCGCATTTTACTGGACTATAGCGACTCGCTCTTACCTGCGGCGGATAAATTTGGCGCCCCCGACAAGATCGCCGATCCGCTGTAGCTCAGGTCCCCGATAGGGATCGCCAGTGACAAGGGCGGGCCGGACTAGCTTGGCGGTTGGACCGGCCCCGGCCACGCACATGTGAGAGTTGCCGCCTGTTCGCAAGGTAGCGTGGACGAGTCCCCTACGCTTATCACCTCGAAAACTGTCGGGGCCGGATCGGAATTTCCACCCGCATTATTTTTCATTTTTGCCAGCATTCGGCGGGGTCCCCCTAGGTGCGCCGCCATTAGGTGCAGGGCCGCAGCCGGGGGTGGCACCTAGGCTGGGCCGATCCAATGCAGTAACCTCATTGGCGCGTGACAACCCATGTTAGCGGAGGTCCTCCGTGGAACATCGAGGCATCAGCTTTTCGGTCATAGAGATGAGCTATCCGAGCGGTTGGAAATGGACCGTGGGAAAGGGCCGGACAGTCTCGGTCGGCGTTTGCGCTACTAGGCTGGATGCGATCCGCCAAGCTCAGACTTTCATTGACGCAATCATGGACTGGGCAGCGTAGAGGGCCAGGGGCGGGGCCCAGATTGTATGCATGATGGAATTTTCCACGCAGTGCCGGAGGCGCGCCCGCCTTTTTGCCCCGGCCGGGCCGGGGGGCGCTGGCGGCGGGATCGGTCCCGGCTGGCGCATGGCCGGGCTGGTCGCTGAACCACGTATTTTATGTGGTTCAGCGTGTTCAGTCATCACCGGCCTTTCGCTCTTGAGCAGTGCGTAGGCGCATCCCGAGCCACGTTCGAGGTTGACCGTGGGCGCGGGGCCCAGTGATCACACCTTCGAACCCGGCGACCCCCACGAGCTTCTTTCCAAAATTCCGTTCGGAGGTGAGCTTGGCGAGCGCGATGTGGCCGCGTTGTGCACACCGCGATTGGAACATCGTGTAGGCTTTCATCTTCGCCACCGTGCCTTCCGGATCAGGCAGGAAGCAATCCAGCGCCATCGCTGCGAATGGATCGCTTACGGCGATCACCTCACGTTCAAGCACGCAGACGCTGGACGGTTGAATGAAGTGGGCGCGTTTGCACAGATCGCCATATCCCGGCGCACGTGCGCGATGAGTATGAGCGGCTACCTCTACCAATGGTGCGGGAGCTTCCAGGCAGCAGTTAAAATCTGGCGAGTGTTCTCAAAGACTGCCGCGACCTCATATGTGAAAAGGAAGAAGGCGCAATAGAAGGCGCCGGGATACTCATTGCTCCAAAGCAAAAGCCGTTGGCTCAGCGGTATCCTGATTTTTTCACGGCCCATTATGAGCGTGACAGCAGCACCGATTAGGGCACCCACCACGATGTCAGAAGGATAATGGTAACCGAGATAGACGCGCGGAAGGGAGATCACAACAAGACTGTACAGGATCGCGAGCCAACCCCAGCGGCGCCAGATCATGAACACACCAACAGCCAACGCAAATTCAAATGCAGCGGTGTCGCTCGGAAAGGAGCTCCAGTTCCACAGCGTCTCAGTGCTGACGTGGTAGGGCAATGTAAAGCCAACCGCAGGATCATGGATTGGGCGTAGCCGGAACGGCAGATAAGACCTGATGATCTTTGTGAGCAAAAGTGACGCGATTGTCGCCGCAAGCGTTGAGATGACCAGAGACCGGCGCCGCTTTTGATCGGGGTCACGCTGAAACCAACCCAGCCACAGCAACGATGTGACAAGGGCGCCTTTGAATACGGCCTGGCCTGCCACGAAGCCTACCGCCGTATCAAATATCGCTGACCGGTGCGCAAACTGGTTGAGAAGTCGTAAGAGATACTCGTCAGGGTTCACGGGCGGCCCGCCGTCTAGAAAACCCACAGTAGGCAGCGCCGACTTGGGCAACTAGATGGCGATCTCAGCACGATCGCCATCCCTTGTGCGGGGCTCAGTGCGAAGCCGTCTCGAGTGAAAAATTCGCCATATTTGTCAATGCTGAAGCTGGGGGCGGGCAGTCCCCATCCGACTGTACCATCCCACGGAAGCGGCCCGCACGCGACAGCGACACCGCGAAGCCTTCCAGGTCCAAGCGCAAGCCCAAGCTCACAGGTCCAAGCTCACAAGTCCAAGCTCGTTGCGACTTCAGCGCGTCATCTCACCTGCTTGCACTTCTCAAGCTGTTCTCCCACAATTCCCGCAAACGACGCCTTGGGGGGACGCATGGCAATCGCCCGTTCAAGAAGCTTTTCGTTTGCGCTTGTGCTCTCGACGGGACTCGCGGCCGCGTTGTTGCCGGCGCGGGGCGAGGCCTATACCGACGAGCAGCAGCAGGCCTGCACGCCCGATGCGTTCCGGCTCTGCAACTCCGAGATTCCCGATGTCGATCGCATCACGGCCTGCATGATCCGGAACCGGGAGCTGTTGTCGCCGCCCTGCAAGGTGTTCTTCCGGTCAGCTCCGGAACCGGGAGGGGTGACTGCGCGTCCCGCGCTCCGGCCGGTCACCAAGCGCAAACCGGTGCATCCGCACAGGGTAAAGAAGTCCAAGTCCACCGCGAGCTAGACGCGGTTGCCGGTCTGGCCGCGCCAGGATGCCGTCACGACAATTTCAAGACCCGCGCGCGCGACAGACTGACGCCTTGTGACGTTGTCACGCAGCATCATCTCTCGTGTTTGGCGTTCTGTGCGGATGAAGACTCCATCGCGCCGTGCGCGGGATGGACCGGGAGAGAGGCGTGAGCGACTTTTATAAGCGGGAAATCGATCGGCACTTCGCTTGGTTCGAAGCCAAGCTTCCGGCGCGGCCGGCGCGGTTCGTCGCGTGGCTGCGCAAGCCGTCGTCGCGCTACGTGCGGGTTCCGCTCGCGATACTGCTGGTGCTCGGCGGCATCTTCAGCTTCCTGCCGGTGCTCGGGCTCTGGATGCTGCCGCTCGGACTCCTTTTGTTCGCGCAGGATGTTCCATTCCTGCAGAAGCCGACCGCGCAATTGCTCGGCTGGATCGAACGCAAATGGCTCGAGCGCGAGCGCAACAAACGCGCCGCAAAGCGCGCGCGATGAGCCAATCAAGCGGTTAGCTCGCTCCATTTCCAGTTGTGTCATGTGCGAAGTGTGACTCAAAAGCCAAAACGCGCCGGTAATCTGGGCGACTTTGCGAATTGCAAGTTTTTTTTCTTTCACGAATCAGCGTGCTGATTCATTTTTGGCTTCTGGGGTCAATGTGGAGGCCAAGGTATGAACGTCATTGTTTTCGCTTCGCGTAAGGGGGGCTCGGGGAAAAGTACCCTGGCTGCTCACCTTGCCGCGCAAGTGCACAAGGCAACGAAGCCCTGTCTGCTGATCGACGCCGATCCGCAGGGCTCGCTGACCCTCTGGCACAAACTGCGCGGCACCAACGAACCGCCGATCAAGACGGCGGTGAATTCGGTCGGCGGCATCATCGCTCAAGCCCAGCGTGACGGCATCGAATGGGTGTTCATCGACACGCCGCCGAATCTCTCGGCCGTGGTCGGCGACGCGATCAAGCACGCCACCATGGTGATCATTCCGGCGCGGCCCGGCGTGTTCGACGTCAACGCGGTGCAGGAAACCATCCAGACCTGCCGCTCGGTGCGCAAGCCCTATGCGGTCGTGATCAACGGCGCGCCCGCACAGCGCGACGGCGCCGAAAGCCGCATCGTTGCGATCGCGCGTGAAGCGCTGGCGAAATTCCGCGCGCCGGTGTGGAGCGGCCAGATCACCAATCGCGCCGATCTGTTGATGGCGCTCGGCCAGGGTGAAGGCGCCCGCGAATATTACGCGGAAGGCCGCGCCGCCGCCGAGATCAATCGGCTGTGGGCCGCGATCGAACGCTCGATCAAGGCGATCCGCGGTTCGGCGTCGGCGTCCGGCGCGATGCACAAGCAGGCGGCGTAATCACGCCGCTTCGACCTGGAAGTAACGCGCGGGCTCCGCGCGTTTTTTGTGGTCGTGAATATTTGAAATGTCATTCCGGGGCATGCGAAGCATGAGCCCGGAATGACGAGGCAGGTGGCCTTACGCCACCATCAGCATGTAGAAAATGATGACCGGCGTCAGGGTCAGGATCACCGACCAGATGCCGACGGCCCACAAAATATCCTCGATCGTGAAGCCCGGCCTGGCAGCAAGTTTGGGCCTCACGGCAATCGAACGCACTTCCGACTTCACGACGCCCCCGTGCAATTCTTGTTTGCGGCGGTGACGGTGATACGCGATCGGTTTTAATATCCCGGCCGCAATTTCGCTCGGATTTGACCACAGGTGCTACCGCCGATTAACCATGGCGGTGCCCACGGCGTCGCGTCAGGCGATCACAGGCGATTTATAACCGCGCGAAGCCGATCAGCATCGCCCAGATCAAAAACGACGAGCCGATCAATACGTCATGCCGCCGCTGGGCGCGTTCGCTGATCGGATAGCGCCGATCGTGATCGATGTCGGTGTTCAAGAGGTCGCCCCCCGATATCGTCCCCGGGGGAGAGCAGTACGCCAAAAGCTCTAAGATTCCCGCTCGCCGCGCCGTCCAAGTTGGCGGCGCCGCATTCACCCTTTCTTCACCGGAAGCCCGCGCCCCCCGAAGGCCTCAGCGCATGCCGCCCTGGTCGCGGATCGCGCCGAGATGCTCGTTGATGCGGAATACGATCAGGATGAATTCGGCGACGATGCGCGAGAACACGATGCCGACAATGATGCTGGCGATCGATGCGAGCAGCAGGACGAAACCGACGAATGGGCTGATCGCCATGGCCGAGAGGCTCGACAGGATGCCGGAGATCCCGAACAGCACGATGACGCCGATCACCAGCCAGTAGAACGTCTTGATGATCGTGGGCGTGATGAAACGGTCCCACTGAAACAGATCCTGGAAATCGAACATCGGTAGTTCTCCCGGCAAGCCGAACATGATTCGCGTCTCATCCTACTGCGTGATAACCGGCTTGATCACTTCATCCCAAGAAGCTTGCGAAGCAAGCCTGTCGAAGGACGAGGCCACCAGCCGGGCCGCATGGCGCGAGACGGAGTGAGAGGCGTCTCCTCACCATGGGGATGGATGCCGCAGTCCGCCTAGCCTGCCCCCTTGCGGCCAAGGGCTAGCCCTGAACCGGGCGCCGGGCAAGTCAGGGACGAGCTATGCGAGTGGACAGGTTGTGATTGCTGCAAATAACGGCCACAATCGGGCTTCCTTCCGGCATATCCTCACCCAATGACCACGCTGACCTTTGAAGACTTCACGCCGGGCCGCTTCGGGACGTTCGGCCCGCGCCATGTCACCCGCGACGAAATCCTGGCCTTTGCCGCTGAATTCGACCCGCAGCCGATGCATCTCGACGAAGAGGCGGCGCGGAAGTCGATGCTCAGGGGGCTGTCCGGCTCGGGCTGGCATCTCGGCTCGCTGATGATGCGGATGCTGTTCGACGGCTTTATCGGCCGCACCGCCTCGCTCGGCTCGCCCGGGGTCAACGAGATGCGCTGGATGGCGCCGCTGCGCCCGGGCGACGATTTGACGCTGGATGTCGACGTCGTCGAGGCGCGCGTCTCGCGCAGCCGGCCGAGCACCGGCATCGTGACCTTCAAGGGCACGATCCGCAATGCGCGCGGCGAGGTGCTGTGCGAGATGGAGTCGCCGATCATCGTCAGCCGTCGCGACAGTGCGGGCGGGTAGAGCATGATCCGGAGAATTGTGGAGCGGTTTTCCTCGCGACAAACGCAAGGCGTTTGCGCGGAGATCATGCTCAAGTCAGGATGTTATGCGCATGCGCTTTTTTGAGGATATCGAGATCGGCGCGCGGCGCGACTTCGGCTCGTTCACTTTCACGGCCGAGGACATCAAGCGCTTCGCCTCGCAGTTCGATCCGCAGCGTTTCCATCTCGACGAGGAGGAAGGACGCAAGTCGCTGTTCGGCGGACTCGCCGCATCCGGCTGGCACGTCGCGGCGGTGTGCATGAAACTGCTGGTCGCCGACGGCAAGCGGCTCTCGGCGGAGGCCGCCGCGCGCGGCGAGCCGGTCGCGGTATGGGGGCCTTCGCCGGGCTTCCGCGAACTGCGCTGGATCCGTCCGGTGCTCGCCGGCGACACCGTCAGCTTCTCCAATCAGGTCGAGACCAAGCGCACCTCGTCGAGCCGTCCCGAATGGGGCATCCTGCAGGGGCGCAACACCGGCACCAATCAGCGCGGCGAAGTGGTGTTCTCTTTCCTGGCGACCGCGTTCGTGCCGCGACGGCATCCCGGTTCCTGATGTTGCCCGCAAGCACCTGATGTTGCAGGAACGCCATGGTTAGCAGACGACTTACACGCGCCCACGCTGTTGTGCGTTGCGTGAAACGCATTTTTTGCTAACGCGTTGTGAACCTTTGTGCCTGCCTATGGTTTCAGGGCACAGCTTCAGGGGATACCCATGGCAGATCGCAGCGCGCTGAAACTGGTCGGCTTGATCTTCGCGACGGTAACGCTCGTTGTGATGCTGGCCACCGGAATGGTCGTGAAGGGCTTTGCCGACGGCGACTATTCGTTCGAGACCACCGCGAGCATCAATCGGTAGGTCGGAATCCTCTCACCATAGACGCTGATCCCGATTCGCAGGCGCGCGGATCTCTATCGATTCCAGATCAGCACCATCACCGCGGTTGCCACTGCCAGCAGTCCGATAAACCGGATCATGATCGTACCGACGCCTTGCTGCGACCGGCGCAGCGGAATCGGAGCGGTGTTATCCGGTCGAACGCTTTGCATGAATTTCCCCCAAAGATGTCCATCGCCCCGATGGCGCTTGGGATTTGGTGCGGCCTCTGCATTTAAGGTTCAATTCAATTCCCGCAAGAATTGCCTGTGTGATGTGTTGCGTCACACAGGCACGGAGGCCGTCTACCGCCAGGGCCAGCTCGAGCATGCTTCGAGGGCCATGGCAAAAATGAAGCCGCCGCCTCCCGTTGGGAGAGGCGGCGGCTGTCGGTCTTGGTGAAGGTGCCAGATCAGCTATTGCGCAGACCGTCGGCGGCGCGCTTCCACTGCGTGACGTTGTCGGCGATCATGCGCGTCGACTTCATCGCGGCCTGGCTGAGCTGGGCATAGCCGGAAATCTCACGCTGCACGCGCTGGCCCTCGGCATGCAGGAGGTCGCGCAGGCTCTCGAGTTCCGAGATCAGCTTTTCGATCTCGGCCAGCGACGTGCCGGCAACGCGCTGGATCAGCGAGTTGACGTTGTTGACGGTGGCGTCGGTGTTCGGCTCGACCGGCGCGGTCTCCGGGCTCGCCACGGGCCGCCGCAGATAGGCGATGTCGTTGCGCACGAAGTCGCGGATTCCAGCCTCGACCTCCGAGACGGCGGCGAGGTTGGTGTCGACGTCCGAATTCGTCTCAGCGTCTTCGGATCGATTGGTAACGTTCATCGGCTTTCCCCTGTTCGCATGGCGAAGCGCGGCTGTCCCCCGCACGACGAATTGATGTGATGATAGTTGCAGACCTATGTGTCCCGCCGAATTTGACCGCATCTGGGCCAAGTTGCGGCAATGATTGATCATTAGCACGACAAGACTAACGGAGTCTTCACCACGTCCGCTTGAAGCCGGCGCTGATGCTCTTGCTGGTCGTGCCCTGTGCGGTCTCGCCGACCGAGCCCGAGACAGTGACGCCGTCGAACAGCTTCTGTTCGGCGCCGACCCGGCGCAGCCACCTGTCGTCGGAGGTCGACAGGGTCTGTCCTGCCGTGATGCTGGTGCCGGTGTCGTTGACGGACAGCTTCGCCGACTGGTCGGTGTCGTAGCTCTGCCACGCGTGGCCGGCGATGCCGGGCATCGGCACCACGCCCTGCTGGATGATGTTGTAGCCGCTCTGCAGCGTCAGTGAATATTGATCCGACAGCGGCACCGATTTGCTCAGCGAGGTGCCGATCTTGCTTTGATCGGCGCCGGGATCGACGCGGGCTTCCACCGAGGTCTTGTCCCAGATCGAGGCCACGCCAGGCGCTGATATCGAGGCCCAGGCAGAGCCTCCGGACTCCGGCAGGTTGCCGCCATTGGCGACCCGTTCCGACAGCTCCTCCGACGTCGTCAGCGTGCCCTGCCGCGCCACCGTCATGTCGGCACCCACCTGGGTGTCGAGGAACGGTGAGATCGACTGCTTGACCGACACCCCCGACGTGCCGTTGGCATTGAGGTTGGACGACCAGGACGGATTGTTGCTGGCGGTGCTGCTCGGCTTGGCCGCGCCCTTCGGCACCAGCGTGGGCAGGGTGGTGGGATCGGTGTTGAGCTGGCTCCAGTCGAGCTTGCTCTCGTCGATATCTTTCAGGATGTCGGCGTCATTGGCGTCGGCCGCCGGCTTGGCTTCTTCGGTCGGGGCGTCATCCTTGGTAGGAGGCGTCTGCGCCGCGGCCGAAAGTGCCATGGCCACGCTGAAGCCGGCCGCCAACAGTGGCAGCCTCGCCCAGCCAAATCGTGATGTGGTGGTCATTCCCAGCCCGCGAATTCCAGAGCCGCAAGATGCGATTCCCGTGGTACGAAATTGTGGCAACCGGGGTTATGTGGACAGGCTGCCGCCATGCCCGGGCCGGCGCGCCAAGCATGTAGTCGCGCAAGTCGGCGCGGCAACCCGCGGCCCGCTCGGGGCTGGCAAAAAAACCGGCCGCGGATGCCGGAACGACGGCCCGGACATGACGAACGCGTGAAATCGCGAAACCGGGTCAGACCGCGATACGCGGCAGATGGATCGGATAACCCACGGTCTGCTCGACGAGGTCGAAGCTGTCGACCAGCACGCGGAAGCTGGTCAGTCGGCCGGTCCTGAACCGGGCGAAATGCGCGATCCGCAGCGAAATCGGCTTGTTAGAGTCGAGCGCGGTGAGCGAATAGCGCAGCATCACCCGGCGCTACACGCCGACCTCTCCCAAGGGAGAGGTGAGCCTCCGTTGCCGCTCCAGCTCAACCTAATCTCATCACGCGCTAGAGTTCGGTGCGGCCGGTCAAGTCGCCGCGATGTCGCGCTCCAGCACCTGCTGGACCAGGTCGAAAGTGTCGATGATCTCGCGGATCTCGGTGATCTTGCCGTCGCGCAGGGTGTAGAAGGCCGCGGCGTCGAACTGCACCACGCGTGCGTTGTCGCGCTTGCGGAAGAAGACGCGGAGCTGGGCCGCGACCTTGTCGCCCGCGGCCACCACGATCGGCGCCTCGTAGCGCATGTCGGAATAGCGGTTGTGGATCGTGGTCCACATCTGGCGCAGCGCGGCCTTGCCGCGGTGCTGGCCCATATGCGGCAGGATGTCGATCGGCGCATTGGCGAGGAACGCGATGTCGTCGCTGCAGTGGTCGAGCGCACCCTCGATGCCGCCGGCATAGTAGACATCGAGGAAGTTCAGTACGCGCTGCCGGTTCAGATCCTCGCCCATGGTCGACTCCGCCGGTCTTGCTCCGACCGTCCTTTTCCTCATTGTGGACCGAACTGTTCCACAATCAACCGAATGTTTGACGTGTGAGAGGGGATTTGGGTTCAGCAACCAAGGCATGTATTGATGCGCGCGATGCACGCGAACGCTTCGTGTGGCGCAATCCGGCCGCGACAGAGGCGCAACGATGTCCATGACCGGATCGGCGCGCACGCTGACTCGCCATGTCCGGGCGTCCTGAACATGTGAAGCAGGCGCGCAGGTGTCCGCGAATTAATGAAACCTCCCCGCGCGTGCCCGGTTGGGCCGACATGGGCGACGGATCCGTGACCAGGAGACCCTCATGAAAAGCACCATCCCGCTCGCCGCCGCAATGCTGGCTTTGTCGGGTGTGACCGCCGCAGCCGCCAATCAGATGTCGAACCACGCCGGCAAGGCGCCGGCCGCGAGCGACACGCTGTCGCTTTCCGACACCCAGCAGAAGTCGATCTGGAAGGATGTCAGCCGCCACGCTTCGAACCAGACCGCGCCGTCGGGCTTCAACGCCACGGTCGGCGCCGTCGTGCCGTCCAGTGTCAGCACCTATCCGTTGCCGCGCCGGGCCCGCCGCGATGTGCCGGAGGTGCGGCCCTATCGCTACGCGATGACGCAGGACAAGGTGCTGATCGTGAATCCGTCCGACAACAAGATCGCCGACGTCGTCACCAAATAGGTCGCACGCTGCCGGCGGCGAGCCGGTCCTGACGCCGGTCAAGGCCCTGCTCTCCTCCGGGGCCGGCCGGCGAGGCCGGCTCGCCGTCGCGCCGGGCGCTTGATGGCCGCTTAATCCGCCGGCGCGGCCTTGCGTGTCACGAGGTCGATCGTGAACCGCTTCTTCTTTTCGTAGCCCGGCGGCACAAAGGCCTCGCCGGCTTCGAGGTCGTGGTACAATTCCTTCGGCTTCGGAAAGCCTTCGCCGCAGGCGGTGCGGATCGTTTCGTCGTCGGCGTAGTCGACGTCGACGGCCACCGAATTCCGCCGCGGGCCCGCGGCCAGATTGGAGAGGCCGAAATATTTCGGGCCTTCGTTGCAGGTCACGACGTTGGAGCCATAGGCGCTCACCGTATCTTCGGCCCTGACCAGGAAGTCGGGCGAGATCGCGATGCCCTTGCCGGCCTTGCTGGTGAACTCCATCCGCGCCACCGCGCTTTCGAGGATGCCCTGGCCCATATGGCCGAGCGCGCAGACCAGCGCGTCCCGCTGCTCGTCCCGCGGCAGGACGATGCAGTCGTGGCCCTGCGCGCCCGGCAGGAAGCGGACGAAGCGGTACGCCTGACCATTCTGCGCGAACAAGGCGACGCCGCCGAAATCGGCGGCGTGCGGTTCGCACTCGCTCTCATAATCGACGACGAGCAGCGCGTTGCCGGCAGCGAGGAAGCGTCCGGCGTAACGCTCTTTTGTCAGCTTCACGTCGCACGCCCGGCCGGCAGCGTTCGGATACGACCTCGCGCGCACGCAGGTCGATCCCTTGATGCTGGCTGCGGCACAGAAGGTCGCGAGCAGCGCGCGATCGCTGTTCTGCGCCCGAGCCGGATTTGCAATGAACAAGGCCGCGGCGCAGAGTACCAGCGCGACTACGGGATTGGGTGAACTGGGCATGATCCTGAAAAGGCCGTCCGCAATACGGCGGCAGTTAGAGCATGATCCGGACGGATGCGCAGCGGTTTTCTGCAAAGGAGGGACGGGAACCGGCGGGGCGGCTCGGCCGTTGATTCGGCAGATTTCACCGGAGCCACATCATATGAAATCCGTCTTCCTCGCTTCCGCCATTGCCATCGGTGCGCTTGCCATTGCGCCTCCCGCCGACGCCAAGGGCTGCATCAAGGGCGCGATCGTCGGCGGCGTCGCCGGCCACTATGCCGGCCATCATGGCATGCTCGGCGCTGCGGCCGGCTGCCTCTATGGTCGCCACCACGCCAAGATGCAGACGCGCCAGCAGCAGCAGGCCCAGCCGACGCCGCAGAACAGGCAACAGGATAAGTTGTGACGCAGCAAGACAAGTTGTGACCTGAGGTTTCCGGAACGCCGCCCGCGCGGGCGGCGTTGTCTCCATGCGTAACGGAGACAATGATGACGAAAGCAAAGACAAGAAACGTCCAGCCCGTCCCCGACGACAATCAGAGCCACAAGGGCCCCGGCAGCGCACCCAGCGTTCCCCTCGACACCACCAAGGGCCATCGCGACGACGAGAAGCACAATATCCGCGAGCAGGGCGCGCACGGCAATCTGACCCAGAACACCAGCAACAAGCGGTCAGGCTAGGGACAGCAACCGCGGCCCGGCTGGTGGCCGTCGTGCTTCGAGACGGCCGCGATGCGGCCTCCTCAGCATGACGGGTCAGCTTCCGATTCACATGTCAAACAGCTTGTTCGTCGTCATCACCCGCGCATGCGGGTGATCCAGTATTCCAGAGACGCCAGTGCTTGCAGGGAGAGGCCGCGACGTACTGGATGGCCCGCCTGCGTGGGCCATGACAACCGAGAGGATGTGAGTCCGCATTCTCGCGACATGATTCGTCCGAGTTTTGCTCTTCGTTTCGCCCCCTATTGAGCAGAGGGCGCAGGGAAGACCGGGTGCCGATCGCACCCATGGGTCCCGTGCAAATGGAAAGCACGGGGGTAGGACCACAGGTGAAACCGGAAACAGCCCGGCCTTCCCTGCGCGATGGGTTACGGCTTATACGTGCTCTCCCCGGTGAGACTGGGCTTTGTTGTCACCGTCATCCGCGAGAGGCTTGGCCTCTGGCCGATGAGACACCTGCCACTAGGGCGTCAGGCCTGCACGACTTCACCGTCCGCCTCATACGCACTCGTCAGTTGCGCATTCCGCGTCCACCGCATCTCACCGCAACACCCGTGACGATCGCGAAGCGCCCCTCGATCGGGTGAGACGGGCAGATTGAACATCTGAGTTGGGTCAAACGCGAAGCGAAATTTTGCCCGTCGGGTTGATTTGTCGCACCCCGCGTTCGCGGTGCGATCCCGCGCCGGGCGTGACCTGCCTCACGTCATGGGTGACTCAGTGCGGGCTATAAGCGTTGAGCTTCCTAAGATGCTGTCAGAACGGGTAACTGGCCTGAGCGCAGCCGAGGCGCCTGCGGTCGATTGCCCGACGACGTTATCCGCGTATTCTCGCCCTTCGATGTGTTTGATGGTTCTGGGAAATGACTTCAACAGCGCAGGATACGGAGCGACATTGACGTAGAGGGGGCGGCGTTGTCGAATATTATCAAGGAATTGCAGAACGGTATCGCACGCAAGAGCGCCGGCACACGCCCCTTTCCGTGCGTTCGGGATCTCCTCGCCGACCATGCGGAAAATGCGCCGGAGCGCCACGCCATTCTGGCCCCCGCACGCCTCCCGATGACGTATGGCGCGCTGTGGACGCAGGCAAACGAAGTGGTTTTCGGGTTGCGGAACATCGGCGTGCGCCGAACTGACAGGGTCGCGGTGGTGTTGCCGGACGGACCAGAGGCTGCAGTAGTGGCGATCACGGTTGCAGCCGGCGCGGTTTGTGTGCCTCTCAATCCGGGTTTTACCTGTGATGAATACCAGCGTTATTTCGGCGAATTGCACCTAGCGGCGCTACTGACGCACGCTGACTTGAACTCGGCCAGCCGGCGCGCCGCCCGCATCCAGGGCGTGCCCGTGATCGATGTGTCGATGCGGCCCAACGAGGGGGCCGGCGCGTTCAGAATTGTCGATCGGGCGCCGCAATTCCTGATTGATGACGAGTTTGCGTCCGGCGCTGACGACGCGTTCATCCTGATGACATCTGGCAGTACGTCGCGGCCAAAAACGGTCCCTCTGACCCATGCGAGCGTCTGTCTGTCGGCCAACAACGTTGGCGCCGCCTTGGAGCTTGAGGCTCGCGACCGATTGCTGAGCGTGCTGCCTCTCTTTCATGGGCATGGCTTGATCTCGGGACTTCTGGCCGCGCTTGCGGCAGGCTCCAGTGCGGTCTGTCCGCCCGGCTTCGATGCAACAGCGTTCTTCGGCTGGCTGACCGAGTTTCGACCAACCTGGTACACGGCGGTACCGGCAATCCATCGCGCGCTATTGGCGGCGGCGGATCCCTACAGGCAGGCTGCGCAGCGGTCCTCCTTGCGGCTCGTTCGTTCGGCTTCGACGTCTCTGTCGTCGGAAGTGCTCGACGGACTGGAAGCGTTGTTTGGTGTTCCCGTTATCGACACCTACGGCATGACGGAGGCCGCCACCCAGATCGCTGCAAATCCCTTGCAGCGGCGAAAGCGCGGTTCAGTCGGTCGGCCGGCTGGCCCCGAGATCGCGATACTGGACAGGGGAGGTCGTCGCTTGCCATCCGGCAAACGTGGCGAGATCGCGCTACGAGGTCCCACCATAACCAGGGGGTACGACAATGACGCCGCCGCTACCACGTCCGCATTTCAGGACGGCTGGTTCCGGACCGGCGACCTCGGATACCTGGACGCCGACCGGTATCTCTTCATCGTCGGTCGCATCAAGGAGATCATCCATAAGGGCGGGCAGAAGGTTGCCCCCGCCGAGGTAGAGGGTGCCTTGCTGAGCCACCCGGATGTGATCGAAGCCGCTGTTTTCCCTGCCCTCCATGAGCGACTAGGCGCGGACGTCGCCGCCGCTGTCGTGCTGCGTCAGGACGCAAAGGTCAACGCACAAAGTCTCCGAGACTTTGCCCGAGGACGCCTGGCAGGGTTTAAGGTCCCTGGCCTCATCCTGATTGTGCCGGAGATCCCGAAAGGCGCCGGCGGGAAGATCAAGCGCAATGAACTTGCCGCCCGCTTCTCAAAGACTCGACCAATCCAGGACGGCGGCAAGGGAGTTGCGCCCAGCTCGGAATTGGAGCGTCAACTGGCCGGTATCTGGGAGGACATCCTGGACATCGATCAGATCAGCGTTGACCAGGATGTCTTCGCGCTCGGGGTGGATTCACTTGCCATGACACAGATGATTTTGCGTGTGGAAGAGCGCTTCGGCATCACGCTGTCATTCGAGGATATCTTCAATTCGCCGACCGTTGCGGCTCTTGCGCTTCGCCTTGGCTCATCAAAAGAGGGCGCCGGCTCGTTAGCGCGCCCGCACGATCCGCCCATGGAGATCTCGCGCACTGACGGAGATGGCCCACAGCCGGTGTCCATCGTGCAGGAGCGCATGCTACGCATCGAGCGAAAACTACCCGGATTACCTCAGTTCAACCTGCCGTTCGCTTATCGATTGCAGGGCCGACTAAACATTCCCGTGCTCAAGCAGAGCCTTGCCGAGGTCGTGCGTCGGCACGACATGCTGCGCACGGTGTTCATCTGGCAGGGTGAGGTTCCTCTCGCTCGCGTCGTGCCGGACGTCGATGTCAGCTCAATCCTGACCGTGAAGGATTATGCAGCTCCGGCGCATGCCGGAGATGCCCGGGCCAAGGAACTTCTGCTGGTAAAGGCGAAGTTGGAAGCCGAGCGGGGCTCCTTGGCGCCGATCGACATGAACAATGCGCCACTGTTCCGGGCCTATATCTTCCGGCTCGATGCCAGGGACCACGTTTTGCTTCTGGTCATGCACGATATCATCATTGATGGCTGGTCGATGGTGATCTTCATGGAGGAGCTTTTGGAGATCTATGCCGCTTCGCTTGCCGGTGCGAAGGCGCAGCTGCCCGAACCATCCTTTCAGTTTTCCGACTTCGCTCGCTGGCAGCGTTTGTGGTCCAGCACCGAGGAAGCAAACAGACAGTTCGCTTACTGGAAGCGGTGCCTCGACAAAGCCTCACCGCCATTTGCAGCCCCGAAAAGCAGCGTTGGAGGCGAATTGACCTCGCGCGTTCTCCAGGAACCATTTCAAATATCGAACAATCTGGTGACGCAGCTGAGTGCCATGAGCCGCGACCGGGGCGTAACTCTGTTCATGAGCTTGCTCGCCGGTTTCAAGACCCTGCTGTTGCTCCGGAGCGAACGCAACGACATTTGCGTAGCGACTTTGATGGCCAACCGGCCTCAACTCAGGACAGAACGCGTGATCGGTCCGTTCGCGAACACAACGGTCATCCGCACCCAACTTGATGCTGATCTGACCTTTGGCGAAGCGCTTAATCGCGTGCGCAAGGCCGTCTTGGAGGCTTACGCCAGACAAGAGCTTCCCTTCGATATCATTGCCAGCCGACTAGCTGAAGAAACCGGCTTGTGCCCGGCATCACTCGTTCAGGTTTATTTTGTTCTCCAAGTTGCGTTCCGCCGAGCGCTCCAGCTGCCCGGTCTGGCGGTTCGGCCGTTCGGCTACCAGGAAGAACGGTCTGTCATGCCGATCGATCGCGCTTGGCTTTCGATAACCCTCAAGGACACCCCGTTGGGGATTACCGGCATATGCGGGCGTAAGGACGACTTGTTCGAGCCAAACACCGTCCAGAATTGGATTGCCGATTACACGGCAATCTTGGCCAATGCGGCCGCAAACCCCAACGCGCAGCTTGGTCGATTGATTGATCCTTGAAACGATCAGGTCAGTCGCACCAAGCCGTTGAAAAAAATGCAACGCTTTGTGCCGGTGTCCTGCCATGCGCAAGGTCGCCCAAGATTCGTGCGATCCGAGTATCATCCAGCTTGATTATACACCGGAAATTGCCGACAATTCAGCCGCGTAGTGGACAAGGGATTGATCAAATCTAGTTTTGCCACTTGGAGGCGGCGATGTGTAGATTTGCAGTGGATCTCATCGACTTCGAGGAATTGACCGCGGCGCAAAGGAAAGCACTGCTGAAGGACCTACAGAAGCGCAGGGATGCTCTGCAAGCGCAGCTGGAGGGTGTCAATGAATCGCTGAAGGGCGTCAACCAAGCGCTCAAGACGGTCCAGAAAGTATCAAAGCGCCGTTAGTGCCCGGGCCGCCAGCGCCCGACAAGGCTGCAATCTGGTCTCCGTGCAGGGGCTCCGTGATCGGAGCTCGAGGCAGCCCCCAAACATGGGCTTGCCAAATGCGGAAAAGACGGCGGAGCGCCTGACCAAAGGGCACGCAAAATCGACGCTGCTCCGGACGGCAGGGTCAGGGTTGAATTCCGAGCACCTTAAGTATTGGCGCCCACCGGGTAATCTTGCGAGGCTTCCTTCATGTATTCAGCAAGATGCGCGGCAGCGTTTTTTCTCGTGACAGCAACGTACGAGAAGGTCCCCAAAATTCCGATGGGCACGAGCTCGCTTTGAGGAGACGTTCTGAGCGACGACGTGGAGGACATGAACAAGAGTGTCTGAGTCCCCTTTTGCCGAAGTACCCAATCCGCCGCTATCGCCCCTCCCGCACCAGGTCGATTTTCCACGATCGTCGAGGTTCGCGTAATCTGCTCTGCTGCTTCAGCAACGATTCTGGCTGCGGTTGAAGAGGTTCCCCCTGCCGCAAATCCCACAACCAATGTAATCTGCCCATCATTCGGCAGTGCGGGACTGGAGAGCATCACAAGCGCGGCGAGAAATAGCGGCGTGAGTCTCGTCATGCGCTGATCCCTTTTTCGACGAGCATCGCGATTTTCAAAGACAACTGGACGACGCGCCCTTCAAGGGCGCAACCTCTGAAAGACGTCATCTGACCGGCTTCGTGCTCTCCGGCGCGCTGCGGGCGCCCATCCGTCCGCGAATCGCACGCGGTTCGCCATCAAAACAGGCAGAATTCGATACCGAGGTCGATCTCGCCGATCTCGTACGCGGGCTGGCACGGCCTGAAGGACAGCAGTGTTCGGAGCCCGATAGACAACCTCCTGCTTCTGACAATAGACTTTGATTAAAGATCGGATCAGGGCGAGCTTTTATGGCCGCAGACCGTGTGGAACGGCGACTGAGTGCTATTTTCGTGGCCGATGTGGCTGGCTACAGCCGCCTAATGGGTGCTGATGAGGAAGGTACGCACGCCCGGCTGAACGAACATCTGTCCGCGCTCCTCCATCCCGAGATCGAAAAGCACGGCGGGCGGCTCATCAGAAGCGCCGGCGACGGAATATTGGTGGAGTTTGCCAGCGTGGTCAGCGCGATGCGATGCGCCGTTGCGATACAGCGTGGCATGATCACCCGAAACACCGATGTGCGAATTGAGAAACGGATCGAGTTCCGCATTGGCATCAATGCCGGCGACATCATTATAGAAGACGGCGATATCTTCGGGGACGGGGTGAATGTTGCGGCTCGGCTCGAGGCGCTTTGCGAGCCGGGCGGCATCTGTGTGTCGCAACGCGTACGAGAAGATACGCAGGATAAGCTTGACGTCGAATTCGAAGATAGTGGCGAGCATCAACTGAAGAACATTGCGCGGCCGGTGCGGGTCTATCGCGTGTCGTTCGGCAACGCTGTGGCGCGGCCGGCGCTTGCGCTTCCCGACAAGCCATCGGTCGCTGTCCTGGCTTTTGAGAATATGAGTCGCGACCCGGAGCAGGAGTACTTTGCGGATGGAATTTCGGAAGACATTATTACCGAGTTGTCCCGCTTCTCCGACTTGTTCGTGATCGCCCGCAATTCGAGTTTTCGATACAAGGGCAGAGCGGTTGATTTGCGTCAGGTGGGTCGAGAACTCGGCGTTCGCTATGTTTTGGAGGGCAGCGTTCGTCGGGGCAATGACCGAGTTCGGATCACGGCGCAGCTGATTGATGCTGCAAGCGGCGTCCACCGCTGGGCCGAGCGTTATGATCAGAAGTTAAAGGATGTATTTGCGATCCAAGACGACGTTGCGCGGACGATCGCCGCAATTCTGGTCGCGCATGTGAACATGGCGGAAGCCGAACGCGCCTTGCTCAAGCCGCCCGCGACTTGGCAGGCCTACGATCACTACATGCGCGCGGCTGCGGCCTGGATATCGTTCCAGTCCTCGTGGCAAATGCCGGAATTATTGAGGACACGAGGGCATCTTGCGGATTCGCTGGCCATCGATCGGAAATATGCCCGTTGCTATGCAATGCTGGCCAGCACTCACCGGGTGGCTTGGCTCAATCCCCTGAACGATGAATATTTGAGCCCGACTATCCTTGACCTGGCCATCAAATTGGCGCGCACGGCAATTGCGCTCAATCCGAGCCTGCCCGAAGCCTATGCCGAATTGGGCTATAACATCATCCGGAAGCGTGACTTCGACGCAGCGACTGCCGCTGCCGAAAGAGCGCTTGCGCTAAACCCCAATTTCGCGGATTACCGCCTTGCGCAAATATTTTACTCGGTGGGAGAGCCGGCCAGAGCTATTGCCATCGCCAAGTTGCAAATGCGCCTTGATCCATTCCATCCGCATTTTGCGCCGTTGATGGCCGGCGTAGCTCACTACCACCTCAAAGAGTACCACGATGCCCAACATTGGTTGACTGAAGCGATTGGCCGCGCGCCCAATCACCAGTATGGCCACGCCTTCCTGGCCGCGACGTACGCTCAGCTGGGACGAATGGAAGATGCTCGCGCAGAGGCAAGCGAGGTTCTACGCCTGAATCCAAGATACAGCATCAGCGGCACCCAGAAGCAGGTATCCATTCTCAAACGCGCCGAAGACTTGGAGCACCTGGTTGACGGGCTGCGAAAGGCCGGCCTTCCACCATAGTCTTGGCGAATGCGCAGCGGCAAGACAGCATCCCGCCTTCTTGCGCGGTGGTCGCTCGGGGGTACTAAAAGTACAGGCGGAGGCCAGCGCCCAATTTCAGATTGTTAGACTACCGCTTCTTCCATCCACCCCGCTTGCCCGGCGCGCCGCCGCTGGAGCGCGGCGAGGGGCCGAATTCGGGGCCGGACTGGCGGGAGTCAGTCGGCTGGATGATCCGGCTGGTCGTGCCGAACGGCTTGGTCGGCAGCACGCCACTCGCGCGGAAGGGCAGCGACTCCGGGCCGTGCATCTCGTCGAGATCGGGCTTGTGGATCCGCGAACCGCTCTTGCCGCCGCGGCTCGCCTTGAGCGAGGTCTGCGCGGACTTGTTCTTCAGCGCGCTGACGGGGAGGTTCGCCGCATCGCCGTACTTCCGCGTGCCGGCATAGGCGCCGGCGCGGTTCTGCACGGCCTTCTGCTTGGCGGTGGGATCGTCGACCACGGCCATTTCGGTGGCGCGCAGCCGCTTGACCTCGTCGCGCAGGCGGGCGGCTTCCTCGAAGTTCAGGTCCGCCGCGGCCTCGCGCATCCGTGTTTCGAGGTCGTTGAGCACGGCCTCGAAATTGTGCCCGATCGAGATCACGTCGTCGGCGACGCCGCCGTCGCCGATCTCGACCAGCACGTGGTCGCGCTCGTAGACGGAGTTGAGGATGTCGCCGATCGACTTCTTCACGCTCTCCGGCGTGATGCCGTTGGCCTTGTTGTACTCGACCTGCTTCTCGCGACGGCGCGTGGTCTCGGCCATCGCACGCTCCATCGAGCCGGTCATGCTGTCGGCATAGAGGATCACCTTGCCGTCGACATTGCGCGCGGCGCGGCCGATGGTCTGGATCAGCGAGGTCTCGCTGCGCAGGAAGCCTTCCTTGTCGGCGTCGAGGATCGCGACCAGCGCGCATTCGGGAATGTCGAGGCCCTCGCGCAGCAGGTTGATGCCGACCAGCGCGTCGAACGCGCCGAGGCGCAGGTCGCGGATGATCTCGATGCGCTCGATGGTGTCGATATCAGAGTGCATGTAGCGGACGCGGATGCCCTGCTCATGCAGATATTCCGTGAGGTCTTCCGCCATGCGCTTGGTCAGCACCGTGATCAGCGAGCGATAGCCGGCGGCTGCGGTGGCGCGCACCTCGCCGACGAGGTCGTCGACCTGGGTGCGGGCAGGGCGAATGTCGACGGGAGGATCAATAAGTCCGGTCGGGCGGATCACCTGCTCGACGAACACGCCACCACTCTCGTTCAGCTCCCAGCCGCTCGGCGTCGCCGACACCGCAATCGTCTGCGGCCGCATCATGTCCCATTCCTCGAAGCGGAGCGGGCGGTTGTCCATGCAGGAGGGCAGGCGGAAGCCGTATTCGGCGAGCGTCGCCTTGCGGCGGAAGTCGCCGCGGAACATGCCGCCGATCTGCGGCACGGTGACGTGGCTCTCGTCGGCGAACACCAGCGCGTTGTCGGGCACATATTCGAACAGCGTCGGCGGCGGCTCGCCGGGACGGCGCCCGGTGAGATAGCGCGAATAGTTCTCGATGCCGGCGCAGCTTCCGGTCGCCTCCATCATTTCGAGATCGAAGGTGGTGCGCTGCTCCAGCCGCTGCGCCTCCAGCAGGCGGCCCTGGTCGTTGAGCTGGTCGAGGCGCTGCTTCAGCTCTGATTTGATCGACTTGATCGCCTGCACCAGCGTCGGGCGCGGCGTCACATAGTGCGAATTGGCGTAGACCTTGATGAATTCGAGCTCGTCCTGCTTGTGGCCGGTGAGCGGGTCGAACTCCTCGATATTCTCCACGACGTCGCCGAACAGGTTCACGCGCCAGGCGCGATCCTCATAGTGCGCCGGGAAGATGTCGATGACGTCGCCGCGGACGCGGAAGGTGCCGCGGGTGAATTCGGCCTGGGTGCGTTTGTACTGAAGAGCCACGAGGTCGGCGATCAGCTGCCGCTGGTCGATCCGCTCGCCCTTCTTCAGCGCGAAGGTCATCGCGGTGTAGGTCTCGACCGAGCCGATACCGTAGATGCACGACACCGAAGCCACGATGATGACGTCGTCGCGCTCGAGCAGCGCGCGCGTCGCGGAGTGGCGCATGCGGTCGATCTGCTCGTTGATCGAGGAATCCTTCTCGATATAGGTGTCGGTCCGCGGCACATAGGCCTCGGGCTGGTAGTAGTCGTAATAGGAGACGAAGTACTCGACCGCGTTGTCGGGGAAGAAGTTCTTGAACTCGCCGTAGAGCTGCGCGGCCAGCGTCTTGTTCGGCGCCAGGATCAGCGCCGGGCGCTGCGTGGCCTCGATCACCTTGGCCATGGTGTAGGTCTTGCCCGAGCCGGTGACGCCGAGCAGCACCTGCGTCCGGTCGTTGCGGTTGATGCCTTCGACCAGCTCGGCGATCGCGGTCGGCTGGTCGCCCTTGGGCTCGTAGGACGACTTGATCTCGAAGCGCACGCCGCCTTCGGATTTCTCCGGGCGCGGCGGCCGATGCGGCGTCCACACCCGCATGGAGCCGTCTTCCCTGCGGAATTCGGGGCGTCCGTCGCGGATCAAATTCTCCAGCGCGTCGGCGGTCGCCTTGACGCCGAGCGCTTCCATCTTGCTGCGCGGGGGCCGCGCCAGTGCCTCCTCGTCGTCCTCGGCGGTCGGCAGGCCGAGCTGCCGCGCCAGCTCCGGATCGAGAGTCGGGACGGTGGCCGAGGTGCCGTAATTGGCCTGCGGCGCCTCCTCGAGGCCGGCGGCGTCGCGCCTCGCGACCTGTTCGCTCGTCCCACGCGTCGACGCCCGCGCGCGGTGCGCGGCGGCCTCGCCGCCGGAGCGGCGGTCCCAGGAATTGTCCGGCGGCGGCTGCAATCCGGTGCCGGAGCCCATGCCGGCGTCACCGCGATTGATCGCGGGATTGAGCAATTCGGCGAGCGCGGGTCCGATCGGTTGGACCTCAGGCCGGTGCGCTTTGGATCTGGGGGATTTGCCGGGCTTTTTCGGAGTGCTTGGTGTCTTCGCCATGGCCGGAATATGGGACGAGTCCGGCAGCGAGAAAAGGGTAAAGGACGAGAGGACTTAAACGCGGTTCTGCTGTCAGCAGATGTCAGTAGACGGTGTCCCAGGCGTTACGCCCGGGGCCCGTCGACAATGTCCATATGGATCGCGCCGCAGCCGGCGCAGCGCATGGTCCAGTATTCGGCGGCGCGGCCGGGAATGACGCGCAGCAGTTCGAGCTCCGCCGCGCAGTCCGGGCAGCTCGTTCTCACCTGCGGCGGCCGTTCCGGTTCGGGCACGGGCTGCGGGACGAGGGCGACCACGGCGTTGCCGGTCAGGACGGCACTGTCGCGCCTGATCGCCACTGGAACCGGTCGATATGCTTCTTGGCGTCGGCTATCGCTGCATCCTGATCGGACCACGCAAAGCCGATGTCGAGCGCCGGAAACGAGATTCCATCGATGACGACCGGCTTTTGATCGACCCGTTGAATCCTGGCGTGCCATTGCCCTGTCCCCACCTCGAACGACTTGATCTGAAAACCGCCGTAAATCACGTGCGACCTCCGGGATTCTTCTGCATCGATCGAAGCACATGGGCGCACCGCCAGATGTGAACGAGTTCACAAGCGGCGTTTTTTTGTGCGGGGCAGCAGTGGAGCTATGGCTTGCGCCAAGCCGGCGCGTCGAACGCGTCAACCGGCGCTGCGCGCGCCGGTGCGCCGTGCCGCAGGCTCGGCTGCGGCGCGGATGATCCAGCGGCGGAACGCGGCGAAGTCGCGCTGCTCGGCGTGGAAGCCGCGGTAAACGAGATACCAGCGCATGCCCTTCGGCACGCTGCGCGCAAACGGCGCCACCAGCCGGCCCGCGGCGAGGTCGTCGTCGATATAGGGCCGGATGCCCATCGCAATCCCGAGCCCGTCGACCGCGGCCTGCAGCGCCTGGCCATAGAACTGGAATTCCGGCCCGCGCGCGGTGAGCCGCGGCACGCCGGCGGCCTTCAGCCATGATGGCCAGTCATCCGGCGAATGCGCGACGCGGATCAGGCTCGGGCCCTTGAGATCGGCCGGGCGCTTCAGTCCGTTGGCGAGCCGCGCCGTGCATACCGGCAAGAGGTCGGCGGCAAACAGCGGCTCGGCGACGAGGCCCGGCCATTCGCCGCCGCCGAGCTGGATGCCGCAGCTCCAGTCGTCGGCGAACGGCACCTGCATGCCGCCGGTGGTGATCCGCACCTCGATGTCCGGCTCCTGTTTGCGGAAGTCGGCGAGGTGCGGGATCATCCACTTCATCGCGAAGGTCGGTCCGACCCCGACGGTCAGCACGCGCGTGCTCGCGGACGCGGTGACCTGCGCGGTCAGGCTCGCCAGCGCGTCGAAGATCGGCGTCAGCCCGCTCTGGTAGGCCCGGCCCGCCTGTGTGGTGACGAGCCGGTTCGCCTTGCGCTCGAACAGCGCGACACCGAGCCGCTCTTCCAGCAGATGCACCATCCGGCTGATCGCGGCGGCCGAGACATTGAGCTCATGGCCTGCGGCCGCGAAGCTGCCGGTGCGCGCCGCGGCCTCGAACGCCTTGATGCCGTTGAGAAAGAGAAGCCGCCGCATGCATGACCCTCAGGAAAGCTGATGCAAGAGCAAGATAACTCAGTTTGCGCCGATGATCCAAGCGCGGGAGAACGATGGCATACTGACTCAGCGCCGAAACGGAGAAGATGATCAGGCCTGCGCGGCGCGGTATGCTTGCCGCAGACAGGAGACGTACGATGGCGGAGACGACGGATGCCCTGGTGCTCGATTTCGTGGAGTGGATCGCGCGAAAGCCGCGGCCCTATGCCGAGGTGATCGAAACCTGGCGGACCTCATGCCCGCGATTGACGATCTGGGAGGACGCGGTCGACCGCGGCTACGTCGCGCGCCGCCCCTCGATCGAGGGCATGCGGGTGACCGTGACCGAAAGCGGCGAGCGATTCCTGCGCGAGCACGGCCGCATCCATTGATAGTGTAGCGGCGAAAAATCCGTCACCTCTCCCACAAGAGGGGGAGAGATGGACCGATCGCGCATCGGGAATTGTTCGATGACTACCAAGTCATCGCCGGCTCCGTGAGCCGCGGCCTTGGAGATTGCGCGCCCTGCAGATCACATTCGCGCGCGATGCAATGCGCGCGCCATTGACTCGCCTGCGGCTTTGCGCCCAAATTCATGCAATCGCATCTTCTTTCGCGACGCATGTACGCGCGCCCCACGCAGGATCGTATCCATGATCGACCTTCACTACTGGACCACGCCGAACGGCCACAAGATCACGATGTTCCTTGAGGAGACCGGGCTTGAGTACAGGATCTTCCCGGTCAACATCGGCAAGGGTGATCAGTTCAAGCCGGAGTTCCTGGCGATCGCGCCGAACAACCGCATCCCCGCCATCCTCGATCATGCGCCGAAGGGCGGCGGCAAACCGATTTCGATCTTCGAATCCGGCGCGATCCTGCTCTATCTCGCCGAGAAGACCGGCCAGTTCCTGCCCAGCGATCTCTACGGCCGCTACGACGCGATCCAGTGGACGTTCTGGCAAATGGGCGGGCTCGGGCCGATGGCCGGCCAGAACCACCACTTCCGCAACTACGCGGTCGAGAAGCTGCCTTACGCGATCGACCGTTACGTCAACGAGACCAACCGGCTCTACGGCGTGCTCAACAAGCGCCTTGCCGACCGCGAATTCATCGCCGGCGAGTATTCGATCGCCGACATGGCGAGCTATCCCTGGGTCGTGCCCTACAAGAACCAGGGCCAGAACATCGACGATTTCCCGCATCTGAAGCGCTGGCTGGAGACCATCGGCAAGCGTCCTGCGACCGAGCGCGCCTATGCCAAGGCGAAGGAGGTCAACCCGAATTTCGGCCAGCCCGCGATCCGCACCGAGGAGGAGCGCAAGCTGTTGTTCGGACAGACCGCGGCGGTGGTGCGGTAACGCAGCGTCTTTCCGCTCGTCATGGCCGGGCTTGACCCGGCCATCCACATCCGTGGGCGCAGAACGTCGTGGATGCCCGGGTCAAGCCCGGGCATGACGGGTTGGTACAGCCAGCTCACGCCCCGACATACTTTGCCGCCCGCCGCTCTTTCCACGCCACCAAGCCTTCTGCGAGGTCGCGGCTCGGCACCAGCGCGGCGAACTGCTCGCTTTCGACCAGCAGACCCTCGGCAATCGGCATGTTGAGCCCGCGCGTCGCCGCGGTGATGACGCTGCTGACGGCACCTGGCGAATGCCTGACGATGCGGCCGGCCAGCTCGCGGGCGGCGTTCAGCAACTGATCGTGCGGCACGACGCTGTTGACGAGTCCGATCTCGCGCGCATGCTCCGGCGAGAACGGATCGCCGGTCAGCAGCAACTCGAGCCCGCGCTTGCGCCCCGCCAGCCGCGGCAGCCGCTGCGTGCCGCCGAAGGTCGGCGGCATGCCCAGCTTGATCTCTGGCTTTGCGAACAGCGCGCGATCGCTCGCTATAGCGAGATGCACGGCTTCGGTGATCTCGCAGCCGCCGCCGAAGGCAAGCCCGTTAACCGCGGCAATCACGGGCTTGCGGAACGCCTCGAGTCGTGCGGTCATCGCCTGGCCGCGGCGAACGAAATCGCGCACCGCGATCGCGGAGCCCTGCTTCACGCTCTCAGAGAATTCGTGGATGTCGGCGCCGGCGGAGAAGGCGCGCTCGCCCGCGCCGGTCAGGATCACGGCACGCACCGCCGCATCGCCCTCGATGCGGTCGAGCGCGGCCATCAAATGGTCGATCAGCTGGTAGCTCAGCGCGTTCAGTCGCTCGGGGCGGTTCAGCGTGATGAGGGCGATCCCGTCGACGATGTCGAGCAGGATGGGGGTGGACATGATGCGGTCTCCGGCATTGGCGTATGTGCTGGAGGCGACTGTAGGGGGCGCCGCGATTTGTGTATATTCACTGGTTAGTATACATAGTCGCATGCCCAGACCCTCCGAGCCCACCCGCGAGCGCATCATCCAGGCGGCAAGCGCGCTGTTCTACAATGAAGGCATCCGGCGCGTGAGTGTCGACGAGGTGGCGGCCAGGGCTGGCCTCACCAAGCGCACGCTGTATTATCACTTCAGAAGCAAGGACGATCTCGTCGCCGCCTATCTCGCCGCGCGTGACCAGCCCAACCTCGCGCTGTTCCGGAAATGGTTCGCGGAAGCTGAAGGCCGCTTGCCCGTGAAGGTCGAGGCGATCTTCCGCAATCTCGCGCGCTCGGCGCGGCATCCGAAGTGGAAGGGCTGCGGCTTCCTGCGCACCTCGGCCGAACTCGCCAACATGCCCGGCCATCCCGCGATCAGGATCGGCGCGGCGCACAAGAAGAAGTTCGAGGACTGGCTGCGCGCGACCTTCGCGGCGGAGGGCATTGCCGATCCGCTTCGGCTCGCGCGGCAGATGCTGTTGCTGCTGGATGGCTCGTTCGCCGTCGTGCTGCTGCATCGCGACGCGAGCTACATGGAGACCGCCGGCGAGGCGGCGCGGTCCCTGGTCGAGACGGCGCTGGCGGGACGACGAGGCAAGCGTTAGCGTCGCGAGATGCATTGTACGTCATTGCGAGGAGCAACGCGACGAAGCAATCCACGGCCGCATACGCGGACGGATGGATTGCTTCGCTGTCGCTCGCAATGACGGTTACGATAGAGCGCTGAGGCCACCACGCGCGCGCAGCATCGCGAGCACCGCGTTGAGGTCCGGCAACACCGCCGCGCATTTCGCGCGCGTCTCCTCGGTCGGCGGCGCCATGTCGGGGACCATCAGCGTGATGGCGCCGGCGGCGTGCGCCGCCGCGACGCCGTGGATGGAATCTTCCACCGCGACGCAGGCCTGCGGCGCCACGCCGAGCTGGGCGGCCGCCTTCAGATAGAGCTCCGGGTCCGGCTTGCCGTGCGTGACGTCGTCGAGCGTCAGGAGCGTGTCGAAACGCTCGCGGATGCCGGCGAGGGTGAGGTTGCGCTCGGCCGAGCGCCGCGACGACGAGGTGACGATCGCCATCGGGCGATCGGCGGCGGCGAGCGCGTCCAGCAGCGGCAGCGTGCCGGGCTTGAGCGGCAGGCCCGATCGCATCATCGCGTCGCGATGGTCGAGGAAGGCGAGATTAATCTCGGCGAGCGGAACGTCCGCGCCATAGCGGTCGACCAGCAACGCCTCGCAGGCCGGTCCGGGCAGGCCGACCATGGAATGGCAGAGCGCGACGACGCCGTCGTCGTAGCCGCAGCCCTTCAGTGCGGCGACCAGGCTGTCGAAATAGACCTTCTCGGTATCGAGCAGGGTGCCGTCCATGTCGAGCAGGACGGCGTCGACGGTCCATCGCTCGTTCACGTCGCACTCACGCTCGCGTGTTGTTCCGCAAGTTGCCGCAAGCATGCGGGGCACAGGCAGTCGCCGCCCTCGGTCGGCATCGGCAGGCGAAAGCTCTCGTCGGAACACCAGCACGGCCCTCCGAGCGCGCAGGAGAATTCGGTGCCGCATTTCGCGCAGGCGAGGCGGCGCGGGGAGGAATTTTCAGACCGGTCCGTCATGACGAGAGGCGCATTCCTAACCGCGATTTAATCAACGAATTAATCTCGGGTTCATCTCGAGCCGCGCTATGATCCCGCGCAGATATAGCCGGGATATGCCGCCAAGGGAATTCAGATGGCCCGTGATTCGCAAGCCGCCCTGGTTGCCCTCAATCGTTTCGGGTTTGGCGCGCGCGGCGGCGCATCCGGCGACTTCATCAACGCAGCGTCCGATCCGCGCGGTTTCGTGATGGCGGAACTGGCGCGCCCGAACGGCGCATTGCTCGAAGTCCCCGGGCTGCTCTCGACGCCCGAGCTCGGCAAGCAGGTATTCGACTATCAGTTCGAGATCCGCAAGGCGCGCGAGTCGGCGAAGGCCGCGAAGTCCGCTGCAACCGAGACGCCGCCGCCGTCGGATGCAACGCGGCCGCAGCGGCACAATCTGTCGCTGCCCAGCGCCGCCAAGGACATCGCGGCGAAGGATCCGACGATGCAGGCGCCGGCGCGGACGGCCGACAATGCCAATGCCGCGATGGCGCCGGCTGAGATGCCGCCCGCGGCCAATCCACAGAAGCCGCCGGCAAAGCCGCTCAACATCATCCAGAAGACGTTCCGCGCCGAGGCTCTGGCGCGGCTGCAGCGCGGCGTGGTTGCCGATTGCGGCTTTGTCGAGCGGCTCGTGGTGTTCTGGTCCAATCATTTCTGCATCTCGGCCAACAAGGGCGCGCTGGCGCGGATGTGGGCGGGCTCGTTCGAGCGCGAGGCGATCCGCCCGCATGTGCTCGGCCGTTTCGCCGACATGCTGCAGGCGGTCGAGCAGCATCCGGCGATGCTGTTCTTCCTCGATAACCAGCAATCGTTGGGCCCGGACTCCCGCGCCGGCATCAACCGCCACCGCGGCCTGAACGAGAACCTGGCGCGCGAGATCATGGAGCTGCACACGCTCGGCGTCGGCGGCGGCTATACGCAGGACGACGTGACGTCGTTTGCGCGGGTGATCACGGGGTGGACCTTTGCCGGCCGCAAGGGCCAACTCGGCGCGCCCGGCAGCTTCGTGTTCAATGCCAATGCGCACGAGCCGGGCCCGCAGCTTGTGCTCGGCAAGACCTATGCGCAGAAGGGCATCGCGCAGGGCGAGGCGGTGCTATCAGATATCGCGCGGCACCCGTCGACGGCGAGGTTCATCGCCACCAAGCTTGCCCGCCATTTCGTTGCCGACGATCCGCCGCCGGCGCTGGTTACGCGGTTGCAGGACGTCTTCACGAAGACCGGTGGCGACCTCAAGGCGCTCGCCACCGCGCTCGTGCAATCCGATGAGGCCTGGCAGGCCCCGCTGACCAAGATGCGCAGCCCTTACGATTTCCTGATCGCGACCGGCCGTCTGCTGGCGCGCACCCCCGATGATCCCGGCCGCTATCTCAACGGCCTCAACGTGCTCGGCCAGCCGCTGTGGACGCCTGCCGGCCCGAACGGCTTTCCCGATACCAGCGCGGCCTGGGCTGCGCCGGAGGGGCTCAAGCTGCGGCTCGATATCTCCGCGCAGCTCGGCGCCACGCTCGGCGACCGGCTCGACCCGCGCGACCTGCTCGAGCTCGTCGCCGCTGATGCCGCGTCGGCGGAGACGCGGCGCACGGTCGAGCGCGCGGAATCGCGCCAGCAGGCGCTGGCGCTGCTGCTGATGTCGCCGGAATTCCAGAGGAGATGACGATGGAGTGCTGTGAGAGCCTGATGATGCAGGCGACATCGCGCCGCACGCTGCTGCTCGGCGGCGCCTCCTTTGCCGCCTGGGCTTACTTGCCGAAATTCGCGCGCGCGGCCGATGGCCGCGACCCGCGGCTGGTCGTCGTGATCCTGCGCGGCGCGCTCGATGGGCTCGCCACCGTCGCTCCGGTCGGTGATCCCGATTACGCCGGCCTGCATGGTGCGATCGCGCTGAAGGCCGACGGGCCGAACGCGGCGGTGATGCTCGATCCGTTCTTCGGCCTGCATCCGGCGATGCCGGAATTCGCGCGGATGTATCGCGCCAGGCAGGCCGCAGTGGTCCATGCGGTTGCGACCTCCTATCGCGACCGCTCGCATTTCGATGGGCAGGACGTGCTCGAGAGCGGCTTCCCCGGGCCGGGCCGCGTGCAGTCCGGCTGGCTCAACCGCGCGCTGGAGGCGCTGCCGAAGGGCGAGCGGGTGACGAGCGCACTCGCGGTCGGCCCGACCACGCCGCTGGTGCTACGCGGCGCCGCGCCGACCGTCGGCTGGGCGCCGGTCGCGCTGCCGCAGGCCGCCGACGACACCGCGATGCGGCTCGTCGATCTCTATCAGCACCGCGATCCCGGGCTGGCGAGCGCGCTGACGCAGGGCCTGCAGCTCGAGAAGCAGGCGCAGGGCACTGACATGAAGCCGAAGCCCGGCATGAACGGCATCGGCGCGATGCGGCTGGTGGCGCGCGGCGCGGCCAAGCTGATGGCGGCCGATGACGGCCCGCGCATCGGCGCGCTCGCCTTCGACGGCTGGGATACGCATGCCAATGAGGGCGGTCCGGTCGGCCGTCTCGCGCAATTGCTCGGCGGCCTCGACGGCGCGCTGGCGGAGTTCGAGAGCGGCCTCGGCGATCGCTGGCGCGACACCGTGATCGTGGTCGCCACCGAGTTTGGCCGCACTGCGCGCATCAACGGCACCGAGGGCACCGACCACGGCACCGGCACCATCGCGCTGCTCGCCGGCGGCGCCGTGAAGGGCGGCCGCATGATCACGGACTGGCCCGGCCTCAAGGTAGCCAATCTCTACCAGGCCCGCGACCTCGCCCCGACCACCGACCTGCGCGCGGTGATCAAGGGCGTGCTGCACGACCAGCTCGGCATCGGCGAGCGGGCGCTGGCCGAGACGGTGTTTCCGGACAGCGCGCCGGTGAAGCCGATGAAGGGGCTGGTGGTGTAAGCCCGAACCCTAACCACGCTGTCGTCCCGGCGAAGGCCGGGACGACGCAAGTAACTACCCCTTCGTTATCCTGTCGACCTCAGCCATCTCTTCCGCACTCAGCTTCCAGCTGATCGCCTTGACGTTCTGTTCGACTTGCTCGGGGCGGGTGGCGCCGGCGATGACGCTTGAGACCTGCGGACGCGCGGCGAGCCAGGAGAAGGCGAGCTCGAGCATGGTGTGGCCGCGCTCCTTCGCAAACGCCTGCAGCTTTTCGACGATATCCTCGTTGCGCGGCGTCACATAGCGATCCTTCAAGGCCGGCGCCTTGGCGAAGCGAGTGTCGGCGGGCGCCGCGGCCCCGCGCCGGTACTTGCCGGTCAGGAGGCCGCTGGCGAGCGGGAAGAACGGCAGCAGGCCGAGATTGTATTCCTGCGCCGCCGGCAACAGGTCCTTCTCGATGCCGCGCACCAGCAGGCTGTATTCGTCCTGGCACGAGACGAAGCGGTTGACGTTCATCGCGCGCGCCACGTACTCGGCTTCCGCGATGCGCCAGGCCGGGAAGTTGGAGTTGCCGATGTAGCGCATCTTGCCCTGGCGGACGAGATCGTCGAGCGCGCGCAGCGTTTCGTCGATCGGCGTCAGCGCATCGTAATCGTGCTGCTGGTAGAGATCGATGTAGTCGGTCTTCAGCCGCGTCAGGCTAGCCTCCACCGCCGACATGATGTAGCGGCGCGAGGCGCCCTGTTTGGTGCCGTCGGCCGCCATCGGCTTGGCGTATTTGGTGGCGAGCACGATGTCCTTGCGGCGGTCGCCCAGCACGGTGCCGAGCACGGTCTCCGAGCCGCCCTGGCCGGCATAGATGTCGGCGGTGTCGAACAGGGTGATGCCGAGATCGATCGCCTTGTGGATCACCTTGCGCGAGGTTTCCAGATCGGTGCGCTGGCCGAAATTGTTGCAGCCGATGCCGACCGCCGAGACGCGCAGGCCGGAGCCGCCGAGATTGCGAATTTCCATGAGACAGTCCTGTAGGATGGGCGCGAGATGCGGCGAATTGTGACGCGCACGCCTGGGGCCGGCAAGGTGCGGGCCCACCGCTGATGGCGCATGGCAATGGCGCAAAAAAAGCGGTCCCGGTCAGACGCGGCGACTGACGGGGACCGCTCGGGGCGAAGATCCGAGACGGGGGGCCTGATCTTACGCAGGGCGAAGCCTAACCGCGCATTGTAACGCGCCGGTGACACCCTGTCTTTTCCACCACGCCCCGGAAGGCGCGCTCAGAAGATCTTGCGGTAGATGACGAAGCCCGGCTTCTCCGCAACCTTGTCGTAGAGTTGCATCGCGGCGTGGTTGGTCTCATGGGTCTGCCAGTAGACCCGCGGCGAGCCCGCGAGCTTCGCCTGCGTGTAGACGCCGTTGATCAGGGCGCGGCCGACGCCCTTGCCGCGCGCGGCCTCGCTGGTGAAGAGATCCTGCAGATAGCAGGTCGGCTCGATCGCCGTGGTCGAGCGGTGAAACAGATAGTGCGTGAGCCCGAGCAGCTTGCCGCCCTGGTCGGCGACCAGCGCGTGCACCGGCTCGTAGGCGTCGAAGAAGCGCTGCCACGTCACCGCGGTGATCTCGGGCGCAAGCGCCGTCGGCCCCGAGCGTCCGTAGAACGCGTTGTAACCGTCCCACAAAGGAAGCCACTGGGCGTAGTCATCCCGGGTGACGAAGCGGATGGTGACGTCGTCGGACATGAGTGACCCTGCGTTTGAGCGATGCGCGCCAGCGGCTTGTCACGTTCTATCGTCGGGATCGCGCGGGATCAAATGCCGTGCAAGGCGCGCGAGGCCTCACTCGGCGGCGCGCAGCAGCCGCGCCAGATGATGTTCGCTGCCGGCGCGCAGCGAGCGATAGTACTCGGCCTCGGCGGGGTCGTCGGTGTGTCGCACCAGATCGGTCACCGGCGTGTAGCTCAGCATGCGGCCGCCGTCGGGCAGCGCCGTGCAGCTGAAGCGCAGCACCTCGCCGCCGGCAAGCTTGATGTTGATCGGCGTGGAATCGCCCGCACGCATCTTCTCGGTGCGCTCGGCTATGAACGCTCCCAGTTCATCTTCGGGCATCTGCCACGCGCCGGTGTCGCGGCCGTGGTACATCAGCGCAATGAAGGGCGGCTTGGAGTCGGCCTGCGCGTCTGACAGTGCGAAGTAGTCGCGAAAGGCGCGGTTGATGAATTCGGCGCGGGTGTCGGAGTCGAGCAGCACGATGCCGATATCGACCTGGTCGAGCGCGGCCGCGAGCCGCCCCGCGGTGGCGTGATGCTCCTGTTCGGCGGCGAAGGCGTCGATCCATTTCCGCCGCAGCAATCCCGTGATCACGGCAGTGCCGGCGGCTGTGGCCGCCAGCATCAGCATCCGTGCGACGTCGGAGGCGTCATAGCCGGGCATTGCGCGATGGTCGAGGAAGAACAGCGCGGAGCCGGCGACCGCGATCGCGGCGCTGATCAGCCCACAGGTGATGCCGCTGACCGAGCTTGCAAGCGCCACGATGCAGACGAACAGCGGTGCCGGGTTGGGCACCGGGACGACGAGACGATCGATCAGGAACGCGGCCAGCGCGGTGGCCGCCGTCAGAACCGGACCTGAAATTGCACGCCAGTCGAACCGCATGCTCGCTCTCGTTGCTGTCGAACAAACAATAGGGCCGGCGTTTGACGACAGGTCCGCAACGTCGCCGGCATTTCCGTCGGCAGCGTTAAGGCCTACTCGCCCCGGTCGCTCGAGCTTTCAATGCTTTCAAATCAAATGATATGCAGATCCGCGTGGAACCCACATCCGGGTTACAACCTGCCGGAATTTCAAAAGGACATCGATGCCCGCCATTTCGCCTTCGCTGCTGCCGATCCTGATGCTGTTCGCCTCGAACGTCTTCATGACCTTTGCCTGGTACGGTCATCTCAAGTTCAAGCATCCACTCCCTATCGTCGTCCTCGTGAGCTGGGGCATCGCCTTCTTCGAATACTGGCTGGCGGTGCCGGCCAATCGCTGGGGCAGCGCGGTCTACTCGGCGGCGCAGCTCAAAACTATGCAGGAGGTGATCACGCTGGTCGTGTTTGCCTGCTTCTCGGTGCTGTACCTGAAGGAGCCCCTGGGCTGGAATCACGTGCTGGGCTTTGCCTTCATCGCCGTCGGCGCGTTCTTCATCTTCCACAAATGGAACTGAGCACGCGGGGGCTTATCGGGCGGCAGGGTTGGGCGTAGGCGTCATGATGCGCATCGGATGCGCACGGCCTTCGCCGCGCGTGCCGGTCACGATCAAGAGCGATGCGGCCAGCAGGATCGCCACCGTCAGCGTCACGGTCACAAGTCCGACAGGTGTCTTCATCGTTCGAGCCGCGTTGTCTCCACCGCGCCCTGGCGCGGAAAGGTGCCTACCTGCGAGGATGTGAGCTATGACGGGATCGGCATCGCCATGGTGACGTTGCTCGACAGCACCGTGATCGTGACGACCAGGCAAAGCGTCAGCGCGCAAATCGCGAGCGACGCGGCGATCGCATTCGTCAGCCGGGAAGATGCCACAGGGGCAGGGCAGCTCTGGAAGCCTGCCGTGCCGGACGACCGTATCATGGTCTAAATCCTTCAAGACGCGGGCGAATCACCCGCGACGTCCAAACGAATCTGATGGTCGTCGCCGGCAATATTGCGGCGGCAACGGCCGAGAAAACGGCAAAAACAGGGCCGAGGAGGCGGTTTTGCCCGCTATTTGGGCAGTTTCCCGCTATCCCCGCTGTTCAGAGGCCGGCCACGAGGCGGGCCGGCGGCTCGGTCTCGGTTCCGGGCTGCCAATCCATCGAGACGAAGCCGGGGGTCTGTTCGACCCGCCGGAGCCAGGCCCGGATGGACGGGAAGGTTGCCAGGTCGAAGTCGCAGCGGTCGGCGACATGGGTGTAGCCGTAGAGCGCGATATCGGCGACCGTGAGCTGCTCGGCGGCGAAATAGGCGTGGTTCTTCAGGTGATTTTCCATCACCTGCAGCGCCGCATAGCCGCGCTCCATCCAGTCCTCGAGCGCGTGCGTCTGCAGGTCCCGTCCACCCCTGACCAGCGACAGCCAGAAATAGGCGGCGCCGATGTTCGGCTCCAGCGCGTGCTGCTCGAAGAACATCCACTGCAGCGCCTCGGCGCGCTCGATCCGCGATTCCGGCGACAGCGGCGTGCCGGCGGCGACGTACCATAGGATGGCGTTGGACTCGGCGAGGTAGCGGCCCTCGGCCGCTTCGAGCAGCGGCACCTGGCCGCTCGGGTTCTTGGCCAGGAATTCCGGGGTGCGACTCTCGCCGCGCAGGATGTCGATCTCGATCGCTTCGTACGGCGTGTTCAGCACGGCAAGCGCCAAGCGAACCTTGTAGCTGTTGCCGGAGCGCTGCATCGAATAGAGCTTGTACATTGCGTCGGGGTTCACTTGCTCGGAAAGACGGAAAGGTTCGAAGACTGCGCGGCTTGGCGCGCGCGGCCTGTCACACCGCAACGCGCCTAAACAATGATGCCGATGGGGGGGCGTCGCAAGCCCCGGATCGTGGAAAAAGTCGAAACGTCTACCGCACTGCACGCGCGCAGAACGAGTCCATCGACACGGCAGGACAACTCGGATCACGCATGCGCGATGCTCGTATGCCGGCTGTCGACGCGCGAGTCGGACGCGTCGTGGCAGTCAACCTTAACGCGCGCCGGAGCCGCCGGCACCCTGGCCGGAGATGGCATGCGCCTGGATCGTCCGGCAGGCGAGTGGCGGCGCTGCGCGGTGCATTGTCCTCGGAGCAATTCGTGCGCGGCGCACGTGGCCGGAAGTCTCGCCGGCAAACCTGCCCGGCCAGCGCAGCCCTTGCCGGATATGAGCGATTTGAGGCCGGAACTTTCGGAATGTTGCGCGCGCCTCAAGCCATGCGCGAAAGTTTTCACGCTTTGCCGCCAAGCTTCTTGCGACGCAGCGGCGACAGGCCTAGGGTGCGGCGATCCCATCCAAATCAAGTCGTGGCCAACGGCTCACGACGTTTGCCAGGAGATGACAATGGCCTTCCTGTCCGCTGCGCTTGACCGTGTGAAGCCGTCCGCGACGATCGCGGTCACGGACAAAGCACGCGCGCTGAAAGCCGCGGGCCGCAACGTCATCGGCCTCGGCGCCGGCGAGCCGGACTTCGACACGCCCGCCAACATCAAGCTGGCGGCGATCCGCGCGATCGAGGCCGGCAAGACCAAGTACACCGATGTCGGCGGCATTCCGGAGCTGAAGGAAGCCATCGTCAACAAATTCCAGCGCGAGAACGGCCTGACCTACAAGCCGAACCAGGTCATCGTCGGCACCGGCGGCAAGCAGGTGCTCTACAACGCGCTGATGGCGACAATCAATCCGGGCGACGAGGTGATCATCCCGGCGCCGTACTGGGTCAGCTATCCCGAAATGGTGGCACTCGCCGGCGGCGAGTCGGTACCCGTCGTGTGCACGGCCGCGAGCGGCTTCAAGCTCAAGCCCGAGGATCTCGAGAAGGCGATCACGCCGAAGACCAAGTGGGTCATCCTGTGCTCGCCGTCGAACCCGACCGGTGCGGCCTATACGCGCGCCGAGCTGAAGGCGATCACCGACGTGCTGGTCAAGCATCCGCATGTCTGGGTGATGACCGACGACATGTATGAGCATCTGGTCTATGACGACTTCGTCTTCACCACGGCGGCGCAGGTCGAGCCGGCGCTCTATGAGCGCACGCTGACCGTGAACGGCGTGTCGAAGGCCTATTGCATGACCGGCTGGCGCATCGGCTATGCCGGCGGTCCGGCTCCGCTGATCAAGGCGATGGCGACGATCCAGTCGCAGTCGACCTCGAACCCGTCGTCGATCTCGCAGTGGGCTTCCGTCGAGGCGCTGAACGGTCCGCAGGACTTCATCCCGGCGAACAACAAGGTGTTCAAGGAGCGCCGCGACCTCGTGGTGTCGATGCTGAACCAGGCGAGCGGGATCGAATGCCCGCGCCCGGAAGGCGCATTCTACGTCTATCCGTCCTGCGCCGGCACGATCGGCAAGAAGGCGCCGTCGGGCAAGGTGATCGACAATGACGAGACGTTCGTCACCGAGCTGCTCGAGGGCGAGGGCGTTGCCGTGGTGCAGGGATCCGCGTTCGGGCTGGGACCTGCATTCCGCATCTCCTACGCCACCAAGACCTCGGATCTCGAGGACGCCTGCAAGCGCATCCAGCGCTTCTGCGGCAATCTCAGGTAAATCGCTTCCGAACGAGAAACGCTCCCGCATATGGTGCGGGAGCGTTTTCGCGCGCATCGCAGTCGAGCACGACATCATCCATAACTGGCGTGTCAAATCACATCCTGCTCATCTGCGGCGCGAGCGCGCACGTCCTAATAGTCACACGCCGGAAGTTTTTACGGCACCTTTGCGGTCTGCCTTGTTTTGGACACGACCCTTCCTTTCTGTCCGCCGCGCAATTCAGTTCACCTGCGGAGACAGACCAATGCGACTTTCGACACTAACCATCGCCACGCTCGCGCTGCTGGCGCCGATCGCCGCCGCCAACGCGGCGCCCCCGGTTGTTCAGGCCGGCGTCCTCGAATGCCAGGGCGGGCAGAATGTCGGCTTCGTCGTCGGCTCGGTCACCCAGCTCGAATGCGTGTTCCAGACCGAAGGCCGCCGGCCGGAGGCCTATGTTGCGACCGTGCGCCGCGTCGGCCTCGATCTCGGCGTCACCGCGCAGACGCAGCTCGCCTGGGCGGTGAGCGCGCCGAGCACCCGTGTCCCGCGCGGTGCGCTCGCCGGCAGCTACGGCGGCGTCGGCGTCAACGCGTCGGTCGGCCTGGGTGCGGGCGGTAACTTCCTCGTCGGCGGTCCGGCGAATTCCTACGCGCTGCAGCCGATCAGCCTGCAGGGTCAGGCCGGCTTCAACGTCGCGGCCGGCATCGCCGCGCTCGACCTCGAGCCGGTCCGCGCGGGCGGTCCGCGCCGGCACTATCACCGCCGGCATCACCAGCACCACTAAGCCGGTGAAGTCCAAGAGGCCCGCGAAGCGGGCCTCTTTTTTTTGTTTTTTTGTCTCTTGCTTCCTGTCTCTTGCCGATCGCGGGGAACATCGCACTGACAGCAACGTTGCCACACGCTGTAACAATCCGGAGTTGAATATCTCTAATTCTGGCACGGTGTCGCGTGTTATGGCATAGGGAGCGCGGGCGCCCGGGGAGCACGGCGCCCCTGTTCAGTTCTCTGCTCGCATCACGCCTTCAGCCGGAGACTCGCCAATGCGCCGCTTCATCCTTCTCGCCGGTGCTGCCATTGTCACACTTGCGGCCTCGATCGCCGGCGCCAACGCGCAGCAGCCGATCCAGCGCGTGCAGGTCGGCGTCCTGGAATGCCGCGGCGGCGCAAGCATCGGATTCATCGTCGGCTCAGTGACCAATCTCGGTTGCGTGCTGCGGGCCGACGGCTTGCCGGAGGATCGCTACATTGCGACCATCCGCAAGGTCGGCATCGATCTCGGCATCACGCAGGAGTCGGCGCTGGCCTGGGGCGTCTACGCGCCGGTGGCGCGGCTCGGGCCGGGCGCTCTCTCCGGCGACTATGCCGGCGCGCAGGGCAGCGCGACGCTTGGTGTCGGCGTCGGCGGCAACGTGCTGGTCGGTGGCTCCGACAACACGATCGCCTTGCAGCCGCTGAGTGTGCAGGGCCAGGTCGGCGTCAACCTCGCCGCGGGGCTGGAGAGCCTGGAGCTGCGCCCGGGACGCTAACCCAGGCGCGAGCCGCTCTCGCACCTTCTCACGATTGCGACGCGTTGGCGCGACATCGCGCCGGCAGCGGCGATGGAACTGAAGCATACGGCGCGAACGTCCGAACATTAACTGCTTGACGCTTCGTCGCGCCAAGGTTGCAAGACGCCGCATCGCAGCGACGTTTTCCCGCTTGCCAAACGCCTGACGCAGGCAGAGCATGAATGGTTGCCGACCCAATCACGGGCCGAGCTCCAACACGAGGAGGCGGCAATGGGACAAGACGTCAGAAGTCCCCGAGGTCCACGGTGCATTGCATTGGTGGGCCCTTTCCAAAGCGGTAAAACCACACTTCTGGAAGCGATCCTGGCGCGTACGGGCGCCGTCAAGACTGCCGGCAGCGTCGATGCCGGAACCTCCGTCGGCGATGCCAGCCCTGAGGCGCGCCAGCACAAGATGGGCGTGAGCTTGACCGCCGCCACCACCACCTTCATGGGCGACACTTACACCTTTATCGATTGTCCCGGTTCGGTCGAATTCGCGCACGACATGCGTGCCGCGCTGCCGGCGATTGATGCTGCGGTCGTGGTTTGCGAGGCCGATGAGAAGAAGCTGCCGCAGCTGCAAATCATTCTCCGCGAGCTCGAGGAGCTCTGTATTCCCCGTTTCCTGTTTCTGAACAAGATCGATCGCGCCAACGAGCGCATCCGCGAGACGCTCGCGATGCTGCAGCCGGCCTCGCGCGTGCCGCTGGTGCTGCGCCAGATCCCGATCTGGAACGGCGATTTGATCGAAGGTTTCGTCGATCTCGCGCTCGAGCGCGCCTTCGTCTATCGCGAGCACAAGCCGTCGGAGGTCATGGCCCTCAAGGGTGGCGATCTCGATCGCGAGAAGGAAGCGCGCTTCTCGATGCTGGAGAAGCTCGCCGACCACGACGACGCGCTGATGGAGCAGTTGCTGGAAGATATCCAGCCGCCGCGCGATGCAGTGTTCGACGACCTGGCGCGCGAATTGCGCGAAGGGCAGATCTGTCCGGTGCTGCTCGGCTCGGCGATCCGCGAGAACGGCGTGCTGCGGCTGATGAAGGCGCTGCGCCATGAAGCGCCCGGCATTGCCGAGACCGCGAAGCGCCTCGGCGTGTCTGATGCGAAGGATGCGCTGGCCTATGTGTTCAAGACCATGCATCTGCAGCACGGCGGCAAGCTGTCGCTGGTGCGCGTGCTTGCGGGCCGCCTCGACGACGGCGCGACACTGCAATCGTCGTCCGGCGAGAGCGGACGCGTCTCCGGCATCCTCGCGGTTTCAGGCGGGCACGACAGCAAGCGTTCGTCGGCCGAGGCCGGCGACACTGTCGCGCTCGGCAAGCTCGATGCGATCAAGACCGGCGACACGGTCTCGAGCGGCAAGACTGCGCCTGCCTCGCTGGCCAAGGTCGAGCCGGCCGCGGCGGTGCTGTCGATCTCGATCGCCGCGACCGACCGTAAGGACGACGTCAAGCTCGGCCAGGCGCTGTTGCGGCTGAACGAGGAGGATCCATCGCTGACGATGATCCAGAATCCGCGCACCCATGACACCGTGCTGTGGGGGCAGGGCGAGATGCATCTGCGCGTCGCGCAGGAGCGATTGAAGGACCGCTTCGGCGTCAACGTCAAATCGCATCCGCCGGCGATCGGCTACCAGGAAACCATCCGCAAGCCGATCACCCAGCGCGGCCGGCACAAGAAGCAGTCCGGTGGCCATGGTCAGTTCGGCGACGTCGTGCTCGATATCAAGCCGAAGCCCCGCGGCACCGGCTTCGAGTTCCACGAGAAGGTGGTCGGTGGCGCGGTGCCGCGCAACTACATTCCTGCGGTGGAAGAGGGCGTCGTCGACGCCCTGGCGCGCGGCCCGCTCGGCTTCCCGGTGATCGACATCGATGTCACGCTGACCGATGGCTCCTATCACAGCGTCGATTCCTCCGATCTCGCGTTCCGCACCGCGGCTCGGGTCGGCATCAGCGAGGCGCTGCCACAGTGCCAGCCGGTGCTGCTCGAGCCGATCCATATGGTCGAGATCGTCTGTCCGACCGACGCGACCGCCAAGATCAACGCGATTCTGTCGGCGCGTCGCGGGCAGATCCTCGGCTTCGACACCCGCGACGGCTGGACCGGATGGGACTGCGTCCGCGCCACGATGCCGGAAGCCGAGATCGGCGACCTCATCGTGGAGCTGCGCTCGGCCACCGCCGGCGCCGGCAGCTTCACCCGCCAGTTCGACCGCATGGCCGAAGTGACGGGCCGCGCCGCCGACCAGATCATCGCCGCGCATCGCGACGCGGCGTGAGCGCTGACGGGTCGCTTTCTCGCCTCTCCCCGTCGGGGAGAGATGGACCTTGCCTGAGGCGGCAACTCGGATTCGTCGTGATATAGCTTGCACCCATTGACGAGGGCGCAAGACATTCATGCTTGAATCCCGCCGCAACCTGGTGCTGGCGTGCGCGCTGAGTGGGCTCGCGGGCTATGTCGACGGCATCGGCTACCTGCATCTCGGCGGCCTGTTCGTCTCCTTCATGAGCGGCAACTCGACGCGGCTTGGCGTGAGCCTTTCCGAGGCACAATGGGACCACGCTCTGGAGGCCGTCGTGCTGATCGTCCTGTTCGTCGCGGGAGCCGCGGCCGGCAGCCTGATCGTGCTCGGCCGTGTTGCGCATCGCCAGCCCCTGATCCTGCTCGCCGAGGCGGTGCTGCTCACGGTTGCGGCTGCGGCCAACGAATTCGGCGTGCCGAACATCGCGGTTGCGGCGGTCGTGGTGGCGATGGGGCTGGAGAACTCCATATTTCAGCTCGACGGCGGTGGCGGGCTCGGCCTCACTTACGTCACCGGGGCGCTGGTTAGGGCTGGCCAGTTGATCGCCGCGGCGCTGACCGGCGGCGCAGGCTGGGCCTGGCTGCCGAACCTCCTGTTGTGGGCGGCGCTGGTCGCGGGTACGCTGCTCGGCGCACTCGCCTATCGCTGGATCAATCTCGCAGCGATCTGGTTTGCTGCGGGCACCGCGTTCGCGCTCGGCATGTTGGCTGCCCAAACCGCGAAGCGGACGGATTGACAGCGACTGCGGCTTGGCCGATGTCACGGGTATGACATCGTTCTCCAAAACCCGCGCCGCATGCCTGATCGGATGGCCGGCGGCGCATTCCCGCTCGCCGCTGATCCATCATTACTGGCTGCGCACGCTCGGCATCGAGGGCGGCTACGTGATCGAGGCGGTGCCTCCGGAGGATCTCAAGGATTTCCTGTTTCGTTTGTCGCTGCGCGGCTTCGTCGGCGCCAATGTCACCATCCCGCACAAGGAGCGCGCGCTGGCGTTGTCGACGCCGGACGACCGCGCCCGCGCCATCGGCGCCGCCAACACGCTGTGGTTTGCCGACGGCGAATTGCGTTCGACCAACACCGATGTCGAAGGCTTCATCAACAATCTCGACGCCTGCGCGCCCGGCTGGGACAAGGCCGAGGACGCGCTGGTGCTCGGCGCCGGCGGCGCGGCGCGCGCGGTGGTGTTCGGCCTGATCGAGCGCGGCATCGCGCGCGTTCATCTCGTCAACCGTACGATCGACCGCGCCCGCGCGCTGGCCGACCAGCTTGGCGGCAACGTTGTTCCCGCGACATGGGACGCGGTCAACGAGTTGCTGCCGCGCGCGGGCCTGCTGGTGAACACGACATCGCTCGGCATGCACGGCCAGCCCGCACTCGAGATCGATGTCGGCCGGTTGCCGCAATCGGCCGTCGTTGCCGATCTCGTCTATGTGCCGCTGGTGACGCCGCTGCTTGCGGCGGCCAAGGCGCGTGGGCTGAACACCGCCGATGGACTCGGCATGCTCCTGCACCAGGCGGTGCGTGGTTTTGAGTTGTGGTTCGGGCAGCGTCCGCAAGTCACGCCGGAACTGCGTGCGCTGGTCGAGGCCGATCTCACAAAGACTTGAGGCGTGCAATAGCGTCGCAAGGCCGGGGTCCGGTGTTGGGTCAGGTTATGACCCGTCTGGAGACCACACCATGCCGTTCCGTCCTACCCAATTCATCCGTCCGTTCGTTGCGCTAGCGATGGTGACGGCGTCCACGCTCTATGCGATCGCGCAGCAGCCGCCCACGCCGACGCGGGTTCGTGGAACCGTCGAGGGCGTCAACGGCGATACGCTCGCGGTGAAGTCACGCAATGGTGAAGACGTCAAGCTGCACATGACGAACAACATCGTCGTGCTCGGCCTCACCAAGATTGCGCTGGCGGATGTCAAGGTCGGTTCCTTCATCGGCGCCACCACGGTGCCCGGATCCAACGGCGTGCAGAAGGCGGTCGAGGTGCATGTGTTCCCTGAGAACATGCGCGGCACCGGCGAAGGCTCGCGGCCGTATGATCTCAAGCCCAACAGCAGCATGACAAACGCGACCGTCGCCCAATCTGTCGTCGGCAATGATGGTCATACGCTGCTGGTGAAATACAAGGACGGTGAGAAGAAGGTCGTGGTACCGCCCGACACGCCGGTCGTGACCTATGTTCCGGGCGACAAGTCGGATCTGAAGAGCGGTGCCAAGGTCATCGCCTCCATGAAGCAACAGCCGGATGGCGCGATCGAGACCGACCGCGTCAGCGTCGGCCGCGATGGGCTCACCCCGCCGATGTGATGCTCTTCGGTAGCCCGGATGGAGCCAACGGGTCGCGCGAATGCGCGCCCGATAACAGGCTCTGCGAAATCCGGGAATCTTTCCAGGTGAAATCCGGGAATCTTTCCAGGTAGAGACTGTCCCGGATTGCGCTGCGTTCCATCCGGGCTACGGCGGTCGCCTCACACCGCCAATACGTGGTCGTCGATCTCGTCGATCGTGTTGACGCCGCACAGCCCCATCGTGGTGGTGAGCTCTTTCGCCAGGATATCGATCGCCTTGGCGACGCCCTCCTGCCCGCCGGCGCCGAGGCCATAGGCATAGGCGCGGCCGATCATGCAGGATTTCGCGCCGAGCGCGAGCGCGCGCATTATGTCCATGCCGGTGCGGATGCCGCCGTCGAACATGATCTCGATCTTCGAGCCGACCGCATCGGCGATCTCGGGCAGCACCTCGATCGAGGATGGCGCGCCGTCGAGCTGACGGCCGCCGTGATTGGAGACCACGATCGCCTGCGCACCGGTCTTGGCGGCGAGCTCGGCATCCTCGACGTCGAGGATGCCCTTCAGGATCAGCTTGCCCGGCCAGATGCTGCGGATCCAGTCGATGTCCTTCCAGTTCAGCGAGGTGTCGAACTGGGAGGCGGTCCATTCCGACAGCTTGGTGAGGTCCTCGGTGCCCTTGACGTGCCCGGCGATGTTGCCGAACGTGCGGCGCTTGCCGCGCAGCACGCCCGACACCCAGGTCGGCTTGGTTGCGAAATCGACCAGCTTCGACAGCGACCATTCCGGCGGCACCGTCATGCCGTTCTTGATGTCCTGATGGCGCTGACCGATCACCTGCAGGTCGACCGTCAAGACCAGCGCCGAGCACTTCGCCGCGATTGCGCGCTCGATCAGCGATTTGATGAAACCACGGTCCTTCATGACGTAGAGCTGGAACCAGAACGGCTTGTCGACGGCGGCCGCGATGTCCTCGATCGAGCAGATCGACATCGTGCTCTGGGTGAAGGGAATGCCCGCCGCCTGCGCCGCGCGGCAGGCGTATATCTCACCGTCGCCATGCTGCATGCCGAGCAGCCCGACCGGCGCCAGGATCAGCGGCATCGCCGAGGGCTCGCCGAGGATCGTGGTCGACAAATTGCGCTTGGAGACGTCGACCAGGATGCGCTGGCGGAACTTGATCTGCTGCAGGTCGGCAGAATTGGCGCGCAGCGTGTCCTCGGTGTAGGAGCCGCGGTCCGCATAATCGAAAAACGCTTTCGGCACCCGGCGCTTGTGCAGCTGACGCAAATCTTCGATGCAGGTAATGTGCTTCATGGACGTTCCCGGCCCTTCTTCTGTGTCGCAAGTCTTGCAGGTGTACGGTATTGCCGTCATCTAGCACGGTTGGAGGGCCTGCCAAATCGAGGACCGATGGGAGAGCGCGATGACGCCATCAGGCTCCAAGCCGAAAGCGAATGAGACCGCTGAAAAGCGCCGTCTGGACGATGCCCTGGAGGAGGGGCTGGAGGAGACGTTCCCGGGTTCCGACCCCGTCAACGTGACCCAACCGGCGCCCAGCAAGGAGGACCGCCACGTCCTGCGCAAGGACGAGGGCTGATAGGGCGGTCGCCTGGCCGGCGGCGTACCAAAGGAGTAATCCTTTATTTCACAACGGCTTAGCTTCGAATTGCGTGATTCGAGGCCGGTAATGATTCATCATATTTTTTGAAGTCATTTTAGCGGCTGACAGATTATAAGGCCGGTGCACGCTAAGATGGCGGGCATTGGGGCTTTCTCGGCTGGTGGGTTCGAGAAGCCCACCTTGGGGGTGACATGAGCCGCAAATATTTCGGGACCGACGGGATTCGGGGCCGCGCCAATGGACTGATCACGCCGGAGCTCGCGCTCAAAGTGGGGCAGGCCGCAGGTCTGGTGTTTCAGCGAGGCGATCATCGCCATCGCGTCGTGATCGGCAAGGACACACGGCTGTCCGGCTATATGATCGAATACGCCATGGTCGCGGGCTTCACCTCGGTCGGCATGGACGTGCTGCTGCTCGGCCCGATCCCGACCCCCGCGGTCGCGATGCTGACCAAGTCGATGCGGGCCGATCTCGGCGTCATGATTTCGGCGTCGCACAATCTGTTCGAGGACAACGGCATCAAGCTGTTCGGCCCGCAAGGCTTCAAGCTGTCCGACGACGTCGAGAAGCAGATCGAGCAACTGCTCGGCGAGTCGCTCGACCGCCGCCTCGCGCAGAGCGCCAGCCTCGGCCGCGCCCGCCGCATCGACGGCGTCCATGACCGCTACATCGAGTTTGCCAAGCGCACGCTGCCGCGCGACCTCAGCCTCGAAGGCCTGCGCGTGGTGATCGATTGCGCCAACGGCGCCGCCTACCGGGTGGTTCCGGAAGCGCTGTGGGAGCTCGGCGCCGACGTCGTTCCGATCGGCGTCGAACCCGACGGCTTCAACATCAACAAGGAATGCGGCTCGACCTCGCCGGAGGCGCTGTCCAAGAAGGTGCGCGAGATGCGCGCCGACATCGGCATCGCGCTCGACGGTGATGCCGATCGCGTCATTCTGGTCGACGAGCGCGGCCACATCGTCGACGGCGACCAGCTGCTCGCGGTGATCGCGCAGAGCTGGAAGGAAGAGGGACGGCTTGCCAAGCCGGGCATCGTCACCACCGTGATGTCCAATCTCGGGCTCGAGCGCTTCCTTCAAGACAACGGCATGCACATGATCCGTACGCCGGTCGGCGACCGCTACGTGCTCGAGCAGATGCTGGCCGGCGGCTACAATCTCGGTGGCGAACCGTCGGGCCATATCATCATGTCCGACTACTCGACGACCGGCGACGGCTTCGTGGCCGCGCTGCAGGTGCTTGCCGTGGTGCAGAAGCTCCGCCGCCCGGTGTCGGAGGTCTGCCGGCGTTTCGATCCATTGCCACAGATCCTGAAGAACGTGCGTTACCGCAGCGGCAAGCCGCTCGACGACGCCGAGGTCAAGTCCGCAATCACCGACGGCGAAAACCGCCTCAACGGCCACGGCCGGCTTTTGATCCGCCCCTCCGGCACCGAACCGGTGATCCGGGTGATGGGCGAGGGCGACGACCGTATCCTGGTGGAAGAGGTCGTCGACAATATCGTCAGCGCGCTCGGCCACGCCGCAGCGGCTTAAGCTCGAAAATTCGCCCCTCTCTTCTTCATCTCTCCCGCTTGCTTGCGGGGTCGAGACGAGCGAAGCTCGCTCTTAGGTCGCATCGCATCATCGATGCGATGCGGGTGGGGGGCTCTCTCCACGATACGACTCGCGGTGGTACCCCCACCCCAACCCTCCCCCGCAAGCCGGAGAGGGAGCAGGCGTCCGTCGCCGGTCCGCACAGCGCATCGCTGCTATCGGCTAATGGAAGTGGTCGCTGTCACCTCCGCGTCATATGACACGGAGGTATTTTTTGCGAATCCGCTTTCGGGACTGTTCCATTGAACAAGCCGGTCGTGAGTGAAGAGGCACTGGGCGAGCCGGTGCCGGTGCCCGAGCTGCCGCCGGCGCTGGCAGCGAAAGCGGCTGCCGCGGGGCCTGCCTATATCGTGCTCGCCGGCATCAGCTTCTCGCACTTCCTCAACGACACGATGCAGTCGCTGATCGCCTCGGTCTATCCGATCCTGAAGGACAATTACGCGCTCGACTTCGCGCAGATCGGCATGATCACGCTGGCGTTCCAGTTCACCGCCTCGCTGCTGCAGCCGGTGGTCGGGCATTTCACCGACAAGAAGGCGCAGCCGTTCTCGCTCGCGGTCGGCATGGGTTTCACCTTCTTCGGCCTCTTGATGCTCAGCGTCGCACATACTTACGGGATCATCCTGATCGCCGCGTCGCTGGTCGGTCTCGGCTCTGCGGTGTTCCATCCGGAATCGTCACGCATCGCGCGGCTGGCCTCGGGCGGTCGTTACGGTTTTGCGCAATCCGTGTTCCAACTCGGCGGCAGCTTCGGCACCGCGATGGGACCGGTGCTTGCCGCCTTGATCGTCGTGCCGTTCGGCCAGCCCTCGATCGCCTGGTTCTCCTTGATCGCATTCCTCGCCATCGTGATCCTCTGGCGCATCGGCGCCTGGTACAAGCCGCAGATCGCGGGCAAGAAGGCCGCCGTGATCGAGCGCCATCCCGATCACCCGGACCAGCGGCGCGTGATGGTCGCGCTCGGCGTGCTGGTTGCGCTGCTATTCTCCAAGCAGCTCTATGTCTCAAGCCTGTCGAGCTATTACATCTTCTATCTGATCGACAGGTTCGGCGTCTCGACCCAGGCCGCGCAGCTCTATCTCTTTGTGTTCCTGGCCGCGAACGCCGTGGGCGCCTTTATGGGCGGACCGCTCGGCGACCGCTTCGGCCGCAAATATGTGATCTGGTTCTCGATCCTCGGCGCGCTGCCGTTCACGCTGGCGCTGCCCTATGCCGGCCTGTTCGCGAGTGCCGTGCTGACGGTGCTGATCGGCCTGATCATCTCGTCGGCGACATCGGCGATCATCGTGTTCGCGCAGGAGCTGATGCCGCATCGTTTCGGCATGATATCCGGCGTGTTCTTCGGCGTCGCCTTCGGCATAGGCGGCCTCGGCGCAGCGGTGCTCGGCAAGCTCGCCGATCACACCTCGATCGCCTTCGTCTATCAGCTCTGTGCGTTCCTGCCGGCGATCGGTCTGCTCGCGGTGTTCCTGCCGAAGATGCCCAAGGTCGCGCACTGAGGACCGCCGCAGCGGCGCGAATGCGCTTGCGCGCAGAGTTAAGCATTCGCTAACAGGCACGCGTTTCGTGCGCCGCAGCAACGCCCATTCGTCAACGCATCGTTAGGACTTGTGGCGGAATCGCCGTCTTGCTGTGCTGCGAATGCATCACTTGCAACGGCAACCGCGTCACTGCGCGAAAATCGGTGAGGGATCATCAACCTTAAAAATTAGGGTTAAGTGCCGCTTAAACATTTGCTGGCATCGTCCGGACCGTGAGTTTCAGACGTGGGGCTTTGCGTGTTCGCCTCACTGGCCAAAAGGACGAAGCCAATGCGTAGCGTTAAGTCTTTGATTGCCGCGGGCGCGGCATGCCTGCTGTCCTCGGCGGCTTTCGCCGCCGACATGCCCATCATGCCGCCGCCCCCGATGGCGTATGCTCCGCCGCCGGTCCAGGACTTCGGCGGCTGGTATCTGCGCGGCGACATCGGCATGACCAACGTCAACGGCAATCTGCACGTCAACAGCTATGACACCCTGCCGCCGGGATCCACGCTGAACAAGCTCGGTCATCAGTTCTCGGGCGGCATGTCGTTCGGGCTCGGCGTCGGCTATCAGTTCAACAACTGGCTTCGTGCCGACATCACCGGTGAATATCGCTCGAAGACGACCTTCAGCGGCACGGATTTCGCGACGATTCCCGGCTTCGGGCCGATCTCGGACGTCTACGGCGGCGGCTTTACGAGCTGGGTCGGGTTGGTCAACTTGTATGCCGATCTCGGCACGTGGTGGTGCCTGACGCCGTTCGTCGGTGTCGGCGTTGGTGCCGCGCACATCCAGACCTCCGGCTTCCAGGACAGCGGCAATCTCTTCACGACCGTGACCGGCCCGCAGAACATCGTCACCGGCGCGTCGTTTTTCGCCGATGGCGCTTCGCGCACCAACTTCGCCTGGGCGGTGCACGCCGGTGTCGCCTACAAGGTCACCAACAACTTCACGGTCGAGCTCGCCTACCGCTATCTGGACATGGGCACGGCGGTGCAGGGCTTTGGCCGCTCGTTCGACGGCAGCAATGCCGGTCCGTCGTCCTTCCAGTTCCGCGACCTGACCTCGCAGGACGTGCGGCTTGGCGTGCGCTGGACCTGCTGCGACGTGCCGCCTCCGCCGCCCCCGCTGGTCACCAAGGGTTAATTTCCGGTCCTGACCGGTTAACGATTGCAGACGGCGCGGGATCATCCCGCGCCGTTTTTCTTTGTCGCGCGTGTCGCAAGCTCTGCAACGCGAGCATGTCGAAAGTGGCCAGCGACAACGATTGGTTAAGGTTAACAGGCGATGATCAGCGCGTAATTCGGTGCGTTTTGATGGAGCGTTGCGATGCGTAGGTTGTTGCTGGCAGCGATGATGTTCGGGGCGGTGACCGGCGCGCGCGCCGCGGACATGCCCATTCTGCGCGGCGGCTTCACTGAGGACGTGGCCCGCCCGACCACCAATTGGGAGGGCTTCTATATCGGCGGACAGGCCGGCTATGGATCGTCCGACGAGAATTTCAGCGGCACGAACGCCAACATGCTCTCCGCGCTGCTTGATCACAATGTCATCCAGCAGATGGATGTCGCGAACTGGAATCTCGGGCTTGGCAAGCAATCGCAGCGCTCGCCGGCCTATGGCGGCTTCGTCGGCTACAACTGGCAATTCGATGATGTCGTCGTCGGAGCCGAGATGAGCTACATGCACGCCAACAATTTCGGCGGCACTTCGACCGCGACCAAGGAACTGGTCAGCGGCACGAAGTTGTCGGACAGTATGTTCCATGACGTGCGCGTCGATTCGTCGGCCGCAATCGCGATCACGGACCTTGCCACCTTCCGCGCCCGTGCCGGCTATGCCTGGGGTTGCTTCCTGCCCTACATGTTCGGCGGCGTCGCGCTGGGCAACGCCAACATCTCGCGTTCTGTCACCGTCTTCGACGCCGTCAGCACCACGGGAACGGCGGGGTCGTTCACATCGCTCGCGACCCTGAGCGCATCGGATGTGCTGCACAATCACCTGGTGTACGGCTACAGCGGCGGCCTTGGCGTTGACGTGAACCTGATGGCCGGTCTCTTCATGCGCGCGGAGTGGGAATACGCCCGCATCACGTCCACCGTCGACACCAACATCAACACGGTGCGCGTCGGCGTCGGCTACAAGTTCTGAGGCGCGCCGGCGCGGCTTGACAGCGATCGGTGTCGCTGTTCCGATATCTCTCCTTGAAGCGCGATGAATCCTCGTCGCGCTTGCTTGTTGTTCGGGCCTGATTTTCCGACAAACGGGTCGTGTTTGCCGCCGCGGATCGGGCCGAGGGAGCGCAACCAGATGAAAATCTACGGCGACGCCAATTCGGGCAATTGCCTGAAGGTGAAATGGGTGTGCGACAAACTGGCGCTGCCTTACACATGGATCGAGATCGATACCATGAAGGGCGGCAGCCGGACGGAGGAATTCCTCAAGCTGAACGGTTGGGGGCAGGTGCCCACGGTGGAGCTGGACGACGGCCGCACGCTGGCCCAGTCCAACGCGATCATCCGTTATCTCGCGCGCGGCAGCGATCTGATCCCCGCAGATGCCTATCGCGCGGCGCAGATGGATGCGTGGATGTTCTGGGAGCAGAACACTCACGAGCCCTATGTGGCCGTCTGTCGCTTTCATATCGTGTATCTCGGCAAGGCTGTCGCGGACCTCGATCCGAACCTGGTGAAGCGCGGCTATGTGGCGCTCGATCACTTGGAGCGGCATCTCGGCGGTACCCGATTTCTCGTCGGCGACGCGTTCTCGCTGGCCGACGTCTCGCTGCTCGCCTACACGCGCGTTGCGCATGAAGGCGGCCTTGATCTCGACCGCTATGCGGTGATCAACCGCTGGATCGCGGACGCCGAGCACGTGCTCGGCCTGCCGCCGGCGCGCTGAGTTGAAACGGAACGAACGACAATGACCGCACCATCATCAGTCACCATCCGCCGTGCCCGCCGCGAGGATCTCGCCGCCATCGTCGGCATGCTGGCGGACGATCCGCTCGGCAGCGCGCGCGAGCGGATCGAGGATCCGCTACCGCAAAGCTACTACCAGGCGTTCGAGCGGGTCGATCGTGATCCCAATTTGCAGCTCGTCGTCGCCGTCGACGGCGACGGGACCGTCGTCGGCTGCCTGCAATTGGCTGTTCTGCCGGGCGTCAGCTCGCAGGGCGGCTCGCGCGGCCTGCTCGAGGACGTGCGCGTTGCAAAGCATTGCCGCAGCCGCGGCATCGGCGAGCAGCTTGTGCAGTGGGCGGTCGCGGAAGCGCGCGCGAAAGGCTGCATGCTCGTCGAGCTTTTGACGCATCACACGCGCGTCGATGCGCAACGCTTCTACGAGCGGCTTGGATTCGCACGCAGCCATGTCGGCATGACGATTCGCTTTTGAGATGCCGATGCGAAAGCATACAGCCTCGTCATTGCGAGCGAAGCGAAGCAATCCATGGTTCTGCGTATGCTGAGCGATGGATTGCTTCGTCGCTATCGCTCCTCGCAATGACCCGGGATAGTGGTGCGAGCACACACAATATATTCCGTCATCCAGAGCGGCGTTATGCCCGCTGGTTCGTGCCTGCGTTCGTTCTCGCTCTGCTATTCGGCCAGGAAGCTGCCGATCCCCGTGGTTTCACGGGTCGGACGGAGACGGCGCCGAGGGTCGACGAGGCCCCATCAATCAGCCGTGATTCCGGTCTTTCGTCCGGACCGTCTGAAGTTTCTTGACGTTTTGGGACCTTTCCACTATCTCCGGCGGCGGGAAACCTCTCCCCACCGAGAGGCAGCTATCTGGAAGGGTAGATTATGACTGCAGCGAAGCCCGCTTCGCGGCCCCATGTGCCGCATTTCTCCTCCGGCCCCTGTGCCAAGCGCCCCGGCTGGAACCCCGACAATCTCAAGGACGCCGCCCTCGGCCGCTCGCATCGCGCGAAGATCGGTAAGGCGCGGCTCAAGCTCGCGATCGAACTGACGCGCGAAGTGCTTGAAGTGCCTGCCGATTACAAGATCGGCATCGTGCCGGCATCCGACACCGGTGCGGTCGAGATGGCGCTGTGGTCGCTGCTCGGTGCGCGGCCCGTCACCACGCTCGCCTGGGAATCCTTCGGCGAGGGCTGGGTCAGCGACATCGTCAAGGAATTGAAGCTGAAGGACGTCACCAAGCTGAATGCGGCTTACGGCGACATCCCCGATCTCTCCAAGGTCGATCCGAAGTCCGACGTCGTCTTCACCTGGAACGGCACCACCTCGGGCGTGCGCGTGCCTGATGCCAACTGGATCAGCGCGACCCGCGAAGGCCTCACCATCTGCGACGCGACCTCGGCCGCCTTCGCGCAGCCGCTCGATTTCGCCAAGCTCGATGTCGTGACCTTCTCCTGGCAGAAGGCGCTCGGCGGCGAGGCGGCGCACGGCATGCTGATCCTCTCGCCGCGCGCGGTCGAGCGGCTCGAGACCTACAAGCCGGCCTGGCCGCTGCCCAAGATCTTCCGCCTGACCAAGGGCGGCAAGCTCAACCAGGGCATCTTCGAGGGCGAGACCATCAACACGCCGTCGATGCTCTGCGTCGAGGATTATCTCGACGCGCTGAACTGGGCGAAGTCGATCGGCGGCCTGAAGGCGCTGATCGCGCGCGCCGACGCCAACACCAAGGTGCTCGCCGACTGGAAGGCGAAGACGCCGTGGATCGATTTCCTGGCGAAGGATCCCGCGATCCGCTCCAACACCTCGGTGTGCCTGAAGTTCACTGATCCCGCGATCACCTCGCTTCCCGCCGAGGCGCAAGCCGACTTCTGCAAGAAGCTGGTCGCGCTGGTGGAGAAGGAGAACGCCGGGTTCGACTTCGCGTATTATCGCGACGCGCCGGCGGGCCTGCGGATCTGGTGCGGCGCCACCGTTGAAGCCAAGGACGTCGAGCTGCTCACGCAGTGGATCGACTGGGCCTTCGCCGAGACTAAGGCCGCGTTGCCCAAGGCTGCTTGAGCTTTCTCTTGTCACCTCTCCCCGTTCTTACGGGGAGAGGTCGGATTGCTCCCGGCGATGTGTCGCATCGTCCGGTGAAATCCGGGTGAGGGGCCCTTTCGGCTTGTTCCTCGCCGGTGGTTGCCCCTCACCCCAACCCTCTCCCCGTAAGGACGGGGAGAGGGAGAAGTGATCAGAGACTTCACCACATCGGTCCAAGAGACCCGCCCGTTGCAGGGCAAAGGAACAATTCAAATGTCCAAACCCAAAGTTCTCATTTCCGACGCGCTGTCTCCCGCCGCCGTGCAGATCTTCAAGGATCGCGGCGTCGACGTCGATTTCCAGCCCAACCTCGGCAAGGACAAGGAGAAGCTTGCCGAGATCATCGGCAATTATGACGGCCTTGCGATCCGCTCGGCCACCAAGGCGACCGCCAAGATCATCGAGAAGGCGAAGAGGCTGAAGGTGATCGGCCGCGCCGGCATCGGCGTCGACAATGTCGAGATTCCGGCGGCGACCGCCAAGGGCATCATCGTGATGAACACGCCGTTCGGCAATTCGATCACGACCGCCGAGCACGCCATCACGCTGATGCTGGCGCTGGCGCGCGAAATCCCGCAGGCCGACGCCTCGACCCAGGCCGGCAAGTGGGAGAAGAACCGCTTCATGGGCGTCGAGATCACCGCCAAGACGCTGGGCGTGGTCGGCTGCGGCAATATCGGCTCGATCGTCGCCGACCGCGCGCTCGGCCTGCGCATGAAGGTGGTCGCATTCGACCCGTTCCTGTCGCCGGAGCGCGCCAAGGATATCGGCGTCGAGAAGGTCGAGCTCGACGATCTGTTGAAGCGCGCCGATTTCATCACCCTGCACACGCCGCTGACCGACAAGACGCGCAACATCATCGACGCGGCCGCGATCGCCAAGATGAAGAAGGGCGTCCGCATCATCAACTGCGCGCGCGGCGGCCTGGTCGACGAGCAGGCGCTGGTCGATGCGCTCAACTCCAAGCATGTCGCGGGCGCCGCCTTCGACGTGTTCGTCGAGGAGCCGGCGACCACCAACGTGCTGTTCGGCCACCCCAACGTGATCTGCACCCCGCATCTCGGTGCCTCCACCACCGAAGCGCAGGAGAACGTCGCGCTGCAGGTCGCAGAGCAGATGTCGGATTATCTGCTGACGGGCGCAATCTCGAACGCCGTCAACTTCCCCTCGATTACGGCGGAAGAGGCGCCGAAGTTGAGGCCGTTCATCGAGCTCGCCGAGAAGCTCGGCTCGTTCGCCGGCCAGCTCACCGAGAGCGGCATCCTCAAGACCCAGATCACCTATGAGGGCCATGTCGCCGAGATGAAGATCAAGGCGATCACCTCGGCGGTGCTGTCCGGCCTGCTGCGGCCGATGCTGGGCGAGGTCAACGTCGTCTCGGCACCTATCGTCGCCAAGGAGCGCGGCATGGTGGTGGACGAGGTGACGCGTGCGGCCCAGAGCGACTACGAGAGCCTGATTACCGTGACGGTGACGACGGAGCGGCAGGAACGTTCGGTCTCGGGCACTGTCTATCATGATGGCAAGCCGCGCCTGGTCGACATCAAGGGCATTCGCGTCGACGCCGAGTTTGGCAAGTCGATGATCTACGTGACCAACGAGGACAAGCCGGGCTTCATCGGCGCCTTCGCGAGCCTGCTTGGCGATGCCAAGATCAACATCGCGACCTTCCATCTCGGCCGCGTCAAGCAGGGCGGCGACGCCATCGCGCTGGTCGAGATCGACGGCGCGGTGCCGGCGGAGGTGCTCGCCAAGGTACATGCTCTGCCGCAGGTGAAGCAGGCCAAGGTGCTCAGCTTCTAAGGGTCTCTCTTTTATGCCCGCGCCAAGCCCGGGCATGACGAACGGAGACTTCGGACCAGCACAGCAATATTCCGATCTGCGGAACAGAACGCCGTCTCCGGCCCCGGAGGCGGCGTTTGTGTTCGCGCGGCCTCTGGTATTTCTGTCGCAACGGTCAAAATATGTGTACGAACGGGCCACGACGCGCCACAATGACGGTCATCTCGAAGGGAGAAAACTATGCGTGAAGCCGTAATCGTTTCCTATGCGCGCACCGGCCTGGCGAAGTCCGGCCGTGGCGGATTCAACATCACCCCGCCGATGTCGCTCGCCGCGCACGCGATCAAGCACGCCGTCGATCGCGCCGGCGTCGACAAGGAGTATGTCGAGGACTGCTATCTCGGTAATTGCGCGCATGGCGCGCCGAACATCGGCCGCCAGGCGGCGCTGCTCGCCGGCTTGCCGAAGTCGACCGCCGGCGTCTCGGTGAACCGCTTCTGTTCGTCGGGCCTGCAGACCATCGCGATGGCCGCCAACTCGATCCGCTCCGACGGCTCGGACTGCATCGTCGCCGGCGGCGTCGAGAGCATCTCGATTCCCGGCGGCGGCTCGCCGAAGGAATCGATCGATCCGGATCTGCTCAAGACCGCGCCCGACATCTTCATGGCGATGATCGACACCGCCGACATCGTCGCCGAGCGTTACAAGGTCAGCCGTGAATACCAGGATGAATATTCGCTGGAGTCGCAGCGCCGCATGGCGGCCGCGCAGCAGGCCAACAAGTTCAAGGACGAGATCGTCCCGATGAAGACCAGGATGAAGGTGGTCGACAAGGTGACCAAGGCCGAGTCGATCGTCGACTACGTCGTGGATCGCGACGAGTGCAACCGTCCCGACACCACGCTGGAAGGCCTGGCAAAACTCGAGCCGGTGAAGGGCCCGGGCAAGTACATCACCGCCGGCAATGCCAGTCAGCTCTCCGACGGCGCCGCCGCGGTGGTGCTGATGGAAGCCAAGGATGCAGAAAAGCGCGGCCTCAACCCGATGGGCCGTTTCGTCGCCTGGGCTTCGGCCGGCTGCGAGCCCGACGAGATGGGCATCGGCCCGATCTACGCCGTGCCGAAGTTGTTGAAGCGCCACGGCCTGAAGATCGACGACATCGATCTCTGGGAGCTCAACGAGGCCTTCGCCAGCCAGTGCCTCTACTCGCGCGACAAGCTCGGCATCGATCCGGACAAGTACAACGTTAATGGTGGCTCGATCGCGATCGGCCATCCCTTCGGTATGACCGGCGCGCGTCTCACCGGCCACCTGCTGCAGGAAGGCCGTCGCCGCAAGGCCAAGTGGGGCGTCGTGACCATGTGCATCGGCGGCGGCCAGGGCGGCGCCGGCCTGTTCGAGATCTACAGCTGAGGTCTGGGCTGATTGCCAGGAAGACCGGCAGCACGGCGCCCCAGGGCGCCGTGCTTTTTTGTGCTGGACTCTCTCCTCATCGTCATTGCGAGCCAACGGGTCGCGCGAATGCGCGCCCGATGACAGGCTCCGCGAAGCAATCCATCCCTCCGCACACGTGGAGCGACGGTGGAGGGGTACGGCCTATCGTGCCGATACCGCCGCGCCACGTGGCAGCCGTCACGGCGCCGCTATCGTGCCGCACCGAAACCTCAATCGAACCAGTCCCTTCTTCGCCGCGTCTCACCACGAGCAACGGTGCTCTCTTGATTTGAGCGCACCTTCTTGTCTTGCGCGCGACGCGATGTTTCTCGGAGGGATATCATGCGATTGATTGCGAACTGCCTCGTGACCACCAGCCTGGTGCTGGTCACTGCCCTGGTCGCCGGGCCGCTGCACGCGGCCGATCTCGACGCGACGTCGAATGTCGACGCCGTCACCGTCTATCCCGACGGTGCGAGCGTCACCCGCGTCATCACGCTGGACCTGCCTGCGGGTGACAATACCCTGGTCGCGAAGGATTTCCCGTTGTTGCTCGATCCGTCCTCGCTGCGGGTGGAAGGTGAGGCGGGCGCAAAGCTTTCGATCGGCGCGGTCGACACGCGAGAGCCGCGTAAGGTCGAGCCGGCAAACCTGCCGGAGATCGACAAGCGCATCGAAGCGTTGAAGGACGAACGCGCCGATCTGCAGGGAAGCATTGCGGCAGCCGAGGCGCGGCGCAAGTTCGCTACCCGCTTTGCCGAGGCCTCGCCGGCAGGTCTCGGCGAGAAGGGCGAGGCACGACCGGTGAGCGAATGGCGCGCCGCATTCGCCGCCGTCGCGGACGAGGTCGCAACCGCGGACAGCGCGATCCGTGACGCCAGGCGCAAGCAGCGCGATATCGACCGCGAGATCGCGCGGCTCGAGGCCGACCGCGCCGCCAAGCCGCCGAGCAAGCGCGAGGTGCGGATCGACGTTGCCTCCACGGCCGCGACCAAGGCGACGCTGCGCGTGACCTATTCGGTGCCCAACGCCCGCTGGACCCCGCTCTATGACGCCCGCCTCGACACCGGCGCGAAGGATCGCAAGCCGGCCATGGAGCTGGTGCGCCGCGCCGAGATCACGCAATCGACCGGCGAGGACTGGTCGAACGTCGCGCTCGGCGTCTCCACCGTCCGCGTCGCGCGCGGCGGCAATGCGCCCGACCTCAATTCGCTGATCGTGCAATATCCGCAGCCGCCGCGGCCGATGGCGGCAGCCAAGGCATTAGATAGCATGCAGCGTTCGGCGCTCGCGCCGGCACCGGAGGCCGAGCAGGGCGAGGCTTCGCTTCGCAAGCACGCCGAGGAGCGAGAGGCGACCGCCGAGGTCGGCGCCTTCCAGGCCACCTTCAGGATTCCCGGGCGCGTCAGCGTCGCCGCCAATGAGGGGGCGAAAAGCCTGCGCATCTCGACAGCGACGATCGCGCCGGACCTCGCGATCCGCGCCGCCCCGGTGATCGATCCCACGGCCTTCCTGGAGGCGAGCTTCGTGCAGGGGGACGACGCGCCGCTGCTGCCGGGGCGGGTGTCGATCTACCGCGACGGCATCTTCGTCGGCCACGGCCGGATGGCGGCGACGGCGAAGGACGAGACGGTACGGCTCGGCTTCGGCGCCGACGACAAGGTCAAGATCGAGCGCACGGTGGTGAAACGCAACGAGGGCTCCGCCGGGCTGATCGTGACGACGTCGAAGACCGACGAGCGCGCGTTCAAGACCACGGTGCGCAACAGCCACGATTTCCCGATCAAGGTCGCGGTCGTCGATCAATTGCCGGTCAGCGAGACCGACGAGATCGTGGTCGAGATGTTGCCTTCGAGCACGCCCGCGACCACCACCAATCTGCGCGACAAGCGCGGCGTGCTGGAATGGGCGTTCGAGGCCAAGCCCGGTGAGATCAGAGACGTCAACTTCGCCTGGCGGCTGCGCTGGCCGAAGCACAAGGGCGTCGTGATGGTGCCGGCGGGCTAGAGCCCTTGTCGGGCTCCAGCCCAGTTACTTTGCCGCGTTTTCTTCACGCGAGCCGGACTCCACTTCGCTTGAAAACGCCAGGGGTGACCTGCGCCAGACGCCGATGACATCCTTCCCGATCTCGGGCATGAAATTGCCAAAGGCAATAAAGCCGGAGATCGGGAGGAACCATGAGCTACCAGCACATCATCGTCGACGATCCGCGCCCGCGCGTCCGGCGCATCACGCTGAACCGCCCGGAGAAGCGCAACGCACTGAACAACCAACTGCGCAGCGAGATCTTCGAGGTGCTGGAACAGGCCGACCACGATCCGGATATTTCCATCTCGATCGTGCGCGGCGCAGGGCCCTGCTTCTCCGCAGGCTACGACCTGTCGGCCGACAATCGTGTCGACCAGCCCTATCATTCGGCATCCGGTCCCGGCCAATGGTCGCGCCACGTGGTCGAGGGCTGGTTCTCGATCTGGGACCTCGCAAAACCCGTGATCGCGCAGGTGCACGGCTATTGCCTCGCCGGCGGCACCGAGCTCGCCACCGCCTGCGATGTCGTCTACGTCGCCGACGATGCCCAGATCGGCTATCCGCCGGTGCGGCTGATGAGCCCGCCCGACATGCAGTATCAACCCTGGCTGGTCGGCATGCGCCGCGCCATGGAGTTGATGCTGACCGGCGACGCGATGTCCGGTCGCGAGGCGGCCGAATGGGGCTTTGCGACGCGCTCGTTTCCGCTTGCCGAGCTGGAGGCGAAGACACTCGATTTCGCCGAGCGTGCCGCGAAGGTGCCGATCGAGCTGCAGCAGCTCAACAAGCGCTCAGTGCACCGCGCGATGGAGATCATGGGCGCCCGCGCCGCGATGCGCGCCGGCACCGAGATCCAGGCGCTGGCCTTCACGACGGAAGCGAGCAAGGCGTACATGTCCTCATTCCGCCGCGACGGCGGCAGCGTGAAAGCCCAGCTCGACCAGCGCGACACGACGTTCGGGGATTATCGGACGAAGAAGCCGTAAGCGGCGGTCACCCGCCACGCACCCTGAGGAGGCCGCCAACGGGTCCGCGCGAAGCGCGGCCCGACGATAAACTCAGCGGCCGTCTCGAAGGGCGACGGCCCCGCTGTTTCCGCGCGGCCACATCGGGGCCGTGCATCCTTCGAGACGCGCTGCGCGCTCCTCAGGAACTCGGCCGCGCTGGTGCCCCCAGCGCGGCCTTGGCTCGTCCATGTTATCAACGAGATCAACGGGCAGGATCGCAACAAGGCATCGGCCCCAAACAGGAGACTCTTTCATGTTCATCGCAATGAACCGGTTTCAGGTGAAGAAGGGCTCGGAGGAAGCGTTCGAAACGGTCTGGAATACGCGGGAATCCTATCTCGGCGATCTGCCGGGCTTCATCGAGTTTCATCTGGTGAAGGGCCCTGAGGCCGAGGACCACACACTCTACGCGACCCATACGGTGTGGGCCGACAAGGCGGCGTTCGAGGCCTGGACCAGGTCGGAGGCGTTCCGCCGCGCCCATTCCCGCGCCGGCAACGAGACCGGCGGCAGCCTCTATCTCGGCCATCCCAAGTTCGAGGGGTTCGAGGTGCTGATTACCGAGCGCAACAAGGGCGCCGCAGCGTGACGGAGGCGTCGATGCTCTCGACCGAGCTTGCCGACCTCAAGGCCTACATGGCCGGCAGTCCCGGGCCGCGCATGCTTCGAGACGCGCGTTCCGCGCTCCTCCAGCGACAACGGCAAAGCCGTTGCGCGGGCATGACGGGGATGGAGTGGGGCGAGTCGATGCAGCGCGTCCGGAGAGGCCTATTCCTTCACCGCGCCGGTCAGAGACGACACGTAGTAGTCGACGAACAGCGAGTAGAACAGCGCCACCGGCAGCGAGCCGAGCAGCGAGCCTGCCATCAGCGCGCCCCACTGGTAGACGTCGCCGGTGATGAGCTCGGTGACGATCGCGACCGGCACCGTCTTGTTGGCGCCGCTCTGGATGAAGGCGAGCGCATAGATGAACTCGTTCCAGGACAGCGTGAAGGAGAAGATACCGGCCGAGATCAGGCCGGGCACCGCGAGCGGCAGCGTGATCCGGCGCAAGATCTGCAGCCGCGTCGCGCCGTCGACCAGCGCGCACTCCTCGAGCTCGTAAGGGATCGACTTGAAATAGCCGATCAGGAGCCAGGTGCAGAACGGAACCAGGAAGGTCGGATAGACCAGGATCAGCGCCATCGGTGAATCGAACAGGCCGAACTGCACGATCACGGTGGCGAGCGGAATGAACAGGATCGACGGCGGCACCAGATAGGCGAGGTAGATGCCGAGGCCGACATAGGGGCTGCCGCGGAAACGCAGCCGCTCGATCGCATAGGCCGCCAGGGTCGAGGCGAACAGCGACAGGAAGGTCGAACCGATCGCGACCAGCATCGTCGTCTTTAGCCAGCGCGGATAGTCGGTCTCGAACAGCAGGTGCTTGATATGCGCGAGCGTCGGCGAAGTGATCCAGAACGGGTTGTGCTCCTTGTAGTTCAAGAGCTCCGCGTTCGGTTTGAACGAGGTGATCGCCATCCAGTAGAACGGGAACAGCAGGATCACGATGAAACAGGCGAGCGGCAGGTAGATCATCACCACGCGGCGCGCGCGGGAATCCCACGCCATCGTATCGGGCGTGGCGCTGCCGACGTTGCTCGATTGGGCTGCTACGTCAGTCATTGGCTTCTCCCTGCTGCCATTTGCGGCGTGCGAGGCCGAAGTAGCTGAACAGCGTCGCGAACACGAGGAACGGGATCATCGAGACCGCGATCGCCGCGCCCTCGCCGAGCTCGCCGCCGGCGATGCCGCGCTGGAACGCCAGCGTCGCGAGCAGGTGGGTCGAATTGACCGGGCCGCCGCGGGTGATGGCGTAGACGAGCTGGAAATCGGTGAAGGTGAAGATGATCGAGAACGTCATCACGATCGCCAGGATCGGCATCATCATCGGGAAGGTGATGTAGCGGAAGCGCTGCCAGGCGGTGGCGCCGTCGAGCATCGCGGCTTCGTAAAGCGAAGGCGAGATGGTCTGCAATCCCGCCAGCAGCGAGATCGCGACGAACGGGATGCCGCGCCAGATATTGGCCACGATTAGCGAGAAGCGCGCCGGCCAGGGCGAGCCGAGAAAGTCGACATTCGTGGTGCGCCAATGCAGCACGTCGACCAGCAGATAGGAGATGATCGAGAACTGCGGATCGTAGATCCACCAGAAGGCCAGCGCCGACAGCACGGTCGGCACGATCCACGGCAGCAGCACAATGGCGCGGATCAGGCTCTTGAACGGGAAATGGTTGTTGAGCAGCAGCGCCAGCCAGAAGCCGAGCGCGAACTTTCCGAAGGTCGCGACCGCGGTGTAGAAGATGCTGTAGAACACCGCGCTCCACCACAGGGGATCGCTGAGCAGGTACTGGAAGTTCTCCAGCCCCACATAGACGCCGCTGCGGCCGATCGTGGTGTCGGTGAAGGCGAGCCAGATGCCGAGGCCCAGCGGGTAGGTCAGGAACACCGCGAGCAGGCCGATCGCGGGCGTGAGGCACACCACGACCAGGAACGGCTTGTAATCGAACAGACGCATGAGCCAGTTCGGCTGGCGCAGCGCCATTCCTCGCGATGGCAGAGTCGTTACAGACATTGAATGCTCGTCCGCTGTCGTCATTGCGAGGAGCGAAGCGACGAAGCAATCCATTCCTCCTTTACGGCGCTATGGATTGCTTCGCTTTGCCCGCAATGACGGTTGATCCAGATGTGCGTCAGCTCAGCGGCGGAAATACCGCTTGGCGCGCCGCTCGGCTTCCGCCGCCGCGGCCTCCGGCGTCGCCGCGTCGGTTGCGACCGATGCGCACATCTGCACCAGCACGTAGTCGGCGTTGACGGCGCCGGTGGCGGTCGAAATCGGCCCCTTGTAACCGTTGTAATAGGGGCTCTTCATCGTGTCCTTGAAGATCGCGACCTTGGGGTCGCTCGACCACACCGCGGCGTCGGCGTAGGCCGCCAGCGGCTGCGACCAGTAGCCGGAGTTGGCGTTGAGCCACGGCTCGTACTGTTCGTGCTCGAGCATAAACTGCAGGAATGCCTTCGCCGCGTTGGGATACTTGCTGTGCTTGAACACCATCGCATTCAGGGTCAGGCCCGACATCGGCGAGGTCGGGGCCAGCCCCTTGATCAGGAACTGATGCTGGGTGTCGTCGGCGATCGCCTTGGTCGCGGGATCGTTCTTCAGCGAGAAATACAGCGAGACGCCGTTTGCGGTCAGGCCGATCTCTTGCGATGAGTAGGCGCGGTTGTTGGAAACGTCGTTCCACGACGGCGTGCCGGCAATGAAGGTCGGATAGAGCTCCTTCAGATATTTCAGCGCGGCCACGGTCTCCTTGCTGTTGATGATGATGTTGCCTTCCTCATTCAGCAGCGCGGCGTTGTGCGACCACAACAGCCAGTTGGCGAAGCCGTTGCCGTCGCCGACCGCGTTGCCGAGCGCGAAGCCCGCGGGCTTGCCTGCCGCCTTCAGCTTCTTGCAGAGCTCGAGGAAGCCGGCATGGTCCTCCGGCACCTTGTCGAAGCCGGCGGCATTGACCAGCGACTTGCGGTAGACGAGGGGACCGCCCGAGGCGCCAAACGGCAGCCCGATCCAGCTCTTGGACTTGGAACGCATGCCGTAGCGCCGCGCCAGCGCCAGCCAGCCGCCATAACGCTTGTCGAGATAGTCGGCGACGTCGGTCAGCTCGACCAGCTTGTCGATATAGATGTGCGGCGCGTCGCCGAAGCCGATGATCATGTCGGGGCCGGCGCCGGAATTCGATGTCACGGCGGTCTGCTGGTTGATGTCCTCCCAGCCGACGAAGTCGACCTTGACCTCGACGCCGGTCTTGTCGGTGAACTTCTTGGCGTTGGCACGGAACACGTCTTCGTCGGCTTGGACGAAGCGCACCGGCCGCAGCATCCGCAAGGACGCGCCCTTCTCGATCGGCAGCGACGGCGCCGCCGCGTCAGCAGCCTTTACTTTCGACGCATCTTGCGCCGACGCGCCGGTCGCGACCAGTGCCGCCGCGGAAACCCCCAGCGCCAAGGCGTCGCGGCGCGTAATCTCGGTCTTCATGTCGTTTCTCTCCTTGTTCTTTTGTTTTCCTTCCCGGCGTTGGCCGCCAGTGAAGGTTCTTGTTCGTCCCGGTGCGTCCTCGCGCGAGGCCGCACCATCCCACATTCGAATGCGGGATGGCTGGTCGCGCGACGGCGCTTCGACGCCGCCTAGCTGTTCGGACCGCGATCCATGCTGACAGGCTGCCAGCGGCGCAGCGCGGTGTTCTGCAGCACCGACGGATTGACGCAGCTTACCGGCCACATGCCTTGCAGCACTAGTGACAATTCGTAGCCCACCCGGCGCTTGCGCGCCTCGTCAAAACGTGCCGAGGCCGAGGCGACATGGGCGGTCAAGGTAACATTGTCCATCCCGAGCATCGGGTTGTTGGGTGACGGCGGCTCCTTTTCCAGCACGTCGAGCGCGGCATGAGCGATCCAGCCCTCCTGCAACGCCTTGATCAGCGACTCCTCGTCGACGGTGGCGCCGCGCCCGGTGTTGATGAAGATTGCCGATTTTTTCATCTGGCGGAAATGCTTCTCGGTCAGCATGTGGTGCACCTCGGGCCGCGCCGGGGCGTGCATCGAGACGAAATCCGATTGTGACAATACCTCCGACAGCGTCGCCGGTATCACGCCGTGGTCATACATCAGCGTTTCCTGGATGAACGGGTCGTAGGCCATCATCCGCAAGCCGAACGGGGCGGCGCGTTTGGCCACCGCGCGCGCGACCCGGCCGAAGGAAATGAAGCCGAGCGTCTGCCCCATCAGGCGAGGAATCTTCAGCAGCGCCGGGCGGCCCTCGGCCCAGCGGCCGGTGCGCACCATCTTGTCCTGCTCGATCAGGCGGCGGAATCCGGCGAGCAGCAGCATCATGGCGTGGTCGGCCACCTCCTCGATGAAGGTGTCGGGGATGTTGGTGACGGGAATGCCGCGGGCGGTCGCCGCCTTCACGTCGACGGAGTCGACGCCGACGCTGCCGAGCGTGATCACCTTGCAGTTCTCAAGCGCGTCGATGATCGTCTTGGTGATCGGCATGCCCTTGGCGTAGATCGCGTCGGCGGTCTTTGCCGCGGCGATGAACTCGGCCTCGTTGGCCGGAGCCTCGATGATCTCGGCGCCGATCGAGTCGAGCGCCTCCCTTTCATAGTCGTAGCCGCCGCCGGCAACCGTGAAGCTCGCGCCCTTCGGCGTGACCACTCTGAATTTCGACATTGCGTGCTCCCGATGTGAGTCTTCTGTTCTTGCTTGTTGCTCGTTGATTCTTGCTTGGCTTTTGCTTGGGCCACGGCCTTGCACCGCCGCCTATCTACTTCTACGCGACTTGAGTGGCTTCCTCCACAATTGCCGGTTGGTCCGCGGTCCGATTCTCCCGGCTACTACGGGGAACCACCGTAACCAACAGTAAAGGCTCTCACATTACGGTGCGCGGAATCAATCCGCCAATCGCGCCGCGTTCCCACCTCCCGGAGCCCCCTTTGAAGCTGTCAAATCTGAAGATCACCCCCAAGCTCGGCATTCTGGTGGGGGTGACGCTCCTTGGCCTGTGCGCGGCCGGCATCCTCGCCGGCTACCTCATGCAGCGTGAGATGGTGAGCGCACGTTTCGAGCAGAGCAAGGCGATCGCCGAAATGGCGCGCAACATGGCGATCGGGCTGCAGAAGCAGGTGGATGCGGGCCAGATGACCAAGGATGCGGCGATTGCCGAGTTCGGCCGTCGCGGCAACACGCTCAACTATGATAATGGCTCCGGTTATGTGTTCGCCTATACGATGGATGGCGTCACGATTCTTGCCCCGGATTCGAAGCAGATCGGCCAGAACCGCCTCGACGTCGAAACCAATGGCCGCAAGCTGGCGCGTGAGTTGCGTGACGGCGTGGCCGCCGAGGGCGATGTCACCTTGCGCTATGAATTTAGGAAGCCGGGCCAGGAGCAGCCGATCCGCAAGCTGTCCTACGCGGTCGCCATTCCCGGCTGGAACATGTTCGTCGGCACCGGCGTCTATCTCGACGATCTCGACGCGAAGATGAAGCCGATCGCGTGGCTGCTCGGCCTTGCGATCCTCGGTATCGGTGTTCTCTCGGGCTCGATCGCCTGGCTGATCGGCCGCAGCATCTCCCGGCCGCTCGACCAGCTCGGCGCCCGCATGCGCGACATCGCCGACGGCAAGCTCGACGGCGACATCCCCGGTGTCGGCCGCGGCGACGAGGTCGGCGCGATGGCGGCGACCGTCCAGATCTTCAAGGACAATGCGGTCAAGATCCGCGATCTCGAACAGGCCGAGGCCGCGAGCCAGGCCCGCGCCGCCGCCGATCGCCGCTCCGCCATGGAAAACATCGCCAACGACTTCGAGCGCAGCGTGAACGGCATCGTCCGCTCGGTGGCAACAGCCGCCGCCGGCATGCAGACCACCGCGCAGTCGATGACCGCGACCGCGAGCGACGCCAGTGCGCGCGCAGCGACCGTCGGTGCGGCGTCCGAGAGCGCCTCCAACAATGTCGGCACCGTTGCCGCCGCGGCCGAAGAGCTCTCCAGCTCGGTTGCCGAGATCGCCCGCCAGGTGGCGCGCTCCAGCGAGGTCGCCAGCCGGGCGGTGGCCGATGCCGAACGCACCAACGCGACCGTGCAGGCGCTGTCCACCGGCGCCGAGAAGATCGGCGAGGTAGTCAAGCTGATTCACTCGATCGCGGCCCAGACCAATCTGCTCGCGCTCAACGCCACCATCGAGGCGGCGCGCGCCGGCGAATCCGGTCGTGGTTTTGCGGTGGTCGCCTCCGAGGTGAAGGCGCTCGCCAACCAGACCGCGAAGGCCACCGAGGAAATCTCGGCTCAGGTCGCGGCGATGCAGGCCTCCACCGGCGAGGCGGTGACCTCGATCGGCGGCATCACCACAACCATCGCACAGATGAGCGAGATCACCGCCTCGATCTCGACTGCGATCGACCAGCAGGGCGACGCGACCCGCGAGATCGCGCGCAACATCCAGCAGGTCGCGGCCGGCTCGAGCGAGATCTCGGCGCATATCGGCGGCGTTACCACCGCGGCGTCGGCGACCGGCACCGCGGCGGGCGACGTGCTGTCGAACGCCCGCGAGCTCGACACCCAGTCCGGCATGCTGCGGGATGCGGTCGACGAATTCCTGCAGAAGGTGCGCGCGGCTTAAGGCCGACATGCGTAGCGTCGGTTAGCGAACCGCAACCCACCATTTTTCACGGTTGAGTGGCGGGTTACGCCTTCGGCTAACCCACCCTACGCTTCCGCGCATGTGGCGCGCTTTCTCCCCGTCATCGCGAGCGGAGCGAAGCAATCCATACTTCCGCACACACTGAGATATGGATTGCTTCGTCGCTTGAGCGCAAAATTACTTTGCAATTTTGTCGCGAGCTCCTCGCAATGACGGAGAAGGCGAGATCGATGCGTCCCCTACTGCTCCTCGCTCCGGGCGTCGGCGATCAGCTTCTCCCACGGCACGAGCCGGCGGCAGCTTATCGCAGGCGGCGCCTCTACGATCCCGCCGGGAAGACCTGCGCAATGTGAAATGCCTTGGTCGTGACCAGCCATTTGCCGTCGAGCCGGTGGAAGACGAGATGGTCGATGAATTCGGTCTGGCCGATCCTAACCCGTACCCTGGCGATGGCCTGATCAGGGACGGCTTGCTCGATACCCAGGATCGCCTGATCGCGCGGGGACTTCATGGTTGCCGGCGACGGCCGGTTGCGCATGATGTCGCGGAATTCGGCGGCCGACCATGCGGCGAGCTTGCCGTCCCGCATGCCGTGCACGAGGCAGGCATCGGAGAAGACATTGGGGAACTGATCGTCGTTGGCGTCATACATGAGATCGAAATATCCATCGATCGCGGTCGTGATGGCCTGCAGATCACTCATGCAAAGTCTCCATTGCGGATGATGCTGAAGGGATCGAACCGGTGATCCCCGGTAACAGTGGCCGATATGGCAGCAGGATGCTACGACTGGGCTGTCATCTCTTGGATGACCGAAAGGCATCGACATGGACGAGGTTGATAGTCGGCTGGTTGGTGGCCTGGTGGTTCTTGCGGCGGTCGCGGATGCGCGCAGCTTCGGCAGGGCCGCCGAACGGCTGGGTATGACGCAGTCCGGCGTCAGCAAGGCGATCGCAAAGCTCGAGGCCCGCCTCGACACCAGGCTGGTTCATCGAACGAGCCGCGCCGTCGAGCTGACCGAGGAGGGACGCGCGCTGCACGAGCGGGTGGTCCGACACCTGGCCGCGATCGGCGAAGCCGCTGCCGAAACCTCGAAATCGCGGGACGCGGTCCGCGGCAGGCTGCGCGTCAACGTCGATGCGCTATTCTCCCGCATGGTCCTGTCGCCGAAGCTGAGCGAATTCCTGCTGCAGAATCCGGAGCTGGAGCTGCGGATCGAGACCCGCGACCGGATCGCGGACCTGGTGAGCGACGGTTTCGATCTGGCGGTGCGCTTCGGCGAGCCGGCGCCCTCGGCGCTGATTGCTCGCCGGCTGCTCGATGCCCGCATCCTCACCGTTGCCTCGCCGGCCTACATCGAACGTCATGGACGGCCGCATCACCCGCGCGATCTGGCGAGCGATGCACACCAATGCATCCTGGCGATCGACCCGGCGACCGGGCGTCCGTTCGACTGGGAGTTCTGGCGCGGCAGCGAGGTGTTGCCGGTCGCTGTCAACGGACGGCTCACCGTGACCGATTCTGGCACCAAGCTCGGCGCGTGCCTGGCCGGTTTCGGCATCGCGCAGGTCATCGATCTCGGCCTCTACGATCATGTGAAGAGTGGAGCGCTGGTCGACCTGTTTCCGGATTGGCCCGACGAGCGCTTCCCGCTCTATGTCTATTATACCAATCCGCTGAGGTGCTGACTCACGGCGGGCATTCCCAAATCAGAGGATCGATGATTCAACATGGCAACTGGAGGGAGTTGCCATGGGCCAGCCGATTGCGGTTCGAACGGATTTTGCAGCGGTTGAGCTGCGCCGGCTGGCGCGGCGGGCGAAGGACAGCGATCAGGTCCGGCGCCTTCTGGCGATCGCTGCGGTGCTCGATGGCGCATCGCGGGCGGAGGCCGCCAAGGTCGGCGGGATGGACCGGCAGACGCTTCGCGACTGGGTGATCAGATTCAACGAGCAAGGGCCTGATGGTCTGATCAATGTTCCCGCGCCAGGTGCGCCGGCGAAGCTCAACACGGAGCACCGGGCGTTTCTGGCGCGGATCGTGGACGAAGGGCCGACCTCGCCCATCCATGGCGTGGTGCGCTGGCGGGCCTGTGACCTGATCATGCGGCTGCATGAGGAGTTCGGCATCTCGGTGTCAGACGATACGGTCTATCGAGCCCTCAAGGACCTCGGTTTCTCACACGTCAGCGCGCGGCCGAGAGCGTACAGGCAGGATCCCGAGGCGATCGAGGCATTTAAAAAAAATTCCACGCTCGCGTGGAGGAAATCCGCCGCAGCCTTGCGCCGGACACGCCGGTAGAGGTGTGGTTTCAGGATGAGATGCGGGTGGGGCAGAAGAACAAGCTCACCTATCGCTGGGCTAGAAAGGGATCGCGGCCGCGGGCCGCACACGACCAGCGCACGCAATCGACCTACCTGTTCGGTGCCGTGTGCCCGGAGCTCGGAACCGGCGCGGCACTGGTTCTGCCCTTCTGCAACAGCGAGGCCATGCAGCTTCATCTCAACGAAATCGCAAGCAAGGTCAGCCCTGGCGCCCACGCCATCGTCATCCTCGATCAGGCCGGGTGGCACGGAGCGAAGGAGCTGAAGATCCCGCACAACATCTCGCTGATGCCGTTGCCGCCGCGTTCGCCCGAGCTGAACAGCCAGGAGAATATCTGGCAGTTCATGCGCCAAAATTGGCTGTCAAACCGCGTCTTCAAATCCTATGACAACATCGTCGATCACTGCTGTTACGCCTGGAACACTCTCATCGATCAGCCGTGGAAGATCATGTCAATCGCGCTCCGCGATTGGGCCTACATCGGTCGATCAATTTGAGGATTGGTATTATCCGTCGCGAAGCCACGTGCCGGCGAAGGTGCGGACGTTCATCGATTTCATCACGGATAGCCTCGGCGCAAGGTCGGCCGCAGCGTCGGCCCGCGCCATCTCCGGCAAACGGCCGAGGGGGCATGTGACGGTCGCGGCCAGCACAGCGGCAACGGCCATGCGCCGCTAGCGCTTCGCCGATCCCTGCCGCGAGGCGATCACGACGCCGGCGAGCACCAGCGCGTAGCCGATCAGGTGAAACAGCGCGAGCGTCTCGCCGAGCAGCAGGATCGCCATCGCCGAGCCGAACACCGGCACCAGATGGAAGAACGGCGCGGCGCGGTTCGGGCCGATCAGCGCGATGCCGCGGTTGAAGAACAGATAGGCGAGGGTGGACGGGAAGATCAGCACGAAGCCCAGCGTCGCCATGGTCAGAAGGTCGAACTGCAGCCGCGCGCCGCTCGCGAACTCCCAGGTGGCGAACGGCAGCAGCAGCAGCGCGCCGCAGCAGGTGGTGAACGAGATCAGCGAGAGCTGATGAATCTTCGGCCGCCGCGGGATCAGCGCCGAATAGAGCCCGAAGGACACCAGCGAGGAGCCGAACATGATGTCGCCCCTGTTAAAGCTGATGCCGGTGAGCGCGGAGAAATCGCCGCGCAGGATGATGGTGAGCACGCCGGCCAGCGAGATCGCGATGCCGGCGAGTTGCGCGGGCGTCAGCCGGATGCCGAACAGGATCAGCGACCACAGCGCCACGAATAGCGGCCCGGCCGACTGGATCAGGAGCGCATTGAGCGCCTCGGTATACTGCATGGCCCAGTAGGAGATCGCGTTGTTGAACGCGAAGCCGGTTGCCGACAACAGCAGCATCAGCGGCAGCGCGCCGCGCAGCTTCGGCCAGTCCTGCTTGAGATGCGGCCAGGCGAACGGCAGCAGGATCAGGAAGACGCCGGTCCAGCGGATCGTGGTCAACGTGATCGGCGGCACATGGCTGCCGACATGGCGCGCCAGCACGATGTTGGCGGCCCAGAACAGCGACGTCAGGCTGAGCAGCAGATAGGGCTGGTCGTTGAGCCAGCGCAGCGGCGAGCGGCGAATGGGGGGAGCGGCGGGCAAAGCGCGGAGGTCGGCCATTATTCGTTGATGTTGTGCCCGAATCTACCGCTGCGGCAAGACGAAAGAGCGGATTGGTGCCATGCGTGCATCGCCTCAATCTGTTGCGGCAGCCACACCGCCCGAGATGTCGTCAACCGGCAGGGCACAACGCCGAGTAACAGAACTGAACTCCGTCGTCCTGAGGTGCGAGCCTTGCGGCGCAGTTGCGCCGCTGGGCGAGCCTCGAAGGATGCACGGCCCGGCCGGTGGCCGTCGACCCTTCGAGACGCGCGTTCCGCGCTCCTCAGAGTGACGGAGATAGTTCTTGCGCGTAATCTAGAACGCCCCGCCTATTTCTGAGGCCCCGACAGCGAGATATCGCGCTCGGCGCGGAAGACGTTGCCGTAGAGATTGGCAATCCATTGCCGCCCGGCGGAGGTGATGTTGAGGTAGCGGATCGCCTTCTGGATATGCGGCGCGACGCTATCCCAGTAGAACTGGGGATAGAGATTGACAAGGTCGGCCGGCGAATCGTAGCCGAGCTCTCGGTTCAGCCCGGCCTCCTCGAACTCCAGGTACAGCGCGTTGGCCTTGCGGATGTAATTGGGATCGCCGAGCTGCCCGATCAGGTCGGCGGCGCGCAGCAATGCGGCCTCCTCGTCGAATGCCTCGTCCGGGGCGCTCAACGGAAAGCGCGTGCCCTCGATGGCATGCGCGATCCGGCCCCTGTCGAGCTGGGCGATGCCCTTGATCCGCTCCGTCACGAACATCTTGGAGCGGTCGACGTGATAGGGCATCAGGGCGGCGTCGGACGAGCCGCGTGGCAGCGTGACCTTGCGTCCATCGGCAGCGACGAGATAGCCATCCGCGTCGTCGGCCTCGAACAGCCCGCGCACATAGCCGATGTCATGCGTGAGGCAGGCGATGACGACATGGGCATAGTCTTCGGCGGTCATGTGCGAATGCAGCGCGCGCCCGCGCAGGATGTCGTGGCCGGCCAGCGTCACCAGCATGGTGTGCTCGACATTGTGATAGAGCGCGTCGCTGTTGCCGATGCATTCGATCGCGATCCGCGCGATCGAGGGCACCATCTCGACCAGCTGAGTTTGCGAAGTGCCGAACCGGCGCTGCATGTACTCGCCGAGGAACTTGCCGAGGGCGTCGGCCGCAAGTTCGGGAAGGGTCATCATCGACTTGACCTCGCGTTCGCACCGCCTGCAAGCAAAGGGCCCGCAACCTCATTTTAGCGTAGCGCCGCCATGTGACATAATCTTTGCGGCTGGATCGCGGCCCGGTCCGGCCTTAGAGCAGTTCGGTTCTGATGGGCTCAGAACCGAAGCTCTAAATTTTTGCCTTGACGCGTTTTCTTCACGCGAACCGGTGTCCACTTCGCTCGAAAACGCTCTAGCCGGGAGCTGATGATGGGTGTCGATCTCTTGAACGTAAAGGGCCTGCGAGAGCTGGATGACCAGGCGCCGGTCGTGATGGTCAATCTGATGCGGTTTCGCGAGCGTTCGCTGGACGGCGACGGGTCGGGGTGGGACGCCTATTTGCGCTACAGCGCGCTCACCGTTCCCATGATCAAGGCGCGCGGCGGCACGCTCTTGTGGACCGGCAACGCCAAGACGGTGGCGCTGGGCGAGCCGGTCGGCCAGCAATGGGATTACCTCGCGCTGGTCTATTATCCGAGCGCTGCGGCCTTCATCGACATGATGACCTCGGCCGACTACGAGACGCAGTGCGACCCGCATCGCCGCAATGGCTGCGAAGAGCACGTGATCATCGCGACGCGCGAGGCGTACAGCAAGTTCAAGGTCGGGTGAGACGTTCGTCTCCCTCATCCTGAGGAGCGGCGCCAGCCGCGTCTCGAAGGATGAGGCCACAGCGGGGCCTGCATGGTTCGAGACGCGCGTGCCGCGCTCCTCACCATGAGGGCAGGCATATGGACGCTTAGGCCAGCGGATCGATCAGCGGCGCGACCGCTGCGTGGCAAGCCGCCTGCACCAGCCGGCAGGCGTCACCCCTCGAGCGGCCCGCGCTGAGCGAGGCGAAGGTCGGATAGCTCGTCAGCGCAAAGATCAGGTCGACCGCATCCTTGCGGGCCTGCGGTGACGTGCCCGTCTCGGCGATGCGGTCGATCAATGTCGTGAAGATCTTGCGGCGGCGCTCGTTGCGGTCGCGCACGGCCTCGGCGAATTCGGGATCGGTCACCATCGCGTCGTGCAGCCGGCCGACCGCCGAATCCCGGCTCCAGAACGCGCAGAAGATCTCAACCAGGCGGTCGAGCGCAGCGCGCGGGTCGGCCATCGCCATGGCGTCGGCGAGCTGATGCAGTCCGCCGGCCCGCGCAATCTCGTCGAATACGGCTTCCAACAGCCCGCGCCGCGAGCCGAACTGGTTGTAGACGGTCAGCCGCGTCACGCCGGCCACCTTTGCCACCGTGTCCAGCGAGAACCGGGCGATGCTCTCCTCGCGCAGCGTCCGCGCCGCCGCCTCGATCACGCGGTCGCGCGTCTCGGCGGCGGCGGCGTTGCGCACCGAACTCACATAGCTGCGCGGCGGCATCCGCTTGCCTTGCTTTTGTCGAATTGACTATACATAATGTATATCTAATTTCCAGAGCCTTAATTGTTGGAGCGACATCATGCAGACCGTCCTGATCATAGCGCTGTCCCTTCACATCCTGTCATCGGTGTTTTGGGCCGGCTCGAGCTTCACCCTGGCGCGCACCGGCGGGTTGGGGGCCGAGAGGCTATTGGTCCCGCAGATCGGCGCCGCGACGGTGGCGATCGTGACCGGCGCCACACTGTGGCATCTGGTTCACGAGGGATCGTTCACACTGACCGAGCAGATCCTGGCGGTGGGCGCGATCGCGGCGCTGGCTGCGGTCGCGGTGCAGGCCATTGTCGGCGGTGGCGCCGTCAGGCAGCTCCGCAGCAGCGCGGGCGACGCAGCCGGCGCGCGCTCGCGGCTCGCGGTCGCACAGCGCATCGCGGCCGGATTGCTCGCGATCACCGCGCTCTGCATGGGCGCAGCGCGCTATGCGTGAGGTCTTCGCGCCCTAGAACTTCCGTACCAGGTCGGGCGTGATCTCCTTCAGGCTGCGGATGCCGAGCAGCGCCAGGTCGCGGTCGATCTCGGCGTTCAGCAGCGAGATCGCGCGCGCCACGCCGGCTTCGCCCGCGACCACGGCGGCATAGAGGAAGGGACGGCCGACCCACACGAAGTCGGCGCCGAGCGCCAGCGCCTTGATCACGTCGGTGCCGCGGCGGATGCCGCCGTCCATCATCACGGTCATGTTGCCCTTCTGCGCCGCGATCTCGGGCAGCGTGCGCAATGCGGAGATCGTGTAGTCGAGCTGGCGGCCGCCATGGTTGGAGACGATCACGCCGTCGCAGCCGTGCTCGCGCGCCAGCCGCGCGTCCTCCGGCGAGATCAGCCCCTTGACCACGAGCTTGCCGCGCCAGCGCTTGCGGATCAGCTCGACATGCTTCCAGGCGAGCTGGTCGCGGTTACCGATGTTGCGCATCAGGTTCTTGGACAGCACCGGCGGGCCCTGCTTGGCGTCCATGTTCTCGAAATGCGGCATGCCGTGGTTGAACACCGAGCGCGCCCACGTATTCAGCAGCCAGTCCGGATGCGTGATGGTGTCCCAGAAAACCCGCGGCGTGATCGCGAGCGGCACCTGGAAGCCGTTGCGGATGTTGTTCTCGCGGTTCGGCGGCACCGGCACGTCGGCGGTGACGACGAAGGTGTCGTAGCCCGCGGCCGCGACGCGGTCGACCAGCGGCTCGATGCGCGCGTCGACGCCGGCGAGATAGGCCTGGTACCAGGCCTGCGGATTAGCGGCGCGGACATCCTCGAGCGTGATCAGCGAGGAGGCGGAAAGGATCATCGGCACATTGGCCGCGGCGGCCGCGCGCGTCAGCACGATGTCGCCGCGATAGGCACACAGCGCCGACGAGCCCATCGGCGGAATGCCGAACGGCGAGGCGTAGGTCTTGCCGAACAGCGTCGTGGTCTGGTCGCGGCCGGAGACGTCCTTCAGCACCCGCGGCACGAAGCCGTATTCGTCGAATGCCTTGCGATTGTCGGTGCGTGCCGCGTCGGTCTCGGCGCCGCCGGAGATGTAGCCGTAGAGGAATTTCGGCAACAGGCGGCGCGCCTGGGGCTCGAAATCGTCGAGCGTGAGATAGCGCCGCAGACGCCTTGGCACGGCGCTCGTGGCGCGGGTCACGGTGACGGGAGGCGGGGAGGGCGCGGTGGTCCGGTCGTGCACGTTGAGCGTTTCCGTTGTTCTTGGTTGTTGACGGCTTAGCCTAGCGCCTGCTGCCGCGCCCGACAAATCTCTCGTTGAACTTGTTGACGGACTGGCTGACGTCGCCGAGCGTCTTGCGGGTGTCGGCCATGAAGACGCCGGACTTCTTGTCGAAGCTCTGGATCAGCTCGCGCAGCGAGATCACGGTCGGCAGCAGCTCGCCGCCATATTTCTCGCTGCCGAGGCTTTTGATGAACTTGTCGGTTGCGGTCATCTTGTCGTCGACCGCGTTGACGCCGGCCTCCGCGGCATCGACGAAGCTCGTGACCAGCTCGCCATTGCCGGACAGCGAGCTGGTGAAGTTCTCGAAGCCTTGCAGGGTGTCCTTGACCGCGGCCTCGTTCTCGATGATGGCGCGGTCGACGTTACCAAGCGCGCGGCGCAGCTTTTCCGGCACACCCATCGTGCCCTCGGGATCGGCGGTCAGCTCCGGAATGCCGTCGGGGCCGCGGTCCGGCGGGGGCGCGGCGTTGGTGCCGCCGGTGAAGGAGATCGCGGCAATTCCGGTCAGGCCCTGGAATTCGAGGCCGACCTCGGTGTCCTTCTTGATCGGCGCGTCGTTCTCGATCCGCGTCATCGCGACCACGCGGTGGTGGTCGAGCCTGATCGAGACCACCTCGCCGATCCGCACGCCGGCGAAGTTCACGCTGCCGCCGCGGCGCAGGCCTGACGCCGAACCTTCGAAGATCACGCGGAACGGCACCTGCCGCTTGATGCCGGCATAGCGCTGATAGCCGAGCCAGCCGACCAGCGAGCCGGCGATCAAAGCGAGCGTCAGGGTGCCGATCATCACATTGCTGGCGCGCGCCATGCTGTCCTGGATTCGTTCGCGAAACAGGTCGTCAGGATAGCGGATTTGCCGCGGTTCGTCACCGCAACCTCCCTCTTGCCTCGCCCCGCTTGCGGGGAGAGGCCCGAGCGCATGCAGCGTCGCGGAATGCGCTCCGGGTGAGGGGGAGCCTCCGCGAATCCGTCATTCACCATCGTCGCGGCACGAGCCCCTCACCCTGACCCTCTCCCCGTAAGAACGGGGGAGGGAAAAGAATCAGGCAGATTGTTTCCGGGACGCTGCGAAGACGCCGGCCAGCACCAGGGCGAAGCCGATGAAATGGAAGGCCTGCGGATGCTCCCCGAGGAACACGATCGACATCACCGTGCCGAACACCGGAACCATGTGGAAGAACGGCGCGGCGCGGTTGGCGCCGATCAGCCGCACGCCGCGGTTGAAGCAGATATAGGCCAGCGTCGAGGGGAACACCGCGACATAGAACAGCGACAGCAAATTGCCTGATGTGAGCTGCATCACCGGGCGCGCATTGAGTTCCCAGATGAAGAACGGGACCAGGACCAGCGCGCCGCAGCCGAAGGTGAAGCCGGCGACCGACAGGCCGTGGATGTTGGGCCGCTTCAGCGTCAGCACCGAGTAGAGCGCGAAGATGATCAGCGCGACGATGAAGATCACGTCGCCTTTGTTGAACTCGATCTTCGACAGCGTGGTGAGATCGCCATGTAGCAGGATCACCAGCACGCCGCAGAGCGACAACAGCACGCCGAGCGCCTGCGCCACCGCAAGCCGCGCGCCGAGCAGGATCAGCGACCACACCGCGACCACCAGCGGCGCCGCGGATTGCAGCAATAGCGTGTTCAGCGCCTGGGTGTGCTCGAGCGCCCAGTATTGCAGGGTGTTGAAGGCGCTGATGCCGGTGATCGACAGCAGGATCATGATGCCGAGCTTGCTGCGGATCGACGCCCAGTCGCGCACCATGTGCTTCCAGGCAAACGGCAGGATGATCAGGAACGCCGCGGTCCAGCGCAGGAAGGAGAGCGTCACCGGCGGAATGTGTCCGGCCGCGAGCCGGCCGACGATCGCGTTGCCGGCCCAGCACATCGCGGTGATGCAGAGCAGCAGGTACGGCTGGTTGGCGATCCAGGAGCCGGACGCAGGCGTTGTGGCGGATTCGGAAGCAGGCATTCAAAGGACCGGATTCATGACGCCGCGGCACGCCCGGCGCGCAACCGCCGGGCCGGATTGGGCTCATGCCACAGACACGGATTTTTCCGATCCAGCAACGGCGTCGGATGCATCGCGACCATGCGCGAAGCCACCTTGAGACGCGGTGGCGCATTTCCGAAACAGGACCGGCTGCGGCGCCGCGCCTAGAGGTCGATGACCCCCAGCGCAATGCTCTTCCACCCCGTGGGTCTTGTTGGACGCGTTGAGCTTGCGCAGGGCCTGCTTGATGAAGCCTTCCACCGTTTGCGGTGAAATGCGGAGGATCTCCGCGGTGTCGGCCACGGTCTTGCCGCGCGCGGCCCGGGCCATCACCTCCCGCTCGCGTGCCGTAAGCTTGATCGCTTCAGCGGCGTCGGCAGGCTTGAGGATGGTCGGCGCGTGGCGCTGGTCGCGGTTGACGATGTCCATCGCCCGCTGCACCCAGTAGATCATCAAGAGATGCAGTTCGTGCCGATGGCTACTCAGCAGCGTGTCGAAGGCCCGGGATTCGTCTTCCCAGAAGAACACGGTCGAGCTGGAGTGAATCGCGCCGAGCCGGTCGCGATAATGCAGCGGCACGACGAAGCCGTCGGTGAAACCGAATTCATGCGCTGCATCCATCGTTCTGACCTCGGGCGGCCGCTTGCGCCCGTTGCGTTCCGGTAGCTTCAGGCTGCTCCAGGTGAAGGGCGTGTTGGTGCGCCGCGCCCGCGCCAGGGCCGGATCGCAACGGACGAACTCGTTCTGGACGTAGGTGCGTTCCCACGCCGGTGGAAACGTGCCGGTGCAATAAGGCCGGTCGAGTTCCGGCCGGCCCGCGTCGACGAATCCGAAGCCGGAGAAGCCGTACTCCTGGATCGCACGGTGCAGCGACAGGCAAAGTTCGTCCATCGTCTCCGATGTCTCGATGGTCGAGATCGCTTCGTCCAGTCGCAAGCGATCGTCGAGGCAATGCTGTGGGCGCGAACGCAGCCCTGACCTGAAGATCCGCGGTCCCGCCTCACCCCCGCGTCGCCACCAGCGCCTTCATTTTCGCGCCGGCGGCGAGCGCGGCGTCGTTGGGGTCAATCTCGATCTGCAGGCCGCGCTGGCCGCCGTTGACGAATACGGTGACATGGGTGAGCGCTGATTCGTCGATCGCGGTCGGAACGCGCTTCTTTTGCCCGAACGGGCTGATGCCGCCGACATGGTAGCCGGTCAGGCGCTCGGCGTCGGCCGGGCGCATCATCTTCGCGGACTTGCCCTCCATCGCGGCGGCGAGCTTCTTCATGCTGACCTCGCAGTCGGACGGCACCACGGCGCAGACCGGCTTGCCGTCCACCTCCGCCATCAGCGTCTTCAGCATCCGGTTCGGTTCGACGCCGAGCGCCTCCGCGGCCTGCAAGCCGATGCTCTCGGCATTGGAATCGTAGACATAGCTGTGGAGCTTGAAGGCGATGCCAAGCTTCCTCAGGGCCATTGTCGCTGGTGTCGAATTGGGCATGGATCGAGCCGGTTAATGGAAGTCGATGATTGCCGCAAGGCAAGCCACGCTCAACCAACGGCAGGATTCGCCGCCGGCCAGCGCCAACATTAAATTCGCGACAGCCTCGCGCCGGCTTGTGCGTTCCGGAATATTTCGGGGATATCAAGGGGTTGGACCCTATCCAAAAGGCTTAAAACGGCCCCTTCTTGCTTGCGCGGCCGGGCCGCTTCCTTTATCCGGTTAGGCGCCTTGCGTGCGCGCGGCTAAGGCCGTGATTTAGGCTGGGCACATGAACGCATGATTGCTGTGGGCGGACGCGTTTTCGCCGCGATCGTGGTCTGAGGAACACCTGAAGGGAACATCTTCGAAATGGCCAATGTTGTCGTCGTCGGCGCCCAGTGGGGCGACGAGGGGAAGGGCAAGATCGTCGACTGGTTGTCGGAGCAGGCCGACATCGTCGTGCGCTTCCAGGGCGGCCACAATGCCGGCCATACGCTCGTGATCAATGGCGAGACCTACAAGCTGGCGCTCTTGCCCTCCGGCGTGCTGCGCCCTAACAAGCTCGCCGTGATCGGCAACGGCGTGGTGTTCGATCCGCAGGCCTTCCTCGACGAGGTCAGCAAGCTGAAGGGGCAGGGCGTCGCGGTCGGCCCGGACAACCTGCGCATCGCCGAGAACGTCACCCTGATCCTGCCGCTGCATCGCGAGCTCGACGCGCTGCGCGAATCGAGCAACGCCATCACCTCGATCGGCACCACCCGGCGCGGCATCGGCCCGGCCTATGAGGACAAGGTCGGCCGCCGCGCCATCCGCCTGATGGACCTCGCCGACCTCGATACCCTGCCGCACAAGATCGAGCGCCTGCTGGCGCATCACAACGCGCTGCGCCGCGGCCTCAATCTGGAGGAGATCGACGGCAAGACCATCCTGGCCGAGCTGTCGGCGATGGCGCCGAAGCTGCTGCCCTACGCCGAGACGGTGTGGCGGCTGCTCGACCTCAAGCGCCGCGAGGGCAAGCGCATCCTGTTCGAGGGCGCGCAGGGCGCGCTGCTCGACGTCGACCACGGCACCTATCCCTATGTGACCTCGTCGAACACGGTGGCGGCGCAGGCCGCGACCGGCACCGGCCTCGGGCCCGGCTCCGTCGGCTATGTGCTGGGCATCTGCAAGGCCTACACTACCCGCGTTGGCCAAGGCCCGTTCCCGACCGAGCTGAAGGACGAGATCGGCGAGGAGATCGGCCGCCGCGGCAGGGAGTTCGGCGTCAACACCGGGCGCAAGCGGCGGGTCGGCTGGTTCGACGCCATGCTGGTGCGGCAGACCGTCCGGACCTGCGGCATCGCGGGGTTGGCGCTGACCAAGCTCGATATCCTCGACGGGTTCGACACCATCAAGGTTTGCATCGGCTACATGCTGGACGGCAAGGAGGTCGACCACCTGCCGGCCGGCGAGGGCGCGCAGGCCCGGGTCGAGCCGATCTACGAGACCATCGAAGGCTGGAAGCAGCCGACCGCCAATGCCCGGTCCTGGGCGGACCTGCCGGCCCAGGCCATCAAGTATGTCCGCCGGGTCGAGGAACTGGTGGGGTGTCCGATCGCCCTGTTGTCCACCAGCCCGGAGCGTGAGGATACTATTCTGGTACAGAATCCGTTCGAGGCTTAACGGGATATTACCTATGTCCCACCAATTGTGTGGAAATGGCTGACTACTACCCGCTGATCGCCCGTGCCATCGCCGGACTGGACCCCAACGCCCCCGGCGAAAGCCGCCGTGCGCTCTATGAGAGGGCGCGGGCGGCGCTGATCCTGCAGCTCCGCAGCGTGCAGCCGCCGCTCTCCGAATCCGAGATCACCCGCGAGCGCCTGTCGCTGGAAGAAGCCGTCCGCAAGGTCGAGTCCGAAGCTGCCCAGCGCGCCCGCGAGGCCTCCCGCCCGGGCGGGGGACGCGGCGACGCCTTCCGCCGCGCCAATGCCCGCCCGCCGGAGGCCAATTCCGCCGCCGGTGCGCCGCCCACCCGGCCGCGCCTGTCGAATCCACCGCCGCCGGATCCGCGCCCGCCGCGCAACCCGCGTGCCGATGCGCCGCCGGCCGCCCCGCCGCGACCGCAAACTCCGCCGGCGCCGCCGCCAGCCGACGCACAGCTGCCGCCGACCCGCGAGCGGCCGGGCGTGCCGCCGCGCCGTGCCGCCGAGGGCGCGCCGCCGCCGGCGCCGCCCGCCGCACCGGGTGTGCGCGGCTTCCGCGACATCACGGCCGATGCCGACGATCTCGGCCGCGCCGCGGCGCAGGCCAGCCGCAACGCGCGCAAAACCTACGCCAACGTGCCGTCGCCCTCGCCGGAATTCGACCGGCTCGAGCCGAACATGGAGAACCGCGGGGCCGATCCGGATGCAGAGCTCCCCTATGACGAGGCGGTCGAGGAGGCCGAGCGTTACGCGCCGCCGCCGCAGCGGACGCGGATCGGCAACGCCGATCGCGAGCCGAAGAAGCGGATCCGTATCGGCTCGATGTTCCCGTTCAAGAGCGCGATCGTCATCGGCATCCTGCTGATTCTGGCCGGCGCCGGGCTGCTGTGGGGCAAGCCGGCCTACACTTATGTCAGCAGCCTGTTCAAATCGTCGCCTTCCGTCGAGGCGCCGAAGGATGCCTCCGCACCGGCGGTGAAGCCGAAGATCGCCGACCGCGTCGGCCAACCGTCGGCCTCGGGCGAGCCGATCGCTCCGGTGGCGCAGCGCGTGGTGCTCTATGACGAGGATCCGTCCGATCCCAAGGGCAAGCAATATGTCGGCTCGGTGGTGTGGCGCACCGAACAGGTCAAGGCGTCCGGCAACCAGCCGCCGGACATCGCCGTGCGCGCCGACATCGACATCCCCGATCGCAAGTTCAAGATGACGATGTCGTTCCGCCGCAACACCGACACCTCGCTGCCGGCGAGCCACACCGCGGAATTGACTTTTGTGCTGCCGCCGGACTTCGCCAATGGCGGCGTCGGCAACGTGCCGGGCATCCTGATGAAGTCCAACGAGCAGGCACGCGGCACGCCGCTCGCCGGGCTCGCGGTCAAGGTCACCGACGGCTTCTTCCTGGTCGGCCTCTCCAATGTCGACGCCGACCGCTCGCGCAACCTGCAGCTCCTGAAGGAGCGCTCGTGGTTCGACGTGCCCTTGGTCTACACCAACCAGCGCCGCGCCATCATCGCGATCGAGAAGGGCGCCCCGGGCGAGCGCGCCTTCAACGAAGCCTTCGCGGCGTGGGGGGAGTAGGCACTCCGCCTGAGCTCGCTCACCTGTCATCACCCGGCCTCGGCCGAGCGATCCGGTCTGACCGAGGCGTTCATCGATTCGTCGCGCCGGACTGGATGCCCCGCTTGAGGTGGGCGTCACGCGGAACATGAGCGGCGGCTTGCGGATTTCTCCTAGAACCGGCACCGGACTGAGCTACACTCGCGTCATGTCGGGCAAGGGCGCGCCATGAAACGCTATCTGATCTTCGCAGCCATCGGACCGTTCGTCGGCGGCTTCCTGCTGCTGCTCGCGACCACCTACCAGTCGGGCTACTGGACCGAGACGCATGGCGGCGAGGTTGCGAAGCTGTTCGCCGTGTTCGCGAAGTCGCTGCAATACAACTACCTCTTCGGCATCGTGCCGGCGTTGATGTTTGGCGCAATCGACGACATTCTGATGCATATCCGATCAATCTCGGCTGTGGCGCGGATGCTGATTGTCGGCGCGATCGCGTTCATTGCGGCGGCGCTGACGTATGCCTCGCACGGGCCGGACAGTGGCCTCGCGCAGTTCATCCTTTACGGGCTCGTCGGCTTCGTGCCGGGCGTGATCTCGTCCTGGGTGGCGCACAAATATGCCGAGGAGCACCGACAGCCGGCGGCGTCGGCGCAATGACGTTGTCCGACGTGTAATCCTCACTCTCTCCGTCATGTCGAGGCGCGCTGCCAGGGCGCGAGCAATGATGCGCAATTGCGCATAGGAGAATCCATCGGGCCGCAGGTCTGATGGATGAAATGGATTCTGCGCTGGACGCTACGGATCGCCGTTGAAATGAGAGTGAGGTGAGCACGCTGCTCAGGCTCCCTCCTCCCTTGCGGGGGAGGGGTGAGCCGCGGGCTGAGCTGATAGATGCGGGCAACCTTGTCGCAAAATTGCGTTCGCTCGTCGCTGTGGCAGATGTGGAGAGGGCGCGTCGTGTGGCACCCCTCTCCCTGACCCTCTCCCGCAAGGGGGAAGCCTTCCGCCGGTGCCTTCCTCACGTGCCAATCACTGAGTTGCCCGACGAGACTGGGCAAGAATGGCAACTAAGGGGCTGGGGCGGCTCGGAAAGCACTGACGACGAGCGACAGCGAGATTTTGGCGCGGAAGGGCCGCAAAGCAAGCCGAATGGCGCGCAGAGTGGCCGCAAGGAGGTTTGCGCCGGCAATGCGCGTCTTTTCTGCAAGGTACGCGACGAAGCGGTCGAAGCCGAGAATGCTGAGCACGCGGGTGAAGTTGTAGCAAAGCGCCATCAGGCTCCATTCGCCGCGGACCTTGTCGAAGCCGCGCACGAGAAAGTGCTGATAGCCGGCGCGGCATTTGAGTGTTCCGAAAGGGTGCTCGACGATGGCGGAACGGCGGCGCATCAATGTGGCAGCCTCGGCGCTTTGCATCCTCATGCGGTGACGTTCGAGAACGTCCTCGTGTTCCCAGCGCGCGATGCTCCGGTAAGGCGCCTTCGGGGCAAGACACCGCGCGCTCAGGGGACATGCTGCGCAGGCCGCCTTGCGCGCCAGGTAGCGGATCTCGATGCGGCCGCTCGTGTTCGTCCAGCGCCCTTCCGTCGGGCGCAGCAGCTCGCCGGCCGGGCAACGGTAGGCATCGGCGTTCGCATCGTAACTGAAGTCCTTGCGGCTGAGGCGGCCTTCCTTGAGCTTGCCATTGCCCTCGTGCAGCGGCACATAGGCAACAATGCCGTCATCCTCGCAGGCCTTCAGGTCCTCGCTGGTGGAATAGCCGGCATCGGCCGCCACCTGCAGAGTCTCGACGTCGAGGGCCTCTTTTGCCGCCTTTGCCATCTCATGAAGATGGCCCGCGTCGTTGCGGTTGACGACCTCGCTGGCAACGATGAGCGTGTGCTTGTCGTCAACGACGCTCTGCACGTTGTAACCCGCAATGGTCTGGTCGCCCTTGCTCAGAAGCCTTGCGTCGGGATCGGTCTTCGAGAGTTGCCCCTTGTCGCTTGTCTCCAGGTTCTTGAGGTCGGCTTGCGCGCGCTCGCGCCGGGCCATCAGCTCCTTCACCTTCTCGCCGACATCGCCGCTGCCCTTGCTGCCATCTCCCGGACCGGCACATCGCTTGGCTTCCTCGGCATCGTTGGCTTCAAGGGCCTTGCCATAAGCCTCGATCTCCTTGTCCAACGCGGCGATCTGTTTGGCCAGCTTCCCTTGCGTGAAGATGCTGCCCTTGCTGGCGTTACCATGGAATAGCGCCCCGTCGATCGCAACGAAGGTCCCACCGATCAGGCCGAGGTCGCGCAGGAGCAGCACGAAACTGCGGTTCGCGGCCTTGAGCGCCGCCCAGTTCTCCTTGCGGAAGTTGGCGATCGTCCGATAGCCCGGCTTCATGTTCTTCAACAGCCAGATCAGCTCCAGATTGCGGCAGGCCTCCCGCTCCAACCGCCGCGACGACCTGATCTGGTTGATGTAGCCGTAAAGGTAGAGCTTCAGCAGATCGGCCGGATCGTAGGGCGGCTGCCCCACTTCGTCCGCGGCACGATCCGCATGGCGGAAGCCGAGCTTTGAAAGGTCGAGCGCGCCAACGAAACTGTCGATCGCCCGCACCGGATTCTGCTGTCCGACATAGTCCTCAATCCGGGGAGGAAGAAGACTGGGTTGCTCCCGGCTGTCGCCGGCCTTGAACGTCCGATTCGCCATGCGCCGAATCGTACATCAACTCCAAAAAATGCCGAGTTCTTGCCCAGCCTCGACGTGGCAAGCCCTCGCAGCAAAAATATTTCTGTTTTCCAGAAAAGCAACTCAGTGTATGAATGGCCCGTCTCACCCGCTTGAGGGGCGCTTCGCGATCGTCACGAGTGTTGGGTTGGGATGCGGTGGACGCCGAACGTGTGACTGACGAGCATATGCAAGGCGGACGGTGAAGTCGTGCAGGCTTGACGCCCTAGCGGCAGGTGTCTCATCAGCAAGAGGCAAGAGCTCTCGCTGATGACGGTGACAACAAAGCCCAGTCTCGCCGGGGAGAGCACGTATAAGCCGTAAACCATCGCGCAGGGAAAGCCGGAGTGTTGTTCGGTCTCACCTGTGGTCCTACCCCCCGTGCTTTCCATTTGCACGGGACCCATGGGTGCGATCGGCACCCGGCTCTCCCTGCGCCCTCTGATCAAGAGAGGGCGAAACGAGAGGCAAAACTCGGACGATTCCCGTCGCGAGAACGCGAACGCACATCCTCTCCGTTGTCATGCCCCGCGCAGGCGGGGCATGCAGCACGCCGCGGCCTCTCGGCTCAAGCCCCGACGTCTCTGGAATACTGGTTCACCCGCATGCGCGGGTGATGACAGCTGCTGTTTGACAGGTGAATCGAGAACCAACCCCACGTCGTCCTGGCGAAGGCCAGGACCCATTACCCCGAATGCGCGTTGTTGCGCGACGCCGGGGCCACGATCCCGTTCACAGCACAAGCTGCGGACTATGGGGCCGGCCGTTGCCGGAACGACGGAGACAGCCAGAGATGACACAGTGGTAATGTGCCGCAACTTGCATCGTGCAATTGCGTTACCATGTGATGACCATGCCCGAGGACGACATCTTCACGCCCAATCGCGCGCGATCGCGGCCGCCCTTCGGCGGAGCGCAGGCGCGCGGCAAGGTCATCGACCAGGATGGCCGCGAGATCCCCGACGCCGCGCCGTTTCAGCAGTTCGAGCGCTTCCAGTTCGATTTCCGCACCTCCAGTGCCAATCCGTTCGGCGAACTGACGCGCGAGCAGCGGCTGGCGCGGCTGGAGATGATCGCAAAGCTGCTCGACATCGCCTTCATCCTGCCCGGCACCAATATCCGTTACGGCATCGACGGGATCATCGGTCTGGTCCCCGTGATCGGCGACATCATCACGACCGCGATCTCGCTGTGGCTGGTGCGCGAGGCGCGCCTGCTTGGTGCGCCCTGGCACATTACCGCGCGAATGCTTGCCAATGTCGCGGTCGACGGCGTGGTCGGCATGGTGCCGGTCGCCGGCGATGCGTTCGACGTCATGTTCCGTGCCAACATCCGCAATGTGCGGCTGTTGCGCCGCTGGCTCGACAAGCAGCCGCGGCTGTAACACCTCAAAACAAAAGCCCCCGGAAAGGTCCGAGGGCTTTTCGTTGGAAGAGAGGCAGAAACAGTTACGCGGCGTCGGCGTCGGCCTGGCTCGCGGCGGGACGCGGGCGGCGCGGCAGCGGGAACGCCTCGCTCTCATAGAGCGAGCGGATGCCGTTCTGGTCGAAGCGGGCTTCCTCGACCTGCAGATAGGCGCCGTTCAGCGAATCCGCGGGCAGTTCTTCCATCGCAAAGCGCACGGCTTCGGCGGCAGTGCCGAAACGGCGATAGGCGAAGCCGGCCCGTTTCTTCTTGCGGATCGCGGCAGGGAACAGTTCGGCGGACGTATTAAAGTTGAACGGACGCATGGGACGCATGGTCGACGACCTCTTGTCTTTTTGGCGCTAGCGCGGCGAAGGGATTTTTGGGGACGGCGGGCTGCGACGGGCGGCGCACCGTACATGTCATTTCGACCACTAATATAGGCTTCTTTGACAGAAATGCGACCCCAAGAACCGCGCCGACAACGCACATCATGAATCCGCGCATGGCGAGGGAACCGGCTGGATAAGTCCTTTTATTTCAATAGGTTAATTCAATCATACCTTGCCGAGCCAGGCCAGGACCAGGACCACCACCAAAATTACCCCGAAAAGGCCCATTCCGGAGTGGCCGAGGCCGTAGCCGTAGCCGCCGATCCGGCCGCTATAGCCGCCGAGCAGGACAATCAGCAGAAGGATGATGAGGATCAGTCCGAGCGACATGGCGCCCTCCTCAGAACAAGCGGCAGCCGCACGGCGAGACGCCGACGGCCCCGCGAATTCGGAGCAAAGCACATTCCGGCTTGCGTGTCCTCAGGCCTGCTGCCGATCGCACGGATATTGTTGGGCGCGCGCGGGGCGGATCGCTGGAGGCCAAAGCAAAACCCCGCACGACCGGGTCCTGGTCGCGCGGGGGTGCAAAACACGGATGCGCGGGTCGAGCCCGCGCATGACGAACTGCGCTCGTTATGTCTTCTCGTTCAGCTTCAACGCCGCCGAGTTGATGCAGTAGCGCAGGCCTGTCGGCCCGGGACCGTCGTTGAAGACGTGGCCGAGATGGCCGTCGCATTTCGAGCACAGCACCTCGGTGCGGATCATGCCGTGGCTGTAGTCCTGCTCCTCGTCGATGTGGCTCTCGACCGCGGGCTTGGAGAAGCTCGGCCAGCCGCAGCCGGAGTCGAACTTCTGGTCGGACTCGAACAGCACCTGGCCGCAGCCGGCGCAGACATAAGTGCCCTTGCGGGGGTCATGCTCGTATTCGCCGGAGAACGGACGCTCGGTCGCCTTCTCGCGCAGCACAGCGTACTGCATCGGCGTCAGCTCCTTGCGCCACTCGGCCTCGCTCTTGTGAACCTTGCCGTCAGTCTTGGTGTCGGACATTCAACCTCCTTCGCGAGATGCTCAATTGGTGACCTTGCTGCCGTTCACCAGCGTCGGCTTCTCGATGTAGTTCTCGGCGAAGATCTTCTTCAGGTTCTCGACCTTCGGGATGTCGTTATAAGCAATATAGGGTTGGTTCGGGTGCAGCGTCAGATAGTCCTGGTGGTAGCCTTCCGCCGGATAGAACGCCTGCAGCGCGCCGACCTTGGTCACGATCGGCTTCGGATAGACCTTGGCCGCATTGAGCTGGGCGATATAGGCGTCCGCCACCTTCTTCTGCTCGTCGCTGGTGGTGAAGATCGCGGAACGATACTGCGTGCCGGTGTCGGGACCCTGGCGGTTCAGCTGGGTCGGATCGTGCACGACGGAGAAGAAGATCTGCAGGATCTTGCCGTAGGAGATCTTCTGCGGGTTGTACTTGATCTCGACCGACTCCGCGTGACCGGTGGTGCCGGTCGAGACCATGGAGTAGTCCGCGGTCGCCTTGTTGCCGCCGGAATAGCCGGACACCGCGCTGACGACGCCGGCGGTGTGCTGGAACACGCCCTGCACACCCCAGAAGCAGCCGCCTGCGAGCACCGCGGTCTTGATGCCGCTCTCCTGCGCATCTGTCGCAGGCGGCGGAATGATCACGGCGTCCTCGGCGGCGCGCGACGGCGCGACGGCAAAGGCGGCGACGGCCAGCGCGCCGATCGTGGCGGCGCACAGCGAGAGGCGGCTGAGGGTGCGACGGGACATGAGTTCCTCGTGGGATCGCGGTTCGGGACCAGTTTAGAGCGAGGGCCGGCGTGTGCAATCGGCCTGGCTTGCTCCGACCCCTCAAGATACGGCCAAGCGGGCGGCTTGTTACGGCTGATGCCACACAGTTTCGTGAATAAAACCGCGTCGGTGCAGTGCCTTAAGGGAGCAGCCGCCCGGTCATGTCGCGCGGCAGGATGAGGTCCGAATACTTGGATATGTCAGACCACCACGCTCAGCCGCTTCGCGGCGCGGGTGATGCCGGTGTAGAGCCAGCGCGCGCGGCTGTCCTGGAACGCAAAGCTCTCGTCGAACAGTACGACGTCGTCCCATTGCGAGCCCTGCGACTTGTGCACTGTCAGCACGTAGCCGTAGTCGAACTCATCATACGGCTTGCGCTGCTCCCACGGCACGCCCTCGACGCCGCCGTCGAAACATTCGCCGCGCACCGAGACCTTGGTGACCTTGTAGCCGAAATCCTCATCCGGCGTGACGCGCATGGTGATGATCTTCGATTTCGACTGCGCGCGCGCCTTGACCCGCCACAGCCCGCCGTTGAACAGGCCCTTCTTGCGGTTGTTGCGCAGGCAGACCAGCTTGTCGCCGGCGACGGGCAGCGGATCCTCGATGTTCTGCCGCTGCCGCACCCGCATGTTGTAGGCGCGGCGGGTGTTGTTGCGGCCGACCAGCACCTGATCGGCGCTCATCACGCGGTCCGGATCGAGCTCCTTGCGCGAGACCACCTCGCTCTCGCCGTGACGGCCGATCTCGAGCTCGCGGCCCTCGCGGATGTCCATCGACATCCGCACGATCGGATCGTCCTGCGCCTGCCGGTGCACCTCGGTCAGCATCGCGTCGGGCTCGGCGTCGGTGAAGAAGCCGCCGCCCTGGATCGGCGGCAATTGCGCGGGATCGCCGAGCACCAGCAGCGGGCAGTCGAACGACATCAAATCGCGGCCGAGTTCGGCATCGACCATCGAGCACTCGTCGATCACGATCAGCTTGGCCTTCGAGGCCGGCGCGTCGTCCCACAATTCGAAGCTCGGCTGTTCGACGCCGGATTCGCGGGCGCGATAGATCAGCGAATGGATCGTCGAGGCGTTATCGCAGCCCTTGTTGCGCATCACCAGCGCCGCCTTGCCGGTGAAGGCGGCGAACTTCACCTCGCCGTCGACGCCTTCGGCGATGTGGCGGGCGAGCGTGGTCTTGCCGGTTCCGGCATAGCCGAACAGCCGAAACACCGGCGGCGTGCCGCCCTGGCCGGGCTTGGCTTTCAGCCAGTCGGCAACGGCTTTCAGCGCGGTGTCCTGATGCGGCGTAAAGGTGGTCATGGGCTTTCGGAAGCAATGAGCGCGCGACCGATAGCGCCGCGACTCAAGCGAACACAAGCTAAACATTCATGCGTGCCGATCAAGTCAGCTTCCGCTGCGCGGAATTGGAGTTTCGCGCCCGAGGCTAGACTTGACCCGAGCCGACACTAGACTAACCCAAAACAACAAGCGGTCGGGACCACAATAAGTGGTCGAGGACGCGACCTTGGGAGTGACGCCATGAAATTCGGCATCTTTTACGAGCTGCAACTACCGCGCCCCTGGAACGACGGCGACGAGTTCAGGCTTTACCAGAACGCGCTGACGCAAATGGAGACGGCCGACCGGCTCGGCTACGATTACGCCTGGGTCGTGGAGCATCACTTCCTGGAGGAATATTCCCACTCGCCGGCGCCCGAATCCTTCCTCGCCGCCGCCAGCCAGCGCACCAAGAACATCCGGCTCGGCCACGGCATCTTCCAGCTCACCACCAATCATCCCGCGCGCGTCGCCGAGCGGGTCGCGGTGCTCGATCTCTTGAGCAACGGCCGCTGCGAGTTCGGCATGGGCGAGAGCGCATCGATCACCGAGCTGACGCCGTTCGGCCGCGACATGGAGACCAAGCGCGAGGTGTTCGAGGAAGCGGTGCAGGCAATCTTTCCGATGTTCACCAAGATCGGCACCGAGCATCACGGCAAGTATTTCGACATGCCCTTGCGCAACGTCGTGCCGAAGCCGGTGCAGAAGCCGCACCCGCCGCTCTGGATGGCCTGCTCGCAATTGCCGACGATCGAACGCGCCGGGGAGAACGGCTTTGGCGCACTCGGCTTCCAGTTCGTCAGCGCGGAAGCGGCGCATGCCTGGGTGCACGCCTATTACAACGCGATCACCAAGCGGCTGAAGAAGCTCGCCGACTACGAGATCAATCCGAACATGGCGCTGGTCTCGTTCTTCATGTGCGCGGAAACCGATGAGGAAGCCCGCAGGCGCGCCGACGGCGCCACCTTCTTCCAGTTCGCGCTGCGCTATTACGGGCAGTCGCAGAACCGCCAGCGGCCGGCACCCGGCACCGTCAACATGTGGGACGAGTACAACAAGTGGAAGCGCGAGAATCCGGAAGCGCAGGAGGCCGCGCTGCGCGGCGGCCTGATCGGCTCGCCGGAGACGTTGCGAAAGAAGCTGCGGCGCTTCCGCTCGTCGCATATCGATCAGGTGATCCTGCTCAACCAGGCCGGCAAGAACACGCATGAGCACATCTGCGAATCGCTCGAACTGTTCGCCAAGGAAGTGATGCCGGAATTCCAGCACGATCCCGAGCACGACGCCTGGAAGAAGGGCGTGCTCAGCGGCGCGATCCAGCTCGAGGAGATCGACACCGAAGCATTCAAGGACCGCTATGGTAAGCTCGCGGTCAATGTCGGGCAGAAAGCCGCTGCCGCGGGCTGATCGATTCCTGTGCAGCGACCTGACATCGCATGATCGTGCGGCACGACGCGTGCGATCGTCATGAGAATTCGTTGCAATGAAGCGTCGTGAGTTTCTCGAGATGTCGCCGGGCTCCGCGGCCGCGGCTGCGCTGTCACGGCGCGGACAGGCGCAGACGAGCGGTGACCGGGCGCGGCATGTTGCCCGTGGCGCTTTGCCGGGCGGCAGATTAAAAGCCGGGAAATTATTAAGGACGTGACGGTTCGATGAAGCGCGTGGGAATCTGGCTGTTCTATCTCGTCGGCGCGGTCGCCGTGGCCTATCTCGCGCTGTATGCCTATGTGGCGTTCACCGGCCGCAACTTCACGCCCGGCGATCCGATCCACATTTTCCGCAAGCCCGACGCGCCGAGCTATTCGTGAGTCGAGGCAGCCGCGCGGACTGCCTCGCCGTTTGAGTTCCTCAACCCGCCGCCGCCAGCCGCTGATAGTCCGGTGCGCCATTGCCCGCCGGCGTGATCGGAATGCCGCCGTCGGCATATTCGTTCAGCTTGTTGCGCAGCGTGCGGATCGAGATGCCGAGGATGTTGGCGGCATGGGTGCGGTTGCCGAGGCAGTGCTTCAGCGTCTCCAGGATCAAATCGCGTTCGACATCGGCGACGGTGCGGCCGACAAACGCCCGGGTGACCTGCTCGGCGGCACGTGTGGCGTGCGCCACCGCGGGTGCGGTCTTGGCGAGGTCGAGGCGGTCGCCGTCGGGGGTGAGGATCGCCTCGGGCCCGATCTCGTCGCCCTGCGCCATCAGCACCGAGCGATGGATGGTGTTCTCGAGCTCGCGGACGTTGCCCTGCCAGCGGTTCGCGGTGAGGACGCGGCGGGCTTCCGCCGTGATCGGGCGGACCGGCACGCCGTTGGCCTCGGCGTATTTCTTGGCGAAGTGCTGCGCCAGCTCGAGGATATCGGCCGGGCGGTCGCGCAGCGGCGGGATCTTCAGATTGACGACATTGAGGCGGAACAGCAGGTCCTCGCGGAAGGTGCCTTCGCGCACCGCCTCAGTGAGATTGCGGTTCGAGGTCGCGATAATGCGGATATCGACCGGGACCGGCCTGGTGCCGCCGACGCGGTCGATCACGCGCTCCTGGATCGCGCGCAGCAGCTTGGACTGCAGCCGCACGTCCATCTCGGAGATTTCGTCGAGCAGCAGGGTGCCGCCGGTCGCTTCCTCGAACTTGCCGATGCGGCGAGCGATCGCGCCGGTGAAGGCGCCCTTTTCATGACCGAACAGTTCGGATTCCAGCAGGTGCTCGGGGATCGCCGCGCAGTTGATCGAGATGAACGGCCGCTTGGCGCGGGCCGAGCGGGAGTGGACATAGCGCGCCAGCACTTCCTTGCCGGTGCCGGACTCGCCGGTGATCATCACGGACGCATCCGAACCGGCGATCTGCTGCGCGAGCTTGATCACCTTGCCCATCGCCTCGTCGCGCCAGACCAGGTCGCGCGCGTCATTGGCGACGGCGGCGAGCACCGCCGCGATCAGTTCGGGGTCGGGCGGCAGCGGGATGTATTCCTTGGCGCCGGCGTGGATCGCGGCGACCGCGGCGCGGGCATCGTTGGTGATGCCGCAGGCGACGATCGGCACGTGGATGTGCTCGGCCTCCAGCCGGATCACGAGGTCGCGGATGTCGAGGCCGACATCGACCAGCAGCAGGTCGGCGCCCTTGCCGCCGCGCACCACGCTCATCGCCTGTTCGGCCGTCTCGGCGTGGGTCACGGTTGCGCCCTTCTCCATCGCGATCTTGGTGGCGGTCGTGAGCTGGCCCTTCAGGGTGCCAACGATGAGAAGCCGCATGATAGTCTCCTGTTGGTCTGGTCGCGCGCGTCCCGCGCGGTATCGTTAGGGTGTTAGGAGCGTTCCGCCTTGATGATTTCCGTCATGGTCACGCCGAGCTTGTCTTCCACCAGCACCACTTCGCCGCGCGCCACCAGGCGGTTGTTGACGTAGATGTCGATCGCCTCGCCGACGCGGCGGTCGAGCTCGAGCACCGTCCCCGGTCCGAGCTTGAGCAGGTCGCCGACCTCCATCTTGGAGCGGCCGAGCACCGCCGAGACCTGCACCGGCACGTCGAACACCGCCTCGAGATCGGCGGCGATGCGCGAGGCATGTTCGTCCTCGTTGTAGCCGATGTCGTCGATCCTCGGCGCCTCGGACGAATTGAGGTCGGGAAGCGGGACTTGTGCGTCGGTGTCGCTCATGGTTCTGCCCTCATCGCCGTCAGCCGGCCTGACCGCGGGACGCCAGATAGCGCCCGACAAGTTCGTTGATCTTCGCTTCGATCGCCGCGCGCTCAAGCACCACGCCGCCGTCGGCCCATTCGATCCGGCAGTCGCCGGTCGCAATCGTCGGTTCGGCCAGGATCACCAGCCGGCCCTCGAAGCCGCTATGCGCGGCCATCCGCTCGATGCTCTCGTGCGCGCTCTCGTAGCGCGCGTCGTTGATGCGGACCACGAGATGCGGCGTCGACACCAAATGCGAGAAGCAGTCGCTGACCAGCGCGGTGATCTCGCCGAGCGGCTCGCGCGCGATCAGTTCGGAGCAGAGCTTGCGGGCGACCGCGACCGCGACGTCGACGGCCTCCGTCTCCATCCGCGTCTCGATGCCGGCGAAGCGCGCCGCAATTCCCTTGATGGCGACGCCGATCTCCTCCAGCGCCTGCGCGGAACGGCGGTCGCTCTCGACCTTGGCTTCGCGCTGCGCGGCCTCGTATCCGGCGCGATAGGCCCTGGCCTCCGCATCGGCGACCTTCTGGGCGACCTCGGCCGGGGTGGCGGCGCGCTCGCGCGCGCGGTCGGGCGCCGAGAAGTCGGTGTCGAACATGAACTTTGCGGGCGCGGCCATCAGTACACCAGCTCGTCGTCGGCGCGGTTCTTGGTCAGCGTGATCTCGCCCCTGGCGGCGAGGTCCTTGGCGAGGTTGACGAGCAGCGCCTGCGCCTCGTCGACGTCGCGCAGCCGCACCGGGCCCATCGCGGCCATGTCGTCCATCAGCATCTTGCCGGCGCGGGACGACATGTTGCCGAGGAAGAAGCTGCGCACCTCCTCGTTGGCGCTCTTCAGCGCGACGCCCAGCTTGTCCTTGTCGATGTTGCGCATCAGCGTCTGCGCCGAAGCGGCGTCGAGCTTGATCAAATCGTCGAAGGTGAACATCAGCGCCTTGATGCGCTCGGCGGATTCGCGGTTTTCCTCTTCCAGCGAGGTGATGAAGCGGGTCTCGGTCTGGCGATCGAAATTGTTGAAGATTTCGGCCATCACCTCATGCGCGTCGCGGCGGCGGGTCTGCGACAGGTTGGACATGAACTCGGTGCGCAGCGTCTGCTCGACCCGTTCGATGACTTCCTTCTGCACCGCCTCCATCCGCAGCATGCGGTTGACGACATCGAGCGCGATGTCCTCGGGCAGGATCGCGAGCACGCGGGCGGCGTGCTCCGGCTTGAGCTTCGACAGCACCACGGCGATGGTCTGCGGGTATTCGTTCTTGAGGTAGTTGGCCAGCACCTCTTCCTGCACGTTGGAGAGCTTCTCCCACATGTTGCGGCCGGCAGGCCCACGGATCTCGTCCATGATGCCGGAGACGCGTTCGGCCGGCAGGTACTGCTGCAGCAGGCGCTCGGTGGCGTCGAAATTGCCCATCAGCGCGCCGGACGCCGACATCCGCGAGACGAATTCGAGCATCAGGTCCTCGACCACGTCGGCCTCGACGGTGCCGAGCGTCGACATGTGGACCGACAGCTGCCGCACCTCGTCGTCGTCGAGCATCGACCAGATCTTGCCGCCATACTGCTCGCCGAGCGCAAGCATCAGGATCGCCGCGCGCTTGGGGCCGGACAGCGGTTTGCTCCTCGGCCGACCGTTCTGCCGGCTCGCCAGCGTCGTCAGGACGCTGGTGATGTCGTTGGCGTTTGTGGTCTGCGGTACGGCGGCCATGTCAGCTCTCGGCGGGTTCGCTCAGCCATTGACGGACGATGGAGACGGTCTCGTTCGGATTGCGCTCGGCCAGTTCGCCGACCCGATGCACGGCCTGGGCATGGACCTGGCCCTGGATCTGGGCGACGTCGATCAATTGCGCCGCGGCGCCGCTCGGGATCAGGGCCTGGCCGGTCGCTGCGGCGCCTTCGCCGGCATGTGCGCTGGCGTCGGCGAGGGTGGGGGCGATACCCGCGCCGGCCAGCGCCGGAACGACGTCGGTCGCAACGATGCGCTTGACCAGCGGGCGGACCACCATGAACAGCACGACCAGGCCGAGCATCATCATCACACCGAGCTCGATGACGTACATCACGTCATCCTTGGTGAACTGCAGCATGCCGAGCAGGCCGGTCGGCTCGGGCAGCGGGGTCGCCATTGGCGGCTCGGCGAAGCGGAGATTGACCACCTCGACCTGGTCGCCGCGCTTCTGGTCGAAGCCGATCGCGGAACGAACCAGGGCGGCGATGCGGTCGAGCTCCTCCTTGGAGCGGTTCTGGTAGACCAGCTCGCCTTTTTCGTTCTTGGAATAGCTGCCGTCGACCAGCACGGCGACCGAGATCCGGTTGACGCGGCCGGCCTCGGTGACCTCGGTCTTGGTGGTGCGGGAGATCTCGTAGTTGTTGGTCTCTTCGCTCTTCTTGCTCTGGTCGCGGGCGCGGGCGGCGTTGTCCTGGTTCTGGTTGCCCGGCAGCTCGTTGTTGACCGTGACCTGACCGGAATTGTCGGCGGTGAGGCTCGACTCCTCGCGGGTCTGGCTGGAGCGGAGCACGCGACCTTCGGGATCGAACTTGTCGGAGGTTTCGGTGATCTTGTTGTAGTCGAAGTCGGCGGAGAGCTGGACGCGGGCGCGGCCGGCGCCGACCACCGAAGAAACGATATCCTCGACCTGTTTGCGCATCCGCTTCTCGAAGGCGGTGCGGCGCTCGTCGCCGATCGACGCGTCGGCATCGGTGGCGGCGCCGTCGGCCAGCAACTGGCCGGCCTCGTCGACGATCGAGACGCGCTGCGGCTTCAGCCCGTTGACGGCGGAGGCGACCAGATGGCGGATGGCGCGGATCTGCTGCGGCTCCAGCGCGCCGCGCACCCTGAGCACGATCGAGGCGGACGGCTCCGGCGTCTCGCGCGAGAACAGCGGCCGTTCCGGCAGCACAAGGTGGACGCGCGCGGCCTGCACGCGATCGATGGCGCGGATGGTGCGGGCGAGCTCGCCTTCCAGCGCACGCAAATGGTTGATGTTCTGGACGAAGCTCGTGGTGCCGAGCGCGTCCGACTTGTCGAAGATCTCGTAGCCGACGCCGCCGCCCTTGGGCATGCCGCCCTCGGCGAGCTTCATCCTGAGCCGCGTCACCTTGTCCTTCGGCACCATGATGACGGCGCCGTCATTGCGCAGCTCATACGGGACGGCCTGCCGCTCCAGCTCCTTGATGATGGCGGAGGAATCCTCGGTCGACAGGTCGGTGAACAGGGTGGTCATCTGCGGCGTGGTGACGCGGACGATGACGAAGGCGAAGAAACCGATCAGGGCGGCGGTGACCGCCACCATTGCCGCGAGGCGGGCCGCACCCAGACCTCTCAGGAAAGCAACCAGACTTTGCACCAACGGCCCCCAGGGATTCGGCCCCAACGGGGTCCGACTGGGCAATTATTGCCTAGGGTATGGTTTCCATCTGGTTAACGAAGATTAAGAACCGCGCCGAAAACGCGGACATGAAAAAAACCGGCTTCGCGGAGCGAAGCCGGTTTTCGTCAAATGCCGCGGGAATTGGCGGAATTACTGCCGATATTGCTGGATCCGGGTGGTGCGCAGCCCGGCCAGACCATGCTGGTCGATCGAGAACTGCCAGGAAAGGAATTCATCGACGGTCAGCGTGTAGCGGCTGCAGGCTTCCTCGAGGGAGAGCAGGCCGCCGCGGACCGCAGCGACGACTTCGGCCTTGCGGCGGATCACCCACCGCTTGGTTCCGGGGGCCGGCAGGTCCGCAATCGTTAACGGGCTGCCGTCAGGCCCGATGACGTATTTCACCCTCGGGCGGTGGGGTTCTGTCATGGCGTACTCACAAACTCTCAACCACTGAACTCGCGGAGGGTAACCTACGCCCACCGATTTAAAATTTGCCTAAGCCCAAGCGTTCAATACGAATCTCGTTGGAACTGCCCGGAACAGGGCGGGATTCGGGCAGCAATTGGGCCGTGCGGGCGAGCAGCCTCATGGAGGTATCGGCTATCGGCCGGGCGACAGGCGGCCAACGCATCATGAGATGGGCCAGTTCGCGTGCTTCCATCGGGCAAGGTCAGAAGTCGGGCCATGTGAAACTTGTGTGTTTGAAACTTGCACGTCGGCGAAACACCAAAATTGCCGCGGCCATGGGCCGCGGGCCACCTTCCTCCTGCGCAGGCCGTCGTATATGAGAGATTCGTTGTCGAATCGTGCCGATCGTTGCCGGGAACGGATCGGCAGCGTCGTGAGCGGTGGCAGCCGTCAAGCTGGTCAGGAACTTGAGACCTGACATTTGATTGATGCAAGGCGGACAGGCATTTCAACCGGGGCGGGGCATGGTTGCTCGATTGACGACGGCGCGATCCACCGTGGCAAGGCGGCGTCGGGGAGTTCCCGCCATCGTGACGCTGGCGGCGCTCGCCGCACTGATGGCGTTGACCTCCGCGGCCGCGGCGCGGCAGGCGCGTTCGGCGCCCACCGTCGAGGCGGTGGCGCCGCGCCAGGCCGGCGAGCCGATCATGGCAATCGTCTCGATCAAGACCCAGAAGGTCACGTTCTACGACGCCGACGGCTGGATCCTGCGCGCGCCGGTGTCGAGCGGCATCAAGGGACGCGAGACGCCGGCCGGCGTCTTTGCCGTCCTCGAAAAGGATAAGGACCACCACTCGACGCTTTATGACGATGCCTGGATGCCGAACATGCAGCGCATCACCTGGAACGGCATCGCGCTGCACGGCGGGCCACTGCCCGGCTATGCCGCCTCGCACGGCTGCGTGCGGATGCCGTACGACTTCGCGGAGAATCTGTTCGACAAGACCTGGATCGGGATGCGGGTGATCATCGCGCCGAACGACGCGGCTCCGGTCGAGTTCTCCCACCCGGCGCTGTTCGTGCCGAACCCGCAAGCGATCGCCGCCGCACCGGCGCACGCCGAAGCGCTGGCCCGCGTGGCCGCGGAGGCCGCCAAGGTGGCCGACGAGGCGAAGAAAGCCGCCGCGGCCGCCGCGAAGGACGCCGCACAATACACGCCGGCGGCCCTGCGCAAGCTGGAAAAGCTCAAGACCCGCGCCGACGCCGAGCTCGCCTACGCCGACAAGGTGCTCGCCGCGGCCAAGACCGACCAGGCCAAGGCACGCGCCGAGGACGCCAGGCAGAAGGCCGCCGCCAGGGCTGCGGACGCAGGCACGCAGTTCGATGCCGCCAAGGCCGATGCGAAGCCGAAGCTCGACGCCGCCGCGGCCGCCAAGGACGCCGCCAAGGCGGCCGAGACCAAGAAGGCCGAGACCGCGAAGGCGTCGACAGAGGCAAAGCTCGCGCTCGAGCCGGTCTCGGTCTATATCAGCCGCGCGACGCAGAAGCTTTACGTGCGGCGCAACACCCACAAGCCGTGGCCGGACGGCGGCGAGGTGTTCGACTCAAGCATCGAGGTTCCGGTCACCATCCGTGATCCCGACCGGCCGATCGGCACCCATGTGTTCACCGCGGTGGCGCGCAACGGCGCGGGCCTGCGCTGGACCGAGGTCACGATCGACGATGGCGACAACGCCAAGGACGCGCTCGACCGCGTCACCATTCCGCAGGACGTGCTGGATCGCATCGCGCCGACCGCCGTGCCGAAATCCTCGATCATCATCTCGGACGAGCCGCTGAGCAGCGAGACCAACTATCGCACCGAGTTCGTCGCGGTGCTGAGCAACCAGCCGCAAGGCGGCTTCATCACGCGCAAGCCTACGCCTCGAACCGATGATGTCGAGGTCGCCGGCGACGGCTGGAGCAACGACGATGGCGGCGGCTTCTTCGGCAATTTCTTCCAAGGCAATTCGGCTCCCCCTCAACCTGTCTACACGCGCCGGCGCGGCGGCCAGTACTATTATCCGCAGCAGGGCTATCCGTCGCAGCAGGGCTATCCGTCGCAACAGGGCTTCTATCCGTCGCAACGGGGCTTGTGGTAACGCGCGGGAGAGGACGCGCCTATAACGCCAAGATCTCGGCCGGGACCGTTGCCGCGGTCGTAATGACGGGGATGCTCTTTGTGATCCTGTTTGCGCTGATGATCGCGGCTTAGTCCGCTCACGGACCAAGGCGCAGCGGATCTCGCGGTGATCCACCGGAACGGAAGCCGGCTACCGATCGGTTGGCAGGAAAAGGTCGCGAAGCTCCCGGGAACCTGGGGATGGGAACCTCGGCACCTGTACGATGAAGGCGCACCAAGCCCGCGAGACCGCCGACCTGCTCGCGCGCTCACCTCAAGGCGCATTAAAGTGTCTGGATTTGCCTCGGCAAAATTGATGGGATGTGTCTGGCCCACCGTGAACAGGCGAGAATGACCCACTCCGACGAGCTGTCCGCATATACGACCTTCGGCCGAAGCGAATGGGCGGCATTGCGCTCCAACACGTCGCTCACTCTCTCGGACGCCGATCTCTCGGCGCTTCGCGGCCTGAATGAGCCCATCACGTCTGCCGAGGTCGCCGACGTCTATTTGCCGCTAACCCGCCTGTTGAACCTTCATTTCCTGGCGGCGCGCAACCTCACGCGCGTCAAGGCGGAATTTCTCGGTCGGCCGGGGCGCGGTTCGCCCTACATTATCGCGTTGGCAGGGAGTGTTGCGGTCGGCAAGAGCACCCTTGCCCGCGTGCTTTGCGCGCTTCTGGCGCGCTGGGTGGATCATCCGCGAGTCGAACTGGTGACGACCGACGGTTTCCTGCATGCCAACAGCGTTCTGGTGGAGCGTGGGCTGATGCGACGCAAGGGCTTTCCCGAGAGCTACGATCTTCCGCGCATGTTACGATTTCTCTCGGCTATAAAGGCGGCCGAACGCGACCTCGAGCTGCCCGTGTACTCGCATTTGATGGGCGATATCGCGCCTTCGGAACGTCAAGTCGTCCGGCAACCGGACATCCTGGTTTTCGAAGGCCTCAATGTCCTGCAGGCGCGCGGTACGGCGCCGGTGGTGGTCTCGGATTTCTTCGACTTTTCGATCTATCTCGACGCCGATGAGGCTGACATCCAATCCTGGTATATCGAGCGCTTTCTCCGGCTCCAGCGAACGGCTTTCCGCGACCCCGCTTCATATTTCCATCACTACAGGGACCTCCCACCCAATGACGCGCGCGAGGTTGCGGACAGGTTGTGGCGCGAGCATCATCGCGCCAATCTCCGCGAGAACATTCAACCCACGCGGACGCGGGCCGACGTTGTGCTGCGCAAGCGCTCCGACCATTCGGTCGGTGAAGTCTGGTTGCGAGAAACGTAGGTCCTGCCCCTCGCAACAAAAGTCAAAGCAAGCGTTGCAGCGATCGCAGGCTTTCAATCTGCTGCAGTCTGCGCGTGTCTCGATTGCTTGTCCCGCAGAGCGGGGGCCCATGCCACTGATTTGCCCGACGAGGCTGGGCAAGAACTCGGCATTTTTTGGAGTTGATGTACGATTCGGCGCATGGCGAATCGGACGTTCAAGGCCGGCGACAGCCGGGAGCAACCCAGTCTTCTTCCTCCCCGGATTGAGGACTATGTCGGACAGCAGAATCCGGTGCGGGCGATCGACAGTTTCGTTGGCGCGCTCGACCTTTCAAAGCTCGGCTTCCGCCATGCGGATCGTGCCGCGGACGAAGTGGGGCAGCCGCCCTACGATCCGGCCGATCTGCTGAAGCTCTACCTTTACGGCTACATCAACCAGATCAGGTCGTCGCGGCGGTTGGAGCGGGAGGCCTGCCGCAATCTGGAGCTGATCTGGCTGTTGAAGAACATGAAGCCGGGCTATCGGACGATCGCCAACTTCCGCAAGGAGAACTGGGCGGCGCTCAAGGCCGCGAACCGCAGTTTCGTGCTGCTCCTGCGCGACCTCGGCCTGATCGGTGGGACCTTCGTTGCGATCGACGGGGCGCTATTCCATGGTAACGCCAGCAAGGGCAGCATCTTCACGCAAGGGAAGCTGGCCAAACAGATCGCCGCGTTGGACAAGGAGATCGAGGCTTATGGCAAGGCCCTTGAAGCCAACGATGCCGAGGAAGCCAAGCGATGTGCCGGTCCGGGAGATGGCAGCAAGGGCAGCGGCGATGTCGGCGAGAAGGTGAAGGAGCTGATGGCCCGGCGCGAGCGCGCGCAAGCCGACCTCAAGAACCTGGAGACAAGCGACAAGGGGCAACTCTCGAAGACCGATCCCGACGCAAGGCTTCTGAGCAAGGGCGACCAGACCATTGCGGGTTACAACGTGCAGAGCGTCGTTGACGACAAGCACACGCTCATCGTTGCCAGCGAGGTCGTCAACCGCAACGACGCGGGCCATCTTCATGAGATGGCAAAGGCGGCAAAAGAGGCCCTCGACGTCGAGACTCTGCAGGTGGCGGCCGATGCCGGCTATTCCACCAGCGAGGACCTGAAGGCCTGCGAGGATGACGGCATTGTTGCCTATGTGCCGCTGCACGAGGGCAATGGCAAGCTCAAGGAAGGCCGCCTCAGCCGCAAGGACTTCAGTTACGATGCGAACGCCGATGCCTACCGTTGCCCGGCCGGCGAGCTGCTGCGCCCGACGGAAGGGCGCTGGACGAACACGAGCGGCCGCATCGAGATCCGCTACCTGGCGCGCAAGGCGGCCTGCGCAGCATGTCCCCTGAGCGCGCGGTGTCTTGCCCCGAAGGCGCCTTACCGGAGCATCGCGCGCTGGGAACACGAGGACGTTCTCGAACGTCACCGCATGAGGATGCAAAGCGCCGAGGCTGCCACATTGATGCGCCGCCGTTCCGCCATCGTCGAGCACCCTTTCGGAACACTCAAATGCCGCGCCGGCTATCAGCACTTTCTCGTGCGCGGCTTCGACAAGGTCCGCGGCGAATGGAGCCTGATGGCGCTTTGCTACAACTTCACCCGCGTGCTCAGCATTCTCGGCTTCGACCGCTTCGTCGCGTACCTTGCAGAAAAGACGCGCATTGCCGGCGCAAACCTCCTTGCGGCCACTCTGCGCGCCATTCGGCTTGCTTTGCGGCCCTTCCGCGCCAAAATCTCGCTGTCGCTCGTCGTCAGTGCTTTCCGAGCCGCCCCAGCCCCTTAGTTGCCATTCTTGCCCAGTCTCGACGGCACAAGACCTCGCATCAAAAATATTTCTGTTTTCAAGAAGTGCAACTCAGTGTATGAATAGCCCGTCTCACCCGCTTGAGGGGCGCTTCGCGATCGTCACGAGTGTTGGGTCGAGATGCGGTGGACGCCGATTGCGCAACTGACGAGTGCGCATGAGGCGGACGGTGAAGTCGTGCAGGCCTGACGCCCTAGTGGCAGGTGTCTCCTTGCAAAGCGCGAAGCGCTTTTGCAAAGACGGTGACAACAAAGCCCAGTCTCGCCGGGGAGAGCACGTATAAGCCGTAACCCATCGCGCAGGGAAAGCCGGGATTGCTCCGGTTTCACCTGTGGTCCTACCTCCCGAGCTTTCCATTTGCTCGGGACCCATGGGTGCGATCGGCACCCGGCTTTCCCTGCGCCCTCTGCTTCAAGAAGGGCGAAACGAAGTGCAAAGCTCGGACGCAACGCGCCGCGAGAACGCAAAGCCATATCTCCACGACTGTCATCGCCCGCGAAAGCGGGCGATCCAGTATTCCAGAGGCAGCAGTGATTGACCCGAGAGGCCGCAGCGTACTGGATACCCCGCATGCGCGGGGTATGACGGCGGAGAGATGGATTGCTTCCGCCTTCGCCGAGGCCTCGGCGGACAAGTCGTCGCTGTCGCTCCTCACAATGACGGCGCGAGACATTGAGCGAGAATTATCCCCAGCGACGTTCTGGCGAAAGTCAGGACCCATTACCCCGAATGCCAGCCGTTGCGCGAGGTTTTGGCCACGATCGCTTGCACAACTAATGTTGTTTGGGTCCTGGCTTTCGCCAGGACGACGACGGAGAGAGCAGTGCGCAACACTCTACTTTCGCCGCGTCGCGCGCTTCGTCGCCTCCTTCGCGCGACCATCTTCCTTCGGCGCGTGCAGTGCGTCGGCGGCGAGCGAGACCACTTCGGCGATCTGCTGGAGCTGTCCGGCGAGCGGGCTGGTCTTGCGCCAGACCATGCCGATGGTGCGCGAGGGCTGCGGATTCCTGAAGCGCGAGACCACGACCGGCGCCGAGCGCGTTTCCACCGCCACGGCCATTTCCGGAATCAGGGTGACCCCGATGCCGGCGCCGACCATCTGGACCAGCGTCGACAGCGAGCTCGCATCCAGCACCTCGCGCGGTGGCGAGGATTGCATGTTGCAGAACGACAGCGCCTGGTCGCGGAAGCAGTGTCCTTCCTCGAGCAGCAAGAGCCGCATTTCGCGCAGACGTTCGCTGCTCGGCACCGGCGTTCCGGCATCCGCGCCCGGCCGCACCAGCAGGAAATTTTCCGAGAACAGCGCGACCTCGGTCAGCGACGGTTCCGAGACCGGCAACGCCACGATCGCCGTATCGAGGCGGCCCTCGGACACCTCCTTGATCAGTTTCGGCGTCAGCGTCTCGCGGACATGGATGTCGAGCTCGGGATGCAGCCGCGCGAGGTTCTCGATCACCTTGGGCAGCAAATACGGGGCGATCGTCGGGATCATGCCGACGCGCAGGCGGCCGGCGAGCCGGTCGCGCGAGGCGCGCGCGAAGTCGCCGAGCTCGTCGACCGAGCGCAGGATGTCGCGGACGCGATGCAGGAGTTCCTCGCCGAATTTCGTCAGCGTCACCTGCCGCGCACCGCGCTCGAGCAGCACGCCGCCGAGCGCCTGTTCCATCTCTCGGATCTGCATCGACAGTGCGGGCTGCGAGACCGCGCAGGCGTCAGCGGCGCGCCCGAAATGGCCATGGCGGGCCAGCGCATCGAAATACCTGAGTTGCCGGAGTGTGACATTTATCATCAGATTATCTTATCGGTGCGATCATTAAAGTCAATTTCACCTGATGGAATCGGGCGCGTAGACTCTTTTTTGGAAGAGCTCCAGCACATTCCAAGAATCCATCACCTCGGAGAAGAAACATGGACGCAAAAACCGACGAAGGCGCGGGCAAATGCCCATTTACGGGCACCCGTGGACACACGAATCGTGACTGGTGGCCCAACACGCTCGACGTCCAGGTCCTGCATCACAACTCGAACCTGTCCGATCCGATGGGCAAGGAGTTCGACTACGCGAAGGAGTTCAAGACTCTCGACCTCAACGCGGTCATCAAGGACCTGCATGCCCTGATGACGGAGTCGCAGGAGTGGTGGCCCGCCGACTACGGCCATTACGGCGGCCTGATGATCCGCATGGCCTGGCACAGCGCGGGCACCTACCGCATCACCGACGGCCGCGGCGGCGCCGGTGCCGGCCAGCAGCGCTTCGCCCCGCTGAACAGCTGGCCTGACAACGCCAACCTCGACAAGGCGCGCCGGCTGCTGTGGCCGATCAAGCAGAAATACGGCCGCAAGATCTCCTGGGCCGACCTGATGATCCTGGCAGGCAATGTCGCGCTGGAGTCGATGGGCTTCAAGACCTTCGGTTTTGCCGGTGGTCGCGCCGACGTCTGGGAGCCGGAAGAGCTGTACTGGGGTCCGGAAGGCACCTGGCTCGGCGACGAGCGCTACAGCGGCGAGCGTCAGCTCTCCGAACCGCTCGGCGCCGTGCAGATGGGCCTGATCTATGTCAACCCGGAAGGCCCGAACGGCAATCCGGACCCGATCGCTGCGGCGAAGGACATCCGCGAGACGTTCTTCCGCATGGCGATGAACGACGAGGAGACCGTCGCGCTGATCGCCGGCGGCCACACCTTCGGCAAGACCCACGGCGCGGGCGATCCGTCGCTGATCGGGCCGGAGCCGGAAGGCGCGGCGCTCGAAGACCAGGGCCTGGGCTGGAAGAGCAAATTCGGCACCGGCGTCGGCGCTGACGCGATCACCGGTGGTCCGGAAGTCGTGTGGTCGCAGTCCCCGACCAAGTGGAGCAACTATTTCTTCGAGAACCTGTTCAAGTATGAATGGGAGCTGACGAAGAGCCCGGCGGGTGCACAGCAATGGGTGGCGAAGGGCGCGGACGCGATCATTCCCGATCCGTTCGACCCGTCGAAGAAGCGCAAGCCGACCATGCTGACCACCGACCTGTCGCTCCGCTTCGATCCGGCCTATGAGAAGATCTCGCGCCGGTTCTACGAGCATCCGGACCAGTTCGCGGACGCCTTTGCCCGCGCCTGGTTCAAGCTCACGCACCGCGACATGGGCCCGCTCGCGCGTTACCTCGGCCCGCTGGTGCCGAAGGAGACGCTGATCTGGCAGGATCCGGTCCCGGCGCTCGACCATCCCGTGGTCGACGACAAGGACATCGAAGCGCTCAAGGCGAAGATCATCGCCTCGGGCCTGTCAGTGTCCGAGCTGGTGTCGACGGCCTGGGCGTCGGCGTCGACCTTCCGCGGCTCCGACAAGCGCGGCGGTGCCAACGGCGCACGCATCCGTCTCGCCCCGCAGAAGGACTGGGACGTCAACGAGCCGGCGCAGCTCAAGACCGTGCTGGGCAAGCTCGAAGCCATCCAGAGCGAGTTCAACGCAGCCCAGAAGGGCGGCAAGAAGGTCTCGCTTGCCGACCTCATCGTGCTCGGCGGCGTTGCTGCCGTCGAGAAGGCGGCGAAGGATGGCGGCACCGACGTGAAGGTTCCCTTCACGCCCGGCCGCACCGACTCGTCGCAGGAGCAGACCGATGCTCCGTCGTTCGCGCCGCTCGAGCCGCGGGCTGATGGCTTCCGCAACTATGTCGGCGGCAAGCCGCAGTTCATGACGCCTGAAGAGGCGCTGGTGGACCGCGCACAGCTCCTGAGGCTGACCGGACCGGAGCTGACGGTTCTCGTCGGCGGCTTGCGCGTGCTCGGTGCCAACGCCAAGAAATCCAAGCACGGCGTCTTCACCGGCAAGCCGGGCACGCTGACCAATGACTTCTTCCTCAACCTGCTCGACATGGGGACGAAGTGGAGTGACGCCGGCGAGGGCGTCTACGAGGGCCGTGACCACAAGACCAATGCGGTGAAGTGGACCGGCACCCGCGTCGACCTGATCTTCGGCTCGCACTCGCAGCTGCGTGCGTTCGCCGAGGTCTACGGCTCCGCCGACGCCAAGGAGAAGTTCGTCAAGGACTTCGTCGCGGCGTGGACCAAGGTGATGAACGCCGATCGCTTCGATCTCGCGGGCCACAAGTAAGCGGCCGGCAAGTGACAGCAACAGGTGAGGGCGGCGCTTCGGCGCCGCCCTCAATCATTTCACGGGCTGTATTTGACGAAGGTCTTTCGGGTTTTGTCCATCCAGCTCAATCGTGCAGCATCATGTCCCGGATCATCTCGCCGACCTCCGCCTGCATCGGAGGTGACAGCGGGATTGGCAGCGCCCTGCCCGTCGCATACGGCGCATCGCATCGCGTGCTCTCGCGCGGAGGTTGGACGATCGCGGTCAGGCTTGCCCAGCAAACCAGCAGAGCCACGACCCAGTCCAGCACATTGGATGCGGTCATCGGCGCACCAGCATCGGCATTGTCGTGCGCGGATGCTGCAGCCGACTCGGCCTTCGCGCAATTCGGAAGCTACGAAGCGTCGCTTCGGCGCAGCCGAGACGAATGGCCACGCCGTGATACGGTCACGGCTGCTCCGTTCGCGCCCGCCGGCCTTCGATTGGATAGGCCGGATCGTTGAATCCCGGCGTCGAGGGATGGCCGGTCACGACGAGGCGGTCGATCAGCGCTTCGTCGTCCGCGGTGAAGCGGTAGTCGAGCGCGCGGATGTACTCGTCCCATTGTGCCTCGGTGCGCGGGCCCGCAATGACCGAGCTGACGAACGACGAATTCAGGACCCACGACACCGCGAACTGTCCGGCGGTGATGCCGCGGGCCTCGGCGTGGCGCTTGATCTCCTGCGCGAGTTGCAGGGATTCCGGCCGCCATTCGGTCTGCATCATCCGCTTGTCGTTGCGGCCGGCACGGCTATCCGCGGCCGGCGCCGCGTCGGGCGCGTATTTGCCGGTCAGGACGCCCCGCGCCAACGGGCTGTAGGGCACGATGCCGAGGCCGTAATAACCGCAAGCCGGAAAGTGCTCGACCTCTGGCATCCGGTTCATCGCGTTGTAGTAGGGCTGGCTCGCGATCGGGCGGTCGATGCCGAGCTGGTCGCAGATGTTGCAGATCTCGGCAACGCGCCAGGCGCGGTAGTTGGAGACGCCGAAATAGCGCACCTTGCCGGAGCGGATCAGGTCGCCCATCGCGCGCACCGTCTCCTCGAGCGGCGTCGCGTGATCTTCCTTGTGCAGGTAGTAGATGTCGATGTGATCGGTACCGAGCCGCCTCAGGCTTTCGTCGGCCGCCTGCAGCACCCAGCGCCGCGACAGCCCGCCGTGGTTCGGATCGTTGCCGATCGGATTGGCGAGCTTGGTCGCGAGGATCCAGTTGGAGCGATGGTTGGAGATGGCGCGGCCGACCACCTCCTCGGACTTGCCGCCATTATAGGCGTCGGCGCTGTCGATGAAGTTGATGCCGGCCTCGCGCGCCTTCGCGACGATCCGCGCCGAGGTCGCCTCGTCGGTCGGTCCGCCGAACATCATGGTGCCAAGGCAGATCGGCGAAACCTTCAGGCCGCTGCGGCCGAGCTGGAGGTATTGCATCGGTCGTTCCTCCGGGGTCATTCCGGGATGGTCCGAAGGACCAGACCCGGAATCTCGAGATTCCGGGTTCGATGCTACGCATCGCCCCGGAATGACAAGGGTCAACTCTCGCTCTTCAGGATCTTGAACACACCATTGGCCATCGCGATGCAGCGCTTGTCGACGGTCACCTCGGTGGTGATGAAGATCAAGCTGCGGGTCGAGCGCACCACGCGCGGGCGGGTGATCAGGATCTCGCCGATCTTGCCGGCTTCAACGAAATGGGTGTCGAGCTGCACCGTTGCAAGCGTCGGCTTGCCCGAGACGTGGCGCGCGGTCATGCCGCAACAACGGTCGGCGAAGGTCATGATCACACCGCCCTGCACGAGGCCGCGGCGGTTGTGATGCTTGTCCTCGGTGATCAGCGCGTATTCCGGGAGGTCATCGTCCATCCGATGCCACAGCGGGCCGACCAGATGCAGGAAGCCAGTGGTGTCGGCGATCTTCCAGCCGTCGGATTTGAGTTTGTCCGCGGCCTTCGCCGTCATGTGATGGGGGTCCATTGGTTGCAAGTGGGTATGTGCTAGCGGTCATTTCATCAAACGCGGGACTGTTGTAGTCAAGATCAATGGCCCACACATTTGACGATGCCACCCGGCGGAATATCGCAGAGCTCTGCGCCGCGTTCACACGCCTGGCGCCGGCGGACGCCGCACCGACGCTGAAGCGTGCGGCGGTCGCGATCGCGCTGACCGAAGGCGATGACGGCAATGACACCGCGTTCCTGCTGACCCGTCGCAGCGCCAGCCTCCGCGCTCACAGCGCGCAATGGGCGTTGCCGGGCGGGCGCTGCGATGCCGGCGAGACGCAGGCGCAGGCCGCGCTGCGCGAGTTGCACGAGGAGCTCGGACTTTCGTTTGGCGCGAACGACGTGCTCGGGATGCTCGACGATTACCCGACACGCTCCGGCTATCTGATCACGCCGGTCGTGGTCTGGGCGGGCAGGACAGGCGAGATCGCGCCGAACCCGGACGAGGTCGCTTCGGTGCATCGCATCGGGCTGGACGCGGTCGAGGCCGCTGACGCCTTCACCTTCGTCTCGATCCCCGAGAGCGTGCGGCGCGTGATCCGCTTCCGCCTCGGCGGCCAGCTCATCCATGCGCCGACGGCGGCGCTGATCTATCAGTTCCGCGAAGTGCTGGCCGGGCGCGACACCCGCGTCGCCGATCTGGAGCAGCCGGTGTTCGCCTGGAAATAGCGGGGTTCGAATTGCGCCGGCGTAACTGTCTGTTCATCTTTCGGGCAGGGCGAGCCACATGCCTCCGCGTTGATGCAGCAAAGATGTTGTTTTCGCGGCGCAACTCCGCGGCATCGCGGCGCGCGCGGCCCCGCGGAATTCCGGGCTGACTTCGCGCCCGCGCTTGCTACAAGAGGACCATGCGCCCGCAATTGATTCGCCCGTGCCTTGGCCTTGTCGCACTCGCGCTGACTGCAGGCGCGCCGTCCGTGTTGGCGAGTGAGGCCCACGTTTTGCCGCCGGCCACCGCGAACGCGATGGCGCAGGCGGTATCCCCCTTTGCGATCGCCGAATATCGCCGCAAGCTGAAGGAATATCTGGAGGCGCGCGCCGCCTTCGAGCAGGAGGCCGACGCCTACTGGAACGCGATCGCCGACAAGCGACGCACCCGCAACGCCAAGCGCCGCGACCGCGTGCAGATCACGCTCGACGACTACGTGCTGGAGCAGCCGCCGGTCTATCAGGGACCGAAGCGGCCGGTGAATCCGGCGCCGGAGGAGGAAGAGGAGCGGCCGCGGCCGCCGCGCAAACCGATCCCACTGGTCGCGGATTTCGTGCGGGCGGCCGCCGAGCAATTCCAGTTCACACCGCAGCGTCCCGCCTCCGAGATGGAGTTCAAGCGTGCCTATGCCCGATATGCGCGGGCCGCGGGCCTTACGCCGGAACAGGCGGTGCGGGTCTACTCTTTCGAGACCGGCGGCACCGGCAATTACGACGTACAGTCGGGCATCGAGCATGGCGGCAGGCGCGCCATTTCCACCGCGGTCGGCTACAATCAGCTGCTCACCACCAACAGCGTCGAGCTGTTCGCCGAGCAGGGCCACCTCTTCATCAAGGCGCTGGCCGAACGGGCTGCGGCCCTGCAAGGGCCGGCGCGCAAGGCGATGGACCACAAGCTCGCGGTGCTGAAGAAGATGGTCGCGTTCACGCGCACGGTGCCGGACGACTGGTCGGCGCATCAGCGGCTCGCCGACACCCCGCAGGGCTGGGCGGTGCACGCCATGGTGCTCGACATCGACGTCGGCCCGATGCTGCAAACCCACAAGCTGCTGACCTCGGTGATCTTCGCGCGCGGCAAGGGCTACAACCGGCCGCTCACTGCTGCCGAACTCGAGATGATGAATCTGACCGGCGACGGCACCGGGCTCGACATGGTGACCATGCCGCAGGCGATGCGCGAGCGGGTGCCGACCGCGAACTTCTTCCAGCGTTCGGGTTACGAGCGCAATCCCGTTGCGATCCGCCACAACACGGTGGCGAAGCTGCTCGCGGTGACCAACGAGCGAATGGATTACAACTGCAACAAGCCCGGTGCGAAGGAGCTGGCTGCTGCGTTCTGATCGTCACCCGCCGCTACGGTGGATGGATGCGAGTTTGGAGTCCTACTCGGATCCGAACATGAACTTGCCGTCGCTCTCGAGATAGGGGCCGGAGCGCATGTAGAGCTGGCCGTTCTGGCCGATAAAGAACAATGTGCCCTTCGGCACCTTCTTGGCTCCCTTCAACAGCGTGCCGGCATTGTTGGTGCCCATCTTGTACGACCAGGTCTTGCCGTCCTTGCCATAGGCATAGCCCATGTCGGTCTTCAGCTCCCACGGCGTCGCCGATTGGGCGAAGGCGGATGTTGTCAGTGCGGTAAGGGCTGCTGTCGCGAAAAAGGTCCTGGTTGAAAAATGCGTCATGATCCACCTCCGGCCGAAAAATGGCGTCGTATCAGCATCTTGAACAAATCACGAACGTCGCTGAGCCGTCAATACGACAATGGGCGCGGCCACTCGCGCATGTCAGCGGCTTTGTGATTTTCCGCCTCGCGACTATCTTCGCGTTTCCGTCTACAACCAGTTCATTGCCAGAACACACCTTGGGATGATTCGTATGCACCACGTCGTGAAGATCGGTTTCGGTGTCGCTCTGTCGTTGATAATGCTGGCTTCGGTCGCGCAGGCGGACGAATTCAAGCTCTCCAATAACCAGCGGATCGCCTGCAGCCGCGGCCTCTCGGCCGGCAAGCTCAACACTGCGACCTGCAGGTCGTACGCCTATCTGTTCAACACCAAGACCTCGGAATACTTCCGCTGCCAGGTATCCCTGGCGCTGACGCGTGACAACAAAGAGGTCATCAACGTTCAGGCCGACGGCGGCTGCACCAAGAAGCCGCGCATCTTCGACACCGACGGCAACTATTCGTTCGACGCCACCGAGACCGAGCCGCCGAACACCAACTCGTTCTTCGGCCCCGGCGGCTATGCGATCTGGGCGAGCGATAACAACAGCCAGAAGATCCGCGGCTGCATCACCATCTCGTCGGGGCTCGGCTCCGACATCTCGAAGTGCCTCGATATGACGTTCCAGTGACGACGGCGTGGGCGATGTGATGCGCAAGCCGCGCCCGGCCGCGCTCTGTCGCTCCTGGCTGTTTCTCGAAGGCGCAAACGAGGACGTGCTGCAACGCGCGGCCGCAAGTGGCGCCGACGTTCTGATCCACGAGCTGGAAGACTTTACCCCGCCGCCGCTGCGCCCGAAGGCGCGGACGCTGGCCGCCGATCTCTATGCAGCCTGGCGGGAAGAGGGCGCGGTCGTCGCGGTCCGCGTCAATCCGCTTGAGCAGGATGGCATGGATGACCTTGCCGCCATCATGCGCGGGCGTCCGGACATCGTCGCGCTGCCCAAGGTCGCCGAGCCGCACCATGTCGTCCGGCTCGACGAGGCGGTCACGCGCCTCGAGCGGGACTATGGCCTCGCCGAGGGCTCTCCACGGCGTTGCTGCCGAACGTTGCTTGAAGTCCCGACCTATTCGAACGCCAAGCGGTTGATCGCCCGCGGCGAGGCGCTGCGTGGAATTGATCGCAGCGCCCGGACCTGACGCGGTCCTGCGTCAGGACGCGACGTCCTTTTCGGCCGGAAGCTGCAGGCGTGATCTCGCAAACTTCCTGAGGCCCATCGGCTTGCCGAACAGGTACCCCTGGACCAGATCGAAATCCAGGTCGTGCGCGGCAAGGAAATCCGCGCGTGTCTCGACCCCTTGCGCAACGACGCGCGCGCCTTTGTCGTGGGCCAGCTCGACGATCCGGCGGCACACCGTCTGCTTCAGACGCTGATCCGCGCAGCCGGTGACGAATTGATGGTCGACCTTCAGTTCGACAAAGGGAAAGGTCTCGAGCCCTAGCAGAGATGGCCAATTGGCGCCGACATTGTCGATCGAGATCGCAATGTTGTGCAGGCGGACGCGCCTGGCGACATCGATCGCAAGGTCCAGATTGTCGATGAGCTCTGCGCTGTCGATCTCGATCAGGAGGCCTGCGAACGCCGGGTGATCCGGCATCCGGCGACAGAGCTCGCGCACTGCATCGGCGTTGGCAAGGAAGGAGATCGGCAGGTTGATCGAGAGATCAACCGGCCCCTTCTGCTCGATCAGATATCGCCAGTCCTCGATCGCCCGCTCGATGACGAATTCGGACAGGGCCTGGAAGTGCGGATCGCCCTCGTCGGGAATGAAATACGCAGGCGGAACGATGCCCCAGGCGGGATGGCGCATCCGGATCAGCGCCTCGGCTCCGCTTGGAGCCAACGTCCGGAGATGGATCTTTTGCTGGTACCAGAGCTCGAGCCACCCGGCCTTCAAGGCTTCGGGGACGTCGACTGCCGGGCTTGGCGCAGGTTCGGCCGGAATCAGTGACGCAAGGGTGTGACGAAGCGTTGCGGCGCTGAAAGGTGTCGGCAATGCCGGTAGCATCGCGATACTGTATTCGTCGCCTATCTGTCTGACCGCCTTGACGATGATCGAGTCCGGCCGGCCGATGACGAGCACCTTGCCGCCGTACTCCTTTCTCACCAAAGTCTCGAGAATTTTACTGACTTCGATCCCGTCCACGTACACGCCGAGCACGAGCAGATCGGGTTGTTCAGCGTCCAATACGGCGTCAAGTTCGTCGGCCTGACCGCATTCGCTGGTGATGAAGCCGAGGTCCTCAAGTGCCTCCGCAAGGAAGGTCCGCAGGTGTTTTTTGCTGTCCGCGATGCATGCGCGCGGTGTCAGCTTGCGGTGCCCGAACCAGCCGGCTCGTGCGTATCCGATATGACTGATGTGATTCATGCCCGCCCTATTCGGAGTAGCCCCGAGCGAGTCGTACATCGGAGCGGCACGGGCAATCATGGAAATTTCGGGATCATACATGCATTGCTTCGCTAACCTTAAGGCCGCGAATTCGAATTAAATTGCGAGGGAAATGGCACATGACGTCGCACCTCGGCCTGCAATAAATGCGTCATCTGGCGTTCATGAGCGCGATTTGACGGCTTCACGATCGTCGCCGGATTCGACGTCGCCGTGTTTCATCAAGGGACGGTGTTAATCTCTGTGTTGATGCGCTCGCGTCGGCGTGAATCTGCGCCATTGTTGAACATCAAGTTGCGTGGCGTGACGCGAATCAGACGCGAATCAATCGCGTGCTTACACCGCGCGCATCGCATCGTGATCTTTCAAGAGAGTGGAGCGCGTCGGCCTATAGGCGTCCATGTGACCGAGCCGTGCGTTGCGCTCTTCCGCTCGGTCAGCAGGTCGATCGTCAGATAGGGGGCCGAGCCCGTCGCGCACATCGGCAGGGAAGACGTTCAGCGCATCGAGCGCTCGCGCGACGGGCGTTTCGGACGGCTGCAAGTAATACCTCGCGGGTCGGGCCCGTGCCTCAACCTTTTCGCGCCGGGTTCCCGCATCCGGTCGCGATTGCGGCGCGATGCGGCTGCGACAATGCATGCGTCGTTTGGATGGGTTGACCCGGCGGGGGTGTCCGGCCAATTTCCGGCCGGCTCAAGGGGAGAATAATACTCATGAATTCGAAGTTGGTGGCTGCTGCGATCGTGGTAGCCAGCGTTTTGTCGGCGCCTGTCGCACGGGCCGAGCAGTTCATTAACGTGCTGACGGGTGGGACCTCCGGCGTTTATTATCCGCTCGGCGTCGCGATCGGTAAGATCTACGGCGACAAGATCCCCAACGTGAAGACCCAGGTGCAGGCCACCAAGGCGTCGGTGGAGAACCTGGTGCTGCTGCAGCAAGGCCGCGGCGAGATCGCGTTCACGCTCGGTGATTCGCTGAAGGCAGCCTGGGAAGGCGATGCGGAAGCCGGCTTCAAGACCAAGCTCGACAAGCTGCGCACGATCGGCGCGATCTACCCGAACTACATCCAGATCGTCGCGACCGCCGAAAGCGGCATCAAGACGCTGGCCGATCTCAAGGGCAGGAGCCTGTCGGTGGGCGCGCCGAAGTCCGGAACCGAGCTCAATTCCCGCGCGATCCTTGCGGCCGCCGGCATGAGCTACAAGGATCTCGGCAAGGTCGAGTATCTGCCGTTCGCGGAATCCGTCGACCTGATGAAGAACCGTCAGCTCAACGCGACGCTGCAATCCGCCGGTCTCGGCGTCGCCTCGCTGAAGGACCTCTCGACCTCGACCAATATTACCGTGGTGGCGGTGCCGAAGGAGACCGTCGACAAGATCGGTCCGCCCTTCGTCTCGGTGATCATACCGGCCAACACCTATACCGGCCAGGACAAGGATGTGCCGACCGCGGCGGTGGTGAACTATCTGGTCACCTCTAGCGCCGTATCAGACGATCTCGCCTATCAGATGACCAAGCTGGTCTATGAATCGCTGCCGGAGCTCGCCAATGCTCATGCCGCGGGCAAGGAGATCAAGCTCGAGACGGCTGCGAGCGGCAGCCCGGTGCCGTTGCACCCCGGTGCGATCCGCTATTACAAGGAAAAGGGCCTGATCAAGTAAGAGACGGCGTCGGTTCAGGTGTCATGGCCGGGCTTGACCCGGCCATCGATCTTTCTAAAGACGTTGATTTTTCGATGGATGCGCGGGTCGAGCCTGCGCATGACGTACGGCGGACGCGGCCCAGGCGCCAGACAGGTGCAGTCAGCGTCGCGGGGACGGCGGGGGACTAATTCATGCAACAGCAGGCCGAGGGCGCTCAACAGCCCGTCAAGGTTGAATTCGACAATTTCGAGCACGGGTTTCCGGAGGGGTTCGGATCGGGCGGCTGGGGTTACTTGGCCTACGCCATCGCGCTCGCGTTTGCGGTGTTTCAGCTCTACGTCGCGGCCTTCAACTACCTGCCGAGCCAGGTGGTGCGCGGCGTCCATGTCGGCTTCCTGATCCTGTTGACCTTCGGCCTGATCGGTAATTTCACGGCGAAGACCGATTTCGGCCGCGCGCTGAGCTGGATCATCGGCGGCGCCGGCTTCCTCTGCGGACTCTACCAGTGGATCTTCTACGCCGACCTGATCGCCCGCGACGGCGATCCCACCACCACTGACCTTGCGGTGGGCACGCTGCTTGCGGTGCTGATCTTCGAAGGCACGCGCCGGCTGATGGGGGCGGCGCTGCCGCTGATGTGCGGCGCCTGTCTGCTCTACTGGTTTTTCGGGCAGTATCTGCCGTCGCCGTTGAATCATCGCGGCTACGATTTCGACCAGATCGTCACACATCTCTCCTTCGGCACCGAAGGCTTCTACGGCGTTCCGATCTACGTTTCGGCGACGTACATCTTCCTCTTCATCCTGTTCGGCTCGTTCCTCGAGCGCGCCGGCATGATCCAGCTCTTCACCGACGTCTCGCTGGGCCTGTTCGGCCGGACCCGCGGCGGACCCGCCAAGGTCGCGGTGTTCGCCTCCGGCATGATGGGCACGATCTCGGGGTCGGGCGTCGCCAACGTCGTGACCGTCGGCCAGTTCACGATCCCGCTGATGATCAAGTTCGGCTATCGCCGCGCCTTCGCGGCCGGCGTCGAGGCCACCGCCTCGATGGGCGGACAGATCATGCCGCCGGTGATGGGTGCGGTCGCCTTCATCATGGCGGAGACGCTCGGCGTTCCCTATTCGGAGATCGTCAAGGCCGCGGTGATCCCGGCGGTCCTCTACTTCGCCTCCGCGTTCTGGATGGTGCATCTCGAGGCCGGCAAGCACGGCCTGGTCGGCATGAAGCGTTCGGAGATCCCGAGCGCCTGGAAGGCGCTGGTGGCGCGCTGGTACCTGGTGCTGCCGCTCGCGGCGCTTGTCTACATGCTGTTCGAGGGCTTCACGCCGCTCTATGCCGGCAGCATGGGGCTTGCGCTGACGGTCGCGTTGATCCTGGGCGCCAGCATCACCCTCGGTTTGTCCAATACCGTCCTGCGCTACATCTTCTGGATCGGGCTGGCACTGGTGGTCGCGGCGGTCTCGCGCAACGGGCTCGAGATCGTTCCGGTCGCCTGCATCGTCACCGGCCTGATCGCCATTGCCGCGATCACCCGCGGCGGCCGCGCCACGCTCGCCGCATGCCGCGACTCGCTCGCCGACAGCGCCAAGTCGGCGCTCACCGTGGGCATGGCCTGCGCCATTGTCGGGACCATCATCGGCATGATGACGCAGACCGGCGTCGGCACCATCTTCGGCAGCTGGATCATCGGCCTCGGCGCCAAGAGCCTGTTCCTGGCGCTGATCATGACCATGCTGCTGTCGATCCTGCTCGGCACCGGCATCCCGACCATCCCGACCTACATCATCACCGCGGCGCTCGCGGCGCCCGCGCTGGCGAAACTCGGCGTGCCGCTGATCGCAAGCCACATGTTCGCGTTCTACTACGGCATCATGGCCGACCTCTCGCCGCCGGTGGCGCTCGCGGCCCTTGCGGCGGCGCCGATCGCCAAGGAGAATCCCGACAAGATCGGCTGGGAGGCAATGCGGATCGCGCTTGCCGGCTACGTCATTCCCTTCATCTTCGTCTATTCGCCGGCGCTGATGCTGCAGACCAACGATCCGATGGTCGCGCAGCTCGGCTTCTACGGCGCAGTGGCCCTCGCGACCTTGAAGGCGCTGGTCGCGATCGCCCTGTTCGGCGTGGTCGCGATCGGCTTCCTGTTCACGCGGCTGACCCTGATCGAACTGGCCGTGGCCTTGGCCGGCGCGCTCTGCCTGCTCGGCGACTTCCCGTTCTCGGACACCGCGGGCTTCACGCTCGCTGCCGCGCTCGTGCTGTGGCAGTGGCGGCAGCGGTCGCGCAACGCGGTGGCGGCGGCTTGAGCCTCTGCCTCGCCTCGGCAGGTGTCGTGAAGGCGCTGTCGGTCGCAGCCTTCACGCTCGCCTGGACGCATTCGATCGAGAAGACGGCCTGGCAGGAAGACTGGCGCGTCACGGACGCCGGCCTTGAGCTTGTCCAGGCCCGCATCAAGGGATTCGGCGCCGGCATGGAGCCGCCGCCGGAGGCGCGCCTTATCGACGGCTGGTTCCAGTGGGCGCCGGCGCCCGTGCCAAGGCCGCAGGTCGTGCTCGGCAATTCCGGCGCCGCCGGCGAATGGCATCTGTGTCATGAAGGAAGCTGCCAGACGCTATCGGAGATTTTCGGGCATCCGATCGGTGCTAATGTCACCACGATGAGTGTGTGTCCGAATCCGTAGCCCGGATGTAGCGAAGCGAAATCCGGGAACACCGGCCCCGGATTGCGCTGCGCTTCATCCGGGCTACAAGAACAACAGGGGAGAACAATTGATGGATCGGCTCAAGGGCAAGGTTGCGATGGTGGTCGGTGCGGGCTCGATCGGGCCCGGCTGGGGCAACGGCAAGGCGACCGCCGTCACCTTCGCGCGCGAGGGCGCCAGCGTGTTTTGCGTCGATCGCAACGGCGCGGCCGCGGAAGAGACCGCCGGGATCATCACCGGCGAGGGCGGCAAGGCGACTGCATTCACCGCCGACGTGTCGCGCGCCAGCGAGGTCGAGGCGATGGTCGCAGCCTGCCTGAAGAACTACGGCCGCATCGACGTGCTCGACAACAATGTCGGCATCGCCGAGGTCGGCAGCGTGGTCGAGGTGGGCGAAGCCGAATGGGATCGCGTCTTCGCGGTCAATCTCAAGAGCGCCTATCTGGCGATGAAGCACGTCATTCCCGTGATGATCAAGCAGGGCGGCGGCTCGATCATCAATATCTCCTCGATCGCCTCGATCCGCCATGTCGGCATTTCCTATGTCAGCTACAATGCGAGCAAGGCCGCGATGAACCAGATGACGCGCTCGACCGCGGTCGAGTTCGCCTCCAAGCATGTCCGCGTCAACGCGATCCTGCCCGGACTGATGAAGACGCCGATGGTCGCGCATTCGGCGGGGCTGGCGCAGAGCTACGCCAAGGGCGATGTGGAAGCTATGTGGCGCGCCCGCGACGCGCAGGTGCCGATGGGGCACATGGGCGACGCCTGGGACGTTGCCAATGCGGCGCTGTTCCTGGCGTCGGACGAATCGAAATATGTCACCGGCATCGAGCTCGTGGTCGACGGCGGCATCACCTCCAAGTCAGGGGCCTGAACGCGACGCGCCCGTCACGCTTCCACGCTGAGCTCGGCGCGATCGAGCTCTTCCTCCACCAGATGGAAGGCGTCGTCGCCGATCTGCTCGGCGTGGCGCAGGCTGATCAACGCCCGGCGGGCCGCGGCGACGGCACGCCGCCGCAGCGGATCGGCCGGGAGCTCGCGCGAGGCCAGGCCGCCCTCGGGGTCGGTCTCGGCGCGCAGCAGCACAGCGCGGTATTCGAGCCGGAGAATTTCGGCTTCCTCGGACGGGTCCGATTCGATTTCGTCGAGCGCGGCGCGAAAGGAGACGCTGCGGGCATGGGCGGCCTCGCGCGCAACCGGGTCGTCGTCATCGAATTTCAGCGCCAGGATCAGCGGCCGCAGCGTCAGGCCCTGGATCACCAGCGAACCGAGCACAACGGCAAACGCCGTCAGCAGGATCAGATCGCGATACGGAAAGTACTCGGGCAGCGCAAAGGCGGCCGCCAGCGTCACGATGCCGCGCATTCCGCACCAGGACTCGACAATGCCGCGTCGCAATGACGGTACGGCCGCCACCACGTGTGGCGGAAGCACGCCGCGCGCCTTCAAGGCCCGCAGGAATGCGCCATACGGTATCACCCAGGCGATGCGGGCGAGGATCACGACGGCGAGGATTGCCAGGGCAAAGCTGCCGTATTTGTACCGCACGTCGGCGTCGAGCCCCGACCAGATCGGGCGCAACTGCATGCCGATCAGCATGAACGCCAGCACGTTGAGGACGAAGATGACGGTTTCCCACACCGCATAGGATGACACGCGCAGCCGCGCCGACGTGCGGGTCGGTGCGGTGCGGGCAATGGTGATCGCATAGGCGATGATGGTGAGGATGCCGGACAGCCCGATATGCTCGGCCACGATCCATACCATGAAGGTGCCGGCGAACTGCGTGATGATTGCGCTCGGCGCCTCGGTGATGCGGCGCGTCATCGTCATCCAGACCTGCGCGAACAGAAAGCCGGCGGCGAGGCTTCCGAGCAGTGCGAAGGTGATGGCGGGCACAAACTCGCGCACCTTCATGTGCTCGGCGGCGATCAGGCCGACGGCGACACGATAGATCAGGAGCGCGCTGGCATCGTTGAGCAGGCTTTCGCCCTCGAGGATCTTCTGGATTCGATAGGGCAGGCTGACCTGGCGCAAGATCGCGGTCGCTGCCGCGGCATCGGGCGGGGCCACGATGGCGCCGAGCGCGACTGCAACGGCCCAAGGCATGTCCGGGCGCAGCCAGCGCGCGACGACGGCGACGGCCACCGTCGTGACGCCGACCGCGACCAGCACGAGCGTCGAAACCGGCAGCCAGTTGTTGCGGAGATCGCGCAGCGAGGTGTCGAAGGCGGCGTCGAGCAGGACCGGCGCAACAAACAGCGCCAGCGCGAGCTTCGGTTCCAGGGTCCAGGACGGGCCCGACGGCAGCAGGGCCAGCAGCATGCCGCCGATCGCAAGAAATGTCGGGTAGGGGACCTTGAGCCGCCGGGCCAGCGCTGACAGCGCAACGGCGGCGAGCAGGAGGCCGATGATCCATTCGAATGTCCGCAAGATGCCCCCCGTGCAGCCGATCGTAGCAATTGACGTATAATCCAGCGTGTGGTTTTGCCGCAAATTGCGTGCTGTCCGCGGCGCAGCCGTCTGGTTGGTTCTGGCGCAGGAGAGGGACGCCTTGTCGGCGATTGTGATGCGACGCAACTCTGGACATCTGGCCGTGGCGCTGAGTGTTTCCCTGTCATGCATGGTCATGGCCGGTGTTGCGCGCGCAACCAGCAGCGAGCCGGGCAAGGACGTCGAGGTTGATCCGGGCCCCTGCGTGGCCGCGGCCGCAGCAGCGGACGACGACAAGACGATCGACGTCTGCGGCGCGTTCATCGACAATGAGAAGGCGGCCAAGCCCGATCGCATCAAGGCCCTGATGGCGCGTGCCGCCGCCTACGACCGCAAGCAGATGACCGCTCGTGCGATCGGCGATTACGACACCGTGCTGCGGCTCGATCCGGGGCAGGCCGACGCGCACAATGCACGCGGCGAGCTCTGGCGCCGGAAAGGCGACCGGCCCAAGGCCATCATGGATTTCGGCGCCGCGCTCAAGCTCAATCCCGATCACGCCGCGGCCAGGGTCAATTACAAGTCGCTATCGCTCGAGCTGGAACGGATGGGCGCCATGATGGCGGTCGCCGGCAAGCCGAGCTTCGATTGCCGCAAGGCGCGCCGCGCGGTCGAAAAGGCGATCTGCGCCAATCCCGGCCTCGCCGACCTCGATCGCGAGATCAACGCATCGACCGTCCGCGCGATCCGTGAGGCGCAGGATCCGCGTCAGGCGCGCGAGCTGCAGCGCGATCAGGATCAGTTCATCGCCCGCCGCAATATCCAGTTCGGCAAGCCCGGCTACGATTTGCAGAAGGAGATGCGCGAGCGGCTGCAGCGGCTGAACGGCGCGGACGGATACTAGTGCTAACGTCGGTCAGTTTACGGCTTGAATTATCGGGTGAGCCCATGACAATGGCCGCCAAGAGAGCCAACCATCCGTAGTCGTCATGCCTGGCCCTAGACGTGGATGGCCGGGTCATCCTCGATCGAGTCGGGGACAGGCGCCCGGCCATGACGACGGAGAGAGGCGAGGGAGAAACGCGATGAACATTCAGCAGAACAGCCGGTATCATGAGGTGTATGCCCGCTCGCTTCGGGATCCCGAGGGATTCTGGGCAGAAGCGTCGCGCGAGATCGATTGGATCGAGCCGGCAAAGAAGATCTTCGATCCCGCGATCGGGGTGTATGGGCGCTGGTTCGCCGGGGCCGTGGTCAACACCTGCTACAACGCGCTGGATCGCCATGTCGCCGGCGGCCGTGCCGACCAGCTCGCGCTGATCCACGATTCTCCGCTCACCAACACGATCACGAAATTGACCTATTCCGAGCTGCTGGAGGAGGTGCAGACGCTGGCCGCGGTGATGCAGGATTTCGGCGTCACCAAGGGCGATCGCGTCATCCTCTATATGCCGATGGTGCCGGAGGCGGTGGTCGCGATGCTCGCCTGCGCGCGGATCGGTGCGGTGCACAGCGTGGTGTTCGGCGGCTTCGCGGCCAAGGAGCTGGCGAGCCGGATCGATGACGCCAAGCCGAAGCTGATCTTCTCGGCAAGCTGCGGGCTCGAGCCCGCGCGCATCGTGCAGTACAAGCCGCTGCTCGATGAAGCGATCCGCCTCGCCAGCGCGAAGCCGGAAACCTGCATCATCCTGCAACGGCAGCAGCACGGCTGCGAGCTCACGGCCGGTCGCGATCATGATTGGGCGAGCTTGCGCCAGGCCGCCTTCGACACCGGCAAGGCCGCGGCTTGCGTCCCGGTGCTCGCGACCGATCCGCTCTACATCCTCTACACCTCGGGCACGACGGGAATTCCGAAGGGCGTCGTGCGCGACAATGGCGGGCATCTCGTCGCGCTGAAGTGGTCGATGTACAATCTCTACGGCGTGAAGCCGGGCGAAGTCTGGTGGTGCGGCTCTGATATCGGCTGGGTGGTCGGCCACTCCTACATCGTCTATGGCCCGCTGATCCACGGCGCGACCACGATCATGTATGAGGGCAAGCCGGTCGGCACGCCCGACGCCGGCGCGTTCTGGCGCCTGATTTCCGAGCACAAGGCGGTGGCGCTGTTCACGGCGCCGACCGCGTTCCGCGCCATCCGCAAGGAAGATCCGGACGGCAAGTTCATCCGGCAGTATGACCTCTCGAACTTCCGTACGCTTTTCCTCGCCGGCGAGCGCGCCGATCCGCCGACGGTGGAGTGGGCGGAGCAGCAGCTCAAGGTACCGGTGATCGATCACTGGTGGCAGACCGAGACCGGCTGGTGCATCGCCGGCGATCCGGTGGGCCTCGGCATGCTGCCGGTCAAGCATGGTTCGCCGACGGTGTCGATGCCGGGTTATCAGGTGGATGTGGTCGACGAGTCGGCAAAGCCGGTGCCTGCGGGCACCATGGGGTCGATCGTGATCAAGCTGCCGATGCCGCCCGGCTGCCTGCCGACATTGTGGCAGCAGGACGAGCGCTTCAAGGAAGCCTATCTCTCGGAATTCCCCGGCTACTACAAGACCTCGGACGCCGGCTACAAGGATGAGGATGGCTACGTCTGGGTGATGGGCCGCACCGACGACATCATCAATGTCGCCGGTCACCGGCTCTCCACCGGCGGCATGGAAGAAATTCTGGCGTCGCATCCCGACGTCGCCGAATGCGCCGTGCTCGGCATCAAGGACGCGATCAAGGGCGAGGTGCCTTGCGGCTTCCTGGTGCTGAAGGCCGGAGTGGCGAAGCGCCCTGATGACGTCGAGAAGGAGGTCGTTGCGCTAGTGCGCGAGAAGCTCGGCCCGGTCGCCGCGTTCAAGCTCGCGATCACCGTGGCGCGGCTGCCGAAGACCCGCTCCGGCAAGATCCTCCGCGGCACCATCAAGAAGATCGCCGACGGCGAGCCCTGGACCATGCCGGCGACGATCGAGGATCCCAAGGTGCTCGACGAGATCGGCGCCGCGCTGAAGGAGAAGGCGTAGTCGTCGTCGGCGCGAGAAGCGAGGCCGCATCTGAGAGATCACGCCGCGCGGCCACCCCTCTCCCCAGCCCTCCCCCTTGCGGGGGAGGGCTGGGGAGAGGGGTAAGCCGCGGACGAGATGATTGTAGGGCATCATCTCTCAATTCGTGTCGTCGAAACGCATCCAGAAGCAAAACCGTCTTGATTTTGTTGGATTGCCGGGTCATCCCGGTCTCTTACGTTACGTCGCCACAAGATACGGACTCAACGGATGCGAACGATTTCCGCACGCGCGCCCTTCGCCTTGCTGCTTGCGCTGCCGCTGCTCGCAGGCTGCCTCGAGCGCGGCCACTCGCCGGTCGCGGAGAGCATGGGCGATGACGATCAGTACTGTCAGGCCAACGGCACCGTGAAGGTCGGCTCGCCCGAATATGTCGCCTGCCGCAGGGATCGCGACGTCCAGCGCCAGAACGCCGAGGCCCGCTCCGATCGCCGCCAGCGCGATCTCGGCGAATACATGATGAACCATCCGGACGTGCATTAGATGTCAGAGGAGGCGATGATGAACGAGGACGTTTTCAACGCCAGCCTTCGCGGTTTCCTCAAGAAGGTCGGCATTACTTCCCAGCGCGAAGTCGAAAAGGCCGTGCGCGAGGCCGTCGCGAGCGGCCGGCTCAAAGGCAATGAGAAGCTTCCGGCGAAGGTTGTGCTGACCATCGGCGGCGTCAATCTCGTTCATGACATATCGGGCGAGATCGAACTCGGCTGACATAGGTCGGCGCATCTTCTCGTGGTGTTCCTGGCGCCGCTTGTGCGCAAACAAAAACGCGGCAGGTTGCCCTGCCGCGCTTCGTAGTCCCGCGATCGATCGCGTGGTTCGCGCTTACTCTTCCTCGTCGTCGGCCTTCTTGCCGCCGATCGTCTTGAGCTTGGCGAACACGGCGTCGACGTTGAGATCGTCGTGCTGCTTCTCGGCCGGCTCGTAGTCGGGCTGATCCTTGCGCGTGGTCTCGGAGGCCGGCAGCAGCGTGGCGCCGCCATAGACGGTGGTGGTCGGCTTCTCCTTGGCGGCGCGCTGCACCTCGAAATCGAGCTCGATCTGCGAGCACAGGCCGAGCGTCACCGGGTCCATCGGCGTCAGCGTCGAGGCGTTCCAGTGGGTGCGGTCGCGCACGCTCGCGATCGTGGTCTTGGTGGTACCGACCAGACGCATGATCTGCGCGTCCTTCAGTTCGGGGTGGTTGCGCACCAGCCACAGGATGGCGCTCGGCCGCTCATGGCGACGCGACACCGGGGTGTAGCGTGGGCCCTTCTTCTTGGCCGCGGCCGGCAGCACCACCTTGCTCTCCTGAAGCTTGAGGCGATAGTTCGGGTCGCTTTCGCCCCTTTCGATCTCCTCGCGGGTGAGCTGGCCGTTGGAAATCGGGTCCATGCCCTTGATGCCCTGGGCGGCATCGCCGTCGGCGATTGCGCGCACCTCGAGGGGGTGCATTTTGGTAAAATCGGCCACCTGATCGAAGGTCAAAGCGGTATTGTCGACCAACCACACGGCAGTCGCCTTCGGCATCAGCGGTGCGTTGCTCATGGCAAATCTCCTTTATGCTTCGCCCACCTCTGTCGAGGCGAAGCTGGTAGTCATCGGCGATGACGGGAATTCTGGCCCTATATAAGCCCTCAGGGGGGAATGGCGCAATGGGCCAGCAAAATCGCCTTGACAGCGCCTGAAAGCAGTCCCAAGTCCTTATCCGAATTGGCCGTTCCCCGCCCGGCGGCGAGGGGTGATCCGGTCCCGAGATGGCCTCATGTCAGCGAAAAAACCCGACCTTAGAATCGTGCTTTGTTCCCCGCGTGGCTTCTGCGCCGGGGTTGTTCGTGCCATCGACACGGTGGAACGGGCGCTCACGATCTATGGTGCCCCGGTCTATGTCCGGCACGAGATCGTCCATAACAAGTATGTGGTGGACAGCCTGAAGACGAAAGGCGCGATTTTCGTCGAGGAATTGGCCGAAATCCCCGACGATACCAACGCGCCGGTGGTGTTCTCGGCCCACGGGGTTCCCAAATCGGTTCCTGCCGAAGCCAAGGCCCGCAATTTCTTCTCGCTGGACGCAACCTGCCCGCTGGTGACCAAGGTCCACCGCGAGGCGGCGATCCATTTCAAGCGCGGCCGTGAAATCCTTCTGATCGGGCATTCGCACCACCCAGAGGTGGTCGGCACCCTGGGCCAGCTCCCGGCGGGGGCCGTGACCCTGATCGAGACCGCCGAGGACGCCAAAACCTTCACGCCGAAGGACCCGGACAACCTCGCCTTTGTGACCCAGACCACGCTGTCGATCGATGACACCGCCGAGATCGTGGCGCTGCTCAAGGAGCGCTTCCCGAACGTCAACGGTCCGCACAAGGAAGACATCTGCTACGCCACCACCAACCGCCAGCTCGCGGTGAAGAAGGTGGCCCCGGTGGTCGATGCCCTGATCGTGGTCGGTGCGCCGAACTCGTCGAACTCGCAGCGTCTGCGCGAGGTCGCCGAGCGCGAGGGCTGCCCCATTGCCGTGCTTGCCCAAAGGGCCAGCGACATCGACTGGAAGCGCTTCGAAGGCATCAAGAGCCTCGGCATCACCGCGGGCGCGTCCGCGCCGGAGGTGATCGTCGAGGAGATCATGGGCGCCTTCGCCGAACGCTACGAACTTCACGTGGAGACGGTCTCGGCTGCGGAAGAGAACGAGTTCTTCCCGCTGCCGCGTTCGCTGCGGCCTGACGCTGCCGTCGCGGAATAAACCATATGGCGGTCTACACCGACGTCGCCGCCGAAGAGCTCGCGGAATTCCTCAAAAGTTACGACATCGGCGAACTGCTCTCCTACAAGGGCATCGCCGAAGGCGTCGAGAATTCGAACTTCCTGCTGCACACGAGCCAGGGCGCCTACATCCTCACGCTCTACGAGAAGCGCGTGGCGGAAGACGACCTGCCGTATTTCCTGTCGCTGATGGCGCATCTCGCCGAGCGCGGCGTTTCGTGCCCGCAGCCGGCGCGCAATCGTAAGGGCGAGGTCTATAGCCGGCTCGCCGGCCGGCCGGCGGCGGTCATCAATTTCCTCGAAGGGCTATGGCCGCGGCGGCCGAACGTGACGCATTGCGCGGGCGTCGGCCAAGCGCTGGCGAAGATGCATCTTGCCGGCCGCGACTTTCCGCTGGTGCGGACAAATCCGCTGTCGGTCTCCGGCTGGCGGCCGCTATTTGATCTCGCCGCGGCGCGGGCCGACAGCGTCCAGGTGGGATTGCACGACTTCGTCGCGCGCGAGCTCGATCATCTCGAAGCAAGCTGGCCGACCGACCTGCCGGTCGGCGTCATCCATGCCGACCTGTTTCCCGACAACGTCTTCTTCCTCGGCGACAAGGTGTCGGGGCTGATCGACTTCCCGTTCTCCTGCAACGACATCCTGGCCTACGACATCGCGATCTGCCTGAACGCCTGGTGCTTCGAGGCGGATCATTCCTTCAACGTCACCAAGGCCCGCGCGTTGCTCAATGCCTATCGCCGCGAACGGCCGCTGTCGGCCGCCGAGGAGGCCGCGATGCCGCTGCTCGCGCGGGGGGCCGCGATGCGCTTCCTGCTGACGCGCCTCGTCGACTTCCTCAACGTGCCGGAAGGCGCGCTGGTGCAGCCGAAGGACCCACTGGAATATGTCCGCAAGCTGCGCTTCCAGCAGAATGTCGCTGGTCTCAACGACTATGGCATCACGCCGGCAGGATGCGTGGCGTGAGCGAAAAGCCGCATGTCACTGTTTTCACCGACGGTGCCTGCTCCGGAAATCCCGGACCGGGCGGCTGGGGCGCGATCCTCAGATTCGGCGACGTCGAGAAGGAATTGAAGGGCGGCGAGCCGCACACCACCAACAATCGCATGGAGCTGATGGCGGCGATCTCGGCGCTCGAAGCGTTGAAGAAGCCTTGCGTCGTCGACCTCACGACCGACAGTCAGTATGTTCGCCAGGGCATCACCGGCTGGATCCATGGCTGGAAGCGCAACGGCTGGCGTACCGCCGACAAGAAGCCGGTCAAGAATGTCGAGCTCTGGCAACGGCTCGACGCCGCGCTGAAGCCGCATGAGGTGCGCTGGCACTGGATCAGGGGCCACGCCGGCCACGCCGAGAACGAGCGCGCGGATCAGCTCGCGCGCGAGGGCGTCGCGATGGCGCGGCTGAAGGAGTTGTAGGGCGTCGCTGCGTCCCTAGGTGTAGGGTGGGTAGAGCGAAGCGAAACCCACCATCTCAGTCCGCGGCACGAAGGTGATGGGTTTCGCTGCGCTCTACCCATCCTACGATTCCCCGCTAACGCACTCCCAAAACTGTCATCGCCCGCGAAGGCGGGCGATCCAGTATTCGAGAGACGGTGGTTTTCAAAACGGAGGCCACAGCGTACTGGGTCGCCCGGTCAAGCCGGGCGACGACAGTGTGCGCGTGGCGTTCAACTCAGAGCTGCCCGAGCAGCGTGTCGCCGCCGGAGACCTCGACCTTGCCCGGTGCGGGCTCGAGGTTGAACTTCTTCACCATGCCGTCCTCGACCAGCATCGAGTAGCGCTTGGAGCGGATGCCGAGCCCGTTGGCGGAGGCGTCGAGCTCCATGCCGATCGCCTTGGTGAAGTCAGCATTGCCGTCGGCGAGGAAGACGGCTTCGTCGCGCTGGTCGGTGTCGCGCTTCCAGGCGTTCATCACGAAGACGTCGTTGACCGAAACGATCGCAATGGTGTCGACGCCCTTGTTCTTGATGGCGTAGGCGTTGAGGAAGATGCTCGGCAGGTGCATCTTGTGGCAGGTGCCGGTGTAGGCGCCGGGCACCGCGAACAGGGCGACCTTCTTGCCCTTGAAGATATCGTCGGTGGTTTTGACCTGCGGCCCTTCGGCGGTCATCACGCGAAACTTGGCTTCCGGCAGCTTGTCGCCAACCTTGATCGTCATCGTTGTTCTCCCTCGGTGAAGCGGAACTGTCTTAACCCCGGCGGTCGCACGGCACAATACGAGCTGGTGGAAGAACGGCAATGCCGGAGGCTGGTCACTGTTCCGTCATCAGCCGGAAAATCCTCCCGCATCAAGGAAAGCCTGCTCTTCCGGCGTCGTCGGCCGGCCCAGGATGAGGTTACGGTGCGGGAAGCGGCCGAACCGGCGGATGATGTCGGCGTGGTCCTCGGCATATTTCAGGTTGTCCGGATGGCCGCCGGCTTGCTGGATCAGCGCAACACAGCGCTGCTGGTCGGCCAGATGCTCCGAATGCATGAAGGGCAGATAGAGGAATTCGCGCAACAGCGGATCGATCCGTCCGTCGACGCCGCGCTCGATCGCGCGGCCCGCGACCTTGCGCGCCAGCGCGTCGCTCGCATAGGTCCGCGCGTCCTGGCGGAACATGTTGCGCGGAAACTGGTCGAGCACGATGGTGAGCGCCAGCGCGCCGTCGTCGCTCGCCTCCCATGAGGACAATCCGCCCGCAGCCGCCTTCTCCCAGGTTGCGAGAGAGCGGTTGCGGATCTCGGGATCGAAGGCGTCGTCGCGCTTGTACCAGCGGTCGCGTCCGGCCTCACGCCAGAACGCGAGGACGTCGGCCGCTGTCGCGAGCCGCGCGTCAGTCATCGCTCGACGCCCGCGGCGCTCGTCTCACGCCGCGGCCTTCTTCTCGTCGCGCAGCTCGCGGCGCAGAATCTTGCCGACATTGGTCTTCGGCAGGTCGGTCCTGAACTCGATCTGCTTCGGCACCTTGTAGGCGGTGAGCTGGGTGGCGGCGAACTTGATGATGTCCTCAGCGGTGACGTTCGGGTCTTTCTTGACCACGAACGCCTTGACCGCCTCGCCGGACTTCGCGTCGGGCACGCCGATCACGGCGCATTCCAGCACGCCCGGATGGCTCGCGAGCACTTCCTCGATCTCGTTCGGATAGACGTTGAAGCCGGAAACCAGGATCATGTCCTTCTTGCGGTCGACGATCTTGGTGAAGCCGTTCTCGTCCATCACGCCGATGTCGCCGGTGCGGAAATAGCCGTCCGCGGTCATCACGCGCGCGGTCTCGTCCGGCCTGTTCCAGTAGCCGGCCATCACCTGCGGGCCCTTGGCGCAGATCTCGCCGGCCTGGCCGATCGGCAGCTCGTTGCCGTCATCGTCGCGGATCGACAGCCAGGTCGAGGGCACCGGCAGTCCGATCGAGCCGGAGAACTTGTCGGTATCGGCTGGATTGCAGGTCAGCGTCGGCGAGGTCTCCGACAGGCCGTAGCCTTCCGACAACGCACAGCCGGTCACCTTCAGCCATTTTTCGGCGACGGGCTTCTGCGTCGCCATGCCACCGCCGAACGAGGTCTTCAGCTTGGAGAAGTCGAGCTTGTCGAAGCCGGGCGTGTTCAACAGGCCGTTGTAGAGCGTGTTGACCGCCGGGAAGCTGTTGATCTGATACTTCGACAGCTCGTTGACGAAGCCCGCCATGTCGCGCGGGTTCGGGATCAAGAGGTTGACGCCGCCGGCGCGCACCGCGAGCAGGTAACAGGCGGTCAGCGCGAAGATGTGGTAGAGCGGCAGCGCGCAAACGATGAAGAGCTGCTCGACATGCGGCGGCTTCTTCAGCGCGGGCTGCAGCCAGGCGTCGTTCTGCAGCACGTTGGCGAGCACGTTCTGGTGGATCAGGGTGGCGCCCTTGGAAACGCCCGTGGTGCCGCCGGTATATTGCAGGAAGGCGACGTCCTGGCGCGTGAGCGCGGGCTTGTTGAGCTTCATGCCGCGTCCGGCCGCGAGCGCGTCGTTGAACGTGACGGCGCCGGGGATCGACCAGGCCGGCACCATCTTCTTCACGCGCCGCACCACCAGGTTGACGATCACGCCCTTGAAGCCGAGCAGGTCGCCCATGCTGCCGACGATGACGTGCTTGACGGAGGTGTTGGCGAGCACCTTCTGCACGGTGGTGGCGAAATTCTCCAGGACGATGATCGCCTCGGCGCCGGAATCCTTGAGCTGATGCTCGAGCTCGCGCGGCGTGTAGAGCGGATTGACGTTGACCACGGCATAGCCGGCGCGCAGCACCGCAGCGGTCGCGATCGGATATTGCAGCACGTTCGGCATCATCAGCGCGACGCGCGCGCCCTTCTGAAGGCCCTTGCTCTGCAGATAGGCGCCGAGCGCCGTCGACATCTGGTCGAGGTCACGATAAGTGATCGACTTGTCCATGCAGATGAAAGCCTTGCGGTCGGCAAATTTCGTGAAGCTTTCCTCCAGCAGCTCGACCAGCGAGGAATACTGCGTGACGTCGATATCGGCGGGCACGCCGGCCGGATACTGCTTGAGCCAGATGCGCTCCATTTTGGTCATTCCCCTCTCATGACTTGCCGCTTTTCCCGGATTCGTCTCCGGCTTTTCCGGGCTTGGCCGCGTTGTTTTCGGCAGTATTGAGCAATGCCGCGGCCAATGGCAAGCCGCTGCGCGCTATCGACGCATTGGATAAGGAGATGGCCGGGGCGGCTAGCCGGCCGGCTGCTTGGCGTCGCTCTTCGGCTTCGTGGCGGCCTTCGGCTTCGCCGCGGGCTTTGCGGCCGCCTGCTTGTCGCCAGGCTTTGCGGCTGCCGGCTTTGCGGCGGCCGGCTTAGCGGCTGCGGTGTCCGGCTTCGCGTTGGCGTGCCGCACCGGCTTGGCTGCGGCCTGCTTGCTGTCGGACTTGTTGCCGTCCTTCTTGGTATCACCCTTGGCATCAGCCGCCGTGTCGGACTTCTTGTCCACCTTGATGACGACACGCGTGCGCTTGCCGCGCTTGACAGCGGGCTGCATCTTCTCGCTGTCGGCTTCGACCGCAGCGGCCAACGCAGCGCCGGTCTTGGTCGGACCGGTATAGACCACGACCGGCTCCGATGGTGCAGCCGGCAGCCCCAGCAGCTCGGATGGTTTCGGCATCGCTGCCTGCAGGCCGGCGGCGAAGAAGGTCATGCCGCTCTCGCCGTTGGTGCTCGAACTGCCGGCGCTGCTGGCGACGGTGTCCTCGTCCTCGTCGCTGGCGGGCCGCTTGCGCTTGGGGCCGCACATCTCGTCGTGCAGGTTCGGCGGCGAGGCGTCGATCGGCGCAAGGTTCTCGACGGTGCCGAGCGAGGGACGCAGCCATGCCAGCCCGTTGCCGGCGAAGCCGCGGTCCAAAAGCTGCGCAGCGCGGACCGCGCGCATGCGGCCCGAAGAGGCGCCGAGCACGACGGCGATCAGCCGCTTGCCGTCGCGCGTCGCCGAGGCCACGAGATTGTAGCCGGACGCGCAGATGAAGCCGGTCTTGAAGCCGTCGGCGCCCGGATAGCGGCCGATCAGCTTGTTGAAGTTTTGCGTGATCCGGCGGCCGAAGCGGATCGAGGGGATGTGGACGAAATATTCGTATTCCGGCAGGTCGCGGATGATGGCGCGGGCGAGGATCGCCATGTCGCGCGCTGAGGTGATCTGGCCGTCGGCCGGCAGGCCGTTCGGGTTGACGTAGCTCGTCTGCGTCATGCCGAGCTTCTGCGCGGTCTGGTTCATCATTGCCGCGAAGCCGTCGATCGAGCCACCGACGCCTTCAGCCAGCACCACGGCCATGTCGTTGGCCGACTTCACCAGCATCATCTTCAGCGCGTTGTCGACGGTAACCTGCGTGCCGGGCCGGAAGCCCATCTTCGAGGGCGATTGCGAGGCTGCGATCGGCGACACCGTGAGCAGCGTGTCGAGCGACACGCGGCCTTCCTTCACCGCCTTCAGCGTCACGTAGGCCGTCATCAGCTTGCTGAGCGATGCCGGATACCAGGGCATCGTCGCATTGTCGGCCTGCAGCACCTTTCCGCTGTCGGCCTCGATCAGCAGCAGCGCCTCGGCCTGCGCCGTGCGTGGCGTCGCAACGGCGAGCAGCGCGACAGCAAGAATCCACTTCAACGACGGGTTGCGCAACAGGCGGAGGAAATGCACGAGTCCGGTTCCGGTCCTTTGAGACCCGCCTTCAACAGGAGGTCTTTACGATGTGACGTTCGGGTTTCAAGCGTGTCCGGGGGCCGCGATGCGGCGACGCAAACCCTATACCGGCTTGCCAGCGGAGAACAGAGCCCGCCCAACTAAATCGTGGACGAAATCGGCTGAATTTCGGCAGCTGCCTCAATTGGAAGGCCGAAATTATGGTACCTCGAGATCGGCGCGTTGCTGTTCCTGAACCATGAATTGGGCACGCGCGAGATCAGCAAAACGCCCGCCTTTTGCCACCAGTTCATCGAAAGTTCCGCTTTCGATCACGCGTCCCTGGTCGAACATCAGGATGCGGGTGGCATGGCGAATCGTGGAGAGGCGGTGGGCGATCACAAATGTGGTACGTCCTTTCATCACTTCATCGAGAGCAGCGTTGACCTTGGCCTCGGTGACGGCGTCGAGCGCACTGGTCGCCTCGTCCAGGATCAGGATCGGCGGATCCTTCAGCAATGCGCGCGTGATCGACAGCCGCTGCCGCTCACCGCCCGACAGCATGCGGCCGCGTTCGCCGGCATGGGTGTCGAACTTCTTTTCGCTGCGCTCGATGAAATCAAGCGCCTGCGCGCGCCCCGCAGCGGTACGCAGTTCCTCATCGGTGGCGTCAGGCTTGCCGATACGCAGGTTCTCGGCGATCGAGCGGTTGAACAGCAGCGCCTCCTGGAACACCACGCCGATATTCCGTCGCAGCGCGGTCAGCTTCAGCGCGCGTATGTCCATACCGTCGATCTCGATGATGCCGGATTGCGGATCGAAGGCGCGATGCAGCAGCGCGATCGCGGTGGACTTGCCGGCACCGGTCGGTCCGACCAGCGCAATGGTCTGGCCGGGCAGCGCGGTGAAGGAGAGATCCTCGATGGCCGGGCGCTTGCCGTCGTAGGAGAACGAGACATCGTTGAACTCGACCAGGCCGGAGAGCCGGCCTGGGTCGACCGCGCCCGGCCGGTCGCGCACCGCCGGCACCGCATCGAGCACGTCGAAGAATTCCTTCAGCCGCGGCGCTTCCATGAACACGTTGTTGATGAAGCTCACCACCTGCTCGAGCTTCTGGATCAGCATGGTGGCGAACGAGACGAACATCACGATCTCGCCGACCGTGGTCAGGCCCTGGGTGTTCAGCGCGATGCCGACAGTGAAGATCGCGAGCACCGTGATCGTGGTCGACGCGCGGGTGATCACGGTGACGAGCGCCCACCACGACAGCACCGGCATCTGCGCGGCGAGCAGCTTGTCGGCGACGAAGCGCAGCCCCTGCACCTCGGAATCGATCCGTACGAAGCTCTGCACCAGCGCGACGTTGCCGAGCGCGTCGGAGGCGCGCGCCGAGAGGTCGCTGTAATATTCCTCGACCTCGCTCTGCATGCCGTAGGTCTTGCGCACCACCATCGTGGTCAGGATGGTGAAGACGACGCAGAGCGCGAACAGCAGGATGGCAAGGCGCCAGTTGATAAAGAGCGACAGCGGCAGCAGCACGACCAGCGACATGATCGCGGCGAAATGCTCGCGGAAGAAACTGAGCCAGAGCCGCCACAGCGCGTCGGTGCCGTTCAGCATCACCTTCATCAGCCGTCCCGAATGGGTGCCGGAATGGAAGGTCAGCGGCAGCTGCAGGATGTGCTCGAAATAATCGGTCAGCACCGCCTGGCGTTGGCGATGCGCCAGCCGGTCGGCCTGGAGCGCGACGACCGCGCTGCAACCGATCGTGAACAGGCCGAACACCACCCAGGCCCCCAGCAGCGGCCATGGCGAGGTGGTCGCGAACATCCCGGTCACCGGCCGGCCGGACAGCACGTCGACGATCTTGCCGAACAGCACCGGCTCGGCGAATTGCGCGCCCGCGAGCAGCAAATTGGCGGCGGCGAGAATCCAGCCGAGCCGAGCCTCCTTGCCGAGCAGTTCGAGGACGCGGGTATAGATGCGGAGCATGGACATGCCGGCGGGACCCTTGAGCGACCGACCCACCCGATCAGGCGGAATGCAATTTAATCAGGGTTCGCGGTGGAGGGCCAGCGGGCGATGGCTACATCCTGGCGTTATCCAACTCCATCGACCTCGTCTGGAGGGGGTGTGAGCCCATGCATGCCGTCATTGCGAGGAGCTCGCGGCAAAATTGCAAAGCAATTTTGCGCTGAAGCGACGAAGCTATCCATCTTGCTTTGCGTTGGGTGACAATGGATTGCTTCGCGGAGCCTGTCATCGGGCGCGCGTTCGCACAATGACGTGGATAGGGTGAGGGCTCAGTTGATCAGCCGGTCGTCGCGCGGCGGCAGGTACGACTCATCGAAGATGTCGGAGGCGTGCGGCCGCTTCTGGAATTTGAAATCCTCCGCGAGCTGGTCGATCGACCGCTCGAAGCGCGCCGGCTCGATGCCGCCGAGGCCGATGCGCTTCACCTCGCCGGTGAGGATGTTGTCGCGGATGATGGCACGCAGCCGCTCCAGCTCGAGCTCGCGCGAACCGCCGTCCATCCGGCTCACGACCTCGGCCGCGGCGCGGGCAGGGTCCTTGATAGCGAGGGTGGTGCCACCGATCACCGCGCGCACGAAGCCCTTCACAGCGTCCGGCTTTGCCGCAGCGAAGCGCGGGCTGACGATGACGGCGAAACCATAGGCCTCGCAGCCATAATCGGCGAAGCGCAGCACGGCGAGATCGTCGGCCGGTACGCCGCGGTCCCGCAAATTGATCGCCGACAGATAGGAGAAGCCGGTGACGGCATCGACCTGTCCGGCGGAGAGCATCGGCTCGCGCACCGCGGCGCTGATCGAGTTCTGCTTCACGCTCGAGAGCTTGATGCCATTCTGCCTGGCGATCGCGGGCCACAGCCGGATCGATAGGTCGCCCTCGGCCACGCCGAGGTTCTTGCCCTCGATGTCGGACAGCGCCTTGATGCCGCGACTCTTGCGCGCCACGATCGCATAGGGCGCCTGGTTGAACAGCATGAACACCGCCTTCACGGGCGCTGTGCCCGGCTTGTCGCGAAACCGGATCAGCGCGTTGATGTCGACGAGCGCGAAGTCGCTCGCGCCGTCGGCGACGCGCGCGATCGCATCCGCCGAGCTGGTGGCGATGTTGGTAGTGACCGCAAGGCCTTCGGCGCTGAACAGTCCGCCTGCGGTTGCCATCACGAACGGGGCCGCGGCGGCATCGAGCGGACGGTCGAGCGTGAACTGGACGGCGGCCGGCGGAGGCGGATTGCTTGCGGCGCGCAGCGGCACTGTGCCGGGCCACACGCCGCCCGCGCGGCCGATCACACCAGCCAGCATCAAGCGGAGAACGGTGGTCCGACTTACGTGCATCACGACTTCCGGGAGGCGAGACAAAGTGCCGCGCCCGCGCCTGTTTCATGGCACCGAATGCGCCAAGGCAAACATCACTTTAAAGCGTCAATTTGCAGACATTCTGCCCCATGCAAGCTGAATGGCCGATGACTGCCATGACACTTTGCCGGAGCTCGTTCAGCTTGCATTCGGTTTGCGGAACCTAATCTAGAAGCAATGGTTAGCTATCCGTTGCCCGTCGGGCCGGCTTCCACAAAGGATGACTGCAATGTTAGCGCGAAAGGGTGTTTTTTCGTCGATTGGCCGCGCAGCCACGCTGGCAACCGTCGCTGCGGTGGCGTTGACGGCCGTTGAGCCGACGATGGCATTCGCGGGCTCGGCTCCGGCGGGCAAGGCTGCCGCGGCGACCACGTCGCACGGGACCAGCGGCGCGACCGATATCAGCGCGCGTCGCCGACACTATCGTGGTGGTGGCGGTGGTGGTGCAGCGGCGGCAGCCGCTTTCGCCGGCATCGTCGGCACCGGGCTTGCGATCATCGCCGCCCAAAACCGCCGCGATTACTACGAAGATTCCTACGCCTATTACGGCGGCCCGGGGTATTACGGAGGTCCCGCATATTATGGCGGCCCGGTCTATTACGGCGGCGGACCGTATTACGGCTATCACGGCTATTATGGGCGCCGGTCGCAACTGCCCTATACGCCGTACTGACGTTTGACCGGCGGCGTTTCGTAGAACTGTCACAGAAGAATCGAATCCACCGGCCGCAGGGCCGGTGGATTTTTTCGTCGTCGAGCGCGCCGTTAACACGCTGGCGACGCGTTTCGACTAGGCTCGCAACATGGGTGATTCGATCGAGCGGCTTTATCGGGCGGTGATCGCGGCCAGGGATCTTGATCCGGCAACGTCGCGCACGGCACGGTTGTTTCGACGCGGCCCGGCCAAGATGGCGAAGAAGCTTGCCGAGGAAGCCATCGAGGTCGTGATCGACGCCCTTGGCGGCAAGTCCGATGCCGTGGTCCGCGAAAGCGCCGATCTGCTGTATAACCTGACCGTGGTGTGGGCCGAAGCCGGCGTGAAGCCGGAGGACGTCTGGCGGGAGATGGAACGGCGCGAGCGCCTGCTCGGGATTGCCGAGAAGCTGCCGAAGTCGCCGGTCAAGCTGCCCAAAACCGCACCCGTTCCGGTCGTTCGGCGCCGGATTGTCGCGCTGGAAAACCGCCTGCGCAAGCGGCAGTCCTAAATCGCCCGAAAATCAACTCAATTCCCGGCATGGACAAATGCGCTCCATGATGGTTCATCGCGCCTATGCTGAAACGGATTTACGACTGGTGCATCGACGCCGCCGACAAGCCCTACGCGCTGTGGCTTCTCGCTGGCGTGGCCTTCGCTGAAAGCTCCTTCTTCCCCGTACCCCCGGATATCATGCTGCTGCCGATGTCGCTGGCGCAGCCGCGGCGGGCGTGGTGGTTCGCGACCGTATGCACGATTGCGTCGGTTGCCGGCGGCGTGCTCGGCTATGCGATCGGCGCGCTGCTCTACGACTCGCTCGGGCAGTGGCTGATCCATCTCTACGGACTCTCCGACAAGGTCGACGCATTCCGCGCGTCCTACGCCGAGTGGGGCGCGGTGATCATCCTGGTCAAGGGGCTGACGCCGATCCCCTACAAGCTCGTGACGATCACCTCGGGCTTCGCCGGCTACAACATCTGGCTGTTCATCCTGTGCTCGATTGTCGCACGCGGCGGGCGCTTCTTCTTCGTCGCGGTGCTGCTCAACCGCTATGGCGACTTCATCCGCAAGGAGCTGGAGAAGCGGCTCGGCACCTGGGTCGCGATCGGCGCGATCGTGCTGGTGCTGGGCTTTGTTGTCGCATTCAAGCTGATTTAGCGGTTCGTCGGCTTTGCCGATCGCTGGCTTCGGGTTACGTTGGCCCTGATGGCTGATGGAATCGACGACCTGCTGAATCCTGCCAGGCTGAACCTTGCCAGGGCGCGCGTGGTGATGGCAGGCCTTGCCTTGTCGATGGTCATGGCGACGATCGACAGAGGCTGGGCCCAAGCCGCGGCGCCTGCGCTCGGCGTGCAGCCCTCGGCGCAGCAACCGTTGCCGCCCGCGGCGCAGCCGCCGCAGTCGATCGAAGTGCCGCCTGCGCCGGTCGAGCGCGAGAATCCGGGGCTGATCAACGAAATCGGAAAGCTGTTCGAGAAGTCGAAATCGATCCTGCCGCTGAAGAGCCCCGGCGAGACCATGAACGATCTGTCGGATATCGCGCGTCCCTCGTCGATGGTCACGGGGCGCGCGGCTTGCGTGGTGGCCTCGAACGGCGCGCCGGACTGCAAGATCGGCGCCGACAGGCTGTGCCAGAGCAAGGGGTTCAAGGAAGGCAAGAGCCTCGATACCGACGCCTCCGAGAAGTGTTCGCCGCTGGTCTATCTGCCGGGCCACAAGCGTGGCCCGAACGACTGCAAGACCGAAAATTTCGTGACACGGGCGCTCTGCCAATAAAGCGGCTGACCTGAGCCTGGGATACCAGCAGATCTCTCGGAAAATCACTGCGCCGGGATGAGGTTTTGTCATCCATTTCGCAGCGCCAAAACGCAATACTTGACACTGGAAAGATTGCCTTGTTGGTATGATGGCCGGCATCTCGAGGCCATAAGTACATTTCGTCCCGGCAACCCGAAGGATCCGCTTCCAATGTCCATGCCTGCTCTGTTCAAGGGCCGCCTGTCGATTCCCGTGATCGGGTCTCCGCTGTTCATCATTTCGGTGCCCGACCTCGTTATCGCGCAGTGCAAGGCCGGCGTGGTCGGCTCGTTCCCGGCGCTGAACGCGCGGCCGCCGGAATTGCTCGACGAGTGGCTGTACCGGATCAAGGAAGAGCTCGCCGCTTACGACAAGGCCCATCCGGAGCGGCCTTCGGCGCCGTTCGCGGTGAACCAGATCGTGCACAAGTCCAACAACCGGCTCGATCACGACATGGCGCTGTGCGAGAAGCACAAGGTGCCGATGATCATCTCCTCGCTCGGCGCGCGCGAGGAGCTCAACCAGGCCGTCCACGGCTGGGGCGGCATCGTCTTCCATGATGTGATCAACCAGAAGTTCGCGCACAAGGCGATCGAGAAGGGCGCCGACGGCCTGATCCTGGTCGCGGCCGGCGCCGGCGGCCATGCCGGCACGATCTCGCCGTTCCCCTTCGTGGCCGAGACGCGGCAGTGGTTCGACGGGCCGATCGCGCTGTCGGGCACCATCGCCAATGGCCGCGCGATCCGCGCGGCGCGCATCATCGGCGCCGACTTCGCCTATATCGGCTCGGCCTTCATCGCGACGCAGGAGGCGAACGCGGTCGAGGGCTACAAGACCATGATCACCAATTCGTCCGCCGAGGACATCGTCTATTCCAACCTGTTCACCGGCGTGCACGGCAACTATCTGAAGCCCTCCATCGTCGCGGCCGGCATGGACCCGGACAATCTGCCGACCTCCGATCCCTCGAAGATGAGCTTCGGCACCGACGCTTCCGGCGAGCGCGCCAAGCCGAAGGCCTGGAAGGAGATCTGGGGCTCTGGCCAGGGCGTCGGCAGCATCTCCAAGGTGGTGCCGGCGGCCGAGCTGATCGCGCGGTTCAAGAAGGAATATGAGGAAGCGGTCGATCCGGCGCTGGCCTGAAGCGCGATGCTCAGAATGAACCATCGCGCTTTGGCTTTCTGTTTGAGCATGATCCCCGCGCAAACGCATCGCGTTTGTCGCGCGGAAAACCGCACCACACTTTTCCGGATCATGCTTTGATGGAGCCGATCTTTCGCGTTGACGGCGATCGCGTCGTCACCAGTCCCGACGCCGCGGGTCCATGGGATCCGCGGATGCAGCACGGCTCCGCGCCGGCGGCGCTCGTGGTCTGGGCCGCCGAAGCCATTCCCACCCCCGTGCCGATGCGCATTGCGCGCGTGACCATCGATCTGATGCGTCCCGTGCCGGTGGCGCCGCTGACGGTCGAGCGCGGGGTCCTGCGCGAGGGCCGCAAGATCCAGCTCTGCGGCGTCAGGCTGAAGGCCGACGGCGTCGTCGTGGTCTCGGCCAGCGTCCTGAAGATCAAGCAGCAGACCGCGGAGTTGCCGCACGGGATCGCCGACCTCCCGGTCGGGTTGCCGGCCCCCGATCAATGCATGGTCGAGCCGGGGAATCTGGCCAGCAGTCCGTTCGTGAAATGCATTTCGATGCGGGCCGCGCGGGGCCGTTTCGGCGAGCTGGGGCCTGGCGCGATCTGGTTCCGCGTCGACCATCCGCTGATCGCAGGCGCTGCCGTCTCGCAGGCGATGCGCGCGGTGGTCGCCTCGGACTTCTCCAACGGCACCTCGCCGGTGCTGGATTTCAGCCAGTGGACCTTCATCAATGCCGACCTCACGGTGAGCCTGGCGCGTGAGCCGATCGGCGACTGGATCCTGCTCGACGGCGAATCCTGGGTCGGGCCTGACGGTGCCGGGCTCGCGATGTCGCGGCTTGCCGACCAGCGCGGCTATTTCGGCCAGGCGATCCAGAGCCTGGTGATCGAGCGGCGCTAGCCTGAACCGGCGCCCCGGCTTACAGGAGCGGGCGGGGCGGCGCACGCCCTTGCGGTCGGTCTGTCCCGAAAATTAATCCCGCGCGCCTGGAACGGTTGGCGGCACAAACGAGTTTCGCTCCCCGTAAGGGGGCCCCATGACACGTGTCGATCTCACCGCCGTCATCCTGGTCCTAGGGGCCGAGCGGCTTTGCGATATGACGCTGGTCCCCCAAGCGGTGCAATCGGAAGGGCAGCCGCGGTGAAGCCCGGCCCGTCCTCGGAACGCGCGGTCATCCTTGGCGCGAGCGAGCGGGACGCTGCCAGGACCGCCCACCTGATCAAGGAGGCCGGCTACTACGCCAACATCTGCGGCGATCTCGCCGAGCTGGAGCGCCAGATCGCAAGCGGCGCGGGCCTCGCGATCATTGCGGATGAGGCGATCAGGCAGGCCGACCTCGCCAACCTCGTGCGCTGGTTGAACGAGCAGCCCTCGTGGTCGGATTTCCCCATCGTGCTGATGAGCGAGGCCGGCGGGCCCGAGCGCAATCCGGAAGCGGCGCGGCTCGGCCGGCAGCTCGGCAACGTGACCTTCGTCGAGCGTCCGTTCCATCCGACAACCCTTGTGAGCCTGGTGGCCGCGGCGGTGCGCGGCCGGCGCCGCCAGTACGAGACCCGCGCGATCCTCGAAGACCTGACCGAGAGCAAAAGCCTGTTGCAGACCGCGCTCAATGCCGGCCATCTCGGTGCGCTGGAGCTGCATCTGCCCGACTTCGAGCTCGAGGCCTCGGCAACCTGCAAGCGCTTCTTCGGGCGCGGGCCCGACGAGCCCTTCACTTACCAGGATCTGCTGGACGCGGTTCATCCCGACGATCGCACACGCCGTAGCGAGATCGTCGAGCATACGCTGCAGACCGGGGCGGACTACAAGATCGAGTACCGCAACACCTGGCCCGACGGCAGCCAGCACTGGGTTGATGTCCGCGCCCGCGTGGTGCGCGGGCCCGATGGCGGCATCAAGTCGATGGTCGGCGTGTGCTCGGACATCACCGCGCGCAAGACCGCGGAGATCGAGCGCGAGGCGCTGCTGGCACAGCTCGCCGCCGAACGCACGGCGCTCGCAGAGCTGACGGCGACATTGGAGCAGCGTGTCGAGCAGCGCACCGCCGATCTCATGAAGGAGGTCGCCGCGCGCGAAAGGGCGCAGGAGCAGCTCCGCCACGCACAGAAGATGGAAGCGATCGGCCAGCTCACCGGCGGCGTCGCGCACGACTTCAACAACCTGCTGATGGCGGTGATGGGCAATCTCGATCTGCTGCGCAAGCGGCTGCCGGAGGATCCGCGCCTGCATCGCCTGGTCGAGGGCGCATTGCAGGGCGCCCAGCGCGGCGCGTCGCTGACCCAGCGGCTTCTCGCATTTGCGCGGCAACAGGATCTGCGCGTGGTACCGGTTGATCTCGGAACGCTGGTGCGCGACATGAGCAACCTGCTCGAGCGCTCGCTGGGGCCGCGCGTCACGCTGCGGCTGAACATTCCCGAGGGACTGCCGCCGGCCCGTGTCGACACCAACCAGGTCGAGCTTGCGATCCTCAACCTGGCGATCAACGCGCGCGACGCGATGCCGGAGGGCGGCGCGATCGAGATCAGGCTTGCGGCGTGCAACGCCAGGAACGATCCGTCGCTGCAGCCCGGCAATTACCTGAAACTGTCCGTGGTCGACACCGGCACCGGCATGCCGCCCGACGTCCTGAAGCGGGCGATCGAGCCGTTCTTCTCGTCGAAGCCGGTGGGGAAGGGTACCGGCCTTGGCCTGTCCATGGTGCATGGGCTGGCCGTACAGCTCGGCGGCGCGCTGCAGCTTGCGAGCGCGGTCGGCAAGGGCACGACCGCCACGCTCGTGCTCCCGGTTGCCACCGCCGCGCCCGAACTGGAAGGTCCCGCTCCTGCGCTGCAGAAGATGAAACGCTCGGCGGTGATCCTGCTCGTCGACGACGATCCGCTGATTGCGATGTCGACCACGGAGATGCTGGAGGACCTCGGTCATCACGTGATCGGCGCCGGCTCCGGGCCGCATGCGCTGGAAATTCTCCGGAGCGAACAGCCGATCGACCTGATGATGACCGATCACATGATGCCCGGCATGACCGGTATCGAGCTGGCGGCTGTCGCGCGCGAGGTCCGGCCGGCGCTTCCCGTCCTGCTCGCCACCGGCTACGCCGAATTGCCCGAAGGCATCCAGGTCGACCTGCCGCGGCTGGCAAAGCCCTACGACCAGGATCAGCTGCGCGAGCGGCTCGATCAGGTGCTGGGGCAGGGTGCCGCCGGGCGTCCGGAACCGGCGCGCCCGCTCTCGCCGTCGTCTGGCGCCCTCTCCCCTTCACCCTAAGCTCTTCCCGTCATCCATGAGAAGGCCGCAACACGGCCTCCTCCGGATGAGATGGTGCGCACTGCTCCATCCACGTCATTGCGAGCGAAGCAATCCATCTCTCCAAACGCGCGGTAGTATGGATTGCTTCGTCGCTTCAGCGCAAAATTGCTTTGCAATTTTGTCGCGAGCTCCTCGCAATGACGGTGGTGCAAAGCGTCACAGTCTCTCAGGGTGCGGGGGCAAGACTGACAGTGTCAGCCCACCATGCGGTCACGGCCGGACCAGAAGGCGGCCTTGAGCACCTTCTTGTCGACCTTGCCGACGCCGGTCATCGGCAGCTCCTTGACGAACTGGACCTGCTTCGGCGCATGCGCCGAGCCCTTCTTCGCCTTCACCAGCGCGATCAGCTCGTCCGGATTCGGGCTCGCGCCGTCGCGCGCCACCACAACGGCTGTGACGGCTTCGCCCCATTTGTCGTCGGGCACGCCGACCACCGCGACCATCGCGACATCGGCGTGCTGCGACAGCACGTCCTCGACCTCGCGCGGAAAGATGTTGAAGCCGCCCGAGACGATCATGTCCTTCTTGCGATCGAGGATGAACATGTAGCCGCGCTCGTCCATGCGCGCGATGTCGCCGGTATGCAGCCAGCCGTTCTTCAGCGTTTCCGCGGTGATGTCGGGCCGCTTCCAGTATTCGGCCATCACGTGGCTGGCGCGCACGCAGATCTCGCCAGCCTCGCCGGTCGCGACCTCCTGGTCGTCCTGATCGAGGATCTTCACCTGGCAGGCGGCGATCGGGAAGCCGCAGGACAGGAACAGCTCCGGCGTCTTCGGGTCGTGATCCTGCTTGCGCAGCACCGACACCGGATAGCACTCGGTCTGGCCATAGAGTTGCGAGAACACCGGGCCGATCCGCTCGATGCCCTCGACCAGCCGGCTCGGCGACATCGCGGAGGCCCCATAGAGCAGGAGCTCGAGCGAGGAGAGATCGGTCCTGGGGAGCGCCGGATGATCCAGCATCACGTAGATCATGGTCGGCACGAACAGCGTGAAGTTGATCTTCTCGCGCGCGATGGTCTTGAACACGGCCTCGGGATCGAAACCCTTGAGCATGTGCACGGTGCCGCCGCGCATCAGCGTCGGCAGCACTTTCGTCCCCGCGACGTGGCTGATCGGCGCCACGGTCAAATAGCGCGGCGTGTCGGGTATCTCGAAGTCGGCGAGGATCGCGTTGGCGAAGCCGCCATATTCGCGATGATGGCGCAGCGCGCCCTTGGATTTGCCTGTTGTGCCGCCGGTGTAGTTCAGCGTCGCGATGTCGTCGGCATCAGCGAAATTGCGCGGGCTTGCGCTGCCGGCCGCCTCGACCGCCCGCAACAGGTCCGCGCCGTAGCTCGCCGGGCCGAGCGTGAACACGGTCTTGAGGCCGGCCGCCTTTGCCGCTAGCTCACCGCCGCGATCGCGGAAGGTGATGCCGTCGACGACAAGCATCTGGGCCTCGGAGTCCTCGATCTGAAACAACTGATCGTCGAGCGAGCCGAGCGGATGCAGCCAGGTGATGGCCAGCCGCGACAATTGCGCGGCGACGCCGGCGCACCAGGTGTCGGCGCGGTTGGCGGTGAGGAAGGCCACGCGGGTGCCGGGTGCAAAGCCGAGCGACATGAACACGCGCTGCATCCGTCCGATCAGATCGGTTGCGCCCTGGTAGCTGAGCGATCCGCCCGGCCACGCGAAGGCCGTCCGCGACGGATAGCGCGCCAGCGCCCGCAGCGTCTGCTCGCATGCCGCCGGAAATGCGTAGAGCGGATTGCTCATGTCGTTCGTCCTCCCGCCTTGTGTTTGGCTTCTGTCGTGCCAATGTCGGCGGCAACGCTAACACAATGATGCAGGGAAGAAACAATTTGTCTGGTGCTGATCTTCTTGATCGCTTTCGCGATCGCCTTCGGCTGCCGCTGATCGCCGCGCCGATGTTTCTGGTGTCCGGCGTCGAGCTGGTGGTAGCCGCGTGCCGCAACGGCGTGATCGGTTCGTTTCCGACGGTGAATTGCCGCGAGACGGAACAGCTCGATGCCTGGCTCACCGAGATCGAGAGCCGTCTGCAGGCGCATGCGGATGCCGGCGGAAAGTGCGCGGCGCCGGTCTGCCCGAACCTGATCGTGCATCGCTCCAACGCGCGTCTGGCGCAGGATCTCGCGGTACTGCTGCGGCACCGGCCGGAGGTGGTGATCACGTCGGTCGGCTCGCCCGCGCCGGTGCTCGCCCCGTTGCATGATGCCGGCGCGCTCGTGTTTGCCGACGTCGCCTCGATCCGCCACGCCGAGCGCGCGGTTGCGGCCGGCGCCGACGGGCTCGTGCTGCTGACCGCGGGCGCCGGCGGGCAGACCGGCTGGCTCAATCCGTTCGTGTTCGTGCGCGCGGTGCGCGGCTTCTTCGACGGCCCGATCGTGCTCGCCGGCGGCATCAGCGACGGCCATGCGCTGCGCGCAGCAGAAGCGCTGGGCTGCGATCTCGCCTACATGGGCACCAAGTTCATCGCTACGCGCGAGAGCATGGCCGACGAGCGGTACAAGCAGATGCTGGTCGACAGCACCGCCGACGACATCCTGCTGACGACGGCGTTCACGGGCCTGCAAACCAACATGCTGCGGCCATCGATCGAAGCCGCCGGGCTCGATCCCGACAATCTGCCGGCGCGCGGCGCCATCGACATCGGCAAAGACATCGACGTCGGTGCCCGCGAAAACCGCCCCAAACGCTGGCGCGATGTCTGGAGCGGCGGGCATTCCGCATCCGGCGTGACCGACGTGCTTGCGGTCGACGACCTCGTGGCGCGAACGGCTGTGGAGTACGAGTCAGCAGCCGCGCGGGTGAAAATCCACCGCGAGAGCTTCGGTTCTGATTGAATCAGAACCGAAGCCCTGGCTTCTTGTTTGGACGCGTTTTCTTCACGCAAACCGGTGTCCACTTCGCTCGAAAACGCTCCAAAAGCCTGCCGGCCGCCTTAACGCGCCATTAACCACGATCGCCCCAACAATGCGCCACAGGATGGCCGGCCATCACGGCCGGCCGCCCGGCATCATGGGAATGCGACATGGCCTTTGAGGCGCTCTTTGCCAAGACCCCGGCAACACTCGACGAGCTCAGGACCCGGGTCTTCCATGCCCTGCAGCGGCATCCGCTGTGCAGGCAGGTCGAATTCGACATTGTCAGCACGCCGCGGACGCGCCGGACCAACTGGACGGTGAGCATGCGCTCGGTCCAGCCGGGCGCCCTGTGGACGGCCCATGAGATCGTGGCTGATATCCAGGAAGCCTATGAGCTTGCCGCCGCGGCCTGATTCCGGGGCCGCTTCGGCGCGATTTTACCCAATGTGGCAGCCCCTTGCCGCCGTAGGGGCACGCTAAGGCCGCATTTGGCGTTCACCCTGCGACGACACCGGCCGGGCATGGAGACATTTTTGACCAGAGCCATCACCGTCGCCGCGCTGACCAGTTTCCTCCTCGCCGGCGCGGCAATTACCGCGATCCTGGGCCGCGACAGTGTGCCGTCGGCACCGTCCGAGGTTGCCGCCGTAGCGGCGGCCGACGCGGCTCCCGTCGCCAACCGGGCGAGCAAGCAGGACAAGCTCGCGGTGATTGCGTTCGCTACCGCCGCCTTTGACCCGCCGCAGGTGGCCCAGCCGCCCGCGGCGCCATCACCGCTGCTGTTGCGCGCGCAGGCCGCAATCCCGGGCGCGCCCGATACGGTGCGCCAGGCTTATGCCTCCGTCGAACCCACCGATGTTCACCTGCCGAAGCGGATCACCGAGCCGGCAGATGTCGGCCAGCCCAACTCGACCGCCAAGTCGGCCGAGCCGAACACCGCTGAGTCCAAGAACGCTGAGTCCAGGACCGCTGAGCCGAAGACCGCCGAGCCTGCGGCTGCGCCGGCGAAACCGAAGGTGGCCGCCAAGCCGGCGCCACAGAAGAACTACGCGCTGCTCAGCGATGCGCAGATCGCCGGGATCAAGGAGCGGCTCAGGCTGACGTCGGACCAGGAATACTACTGGCCGGCAGTCGAGAGTGCGCTGCGCGCGGTCGCCCGCAAGATCCACGCCAAGCATCAAGGCCAGCCCGGATCGGACAATGTGCCGATCGATCCCGACTCCGAGGAAGTCCAGCAGCTGAAATCGGCCGCGATGCCGCTGCTGTTCCAGCTTCGTGAGGATCAGAAGAGCGAAGTGCGCTCCCTTGCGCGCCTGATCGGACTGGAAAAAGTCGCCGCGATGATCTAGCCCCCCGCGCTGCAGGTCGCGCAGCTCGCGAAGGCCGATGCGCCTGACATCGTGCTGATCGAGCAAGGCAGCGATATCAGCGTTGCACAGGCACGCGGCGTCGCTTGCGCGCAAGGGCGCGAGATGCGGATAGTCGTAGCCGCGCAGTTCCTCGCCATCATCGACCGGATGAGCATAGATCACGGTCACGCCCGGCGGCAGCTTCGGGATTTCGTCGCGGGCCACGGCCCGATGGGCCGTGTTTGCGCTAAACCGCCGTCTCGTATCCGATGTCGAAATCGGAAGCGGCATGGCCGCCGCGCATCCCGACATTTTCGCGCGGCACCTCGATCAGGATGATCTTGACGTCATTTGCAGGTACGCCGAACCGCTGCAGGTTCTCCACGATGGCCTTGTAGAGCGCGCGCTTGGTCGCGACGGTTCGGCCGGGAAACATCGTGATCTCGATATGGGTGAAGCGCTCGCCGGCCCAATCGGGGATCGCGAAGTCGTCGCGTGCATGCTGGACAAGACGAAGAATCTTGTCGTGCACCGGCGTCCGGAGCGTTGCGCTGATCGCATCCTGAATAGCGGCCATGAACTGGGCGCCTCGGCCGGCGAGCCAGCCCTCCCTTGTCTCAATCAGAACGTCGGGCATGTTGGCCCCCCTTCGGGTTGCAAGCTGATCGCCAAAGACACGACAAGGCTATCGGACACGGCGGCGGCCGCAATTGGGATGTTCCGATGCATCGCTTCGATGAGGCCGAAGTCCGTCGCCCGCTTCAGGCCCGGCACGACCCGCGCCGCCTTTGGCATCGGCCTTGCTAAGTGCCTGATTGTTCGCCGACCCGGGTTGGGTCTGTTTCACATCGAGGCAATGTCATGCAGCAAACGTCCCGCTTTGGAATATCAGGTTCCTTGCAGTTGCAGGCGCTGATCGCAGACCTCAATTGGAGAATTCAGCTCTTGAACTCCGACATCATGGAGGAGGAGCAGCGGTCGCACACTGTCGATGCGACGGATGTTTTCTACCCAACTTTGGCGAAGCATCTGAGAGAGCGTCGCGACAAACTTGCATCGACCGTCATCACGCTGGAGGCACAGCTGATGGCGATCGATCCGTTGGTGGGTACCGCTGCGCAAGGTACGCAATTGCCCCGGGCCGGCGGCTCGGCGATGCGGCACCTCGGGACGCCGACCGCCGCCAATGTCGACCCGTGACGCAAGCCCGTGAAAGTCACCGGCAACGTGATTGATGTCGGGAGGAGGCTCACGCAGCAATGCCGGCGAAGTCGCAATCGCCGCGGAGCAGGGCTTATCATGTTTGGCGAACGGACACGGAAGCCAACGCACGATTGGTGCCCCTGGCCGATAATTGCCTAGAGCCATAACCATTTGAATTTGAAGCCACTTTTATCGTCGATTGCTGCCGATACCAGCACAAATACCAGCAGGATGACGCGCGGTATTCGCCGACAAAAATAAAACAGCAGGCTTCCCGCAGCGGGCACGCTTATGCCGTTCCGGACTTCACAATCGCCCTGATCGGAATCGAACCCGGCTCTGACCCGAAATCTCGGAGAGATCTACCGCGAGGTTAAGGGTAGGCTCGCGTCATGCGTGCCCCATCCATTGTCCTTCACGATGCCGAGGGAGAGACCTAATTCGACTGGACGACCTGGGGGCGACTCGATTGCCGCTCGGTGCGGGACCGACGCCGAGAGCGCTGATCGCGCGACGCTGATTTTCGTACCGCGGTCAGCAACGTGCCGTAGTCGGCGTTCTCGCCAGTGCTGTATGTTTCGAACCGGGGAAGAAGAAAGTCGGTCGGCGGGGCCATGAACGAAAGAATGGGGAAAAGGAAACGCAGGCGTCTCGCCGCCAAGGGATTGCTTCCTTGTAAGAAGCCACCACGCTACTTCCATGGCGGCAACTTCGGCCTACAGATGGGCGAGTATATTTTGCCGCCGTCGGTGACCGACGTACCGCAAAATGGCGATGTTTCGCCAGATATCCGTCGGAACGATCGCATCTACATGGTGAAGCTATTTGACCAAGCTGCAATTTGGGCAGCTCACCACGAATATCCGCGCATTTATGAAGTTGAAGTCGAGTGCGTGGTCGAAGATGATCCTGACGCGCCAGGGACCGCTTTCCAGTGTGAGAAAGCACGCATCGTCAACGTCCACAAGATTCCGCCGGAAATGCTTTTGGCCGCGAGGAAAAGGCTGCTTCTGTGATCGGACAGCTTGCTACGATCCTTACGAGAAATCCGCTCGGGTGACCGCCGATTGGTAGTTCGACTGCGCAAATGCCTCTTCGAAGGGACCATCGAGAGCAAGGCGCATTGAGGAAAATCATAGCTCTCGGTCCGTGACGAGCCTAACGGAGACGCGCGCTTGTGGCCCCAGCCGTCAACTATTCGAAGAACTTCGTCTCGAGCTCTTTGATGCTAAGCCACCCACGCCAGTCGTCGGTCGGGCGCCCGTTCGCAGCGTGAATCCAGCCGACAGCGTTTTGACCGTTCGTGAGCAAGCGACTTGCTCCTCCAACGAGGGCAGCGGTATATAGGTAGGGAACTCGCAAGATTGTTTACCGCTAGTTGTGCGGCATGCGAAGGTCAGTCAGGGAGCTGAACGAGCGTTGGAACGCTCGGTTGATAAATGGCATGGGTCGGCGGCGGGGAAAATCGACAAAGGGCGGCGAGGCCGCATTGCTTATCGTCGGGGCGATGATCGCTGCTACCGTCGCGATCTACCACTTTGTCGTCGAGAACGCCGCTGTGATCGGAGCAGCCGCCATCGTCTGCGGTGGCCTCTATCTTCTGCTGCGCGCTCTCTTTTGGGCCACCCGGCGCGAGGCGCCGCCGAGACCGCCTGCACGCGAGCCAACCTTCAAGAACGACATTCGCCCTTTGCTAGCTGGAGGCAGTCCCTCTCGGCAGGGCAGTGCGCTGGCCCGATGGGTGCACGCCAACGAGCGAGTGACCTTTGGAAAGGTGGAGATCACGGGCGGCCTTTTCTACCTTGGTGATTGCCTCGCCGTGCCCGGCGGTGTGACCGTACAATACGCGATCAATCCCAATCTGTCTGCTCGAGCCCAGCGCGCGGATATTGATGGAAGCTCGATGCCATATTGGCCTTCCTACGCGGAGATGGATCCGGCCGCCCGTCGGGCATTCCTTGAGTGGATGCTCGGAGGTAGGCGGGATCCTGCTTACGGCATTGGGCTCATCTTCATGTTTTTCTATGGGCTCGAGCATCGTATGTTCGTCGAGCGGGGCGATGACGCTGCGTCACTGATCGGCGAGGTCAAGAGGCTTCTCGCGATCTACGGTACGAACGGGTCGTTTCACCATTACGCCAACCACTTTCTCAATATTGCTAACGTTCAATTGGCAGCGCCTATCGATTTGCCTGCACTGTCAGCGGAGCGTGCCGCGAACTCCGAAATGGACCTCGCGACGCGGTTGTATCTCGGTCAAAGACTGTTGGAGGCACCGGTCTTATCGTCGGCAGATGACGCTCTGCGGTGGGTTCTGGCCATGCCGGACACTCATCTCAGAACGCCCGCGGTGCGATGCTTTGACGAGTTTGTCACTCTGTGGACGAAGCGCTTTGCTCAGCAATATCCGAGCGGTCTTTCCATACGGACGAACAAGCGGATCTCGCTGCAATATCGCGCTGCCAGTGGCGCATTCACCGTCGATGTTCACGGACCGCACGAACAGTATCCTGACGTGTCCGGCCTTACGAAGCAACTCGATGCCTTGCGAACCCTGGTCGAGGACTGCACAGCCGAGCTCGATGGATTCAGCCGCTTCGTCGGGCGCAAACCAAACCTCCGCAATTCCGTCGTGGCTGCGGGACTGTTACCCCCCGATATTTGGCAACAGTCGGGTTCAGCGGCGATCGATGATTTTCGTCGACAGGTCGAGACGGCACTGGGAGCCCAGGGCCGCGCGAGCACCACGGCTCAGATGATCTTCGAGATGGCGGGCTTTGACGTCGCCAGCAGCGGAAAGATCCCCACAGCTGCTGCTGAAGAGTTAGGACGAGCGTTGGATGTGATCGACGTGGCGCTCGAACCGGACCCTAGATACGGCAGCAGTGTTCCTCGGGCCGACGAACAGGTCTTTATTTTCAGGGCCGCGAATGGTGGCCCTGTCGATCCCTCTCGGCCAGCGTTTCGAGCGGCAAGAACCCAGGTCGAAGTCGCGGTGCTGGCAGCCGGCTCCGATGGAGACGCTTGCTATGAAGAGCTCCAGCGTACCATCAGCCGAATTCGGGCCACACCGGACTTGTCCGGCGTGGAGCAGGCACGTCTGATCGCGTTTGCCGTCACGACGTTTAACAGTCCTCCCAAGCAGGCGCGCGTCTTTCGCAAGCTGCAGGAGGTCGGGGAGGTCGAACGTCGGGCAATCGCGGACGCGGCTGTCGCGGTTGTGGGCGGCGGCGCGAGTATCGACATCGGCGAAGTCAAATTCCTGGAACGGCTGCACAAATCCCTCGGCCTTCCAAGCGAGGCGGTCTATCAGAGCCTTCATCGGGCGGCCGCCGAGCGGGTTGATGAGCCAGTCTCGATCAGCGACGAGGCGCGCGCCGCTGGCATCCCGATCCCGAAGGATCCCGCCAAGCCGGCGGAACAGATAGGCGGCGCTGGTATCAAGATCGATGCCGCCAAGCTTGCCCGCACACGTCGAGAGACCGAAGCTGTCGCAGGGCTCCTGTCCGATATTTTCAGCGAGGATGTGGCAGAACCATCGCCTCCCAAGCCTGATGCTTACCTGGGAAGGATTGGACAGACCGTATACTGAGCTCGTTCAGCTGCTTGAACAGCGCGGATCGATGCCACGATCCGAGTTCGATCGCCATGCGAGAGACATCGGACTGCTTCCGGATGGGGCTATCGAGCGAATCAACGACTGGTCTTTTGATCGTTTCGATGATGCGTTGATTGAAGATGGCGACGTCGTGGTGCTAGCGCCGCACCTCCGTGGACGCCTCTCGGAGATGAAAGACAAGGCTGCATGAACAAGAAGCCGATTAAGCCCAGAGAGCGGGACACGATCATACAGGCTCTGTCCGCTGGTGTCGTTCCACGTCTCGGCCTGCCCCACATCCAAGTCGGCCGCGCGGGCGAAATCGGTGCACTGGTGCGCGACATCGATCGTATCGCGGATGGGGGAGCCGCCGTCCGTTTCGTGATCGGTGACTACGGCGCCGGCAAGACGTTCTTCGCCGGCGTCGTGCGCCTCATCGCATTAGAGAAGCGCTGCGTGACGATGCATGCCGACCTGTCGCCCAATCGGCGCATTCATGCAAGCGCCGGTCAGGCGCGCGCGCTCTATGCGGAAGCTGTGAACAACATGGCGACCCGCAATAAGCCTGAAGGTGGTGCGCTGCAAAGTATCACCGAGCGTCTGGTGATGGATGCGGTGAAGGAAGCTGGCGAGAAGGGCGTCACAGTTGAAGGCCTTATCGACCAGAAGCTCGAGGCGATTACCCAATTCTCAGGTGGCTACGATTTCGCTACGGTATTGAAGGCCTATTGGCGAGGAAGCGAAGAGGCCAACGAGGCCATGAAAGAATGCGCTATTCGTTGGCTCCGCGCGGAGTATTCAACCAAAACGGATGCCAAAAAGGACCTCGGTGTCAGAAGCATCATCGACGACGAAAATGTCTATGAATCGCTGAAATGTCTCGGCTGCCTGGTGCGGATTGCAGGTTATAGTGGCCTTTTGGTCATGTTTGACGAGATGGCTCATATCTACAAGCTTCAGAATTCCCAGTCCCGCAAGCAGAACTATGAACAGCTTCTCGACATAGTGAACGACTCGCTCCAAGGCATGACCTCAGGAATAGGCTTCATCATGTGCGGTACGCCCGACTTCCTGCTGGACACGCGCCGAGGTGTGTTTAGCTATGAGGCCCTGCAGTCCAGGTTGGCGGAAAACAGCTTTGCGAGCGGCGGGCTTGTTGATTTTTCTGGTCCAGTGATCCAGCTGCAGAGCCTGACGCCAGAAGATCTCTTCGTTCTCCTCACCAACATCAGGTTGGTCTTCGCAAGCGGAGATCCCGCGAAATTCCTGGTGCCGGACGAAGCGTTGACCGCGTTCATGGAGTATTGCAACCGCAAGATCGGGGAGTCCTATTTTCGGACGCCTCGTTCGACCGTGAAAGCATTCGTGCAGATGCTCGCTGTCCTTGAACAGAACCCCGGCGTCAAGTGGCAGGAGTTGCTTGATCGCATACCGATTGCCCCGGATGCTCCGGACGATACGGCATCGAGCGAAGAGAGTGGAGACGGCGATGAGCTCACCAGCCTCCGACTCAACTCTTGAGGGGGCCTACCACAAACTGCACGGGGCCATCCGCCGATGGATTCACGATCAGGGATGGGATGAGCTGCGCGAGATTCAGGCGCGCACAATCTTTGCCGTTCTCGACGATGACCGCGACGTTCTAATTGCTGCAACAACTGCTGCGGGGAAGACAGAAGCGGCCTTTCTGCCGATCCTGACCGCGATCGCTGACAGGAAAGAGTTTGGATTCTCGATCCTGTATATCAGTCCGCTGAAGGCCCTAATCAACGATCAGTTAAAACGTCTCGAGGGACTCTGCGAGAACATGGAGATCCCTGTCGTCAAATGGCACGGCGATGCTCCTCAGGGAGACAAGAAGCGGGCCCTTTCCAAGCCGCAAGGGATCGCGCTCATCACGCCGGAATCGATCGAGGCGATGCTCGCCCGGCGTCCGGCCGATGCAAAACGTCTGCTGTCGTCGGCTGACTTCATCGTCATCGACGAGGTCCATTCGTTCCTTCAGGGACCGCGCGGCCTCCATCTCGCAAGCCTGCTGCGCCGCATCGATGCCATGTCCCAGCGGCCGGCGCGGCGCGTCGGCCTGTCCGCAACCATCGGCGATTTGTTTCAGGCGGCAGCATGGCTCCGTCCAACCTCGCCGGAGACTGTCCGGATATTAGAAGCGAAGTCTGATTCTCCCGAACTCAAGCTGCAGATCCGTGGCTATGTCGAGCCACCCGAGCTTGATGATCCCGATCACGCCGAAGGAGGAACGGACGTCGAAGAAATGCCGCGCAGGATCGCACTCGACGATATCGCGGACCATTTGTTCAAGACCCTGCGAACTTCAAACAACCTCGTCTTCGGAGGTTCACGGCGTACCGTCGAGTCCACTGCCGATCGCCTGCGCAGGAGGTCGGACAAGGCAGATGTGCCGAACGAGTTCTTTCCCCATCACGGCAGTCTTTCCAAGACCCTTCGGGAAGAGCTGGAGGATCGACTTAAGGATGGAAAATTGCCGACGACCGCGATCTGTACCTCGACCCTAGAGCTGGGTGTCGATATAGGATCGGTCAAATCGGTTGCTCAAATCGGGGCACCTCGCTCGCTTTCGTCGCTGAAGCAGAGGCTCGGTAGAACGGGCCGGCGGAAAGGCGTACCGTCGGTCCTTCGTGTCTATGTGCGTGAGCCGAACATTGATCAACGTTCCGGCGTGATCGACCGGCTCAGGCCGAATACCATCCGCTCGGTCGCCGTCATTCGGCTGCTGCTGCAAAAATTCGTCGAGCCGGCCGGCCAGGTGCCGGAGGTCGCTTCAACCTTGATCCACCAGATCCTCTCTGTCATCGCTGAACGGGGTGGGATCAGGGCGCGGCCACTCTACGATCTCTTGTGCGGGGCGGGGCCTTTCGCCGCCATCTCGACCCGAGAATTTGCAGATCTCCTTCGTCATCTCGCTTCCGACACGATCCGCTTCATTGAGCAATCGGGTGATGGCCTGATCATGCTCGCAGAGAAGGGCGAGCAGACGGTTCAATCCCGAAGTTTCTTTGCTGTGTTCGAGTCAGCAGAAGAGTGGCGCTTGACAATCGAGGGCAAGACCCTCGGTACGCTGCCAATATCTTTCCCGGTCCATAAAGACGGTCTTGTGGTGTTTGCGGGCCGTAGATGGATCATCAACGATGTCGACGAAAGGACCAACACCCTCTTCGTGGCCCCGCATCCGGGAGGCGTCGTACCCCGGTTTGAACGTGCCGACGGCGAGCGCCTGCATGACCGGCTGGCTGCCGAGATGCGTAATGTCTATCTGTCCACTGACGAGCCACCATATCTCGACGATAAGGCGCGGGAGCTCTTGGCTGAGGGGCGAGAAACGTTCCGTGAGCTTGACCTCGAAAAGCGAAGGGTCGTCGAAGAAGAGCGTGATCTGCACCTGTTCCTCTGGCGGGGCTCCCAGGCAACCGCCGTGTTTGGAGCCGCGGCGGCCATGACGGGACTGCCGGGGCAAGTCCATGACCTCGGTCTGACGCTTGCCAAGACAAGCGCAGCTGAGGCTTTGCCGAAGTTGCGAGGGCTAGGTCAACTCGATCGCGCCAGTGCGATTGACGTCTCTGCCTTTGTCGAGAACATCGCCGCCGGTAAATTCCGGGAGCAGGTGCCGGCGACGCTGGCGCGATCTCTGTGGGCTAGACAAAACGGCGTGGAAATAGACAATATACCGGAGATTGCAAGCGAGCTGTGATGCAGCGTCAGCATTTGGCGGGGAAAATGCAGAAGATCGGCGCCAAAATCAACCTTAGTGCGGGCGACCTCGTCGGGCACCTGAATTGCCATTATCTGACCAATCTCGACCTCAAGGTCGCTAACGGCGAGTTGGCCAAGCCAAAGATCTGGGATCCCGTCCTCGAAGCACTGGCCGCGCGTGGTGCTGAGCATGAGCAGGGCTATATAGATCATTTGAAATCGGGAGGGCTCGCGGTCACGCAGATCGGCGGGATCGGTGTCGACGGTACGGCAGTGGCAGCCACGCGTGAGGCGATGGCGCGGGGCGATGCGGTTATCGCTCAAGGAGCACTCCAGGTCGGCCTCTGGAACGGGCGGGCCGACATTTTGCTTCGCGTGGAGAAACCAAGTCAGTTAGGTGCGTGGTCTTATGAGGTTACCGATACGAAGCTGGCCCGGGAGACCAAGGGCAACACGGTCCTTCAGATCAGCCTCTACTCCGACATGCTGTCGAACATACAGGGCGTAGCGCCTGTTGCAGCCCATGTCGTGACACCTGGGACGAACTTCGAACCGGAAGCGTACCGGATCGCCGACTATGCAGCCTACTATCGCCATGTGAGAGGCAGTTTGGAGCGAGCGATCGCGGGACCGGCCGGCACTAGCGTCGGCCCCCTATCCCGAGCCGATCGATCATTGTGACGTTTGCAGGTGGCGTCGGCATTGCGAAGAAAAGAGGCGAGCGGATGACCACATGTCCCTCGTCGCTGGTATCAGCAAGTCCCAGATCGGCGAATTAGAGAGGCGCGGCGTCGACACGATGTCGGCGCTCGCGGCCATGCCCATCCCTCTGCCGTGGCGACCCGATCGCGGGGCCGCGAGCAGCTACGAGAGGGTTCGCGAACAGGCACGGATTCAGGTCGAAGGTCGGACCGCAGACACGATGCTGCACGAGGTCCTGCCGCTCGAGCCGGGTTTTGGGCTATTTCGTTTACCCGAACCGTCAGCGGGTGACATCTTTTTCGATTTCGAGGGAGATCCGTTTGTCGGTGATGGTGGGCTCGAGTTCCTGTTCGGCTACCTCTACGCCGATGACGGCGGGGTCTGGCAATATACCGGCGACTGGGCGTCCACGCGCCATGAGGAGAGGGCTGCGTTCGAGCGGTTCATTGATTTCGTCGTCGAACGGCAGAAAACCCATCCGAACCTTCACATCTATCACTTCGCTCCCTACGAGCCTGCTGCGCTGAAGCGGTTGATGGGACGGTATGCGACGCGAGAGAATGACGTCGACAACCTTCTCCGTGGAGAGGTATTCGTTGATCTCTATGCAGTGGTTCGCCACGCGATCCGCGCCAGCGTGGAAAGCTACTCCATCAAGAAGCTCGAGCCGCTCTACGGATTCAATCGATCGGTCCCTCTGGAGGAGGTCGGGGTCGTGATGGCGAGAACCCAGGCGCGGCTGGAGATGGCCGACCCCGAGGGCATTCCGGAGGACGATAAGGCGGCTGTCAAAGGCTATAACAATGACGATTGCGCCTCCACGGAGGCGCTGCGGCGTTGGCTTGAGGCCCTTCGAGCCGACCAGATCGCAAACGGGGCGACAATCGCCCGGCCTACCGCGGTGGTGGTTGAACTGAGCGAGGAGCTGACCGCCTGGCAGCAGAAGGTGGCAGCACTTTCGGCTCGCCTCCTTGAGGGCGTGCCTGACGACGCCAACGAACGCACGGACGAGCAGAAGGGGCGATGGCTTCTTGCTTCCATGCTGGATTGGCACGGCCGCGAGAAGAAGGCCGTCTGGTGGGAATACTTCAGGCTGCGCGACCTGTCTGCCGACGATCTCCTCCATGAGCGCAGCGGCCTCGCCGACATCGTCTTTCTGGAAGAGGTGCCCGGGAAGGGAAAGGTGCCCACCCATCGTTACCGGTTTGCCCCACAGGATACCGATATTCGCACTGGGGATGACCTCCACACCGTCGGGGGTGACAAGTTCGGCAAAGTCATAGCCGTATCACTTGAGGCCAGAACGATCGACATCAAGAAGCGCAAGGATACCGCGGACGTTCATCCGCCAGCGGTCTTTGCTCATAGTTCTGTCGATACTCAGGTACTGGCAGACGCCGTGATGCGGCTTGGCGAGCATGTGGCCGAGCACGGCATCGAGGCGGATGGCGACTATCGGGCGGCCCGCGACTTGGTCTTGGCCGTAGCGCCACGTCTGCAGGGACTGCCACCGCAGCAGGAAGGCGAAGCCAGTCTTGCCGCCGCTATTCGTGTGGCGCTCACGCTCGATCGGAGCGTGTTCCCGCTGCAAGGCCCGCCTGGTGCTGGAAAGACCTTTACAGGCGCCCGGATGATCTGCGGCCTGGCGAAACAGGGAAAGACGATCGGGATCACTGCAAACAGTCACAAGGTCATTCGCAATCTGCTGGACGAGGTGATCAAAGCCGCGGGTGAGGAGCGGCGAGCCATCCATTGCGTGCAGAAGGTTTCTGACGATGAGGACGATCTGCCCAGCCTGAACTTCACCAAGGACAACGGTGAATTTCTCGACGCGCTGGGCGGCACCGCTCAAGTGGGCGGAGCAACAGCCTGGTTCTGGGCCAGGCCGGACGCTTCGCAATGCGTTGATGTGCTCTTCATCGATGAAGCGGCCCAGATGTCCCTGGCAAATGTGCTCGCGGTCTCGCAATCGGCCAAAAGTGTCGTGCTTCTCGGTGATCCCCGCCAGCTCAAACAACCCATTCAGGGAAGCCATCCGGATGGCGCCGATGCCTCGGCGCTGGACCATATCCTTGGACCGCATGCCACGATTCCTGCCGATCGCGGCCTGTTCCTCCCGGAAACCTGGCGGCTGCATCCGACAATCTGCGCCTTCAATTCGGAGCTCTTCTACGAGAGCAGGCTGTTTTCGCGGCCTGGTCTTGAGAAGCAGCAGGTCAAGTCAACAGGAAAGCTCAGGGGAGCAGGCCTTCGCTACCTCCCGATTGAGCATTCCGGCAACCAAAGTTCGTCGCAGGAAGAAGCCGATGCCGTTCGTGACCTCGTGACGAACATCCTGGGAAGTGCCACAACTTGGGTGAACCGGGACGACGTCGAGGCTGCCATCAAACTGGATGACATTTTGATCATCGCGCCCTACAACGCCCAGGTCTTTGAATTGCAGGAGCGCATCCCGGGTGGGCGTGTGGGAACGGTCGACAAGTTTCAGGGGCAGGAGGCTCCGATCGTCATTTATTCCGTCACGACCTCGAGCCACCTCGATGCGCCGCGCGGCATGGAATTCCTCTACAGCGCCAATCGCTTGAACGTGGCAACATCACGTGCGAAGTGCATCTGCGTGATGGTTGCTTCGCCACGTGTCTTTGAAGCGGAGTGCCGGACCCCAAGGCAGATGCAGCTCGCCAATGCCTTTTGCCGGTATTTGGAGATGGCGGCGCCAGTTTGATGTCGTTCACAGATGTCCGCCGGCGAAACACAGACGTGGCAGTGGTGGTGGCTGTTATCGGAACTGATCTGGAATTGTCGTCACAAACAATGCATCTGCCGTTCTTGCGTTTCTTGGGCGATCGTTTGCATCGTTGGCAACGACAACATGCGGTTCTTTGTGAAGAGCTGGCGCTGAAGGCCTAAGCTGACAGGATGACGCGAAAGCCCGCGGCGGCGGTTTTCTTGAGATAAACCTCGGTGGTCGCGAGAAGCTTCAGTGCGTCTTCGTTGATGGTTGCGATCGAGGCGCCGGGCTGGATGATGATGACCTCGAAGTTGATCGCGGCGCGCCTCGATTTATCGCGGAAATACGCCAGCTGCTTGATGTCGCCCTTCAGGAAGCGGGAGCTGCCACCCTTCATCCAAAGATCATGCCGGCGCTTGAGGTCGTTATACAGGCGCGACATGCCGCGATGCTTGACGCTGACCGATTTCTGCGCCTGTCCGCATAGCGTGTAGAAGTTGCGGATATCCGCAGAGACGTCGCCTCCGTGGGCATTTTTGCAATGGACGAGGCAGAGGGCGATGGTCTGCTCGTCGATGTCCTTAAGGCCCACCAGATCGGCAGCTTCACCTGATCCATCGTCATTGAACACCAAATCGAACTCGGCTTGCAGTTGCTGATAGGCCTTGTACTGGATCGTATCTTTCGCTCTGGCCTTGCCCATCGATTCGCGGTTCAGCGGGATTCCCCTCCACGACCAGGATTCGAGCCGCGCAACCGGGAATTTGCCCGCGTCCAGATTGGCTGGGATGTGATAGCAGTTGTAGGAATAATACCAATCCGCTGAGGTGCTGACTCACGGCGGGCATTCCCAAATCAGAGGATCGATGATTCAACATGGCAACTGGAGGGAGTTGCCATGGGCCAGCCGATTGCGGTTCGAACGGATTTTGCAGCGGTTGAGCTGCGCCGGCTGGCGCGGCGGGCGAAGGACAGCGATCAGGTCCGGCGCCTTCTGGCGATCGCTGCGGTGCTCGATGGCGCATCGCGGGCGGAGGCCGCCAAGGTCGGCGGGATGGACCGGCAGACGCTTCGCGACTGGGTGATCCGATTCAACGAGCAAGGGCCTGATGGTCTGATCAATGTTCCCGCGCCAGGCGCGCCGGCGAAGCTCAACACGGAGCACCGGGCGTTTCTGGCGCGGATCGTGGACGAAGGGCCGACCCCGCCCATCCATGGCGTGGTGCGCTGGCGGGCCTGTGACCTGATCATGCGGCTGCATGAGGAGTTCGGCATCTCGGTGTCAGACGATACGGTCTATCGAGCCCTCAAGGACCTCGGCTTCTCACACGTCAGCGCGCGGCCGAGAGCGTACAAGCAGGATCCCGAGGCGATCGAGGCATTTAAAAAAAATTCCACGCTCGCGTGGAGGAAATCCGCAGCAGCCTTGCGCCGGACACGCCGGTAGAGGTGTGGTTTCAGGATGAGATGCGGGTGGGGCAGAAGAACAAGCTCACCTATCGCTGGGCTAGAAAGGGATCGCGGCCGCGGGCCGCTCACGACCAGCGCACGCAATCGACCTACCTGTTCGGTGCCGTGTGCCCGGAGCTCGGAACCGGCGCGGCACTGGTTCTGCCCTTCTGCAACAGCGAGGCCATGCAGCTTCATCTCAACGAAATCGCAAGCAAGGTCAGCCCTGGCGCCCACGCCATCGTCATCCTCGATCAGGCCGGGTGGCACGGAGCGAAGGAGCTGAAGATCCCGCACAACATCTCGCTGATGCCGTTGCCGCCGCGTTCGCCCGAGCTGAACAGCCAGGAGAATATCTGGCAGTTCATGCGCCAAAATTGGCTGTCAAACCGCGTCTTCAAATCCTATGACAACATCGTCGATCACTGCTGTTACGCCTGGAACACTCTCATCGATCAGCCGTGGAAGATCATGTCAATCGCGCTCCGCGATTGGGCCTACATCGGTCGATCAATTTGAGGATTGGTATAAGTGCCGTCGGCATAGCGGACGATCAGAGGGTCAACGACAAGGTGGTCGGGCAGCGGAACGACCACGCCGTTTGACTTTTTGAACTGCACGTCTGGACCGGCGACCTTGGTATGGCAATAGCCGGCTTGGAGTGTGCCGGATATGGCGAGCCGATAGGTCGCGCTCAGAGCGTCGCCAGAAAGCCGGATATCGATTGATCCATCTGTATTGACCGCCGCGATCTCAAGATCAACGAGATAGAGCGCGACCGGTGTGCTGCCAAACACTACATACTGGTCGGCGTGCATGGTCTGCGCATGCTCGCCCCACTCGACGCCGATGGGGTGCGAGCTATGTGCCGCGGTGAGACGGATGGGCCGGAGGAAGTCGCGCGTGATGTTCGGCGCGGCCGCTTCCTCCTTCGACACCTTCTTCCAGGTGCGGGCGCACCAGGCGACCCATTCCGCGAGCGTCCCGGCATTTTGCTCCCAGACCTTGCCCTTGCGCTTGGCGCCACCCCACAGAACCCGCTCGCCATCCTCATAGCCGAGGCAGGCAATATTGTTCAGCTCGGACTCTGCTTTCTCGATACTGGCTAGGCCTTCAGTGACGTTCGGACCGAAATAGGACGTGAAGCTGATGGCGCCGACGCGCGATGACCCCAAGCTTTTGGCGAGAGGTAATTCGACGTTGTTCAGGATTTGGAAAATGGGCGTGCCCGACAATAAGCGGGCCTTGTCCCCCGTTACGTGGTTTGCCAGCTGCTCGGTGCGCAACGCATCGTAGTCACTAGCATAAATGAACAGGGCGCCGTTTTGTTTGTCCCACCACATTACGAGCAGGTGGTGGCTCGTGTCGTCCAGCGACTGGAAGTCACCCCAGTCCACCGAATCTTCGCGGTAGACCAAGCCTACAAACAAATTCTGGGTTTCGTCCAGCGCGTACCGGGTCTGGTCTTTGGCCTTAAGTACCTTGATGTACTCAGTGGGAAACCACGTGGCGCACGAAGTGCGATAAATCTGGGTCGACAGGCGCGGGCGCAGGTTCCAGAGCGAAATCTGCGCATGCAGCGTGCCTTTGCCTTTCAGGCCAGCGACCATGTCTTGCAGGCGCAGTTCCTGCTCGATCCGTTCCTCGCTGAGGCGACGGATGATCTTGTCCCAATCCGCCCCTTCGGCGTACAGGCTGCCGAGCTTCTTTTCGGCCTCGGGGTCGGCGATATTTGTGACGACCGTGGCTTCACCGATCGAGGCATCACCCTTCCGCGTGATGCGGCCGATAAACTGAAGCGTGACCGCCAAGGACTTATGTGTGTCGTGGAGCGCGGCGATCTTCAAGTTCGGCAGGTCGACGCCTTCTCCGAGCATGTCGACGCAAACTACGATGCGCGCGCCGTTCGGGCCGCGATCATAGAGTTGCGCCATGGACTTCGCGTTCGCGGCCTTGCGGTTTGGCCCTGAATACACCAGGACCGGCTTCATCTCAGGAGCCAGCTTTTTGTACTCGCGCCAGACCTCTTGCGCGCGCTCCTTGCTGCGGGTCCTGGCCATCAGGAGATGATCGCGGTCCTGCTCGTTGCGGTCGCGTCGCAGCACCGCAACCGCCTCTGCTGCGATTCTGCGGTCCCGTGCCTCCTTGTCGCCGAATTCCTCGATGCTGCGGAGGTTGATCGGCCTGTAGTAACCGGCTTGCTGGGCGTCACCGAGCTTGAAGTTGAAGATGATCTTGCCGTCGACCTTCCGCTCATCGCGGCGGAAGGGTGTCGCCGTGAACTGTAGGATCTTCTTCGTTTCGAACTTGTCCCGCACTTCCTTCCAGGTCGTGGCGGTGATGTGGTGAGCCTCATCCACGAAGAGCGTTGAACAACCCTTGAGGAGCCGTTCCAGTGCCGCAGGCGCGGATGCTTTCAGGATATCTGGCGTGGCAACGATGACGTTTGACGTTTCGATGATGCGACTGGCGGCTGCCGCGTTCTCTATGCCCTTCGTGATCTTGGCTACCAACGGCCGGGCCAGCTCGATGGGGATGGCGCCGGCTGCCGGCAAGACACCCAGCGTAGAGAATTTCCCCGCGATCTGGTTGCGCAGCACCGAGCTCGGCACAAGCACCAGCACCCTGCGTTCACGGCTGTAGACGAGGCTCGCGAGCATGGTTTCGGTCTTGCCAGTGCCGGTTGGCAAGACAACCGTCGCCGGCTCGAAATCTGACCCCACGGAGAAGTGGGCGGCGATCGCATGGAGGGCGCCGATCTGTGGCAAGCGAAGTCCCGGCGCATTGGTTTCCAGGTCTTCGATCGCGAAGGTGAATTTGTTGCGCCAGGATGCCAGGACCTTCTCGGGGGTGTCCGCCCAGTTTTCCAGGGCACCGTGGCGATCCCATTTTAGCTCGAGCGTCGTCGTGGCATTGTTGTATTGATCGGGATCGAGCGCGGTCAGGACCGGCAGGGGACTATCGACCCGGTGCGCCCTCGGCAGGCGGATCAGCATCTCGTTGAACGGCGGCGCCAAGTCGAGCCTGATCAGGTCGTGGCCGCTGTACTGGGAATCGAAGAACAGGGCCGAAACCGTCGCCCGCGGGAAGACAGTCTGTGTGACGGTATTCTTGCCGGCTGTAAGCCGACGTTCTGGCATGGCCGGCAAGATAACCGGCCGCCGCCATTTGCTGATCAAGCTCACGCTGGCTGCCGCCCCCGCCTAGGAATTCGATCCCTTGGTGATTCCATCGGTTCCAGCTTACACCGAAAACGGGCGTCGGGGGACGATTCGCGGTTAGATTGCAGGCGACGGCCAGGGCGGTGCGCATCGACGCGTTCGTCGCCCACCCCAGGCCGCGCGCGCCTCAACATGATGAGACTTGACGCCAGGGAGCGATGCCCCGAAGGGCATCCTTCATGTGCACGATGTAGGTCAGCGTGACGGTCGACTTGATCTGCGATCCTCGGTTCGGACACGGTTTGTCGATTACGCCAAGTGCCGCGCGGTCCGGATGGATGGGGGATGGTCGGGAAGATCGAAGCCGTTTGACCCGGCGACAGGTCGAAGGTGGCGAGCCCGCGCCGGACATAGCAATCGGAATGAGTCGCCCGCAACGGTTGGCGAGGGCTCGACTAACGCCCGCCGCGATGCGCCGTCGGCCAGGCCGTCGGGGGAGCGCGTTCGCAGGCGGTGAACGGATGGCGGGGACGACGGTCATACGGCGTTCAGTGTCGCTTCGGCCGTTTTGATCTTGCCGATGATGTCATCGAACGACGGGACATCGCCGAAGATCATGCCGGCCATCTTTTCGTAGTCCGCCTTCAGCGGTTCTAGCATGCCGTCGGCCGGTACGATGCCGAACGTACCGGGGCTAGCCTGGTCTAGATCGAGAGGTTTGCGGTCAAAGTAGAGGCGGGCATGCTTCGCGCAGCTTTCGGCAAGCTTCAGATCCGCGAGCGCGACGTCGCCATGTTCGGAGGCGAGGAGGCGGAATACGTCGTAGTAGTGCCGCGACAGCCGCTGTCCGTCCTTGTAGAGCTCGCCCCTGTTCTGAAACCAGTGGCGCTGTCCGTGCAGGATAATGATCTTGTCCCAGAATGTCCTCTCCGGCTTGATCGTCAGCACGTTCGGCACGGCGAGATCCAGCCCGTCGGTGTCGGGCGCGGAGTACGGAACGAGCGTCTTGGTCTCATGCGGGTCGAGCGCAGACTTCGCTCCGGACTCGATCTTCACGACGCGGCGGACATAAGCCTCGTCGGAATCCGTGAACGCGCTAGGATAGTGGAAGAGCAGGGACTGGGCGTCGGGGTCGTCCGGATCGGGCTCGATCTTGAACTTCATTCCTTCGAGCTCGGTGGCGGCGTACTTCGTCAGCACGGCCTGAAATTGGCCGTTGATATAGCCGCTGCAGCGATCCTTGATCTCGTCAAGCTTGCGTCTGCGCTGGTTCGATCCCATCGCGCGGAGTTCGTCGTCGGACGGAAAAGGATCGCCCGGCAGGTCGTCACGGAATACGGTGATGTCGATGTCTTCCGAGAACCGCTGGATCAGGTCGAATGCCTTGGAGAGCGAAGTGCCTCCCTTGAAGAGCAGACGCTCCTTTATGCCTGCCCTGTTGTAGAGCGCATCGAGGGTCCAGCAGACCCAGAAGTCCTTTTCAACGTTCTCTGGAGCGCACGAAAGACGCTGTCCGGTCGTCTGGAATAATCCCCGACGATCGTCGGCGCTCGCTCGGATGATCTGCGGCAGGTCGCTCATGGTCGCCTCTCAGGGAGCGCTAGCCGGCGACGGCGGATCCGGCGGCGTCGCGTCGGATTTCAGGATATCCTTCACCAGCGGAACGAGCCAGTCGGGCAGATCGCCCAAGTGGTCTTGCAGATCCCTGCGCATCCGTTGCCCGTCGTCGCCGTCGTTCAGGATCGACGTGAGGCGCTTCGCTATTTTGTCGTCGCCCGAGGGCAGAACGTCACGCAGCCAGATCAGAGCCTGCACCAACTGAGCCGCCGGGCGGTCGGCCCACACCAGCCGGCTGGACGCGACCTTCTTGAAGTCGATGACCATCTTGTCGAGACGTATCGGCTTTACGCGTGCGTCCGTCCACACGACTACCTTCGCCGGCACTGCGTTGGTGAGGCCTAAGTTGTTGGCGGCGGTTATGCCGTCGACCAGCACCTTGGCGCCGTCCCGTCTCGCCACCGCCTGAATCACCGATTGGTAGTCGGGCGGGGAAATCTTGTTTGTCAGCCGATTGGTGCGCGGAAGGTCGTAGAGACCTTGGTCGATGCGCCTGATTTTTTTGTCGCTCCGGAGACGATGGAGGGCGACGTCCACCGCCGACCGGGAGCCCGTGTCCGCGAAATCGCGCGCGGTCCACACTTTGCTCGGCTGGGCGTCGTGGCTCATCCGGTCGTAGATTTGGGTGGCTGTACTGGCCATTTCTCGGTTCCTTGTAAGAAATTTGCATCAAAAATCTTACAAAATCAAGAGCTATGTAAGAAATATGCATCAAATTTCTTACGAAGCTGAGATGGTGACGCTAGATCCGGTCATGTCCGCAGACACCGCTTGCCTGCAGGCTCTTTGATCTGAACCGGAATGGGCAGACTTGGCTCGGCCTTGAGGATGATTGCATAACCGCCTCGCCGGGCGTTCTGCGCAACATGTGGCGTCATGTTCTCCATCAGCCCGTGCCCGATGAAGCACAGCTTGGTCTCCTTGCCTTTGCCCTTGCGGTAGAGCCTGGCATCGGGATCGGTCGTCGAAGCATGGGTGTCATTCGAGCGTTTCTGACCATGCAAATTCGCTTCGGCATTGGGGCCGCCGCCTTGCGCCGGCGGCTCAGGGACAGGCGGCTGAAGTGAGACCTAGTTGCTTACGAAGAACGCCATACGCGAGTGACGGCGGCCACATCATAATACCTCTATAAATAAAAAGTTCATGTTCTCCAAACGTTCTAAATATGGCAGATTGCCGCCCTGATCTACTTTGGCGTGCTATGGCAACCGATCGCTTCTTTTCCCGTGTCCAGCAAGACATCTTTCGGCCCTTCACCGGCCGGCATCGGGGCATTGCTTTTGAGGTAACGGTCGACCTTTACGACCGCGTGCTGGGCGCATCAGCTGACTACGATCTCGTTGTCAATCGCGAACGTCTGACCGACATCATCGCAACGACGATCGCACAGAACAGGGATCTGATCGTCCACATCGCCGAGGCGCGCCAGCCCGGCGCTGACGAAGATCAAGAACTCGATCAATCGATGGATGATCGGGACTACGCCCGCAAGCTCATCTCCCGGCTGACGCACTACGGCGTAATCGAGTCTTTTTCCGACGCGACGCACCTTACCGTGCTTTGGCGTTTCACGATCGAGGGCAAGCGGATCGCCAAGATGTTCGCCGAGACGCGGAGACGAACATCGAGCGGACGCCAACGCAGCATACGGGCCTGCCGCACGGCTTTGGATTCATTTCTGCGGGACAAAAACCACGAGTATCTCGTCGACGCCTACGAGTATTCGACGTCAATCTTTGAGGACGTTTGCCAGGTCGCCGATCTGTTCCACGAGCATCAGCGGCAACTCTTGACGCGAAGCTATGCTGGATCGAAGGAAGCGATCGAGGACTATTTTCAGGGTGTCGACGACTTTCAGCGCCGCGGCGAACGATACCTGACCAGCGACAACATTCACAATCATGCCACGGAGATCATCCGGCTCACTCACGAGATCGAGTCGATGCATCCGGATGACCTCAAGAAAATCGACAAGAAGATCGCCGTTGACAATCCAGGGATCGAGGAAGATGCGCATGGAGCACCGCCGCACGTCTTTATCGTCGAGCGTATCCGCGACATCGTTCGTTCGACGCGGCGCACCAAACACGAGGAACTGACGCAGGCTGTCGGTCAATTTACGAGCCGCTTCACCAATCTGATCATGCGCATCATCCGATTGCAGTCGGTCGGGCGCAATTCGTTTCTCGAAATCGCGACCCTGTTCCGCAGCGTGCCAGACGATGAACGGCAGAAGCTGACACGCGAGATTCTCCGAAGTGTCCTCACATTACGGGCCGACGTTCTGGATCCCGGCAAGATCTTCCTTTCGGAGCGGCCGGGACGCCGCGAAACGCCCGTTGATGTGCATACGACCAATCCAACGCGGGAGGAACGGTTGCGATCCGCCATCCGCAACGCCCTGGAAGAGGCATTCGCGGTTTCATCGAAGGATGTCGTCGACCATCTTGAGAAGCTGGTGAGGCAGAGCGGCGCGGTTGATTTGCTCGATTTGCCCGTCGATGATGCTCGATCCCTTCTTCTCGCACTCTGCGCCGTAGAATCTATCCGCTCGGAACGGGACACCGCCCGCATTGACGTTACGCGCCGCAACGAGCGCCGCACGAACGGCGTTTTCGAGGCGAACGACTACCAGTTCAGCCAGAGGACGTAAGATGAAGGACATTGAAACGCGTCTGAAAACGAAGGGCGTCCGCCCGGACGATTTCCGTGCTGTTTGCAGCGTGCTTCTGAGCAAGGGGTTTCTCAGCCGCGCCGATGGAGGAGATTCGACCAGGCTGTACGATATCGCCGCGCGCTGCGAGGCTGAACTATCTGAATATCTTGGCTTTGCGTTTCCCGTCGTTCTTATCAACACTCTCCGACCGCCGCATTTTCGGGTGGTTCCGTCTCATCATCGCGACATCGGCTTGGTAGAACCCGACGATGACCTCGAGATGCGGCGCGAAGTCAAGCAGTCTGTCGCGCAATCGCTCGCCGCGGTGTTGATCGCATTACGCATGCTCTACGACGAGCAGCTTCTGGAAAAGAAGATTGATGTATCGGGCCGTATCAGCATCAAACTGACTGAACTTGCGCTCTTCATGAACACGACCCTCGGCATAGGTCTTCCGCCAACAAGGACCGATCAACGCGCCTTGTTCATGAAGCTCAAGAAGCACGGGGCTCTCGATATGCGGATTGAGGCGCTCGGCGACGAAGATGCGGTCATCGTAATCCGCCCCGAAATTCTGACCCTGGTATTGGAGCAGAACGTGCGAGCCGCGCAAGCTGCGTTCGAGGCCTGTTCCGAAGATCCCACCAAAGAGCCTGACCACAGCGCGGCGGAGGTGCCGGTTGAGGCGCCCTCCGCACAGATCATAACCCTTGAACGGACGGACCGCGGCCAGGCGGGCCGCACCTGATCCGAGACAGCCGGTAATTCATGCGTATTGCTCAAGCGACGACTCTACACTGGGGCGGACTGCCGAACATGGATTATGTGTTCGGCGGGCACACCCTGCTTGCCGGAGAGACAGGGTCAGGAAAAACCTCCCTGATCGATGCCATCGTCGCGGTCATGGCAGGCGGCGACAGCCGCAAATCGAAGTTCAATACCGCGCAGACGCAAAGCACGCCCTCGGCAAAGAAAAGCAAGCGCACGATCGCATCCTACATCACCGGCAGTAACGGCATGGGCCGGTTTCTTCGGCCGAACGGCGCGCACGGGTATGTTTGCGTCGGCTGGATTCAGGATGCGGGTGACGGTCCCTTCGGCACACCGTTTACGGCCATTATCGGAGGCGAAGCGAGCCTCGACCGCGACGTAGAAAAGACGCCGTCGCTGAGCGGCGAATTGGTTCGTATTCTCGTCCGCGGGCACATCGTCGGGCACGGCGACCTGATGAGTCCAGGCGGCACTGTCATGCCCGGCCACGACCTTGTCGTGGCCTTGCGTGCGAAATACGGCACATCGGCGGTGCGCGATTTCAAGACGGGCGGCGAGTATCTTGCGATGTTGTACGCCTTTCTGAAGGGCGATACGACGCCTGTATCCCGCGAGGAGGCCGATGCCGCGATCAAGGCCTTTGTGAGTGCGATTGCCTATCGTCAGCCGAACGACATCGACGGGCTCATACGCGAAGAAATCCTTGATCTTGTTGACAACGATGCGCTGATCCAGCGCCTCATGGAAACGATCCGCGAGGTCAACCGGCTGAAGGAGGAAGCGGCGCGGATGGAAACGAACATCGAGCGGCTTGAAAAAGCCGAGGTCGATTTGCGTAGCGCCTTTACCGCGTTCATGCAGGAACGGATGGCGCGCGCCTTGATCGAGGTTCGTCGCGTCCGGGACATTCAGGCCCAGACCGATACGAAACTCGATGAGCGCCGGATAAAGGCCGACGATCTTCGCCAAACCGAAGATTCCATCCTTGCTAAGAACAAGGAAATCCAAACACTCGAAGGCAGGCACGGCGACATTCAGGCGCGTATCGCCAAGGAGGACGTTTACGCCACCAAGACGAACCTTGAGCGGCTGATCGCCGAGCAAGATCGCGAGATGGCATCGATCCTTACCCGCGTCCAGAGTACCGAGCAAGCCTTCAAGACCGCAGAAGCCGATGTTACCTACATGGAAGGCGTCATTGGGGCAGTCGAGGATCTAACTAACTGCGCACCCTTGCTCAGCCGACTGCGCGCCGCACTGTCGTCCGTCTCGCTTCCCGCGCTTCAGGCGGCGATCGAAGCCGTCCGCGACGGCATCGGTGAGGAACCGCTCGCCGTCATGCTTCAGCAATGCACGGCGATGCGAAGGGCCCTCACCGAGACGTGGGCCCAAGCCGTCAATGGCGAAAACGGCCTGCGTAACGCGTTCAATCGCTCGTTTCGCGCGGCCGAAGGCGACTATGATGCCAAGGCCGATGAGGCGAGGAGTATCCTGCGGCGCGCCGAAAAACTGAAAATCGGGCAAATAGAGTATCCGGAGCCGGTAGAATATTTCCTTCCCTTGCTCCGCGCCCAACTTCCTCAGTGCAAACCGCGTGTGCTTTGCGACGTCGTCGAGGTCACCAAACCGGAATGGCAACCCGCCATCGAAGGGTACCTGGGCTGGGACCGCTACACGATCCTTTACGACCGAAGCTACGAGACCCAGGTCGTCGCGCTCGCGAAGGCTTTTCGCCGCGACAATCCGGGCCGCCGCGGCAACATCTCCGTGCCTCAGCTGTCATTGGCAATTGAGGACCACCCGCGCGTGGATGCGACCTCGATCGTGCATGTCCTCTCGGTGTCGGGCGACTCCGAGGCGGACGGCTACCTCAATGCACGGTACGGTCGGACCCTTATGGTCCAGGATACAGAGACGTTGCGAAGGACCCGCAGCGGCATCATGCAGGACGGCTGGTCGACCCAGGGCTATCGCTATCAGCAACGGCTCAGCCCCGAGGAAGATCTCGTCTTTGGAGCCGAAATCCGGCGCAAGCAGCGCGATACGCTGCTTCGCCGGGGTGAGCAGCTAGAGAAGGAGATCGATGCCCTCACGGTGCGCAAGACCTTGCTGTCAAAGGCCATCGAGATCCCCGGTCCGTCAGCGGTTCTTTTGCAAGCCCATGATCCGCGCCTTTTCGACGAAGCGGCGGCGCTTCGCCGTATGGCGTCGGAAGAACTCGCCGGCCTCGACCTTTCGACTATCGCAAGCCTGATCAAGCAAGCCCAGGACATCGAAAAGGACGTTAAGGAATTACGATCTGACGTCTTCAAACTGGGAATTCACCAGGGCGGCGTGCAGACGATCGTGAATGGTCTCGACAACCAGCTCGCGGAACTTCGCCAGCAGCTTGCTGAGGTGGAACCAAAAGCCGAAGCCGAGACAGCCCTGTACCAGGCGTTGATGGCGCACGCGTTTATTGACCGCGAGGAATGGGAGAAGCGCTTTGAGAAGGAATTCAAGGACCCGTGGTCGGTCGATACCTATAATAACCGGCGAAACGACCAAGCCACGCATGCCACGAACTGGACCAATGAGACGATCCTTAAGTTAAACGCCTACAAACAGGATGCGCTCGACTATCAGCAATTGAACATCCAGCCGTTTGCCTATCATCCGAGCTTTGCAGCCGATACGGTCATGTTCTGGATGGAAGACACGTGGCGGCAGATTCGCGAGCAAATGCGCGCACAAAGAGACACAGGTTTGCCTGAACGCAATCGCGACTGTGACATTGCGGAGCGCAGTTTTACATCATCGTTCACCACTGATTTTTGTTCGACCGTCCTCAGTAACGTCGAAGGACGGGATGATACGATTCTTGCGCTCAACACCAATTTGAGCCGGATCAATTTTGGCGGCGACAGCTACTTCCTCATCACGGCCTTGAAGCCGGAATATGGCGATTACATTGAACTGTTCCGAAAGATCCGAGGCCTTGCGGAAGTACACAAGGGCGAACTCGACCTTTTCAACGCCACCGAATTAAATGCGACCGAGCGCGACACGCTGCAACGAATTCGCGCGCTTCTCCTTGACGAGCGCGACACCGAGCAGGCGGTAGACGAACTCCGGCGCATTGCGGATTACCGCAACTACCGCTCCTATGATTTTGAGCGGCGACGCGGCGAGGATCGCGTCGAACTTTCGCGTTGGGGTACGGGTTCGGGCGGCGAGACTGAAACACCTGTCTATGTCATCCGGGTCGCCGTCATGGCGTCGGCCTTCAAGATCTTCTCGCAGCAAAAGAAAGCTCATTTCCGTTCGATCTTCATGGACGAGGTTTTCTCCACCATGGACGAAGCGCGCACCCGCCGGGTCATCGGCTTCCTGAAGGAGCTTGGCTTGCAGATCGTTTGCGCGGCGCCGACACGGTCAATGGCCGCGGTCCTCGATGAGTTCGATACACGGATCAACTTCTCACGCTATCAAACGGTTTCCGGTGATTGTTCCGACGTCAATGTCATCGATCTGGACAAGAGCCGCGTTCGTGCGCTCTACGAGACGCATCGCGAGAACGTCTCGGTCAAAGCCGAGGCGGCCTTCGAGAAGGATGAATCTCCGCTCCATGTCGTTGCTGCCGATCCGGTGCGGACCGTCCAGTCCGGCTCCGCATGACACCCGGGGCAACCGCGATCATGGCGCCCGAGGCGGCGCTGAACGAACCTCTTGTCCGGCGCGTCCTGACGCGGGTTCTGGACCGCCTTGACGCCCAGCCGCAGGCCGAGCGCACGCATTCTATCCGCATCAACCTTGATGCAGGGACGGCCCCAGAGATCCATGCGGCGGACTCGCTTTCGGCGCGCGCCGTCGCCTGGGCATCGATTGATGGCGCGGTTGCCGCCGGTTGGACGACCATTGGATACCGTAAGCATCGCCGGCACGGCGCGCGGGAGGAGCGCGAACCTTATCTCGACTTCGATTGGCCGGACGCCGTCGAAGAGCTCATGCGGGAGAAATTAAGCAGACCGCGCAAAGCAACGTCATACGCATCCCAATGGCGCATTCGGCTTACGCAGCAAAACCTGCCAATTTCCGCAACGTCGCTTGCCAAGCTTCTTGCCGCGCCGATCGAGATCAGCACGCGCTCAATCGATGAGGTGCTAAGCCGTTTCCTCTCGATCCGGGAGCTGGCGCGCGAGCCACTTCTGCTGCGCGAGGTCTCTTCGCGTGTTTTTTGGGGGCTTTCAAAGATCCTCGACGGTCGTGCCGATGTTGTGGCAGCCCTCCTCGATAATGATGAGTGCCCCTTTGCCGAGCAGCCGATCGTTCTCAACGTTCATGTGTCCACCGGGCCGAACGCCTTTTTGTTCATCGAGAACCTTGTCGCTTTTGAACGGTTGAAGGCCGGCGGCAATCTCAGCGACATGGCGCTGATCTTTTCGAGTGGGTTCCGAGGCACGGCGGGGCGCTTGCGCCGAGCCAACGGATGCAGCGCCTATTATTCTCGCGCGAGTTCGCCCACGGCAGTAGTCGCGTTCGAGGGCATGCTGTTTTCAGCCGTGGATATTCCGGCCTATTTCTGGGGTGACCTCGACTATGCCGGCATGGCAATCCTCGCCTCGCTCCGGACAATCTTTCCTTCTGTCCAAGCCTGGAAGCCCGGTTACGAGCCGATGCTCGCGCGCCTAAAAGCGGGCGACGGTCATTCCCCCGGCGAGAGCGGCAAGGAGCGCCAGCGTGCCATCGAGGCTACCGGCTGCACTTATGCCGATGAAGAACTCCTTCCGGCTTTGCGGGCAACGGGCGCATTTTTGGATCAAGAGTGATCGCCTGGAGGAATTGACCGCCATCGCGCCAGCGTTCTTGCGGGCCATCTACTCAATTCCCTCGTTCGGGAATCGCGAAATTCGCCGTCAACGTTTGCCCCCTAGATACCAGCAAAAATACCAGCAAAACGATCCGCTGCAGCGGGCGCTTCCGCGAACTTTTACTAATGTTTTCAAATGCGCCGCCCAAACTCTCCTGAAAAATCTGGAATCGAACCAGGGCTGCAAGCTATTGTTACAACGATCGGCTTGTTCGCTTTACCGATTGCCGCTTTCTTGTCAGCGGACACGCCCAAGCCCCGCGAGAGGCCACGCGTCTCTAACGGTCGGTTCTTCCCGAACGCTCTAAAGGGGGGCTGTCTTCAGTTGTCGGTCGCAGGCGCTATTCGCGCCGGGTTATCACTGGGCAGGCTTCCGCAGGCAGCCGTTTCCGGAGGCGCGTCAGGCGTCCGCGATCAGTGAGGCGATGTCCTCGAGCGAACGCCGGCTAAAGTCCTTCGCGAACTCGCCAACGATTTTGCCTCTCAGATCGCGGTGGAAGTGCTTGCGCATCTCCTCCAGGGTCCTGTGGTCGGAGACAACGACCAAGCGTTCAATGGTCCCGTCCAAACTGAGCTTGTTCAGAAACGCGGCCGTCGCTGCCGCGAAATCGTCCTGCCAAGCCGCCTGCCATCGGGGTTGGCAGAGCCGGTGTGATGCCGTGCACGCGGGCCTGAGTGGGCCGGCGCAGGCGGAGCGCCATGATCTCGACCAGGTGCACCCCAGGTTTCACGCCTGTATTGTGGAACAGGCGGATCGTCTCGCGGTCAGCGACCGCTACTGTCGCACCAGTAGGTAGAATCATCGAAGGACCTCCTGTTCGGCCCGTGATCTCGGCATCGGCGGGGGCGACGTGGTCCGTCTCGTGGTCGATCGGACGGTCGAGGCGACCGGGCGGGATCATGAGCTCCATCGCTGAGCCGGTCTCCAGGTCGTCGCGCCGGCTACGACTTCGGCGCAGCTGTCGCTGGGGCGACGACGTGGAATACTCCGCCGTTGGCGGACGGCGTGTACGCGATCTCCGTGCCGATACTGCTGGGGAGCCCAGCTGCGTGCACGCGCGGGAGGAAGAGACGCACAAGGGTGCCGGCACCTCGCTCGCTCTCCATCCCGATCGCGCCGCCTCGGCCTTCGGCGAATCGCCGGACATGGGCAAGCCCGAGGCCTGTGCCGCTGCCAGCGGCCTTTGTCGTGAAGTAAGGGGTGAACGCTTGCGAGAGGACCTCCTCCGTCATGCCCTCCCCGTCGTCGGCGACGACGATCTCAACGAACGCCCGCACCGCGCCCGCGGACGGCGCGACGTTCCGCGCTGCGACGGTGATCGTGCCGCCGTTCGGCATGGCATCGGCCGCGTTTCGGCAGAGGTTCAGCAGCGCGAAGTACAGCTCCTCCGGGTCCGCGTCGAAGTCCCATACATCAGGGGCGATATCGGTGCGGACCGTGATGTCGGGACGCAGCGCCTGGTCCAGCGTGCCCGCCAGCGCTGCAAGGTGGCTGCCCGCGACCGACCCGCCGATCGACTCGACGCGTGGTCGCGCAGCGTCGAGGAACTGACGGCTCAGCAACGCCGCTTGCGTGATCGCGTGCTGCATCTTGCTGACGATGGCTTTTCGGTATGCGGCGTCGTTCTGGCACTCGAGCAGCCGCAGCCCGCTGCCGATCACGGCGAGAAGGTTGTTGATGTCGTGGACCAGGAACTGCCCTACGTCCCCGATCGCCACCGCCGCCTCCGGCCGGCGGGAGGAGAACACGCCGCGCGTGCCGGACCGTGGGGCGGTCCGGCACAGGACCCCGGAGATCTCACCGCCGCGCCCGACGAGCGGAATCTCCACGCACCTGGACGCGATGAGGCCGCTGCAGTCGTCGCGGACGCTCCGCACCCTCCCGCCGAATGCCCGCTGTACTCCAAGCGCGACGCCGGCGCTGTCCGCGAGCACGACGACATCCTCCTGCGGAGGGCTCTCGACCACGCGGGGGAAGGAAACGTGGGGTGTCTCTTCGATCTGCATGTCGGACTCCTTGCTTGCGATTGTTAAACGGAACGCCGACTTCGGCCCGAACACGAGGGCGGGCCACGACAGCTCGAAGATTGAGTCTATGATGGTCTAAAGGAAAATCACCTCTTGCCATGGAGTCCATAGCCGACCGTTATCGGAATGGCTGAGCGACGCTCGGCAGGCTGCGGAGGGAGTGCGGCGCTTCCGTCTGCGAGCATTCGCCCGAGCGGAACCGTCGGCGACCGCAAAGAGATGTTTACGCGCCTACGGCCATCATAACACGCGGCTATCGACTTCATGGCGTGACGTCATTTCCAGTTCGCCGCGTGCAATCACATGCTGACAAGCGTGAGCGGCAACCTTTCGCCGCCACTCCGAGACCCGAACAAGGGTCCACAATCAGGAACAAGGGTCCACAATCAGGAGGCTACAGATGTCAGTGAAGCAGCCGGTTCTCACGCCGCCCCGCAGCGGCGAGACGATGACCTCAAGCGGAGGCTCGAGCGTCGAGATGAAAGTGGAGAGCAGCCAGACCGGAGGCGAATATAGCGCTGTCCTGTGGACGGTGCGGGCCGGGGAGGAGCCGCCGCTGCACACCCACTCTCGCGAGGACGAACTGCTCTACGTGGTGCAGGGGCAACTAATCGCGCGGGTCGGCGATGCCCGCGTCGAAGTGGGGCCGGGCGCCTATGCGGCTCTTCCCCGCGGAGTGCCGCATACGATCGAAGTGGTCGGCGACCAGGCGACCCTGTTGCTCAGCTTCGTGCCGGGTGGGCTGGAGCGATTTATGGTTCCCAGAAAAGGCGAGCAGCCCGATCCGGCCGCTTTCGGCCTGACGTTCCCCTAGGGGCGGGGACCGCAGGCGCGGCGTTCGCGACCGTGCGTCCGCGCAGGCCGGGGTGCCGGCCGCGCGCAACCGCGCCGGATGATTGATTCCGGGCGCCGGCTAGGTGCACCTAACGGCCTCTGGCTTTGGGCCGACTAGCGCATCGCCGCGGTGGTGAGGTGCACCACGCCGTCGCTGTACGAATGGCGGAGCAGCGCTTCAGCGCAGCTCTTTCAACGGCTGTGAGATCTGGTTTGCGCAGTTGAGCAACACAGGCAGCAGGCGTTTGCGCAGATCGCTGACTTTAACGCGAGCCGAGGCCGCACTCACGCTAACGGCGGCCACGACGTCGCCGTTGGCGACAAACACCGGGACGGCCATCGATCTGATTCCCGGCGCCAGTTCCTCGTCGCTGATGGCATAGCCGTTCTTCGCGGCGGTTCGGATCGCGGACAGAATGTCCGGGATGGTGGTCAGTGTCCGCGGCGAGCGCGCGCTCAGCGGATGCCGGCTCAGCCGTCGTGTGATGTCATCATCGGTGTGGCGGCCGAGTAGAATGCGGCCCGTCGCCGAGCAATAGAGCGGCAGATAGGCTCCGACGCGAACGCCGGTCTGGACGTAGTGCTCGGCTTGCGCGCGCGCGATGAAGAGTGCTTGATCGTCGTCAAGCACCGCCAGCGAAACCGATTCCGCGATTTCGTCGCGCGCGCGCTCCAGAAGCGGCTGGGCGATTTGCACGAGTTTATCGCGCTCGGACATCATGCCGCCTAGTCGGCGCAGACGAGGCAGGGGACGGAAGTCTCGTCCTGATAGCTCCAGGTAATTCAACTCGACCAGAGTGAGGAGGCATCTGCGTGCTGCGGCGCGTGTGGCGCCTGACGCACGTGCAGCGTCGGCGACACTCATCACCGGGTGAACCGAGAACGCCTCGATGATCGCGAGGCCTTTTGCGAGCCCCGCCATTCCTTCCCGCTTCTCTTTGGCTTCCGCGATCGCCATGGCCGGGTCCGCCTTGACAGCCCGTTTAGAGCAGCTCAAGGTGTTCGAAATGCAGCTATTTGTTCGATATTCGAACAAGTCGAATATGATGTCAAGCGTGAGGAGCGCCGATGAACAAGATCGTTTTGCCGCCGGAGCCAGCGAATCCAGTCAACTGGCCGGAGGGGTTCACCCGCGTTCCGTATTGGGTGTTTCAGAATCAATCGGTTTACGCGGAGGAGCAACGCCGGATCTTCCAGGGCCCGAATTGGCATTATCTCGCGCTGGAAGTTGAGTTGACGGAGCCCGGCGATTTCCTCACGACACACATCGGCGACACGCCGGTGATCGTCACCCGTGACACCGACAATGAAATCTACGCGTTCGAAAACCGCTGCGCCCATCGCGGCGCGCTGATCTGCCTGGAAAATCGCGGCAAGCATCGCAAGGATTTCAGTTGCGTGTATCACGCCTGGAATTACGACCCGCAGGGCAACCTGACAGGCGTCGCTTTCAAGGACGGCATCAAGGGCAAGGGCGGCATGCCCGACTCGTTCAAGATGGAGCAGCACGGTCCGCGCAAGCTGCGCATCGCGATCATTCACGGTCTGATCTTCGGCTCATTCTCCGAAGACGTGCCATCGATCGAGGAATATCTCGGCGAGGAGATCATGAACCGCATCGAGCGGGTGCTCGGCGGCCGCACCCCGGTGGTGCTCGGGCGGTTCACTCAAGTGCTCCCGAACAACTGGAAGCTCTACATGGAGAACGTCAAGGACTCTTATCACGCCAGCATTCTGCATCTCTTCTTCACGACCTTCGAATTGAACCGGCTGTCGATGAAGGGCGGCATCATGGTTGATGAGAGTGGCGGACATCACGTCAGCTATTCGGCGGTCGATCGTGAGGCAGACAAGGATGTTGACTACGCCAAGCAGCAACTGCGCTCCGAGAGCGAGTACAAGCTCGCCGATCCGAGCTTACTGGAAAGCTTCGACGAGTATCACGACGGCTGCACGCTGCAGATCCTGTCGGTGTTTCCGACCTTCGTGCTGCAGCAGATCCAGAACGCGATCGCGGTGCGCCAGATAGTGCCGCGCGCGGTCGACAGGACCGATCTGAACTGGACCTATCTCGGCTTCACCGATGACACACCCGAGCAGCGCCTGACGCGCATCAAGCAGGGCAACCTGGTCGGCCCTGCCGGGTACATCTCGATGGAAGACGGCTGTGTCGGCGGCTTCGTGCAGCGTGGCATTGCCGGCGCAAGCGACGATCACGCGGTCCTCGAGATGGGGGGCGCCGATGCCAAGAGCAGCGAGAGCCGGGTGACCGAGGCGTCGGTGCGCGGCCTCTGGAAGGCGTATCGCGCCAACATGGGAATCTGAGGACTGCACCATGAGTGGTAACTCTCTGCAATACATCACCAAGGCGCAGGCCGATTACGCGCGCTGCATCGACGATGATCGTCTTGAGGATTGGCCGAGTCTGTTTCACGGTCCGTGCCTGTACAAGATCACCACCGCGTCGAACTATCGTGACGGGCTAGAGGCCGGCATCGTGTTCGCCAACTCGCGCGGTATGCTGAACGATCGCGTCTCGGCTCTACGCGAAGCCAATATTTACGAGCGGCAGAGCTATCGCCACATCCTTGGACTGCCATCGATCCTGTCGGAAGACGGAGCAAAAGTGCGTAGCGAAACACCGTTCATGGTAGCGCGCATCCTGCAGGATGGAGACACGTCGATCTATGCCACCGGCCGCTATTTCGATCTCTATGAGATCGTGAATGGTAAAGCGCAACTGCACGAGCGCACGGTCGTGTGTGACAGTTCGCGGATCGACACGCTGTTGGCGCTGCCGTTATGACGCCGAAAATCGTCGCGCTGACCATCGGTGACCCCAATGGCATCGGCCCTGAAATCGCCGTCAAGGCTGCAATGCTGTGCGCAGAGGCGCAGTCGGAATCGCGTCCGATTCTGGTTGGCGATGAGCACGTTATCCGCTTCTACGCGGACAAATTCGCGCCCGGCCGGCCGCTGATGCAAGGTGGGCCGTCCACCGACAAACAGGCGCTGCTTTATCATCCCGTTGCGGCTCTGGACGCCAAATCCTTCCAGCCGGGGCAGGGGAGCGCGGAGGCTGGCCGTGCGACCGTAGCCTATGTCGGGGCCGCGCTCGACCTCGCGACGCGAGGGCGCGCCCACAGCATCGTGGCGTGCCCGCATTCCGAGACCAACGTGAACTCCGCCGGCATCAAGTTTTCCGGTTATCCGAGCCTGTTGGCGCGGCTAAAGAAGGTTTCGAAGGATGAGGTGTTCCTCATGCTGGTGGGCGCCGGCTTGCGCATCGTTCATGTGACCTTGCACGAGCGGCTTTTCGACGCCCTCAATCGGATAACGCCAACGCTGATCGAGCGCGCCATTCGCACAACGATCGACGCCCTGCGAAATCTCGGCATTCCGCATCCGCGGCTTGGTGTTTTCGGCATCAACCCCCACGCGGGCGAAGGCGGTCTTTTTGGCGATGATGACGACCGTATCGTCAAGCCGCTGATCGAACGGCTGAAGGCGGAAGGCGTCGATATCGAGGGGCCGATGGGAGCTGACCTGATGCTTGGTCATCAAGGCTTCGATGCATTCGTGGCGATGTATCACGATCAGGGACACATCCCGATCAAGTTGTTGGCGGGCCGGAATTCGGCCGCGATGTCGATCGGCGCCGGTCTGATGTTTTCAAGCGTCGGCCACGGCAGTGCCTTCGACATTGCGGGCAAAGGCATCGCCGATCCGACGCCCGTCCTGCGCTGCATTCAGCTCGTGGCAGGTGCCAACCAATTCAAGGAAACGGCATGACGCACACAATCGGAATTGAGGACGCCGACATCAGCTTCACCTGCAATGACGACGAGACTATCCTCGCCGCGGCGGAGCGCGCGGGCTACACGATGCCTTACTCCTGCCGGAAGGGCGTCTGCGCGTCCTGCGAAGGCTTTTTAAGCAAGGGCGACGTCAAGCAGCGCTCGAAGGAAATGACAGGCCCGGCTGGCAAGGTCCTGTTCTGCACGGCCACCGCCAAGAGCGATCTCACCATCCGACCGCGCCGGATCCAACGCCACGATCCGTTGGCGCGGAAGAAAATTCAGGCGCGGGTCTTTCGCATGTCGCGCCCGGCAGATGATGTGGCCATCCTGCAATTGCGCTTCCCGGCCAGCATTCGCGCCAAGTTCAAGGCCGGGCAGTATCTCCGCATTCGCACGCCCGATGGCGACGAGCGCAGCTTTTCAATGGCCAATGCGCCGCAGGAGAGTGACGGTGTGCAGTTGCACATTCGACACGTGCCCGGCGGCGCGTTCTCCGAAAAGGTGCTGGCGTCCTTGCGGCTCGACGACAAGCTCGAAGTGGAGGTGCCGTTCGGCGATTTTCATCTGCGGGAAGACGATCAAGCGCGTTACGTGTTCGTCGCAACCGGCACCGGCTTCGCGCCGTTGAAATCGATCCTCGATGATATGATCCGACGGAGGCTCAATCGCGAGGTGCGCTTCTACTGGGGCGGGCGCAGCAGGGCCGATCTTTATCTCGCGGAGACCTGCGAGAAATGGGAAAAGCGCTATCCGTGGTTCACGTTCATTCCAGTGCTGTCCGAGCCCGACGCGAATTGGAGGGGGCGTCGTGGTCTGGTGCACGCTGCCGTGCTCGAGGATCTTCCCGATCTGTCGGACCGGCATGTCTATGCCTGCGGCAATCCTATGATGATCGAGGCCGCGCGCAATGAATTCCAGGCGCGTGGTGGTGTGCGCAGGGACCGCTTCTACGCCGATGCGTTCGTGCCAAGTGGATCTTCCGACACAAACCAGCCGCAACTCTTGCAATCCGCAGGCTGACCATTTCTGCACGTCTTCGCGCCTGCGGCACGACACGATCGCCGCGCTGTCATCAAGTCAAAAAACAAATCGGGCCGGAGATAGTCTGGCCAGCAAAGGTGAGGAAATGAGTACCGAGGTTGCTTTTGATGTCCCATCCTTCATAAATTCCCGCCGTACCGGGATCACGCAATACGGCATCGTGCTGCTGTGCGGTCTCGTCATGTTCCTCGACGGGTTCGATACGCAAGCCATCAGCTACATGGTGCCTTCAATCGCAAAAGAGTGGGGACTCACCAAGCAGCTTCTTGGACCGATCTTTTCGTCGGCGCTGACTGGACTGATGGTGGGCTATCTGCTCGTTTCGCCGTTTTCGGATCGCTTCGGCCATCGCAAGCTCGTCATCATCTCCACGTTTGCTTTCGCCTTGCTGACGTTTGCGACAATTTTCGCAACGAACGTCACCGGATTGATTGCGTTGCGCTTTTTGACCGGCATTGCGCTCGGGTCAGTGGTGCCTAGCGCCATCGCGTTGACCACCGAATTCAGTCCGGCGAGGCTGCGCGCGACATTCGTCTTGGTGATCTATGCTGGCTTCTCGCTGGGCTTCGTCGCGGCCGGCGCGGTCGCAGCTTGGGTTACCCCCGAGTATGGCTGGCGATCGATGCTGTGGATCGGTGCGGCCGCGCCCATGGTCGTCGCGATCCTGGCGCTGCTGTTCTTGCCGGAGTCGATGGATTTCTTGATCCGCACAAAGGCGCAACCGGATGCGGTCTGGCGTGTGGTGCGTCGCGTGGACGGCGCATTGCCCGTGCAAGGACCGACGCGGTTCGTCACGGCGGCGGCTGAACGGCGCAGTGCGGTCAGAAGTCTGTTCTCATCCGGGCGCGCCGCAGGAACGCTGGTGATCTGGGTTGTATTCATGCTCAATCTAGCCGAATTCTACGCGCTGCAAAGTTGGCTACCGTCGATGCTGACGAATGCCGGCCATTCTCTCGACACAGTCGCACTCGCCACTAGCATGACCACTGTCGGCGGTATCGTCGCCGCGTTTGCGGTCGGACCGGCGATGGATCGCATTGGCCCCTATAGCTCTCTGGCGACGGTTTATCTGTCTGGCGTCCTCTTTGTTGCCTTGTTCGGCTATTCGATCGACAAATCGAGCTGGATGATGGTGGCGACTGCATTCTGCGCCGGCTTTTGCGTCAGCGGCGGACAGAAGAGCGTGATCGCGCTGGCGGCGATTTATTATCCGACCTCGATCAGATCCACGGGCGTTGGCTGGGCTCTTGGGATGGGTAGATTTGGCGGTATCGGCGGCCCGCTGTTGATCGGAGCCTTGCTCGCGTATCACCTCAACGCTCAGCACATTCTCTACGTCGCCGGGGTCCCGATGCTGCTGGCCGGATTGCTCATCTTCCTGCTTGGACATTGGCATAAGCGAGACGTAGCTAAAGGCGAAGATTAGGTTAATTCTCGAACTTGAGGAAAAGACAGCGCTCGTCGCGCAAATCACGCTGCGGGCGCCGCTGGGAAGGCGCGCGGTTGAAGGTTATCGCCCGCGCGTGAATCGAACGCGATCAATGATGATAGGACTTCTCAGTGTTCCTGCGTTGTCCGTAACGCTTTCCGTAAAGAGGGGGTACTGTTGAAAGGACTCGTGCCTCCGTCGCGACGCGATCGATACCAGAGATCGAAAGCCGCGCCGGACCCGCCCCAGCGAAGCCGGAACCACATTATCGCCGGATCGCCATTCGTCCAATTTCCGACCATCGTGATCACTCCAGCCTCAGCAAACGCCTTGCGTGTATTAGGCTGATCGAAATCGAGCCGCTCGTTGACCTTGCATGTCAGGCACCAAGCCGTAGTAAAATAAGGAAATACCGGCGTGCCGGCTGCGTGTAACTCGTCAAGCTCGGCGGCGTTGAATGGGACAAAGCCTTTGGCAGTTTCGACTTCGTTGCAGAGCCCTGTACGCGGCAACAGCACCATAACTCCCAAGGCGCGCGCCGAGGCGACCAACGCCGGCCACTATGCCCATGTTTTGAGCGCGCGTTGGAACAGGCCGGTCCGACAGAGGACCGACAAGCCGCCGAACGCCAGGATCACGGCGTCAGCGTCTGCCTGGCGGACCAGAACCCAAGCCAACCCCAATGCCGTCGCGAACATGGGAACGGCGTGAGCCTTACGCAGCGGTCCGACCAGGTGCTCGGCGGCGGGAGATGCCTACGGAGCGAAGGAATATATCCAAGCACCAGAAACGGAAGCGCCCCAACCCAGACCGATCCCCGCGAATATGAGCATTGCGATCGGTGCCGGGAGCACTAGCGCAGCTCCCACTGCGCCCCATGAACGGACCGGTGCAGGGCGTAGCGACGAACGGCGCCAAGACCCCGATCCACAACGCGCCGACCTTGCCACCTTTTGCCGCAAGCGCCGACCCAGCCGATATCGTTCCGAGCTCGAACAGGCCCGCTAAGTTGAAAGCAATAGTTCCTGTCAGTAGAACCAACATGAACGCGATAGGCGGGGTCCTGAAACTGGGAGGCCCAGCCAATCTGACTTCCGAAGGAGCGAAGCACCAGAATGACACCGCCCAAAATCGCGCCGGCCGTGCACGCGATAGCCTCGTGTCGAACCTCCTTTTCGTCCTGGCCGGCTCGGAAGAAGCTCAGCACCTTCAAGCCGAGGATCGGGAATACATATGGCCTCACATTGAGGGTGAGGCGGCCGGCGATCGTTTCTATGAGAACCGTCACCATGAAAAGGACCGAAAGGCCGGCGCCTCATTTAACAGGGGGAACGGTCCCGGCCGTCGCTGAGAAACTCAGGCCTGTCCCATCTCCGAGCGCGAGGACGCCGTCGATAGTGTCAACATCCTTTGCTCCCGTCGCGGTAGAGACGACCAGCCTGTCTCCTTCGCGCGTGAAGGTCTGCGGCGCGCTGCTCGTGACGGCGTCTTCGGTACCGACGAACAGGTGCGGATCGTTGACCTGTACCGCCCGCGGTAGCGGAAACGCGAACCGAATTTCCTTTCCATTGCGCTCGTAGCGTGTTGGAGAACCGATCGGGCGGGGTAGCACCTGGCGCCAACCATCGAACTGCTTCGATCGGGCTCTATCGATCGCACCGTCGCCAATCGTGAGATTCAGATGAGCTTCAGCCGATTCCGGAACGCATATTGTCGACGTGCAAACGAGATATTGTGTCTTGAGATTTACCGGGAAGGAAGTCCCGGCGGCCAATCCGCACGGAACGTGCACGGGGACCAGAAGCGCATAGGATCTGGCGAAGACATGATTCATCATGCCAGAGATCACCAGTGTAGTCGGCACCGGGTACGCCGGCTCACCGGCCGTTGCCTCTCGCGGCAAATCCCAGTTTAGCGTCGTCGGAAAGCCCGCGTCGCCCGGTAGCTTCCAATAGCCGTGCCAGCCCTTTTCGGGCGTCATCGAGATGGCCAGCGTCATCGTCGAACCTGGCGCGGGCGAATTCGTTTCAGGTACGAGTTCGACCGTCAGATGATGCGATTGAGGCGCCGCCGCCCAAACGCTGCCCGCAATCGCCGCGACAAGTGCGCCCAGGACCGCCCGCCGTAGGAGCGACAACACGTTACTTACTCGACTGTAGCGACGAAATCGCGGTCGCAAATTCCCCAGGATCTCCCTCAACCAGCTTGATGAGGTGTCCACGGGTGTCGATGAGCGCAACAGCGGGGAAGCGCTTGACGCCGAACGTACGGAACGCGATGCCAGTTGAATCCACGGCCAGTGGGACGCGCGGCTTCATTTTGGCTTCATAGTCGGCCAGTTCCTTGGGCGTCGTCCACAAATGGGTCATTACACCAAGCCACTCGATGGAACGGTCGGCCGCTAGTTTGTCGACCTCCTCGCGCCCTTTTTGGCAGTTCGCCGCCTCATCCGGTTGCGCGCTCTTCACGTAGTCCTCACACCAGGTGGCTGAGAAGTAGACCGCACGGAGATGAGACGCGGGGCCAGACTGCAGGGCGATGGCCTTTCCATCCGAGGTACGAAGTTCAATTGCCGGGATTCCATCTCCCGGCTTCAAGGTCACAAAGTCCGCGAGTTTGTTCGTGGCGACATCGCCTGGCACTACCTTGCTTGCCAACGCTTGTTCGATCGCGGCGTCCAGCTTCGGTCCATCCTGGTGGCCCGCAAAAATAACACGCCCGTCGCGACCGAACACGAGATGAACAGGAGTTGCGTCCATCCGGATCCACTCGCTAAGCCGTCCATCGTCGATGGCGACCGGCATCTTCAGGTCATTTGCTTGTACGAATTGCTTCACCTTCCCGGTGTCGTCGCCCACTCCGGCATTCACCGCGATGACCGTCATTTCATCACCGTGAGAAGCGAAAATCTTTCTTAGGCCTAGCATTTGGACCCGGCAAGGAATGCAGTAGGTCGCCCAAAGCTTCAGATAGACCGGCCGCTTCCCATAGAGGTCTGCGAGGTCAATCGACTTTCCGTCGATGGATTTCAGCGTAAGCACCGGTGCGGGTTGGCCGACATGCTCCGCCAATACGGGATCTTCCTCGATATAGCCCGGGTCGTCGGCCGAGCGGGAGGCGCTTGTCTGGTTTGCATCGGCGCTCGACGCCGCCCGTGGTGGCGCGCCGTACACACCGCAGAGCATCAGAAAAAGCAAAGCCTGACCTACACGCATGAAGTTACTTCCTCCAAAGTATCGGTCCTTCCACAGTCGAGATCGACCGGCTAGGCGTAAAGGACGCTAATCATCGGTTCTTGGACGTTCACTCGCTTCGATTGATGGCAGTCGACCACATTCAAGTTTGTCGATCGCGCATTGCGCGCGCATCTCCCAAGAAGAGAAGCCGAAGATACGGATAAACGCGTCGCGCATCCGCATGGCGTCCCGCAAATCCTACATAACGTGCGAGGGCATTCAGAAGTATACCGCTCATCAGGCTTGGATTCGCCAACACGGAAAATAGCACTGCCGATTTCCCGTTCACAGTGACCCGCAGCTCGGCTCGCATACCGGAGCACGATAGCATATATGCTTCGCTACTACGGTCGTACTAGCGCCAAGTCTATGCTAGTCGGTCGCGCCGGAAGTCCGAAAGCCGTGTCTGAGCATCCGATACGTTCGTCTTGACAGCCTTCTTACTGGCCCGGCCTCCGTGTAACCCCGCGAGCACCGAGCGACGAACGATCGACCCTCAGCACTCGGACGGCCTTCATAACGCACGGCTATCGACTTCATGGCGTGACGTCATTTCCCATTCGCGGGGCGGAACTCCATGCTTCGCCCAGACTTTGCTCATCCGGCGCATAGCAGCTTAGCGCATTGTACAGGACTGAGCTCCTTATCACCCGCCGACGGAGAAAATCCCCTATGATCACTCGCGGTTTCACAGGCCGCCAATCCGGATCAGAACCATCGGACCGGATCCCCCGGGACAGCACCTCGTCGACAGTTTCCCGGTGCTTACGGCCGGCCCCACGCCGCGAATCGAGCCCGCGGACTGGAATTTCACGCTCGAGGTCGGACCTCGACCGGTCAAAGCGTGGAGCTGGTCGGAGTTCGACGCGCTCCCACGAACCAAGATGACGCGAGACATCCACTGCGTGACCTCGTGGTCGAAGCTCAACACAGCCTGGGAGGGCGTGGCCGTCGACGACATCCTCGCCGACGCTGGCCTTAGCGCACCCACTCCGTTTGCACTCGCACATTGCTACGACGGATACTCCACCAACGTGCCGCTGGCCGACCTCGCAACGGGGAAGGCGATGGTCGCGCTCAAGTACGAAGGCCAGTCGCTGTCGCGCGACCATGGGGGACCGGCGCGTCTACTGGTGCCGCATCTCTACTTCTGGAAGTCGGCGAAGTGGGTGAACGGGCTTCAGTTCACGGAGCGCGACGAGGCCGGCTTCTGGGAGCTGCGCCGGTACCACATGCACGGCGATCCGTGGAATGAGCAGCGATACACGAATGACTGAAGCGATTGCCACAACCGCGCGCTGGCAGAGCTGTGCGATTGTCGAGATCGCGACGAGAACGCCGGCTATCAAGAGCTTCTTTCTCCGCCTCTCCGAAACGTTCGACTATACGGCCGGACAGCACGTTGACGTGCGGCTGACTGCGCCCAACGGCTACACTGCCATGCGCAGCTACTCGATCGCCTCGGCCCCGAGCGATTCCGAGGTGATCGAGCTGGCGATCGAGCGCCTTCCGGACGGCGAGGTCTCCCCGTTCTTCCACGACGTCGCCCAGGTAGGCGACACGATCGAGCTTCGCGGGCCGCTTGGCGGACACTTTCTCTGGCCGGGGCCTTCCGACAAACCGGTGCTCTTTATCGGCGCCGGCTCCGGCGCCGTGCCGCTCATGGCGATGATCCGGTATCGGAAGACCAGCGGTGAGGCGGTGCCTGTCGTGCTGTTGCTCTCCTCCAGGACCTGGGGTGACGTGCTGTTCAGGGACGAGCTCCTCGAGCTCGAGAGGTCGCTTCCCGATTTCGCGCTCGCCTTGGCTCTGACACGCGAGCCGGCGACGCGCCGCACCGACTTCAGCAGGCGGATCGACGGCAGGATGGTCGCCGACGTTGCGGGGCGGCTGCCTGTGTCCCCCGGCCGCGCCTTCGTGTGCGGGTCGAACGCCTTCGTCGACATCGCGGCGGACGCCGCGCTCGCTTTGGGACTGGAAGCCGGGGCGATCAAGACCGAACGCTACGGCGTTTGAGAGACGATCGCTCTCGCTTTGCGAGAGGATAGTTTTCGCAAACGCCAGATTATCCGTGCGGCCTGCGCCAGCTACGGTCATACCGGAGCAAGAAGACGTGTTGGTGAAGGAAACAGGAGCCACGCGGATGCTGTCCAAAACGATCGATGTCGACGGCTTGAAGGTGTTCTGCCGTGAAGGCGGCGGCGCGGCTGGCGGGGGCACTTCGGCATCGAGATCGACTACGTCGCAGCACTCTGGGAGCGGGATACAACCATGTTTTCAGTGATTTTCGAAGTCCTCCCCAATGGAGGGAACTGGGATGACTACCTCGACAACGCCAAGATGCTGCGCCCCGAGCTGGAGCAGGTCGAGGGCTTCGTCGACAACATCCGCTACAAGAGCCTGATCCGCGAGGGCTGGATCCTTTCGCTTTCGAACTGGCGGGACGAGAAGTCGCTCGTCCGCTGGCGCACCCGCATGCGCCATCACGAGGCTCAGCACAAGGGCCGCGACGAAATCTTCGCAGACTATCACCTCCGCGTCGGCCAGATCACTGCCGACAATCAGATCCCCGCGAGGTACGCCCTCACGGAGCAGCGGCTCGACGAGACCGAAGTCGGGGAGGGAACGACGGTCACGCTGATCAACGCGACTCGCCCCTCGGAATGGAAGCAGACCACCAACCCGTACGACTGCGCCGAGTGGCTCGGCCTGAACCCGTGGGCGGCCGACAGCACGTCCTGGGACATCTTCGACGCCGTGCTCACGCCCGGCGACCTGATTCTGCTCATATCCTGGAAGGACACCGCTGCAGCGCAGGCCTACGAGGACACATCCGCGCCGAATGATAAGGCGAGGATCCGAAGAGTGCGGATCGTGCGCGACTACGGGAAATACGACCGTCGCGAGGCGCCTCAGTACTACCCGGACGCCAAGGGCGGCGAGACCCTCCGCGCCTAACACCGCTCCGTCGGGAAGGGCGGTCTAGCTCGACTCTGCGTCCGCCCAGCCAGCCATTCATGCGTCCGGCCGGGCTCCCCGAGACGCGCCGTGCTGTCAGGCGGCCCCGCTCGGCATCATGGCAGCTGTGGTTGTGCCCTGCATGCTCGAGCGCAAGCAGTTCGGCCAGCCAATCGGCGACTTCCAGCTCACGCAGGGCAAGCTCGCCGACATATCGCCCTAAGCGTGACCCAGGGACAGGTGCTCGGCATCGTCGGCCGCAACGGCGTAGGCAAGACCACGACGCTGAAGGCGATCATGGGATTGGTCGACGTATATACCGGTACCATTGCGATCACTGGTCGCGCACGCTTTCGGCCCCCGTTGGAAGGCCCGCGACGAACTGCGTGCCCCGTCGAGGTGGGCTTGCGGATCGATCTCGCGGCCTTCAACGGCGATTCCGAGCCGGACGTTGACGATGCCGGCGGCGCGGTACGTCGTGGCGTCCGGCGGGAAGATCGAGTACGCCGACAACATCAGCGTCGACTACACGTGGCTCGGCGAACCGTCCGAACTGATCCCGAGTCCGCGCCCACCTCGCCGCGCACTAGAGGTCAAAATCGCTGAGCTCGGGATGGTCCTCGGGCCTACGTCCGAGGGGCCATAGAAAGATTCGGTCGGCCTCATCAATCGGATGCTTGTCGATACTCTCTATGCATCGCCGAATTAGTCCGTTCTGATCGAACTCCCAGCACCCATTTCCGTAGGTTCTGAACCATTGGCCATTGTTGTCGCGGAATTCGGATGCGAACCTGCCAGCGATCCGATCGCCGGTGAACGCCCAGAGTTCGGCCACTACACGGTAGTCAAGTTCCCGCGCCCATTTGCGTCCCAGGAACTCCTCGATCGCGGCCCGTCCCGACAAAAACTCGGTGCGGATACGCCAGCTGCTGTCGACTGAGTATCCCAGCGCTACCCGAGCCGGATCGCGGCTATTCCAACTATCCTCCACGAACCGGACTTTTGCTGCTGCGGCATCCTGGTTAAACGGAGACGAGGGGCGAGGCAACATAACGTCGCTCCGACGAGTGAGTGCAATTGCGCCGCACACTGGCGGTATAGCCGGTCCGTTGCGAGTTTATTGATGTGAGAAAGTGTGAAGAGCCCGGCCGATATCTCCTGAACGCGCGCGAAACCGACCAGTTTAAACCGGATCAGGAATGCGGGGGCCTGGTAGCGAACTCATCGAGCTGGTTTTTTGCCATGATGAGATCGGCCGTCCCAAACCCTTCCGTAAATCGCCCATAAACCTCAGAGAGAATGGCCCGCGCTTGGTCGACGCGTCCCTGGTTCGCCCACAACCGGCTCAATGCCAGAATTGATCGAAGTTCCCACCCGAGGGCAGATTGCTGCCGAGCGCAATCCAGCGAATCCTTGAGCGAAGCCTCGGCCGCCAGCGAATTTGCCGGCGATGCCGCGAGGAGTACCGCCGCTCGAGCCCGTAGTATGTCGGGCAGTTCAAATGTTCCGATGCCGCGCATGGCGTCAGCGACAGTCGCATCGATGATGGTCGCCGCTTCCGTCACCTGTCCGGTTCTAGCCAGAGCTTCGGCCAACGCACGAGAAAATGCGGATGAGAGTATGTATTGCCGCTCGGTTCGCAGGGTCGAGAGCGCACTGCGCAAGTCGTCGATGCCGCGCTGCGTTTCGCCCCTCGTGAACATAAGCTCTCCTCGCAAACCGAGCCCGCCAGCATGATAAGGCGTGAGTGAGTACGTGGCCGCATAGGCGATAAGCCGCTCTATGAGCTCTTCTGCCACTTGCCGGTCGCCCCGCCATAGGAACACCTGAGTGGCATAGAGAAGGGAAATGCAGAGCGTGACCGGATGTCCTTGTCTTGCAGCGAACTCAATTGCCTTATGTCCGAATTGAGCGGCTCGATCCGAGAGACCCCGATCCCACAATGTCCGGGAGTAGCCGATTAAGGCTCTTACATAGTGATTGTATCCGAAGGAGTGGACCTCGCTTACTCCGGAATCTGCTGCGCGCGCAAAACCGCTCTCGTAGCTTTGCTGCGCGGCGCTTTGCTCTCCTACGAGGTGATAACTCGCCCCCAGCATCCACTCTGCCATCACGGTCTCTCGTGGCCCGCCAAATTTCCTCGCCAACGACGCATAGCGCTCCGCCGCGGCCAACGAGCCGCGAAAATCGGCGAGCCGAGCCCGGTACAGATTGAGACCGGCCAGCAATTCCAGCTGAGAGTCGACATCTCCCAAGGACTCTGCAAGACAGAGTCCGCGTTGGAGGGCTGTCTCCACCTCCTTGCTATTGCCGTGAACATAAGTCGAGGATATCGCCAACGAAAGTTGCAGCGCGAGCTCAAGCTTTGTTCCGCGATCTTCGTCGTTCAGTGCTTCGATCGTTTGCAGAGACCAACGCCGGCACTCGATGAGCATCGACATGCTGAGAAACAACGGCACTGCACCGGCGGCCAACGCAACCCCGACGGTGCGGTCGCCCGATGTCGAGAAGCTCCATTCGAGGGCTGCCCTGATATTGCCGATCTGGCGCGAGTAGGCGGTGAGGTCGCGATTCATTGATATGTTGGCTCGAATGCTTCCGAGACGCTCGGCGAAATAGAGCGCGTGCCGCCTCGCGACCGCATTTTCCGTTCCCCGTCTTTTCAATTTGATCGCGGCGTAAGCCCGCGTCATGTCAAGGAGCCGGTATGACCATGCGCCTTCCGTTCGCGAGATAGAGATCAGCGACTTCTCGACCAGGCCGGTAATGAAATGCTCGATATGAAACTCGCCGCGATCAAGCTCGAACGCTATAGCTTGCGCCATCTCTATCGAGAATGCGCCGACAAAGACGGACAATGTACATAGGACTGTTTGCTCTTGCTCGGAAAGGAGATCATAGCTCCAGTCGAGCATGGCCAGCAGCGTTTGGTGTCGCGGCACGCCACGCCGCCCCGGCCAAAGCAGCATCAAGCGCTCGCCAATCAGCTGTGCCAGGCCCTTAATGCCGTAAGCGCTGGTCCTGCTCGCCGTCAGTTCTATAGCTAAAGGCATCCCGTCCAGCTGACGGCAAATGCTGGCTATGACGGGCGCTTCCTCGTCGCTGAGCTCCTGCCGATATCCCCCGGCGGCGGCGCGGTCCATGAAGAGCTGAGCAGCGGGAGAGGCGAGAGCCTTGGCTGCAGTCAGAGTAGTCTCGTCGGATGGACTGTCGAGGGGCGGCAGGGGATAGATGTTCTCACCCTCGACCCGTAGGGCCTCCCGGGTGGTTGCGAGGATGTGTACAAGCGGGGTGCTGCGAAAAACACTTTCGGCGAACGTCGCGACCGGTTCAACCACGTGCTCACAGCTATCGAGAACCAGCAGGGCCTTCTTGTCGGCAAGGAATGCCAAGAGACGTGGCAGCGAATCCTGAGTCCGATCGAGACACCCGATGGCTGACGCTACCGTGGAAACAATCAGTGCACCATTCCGGAGCGCGCTGAGATCGATAAGGTAGACGGCGTTGTGGAAATCGGTTGTCATTGCATGCGCGACGGCGACCGCGACAGTGGTCTTGCCGACACCGCCAGGTCCGACAATGCTGACGAACCTCCTCAACGTAAGCTCCGAGCGCAGGATTCCAACAGTTTCGTCTCGGCCAATCATCCGTTGCAAGCGCGGCGGGAGCGCCTGGAGCTTGACTCGCTCAATCGAGGCGCCAGCGGAGGGCTGCGATAGTGCCGCGCTCTGGACCGGCGCAACAAAGCAATAGCCTCGGCCCGGAATGTTGGTGATATAGCGGGCGCCGCCTCGACCATCACCGAGCGCCTTGCGGAGTCCTGCGACATGGACCCGAAGACTGGATCCCTCGACGACAACATCCGGCCAAGCCCGCTTGACCAGCTCCCTGTGACTCACCACGTCGCCGGCGCGCCGGATCAGAGCGATCAGGATGTCGAGAGCACGGCCGCCCACCGCCACCGGCTCACCCTTTTTCACCAACAATCTCTCGGCTGCGATCAGGCGAAACGGACCGAACTCAAACACTTCGGCGTCGTCGTCTGCTCCCGACTGCAACGCAGGTACCTCACTTTCCCGGTGATCTGCCCCAACCCCTGATCATCTAGCACATTTCCGGCGGTGTCGGGTACGACGATCAGAAGCAGGCAGAATCCCCCACACCGGCGGGCCGAGTGGCCGCCCGAAGAAGTAGGAGAACTCCGCCGCTGTGATGCTCGAGCACCGATGTATTCCTGAGAAAAGTAAATGTAAACTGCGTGATGGAATACATCGCCGAGGTCGGGAAGGACAAACCGATGGGCCGCGCGCAAGCGACATTCAGGCCGTGCCAATTGCCTTTATATTGGTTTTATCATGTCAAGTTACAACGGTTCATCCAGGGCTTGGACGATAGCATCTTTAAGGGGGCATTTGCCGGGTTTTAGGGGGCAGCCGAATTTAACCGCTTGATCCGTGCTCTGGCGCTTCGCCGCACGAAGATACTTAGAAATTTTCCTTGTTGATGGTAGTTGGCGTCGAGCCGGACCCGGCCGCGGACAATGGCATCAGTTCCCGAAAAGTTGCGCGAACCATGATCCCCCATTGACACCGATTCACGAAGTTTAACGAGACACTTTTCAGCTGACGTTATAGCCATCGTCGAGACGATACGCGCCAACTCGATGGGCGTCTTTGTGCAGGGCGGATGATCCAGTCGCTCCAGATCGATGGTACTTCGGGGCCGCATGAAGAGCAGGAGCTCTTCGTGGCCAGGGCCGAAGTTGCAGAAGCCGGCAATTTGCCCGGCTTTACTCGCTGCGGCGGCACAGGCAGGTCAGTGAGCGCCGGGCCCGCTGGTCGCGGGGGCACTCGGACCCAACTGCGATCCAGAACGAAAGATCATGACGGTACTTGAAGCAATCTGGCCAGACTCTCAGAGATACCAGAAAGCGTGTCCATGCGTCCAAATTAGCGGGCCGGGCCGTTCCAGCGTGTTCATCCAAGTTGCATCTATGCCCCTGCTTGCGACGTGTCCCGTCACGTCGTCGAGTGCGAAGGCTCTTCAGCATTGACAGCAGCAACTTGACGGAGAAAAAGCATGGAGCTTCATCAAATTCGCTACTTTCTCGCTGTCGCGTCTACACTCAACTTCACCCGCGCGGCCGAGCAGTGCAATGTCACGCAGCCTGCGCTGACCAAGGGGGTGCAGAAGCTCGAGCAGGAGCTCGGCGGCCAGTTGATCTACCGCGAGCGCAGGCTGACGCAGCTAACCGACCTCGGAAAGGAAGTCCTTCCGATGCTGGAGCGCACACTGGCCTCGGCGGAGGCGGTACGTCGCCGAGCCCAGGAGTTCCAACGCAAGGAGGTCGCGCCGCTGAAGATCGGCCTCGCTCCATCCATCTCGGCGTCGCTCGTCCTCGATCCGATCGCGGAGATCGCAAAGTTCGTCCCCGGATTTCAGGTCGAGCTGCGTGAGGGCGCGACGGAGAAGCTCGTCGACCTCTTACTTGAGGGGGAGATCAACGCCGCAATGGTCGGGGATGTGCAAGACATGCCTGCCCGCATCGACGACTGGTCGCTGTTCGAGGAGCGCTACGTCGCGCTTATCGCGCCGACACACAAGCTCGCAAACCGTCCCACGATCGGCATCGACGACCTCCGCGAGACCGTCCTGCTAGAGCGTGTCGGATGCGACGTCGCCCCGAAGATCCAGCGGTCGTATTTCCCCGAGGAGCCGCCCCACTTTGGCCACTGCAGCAGTTACGACTTGCACCTACAGCATATGGCCGCGGCCGGCTTCGGCGTGATGCTCGCGCCCGAGCACATGCCGCGCCTTCCAACGCTCAAAATCATTCCGCTCGAAGGCAACCCGATTTCGCGGGAGGTGCGGCTGCTGGCTGTGCAGGGGCGCCGCTACTCCCCGGCGCTGGACGCTTTCGTCAAGGTCGCCCGGCTTCGCGATTGGTCGGTCGAAGTCCCCTACTGGGGCATACCGCACGCTACGCTTCCGGAGACGGCGAGCGCGACCGCATGACCACGCCGGCGGCCAACCGCTTCCAGCCAATCGATCCGCAACCTGACGACGCACCGCGATGCCAAGCCAGACCGACAAGACACTCTTCCAGATTCGCGCCGAGCTGTTGACGACGTTCAGCGCCGCGGATTGGGAGTCATACAACCACCTCGTGGGCTGGCTCCGCGACACAGACGTAGCATCGCACGCGTTGAAGGTCGGAGACGACGCGCCGGACTTCCTCCTACCGGACGCCGACGGCCGTCTCCACTCCTCCGAACAGCTGCGCCGCAACGGACCCCTGGTCCTGAGTTTCTTTCGAGGCGGCTGGTGTCCGTTCTGCACCGCTGAGCTGTGCGCCCTCCAGGCCGCGAAGGACGAGTTCGAGAGCGTCGGCGCGACCCTCGCAGTCGTGACGCCCGAGACGAGGGACTTCCCGCGGCAACTCAAGCGGAGCCTGGGCTTGGACCTGAAGGTGCTCTCCGATGTCGACTACGGCGTTGCCTTGTCGTATGGCGTGCTGTTCCGGGTGCCCGACGAGACCAAAGTGCATTATTCCGGGCTGGGCTTCGACTTCGGCGCTCGGCACGGGTCGCCGATCTGGATGCTGCCCATTCCCGCGACCTACGTGATCGACGCAGAAGGCCGCATCCGCAGCGCGTTCGTCGAACCCGACTTCACGATACGAGAGGAGCCGGCGCAAATCTTGGCCTCGTTGCGCCAGGTCGCTTCCACGTCTTAGTGGGGGAGGCAGTAGCTCGAAGCGACATCCACGACAATCCGGCCGTGAGCCGGTCTGAAATGCCCCTCGACGACAGCGCGCTCGCAGTCGCCTACTACAAGGTCAAAGACGGTCGCGTCGTCCTGCTCCACACAGAGGTGCCACATGAGCTATCCGGCCTAGGGTTCGGATCGAGGCTGGCGCACGGCGTTTTTCGGAGCGTTGCGACGGGAAGAGTGATCGCGAAGTGCCCCTCATGTCTCCCTACGCGGCCCGGCGCCACAAGTACGGAGCGCTCCTCGATGGCTGACCGCGGACCGACGGGACGCGCGCGCACAACGCTTTTGACGATGATACCCTCTGCCTATCGAATGCATGTCCAAAGGGAATTTCTAATTTCGTCAGCTGCGTCCGATTCTGAGGTCCACTGGGCCGGGCGAGCACACGAGGTCGCCTCGACAAGGATCAAGACTATTGCGCCGAGCCGCGCGGGCAGCAAAGGGGACCACTATGAAATTACCGAGGACTGTCGGCTTGGCTGTCATGGTTTCGCTGGTCACGGCCGCCGTGGCTGCGCTCGCGCAGATCAGCGGAGCGGCTTAGCCGGGCCGACAGCGAACGCGCCAGGCAGACTGAGCTCCGGATGATGCGACCCCCGTTTCTGCCACACAGGGGACGCCTCGCACATGGATGATCTCGCGCGTACGCCACGATCAAAAAGTGGACTGCAACTCCGATGACCAATGATCAGAGCAACAAAACCTTCCATCCGAATCGTCGAGGTTTTCTCGGGGGTGCCGCTGCCACGGGCGCTGCTTCGCTGGCTCCGGGTGTTCTGATAGGAACCACCGCGGCAACCGCAGCTCTCGCGGAAGCATCCGAACTGGTCTCCTCCCAGCCGGTGGATGCTTCTGCGAATACTATCGCTGCCAAGCTGCCGTCACCCATGCCCGGTTATCTGTCTTTCGGCCCGGACGAAGCAGGTTTCGTCGAAGCAATGGTCAACGTGATGTGTCCGGCCGACGCGCTGACGCCGAACGGGGTCGATTGCGGGCTTGCGGTTTATGTCGACCGACAGCTCGCCGGCGGTTTCGGCAAGGGCGCGCGGCTTTATATGCGCGGCCCTTGGCTGCAAGGCGCACCCGAGCTCGGCTATCAGTTGCCGCTCACGCCCGAACAGTTCTTCAAGGTAGGTCTCGCCGCCGCAGATACGGCCTGCCAAAAACAGTACGGCAAGCGTTTCAGTGAAATGGACGAGAGAGGTGCGGACAAATTTCTTCAAGAGCTGTCTGGCGGCAAGGTGACGGACGAGCGCGTACCACTCGGCTTGTGGTTCAACAAACTCGTCTACCCGCTGTTCGTTGAGGCCTGTTTCGCCGACCCGATCTACGGCGGTAATGTCGGCAAGGTGTTCTGGAAGGCGATTGGCTATCCAGGTCTCCCCGCGCTTCACGCGCAAAACATGATTGATTTCCGTGGCAAGCCCTTCCCTGGTGCGGCCGATCCGAAATCCGTCGCCGACTTCGCCTGAGGGAAGAGATCATGGCTACTCGCTTGAAAAATCGCACGGTCGTTTTCGTTGGAGGAGGGTTTACGGCGGCGCTGGCTGCACGCCAGCTGACAGCAAGAGGTGTCGATGTCGTCGTCCTTGAACGTGGAATCGACCGCACCCTTACCGCCGCAACAAGCCTGCCATCGCAGCGCGACGAACTGCGCTGGCACGTCCATGGTGATCTCTTTCAGGATTGGTCTGTCCAGACCTACACGCTACGCCATGACATAAGCGGAACGGCGTTGCCGATACGGCGCCTCGAGGCCTTCAAACCGGGCGAAGGGATGGGCGGCGCGGCAAATCACTGGAACGGGCAGACCTGGCGCTGGAGCGAATCTGATCCCGTTTTGCACACCCACCTTGAGGACCGATATGGAAAGAAAGCTATTCCAGCTGAAATGGCGATCCAGGATTGGGGCGTCACCTATGCCGAGATGGAGTCCTATCACGATCAGTTCGAAAAGCTGTTCGGCATTGCCGGTAAGGCAGGAAATCTGCGTGGCAAAGTGCAGGAGGGCGGAAATCCGTTCGAGGTGCCGCGGCAGAACGAGTTTCCGCAAAAGCCTCTGTCTATCACCGAAGCAGGCGTGATCTTCACCGAGGCGGTCAAAAAGCTCGGCTACAAACCTTTTCCCATGCCGGCGGCAAATTCACCGAAGGCCTACACCAACCCCGATGGCATGCAGCTTGGTCAATGTCAGTTCTGCGGCCATTGCGAGCGCTTCATCTGCGAAGCCAACGCCAAGGCGAGCCCCGAGGTCCTCCTCTATCCGATGCTGAGAAGGCGCAAGAGCTTCGAACTGCGTCTGCAAGCCCATGTTCTCGACATTCTTTATGATCGTAAGGCAAAGCGCGTGAGAGGCGTTCGCTACATCGATCGTGTAACCGGCGAGGAGTACGAACAGCCCGCCGACGTCGTCGTACTTTCTTCGTTCACGATGTCGAATACCAAGTTTCTGCTGATGGCAGGGATTGGGGCGCCTTACAATCCGAAGACTGGTCACGGGGTCGTCGGCAAGAATTTTTGCCACCAGACAATGTCCGGCACGCGTGTCTTCTTCAAGGACCGCTGGATCAACCCGTTCCTTGCTTCAGGCGCGTCACAGACCGTGATCGACGAGTTTAACGGCGACAATTTCGATCATAGCAATCTCGGCTTCCTTGGCGGCGGATACATCTACGCCAACGTGACGAACGGACGGCCGATTACGAGCCGCGCCGTCCCGCCCGGCACGCCGAAATGGGGCTCAGCGTGGAAGAAGGCCAATGCCGACTGGTACGCGCATAGCTTCACCATCTCCGCCCATGGCGGTTGGTATCCACATCGCGAGAATTATGTCGATCTTGATCCGACCTATGTCGACGCTTATGGACAACCGCTTCTGCGCATGACGTTCGACGTTCGCGAGAATGAGCGCAAGATGTCTGTATATCTCTCGAAGAAGATCGACGAGATCGCCAAAGCGACAGGCGCGGACATCGCGCCGCCGACGGCGCCACGAAAGGGACCCTATGATAGCCAAGTCTATCAGACCACCCATGTCACCGGCGGTACGATCATGGGAAGGGACCCCGGCACCAGTGTTGTCTCTCCCCATCTGCAACATTGGGATGCGGAGAATCTCTTCATCGTCGGTGCTTCCGTCTATCCCTTCAATGCCGGTTACAATCCGACGGGACCATTGGGGGCGCTCGCGCTCAGGCTCGGCGACGACCTCAACCATTACATCGAACGGCCGCGCCACCTCTAAGCCTGCATACAAAATGGAGTTTAGCAATGAAGAACGCGCGGCAAGTCGGCGCGCTTAACGCCGTGCTCATGCTTGCATGCTTAGTCGCGAGCGCCGGCTACGCGCAGGATGCGGAGCATGGGAAGAGCGTCTTCGCGGCCTGTGCGGTATGCCACGCCACGGATCACGCCAATCGGGTCGGTCCGGGGCTGGAAGGGATTGTCGGTCGGAAGGCGGGCACAGTTCCCGGCTTCCGATATAGCAACGCGATGAAGAATTCCGGCGTCGTCTGGGACGACAAGTCGCTTAATGCGTATCTGGAATCTCCCCAGAAGGCCGTCCCCGGAAACAGGATGCCTTATCCTGGCCTAAAAGACGCGACGGATAGGGCCGACCTCGTTGCTTATCTTGCTATGTTGAAGTAGCGGCTCGTTTAGCCGGCGTCAGCGAGATGCCGTCCGCCGGCAGCCGTGGGGCGCGCGGGCGCGACTGAAGGACAAGTTCGCGCATCGCGCCGCGAATCCGCAATCCGTCGCCTTTCGTCGGGACGCGCGGTTCGCTGCTTGCTGTAGCCGGCAGACGTTCGCAGGCGGGGCTGCAAGGTTCGGCCGCCGATGAGCGAGTGAGGCAGAAGGTGGAAAGCGACATCCAGGATAATCCGGGAATCAGCCGGTTTGAAACGCCCCTCGGCGACTGTGCGCTCGCGTACCGCAAAGCTGTCCGGCTAGGGGCACGGACACCTTCGAAGCGTTGCGACGCGAGGGGAAAAGAGTGATCGCGAAGTGCCCTTTCATGTGCGCTCCTACGCAGCCCATACAGCGCGCTCCTCGACGGCTGATCGCAGACAGATGGGCGTCGGGCGCGCACAGTGCTTTTTGGACGACGATACCCCGCGCCTATCGAATGCATGTCCAAAGGGAATTTCAAATTTCGTCGGCCGCATCCGATTCTCGGGTCCGCTGGGTCGTCCGAGCACATGCGGCCGCATCGACAGCTATCGAAGCCGTTGCGCCGAGTCGCCGCGCGGGCAGCAAGGGAGACTCCCATGAAATTATCGAGGATTGTCGGCTTGGCTGTAGCCGTCTCGCTGGTCGCCGGCACCGTAGTGGCGCTCGCGCAGATCAGCAAAGCGGCTCCCGCCGGCCCGGCCGCGAATGTCGTGGACGCCGCCGGGCAGCTGCGGGTGCCGGCGGACTACCGAACCCTCTACCAAGCGCTCGGCGACTGGGCGATTGCCGCCGACAGCGGCCAGGGCTCGAAGGAAATCCACGCCGTCTACGCATCCCCGGGGGCGATCGACGCCTACCGGAAGACGGGGCACTTCCCAGATGGTGCCGTTCTGGTGAAAGAGGTCTTCGCGACCTCGACGAACGAGATGACCACCGGCACGGTCAGCCACGCCGACAAGCTCAAGGGCTGGTTCGTCATGGTGAGAGACAGCAAAGGAACGCACCCCGGAAACCCGCTGTGGGGCGACGGGTGGGGATGGTCGTGGTTCGACGCGGACAAGCCGCTCAAGACCACCTCGACGGACTACCATTCCGATTGCCAGGGGTGCCACGTGCCTGCCCAGGCCACGGACTGGATTTATGTGAATGGATATCCCGTCCTGCGTCACTAGGAGACCGTATGCCTGGACGCTCTCCTGTTGCCGCAGTTTCGCGGAGGTAATGTCGAATCCCGCAAGCTGGTGCGGCAAGCTGGAAGATTGAAGAGCCTGTTGTGACCATTCGTTTCGGCTATCGGCCTTTCGGGTCCGGCCGACGTTCAGGGTACAAACGAGCGCGTGGAGTTCAGCGTGTCCTTCTCGGTCTATGACATCACGGTCCCCGTCATGGTGCACGGACTGAACGTGATGGACGACTATCTCGACCACGCCCAGGTGCTCGAGCGGACCAGAGGATTTGAGCCTGGAAGGATCCTTGGCGAGCGGCTCGCGTCCGACATGCTGACTTTCGGAGAACAGTTTTCCGTAAGCTGCAACAAGGTCGGCGCGCACATGGCGAAGCTGATGCAGCGCGACGCGCCAGCACCCCACAACACCCCCCATGATGTACCCGGCATTGAAGGGACGGCTCCTCGAGACCCGCGGCTTCTTGCAAAACGTGCAGCCGGACGAGATTGCCGGCGCGCGGTCGCACACATACGAGCTGACTCCGCCTATTGTGCGCGGGTGGTTCGGCGGCGACGACTACATCCGGCACCTGATGCTGCCCGACTTCTTCTTCCACATCTCGATTGCGCACGCGATCCTTCGGCACCTCGGAGCGAAGTTCGGGAAGCGCGACTATCTCGGTAACCTCAGTCAGCAGAGCGGCGGTGACTACTCTTGAGAGGCGGGGGCGGCGCGCGACACGGCCCGAAGCCTTCAAGATTGTTGTTGTCATCGCGCCGGAGATTGCATCCTGATGAGCGGCGTCGAACGTTTAACGGCGTCTCAGCGCCGCTGGGCAATGCTCTGCGTCTTGCTTGGACTTGGTCTAAGTTCCCTCGGAAGCGCGATCGTGAATATCGCCTTGCCAGATATCTCGCGTTCATTCGCAAGTAGTGACGCGGCGACCGTTTGGGTTGTGAATGCCTATCAGCTTTCGGCAACGGTCTGCTTGTTGCCCGTTGCAAGTCTGGTCGAATCATTCGGTCTGAAACGTGTTTATGCCGCTGGTCTAGCTATTTTCGTCCTCGCGTCGTTGGGTTGCGCTTTCGCTCCAACATTGCCGATGCTGGTGAGCGCGCGCTTGATTCAGGGTGTCGGAGCGGCCGGGGTTTCTGTGGCCGGCGTTGCATTTGTACGCGTGATCTATCCGCATCGCATGGTCAGTAAGGGTCTCGCGTTGGTCGCATTGGCGGTGGCGATACCCGGAGCAGTAGGGCCTACCATCGCGGCGACAATACTTGCCGTGGCAAAATGGCCCTGGTTGTTTCTGGTGAATGTGCCATTCGGCCTCGCGGTACCGCTATTTATTGCCGCTGCACCATCAGACGTTCGGGTTGCTCGCCCTCTCGATCTGATCGGGACGGCTCTCAATGCGTTAGCGTTGGGGCTTTTTGTCGTCGGTGTCGGTACGCTGGGTATTGGCGATGGGCGCATTGCGATGGGAGAGATCCTCGCAGGTCTTTTCTGCTTTGGCCTCTTCGTTCGACAACAGCTCCGGCACCCTAGCATTACAGTTGCATCTTCCTGAAGGTTCTGAATCTATGGGCGACCATGATTCGGGATCTGATGATTGGTGGCGCGTCGGTTGAGGATACGCTGACGCTGTGGGCTTCGTCGTTGCGAGATGCCAAGCAACGCATCCGTCCGCTGTTTACGCAAGAGCGGGTCGCGGCCTCGGCGGGGCAATTTCTCGACGGACTGTTGGGCAACGAGCCGCGCAAGACGGGTTGGATGCGGGCGGAAGCGGCTGGCGATCCAGGCCCGTGGCGCCAGCAGGCGATTCTGGGTCGGGGGCAGTGGGATGCCGACGCGCTGCGCGATATTGTACGTGAGTACGCGCTGGAAACGCTGGGTGACGAGGACGCGGTTCTGGTCATCGATGAGACCGGCTTTTTGAAACAGGGCAAGGCCTCGTGTGGGGTCGCGCGCCAGTACACTGGCTCGGCGGGCAAGATCACCAATTGCCAGATCGGAGTGTTTGCCTCCTATGTGTCGCGGCATGGCCATGCCTTCATCGATCGGGCGCTCTACCTGCCAAAGGAATGGACGGACGAACCCGCTCGCCTGAAGGCCGCACATGTCCCGAGCGATGTGAGCTTTGCGACGAAGCCCCGGATCGCGCATCAAATGATCGCTCGCGCGATCGCCGCAAAGGTGCCGTTCTCGTTCATAGCAGCGGACAGCGTGTATGGCACGGGAGCGATCGAAACCCTGCTGCGCAAGGCGGGCAAAGGCTATGTTCTGGGGGTTGCTTCCAATCACGTGTTCTATTCCTGGGGCAAGCAGCAGCCTGTCGCCGGCACTGCCTCTACGATCGCGCAGAGCCTTCCCAAGAAGGCCTGGCGCCGCCTGCCGTCCGGCGAAGGAACCAAAGGTCCGCGCTGGCACGACTGGGCCTATCTTGAGCTGGCCGATCTCGACGCCGGCGAATACAACGACGACCTTGCCGGGGAATGGACCCGAGGTCTTCTGATCCGCCGCAATATTGCCGACAACAGCTTAGCCTTCTTCTCCACATGGTGCCCCAAGGGCACGTCCATGCAGAAGCTGGTATCCGTGGAAGGCCATCGCTGGGCCATCGAAGACAGCTTCGAAACCGCCAAGAACGAGCTCGGTCTTGATCACAACGAAACCCGCTCCTGGCATGGCTGGCATCGCCATGTCTCACTGGTCATGCTTGCCTTCGCCACGATGGCCGTCATCCGTCATCGGGCCAACACCGGAGCATTGCTTAAAAAAACGCGACCGCGGCCCCGACCGAAGCATCGTTCTTGATCCGCTGGTCGATCCAGGAAATCCGCCGCATCGCCATGAAGCTCGCCCAGCGGCGCATCCCGCATGCCCACATCCTCGCATGGTCATCCTGGCGCAGGGCTCATCAAGCCAACGCGCGCAAAGCGCATCTCAAGCAAAAATTACAACTGTAATGCTAGGCCAATGTTGCCGTTCGATCTTTTCCGTATACCTCTGTTTACCCTATCGGTCTGGACATCTGTCTGCTCTTATGCCGCACAAATCCTGGCTTACGTCTCCTTGCCGTTTCTATTTGAGGCGGGGATGCATCTTTCGGCCGTGGAAACAGGCTTTCTCTTGACGCCCTGGCCGTTCATGACTGCCATCACGGCTCCAATCGCCGGCCGCTTGACAATGCGCTACCCTGCCTCGGTGATTTGCAGCATTGGTTTGGCGTTGTTGGCGGCCGGTTTGCTTCTGATGGTCTTCTTGCCGACAACTCCGGCGAAGTGGGATGTCGTTTGGCGCCTCGCCCTTTGCGGTATTGGCTTTGGTCTTTTCCAGACCTCGAACAACACTGCGATGATGACGGCTGGACCCATAGGGCGTAGCGGGGCTGCGAGTGGGATGAATGCCGCGGCTCGCTACGTCGGATGGTCACTTGGTTCCGCCTTGGTCTCACTGATCTTCGGCTTGGGCGGAGATCATGGCGCGGTCTTTTGTCTGGTCGCCGGAATGGCCTTCGCTCTGATGGGAGCCACTACCAGCAGCGCTCGTCGGTTCAGATGGAGTTGAGGCGTCTGAATACTTTCGGTGCGTCCTGCCTGCATTCGGTGGAGCTGGTCGGCGATCGCATTGGCGCGCGGAACGCCGATCAAGTCCAGCGCGTGATTGACGGCAAGACCTAGGCCTGTCCTCCAAGAACGTGTCGGAAGTCCAAGTTCCGTGTCCGCGAATCCGCGTCCCGGTTTTCTGTCTTGACGGGCAACTCGCCTACGCCCCAATGCCGGGCTGAGCACGGAAGAAATATCAGGCGCAACACCGATTCAAACCTCGGGAATATGGCGACATATCTGTCGCGCAAGATGAAGGTGCGGGCGCCAAGTCTTCCGAAACGTACTTGATAAAGTTGTGGTGGAAGGACAGCGGTATGGAACAGTCCCCCCAGATCGGCGACAGGATCACCGACAAATCATCGCCGCCTGATGACCACACCGTCCGCAACTGGATCGGGCCGAAGGCGTCCGAGCATTGGGCCGAGCTGCGGAACTGGATCGAGGTATACTACCCCGGCGTTTTCGCGCCGGAGTGGCTCTATGGCGGCAAGAAGCGCGGTTGGTCCCTGCGCTACAAGAAGACCAAGGCGTTCTGCACCTTCCTGCCCGAATACAGACGGCTTTCAGTCGTGGTGGTCTTGGGGGGAGCTGAACGAGAGAAGTTTGAGGAGCGGCGTTATGCCTGGCGCTCGCAGTTGGTCAAGCTCTACGATGAAGCCAAAACATATCCTGACGGGAGATTTCTGACAGTGGCAATCTCATCAGCAGCTGATCGGCATGAGGTGACGGAGCTTTTGACCATGAAGCGCCCGCCACGGTCACGCGGTTGAATGTCGCGGAAATCCTGAGTTCCCGACAAAGTCGGCAGCGCTGAATTTTCAATGAAAACTCTGTCGCAAAAATCGGCAGCGATAGTCAGAGTTTTGCGGCTGGGTTTTGCGATGGATGATCCTGCACTGGAATTCGTTTCCCACCCACGAACACATGCTGGTGCGCAGGGTCTGTAGGTTCAGGATCTATCCCGACATGACGCAGGAAAGCTGTTTCGGCGGACGGTTGGCTGCTGGCGGCTGGTCTACAACCTGTGTCTCGATCAGAAGATGTTCGAGCGTGAGCGCGGCCAGCCGAGGAAGCTGGCTGCCTTCGATCAGATGAATGAGCTGCCCGACCTCAAGCGCCAATATGAGTTTTTGAAACCGCATCACCATATCTTGTCCTTTCCGGATCTGGTGCTCGGTCATTGAAACACTAGGTCGGACCCGGGGCGCGAATACAACGAGATTAATATGCAGGACGTAAGGTACGTATTGGGACATACCCGACAAGAAGAGAATCGACTTCAACTGCAGTCAGCCATTATTCGTCCGATCACTCACCGGCTGTTGCGCGATGCAGGTCTATCGCCGGGCATGCGCGTGCTTGATCTTGGTTGCGGAACTGGAGACGTGGCCATGCTCGCGGCGGACATGGTGGGGCCGATCGGATCGGTCAATTGGTCTCGATCGCAACCCCGACATTTTGATCACAGCGCGCGATCGCGCCGACGACGCTGGTTACACGAATATTGAATTCCTCGAAAGTTCGCGTGCCAATCTCGCCCCACGCTCGATCGATATGGTTGTCGCCCGTTACGTGCTGGTTCATCAAAGCGAACCAGCCGAATTTATCCGCTTGGCGGCGTCTTACGCGCGCCCGGGAGGGGGCGTGGCTTTTAATGAAGTGCAGTGCTTCGGCGATATCAATTCGCTTCCCCGTGTCCCCCTCTGGCACGAAGTCTGGAGCTGGATTGTTGCCGGCTTCGCTACGGGGATGTCCCATCCAGATGCAGGCGCCCGCTTCATCGAACATTTCAGCAACGCCGGCCTCGATCTGCCCGCGATCTTTTCCGAAACGCCGACCGGAGGCGGGTCCGCCTCGCCGCTCTGCGCGTGGGCGACGCTCACATTGCGTAGCCTATTGCCGCGCCTCGAAAGATCTGAATACGCTGGAAGACCGCATGCGCGAAGCCGTCACCGCGGCGCGAAGCCAGATCACGTTCGCGCAGCAGTATTGCGCCTGGACGAGAGTATAAGCGTATTCGAGCGGCATTGTTCATGCCGACGCTATTCACGGGGACGCACTTCATAAAGCCTGGCGCGGGTCCATTCGCGTCCCCGTGGAATTCGACGCCCGTCCACTTCGCCGTGTATCGATCCGGCGGGGCATGGACGACGAGCGTCAGGCGCGGGTCGTCGTTAGCCTGGAATGTCGCATAGATCGCCCTGATCGTTCCGAGCTTGGAATGTCTCATCACCTTCTCGCCGCACGATCTCATGCGGATGCAGTGATCCTCTACCGGCGCCAAAACGCAGGACTCAAGCTCCTCAGTTCCTCCACCGGCTCGTTGAATTCCGGGGTATCGGACCAGAAATCGTACTTGACGCGAAAGCTCCTCAGCATGCCGCGCGCCAACTTCTCCAGTCGGGATAGTGCTCCCTCTTATTCGAGCCGCTGTATCGCGCGGGTGAGCGTGGGCTGGGACATTCCGCTCCACATCACCGCTTCGGTGACGTTAAGGCTGTCAGCGAGGTCTAGGAAATATCGAATCTGGTTGAATTCCATACTTTCTAAGCCCCTCCCGAGCCGCCCGCTTTCGCCGCGGCCGGAGTCGGGGTTATTGCAGCTGTAAAGGCGCCGCCGATCGAGGTCACGGCGGCTACGGCGAGACCGACCTCGTAGCCGGACTCGAAGGACGCGATACCGGCCGCCAGCGCCACGCCGGCAAGCTGCGCAATCCGGCTCGCCGCATTGTTGATGCCTGAAGCGAGCCCCTCATCCATCTGGTCAACGCTCGACAGGACGGACGCGGTGAGCGGCGCCACGAGCACGGCAAAGGACAGGCCAAGCAGCGACATGGGCCCGATCACGCCAAGCATCAAGGATTCCTTCTGACCGAGCGCCATCCAGATATAAGCAAGCGCCGCACTTGCAGGCCCCGCGATGAGCATGGCCCGCGCACCAATCTTGTCCGCCAACCCGCCGAACACGCCCGACAGGAGTCCGACAGCGAGCGCGAAGGGCAGGAATGCCAAGCCGGCATCGGTGGCCAGCAAGCCGCGGCGGTCGACGAGGTCAAAGGGCAGCAGAAAGAACATGATCGAAACCGCCCCATAGATCATCAATGTAGCGACGTTCAGCCCGAGGAAGGCGCGGTTCTCCACCAGGCGGGGTGGGGTCATCGGGTGTTCGCTTGCGCGCTCCCAGAACGCATAGAGGGCGAGCCCGACAATGCCGAGCCCGGCGACGATCGCCAGCATCATGCCCTTTTGGGCCGGCGCATCCGCCGCTGCCCGAGCTTCACCCGGGCCGACCTGGCTGAGCGCCCAGGCGAGCGCCCCGAGCGACGAAGCCAGGATCGCGGCGCCGATCACGTCGAACCTGCGCTGGATGAGGCCATCTTGGGGCGCAAAGAGCAGCAGAACTCCTACTGCTACGATCGCGATCGGCGGGTTGATCCAGAACACCGATGGCCAGCCGAAGGTCTCGGTCAGCCAGCCGCCCAGGACGGGACCTCCCGCGGTGGTCAGCGCCGACGCCGCCGCCCATATGCCGATCGCCCGGCTCCGCTCCGAGCGCGGATAGGTGGCTCCGATCAGGGCGAGGCTGGCAGGGGTGACGATCGCTGCGGCCACTCCCTGCGCGACGCGAGCAGCGATCAGCCAGGCGGGTGAAGGCGCTAGCGCGCAAGCCGCGGACGCCAGACCGAACAGGACGCAACCGAGCGCGAGCATGCGCGCTTTGCCATAAACATCCGCGAGCGCGCCGCCGATCAATGTCAGCGAGGCGAGCGCCAGCATGTACCCGTTGAGAACCCATTGAACGGAGGCGAGGTCCGCACCGAAATCAGCGCGCAATCTCGGCAACACGACGGGCAGCGCGGTCGCGTCGATGAACGCCATCGAGGATGCGAGCACACAGGCCGTGAGCACCATCCGCCGGCACCGAGGCGACGTTTCCCGCCCGAACTCTCGCGGGCAGGGTTCTGCATCGATAACGCCTCTGCCGCACGGCTCTACAAACGACTGCGCCATTCATCGACCTCCCTGCTAATTTGCCGCTGTTCCTCAGTTCTTTGCCGAAGATCTGAGGTGGCGGACAAAACTCAGCACATCGTCGGGCATCAGACGGCCAATCGCGCGGGTCGAATAGACGGCTGTCACGATCCGGCCTTCGGGATTGAGGACGAAGCCTGTTGCCTGGAGACAGACGGGATTGTCATTGACGAAGGCGCCGGTGACCGCGGAAACCGCTCGTGCGTCGGCGCCGTAGGCGACCGAGAAACCGAGCTTATGCTGTTCGACGAGCGCCTCCGACTTTTCCCGATCGTCTACCGATACTGAGACGACCTTGATGCCCTCCTCGGCGAATTTGTCCGCCGCTCGCGCAAAAGCGGCAAGCTGGGCGTTGCAGTACGGACACCAGGAACCGCGGTGGAACAGGATCACACCGAATCCACCGGCCAGATCGCCAGGCAAATGGATTTCGCCGCCACCGGTGCGAGCAAAAGTCAGCGAGGGGAAGACATCGTTATTTTGCAGCACCACAATCGCGCTCCTTGTGTGAAATGTCTGGCGCTTAGAGCGCAGAATAATCCTTCACCGCTTCCGACAGAAATGCGGGCTCACACCATGGCGGTCGAACCCACGGCGAGGGAAATCACCTCTCGCCATAGAGTCGATAGACGATCGTTATTGCCTCGCCGTGCGGCGTGGTGCCGTCGCGGCCTGCGCACCTTGCCTTGATTTGCGAATGGCAGAGAGGACCGTCGCAGCAATATTCCCCGCTGCTATGGAAACTATATATGCCGGCTATTGGAAAATTTCGGCCTGCGCTGCGATCAATGGGTGCCACTGTCGCAGATTTCATCATCGAGTAACGCCCAGGGCAACCAGGGACGAATATTACTCAATTGCGTAGGAAGAAAAGTATGGTCATGGAGAAAAAAGGTAGGCGCCTTACCCTACTGATCGCCGGAGCGGTTTTCAGCGCAGTTGCTATAACGGCTGTATTCGCGCAGTCCGAATCCAATAACGGCGGCGCACCGACGAGGAAGCGCTATCTCCCCGAATATACCGCATCGGGCGACTTGATCCTGCCGAAGAATTTCAATGAGTGGGTGTTCGTCGGCTCACCGCTCACTCCGAATGCGCTCAACGGCGGGAAGGCCAATTTTCCCGAATTTCACAACGTCTACATCGAGCCGGGCTCGTACGAGCTCTACAAGAAGACAGGTGAGTTTCCGGAGGGAACGATCTTCTTCAAGGAACTACAGCTGACACTCCCAGCCGAGAACCCGGATGGGTCGCGCACCGAGGCCTCCGGGCGAGGCTTCTTCCCGGGAGAGCTGAACGGCGCCGACGTTGCGGTCAAGGATAGCAAGCGCTACGCCGACACCGGAGGCTGGGGTTACTACAACTTCAATCATCACGAGCCGAAGGCGCCGACAGCCAAGCTGCAGCCAAAGTCCGAATGCGCGTTCTGCCACATGGCGAGCGCTAAGAAAGACGACGTCTGGACCCAATTCTATCCGCTGCTGGACAAGTGAAATCTTCAGCGAACGCTACCGGTTTCCCAGCACAGGGGTGCCCCTGGCAAGAGATGTCGAAGGGGCTCCTATCGCCGGAACATGTCCAGCAAACAGGCAAACAATCGAGGAGACAATTTACATGAAGGCGATTGTGGTAGCGGACCAGGCCGCTGGAACGGCGGGGATGAAGCTGGTGGACCAGCCCGAGCCGCACGCAGCGATAAACGACGTCGTCGTTCAGGTTCATGCGTCGGGATTCACCTGGGATGAGCTGACGTGGCCCTCGACTTGGACTGATCGCTTCGGCCGTGATCGGGCGCCGGTGATTCCCGGGCAAGAGCTGGCCGGAGTGGTCACCGCCCTTGGCTATGGCACGAGGGGGTTGTCGGTGGGACAGCGGGTGTTTGGCCTCACGGACTCGTATCGCGGCGGCACGCTGGCGGAGTATGTGGCCGTCGAGGCACGCAACCTCGCGCCGCTGCCGGGCGACGTCGACTTCACGGTGGGTGCGAGCGTGGCGATGCCGGGCCTGACCGCGTGGCAAGGATTATTCCTGCACGGTCGCCTTCAGGCGGGGCAGAGCATCCTCGTGCACGGCGCGGCTGGCGCAGTTGGGTCGATGGTGACCCAACTCGCACGTGAGGCCGGCGCCTACGTCATCGGCACCGGACGCGCCGCCCACCGTCAGGCGGCGCTCGACTTCGGCGCACAGGAGTTCGTGGCCCTCGAGAACGACGCCCTAGAAGACGTCGGCCAAGTCGATCTGGTTTTCGATGTCTTCGGCGGCGACATCGCGAAGCGGTCCGCAGGCCTGATTCGAACCGGAGGAACGCTGGTGACCATCGCCGGCCCGACCGAGGCGCGGCCCGCCGACGGCTTGGCGATCGACTTTGTTCTCGTGTCCGATCGCGCCCAATTGGGTGAGATTGTCCAGCGAGTGCGGGACGGACGACTGCGGGCGAACATCGGCAACATCGCGACCCTCGACGATGCCGTAGCCGCTTTCAATCCGACCAAACGGATCAGCGGCAAGACGATCATCCGCGTTCGTCCGTGAGTACTCGGGTCGACGAGCGCTTCTACGCGCCTCGCGGATCATCGTCGGCCTTTTGAATTGTGGCGATCGTTTCGACCGTCGCTGCCTTTGCAATCTAGTACCCGGAATCAGAGCTGGGTGATACGGCGGCCTTTGAATCGGCGTTGACGGACCTTTTTCTTGGTCCAGACGAAGGGCTCGGCTCTGCCGTTGTATGCGGTGACGTAGGCATCGATGTGATCCTGAAGCTGCTTGAGGCTTGTGAAGGAGGTGCCGCTGAGCGACTGCCCCTGCAGGATCGAAAACCACACCTCGACCTGATTGAGCCAGGACGCACTCGTCGGCGTGAAATGGAATTGCACATTGGGATGGGCCTTGAGCCAGTCCTCGTTCTTCTTGTGGATGTTGAGATTGTCGAGGATGACGTGAAGCTTCCGGCCCGGAAAGGCCGCGGTGACGCTGGTCATGAAGCCGAGAAACTCGACGCGGCGCCGCCGTTTTGAATGCGTCGCGATGATCTTCCCGGTGGCGACTTCGAGTGCCGCAAACAATGTTGTGGTGCCATGCCGCTTGTAGTCGTGGCTCTGGCCGGTCAAGGCGCGGCCATTGGGCAGTTTCAGATAACCCTGCGCTCGCTCCAAAGCCTGGATCGAGGGCTTCTCGTCCACGCACAGCACAATGGCCTTCGCGGGCGGGGCGACATAGAGGCCGACAACATCGGCGGCTTTGGCCGTGAAGTTCGGGTCGTTGCTCTCGCACCAGGACTTGCGAGCCGCGAGGTCGATCTTGTGGCTGCGCAGAAACCGCCAGACATATTGGACGTCAACATCGCCCAGCGCCTCGGCCAGCAGGGGCCCGGTCCAGCGTGCGAACCCTTGCGGGGGCGGCTGGTCCAGCAGCTTCAGAATCCGCTTGTCCGTGGCCTTCGTATAGATCGGCTGCTTGCCCGGGCGCGGCTTGTCTTGCAGCCCTTCAAGGCCTTGGTCGGCATAACGATGCCGCCAAAGGCTGACAATCCGCGGCTGGACCCCAACTTCCTTGGCGATCGATCGGGTGCTGCGCCCGTCCGCCGCCAACAGAACTATCCGCGCCCGCTTCAAATCGCGCAGCAACGTCATCGGTGAGCGACAGCACGCCTCAAGCACCTTGCGATCTTTCCTCGAAAGGTGGACTTCTCTTGCTTCGGGTATCATCCATATCTTGAATCACGACTCACGATCCAAGAAAAGTGGGTACTAGGAGCCCGTCCAGATAGCGCTGGTATCGGGCTTGTTGATGAACGATAGCTTGCTCAAGCGGCTCTTGCGAGCTTTGTGAGGTTGTGGGTGGTGCAGATCAACGCCCACTCGGCCGTCACTTTCTCGATGCCACGCAGCAGGAACTGCCTGAACCCGCGCGCCTGCTTGATCTGCCCGAACACCGGTTCGACGATTTGCTTCCTGAGCCGGTAGCGGCTTCGCCAGCCGGCGCGCTTGAGCTTGGCCCGCATGGCTTTGGTGAGCGCTCCGGTCATGGTTCGCTTGCCTTCGGCGGCATGCTTGGCGCGCCCGATCGCGACGTAAGCGCTGATGTGGCGATCGGCGAGGGTTTGCAGGTTGGCCTCGCTCAGATAGCCGCTATCGGCCGAGGCTTCCTTCGGCGTGACGCCGAGATTGGCCTCAATGCCGTCAATCAGCCCTACGAGTTGGCCATGATCGCTCATGCGCGCAGTGAGCCCGTGCGCAACGATGATCTGGGCCGTTCCATCGACAGCGGCCTGGGCATTGTAGCCTTGGATGTACCCGTCCTTGGTCTTCAGGATGCGGCTGTCCGGATCCGTGAAGTTGCGCTGCGCTTTGCCCTCGGGCTCCGCTTTCGGCGGTGCCGGCGTCTTGCCGTTCTTTTTCCGCCCTTCCGCAATGCGCTTCTTTTCCACCTCGGCCCGGCGCCGCAGTTCCTCCTCGGCGGCGGCTTTGGCTTCCGCCTCGAGCTCGGCCTTGGCCTCGCGGATCTTGGCCAGGCGCTTCTCCTTGTCGGCCACCCAGTCCGGCAGCTCATCGCCGCGCTTGTTGCCGTAGAGCCGGTCCTCCTCGGCATCCGCCGCCTCGGCCGCTTCAAGCCAGCGATCGACCTCGGCTTGAAGCTCTGCTTCTCGCTTCTTCATGCGCTCGTAGCTCATGGCCTTGTGCTTCGATGCGTTCGCCTTGATCTTGGTGCCATCAAGCGCCACGTGCCCGAGCTTCACCAACCCAGCCTTCTCAGCAAGCTTCAACACCTGAACAAACAGACCCGCCAAGGCCTCAAGGTGCCGCTTGCGGAATTCCGAGATCGTGCGGAAGTCCGGCGGGTCGCCCGCCACAATCATCATAAAGTCCGCCCGATCCACGGCCGCCTTGGCGATCCGGCGCGACGAGTAGATGCCGCTCGCATAACCGTGCAGAAGTAGCGCCGTCATCATCCGCGGATCAAACGGCGGCTGTCCAAGCCCGCTCCGGTAGCTGGCGGTGATCGCAGATAGGTCGAGGCTCTCTCGCACCAGCGACACAATCAGCCGCGACAGGTGGTCCTTCGCCACATAATCCTGCACGCTCGGCGGCAGAAGCTGCGCCTCATCGATCTTCCAGGGGCGAAAATCCTTGCTCATGCGCACGCAAAGAATCAGACTCGCACCCTCTTGACCAGCGACTACTCAGACAGCCTCCTAGGGCTTGAGATTGAGTTGATGTTGCGAGGAGTGATCCGCGAACGGACGCGGCGGCTCGGCGTCAGGCTGTTGGCCGATGAGCTCGCGCGCCGCGAATCGCGCGACGTGATCCGAGGGATTAGGTCGTGAGCAGCGCGTCCCTGATCCTGACCGACCGCGGCTTGGCGCTCTCCGAGCCTAGGGCCATCGGCGCGCAGGGCAGAACCAAGGTGCTCGCCGCGTCAAGCCTGGGCGGCTGCCTCGTGTTCGTCAGCAGCGCTGTCGTCACAGTCGCGCTCGCGGCGATTGGCCGGGACATGCACCTGTCGCCGCTCGACCTGCAGTGGGTGATGAACGCCGAGCTCCTGCCGCTCGCGGCCCTGACCTTAGTCGCCGGCGCTCTAGGTGACCGGTTCGGACGGAAGCGGATCTTCCTCGCGGGGATCGGTCTCTACGGCCTGGGCGCGGCCGCGATTGGTTTCGCGCCGAGCTTGGCGTCGCTCATCGTCGGCCGCTTCCTGCAGGGCTTGGGCGAAGCCGTGATACTGCCCAACAGCCTTTCCGTGCTTGGGCGAGCCTTTTCCGCCGACAAGAAAGCCCGTGCGGTCGGCATCTGGTCCGCCGCCGCCGCGATCGCCAGCGGGGTCGCGCCCGCGATCGCCGGCGCGATCCTCGATCACGGTTCTTGGCGGACGACCTTTCTGATGCTCCTGCCCTTTGTCGCCAGCGCGCTGGCCGTCGGCGCCGTGTGGATACCCAAGGACTCGCCGGCCGGTCACGCCGGTGTCGACGTCCGTGGTGCGGTCCTGTCGACAGTCGGGCTCGGCGGGCTGGGCGCGGGGCTGACCAGCCTGACTAACGGTTCCGGTCCGAACCTTTGGGTGCTCGTCACCCTGATCGTCGGTCTGGGCGGCTTAGTCGGCACCATCGTGACCCAACGGCGATTAGGCGACAACGCCATGCTGCCCCCGTCCCTCTTCGCCTCGCGGTCGGTCGTCGGCGCGAACCTGTTCACCGCGCTCCTCTACGGGTCGTTCACGGTCATGCTAACCTTAATCCCGTTCGTGATGATCCGGGGCGCGCACCTGCCGATGCTGGTGGCGGGCCTGGCCTTTATTCCCCTGCAAGTGCTGATTACGGTCGTCTCGCCGCTCGCCGGCATGCTCTGCCGCCGGTTTGGTCGGCGCTTGCCATTGTTTGCCGGCGGCGCCGTCGCGGCCTCGGGATGCACCATGGCGCTCCGTGTTGGTCCGAACGCGACCTATTGGGCGGACATCTTCCCCAGCACCCTGTTGCTGGCGCTGGGCATGGGCCTGGCGATTGCGCCCCTGACGACCCTCGTCCTCACCTCCGTCGAGTCCGATCGCGCCGGAACCGCGTCTGGCATCAACAGCGCTGTCTCGCGCGCCGGGTCGCTCTTCGCCATTGCTCTGCTCGGCGGCGTCCTGCAGCAGGACGGTCCTCAGCTGTTCTCGGGATTCCACATGGCGATGGCTGCCGCCGCGGTCGCCTGCGTTCTGGCCACGCTCGCGGTGTTCATTATCGAGCCGGGGCCCCACGTCGATTTCATCCCGCGAGACTGACCCGTTCGGTGTCCGTAATCAGCAGGCCGGCAAGGCCGAGAGGAAACAATGAAGAACGAAGACCAACCTATAGGCAGAAGGAGAAAGCCCGTGAAGATCCGAACCATTATCGCCGCTACCTGCGCCGCCTTCGCCTTCTCGATGGCCGCCCAAAATAGCGAAGCGCAAACCGTCACGAAGAACTTCGAGGCGTCGATTCCCAATATTCCTGGCAAGTCGCTGATCGCCGTGGAAGTCGATTACGCGCCGGGCGCGGCCTCTCCGTCCCACACCCACGCGAAGTCGGCTTTCATCTACGCCTACGTGATCTCGGGCGCGATCGAATCGAAGGTGAATGACGGCGAGACGCGCATCTATCGGGCAGGCGAGAGCTGGTCGGAACCGCCGGGCGCGCTCCATTCGATCAGCCGCAACGCGAGCAAGACAGAGCCAGCAAAGCTGCTCGCTGTCTTCGTCCTCGACACCAATGACAAAGCGCTGACCACGCCCGTCAAATAACATACGCGCTGCGCCAGGCAAGAATTCACGGTGATGATATCGGCCGCAAGTTTACCGCGGCCCGTCATCCGCCGTGTCACCGAGAGCGGAAACTATGCTTCACGTAAATAACAGCATCGACGCTGTTGAAAATGCATTTGCCCGAGACGTCGTCGGCGGATTATCCGCTGATGTGAAGACACTACCGAGCCGTTGGTTGTACGACGAGCGAGGATCCGCACTTTTTGAAGAATAACGAGGCAGGATGAGTATTACCTGACTCGAGCCGAAACGTCGATCTTGCGAGAGCGGCAGAGTGACATCGCCGATTTTGTAGAGTCTGGCACGATTCTCGTCGAGTATGGTGCGGGAGCCGGCGTTAAGACTGAGCTTGTGCTTGCAGGGCTGCGTAACCCGCAAGGCTACGTGCCGATCGACATCGCCGACGCCTTCCTTGCAGAAACTTCGAAGAGGATCGCTTCGCGCTTCCCATCGCTCTGGGTTCGCCCCATCGAGCGCGATTTCCTGGATGTATTTGAGCTTCCGTTTGAGGGCTCCGGCGGCGGCAGGACTGGATTTTTCCCGGGCTCGACGATGGGGAACTTGAACACGATCGAGGCGAAGACCTTGCTTAGACAGATGGGACGACACCTAGGCGACGACGGACGCGCCATCATCGGTGTCGATCTTCAAAAAAGCGTAGATACGCTTCTGCGTGCTTACGACGACAGCGCGGGTGTGACGGCCGCTTTTAACCTCAACCTCCTAGAGCGGATCAACACCGAACTGGGCGGCGACTTCCGTTTAGAGCAGTTCAAGCACGTGGCGCGCTGGAACGAGATCGAGCAAGCCGTAGAGATGCACCTGGTCAGCTTATGCGATCAGCGCGTTACACTCTGCGGGCACACGTTCCACTTCAGAACGTCGGAAACCATCCACACTGAGAGCTCTCGAAAATATACTGCGGAAAGCTTCGAGCGGCTTGCCCGCTCTGGAGGATGGAGGGTCGCCGAGGCTTGGCAAGATGCAGGCGGGCTATTCGGCCTGTTCGGGCTCATTCGCTACTGAAAGGCCGATCTAATTGCCCCCATTCATGTGCTGGCCGAATACATTTCGGCGGAAAGTCGGGCGCTGACGGCGGTTAGTCGATTACCTAACATCTACCCCTTTCCAGAATGCGATGTAGCCTTTGATGGCCGCTGCCGCATCGGAGGGATTGGGGTAATACCATGCTGCGTCTTCATTAATTTTGCCATCGACGATTAGCGAACGGTAATTTGCAAGGCCCTTCCATGGACACCGGCTAGTCGTCGTGCTTGGCCTAAGATGTTGCGTATTGACGGAATCAGGCGGGAAGTAGTGGTTACCTTCGACGACAATGGTCTTCTCCGATTCCGCGATCACCGATCCGTTCCATGTTGCGACTGTCATTTGTCGCTCCTTTCCATGCTATGAGTTCGACCCGATGTAATACGGGCTCGAACCGTTCGATCGGAGCGGTCGTCGCCTTATAGATCGGGGGCCGAGTAGGGGCTGCCTGTCAATTTGGATCGTAGTTCTGCAGGTCGCTGGCGAATACGCGATAACTATCTTCAGTTACCTAGGAGCCTGTCCAGTTAGCTCCGGGAAGGCGGGCTAATGATAGCGGCTCATGCGACCCTCGCCAGCTTGACGAGGTTGTGAGCGGTGCAGATCAGGGCCCATTCGGCCTTCACTTTGTCGATGCCGCGCAGCAGGAATTGCCTGAACCCTCTTGCCTGTTTGATCTGTCCGAAGACGGGTTCGACGATCTGCTTACGCAAGCGGTAGCGACTTCGGTAGCCGGCGCGCTTGAGCTTGGTGCTCATCCTGGCGATCAGCGATCCGGCTCTTGAAGCCGTTTTCGCAGTGGCGGACGGGGTGCCGTGCTTCTGCCTCCCGGTGGCGATGTAGCCCTCGATGCGCCGCCGCTTGATCGTGCGAAGATTGGCGGCGGAGCAGTAGCCGGCGTCGGCCGACACTTCGTCGGGATTGGTCCCCAAATTGGCCCTGATCCCGTCGAGCAACGGCGCCAGTTGCGCCTGATCGCTGGAGGAACCGGTCAGCGTCTGCGCCACGATGATCTGATGGGCACCATCGACCGCGGCCTGGGCGTTGTAGCCCTGGATGTAACCGTCCTTGGTCTTCAGGATGCGGCTCTCCGGGTCGGTGAAATTGCGTTGCGCCTTGCCGTCGGGCTCGGTTTTCGTCGGCGTCTTGCCGCTCTTCTTGCGGCCTTCGGCGACGCGACGCTCCTCGGCCTCGGCCCGCGCCTTGCTCTCCGCCTCGGCTGCAGCCTTGGCTTCGGCCTCCAGCGCGGCCTTGGCCTCGCGTATCTTCTCAAGCCGCTTCTGCTTGTCGGCCACCCAATCGGGCATTTCGTCGCCGCGCTGGTCGCCGTAGCGCTGGTCCTCCTCCGCATCGGCGGCCTCGGCGGCCTTGAGCCAGCGATCGACCTCCGCTTCAAGCTCCGCTTCCCGCTTCTTCATGCGATCGTAGCTCATCGCCTTGTGCTTGGACGCGTTCGCCTTGATCTTGGTGCCGTCGAGCGCAACGTGCCCGAGCTTCACCAACCCGGCCTTCTCGGCGAGCTTCAGCACCTGCACAAACAGGTCGGCCAGCGCCTTAAGGTGCCGCCGCCGGAACTCCGAGATCGTGCGGAAGTCCGGCGGGTCGCCGGCCACGATCATCATGAAATCCGCCCGCTCCACCGTCGCCTTGGCGATCCGCCGCGACGAGTAGATGCCGCTCGCATAGCCGTGCAGAAGCAGCGCCGTCATCATCCGCGGATCAAACGGCGGCTGACCCAGCCCACTCCGGTAGCTGCCGAGGAGCGCCGATAGATCAAGGCTTTCCCTGACCAGCGACACGATCAACCGCGAAACGTGATCTTGCGGCACATAATCCTGCACGCGCGGCGGCAGAAGCTGGGCCTCATCGATCTTCCAGGGGCGAAATTCCTTGCTCATCGCTATGTAAGGAATCAGACTCGCACCCTCTTGACCAGTCACTACTCAGACAGGCTCCTAGTTGCCATACCGTCTTCTTCACGATCCAGCGCAGTTCTCCTGGCGGTTGAGCGTTGTCGGATCATGGATCCGGAAGAAAAACCCGAGCAGATCCCGATAGGGCGTCTGGTAGGCGTTGAAGATGATCTCGATTACCTCGGCGTGGGTTCTGCGGTATGCCGCATTCGACCGGTCGCCACTGGAATAGCCGGCTCTGGTCGACATGACGTCTGGACGGCTCCCCATCAGCTTCTGTCCCACACCGTCGGTTTTGTAGCCATCGCTAGGCTTCCTGATTGAAAAGCTTGAGGTATTCGCCATATCCAAAGCTCTCAAGCTGATCACGATGAATGAAGCGCAGAGACGCGGAGTTTATGCAGTAACGCAGTCCTCCCATATCCCGAGGCCCACTAGGAAACAGATGGCCTAGATGACTGTCGCCGTGCTTGGAGCGAACCTCGGTGCGGATCGTCCCGTGGGACCGGTCGACTTTCTCAACGACGTTCGCCGCTTCCAAGGGCCTTCTGAAGCTCGGCCAACCGGTGCCGCTGTCGAATTTATCGACAGACGCGAATAGTGGCTCGCCCGACACCACATCGACGTAGAGACCCGGTTCTTTGTTGTCCCAGTATTCGTTCTGAAACGGTTGCTCTGTGCCGTCTTGCTGCGTGACCCAGTACTGTTCTGGCGTTAGCCGGAGCACTGCCTCGGGATTTTTGTTGTATGTCTTCATCCTCCGATCTCCTTTGCAGCCAATCAAAATAGGACATGCGAAACTCCATGGTCCAATGACCTTTGGCTATGGAATCGATGCCATCGGTGCCGCACGCTCGGCAAGAAGCAGTGGCTTTGGCGGGCGGTCGATCAGAATGATCTCGTCCTCGACGTGGATGTTCAAAGCCGCAGTGCGAAGCCACAAAGAGGCTGATGTGCACTATAAAGAGACGAGGCCATGCGCCACAGTGTCATGATGATCTACAATCGCGCTCCCACAAGCGGGCCCGGCCCAAATCTTCTCAGCCTGGCACCGATATTGTGTTCCTCAGTAAGTGTCAGGCCGGCCGTCATGATGACAATCGGCATGTTGTCACCATTGGCTTTGGTGCAAAACTCGTCGGCGCATACCAAAAGCCCGGACGCGTTCCCAAGAATGTTTCTTGAGTGCACCCGGGCTCTGGCGTTACGCTCGCATCACATAGATGGTTGATGCGACCGGATAGAGTTCAGATCGAGCCGGCCGGCGCAACGGCTGGAAAGTCCTTCTCGGGATCGAACACGTTGTTAAAGAAGTTCGTCAGCGAGTACATCGCCACGAGCGCCACGATCTCCATGACGTTCGCATCCGTGTAGCCAGCATCGCGGACGGCTTTCAGATCAGCGTCAGTCACGTGCCCCCGGCTCTCGATGACTTTGCGGGCGAACTGGACCGCGGCATCGCGCTTCAGATCGCTGGCGTGGCCCTTTCGGGCGAGGATGATCTCGTTAGCCGGCAACTTGGCCATACGCTCGGCCGTGAAGCTGTGAACGCTCAGGCAGTAGTTGCAGCCGTTCACCTCAGAGACAGCGAGGCCGATGCTGTCGCGCGTCTTCACGTCGAGCGCCTTGCTCAACGAGCCGAGCAGCGAGGCCCACGCGTTGAACGCGATCGGGCTGTGCGCGAACGTCGCCATCATATTTGGGGTGAACCCGATGTTCTTGGTGAACGTCTCGAGGGTTTGCTTCGACTCGGCCGGCACCTGCTCCGGCTTCAGAGGCGCACATTTTGGCATTGTAGTCTCCATCGTTACTGAGTTCGTTGAAAATTATGCGAAGTGCAGCACGTCCGCGACGGGCAGGCGCGGCTTCTGCGGCCAGTTCCCCGGGCGCTCCGGCCCCACAGACAACAGCATCACCGGCACTTCGTCCTCGGCCAGTCCGAACTCGCGGTGCACCGCTTCGGCATCGAAACCGATCATCGGCGTCGAACCCAAGCCAAGCGAACGAGCGGCATAGATGATTGCGGCCGTCCCGAAGGTGGCAGAGCGTATTGCCTCGTCGCGCTGGCGCTGCGGCTGATCGAAATACAATCCGCGCGCCGGGATTTCCCACTCCGGCACCATGCGCGCCGGCATGATGCCGGCTTCCACCACCGGCGCCAGGCGCTCTGGTATTGTGCTGGAATCGGCTAACTGGCCGATAATGATGAAGGTAACGGCCGCTTCAGTGATCGCGGGCTGATTCCAGGCGATCGGACGCAGCCGAGCCTTGGCTTCAGGCGTGCGTACGGCGATGAAGCGCCAGTTCTGCAAGTGGAAGGATGTCGGCGCGGTGGTGCCGATACGCACCAGTTCACGGATCTGCTCGTCGCTCAATGTGGCGGCAGGGTCGTAGTATTTGGCGGCGCTGCGGCTCAAAATACATTCGATGACGGCGTTCGTCATCGTCGGTGCTTTGGGTGAATGGGAAGGTTGGTGCGCGAGAGTGTTTCTGCTCTTCTTGGCCCGCGTGCAGATTGCAGCGGCGACGCCGGTTGCAGGTTCGGTGGCAGGGATAGCGATATGGCTCATGGTGTGGCTCCTTCATCAGCTGATCGATGACCTCGACTTTAGGCCTCGCGATGCTGATTTCGAGACGCGATTGGCTCAACTTAGTGCCCAAAGGGATCAAACCAGCGCGGGTAGTTGATCCGTTCCTCAACGGCGTGGCGCAGGCCAAATCGTCTCTTCGATATCGAGCTTTACGTGCTGCAGGTATAGAGGGGCGGCTCGCGCATCGATCACGCGAAGAACTGCGTGCTGCGCGCCTAGCCTCTCGTCCGGTCCGAACCGAACGCGAGGCGCATTTACACGCTCTCGCGCGCTAGACGGCGCCATTCTCCCGGCGTCATCCCCATCTTGTCGGCGAACACGCGCCGGAATGCTGATACAGATTGATAGCCGACCGCCTCGGCAACAGCCTCGGTGGTGATCGCCGGCTTCTTCAACTCGTTGGCGGCCAGGCTCATCCGGATATCGACTAACAGATCCGCGGCTGAGCGGCCCAGCTTGTCCTGAAAGTGCCGCATGAAGGTGGCGCGTGACATGCCGCACAAGTCAGCAAGATCGGGTAGATTCCAGGGCCGGGTCGGATCGCCCAACATGGCTGAAATGGCCGGGGCTAGTCGTGGATTTCCGGCCACCGCCAACAATCCTTCGGGAGCTTGCTCGGATTCGCTTGCTGCGCGCAGTGTCAGTGTGAATAGCGCCGAGGAAAGCGCGTTCAGCATGGCGTTGCTGCCCGGCTTGTCGCCAGCGGACTCCATTCGCATCAGCCCGACAAGATTGGCAAGGCGATTCGCGGCGGACCCGACGCTCTCTTCATCATCGCCGTCCATGGCCCGCACCACCAGATCGGTGGGCAGGTAGTTGCGGACCAGCCGATCATGGGGCGGCCCGATGAAAAATCGCCCGCACAACATGTCCAGGCGGTCACCCTGGCCATCATTTGCGCTGAGCATCCATCCGGCCGAACGCTGGCTATTGTAAGTGGGTCCCGGCGTATGCCCGCTGCCATCGTGCAGCACGTGCGCCGATCCGTGAGGCAGTAGCACGATATCTCCGCCTATCAATTCCCTGGTCGTCCGCGTCGCCGGATCCTCGATGATGGCCCGGCCCTTTAGCACGACGTGGTAGGGAATTTCATTCGCCGCGGATCGCGGCCAAGCCACCCGCCACGGTGCACCGTAGGCGCAACGGACCTCGAGCTGGCCGGTGATGGTGATCATTTGCAGAAGATGACTTAGCCAATCGACTTGGGACATAAGATCTCGCTACCTTGCCGGGATCTCGTAGGATGGAGATCCGCCCTATGAGTCCTGAGGACGGACCTGCATCAAGAGGTGCGGGATCACTTGGGTTGATCAGAACGTAACACGTCCCTTTCTCCCTGGCTGTCATACCCGAATCTTCCGTCGTTTCCCTGGCGCGCATTGCTGAGAATGACAGGTTGCACCTGATATCTCGCAATGTTTGTCGCTCGATTTAGCGGCCCTACCGCTGTCCTCCAAGCGCCGAGGCTCCAGATTCCGTGCCCACGCATCCGCGCTCTGACTTTCTGCTTTGACGGGAAATCCGCCTACGGCTCAAATACTGGGCCGAGGACGAAAGAAATATCAGGCGCAACACCGATTCAAAACCCAAGAAAACTTGCGACAACACCGTGCGCAAGATCAAGGTGCAAGCCGCCAAGTCTTTCGAAGACTACGTGATAAAGTTGCGGAGTAAAAGGAAAGCGTCATGGAACAGTCCCCGCAAATCGGCGAGAGGATCACCGACAAATCAGCACCGCCCGATGACCACACTGTCCGCGACTGGATCGGGCCGAAGGCGTTCGGGCATTGGGCGGAGCTGCGGAACTGGATCGAGGCATACTACCCCGGTGTTTTCGCGCCGGATTGGCTATATCGTGGCAAGAAGCGCGGTTGGTCCTTGCGTTACAAGAAGTCCAAGGCATTGTGTACTTTCTTGCCGGGATACAGGCTGTTTTCGGTCGAGGTGGTCTTGGGAGCAGCAGAGCGAGAGAAGTTTGAGGCGCGGCGCTATGGCTGGCGCTCGCAGCTGGTCACGCTCTACGATGAAGCCCGAACATACCCCGACGGGAAATGGCTGCAAGTTGCTGTCTCATCCGCAGATGATCGGCGTGATGTGATGGAGCTTTTGAGTATGAAGCGTCCTCCTCCACGGTCACGCGGTTGAATGGCGCGGAAATCCTGACTTTTCGGGCGGTGCAAAAGTCTGCGAATCAAATACGTGCAAAACTCGGGAGTTTTGCGACAGTGGCCGGTGGCGCCAGCAACAAAATTGTCATGAGAGGAAGTAGTCCCTCGAGATGTGAGCGCCACGGCGGGGGCGCTTTGCTTATTCTTTGGCCGCGTGGGGCGTGTTGCGGAAGCAAATCGCCATGCGGTCGTAGGCATTCATGAGGCTAATCGCGATCGTGAGATCGACCAGCTCCTTCTCGCCGAAGGCCGCGCGTGCCGCCTGGTAGGCGTCGTCCGGCACGCCGGTTTGCGTCACACGCGTCACCGTTTCGGCCCAGGCCAGGGCAGCGCGCTCGGTCTCGCTGAAGAGGTCGCCGCCTTCCTCCCAAGTCTGAACCTGGGTGAGCTTCCCGATCGGCACGCCCGTCTTCGTGAGATCGCGCGTGTGCACATCGAGCCCATAACCGCAGTTGTTGATCTGCGAAACGCGCAGATAGACGAGCTCCACCAGTTCGGTCGGCAGCTCGCTCTGCATGATATAGCAATACACAGCGCCGAGGGCCCTGGCGCCGTTCGGAGCGATCTGGTTATATTCCAGACGTTTGGTCATTGGCCTCTTGCCTCGAAAGTCTATTGTCGCCCACAGCCTCCAAATAGCGACCGCCCCTGAACGTCGCTCGTTCCGGCGACCTCGATGATCCGTTTCGCGGACTACCGAGGGCCATTTCGTTGACGATGGCGGCGACATCGTCGTCCGCGATACGCTGAAGCAGGCCGGGCGGCAGTCGGTCAACGTGTTCATCAGTACTTGCGTCGGCAATGGCGCCGAGGAATTCCCGGAACTGGGTCGCGCGAATGTCGTGTAGGGGATACCGGAAGCCTCGACCAATTCTCTTGCGCGACTTTGGCGCGGTAATAAGCTTGGCCGGCACCTGATTGGTCCCGACGATGGATAGAACAACATGGTGGCTAACGCCCGCCGGGGCATCCGCCGCGAGAAGGTTTGCGTCCGGAGGCTTCGAAGACCGCTTTGCGTCAAACGACGGCGTCGATCACGACCTGCGGGCCGGCCATGGCTCCCTCGAGCCCCTTCTCCGGTGACGGTGTAGACAACAGCTTTGCGCGACACCGCGGCCGCTTCGTGGCCGCCGCGGTACAGAATGGCGACTGTTTTCGAGCCGATCAGACGGGTGCCGCCGATCACGACGACCTTCGTGGTTTATTCTCGTTCGACAGTCGCGGGACATGGAACTTCCCGCATGACCGCCAAGTCGATCGTCGCGAGCGCTTTCTTCCTCGCGGATATGGCGTTGTAGCCATCGAGAAACGCGGTGGCCTGCATGGGCAGAAATTGCAGGGTTCTCAGGCCAATGGAGCCCAGCACAGCTGCAAGATACGGCGTGAGAAAATCGGGCTGGTTGGCCCGGTCGCCCGCGAAGACTCCACCGGAAGCGATGCCGATGAACACCGGACGATCACGGAGCATTCCCACCTTCCCGGCCGGCGTCGACTTAAAGGTGCGGCCGGCGCGCAGGATTTGGTCAATCCACGCCTTGAGGACCGACGGAACGGTGAGGTTGTGCATGGGTGTTCCGATAATGATCGCGTCGGCCGTCTCGACTTCCTGGATGAGCATCTCAGAAAGGTCCAGCGACCCCTTCAGCGGGGCGGCCAGTGCGGCCGGCGACGATAGCGTACTGGCGTAGTCAGAAGCGGCATGCGGCAGCGGGGCAGCGCCAAAATCCCGCCGACAGATGCTCGCGTCGGGCGCGACCTCAAGGAGCTTCTCTACGATCGCCGCCGAAAGCTGCCGGCTGTGCGATTCCGCGCGCGGGCTGCAATCAATATGGAGGATTGTTTTCATAATTTACTCTCCTCGATCAGAGTCGTCACTTTGAGTCCGCGCTGCACCGCCGAACGCGCGAGGCCGCGGTCAAGTCACGCCTGCACATGAAGAAAAGCTGTAGAAGCCGACGAGCTCGCCCGCCTCGTAAAAGGCGATCAGGTTGCGCACCCTGCAGCCGATCGGGGAACTGCGCCCGCCAGCGCATGAAAATTGGATGATCAGACAATCCCTTACTCCTGATTCACGATCAGTGATGGCGCAGCTTAGTGGCCTGCACTTTGCCCGCCGTCGACGTGCAGGATCTCGCCGGTGATGAACGGTGCAGAGTCGAGAAAGAGAATGGCGTCGGCGATATCGGTCGCTTCACCTATGCGTCCAATAGGTTTGAAAGCTCCCAGCGCCTCGTGAATTTCAGGCGCGTGCATCGGTGTCTTTATGTTTCCGGGAGCGACGGCGTTAACACGGATGCCTTTCTTCGCGTACTCGATCGCCAGTGACTTCGTGGCGGCGTTGACGCCCCCCTTCGTCATAGCTGCCAACACCGAGTAGACCCCACTGATTGCCACTTGGTCTATGCTGGCTGTGACGCTCACCACGTGACCGCTCGAACGCTTTACCATCTCGGCGAGCGCGAGTTGCGTGATATGGTAGAAGCCCGCCATATTCACATTCATCACGGCAGCGTAGTCTTCGGCAGTGTGTTCGGTGAACGGCTTTCCGATGTAGATGCCGGCGTTGTTCACCAGCGTGTCGATCCGGCCAAATCGTGCGACGCCTTCGGAAATGACTCGTTGGGCGGTCTTTGGGTCACCGATGTCGCCGGCGACGCTCAGGATGTTCACGTCGTCCGACACCTTGATCGAACGTGAGGTTGCGACAATGCGGTAATCGAGCTTTCTGAATGCCTTTACCACCGTAGCGCCGATTCCTTGTGACGCACCGGTTACGACAATGACCTTCTGTGACTTGTTCATGCTTCACCCGTGAAGATATCGGTCAGCTTCAACGCCGATCGTTTTGACAGTTTCGACCAGGGACATACCAAAAGCCAGGACGCATTAATCCTTCCTGGGTGCATCCGGGCTCTAGCGTTATGCTCGCATCACATAAAGGCTCCGGGCCCCCCACAGATGGTCGATGCGACCGGATAAAGTTCAGATCGAGCCAGCCGGCGTAACGGCGGGAAAATCCTGCTCGGGATCGGACACGTTGTTAAAGAAGTTCGTCAGGCAGTACATGGCCACGAGCGCAACAATCTCGATTACGTTCGCATCCGTGTAGCCGGCATCGCGGACGGCCTTCATATCGGCGTCACCGACCTTGCCGCGGGTCTCGATGACTTTGCGCGCAAACTGGAGAGCGGCGTCCCGCTTCGGATCACTGGCATGACCCTTGCGAGCGAGAATGATTTCATTCGCCGGTAGCTTGGCCATATGCTCGGCCGCAAAACTGTGAACCGTCAGGCAGTAGTTGCACCCATTCACTTCGGAGACAGCGAGGCCGATGCTGTCACGCGTCTTCACGTCGAGCGCCTTGCTCAAGGAGCCGAGCAGGGTGGCCCATGAATTGAACGCGATCGGGCTCGCCGCGAAGGTCGCCATCATATTCGGCGTGAACCCGAAATTCTTGGTGAACATATCGAGGGTCGGTTTCGAATCGGCTGGCACCTGGTCCGGCTTTAGGGCCGCAATCCTTGGCATTACAATCTCCGTAAGCTATTCGCTTTACTAATAATTAAACGAGATCTAGCACATCGGCCACCGGACGGCGCGGCTTCTGCGGCCAGTTTCCCGGACGCTCCGCCCCAATTGACAACAGCATGACCGGCACTTCGTCCTCGGCCAGCCCGAACTCGCGGTGAACCGCTTCGTCATCGAAACCGATCATCGGCGTCGAACCCAAACCCCATGAGCGGGCCACATAGATCATGGCAGCCGCACCAAAGGTGCCGGTGCGTAATGCCTCGTCGCGCTGGCGCTGCGGGTAATCCTTGTACAGACCGCGTGCGGGGATTTCCCATTCCGGCACCATCTTTGCCGGCATGATGCCCGCTTCCACCACCGGTGCGAGGCGCTCCGGTACTACGCTGGAATCGGCCAACTGGCCGCAGATGATAAAGGTAACGGCTGCTTCGGTGATCGCGGGCTGATTCCAGGCGATCGGACTTAGCCGAGCCTTGGCCTCAGGCGTGCGTATGGCGATGAAGCGCCAGTTCTGCAAGTGGAAGGATGTCGGCGCGGTGGTGCCGATTCGCACCAGCTCGCGGATCTGGTCGTCGCTTAAGGTGGCGGCAGGGTCGTAGTATTTGGTTGCGGTGCGGCTCAGGATACATTCGATGATGGCGTTGGTCGTGGCGATTCCGTTGGCCATGGTGATTCCGCTAGTCGGTGATTCCTATGGGTGAACTGATAGGTTGAGGTACGAGAGTTCTTTCGCCCTCCCTGCTGAAATTCTGCAGCGATAGAGGCCTTTCGACATCTCGGGCCAGGGGCCATTGGTAATTCCCTGGTTGTTTGGCGTCTGATACGACGCAACCGGCCGCTGGATTGATGACAGCGCGCGTCGTTCAGGGACGTACGCGAATGATCGTCTTCCCGCTGACCCGCTTGGTCGGATTGAAGGCAGCGACGGCCTCGTCGAGGGGCGCGATGTTGCCGATGTTCGTCCGCAGCCGTCCGTCTCGCACCCGCTGGACGATCTCACCCAGTTGGGCACGATCGGACTCGACGACGAAGTCGATCGCCAAGCCGTCGCTGGGCCGTGCCTCGGTTGGCCCGACGATCGACACTAGGGTTCCTCCGGCTCGGATCAGGCCCGAGGACCGCTTCTGGATATCGCCGCCGATGACATCGAACACCAGATCGACGCCGCCGACGTCTTCCAGTGTGTCGTTGTCGAGGTCGACGAACTCGTTCGCGCCGAAGTCGAGCGCCTTGTGACGGTCGGCGGCGCGTCCCGTGCCTATGACGTAGGCGCCGGCCTCTAGTGCGAGTTGCGTCACCATCGACCCAACTGCGCCGGCCGCGCCGTGCGCGAGGACGCTCTGGCCTGTCCGAAGGCGGCCGTGCTGGAAGAGCCCTTGCCACGCGGTCAGGCCCGAGATCGGCAGGCTCGCGCCCACGGTGAAGTCGACGTCGCCGGGCAGCGGCGCTAGATTGCGCGCCTCGACGGCCACATACTCCGCCAGGGACCCGTCGCGATGCCAGTCGGCGAGGCCGAACACCCGCTGTCCCACCGACAGCCCCGTCGTGCCATAGCCAAGAGCGGTAACCACTCCGGCCAGCTCGTGCCCGGGAATCGACGGTGTTCGGTCACGATCGAGGCGATCTGTCCACGTCGATGGCCACGTCAGCTCAGTCCCAACGAATCCGGACGCATGAATTTGAACGACGACGTCGTTGATTGCTGCCTGCGGCTCGGGCCTCTCGACGAGCCTCATCCCGGCGGTTCCCGCAGCCTGGTTCGCTACGACGATTGCCTTCATCCTCCACCTCCTTGTGTGTGAATGTGGTCATCTTTCGAGTTCCTTTGCACACGAGCAGAAATACGGCCGCGAGACTCGATGGTCCAATGACCTGTGGCTATGGAATCGATGCCATTGGGTGGCGTCCGAAAGTCAAAGCGCGTCAAACGCAACAGTGAGCTGGAGCGTACGACCGGGCCATAGCGGTCCCTCAATATATGATGGTCGACCGCCGCTATCTCGTGATCGACCAAGCGCAGATAGGGCGTATTCGCGAGCAGTCGGGCGAGGCCAGCCTCGTTCGCGATCCAGCAGCGGGCTGCTCCGTCGATTATGGCGAGGCAAGCTTCTCCGTCCACGTGTCGGCCGCGGATTCGAGTCACGCTCGAGTTCCGGCAGCCTGATGGCCAGATCGTCAAAGCATCCGCCATTCCACCGGTAACGTCGCGCTGGAGGCTCTTGAGCGCCGTCGCGACCTGCGCCTCGCGGCTGATCTGCCACTCGCTCGCGGTCTCTTCATATGATCGCCCATCGTGCGGCCGGTGATGCGGGTGGTCCATCCCTTGACGGAAGCACATCGTCTAGCGGCCAAGGCGGCGGCAGGTTCGTGTCCGAACTGGTCGGTAAACCGCTTCGATACCTCCGATGTCAGCGCGATCGGCCATACCATGGCCTGCACGACCGGAACCGATAGGCTGATCGCACCGTAGTTGGCGAGTACGCCGCCTCCGCGTCCGAAGGTATGGAGCCGAGCAGCGAAAAAGACAGTGCGTGGAAAACGGTGCATGGCAGCTCTCATTCTAGAGTGGGAGTTCGACCTTTTGGCCAAGATATTTGCCGGAAGCATCCTTAGCGTCAGACCCTGCAAGTTTGCGAACATTGTTGAGGATGTCGGACGGTTCTTGGCGGATCGTAAAATCGGGCTCGACGAAGGCACCTCTGACGACGCCGGCTTGGTCGATCACGAAAGTCGCCGGGATTGGCAGCATCCACTCGGTCGATCCATGGCGGTGTCCGAAGTCGTAACCAAGCCTCGCGTAGTGCGCCTTGGTTTCCTCAGGAACGCGGAATAGGACGCCGTAAGATGTTGCCACGCCATGGTCGACGTCCGCGAGCATCGTCAGGTCAAGGTTCAACTGCCGCTTCAGCAGCCTCGGCAGATCACGGGTCTCGGGAGACAGCACGACAACGTTCGCCTTTAGACTATCAAATTCGGCCTTGACCGCCTGAAGAGCGCGAAGCTCTGCGTTACAGAATGGACACCACCCACCCCGGTAGAAGCTAACTACAAGCGGCCCTTCACCGCGAAGGCGTTCGGACGAGCGAAGTCGCCCATGCACATCGGGCAATAGAAAATCTGGCGCCGCATCGCCAATCCGCAATGCGCGCGACGCGACATCAGTCTTGCGAAGCCAATCTACGAGATGGATGTACGCTTCCCAGTCGGCGTCACTGAGCCCGGCCAAAAGATCGTTGCGCACCTCATCGAGGGTTTTGGTTAAATGATCGGACATCAATTCGAGGCTCGTGTGCAGGACATACCAGTCGCTTGGAGATGGCTTTGATGCTCGGTTCGGAGCGGCGATCCCGTGTGAAGAGACCAATCGCGCAGCCGCGCAACCTTTATTGAGGCGTCAAACGCCGGTGAGTGGCGGCGCTCCTGCACGGCAAGAAGCCGGACCTCTCGCCATACCGCATCCCCCTCGATCGGAAGCGCCTTTAAGGAGGGTAGCCGGGGCATGTGCTCGGGATCGAGGACTATTCCGAACCCCGCGCCAGCCAAATGCTGCAGATGCACGTCTCGACCGTTGCGATTATTGTGACGAAACGGGGCATCAGGAAACAAGAGATGTTGAAATTTCGGAGCCACGTCGTAATTGAAGCGATCCAGAACAATGGATCCGCAGAACGATTCAATTGCGATCTCTGCGACATCTGCAAATTGATGCGACGCGACAAGAACGGCGACATAGCGCTCCGCAAACCGAGCCCGATCGTCGATACGTTCTGGATTATCGTCGAGATCACCAACTAGGGCGACACCTATGTCGCCCTCTAACAGAAGCTCAACAAGAAGGCTTGGCGTCTCTTCTCGAGGCTCGACCTGGAGGCCAGACACGAATCTGTGAATTTCAGCGATGGGCTCAAGAACGAGCGAAGCGGAAATGGATGGGGCGAGGCCGATAGCTAGTGGAGCCGCCGGCTTTTGCCGAAACTTACGAGCGAGGTGCCGAACCGCCGATGCTAGTGCCCGCTCAAGCATCGGCAGCACCGCCTTCCCCAAGTCAGGGAGATGGGTGTGTTGACGCTCGCGGTGGATTAGCCGCCCCCCGAACTCCTGCTTGAGCCCATGCACGCCTTTGGTCAGTTCCGGTTGCGTGGCGTTACACATCTCCGCAGCACGCGTGAAGTTCAGCGTGCTTGCAAAAGCTAGACAGTACCGAACCTGGTGGAGCTCCATTGAGTGTTCACCATTAACCATTTCCGGGACTACTGCGCGCCGCGTGATCGCAATGCAGCATCACGCGGCGCGCAGCGGCGCTGTGTCGCACACGTTGCCACTGGTGCCGGCGCGATGAAACCCGCGCCGCGCGTCTCCGGACGCGCGGACACGCCTTCTGGAATCCGGAGCTGGCCGGCACCGAGGATCAGTGCGCCAGGCGTGGGCAAATCTGGCTAAGGAAGGGAAAGAGCCCGGTTGTCTCCAGTGTCGGGTTTGTCGAGTCGCCGCTGATACCGGCGTACTCGCGATCCCTTCTGGGCTTATTACGTACTGAGCTGGCATTGTCAGTGTCCGCCGCAGGCGAACGCGCGAGCGATCTTCCCGCTACGGCCGGCGAGGCTGGGGAACGATAAGCCATTCATTCGCTCGCGGGACGGCGATCTTGAGAGCCTTAGAAGCGGAACGTGGACCCGCTTAGACGATGATTCCAATTCATGGAGCATTCAGAGCCGCGGGTCTGCGGAACTTGAGGCCGTGATAGGCTACGGCGCCCCGGTGCAGTGATCGACGGCACGCGAGACACTCAATCCGGATTGATATTCGGGATTTGGAGTTCAGCCAGATCATCCTGATAGCTGGCCTGAGTGCTTGTGTTGTGCCCGGAAGTAGTAGCGTCCGGACGTGTGTGAATATCCGCACTGATGCCGAGAATTGCGCCAACGGGGCAGAGGTTTGCGGCCTCCATCAAGAATGCGCGCTGTTGCATATCGAGTTCTCCCTCCAGCACGAGGGTACGCTCGAACGAATCTCTTTCGCCTTGGGCGCCGTGGTGGAAGCTGACGCCCACTTCTACCCGTTCTAGCGGAAATTTTCGGCGCCGGGCGTGAAAACGAACAGTCATAGCGGTGCATGCGGCAAGAGATGCGCTAAGAAGGTCGTAAGGATTGGGACCGGGAGATACGTGGCCGATTCCATCTGGACCGCCGATAGGAAACTGAGAGGCATCGACATGGCCAACCAGCGCGCCATGATTGGTGGGGTCGCTCGCGACGAAAACTTCTCGGAGCTTGGAGACCTTGTCCGGTGGTGTCATAGAACGTCCTTCTATCGTGTTGGTCATCCGAAGCGGCGTCGCTAGCTGCCATCGAGGCGGTATCCAACTCTGCCATTAGTGCGCCATCCGCGGCGATATCGGAATTCGTACGAAATCTGAGCGCCGCACGCCCCGGCCAGCGCGCTTAGTAATAAGTTTGGCGACCATTCGGGTAAAGCTATCATATCCATAAGCGGCAGTAATGCTCGAATGCTCCATGAAGTCGGCGTCGAAACGCCTCCATGAGGAAATCTCGAGCGCGTGTAGCTGGGTTCAGGTATTCCGCTCGAGCCGAAGTTCCAGTCGGACGGAATGCGAACCAGCGCGCCGCTTTCCAACTCAACCCTCGCACTATTGAGGCTTGAGACGACGATACCCCAACCCAGCATTCGCGGCGGTCGCGCCTTTGATGATTGTCGCTGCCAATTGACTTTCAGCACGGACGGACGCAGCACGCCGGCTCTTGAAGGCGAACGTCGGCTAGACATGGGCCCAATATGACGGTGTGGTGTGGTCGGCTCGCGAATGATTGTCGAGTTGTTCGGCGTGCAGAAGGATCAATTCGTGGAAGAGGCGCTAGGTTGTGAAAATGCGTTCGAGTTGTTCATGCATGTCAGGATTAACCCACAATCCGACGGCACCAGTTGTGCAAGCCACGACGGCATCGATTGCTGATTTATCGGCTGAACTCGACTTAGAAGTCTCTGCGGGAAAACGTCCGCTTCAGGTGCCGGGCGGCGGGTGGCATTCCTCGCTACCGCATCATGCCGCACGGCAATAACGATCGTTTATCGACTCCATGGCGAGAGGTGATTTCCTTTGCCGGCGCTGCAACGTCATTCTCCAAAGCATCGTCGTGCCGAAACGTTCCGTTCCGCCATCGACACGTGGAACACGATGGAAGATTGAAAGGCCGGGGGGCGACATGGCAAAGCAAGGACGTAATCGAAATTGTCGCGCCATGGATGGTGGCGAGGTTGCGATCTTTGCGAAGAACCGTGTGCCGCGTCCGGGAGAGTCGACTGGAGTAGTAGAAATCATCGTCGCGGATAGTGGAAGCTGCATGGCAGTAGAAGCGCTTCGGCAAGCGTTCGATTCCACGACGAAGCCGGTTGGGCTCAGCGATTTGCGCGAGTGAGCGGCAGCGTCACTGAAATCAAGTTCGAGGTCGGCATCGGGAACGGCGGTGCGAATGCTGCTGCCTGTATCGAGACCAGCTAGCAGTACGACCTGTCCACTTCAATTGCAACGTTTTAAGTCCTTGGAGAGACGGAAGTGAGTACGACTGACAGAACGGAGCATCCGGCTTCGGCGACCCCGCTCGATCGCGGTTCGTTTCGTTGCCTTCGACGATGTGGCCGCGCACCGATCGGTATGCTGTTCGCGCTGGCGCTCGCTGGCTGTGATGAGAAGGCGCGATCGCAGGCGGCCGCGCCTCCGCCGCCGCCGGTGACAGTCGCACAACCGGTCGAGCGTACAGTTACCGACTGGGACGAGTTCACCGGCCGCTTCGAGGCGATCGAGGAGGTCCAGGTCCGCGCCCGCGTGGGTGGCTACATTAATAGCGTCGCGTTCAAGGACGGTGCGATCGTCCATGCCGGCGATCTGCTCTATGTCATCGATCCGCGCCCGTTCGAGGCGGTGGCGCTGCAGGCCCAAGGCCAACTCGACGACGCGCAGGCCAAGGCAGAGCTTGCCAAGCGTGAACTCGACCGTGGTTTGACCCTGGTCCAGACCAGCGCAGTTTCCGAACAGGTCGTCGATCAGCGCCGTCAGGCTTTGCAGGCGGCTCATGCGGCCGAGACGCAGGCCGAGGGTGTGCTGAAGGCGGCGCAGCTCAACGTCGAATTCAGCCACGTGCTGGCGCCGATCACCGGCCGCGTCAGCCGGCATCTGGTCACGCCGGGCAATCTCGTGCAGGGCAGCGAGGGCGGCGCGACGCTGCTCACCTCGATCGTGTCGCTCGATCCGATCTACATCTATTTCGACGTCGACGAGGCGACCTACCAGCGCAACAGCAAGCTGTGGTTCGAAGGCAAGCGGCCGAGCTCGCGCGAAACGCCGAACCCGGTGCAGGTGACGCTGACCGGCGAGACCAAGCCCTCGCATGAAGGCAAGATGGACTTCCTCGACAACCGCCTCGACGTCTCAACCGCGACGCTGCGCAGCCGCGCGGTGATCCCGAATCATGACCTGTCGATCCTGCCCGGCCAGTTCGGCCGCGTCCGCATCATCGGCTCCTCGCCGTATGAGGCGCTGCTGATCCCGGACACCGCCATCGCCACCGACCAGTCGCGCAAGATCGTGTTCGTGGTCAAGGACGACAACACGGTGGAAGCGCGGCCGGTCACGCTTGGTCCGCTCGATGAAGGCCTGCGCGTGATCCGCGAAGGCCTCAAGGCGGAGGACCATGTCATCGTCGACGGGCTGCAACGCGCCCGCGTCGGCGCCAAGGTGACGCCGCAGATGGCCAAAGCCCCGCAAGGCGACAAGCCCGCGGCAGATGCCAAGCCGGCGGCAGGTGCGAAGCCATGAATCTCGGACGGCTCTCCATCAACCAGCCCATCCTCGCGATGGTGCTGTCGATCGTACTGCTGATTGTCGGCGCGATCGCCTATCAGACGCTGCCGGTCTCGGAATATCCGCAGGTCGTGCCGCCGACCGTCACCGTCACGACGCAGTATCCGGGCGCCTCGGCGCAGACCGTGTCCGACACTGTCGCAGCGCCGATCGAGCAGGAGATCAACGGCGTCGAGGACATGCTGTATCTCTACAGCCAGGCGACCTCGAACGGCCAGCTGACCATCACCGTCACCTTCAAGCTCGGCACCGACCTCGACAAGGCCCAGGTGCTGGTGCAGAACCGCGTCGCGATCGCGCAGCCGCGGCTGCCCGAAGAGGTGCAGCGCAATGGCGTCGTCACCCGCAAGAACTCGCCCGATATCCTGATGGCTGTGTTCGTGCTGTCGCCCGACGATACGTTCGATCAGCTTTATATCTCGAATTATGCGTTGTTGCAGGTGCGCGACCAACTGTTGCGGCTCGATGGCGTCGGTGACATCCAGATGTTCGGCGCCCGCGACTACTCGATGCGGCTGTGGCTCGATCCCGACCGAATAGCTGATGTTGGTCTTACATCGGGTGAGGTGCTGGCTGCGATCCGCGCCCAGAACCTGCAGATCGCCGGCGGACAGATCGCGGAGCCGCCGATCGCCGATCGCGCGTTCCAGCCGAACCTCGTCTTCACTGGCCGCCTCAAAGATATCAGGCAGTTCGAGGACATCGTGGTGAAGGCCGGCTCCGACGGCCGTACCGTCCGGCTGCGCGACGTCGCCCGGGTCGAACTCGGTGCGTTGTCCTACGCTACCAGCAGCCGCATACTCCGAAAGTCGGCAGTTGCCATGGTGGTGACGCAACGGCCCGGATCGAACGCGCTTGCCACGGCGAAGGCGATCTCCACCACCATGGCGAAGCTGAAAGAGAGTTTTCCGAAGGGGCTCGACTACAATATCGGCTACAACCCCACCGAATTTATCGCCCAATCGGTCCATGAACTGATTAAGACGGTCTACGAGGCCATGGCGCTAGTCGTCATCGTAGTTCTGGTCTTTTTGCAGGGGTGGAGACCTGCGATCATCCCAATCATCGCGATCCCGGTGTCGCTGGTCGGCACCTTTGCGGCAATGGCGGCGCTCGGCTTCGGCATCAACAACCTCACACTGTTCGGCCTCGTGCTCGCGGTCGGCATCGTGGTTGACGACGCCATCGTGGTGGTCGAAAATGTCGAGCGCCATCTCGAACATGGCTTGAGCCGCCGTGACGCGGCGCTTAAGACCATGGAAGAAGTTGGTGGCGCTCTAGTCTCGATCGCGCTGGTTCTCAGCGCGGTGTTCGTGCCGACGGCCTTCTTGGGCGGTATCTCTGGCCAATTCTTCCAGCAATTCGCGGTCACGATTGCGGTTGCGACCGCGATCTCCTGCTTCTGCTCGTTGACACTGTCGCCGGCGTTGGCCTCGCAGATCCTGGTGCCGCACGAGGAGAAGCGCCCGGCGACGCGCTGGAGCATCCTGGCGCGGGGCTGGGAGAGCTTCACGGCCTTGTTCAACCGCATCTTCGACTACTTGGCACGCGGCTACGCGGCCGCCGCTGCGTTCGTGATACGGCACACAGTGGTGATGATCGCAATTTACCTCGCGCTGATCGGCAGCGCCGGATGGTTGCTCGCCACCACGCCGCAGGGCTTCATCCCAGCGCAGGACCGCGGCTACCTTATCATCTCGGTGCAATTGCCGGGGGCGGCGTCTCTCGCGCGGACCGCAGCGGTGGTGCGCCAAATCGAGCGGATTGCGTTGGATACACCAGGCATCGTCCGCGTTGGAGCGTTCAGCGGCTTTTCCGGTGCGACGCGCACCCAGGCCGGTAATGCCGCGGCGTTGTTCCCGGTCTTCGACGAGCCGGAAGCACGGCAAAAGAAGGGACTGACGGCCAACGCGATCACGGCCGATCTACGCAAGCGCCTATCGGCGATCCAGGGCGCATTCATCATCGTGATTCCACCGCCAGCGGTGCCGGGCATCGGGACCGGCGGCGGTTTCGCCATCCGCATCCAGGATCGACAAGGCCGCGGTCCCGGGCTGCTCGCAGCCGTGACCGACGAGTTCGTCGCCGCCGCGCGGAAGTCGCCAAACCTGACTTCTGTGTTCTCGCCTTTCACGGCGAATACGCCGCAGCTGTTCGTCGATATCGATCGCGTCAAGGCGCAAAAGCTCGGAGTGCCGATTGCCCGCATCAACGACACGATCCAGACTTATTTCGGCTCGACCTATGTCAACGACTTTAACCTGTTCGGACGCACCTATCACGTCACCGCGCAGGCCGATCTCCCGTTCCGCAAGGAGGCCTCCGATCTCGCGCGGTTGCGGACCCGCAACGCGGCCGGCGACATGGTGATGCTCGGCAGCGTCGTCGACTTCAAGGACGTCTCGGGACCCGATCGTGTGGCGCGCTACAATCTCTACTCGGCGTCCGAGGTACAGGGTGAACCGGCGCCGGGCGTGAGTTCGGCGACGGCGCTCAGCTCTATCAAACAATTAGCCGATAAAACATTGCCGAGCGGCTTTTCCCTTGAATGGACCGATCTGTCCTATCAACAGGTGACTGGTGGCAATGCTGGCCTCTATGTATTCCCGATCTGCGTGCTGTTCGTCTATCTGGTGCTGGCGGCGCAGTATGGCAGCTGGACGCTGCCGTTCGCGGTGATCCTGATCGTGCCGATGTGCCTGTTGGCGGCCACGGTCGGGGTGCGCCTGATGGGCCAGGACATCAACATCCTGACCCAGATCGGCTTCGTGGTGCTGGTCGGACTTGCCGCCAAGAATGCGATCCTGATCGTCGAGTTCGCGCGCGATATCGAGCTGGAGGGCAGGCCGCGGCTCGACGCGGTAATCGAGGCCTGCCGGCTCCGGCTGCGGCCGATCCTGATGACGTCGTTCGCCTTCATCCTCGGCGTACTGCCGCTGGTGGTGTCGGCCGGTTCCGGCTCGGAGATGCGCCAGGCGGTCGGCGTCGCCGTGTTCTTCGGCATGATCGGCGTCACCCTGTTCGGCCTGATCTTCACGCCGATCTTCTACATGGTGGTGCGGAACCTCGCGGAAGGCAAGAACGAGGGCAAGCCGACCCATGCGACCGCGGCGGCGGCTGGGTGAGATGCAGTGATATTGATGCGCGACGAAGACTGAACACTATCTCCGTCGAGTTTGAGGAGTGCGGAACGCGTGTCTCGGCGTCGCCGACGCCGCGCATCTTTCGGGGCTCGCTCGGCTGACCACCTCCGGAAGACCCGTCGCGAGCTGCGGGCCAAGAGAGGCGATGCGTATGCGGGCTTTGTGTTCCCCGACGTCTGGGCATTCTTCAAAGATCGACAAGATCAGCCGCCAGTCGGAACGACGCGGATCGCATGATCACGCGTCCTAACGAGGTCGCCCACCGACGCGCCGCGGCAATCCACGGAAATCTTCTTCGTGGTGGCCGACGGAAACCAGCGAGGCCGTTAGCGTCGGAGCTGTCCGCGACCGGACGACCAGGGTATCGGAGCGGTGACGCCTTTCGTGGTTACGATCTGAAGCCACACCCGGGTGATTATGAATGGGAAGATGATCATCTTCCGACCCCGCGCATTGTCAGGGAATAGTGACGTCAGCTGCCGCATTTCGTCGCCAACAGGCCTTTGAAAGCGTCAATCACGGAATCGAGCGCAGTTAACACCCGCGCGCCGTCGACGCGACCGGCAGCGTCCCGCCGCATCACGGACTCATGGGCGGCGAGGGCGCGACAAGTCTTCTCGTTGTCGGCCGCACTATCGGGCTTGCTGTGTACAGTCGCCGAAACCGCGCGAGCGGCGTTAGCATCCTTGTTTAACCCGGACTCCGTCGCAAGCCCGGGAATTGTGGATGCATTGATCAGAGCGGAAGCGATGAGAATAGTGATTCTCCTCATGAGCAGACCCCAGAACGCGAGTCGTTGCGAGGAGACCTACATTTCCGTCGATCTAACGTCTATTGTACGTGGGTTGTTCGGGATACGGCTGTAGTTGCGCCACATAAGCCTTGGATTAGAAAAGGCGAGTGACGGATTCGGATGCAGCCGGAGGGGCCGTCGACGCGGCCCTTCCAGTGACGGCCACACCCAGTCACAGCGGACGCGGTCGACTGCAGTTTCAGCTAGTAGCCGCTTTAGCATGACGGAGACGAAAGGCCGCGGAATGCCGCCGGACCCAGCCGACGCTGCACCAGTTAATCCGAAGAAGTCGTCTCGAGTTGATGGTCGATCTCTGATCGGCCCGATGCATGCTGAGGGAAGCCGCCCATCAGCTCATGTATGCCTCGTATTCAGTGCGAGCGGCGGATCGCCAATGCCTCGCACCCTCGAGCGAAGCCTTCTCGGCTCGCCGCTCGTTGTCGTCGGCAAAAGACGTAAGCTGGACCGCCATCGACTGGCCCGTCGAGGCTTTGGCAACGCGACGCAAAGTCTGCGCTGTCTTCAAATATTCCTTGCCTTCTTGTGAGACCTGAAGCGTCGTGCCGTCGCACGGTTTTCGGACGACTGGCGCGAAAGCTATTTGGAACCTGTCCATCCAATTGTGGTCCCATTGGCGGTGCGCGTTGACGACACACTTCCTGGAGCAAAGCGACGTTGGCCACGAATAATGCCGGACGAGACCAAACTTGCCTTCACAGAGCGCGCATCGTATGGCCTTGTCAGGCCCGTGACTCTGCAAAAGGCAGGGCATTGCCGTCTCCTGCCTGTGTCAATTTCGGATTTACTAAGGCGAAGGGGACTGTCATCAACGGCTCAATTGTGCGCAGGTTGAGCTTCGGCATCCGCAAGGGGGCAGACGATGATACGAAGGCTCGGACGAGTCCGAGCGTTCGCCCGCTGCGATCCTGCACCTGCTTTTCTCGGGCGGAAGCCTCGATCACAAGCCATGCCGGCCGGCTCCGCAATCAGGCTCTCACCCTTCGCGCTGAACGCGTGCCACACCTCTTCGGCCGGCTCTCGTTCGAGGCCGTGGAAGGGTTGTCGATTTGCCTAGATCAGCTCTAGCGATGGAATTGATAGCGGACCGTTATCGGAACTTCGCGTCGAGCGCCGGCCGCCGTAGCGAGTAAAGCCGCAAATCGCCCCAAATTGCTGCTAAGCGAAAGAGGATCCGGTCCGGGGCACCCGGCAAGACGGAGGGCGACTGGCATTTCCCGGGTGATGGAGTACGATTTCTCTAGGCTGGAGTAAGGCCGCGCGTGTGGCGAAGAGCTTCATCAGCGGACTTCAAGCCGACGCCCGGCGCCGGAGTCTGACAGATGGTGCAGGAGTCGCTGAACGTCACCTACGGTAGCTCTCAGATATTGTGGGAGGACCGCGAGTGCGTGTTCAGCCGTGGCTGGTGGCTGGACGACAATGGCAACCGGCGCTCCGTGCTGCTTGTCGTCCCCGCCGCCGACCACCCGTCGCCCTCAACGCTCGATCGTCTCACGCACGAATACGAGCTGAAAGATGAGCTCGATAGGGCATGGGCGGCGCGGCCGCTCGCCCTTATGCGCGACGCGGGTCGGACCGTGCTCATGCTCGATGATATGGGCGGCGAGCCGCTCGACCGCTTGCTCGGTGGGCCCATGGAAATAGGGCGCTTCTTGCGCCTCGCCATCGCTGTTACCGCGGCTCTGGGCAAGCTTCACCAGTGCGGGCTCATCCACAAAGACATCAAGCCAGCTAATATTGTGGTGAACCGCGCGGATGGACAGGTGCGGCTCACCGGGTTTGGCATCGCATCGCGCCTGTCCCGCGAGCGGCAGGCGCCCGAGCCGCCCGAGACCATCGCCGGTACGCTTGCCTACATGGCACCCGAACAAACCGGGCGGATGAACCGCTCGGTCGATGCCCGCAGCGATCTCTACGCTCTCGGCGTCACGCTATATCAGATGCTCACCGGCGTTCTGCCCTTCACGGCGGCCGATCCGATGGAATGGGTGCACTGCCATATTGCAAGAGCACCGGCGCCGCCCAGCGAGCAATTAAAAAGCCTCCCAGGCTCCGTCTCTGCGATCATCATGAAGCTGCTCGCCAAGACCGCAGAGGAGCGTTACCAGACGGCTGTAGGCGCCGAGAGGGATCTACGGCGCTGCCTTGCTGAATGGGATATCCGAGGCGATATCGACGAATTCCCGCCCGGGGAACACGACACTCCGGACCGGCTGCTGATCCCCGAGAAACTGTATGGTCGGGCAGCCGAGATCGATACCCTGCTTGCCTCTTTCGACCGTATCGTCGCCGGCGGCAGGCCGGAGTTGGTGCTGGTTTCCGGATACGCCGGCATCGGGAAGTCCGCGGTTGTCAACGAGCTTCATAAGCCACTTGTTCCGCCCCGCGGTCTTTTTGCATCGGGCAAGTTTGACCAGTACAAGCGCGATATCCCCTACGCCACTCTTGCGCAGGCTTTTCAGAGCCTGATCCGACCGCTTTTGAGCAAGACCGAATCGGAGCTGCGGCAATGGCGGGAGGCGCTGCTCGAGGCGCTCGAACCGAACGGTCGGCTCATTGTTGATCTCGTCCCGGAAATGAAACACATCATCGGCGAACAGCCGCCGGTCCCCGAGCTGCCGCCAAAGGATGCGCAGGGCCGCTTTCAGCTGGTGTTCCGGCGATTTATCAGTGTGTTCGCGCGGCCGGAACATCCGCTCGCCCTGTTCCTCGACGATCTCCAATGGCTGGATGCAGCAACGCTCGATTTGCTCGAGGATCTGTTGACCCGGCCGGGTGTGCAGAACCTGCTGTTGATTGGCGCTTACCGCGACAACGAAGTCGATCCCATCCACCCGCTGATGCGCAAGCTCAAAGCTATGCGCCTAGCTGGAGCGATATTGCAAGACATCCTATTGACACCCCTGACCTGTGAAGACTTGGGACAACTAATCGCGGATTCTGTTCACAGCGAACCAGAGAGAATCGCGCCGCTGGCACAGCTGATCCACGAGAAGACAACCGGCAATCCCCTTTTCGCTATTCAGTTCATTTCTGCGCTCGCCGACGAAGCATTGCTCACTTTCGATTATGGTGAGGCGCGATGGTGCTGGGACCTGAATCGCATCCGCGCCAAAGGCTACACCGACAATGTGCTGGACCTTATGGTGGGGAAGTTGAACCGCCTGTCCGCCGAAACCCGGAACGCGTTGCAGAAGCTCGCCTGCCTGGGCAACGTCGCAGGGTTCACCATGTTGCGGATCGCTTACCAGGTCTCCGAGGAGGAGATGCACGGCCAGCTTTGGGAAGCGGTGCGAGCAGGGCTGATCTTTCGTTCGCAGGACTCCTACAAGTTTCTCCACGACCATGTCCAGGAAGCCGCCTACTCGTTGATCCCGGAGGAATCGCGTGCTGAAGCCCATCTTCGAATAGGGATGCTACTCGCAGCGCAGACCCCTGCAGCGAAGCTGGAAGAGGCGATCTTCGAAATCGTCAATCAGCTCAACCGCGGCTCGCATCTCGTCACGTCACTTGACGAGCTTGAGCGGGTCGCAGAGTTGAATCTAATTGCAGGTAGGCGTGCCAAGACCTCGACAGCCTATGCTTCAGCGCTGAACTATCTGCTCTCCGGCGCGGCACTCCTGCCAGCGGACTCTTGGGAACGCCGGCACCACCTGATCTTTGAGCTGGAACTGCACCGGGCCGAATGTGAGTTCCTCACGGGCGCACTGGCGGAAGCCGAGCAGCGCCTGGCGTTGCTGTCGGCCCGTGCCACAACGACGATCGAACGAGCCCGCGTAACGTGTCTGCAGGTGGATCTCTACACGACCCTGGATCAGGGTAGCCGCGCGATCGCAGTCGGTCTCGACTATCTCCGCCATCAAGGCATCGAGTGGTCGCCGCACCCGACGGAAGACGAGGCCCGGCGCGAATATGAGCGGATCTGGTCCCAACTCGGCTCCCGCACGATAGAAAGCCTCATTGATCTGCCTTTGATGAGAAATGCCGCATCGCTCGCGACCCTCGATGTCCTGACGAAGCTCGGGCCGCCAGCCTGGCATACGGATGCGAACCTCGCTTCCCTGGTCATCGGTCGAGCAGTCAATCTCAGTCTCGAGGGCGGCAATTGTGACGGCTCGTGCTACGCCTATGCGGTGCTTGGTAGGCTTGCTGGACCGAAATTCGGCGACTACCAGGCGGGACTTCTATTCTGCCGTCTAGGCTATGAACTGGTCGAACAGCGCGGGCTAAAGCGCTTTCAGGCCAGGATCTACCTGAACTTTGGAAGTTTAGTCACGCCTTGGACGAGACATGTCCGGGAAGGTCGTGATCTGCTGCGGCGTGCGTTTGAGACGGCAAACCAGATCGGTGACCTCACTTTTGCGGCGTACTGCTGCAGTCACCTGAACACCAACCTTCTTGCAGCGGGGGATTCACTCGATGAGGTTCAAGGTGAGGCCGAGCGTGGCCTCGCGTTTGCGCAGAAGATGCGGTTCGGTCTTTTGATCGACTCGATCGTCGGCCAGCTTGCGCTGATCCGGACACTCCGCGGTTTGACGCCGATTTTCGGTCGCTTTGACGATGAGCAGTTTGACGAACTCCTACTGGAAGCCCGTTTCTGCAGGAACCCAGATCTGACGCTGGCCGCGGGCTGGTACTGGGTCCGCAAGCTGCAGGCGCGCTTCTTTGCCGGCGACTATGCGTCGGCTATTGAGGCCTCGTCGCGGGCGCAACGGCTACTGTGGACATCGCCGTCAATGTTCGAAACGGCAGAGTATCACTTCTACAGCGCACTCTCCCGAGCGGCATCCTGCGAATCCGCGGCGGCCAGCCAGCAGCATGTCGATGCACTGACCGCCCACCACCGACAGCTCGAGGTCTGGGCGCAGGCTTGTCCGGACAACTTCGAGAACCGTGCCGCACTCGTCGCGGCGGAGATCGCCCGGATCGAAGGCCGCGCGCTCGATGCCGAACATCTTTACGAGCAGGCTATCCATTCGGCACACGCGCATGGCTTTGTCCACAACGAGGCGCTCGCCAACGAGGTCGCCGCACGCTTTTATGCCGCACGCGGGTTCAAGAAGATCGCGCATGCCTATCTGCAGCACGCGCGGCACGCATATATCCGTTGGGGAGCCTTCGGCAAGGTACGCCAACTCGACGAGTTCTATCCGCACCTCAGGGAGGAGAGGCCGATTGCCGGCCCCACGCATACGATCGGCGCACCGGTCGAGCAACTGGATCTAGCTACTGTTATCAAAGTCTCGCAAGTCGTGTCGGGCGAGATTGTTCTGGAAAGACTGATCGATACCTTGATGCGCACATCGATTGAGCATGCGGGTGCCGCGAGAGGTCTGTTGATCCTAGCCGTAAATGATGGGTACCAGATTGAAGCGGAAGTTATTACCGGCAACAATACAGTGACCGTCGGCCAGCGACATGCAACTGCAACCTCTGCAGATCTCCCCGAGTCTATCCTCCATTACGTGATCCGAACGAAAGAGACCGTTCTTCTCCAGGATGCTGCGGCCGCGAATCCGTTTTCTGCCGATAAGTACATTCATCAGCACGGGGCTCGTTCAATTCTCTGCTTGCCGTTGCTCAAACAGAGTAGCCTGGCCGGTGTACTTTACCTCGAAAACAACCTGGCGGCTCACGTGTTCACACCTGACCGCGTCGCAGTGTTGAAGGTGCTTGCGTCGCAGGCGGCGATCTCGCTCGAAAACTCGCGGCTTTATCGCGAGGTCGCAGATCGCGAAGCGAAGATTCGGCGTTTGGTCGACGCCAACATCATTGGGATCTTAATTGCTGACCGCGAAGGTCGAGTCCTTGAAGCCAATGATGCGTTTCTACGCATCTTAGGGTATAGCCGTGAAGACTTCGTTTCGGGCCGCGTGCGCTGGACTGAGCTGTCTCCGCCCGAATGGCGCGAGCGCGACAGGTTGACCTTGGCAGAACTGAACTCTACCGGAATAGTTCAGCCCTTCGAGAAGGAGTACATCCGGAAAGACGGTAGCCGCGTTCCCGTGCTTATTGGCGCCGCGCTGTTCAAGGAAGGAGGCGACGAGGGCCTTGCATTCGTGCTCGATTTGACAGAGCGCAAGCGCGTCGAAGAAGCACTTGGTCAAGCCCAAAGACTCACTCGGACCGGCAATTGGATATATAACGCGAAAACGATGCAATACCTCTATTGGTCGGACGAGAGTTACAGGATCTGGGCGTTTGATCCGTTGCACGGCCTTCCAAGTCGAGAGAGTATGTGGCAGCGCATTCACCCAGAGGACCGCGACAGAGTGTGGCGAGCGGTTCAGGAGGCCGTGCACCAGAAAAGAGATTTCGTGGCGGAGTTTAGACTTCTGCTACCTGACGGAACAATAAAATGGGTCGAAGGAACCAGCTATCATGTGTTTTCTCCCGGAGGCACACTGGCCGAGGTTATCACCACGACCGTCGATGTGACGGAACGGAAGCGGGCACACGACGAACGTGAAAAGCTGCGCCAGCTCGAATTGGAGTTCGCCCACATGAACCGCGTGAGCATGATGGGAGAATTGGCCGCTTCACTCTCACACGAAATTCTGCATCCGATCGCTACCGCTCGCAACAACGCCCGTGCTGGGATTCGCTTTTTGGAAATGAAGCCGCCAAATCTGGATGAGGCGAAGGAAGCGCTCGGTTGTGTTGTCAGGGACGCGGACCGGGCCAGGGACATCGTCGGACGGATACGTGATCACATCAAGAAAGCGCCACCGCGAAAGGAGCGCTTTGATCTCAACGCGGCGATCAACGAAGTGCTCGTATTGGCACAAAGCGTGACCCACAGGAATGAGGTTTCGGTCCGGACCCGACTTGCGGATGGATTGCTTCCAGTTCTAGGGGATCGCATTCAGGTGCAACAGGTCTTGCTGAATCTGATTCTCAATGCCGCTGAAGCAATGAGCTCGGTTGAAGAGGGAGCAAGAGAGCTGTTGATCAGCACGGAGCAGGACCGGACAGGCGCCCTCGTAACCATACGCGATTCGGGGCCCGGCATTGAAGCGCAACATCTCGATCGGATCTTCGAGGCCTTTTACACCACGAAGTCAAGTGGAACAGGGATGGGGTTGTCGATATGCCGCTCTATCGTACACGCTCATGGCGGCAAGTTGTGGGCGGAAACGAACGAACCTCGCGGCGCCGTATTTCAGTTCACCCTGCCGGCGGACAATGACTCATGAATTGTCTTCAATCGGCTTGCCCGGCTGCAGGGCCGAACGCAGGCACTGCTCGAGATAGTCATCGTCCACCGGCTTGTCGAGGTAACAAACAATCCCCTCCGCTAGAGCCTGATCCCTGACGACCTTGTCGGGATAGGCGGTAATGAGGATCGTCGGAATCGCGTACCCAGCATCGACCAAATGCCTGTGCAGCTCGACTCCAGTCATTCCGGGCATGTGAACGTCGGCGATCAAGCAGGTAGTTTCTCGTAAAGAGCGCGACGCCAGGAAATCGGCTGCTGACGGAAACGCCTCGACATTGTAGCCCATTAATCCTACGAGCTTTCGCATTGACTCACGATAGAACCGATCGTCGTCGACGATGGCTATCAATGTTCGGTTCAGCATTTCTGGTTCCATGCACCTTTGTCGCTCCATCACACTGCCGGCATATTTCGCGCCTGCATGAAATTTCTAGTGTCCGGGAACTTCGCCAATAATGCAATGACCGTGCCCCTAAGCGATGGCTTAGGTTTTCGGCTATACGCTTAGGCGAAAGAAGCCTGTTCATGCCGACTGATTTTGCGTAGAATGACGGAATAGGAAAGTGCGCTTCCCCCCGCAGGACTGAGAATGGGTGAGGCAAGTCCCAGTGTCTTGGTTATCGATGACGATCCCGAGTTTCGCGACTCGGTCGTCCGGCTGTTGCGCACCGTCGGCTTACCTGCCCAGCAATTTCCGTCTGTTCCCGATTTTCTCAACGCCGATCCGCCGGAGGGCCCCACTTGCCTGGTGCTCGACGTGAGAATGCCGGGGAAAAGCGGTCTTGAGCTTCAGCGCGACCTTGTCGCCGCAAACAGACAAGTGCCGATCATCTTCATCACAGCGCACGCCGACGTGCCGATGACCGTGCAGGCGATGAAGGGCGGTGCGATAGAGTTCCTGACGAAGCCATTCCGTGATCAGGATCTGCTTGATGCCGTCCAGGCCGGCCTCGCTCGCGATCGTGCCCGTCGAGAGAGTGATAGCGCATTGGCTGCGCTCAAGAAGCGTTTCGACATGCTCAGCTCTCGCGAGCGTGACATCATGCTCCATGTCGTGGCCGGTCGCCTGAACAAGCAAATTGCCAACGATATCGGTGTCGCCGAATCCACAGTGAAGGTGCATCGCACCAACCTGATGCGGAAGATGAAGGCGCGTTCGCTTCCCGAGTTGAGCCGGATGGCGGACCGCCTCAATATAAGACTACAGCAGCCGCAGAATTTCTGAACCGAAAAGGCGTACCCCGAACTGTTTCGCGCGGGGACGCCATCTGGTCGCAAATTGCATCCACTGCATTTTGCCGCATCGGTGAGCGCTCCTTGACCGCTGCCCATCCAGTTGATGGATTCGAGGCGCGAAGTCTATGTCCTCACCACTAAGCGATCGCTTAGCACAGACAGCGACAAGCGGACCTTACAGTACCTCCGCGCAATCGACGCTGCGCTCCAAGCCATCAAAATGCACCAACGAGGCTCTCCTTGGAAAGCCGCCTTTTATAGCGAGTTTATCATGCGCGCATCAATTGGTAGCTTGGAGCATCCCGAGTCCGGATTTGACGCAAATTGTGTCTCTCAGACTCCCGATACGGACCAGACCTTCTTTGTTGGACCAACTGAAGTTTCATCCGGACCGTTCCGCCTGCTTCTGACGCTGTTTCTTTTGCTCCAAGGCGAGAAGCCCGGGCCGTTCGGAAGTCGTGCCTTGGAGATCCTGACTGTCCTGCTTGAACGCCGCGGTGAACTGGCCAGCAAGCAGGACTTGATGACCCCATTTTGGCCCAGCGTCTTGGTTGAGCCCGCCAACCTCACGATCCAAGTGTGTCGCGCGCTGCATGATGGCCGCGACAAGCATCGGTTCGTCAATCTCGCCGGGCTCGCAGCAACTTGATGGAGAACAACCCATGGAGCTTCATCAGGTTCGCTATTTCCTCGCTGTCGCATCTACGCTCAACTTCACCCGCGCAGCCGAACAATGTAATGTCACGCAACCCGCGCTGACCAAGGGGGTGCAGAAGCTCGAACAGGAACTCGGTGGTCAGTTGATCTACCGCGAGCGCCAGCTGACCCAACTTACTGACCTCGGAAAGGAAGTACTTCCGATGCTGGAGCGCACAGTGGCCTCGGCAGAGGCAGTGCATCGCAGAGCCCAGGAGTTCCAACGCAAGGATGTTGCGCCACTGAAGATTGGTCTTGCCCCTTCCATCTCGGCATCGCTCGTCCTTGATCCGATCGCGGAGATCGCAGACTCCATCCCTGGACTTCACGTTGAGCTGCGCGAGGGCGCGGCGGAGAAGCTCGTCGATCTCCTGCTTGAAGGCGAGATCAACGCCGCAATGGTCGGGGACGTGCAGGACGTGCCCGCCCGCATCGACGACTGGTCGCTGTTTGAGGAGCGCTACGTCGTAGTTCTCGCGGCGACACACCAGCTCGCAAACCGTCCCTCGATCAGCATTGACGACCTGCGTGAGACCGTGTTGCTGGAGCGCGTCGAATGCGACGTCGCCCCTAAGATCCAGCAGTCGTATTTCCTCGAGGAACCACCTAACCTCGGCCACTGCAGCGGTCACGACTTGCACCTGCAGCACATGGCCGCCGCTGGCTTCGGCGTGATACTCGCGCCCGAGCACATGCCGCGCCTTCCGACGCTCAAGACCATTCCGCTCGAAGGCGACCCGATTTCGCGGGAGGTGCGGCTATTGGCGGTGCAGGGGCGTCACTACTCGCCGGCGCTGGACGCTTTCGTCAAGGTCGCCCGCCTTCGCGACTGGTCGCTCGTCGCTCGGACTGCGTGAAATCGTGGAATGCCTCCGGCTCTAACCATGCTGTCTTACCAAGGCTTCCTCAATAACCGGATACTGAAGCACCGCTCTCGGACACTCGTGGTCGACGCGTTGACCAACCCGCTTCCATGGCGCCGGACGAGTGGAATGGAATCGATAACGACCAGGCATTTCTAATGGTTGGCGTGCCGGCGTACCTTACCGCTCGCCTAACCGGGCTGGCCCGTGACGGAGTGCTTGCCATCACAGGATTGCGACATCGCCCTCTTGGGTGGATGCACTTTCCACGTCGCAAAGACTCCCTCGAGTAACCCAGCAGAGGAGTCTCCGATGTCGTTTCGCTTCATCACTAAGTCTATCCACGCCAAGCTGACCGATTATCCTGTCGCGATCGTCTTGATCGCAGCTCCGTTCGTGCTGAAGCTCGGCCAAAGCGGACTCGTTGCAGTCGAGCTTACGGTTATCGCCGGTGTGGCCGCGCTGCTCTTGGCTGCCCTGACCGTCCATCCCACCGGTCTCGTCCACGTCATTCCCTACTGGCTGCACCTTTGGGTCGATCGAGCCGTCGGGGCGGTCTTTGTCATCGCGCCGTTTGCTTTCAAATTCGCGGCGCTCAGCGCCTGGTACTACTGGGTCCTCGCGGCGGCTGTCCTGCTCACGACGTCAGTCCTGATGGTGCGGCTGATACTTAGGGGTTTTAGATGAATGCGTTTGCTCGGCCGGGGGGCCGACGCGCCTTGATTGGGCCACGCTTCGACTATTCGGCGCTGGCTCCCGCGGCGGCGGCCATTTGGTATCCTTTTCTACTCCGCGCCTTTCATGCCGTCGTTGGCACGCAGGGCGCAATACCGTCGACTCTCGCAATTGTCGCCGCTGCCTTGATCCTGGCCCTAGGAGGCTGTCTGAGTAGTCGCTGGTCAAGAGGGTGCGAGTCTGATTCTTTGCGTGCGCATGAGCAAGGATTTTCGCCCCTGGAAGATCGATGAGGCGCAGCTTCTGCCGCCGAGCGTGCAGGATTATGTGGCGAAGGACCACCTGTCGCGGCTGATTGTGTCGCTGGTGCGAGAGAGCCTCGACCTATCTGCGATCACCGCCAGCTACCGGAGCGGGCTTGGACAGCCGCCGTTTGATCCGCGGATGATGACGGCGCTACTTCTGCACGGTTATGCGAGCGGCATCTACTCGTCGCGCCGGATCGCCAAGGCGGCCGTGGATCGGGCGGACTTTATGATGATTGTGGCGGGCGACCCGCCGGACTTCCGCACGATCTCGGAATTCCGCAAGCGGCACCTTGAGGCCTTGGCGGGTCTGTTTGTTCAGGTGTTGAAGCTTGCTGAGAAGGCTGGGTTGGTGAAGCTCGGGCACGTGGCGCTTGATGGCACCAAGATCAAGGCGAACGCATCGAAGCACAAGGCCATGAGCTACGAGCGCATGAAGAAGCGAGAAGCAGAGCTTCAAGCCGAGGTCGATCGCTGGCTTGAAGCGGCCGAGGCGGCGGATGCCGAGGAGGACCGGCTCTACGGCAACAAGCGCGGCGATGAGCTGCCGGACTGGGTGGCCGACAAGGAGAAGCGCCTGGCCAAGATCCGCGAGGCCAAGGCCGAGCTCGAGGCGGAAGCCAAAGCCGCCGCCGAGGAGGAACTGCGGCGCCGGGCCGAGGTGGAAAAGAAGCGCATTGCGGAAGGGCGGAAAAAGAACGGCAAGACGCCGGCACCGCCGAAAGCGGAGCCCGAGGGCAAAGCGCAGCGCAACTTCACGGATCCGGACAGCCGCATCCTGAAGACCAAGGACGGGTACATCCAAGGCTACAATGCCCAGGCCGCTGTCGATGGAACGGCCCAGATCATCGTTGCGCACGGGCTCACTGCGCGCATGAGCGATCATGGCCAACTCGTAGGGCTGATTGACGGCATTGAGGCCAATCTCGGCGTCACGCCGAAGGAAGCCTCGGCCGATAGCGGCTATCTGAGCGAGGCCAACCTGCAAACCCTCGCCGATCGCCACATCAGCGCTTACGTCGCGATCGGGCGCGCCAAGCATGCCGCCGAAGGCAAGCGAACCATGACCGGAGCGCTCACCAAAGCCATGCGGGCCAAGCTCAAGCGCGCCGGCTGGCGAAGCCGCTACCGGCTCAGGAAGCAAATCGTCGAACCGGTGTTCGGGCAGATCAAGCAGGCGCGCGGGTTCAGGCAGTTCCTGCTGCGTGGCATCGAGAAAGTGACGGCCGAGTGGGCGTTGATCTGCACCACCCACAACCTCACAAAGCTCGCAAGAGCCGCTTGAGCAAGCTATCGTTCATCAACAAGCCCGATACCAGCGCTATCTGGACGGGCTCCTAGCGTTCGTCGTGCCGTTTCTCGCGCTCGCGCTCGCTTGGCGGCCCGACGCCGATCCAGCGGCGCGGCGGCTCGCCTATGCCGGCGTGACGACCCCAACGCTCTTTGTCTTTCTTGGCGTCGTTCAGGTCCTGATTCATAGCCCCATCCCAGACGAACTCGTGTGGTGCGTGCTTTGGCTCGCAATCGCGATTTGGTCACAGACCGCCGGCAATCCCGCGGCTGCAGCGCGGCCGGCTGTGGGGCGCTGGCGCATTGTCCACGGAACGACGGCGGCGGTCTTGTACCTATACGTGGCGTTCCATCTAGCCAATCACTTGTTTGGGTTGATCGGCCCCGACGCGCATGCGGCCGTCATGAGGATCGGCCGCGCAGTCTACCGGTCTGGCGTAGGTGAACCGCTGTTGGTCGCGGCCATGCTTTTCCAGATCGGCACTGGTCTGTTTCTGGCATGGCGTTGGAGTGCCGCCCCGCAGGATTTCCATCGGACATTTCAGGTCGGCTCGGGGGCCTACCTCTCGCTGTACATCCTCGGGCATATGAACTCGGTATTCATCTACGCTCGAAGCTTTCTCGGTATACCGACCGATTGGAATTTCGCGATCGGAGCCCCGGCCGGGCTCATTCATGACGCATGGAATATCCGCCTCTTGCCTCACTACGCGCTCGGAGTATTTTTTGTGCTGAGCCACCTTGCGTCTGGCTTGCGGGTGGTGCTGATCGCGCATGGCGTCAATCAACGCGCCGCAAATAGTCTTTGGGGCGCGGGTGTCGCAATAAGCGTCGTTATCTCGGCCGCGATCATCGCGGGTATGTGCGGGGTTCGGATCAGCTAGGCGACGGCGGCCCGGGTGGACACGCGGCCCGCAAGGATGAACGCGGCCACCAACACGGCGTCAAACGCTTAGAATCGTTCACTGCCAGCACTTTTCGTTATGCCTGCCGACGCAGCTCGCGCGCGACCTGCAGCTTCTCGGCGAAATCTGGATCGAGGCACGTGGAAATTCGCTGATCCGCCATCTCGTCTCAGACAATGAAGAAAACAAAACGGCGGTTTCGAGGTGCGATGCGGCTGGTGACCTTCCTCGCTATGGCATCACGCCGCGCTTCGATCGACAATAACGATCGTCTATCAACTCTATGGCGAGAGGTGATTTCCGTAGCAGGCCTTGCAAGGCCACTCTCCGGGCGCGATTAAACCCCCCCTGTGGAGAGATTAATGAAGACGATGATCAGTTCACTCGTGCTCGCTGGCGCCGTGTCGACCGCGCTCGCGACCGTCGCCGCCGCCGCTCCCCTGAGCAAGGCGGAAACCGATGCTGCGATCGCCGCCAAGAAGGAGAAGTGCTTCGGCGTTGCGCTGAAGGGCCAAAACGATTGCGCCGCGGGTCCCGGAACGACGTGCCAGGGCACTTCGACCGTCGACTTCCAGAGCAACGCGTGGAAGTTCGTACGGGGTGGCACCTGCACCAGCATTCAGCTGCCGAACGGCAAGACTGGCTCGCTTAAGCCGGTCTAGACCGCGCAGCCGGGGCGACGAGTAATCAGGAAGGCGGAGAGACGGCATGAACGCGGCGATCGCCCCAACCGCGGTGGACGACATGCCTCTTCGCTTTCCCGCGTTTTCAGTTGACGGGCTTGCCGGGACCAGCTTCAAGCATGAGCATTTCGCCGTGATTCTTGCGGAAGGCGTATGGAGCGGCTTCTTCGAGGTTCACGCGGAGAATTATATGGGCGCCGGCGGCGCGCCGCATCGCGTGCTAGAGGCCATGCGCCGCGACCATCCTATATCGCTGCACGGCGTCTGCATGTCGATCGGCGGTCCGCAGCCGCTCGACAAGACGCATCTTGCGCGCTTCCGCCATCTGGTCGAGCGCTACGAGCCCGCGCTGATCTCGGAACATCTCGCCTGGTCAACACACGAGACCACGTTCTATAACGACCTGCTGCCCTTGCCCTATACGGGAGCGACGCTCGCGCGGGTTTGCGATCATATCGACGAGATACAGGAGGCGATCCGCCGGCCGCTGCTGCTGGAAAACCCGTCGACTTATGTTGCTTTTCGCCAGTCGACCATGAGCGAGACGGACTTCATCCGCGCCGTCTCGCGCCGCACCGGGTGCGGTCTTCTGCTCGACATCAACAACGTGCTCGTGTCCGCCACCAATCACGGCTTCGCCGCCCGCGACTATCTCGCCGACTTCCCGCTCTCGGCTGTCGGAGAGATTCATCTCGCCGGTCATGCCGAGCAGGCCGATGACGAGGGCGCGCCGCTCCTGATCGACAGCCATGACGGGCCGGTCGCCGACGCCGTATGGAAGCTGTACGAGACCATCATCGCGGGCTGCGGCCCGATTCCGACCCTGATCGAATGGGACAGCAAGATTCCGGATTGGCCGAATCTGAGGGCGGAAGCGGCGGCGGCGCAATCGATCCTCGACCGCCATCAGCGAGACGTCCGTCATGCAGTCACTTGAGCAGGAATCGTTGTGCTATGCGGCGGCCTTCGCATCGGCGTTGGTGAATCCTCGGCGCCCGACGCCCACGATTGTCAGTGGTCCCGCGGGGAAGGGCGCAGTCAGGCGCTACAACGTCTATCGCAACAACGTGACGGTCAGCTTGATTGATGCGCTGGCCGCAATCTTCCCCGCGGTCCAGCGGATTACCGGAGTCGAATTCTTCCGCGCCATGGCGCGTCAACATGTCCGTGCCACGCCGCCGACTTCGCCGCTGCTGCTTGACTACGGCCGCGACTTTCCGGCTCTGATCGAAAGTTACGAGTACGCACAGGCCATGCCGTGGCTCGCCGACGTCGCGCGGATCGAGCGCGCCTGGCTTGATGCCTATCACGCGGCAGACGCCGAGCCGCTCGCGGTTGACGCACTGGCGGCGATCCCGCCCGAACGGCTGGTGGAGGCGGTATTCGTCGCGCATCCGGCCACGCGGATCATGCGCTCGTCCTTCTCGGCGGTCACAATATTTGCCGCCAATCGCGGCGAGGGCACGTCAGGTCAGATTAATGCGAGCGTACCCGAAGATGCGCTGATCACGCGCCCCGATACCGACGTTGTCGTCCGGCATCTGCCCGACGATGCCGCGGCGTTCCTGACGAGCCTAACGGCCGGACGCCCGCTCGGCGAGGCCGCTGCATCGGCACTGCGATCTTCGGCGTCTTTCGACCTTGCCGCCAACATCGCCGGCCTGATCCAGGCGGGCGCTTTCGTTTCAGTTGCTCCGGAGAAACATGTTGGTCATTGATCGGCATATCAGCGCCGGTTTCCTCCGGCTCGGTCTCCGCGTCGACAAGGCCGAGCGCCAGGTTCAGGCAATCGCGTTGCCGTCCTTCGTGCAGTTCGTGATGCGCGCAGCGCTGGCGGCGCCGTTCTGGAAGTCCGGCATCCTGAAATGGGCTAGTTTTTTCAAGCTCAGCGACACCGCGGTGACGTTATTCACTGGCGAGTTCATGTTGCATTTGCCGGGCGGCCCCTATCATTTTCCGGTGCCGACGGTGATGGCATTCCTCTCCGGCTGCGGCGAGGTCATGTTTCCGATGGCGCTGGTGCTCGGCTTCGGCACCCGCTTCGCCGCACTCGGGCTGTTGTTCATGACACTGATCGTAGAGCTCACCGTGCCCGACGGCTGGCCGATCCATCTTACCTGGGCTGCAATGGCGCTCGGTATCATGGCGTGGGGACCAGGACGGATTTCCGTCGATCACTGGCTTAAGAGGGGGGCCATTGAATCTCGTGAACGATAGCGAAGGAATCAGCGAAGCAATGCTCCTGGACGTATGGAGCTTCGTTGATCGCCATCTCGTCTCAGGCAATTGAAGAAAATAAAACCTCGGTTTCGAGGTGCGATGTGGCGGCTAGTGGCATTCCTCGATACGGCATCATGCGGCGCGGCGAGCGACGATAACGATCTTCTATCGACTCCATGGCGAGAGGTGATTTCCCTCGCCGACGTGGCAAGTTCACTCTCCAAAAGCAAGGGTCCAATGATCTCTAGATCAGGCGCCGCGATGGCGTTCCGTCGGCTACGAGCGTTGATTGAACGATAAATGATGCGGAAGAGAAAGAAGCTGATGTCTCCAGAGGGGTACGACATTGTGATTGTCGGCGCTGGCGCGGCCGGCTGCGTCGTTGCGAGTTATCTCGCCGAACACACCGATGCGTCGATCGCGCTGATCGAAGCGGGCGACACGGATACCGATCCGCTCATCCACATTCCCGCAGGCTTCGCCAAAATACTGGCCCACGACCGGCATGTCTGGAAATACGAGACGGTGCCCCAGCACGGCACCAAGCGAGCATATCGCTCAGGCAAGGTACTCGGCGGCGGCTCCTCGATCAACGCGATGGCCTACGTCCGCGGTCAAAGACGCGACTACGCGGCGTGGCAGGACGCGGTCGGTGACACCGGCAAATGGTCTTATGAAGACCTGCTTCCCGTCTTTAAGGCGCAGGAACACAACGATGCTTTCCACGACAAATATCACGGCATCGGCGGCGGCCTGGCGGTGCAGCAGCCCAAGGGCATCAACGAGCTGAATCAATACTGCCTTAAAGCCTTCCAGGAGTATGGGCTTCCCTATAATCCCGACTATAACGGCGAGAGCCAAATCGGCGTCTCGCCGGTGCAGTCAACAGTCGGACATCAGCGGCGGTGCAGCGCGGTCGACGCGTATCTGCGTCCGCATCTGGAGTCCGGCCGAGTGGCCCTTATCACGGGCAAGACTGTCATCCGCGTTCTCATCGAGAACAAGCGGGCTGTCGGCGTCGAACTCGTGGATAGCGAGATGATCATGGCCGGCGAGGTTGTGCTGTCGGCCGGGTCCGTCAATAGCCCGACGATCCTCATGCACTCGGGTATCGGTCCGGCCGAGCAGCTTCGCCAGCACGGCATCGCGGTGATCGTCGAATCTCCGGAGGTGGGCGAAAATCTCCACGACCACGCGATCGTGCCGGTCCGCGCCTACGTGAAGGGCGATCTGGGCTACCAGGCTGCCGCGCACGGCCTCGGCAGCGTCAAGGCGGGCCTGCGCTACTTTGTGACCAAGGACGGCCCCGCTGCGGGCAACGGTATCGAGACGGTTTCCCACTGGAATCCGTCCGACTTCTCCGCCGACCCCACGATCCAATGTTATCACGTGCCTATCATCGCGACCGGCGGAGTCAGCCCGACTGGGAACCGCTCCGGCGTCACTTTCGAACTCGTGGTGCTTCAGCCCAAGAGCCGTGGCTGGGTACGGTTGACCGACGGCAACCCGACGTCGATGCCGCTCATCAACCCGAACTTCATGGGCGAGGACGAAGACTTGAGAGCCGCGGTGGAATCAGTGCGCGCGGTCCGCAAGGTTATGGCGCAGGAGTCGTTGGCGCCGGTGATCGAGGAAGAAATAGATCCCGGCCCGCATATCGAATCGGACGCAGAGATCGGCGAATGGGTGAAGCGCGCCGTGACGACGATGTTTCACCCGGTCGGCACCTGCCGGATGGGCCAGGATGCGCAAGCGGTAGTTGACGCGAGGCTCAGGGTCCGCGGGGTCAACGGCCTCCGGGTGATCGACGCCTCTATCATGCCGAACATCACCAGCGGCAATACCAACGCCCCGACCCAGGCGCTCGCGCGCCACGCCACGGCGATGATGGTCGAGGATCTGAACGGACCTACCGAGCTCTCGCGCAAAACGGTGAGTGCGCACTCATCTGCGCCAGCTCCGGTTGTTGGTTGAACGATACAAATAGTTCGATAGAGACAGACACTGATGTCCCAGGAAGCATATGATATTGTCATTGTTGGCGCGGGGGCGGCCGGCTGCGTCGTTGCGAGTTATCTCGCCGAACACACCGATGCGTCGATCGCGCTGATCGAAGCGGGCGACATGGATCGCGATCCATTCATCCACATTCCCGCCGGCTTCGCTAATATACTGGTTCACGACCGGCATGTCTGGAAATACGAGACGATTCCTCAGCACGGCACTAAGCGAGCATATCGCTCAGGCAAGGTGCTCGGCGGTGGCTCGTCGATCAACGCGATGTGCTACGTCCGCGGTCAGATACGCGACTACGCCGCGTGGCAGGACGCTGTCGGCGATACCGGAAAATGGTCGTACGAAGACCTGCTTCCCGTCTTCATGGCGCAGGAACGCAACGACACCTTCCACGACGCATATCACGGTATCAATGGTGGTCTGGCGGTCCAGTTGCCCAAGGGCATCAACAAGCTGAATCAGTGTTGCCTGAAGGCCTTCCAGGAATATGGCGTCCCGTACAATCCGGACTATAACGGCGAGAGCCAGATCGGCGTGTCGCCGGTGCAATCGACGGTCGGAGATTCGCGGCGGTGCAGCGCGGTCGACGCTTACCTGCGTCCGCACCTCGCCTCCGGCCGCGTGACGCTGCTCACCGGCAAGACCGTCGTTCGGATCCTCGTCGAGAACAAGCGGGCCGTTGGCGTCGAGCTCATGGACAACGAGATGATCATGGCTGGCGAAGTTGTGCTGTCTGCCGGCGCCGTCCATAGCCCGAAAATCCTCATGCACTCGGGCATCGGCCCAGCAGAGCAGCTTCGCCAGCATGGCATCGCGGTGATCGTGGATTCTCAGGAGGTGGGCGAGAATCTCCATGACCATCCGATGGTGCCGGTCCGCGCCTACGTAAAGGGCGATCTCGGTTACCAGGCTGCCGCGCACGGCCTCGGCACCGTGAAGGCGGGCTTGCGTTACCTCATCACCAAGGATGGCCCCGCGGCGGGCAATGGCATCGAGACAGTTAGCCACTGGAATCCATCCGACTTCACCGCCGACCCCACGATCCAATGCTATCACTCTCCGGTCGTTTTGAACGAACAACTCGGCCCGGCAGGCGACCGCTCGGGCGTCACCTTCGAAACGGTGGTGCTTCAGCCCAAGAGCCGCGGCTGGGTGCGGCTGGCCGACAGCGAACCGACGTCAATGCCCCTCATCAACCCGAACTTCATGGGCGAGGAGGAAGACTTGAGGGCCGCGGTGGAATCGGTGCGCGCGGTCCGCAAGGTTATGGCACAAGAGTCATTGGCGTCGGTGATCGAGGAAGAGATGGATCCCGGCCCGCATATCCAGTCAGACGCCGAGATCAGCCAATGGGTGAAGCGTGTGGTGACGACCATGTGGCACCCGGTCGGCACGTGCCGGATGGGCCGGGACGCGCGAGCGGTGGTCGATGCAAGGCTCAGGGTCCGCGGGGTCGACGGCCTCCGGGTGATCGACGCCTCGATCATGCCGAACATCACCAGCGGCAACACCAACGCCCCGACCCAAGCGCTTGCGCGCCACGCCACGGCGATGCTGGTCGAGGATTTGAAGCGGACCTAGGGAGTTCCGGCCGGCGACAGCGATGGCCGCGGTCTCCCGCCAATGCCGGTCGGGGGGAGCGGCGCGGAAGGCATCTGAGCTCTTGTCGGAAGGATAGTCGGGTGGAGTGCTCGTGATCGTGACCCACTGCCACCAGGGCACGGTTTCGCAAACCTGCTTGTTCAGAGCCATTCCCCGGCTAACAGCAAGACTGCATCAACAAGAAAGGGATCAAAATGAGTCTAGAAGATGCGAGAAAGCGCCGCGAGGCACCGCTCGACACGCCGACCAATCTCGGCTCCAATGCCACCAAGGATATTTCGGCCGCCCTCACGGCGCTTCTGGCAGACGTGTTCGCGCTTTACGTCAAGACCAAGAACTTCCATTGGCACATATCAGGCCCGCATTTCCGGGATTATCACCTCCTTCTCGACGAGCAGGCCGAGCAGATCTTCGCGATGACGGACGAAATCGCCGAAAGAGCCCGCAAGATCGGCGGCACAACAATCCGCTCGATCGGCCACATCGCCAGGGTGAAGCATATCGGGGACAATGATGCGGATTTCGTCACACCCGAAGACATGCTGGCCGAGCTGAAGGAAGACAATTTGGCGCTCACCCAGCGCATGCGTCAGGCCCACAATGTCTGCGACGAGCATGGCGAGGTCGCCACAGCCAGCCTGATCGAAAACTGGATCGACGAAGCGGAACGTCGCACATGGTTCCTGTTTGAGACGACCAGGAGAGCTTAACCCGATCGCACGCCAACTCGCGAATCTCGGTGACCGCCTACGTTCTCTGCAGGAAATCTCCCTGCTGAAGGACAGAGGAGACGTTAATCCTGTTGGGCTTTGACCTTAGACACGTTCTGTTGGATTGGCAGTTTGGCGAACGCCGCCCCTTAACGCCGTGAAGGATTCAATCGGAGCGCCCACAGGGAAGCCCGTGGAGCAGAACCGCTCAAAGTCGAGGAACGCTGAAGGGTGGACGATGTCAAGGATCGCGTGTGACGCTCGAATCAAGCTGTTCACTGTCCACTCGCCCGATTTGTTCCTCAGTATTGAGGCGCAAGTTCACGTTCCAGCGTTTCAGGCCACTGCTTCCGCAGTCCGCCGCCAGAGCGGCGTGGCGGCGCCGTGCTAACCGCGAATCCAAATTGTGCGTCCAGTCGTCCGTCGGGATCGCGGTGGCATAGCGCCGATGGGTAGTGCGCGCTACGTCATGCTCGAAGCGTGTGTCGCTGAGGTAGTGGCCCACTCTGAGCTCCGACGACGACCGAAGGGAGAGAGCACATGACGGCGGATGGATCAGAGCCAGCTTTCGAAGTCGGTCTTTTCCGGGTAAAGATTGACCAAGAGGCCAAGGGCGACCGCTTCTATGAGGCGCTTGTGCCCTTCGACTCTTTTGATGACGTAGTGCGGCGAGATCGGTATCGCCCTCTACCTAATGACTGGATCATCGCCGTTACGGATGTCAGCCAGTCGACTGAAGCTATTGAACAAGGACGGTACCGCGAGGTGAATACGGCCGGTGCGGCGGTTCTTGCTGCCGTCAGCAATGCACTACCCGACCTACAGTTTCCGTCCACGTTCGGAGGAGATGGCGCGAGCTTCGCCGCGCCCGGCGCCCATTCGTCCATCATCAAGGATACGTTGGCAAGAACCGCCGCTTGGGCTGAAGACGCATTGGGTCTCACGTTGCGCATTGCGGTCATTCCTATCGCGGACATTCGCGCTCAGCAGTTGGACGTTCTGGTGGCCCGCTTCGCGCCCTCTTCGAATGTCACCTACGCGATGTTCGCCGGCGGAGGACTTGCCTGGGCCGAGCGCGAACTCAAGCAAGGGGGCTACACTGTCCCGCGCGCGCCCATAGGAGTAACGGCTGACCTTACAGGTCTTTCGTGCCGATTCGCGCCGATCAGTACCAAGCGCGGCGTTATCTTGTCTCTTATCGTCGTTCCGCGCCATGATCCGACTTCATTCGTGGAACTCATACAGGAGCTCCTGCGGACGCTCCGTTCAGATGAACCCGGCCTACATCCATTGCCTGCCGAAGGCCCGCAGCCCGCATGGACCGGCGACCGTCTTGATCATGCCATCAAGAAAGGCAGCCGGAAGATGCCCTTTGCGGCTTGGGCTGCGAAGTGCTTGCGCGCTGTTCCGGCGCGGGTGGGCACCCTACTGGGAATCCCTGTTGGTGGCTTTCATGAAGCTAAGTTCCGACAAGAGCTTGTGGAGAATACAGACTACCGAAAATTCGATGACGGCCTACGTATGACAGTGGACTGCTCATCCGAGCTCGCTGACGTCGTAGACGCACGCTTGGAAGAGGCTCAGCGACGAGGCGCATGTTTTTTTGGAACCCATCGACAGTTGGCTGCAAATCTTACGTGCTTTGTCCCATCACCCACGCGAGCTAATCACGTGCACTTCGTTGACGGTGCTTCCGGGGGTTACGCCTTCGCCGCGGCCAACTTGAAGCGAAATGTTGCGAGCGGCGTCGGTAAACAAGGAGTGCTTTGACCGGACACGTCCAATCTACCAGACACTCCATCTAGGATGCTTAGGGTATCCATTGTAGAGTGCATAGATTCTACCATCAGATCACACGTCGTTCTTAGATATCCTTCTGGGCTTTGCCCTCCTTCGCTATCCGCCGATAGTCGCTCGGATCTCGATTGTACGCCTTTCGAAAAGCTCGCACAAAACTTGAACGGCTCTCGTACCCCGCATTATGAGCAATGACGTCGATCGACATCGTCGTTGTCGTCAAATTGATCGCAGCCTGGCGCATTCTCAAGTCTCGCAGGACGACCATTGGGGATTGTCCAAAGATGTCCGAGAATCGCGCCATGAACGCCGAACGACTCAATCCTGCACTATGTGCCAAGCTTTGAACTGAATGGGCGGCTCCTGGCCGCGCCACCATATCTGCAAAAGCACGAGTGACCTGCCTGTCGGCAAGTATCGAGAATCGCTCAGTCCAACGCTGGGATGACCTGAGGGACCGTCGCACCAATGAGACAACAATTTGCTTGAGCAGAGATGCTGTCATGGCTCCAACGCCAACCTCTTGCTGTAGCAGCTCGTCCATAGCCTCGCGAAGCTTCAGATCGATCTTGTCCGCTGGCTCGAACTGCTCGATCACTGGTTCGCGGAGTTCTCCGAACAGCCTCACAGACTGACCAAAGGATGCATTAAAAAAGCCGCATATCTGAACGATTTCGGGTTTCTCATTCGGCACTGCGACGCGGAGAATGCCGTCTTGACGAGTCCAGCAGTCTCTCGAAACGAGCTTCGGTGGGCCACTTCCACCGTCGACCTCGATCGTGAATGGAGTGTTTGGCGGCACGATAATGAGCAAATGAGGGCTCAACGGCATCTCGGGTCCGCCATTGATCGATATGCGACCCACGCCACTCAAGTTGTAGTGGATCCCGGGTGCGTCAATCATTCCCATTTCGACTCTATGACCGTGCGGCACAAGAATCTCAGTCAGCGCGATGACATCGATGTCGAGCGCCTGCATCAAGTTGTCGAGGTCCGTTGTAGACAATTTGACAGTGGAGCCCGTGGCCAGCGAAACGTTCTGCCCGAAGAGAGCCTGTGTTGGAACCGCTTTCGAAGTGTGCATGACTGTAGTAGCCCTTTACTGCTCGGCTATCGGTGCCGATAGTGCTCCGAAGCCCGTTCTCCGAAGATCAGCGAGGGCGTCGCCATGCTCGTTCGCGCCACTGACTGACCGTCTTCCCGAACCCAAATGGTGCAATCATGATCAGAACACCGTAGTATGGAAGTGAAATTCTTGCAGATCAATCCTGAGCCGCCTTCAGATCGAAGCTGACAACAATAAGGTTTTCGACGCCCTCACGCAGCGTGCTGCGGGCAAGCCACAAAGTTGTACTGAGCCACTTCGTCTCTCGCCAATCGAGTCTCGCGACGTCTCGAGACGAAATTGGGGCACTGAACGGACCAGGTCGTGGTTCGCTTGCCGGCACTATCTAGGGAGCCCACATTGCAGCTTCGAAGCGGATCGAGTTTACAACCCGAGACGGCGTCCTTCTGAGAGGCGAGTTTTTCCGAGCGGAGACGACGAACGCTCCCATAGCCGTTATGCTCGGGGGCTTTAGTCCCGGACCGTCATCTCGTGCGCGCTGCGACGCGCGCGGGATGACAGGCAAGGACTAAGACGACGACTTCAGCGAATTTGTATCGATTGGCAGGCTGCGCACACGCTTGCCGGTCGCAGCGAAGATCGCATTGGTGACCGCCGCACTGACAATAGCTGTCGGAGCTTCACCAATGCCACCTGGAGCTTCTGCGTTCTTGATCAAGTGCGTCTCCACCAGCGGCACCTCGTCGATACGCATCGGCAGATACGTGTCGAAATTGCTCTGCTCGACGCGTCCATCCTTGAAGGTGATCGAGCCATGGAGCGCGGCGGTCAGCCCGAAAAGCGTTCCACCCTGAACCTGTGCTTCGATCGTATCGGGATTGACGTACATGCCGCAATCAATCACACAGACGATCCGCTTGACTTTGACAGAGCCGTCGGGCGCCACTTCGACCTCGGCGACCTGCGACGTGTAGCTTCCGTATGCGAATTGTACCGAAATCCCGCGGCCATGCCGCGCGGGAAGTGGGGATCCCCACCCTGCTTTTTCCGCGGCAAGCGACAGAACAGCAAGCGCTCGCGGATTATGGCCAAGCAATCCCGTGCGATAAGCGACGGGATCCTGCTTCGCGGCATGCGCGAGCTCATCTATGAAGCTTTCGACCACAAAAACATTGTGAGTCGGCCCGACACCGCGCCACCAAGACGTCCGGACACCAGGGGCCTCGACCCGGACAAAGTCAACGCGGATATTGGGCAGTGAATAGGGCGGCTCGGCCGCCGCTTCTACGGCATCGGGGTCCAATCCGTCCTTGAAGTAAGGGGGATAATAGCGAGCCATGACTGAGGAGCCGGCGATCCGATGCGTCCAGGCAATCGGCTCGCCGGCCGCATCAAGTCCGGCCGACAGCCGATCGAGATAGTACGGCCGATACATATCGTGCTGGATGTCTTCCTCCCGGCTCCAGATCACCTTCACCGGGCCATCTACGTGCTTGGCAATCTTGACGGCGAGGATCGTGCCATCAGCTTCCAGCCTTCGGCCGAAACCGCCGCCAATCAGATGATTGTGAATTTTGATCGCATCCTTTGGCAGGCCCGTGAGTTCGGCCACCTGCGACTGCGTGATCGTAGGCGCCTGTGTCCCGACCCAAATGTCGCAACGATCCTTCTGCAGATGAACGGTACAGTTCATCGGCTCCATCGCCGCATGGGCCAGGAAAGGCACTTGATAGATGGCGTCAACCCTTTGCGCTGCCTCCGCAAGTGCCTTCCGCACATCACCGACGTTACGGGCAATAGCCCCCGGCTTTTTGGAGTCCTCCTCCAACTGCTTGACGATATCGGCGTTGCTGACTTTGCCGTTCGGCCCGTCGTCCCACGTGATGTTGGCGGCCTCGAGCCCCTTCTTCGCCGCACCCATGTGATCCGCTACGATGGCAACAGCTTCATCGATATTGACCACTTGCCGAACGCCCTTCACTGCCAGCGCGGCCGTCTCGTCCATCGTTTTCGTTTTTCCGCCGAGCACGGGCGAAATAGCAACCGCCGCAATCTTCATACCCGGCAGTCGCGTATCGATGCCGTAGAGCGCGCGCCCATCTACCTTTATTGCTGAATCCACGCGCTTAGCACGCGTGCCGATCAGGGTGAAATCCTTTGGATCCTTCAATTTGACGTTTGCCGCAGGCGGTACTGGCAATTTCGCCGCGGCCTTCGCAAGTTCGCCGTAGCTCAGATGCTTCGAGCCTGATGCATCGAACACGACGCCGTCCTTGGCGCGGCAAGTCGCCGGATCGACATTCCAGCGCTTTGCGGCTGCCGCGATCAGCAGACTACGACCCACTGCCCCTGCCTGACGCAGTGGTGTCCAGAAGGCACGGACAGAGGCGGAACCACCTGTATTTTGAATGCCTATGATCGAGTTGACGTAAAGCGCATGATTTGGCGGCGCATGCTGAACCTGAATCTGATCAAGCTTCACTTCCAGTTCTTCAGCGAGAAGCATCGAGAGCGACGTGTAAACCCCCTGTCCCATCTCGATCATCGGAATGACCAGGGTCACGGCGCCGGTTGGATTGATCCGTATAAATCCGTTCGGCGCGAAAGTACCCGTGACCTCGTTTTCGACCACCTGCGAAGCGGGCGCCGCGAAGACAGACTTCGTGCTTGCACCGGTTAGCGCAAAACCAAGCAGCAAACCTGTGCCCTGAAGAAAGGCGCGCCGCGACATCGCTGTTTCATCGGCAATCTGCTCCCTCAGAATAAGCCCATCCATGATCTCAAACTCCTGCAGCGTGCTTGATCGCAGCGCGGATGCGGTGATAGGTGCCGCATCGGCAGACATTGCCCGACATGGCGGCGTCGATGTCGTCATCCGTCGGCTTCGGCGTGTTCTTCAGCAGCGCCGCCGCCGACATGATCTGGCCGGACTGGCAGTAGCCGCACTGCACCACCTCCAGCTCCAGCCACGCCTTCTGCAAGGCCGCGCCCTGTGGCGCCTGGCCGATCGCCTCGATCGTGGTGACCGCGCCGTCGCCGACGCTGTCGACCGGCGTCTGGCAGGAGCGGACCGGCTGGCCGTCGAGATGCACGGTGCAGGCGCCGCACAGCGCCTGGCCGCAGCCGAACTTGGTCCCGGTCATGCCGAGCACGTCGCGTAGCACCCACAAAAGCGGAATGTCGCCGTCGACATCGACCTCATGGGGTGTGCCGTTGATCTTCAACGTGAAAGCCATGGATGCCTCTTGAGCGCGTTGGGAGCGAACGATGAGCCGACGAATACCCACTCATTGAGGTTATTCGCAGGATCAAGTCAGCCGATGCGGTAGATTCAGCGCATCTTCTTCTGCGACAATGCACCCATTGATCGCAGCGCGGGACGAAGTTTTCCAATAAACGGCAGATATAATTTCTATAGGAGCGGGGAATACTGCTGCGACAGTCGTCTCTGCCATTCGTAAATCGACGCAAGTTGCGCAGGCCGCGGCGGCATCACGCCGAGCAGTGCGGTAATAACGACCGTTCATCGAGTTCATGGCGAGAGGTGATTTCCTTCGCCGGAGTTTGGCCGCCATGGCGGCGGCTGTGGAGATCATCCGCAACCCCGGAAGCGAGTGGGCGTTCCGTTGCAGTCGTCGATCTAACGGGGGTGCTCCACGTTTGGCAATCCAAGTGCATTTTTGCGAGCTCGGAATGCAAACCGAAGGTCGACCAGGGAGCACCCGTCTTTGAGACCTGTCCTAAACACGATGCGTCCTCGCTCTGCGGAGCGCCGACGCTGTCATGCCGGCGTCCAGTCGTCCGACAGGTTCCGGGCGTTAGAACGTCACTTGGGTCCGCATGGCCACGGCGTCGAATCTTGCGCCGGCGTCGCCACCATTGACGGCGCTGATCTGCTTTGTGATGTCGCCGTGCAAGTAGTCCAGCATGAAGCGGACGTTGCCGTTGACGTACCAGTTGAGCGCAAGTGTGTAGACGGTCTGCCGCCCACCGGCGATGCCGGTCCGGGTTGCAAGCTGGTCGTTGAGGTCGATCGTCGAGAAGCGTCCCGCGATCTCCCACGCGCCCCAGCCGCCGCCGTCGAGCGAGAACGGATGCGCCGGCTTGACACCGTTGTAGGCGGCGCTCGCCGCGTTGTATGTCCGGCTCTCACCCGTCAGCACGTAGCCGGCCTGGGCATAGCCTCCCTGGAATTTCACGCTCGGCAAGCCGGTCGGCAGGATGCTGGTGTTCGCACCGCGATCGACATTGTACCAGAAGTACTCGCCCTGCAGGATGAGAGGTCCATAGGTCGCCGCCGCTTCGACGCTGTAGACCTGCGCGCCGGACGCATTGGCGATCGCGCCGGTGGAGACCAGCGTGGTCGGATCGAGGCGCAATTCCGGTCGATCGCTCAGCGTGAGCGTCTGTGTATTCGCGACCGGATTGCGCGGCGGCTGGATCAGCCACTCCGCATCAGCACCGAGATGGATCGAGTAATCCTTGCCGCTGACGACTTGGCCCGCGACGCGGCCGACTGCGCCATATTGCTCGGAGGTACCGGCCGGCGACCCGCTCGAGGCGGAATGGATCGCGCCGGTCGACGGGCCCGTGACATAACCGCCGATCCAGAGCACGTCGTTGTACCAGCGCGTGCCAGCCGCGGAGCGGAAGTCGCCGGCAGCTGTGTTGACCGCGATGACCTGGGCGGACGAGCGCTCCATGAACAGGATGTCGTTGGAGCTCGTGGCTTCATCGAGCGTGTAGGGAACGTCCATGATGCCGGCCTCGATGGCCATCTTACCGCCGAACGGCTTGAGGCCCGTGTAGCTCAGGTAAGCATTCTCGACGCCCGACACGCCGCCGCCCGGTAGGGAGCCGGCCGCCGCGCCGCCAAAGCCGTCGGACGTGCCTCCGAAGTCGTAAATGAGCGCGTAGTTCCAGTCGCCGAAGAACTTGCCGACGATGCCAATGCGCGCGCGGCGCAAGTTCTCGCCGCTGTCGAGCTTCTGCGGCGACGTCGCGGCGGCGTTGGGGTGGTAGTCGTAGCCGCCCAAGTCCCAGTGCACGCGACTGGTAATGGCAATGCAATTCGCGTTGTCCGCGGTGCAGATCGTCGGTCGGTTGTTCGGCATCGTCATCAGGACGTTGGAGGGCGCGACCGGCCCCTTGCGCGGCATAGCCGCATTGCTGCTTGCGACCCGCGCGGCCTTTACGTCCGCTGCCCTCGCGTTGGCGTTCGCGGCGGCCGCGGCGACGGCATTGGCGTTGCCTTGCTTCTGAAGCTTGTTGAGCTTCTCCTCCATCACGCGCACCTGCTGCTTTAGCGCCGCGATCTCCTCGTTGTTCCCCGCGGACTGCGCGTAAGCCGGGCCCATACCAGCGGATAACGCCGTTGCGCTGAGCGCGGCGATTCCAACTGACCTCAACGACGTCATCGAAGTTCTCCAAATACTGCCGCCCCCGTTCGCCGAAGGATTCGGCTCCGGCTAATGGCGGCAGTTTAGGGCGAGGGCCCGCGCGGGTTAGAGTCCACGCGTGGTTATCAGTTGGATAACTGGTCGTTATTGATGCCTTGGAAAATCCTTCGCAATCGAAGCCACGCGAGCGCAAGGCGTTCGTTGCGTAACATCGATGCCGAAAGACGCACCTCTGAGGGACCAGGCTGACCCCCTGCTACGAGTACTGATCCGACTCGCAGCCATGGCGCGGCGCTTCACTGATGCGAACGAACTGCTGAATGACCTCCTGGACCGTCAAAGGCGGGGTCGCAAGCCCAATCACGCATCCGGACTACGACGGGTTTCCGCGCCGAGCGAGAGACGTTGGATCGCCCTTGTTCATCAATTATCTACTGATCCGTGCAGGAATTCGAGTTTCCGGCAGCGTGCGGTGTTTCGAAGTCGCTTTTGTCCGCAACGATAGATATCGGCTAGTCAAGCTCGGCGCCATTGGCTCGGGCACCATGGCCGCGCGATAAAGCGCCGGCCGGTGATTGCGGCTGAGGTGTAGTCGGCAAACTAACGCCCGCGCCTGAGTTCTTCGGTCGCGCGCCGAAGCACCTCGTGCAGCCATTCGTGTGACGGCTCGTCCTCGACGCGTTCGTGCCACAGCATCCGCACCTCCACGGGCGTCGTGCTGTAGGGCAGTTCATGGGTCGTGATCGCATGCGCTTGCTCGAGCACGCGCGCCAGCGGCCGCGGAACGATGGCCGCCAGTTCGGAATCGACCAGCAGCGCGGGCAAGGCAAGGAAATGCGGCAGCGAAACCGCGATCCGCGGCGGCCGGTCGCTGTCGGACAGCGCCCGTTCAAGCGCGGGGCGGTCGTACATCTCCGAACGTCTGGCGAGCCCGCGTTCGGAGATGTAGCCGCCGATCGCGCCTTCCTGCCCTCCGCCAAAGGAGACAACAACCAGCGGCAAGGTCGCAAGCTTTGCCTTGTCGAGCCGGCCAAGCTTGCGCTTTCTGCCGACGATCAACACGTCGTCATATTCGAACAGCAGTGCCGTGCGAAGGCGGTTCGGCGGCGACGAGAACACGCCGATGGCGACGTCGATGCGGCCGAGGTCGATCTGCTCGGCAAGATCGATCCGCGTCACCGGCTTGATCGTGAGGTCGATCGCCGGAGCCTCCCGGCTCAATATCTTCAACAGCGGCGGCGCCAGCACCATCGTCGTGAAATCGTTGGCCGCGAGCGTGAACGGCTTGGTCGAGACCGCCGGAACGAAGGTCGGCAGTTCGACCGCAGCCTCCAGCGATCGCAGCGCCTGGCGAACCTGCGGGGCCATCGTCAACGCGCGCGCCGTCGGCTGCATGCCGGTGGCAGTGCGGACGAACAGTTCGTCATCCAGCATCTCGCGCAGCCGCGCGAGCGAGTGGCTGACGGCGGACTGGCTCAGCGCGACTTTCTGGCTGGCCCGCAGCACGCTGCGCTCCTCCATGACCGCGTCGAACACCTTGAGCAGGTTCAGGTCCAGGGTTTTGAAGGAAACCGACACGCTGAGGGTCTCGTCTGGTGCGGATCGTGCGCCTTGGCAAGATTGGGCGATCGCGTGCAGTTAAGGCCAAGCGTTCGCCGAATGCAACTGATCGGATTCGACAACAGCGCATTGCCGTGCCGTCACCACCGGCCATCTGAAGCCGGTTCAAGATCACCCTGCAAGACTTTCACTTCCGCAACGCGCCGTTCTGGCCAAGATTACCGCCACGGGGTTGGGAGGAGGAAAACGATGAAGGCCTGGGTGAGATTGGCTCGAAGCGGCGCATATAAATCGTTCGGACTGGCTCTGACACTCGTGACGGTGGCGACGTCGGCGATTGCACAGAACGGGCCGATCAGGCTCGGCGTGCTGACCGACATGTCGTCGCTCTACGCCGACAATGGCGGCCAGGGTTCGGTCGTTGCGGCGCAGATGGCGGTTGACGATTTCAAGGGCAAGGTGCTCGGACGCCCGATCGAGATCGTCGCCGGCGATCACCAGAACAAGGCGGATATCGGCTCGGCGATTGCTCGGCGTTGGCTGGAGAACGAGAATGTCGAGGCCATCCTCGACGTCCCGAATTCTGCGGTCGCGCTGGCAGTGCAGGGTATCACGCGCGACAAGAAGAAGCTGTTTCTCGCCACCGGCGCGGCGACGTCCCGATTGACCGGCGACGAGTGCTCGCCGACCGGCATCCATTGGACCTACGATACCTATGCGCTGTCGCAGGGGACGACGAAGGCGATTTCGCGCCTCGGCGCCAAGTCCTGGTTCTTCGTTTCGGCCGATTATTCGCTCGGCGCGCAGCTCGAGGCCGACAGCCGCAAGGTGGATGCCATGGGCGGCAAGGTCATCGGCGCGGTCAAGCATCCAATCAATACGCCCGATTTCTCGTCGTTCCTGCTGCAGGCGCAAGCCTCCAAAGCGGACGTGATCGCGCTCGCCGACGCCGGCGGCGATTTCATCAACGCGGTGAAGCAGGCGGGCGAGTTCGGCGTGACGCGCGGGCAAAAGCTTGCCGGCCTGATCGTCTTCATCGCCGATATTCACGGCCTCGGGCTGCAGAGCGCGCAAGGCCTGATGCTCAGTTCGGCGTTCTACTGGGACCTCAATGATGAAACGCGCGCGTGGTCGAAGCGCTTCATCGAAAAGACCAAGAAGGTGCCCACCATGATCCATGCCGGCACCTATGGTGCGGTCATGCACTATCTCAAGGCGATCGCTGCCGCCAATACGCTGGACGGACCGGCCGTTGCTGCCAAGATGCGCGAATTGCCGGTGAACGATTTCATGACCCGTAACGGCAAGATCCGTCCGGACGGCCGGCTGGTCCGCGACATGTATCTCTTCCGCGTCAAATCTCCGGAGGAGTCGAAGTACCAGTTCGACTACTACCAGCTGCTGGCCGCCATCCCGGGAGATGAGGCCTTCAGACCGATGGAGGACAGCGGATGCCCGCTTGTGGAGAAGCCGTGATCGACCGCGGCGTGGCGTGTGGAGCTCCGCGCAATCCGATCGATGAAGTGATCGCTGCCCGTCTCTCGTGCCGTGAGTTCTCCGGCAGTCCGGTCTCACGCTCGACCATCGAGCAAATCCTGCGCGTGGCGCGGTTTGCGCCGAGTGGCGCAAACATTCAGCCCTGGCACGTCTACGTGCTGGCGGGCGCCGCCAAGGCCGAGGTGTCGGCTGCGCTTCTGCACGCGTATGAGAAGGAGCCGAACGAGCACGTCTCCGAATATCAATACTACGCCAGCGAGTTTCCCGAGCCGTATCTTGGTCGTCGCCAGGAGTTCGGGCGATTGTTCTATGGCTCGCTCGGAATCGCGCAGAGCGACGGTGCGGCGAGGAGCAGGCAGACCGCAAAGAACTTCGCGTTCTTCGGTGCACCGGTTGGATTGATCGTTACAATCGATCGCCGCCTGGCGATGGGAAGCTGGCTCGATCTCGGCATGTTCATCCAGAACGTGATGCTGGCAGCGGTGGGACGAGGGCTGCAATCCTGTCCGCAGGAAACCTTCGCCAGGTACCACCGAATACTGCGTCCGCTGTTGTCGATCCCTGCCGAGCAAATGGTGGCCTGCGGGATTTCGATGGGTCACCCCAAGGAGCAGGCGAGGGAGCGGCTGATGCCCCGCGCAGATGTGGAGGCGTTCGCCTCCTTCAAGGGTTTCGAGGAATAGAACAGGAGACAATCATGGGAAGCCGTGAACAGCTTATCGAACGCAGTATTCCGTTTCTGCGCGAGGTCAAGGACATGACGCCGAGTGCGGCGATGGAGCGATGGCTCAACGAGACTTATGGAGAGGACAGCGCGCTCTACCAGGATCTCGCTCGTCTCATCAAAATGGGAGTCGAGGAGGGGTGGGCGGCGAACCAGGAGGTGGACGGCCCGAACTATCGGCGCAGCCGCATCGTTGAGCCGGTCCCCGAAACATTCCAGTTCAGCATCACCGCGGTTTACATGAACAGTGCCGATCCGCGCCGCTTCAAGGACGAGGACGATCATGACGTGCTGCGCGGGCAATATCACGGTCATCCCTATGGCGAGCTCAACCTTGTCGTTCCCCTCGACAAAGGTGCGCAGCTGAAGGGGCTGCAGGGCTGGCAGGGGCCGGGCTGGACGGCGCCGGATCCCGGCAGCCGGCATTATCCGGAGGTCAGGGGTGGCGCGGTGATCGCCCTGTTTTATCTGCCGGCGGGCCGCATCTCCTACGATTTCAAGGCGCCAGCCTGACGTGCGGTGACACAGGCCACGGCTGCAATGGGGTCTGGAGAAAGCCCATGACGTTGATCTATCCGGTCGCTTCGAATCGCATCCACCCCGCGCATTTGTCTCCCGCGTACCGGAGCGCGATCAAGCGCGCGCCGACCAAGCCGCTGATCCCGATGCGGCATACGCTGTCGGAACTGACCGGCCCGGTCTATGGCCACGAGACGGTACGCGCGCACGACAACGATCTCACGATCCAGGCCAAGGACGAGCCGCTCGGCGAGCGCATCATCGTGCACGGCTACATTCTCGACGAGGATGGCCGCGGCGTGCCTAATACGCTGGTCGAGATCTGGCAGGCCAATGCCTGCGGCCGCTACATCCATGTCGTCGACCAGCATCCGGCGCCGCTCGATCCGAACTTCACCGGCGCCGGCCGAACCCAGAGCGACGCCAAGGGCTACTATAAGTTCATCACCATCAAGCCCGGCGCCTATCCCTGGGGCAATCACCACAATGCCTGGCGGCCCGCCCATATCCACTTCTCGGTGTTCGGCCCCTCCTTCGTCTCGCGGCTGGTCACGCAGATGTATTTTCCCGGCGACCCGCTGTTTCCGTTCGATCCGATCTTCAATTCGGTGACCGATGAGAAGGCGCGGGCGCGGATGATCTCGTCGTTCGATCTCGAAAACACCAAGCCGGAATGGGCGCTCTGCTACCGCTTCGATATCGTGCTGCGCGGGCGCAACGCCACGCCGATGGAGACCAAGTAACGTGTCGAACCAGCGTCCCGATGGCATCACGCCGTCGCAAACCGTCGGCCCTTATTTCAAGTACGGCCTGACGCCGAACGGCGAATATGCGTGGAACGACGCCTTCACCAACAACCTGCTGACGCCCGACGTCTCCGGCGAGCGCATCCGCATCGAGGGCACGGTCTATGACGGCGACGGCGCCGTGATCCCGGACTGCATGCTGGAGATCTGGCAAGCCGATGCCCAAGGCCGGTTCTCCGATCCGCAGGACAAGCGCGCGCTGCCGAACTCGAGCTTCAAGCGCTTCGGCCGCTGCGGCACTGATGCGAGCGGCGGTTACGCCTTCGACACCATCAAACCGGGTGTGGTGCCGGATCCCGACGGCAAGCCGCAGGCGCCGCACATCCTGCTCGCGGTGTATGCGCGCGGCATGCTGCTGCATCTCTACACGCGGATCTATTTCGACGACGAAGCCGGCAACGCCAGCGATCCCGTGCTGGCGCTAGTGCCGGCCCATCGTCGCACGACCCTGATCGCCAGGCGCAAGGCGGGTGCGGGCAACGTCTACACGCTCGACATCCACCTGCAGGGCGACAACGAGACGGTGTTCTTCGACATTTGAATACTTCAGTCGTCTGTCAAAGACGTAGGCAGATGTTTGATCCGATCAGCCCAATGCCGCATCAGCTTCGTGCGCGAGCTGAAAAGCGCGAGCGGTCGGTCGCCCATGTCGAATTTCGGTCGCGCTGCGGCAGTCGAGATTAGTCAGATCTGCTTTGGGTTGGCACCCGCGCCATCATTCTTGCGGGCCATCTGCTCGATTCCGTCGTTCGGAATAGCGAAATTCGCCGCCGCGCGTTTGGCTTGGCGATACCAGCAAAAATACCAGCAGAGTGGATCGCTGCAGTGGGCTTTTGCTTGGATTTTCAATCCGTCGCGACAGTTTTGCGGGGAAATCCGGAATCGAACCATCGTCTTAAGTTATTGTTACTATTATAGTTTTTTTCGTGGTGCCCCTGGCCGTCAATTGCCTAGAGCCATAACTATTTGAATTTGAGCCCATTTTTATCGTCGATTGCTGCCGATACCAGCACAAATACCAGCAAGGATGACGCGCGGTATTCGGCGATAAAAATAAAACAGCAGGGTTCTCGCCGCGGGCACGCCTATGCCCTTCCAGACTCCACAATCGCCTGATCGGAATCGAACCCGGCTCTGACCCGAAATCGGAGAGATCTACCGCGAGGTTAAGTCTAGCATTACAGTTGTAATTTTTGCTTGAGATGCGCTTTGCGCGCGTTGGCTTGATGAGCCCTGCGCCAGGATGACCATGCGAGGATGTGGGCATGCGGGATGCGCCGCTGGGCGAGCTTCATGGCGATGCGGCGGATTTCCTGGATCGACCAGCGGATCAAGAACGATGCTTCGGTCGGGGCCGCGGTCGCGTTTTTTTAAGCAATGCTCCGGTGTTGGCCCGATGACGGATGACGGCCATCGTGGCGAAGGCAAGCATGACCAGTGAGACATGGCGATGCCAGCCATGCCAGGAGCGGGTTTCGTTGTGATCAAGACCGAGCTCGTTCTTGGCGGTTTCGAAGCTGTCTTCGATGGCCCAGCGATGGCCTTCCACGGATACCAGCTTCTGCATGGACGTGCCCTTGGGGCACCATGTGGAGAAGAAGGCTAAGCTGTTGTCGGCAATATTGCGGCGGATCAGAAGACCTCGGGTCCATTCCCCGGCAAGGTCGTCGTTGTATTCGCCGGCGTCGAGATCGGCCAGCTCAAGATAGGCCCAGTCGTGCCAGCGCGGACCTTTGGTTCCTTCGCCGGACGGCAGGCGGCGCCAGGCCTTCTTGGGAAGGCTCTGCGCGATCGTAGAGGCAGTGCCGGCGACAGGCTGCTGCTTGCCCCAGGAATAGAACACGTGATTGGAAGCAACCCCCAGAACATAGCCTTTGCCCGCCTTGCGCAGCAGGGTTTCGATCGCTCCCGTGCCATACACGCTGTCCGCTGCTATGAACGAGAACGGCACCTTTGCGGCGATCGCGCGAGCGATCATTTGATGCGCGATCCGGGGCTTCGTCGCAAAGCTCACATCGCTCGGGACATGTGCGGCCTTCAGGCGAGCGGGTTCGTCCGTCCATTCCTTTGGCAGGTAGAGCGCCCGATCGATGAAGGCATGGCCATGCCGCGACACATAGGAGGCAAACACTCCGATCTGGCAATTGGTGATCTTGCCCGCCGAGCCAGTGTACTGGCGCGCGACCCCACACGAGGCCTTGCCCTGTTTCAAAAAGCCGGTCTCATCGATGACCAGAACCGCGTCCTCGTCACCCAGCGTTTCCAGCGCGTACTCACGTACAATATCGCGCAGCGCGTCGGCATCCCACTGCCCCCGACCCAGAATCGCCTGCTGGCGCCACGGGCCTGGATCGCCAGCCGCTTCCGCCCGCATCCAACCCGTCTTGCGCGGCTCGTTGCCCAACAGTCCGTCGAGAAATTGCCCCGCCGAGGCCGCGACCCGCTCTTGCGTAAACAGCGGACGGATGCGTTGCTTGGCATCTCGCAACGACGAAGCCCACAGCGTCAGCGTATCCTCAACCGACGCGCCACCAATCATCAGATCCCGAATCATGGTCGCCCATAGATTCAGAACCTTCAGGAAGATGCAACTGTAATGCTAGGCTCGTGTCATGCGTGCCCCATCCATGGTCCTTCACGATGCCGATGGAGAGACCTAATTCCCAATGGACGACCTTGGGGCGACTCGATTGCCGCTCGGTCAGCGATTTCTTGAGCAGGCCTAAAATGGCCCCAGACTAAAATTTGCGTTTAGTCTGGGATTTAGTCTGGGGCAATTTCCAAAGAATTTTTGGTCGGCATCGAAGGTGGCGCAGCCGGCTCTTCGAAGTCGGAGCTTCAAAGCGAAAGACGGTCGGGGGTTCGAGTCGCTCCCCCGCTACCGGTCCTACGATTTTGCCCGCCAAACTACGATCTCCTGCGATTTTGTGCCCCTACCGGTGGCGGTTAGCTGTGACGAATTGTGAGGGCTCCGAAGGGGAGTTTCTTCTCCTGCCAGCCAGCACTCGTTGGTAAAGGCAGAACTCGCATAAATCGACGGAACGTCCAGCCGGGCCGAACGTTCGGACGAAAGCTGGCGAGCCACCCTTTCGAGCGCCTTTGCTGGCGAGCGAGCAGTACGACCATTCCGCTCTCGGCCGTGAAGCAACGCGCGATGGCCTCGCCGATGCGAGAGGCCGCCCCCTGTGACAATGACCACCTGCCTTCAAAGCCATCTTTCATTGCCGGATCCCAATCGTCCCTGTTCAGATCTTCGTCGTCGGCGATTCCGAGCGTCCTGCCATGGCCATGCATAAGGTCGCGATCTTTGTCTTCGGTTTTGCCGGCATCGTTAACGATGGCCTGGCGCATCTCGTGCGTCTCCTCCACGTCTGAAGCAGGACGCAAACAGCTCTTGGGAGCTAGATGCATACGACTCCCTGTGCGTAGAGAGTAGGCAGCGCTTGTCGTAAGCGGCTGTAGCGGAGCTGAACTCCTCCAGTTTCATGCTGGAGCGTTGAATGAGCGGGGACTTTGCCGTCACGTGTGGCGTCGATCCCCTTATCCGCGCAGGCCCGGATATGAAAGCGGCTTGTCCTCCCACGGCGCGACAACATGTTCGCCGTTTCACTTGGGCAAGGTGCAGTATCAAATGGAGCGGGCACAAAATTAACAGCTCACGTCGGTTCGTTGTGATTCAAAAGTCCCGTTCTAACTGCTGTTGGAGGTAGGCTGGCGGCTTACGCTACGCCCAAACGACGGACGTATTTGGGTCGAGGAGCGATAATTCAAGGCTGTCTCGCATCTGAGAAAAGTGACGGATCTTCACTTTCGGTGAGGAATGTTCTCTTGTTGATCCAAGGCGCGCTGACTATTCGGTTTAGCGCAAGCGGTTGTCAGGCACGGAGGCCGACTGGATGGTCACCGTCGAGGGATTACCAGCCGCAAGTCGGCGCGCCCCGAACCAGCGGGCACGTCATTCTACCAAGTCAGACGCGAGTCGGGGGCGATCTATGACAAGCATTGAGCTTAAAGAATACGCGCGACGCAAGGGCCAACCGGTCGGCACCTCACGGTGGTTCGTAATCGACCAGAAGCGCATCAATGAGTTCGCCGCGGTAACTGAGGACTGGCAATTCATCCATGTCGATCCGGAGAAAGCCGCTCAAACTCCGTTTAAAGGAACGGTAGTTCATGGCTTTCTTACGCTTTCACTCTTGGTGACGATGGCGGGTGATGCGCTGCCATCGCTCAATGGAAGGGTCATGGGCGTCAACTACGGGTTTGATAAGATTCGATTCGTGACGCCGGTGCCCACGGGCAGTCGGGTGCGTGCCCATTTCAAGCTGCTTGATGTGACGTCACGCGGCCCCAAGGAGTTTCTCATCAGATCGGAAGTATCAATCGAAATCGAAGGAGCAGATAAGCCGGCTCTGATCGCTGAGTGGCTCGCTGTCTCGTACTTTGCTGAGCCCGTCGTCGTTTGACCGAGCCTAGCGCACATTTAACCCATGGGAATCGTGAACACAGCAGCACCCTCGATTGAGCTCGAGAACAGAACGGGACAGCGGCAGAATGTCTAGTCGGAGTGTCCAAGCGCCACCACGCGTTGCACCGGATGGTCCTGAGTAAAGTGATGCTGGAATGTGCCCGTGCGCGTTCCAACCCGTGCGCATGCTGGGTAGGGTACGCTTTTGAGCGAGACGGGGACGACAACGGCTCCAGGACGGGAGACGCCGCGGAAGCGATGGAGGCGGGGACGTTCAAGCTCGATCCGTACCATCCCAAGGAGGTCGTGTTCAGGGACTCTATCATCGAAGCTCTCTGAGCTGCCGAATGCGCTCGTGAATGCAGGAAGGTCAGAAGGTAGCCAGTCAGGCGTTGGTGATTCGATCATTCGGATTGCCGTTCGCATTTGCACCTTACGACCGCAAACGCTTGCTGTTCCAAAACTGTCCCAAGGAGTGTTCCATGTCCGAGACTGACAGCGTGCTCGTCGACCGCGATGGTGCCATCACCATCATCTCCATCAACCGGCCGCATTGCCGCAACGCGGTTGACGGCGCCACCGCGCGCAAGCTGTACGATGCGTTCTTAGCGTTCGATGCCGACGCAAGTGCATCGGTCGCGGTGTTCACCGGCACCGGCGGCTATTTTTGTGCCGGCGCGGATCTGAAGGCGGTGGCGACCGGCGATCCCAACAAGAAGCGCGAGATCGGCGGCCACAACACAATAGCTCCAATGGGACCGAGCCGGCTGCGGCTCTCGAAGCCCGTCATCGCGGCGGTCGAGGGCTTCGCGGTCGCCGGCGGCATGGAGCTCGCGCTATGGGCCGACATGCGCGTGGTCGCCGCGGACGCGACCTTCGGTATCTTCTGCCGCCGCTTTGGCGTGCCGCTGATCGATCTCGGCACCATCCGCCTGCCGCGGCTGATCGGCCATTCGCAGGCCATCGACTTGATCCTCACTGGACGTCCTGTGGACGGCGCAGAGGCGCAGCGCATAGGGCTGGCGAACCGGCTGGTGCCGAAGGGCGAAGCTCGTGCGCACGCGATCGCGCTTGCCAAAGACATCGCTCGGTTCCCGCAGACGTGCCTGCGCGCTGACCGTCTGTCGGCGCTGCGGCAATGGGATCTCGAGGAAGAGGACGCGATCAAGAGCGAGATGCGCGGCGGCCTCGAGGTGATCGCCTCGGGCGAATCGCTGTCCGGCGCGACACGCTTCGCGTCGGGCATCGGGCGTCACGGTGCGTTTGGCAATGAGGGCGGGACCGGCTGAGTCGATTTGCATCCGTCCGCAAGGTGACGGCTCTTCTGCTGTGGAGGGGTAAGCGTGAAACGGAGAGACACGGCGTGTTCTGTGCTGGCGCTGATATGACTCTACCCAACGACCGCGCACACGCGCGGACGGGCCGAATCGGGATGGTGAGGGTGACGGCCCGATGGAGCCGTCCCACATCGCGGTTTCCGAGTCTTTGATCGCCACGCCGGCAAGCCAGCTCGGGGTTGGCGTAGGACCAGCTCTCGAAACGGTAGACATCGAGAAGATAAAAAACACCGTGGCTCACGCCACAAGGAGGTATCATTGAGAAATGGAGATGCAGCCGCGGACGATATACCTGCCTACCGTGCATTGGAGCGGCTATATCACTCGTACCTGACGGGCCTCATCCTGACGATCAGTTCCCGTGCCGGCTCCTCCAGTGCCGCCGATCTTGTCTTTCATATGTTCCGGCGCCAGCAGCAAGCGAACTTTCTGCCCGCCCTGAAGAGGCTCGGCCTTGAGCATTTGCCGCATGCCGTGGCGAGTGCTCAGTATAACTATATCGTCAACCGTGTCGGCGGGGTGAAGGTTGAGTACGTGTATGAGAACGATCAGAAGGCTTGGATTCGATATCCGCCACCGCGCTGGATTTGGTGGGGGACAGCCATCTGTGGCATTCCTTCGGAAGTGTCTCGGGCCATGCTGGCCGGCTGGCATGGCAACAATGGTCCCGCACTGAAGAATCCCCGTCTTGGTTTCGTCTGTACAGGGCAAACCGTCGATGGGCAGCCAGGTCTCGAAGGTTACTACAAGGAATACGACCGTAATCTGTCGCCGAATGAACTACTAATATACTCGCCTGGCGAGCGGTGTCCCCGATTCCGCATCGAGGATGCTCCCGAGTTGCCGGAAGTTAAACTCACGGAGGGAAAAAGGCAAAAGTCGCTACGCAACTATGCAGGCACTTACATCAGCGCTATCGTTCCCGTCGCTGTCGAGCGCTTAGGCCCCGACATGGGAGGCCACTATGCCAAGGCTGCGGCGCGCCTTGTCGGTATGCACATGTACGATGATGTTGCCTCGCTGCTGGGGGGCGTCGAGCCAGGTCCTCTAGGATTCGCAAAAGCCTTTACTCGCTTGGCGGTTGGTCAGGGAGATGATGCTGTAATCGAGATACAAGGATCGACGGCTTGCGTGCGGCAAACTTCCTGGCGATTGATGACAGGGCGCGAAAATCTTTCGCCTGCTGTATTCGATGCCTGCAATGAACTCTGGATCGGATTGGCGCTCGCGCACGACCGCTTCATGCGCTTCGACGTGATCGAGCGCCGCGACCGAGGGGACGCATTTTGGGCTTGGCGCATCGGTTAGCTTGTCGGGCTGTCACGGCGGCCATGGCATATCTTAAACTAAGAGGGATCTGATTTGCGCGTTGCCGCGAAGACACCGTTGATTTCGGAGATTACGCGCTCGCCCACGAAGACCTTGCCTCTTGCGAATCCAACAGACGTGCCCGCCTTTATCGAGTCGACGCGCACCCGCAGAAAATCTCCCGGGCTGGCGGTCGATATATAATTGATGTTTAGGGCAACAGTAACGTAACCCTGCTTACCCCGAGATGCGGCTGCTATGTTATGGCCCAGCGCAATATCGGAAAGGCTTGCGATCAGACCTCCGTGAACCGTCCCACGTGCGTTGCAGTGCTCCTTAGTGAGTTCGAGGCCGATCTCGATACCCTCGTCTTGGAGTCTCATAAGGACGGATCCGATACGGCCGATATAAGGACTTACCTTGTCGAGTCCTTTCCACTCACCGATAATGTCCGTTTCCATAAACAGTGCTCCCCGGTTCGGGCCTCAGCGCTGCTCGCGCACTTACCAGCAAGAAGTCGGGTGGCCTCAACATGAAATTTGGCCCACGCCACGCCAGAAAAATCAACTCACGACACCGATGAGACGCCTAAACCGATGCATCAGCAACTAGATCTTGTCAACGCCAGCCAGTCCATTCCCAGCTATTCGCGTCGTTCGAGACGCGCAGGAGGGATCGCAAGCAGCTAGACGGCTATTTGGGTACAGGAGAGGGAAATCAAGGGACGCTGGATGGGAGAATAAGAGAGAAGCCTTCACTCCTCGTGAGGAAAGTTCTCTTGCTGATGCAAAGAGCGCTGACTATTCGGTCTATAACGCAAGCAGTCGCGAGCACATAAGCAGCGGGATGGCGACTATCCGCCGGACTAAGTCAGCACTAGGGCCCGCGTGATGAACCGCGAAGAACCAGCTGCGCCCCCGAATTCCAAGCGCGACCTTCCCATCATGGCGTGAACTCGAGTTCATTGCCCATCCCGCACTTTCACTTCTTCAAATCATCACTAGGAGAGATCTCGTATGCGTCAACTCATGTTCATCGAGCCCGGCAAACTCGCCTGGGACGAGATACAAATGCCTGAACTGCTTGAGCCGGACGATGCGCTAGTACGCCCCGTAGTGGTCGCTCGGTGCGACCTGGATTACGCAGTTTTTCAGGGGACTGCGCCGTTCCGGGGAGCATTTAGGCACTTCTTGCGCAATCGATTACCGCGCACGCTCGGTCAGAATCTCATCTTTAAGAAGGCACCGTTTGCAGGGCCATATCCGCTTGGCCACGAATGCGTCGCGGAGGTCCTGGAAGTTGGCAAGGACGTGACTTCTGCAAAGCCGGGGCAACTGGTGATCGTGCCTTTTCAGATCTCCTGCGGCCGTTGTGCCATGTGCAGGGTTGGCTTGACCAGCGCCTGCGAATCCGTCCCGTTACGTTCCGCCTACGGGTTGGCCGAGGTTGGCGGTTTGCAGTGGGGCGGGGTACTCAACGACTGTGTGCGAGTGCCCTTCGCCAACCACATGCTCATTCCTGTGCCGCAGGGGCTGGAGCCAGTCAGCCTAGCGAGCGTTGCCGACAACGCTCCGGACGGCTATCGCGCAGTAGCCGAACCTTAGCAGCGCCATCCCGGTGAGCGGGTCCTGATTGTCGGTGGCATGGGTCGCTCAGTCGGACTCTACGCAATTGCTTCGGCGTTGGCCTTGGGAGCCCGTCGAGTCACCTTGGTCGATGACGATGAAGAAGCGCGCCGCGTGGCGGCGAGCCTTGGCGCCACCGCTCTTCGCAAAGACGAATGGGATCCCAAGGACCGCTATTTCATCACCGTGGATGCCAGCGGCCATGTGCCCGATCTGCAACGTACGATCCAGGCTACCGCAAGCGGCGGCACGTGTACCAGCGTGGCAATCTATTTTTCTCGTCACGTACCGATCCCTTTATTGGCCATGTACGGCAAGGGCATCCGCTTCGTGACCGGACGAATAAGCGCCCCTCCTTGTATCCACGAGGTGCTCGGGCTGGCCTGCGACGGAAAACTGCACCCCGGCAGGGTGACGACTCGCGTCGCGCCCTGGCAAGACGCCCATGTGGCATTTCTGGAGAACACACCAAAGGTTGTCGTTGCGCGCAAGGAATATCTCCAGAGCGCGAAGTCATGAACCATGTGCGATACAGCCGGCTGTCAGAGTCGGATCCCAGATGAGTATTCCCTCACTTTCGCCGATTGGCGTGTGGTTTGCGCCCCCCATGAACATTGCAGAAGGAGAGAGCGCATGAGTGCTAGTGCGCACGTCGCGGGCGTGGGAATAACCGCGTTCACCAAGCCAGCGCTAATCTTCGATACCCGGCCCAAGTCCATTCGAAAGTTCGATCAAGCAGACGGCGCCAGAGCTGCCCCCCTAAGACAATTCAGTCTCGCTCCCTCGTCGTCCGTTAAGCCCCTCTGAATGCCGCCGCGGCGGCGATCGCTCCCTATGGGGCGAGCAGGACAACGCACAGCAAATGGGTCAACCAGGTGAGGAAGAGGCGAAGATTGTGGCCGAGGGGTGCGGAGACCTTGGCCGCAGCTTCAAACCCCGAAAGACTGCAATCTCAAAACCAATTTCGTCCGGAAAATCGACTCTCGCTCTATGGCTTCTCAATTGTTCACGGACCACCCCTTCCTGCGGCGAGCCTATCGCGCGTGCAATATTCTCGCGATCGGGCCATCCTGGTCGGATCCTCTCGGCCTTGCTTCCGCTGTTCTAACGCCAGCCGTCAGAGAGGATGACTCTTGAATCCTGTCCGACGTCGGGAGCAGGGCATAGCAATAGTTCCGTGTTTACGATCGTTCCGGGCGTCCGCGCCGCAAATACCGCGCCTACGCCCGGGGTCTGGGTGCGCAATGCGCCGCGCGTGGTCTGAACGTGCTCGTTGGCCATCCACTCCGAAGGATTCAAGATGCGGTCGGCAATAATATCCGCGGCATGAAGGCGCGAGAGCCAGGACACGGTGGTGTCACTCGGGAACACCTTTCGTAATTCGCCGGCTAGTTCTTCGGCGCAGTCGGCTCGGAGGCGAAACTGGCGAACCTTGGATCCGTGGCAAGATCGTCCCGCTCCAATACGGAACAGAGCCGACCATACTGCGCTTCGGTCACCAAGGTGACCATGATCCAGCCGTCGCTCGTGCGGTAGCTGCCGGCCGGAACGTTGAGAAGACGCGGGGCACCGCCTTCGAGGACATGCTCCGCGAGCTTGTGGCCCAGCAGGGCTGCCGTCGACTGCGATAGGCTAACGTCAATCCGCCGGCCCTTACAGATGGAGGCGCGGGCGAACAGCGCAGTTGCTACCGCCTGGTATCCGTAGAGGCCCGTGCAGACGTCCGAAATGGTAGCTCCGACGCGATGAGGAATGCCGTCGGCTCCGACGTTGACCGAGACCAGGCCTGAGAACGCCTGAGCGACAGAGTCCGAGCAGGGGCGTTGTGCGTAGGGGCCCTCCTGTCCGAAGCCGCTGATCGAGAGATAAATGAGCCGCGGGTTCTCGCGGCTGAGGGCATTGTAGCCAAGGCCGAGGCGGTCCATCACGCCCGGACGGAATCCTTCGATGATGACGTCGGCGCCGGCGGCGAGCTTGCGCGCGGTTTCGATCCCTTCGGGCTTCTTGAGATCGAGAACGAGGCTGCGTTTGCCACGGTTGTACACGGCCGACAGCGCCGACTGGCTGCCGTAGGTCGTGCCAAGCCGGCGCGACCAGTCGCCTTCCGGCGGCTCGACCTTGATGACGTCGGCGCCGTTGGCGGCGAGGAGATAGCCGGCATAAGGAGAGGCGACGCCTTGGCCGAAATCGAGGACACGCAGTCCTCGAAACGGCGCTTCGTGGCTCGGTAGCAGTGACTCACTCATGTGCGTTTCTCCGGAGTCAGGACGATCTTTCCGATGACCTCGCGGCTCTCGACGCTGCGCATGGCATCCGCGAACTTCGCGAGAGGCAGGGATCGATCGATGGGCGCGCGCAGCTTGCCGACTTCGTAGAGAACGAACAGTTCGTCGAATAGGACGCGGACCTTCTCGCGTAACGCGGCGTTCGCCTTTGACTTGCCCCATGCCATATAGAATCCCCAGTACAGGCCGATTACGGTCAGGTTCTTCACTAGGACGATGTTCGCCGGAATCTCCGGAATGCGGCCGGCGGCGAAGCCCATTGGAATCAACCGCCCGAGCGGGGCGACGCAGCGCAAGGACTCGTCGAAGACATCGCCGCCCACCGGATCGAATACGACGTCAGCGCCGCGGCCGCCGGTGATCTCCAGCACGCGATCTCGGAATCCGCCTCTGAGGTAGTCGATGGCATGATGGGCACCGTACCACTTCACCACTCCGATCTTCCGTTCGCCTCCAGCGGTCGCGATGACCGTTGCGCCCAAAGCGCGCCCGACCTCGACGGCAGCCAAACCGCTGGCGCCGGCCGCGCCGTGGACGAGCAAGGTCTCGCCGGGTTGAAGATTCGCGCGCCACTTAAGGCCGGCATAAGCAGTCGCGTAGATGGTCGGGAAAAGCGTCGAGCCTTCGAAGCTCAAGGAATCGGGGATACGGAAAACATTGGCGGCATCGACGATCGCTTCCTCGGCGAATCCGCCGGACGGAAGACCAGCGCAGACGCGGTCGCCAACTTTGAGATCGGTCCGGACGTCGGACGCGATCTCGCTGACGACGCCGCCGATCTCGGTGCCGGGCACGAACGGAATACTCGGCCGGTTTTGATGCTTGCCGGCGATGAACAGGAGGTTCGCGAAGCTCACGCCTGCGGCTCGCACCGAGACCCGGATGGTACCGGGCTCGATCGCCGGTGAGGTGGTCTCGTCGTAGACGAGGTCGTCGATTCCGCCGAAGCGATGTCCTATCACCGCGCGCATCGTCAATTCTTTCCCACCTGACCGTGGCGACCGGCCCCGGAGGTGAAACGAACGGCCCCGGCCTTCGCTTCCTTGGCGCGAGCTTCAACGGAGAGCTCAGTCTCCAAAGCGATTGCGTCCTTCTCCGACAGGTTCCACTGGCGGATGGCCGACATACGGTCCGCCCGCATCGCGATCTGCGGAAACGCCGCTATCTGATGCGCGAGCTCGAGGGCGGCGCTCAGGGCCTTGCCCGTCGGGACGAGGCGGTCGGCGAGCCCCATCGCGAGAGCTTCCGTGCCGGTGACCTTACGTGCCGTCAGAAGCATGTCGAGCGCTCGGCCCGCGCCGATGAGACGCGGTAGACGGACGGTCGTTCCATCGCTCATCGGGACGCCCCATCGCCGGGAAAGAACGGCGAAGGTCGCGGTCTCCTCGGCGACGCGGAGATCGCATCTAAGCGCGACGCCGAGGCCCCCTGCGCAGGCGTAGCCGGCGACGGCAGCGATGACGGGCTTCGACAGAATGCCATGGCATGGGCCGTCGGGATCGCCGGCCCATGGCTTGTATTCGCGGCCCGCAGCGAGCTCCTTCAGATCAGCGCCCGCGCAGAAATGCCCGCCCGAGCCGGTCAGCACGGCAACGGCCTGGCTCCTGTCGCGGTCGAAGTCCCGCAGAGCCTTCGCAAGCGCCGCGGCTGTCTCGTTGTCGAGAGCGTTGCGGACCGCCGGACGATTGATGGTGATGACCATGACTGGCCCGTCGTTCTCGACCAACAGCTTCGGATCGTCCGCCATGCCTCGATCAACCTCCTCAGGTCAGTGGGTCTTCAGCAAAGGACATTCGCTCTCGTCGACCGGCCGCCAGGCCTTGTCGCCCGGGATGGTCGCGATAATCTTCCAGTAGTCCCAAGGACCTTTGGATTCCTCAGGCTTCTTGACCTCGGTTACGTACAGATCGCGCAGCAGGCGGCCGTCGGCCCGGATATTGGCCCCGTGTGTGAACGCATCTTCGACAGGCATTTCTCGCATCTTGTCCGCTACCTTCGTCGCATCGTCGGTGTTCGTTGCCGCGACCGCCTTGAGATAGTGCACGACCGAGCTGTACACGCCGGCCTGGACGATCGATGGCGGCCGGCCCATCTTGTCCCAGAAGCGCTCTCCGCCTCGCCGCAAAACGTCCTGCGGAGGCGCAGCGGCGAGTGCGTAGGTGTCGTACATCCAGTGGAAGCTGTAGGGCGAACAGCTTTTGCCGGTGATCTCCGCGGTCGCCGGCCCCGACAGTAGGATGATCTTCTTCTTCTCTCGCGAGACGTTCTGCATCGCGAGCGCCGCAGCCGAGGAGCCTCCGTCGGCGATGACGTCGACGCCCTCCGCGTCATATGCCTTTCTTGCGAGGTTCGACGCGACATCGGGCTTGTTTGCGTGATCGCCCGAAACGACCTCGATCTTCGCGCCGGCGACTTTGCCGCCGAAGTCCTCCGCTGCCAGCTCAGCGGCGACAATCGAGCCTTTGCCGCCGGCATCGGCGTAGATGCCGGTCATGTCGTTGAGGATGCTGATGCGGACGACATTGTCCGATATCTGGGCGAAAGCCGAGGACGACGTGAAGCTTGCGATGAGGCCAGCCCCCAATGCGTAGGCAACAGACTTTTTCTTCATTGCTTTCTCCCTTCGGCTTTAGCCTGGACGATGGCGCCGTCCTCGACGAGACGGTCGATCTCGAAGTCCGTGTATCCGTGCTCAGCGAGCACCTCTCTGGTGTGTTCGCCCAACCGGGGCGGGGCGGGGAGGCGCGTGCCTTCGGCCGACGTGCCCGGTAGCAGCGTGAGCGGAAGCCCCTCGAAGGCGCCGCCCTGCAGCGTCGCTTGCAGCCCCGACCCGCGCACGTGCGGATCGTCCAGGAATTCCCGATAGCCCTGCACGGGACCGCACAGCACATCATTCCTCTCGAACGCCTCGATCCAGTGCCCGCTCGCCTTCGTAAGCAGGATGCGTGCGACCTCGCCGGTGATCTCACCTGCGTGGCTCAGACGCCCGGCTTCCGTGGCGAATCTCGGGTCTAAGATCCAATCAGCCTTGCCAAGGGTCTTGCAGATGCCCTCGAACATCGCGTTCGAGACACACGATAGGTTGATGTGCCCGTCGGCCGTCGCGAAGGTCCCGATCGGCACGCTCAGGGGAACGTTTGGCCGACCCCGCCGATGCAGTGCGTCTTCCAAGATCGGCATGGCCTGAAAGGCTGCGGCGACCTCAACCAGCGACACTTTGATGTGCTGGCCGCCGCGTCCGGTGAGGCGCCGGTAGAGTGCTGCGCCCAGCTGCTGAGCGGCGTACACGCCGGCCGCTGTATCGACAGCGAGCATGCCAATGCGCCGCGGCGTGCCTTGCGCGTCACGGTTCATCGCCATCATTCCGGTGAAGCCCTGGATGATGGTGTCAGTGGCAGGTCGTCTTTCGTAAGGGCCGGGCCCGAAGCCGAGGATCGAGACGTAGACGAGGTCCGGATTGTCGGGGCGAAGCTGGTGATCAGCGATCTGTAGCCGCTCGACGACGCCCGGCCGGAAATTTTGGATCACGACGTCGGCGGACTTGGCGAGCCTCGCCAGCAACTCGCGACCGATAGGCTTGGTTCCGTCGACGCACACAGCGCGCTTGCCGACATTCGGGACCAGGCTGAAGGCAGTATGCCCTTCCACCGCGCCGCCGATCGAGCGCGCCCAGTCGCCGGACGGCGGCTCGACCTTGATCACGGACGCGCCGCCGCGCGCAAGGATGGCCGCACAGTACGGTCCCGCGAAACCTTGACTGACATCGAGCACGCGGATGCCGGCATAGTCGTCCAGCATGTCGCCTCCCTAGCTACCGAGTAGTATGTTGCAAGATACCGAGTAGTATGTTTGACTGTCAACATTGATGAGGGGGGCAGTTCGTTGAGCAAGATCGAGGCAAGCGAGCCATTGGTCGACCGGCGCATCGAACTTCTGGATGCGGCCGCGCGAGCGTTCATGCGGCAGGGTTTTGCTGCGACCTCGCTGGACCGGGTGAGCGACGAAATCGGCTCGACCAAGGGCGCAATCTATTACTACTACCGAAGCAAGTCCGAACTATTCTTTGCGGTTCATCGCCGCGGGATGGAGCTCACCGAGGCGGCGATCCGCCCCCCCTTCGAAATGGACGCAGCCCCGCGGACGCGCCTCCACGGCATGGCTTTCGCCCATACTCTGCTCGTCATCGATCATCTTCCTTACCTTCGCGTGATCGCGCAGGGGTTGGAGATGCACCTGCTCGAACGCACGAACGAGAGCGAAAGAGCCGAGCTTGCGGAGGTGGCCGCGCTGCGGGAGGCCAACGAGAACCTCTACATTCGCGTCATCAAGGAGGGAGTGGCCTCCGGAGATTTCCGCAACGTCGACGCGAAACTCGCGGCCAAGCCGCTGCTCGGTGCGCTGAATTGGACTTCTCGCTGGTATCAGCCCCGCGAGGGTGAGACCCAGGCAAACAAGAAGAAGCTCGCGCAATCGATCGCCGACTTCGTCACAGCCGGCCTGGAGGCAAGGCATTGAAGACAAAGAGCCACGAAACAGCTGCAGACGTCGCGGCGTATCGCGCCATCGACCTGATCTATCACTCCTACCTGACCGGCCTCATACTCATGCTGTCGTCGCGGGCGGGACCGCAGAGGGCTGCGGAGATCGTGTTCCGAACGTTCCGCCGACAGCAATTGGCCCGCTTCCTGCCGGGTCTGAAGAAACTCGGCCTCGACGGTTTGCCGAACGCGGTAGCCTGCGCGCAGTACCATTACCTGTCCAACCAGGTCGGCGGCGTAAAGGTCGAATACATCTACGGATGAGATCGACAAGCAGTTTTTAGCGGGCTCCGGAAGATGCATTCTTTTGTTCGACCGCGCCGCGGGCATTCTTCCGTCCCGACCGCCCATCTCGCAGCTGCCGCGCGCAGGGGCGGTCAAGGCTGGCCGCAGTTTGCGGCCACCGCAAGGCTTGGCCTTGACCGGCCCGAGCACGGCGGCATCCTCGATCGGATCGGGCCTGGAAAGAACACAATGACTCACCGGCCCAGTGTCCCAGGGGCATGGGAACTAGCCCGAACAGGCGATCGTTATTGTCGTGCGCGGGTGACCTCGTGGCGAAGAGCGGCGCGTCGGCTGTAAGCGTCGCAGGGCAGCCCTATCTGTGCCCTGCCGGGTTGAGGCGCCCGCGCGCCTTTTCTTTTGGCGGGCGCGGGCGCCAAGCTTCGACAAAGTGCTCATACCTTCTCTGCGCTTGCTCGGCGACGTGCATCTCCTGATCGCGGAGTTGTTTGATATTGTACGCGTAGGTAGAGCCGCGCGTGTTGCCTTTTTTCTGCGCTCGCCCAGCCTGTAACTCCATGCCGCGCATCTTGTGAGCGACAAGACTGGGCCGGGCCCAGAGGTAATCCTCTTCGTTCGTCAGCAGATGCCAGCACAGGACGGTCAGCTTGCGCGCTACGGCGACGGCGGCCACTTGATGGCCCCGTCTGGCGCGGATGTGCACGAAGAAAGCGTGGAGCGGTCCGGGTGCCTTGGCGGCAGCCCAGGCGGCTTCTACCAGCATGGCCCGGGCGTGGCTGCGTCCGACCTTGCTGATCCGGCCATGATGAGCGGCACCGAGGCCCGACTGGTGCACACGCGGATTGAGCCCGAAGTAGCTGACCAGTTTCTGCGGGCTCTTGAAGCGCGTGATATCGCCAATTGCCGCCATCAACCCGGCCGCCACCGCCAGATTGACGCCGGTGATCGTCAGCAGCCGCCTGACCGAGCCGTCGTCCAGCGTGTTTGTAGCGATCTCCCGATCGAGGATCGTGAGATCTTCGGCGAGCCGATCGAGCTCGCGCACATGCCGCTCAATAGCATCCCGTTCGTCGTCGGGTACTGGCTGGTGCGCCAGCCAATCGCGGCCGCGGCCGTTGAATAAATCGGCGTGCGGACATTTTGGGATCAGGTGCGCATGAAGGATTGCGTGCACTTCGTTCTTGATCCGGGTCCGATGCCGCACGACCTGGTAACGCCGAGCGATCAGCCTGCGCAGCCGTTCTGTGGCCGCGTCCGGCGTCCAGATTTCCGGCAGATAGCCGGCCGCGTACAAGCTGGCCAGCGTGCCCGCGTCGACCTTGTCAGTCTTCACATGGGCATGCGCGATTGCCTTCACCTGCAATGGGTTGGCGATGACCACCCGCTTCACGAACGGCGACAGCACCCGTGACACCGCCATGCAGTTGCCGGTCGCTTCGATCACCACCTCGTCTATCGGTTGAAGGCTTTTGCCAAAGCCCTCCAGTGCCGTGCGGGTCATATCGACGCGACCGGCCGGTCGAAGTCTGCCGTCTTCCCAGAAAACCACCTCGCCGAAAGTTCGGTGGATATCCATTCCGATTACGCGTCGCATTTGCACCTCCTGTCATATGACGGGAACGGTGGGCGACACGACAACTACGGATCCGCGCTCACGGCGCAACCGGGCTAGTCGTAGAGGCGGCCAGCTACTAACTCGAGCTCGCAGCTCATCGTACGCAACGGCCTGCCCACACCTTCGTGCTCCCGGTGCCTCTGTCCCGGATGGTCGCACCATACGCCACGATCTTGAAAGCCGCAGCCGAACATCAGCACCGAGAATCTTATACCGGTTACGAAAGCGATCGTAAGGCCTGGGTCCGCTATCCGCCGCCGCGATGGATCTGGTGGGGCACGGCGATCTGCGGCATTCCCTCTGAGGTTTCGCGCGCGATGCTGCGAGGATGGCATGCCAACAACGGCGCCGTGCTTGGCAACCCGCGGCTCGGCTTTGTCTGTACCGGGCAGACCGTCGATGGTCAGCCTGGGCTCGAAGGCTATTACAAGGAATGGGACCGAGACCTTGCTCCGGAGGAGCGGCTTCAGTTCTCGCCGGGCGAGCGTTGTCCGCCGTTCGATCCGGCCCGCGCTCCAAAACTTCCCGAGAATGCCTGGCCGGAGGAGCGGCTGCTGAAAGTGCTCCGGAACTACTCGATGGAGTACATCACCTCGATCGTGCCCGAGACAGTCGCTGCGCTCGGTCCGGAGGAGGGCGGCCATCTCGCGGGCGCAGCGGCCAGGCTGATCGGGATGCATACCTTCGACGAAGTCGCCTCGCTTCTTGGAGACGTCGAGCCCGGAGCGGCTGGTTTCGCTACGGCATTCGCGCGGCTGGCGTCCGGGCAGGGTGACGACGCCGAGCTATTGCAGGAAGGAGATTCCACGATGGTCCGCCAGACCTCGTGGCGTCTGATGTCGGAGCGAGCGGACCTCTCGCCGGCTGTGTTCGATGCTTGGAACGAACTCTGGGTCGGCGCAGCGCTGGCGCACGACCGCTTCATGCGAATCGAGGTCTGCCAGCGACGCGACCGAGGCGATCCTCACTGGGCATGGCGATTCCGCTGAAGCGGCCCGCTAGTTCAGCTTAGAGAGCGAGCCGGCGGCCAACGCTTCCCGCAGCCTGAATTTCTGAACCTTCCCAGACGCCGTCAGCGGAAACTCGGTGCACGAGAACCAGAGTGTCGGCACCTTATGGTGCGCCATCGCTGCGCGGCAGTGCGCAATTAGCCGTTCCGCGCATGCCGAGGCGCTCGGCGTCAACCGAATGGCCGCGGCGACAACCTCGCCCCATTTCTCGTCCGGCACTCCGAAGACCGCGACGTCAGCGACGTCGGGGTGCTGTAGCAGGCAGGCCTCGATCTCCACCGGATAGATATTCTCTCCGCCACGGATGATCATGTCCTTGAGGCGGCCGGTGACGCGAAGGTAGCCGCGCTCGTCCAGCGTCCCCAGATCTCCGGTGCGCAGCCATCCGTCCGCCGTGACGGCTTGGCGCGTGTCCTCCGGCGCGTCGAAATAGCCAATCATCGTCTGGTATCCGCGGACCTGAATCTCGCCTTCCGTGCCGGTCGGCAGCACGCGAAGCTGGAGCGGATCCGCGATGCGCACCTCGACGTTCCACAGGGGCTTTCCAACCGTGTGGACCAGCTCGGTCTCCGGATCATCGACGCTCGTCTGCGCAACGATGGGGCTGAGCTCGGTCTGACCGAAGACCGTGAGGAGCTGGAGGCTGAGCGTGTCTTTCACGCGGCGATGGATCTCCGGAGAGACCGGCGCACCTCCAGACAACGCAACGCGCAGCGACGACAGATCGCGTGGGGCAGTCTTCATCGCCTCGATCAGCGCGAGCAGCATCGTCGGAACGCCGAAGATGACCTGCGCCTTTGTTGCTTCAACGGCCTGCAACACCGTGGGCGGGTCGAAAAATAACGGCAGCACCAACGTCGCGCGCGATGTCATGCATCCCAAGACGCTCATCACCGAACCGGCGGTGTGGAAGAGTGGCATCGGACTGAGCAGGATGCTGTCCTCGAGCCGGACTCTCGCGGCTACATAGCTCGCGTTCGTCACCAGGCCACGGTGATGCAGCAGCGCGCCCTTGGGGCGACCGGTGGTTCCGGACGTGTACTGGATCTGAGCAGGATGCCCGGGGTCGATTTCGGGCAGGGTGGATGCCGGCGTGCTCCGGACCTCCTCAAGCCACCCGTCGAAGGAATAACGCTGCAGACCGATCTTTTCCATGTCGCGGGCTACGGCGCCAGTGTCGACGCCACGGAAGCTCGACAGATGGAAGAGGCCGGACGACCTGGACTGGCGCAGCACGAACTCGAGCTCGCTCGGCTTAAATGCTGGATTGGCGGTCACAAGGAGCACGCCAGCGAGTGCGGCGCCGTATTGCAGGATGACCCACTCGGGGACGTCAGCGCCCAGACGCAGATGCGGTCGCCCGTCTCGAACCTCCGCAGCAGCCAGCTCGCGCAACGCCTCGCGTCGTCCTGCAACTGAGCGTACGTCCACCGTCGATTGACGTGCGGGGCGCCGACCGCCGACTGCATCGACGCCGGTACGATCTCGATCAGCGCGGTGCGGTCAGGAACCTCGTTGACTGCCGCGGCGAGCACCCGGCCGATGCTAACGTCAAGGATCGCTCGCGTCGTATCGGCCGGCCAATAGGATGCAAAAAGTCTCGTCTCGTCCATCTTCATCCTCTCGCATTTCTGTGCTTTGGTCCGACCTTCCTGTTCCTTTCCAGCAGCGTCCGCATCGCATCGACCCAGGCAGCGACAAGACGCTCGCGTTGTGCCGCCGAGCTGCGGAGATTCTCGGAAATAGCAAGGCCCCTGATGAAGTGGAGCGTCAGCGCGATGACCTCGTCATAGGCTTCGGAATCCGTCCATTCGCCGAACAGCTGGAAATAGACGCGGTCGAGATCGCGGCGCGCGCCGCGTTCGGCAGCGATCAAGGCCTGCCTTAACGCCGAATCCGTGCGCGCGACGGCCCATAGCTCCAGCTCCGCGAGATACGCCGGCTGACGCGCAGCGAAGGCCAACGCCTCGACGGCTGCCGCCAGACTGTCTGCCGGACCAGCCCCCGCGCGACTCTGGGACACCGCCCTCTCGTTGCGGCGAACCAGTTCGGCGACGCTCGCGGCCAACAGCGAGGCGTGCGTCGGGAAATGATGCAGGAGGGCGCCGCGGCTAACTTCCGCCCGATGCTGCACGGCGAGGGTCGTCGTGCCGGCGACGCCGGTCGCGATCAGGCATTCGACGGCGGCGTTCAGGATGCGCGTACGCGTGGTCTCCGCTCCAGCCACTCCTCCGCTTTTCCCCGGCTTGGGCATGCCTCTCCTCCTGACAGTCAGCATTGACGGTATCATTGCAGGTGGTACAGTCAATACTGACTGTTTGACCAACGGGAGGAACCATGCCGAATTTTTCGACCCTCAGCATCGCAGTTCGCGAGGACGCTCCCCGCATCGCGCGTCTCGTCCTCGACCGCCCTGGACGCTTCAACGCTATCGACGACGCCATGCCTGGTGAGATCCGCGCCGCGATCGACTGGGCGGAAAAGAACAACGACGTCCACGTCATCGTGATCGAAGGCGCCGGCAAGGGCTTCTGCGGAGGATACGATCTTGTCTCCTACGCGGAGAACGAGATCGAGCACCCGTGCCAGCAGGAGAGCGACCCCTGGGATCCCATGGTCGACTACGCCTTCATGAAGAAGAACACCGAGAGCTTCATGTCTTTGTGGAAGTGCTCGAAACCGACTATCGCAAAGATCCACGGTGCCGCAGTCGCCGGCGGCAGTGACATTGCTCTTTGCTGCGACCTGATTGTGATGGCCGAGGACGCCCGGATCGGTTACATGCCGACGCGCGTCTGGGGATGTCCTACGACCGCGATGTGGACATTCAAGCTCGGCCCCTCACGTGCCAAGGAGTTGATGTTCACCGGTAACATGATCGACGGCCGGACGGCGGCCGAGTGGGGCCTGGCCAACACCTGCGTTCCGGCGGAGCAGCTGGAGGCCGCCACGCGAAAACTCGCGGACCGGATCGCCGGCGTGCCGAGGAGCCACCTCGCCATGCACAAAATGGTCGTCAACCAGGTGATGCTGAACATGGGCCTGGAGCAGACGCAGTCGCTTGCGACGCTGTTCGACGGAATCACCCGCCATAATCCCGAAGGCCTGTGGTTCCGGCGATACGCGCAGAAGCACGGGTTCAAGGCCGCGATCGAGTGGCGCGACAGCGGACGTCCGATTCCGGAGCGCGACGAAGCGCGCAAGTTGATCAACGAGATGGATAGCCGCAACTGAGGCCGCTAGGAATGCAACTGATGTCGGCGCGGTCCGTCGGATCTGCTGACTGGAGTGTCCACCTTGCCTCGGCTACTTCCGTTTCACCCCGATGTTGCAAGCAAACGAAGCGCACGAAGAACCGAGCCCGCAAAGGAGCATGACAAGCTTGCCGCGCGCGTCGCCGAGGAAGATAGCACGAAAGGCTAACCAAGCCTGCTAAGCCCCCGCCTATGGCGGGGCGAAAACCGGCAGTTCTACAGCTGCGGGAATGAAGTCATGGAGTCTCCTTGGGGAACCGCCAAGAACCCTCAAGGAGACCATGATGGAAGCAGAGTACAATCATCTTAATCACGCGACTTGGGAGTGCAAGTACCACGTCGTGTTTACGCCGAAGTACCGCAAGAAGCTGCTGTTCGGGAAGATCAAGCGACATCTGGGCCAGGTATTTCACGATCTGGCACGACGGAAGGAGTGCCGGATCGAGGAAGGTCACCTGATGCCGGATCATGTCCACATGCTGATATCGATACCTCCGAAATATTCGGTGGCGCAGATCATCGGGTATATGAAGGGGAAGAGTTCGATCTGGATCGCGCAGAACGTCGAACGGAAGATGCGAAATTTCCTGGGCCACAAATTCTGGGCACGCGGATATTTTGTCACGACCGTCGGCCGCGATGAGGAAATGATCCGGGCCTACATCAAGAATCAGGAAATGGCCGACCAGCAACTGGATCAGTTTGAGCTAAAGATTTCAGCTGCCCCAAAATCCAAGCAATCGTCCTAACATCCCTTAAAACCGCCTTTGGCGGTTCCCAATCAAACCTCCAGCTTTGCTGGAGGTTATTGGCTGAAGAGCATGACCGAACTCATTCTCCATCACTACGACATCTCCAATTAATCCGAGAAGACGCGGATCGCCATGGGCTTGAAGTCGCTCCGACGGAAAAGCGTGATCATGGCGCCTGTGTTGCCGAAGCCCGACCTGCTTCCCTTGACGGGCGGGTATCGTCGCGCGCCGGGTCTCCAGATCGGCGCGGACGTCTATTGCGACACACGGATGATCCTCAAACAACTCGATCGGAGGCATCCCGAGCCCACGTTATTTCCCGCCGGGTACGAAGGGCCGGCGAACGCGGTGTCGGCCTGGGTCGAGGGACCACTCTTCGCTTCAATCATGGTGTACGCGTGGGGCACCAACCACGATCTGATGCCACCGCAAAGTTCGAAGATAGGGCCCGAATGAGGGGTTTGCCGCGCTCTAGCTATCGCGGCGAACGATAACCTTCGTGAACGGCTCCACCAGCGCATCGATCGCGTCCGACCAGTCTACCGTCCGCGTGACCACCGGACTTGGATCGAATCGTCCGCTCCGAATCAGCTCTAACGGCTCGTCAATGATGGCGTGAGTGTGGACCCAGCCGGTGTGGAAGGACACCGACTTCAGATACATCTTGGTGATCGGTAGCGGCACGTCGCCCTTTCCGCGATACCGCACGCCGGCAGTCGAGGTGCAGACACCCGCAGGGGCGGTCAGGTGCAGCAGTGTCGGCAGCATCGCCGGTTCACCGGCGGCGTCGACCGTGATGTCGAATCCTCCGAGTAGCCCTGTCAGGTCTTCCTTGAGCGTCTCAAGCTTCCCGGAGCGAAGGTCGAACGCCTCCGCGCCCATCCGCTCGGCGATCGCGAGCCGAGTCGGATCCCGGTCAGCATAGACCACGCGCTCCGCGCCAAGCGCCACCGCGATGCCGGCGGCGTAGAGGCCAATGCTTCCGGGCGGCGCCATGCCGATGACGAGCACTGTGCCGCCTGGTCGTTCCCGCAGCCCGGGCGCGACGGCACGCCAGCCGTCGCTGATGTTGTCGGCGACGCCGCAAGCCATGGAAGGGTCGACGTCGGGGGGAAGGCGGGTGAGCATGTGGTCGGCCCACGGCACCACCACCACGTCTGACAAAAACCCGCCCCAGAGGGCCGAGTTCAGTCCCCACCCGTAGGATTCGGCGGGAGGGACGCTTGAGCACTGGGCCGTGTGCTTGCGGCGGCATGAAGGGCACGACCCGCAGGCGATCTTCCACGGGATGATGACCCGATCCCCAGGCTTGTATTGGGTCACGCGATCGCCGACGTCCACAACGACGCCCTCGCCTTCGTGACCGATGGGCTTGGGGCCCGGGAACGGTATCAGCCCCTGAATGACCAACCCGTCGAAATCGCAGGTCGACACCGTCAGGGGCCGCACTAGCACCGCATCGTCGTCCGGCAAGGAGAGGCTGTTGGCCTCCCGCCATTCGAGCTTCCGAACGCCGACGAAATTGAGCTGCTGCATGTCTGTCCTCAAAGTAGTAGACTAGTCACTATAATCATTGGACGCTCCTCTCGAGGCAGCCTGGCTAGGCGCCTCTTGCGGGAAGCAGCACAACGTCCATGGAAACACAGCCGATCTCGCCAGACGTATCGAAGAGCGTCCCTCGCCCCATTCCGAGACCCCGTTCGGGTTGCCAACGTGTGTGTGCTTGCACTCCGATCCAATCTCCTAACGGGGCCCTAAAAAGATGTACCGTCAGATTCGGATTGGGATCAGCAACGACGTTCCTTACCGGACGCGCGAGACCGTGAGTCCAATCAGCGGGACCAAGCACCATGGCAAGCGTTCCGGCATGGGGGGTAATCTGATGCTTCAACCTGAACCATGCGATGTCCGGGGCAGGGCGCATCTCCATCGCCTCCATGAACCATGCCTTGCCGGTCGGAAGTTTGGAGTCTCTTGCCGGGAACGTTAGCGGGTCATGATGTTGCGTCGTCTCCCTCGACAGCTGGACATCAACTGGCCGCTTGTGCGCGAAAGTGACACGAGCCGAGGCGATAGGTTTGAATCCATCGACTGTGTACAGCGTGTTCTCGATTACATTGAGCCGCCCGCCTTGGGTGATCGGTGTAATCGCTGTCCGCAGGTCCGCCATTGGAGCCGGTCGAAGAAACCAGGCGGTGACGCCAATTGCGTCACCCCACTTCTTCTCGGCAGCTAAACTTTCGAGCTCTGAAGTAAGGAGACCGGCAACCGCGCCTCCCTGGAGGCCGGCGAATGGACCAGCGGCAAGTGGCGACGGCCGCCAGGAATTGGGTCCCAGAGGCTCAAAAATTGACAACACGGGCCAGTCCACTGTCAAATAGCTTTCATTCGTCCTGATCAAAGGTGACGCCGTTTCAATGGACAAAACAAGAGAGACGTTCTTGACGGAGATGAATGAAATTCATCATCTTCCCCAAAGCGATTTGCCATTGCGCGCCGTCCCACCGCTCCCGGCGCTATTTGCATTCGAAAGAGCTGCGGCTCAGCTCTCCTTTCGGAGGGCTGCATATGATCTGGCGCTGACGCCTTCCGCCGTAAGTCACCAGATCCGAAATCTGGAAGCGCAACTCGGCGTGAAACTGTTCATCCGCGACGGCCGGTCGGTTCGGCTGACATCTGAAGGTGAAAGTTTCCGCAGGCAGATTTCAACCGCACTTTCCACGCTGGAACGGGCTAGCCGTGCAGTATCGAGTGGAAGCCGGATGCAGCCGAACGAACTGCGGATCAGTTCGCTGCCGTTCTTCACGTCGACAATCTTGATACCGGCTTTACCCGACTTCGCTAAAGCGAACCCCGGGGTGGCCCTGCGCATCGAAGCGACCCATCAATATGCCGACTTCTCTGAATCCGTTGTAGACCTTGCGGTCCGGTATGGGCGGGAAAACTCTACAGGGTTGAGACTCGAACCGCTGCTCAAGGTCAGGTTGGTCCCGGTCTGCGCGCCCCAGCTCGTGAAGGTGGGATTGCGAGCTCCCAGCGATCTCTCCAACCAAACTCTGATCAACTTGATTCGGCAGCCTCGAGCGTGGCAGAGCTGGCTCACTCGGGCCGGTCTAAAGGATCTAAGCCCCGTGGGGAAGCTTTGGCTCGATTCAGTGCCGCTGGCCCTGGAAGCCGCCGAGAGCGGCGTCGGAGTCGCGTTAGCAATGGATCCTCTGATCCGGGCGCGCCCTGGATTCGGAAAACGGCTTGTCGTCCCGTTCGACCCGGGACCTGGCCAAAGTGAAACGCTTTACTTGGTGTCGCGGTCCGAACAGGTACAAAATAGACGACTCACATCGGTCCGCCGCTGGATCAAAAACGCAGTTCGAACTGCAGTTGGACTGTAAGCCAGACTGTAAGCCGGCCTTCTACGCTTCGCCTAGGATGGAGACAGGAATGAAGCTTCTGTCCACCATTGGAAGCTGAAACCTCGAACTCATGCCCTGACGAGCTCACGTCCCCACTGATTTCGCTGAAGGAGGTGAGTCCCTACCGCAATTATCCCAAACGATGACGACTCTTCACTGCTCGTGAGAAAACTTCTCTTGTTGGTCCTGGCTAGCACTGAGTATTCGGGTGAGAGCGCAAGTCGTTTGCGCATCAACACAGCGGGGAGGCGGGATGCGGCAACTCACCTATGTAAGGGCCAACGTGCTTGAGTGGTGGGATGTTCCGGAGCCCACAATCCAGGACGACCGCCAAGCAATTGTTCGTCCTCTGGCCGTTTCACGCTGTGATCTGGACCTGGCGATTGCAAACGGAAAGGCAGGTTTCGAAGGCCCTTTCGCCATTGGCCACGAGACATCCGGAGTGGTGGTCGAAGTTGGCGACGATGTGAAGGAGGTCAAGCCTGGCGACTTCGTTATCGTACCATTTCAAATCAGCTGCGGAGAATGTCCAAATTGTCGACGCGGACTGCCATATGCCTGCAAAACCGTACCCTACCGTTCGTCCTATGGGCTGAAGCCTGCGTGCGGCGTGGAGTATGGCGGCGCGTTGTCTGACGCGATGCTAGTTCCTTTCGCCGACCATATGCTTATCAAGCAACCCCCAGGTCACGATCTATCGCAAACTGCCAGTCTTGCCGATAGCGCAACTGACGCCTTCAGTGTGGTTGCTCCGGTCTTGCAGGAGCGGCCAGGTGCCGAGGTTCTGGTCGTCGGCGGCGGCCTCGGTCAATCGCTGGGGGCAATGATTGTGCATGCGGCCCTCAGCCTTGGATCGTCGCGTGTTGTCTACGTCGACTCGAGCAAGGAAGCGCTCGCAAAATGTAAGTCGCTTGGTGCAGAAGTGATCGAAGCACACGACTTCGCCAAGATGAATCCGCCTGGGGCATTCCCGCTAACGATCGATGCTGCCTGTTCAACTGCGAGCTTGAGTCTTGCACTCCGATCTGTTGAGCCTGCCGGCGTGTGTCAGCGGATGTATGGTGATTTCACCGAAACCACTGCGGTTCCTCTCCGTCACATGTACGGCATGGGCGTTACCCTCAAAATTGGTCGTGTCAACGTTCGAGCACGATTACCGGAATGCGTGGAGCATCTGAAGACCGGCCACTATCACCCGGAGGCGGTGTTGACGCATCGTGTTTCGTTTGATGACGCCCACGAGGCCATTAAGGATCCGACAATGAAAGTCCTGTTCCTGCGTGATGGTACGCAGTAGGGCAGTGCTTCGAACGAGCGGGACGGATCGTATTCATACAGCCTGCAGGTTGAGCGTACGAGTACGATGACCTCGACGCCTTGTCGCTTGTGATTTTGGATCGAAAGCCCGCCAAAAAAGGAGTCTCCAAATGCGGAACGCGCTGCTCGCGAGCTGGTAGGTCAGCTCGAACAAAGCCAATTTCGCGGCGTTTGGCAAACGGGGGGTATTCTGGTGATTCAACTAGCGACAATTCACCTTTGCGCCGTAGCGTTCTGGTCTGGTGTCATAGGCTCGGAGTTTGTGCTCGAGCGGAGCCGTGCCGAGAGCAAGTCACACGGATTCTCCGTGGCCCGCAATCATTTTTGGATAGACATCCTTCTCGAATTGCCGGCTGCCCTCGTCGTGCTCGCAACCGGGCTCGCGATGCTTAGCGATACTCAGCCGGCGCGCCTGCTCATCGTGAAGCTGGTTGCCGGTTTCATTGCTGTGAGCCTTAACGTTGTTTGCGTGGTCCCAGTGGTGATGCGTAAGCGAGCCGCTGACGCGGGAGATCTTGCGAAAGTGATTCATTACTCTCGCACCATCGATCGCCTTTCCGCGGTTGGCCTTCCCGCCTTTGTCGTCGCCCTTGCGATAGGTCTATTCTGGGCCTTCTGCCCGATATCTCGGTGATCCAGGGATCTACAAACCTCAAGGGCTAAAAGCCGGATGCCAGCTCAAGGGTCCTTCAGTAACTGAGCTCTGAGCTCCACGCAGATATCGGCGCGCCGCGGCAGAGTGCTCCACCCGGCGGCTTTGTCGCGTACCATTGACTCGCCCGCCCGCGCGCTCCGGGCGTCGCGCCTCCGTGAAGAAAGCATTACCGCTACTTCAGTTCGAAGTCTTCCGGCCTTGAGTGACGGCAGATGGCTTATTCCGCAGGTCATCAGTTCTAAAACCAGCACGCAGGCTGCCACTCCTAAGGGCGTGTACCACCGTGTCGCTCCTGAGAGTGACAAATCTTCACTGGTCGTGAGGAAGCTTCTCTTGTTGATCTTAGGCAGCCTTGTCTATTTCGAACGATAAAGAAGGCGTTCGATTTGCATGGAGGCATCCGTCATTTCGATCGCATGAAAAAGATCAATGGTGTCCGCCCGATGGATGCCCCCTGCAAACCGGTGAGCTAAATGTCAACGTTAAAGGTCCTCCGCCCTACGCTCCCAATCCTGATTGGCGCCTCATTGATGCTGACGCTGAGCATGGGTCTCAGGCAGTCGCTCGGCATCTTCGTGCAGCCTTTGACTCGTGACGTCGGCATTTCCGTGTCCGATTTTACCCTCGCGATCGCCGCTCAAAACCTCGTCTGGGGACTCTTGCAGCCCCTCACCGGCGGCCTAGCCGTGCGCTATGGCTTTCGCACTATCACGATGGTCGGCGCCGTGTCCTACGTGGCGGGCTTGGCACTGATGGCAACCGCGCATGGTCTCATCAGCATCATGGTCGGGGCAGGCGTCCTCATAGGGGCCTCGCTCGCGTGCACCGCGAGCGCAATGGCCCAGTCGGTGTCGGCGCGCGCCGTGCCTGAAAGCGCTCGGTCGACTGTGCTAGGTATTGTATCCGCATCAGGTTCACTGGGCGCGCTATTGTCAGCGCCTCTTGGGCAGGTACTCATCTCCGCTTTTAGCTGGCGTACCGGCCTTGTCGGCTTCGTCGCGCTCGCGGTTCTGATGATCCCCGCTGCGTTGTACGCCAGTCGGGTGGACAAGCTGTCATCGGGCGCGTCATCCGACCAACTCAAGAATGTCTCTGCCGGGGCAGCTGTGAAAACCGCCTTCACAAACGTCTCATTTCTGGTGATGACGATTGCCTTTTTTGTTTGCGGGATGCAACTCACGTTCATCACGACACATCTGCCTTCCTATCTCGCAATCTGCGGCCTCGATCCGATGCTAAGCGCTGAGGCACTTGGCGTGATCGGCGGCTTCAATGTGCTCGGCAGTCTGTTCTTTGGCTGGGCCGGCGGCCGATGGAACAAGCTCGCCCTGTTGGGTGCCATCTACATATGTCGATCGCTGGTGTTGGCCCTCTATTTCATGGTGCCGCCCACGCCTCTTTCAACGCTGATCTTCAGTGCGGCTATGGGATTTCTCTGGCTCGGCGTCAGTCCACTCGTCGCAGGCTCGGTCGTCGAGATGTTTGGTCTCAAATGGCAGGCGATGATTCAGGGGCTTGCCTTCATGAGTCATCAGATTGGCAGCTTTGTCGGCGCCTATGGAGGCGGGCTGATCTACGATGTTGCCGGATCCTATGCGCTCGCCTGGCGCATCGGTGTTGCGGTTGGGCTTGCGGCTGGAGTCGTGCAAGTCACGTTCGCGCTGGCTCGCCCTGCGGCATCACCGCCAGTGCTGCGCACGGCATGACAACGGACATTGCTCGGCTGTTCTTATGCCCTTTCGTGGCAGAACAGAGAAACTTGTCGAGATGCCATTCGCATATGGAAGAAGGCTCTAGGTCCTCAATGAAGTACGAAGCTGAACGAGAGCTAACTGATCTTCTCTATTCGCTCCGAAAGGAGGCGAGGCAGCAAAGTGGGTTGCGGCCGGACCTCGTCCCGCTGGATCAAGCTTCGGCCTATCGGATCGCCAGCGCTGTTGCAGATCGGCTCGGATGGGAGATCGGGGGCTGGAAAGTTGCTGCAATGAAAGAAGAGCTTCAGAAAGCTTTGCGCGCAACGACCCCCATCTACGGCCGAATATTCCATCCATGTGTGATGCAATCGCCGGCGATTGTGCGGTTTTCGGAACTTTGCAGTCCAATTGTGGAAGTGGAGTATCAGATCAAGGTCGGCCGGAATCTGCTGCCGCGTGAACAGCCATACACTCAGGATCATCTCGCTGAGGCGATCGCATCCATACATCCCGGCATCGAGCTCGCGGGATGTAGCTTCAGCAATGATGATGCGTTTCCGCCCGTGAATGCAATGATTGCAGACGGCTCTGGAGGCAGGTCTATCGTGATCGGGGATCCAATACCGGACTGGGAACGCTCCGGCTTGGCCGATCAATCTGTCTCGCTGTCCTGCAACGGCCTCGAAAAGCGCCGCGGCACGGCAAGCGCCGCCATCGACCATCCTATAGTATCGTTCACTTGGCTGATAAACGAACTATCGAAGGTTGGGATAGGCTTATACGCCGGGCAATTCGTGAGTACAGGGACCGTTTGTGGCATGTTGGCGGCAAGAACCGGCGGTCGCTACACAGCCGACTATGGGCGGTTTGGAACGGTCGAGCTCAGGCTGGAGTGATCGTTCTTGTATCAGGCTGACCGCGCTCTCATCCATGAAAATCTGAACGAGTTCGACGCGATGCCAATGCCATTGATCTTGCGCAAGCGACGATAGTGACTGGTGAAAGGCTGATGAATGTGAGGAGAAATCTATGCTGACGCTTTATTACTGTCCAGGTGCCTGTTCCATGGCAGCGCACGTTGCGCTGGAAGAAGCAGGCGCGTCGTTTGAGAGCGTGCTCGTCAATCTTCGCAAAGGCGAACAGCACGCAGAACCCTTCAAGAAGATCAATCCGCGCGGAGAGGTCCCCGTGCTGAAGGTCGGTGACGAGCCGATCACGCAATGCGTAGCCATCCTTGCCTACATCGGCCGAGCGTTTCCCGAAGCCGAGCTGCTGCCGAAGGATGGCGTCGCAGAAGCGCGTTGCATTTCCATGCTGAGCTGGATTTCCAACTCTGTCGACCCCCAGTTTCGGCGCATGGTCAGGCCTGAGCGCTTTGTTGCCGATCAGGTAGCGCACGGGTCGGTCAAGGACGGCGCCAAGGAAGGATATTGGAGGCAGTGCCAGGAGATTGACACGTTGCTGTCCAGTCAAGCTTGGTTGGGCGGCAACCAGTACACGGTGTGTGATCCCTACGCGCTCGTGTACTACGGTTGGGCCGCAGTGTTCGGCCTGCCTGTCGCGGAATTGGTGTCCTACACTGACCACAAGGAGCGGCTGCTTGCACGTCCCGCGGTGCGCCGCGTGCTGGAGCGGGAAAAGAGCCCGTTGCTGAAGACGGCATGAGCCGCGACGTCCCGATGGAGCAAGCAATGCAGCCCAAGAACTGTGCCGGCCGCCCTTACGTCGAGGGCGTTCTTCACTACTTAAAGCCGGGCATGACAAAGCCCCGTTATTACACATTCCGGCCGCCATCAGGCGTATCCGCATCGAGCGCGGAATATGAAGGCCGTTCGGTCCTAATACATGACATGCGGAGCGGCCCGCTTGATTTGTCGCTCGATCGCGAAGGTTTTCTGCTGGCTTCGCATCAAAGCGCGGTCGCGGACTTCTATGATGAAAGTCAATTGCGTCGAATTCTCTATCCGGAAATCGAGCAGCTGATCGCCAGCGTCTGCGATGCAGAGAGAGTCGTGATCTTCGATCACACCGTTCGGCGCCGGGTCATCGATCGGATTGATCGTACACCCGGGATTCCGCGACAGCCCTCCGCAAGAGTTCACGGCGACTATACCGAAAAGTCCGGTCCCCAGCGCGTTCGCGATCTCATGGGCGAGGAGGCCGAGGCGCTGCTTCGTCGCCGCTTCTCGATTGTAAATGTCTGGCGCCCGATACGCGGCCCGCTGCGCGACGCTCCACTCGCACTCTGCGATGCCACCAGCATCAATTCAGACGATCTGGTCGCAACCGACATTGTCTATCCGGATCGGACCGGCGAATTTTATGGTCTGGTCTGTCGCCAACAACATCGATGGTTTTATGCGCCTGATATGCACGAGACCGAAGTGCTTGTGTTCAAGTGCTACGACTCTGCCAGGGATGGACGGGCGCGCTTCGTACCGCATACCGGCTTCATTGATCCGACTCCCCACGCCGACATTCCCCCGCGTGAGAGCATCGAGGTGAGGGCGCTTGTATTCTTTTAGCCAGTATTTCGACCAGTAACCGTTGAGCGATGACGTCAAGTCCCGTCGTTGAGCGGCTGGCCTCCGGTCACGATCGCGCCACGCCGGAGGTCTCAGGGCCGTTCGAGACGGTCCAGGGAGGCGTGCTCGCCGGGCTTGCTGCCGTGGAGATCGATGGCCATGCCCCACCGGGTTTCCGGGTCTTTTCCTACCGGACCGAATTTCTGCGCCCGGTGCCGCTTGGCGAGCCTCTCGATGTCAGTGTCGGCAAGGTGAGCAAGAATGCCGCACTGCTACTCTTGGTGCGTCATACATGCCTCAGGCAAGCGTTGTGTCCGCAGCACCATCACACTGTCGTGTGCTCGAGAAATTGAACCCATTCAGTGCGGTCACGCCGCCGAAGCTTCGTCGCCGCGTCAGTGAAACGAGCGCCGGACGCTAGGCGGCTTTTCGTTGCCGTATGATGGTGTAAACAAGCGCGAGGGGGGAGGGGGGAATCAGATGAATCGCCCCCCGCTACGCATTCCCAACTATTTCCTACGCTGTTCTACGATTTTCCGCGCTTTCGGGCTCTTAATGGTAGCGCTGCGTGCCACGTCACGGCCTTCAAGCAGCATGCGTGGTAGGATCAACCCGAACGTCATGGCCAGTATGACCAGAAATGCCGTGGCGCCGTTCGCGGCGATGTTCGTCAGCAGAGCTACCGGCGCACGCGGCCCCATCGCGACCAGCTCGACAAGGGCGCTCGCCGCCTCGAACAGAAAGAAGCCTGGCATCATCGAGACGACAGCAGAGAAGCCGAGCGCAGCGAAGGGCAGATGCAGGCGGTCGACGACCGGTGTGACGATGATGCTGACCAGAATACAGGCGACGAGCGCTCCGGTCGCGACATTCGCACCCAAGAGCGAGATCAGCGCCCAGTGTGCCGCATGGCCGAGCATACCAGCTGCGATGGGCAAGGGCAGCATGCGCCACGGCATCGAGAAGAAAGTGCCAAAGGACGCGACGGCGCATCCTGCCGCAATCACGTCGGCCAGGAGCGGCACGGGAGCGTCCGGCGTCGCGGTCGGTAGGGCTGCGCCGCCTGCGGTGAAGCCCAATAGCAGGCCGAAGCAGATCATAAGCACGATCGTGCCGGCGTACGTCAGGCGCGCAATGCCGAGCGCGATCCGCGTGCGTACGAGATCGATCGCACCGTTGAGAAGATGCGGACCGGGCACCACCACCATGCAGGGACAGAAGGCGACGAGAGTGCTTGCGATCGGCTGATGCAAGCTGATAGCGGAAACGGCCGCCACAATACCGGCGATGAGGGCGGCACAAAGCGGCTGGATAAAAGGATTGCTGCTGAAGCCTGACAGCCAGCGGCGGACGAGCGCGCCGAGGGAGGCGCTCGCTGCGATGAGCATCAGGCTCGTGATATCGAGCGCGCCGAAGATCACCCCAAGCGACGCCGCGCCGATGGCTGCAAATGAGGTGAAATGCAACGTGGACACGGGGGGCAAGTTTCCGGCCGATAACAGTGCCGGCCATGCTTCTTCAGTATGTAGCGTGCCGTCGCACAGCCGGTCCACAATGGACATGATGGCCAGCACCCTGTTCATGTCCATGCCGAGCGGCTTGGCGGGAACAATCCGGGACAAGGATGTGCCTTCGAGCTCGACGGTAATCTTGTCCCAATCTGGCAGCACCTTCGCCGGCGCGCCCAGAGCGCGTCCAAGGCGTTCGGTGGTGACTACCGTCCGCTCGGTCGTCTGCCCGTGCGCAAACAACAGCTTGGCGGTCAGCGCGATCGTATCCAAAGCTACTTCGCGCGCTGAAGCCTCGAAGTCAGGCCGAGATGATCGAAATGCGACCGTCATTGCAAGCTAGCCTCTAAGTTCCAGGTGTCGACCCGCTCCGCCGATGCGGGCGGCACGACATTCCTCTTAATGTCCGGCGCTCTGTCCGCCGTCCACGTGCAGGATCTCGCCGGTGGTGAAGGCGGCACCTTCGAGGTAGAGCACTGCATCGACAACATCTCGCACCTCTCCCATCCGTCCGACCGGATGCAGCTTGGCCAGGAAGTCGTACATTTCAGGTGCGTGCATCGGCGTCTTGACCGCTCCAGGCGCCACAGCGTTGACGCGGATACCCTTGCTCGCATACTCGATCGCGAGCGACTTGGTCACCGCGTTCAAACCGCCCTTCGTAAGGGCCGCCAGGGCCGAGGGCACGCTGCTGACCGCGTGTTCATCGAGGCTGGTCGTGATCTGCACGATATGCCCGGATCCCTGCCTCAGCATCTCCTTGGCTGCGCGACGCGTGACATGGAAAAAGCCGTCGAGATTGATCCCTAGCAAGCTGGCATAGTCTTCGTCCGTATAATCGGTGAATGGCTTTGCGATGAAGATGCCAGCGTTGTTGATGAGGGCGTCTACGCGGCCGAAGCGCTCGATCGCCTGCGATACGATGCGTTCCGCGGTCTTCGAATCGGTGATGTCCCCGGCAACCGCCAGGATATCCGGATCGGATGGCTGCCTGATCGAGCGGGAATTCGCGACAACGCGAAAATTGCGATCGCGGTATGCCCTGACCAATGCTTCGCCGATTCCCTGCGACGCGCCGGTGATAATGGCGACCTTCTGCTTTGCACCCATGACGGGGCCTCCATGTTCTCTGTTGAAGTGGCGATCAATGCCGCGGTGCTACCTCCGCTACTGTGCGGTCCAGCCACCATCGACGGAGATCGTCGTGCCTGTGATCTGGTCTGCCGCAGGCGAACAGAGGAAAGCCACAGTGCCGCCAAGCTGCGAGGCCGACGCGAAATCCAGAGAGGGCTGCTTCTCAGCAAGAAGCTCATTGGCCGCCTCCTTCTGACTAATGCTTCTTTGCGCAGCGATGTCGCTGATCTGCTTTTCGACCAGGGGTGTTCGCACCCAACCCGGACAGACCGCGTTGCAGGTCACGCCGCTGCCGGCGGTCTCGAGGCCAACCACCTTGGTCAGGCCAACCAGCCCGTGCTTGGCTGCAACGTAGGCGGCTTTATGAGTTGAGGCGACGAGGCCGTGCGTTGAGGCAATGTTGACGATTCTTCCCCAGCGCTGCTTTTTCATCTGGGGTACCGCCGCTGCAATTCCATGAAACGCAGCCGACAGATTGATCTCCAGGATCGCATTCCACTTGGCAGCGGGAAACTCCTCCACCGGAGCGGTAAACTGAATGCCGGCGTTGTTCACCAGGATGTCGAGGCGTCCGAATTTCTCGATCGTCGCCGCAATCAATCCGCGTACAGCTTCTCCCTTTGACATATCCGCACCATCGTAGACGACGCGCACGCTGTGCTCACGTTCGACGCTGCTGCGGATTGCCTCGATCCCGCCGGCGTCACCAAGGCCGTTCATAACCAGGTCGGTGCCGAGCTTGGCCAATTCTTTCGCGATGCCCAGGCCGATGCCGCTGGTCGATCCGGTGACGATTGCTGCTTTTCCCTTCAACATGGGGAATTCCTTTCGATGCTAGAGAAATGAAACTCACGCAGAATCAAGCGGCCGTCGCCGCCTTGGCCTTGACCGGCGGCACCGCGCGGAAGGAAATCGCAAGCCTGTTCCAAGCGTTGATGGTTCCGATCAGGATGGTCAGGTTCACGGCCTCTGCCTCGGAGAAATGCTTGCGCAGCTCCTCATAAGCATCGTCGGGCGCATGCGTTTCGGAGATCAGCGTCACCGCCTCAGTCCAGGCCAGCGCCGCACGTTCACGATCGGTATAGAGTGGTGCCTCGCGCCAGGCGTTCAGGAGATACAGCCGCTGCTCGGTTTCGCCATGCTTGCGCGCATCCTGGGTGTGCATGTTGATGCAGAAGGCACAGCCGTTGATCTGCGAGGCGCGAGTCCTGACCAGCTCGATCAGCGACTGTTCGAGTCCGGATGACTGGATTTGGGTCTCCACAGCCGTAAGCGCTTTGATGCCCTCAGGCGCGGCCTGAAAGAAATTCATGCGGGGCTTCATGGTCGTTCTCCTTTCGGGGTTGAAGATGGTCAGTGGGCGCCGCCTGCATCGAGGCGGTCGGGCTTGGTGAGCATGAGCGCCGCGATCAGGGCGACGATCTGTGAGACGCCGAGCAGATAGAAGGTATCGCTGAAGCCGAGGATGAAGGCCTGCTTCTGAATGACCTTGCCGATCGCGACGTAGGCGTGGTGGACGGCGTCGACACGGTCGATTACGCCGTGGCTCATGAAATACTGCGTAAGCTGATCGAGCCGGGTACGGGTCGCCTGCTCGAACATCGTGACCTGCTGCGAGAGCACGTTGGAGTGATATTGCTCGCGCTTGGTGAGCAGCGTCTGCAACGCGGCGATGCCGATTGCGCCACCGAGGTTGCGCATCATGTTGAACAAGGCAGACGCGGACCCCGCGTTCTCCTGCTCGATTCCGGCGGTCGCGACCGCCGAAAGCGGCGCGAAACAAAGGGCCTGCCCAACAGCACGGACCACGTTGGGCCAGAACAGCTGGTCCGCCGCATAGTCGCTGGTCATATAGATGTTCATGAAGTTGGAGGCGGCGAACAGTGCAAAGCCGATGCCGATCACGATCCGCGGGTCGATGCGCTGCATCAGTCGCGGCACCAGCGGGATCAGCACGAGCTGCGGCAAGCCGGTCCAGGCCAGCACCATGCCGATCTGCTCGGAGTTGTAGCCCTGGATGCGGGACAGATAGACCGGCAGGATATAGACGGAGCCATAGAGTGCGACGCCGAGCAGGAAGTTCGCGAGCACGCCGAAGCCGAAATTGCGGCGCAGCAGGATGCGCAAGTTGAGCAACGGCTTCCTCGCGGTCAGCTCGATTGCGAGGAACAGCGTCAACGCGACGGTAGTGATCACGGCCAGCCGAACGATGAAAGGCGAGCCGAACCAGTCGTCCTTGTTGCCTTCTTCCAGCACGGTCTGCAGCGCGGCGAGGCCGATCGCCATGGTGATGATGCCGGCCCAGTCGCCCTCGCGCAGCAGCGACAGCTTCATGGGCGCCGCTTCCAGCGAGAAGAACAGCATGGCGATCATGATCGCGCCGGGCACGACGTTGACATAGAAGACGTATTCCCAGCCGAAATTCTCGGTGAGATAGCCCCCGATGGTCGGACCGATCGCGGGAGCGAATGTCGCTGATATCGCGAACATCGCGAGCCCGATCGGCTGCTTCGCCTTCGGCAAGAGCGTGATGATGAGCGTGAACGCCATGGGGATCAGCACGCCGCCGGTAAAGCCCTGCACGGCACGTAGCGTGATCATCTGCGGCAGGTCCTGCGCGAGCGCGCAGCCCGCCGAGAACACCAGGAACAGGAAGGCGTTGGTGAGGAGATAGATGCGGACCGAGAACACCTGGGCAAGCCAGCCTGAGAGCGGAATCACGACGATCTCGGCGATCAAGTAGGAGGTCGAGATCCAGCCGCCGTCATCGATGCCTGCTCCGATTCCGCCCTGAATGTCAGCAAGGGAGGCATTGACGATCTGGATGTTGAGCACCGCCATGAACGCACCCAGCGTGGCGCCGATAACCGCGAGCCAGGTTTTTGCGGAGACAGCGGGAGCCGCGGCCGGTAACTGACCTTCGCTCGCGGAAACGGCATCGATGGTGGTTTGCAGTGTCGTCATGGTTGTTTCCTCGCGTGCGAGGGAGGGTGCGTCGTTCAGCTGCGGGGCTCGCCGCCACGCGACGCGAGCCGCTTTTTGGCTTCGCGCTCGGCGACAACGGCCGATTTGGTGTTGACGGTCGGCTCGGCTGACATGCCGGGGCGCAGCAGACCGTTCAGGCTCTGATCGTCGAGCACGATCTTCACCGGCACGCGCTGCACGATCTTGGTGAAGTTGCCAGTGGCGTTGTCGGGCGGCAGCAGCGCGAATTCCAGACCGCTCGCTGGCGAGAGGCTATCGACATGGCCCTTCAGCCTGGTCGAATGGAAGCTGTCGACCCGCAGCTCGACCGGCTGGCCATCGCGCACATGGGTAAGCTGGGTTTCCTTGAAATTGGCGACCACATAGACCTGATCGAGCGGCACCACTGCCATTAGCTGCGTTCCGGCCTGCACATATTGGCCGACGCGGAGCGTCCGCGCGCCGACCGTGCCGTCGACCGGTGCCGTGATCTGCGTGTAAGAGAGGTTCAGCGCCGCCTGCTGTTCGACGGCGCGGGCGTGATCGAGCTGCGCAACGGCCTTCGCGCGTTCGGTTGCGAGCACCTCGATCTTCTTGTTGGCGGCCATCAGACCTGCCTTGCCCTGCTGCAGCTGCGCGGTCTGTGCGCGCAACGCCGCGTCGGTCTGCTGGGCGCGTTGAACGGTACCTGCTCCAGTTTTCATGAGCTCGTCGTAGCGGGCGCGCTCCTGCTGAGCGAACTTCAGATTGGCTTCGGTCGCGTCGACCTCGGCGGCCTGCTGCTGAATCAGCGGTTCCTGCAATTCGATCTGTGCGTCGAGGTTCTTCACCGCGGCTTCGGAGGCTGCAACGTCGGCCTTGGCCTGGTTCAGGGCGGTCTTGAAGTCGCGGTCGTCGATCCGCGCCAAGAGCTGGCCGGCCTTCACCGGCTCATTGTCGGAAACCAGCACTTCGGCGATGTAGCCGGAGACCTTTGGCGCGATGATCGTGGAGTCCGCTTTGACATAGGCGTCGTCGGTCGTTTCCAGGTAGCGGCCGGTCGTGACGTAGTAGTGGCCGAAAGCGGCAGCGCCGGCGACGCCGAGCGCCGCGGCGAACGCGAGCGCTGCCCGCCGGATCGCCTGACGCGACGGAGATAGACGGGTTTTTGCCTTCTGTTCAGCGGAATAGGAAAGGGTTGACATGGCACATTCTCCAACACGTGTGGGGGTCGCTAGATCTCAATCGCGCGATGGACGTCGTGCGTGACGATGCCGACCTCGGGAGCTGGCGGGTCGAGGCGACGCGGGTCGGCCAAGGTGCGGCGGATGTCGTCCAGTCCACTCTGCCAGTGGGCGCGCATTGCACTCAGCCCGAACTCGTAGTCCTTGGACTGGCCCTCATAGATTTTGGACTGGTAGATCAGGTGGATGATGTTGTAGGAGCGGCGACGGGCCATCTCCGCGATGGCGCGGATTTCTGGATCCTGCTTTGCGGTTTCCGGTAAATGTTCGAGCGTCCGCTGCAAGGCTTGACGCATCTTCTGCATTCGCAACGCTTGGTCCGTGATGGCGCGCGTGCGGCTCGAATACTGGATGTCCTTCTGTCGGCTCGACAGCTCCATCATGTCGTGGGGGACACGGCCCTTGGCCGACCAGAGATCGACTTGAAATGTCAGCGTGTCACGCGGCTCGCTGGACAGCACCCGCGAGAGCGGGGTGTTCCAGACGACGCCGCCATCCCAATAATGTTCGCCTTCGATCTCGACTGCGGGGAAGCCCGGCGGCAGAGCGCCGGAAGCCATGAAATGCTTCGGTCCCAGCCGGCGTTCAGTCGTGTCGAAATAGGTCAGATTGCCTGTGCGGACGTTGACCGCTCCGACGCTGACGCGCACCTCGCCCGAATTCAACCGATCGAAATCGACGAGCCTCTCCAGCGTCTGGTTCAGGGGTGACGTGTCATAGAAGCTTGTCGCTCCATCGCCTGAAAACGGCGACCAGAACGGGGGCGGGAAGCGCGGCTTGAAGAAGCCCGGCTGCCCCTGGAACAAGGCCCTCATCGCGGCAAACGCGTTGTGCATCGAGCGTAGGTCGAAAGCGAATGGCAAGGCATCAGCCAGCCCTTCGCCGGCAGGCCATCCCACCGGACAGGCACAGATGGTCTCCCAGAACTCGCGTAGTCGCTCGATCCGCTGGTCCTCAGGGGAGCCGGCGATGATGCACGCATTGAGTGCTCCGATCGAGATGCCGGCCAACCAGTTCGGCCGGATACCTGCTTCGTGCAGGCCCTCGTAGACTCCGGCCTGATAAGCTCCTAGAGCTCCGCCGCCCTGCAGCACCAAGGCGACGACATCGTAGGGCAGCGGTCTGAATGCCTGCGGCACAGAACTGATTTGCTCGCGCATCACCTTCAGCATTTTACAAACTCCCGATATTGCGGCTGATGCGATCAGCCTGCGTTCGCTTCGATCAAGATTTCGGATTCGGACCCGCGTCGTCGCACAGCCACGCCGGGGGACAGGTAGTCGTGGACCACGGTGCCAAGCCCGAGGGTCAGGTCGGCAATGATGTGCTTCGCCGACAGCACTTGAAGGACCGGCAGCTCGGCGACAGGGGCTAGCGCATGCGAATACAGGTCGAGCGCCGCCGGCCCGGTCCATGCGCCCTTCACGCTGATGTCTTCGAGATGGAAGCGCACGAGCTCGCAGACGCGCGCCGTGCCATCGACATGCGGGATGATCTTGAGCAGGAAATTGGGTGCGGCGAGCTTCCTTGCTTCGGCCTCGATGTCGAGGGCGCGGTGCTTATAGCCCATGGTGCCGGTCGCGATGCGAACCGAGCCATAGTTCAAGGTACCGACCAGCGTGTCGATCTCGACTGCGAGCTTCGGCTGCGCCAGCTTCTTGGGAAAGCCCCACAGCTCACGCCCGCCTGCAATGGGCGGATGATCATTGAGGAACATCTGATGGGTGAAGCTGCCAGCCTGACCATGATAGGACACCGGGATGACCTGGCCGCTTTCGGTGTAGTCGCCGAAGCCGGTTGAGTCAGGCATGCGGATGAATTCGTAATTCACCACCGGTTCGGTCAGCTCGAGCGGTGCCGGCACGATCCGACGCAGGACCTCGGGATCCGTCCGGTACTGGATGATGAAGTACTCGCGGTTGATGAAGCGATAGGGGCCGGGTGGAAAGGCCGGGTTGGTCAGCGGCATGGCGAACGCCGTCGCGCGCACGGTCTCGTGTTTCATCGTGGTGAGCTCCAATTGGTCGATGGTGATCGGGCCGTGCTGATGTGGGGTCAGCGCGGCCCGTTTCGCGTAACTCGCCTACACTTCGCCGACGTGCTCTGGATTGGCCGAGGCCAGTGCGGCCGCACGCTCTGCTCGGGGCGGATAGATCCACACGGTGTTGATCTGCTGCTTAGTCTTCTTCGCCTCGGCGCCGACCAGCTCGAGCTTCCTATCCCAGCCTCGCGTGAAGATCGCACCGGCCTCTCCCAGGTCGAGACACGTGGCGTACCCCTCCTGGTGATACGGCCTGGTCGGTACTCCCAAGAGCTCCGCGGCGGCATTGTTGCCGGCGAAGGCGCCCATCCGCGTCGCGTGCTGGCACGACATCAGCGCGTAGTTGCCGAGATCATCGCAGGCGGCTCTCGCAGCATCACCGGTGGCGAAAACGCCAGGCACTCCCGGTACGCGCAAGTCGCGGTCGACAAGCAGCCGGCCGAGACGGTCGCGCTCGGCGGGAATCTGCGCGGTCAATGGAGCGGCGCGCATGCCCGCTGCCCAGATCACGGTCTCGGTTTCGATGCGTTCGCCGGAAGTCAACGTGACGCCGGATTTGTTCAGCGACGCCACGCCGGTACCGACTCGGGTTTCCACACCGAGCTTGCGCAGCGCATCTTCGATGATGGGGCGAAGACCTGCGCCCATATCGGGAGCGACCGCACTATTCCGATCGACGATGACGACACGCGGCGTGGCATCCTTGCCGAGGATCGCACGAAACCGCGTGGGCATCTCGGTTGCCGCCTCGATGCCGGTGAACCCGCCGCCGGCAACGACGACCGTGTCGCGTCCGTTCTTTGCTGGCCGATCGGCCAGACTGTGAAGATGCCGGTCGAGCGCAATCGCATCGTCGAGCTGGTCGACGCTGAAGCCATGCTCGGCAAGCCCGGGAATATTCGGACGGAAGAGCCGACTGCCGGTGGCCACGACCAGCCGGTCGTAGGATAGGCTCTTCTTCGCAGCTTTGATACCGACGATTTCCACCGTGCGAGACTTGGTGTCGACCGTCTCGGCGCTGCCTTGCACGTAGACGACGTCGATGGCCTTGAGGACATCTTGGAGAGGCGCCGTCAGCGTCTCTGGCTTCCGTTCGTAGAGCCGTGGGCGAACCACCAGCGTCGGCTGTGGTGCAACCAGCGCGATCTCGAGTTCTTCCGGGGAAGCGCCCTGGATGTCCCGCAGGCGTGCAGCGGAAAGTGCAGCGTACATGCCGGCGAAGCCGGCGCCGATTATGACAAGTCGCATGTGATCTACTCCTGTGGTTGATCTTTCCGGGCATAGGCGCGTTGCCGCCGCCGCTCCTTTGGTGGCGGCTCCTTGTGGTCAAGGACGACGCGAAGACGTGAAACGAAATCGTTAGGTCTTAAGGAGCAGGGCAGCTCGACGACGCCCGCAGCGTCCAGTGGCGGCGAAAGAAAATCGGCTCAGCGGCATTCGGGCCTCCCCAGTCGGCGTAGGGAAGCGGGGCACGATCGTTGGTCATGATGGACATCGCCGGATTCGTCCTTTGCAGGGACCGCGGTGGAATTTCCACCTCCTCGCCGGTTGCCGAGGTGAAGCGAACTGCCAACGAAAGTCCGTATACGATGGCGGTTGCGACGAGCCTCCGTCGCGGCGAGACTGCAGGGAAGCTGACGAAGTTTTTCCAGATCATTGTTTATCTCCGTCGATCGTTGGTGTGGACATAGCGATGGTCTAGCCGATCAGGTCTGCAACTGCGCCAGAGCGATTGCGGCACCTGCAGAGCGATTGCTGCTACCGCATGCGCCTTCGCCAATCGCTCGGGGTTTCGCCGGTCAGCTTCCTGAACGCCGCGGTGAACGCAGTTTGGGAAGCGTAGCCAAGTCGCGCGGCCACCAACGAGATCGACGCGTCGGTATCGCACAGCATATTCATGGCTTGCTCGAGCCTGTGCTGGCGCAGCCAAGCATGAGGCGAAAGCCCGGTGCTTTCCTTGAAGGCCCGGCTGAAGTGGAAGCGCGACAGGCCGGCCTCCGATGCCAGCGCAGCGAGTGACACGTCAGCATCCCTGTCCGAGCGCAGACGGTCTATGGCGCGGCGCAGAGCATGGGGAGAAAGCCCACCCCTGACCGGATCGAACGTGGTTGGCGCCCCCGTGTGCTCAGCCAGGATGCGCGTGGCCAGGAGATCCGTCAGTTGCTGCCTGAACAGCGTATCCAGGGCTGCATTGCCCTCCAGCACATCCGCCGCACTCATCAGCAATTGGGATGTGATGGGGTCAGGATGCGCCGTCCGCTCCAGAAGATCGCGAGGAGCGGGCGCGTCGGCTTCGCGCGCAATGCGCTCGAGCTTTGTGTGCGGAAGATAGAGCTGGATAACATCGACAGCGCCGGGAATATCCCATCTGGCGCTTGAACCAGCCGGAATGATCGTCACAACTCCGGAACGCGCCGTTCCAATCGCAACCGATTTCCCGCTGCGCCGCTCCAGGCGCTGAACGCCCGTGGGGTAGGTCATGATGACGTGGTCGGTCATCGGCTCGACCACGTCGTGCAGAGCTGCATGCTTCCAATGGGCGATCGCGCCACTGGAGGGGTCTGAAGCCATGCAGAGCGGAGCGGTTTTGAGGACGCGTGCCATCTCCACATCGGCAGGACGCCGCTCGGCGACCGGCGAGTCGCTGTGGTGCGCGCTGGGTGCGACAAGCAGAGCCTTCAAAGGATCGTTCAGGATCGGCTTGTTCATGCAGCTGTCCTCGCGTTCGGAAGGCACTTCGTTACCTGCAGAGCGATTGCTACTAACGCACGCGTCGCCGCCAATCGCTCGGCGTTTCCCCAGTAAATCGCCTGAATGCCGCAGCGAAGGCCGTTTGCGAGGCATAGCCAAGCTCCGCCGCAACCAAGGCGATCGATGCGTCGGTGTCGCGCAGCATGTTCATGGCCTGCTCGAGCCGGTGCTGGCGCAGCCAGGCATGAGGTGAAAGCCCGGTGCTTTCTTTGAAGGCGCGGCAGAAGTGGAAGCGCGACAGGCCGGCATCGGAAGCCAGGGCATCTAGGGAGACGTCCGCATCGCTGTCCGAGCGCAAGCGTTCGATGGCACGGAGCAGGACTTTCGGCGAAAGCCCACCCATGGTCGGCTGAAACGTGGTTGGCGAGCTCGTGTGCGCAGCCAGGAGGCGCGTGGCCAACAGGTTTGTCAGCTGATGCCGGAACAGCATATCCAGGGCCCCATTGCCCTCCAGCACACCGGCTGCGCTCAAGAGCAATCGGGATGTGGTGGGGTCGGGATGCGCCGTTCGCTCCAGGAGATCGATCGGCGCGGCGGTCTCGGCTTCGTCGGCAACGCGCTTCAGCGTTGCGTGAGGAAGATAGAGCTGAACGACATCAACAGGTTTCGGAATATCCCAACGGGAGCTTGATCCTTCCGGAATGATTATCACGACCCCGCGACGAAACGTTCCCGTCGCAACCGATCTTCCTGACCGCCGCTCCATGCGCTGCACCGAGCCGTTGTAGGCCATGATGACGTGGTGGCTCATGGGCTCGACGACGTCGTGCAATGGTTCATGTTTCCAGTGGGCGATCCCGGCACCGGAGGAGTCCAATGCCATGCGGAGTGGTTTGGTGTGAAGCACGCGCGCCATCTCCATATCGGCGGGACGATGTTCGGCAGCCGACAAATCGTTCTGGCGTGCGCGAGGCGCAACTGGCGCAGCCCTCAAACGCTCGTGCGAGATCGGCTTGCTCATGGACTTGTTCTCCCGTCAGGAATGCACCGCGCTCGTTCTGCGCAGGGCCTTGGGTGGGCGTGGAGCCCTTAACTGTGGTGTGTTTGCAATATTGATGGCATGCGCCCGCGGACGGTATCGTGCAGCGAGTCTAGGCTTGTTGTTTCAAGCGGACAGGCTGACCTGTACCTTGGGATAGGTTGAACATGCCAAGCTTTAGAAGGTTGGACAGCACGCATCCTGCCGGTGGATTATCTCGGGTCTCTGCGCCGATTCCGCCCGAGATGAAGGGGAGGCTCATTGAAGCGGCGGGTGGGTCTGCTGAATGATGTTGGCCGCATCAGACGTGGCGCCGGGCCCCATTGATACCGGGAGCGTGAAGCGAAAATGAGCGCCGCCGTTCGAACGATTTGAACCTGAAATGCTGCCGCCGTGCGCCGCAATGATCGATTGGCAAATGGCGAGCCCAATGCCAATGCCTGAATCCTTGGTGCTGAAGAAGCGGTCGAAGATGTGCTCCAGATCCGTGGCGGCAATGCCCGGCCCATTGTCAAAGATGGAAAAGACAACCGAACCGTCGTCATCGATCGAAGTCTCAATATCGATCCGCCGCGTTGGTTGTCCCGACTGCGCAATCGCCTGGACGCTATTGACAAGCAGGTTGATCATGACTTGCTGCAGCTGAATGCGATCGCCCATCACGCGGGGAAGGCCAGAGCCAAATGTTGTCGACAGAGCGATCGACTTCGACTCCATGTCGTGGCGGCTGAACAGGAGAGCTTCTTGAACGACCTCATTGAGGTCGATGAGACGCTTCTCTGGCTCCTGTTTCACTGCCATGCCTCGGATGCGCTGAATGATTTCACCAGCACGACGGGCGTTCGATACGACCCTGGAAGTGAGCTGGGTGACCTTTTCTATGTTTTGATCGGCGCGCGCCAGCCATCTCAGGCTCGTCTCGGCGTTGGTCAAGATTGCTGTAAGCGGCTGGTTGATCTCATGTGCGATGGAAGTCGCAAGTTCGCCGAGGGTTGCGATGCGCCCAGCATGCGTGAAGTCGGCCTGCAGCTTCCGAACCTGCCGTTCTGCATTCAGCCGTTCACTAATGTCCTGCATGGTTATAAAGGTTGTATCCAGCTGCTCGGGCGGCACCGGATATGTGACCGTGAACAGGACATCGATGATTGTGCCATCGAAGGCCAGAATCTTTGTCTGTTCGATAAAGTTACGTCGACGTTCGAAATGAGCAACCATGACCCGGTTCGCGAGCCCGGGGGCGGCGGCAAAAATATAACGAACAGGCTTTATGAGGTCGGAAGCATTGCTGGCACGAAACAGTGATATCGCATCTCGATTCACCTCCGTTACGTGCACAACATCCTTCGCGTGTTCGACAAGGTCGGGATTCTCATCAAGATAGGCTCCGATATCGCGGACGCCATTTGCCTTCAATTGGTCAAAGACCTCGTCCGCCCGCCGGGAATCAACTTGCCAGAGAGCGGTCGGTAGATACTGAATCAACTTGCGATATCTCTCCTCGCTCGCCTGCAGTTCCCAAGAGCTGCGATCGTCGTTTGGCGCGCCGTTGATCGTTACAAATACAGAGCCGAGGGGCTTGGGCTCGGCAGCGTGCCATGCTCTGATGATAGCGTCGCGTGCGGCTCCGCTTAAGACCATTTTGCGTGTCTCGAGACGCGAGCGATCGCTTGCTACACTTTCAATCAAGGTAGCGAGTACTGAACGACTTTCTGCCGGCCAGAACGCGCCAACCCGCTGACCGATCATCTGTTCCTGACCGGCATGCGCTCCGAACATTCGCACCGCGCGATCATTGACGGCAGAGATCCGAGTTGCGGTCAGCAGCTCTTCAACCCACTCCGGATGCTGCTCGAGATCGACACTTATGCCACGACTTCTAAGCTCTGTGATTGTGTCGAGCAGAAGTCGTGCAGACGAGGTATCGAGCTCCCAGCAAGGGGCGAGGCTGCCCTGCAGCTCGGCATCCAGGCGCATGGTCGCCGCTTGGGAGATCTCGCCTGCATTCCTCCCGAATTCAACAATATCCAGAACGGTGCCATTCGCGTCCCGCCTTGCAATTTGCCGCACGGCGGCTGCCACCTTGGTTCCGGCCTGATTGCGCCGGTGGACCACACCTTCCCATCGGCCTTCCTGCAGCAGCGTACGGATGTGTTCAGCATCGTGCTCACAGAACGCTTCGTAACTCTGCCCGATCATGGCCATGGCCGGCCATCCATAAAGAGCTTCCGAAGCAGCATTCCAATACTGAATGACACCGTGGGCGTCGCTCACGATCACGCTTTCAGACGCGAAGTCTGACAGCTGGAAAGGGAGCGGAAAGATGAAGGGGTGTTCGTTTTCGCCCGTCAGGACTTTGTGAGTGGTGCTAGTCATCGGAAATCGTCCCTTGTCCGTCGTCCTCAGGGGGTGGGCTCGCCTGACTCAAGGCCGACTGCAGATGACGAAGGAGTGCTTCACTGCTTATTGGTTTTGTCAGATATGCGTGGGCGCCGTCTCTCATTGCGCGCGATCGGGCCGTCCGGCTCGTGTCGGCGGTAACGACGATGACCGGTATCGAGGAGCCGATGCTCCGCAGCCGCCGCAGCAGGTCGAGGCCGCTACGGCCCGGCATGCTTACATCGGTTATCAAGCAATCGAACCTGCCCGGGACGTATTCCGCCATGAAGGCCTCCGCTCGATCGAAAGTGCGACATGATACATCCTGCACCAGAAGGAGATCGGAAAGGGCCTCTCGCACAGCTTCATCGTCATCTATGATTGCGACTATAGGCGCCTTAGACAAACGGATGACTTTCGCTAGCATGGCCCAAATGGCCATTTGCTCATCTGGCCCATTGCTGGCGGGATTATAACCATCCTTTGGTCTAGGGTGATCTTTCCTCTCGGATCTTCGCAGGCAACAATTCCCAGATGCGAATGAGCTGACCAACGGTGGTTGCCTGCATCTTCTTTGTCACGTTGCCGCGGTGCAGCTTTACCGTGATCTCGCTAATGCCCAGTTCGAACGCGATCTGTTTGTTCAGGCGACCCTTGACGACTTCGCGCAAGACTTCGCGCTCGCGCGGCGTCAACTTTGCGTAGCGGTCGATGTGCTGTTTGACGAGCCGGTCCGCGTTTCTTTGCGAGATATCTTTCTCGATCGCAGCCGCGACCGCGTCGAGGAGCGTCTGATCTCTTACAGGCTTCGTAAGGAAGTCAACGGCTCCCGCCTTGATCGCTTGCACCGACATTGGGATGTCGCCGTGACCTGTGAGGAAGATGATCGGTCGCCTATTGCCGTTTGAGGCGAGATGCTGCTGGAGATCCAGGCCGCTTGCTCCCGGCATGCGAACATCGAGGATCAGGCAACCAGGGCGCTCTGGAAGATCGGCGTGCAATAGTGCCTGTGTTGATGCAAAGCAGCATGCGTCGATTCCCACGGACAGAAGAAGTTCTTGAAGCGCAGACCGGATCTCCTCATCGTCGTCCACGATCAAGACGAGTGGGTGGTCTTTATTGTCGGCAGTCGTGCTCATGGGAAAGCTCGGCAAGTGTGGTAAAGCAGATGAGCGGGCGGATGCGGTTCTCCCAACCATTGCGTGGCCTCCTTATCGCTCCTGCTCCCTTATCTGTCGTTGCCTTTTTTACCCGACCGGCGCTCGTTCTAGGCAGCGTCCACGTCTGGCACCTTTCCTAAAACGGCCATGCATTGTCCGATCCTTCATTCAAGAATGGACCGGAGAAGGGCGTTGGTCTGCGCAATAGCGCCTCGAGCTGCAGGCGTATCGGCCAAGGCGTTGAGCATGACGAAATCATGAATGGTGCCGTTGTATCTCGTACAGGTGACGCGTACGCCCGCGCGAGCCAATTTGCGCGCGTAGCACTCACCCTCATCACGAAGCACGTCGTTCTCGGCAACTATGATAAGCGCATCCGGAAGGCCAGTCAGCTGATCAATCGAGGCGTTGAGTGGTGCCGCGGTGATCTGCTTGCGCGCGGCAACGTCAGGAAGATAGGCGCTCCAGAACGATTCCATCGCTTGCTTGGTCAACCACGGACCATTTTCGAACGAGGCGTAAGACACGGTGTCGAACGTTAAGCTGACGGCGGGATAGAACAGCACCTGCACGTCTATCTTGGGGCCGCGCCGCTCCTTCGCCATGAGAGTGACAGCGGCGGCCATGTTGCCGCCGACGCCGTCGCCAACGATGGCCAAGCGCGTCGAATCGATTCCTAGATGCCCAGCATGCTCTACGACGTATTTAGTGACGGCATAGACTTGTTCGATTGCTACTGGATATTTGGCTTCCGGCGAGCGATTGTAATCCACGAAAAACAACGCAACGTGCGCACCGACCGCGATTTCCCGAATCAAGCGGTCGTGTGTCTCTTTGTCGCCGAAAGTCCAACCGCCATGGACGTATACCAATGCAGGCAGCGTTTCACTTGCTCTCTCCGGTCGGACGATGCGAATTGGCACCGCTCCAGTGGGGCCGGTAGGGACTACGAGATCCTCAAAGCGCACGGCGGGCTTGCCGATCATGCCTGATTGGATGTCCGCCAGAAATTGTCGCGCGTCTTCGGGCGTCATTTCGCGCATCACCGGGCCGTCAGCGATCGCATCGACAAACTGCTGCGTCAGGGGCTCAAGCAACGCTGCGTCAGGGATAGTTGCTAGTGCAGCTTTCTCAGGCATCGATCTTCATCCGAAAAGCAGCGCTCGACAGCATCATGAGCACTCCCGCGATGAAAGCCTAAACAAAGCTTGTGAATTCTCGCAAAATTCCGAAGGAGGCGTGAAACCTCCCCACGAAGCATTGTGAATTGTCGTGAAATCTCAGTAGGGGATGTGAAACGGCCAGCTTTGGACTCAGTCTGGGGCTAGCGATGTCCCGAGAGTTCATCCAGTAGACTCTTCGCGACCTTAAGATCGTTGGTTTCGAAGCCCTCATTGAAGCGGCTATAGAGCGGCGAGAGCAGCTCGTACGCTTCGCCGACCTTCCCCTGATCTTGCCACAGTCGCGCTAGGCCAGTTGTGGTGCGCAGCTCCCACGCGAGAGCCTCCTGGGTTCGGGCTAACTCAATCGACCCCAGAAAATCTTCCTCGGCCTTGCGCGCAGCGTGATTGGCATCCCGCTGCAAAACGACTACACCCCTGATCCGCAACAGCTCCGGGCTGCACCAGCGCTCCTCGCTCTGCTCGCTTCGTATGATCGCCTCATCGATCGTGGCGTGTGCCAGTGACGTGTCTCCGGCGACCGCCAGCCCCTCGGCCAGCGCGCCCAGGAAGGTCGTAAGATACTGCACAAATCTGGCTCGACGTAGCTGGTCGATACCAGCCTTAAGCTGCTGCAATCCGGCAGCGAGATCGCCGCGCTTGACCTGCAGTTCTCCTCCGAAACAGCGGCCGTACGCGCGCCAGATATCGAGCTCATCGCTGGCAGTCTGATCGAGCAGCATCTTTGTATAGCGCTCCGCGGCCGACAGATCGCCGGCCATGAGAGCAACCGGACACGCCGCTTGAGCAAGCGCGTTGCAGAGCGAAAGCCTGTGATTGATCGAAAGGGCCTCTTCGACATTAATCTCGACACAGCCTAACGCCTGATCCGCAAACCCTTGCAGCCATAGCACTCGCGCGAGCGTAATGCGTGCTGTCACCCGCTGGTCGAATTGGAAGCGCACCGCATGTGATCGACGGACCGGAGCTACGTAGCGCGCAAGCATCAGCTCAATGTGCTGTCTCGCACTCGATTGTTTGCCCAGGAAATGCAGCGCCACACCTGTCAATCGGTCGCCGAGCAATCGATCATTGACATCAGCCGTCTTCTCGGCAACGGAAGAAAAACGCTTTGCGAGGGCCAGAGCTTCGCCGAACTCTCCCCGATTAACTCGCGAAGCCCACATTCCCCAGAGCGCCCGTAAACGGTAATCAGTATCGTCCAACGCATCCGCGATTTCGAACGCAGTCGTCCACGCCGCTGCCGTGTCCCGGGCCGAGGCCGTTGTGTACATTTGCGACCAGGCGACCGCAGCGTAGAGGAGCATCCGGCGGCGGTCATCTCTCGTTGTGTTTTCCTCCAGCGTAGCCAGCGCACGCTCGGCCCGCGTACGACATTCCTCCATCAGCGACATCTCGAACCAAAGGGGCACCGCCGCTACAGTCAGCTCTATACCGAGCCCAACATCGCCGCCCGGCGAAAAGGTCCAATCAAGCGCACTGCGAATATCGTCGATCTGGGGAGCATGGGCGGACAACCATTCGGTCGTGGACCAGGTCTCCCACGCAGCATGAGCCCGTTCGAACCGGTCGAGCTGGTAAAGCGCGTGCCGCCTCCTCACACCTTGCGTTTCGCCATCCTCCGTCAGCCTTTTCAGGGCGTAGGCTCGCGCTGTATCGGTTAGGCGATAATATACGGTCGCGGCTCCCACATCCGCTATGACCAGCGACTTCTCGACAAGATCGGCAACGATCTCATCTACCTCGGACGAAATAATCGTGGCGTCTCCAGCGATGGCGCCTGCAGCTTCCATCGTAAAGCGCCCAGCAAAAATACCCAGCCGGCGCATGACGACGCGTTCGATTTCGGAAAGCAATTCGTAGCTCCAATCAAACGCTGCACGAAGCGTCTGATGCCGTGGCAGAGCGGTGCGCCGACCGCGTGTCAACAGATGAAATCGATCGTCCAGACGACTGGCGACTCCGCGAACCCCGAAGACGTTAACGCGACATGCAGCAAGCTCGATTGCTAGCGCGATTCCGTCGAGCCGACGGCAAATTTGCGCGACAATTGGGACATCTTCATCCTTGAGCTCGTATCCGCCGGCGCTCGCGGCCGCACGCTCGACAAAGAGTTGTACGGCCGGGTAGCTAAGCGCTTCCGTAACGGTAAGTCGTGCCTCGGCAGGAGCGGTTTCCAGTGGCGGGAGGCGCTGCACGCGCTCATCTTCGGCACGTAAAGGTTCTCGACTGGTCGCAAGGATGTGAACACCCGGTGCTCCTTTCAACAGTTCTTCAGCCAACGCTGCGGCTGCCAGCAAGACATGCTCGCAGTTGTCGAACAGAAGCAGCATCTGCTTGTCCTTCAGAAAGGAAGTTAGTGCGGGGTATGGATTCTCCGAGCGGATGGCCACGCCAAGCACAGAAGCGAGCGCGCTTGGCACAAGCTGGGGATCGTTGAGCGGGGCAAGGTCAACAAATCGTCCACCATCTCTGTAAGAGGCAATCAGCTGGTCGGCGACCGCTAGAGCCACCGTGGTCTTGCCGATTCCGCCCGGTCCGACAATCGTAACGAAACGGCCTCGCTGCAATCGACTGCTCACCATGGCAACGATATCAGCGCGGCCGATCGGTCGGGTGAGGCGGTCGGGCAAGTTGTGCCCTTTATGGGCGGTGGCGGGGAAGGCTAGGGCTGCATCGCCCGTGGACCGTACAACCGTTGCAACGAAGCGATACCCCCGACCAGGCACCGTGATGATGTAATTCTCACCGGTCCCACCCTCCGCGAGCGCGCGCCGCACGGTAGTGATTTGAGCTCGAATATTCGATTCTTCGACGGTGAGGCCAGGCCACACGCGAGCAGTGAGTTGATCCTTGTCGACCACCTGGCCAGCGTGCTCGACCAGGGCTACGAGAATTTCAAAGGCTCGACTTCCGAGCGGAACCGGATTTTCGCCCTGAAGGAGAAGTTGCTGTCGCGGGAAAAGACGGAATGGGGCAAAGGTAAAAGTAAGCTCGACGGACGCGCTTACATCACTACGTCCGTTAGCTTCCGTCACCGATGTAGAAGGACGATCACGGTCGCCTCTGTTAGCGGGTGCCATTTTTTTGGCTCACCTCGTTGAGAGCAGCTAGCACACCACGGTGGAGCCGGTCAAATGTCACGGTCCATCTCAAGTCGGACATCGCGCGCGTTCACTTGCGGAGCCGGACCAACCAGTCCTCGAACCGCATGGAGCCGAGCCGGGGGTCGTGGCCCGGCGTGAGAGAGCGATCGTCCAGCTCTGCGCCGAAATAGCGAGCGTGGATGTCGGCGGCGACCCTGCGCGGATCCTTCGTCGCGGCGAAGTAGCGCCGGGCGAATTCATCAAGGCTCAACCGTTCCGGACCGGCCAACTCAACCACACCGTTGACGGGAGCGCTGAGCGTGGCGTCGGCGAGGGCCGCAGCGACATCGTCCGACGCAACCGGCTGAAACAGCGCAGGCGACATTCTGGCGATTTGGCCATCCGAACAGGAATCGATGATCCCGCGGACGAACTCGAAAAATTGGGTTGCCCGCAGGATAGTGTAGGGAATCTTCGCCGCCCTGATCAGGTTCTCCTGCGCCAGCTTAGCGCGGAAGTAGCCGCACTCCGGAAGGCGGTCGGTCCCGACGATGGACAGCGCGACGTGGTGCCCCACTTTGGCGGCGGCCTCGGCAGCGAGAAGATTGCGGCCCGAGGTTTCGAAGAACTTCAGAGCCGCGTTGTCCTCGAAGGACGGTGAGTTCGCGGCATCGACGACAATCTCGGCACCGGAAAGGGCCTTGTCGAGACCTTCGCCCGTGATCGTGTTGACGCCCGTACTGGGAGCGGCTTGAATTACTTCGTGGCCTTTCCTGCGGAGCTTGCCCGCGACCTTGGTCCCGATGAGGCCGGTTCCGCCGATCACAACAATCTTCATCACTTTCCCTCGATTTAGCTGACCGCCAATGGTCTTCTTCCTGAAGGCGAGGGAGATTGCGTCCATGCGGGGGCAGAAATCCTTGTGGCCACCCTGAATTGCGGTTGAATTTTCCTTGGCTTCTTGTCCAAGCGGAGAGGGAAGTGCCGTTCCTATTCGAAAATTATTGCCTCGACGCCGATCGGCGCGAGCTCAGGCGAGGCTCGGAACTGATCGCGATTGGACCGAAGGTGTTCGATCTTCTGCTCTTTCTGGTCCAGAACCGGGAACAGGTTGTGACAAGAGACGATCTCCTGCAGGCGGTGTGGGATGGACGGATAGTGTCCGAATCCACGCTGACAAGCCACATCAACGCGGTGCGCAAGGCGATCGGGGACACCGGCAGGGACCAGCGCCTGATCCGGACGGTTTCTCGCAAAGGCATTCGGTTTGTCGGCAAGATCGAAGACCTGGAATTACCCGCCAATATCCCGGTCACGACCTCGGACATTGCGGGTGAGAAGCTGACGCCGGTCCTGGCCCTGCCGAATTCCCCGTCGATCGCGGTCCTGCCGTTCCGGAATCTCAGTGGCAACGTCGAGCAGGATTATTTTGCAGATGGCGTCGTCGAGGACATCATCACGGCCTTGTCGCGCATTCGCTGGCTGTTCGTGATCGCCCGCAACTCAAGCTTCACCTACAAAGGCAGGACCGTGGACGAGAAGCAGGTGGGGCGCGAGCTTGGCGTGAGGTATGTAGCTGAAGGCAGCGTGCGCCAGTCCGAAAGCCGGATCCGTATCACGGGGCAGCTCGTCGATGCGACAACCGGCACCCACCTTTGGGCCGAGAGGTTCGAAGGCACACTCGACGACATCTTCGAGCTTCAGGATCAGATCACGACCAGCATCGTCGGAGCGATCGCCTCCCAGCTCGAGCGGGCGGAGATCGAGCGTGCCAGGCGCAAGCCGACCGGCAGCCTCAGTGCCTACGATAACTATTTGCGTGCCATGCCTCACCTCCATCGAGGAACACGGGAGGCGATCGATAATGCACTGCCGCTGTTCTACGAGGCCATGCAGCTCGATCCAGAGTTTGCCTCTGCCCATGCCATGGCCGCGTGGTGTCATTTCTGGCGGAAGATAAATGGTTGGATGGCCGACCGGCCGCAGGAAATCGCGGAAGGCGTTCGATTGGCGCGCCTCGCGGTGGAATTGGGCAAGGACGACGCCGTCGCGCTCACGAGGGGTGGACACGCGCTTGCCCACCTCGCCGGTGAGGTGGATGGCGGCATCGCGCTGATCGATAAGGCGCTGGTGCTCAACCCTAATCTTGCGGCGGCCTGGTTCCTGGGCGGCTTTCTCAGAACGGTGCGCGGTGACCCCGACGCTGCCATCGAATTTTTTACGCGCGCCATGCGTTTCAGCCCGCTCGATCCGGAGATGTTCCGGATGCAGGCAGGTCTGGCGCTGTCGCATTTGTTTGCGGGGCGCTTTGATGCGGCCTCCTCATGGGGAGAGCAATCGTTCAGGGAAGCGCCAACCTTCTTGGCTGTCGTTGCCATCATTGCCGCAAGTCACGCGCTCGCCGGTCGAACTGAGCAAGCGCGGACTGCTGTAGAACATCTGTGGACGCTGGATCCCACGTTTCGTATCGCCAGTCTCCAAGGATGGATTCCGATCCGACGACCGGAGCATCTCGCCCGCTTCGAAACCGGCCTGCGGCTGGCGGGGCTACCTGAGTGACCTCCCTTTGATCCGCAGCAGGCACTTCGGATGGGCGTAGTGAATCGCGCGCCAACGGCGGTTCCTAGCGCATCAACAAAGGGCGCCAAGCGAATTAGGCTGCCCGCCGATAAGAAAACAAGGCTTCGCTGCGGCCGCCGCGGTTTCCGACCTGACGCTTGTCGTTATCGCCAGCTGCAATGCCTCCCTTCCAGTGTGCGGCATTTCACGATGCCGAAAATCTGCTGCGCGCCGGCAATAGGCCGTCTTTTGTGACGCGCAACGAGCCGGACGCGCGACGGCACCGCCGGCAATTTCTATTCCTGTAAGGCAATACTCCCCATAGCCGTGCCACGGATGGCGCGGCGTTTGCGGTTGCGACAAGGTTGCCTCAACAACAAGAAAGAATCTTCGTGCAACGACGCATTGGGATCCGTACTGCCGGAAAGCTTATGGAGAGGAAGATGCTAGCGCACACAGAAACCCGGTCTCCGGCCGGCAGCGTCCGCCCGGACAGGCAAGTCCAGGCCTTCATTCAGAACAATGCGTCGCGGGCTAGCGCAGGTGAGTTCCGTGAAGCCATGTCCCGCGTCGCTTCATCGGTCTCCATTGTCTCCACCGACGGCCCTCATGGTATAGCCGGCTTCACCTGCTCGGCCGTGTGCTCCGTGACCGACGAGCCGCCCACCATTATGGTGTGCGTCAACCGCAAGAGTGCGGCAAATGCCGTCATCAAGTCGAATGGCGTGCTCTGCGTCAGCAGCCTTGGCGCCGACCAGGTGGAGCTGTCGCAGATTTTCGCAGGCGTCGGCCGAGTCCCGATGAACGAGCGGTTTGCCGGTCCGAACTGGGCTTTGCTCACCACCGGCTCGCCCTACTGCAAGACCTCACGCGTCGCTCTCGATTGCCGAGTGGCCGACATTCGAGAGGTCGGCACGCACAGCGTGATCTTTGCCGAAGTGCTCGCCACCGCCCATGCCGACGGTAACGAGCCTCTGATCTATCACAGCCGCAATTACGCAACCCTCCGGCACATGGCTTGAGCCAGCTGCCACCGATCGCGAACACACAGGAGCTGACGATGCTACGCACTGGCGCACAATATCTGGAAGCCCTCAATGACGGCCGCAACGTCTGGGTCGGCAACGAGAAGATTGACAACGTTGCAACCCATCCGAAGACCCGCGATTATGCCAGGCGTATCGCCGATTTCTACGACCTGCATCACCGCAAGGACCTGCAGGACGTCATGACCTTCGTCGACGAGGATGGCGTGCGCCGCTCGATGCAGTGGTTCGGCCACCGCAACAAGGAGGAGGTGCGGCGCAAGCGCAAGTATCACGAGACCATCATGCGCGAGCTTGGCGGCACCTCGTTTCCGCGCATGCCTGATACCAACAACTATCCACTCCTGACCTATGTCGACGACCCGCAGCCCTGGGAGAACGCCGCGATCGGTGCCGAGGGGCGGGGACTTGCGAAGAACATCGTCGACTTCTTCAAATTCGCCAGGAATAATGACCTCAATTGCACCCCGCAATTCGTCGATCCGCAGGCCGACCGCTCGACTACGGAGGCGCAGGCGCGTTCACCGGCACTCCGCATCGTCGAGATGAATGACGAGGGCATCATCGTCGACGGCATCAAGGCAATCGGCACGGGCACGGCTTTCGGCGACTGGATCCACATCGGCGTGTTCTTCCGTCCAGGCATTCCGGCGGAACAGATCATCTTCGCCATGACACCAGTTAATACCAAGGGTGTCACGGTGGTGTGCCGCGAGAGCACCGTGAAGGACGATCCGGTTGAACACCCGATGGCTTCGGCCGGCGACGAGCTCGATAATCTGACGATCTTCGATCATGTCTTCATCCCCTGGAAGTATGTCTTCCATATTGGTAACCCGGATCACGCCAAGCTCTATCCGCAGCGCGTATTCGACTGGCTGCATTATCACGCGATCGTCCGCCAGATGGTACGCGCCGAGCTGATGGCCGGGCTCGCCATCCTGATCACAGAGCATATCGGTACCAGCAAGATCCCAGCCGTGCAGACGCGGGTGGCAAAATTCGTCGGCTTCCACCAAGCGATGATCGCGCATGTAGTGGCGTCCGAAGACCTCGGCTTCCACACTCCGGGCGGTCACTACAAGCCGAACATCCTGATCTACGATTTTGGCCGCGCCTATTATCTCGAGCATTTCTCTTCGATGATGTACGAGCTGCTTGATCTCTGCGGGCGCAGTGCGTTGCTGTTCCCGTCAGAAGGGCAGTGGAGGGACACCAAGCTCGGACCGTGGCTCGAGAGGCTCAACACCGGACCGAATGGCAAGCCGCATGATCGGCTCAAGATCGGCCGCGTGATCCGTGATCTCTATCTCTCGGACTGGGGCGGCCGTCTCTTCATGTTCGAGAACTTCAACGGCACGCCGCTGATGGCGATCCGCTCGCTGACCATGCAGCGCGCCGAGTTCTCCGGCGCCGGCCGCTACGTCGAGTTCGCGCGCCAGGTCTGTGGCATCGAACTGAAGCAGGATGCCGCGACCGAATACAGCACCTCTGCATCCTACGCCCGCGCGCAGGACGCCGGCGCACCGGCGAGCGCAATAGCCTCTACGCCGCTCCGGAAAAGGGCGATCGGAGAGCTGACCGATCCGCGCATCTAGCACGCTGATCGCGGACGCCGGAAAAGCCTGGCGTCCGCGGTGCCGCTTTGAGGCCGACATCTTTCCCGGCTCGTGCTGGCGCGCGAGCAGGAACTTGCAAGCTAGGCACACGCGCAATCGTTCCTTGCGCATATCAGGAGGACGCCATGCCCTACGTCACCGAAACGACCATCACCGACATCGTGCTCGAGCGCTGGAAAGCCGTACCGGATCGGAGGCTGCGGCAGATCATGCAATCGATGATCACGCATTTGCATGCTTTCGTTCGCGAGATCGAGCCGACGGAAGAGGAGTGGATGGCCGCGATCGAATGGCTGACCCGAACCGGGAAGCAGTCGAACGACAAGCGGCAGGAGTTCATCTTGGCCTCCGACGTGGTCGGCGTCAGCATGTTGGTCGACTGCATCAACAATCGCCTTTCGGGAGAAGCGACGCCGACCACGGTGAAAGGGCCGTTCCACGTGCATGATTCGCCGAATCTTGCCGATGGTGCTGACATCGCCAACGGTGCCCCGGGCGAGCCCTGTTATATTGTCGGTTCGGTGCACGGCGTGTGTGGCGCGCCGATTGCCGGCGCCACGCTCGACATCTGGCAGGCCGACGGAGAGGGGCTCTACGACGCCCAGCGCGGCAGCGACGAGCCGTGGATGCGCGGCATCTTCAAGTCGAGCAACGACGGCCGGTTTGTGGTGCAGACCGTGCTTCCGGTCCCCTACTCGATTCCTATGGATGGCAGCGTCGGCGAGGTGATGAGCCGTACCGAGATCAGCCCAATGCGGCCGTCGCATATTCATTTCCTGATCGAGGCGAAAGGTCATCATCGCCTAGTCACGCATCTGTTCAAGAAGTCCTGTCCCTATATCGAGACCGACGCGGTCTATGGCGTGAAGGCGCCGCTGATCGTCGAATTCAGATTGATGCCGGCGGGCAGCACAACGCCGACCGGCAAGACCGCGAATCAACCGTTCTGGTTGCTCGAGTATGACTTCGTGCTGCAACCGGCGGAGATTGCTTCGGCCGCGGCGCCGGCGAGCGTTGCAGCCTGACATCGCCCATGACGGCGGAAGCTATCGCTTCCCTCTCGGCGGCTTGCCACCGAATTCGGCATGGAACACCGCGCGTAGCCATTGGTTGCCGGGGTCGCGATCGAAGCGTTCATGCCAGTATTGCGCAATCTCGAAGGCCGGCAGCTTGACCGGCGGCTTTGCGAGCTGCATGTCGAGCTCGCGCGCCAGCACGGCTGCGACCGGTCCCGGCATCGTAGCGACCGCGTTAGTGTTCTTGGCAAGGATCGCGGCCGCGGTGAACGTCGGCACGTGCGCGATGATGCTTTTCGCTGGCAATTGTCCTTCTAGCGACCGCTCCGCCACCTGATGCGGATGGCCGGTGCCTGCTGCGGTGATGAAAATGTGCTGCTCCTCCAGGAATTCGGCGAGCGACGGCGATCGGCCGAGCCGGGGATGACCCTTCTGGAAGATGCACATGTGTTGGCCGGAGAACAGCTTCTGCCGCCGGATGCCGGGAATCAGCAGCGGGAATTCGCCGATCGCGAGATCGATCTCGCCGGACTCGAGCGAGGTGTGCAGGTTTTGCAGTCCGATTTGGGCGGCACGCAAGCGCACACCGGGCGCGGAGCCGAGCAACGTCTTGATGACGGGCGGCAGCATCACGATCACGCCCGCATCGAGCGTAAATACGCGAAACACGCGCGTCGACTGCGATGCGTCGAACCGCGTCTGCTCGCTGCGCAGCCGCTGCAGGCCATCGAGCAGCGCGCGCACCGGCTTCTCGAGTTCCAGCGCCTTGGCCGTTGGCTCCATGTGCAGCGCGACGCGGACGAACAGGGGGTCCTTGAAATAGAGGCGAAGGCGCGCCAGCGTCTTGCTCAGCGCCGGCTGCTGGGTATGCAGTGCCTCGGCGGCGCGCGTGATGCTGCGCTCGCGAAACAGCACGTCGAGCACCCGCAGCGCGTGTAGGTCGAGATCTTCAGCGTGCTTTCCCGGAATAGTCTTCATATCTGCCCGGGCGATAGCTTAGCCGCGCCATTCCCGCTACGCTAGCGCCACTTGCGAGATGAGGCCGAAAAAGAAAACGGAGCTCATATGAAGTCTTTTATCTTCGAAGCCTCGCCGGGACGCGTCGTGTTCGGAGCTGGCGCCCTCGATCACTTGGCGTTCGAAATCGAACTGCTCGGCGCACGCCGCGCGCTGGTGCTGTCGACGCCCCAGCAAGCGGAGCTGGCGAACAATCTGTCGGTGCGTCTCGGTGACCGGAGTGTCGGCATCTATCCACATGCCGTGATGCACGTCCCCGTCGAGGTCGCCCAGAAGGCGATCGAGGAGGCTGACCGGCTCGGCGCGGATTGTGTGGTGGCGGCCGGCGGCGGGTCGACCATCGGTCTGGCCAAGGCTATCGCGCTGGAGTCGGCGCTCCCGATCCTGGCGGTGCCGACCACCTACGCCGGCTCCGAAATGACTCCTATCTACGGATTGACCGAAGCGGGACTGAAGAGGACCGGAAAAGACCGGCGGGTTTTGCCGAAGGCTGTGATTTATGATCCCTATCTCACCCTGGATCTGCCGTTGACCATGTCGATCACGAGCGGGTTCAACGCGATCGCACACGCGGCCGAAGCTCTATATGCAGAAAACGCCAATCCGATTACGAATCTGATGGCGGAGGAAGGTATCCGTGCGCTCGCGCGTGGCTTACCGGGCGTGAAAGCAAATCTTCGAGACGTTGACAGCCGTAGCGATTGTCTCTACGGCGCCTGGCTTTGCGGTGCCGTGCTGGGAATGTCGAACATGGCGCTGCATCACAAGCTCTGCCACGTGCTGGGCGGTACCTGGAATTTGCCGCACGCCGAAACTCACACCGTCATCCTGCCGCATGTGCTCGCCTACAACGCCGCCGCCGCACCGGATGCGATGAAGCGACTCGAGCACGCTATGAATGCACAGAACGCGGCGAGCGCAGTTTTTGCGCTCATGCAGAGATTGGGTGCGCCAATGTCGCTAGAGGAGATTGGCATGAAGCGTGCCGATCTCCCGCGTGCGGCATCGCTTGTAATGCAGTTGCCGTACTATAATCCGCGGCCAGTGACTTACGATGGCGTTTTAGCTTTGCTCGATGACGCGTTCGTGGGACGTTGTCAGTATGTTGGATCGGCCGAAACTTACGGCGAAGTCTCTGGTCTTTCTTCGTCGCCGCGACCCCTCTGAGCCGCGTCTCGCACGAATGGCAAACTTCAGCGGACTATTAAGAAGCCGCTTCGCGGGCAGGGCTGCCCTCCAATAAGAAAACAGCGCTGCCACAATGGTGGGTATCGCGTAGCGGACCACTGGCTCGACCCCCCGACGCCTCGGATGCGTCGATCGGGAATCGAGCTGATCCGCGAAAGGATCGGCTAGGGAGGTCCGGTCCCCACTTGCCAAACCGCCGCACCGCCATTCAGACAACGAGAAATTCTGTAGTAGTCTCAATCGTCCGCAAGGCTGCAAAATGTCGGAATGGCCATTGAGCGCGCTATAGAATTTGGCGACTTCCAAGCTGAATACGAGGGTTCGATTCCCTTCACCCGTTTCAAACATCCGAGAGTCCATTCCAAACTGGCTACGCCACAAGCCTCGGGATCTCTCGCTCAGTCAATCGCAAGAATCGTTTCGCAAGCGCGCGCAACCACGATGCTTCCGTCATCGGCGCAAGCGACCCAAAGGGCGAATTTGCTAGGCAACATTCGAAACGTCGCTCGATTGCGCACAAAAGGCGGCTGTCGGTGTGAGAACTGTCCTTATGGACAGTGATACGCGCAGTGGCCAAGTCGAGCGGCTTGAAGTGGTGGATAACGATAGCTCAAGGCTTGTCTCCTCGCTAACCAAGCCTGCTAAGCCCCCGCCTATGGCGGGGCGAAAACCGGCAGTTCTACAGCTGCGGGAATGAAGTCATGGAGTCTCCTTGGGGAACCGCCAAGAACCCTCAAGGAGACCATGATGGAAGCAGAGTACAATCATCTTAATCACGCGACTTGGGAGTGCAAGTACCACGTCGTGTTTACGCCGAAGTACCGCAAGAAGCTGCTGTTCGGGAAGATCAAGCGACATCTGGGCCAGGTATTTCACGATCTGGCACGACGGAAGGAGTGCCGGATCGAGGAAGGTCACCTGATGCCGGATCATGTCCACATGCTGATATCGATACCTCCGAAATATTCGGTGGCGCAGATCATCGGGTATATGAAGGGGAAGAGTTCGATCTGGATCGCGCAGAACGTCGAACGGAAGATGCGAAATTTCCTGGGCCACAAATTCTGGGCACGCGGATATTTTGTCACGACCGTCGGCCGCGATGAGGAAATGATCCGGGCCTACATCAAGAATCAGGAAATGGCCGACCAGCAACTGGATCAGTTTGAGCTAAAGATTTCAGCTGCCCCAAAATCCAAGCAATCGTCCTAACATCCCTTAAAACCGCCTTTGGCGGTTCCCAATCAAACCTCCAGCTTTGCTGGAGGTTATTGGCTCGAAAGTCAAGTCTCAGTACGACGCCCTCGCTCCAGAGTTCGAGATTGCAGCCGAGTTGCTCAGAGCCCGCCGGCGAGCTGAGCGGCGGACACGATCGCGGCAGACACTCCGCTTTGGTAAGAGTGGCGTCTGTCGCGCGATCTACGATTTGCCAGTTCGAGTTCCCTTGCAGGCACCGGTTGCCAACGCCAGTTGGAGGTATACCGGCTCAGGATGCCGAAGGTTGACAGCACTCAAACTCCGACTGCGATCTAGCGGAACGTCCGCAGGATCATCATCATGGTTGATCATGGTTGCGAAGGACGGAACAGGCGCGAGAGCGCAACGTTCTAAATCGCAGGCGCCGAGCTTCGAACCATGCGTCTTGGTCGCTTGGGGCTCAGTCGCTCAAGTGAGGGACAGATGGCTTCAGAAGCTCAGCCTCAGGACCCCTCTGACAACCTGATCGACTGGCGGCGCGATCGCAAGCAGATCACCCGGGCGGCTGGGATGATCACCGCAGCCATTATTGTCGGTGCCCTCTATGTGGCCGGCGAAGTGCTCATTCCGATTACACTTGCTGCGCTCCTCACGTTCATTCTCGCTCCCTTGGCCAATTTGCTGCGCCGCGTCGGAATCCCGCGGGTCCCCGCAATCGTCGCGACCGTGCTCCTTGCGCTCGGGATCATCCTCGGGCTCGGAACCGTTATCGGCACGCAGGTCGCTGACCTGTTTGCGCAGCTTCCTCAATACCAAAACACGCTGGAAAGCAAGATTACGAAGCTGCGTGATGCTACGCTCGCCCCTCTGTCGGGCGCTATCACGCGCCTCGAGTCGCGCCGAGAGCAGCAGCCACAGAGTTCGCATGAGACCGGTCCCCCTTCTCCCAACTCCCAGAAGCCGCTGCCGGTCATTGTTCAACAGTCTCCACCATCGCCTGTTCAGGTCGGAGCAAAGGTCCTTGGTCCAATCCTTCACCCAGTTGCCACGGCTATCATCATGATCGTGGTCACCATCTTCGCGCTGCTTTATCGGGAAGACATCCGAGACCGTGCGATTCGCGTGTTCGGATCACATGATTTAAGCCGCACGACGTCCGCGATGGACGACGCCGGCGAGGGGCTCAGCCGCTATTTCATCGCGCAGCTTGCGATTAACTCCGCTTTCGGAATAGTCGTATCGATCGGAACGTACTTAATAGGACTGCCGCATCCGATACTGTGGGGCGTCATCGGCGGCGTCTTACGGTTCGTCCCGTATATCGGCGCGTGGATTGCGGCGGCGCTTCCGAGCCTGGTTGCCGCGGCTATCGAACCGGGCTGGTCGATGGCGCTGTTGACCGTCGGTCTTTACGCCATCACGGAATTTCTTGCCGGCCAGCTTCTCGAGCCGCTGCTTTACGGACATAGCACTGGACTCTCGCCGATTGCGGTCGTCATCGCCGCAATTTTCTGGACGTGGCTCTGGGGCCCGATCGGGTTGATTATCTCAACCCCACTTACGCTGTGTGCCGTCGTACTCGGCCGGCACATCGAACAGCTCTCCTTCATCGACATTCTCCTCGGCAGCCACCCGGCTTTGCGTCCGTCTGAAAGCCTGTACCAGCGACTTCTCGCGGATAATGCCGACGAGGCGGAAGAGCAGTTGGAGGAGCTGGCTGGCGAGCACAGCCTGATGAACTACTACGATAACGTGGCAATCGAGGCTCTCCAGTTCGCTTCTTCAGACTTTCGAGCGAGTAAGCTGTCGCATTCTGATGCTGAAAGGCTACGGTCCAATTTTGAGGAGCTCATCGATTTCGCACAAGAGTTCGACAACAAGCAGGAGGCCAAGCGCCCGTCGTCAGGCGCGGCTCTTGCTCTTGGGAGCGAGGCCCACATCTTGTGCCTCTCCGGCCGCGGTCCGTTTGATGGCCTCGCCGCGACGATGTTGTCGCAGCTGATCGAGCGCGAAGATATCGGGGTGACCACAAGCATCGCTGAGGCCTCCTCTCGCGAGAAGCTGTCATCCCAGGAGATGAAGGACGTTGCGCTGATCTGCGTGCTCTATCTCGATACACGCGCCGTTCCAGCAAGCGCGCGCCTTTTGGTCCGCCGCCTAAGACAACGCAGTCCGAATGCGAAGATCGTCTTCGGTTTTGTCCAGAAATCCGCCACCGCATCGCAGGAGAAACTCTCAACGATAGGCGCCGACGAATACGCTTCGTCCTTGGAGGATCTGCTCGAGACTGCACGGGCCGTGGCCGAACAGCGCGCAGGAGTCGCGTGTCCGTCTGCTCCTCCGCAGACTGTCTCTGAGGACGGCGTCGGGAGTACATTACCCGCGACTAGAGCATGATCCGGAAAAGTGTGCAGCGGTTTTCCGAAAAGATCGTGCTCAATCAAGAACCTAGAGCGCGATTGCGATTCATCCCAATTCCATCGCGCTCTAGCGGTCTGGTGTGAACGGGCATCGGTCGCGCAGCTGTTCATTACATTATAACAGCGCCCTTCAGCTTGCGCCAATGTCAAGGCAGGAATGAAACACTTCTCGGCGCTTCTCGGGAGGAGTCTCAAGCTCCAAAGGATTGATAGCCCCCGAAGCGTACCCCGACCTCGTTAGGACATTTCCAAACCCGGCTTGGATGGCGAGGCCAAATGGCCCTTACCGGATGCAGGCTGCACCCCGCCGACGCAAGCGATGGCGTCAAGCGGAGCCGTGAGACGATAGATGAGGCCCTCGCTTGCATATTCGATCTGTGGCTGACCGTAGTCGCGCATTACGATCTCAAGGACGGTACTACCGAAGCCCTTGCTCCGCGGAGTCGTCGCTGGTGGACCATCACGCTCCTGCCATGCGAAGCAGAGCGCTCTCGATCCATTCGAATGGTTTACCGACCAACTAACGTCGACCCATCCGATTTCGTTTGACAGAGCCCCATACTTTGCTGCGTTGGTCGCCAACTCGTGGACCGCCAGCGCGACGTTCTGTGCGGCTTTCGGGTTGAGCACGACCCGCGGCCCTCTGATCTTCACCCGATCGCCGTAGGGCCTCATCTCTGCGCCGATCACCTCGGTCAGGTCAGCCCCCTCCCAGTTCTTGTCGAGCAGCATAACGTGCGTTTGAGCGAGCGATGACAGGCGGCTCCGAACTGCCGCTTCGGCTTCCTCCACGGTCCGCTTGCCGACAAAACTTCTCGCGATCACCGATTGCACCACTGCGAACAAATTTTTGGTGCGATGGTGGATCTCGCGAGCCAGCAGCTCCTGGCGCGCCTGCGCTCGCCTGCGTTCGGTGATATCACGCGCAATCTTCGAGGCGCCCAGTATCCTGCCAGCCGCATCCTTGACAGGAGAGATAGTCAGCGAAATTTCGACCAAAGAGCCGTCCTTGCGCCGCCGTACCGTTTCGTAATGCGCAATGCGCTCGCCGCGCCTGATGGACTGGAGAATACCGTGCTCCTCATCGTGCCGATCCGGGGGGATGATGATCAAGATAGATTTGCCAAGGACTTCGGCTGCCTCGTAGCCAAAGAGGCGCTCAGCCCCATGATTCCAGGTTTGAATGAATCCATTCAGATCTTTGCTGACGATGGCGTCTTCGGAAGAATCGACAATGGCTGCGAGGCGCAGTGCCGCCATCTCCGCCTGTTTTCGCTCGCCGATGTCAACGAGCATGTTCACAGCGCCGGTCAGGTTACCTCTCGAGTCGAAAAGGGGCGTTGGGTATGGCAGAAAGGATACGCGCGTACCATCGGGCCGTTCTGCCACCGCGTCTATGCCCCTGATCGGACGTCCGACCTGGAGGCAAACCGCCATAGGGCACTCATCGTGCCGCATGGGCCTGCCATCGGCCCGATAGAGTTTCCAGGAACCGCAGAACTCGGACTTGCCCAGTTCAGGCCGACACCCCCAAAGCTCGGCAGCGGCTTCGTTGTAGTAAGTGATGCGCCCTGCGGCATCGGTCGTGTAGATGGCGGCCGGCAGCGAAGCGAGCAGCTCGCGGTACCAAGCCTCGCCTCCGCACAGGGCGCGTTCCTCCGGGTGCAGAGCGCTCTCATCCGGGTCAGATCCCCAAAAAGGTGGTCCGTTGACGCTGACACTGACGGTAGTAGACATGGTGTCGCCCCTTGCTTCTTGTTTCTCTCCATTCCGAGTACCGCGAGAAGGACCGGCGTGATGCCGGTCGTCCGGAGAACTGAAACGTTTGTTGGTCATGCCGGTTCCTCCGAATCCCGGGGCAGGTGGATGAGCGGTAAGTTCCGCCGCTAACGAAAACGGTTGGTGTCCGACAGCGATTTGGGTCTGCCCGCTGCGGCCTGAAACACTCCAGGACTGCCACACCAGCTTTGAAGCCATGTGGCACGGCGTCAGTCTAGGTCAGTCTAGATTGACGTCCGGGATGCCAACGTATCAATTGATACGCCAAACGGGCCTTTTTGGAGCTCTCCATGGAGAAGGCGCACGCGGTCCTAGTCCGAAATCTGAGGGAGCACTCCGAGCTCACGGAAAACGACGTCGCCGAGATCGGCCGGTTGACGTGTACGGCCCGCAATTTCAAGCCGAACGAGGATTTCATCCGTCAAGGCGATGATCCGGAAGTCGCGGCGCTTGTGGTGTCCGGCATGGTCGCTCGCTACCACCTCCTCCGAACGGGCCGTCGTCAGTACCTCTCGTTCCATATCTCCGGCGATCTTCCGGACGCGCAGGGTCTCTTCATTGAAAAGATGGATCATGCTCTGTGCGCGATAGGGCCAGCCACCGTAGCGTTCCTCCCCCATAAGGAGTTGCTCCTTGCATTCAAACGCCGACCATCGGTTGGCTTTGCAATCTGGCGGGAGACATTGCTGGATGCCGCGATTTTTCGGGGAGCCATCACCAACAACAGTGCGAGACCGATGCGGACGAGAATGGCGCATCTCTTTTGCGAGCTCTTTTATAAGGCGCGCGCTGCGGGCCTTAGCGAAGGTAACAAATGCCAGTTTCCGATAAGCCTGGTTCAGCTGGGTGAAGCATTGGGAATGGCGATTGCTACCGTCAATCGAACACTTCAGGAGTTGCGGGGATCAGGCACTGCGGACCTGCGCGATGGTGAGCTGATCGTTCTAAAGTGGCGAGAGTTGCAGCGGCTGGGCGACTTCGATCCGGGTTACCTCCACCTCAAGAAGCGGTCGCCCGTCTGACGCTTCCGGAACGCGGCGGCGCGACCGACTTGCGCAAATCATCTCGCGACAAGTGGCGCGCCCGACACGATTCGAACGTGTGGCCTCCACCTTCGGAGGGTGGCGCTCTATCCAGCTGAGCTACGGGCGCATCTCTGTGTTGCTTACGCGGTGCTTACGCGACGTTCTTGCGAGACTGACGTGATTGACACCGACTTCACAAGTCCTTGTTTTCCTACTCTGTTTTAATCTCCCTATCAGCACGAATTAGGTTGACACCTGCCTTCGGAGGGCAGCGGTCAGGAGCGCAGACGATCTCTTGGTTACGGCGTATGTACGCGCGGCGGTTTATCTCAGGCGACCAAGCGCAACGCGTCGCAAAAGCGCTGCGAAATCGATCCGCTTTCCGGCACACATGCACAAGCGTTCGACGACTATCACATGAGCTTGCCGCGGGTAGAATTGGACAACCTCAACCAGCCTGATGATAAGAGACTCAAGCTGCGCGCCTCCCTTGTCGGCATCGACTTCTTGGGATCGAAACAGTTCCGATCAGCCCAATGCTGCACCAGCGTGCGCGAGCCGAAAAGCGCGAGCGGTCCGTCGCTCATGTCGAATTTCGGTCGCGCGGCGCGGCAGTCGAGATTGATCAGATCTGCTTTGGGTCGGCACCCGCGCCATCATTCTTGCGGGCCATCTGCTCGATTCCGTTGTTCGGAATAGCGAAATTCGCCGCGGCGCGTTTGGCTTGGCGATACCAGCAAAAATACCAGCAAAGTGGACCGCTGCGGTGAGCTTTTGCTTGGATTTTCAAACCGTCGCGACAGTTTTCCGGGGAAATCCGGAATCGAACGATCGACTTAAGTTATTGTTATTACTGCACTTTTTTCCGTGGTGCCCCTGGCCGGAATCGAACCAGCACTCCTTGCGGAACTCGATTTTGAGTCGAGCGCGTCTACCAGTTCCGCCACAGGGGCATTCGTGACCTGGGCCGTTTGGATGGCCCGGGGTCGCGAAGCGCGGCGGACTATAGCGGGCGGCCCGTCACGGTCAACCCGCGTGGATGTGATTGTCCCGCGCCTCGACAGCGGTATTTTCGCGGGATACGACCCGGAATGAGCATGGAGGAGGGTGATGACCCCACCGGATGATGCTCGCAGGAGACCCGCCGTGACGCTCGCCACCGCCCATCCCTCGCACGCCGGCGCAGCCGGCAACTCCGCGCTGACGGCATCGGCTGCTATCGCGGTGATCGCGTTGGCGACCCTGGCCGGCGCCTGGTTCTTCCAGCTCGTGCTGGAGATCCTGCCCTGTCCGCTCTGCCTCGAGCAGCGCTATGCCTATTATCTTGCCGTCCCGCTCGGCGCGGCGGTCGTGCTTGCGGCCGCGAAGGGCGCGCCGCGCCCGGTCCTGCTGGCCGGACTCGCGATCCTCGGCCTCGCTGCGCTCGCCAATGCCGGGCTCGGCGCCTACCACGCCGGCGTCGAATGGGGGTTCTGGCAGGGGCCGACCGATTGCACCGGTCCGGTCGTGGATTTCGGCAAGGCGGGCTCGCTGCTGGATCAACTCGACAAGGTCAAGGTGGTCCGCTGCGACGAGGTGCAGTGGCGCTTCCTCGGCATCTCGCTGGCCGGCTACAACGTGCTGATCTCGCTGCTGATGGCCGCGATCGCAGCCTGGGGCGTCGCGAAGACCGCCAGGGCGTAATCCGTAGGGTGGGTAGAGCGTAGCGAAACCCACCAGTGCCGGCCGCGGAGCGCAGCCGATGGGTTTCGCTGCGCTCTACCCATCCTACGCTTTCGACCTAATCGTCGACGTCGTCCTGCGGCCGTCCGAACAGATGGATGATGCCCGGCGTCGAGACGGTGACGAACACGAAGCGCGACAAATGGTGCGCGCCGACGAAGATCGGGTCGATATGCAGCGTCAGCGCCAGCGCCAGCATCGCATCCATCGCGCCGGGCGCGAAGGCGACGACGATGTCTGCCAGCCGCACATGGGTGGTGAACGCGATCACCATGACGAAGACGGCGGAGATCAGGATCGCGATCGCGAACGATCCGATCCCGGCATTGACGTGCCTGAGCAGGGTCGAGGTCTTCATCCGCGCGAAGCGGGTGCCGATCACGGCGCCGATGCCGACCAGCGCGACGTTGCGGATCCAGGGCGGCAGACCGCCATCGACCAGACCTGCGCCGTGCAGCAGGCTGGAGGCGAGCATCGCGCCGAACATCCAGCTCGCCGGAAATTTCACCCAGCGCAGCAGCAGCGCGGCGCCGATCGACGCTGCTATCAATGCGGCGAGGCCAAGCGGGGAGGCGACCCCCGTCGGCAAGGGCAGCTGCGCGGCATGGGTCACCCCGGTCACCGCCAGCATGATCGGCAGTGCGGCGGTCAGGATGATCACGCGCATGGTCTGAACCACAGCAATGCCTGCGACGTCGGCGTCCTTCTCCGCGGCAAGGATGGTGATCTGCGACAGCGCGCCCGGGCTGCCGGCGAGGAAGGCCGAGGTCTGGTCCCAGCCGTGCACGCGCTGCAGATAGTAGCTCGAGCCGAAGGTCGAGCAGAAGGTCGCCAGCGCCAGCAGACCGATGGTGAGCGGATAGGAGCCCATGTGCTGCAGCAATTGCTGCGACATCAGCGAGCCCAGCGAGATGCCGAGCAGCAGCAGCACCGATTGCGTCAGCACCGGCGGCATCGCGAGCGGCCGTCCCATCAGGGCTGCGATGGCGACCGCGCTCATCGCGCCGGAGATCAGCCCGCCCGGCAACTGCGCCCAGAAGAACAGCAAGCCGCCGGCACTGCCGATCACGATGGTCTCGAGCGCGCTGAGCAGTTTGGCGCGGCTGGGAACGGCAGGTGCTATCGATGCGCGGATCAGGGTCACGCCGTCTTATGACAAATCCGCGATAACGGAACAATTGCATCGGCGCGGTGCAGCAATGCGTCGGCCGGTCGGTTTGTGACACGCAGATTTATGACGGAGACAAGACATTTCGTCCGGCGGTTGGCCGCGCACGGCGCGAGCCCGCGAGCCGGGGGCCATGCAAGAGAGACCGCCCCGGAGCTTGTCCGGGGCGGTCCAATCCACCAGGTCTCAACGCGACCGCTCGATCGAGACCGCGCCGTCGCCCGACGGGAGCCGGTGCGCGCGGCGCGTGAAACATTGTCGACTATTGCTTGGCCGGGGCGGGCGCCGCAGCCGGCGCGGCGCTGCCGCCGGCTTCCTTCATGCATTCACGGCGAAACTTCTTGCGCTCCTTGCCCTTGAGCTTCTTCTCGTCGGCCTGCTTCGAGCATTCGAGCGAGGCGGCGCTGCGCGGCTTGGCTGCCTTCGGCGCCTTGGCCGTGGCAGCGGGAGCGGCGCCGGTGGCAGGTGCGGGAGTTTGCGCGAAGGCTCCGCCCACCGCCAGAGCGGTGGCAAGGGCGGCGACGGTCGCGAGCGAGGAAATCTTCATCATGGGGTGTACCTCGTGGGGGATGGAGGCAGGAACGGTCGCGCGGCGATGCTGAACCGCGGATGAACGTGCGACATTTTGGCCGCCACAAATATTTTGCCGGCTGAGCGGGCGCGTGCGTTGTCGCACGCGCCGGTTGCGCTAGGATAATGGTCTTACGCCATTGCCCCCAAGGGAGACCAGGGATGACCATCAAGACCAGATTGTTGTGCGTGATTGCCGTATCGGGTTTCGCAGCCTTTGCGGCGAGCGCGCCAGCGCATGCCCTGACCATGCAGGAGTGCAGCGCCAAGTACAAGGCCGCCAAGGCCGACGGCACCCTCAACGGCGAGAAGTGGAATGATTTCCGCAAGACCCAGTGCGGCGCCGACGCAACCCCGGCTGCGGCACCTGCCGCGCCGCCTCCGGCTGCCGCCGCGCCCGCGCCGGCCGCGCCGAAGGAAGCCAGGAAGGAAGCCGCTCCCGCCGCGGCACCGGCAATGCCCGCAGGTCAGGCGGTGTTTCCGAACGCCGTCGATCCCAAATACTCCAAGGAATCCGAGGGCAAAGCGCGCATGCACACCTGCGTCGACCAGTACAAGGCCAACAAGGCCACCGGCGGCAATGGCGGCTTGAAGTGGATCCAGAAGGGCGGCGGCTATTACAGCGAATGCAACAAGCGCCTGAAGGGCGCAGCCTGAGCTCGCATATCGATGTTGAAGAGCGGCCGGCACCGCGCCGGCCGCTTTTTTATGGCTCGTCTTTTATGGCCCGTCGTCGAGCAGCTTGTCCGCCGATTTGGCCAGCAGTTGCGCCCGCCCGCGCGGGCCGCGTTCGAGAAACAGCAGGCTCTGGCCGAAGATGAAGCAGTAGAACAGGAAGGCCTTGGCGTCGGCCTGTTCAGCCGCAAGTCCGGTCGCGCGATAGAGCTGTCCGACATTCTTCAGCCGCGCGGCATCGACGCTGGCGACCGCGCTCGCCGCGGCCTCGTCGGTGCGTGCCCACTGGCGGATCGCAAGCTCGATCGCCATCGCTTCGGTGTTCATGTGCTCGGAATAGAGCGTGATGATCGCCTTCAGCCGCTCGCGCGCGGTCGCGCCGTCGAGCGCGGTGTGCTTCTCGATCGTGGCGATGCGGCCGTCGCGCCAGCGCGACAGCATGGCCTCGAGCAGCGCGGCGCGATCCCTGAAGCGGCGGTAGAAGCCGCCCTTGGTGACGCCGAGATTCTTCGCCAACACCTCGACCCGCACGCCGTCGACGCCGGAGCGCGCGAGCTCGGCAAAGCCGGCGGCAACCCAGACATCGCTCTTGCCTTCGGTCATCTCGTCTCCAGCGCGCGGCCTTGTGATACGGTACCGTATTGCTAGCCTGTCTGGCCGCTGATACGCTACCGTATCAAAATGAAAAACGGGAACGGCACGATGGAAGGCGAGGCGACCTATTGCGGCACGGTCTATCCCTGGCATTGCGATCACGTCGGCCACATGAACGTCATGTGGTACGTCGGCAAGTTCGACGAGGCGAGCTGGAACATGTTCGCGCGGCTCGGCCTGACGCCGGGCTATCTGCGCGAGTCCGGCCGCGGCATGGCCGCCGTGCAGCAGAACATCTCCTACAAGCGCGAGCTGCTCGCCGGCGATATCGTCGAGGTCAAGAGCCGGCTCCTGGAATTCCGCGACAAGTCGATCCGCCTGCTGCACGAGATGCGCAATGCCGAAACCGGCGAGGTTGCCGCGACCTGCGAGATCACGGCCGTGCACATGGATCGCGCCGCGCGCAAGTCGGCGCCGTTCGCTCCGGCGATCCGCTACACCGCGATGCAGCACCTGGTCCCGTCAGACCCAACGCCTGCGTGACCGTCATGCCGTCCTTCCAGCCGAAAAACCCGGACTATCGCGCCGTCGCGGTTGATATGTTCAAGCGCCAGCGCGCGATGCAGACGCTCGGAATCTCGATCGCGCGCATTGAGCCCGGCGAGGTCGAGCTCGCGATGCCCTATTCGGCCGACTTCACCCAGCAGAACGGGTTCGTTCATGCCGGCATCATCACGGCGGGTCTCGACAATGCCTGCGGCGTCGCCGCCTTCACGCTGATGCCCGCCGGCTCTGATATTCTGACGGTGGAGTTCAAGACCAATCTGCTGGCGCCGGCCAAGGGCGAGCGCTTCGCCTTTCGCGCCCATGTGGTCAAACCTGGCCGCACGCTGACGTTTTGCGAAGCCGGGGCCTATGCGCTCAACGACGGCGCCGAGTCGCTGGTCGCGACCATGACCGGCACGTTGATGGCGCTGCCGCGGCGGGAGTAATAAAGCCAAGCGCGAGAATCCATTTCCGTCATGCCCGCGCAAAGGCTTCGCCTTTGTCGCTGGAGGAGCCGCATAGCGGCGTCTCGAAGCATGAACGGCCCGGCCGGTGGCCGGGCGTTGCGCTATCCACGTCATTGCGAGCGAAGCGAAGCAATCCATTACGTCCGGCCGTACCGAAAGATGGATTGCTTCGTCGCTGGCGCTCCTCGCAATGACGCAGCTGTGTACACTGCGATGCATTGACAAGCTCCGGCCGCGGCGACCTGATAGGCGGATCGTGGGGACGCCTCTCGCATGATTGCCAGCCTCAGCCTGATCCTGCTCTGCCAACTGATCGGCGAAGTCGCGGTGCGCGCGCTTGGCGCGCCGGTGCCGGGCCCGGTGGTCGGCCTGATGCTGCTGTTGTTGCTGTTGCTTGCGCGCGACCGTTTTCCGGCGTTTGCGCGCGGGCCGCTTCGCGACGACGGCGTCGAGAACACGAGCCGCGCGATGCTGGCCAATCTCTCGCTGCTGTTCATCCCGGCGGGCGTCGGCGTGGTGCAGAAGCTGGATTTGCTCGCCGAGCACGGCGTCGCGATCCTGGCGATCCTCGCGATATCGGTCATCATCACGCTGCTGGCGACGGTCGCGACCTTCGTCGCGGCCAGCAGCGTGCTGTCAGGCGGCGAGGACAAACCGTGAGCGACAATCCATTCTCGCTCTGGGTTTATCTCTCGCAGTCGCCGCTGCTGTGGCTGACGGTGACGCTGCTGACCTATGCGGCGGCCGATGCGGTGTCGCTCAGGACGCGCCGCCACCCGCTCGCCAATCCCGTGCTGCATTCGGTGTGGATCATCGGCGTCTTCCTGCTGCTGACGAAGACCTCCTACACCACCTATTTTGCCGGCGCGCAGTTCGTGCATTTCCTGCTCGGTCCCGCCACCGTCGCGCTCGCGGTGCCGCTGTACGAGAACCGCCGGCGGGTCGCCGCCGCGATCCTGCCGATGCTGGTGGCGCTCGCGGTCGGCTCGATCACGGCGATCGTCTCCGTCGTGCTGCTGGCGCAGGCCTTCGGCCTGCCGCGCGAGGTCATCCTGTCGCTGGCGCCGAAGTCGGTGACGGCGGGCGTCGCCATGGGCATCAGCGAATCCCTGCACGCCGATCCGTCGCTGACCGCGGTGTCGGTGATCCTCACCGGCATCATGGGGGCGATCGTGGTGACGCCCCTGATGAACTTGACCGGCGTCACTGATTATCGCGCCCGTGGCTTTGCCGTCGGCATCGCCGCGCATGGCATCGGCACCGCGCGTGCCTTCCAGGTCGATGAGGTGGCGGGCGTCTTCGCCGGCATCGCGATGAGCCTGAATGCCCTGGTCACCGCGCTGCTGGTGCCGCTCGCCGTGACATTTCTGGTGCACTGACGGCAATTGCAGTGCAGTTTTGTGCTATGAGTATGGCGTTGGGCAGCAAATCCTTCTAGGGTTGCCGCCTCAAACGCGAGTCTGTTCCCCTTGGTCTTCTCCGCAACGCAAAGTTTGCTCGGACTGGCATCGGGCATGCTGGTCGGTTTTTCGCTCGGCCTGGTCGGCGGCGGTGGATCGATCCTGGCGGTGCCGCTGATGGTCTATGTGGTTGGCGTGCCCGAGCCGCATGTCGCGATCGGCACGTCGGCGATCGCGGTCGCCGCCAATGCCGCAATCAATCTCTCCAACCATGCCCGCGGCGGCACGGTGATCTGGTCCTGCGCGATCGTGTTCGCGCTCGCCGGCATGTGTGGCGCGTTCGGCGGCTCGATCCTCGGCAAGATGCTCGACGGGCAGAGGCTGCTCGCGCTGTTCGCGCTGGTGATGCTGGTGATTGCCGCCCTGATGCTGAAGGCCCGCGCGCGGGTCGGAGTGACCGATGTCAAGTTCAGCATGGACAACATGCCGGCGATCGTCGGCCTCGGGCTTACGACCGGCACCATGTCGGGCTTTTTCGGCATCGGCGGCGGCTTCCTGATCGTGCCGGCCCTGATGCTGGCGACCGGCATGCCGATCATGAACGCGGTCAGCTCCTCGCTGGTCGCCGTCACCGCCTTCGGCATGACGACGGCGTTGAGCTATGCATGGTCCGGGCTGGTGTCGTGGGGGCTGGCGGCGCTATTCGTCGCGGGCGGCATCGCCGGGGGGTTGGTGGGAACGCGCAGCGCCCGGCACCTGTCGGTACGCCGCGGTGCGCTCAATATCGTATTCGCGACTGTCATTATCGTGGTGGCAATCTATATGCTGGTGCGTAACATCCACGGGTCCTGAGCGTAGGAACGAAGGGCCCCCCGCGAAAGCCAGATATGAACCGCTTGACGAGACCATCCGTGATCACCCCCACCCGCCGCGACGCGCTTGGCCTGTTCGGTGCCGGCGTCGCCCTGCTGGCCGCGGGAGCCGCCTGTGCCGAGGAAGAAGAGAAGGTCCTGACCGAAGCGCAGGTGCTGCGCGACCCGGATATCCCGGTGGCGGGCAATCCCGACGGCGACATCACCATCGTCGAATGGTTCGACTACAACTGCCCGTATTGCCGCAAGCTCGAACCGGAGCTGCGCCAGGTGGTGCAGGACGACGGCAAGGTCCGGCTGGTGCTGAAGGACTGGCCGATCCTGGGGCCGGTGTCCAAGGTTGCCGCGCGGATGGCGCTCGCCGCGCGTTACCAGAACAAATTCCTGGTCGCGCATGAGGCGATGATGGCGGTCAATTCGCGCATCACCGAGCCGCGCGTCAGCGAATTGCTCTCGGGCGCCGGCCTCGACATGGATCGCCTCAACAAGGATCTCAACGCCAACGCGAAGGCGATCGACGCGGTGCTCGCGCGCAACAACGAGCAGGCGGAAGCCTTCGGATTCAACGGCACGCCGTCCTTCATCGTCGGCAAATATCGCGTGCCCGGCGTGCTCACGATGGATCAGTTCGAGCAGGCCATCGCCGACGCCCGCAAGGCGAATATGGGCCGCAAGATCGAGAAGAACTAAACCCGTCGCAACGAGTCACGGCCTCTTCTGTAGGGGAGAGGCCGGTTGCTGTGGGGCGTTCCGGATAAGGCCTTATACCAATGGCCCTAAGGATTGACTGTTGCCCAAGTGCGGCTTGTGATTGAGGCGATGCGATCTGGATCATTTGCGAAGAAGTTCCAGGCTTCGCAGGTCTTGGCGACGATATCGTCGTAGTCGTCGAAGACGGTGATGGCGAGCTTGTTGGCGCGCAGGTACTGCCAGACGTTTTCAATCGGATTGAGCTCGGGCGCATAAGGCGGCAGCTGTAACAGAGTGATATTTTCCGGAGCTCGGACGGTGCCGGCACTGTGATAGCCGGCGCCGTCGAAGACGAGAACGGCATGTGCGTCGGGTGCAACTTTGCGGCTGATTGCCTCCAAATGCAGTGACATCGCCTCTGCATTTGCCGTCGGCATGACAAGACCCGCGGCGACGCCACGTTGAGGACAGGCGGCACCGAAGAGATAAGCCCAATCGTAACGTCGATCGCGCGGCGCGCGAGGCCGTGAGCCACGCTTGGCCCACACGCGTGTCAGCGTGCCCTGCTGGCCGATCCGCGCCTCGTCCTGGAACCAGATTTCGATCGGCTTGCCTTGGGCGTGAGCGGGGAGCGTTGTCGTGAGGGTCGTAGCAAAGTTTTTTTGAACGCTTCCTGAGCCGCTTCATCGGCTTGCGGATGGCGCGGCCGCACCGAGAGCCGGCGGTACCCGAGCTTGGCCAGAACCTTGCCGACCGAACGTTCGTGCAGTTTGACGCCAAACCGCCGCTCAAGCGCGTCGCGCAAATCCACCCGCCGCCAACGTACGACCCCATGCTGCTCAGGATCGGGACCGGCCTCGACCAACGCGGCCAATTCGGCCTGCTGCTCTGTCGTCAGCCGCGACCGCGGTCCCGTCGGTTTGCGCGACCGCAGTCCCGCCAAGCCTTCGGCGTTATAACGATGCACCCAGTCCCGCAGGGTCTGACGATCCATCCCGCAACTTTCGGCTGCCTTCTTGCGGTCCGCGCCCTCCAGCACAAGCGCAAGCGCCAATATCCGCCGCGCTACCGTACTATTCTTCTCTCTGCGCGCCGCCTTCCGAAGCTCGCCCGCGGTCAAATCAAGCCGCGTAATCGCTACCGCTGCCCCCATCGATATTGCTCCTGTCTACGCAGCAACATCGATTCAGAAACTCACTGATTTGGGAATCCCAAATGTGAGTCAAATCCGGGGGCCGTTGGTATTACTTCGATGCGACCTTGGTCCATTCCTCATGGGCCCGCGCCTTCAGCGCGTTCCAGTCCTGAGCCGCGACATCCCAATTGACGAGTGTCCGGTTTTCCTGCGCCACCTGTCCGTTCGCCACGCTCGATGTCTGCATGGAATCGTAGACATAGACGCCGGCGACCAGTAGCAGCGCGCCCAAGATCATTCCGAAAAAGGTCTGCATCACGAGTCCTCCGGTGTTGGCGGATAACGTCGAGGCGGAGGGGATGGTTCCGGGGCAGCGGCACGAGGCGTTCCGATGGCGAAATGGTGGCGGCCGCCAGATCATCCGTTCAGCCACTGCAATATCTCGCCGTTGATCTCGCGGGGATAGGCGTGGCTGAGATCGTCAAGCTCGCGATAGATCACCCTGGCGCCGGCGGCCGACAGCAGTCCCTGGGTCTGCCGTGCGGCCTGCACCGGAAACATCCAGTCGAGGCGGCCATGGGTGATGAAGATCGGCAGGCCCCGTAAGCGGTCCGCATCGGCGATCTCCGCCATCAGCGGATGGAAAGTTGCCGCAACGGGAGCAAGATGCGTGAAGCGCGAGGCGCCGTCGAGGCCGGTGACGTAGCTGAACGTGCCGCCGTCGCTCATGCCGGTCAGCAGCATGCGCGTCTCGTCGATCCGCCAGCGTTCACGCACCTGGTCGAGAATGCGGTTGAGGTTCGGCGTATCGCTGTCGTTGCCCATCAGCGCCCAGGTCGATCCCGTCGCGGTCGGCGCGATCAGGATGGCGCCGCGGCTACGGGCATCGCGCAGCCAGCTCCACAGGAAACCGCGGCCGTTGCCGCTGCCGCCGTGCAGCGCCATCACCAGCGGCCAGGCGCGATCGGGCGTATAATATTCCGGCACGTACATCGAGAAGCCGCCGCGGCTGCCAGGTTCGTTGCGCTCGTGAAACATGCCGGTGTTCTCATTGGGCGCGGCCGCGAGCGTGGCCTGCAGCTCGGCGTCCTCGCGCAATTCCGGCGCGATGAAGAATCCGCTCACCGGCGGCAGCTCGGTGAGCGGATAGAGCGCCTCCTGCGCCCGCGGCAAATAGCGCAGCGCGCGGAACACGCTGACGAGATCGCCCTCGCCGTTCTGCACCGCGCGCAGGCCCGCATAGCCCGCCAGCGCGGCATCGATTGCGGCTTCGAGCGCCGTCTTGATGTGCGCGAATTTTTCCGGCCAGTCGGCGAGCCGCGGCCGCACCGCCTGCAAGGCTTCGTCGGGTTCGCCCGCGATTTGCATCACGCGGCCGAAATCCGGCGGGTTGAGATTGCGCGCGACGAACGACAGCGATTCCAGCGTCTGCAACAGCGGTGGCAGCACGGCCACCATGTCGTCCACCACGGCCTCGCTCATCGGTGCCATCCTTCCTGGTGCTAGAGCGTGAGAAGATGAGGGTGAGGTGCAGTTACACGGGGACAGCACTCCCTCTCCCGCTTGCGGGGGAGGGCCGGGGTGGGGGTGTTGCCACGAGCGAAAATCTTTGAGTGGAGCCCCAACCGTATCGCATCTACGATGCGATACGTCCTCCCCCGCAAGCGGGAGAGGTGGTGCGAGCCCGTGGATAGTATCATTCATCCGAAATTGCGCTTCAGTGCAGCCTCGGCGCCTTCAACAGCTTGGTGCGGTCGATCGAGGTCAGCGTCACGTCGAAGGTGACGCCCTCGTGGTAGACGGTCAGCGGCACGTCGACGCCGGCGGAGCCGAGCGACCACAGCGTGCGGTAGAAGTCGGTCTGGCTCGTCATCTTCTCGCCTGCGACCGCCAGGATCACGTCGCCGGTCTTCAGTTCGGCGCGCGCCGCCGGTCCCTTGCCGGCGATGCCGACCACGACGACACGGTTGTCGATCTCGGTTGTGTACATGCCGAGCCAGGGGCGCGCCGGCTTGTTGACGCGGCCGAATTTGCGCAGATCGTTCAGCACCGGATTCAAGAGGTCGATCGGCACGATCATGTTGACGTGCTCCGCCCGGCCCGAGCGCTCGCGTTCGAGCTGCAGCGAGCCGATGCCGAGCAGCTCGCCGGTATCGGAGATCAGCCCGGTGCCGCCCCAGTTCGGATGCGCCGGATGAGTGAAGATCGCCTCGTCGAGCAAATACTCCCAGTAGCCGGCGAATTCCTGCTTCGCCGCAATCTGGCTTGCGACCGAGCGCGTGCGTCCGCCGGCGCCGCCGACCACGACATTGTCGCCGATCCGCGTGGCCGCGGACGAGCCGATCGGCAACGGGTCGAGATCGAGCCGGCCGAGCGCCTGCACCAGGCCGAAGCCGGATTCGAAATCGAAGCCGAGCGCATGTCCCTCGACCGCACGGCCGTCGCCGAGATGCAGCCACACCGCTTCGGCTTCTGTGATCAGGTAGCCGATCGTCAGCACCAGCCCGTCGTCGATCAGCACGCCATTGCCGGCGCGCTCGGTGCCGAGCGTCTCGGCGCTGAACGCGTCAGGCGGAATGATCGAATGCAGGCCGACCACGCTCGTCAGCGCGCGATCGAGATCGAAGCGATAATCTTCGGAGCGAGGCTGAAAGGCCGGCGGCACTTTCCATTCGGTCAATGAAGGCATGAAGGATCTCCTGGCGTGCAGGGCGAGGGAACCTGAAGTAAATCCGAGGTTCTGCCGGCAGGGAAGCTGAAAAGATATACCTTAAGCGGCCGCCTGCACAGCTCATGTGGCGTGCAGACCGGCCCCTCGCAAGATGAATTGAACTCAATTGCTCCTTGACGGCTTGCGCGCCGGCATGATGCGGAACGCGCGGTCCTCCTTGATCCAGGCGGCGCGCTCGTCGCGCAGCAGCGTGCGGCGGACTTTTCCGGAATCGTCGCGCAGCGGCGCGCCAACGCGCTCAAAACTTTCCGGATGCTTGTAGCGGCTCAGCCGGTCGCTCAGGAAGTCGCCCATGCCGTCGGCGATCTTTTGCGCATCCGCGTCGTCGGCGAGCTCGAGGATCGCGTGCACGCGCTGGCCGAATTCCGGATCGGGCAGGCCGACCACAACGCAGGAGCGCACCTCGGGATGCGCGCTCACCGCGGCCTCGACCTCGGCCGGATAGATGTTGGCGCCGCCGCGCAGCACCATGTCGGCGAGACGGTCGCCGAGATAGAGATAGCCTTCCTCGTCGAGCCGGCCGATGTCGCCGAGCGATTCCCAGCCGTCCGGCCGCCGCTTCGGCGCAGCACCGAGATAGTGATAGGTGGTGCCGGCGCCTTCATTGGGCAGGAAGTAGATCTCGCCGGTATCGCCGGGTGCTACGTCGTTGCCGTCCTCGCCGATGATGCGCAGCTTCGCGGTCTCGCCGATCTTGCCGACCGAGCCCTTGTGCGCCAGCCATTCGACGCCCGAGATCACGCAGGCGCCTTGCCGCTCGGTGCCGCCATAGAGCTCCCAGATTCGCTCCGGCCCGAGCCATTCGATCCACTTCTCCTTCAGCCAGGGCGGCATCGGGGCCGCCATGTGAAACACCATCTGCAGGCTGGAGACGTCGTAGCGGTTGCGCACCTCCTCGGGCAACGCCCAGATCCGGTGCATCATGGTCGGCACGAAGTTCACCCATTGCACAAGCTCGCGCTCGATCAGCCGCAGCGTCTCCTCGGCGTCGAACTTCACCATGCCGGTCAGCCGTCCGCCGCCGAACAGCGCATAATGCGACAGGATGAACGGCGCGTTGTGATAGAGCGGTCCCGGATTCAGCAGCGATGCCTCCAGGGGAATCCCGAGCGGCAGCGGCGTCGTAGTGTCGACCACGGCGGGGCCGTGATCGAGGATCACCTTCGGCCGTCCCGTCGAGCCGCCGCTCGTCATCGCCTTCCAGTAGCGCGCGATCGGAGCCGTCAGCGGCTCATCGGAAAATCCTTCCGGCACGAAATTCGCCGGCAGCGAATTCGGCGCATTCCAGTCGGCTTCGCCGCCGACCACCAGCGCGGGCTTGAGAATGTCGAGCACCGCGGCGGCCTCGCCGCGCGGCAGCCGCCACGACAGCGAGGTCGGGGTCGCGCCGCATTTCCACACCGCAAAGCTGGTCTCGAAAAAGGCGTTGCTGTTGGGCAGCCCGATCGCGACGAAGTCGCCGGGCTTGACGCCCTTGGCGGCAAAGGCGCGCGCCCGCGCATTCGCCCGGCGCTCGAGCTGCTCCCAGGTCAGCGCGTCCTGGCCGTGACTGACGGCGATGGCAGCCGCGGGTTTACGTTCGGCATACCAGCGCGGCACGTCGGCGAGGGGGATCAGCATGGGTCGTTTCCGTCGAAAGAGGCGTCTTGAAGCCGCTCTTGTTGCAGGGGATGTGGCTCGTGCCACGGCGGCACTTCATCAACAGTGCCGTCACCGAGTCAAGCTGAAGGTTTCCGACGCGACCGGTATCCCGCTGATGCAATTGCGGAATCCTTGTTGCTTAAAGGCCGTGTCAAGATTCCGGTAAAGTTCAAGCGATCGCGCTAAGCCGGACTTTACGGGGAGGGCGGCATTGTGGCGTGAGCGGTTGAGCGCCGAACGGCCAGCGCGTTACGCGACGCGCGCGGCGCCCAACGTCCTCAAGGGTCACGACGATGGCGAACAACGGGGCACGGGTGAAGGTCAGTCGCGAGCCGCGACGCCAACTCAACAAGCGCGCGGCCTGGATCACGGTCGACGACGGCGCGACCGACAGCGAATGCGCTGTCGTCGACGTCTCGCCTGGCGGCGCCAAGATCGTGAGCGAGGTGGTGTTCGACGTGAAGGACCGGCTCGCGCTGACGCTGCTCGCCGATCACTCCAAGCGCTATGCCTGCGAGGTGGTGTGGCGCCGCGGCAAGACCTACGGGCTCAAATTCGTTGTCGCGGAGCCGGCGGATGAAGCGCTCGCTGAGCCTGCCGGCGCGGCCGGCGCCAAGTCCTGACGGGACGAGACGTCCGCCCTTCGGAGCTCGTGCAGACACGCGCTTCGCTACTCTCAGAAAAAAGAAATGCCGCCGGCCCTCGATGTGAAGGCCGGCGGCGGACATCTTGCGACTCGATCACCTCTGGCCGACGCTCTTCGCCGCCTGCGCAATGCCGGCGCCGGGTCGGATTCATCACCGTCAATGGTCGCACGCTGACGTTGCTCCCCGAGCGGTTCATCGAATACGCCCGCAAGGTCGCCGGTTCGGACACCGGCCGCAAGCTGACGCGGCGACGTTGACCTCTCTTCCTAAACGAGCCCTGAACTTCGCGTTTACCACTCCTCTAAAGGCCGTGAGAACCAGTTTCCGTAATCGCCCGGCAACGGCCTCCTGCTATTGAAAGAAAAGGAAAAGAGAGAACGACCTGTGTTCGGCACCGTTCGGATCCTCGTCTCGATCGCCTGTGCCTATGCAGGATCTGCGGTTGCGGAAATGCAGATTGACGGCTTCCGGTCTTCACAAGCGGTCCAGGTCCATGACTGAGCATTATCCGATCGCGCCAGAGCACGCGCGCGCCATCTGCGAAGAGATCGGCGAGAGACTGCGCTATGCTCTGCGAGGCGATTACGCCGATTTGCCGCCTAGGCTGCGAGAACTCATGGACCAGCTCTCTCAGCAGGATTGTGATGCTCCATTGCTGGTACCCGCGATGGAGGACATGACGGGATCGCTGGTAGAAGCAGCCTAGGTTTTGGCTCATTGCTCGACGATCAAGGCTGGCAAACGGCCGAGTGGGCAGCACCGGTCCGCGTCCGACCGGGGAAACGAACATCATTCGTATCTTTATCGCTTTTGAACAAAGCTGGTACCCTCGCCCAAGGGCCGCTGACCTTGCACGGACATGACCCTGGCCCGTCGCGACGCGCTACGCACTGCTTCGTGCATTGCGCAAATGCGTGAGTCGGCATGACCATTTGTTGCCTTCATTTCGGCACTTATGGGGTGGAAGCTGACTGGTACGTCAGGGATGTCATGGCGGCCACCGCAAAGGGTGCCAGCAATTGACGGTTCGCACTCACGAGAGCTTGGAAGACGTGGATCTGCGCAACTTCGCCCGCGTCGTTTCAGCCTGCACGTTAGGACTCTGGGCGTTTGCAGCAGGTCTGCTGATCGGCACCTTTTTGTTTTCGTGATCGAAGCGCGGCCGCGCGCATGCATGCCTTCGGCGTGCGTTAGACGCGATCCCGTACGTCGTATACTCCTGAGCGCGTCGATCAGCAGCGGGGCGCGCCCGTGGTGCCTAGGGCGGGTTAGCGGAAGGCGTAACCCGCCGCGCCGATTGCGGCACAGGCGGCGGGTTAGGCTTCGCCAACCCACCCTACGCGTCTGCAACCAACTGCGACAATTCAACCCGACGGGCAATTCGGCAAAACCAGTCAAGTCCTCGCATCAAAAATATTTCTGTTTTCCAGAAGCGCGACTCGATGTATGAATAGCCCATCTCACCCGCTTGAGGGGCGCTTCGCGATCGTCACGAGTGTTGGGTCGAGATGCGGTGGACGCCGAAGTCACGGCTGACGAGCGTGGCAGATAGCGGACGGTGAAGTCGTGCAGGCCTGACGCCCTAGTGGCAGGTGTCTCATCAGCGAGGGACAAGCTCTCCCGCTGATGACGGTGACAACAAAGCCCAGTCTCGCCGGGGAGAGCACGTATAAGCCGTAAACCATCGCGCAGGGAAAGCCGGGATCGTTCCGGTTTCACCTGTGGTCCTACCTCCCGTGCTTTCCATTTGCACGGGACCCATGGGTGCGATCGGCACCCGGCTTTCCCTGCGCCCTCTGTTCGAACAGAGGGACGAACGAGATGCAAAGCTCGGACAAAACATGTCGCGAGGATGAGGACTTACATCCTTTCGGATATCTGAAATTTGAATCTGAAGATCACCCGCCGTCATTGCGAGCGAAGCGAAGCAATCCATTCTTCCGTGCGTGCGGAGAGATGGATTGCTTCGTCGCTTCGCTCCTCGCAATGACTGGGCTTGGCATCTGAGCGCGGGTCCAACCTCACGGCATCCACGCCATCTTCAGCACCGGCCGTCCCGAGGTCGGGTTGACGTCCTCGCCGGCATGCACGAAGCCGTTGCGTTGGTAGAAGCGGATGGCGCGGGCGTTGTCCTTGTTGACCAGCAAGGTAACGCCTTTGGGCGACAGGCGCTTGGCCTCGTCGACCAGCGCGCTTGCGAGCGGCGAGCCCCAGTGACCGGGATCGACCACGAGCTGATCGAGATAGCCCGCCTTGTCGATGGTGACGAAACCGGTCAGCGCGCCGTTCTGCTCGGCGACGACGATCGCAGCGTTCGGCACCAGCTCGTTGCGCCAGCGCTCGCGCCACCACGCCACGCGCGCATTGAAGTCGATCGACGGATAGGCCTGTTGCCAGGTCTGCCGCCACAGCTCGATCGCGGCGTCCTCGTCCGCCGCGCTATAGGGGCGAAGTTGCAAGGGCGCGCTCATTGGAACACAATCGTCATGCCCGAGCCAAAGCGAGACGCGTATCTTCGCGCAGATGTCCCGGGTATTCACGTCTTCCTTTCGGTGGCTCATCAAGACGTGGATGGTCGGGACGGGCGCAGCCATGACGCTGCCTTGGCAGGGACGCCACGGCCATTGTCATTTCTCCGTCAGCTTCAGCTCGATGCGGCGGTTGCGCTTGTAGGCGTCGTCGTTCTGCCCGGTGTCGAGCGGCTGGAATTCGCCGAAGCCGGCGGCGACGAGGCGCTGCGGCGGCACGCCGAGCGACACCAGATACTGCACCACCGAGATCGCGCGCGCCGCGGACAGCTCCCAGTTCGATTTGAACACCGGGCTGTTGATCGGCCGCACGTCGGTGTGGCCGTCGACGCGCAGCACCCAGGGGATCTCGCTCGGGATCTTCTTGTCGATATCGATCAGCGCGCTGGCCACCGTCTCGAGCTCGGTCTTGCCCTCGGGCAGCAGCGTCGCCTGTCCGGTGTCGAAGAACACTTCCGACTGGAACACGAAGCGGTCGCCGACGATGCGGATATCGGGGCGGTTGCCAAGGATCGTGCGCAGGCGGCCGAAGAACTCGGAGCGGTACTTCGACAATTCCTGCACCCGCTGCGCCAGCGCGACGTTCAGGCGCTGGCCGAGATCGGTGATGCGGTTCTGCGATTCCTTGTCGCGCTTCTCGGACGCGTCGAGCGCCTCTTCCAGGGCCGCGAGCTGGCGGCGCAGCGCGCTGATCTGCTGATTCAGCACCTCGATCTGCGCCATCGCGCGCGCGGAGACGCCCTTCTCGGATTCCAGCGCCTTGTTGAGCTCGTTGGCGCGGCCCTGCGCGTCGTTGCCGGAGCTCGCAAGCCCCTCATAGAGCCCCTTCATGCGGTCGCGCTCGCCCTCGGCGGTGGCGAGGCTGGCGCGCAACTGTGCCATCTGGTCGTCGAGGTTGAGCTTGCCGAGCTTCTCCATCGACAAGAGGTCGTTGAGCTGGGCGATCTTGGCGTTGAGCTGTTCCAGCGCCTTGTCCTTGCCGGTGACCTCCTGCGACAGGAAGAACTGCACCACCAGGAACACCGTGAGCAGGAACACGATCGACAGCACCAGCGTCGACAGCGCGTCGACAAAGCCGGGCCAGTAATTGAAGGCGGATTCGCTGCGGCGTGCGCGGGCAAGGGCCATGGGCTTGCTCTCTGGCTAACTCTTCTCGGGCTGACGGGCGAGGCGCTCGAGCAGGCGCTTGATCTCGCGGTTCTGCTCGCCCTGGCCGTCGGCCCATTCCCGGATCATCTGTTGCTCGGTGCGCATATGCGCAACCAGTCCCTGGATCGCTTCGGCGAGATTGGCCATCGCGGCCGTGCTGCCGCGGCTGCCGCCGCCCTCTTCGACCGCGGCGCGCAGCCGGTCGATCGCGCCCTGCAACTCGCCGCCGACGGCGCCCTCCTCGCCGGAAATGCCGCGCACGGTGGTGGCGAGCCAGTCCTCGAGGTCGGTGTAGAAGCGGTTCTGCGCCTGGCTCGACTGCAGATCGAGGAACCCGAGGATCAGCGAGCCGGCGAGGCCGAACAGCGAGGACGAGAACGAAATGCCCATGCCGCCGAGCGGGGCGGCAAGGCCTTCCTTCAGCGCGTCGAAGAGCGCGCCGGCTTCGCCGCCGACCTTGAGACTGTCGATCACCTTGCCGACCGAGCCCACCGTCTCGATCAGGCCCCAGAAGGTGCCAAGCAGGCCGAGGAACACGAGCAGGCCGGTCATGTAGCGCGAAATGTCGCGGGCCTCGTCGAGGCGGGTCGCGATCGAATCGAGCAGATGCCGCATGGTCTGCGGCGTGATGCTCATCCGGCCGGTGCGCTCGCCGCCGAGGATCGCGGCCATCGGGGCCAGCAACTTCGGGCGGCGGTCGATCGCAAGGCCGGGATCGGCGATGCGGAAATTGTTGACCCAGGCGACTTCCGGATAGAGCCGGATCACCTGCCGGAACGCCAGGATGATGCCGATCAGGAGCACCGCGCCGATCAGGGCGTTCAGCCCGGGATTGGCGAAGAAGGCGGTAACGATCTGCTTGTACAGCACGACCCCGACCAGGCCGCAGAGCACCAGAAACACCAGCATCCGCACCAGGAAGATCCGGGGCGACGACAGTTTGCTCAGTTCAATCTCCATGTCGGAGCGGGAAGGGGGCATTGCCGGGTCATCCGTTCGCGAAGGCCGCATCTGCGATCAATATGGCACAGCGGCGGAGGGAGGAAAGTGAGGAAAGCCGCATCCGGGCCACGAAGGGGAATTCTTCGGTTGAAGGCGGCCTTTCGCACACACCTCAAGAAAGGAGTCCCGGCTGCTCGCGCACGTCTTCGGGCATTGCGCAGATCGCACGCCCGTCGGAGCGCACGGGCCGCGCTCGTGCGGTTCGCACCGTCCGATGAGCGGACGAGGCGATTCGGCACAAAGTTGCGGCATGCCGCCGTCGCGCGCCCGCGATTGCCGTGTTCTCGCGCACGCATTCCTTAACGGAGTCCCACAGCTTGCGATGGAACTTTGCTCACAATCCGGTGACTCGACAAAAGATGTCGCAGATTCAGGGCGATAGGCTTGTGTGACAATGAGCCGCCCGCGGAATGCATTGCGTTGCAGCAAGCAGATTTTATTTTCTCCCGTCATCGAAGCGGTGTCGACGCGGCACCGCCGTTTCTGTGTTCACACCAATCAGGGGGCGACTTTCCGATGTCTGGACTTCGCGCGCAATCGGCATGCATTGCGTTGATGCTGGCCGTGGCGGCGCCACTGCTTGCAGGCTGCGACGAACCGAACACCGCGGCCGCCGCCGCGCAGCCCCCCGAGCCGGACGTCAGCGTCGTCACCGTGCAGCAGCAGGCGCGCGCGATGGTGCGCGAGCTGCCGGGCCGCATCGCGCCCACCCGCGTCTCGGACGTGCGGCCGCGCGTCTCCGGCATCATCGTCAACCGCATGTTCCACCAGGGCAGCGAGGTCAAGGCCGGCGATCCGCTCTACCAGATCGATCCGCGCCCGTTTGAGGTCGAAGTGCAATCGACTGAGGCCGCGCTGTCGCGCGCCAAGGCGGTGCTCGAGCAGGCCTCGTTGCAGGCCCGCCGCATCGCGACCCTGACCCACCAGCGCGCGACCTCCGAGGCCGAGAACGAGAAGGCGATCGCCAACCTGAAGCAGGCTGAAGCCGACGTTCAGGGCCGCGAGGCCGAAGTCGCGCGCGCCAAGCTCAACCTTGATTATGCGACAATCCGCGCGCCGATCGACGGCACCATCGGCGCGGCGCTGGTCTCCGAGGGCGCGCTCGTCGTGCAGAACGACGCGTCGAGCCTGGCGACCATCCAGCAGCTCGACCCGATCTATGCCGACTTCCAGCAGTCGGCCAGCGAGATGAATCAGCTCCGCCGCGCCTTCGAGAACGGCGATCTCGACCGCATCGCGCCCGATGCGCTGAAGGTCCGCCTCGTGCTCGACGACGGCTCGATCTACCCGCTGCCGGGCAAGCTGTTGTTTTCCGACGCCAAGGTCGACGCCTATACCGGCCAGGTGACGCTGCGCGGCGAGTTCCCGAATCCGCATCGGGTCCTGTTGCCCGGCATGTATGTCCGGGTGCAGATCGAACAGGGCATCGACTCCGACGCCATCGCCGTGCCGGAGCAGGCGATCCAGCGCAATGGCGGCGGCGGCAGCGAGGTCTACGTCGTCAAGGCTGACAATCACGTCGCGGTCCAGTCGGTGCGCACCGGCTCGTTGCAGGGTGGTCAGTGGTTCGTTACCGATGGTCTGAAGGCCGGCGACAAAGTCGTGGTGGAGGGTTTCCAGAAATTCGCCGCGGGCGACAAGGTGCGGCCGCATCTCTGGAAGCAGGTCGATGCGTCGGCCGAAACCGTGACGGACGCGCAGCAAGCCGCTCACGTCCAGCGGTGATCGTTCATGCCTAGCTTCTTCATCGACAGGCCGATCTTCGCCTGGGTCGTCGCGCTGTTCATCTGTCTGATCGGCGCGATCTCGATCCCGCTGCTCGCGGTCGCGCAGTATCCGATCATCGCGCCGCCCTCGATCTCGATCTCGACCAGCTATCCCGGCGCGTCGCCCGAGAACCTCTACAACAGCGTAACGCGGCTGATCGAGGAGGAGCTCAACGGCGCCGCCAACATCCTGAACTTCGAATCGACCAGCGACTCGCTCGGCCAGGTCGAGATCATCGCCAACTTCAAGCCGGGCACCGACACCAGCCAGGCCTCGGTCGAGGTGCAGAACCGCCTCAAGCGCGTTGAGGCGCGGCTGCCGCGCGCAGTGATCCAGCAGGGCATCCTGGTCGAGGAAGCCTCCTCCGCCGTTCTGCAGATCATCACGCTGAATTCGACCGACGGGAGCCTCGACGAGGTCGGCCTCGGCGACTTCATGATCCGCAACGTGCTGGGCGAGATTCGCCGCATCCCCGGCGTTGGCCGCGCCACGCTCTATTCGACCGAGCGGAGTCTGCGCATCTGGATCGATCCGGCCAAGCTGGTCGGCTATGGCCTCAGTGCGGATGACGTCAACCGGGCGATCTCGGCGCAGAACGCCCAGGTTGCTTCGGGCAGCGTCGGCGCCGAGCCGAGCACCGACACGCAGAAGATCTCCGCGCTGGTGCTAGTGAAGGGCCAACTGTCCTCGCCCGACGAGTTCGGCGCGATCATCCTGCGCGCCAACAATGATGGTTCGACGGTCCGCCTGCGCGACGTCGCGCGGATCGAGATCGGCGGCCTCAGCTACCAGTTCAACACGCGCCTGAACGGCAAGCCGACCGCGGGCCTTTCGGTGCTGCTGTCGCCGAAGGGCAACGCGCTGGCGACCGCGAGCGCGGTGGAGGCCAAGATGAAGGAGCTGTCGCGCTTCTTCCCGGCCAATATCAGCTACGACATTCCCTACAACATCACGCCGGTGGTCGAGGCCTCGATCAAGAAGGTGCTGATGACGCTGGTCGAGGCGGTGGTGCTGGTCTTCATCGTGATGTTCCTGTTCCTGCAGAACATCCGCTGCACCATCATTCCGACCATCGTGGTTCCGGTGGCGCTGCTCGGCGCCTGCGCCACGCTGATGATCGCGGGCTTCTCGATCAACATGCTGACCATGTTCGGCATGGTGCTGGCGGTCGGCATCCTCGTCGACGACGCCATCGTCGTGGTCGAGAATGTCGAGCGCATCATGGCCGAGGAAGGCCTGCCGCCGAAGGAAGCGACCAAGAAGGCGATGTCGCAGATCACAGGCGCCATCATCGGCATCACACTGGTGCTGATGGCCGTATTCGTGCCGATGGCGTTCTTCCCCGGCTCGGTCGGCATCATCTACCGCCAGTTCTCGGTCACCATGGTCGCGGCGATCGCCTTCTCGGCGCTGCTCGCGCTGTCGCTGACGCCGGCGCTGTGCGCGACGCTGCTCAAGCCGGTGCAGAAGGGCCACGGCCATGCTCGCAAGGGCGTGTTCGGCTGGTTCAACCGCGCGCTCGACACCAGCCGCGCCGGCTATACGCGCACCGTGCAGGGCTCGCTGAAGCGCACCAGCCGCCTGATGCTGATCTACGCCGCGCTGTTCGCAGGCGTCGCCTACGGCTTCGTGCGGCTGCCCGGCGGCTTCCTGCCGGTCGACGACCAGGGCTTCATCACGACCGACGTGCAGACGCCGTCGGAGTCGTCCTATGCGCGCACTGAATCCGCGGTTGAGAAGGTTGAAAAGTATCTGCTCGAGCGCGACGGCATCGAGAACGTGACGTTCCTCACCGGCTTCAGCTTCCTCGGCCAGGGCATGAACACCGCGCAGGCCTTCATCACGCTGAAGGACTGGTCGGAGCGGGGTACGAAGGATTCCGCGGCCGCCATCGTCACCGACATCAACCGCGAGCTGTCGTCGATCCGCGACGCCAGGATCTCGGCGCTGCAGCCGCCGCCGATCGACAATCTCGGCAACTCCTCGGGCTTCTCATTCCGCCTGCAGGACCGCGGCCAGAAGGGCTATGCGGCGCTGATCGCGGCGTCCGACCGCCTCGTCACCGAAGCCAATGCCAGCCCGATCCTGCAGAAGGTCTATGTCGAAGGCCTGCCGCCGGCGCCGCAGGTCAATCTGGTGATCGACCGCGAGAAGGCAGGCGCGTTCGGCGTCACCTTCGAGGACATCAACAACACGATCTCGACCAATCTCGGCTCGAACTACATCAACGACTTTCCGAACCGCGGACGCATGCAGCGCGTCATCGTGCAGGCCGACAAGACCAGCCGCATGAACGCGGACGACATCCTGAACTACAACGTCAAGAACAGCCGCGGCCAGCTGGTGCCGTTCTCGGCCTTCGCGACCATCGAGTGGTCGAAGGGGCCGACGCAGATCGCGGGCTTCAACTACTATCCGGCGGTGCGCATCTCCGGCGAGGCGCGGCCGGGCTTCACCTCGGGCGACGCGATCGCCGAGATGGAGCGGCTCGCCGACAAGCTGCCACGCGGCTTCGGCTATGAATGGACCGGCCAGTCGCTGCAGGAGAAGCTGTCGGGCTCGCAGGCGCCGTTCCTGCTCGCGCTGTCGGTGCTGGTGGTGTTCCTGTTGCTCGCCGCGCTCTATGAGAGCTGGACCATTCCGCTCGCGGTGCTGCTCACCGTGCCGCTCGGCATTCTCGGCGCCGTGGTGGCGGCGACGCTGCGCGGCCTGCCCAACGACGTCTATTTCACCGTCGGCCTGATCACCATTATCGGTCTTGCCGCCAAGGATGCGATCCTGATCATCGAGTTCGCCAAGGACCTGCGCGCGCAGGGCAAGCCGCTGATCGAGGCGACGGTGGAGGCGTGCAGCCTGCGCTTCCGCCCGATCCTGATGACCGGCCTCGCCTTCGTCTGCGGCGTGCTGCCGATGGCGGTCGCAACCGGTGCCGGCGGCGCCAGCCAGCAGGCGCTCGGCACATCCGTGATGGGCGGCATGATCGCCGTCGTCATCCTGGCGCTGCTGCTGGTCCCGGTGTTCTTCGTCACCGTGCAACGCGCGCTGGCGGGCGACCGGGAGAAGGGGACGGAGAAGGAGAAGGGTGAGGCGTATCGTCCGCCGGCGCCGGCGAAGCCCTAACCAAGCCTGCTAAGCCCCCGCCTATGGCGGGGCGAAAACCGGCAGTTCTACAGCTGCGGGAATGAAGTCATGGAGTCTCCTTGGGGAACCGCCAAGAACCCTCAAGGAGACCATGATGGAAGCAGAGTACAATCATCTTAATCACGCGACTTGGGAGTGCAAGTACCACGTCGTGTTTACGCCGAAGTACCGCAAGAAGCTGCTGTTCGGGAAGATCAAGCGACATCTGGGCCAGGTATTTCACGATCTGGCACGACGGAAGGAGTGCCGGATCGAGGAAGGTCACCTGATGCCGGATCATGTCCACATGCTGATATCGATACCTCCGAAATATTCGGTGGCGCAGATCATCGGGTATATGAAGGGGAAGAGTTCGATCTGGATCGCGCAGAACGTCGAACGGAAGATGCGAAATTTCCTGGGCCACAAATTCTGGGCACGCGGATATTTTGTCACGACCGTCGGCCGCGATGAGGAAATGATCCGGGCCTACATCAAGAATCAGGAAATGGCCGACCAGCAACTGGATCAGTTTGAGCTAAAGATTTCAGCTGCCCCAAAATCCAAGCAATCGTCCTAACATCCCTTAAAACCGCCTTTGGCGGTTCCCAATCAAACCTCCAGCTTTGCTGGAGGTTATTGGCTCGTCATGCCCCGCGAAGGCGGGGCATCCAGTATTCCGTGACGCGAGGGCCAGGCAGTTACGGCAGCCGCGGGGTATTGGATCATCCACTTTCGCGGATGATGACAGTGAGTACGCTGCTTCACTGCCCGAGCGGTTTCAGGATCTTGATCAGCTCGCCGTGCACAAACTCGTTGCCGCAGACGACGTGCCCGGTCTGCAGTGGGTCGTCATTGCCCTGGATGCCGGAGACCGTGCCGCCGGCCTCCCTGACCATGATCTGGCCGGCCGCGATGTCCCAGGGACTGAGATTGCGTTCCCAATAGCCGTCGAGCCGGCCGGCGGCGACGAAGGCGAGATCGAGCGAGGCGGCGCCGAAACGGCGGAAGCCCGCGACCTTGGTCTGCAGCGCGGCCATTTCGTGCAGCGCCAGCTGGTGATTGCCGCGGCCGATATGCGGCAGCCCGCAGGCGATCACGCATTCGTTGAGCTGGCGACGGCCGGCGACGCGCAGCCGCTGGTCGTTGAGGAAGGCGCCCTTGCCGCGCTCGGCGATATAGAGCTCGTCATTGGCGGGGTTGTAGATCACGCCCGCGATCACCGTGCCCTCCCGCGCCAGCGCGATCGAGATCGCGAATTGCGGAATGCCGTGCAGGAAGTTGGTGGTGCCGTCGAGCGGATCGACGATCCATGTATGGCTCTTGTCGGTGCCCTCGCGCTGCCCGCCTTCCTCGCCGAGGAAGCCGTAGCCGGGACGCGCCTTGGCGAGGTCGGCGTAGAGCATCTCCTCGGCGCGCTTGTCTGCGAGCGAGACGAAATTCGCCGGCCCCTTCATCGACACCTGGAGGTGCTCGATCTCGCCGAGGTCGTGTTTGAGGCTGCGGCCGGCACGCCGCGCGGCCTTGACCATGACATTGATGAGGGCGGAGTAGAGCATGATGGAAGCTGGTGGCTCTCGAGCGTTGGAAATCAATCAGGCAGCATACGCAAAACCCTGCCCGTCATCCTGAGGAGCGCGGAACGCGCGTCTCGAAGGACGACGGCCCGGTCCGGGGCCGTGCATCCTTCGAGCTTCGCCCAGCGGCGCAATTGCGCCGCAAGGCTCGCACCTCAGGATGACGGGGAACGGCCTGCGGCGCCGGAGGCTTGCGACTGGGTGCCCTCTGGAGCCCGCGCCGTCAAGGCGTCATTTGACGTTGTTTCCGATCCATTTCCGGGCGGCGGCCTCGCCTTTGGCGCGGTCCTCCGGGGACATATCGGCGAGGATGTCGTCGAGGTCAGGGTCGCCCTTGCCGGCGGTCTTGGCGACCAGGTGCCATTTCAGCGCCTCGACCTTGTCCATCGGCGCGCCCTCGCCGGTCGCCAGCACGTGGGCGAGGCGGTTTTGCGCGATCGCGCTGTTCTGCCGGGCCGCCTTGCGCAGCAGCGCCACCGCGGCCGGCACGTTTCGCGGCGTGCCGGTGCCATTGTAGAGCGCGATGGCATATTCGACCTCGGCGTCGACATTGTCGGCGAGAGACGCGGCCTGCAGCAGCCGTGCGGCCTTTTCGAGGTCCTTCGGCACCCCCGTGCCTTCCTTGTAGAAGGTGGCGAGCGCGTATTGCGCTTCCGGATTGCCGGCGTCCGCCGCCATGCGCAGCAACTCGGCGGAGCGCTTGAGGTCCTGGGGCAGGGTCTGGCCGTCGAGATAGAGCAGCGCGAGATTGTAGGCCGCCTTGGGCTCGCCGAGCTTGGCCGCCGAGGCCAGCAGCTTGACCGCGGAATCCTTGTCAATCGGGCTGCCGCGGCCCGCGATCTTCATCATCGCGAGCGCGAACATCGCCTCGCGATCCCCGGCATCCGACGCCCGCTTGTACCATTCGTCGGCCTTGGTGTAGTCGCGCTTGACGCCGAGCCCGTTGGCGTAGAGCTCGCCGAGCATCGTCATCGCCTTGGGATCGTTGTTGTACTGCGCGCGCGCGGTCGCCAGGTCGAACGTGGTCTTGTACAGCCCGCGCTGGTAGGCGCCGTAGACCAGGTCGACGTTGGGATCCTCGAAGGCCTGCGTCGGGGTCGGCGAGGGTGTCGGGGTCGGCGTTGCAGCGGCCGCAGGTTTCGGCGCGGGCTTCTTCGCGACCAGCGAATGGACCTTCGGCTTGTGCTCCTTCGGAGCCTCCTTCTTTGGCGCGGGCGGCTGCTGCGCCGGGGGCGTGATCGACAGCTGTGCCACCGCGCCGCTCGCCAGCATCGTGCAGCCGAGCGCAACACCTATCGGACGCAGGCGCTTCATTCCGGCGTCATCCCTCGGCCCTGGCCTTTCCGATCATCCGGGCGTGCGCTTGCGCGATCGCTTCACTCACATCGATAAGGGCCGCTTTCGCGCCGCGCGGATCGGCCCAGACGAAGTCGCCCACCAGGACGAAATCCGCGCCGGCTGCGGCGAACGCCTCGGCCTCCTCGCGCGAGGCGGCGAAGCCGACGCAGGGCGGCTCGAACAATTCGTCCCACCATTCCAGCCGCTCGGCGATCGCCTCGGCGGACGGCCGCTGTCCGTTGGCGTCGGGCTCGCCGAACAGCACATAGTCCGCGCCGGCCTCGCCCGCAGCCATGGAATCGTGGCGCGTCGCAAGTCCGCCGACCCCGACGATGCGGTCGGGCTTCAGCGACGGCAGGGCGTCCTCCATCGCAGCGATGCCGGTCAGATGCGCGCCATCGGCGCCGGCGCGGGCCACCAGTTCGGGATGTCCGTCGATCAACAGCGCCGCGCCCGCATTCTGGATCGCAGGCGCCAGCGCCTTGACGCGCGAGATCATGGTGCGCTGGTCGGTCTCGCGCAGCCGTACCAGGACCGCGGCAACGTCGGCCGCGGCCAGCAGGGCGGGAAGCTCAGCCCCAAGCTGTGCAGGCTCGTCGACCGGCGGCGTCGCGAGATAGAGGCGCGGCGCCGGCCGCGGCGGAACGGGCTTTGTGGCCAACTATGCCGCCTGTTTCTCGAGGCTAGCGTTCCATTTGCCGGTGCTCGCCAGCCCGTTCATCCGGGCGCGATGCGAGAAGGCACGCTGGCCCGCGGCAACGTTGTCGGCCTTGCCGGACCACGCCTTCTGCGGCGCTGCCTGCAGCGCGCGGCCATAGGAGAAGGTGAGATGCCAAGGCAGGTTGCCGATCTTGTTCATGGCGTCGAGATGCGCGGTCGCTTCCTCGTCGCTCTGTCCGCCGGAGAGGAAGGCGATGCCCGGCACCGCGGCCGGCACGCAGCTCTTGAGCAGGCGGACCGTCTTCTCGGCGACCTCCTCGACGGAAGCCTGCTTGGGGCACTTCTTGCCCGAGATCGCCATGTTCGGCTTCAGGATCATGCCTTCGAGCGCGACGCGCTGTACCCGCAGCTCCTGGAACGTCCTGTTCAGCACACGCTGCGTCACGTCGTAGCAACGGTCGATGTCGTTGTCGCCGTCCATCAGCACTTCCGGTTCGACGATCGGCACGATCTGCGCGGCCTGGCACAGCGCGGCGTAGCGGGCCAGCGCGTGCGCGTTGACGCGGATCGCGGTCATGGAAGGGATCCCGGCGCCGATATCGATCACCGCACGCCATTTCGCGAAGCGCGCGCCGCGCTCGTAATATTTCTTCAGCCGCTCGGCGAGCTTGTCGAGGCCGACGGTGACGAGTTCGCCGGGGCAGGCAGGCAGCGGCTGGGTGCCTTCATCGACCTTGATGCCAGGGATCGCGCCTGCCTGCTCGATCAGCTTGACCAGTGGCGTGCCGTCCTTGGCGTTCTGCCAGATCGTCTCGTCGTAGAGGATGACGCCGGAGATGTACTTGCTCATCGCCTCCTGCGAGCGGAACAGCATCTCGCGATAGTCGCGGCGGTTCTCCTCGGTCGATTCGACCTTGATGGCGTCGAAACGCTTCTTGATCGTGCCTGAGGATTCGTCGGCGGCGAGGATGCCCTTGCCCGGGGTGACCATGGCGAGGGCGACTTTGTTGAGGTCAGTAAGATTCATCGAGACGTCCTCCGGAGCGCATTGCCTTTGCAAACCAAAATAGGCGGTTCTCGGGCAATTGCCTAGAAAACGTTCGTCGCGGCCGCCAGGTTGCAGCGGCGGCGGGCCGATGGGGGACACCGTTCCCGACTGCGTCAGAAGCGATGTCCCGTCGTTAATGTTGTCAGGCGATGATGCTGTCAGGCGATCTTCGGGGCGAGCTCGCCTGCGGCGTAGCGCTTGGCCATTTCCGCTGTGGTCAGCACCCGCTTGATCTTGCTGGCCTGGCCCGCGGTATTGAACTCCTGCAGCCGCTGCTTGCACAGCTTGGTCATCGCCTCCATCGCGGGCTTCAGGTACTTGCGCGGATCGAACTCTTCCGGGTTGTCCTTCAGCACCTTGCGGATCTGGCCGGTCATCGCCATGCGGTTGTCGGTGTCGATGTTGATCTTGCGCACGCCGTTCTTGATGCCGCGCTGGATCTCGGCGACCGGCACGCCCCAGGTCGGCTTCATCTTGCCGCCATTGGCGTTGATGATGTCCTGCAGCTCCTGCGGCACCGACGACGAGCCGTGCATCACCAGATGCATGTTCGGCAGCTTGCGATGGATCTCCTCGATCACGTTCATGGCGAGGATGTCACCATCGGGCTTGCGGGTGAACTTGTAGGCGCCGTGCGAGGTGCCCATCGCGATCGCCAGCGCGTCGACCCTGGTCTCCTTGACGAACTTCACGGCCTCGTCGGGATTGGTCAGCAGCTGGTCATGCGACAGCTTGCCCTCGGCGCCGTGGCCGTCTTCCTTGTCGCCCATGCCGGTCTCGAGCGAGCCGAGCACGCCGAGCTCGCCTTCCACCGAGATGCCGCCGAGATGGGCCATGCCGGTCACGGTCTTGGTGACGCCGACATTGTAATCCCAGTCGCCGGGGGTCTTGCCGTCGGCCTTGAGCGAGCCGTCCATCATCACAGAGGTGAAGCCGGCCTGGATCGCGGTCATGCAGGTGGCGGGCTCGTTGCCGTGGTCGAGATGCACGCAGACCGGAATCTGCGGATAGATCTCGGTGAGGGCGTCCATCATGTGCTTGAGCATGACGTCGTTGGCATAGGAGCGCGCGCCGCGCGAGGCCTGGATGATGACGGGGGCGTCAACCTCGGAGGCTGCGGCCATGATCGACAGGGCCTGCTCCATGTTGTTGATGTTGAACGCCGGAACGCCGTAATCATGCTCGGCCGCGTGGTCGAGCAGTTGCCGCAACGTAATGCGAGCCATTCAGTTTTCTCCCTGTATTGCAGCGCCTTCGCGCGTGATCGGATGTGAGTTAGCCCTTCTTCAGAACTTCGACGCCGGGCAGCGGCTTGCCTTCCATCCATTCAAGAAACGCGCCGCCCGCGGTCGAGACATAGGAAAAATCCCCGGCGACGCCGGCCTGGTTCAGCGCCGCGACAGTGTCGCCGCCGCCGGCGACCGAGATCAGCTCCTTCACCTTGGTCCGTTCGGCGGCATGTTTCGCCGACACCACCGTGCCGCGGTCGAACGGCGTCAGCTCGAAGGCGCCGAGCGGTCCGTTCCACACCAGGGTTGCCGCATCGTCGATCGCGGCATGGATGCGCGCGATCGATTGCGGGCCGACGTCGAGGATCATGCCGTCGGCGGGAATCGCGTCGAGCCCGTAGGCATGCGACGGCGCATTGGCCGAGAATTGGCTGGCGACCACGGCGTCGACCGGCAGGATGATCGCGCAGTTGGAGGCGTTGGCCTTGTCCAGGATCTTGAGCGCGGTCGCGGCGAGGTCCTTTTCGGCCAGCGACTTGCCGATGGCGACGCCTTGCGCGTGCAGGAAGGTGTTGGCCATGCCGCCGCCGATCACCAGCGCATCGACCTTGGTCACCAGGTTCTCCAGAAGGTCGATCTTGGTCGACACCTTGGCGCCGCCGATGATCGCGATCACCGGCTTGGTCGGCGCCTCCAGCGCCTTGCCGAGTGCATCGAGCTCGGCCTGCATGGTGCGGCCGGCGTAGGCCGGCAGCTTGTGGCCGAGGCCTTCGGTCGAGGCGTGTGCGCGGTGCGCGGCGGAGAATGCGTCGTTGACCCAGATGTCGCCGAGCTTGGCGAGCTCAGCGACGAAGCCGGCGTCGTTCTTTTCCTCCTCCTTGTGGAAGCGGGTGTTCTCGAGGCAGAGGATATCGCCGTCCTTCAGCGCAGCAACCGCCTTGGCTGCGACGTCGCCGATGCAGTCGTCGGCGAAGGCGACAGGGCGCTTGATCACTTCGGACAGCGCCTCGGCCACGGGCTTGAGCGACTCCTTGGGATCGCGCCCCTTGGGCCGGCCGAAATGGGCCAGCAGGATCACCTTGCCGCCCTTGTCGGAGATTTCGGTGATGGTGGGAGCGACGCGCTCTAGCCGGGTGGCGTCGGTGACGCGGCCATTTTCCATGGGGACGTTGAGGTCGACGCGCAGCAGCACGCGCTTGCCCTTCACGTCGACGTCGTCGAGGGTGCGGAATGATTTTGTCACGGGGGTGTTTCCTACGTCATGGCCGGGCATAGCCGTCCGAGGGACGGCGGCGCTTCGCTTTCCCAAGTCCTGGCCATCCATCCATGTCTTGACATGAGGGGCCTAAGACGTGGATGCCCGGCACAAGGCCGGGCATGACGGATCGTCTGTCTTAGAGAAGCTTTCCGATCGCGACGGCGGTATCGGCCATGCGGTTGGAGAAGCCCCACTCGTTGTCGTACCACGACATCACGCGCACCAGCGTGCCGTTCTGCACCTTGGTCTGGTCCATGTGGAAGGTCGACGAGTGCGGATCGTGGTTGAAGTCGATCGAGACGTTCGGCGCAGTGGTGTAGCCGAGGATGCCCTTGAGCTGCTGCTCGGAGGCGCGCTTCATCGCCTCGTTGATCTCCTTGGCATCGGTGGCGCGCTTGGCGACGATCTTGAGGTCGACCACCGAGACGTTCGGGGTCGGCACGCGGATCGCGACGCCGTCGAGCTTGCCTTTCAGCTCCGGCAGCACCAGGCCGATCGCCTTCGCCGCACCGGTCGAGGTCGGGATCATCGACATCGCCGCCGCGCGGCCGCGATAGAGGTCCTTGTGCAGGGTGTCGAGGGTCGGCTGGTCGCCGGTGTAGGCATGGATCGTGGTCATGAAGCCGGTCTCGATGCCGACCGTGTCGTTCAACACCTTGGCGACCGGGGCCAGGCAGTTGGTGGTGCAGGAGCCGTTCGAGACCACCATGTGGTCCTTGGTCAGCGTCTCGTGGTTGACGCCGTAGACGATGGTGGCGTCGGCGCCATCAGCCGGAGCCGAGACCAGCACGCGCTTGGCGCCGGCGGTGAGGTGCGCGGAGGCCTTGTCCTTCGAGGTGAAGATGCCGGTGCATTCCAGCGCGACATCGACGCCGAGGGCCTTCCACGGCAGCTTCGAGGGATCGCGCTCGGCGGAGACCTTGATCTTGCTGTCGCCGACGCTGATCGTGTCACCCTCGACGGTCACGGTGCCGGGGAAGCGGCCGTGCACGGAGTCGAAGCGCAGCAGGTGCGCGTTGGTCTCGACCGGACCGAGGTCGTTGATGCCGACCACCTCGATATCCCTGCGGCCGGACTCGGCAATGGCGCGCAACACATTGCGGCCGATACGTCCAAACCCGTTGATCGCGACGCGGATTGCCATGCTCGTCTCTCCTCTAAAAGCTGATGCCCGCCCCGCGGGAGACCTCCCACGAGGGTTTTACGGCGGAACGCCCGGTTCGGCCGGGCGCGGACGGAAAAGATGGAGCTTTGGTAATCCTTTTTCGTCGCAAGCTCAACCGTCGGCCGGCGGGTGTCTGGCCGGCGTCAGATGCGCTTCAGCGCAGCGTTAACGACGGCCTCAGCAGTAATGCCGAAGTGTTTGAAAAGGTCCTTCCCCGGGGCGCTGGCGCCGAAACTGCGCATGCCCACGAATTCGCCATCATGGCCGATCACGGCATCCCAACCCCAGCGCACGGCGGCTTCGACCGCGATTTTGACCGGAGCGTTGCCGATAATGGCATTTTGGCGCTCGGCGGGCTGCGCCAGCAGCAATTCCAGCGAAGGCACCGAAACCACTCGCGTCGCGATGCCGCGTCCGGCGAGCTGCTTCTGCGCCTCGACCGCGAGCTGGACCTCGGAACCGGAGGCGAACAATGACACTTTTGCGTCACCCTGCGCCGCCACCAGCTCATAGGCGCCGTGGCTGCACGGGTTGTCGTTCGGCGCCGTGGTGCGGAGCTGCGGCAGGTTCTGGCGGGTCAGCGCCAGCACGGTCGGCCCTTCGACACGATTGAGCGCCAGTTCCCAGCACTCGGCGGTCTCGACGGCGTCGCAGGGACGGAACACGCGCATGTTGGGCATCGCGCGCAGCGCCGAGAGGTGCTCGACCGGCTGGTGCGTCGGGCCGTCCTCGCCGAGGCCGATCGAGTCATGGGTCATGACATAGACGACGCCAGTGCCCATCAGCGCCGACAGCCGTATCGCGCCGCGCGCATAGTCGGTGAACACCAGGAAGGTCGCGCCGTTCGGCGCGAAGCCGCCATGCAGGAAGATGCCGTTCAGGCACGCCGCCATGCCGTGCTCGCGGATGCCGTAATGGATGAAGCGGCCCTTCGGCGTCTTGGCGGCGAACGCCACCGCCGACTTCGCCTTGTTGTTGTTCGAGCCGGTGAGATCGGCGGAGCCGGCCACGAATTCCATCGGCATCGCGGCGGCGATCACCTCGATCGCGGCCTCCGACGATTTACGGGTCGCGACATTGAGCGGATTCTCCAAGAGCGCCTTCTTGTGCGCGCGCAGCGCCTTGGCGAGCGACTGCGGGCGCTCGTGGCGCAGGCGGCGCTCGAACTCGGCGCGCTTGCGGCTGCCGAGCTGGGCGAACTGCTCATCCCACGCCTTGTGCGCGGCGGCGCCGCGGCTGCCGGCTTCGCGCCAGGCCTTCAGCACGTCATCCGGCACCGAGAACGGCTCGAGCGAGATACCGAGATTTTCCTTGGCGGCCTTCAACTCGTCGGCGCCGAGCGCCTCGCCATGCGCCTTGGCGGTGCCGGCCTTGTGCGGTGCGCCGTAGCCGATCGTGGTCTTGCAGGCGATCAGCGACGGCTTGTTCGACTTCTGCGCGCGGGTGATCGCGGCGGCGATCGCCTTCGGATCCTGGCCGTCGATCAGCTCTGCGGCCCAGCCGGCCGACTTGAAGCGCTTCACCTGGTCGACGGAATCCGCGAGCGAGGTCGGGCCGTCGATCGAGATGCCGTTGTCGTCATACAGCACGATCATCTTGTTGAGCCGCCAGTGACCGGCCAGCGCGATCGCTTCCTGCGAGATGCCTTCCATCAGGTCGCCGTCGGAGGCGAGCACATAGGTGTGGTGGTTGACGATCTTCTTGCCGAACTCGGCGGCGAGCATCTTCTCGGCCAGCGCCATGCCGACCGCCGTCGCGATACCCTGGCCGAGCGGGCCAGTGGTGGTCTCGATGCCCTTGGTGTGGAAATTCTCCGGGTGTCCCGGCGTCATCGATCCGAGCTGGCGGAAATGCTTGATCTGGTCGAGCGTCATGTCCTTGTTGCCGGTGAGGTACAGCAAGGCATAGAGCAGCATCGAGCCGTGGCCGGCCGACAGCACGAAGCGGTCGCGATCGGGCCAAGCCGTGTCGGCCGCATCGAATTTCAGGAATTGCGTGAACAGTACCGTGGCGATGTCGGCGGCACCCATCGGCAGGCCCGGATGGCCGGAATTCGCCTTCTCGACGGCGTCCATGGCAAGGCCACGGATCGCATTGGCCATACGGGTGTGATCGACCTGCGTCATGATGAAAGTCCGCCTGAAATGAGGAGTTGGTTGCGGGACGCATCGGGGCGGGCAGCCGCGACACGCGCGTGATGGCCTTACGGGGTTGAGGGGTGGATTAGCACCTCAAATCCTCAAGTCCAAGGCGATCAAATGCCCCAAAACGGGGAAAAGTTGCTCGAAATCGACCATTTCGATTGTTCGGTGCATAGCTCTGCGCCGACATTGCGCTGGGCTCGCTCGCCACGTAAATTTCATCCCCTAACCGCTTGCCGATACGCCGGTTTTGCCGTGCGGCAGGCTAACCTCAAGCAGGCTACCCAGGCCAACTTACGAAGGGTCCGCGCCGCGTGTCATGAGTGATCGTCCCGCCAACGGGTCTGGCAATACCGAGGCACCTCTTGCCGATATCGATGCTGCGACAAAGCGGCTGATGGCGGCGCTCGATGCGCTGGAGAGCTCGGTGGAGCGGCGGCGCGAGGCCGATCGCGACGAGAACGAGCTGGCGAGCCGGATTCAGGCGCTCGGCGCCGATCGCTCCAGGCTCGCCGACGAGCTCGACGGATCGCTGGTGAAGACGCGCAAGCTCGAGCGCGCCAATCGCGAGATCGCGGAAAGGCTCGACGCGGCGATCGGCACCATTCGCGCCGTGCTGGAGGGCGGAGAGACGAGATGAGCCATATCAACGTCACCATCAACGGCCGGCAATATCGGATGGCCTGCGAGGAGGGCCAGGAGGTGCGGCTGCTCAAGCTCGCGGAAAACCTCGAGCAGCGCATCGAATCGCTGCGCGGCAAGTTCGGCGAGATCGGCGATGCGCGGCTGACGGTGATGGCGGCGCTCACCGCCTGCGACGAACTGGTCGACGCCGGATCGCGCATCCGCAACCTCGAGGAAGAGGTCGAACAGCTGCGCAGCGCGCGCGTTGCCGCCGCCGACCGCGCCCGCGCGACCCAGGTCGCCGTCTGCAATGCGCTCAACGCCGCGGCCGAGCGGATCGAGCACACCACGCAGGTGCTCAACCGCACCATCGGCGGCGGGATCGCGATCGGTTAGCCCGGCTGTGTCAGTGCGCCCCGACGGCGCGCATCACCAGTGGAGGAGGATTCCACCCAGATAGTTGTCGATTGATCTGGTAGCTGACGAGCGGATCGGTCGGGTAACCGGCCGGTTCGAAGCCTCGTGACAAAGGCCGCCTTGGGCGGTCGAGCAATCCAGCGGGCCGTAATATGAGTGAAGTCTGAGCAGGCCTCGAAAGTGAAGATGCGGATGCCGACCCGCCTGAGATACGGGGAAGGCCGTGTGGATAGGGAAGCAATCGACGTGCGCACCTGTTTGATCCGCCGGGGTAGTGGACTCGGCACGCTGGAAGGGCGATGCGGGTAATCGGGGGAGACCCGCAGCGGGCGGAGGTCGCGTCTTCAACGTCGCAATTGGCGGCGGCCTGCAGCGGGAGTCGGACAGGGACGCGGTACCGTTGAAACCGGGTAATGCCGGCGGAGGGAAGGTCCCTGACTTCTGGTGTGCTTTCAAAGACGGTGAGGAAACAGGTGATTGGCGATGAGCCTCGAAACGCCTGAAAGGATCAGGACCCTTCAGAGAAAGCTCTATTGCAAGGCGAAGGCGGAGCCTGCCTACCGCTTCTATTTGCTCTACGACAAGATCTGCCGTGAGGACATTCTGCGCCACGCCTACGCGCTGGCCCGTGCCAATGCGGGTGCGCCTGGTGTTGACGGGGTGACCTTTGAGCAGATCGAGGCGTCGGGCGTGGAAGCATGGTTAGCGGGGCTGCGCGAGGACCTCGTTTCGAAGACGTACCGACCCGATCCGGTGCGGCGGGTGATGATCCCGAAGCCCGGGGGAGGCGAGCGCGCGCTCGGCATTCCCACGATCCGCTGTCGCGTCATTCAGACTGCCGCCAAACTCGTGTTGGAACCGATATTCGAAGCGGACTTCGAGGACAGTGCTTATGGCTATCGTCCGCGTCGCAGCGCGGTCGATGCGATCAAGGAAACGCACCGGCTGATTTGCCGGGGCTATACCGACGTGGTTGACGCCGATTTGTCGAAATATTTCGACACGATCCCGCATTCGGACCTCCTCAAATCGGTGGCCCGACGCATCGTTGACCGGCATGTGCTGTGGCTGATCAAGCTGTGGCTGCAAGCGCCGGTCGAGGAGCGGGACGGCAACGGGAAGCGGCGCATGAGTGGCGGCAAGAACAGCAAGCGCGGCACACCGCAAGGCGGTGTTGCAAGCCCGCTGCTCTCCGTCATCTATATGAACCGGTTCCTGAAGCATTGGCGATTGACCGGACGCGGCGAAGCCTTCCGCGCCCACATCGTCTCGTACGCCGACGACTTCGTCATCCTCAGCCGCGGCTATGCGCACGAGGCTCTGGCGTGGACGAAAGCGGTGATGACGAAACTCGGGCTGACGCTCAACGAGGCGAAAACCTCGGTGAAGGATGCCCGGCGCGAGAGCTTCGACTTCCTTGGTTATAGCTTCGGGCCGCATCGGTACCGGAAAGATGGCCATTGGTATCTGGGCGCGAGCCCGTCCAAGAAGAGTGTTCAGCGGCTCAAAGCCAAGGTGAGCGATATCCTGGTCCCCGGCAACACCGGGTGCTGGCTTGACGTGCGTGACCGGCTCAATCGCTTGTTGCGAGGCTGGAGCACGTACTTCGGCTACGGCACTCGGAAACCGGCGTACCGGACCGTCGATAACCATGTGTACGAACGGGTCCGCGGATTCCTGGTCCGACGTCACAAGGTGCCGTCGCGTGGCACCCGCCTCTTCCCGCGAGAGGCTGTGTTTGGCGCGCTCGGGGTCTTGCACCTCCGACGCGTCCACTTGGGACCGCCGCCGTGGGCCTTGCACTGAAGCCAGTCGGAAAGCCGGATGCGGTAGCTCCGCACGTCCGGTTTGATGAGCGAGGAAGGGAAACGGGGCGTTGCCGAATGGCCCAAGCTACCGCGCCCTTCCCCGACTCTACCAAGCCCCTCATGGTGAGGAGCGCCAACGGGTCCGCGCAAGGCGCGGCCCGATGACAGGCGCCGCGCGTCTCGAACCATGAGGCCCCGGCTGTGGCCCACATCCTTCGAGACGCCCGCCTGTCCCGGGCTCCTCAGGATGAGGGGTTATGACGCAGTAGAACTAGTCGCTGGCGGAAGAACCACTTCGTCGCTACATTAGCCGCCGCGAAGCTGCGTCGTGCGTCAGGAGCCATATATCCCCGGGGCCTTATCGATCCTTTAGGGAACTGTCCCTGGCCGGGTCCGTGGACCCGGACATATGGTGCCCACCTACTTTCGTAGGGAACTCCGGGATCGAGCGCTCCAACGGCCTCTGCGGCTTCGCACGCTAAAGCGCGATGAGGTCATCGCGCTTTAGCGTTGTGTTTGAGCATGATCTCCGCGGAAGACCGCTTCGCACTTTTCCGGATCGTGCTTCGAGTTTTTGCTGTTTCCGTATCGCCGCGTTGCGGCGGTTTGAGCGAGTAGCCGTGACTGCCCCACCGATGCGGGGTATCCAGTACGCCGCGGCCTGGCCGCAAGATTGCGGGCGTCTCTGGAATTTTTGATTGTCCGCTGTCGCGGACGATGACAGCGGAAGATGGTCATGCATGCATCTCCATCGAAGGCCGAACTCCGGGCGCTGGCGCTGGCCAAGCGCGATGCGCTGAGCGACGAGCAGCGCCGCGCTGCAGCCGAGGCGCTGGCGAAACGCGGCGCGCCGTTTGAGATCACTTCAGGCATGATCGTGTCGGGCTATTCGCCGATCCGCAGCGAGATCGATCCGACACCGCTGATGCTGAAGCTTGCAGCCAAGGGCGCGCGGCTCGCGCTGCCCTGCGTCAATGCGCGCGGCCAGTCGCTGACCTTCCGTGCCTGGTCACCGAATGAGAGGCTGATGCTCGGGCCGCTCGGCATCCCCGAGCCGTCGCCGGCCGCCGCCGAGGTGCATCCGGACGTGATGCTGGTGCCGCTTGCCGCCTTCGACCGGCTCGGCCATCGCATCGGCTACGGCGCCGGCTATTACGACTATACCTTCGCACATCTGCGCAAGGCCAAGCATGTAATCGGCGTCGGGCTTGCGTTCGCCGCGCAGGAAACCAAGGTGATCCCGGCGTTGTCGCACGACGTTCCGCTGGATTATGTGCTAACGGAGCGTAAGACGTTCGATTTCCGGAGTGCCTAGCATTGCGTATTCTCTTCGTTGGTGACGTCGTCGGCAGGACCGGCCGCACCGCCATCACCGACCATCTTCCCGGCATGATCAGGGACTGGTCGCTGGATCTCGTCATCGTCAATGGCGAAAACTCCGCCGGCGGATTCGGCATTACCGAGGCGATCTACCAGGAGCTGCTCGACGCCGGCGCCGACGCGATCACGCTCGGCAACCACGCCTGGAATCAGAAGGAAGCGCTGGTCTTCATCGAGCGCGCGCCGCGGCTGATCCGCCCGCTGAACTTCCCGCGCCATTCCCCCGGCCGTGGGGCGACGCTGATCGACACCAAGAACGGCAAGCGTGCGCTGGTCATCAATGCGATCGGCCGCGTGTTCATGGAGCCGTCCGCCAACGATCCCTTCAGCGCGGTCGAGCGCGAGCTCGATGCTTGCCCGTTGCGCGAGGGCGCCGACGCCATCGTCGTCGATTTCCATGGCGAGGCGACCAGCGAGAAGCAGGGCATGGGCTTCTTCTGCGACGGCCGCGTCAGCCTCGTGGTCGGCACTCACACCCACGTGCCGACCGCCGACCACCAGGTGCTGCCTGGCGGCACCGCCTATATGAGCGACGCCGGCATGACCGGCGACTACGATTCGGTGATCGGCATGCAGAAGGAGGAGCCGCTGCAGCGTTTCCTCACCGGCATTCCGTCCGCCCGTTTCGAGCCGGCCGCCGGCGTTGCGACGCTGAGCGGCGTCGCGGTGGAGACCGACGATGCGACCGGGCTTGCGGTGAAGGTCGCGCCGGTGCGCGCCGGCGGCCGGCTTGCGCCCGCGGTGCCGGAGTTCTGGGTGACGTGATCGCGAGTGCGTAGCCCGGATGGAGCGAAGCGAAATCCGGGATTCTCGTCCGCGGGCATGTTGGTCCCGGATTGCGCTTCGCTCCATCCGGGCTACCGATCCATCCACGTCATTGCGACCTCACGGGTCGCGCGAACGCGCGCCCGATGACAGGCTCCGCGAAGCAATCCATGGCACGCAAGCGTCGGCACCGATTGCTTCGTCGCTTCAGCGCAAAATTGCTTTGCAATTTTATCGCGAACTGCTCAGCAATGACGGCTGCGCCACTCAGTTCTGCCGGAAGCCCATCCGGAATGCGCCCCAGTGCTGGCCGCCGACGAAGATCGGCGATGACAGGTCCTTCATCAGCACGAAATTGCCGCCGCCCATGTCGCGACGGTAGGTCTGCAGCAGGAACGGTTTTGTATTTGCCGCGACCTTTTTCACCGCGCGGTCATTGAACAGGCGGCGGTTGCGGCAATTGGCGTTGTTCCAGACCGGATCGGGGCCTTGCGGCAGCCGGTAGTTCGGATTGTGGGTCGGCAGATAGCCGCCCTTGGCCCAGGCGACGCAGAACACGATGCGCGGGTCGCTCTTCTGGATCGGATCCTGGATCGCGGGCAGCACGCGGTCGGTGAAGGCCACGTAATCGGTGAGGTACTGTTTCGGATCGGTGCCCGATATCTCGCGGTATTTCTCGTCCATCAATTGCGCGAGCGTGATCTCGCCGCGCGCGATCGCATGCTCGAACAGGTCCGAGATCTGCTTTGCGGTCTCGATCACGACGCGGATCAACGGCGCGTCCAAGGTCTGCACACCGCTATCTGCGATCATCGCGATCAGGTGTTCCGAGGTTTCGAGCAGTTTCGTCACTCGCTCGTCGGCGTGCTTGAGGTCACGCGAGGAGAGATCGACGCCTTTGGCAAGCTCGTTCAGCTCCGCAATCACGGTGTCGCAATGACCGAGATTCGAGGTCGCGGCGCGCGCCACGCTGTCGATCTCGGCGCCGACAGATGAAAAGCCCTGCTGCACGCGCATGATGATGCCGGAAATCTGCTGGGCTCCTTCGCCAGCGCTCTTTGCGCGCAGTGAGGCGTCGCTGCTCTCGCCGATCAGGCTGCCGATCTGGCCGTCGAGATCGCGCACGGTGTCGGAAATCTGATGCGTCGCCTGGCGGGTCGCCTCCGCCAGGCTCTTCACTTCGCTCGCGACCACGGCAAAGCCGCGACCGGCGGTGCCGGCGCGCGCGGCCTCGATGGTGGCGTTGAGTGCGAGCAGGTTGGTCTGCTTCGCGATCGCCTCGATCGAACCTGAGACCTTGGCGACCTGGCTCAGCGCGGAGCCGACTGCGGCAAGCCGCGCCTCGATCCGTCCGACCGCGGCAACGAGCTCTGCGATGTGACCGACCGCGGTCTCGACCACGCTGCGAGACTCCGAGATCTGGCCGACCGCGGCGGATGTGGTCGATTGCACCGCCTGCGACGCATTGGCGATGTCGCGATTGGCCGAGACCATGGTCTCGGCGGTCTTCTGCAAATGGTGGAAGCGCTCCGACTGGTTGCTGACGCGGTTTGCCACCTCCTGGACGTTGCCGGCGATGTCGGCCAGCTCCACACCGAGCCCGCCGATCCGGTTGGCGAGCTGGTCGATGAGCCGTTCGGCCAGCGTCTGGTCGGAGGACGTGTCCAGAACTGCAGCTTGCGCAACCGACATTTTCGAGCTTCCTCCGTCAGAACCGCCCGTCGACCCGTCGCGGCATTCTCCGTTCCGATCCTAAAGCGCGATTCGCGCCTTCGTCTTGCCTGAGCGTGCACTGGTGCGTTTCGTCGCGTAGCCCGGATGGAGTGAAACGAAATCCGGGGTTCTCGACCGTGGGCACGTTGGTCCCGGATTACGCTGCGCTCCATCCGGGCTACAGAAATTCTCGTCAAAGCTTGTAGGCGGTGCGGAAGCCGCCCCAGTGCCGTCCGCGCACACGGATCGGCACGTCGATCTCGCGCATCATCACGGTCGTGCCGTTGCCCATGTCGCGCGCATAGGTCTGGATCAGATAGGCGCGCTGGTTGCGGCCAGCGGCAAGCCCCGCCGGATCGTTGAAGATGCGGCGGTTGCGGCAGTTGGCGGTGTTGTAGGTGACATCGCCCGGCCGCTGCGGATGCGAGTAGAGCTTGTTGTGGACGGGCAGATAACCGTTCTGGTCGATCGCGACGCAGAACGCCATCCGCGGATCCCTGGCGAGGAACGCTTCCTGGAACGGCGGCAGCGCGCGCTCCGCCCAATCGAGCATTTTGGTGCGGTACTGCACCGGATTGGTGCCCGGTATCTCGACATAGTCGGTGTCGAACAGGTCGTCGATCGTGACTGCACCGTTTGCGATGGCGTTCTCGAAGATTTTAGTCAGCGCGCCGCCTGCTTCCATCGCACGGGTGACGAACTCGGTATTCTCCTCGTGGATCGCCCACATCCTGTCTTCGATCTTCTCGCGCAGCTCGGCGGTCGGCGCCTCGAACCGCGCCTGTGCGCCGGCCCTGGAGCGTTCGCCGATCCTGATGCGGCAGGCGCCGATATCCTGCAAGGTCGCGCTCAGGTTCTCATGCGCAGGGAGCTTGTCGGCCTCCGGCCCGCCGATCAGGAGGCCGTCCATCGCAAGCTCGTAGACCGGCGCGGTGATAGTGCCGCGCGCGGTCTTGATCTCGATGCCGAGGCTGCAGGGCAGGCGCTCGTTCCTGCGGTGATCCTCGCACTCGTTCTGCCGCAGCGCGTCTTCAGCTTCTGGGCGAAGGCGGTCACGGCCTTGCCGGCCCTGGCGACGTTGTCGCCATGCGCTGCGGCTTCCTGCGTTGCGCTGTCGATCTCGCCGGCGCTGGTTCCGACCGAGACGATGAAGTGAGACGCGGAGGCGGCGTTCTGGCCGATCTCGCCGGTGATCTGGTTCTGCTCGACGACTGCGCCGTTGACGTGCTCGAAGACCGGGCGGATCGCTTCGATCGCCTGCGAGATGCGGTGCACGGCGTCCGCGGATCCAGTGGCGTCCTTCTGCAGCGCCTCGATCTTCTTGGTGATCTCCTCGGTCGCGCTCTGGGTCTGCACCGCGAGCGCCTTGACCTCGGTTGCGACCACCGCAAAGCCCTTGCCTGCGGCGCCGGCGCGCGCCGCCTCGATCGTCGAGTTGAGCGCAAGCAGCGTGGTCTGGCGCGCGATCTGCGCGATCAGATTGACAACGTTGCCGATCGCGGCCGAGGATTCGCGCAGGCGGTCGACATTGGCGGTGGCTTCGCGCGCCGCGGCTGCGGCGTCGTCGGCGAGTTTGCTGGCGTTGCGCACCTGCTGGCCGATGCCGTCGGCGGAATGGGTGAACCTGTCGGCGGCTTCCGAGAATGTCGTCGCGGTGCTCTGCGCGGCGCTGGTGCGGCCGGTCAGCGCGTCGGTGCGCGCCCGGATGGTCGCAAGCGTCGCGGCCGTGGCTTCTGCACCCGCGGCTACCGAGCCTGCGGCGCGCTCGAGCTGACGGATCATGCCGCCGAGCTCGAGTTCCAATAGTTCCAGGATTTCCCTGGCCGAATCGCTCTCGGTCGAGGTGAGGGCTTCGGGCGCGACACTCGCGGCCGGAACCTCTGATTTGACGGCAGGTGCAACCGGCTCCGGCCCTCGCCTTCGAAACAAACCGAACGCCATGGGGGACTCTTGGGAATAAGGGTGGGACGGCCGATCCTCTCATCCGGTCATGAAGTCATGGTTAACAGGTGCCTCATATTCCGGCCTGCGGTAGTATCTGTGACGGAACGCCCCGCCGATCTTTGATTTTGGCCGGAGGGAGGCCTATAAGGCCGCGCTTTCCACCCCCTTTGACCTGACGCTTCCAAGAGACCTCGCATGGCCGGCCATTCCCAATTCAAGAACATCATGCACCGCAAGGGCCGGCAGGATGCCCAGCGGTCGAAGCTTTTCGGCAAGCTGGCCCGCGAAATCACCGTGGCGGCCAAGCTGGGCACCCCGGATCCGGCGATGAATCCGCGTCTGCGCGCCGCCGTGGTCGCGGCGCGCGCCGAGAACATGCCCAAGGACAATATCGAGCGCGCCATCAAGAAGGCGTCCGGCAGCGACGGCGAAAACTACGAAGAGATCCGCTACGAGGGTTATGGTCCCGGCGGCGTCGCCGTGATCGTCGAGGCACTGACCGACAACCGCAACCGCGCCGCCTCCGACATCCGCTCCTTCTTCACCAAGTCCGGCGGCAATCTCGGCGAAACCGGCTCGGTCGCCTTCATGTTCGACCGCACCGGCATCATCGAATACGACAAGAGCGTCGCCTCCGACGACGCCATGCTGGATGCGGCCATCGAGGCCGGCGCCGACGACGTGGTCTCCAGCGAGGGCGGCCACGAGGTCTACGCCTCGCAGGATACATTCCGCGAGGTCGCCAAGGCGCTGGAGGCGAAGTTCGGCGAACCGCGCAAGGCCGCGCTGACCTGGAAGCCGCAGAACACCGTCTCGGTCGACGATGAGACCGGCGAAAAGCTGTTGAAGCTGATGGACATGCTCAACGAGCACGACGACGTGCAGAACGTGTTCGCCAATTTCGAAGTGTCCGACGCGCTCATGGCGAAGATGGGCGGCTGACGCCGCTTGCATTGCTGTCATCGCCCGGCTTGACTGGGCGACCCAGTATTCCAGAGCCCTGCCGCGCATACTGGATCCCCGCTTTTCGCGGGGATGACGAGCAGGGCATGACAAGCGGGGCAGGGGATGACGCTCCGTTTGTGTTTCGTTCTCGGTGCACAGGCGGTATCACTCCCCCATGACATCGCAGCCGATTCGCTCCCCCGTCCGCATCATCGGTATCGATCCGGGCCTCCGCCGCACCGGCTGGGGCGTGATCGAGACCGAGGGCAACCGGCTGGTCTACATCGCCTGCGGCTCGGTCGAAACGCCCGATAGCCTGCCGCTCGCGAGCCGCCTGCTCGCGATCCATGAGGGGCTTGCCGCCGTGCTCGGCGACTACAGGCCGGCTGAGGCGGCGGTGGAACAGACCTTCGTCAACAAGGACGGCGTCGCCACGCTCAAGCTCGGGCAAGCGCGCGGCGTTGCCATGCTGGCGCCTGCAATGTTCGGCATCTCTGTCGCGGAATACGCGCCGAACCAGGTCAAGAAGACGGTGGTCGGCGCCGGACATGCCGAGAAGAACCAGATCCAGGTGATGTTGAAGATCCTGCTACCGAAAGCCGAGCCGCCATCCGCCGACGCGGCCGATGCGCTGGCGATCGCGATCACGCACGCGCATCACCGCCAGAGCGCCGCGCTGCGGCTGAAGGTGGCAAGCCTATGAGGGGGGACTTCGACTTCGCGCGACGTGAGGAGAGCACGCTTGTCGGGCTCCCTCCCCCCTTGCGGGGGAGAGTTGGGGAGAGGGGTAAGCCGCAGGCTCCGACGCATGAGATGCGACGGCGACCTATCAACGAAATTCGCACGGGAATCGATCACGATGTGAGCGCCGTCCGTGCTCTGCCTCATAAGGCGGAGCAAGTGGTACCCCTCTCCCTAACCTCGAGAGCGAGCTTCGCGCGCCTCGGACCCCGCAAGGGGGGAGGGAACCCTTCCGCCGGTGCTTGCCTCACCAAAGCCAACGCCAAAGCGAACGAACGCGACGCGAGCGCCAAGTCCGAGGTGGCACGATGATCGGCAAGCTCAAGGGCCTGATCGATTCCTATGGCGAGGACTATGTGATTCTCGATGTCGGCGGCGTTGGTTACCAGGTGCACTGCGCCAGCCGCACGCTGCAGGCGCTGCCGTCGCCGGGCGCGGCTGCGGTGCTGTCGATCGAGACCTATGTCCGCGAGGACCAGATCAAGCTGTTCGGCTTCCGCAGCGATCATGAGCGCGAGTGGTTTCGCCTGCTGCAGACCGTGCAGGGCGTCGGCGCCAAGGTCGCGCTCGCGGTGCTCGGCACGCTGCCGCCGACCGACCTCGCAAATGCCATCGCGCTGCGCGACAAGGCGGCGGTCGCCCGCACGCCGGGGGTCGGGCCGAAGGTCGCCGAGCGCATCGTCAGCGAATTGAAGGACAAGGCGCCCGGCTTTGCCGATGTCGATCCGGCCGTGGTGCAGCTTTCGGGCGCGATCGACAACAACCGCGCGCCGCGGCCCGTCACGGACGCGATCTCCGCGCTGGTCAATCTCGGCTACGGCCAGCCGCAGGCCGCCGCCGCGATCGCCGCCGCCTCGCGCAGCGCCGGTGAGAAGGCCGAAACCGCGCAACTGATCCGGCTGGGCCTGAAGGAATTGTCGAAGTGAACACGTTTCCGAGATTGTGCGCCACTTGGTCCGCGTGCTCCGCTGCGCTCCCTCCCCCCTTGTGGGGGAGGGTGGGGGAGAGGGGTAGCCACGGAGGCGGTCTTCGTGTGGCCCCCCTTCCCCAACCCCTAAGAGCGAGCTTGGCTCGTCTCGACCCCACAAGGGGGAGGGGAGCCCAGCCACCGCCTATGCCGCATGTGCGCAGTGCCACGTTGTGCCAATGAACACGCCCTCCCGCATCGTCACGCCCGAACGCCGCTCCGATGACGTCGGCGACACCGCGCTGCGCCCGCAGTCGCTGACGGAGTTCGTCGGCCAGGCGCAGGCGCGCAAGAATCTCTCGATCTTCATCGAGGCGGCGAAGAAGCGCGGCGAGGCGCTGGATCACGTGCTGTTCGTCGGGCCTCCGGGCCTCGGCAAGACCACGCTGGCGCAGATCGTCGCCCGCGAGCTCGGCGTCGGCTTTCGGGCCACGTCGGGCCCCGTCATCGCCAAGGCCGGCGATCTCGCCGCGCTGCTCACCAATCTCGAAGAGCGCGACGTGCTGTTCATCGACGAGATCCATCGCCTGAGCCCAGCGGTGGAAGAAGTGCTCTATCCGGCGATGGAAGATTTCCAGCTCGACCTCATCATCGGCGAGGGACCCGCGGCGCGCTCGGTGAAGATCGAGCTTTCAAAGTTCACGCTGGTCGGCGCGACGACGCGCGCAGGCCTGCTCACCAATCCGTTGCGCGACCGTTTCGGCATTCCGATCCGGCTGAACTTCTACACCGAGGAGGAGCTGGAGAAGATCGTCACCCGCGGCGCCCGCGTGCTCAACATCGGCATGAGCCCCGACGGCGCCAACGAGATCGCGCGCCGCGCCCGCGGCACGCCGCGCATCGCCGGCCGCCTGCTGCGCCGGGTCAGGGATTTTGCCTCGGCAGCGGATGCCGACTCCGTCGACCGCGGCATCGCCGATCGCGCGCTGAGTGCGCTCGAGGTCGACAGCGCCGGCCTCGATGCGATGGACCGCCGTTATCTCACAACGATCGCTTTGAACTATGGCGGCGGCCCGGTCGGCGTCGAGACCATGGCGGCGGCATTGTCGGAGCCGCGCGACGCGATCGAGGACATCATCGAGCCCTATCTGATCCAGTGCGGGTATCTGCAGCGCACGCCGCGCGGCCGTCTGTTGACCTCGCACGCCTTCCGTCATCTCGGCCTTGCCGAACCCAACCGCGATCCCGCGCAGTTCGGCCTGTTCGGCGGCAATGGTGACGAAGACTGATCCATACGCCCGGATCACCTGTAGCTGTAGTTCGCCGCCAGTATGATCTGGTCGTGCTGCCACGGTGGCCGCGGTTGCGCTCTCGAAGACGTGAAAAGACGTGTTGATGCAGCGCACGGCGCTGCCGGTAACCCTAAAGGGTAACCTTGCGGCGTGTCTGCAGGTTCTCTGCACAAACGCGGCCCAATTTCGCTTCAATCAACGGGCCTATGGTCGACCAGGTATCATTGATCGCACACCCATGATTTCACGTCGTCACTTCCTCCGCTCCGTTGGCGGATTGACCGCCGCCAGCGCCTCGACCGCGGCCTATGGCGTCAGCGAGCCGGTCGTTCGGCTCACGCTCACGCGCTACGATTTGTCGCCGCGGCGATGGCCGACGGATTTTCCGCTGAAGATCGCAGCGCTCGCCGACATTCACGCCTGCGATCCCTGGATGTCGCTCGATCGCATCGCTGACATCGTCGACCGCACCAACGCGTTGAATGCCGATATCGTCGTCATGCTCGGCGACTATGTCGCGGGGCTTCGTCATGTCACCCGCTTCATTCCGGCGTCCGAATGGGCCGCGGTGCTCGGCGGCCTGAAGGCGCCGCTCGGCGTGCACGCCATCCTCGGCAATCACGATTATTGGGAAGACAAGACCCTGCAGCGCAAGGGACAGGGCATCCCGGTTGCCCGTCGGGCGCTGGAGCGGGTGGGCATTCCCGTCTACGAGAACGATGTGGTGCGGCTGACCAAGGACGGCCGTCCGTTCTGGCTCGCCGGCCTCGGCGATCAGCTCGCCTATCTGCCGGCGCGGCGCTTTCGCCGCATCGCGCATATCGGTGTCGACGATCTCGGTGCCACGCTCGCCAAGGTCACCGACGATGCGCCGGTGATCCTGCTCGCACACGAGCCCGACATCGCGCTCCGCGTACCCTCGCGCGTCGCGCTGCAACTGTCCGGCCACACCCATGGCGGCCAGGTTCGGCTGCTCGGCTGGTCGCCCGCGGTGCCCGTGAAGCACGGCATGCGGCTCGCCTATGGCCACCTCAAGCTGAAGACCGACGTCATCGTCTCCGGCGGCCTCGGCTGCAGCATCATGCCGTTCCGCCTCGGCGTTCCCCCTGAGATCGTGCAGGTGACGCTCGGTGCAAAGGGGCCGCTGGTCTCCTGACCACGCTTGCGCCGGCGTGCTATTTTGCGCACAACGAGCGAAACGTAGCGCAATCGGGGGCCGCAATTGACCTCACCCATTCTCGACGGCCAGATCCGCGACGGTCGCCACCACATGCAGGTCCGCGTCTATTACGAGGACACCGATTTTTCCGGCATCGTCTATCACGCCAACTATCTGCGCTTCATGGAGCGCGGGCGCACCAACCATCTCCGCCTGATGGGCGCCGAGCAGCAGGCGCTGTTCGAGGAGGCGCAGGAGGAGACCGGTGGGTTTGCCTTCGTCGTGCGCTCGATGACGCTCGACTTCCTTAAACCCGCGCGGATGGACGATGTCCTCGACGTCGTCACCTGGCCGATCGCGGTGAAGGGCGCGTCCATCACGCTGGCGCAGGAGGTCAGGCGCGGCGATGACGTGCTTGTGAAGGCCGAGGTCCGCGTCGCGTTCGTCAGCGGCGGCCGCGCGCAGCCGATTCCGAAGACGATTCGCGCGTTGATGAAGGCCGATATGGCCTAGCTATCGGGCGATAGGAAACGCCCCATCGACTCTCCACGGCGCGCCGATAGATTTGCGCGTGACCACAACCGCGAGGGATCGCCGATGTCACGCCCGCCGCTTCCACCCTTCACCCGCGAGACCGCCGCGCAGAAGGCGCGCATGGCGGAGGATGCCTGGAACTCACGCGACCCCGTCCGCGTCGCGCTCGCCTATACCGAGGACAGCCGCTGGCGCAACCGCTCCGAAGTGCTTCAGGGCCGCGAGGCGATCGTGGCCTTCCTCACCCGCAAATGGGAGAAGGAGCTCGACTATCGCCTGATCAAGGATCTCTGGGCGTTCGACGGCAACCGCATCGCGGTGCGCTTCCAGTACGAGTGGCACGATGCCGACGGCAACTGGTTTCGCTCCTACGGCAACGAGCAGTGGGAGTTCGCCGAGCACGGCCTGATGCGTCGGCGCGAAGCCTCGATCAACGACATCGCGATCACGGAGAAAGACCGCCGCTTCCACTGGCCCGCCCCGGGGCCGCGCCCGGCCGATGTGCCGGGATTGGGGCAGGAGCCGTTTTAGTTGTCGTCCCGGCGAAGGCCGGGACCCATAACCACCGTCGCTGATTGGTGCGCGAGGTATCGACTCCAACCGCCCAAAATCGAGGGGCCGCGGCGTATGGGTCCCGACCTTCGCCGGGACGACGCATGGTGAGAGACCGCCCTACGCCGCAGCCTTGTGGCGGGCGATCTCGGCCTTGTAGAGCTCGAACTCCTCCGCGATCGCCTTTGCGACCGAGGGCCGCGTGCGCAGACGCTCGTAATAGGCCTTCAGCGCCGGCCACTTCGCGAGCTCGATCGGCGGCGTCGCCATGGTCCAGTTGATGACGGTGACGAGATAGGCGTCGGCGACGCTGAAATGGTCGAGCAGATAGTCGCGGCCTTTCAGGTGATCCTCGAGATAATCGAGCCGCGAGGTGTATTTCTCCAGCGCATAGGCCTTCGCCTCCGGCGGCGCCTTCTTGTCGAGCAGCGGCAGGAACAGGCCCTTGTGCAGTTCGGTGCCGATGAAGCACAGCCACTGATGCAGCCGCGAACGCTCGGCATTCGATGTCGTGCCGATACCCGCCTGCGGAAAGCGGTCTGCGACATATTGCAGGATCGCCGCGTTCTCGGTCAGCACCACGCCGTCGTCGGTGCGCAGCGCCGGCACCAGCCCGAGCGGGTTGACCTTGTTGAAGTCGGAGCCGTCGTTGCGCACCTGCTTGGTCTTGGGATCGACCTCGAGATAGTTGGCCGGCTGGTCTGCCTCGTAGAGCGCAACGCGGGTCGCCATCGAGCAGGCGAGCGGCGAGAAATAAAGGTCCATGGGTGCCTCCTTGGCGGTGCTGGGCGCGGATATTCCGGCCGTGTTGATTTTTGTACTGTCTCGAATAATATCGGAGGCGTCAAGGAATTTAATGCAAAATGGTACAAAAAAATAGGAAGCCGCCATCTGCTGCCAAGATCGATGCGCCGATAGCACCGAAACGGCGCGGGCGGCCGCGCGCCTACGTGCCCGACGTCGCGCTCGGCAAGGCGCTCGATCTGTTCAGGCGAGACGGCTTCGCCGCGACGTCGCTCGACGATCTCAGCGCCGCCACCGGAATGAACCGGCCGAGCCTCTACAGCGCGTTCGGCGACAAGCGCGAGCTCTACATCAAGAGCTACCAGCGCTATCGCGACGACGCGCGCGCCGCGATGGTCGACATCTTCCGCGCCGAGGCACCGCTCAGGGAGCGGCTGGCGCGGATCTACGCCATCGCGCTCGACATCTACACGGAAGGGGAATCGCCGCGCGGCTGCTTCACGGTGATGACCGCCGCCTCCGAAGCGGTGGCGGATCCTGATATCCGCGCCATGGTGCTGGAAGGCTTCACCGAGCTCGACAAGGCGTTTTCGATCTGCTTCCGCTTCGCCAAGGAGCGCGGCGAGTTGCCGGATACGGCCGACGCGGCTGCACTGGCTCATCTCGCATCCGCCACCATCCACACCATCGCGATCCGCGCCCGCGCCCGCGTGCCGCGCAAGGAGCTGGAAGCGATCGTGCAGGGGGCCATCGACGTGATGTGCGGGGCCAAATAGAAGCCGCGAATTTCTCTCGCGTCGCACCTGTTCTCGGGGCTCGACCTGCCCGGCTTGGGTTATGCGGTTGTCTCGCGTGTCGCGAGCCCGAACGCAACACACGTCACCATCGCGCGCAAGCCGTCCTAGCTCGCTCGCCCGCGCCGCTGGTCTCGGCGTTCGCGCGAGCGGGTCAATACCCCCGCTTGCGATCCACGAGGTTTTCGAGTTCGCCGCCGGCCTCGAAGCGCGCGATCTGCTGCGCGACGTATTTCGAGATCTCGTCGGCGTCGGTGTCGGCGGCATTGTGCGGCGTCAGCACCACCTTCGGATGGCTCCAGAACGGGCTCGCCTCGGGCAGTGGCTCGGTCTCGTAGACGTCGAGCGAGGCCGCGCCCAGTGTGCCGTCGTCGAGCGCGCGCAGGATGTCCGCCTCGTTCTGCAGGCCGCCGCGGCCGGCATTGATGATCACGGGCGCGCCGAGCGGGCTATCCCGGTTCAGCTTCGCGAACACCTCGCGGTTGAGGATGTGTCGCGTCTCCGGCGTCAGCGGCAGCAGGCAGACCAAGATGTTGGTCTGGCGCAGCAATGCATCCAGCCCGTCGGGGCCGTGGAAGCAGGTGATGCCCTCGATCCGCTTCTCGCTGCGGCTCCAGCCGACCACGCGGAAGCCCAGCGCGCGGAGCGCGTGCGCCGAGGCGGCGCCAAGCGTGCCGAGCCCCATGATGCCGACGGTGAGCGCGCCCGCCGCCCATTGGTATTTCGGCGCCCAGCGCTTCAGTCGCTGCGACTCGCGCAGGTACAGCTCCTGCCGGTGGTGCATCAGCACATGCAGCACGACGTATTCGGTCATGCGGTCGGTGAGGTCGCCGACCGCGACCCGCACCAGCGGCACGTCGGGCAGCGAGCGGTCGGCCATCAGCGCATCGACGCCGGCGCCGAGATTGAAGATGACGCGCAGATTGCCGAACGCGGCCAGCTCGCCGGGCTTCGGCTTCCACACCGCGGCATAGTGCACTTCGGCCGGATCGAGCGCCGGGTCAGGCAGCAGCACCACGCGGCGGTCGGGGCAGACCGCGTCGAACCGCGCCTTCCAGCGCGCCGGCGACCAGTTTTCCGTGCCGCCGTTCACCAGCAGCGCGAGCGCGCCTTTCCTCATCCAGATACCTCCAACATCAGCGTGATATACGTCACAGAGCGGGCCGACCCGCGACCCTAGTCTCCTGCCATCAACAGGGGACAACTTCCATGCGCAAACTGTTCCTGATGGCCGCCTTCGTGCTCGTCTCCGTCTCGGCCCGGCCAGAACCGTAGCCTCGTGCTTGCGACCAACGACACGCCTCAGCCGGCGGTCATGACCACCGCGCCGGATCGCCGCCCGCTACGGCGTCTACTGGTAACCGGAATGCCGCGATCGTCGCAGCGATGGTCCGGCGCGCGATTGCCGCGACCTCAAAGCCTCGTCGCCATCCTTTGCATCTGCAGCGCCTGCACCGCCGTCTTCACCTGCCGTCATCTCCATCTGCCGAGATCGGCCATATCGGATCGTAGGCGTCGGAACCCGCAGCAAAATTTCTTCCGTCCCCCTGTCGGCAACGGGCATAATCGTTCGTTCTTGGAATGAACGGAGATACCCTTTCGATGCTGTACGCCATTCTCTGCTACCACGACGAAGACATGGTCGGCTCCTGGAGCAAGGAGCACGACGCCGCCGTCATGCAGAAACTATCCGTGGTGCAGGACAAGCTCGCCAAGCAGGGCCGGCTCGGCCCGGTGGCGCGCCTGCTGCCGACCACGGCCGCGACCACGCTGCGCAAGGATGATCCGCCGCTGGTGCTGGACGGCCCGTTCGCCGAGACCAAGGAGCAGCTGCTCGGCTTCTACGTCGTCGACTGCAAGAACCTCGACGAGGCGCTCGACGTCGCCCGCGATCTCGGCGCGGCCAATCCAGGCGGCACCTATGAGATCCGTCCGGTCGGCGTCTTCAAGCCGGGGAGTGTCAAGTCGTGACCGATACCGCCTGGATCGATGCCGCGCTGACGTCTGCGCGTCCCCAGGCGGTCGGCGCGTTGCTGCGCTATTTCCGCAATCTCGACACCGCCGAGGAGGCTTTCCAAAACGCCTGCCTGCGGGCGCTGAAGAGCTGGCCGCAGAACGGACCACCGCGCGATCCCGCGGCGTGGCTGATCATGGTCGGCCGCAACGTCGTGATCGACGATATCAGGCGCAACCGCAAGCAGGAGCCGTTGCCCGAGGATGACCAGACGATCTCCGATCTCGACGACGCCGAGGACGAGATTGCCGAACGGCTCGACGGCTCGCATTATCGCGACGACATCCTGCGGCTGCTGTTCATCTGCTGCCACAAGGACCTGCCGGCGACGCAGCAGATCGCACTCGCCTTGCGCATCGTCTCCGGCCTGACCGTCAAGCAGATCGCGCGCGCCTTCCTGGTCTCTGAGGCCGCGATGGAGCAGCGCATCACGCGGGCCAAGGCACGCGTCGCCGATGCCAAGGTGCCGTTCGAGACCCCGGGCGCGGTCGAGCGCAGCGAGCGGCTCGCCGCCGTTGCCGCGATGATCTACCTGATCTTCAACGAGGGCTATTCCGCCGGCGGCGATACCGCCGACATCCGCTCGCCGCTGTGCGAGGAGGCGATTCGGCTTGCCCGCCTGCTGCTCCGCCTGTTCCAGAGCGAGCCGGAGATCATGGGGCTGACGGCGCTGTTGCTGCTGCAGCACGCCCGCGCGGCGGCGCGTTTCGATGCCGACGGCCAGGTGATCCTGCTCGACGACCAGGACCGCAGCCTGTGGAATCAGGAGCTGATCGCCGAGGGCCTAGCGCTGATCGACAAGGCGATGCGCCACCGCCGGAGCGGACCGTATCAGGTGCAGGCGGCGATCGCGGCACTTCACGCCCGCGCCGGGACGCCTGAGGATACCGACTGGACGCAGATCGATCTGCTTTACGGCGCGCTCGAGGTCATGCAGCCCTCTCCGGTGGTGACGCTCAACCGCGCGGTGGCCGTCTCCAAGGTGAAGGGAGCCGAAGCCGCCCTCGAGATGATCGAGCCCTTGGCGCCGCGGCTGTCCAACTATTTCCATTATTTCGGCGTGCGCGGCGCCTTCCTGATGCAGCTCGGCCGCAACGGCGAGGCCCGCGTCGCCTTCGACCGCGCCATCGCGCTCGCCAACACGACCGCGGAAGCCGCCCACATCCGCATGCATATCGACCGCCTGATGCGCGACAGCCAGCCGCGCAGCGCGGAGGCGAAGTAGTCGTCAGCAATAGCGCAGCCACAGTCTCGCTGCACCTCTCCCGCTTGGCGCACTCTCTCCGCTCCCTCTCCCCGTTCTTCACGGGGAGAGGTTGGGGTGAGGGGCTGCTTCCACGAGCTCCGGATGTGGAGAGACCTGACCCCCTCACCCGCCGCGCAAGGCGCGGCGACCTCTCCCCGCAAGCGGGGCGAGGTTGAGGAAGATCGGCGAGTTTGCAGTGAGGGGGAGGTCGGATCGCATCAAAGATACGATCCGGGTGGGGGCTATTCCCACAATGTGACTCGCGGTGAGACCCCCACCCCAGCCCTCTGAGCGCGAGCTCTGCTCGTCGCGACCCGCAAGCGGGAGAGGGAACGCAGCTCATTCGCGGTTGCCATTTAATCTCATCTCATCCCCGCTCTTGAAAAATCTTCGCCATCTCTGTCGGCCCCGCACCCAGCCGTTCGTCATGATGGCAGAGCATCACCAAGCCTTGCGGAGCCAGCCATGTCGACGAATGCGGAGATCGAAGTCTCAAAGCCTGCGCGCATCACTGGCCGCATCATGAGCGGCCTTGTCATCGTCTTCCTGCTGTTCGACGGCGCGATCAAGCTGGTGCCGTGGCCGGTCGTCACGGACACGATGGACAAGATGGGCTTTGGTGCGAGCGAGACGCTGGCGCGCAGCCTCGGCCTCATCACCATCGTCTGCACATTGCTCTACTCCGTGCCGCCGACCTCGATCCTCGGCGCGATCCTGCTCACCGGCTATCTCGGCGGCGCGGTCGCCTCCCATATGCGGATCGGCAGTCCGCTGTTCACCCACACGCTGTTCGGGCTCTATCTCGGCCTGGTGCTGTGGGGCGGGCTGTATCTGCGCGATAGCAATCTGCACGCGCTGCTTCCGTTTCGTCGCTGAGCCATCCCTCAATCTATCCTTGCGGAGACCGTCGTGCTCGAGATCATTGCCATTATCGCCGTCATCCTGGCGATCGCGATTGCGGTCGTCCTCATCCGGGCGGCGATCAAGCCGAACACGTTCCGGGTCACGCGTGCGGCCAGCATCGAGGCGCCGGCGGAGCGCATCTTTCCGCTGATCAACGACTTCCATCGGTGGACGACGTGGTCGCCCTACGAGACCAGGGACCCCGCGATGAAGCGCACCTATGATGGTGCTGCGAACGGCAAGGGCGCGGTCTATGCCTGGGACGGCAACAAGAATGTCGGTTCCGGCCGGATGGAGATCCTGGACGCCCAGGCACCGTCGAAGATCGTGATCAAGCTCGACTTCCTCACGCCGTTCGAGGGCCACAACACCGCCGAGTTCACAATGCTGCCGCAGGGCGATGCGACCAACGTCACATGGACCATGTACGGTCCGGCTGCCTTCATGTCGAAGCTGATGCAGGTGTTCATGAACCTGGATCACATGATCGGCAAGGATTTCGAGGTCGGTCTCGCCAATCTGAAGACGCTCGCCGAAAAATAACTACACCAAGGAGCACGCGATGCAGGTCAATCCCTATCTTTCCTTCGACGGCAATTGCGGCGCCGCGCTGAAACATTACCAGAAGGTGCTGGGTGCGCGGATCGAGGAATCGTTCCCCTACGGAGAGGGCAATGCGGAGATGCAGACGCCGCCCGGGTGGAAGGACAAGATCATGCACGCCAGGATCACGATCGATGGCGAGATCATCATGGCGTCCGACGCACCTCCCGGCCATTTCCAGAAGCCACAGGGGTTTCATGTCGCGCTGCAGGTCGAGGATCCCGCTGAGGCCGAACGCCGGTTCAAGGCGCTAGCCGAGGGTGGCACCGTCACCATGCCGTTCGGCAAGACTTTCTTCTCCAACGGCTTCGGCATGTGCGTCGATCAGTTCGGTATCCCCTGGATGGTGAACTGTCCGGCGCAGATGTAGGCGTGACCTCGATCGGTAACGCTCATTGTCCGTCACCCTGAGGAGGCCGCAACGCGGCCGTCTCGAAGGGCGACGGCCCGACTGTGGCCGTGCATCCTTCGAGGCTCGCACGGGCTCGCGCCTCCAGCGACAACGGCAAGCCGTTGCGCGGGGATGGCGGGCCAGCAGCGTCAGCGCGTCAAGAGAGACGGCAAGACGCGAGCTATCGGCACCGCGGATAGAGAGCCGCGAGCTCGCGGCCGCGCAGCAGGAGCAGTCGCGAGCTCAGTCCGCCGCGGCGGATGATCCAGCCGCGCACCGGTTGCGGATAGGCCTCCAGCACCGCTTCCGATGCTTCGGGCTCCGCATAGGTCCGGCCGCGGCCGTCGATCGAGCGCGCAGCGTGGAAGCCGAGCACGGCGCGCCGCGTCACGCAGATGCGGTCGTGCGGCACCATCGAGAGCACCAGCGTGCAGGCCGACAGGCACGGACCGTCGATCACCACGCGCTCTCCGGATTCGCGAACCTTGTCGAACAGTTCGATAAAGGGGCCGACCGGTCCGCCGGGGCTTGCAAGAATGCGCACCTCGGCATGCGCGGAGGCAACCGTTGCACAGAGGCCGGCCGCAGCGAGAAGCATCTTCATCAGCGCAATCCTCCCCGCCGGTGCGATCAGGGTCGCACCGCATCTGTTGCGCGAAGACATGCGCGCGGATCGGGGCATCATCAAGACCGATACCCCGTCTCGGGCAAAAATCAGGCTGCGGACAGATTTGGTCCATATGAACCGGGAGAACGGTTCGGCAGCGTCCCCTCAGTCGGCGCCGGAGACGCCGGCCTCGGCAAAGGTCGCCATGCCGCCGTGACAGGCGAGCGCCGCGCGCAGGAGCAGGATCGCAACGGCGGCGCCGGAAGCCTCGCCGAGCCGCATGTCGAGATCGAGAAGGGGAACAAGTTGGAGCTCGCGCAGCAATTCGCGATGGCCGAGCTCGGCCGACACATGCCCGGCCCGGCAATGCGCAAGGATATCGGGCGCGAGCCGCGCCAGCGGCAACACCGCCGAGGTCGACACGAAGCCGTCGAGCAGCACCGGAATGCGCCTGGCCCGAGCCGCCAGCACGGCGCCCGCGATGGCCGCGAGTTCGCGGCCGCCGAGCGACATTGCGACCGCCAGCGGATCGTCGAGCAGGCCGTGATGGAATTTCAGCGCCGCATCGATGGTGACGCGCTTGCGCTGCAGGCCCGCATCGTCGACGCCGGTGCCGCGGCCGGCCCAGCGCGCGCCGCGTCCGCCCATCAACGCCGCGCAGAGTGTCGCGGCCACCGTCGTATTGGCGATGCCCATCTCGCCCAGCACCAGCAGGTCGGATTGGTCGGGCACCGTACGCCAGCCGGTGTCGAGGGCCATAAGGAAATCGGCCGGGTCCATGGCCGGCGCAATCGTGAAATCGCGCGTCGGCCGCCCAAGCTCGATCGGCTCGACGCGCAACTCGGCACCGGCGAGCCTGGCGATCTGGTTGATCGCAGCACCGCCGCCCGCGAAATTCGCCACCATCTGCGCGGTGACCTCCGACGGATAGGCGGAGACGCCGCGCTCGGCGATGCCGTGATTGCCGGCGAACACGGCGATGGTGACGCGATCGAGCCGGGGCAGCTCACGCCGCTGCCAGCGTGCCAGCCAGATCGCGAGGTCCTCCAGGCGCCCGAGGCTGCCCGGCGGCTTGGTCAGGTTCTGCTGGCGCCGTGCGGCCGCCTCCGCGCATCCATCGTCGCCTCCGGGGAGGTCGCGACAAAAGCTGCGGATGTCGTCTAGAGTGTTGAACTGCATGCGATTCCCTCGTCGAGCGGGGCCGCAAGCTAATTCAATTTACAGGCCGCTACCATGGATCAATGGCTCCAGGATCTCAGGATAGCCACCGGCTTTCTGACCCGCCTGCCAATGCCGCATCCCGATGGTGCGCGGCCGGAATTTTTCGTGCGGGCGCAGCGGCTCTTTCCGCTGGTCGGCGCCTTGATCGGGGCGGCGATCGGGCTCGTCTGCCTGCTCCTGCGCGTGACCGGCGTGCCGGATCTGGCGGCCGCGGCATTCGCGCTCGGCGGCGGCGCGCTCCTGACCGGCGCACTGCACGAGGATGGGCTGGCCGATGTCGCGGACGGTTTTGGCGGCGGCCGCGATACCGCCGCCAAGCTCGAGATCATGCGCGACAGCCGGCTCGGCACCTATGGCGCGCTGGCACTGGTGGTGAGCTTTACTGCCAAGGTCGCGGCGGTGGCGGCGATCCCCGATGGCGCCGTCGTGCAGAGCCTGATCGCCGCGCATGCGCTCGGCCGCGGCGTGCTGCCCTGGCTGTCGATCAGCCTGCCTTACGCGCGCAAGGATGGGCTCGCGGCCAATGCCGGCCGGCCCGACGCCGCGATTGCGGCGGTCGCGGCCGCCATCGCGCTGGCGATTGCCCTGCTGTCGTTACGCTTCTCCGATGCGCTGCTGGCGGCGATCGCGGCAGGCGCCGGCGCATGCGTCGTCGCATTGCTGGCAAAACGGCACATCGGCGGCCAGACCGGCGACGTGCTCGGCGGCGCTGAGCAGGTTGCGGAGACCGCGATCCTGGTGCTGCTCGCGGCGCGGCTCGGGTGAGCGCAATGCCTGGCGAAACGCATCTCTGGCTGATCCGCCACGCGCCGGTCGACGGGCCGCGCGGCGTGATCCACGCGCCCGATGCGCCGGCCGATCTCGGCGCTGCCGCGACATTCGCAGCATTGCAGGCGCGGCTGCCGGCCGGTGCCTTCGCCGTCTGCAGCCCGGCGCGGCGCACGCGCGAGACCGCGGTCCGGCTTGGCCTTGACGCGATCGAGGACGAGGCTTTCCGCGAGCAGGATTTTGGCGACTGGACCGGACGGCGGCACAGCGAGCTCGAGGCCGAGCCCGGCGCGGCCTATCGCGCGTTCTGGAGCGCGCCGGGCCGCAACCGGCCGCCCGGCGGCGAGAGCTTTGCCGATCAGATCACGCGCGCGCGGGCAGGGCTTGCGCGCCTGCCGGCGGGCGACGCGGTGCTGGTGGTGCATTCCGGCACCATCCGCGCGATCCTTGCGATCGCGCTCGATCTCGCGCCCGAGACCGCGCTGCGCTTTGTGATCGATCCACTGTCATTGACGCGGATCGACCGGCTCTCCAACGCGTGGCGCGTGGTCGCGGTGAATCAGCGGTAGAGCAATTCGGGCGCCATCATTCCCGTCCCCCCCCCCCCGCGCAACGGCTTTGCCGTTGTCGCTGGAGGTGCGAGCGGAGCGAGCCTCGAAGGGGCACGGCCCGGTTGCTGCGCGACAGCAATGACGGCGAGAGGATTTGCGTGGTCGCTACCCGTTCCGCCGCTGGCCGCGCAGCGTCGGCAGGCCGATGCCGGCGGCGTCGAAGCCGCCGTCGACGGCGAGAATTTGTCCGGTGATATAGCTGGCGCGATCCGAGCACAGGAAGAAGATCGCGTCCGCCAGCTCCTCCTCCAGCCCGTAGCGGTTCAGCGGGATCGCGTCGTGATAGTCGGCGCGGATCGCCGGCGTGTGCACCGCTTTGGCCATCGCGGTCTCGACCGGCCCCGGCGCGACGCCGTTGACGCGGATGCCGAGCGAAGCGAGCTCCACTGCGAGCTGCTTGGTGAGATGCGCAAGCCCCGCCTTGCTGGTGCCGTAGGCCGAGCGCAGCGTCGAGGCGCGCACCGCCGAGATCGAGGTGATGTTGACAATCGCGCCGCCGCCGTGCTCGCGCATCAGGGGCGCGGCCGCCTTGGTGCACAGGAACGGCCCGGTGAGGTTGACCGCCATGATGCGGCTCCAGTCGGCGTCCGAGGTCTCCAGCACCGGCGCGAACACGGCAACGCCGGCGTTGTTCACGAGCGCGTCGAGCCGGCCGAAGTGGCGATTGATCGAAGCGATCGCCGCCGCGACGCCGTCGGCATCGGAGACGTCGCAGGTCAGCGCCAGCGTGTCGTCACCTTTCTTCAGCGCCGCGACCGCGCTGTCCAGCAACGCGCCCTCGATATCGAGCAGCGCAACGCGCCAACCCTCGGCGAGAAAGCGCTTCGCCGCGGCCAGCCCAATGCCGCGAGCGGCGCCGGTGACGAGTGCGACTTTGGAGGGAGACGAGGTCATGATGCGGTCCATTGTTCGGGCGAGCGGCGTCTGCTTGCGATCAAGGCAGCGTCTGCGACCTTTATCCTGCGATGTCAACCGTGCGACATTGTCTCCAATTTCAGCGGCCGGTTTGCTCTCTCACCCAGCATCCGGCCGCAAAAATAATTGCACCACGGGATGTCGGCGCGGCCGCCTCCGGTTCGTCCTGTGGCCGCTGACCTGATGATGGAGCTCCGATGTCGCTGACACTGCATTACCACCCGCTGTCCTCGTTCTGCTGGAAGGCGCTCGTCGCGCTTTACGAGAACGGCGCGCCGTTCACGCCGAACCTGGTCAATCTCGGCGATCCCGACCAGCGCGCGGCGCTGCTCCGGATATCGCCGATCGGCCGCTTTCCCGTGCTCAGCGACGCGGCGAGGGGAGAGACGGTACCGGAATCCAGCATCATCATCGAATATCTCGACCGGCATTACCCTGCTGCCACGCGGTTGATTCCCGAGGATCCCGACCTCGCGCTCAAGACCCGGCTGCGCGACCGCGTCCTCGACCTCTACGTTCATCTGCCGATGCAGAAGATCGTCGGCGACCGGCTTCGCCCGGCGGACAAGAAGGACCCGCATGGCGTGGCGGAGGCGCGGGCGCAGCTCCGTACCTGCTATGCGATGCTGGACCAGCAGCTCGCGCATGGCGGCTGGATGATGGGCGACAGCTTCACCCTGGCCGATTGCTCCGCCGCGCCGGCGCTGTTCTACGGCAACAAGGTCTCGGCGTTCGACGATGCCCATCGGCACCTGGCCGCCTATCTGGAGCGGCTGAAAGCGCGGCCGTCCTTCGCGCGCGTCCTCCGGGAGGCCGAGCCCTATTTCGGCATGTTCCCCAAAGAGAGCTGAGGTCATGCAGACCTGAGGTCCAATCGGGCCCAAAAAAATCCGGCCCGGTTGTCTTGATCGGCCGGTTCCGTTCGTCTTCCACCCGAGGCCCGCGATCCGGCGGAATCGTCCCGCCGGATCGCGCGCGGCCGAGCATGTGGAGACGACATGGCTGCAGCTGGCAACAAGGCCGAGATCGTCCGTGCAATCTTCGCCGCCTATCTCGCCGACGATCGCAGGACGGTCGAGCAGGCGTTCGCGGACGACTTCCGTTTCAATACGCCCTACGGCGAGAACATCGACAAGCCGAGATATTTCGCCGAGTGCTGGCGCAGCAGCGACTGGATCAGCCGCCACGAGATCGAGCGGATCATGGTCGAGGGAGGTGAGGTCTTCGTCACCTATCGCTGCGTCGCCAAGGACGGCAAGAGCTTTCGCAACACCGAGTTCTTCGTGTTCGACGGCGACAAGGTGAAGCGCATCGACGTCTATTTCGGCCCCTCGCACCAGGACGGTGCGCTGGTCCGGCAGGATCGCTGAGGGCGGTGTCCATGCCGATTGTGCAGGCCAAAGTCAATGACGTGCGAAATTATTTCCCGCCACGTGTCGGTTGTGCAAAACCCCGGCCGTCTTACATCCGAGAGCCGGTCCGGGTTCGAACCGGACCGACGTCAAACCAAAGGGTGCCATGCAATGCGTTTCATGATGTTGATGATCCCGCTCGGCTATGAGAGCGCGCCGGCCAAGCTCGACCTCGACCCCGAGCGCGTCGCCGCGATGATGAAATACAATCAGGCGCTGAAGGATGCCGGCGTGCTGATCACGCTCGAAGGCCTGCATCCGCCGGCCACCGGCGCGCGCGTCTCGTTCGCGACCGGCACGCCCGTGGTCACCGATGGTCCGTTCACCGAGTCCAAGGAGGTGATCGGCGGCTTCTGGATGATCGAGGTTGCCTCGCGCGCCGAGGCGATCGAATGGGCCAAGCAGTGCCCGGCCTCCGGCAACGAGATCATCGAGATTCGCCAGGTACAGGAGATCGGGGATTTCTCCGAGGAGGTCCAACAGGCCGCCGCCACCTTCGAGCATCCGCAGGGCGGCTGGGGCAAGGCGCTGCGCTGATTCACCGACCGATCGTCAATCCACCAACCGCAACGGAGCAGCACATGAGCACGACCAACACATTCCTCGCCATCTATCTCGGCAGCAAGGGCGGCCCGCGCATGGAAGCCTGGAACAAGATGCCGGAAGCCGAGCGGCGCGCCAAGGAGCAGCAGGGCATGGCCGCCTGGGGCGCCTGGGTCGAGAAGCATCACGACGCGATCGTCGAGATGGGCGGTCCGCTCGGCAAAACCAAGAAGGTCGACGCCAACGCGATCGCCGACATCACCAACGCGATGACGGGCTTCACCGTGGTGCGCGCCGCCTCGCACGAGGCCGCCGCAAAACTGTTCGAGAACCACCCGCACTTCACGATCTTCCCCGGCGAGGCGGTCGAGATCATGCCCGTGCTGCCGATCCCGGGACGCTAACTCGGCATCGACAGCAGGAGCGGTCCGCTGATCTTGATGAAGACCGCGTCCCGCCGCTAGTGACCTTTGCGGCCGGCTCATGTAAAAGTTATTCACATGAGCTGGAGCAAGGACCAGGGCCGCACCGAGCGCGGCTATCACCACGGCAATCTCAAGGAAGCGCTGCTGCAGGCCGCGCTCGACCTGATCTCGAAGAAGGGGCCGGCCGGCTTCACCTTCGCCGACGCCGCGCGCATGGCCGGCGTCAGCCCCGCCGCGCCCTATCGGCATTTCCGCGACCGTGAGGAATTGCTCGCCAGCATCGCGCAGCGCGGCTTCGAGCAGTTCGAGGCATTGCTGACAGCGGCCTGGGACGACGGGCGCCCCGACACCGTCACGGCATTCGAGCGCGTCGGCAAGGCCTATCTCGCCTTCGCGCGCGAGGAGCCCGCATTCTACTCGGCGATGTTCGAATCCGGGCTGCCGCCCGATGCCAACCCGACATTGATGGCTGCGAGCGAGCGCGCCTTCGCGATCATCCGCGCCGCCGCCGAGCGGCTCGCGGCGCTGGCGCCGCCCGGCATGCCGCGTCCGCCGGCGATGATGATGGCGCTGCACATCTGGGCGATGTCGCACGGCGTGGCCTCGCTGTTCGGCCGCGGCGATGCCGCGCGGCGCAAGCTGCCGATGTCGCCGGAGGAATTGCTGGAAGCCGAAGTGCTGATCTATCTGCGCGGCCTCGGCTTCCCGACGGATCGCAGGGCCGACACCGCGGCGGCCGAGCAAAAGCCCGCTGGTCCCTGGGGCAAGCCGAAATAAGGTTCCAAAAATAATCCCAGGGGTGCGTCATCCGCGCTGCTTGACTTTCCGAAGGGATCGGCTACGTATGTAAATGTTATTTACATTCACAACGGCGTGATGCCGTGATGGAGAAGGTCAATGGCCTACACCGCTGATGTCAATCGCTGGCGCGGCCCCGTCGATGAATCGCACCCCCCGCACATGCACGTGTACTGGGCGCCGTGGCATCCCCTGAAGATCGCCCTGATCATCCTCGGCTTCATGATCTGGTGGCCGATCGGTCTCGCCCTTCTCCTTTTCACACTCGGGAGCAGAAAAATGGCCTGTTGGAGTCACCACGATATGGATCGCTGGCAGAACAAGATGGAGCGGATGCAGTACAAGGTGGACCGCATGCGCGACCGCATGGAGCGCCGCGGCTTCGGCTGGGGCTTCGGCCCGCCCACGAGCGGCAACCGCGCCTTCGATGAGTATCGCGCCGAGACGCTGCGCCGTCTGGAAGAGGAGCAGAAGGAGTTCAAGGATTTCCTGAGCCGTCTGCGCCACGCCAAGGACAAGGAAGAGTTCGACGCCTTCATGGCGCAGCACCGCACCCGTCCGACTCCGCCGAACGATCAGCCGCCCGAGCCGCCGCAGCCGCCGCAGGGTTGAGCGTCACGCGGAAGACCTGAGCCTTCAGGCGATGTGCCCCCATAGCACCTGAACGGCCGCGAGCCGCCCGCTTGCCCCACGCAAGCGGGCGGTTTGCGTTTTGGGGAGTGGCAACGTCGTAAGGTGCGCACGCTGCTCGGGCTCCCTCTCCCGCTTGCGGGGGGCCGAGGCGAGCGAAGCTCGCTCTCGAGGGTGGGGTGGGGGCTCTCTCCACGAGTCGTATCGCGGACACAGCCCCCACCCGGATCGCATCGCAAATGCGATCCGGCCTCCCCCGCAAGCAGGAGAGGCGAACGGAGTTCGCGGATAGCTAACGCCGCAGCACCCTCACACATTCGATCCGTGAATCGCGTCGATCACGGCATCCGTGACTTCCTTCGTGGTCGCACGTCCGCCGACGTCGGGCGTCAGCACGCCGGCCGCGCACACTTTCTCGACTGCGGCCATCAGCCGCGCCGCGGCGTCCTTCTCGCCGAGATGCTCCAGCATCTGCGCGCCGGTCCAGAAGGTGGCGACCGGATTGGCGATGCCCTTGCCGGTGATGTCGAAGGCCGAACCGTGGATCGGCTCGAACATCGAGGGGAAGCGGCGCTGCGGGTCGATATTGCCGGTCGGCGCGACGCCGAGGCTGCCGGCCAGCGCGCCGGCGAGATCGGACAGGATGTCGGCGTGCAGGTTGGTGGCGACGATGGTGTCGAGGCTCTTCGGATGCAGCGTCATGCGCACCGTCATGGCGTCGACCAGCATCTTGTCCCAGGTCACGTCGAGGAATTCCGCGGCGATTTCGGCCGCGATCTCGTCCCACATCACCATGCCGTGACGCTGCGCGTTCGACTTGGTGACCACGGTGAGCAGCTTGCGCGGCCGCGACTGCGCGAGCTGGAACGCGTAGCGCATGATCCGCGTCACGCCGACGCGGTGAACACGGCCACTTCGGTGCCGACCTCTTCCGGCAGGCCCCTGTGCGCTCGGCCGCCCATGCCGGCATATTCGCCTTCGGAATTCTCGCGCACGATCACCCAGTCGAGATCGCCGACGCCGGCATTGCGCAGCGGCGAGGCGACGCCGGGCAGGATCTTGGTCGGCCGCACATTGGCGTACTGGTCGAAGCCCTGGCAGATCGGCAGGCGCAGGCCCCACAGCGTGATGTGATCGGGCACGTCGGGCGCGCCGACCGCGCCGAAATAGATCGCGTCGAACTTTTTCAGCTCGGCGAGGCCATCCGCCGGCATCATCACGCCGTGCTTCTTGTAATAGTCCGAGCCCCAGTCGAAGGTCTTGACGTTGAAGCTGATGTCGCCGGTGCGTTTTGCCAAAGCCTCCAGCACGCGGACGCCCGCGGAAATCACTTCGGGGCCGATGCCGTCGGCGGGGATGGCGGCGATGGAATGGGTGCGCATGAAAATCTCCTGATTGCGAGTGTGGTCAGTGGGACCGGGCAGGTGATGGTTGATGGGCGACGTTCGCTTTGGTGTTGGCCCGCGACAGCAGCAGCGTGAGCACGGCCGAGAGCACCAGCAGGCCGGCGACGAAATAGAGGCCGCCGTCGAAACTGCCGGTCCGCTCCTTGATCCAGCCGATCATCGCAGGCCCGACGAAGCCGCCGAGATTGCCGATCGAGTTGATGGTGGCGATGCCGGCGGCAGCGGCCGAGCCCGACAGGAACATGGTCGGCATGCTCCACAGCGGCGGCTTCGACGAGGAGATGCCGATATTGACCAGGGTCAGCGCCGCGATCACGGCGGCAAGCCCGGTCCACAATCCCGCCAGCGCAAGTCCGGCAGCGGCGATCAGGCAGGCGATCACCACGTGCCAGGTGCGCTCGCCGGTGCGGTCCGAATGCCGCGCCCACAGGATCATGGCGATCACGGCGACGGTCGCGGGCACCGCGTTGAGGAAGCCGACCGCAAGCGACGACAGGCCGAATTGCTTGATGATCTGCGGCGCCCACACCCCGAGCGTATAGAGCCCGGCCGAGGTGCCGAAATAGACCAGCGACAGCGCGAGCACGCGCGGATCGGCGAGCCCGCGCCAGATGCTGTGGCTTGCGGTCGCGGCCTTGCCGTCGTTCTCCGCCTTCATGGTCTTGACCAGCCAGTCGCGCTCGTCGTCGGCAAGCCATCTGGCCTGCTCCGGCCGGTCGGTGAGGAAACCGAGCACGACGAAGCCGAGGATGACGGCCGGTACCGCTTCCAGCACGAACAGCCACTGCCAGCCCTTAAAGCCGAGCAGCCCGTCCATTTCGAGCAGCGCGCCTGATACCGACGAGCCGAGTACGGTCGACAGCGGCGCCGCCGCCATGAACAGCGCGGTGACGGCCGCGCGCTGACGCGCCGGGAACCAGTAGGAGAGATAAAGGATGATGCCGGGGAAGAAGCCGGCCTCCGCGGCGCCGAGCAGGAAGCGCAGCACATAGAAGCTGGTCGCGCCCTGCACCAGCGCCATCGCGGCCGAGACGAGGCCCCAGGTGATCATCACCCGTGCGATCCAGATCCGCGCGCCGATCTTGTGCAGGATGATGTTGGATGGCACCTCGAACAGGAAGTAGCCCCAGAAGAAGATACCGGCACCGAAGCCGTACACCGTCGGCGACAGGCCGATGTCCTTGTTCATGGTCCGCGACGCGAAGCCGATGTTGACGCGGTCAATGAAGGCCACGAAGTACAGCAGCATGATGAATGGAACGATGCGCAGTGAAATCTTGCGCAGCACGCGCGTCTGAAGCTCGCCGGCCATGGGCCTCCCTCGGGTTGGTGTTCTTCTTGGCACGCGATAAGTGTGGGTCAGGCGGAGTATCCGCAGCCTCCACTTCGCCTCTCCCGCTTGCGGGGGAGGCCGTATTGCATCGAAGATGCAATACGGGTGGGGGCTCTCTCCACAGTACGACTCGTGGAGAGAGCCCCCACCCCAACCCTCCCCGCGCGAGCGTCGCTCGTCGCGCCCCGCAAGCGGGAGAGGGAGCGCAGTCCTGCCGTGGTCGGACCTGACTTCATCACGTTCCATGGCGCACCTTGCGCGCCAACGGCAAGCCTAGAAGGGGGCGCCCTTTGCATTCAACCCGCGCGGATTTATACAAAAAATGATATAATCGGGCCAGCTTTCCTACCAGGCGTCCGTCATGCCCGGCCTTGTGCCGGGCATCCACGTCTTGGCCGCGTAAGAGAAAGACGTGGATGGCCGGGACCTCTGGCGCGAAGACGCGCTTCGCGCTTTTGCCCGGCCATGACGGAGGAAGAGGGCATCGGCCTGTCAATGCTTGTCGTGTCGTAAGGAGTCACGCGTTTGGAACTGCATCAGCTCCGCTGCTTCGTGGCCGCCGCCGAGGAGTTGCATTTCGGCCGTGCCGCGCAGCGCCTGCAGATGCTGCCTTCGGCGCTCGGCCGTCACATCAAGCTCTTGGAGGAAGACCTCGGCGCGCGGCTGTTCGCGCGGACCACGCGCGCGGTGTCGCTGACTGAGGACGGGGCCGTACTGCTGCGCGAAGGGCGCGCGCTGTTGACCCGTGCGGAGGCGATCGAGGACGGCTTCCGCAAGCGCCTGCGCAGGCCGTCGACGCGGCGGTTCCGGATCGGCGCCATCGACAGTGCCGCAGCCGGTCTGCTGCCGCCTCTCTTGCGCGATGTCGGCAGCGCGCATCCCGACATCGCCGTGCAGCTTCTCGAAGAGAAGACCATCCGGCTGTTGCCGAAGCTGCTCTCCGGTGCGCTCGATCTCGCCTTCGTGCGTCCGCCGGAGCGGCCTGACAAGCGCATCGAGTTTGTGTCGCTGCTGCAGGAGACCGCGGTGGTCGCCGTGTCGCGAAAGCATGCGCTGGCGCGGCGGCCGGTGATGTCGCTGGCCGATATCGCGGACCAGCCCTTGATCGTGCCGGCGCGCCGCTCGCGGCCGCACAGCCATGATCTCACCGTCAAACTGTTCGACGAGGCCGGGCTGACGCCGCGCATCCACCAGATCGCCGACGAGAAGCAGACCATCGTCAACATGGTCGCGGCGCGGCTCGGCGTGGCCATCGTGCCGCGCTGGACCTCACGGATGGCGATCCCCGGCGTCCGCTTCGTGCCGCTTAGGCTGAAGCGTGGCGGCAGTGCAGGCCACCTGCCGCTCGCAGTCGCGTGGCTGAAGGGTTCGCGCGATCCGATCCGAGATCAGGTAATTGCCGTGCTCGAAGCGCGATTGAAGAGCTATGCGCGCGAGGCGTGAGCGAATTGCTTCGTTATTCCGGGGCGTGCGAAGCACGAGTCCGGAATGATGGTAAGGTGAGCACGCTGTTCAGGCACCCTCCCCCCTTGTGGGGACCGAGGTGAGCGAAGCTCGCTCTCGAGGGTGGGGAGAGGGGTACGTCGCCGGGCTGAGTTGTTCGATGCGGGCAGCTTTCTCGCAAATTCGTTCGCTTGTCGTCCAAAACCGATACGGAGAGGCGCGTCGTGTGACCACCCCTCTCCCTAACCCTCTCCCGCAAGGGGAGAGGGAACCCTTCCGCCGGTGTCTTCCTCACGCGCCAATCACTGAGTTGCCCGACGTGGCAAGCCCCTGTGGCAAAAATATTTCCGTTTTACAGAAATGCAACTCGGTGTATGAATGGCCCGTCTCACCCGCTTGAGGGGCGCTTCGCGATCGTCACGAGTGTTGGGTCGAGATGCGGTGGACGCCGAGTGCGCGACTGACGAGTGCGCGTAAGGCGGACGGTGAAGTCGTGCAGGCCTGACGCCCTAGTGGCAGGTGTCTCATCAGCAAGAGGCTATGCCTCTGCTGATGACGGTGACAACAAAGCCCAGTCTCGCCGGGGAGAGCACGTATAAGCCGTAAGCCATCGCGCAGGGAAAGCCGGAGTGTTCTTCGGTTTCACCTGTGGTCCTACCTCCCGTGCTTTCCATTTGCACGGGACCCATGGGTGCGATCGGCACCCGGCTTTCCCTGCGCCCTCTGTTCAACGAGAGGGCGAAACGAAAGGCAACCTCGGACGCTGCGCGCCGCGAGAATGCGGACGTGTGACCCACAAGCGGCGCCACACATCCAATGTCGTCCCGGCGAAGGCCGGGACCCATAACCACGAATGGTCATAGTTGTGCGACGCCGGAACGACGAGTCCTGTTCACAACTCCGGCCTCGGCGTATGGGTCCCGGCCTTCGCCCATAGGCGCTAAAATAGGATTTGCGCGTTGGATTTGCTTGTGATTCCAAGATGGGATGAGACACGAATCGCTTGTGAACGAAGACTGGGCGCATGTTGTTGCGCGGCTTGGCGGGGCCGATGCTCTCGAGGTCAGCGCCCGCGAGACGAAGGCGTTTGTCCGCCCGCGAGAGATTAGCAATGCGGTCGATTTGCTGCGTCTGATCCTGGCGTACTGTCTCGGCGAGAGGGGTCTGCGGTTGACGACGGCATGGGCAACCTCGGTGGGCCTTGTCGATATCTCCAACGTGGCTCTGTTGTATCGCTTGCGTCAATGCGGGGATTGGCTGGCGCGCCTGGTAGGCCAAGCGCTTGTGAGCGGTGCACCGAAGGCGAGCCGCGGTCGCCTGATCCGCATTGTTGACGCCACGACGGTCCCCAAGGCTGGGACGAGCGGCAGGAACAAGAACGCGGTGTGGCGTGTCCACAGTGCGTTCGATCTTCCGCGGGAGCGTTTTGGTCACTTCGAATTGACTGATGAGCGCGGGGGCGAGACGCTGGATCGGATACCGGCGGTTGCCGGCGAAATCCGTCTTGCCGATCGCGCCTATCTGCAGCCCGAGCGCATGGCACGTCTGCTCGATGCCGGTGCGGACTTCGTGATCCGGTCCGGCTGGAAGAGTGCGCGTTGGCTTGATGCCGAAGGTGGTCTGGTTGATCTCACGGCCGAACTGCGCAAAGCCACGGCAGGCGGCATGATCGATCGGCCGATCTGGATAAAACGCAGGTCTGGCGTGCCGCTCGCCATGCGTCTGGTTGCGATCAGGAAGCCGGCGCAAGCTGCCGCGGCTGCGCGACGCAAGGCACGCCGGACCGCACAAAAGGGAGGCCATCAGCTCTCCAGGCAAACACTGGACGCCGCAGATTGGGTGATCCTGGTGACCTCACTCAAACCAAAGGACTTCACGACTGCCGACATTTTCGCCCTCTATCGGCTACGATGGCGCATCGAGCTCGGCTTCAAGCGGCTGAAAAGCTTGATTGGCCTGAAGGGGCCGCCCGGAACTGACGAGCGATCCGCCAGACCCCATATCCTTGCCCATCTGCTGATCATTCTTCTGCTCGAGCCGCTCGTCGACGAACTCGAGGACTCTCCCCGCTTGGCCGACGCCGCCTGACCCGCCCAGGGGCGTGGCGTCTCCTGCACCAGCTCGTCGCTTCGCTACGGCAAGCCATCATTCCCCAGCCCGCAATCGCTTGCCTCCGCAGACTCCGCTCCACGCTCCGGCGGCACCTCCGCGAGCCGCCCAGACACAAGCGTCGCTATCAAGCAATCCAACTATCTTAGCGCCTATGGGCCTTCGCCGGGACGACGGTGGTGGATGGGGCGCTGGTCCGCTTACGAGATGCGGGGGCGGATGGTCGTCCTGATCGGCCGGCAGCACGTTCCAGGGCCCGCCCGTGCAGGATTGGCTCACCGCGTCCCAGACCCCCTAGCCCCAGTCCGGCCGGTGCTCGATCCAGAGGTCCTAGCACTGGCAACCGACGGTTCCATGCGGCCGGACCGCACGAAGGTGTAGACGAGGCCGTCGCTCTGTCGGCACAGTTCGAATCTCTCACGATTTTGCCTGCCAGCCATGATGGTTCCGCTTTGTGGACTCGCGTTATGTTATAATATAACACTATCTTGATGGCACACGCGCATCCCCACGATCACGCCCACCACGGCCACGCCCATCCCCACGGGCACAGCCATGGCCCGGCGTCGCCGCATCCGGCGCAGGTCACGCATTGGTCGATCCTGCGCATGACCGTGCCGGCCCGGCTATCCGCGGCAATCGCGGTGAGCGCCTGCCTGTGGGCCGTTGTCTGGCTGGCGATGAGGTGATCCGTGGCTCCGCTCGTTACATTCCGCGATGTCACGCTCGGCTATGACCGCCACCCGGCGGTGCATCACCTCAACGGCGAGGTCGAGCCTGGTGCGTTGCTCGCCGTGATCGGTCCGAACGGGGCCGGCAAGTCGACGCTCTTGCGCGGCGTCGCCGGCGTGCTGACGCCGTTGTCGGGCGGGATCGATCTCGACGGAATCGAGCACAGGGATATCGCCTATCTGCCGCAGACCGCGGATATCGACCGCAGCTTCCCGATCTCGGTGTTCGACTTCGTCGGCACCGGGCTGTGGCGCAGCACCGGCTTCTTCGGCGGCATGGGCAAGGCGGCGCGCGAGCGGATTTTGCTGGCGCTCGCCGCGGTCGGCCTCAACGGCTTCGAGAACCGGCCGATCGGCACGCTCTCCGGCGGGCAGATGCAGCGCATGCTGTTTGCCCGCGTGCTGTTGCAGGATGCGCGCCTGATCGTGCTCGACGAGCCGTTCAACGCGATCGACGCCAAGACGACCGCCGACCTGCTGGCGCTGGTCAAGCACTGGAATGCCGAAGGGCGCACGGTGCTGGCAGCGCTGCACGACCTCGACATGGTGCGCAACAACTTCCCTGAGACGCTGCTGCTGGCCCGCGGGCCGGTCGAATGGGGCCCGACCGCGCAGGCGCTGACGCCGGAAAACCTGACGGTCGCGATGCGGATGTGCGAGGCCTTCGACGACAGCGCCGCCGCCTGCGCGGTCGATCCGCGCTCGAGGGCCGCCTGACTGCCATGATCTACGATGCGCTGATCGGCCCGTTCACTGAATTCGAGTTCATGCGCCGCGCGCTCGCGGCCGTGATCGCGCTGTCGCTCGGCGGCGCGCCGATCGGCGTGTTCCTGATGCTGCGGCGGATGAGCCTGGTCGGCGACGCCATGGCGCATGCGATCCTGCCGGGGGCTGCGATCGGCTTCCTGCTGTCGGGGCTCAATCTGTTTGCGATGACGACCGGCGGCCTGATCGCGGGCTTTGCCGTGGCGCTGCTCGCGGGCCTCGTCGCCCGCAACACCGAATTGAAGGAAGACGCTTCGCTCGCAACTTTCTATCTCGTCTCGCTCGCGCTCGGCGTCACCATTGTTTCCATCAAGGGCACCAATATCGACCTGCTGCACGTGCTGTTCGGCAACATCCTGGCGATGGACGACCAGACGCTGCTGGTGATCGCCTTCAACGCCACCCTCACGCTTCTGGTGCTCGCGGTGATCTACCGTCCGCTGGTGATCGAATGCGTCGATCCGGTGTTCCTGCGCACCGTGAGCCGGGCCGGCGCGCCGGCGCATCTCGCCTTCCTCGCGCTGGTCGTGATCAACCTCGTCAACGGCTTCCATGCGCTCGGCACGCTGCTCGGCGTCGGGCTAATGATCCTGCCTGCCGGCATCGCGCGGTTCTGGTCGCGCGACATCACCACGATGATCTGCATCGCGGTCGCCAGCGCCATGCTGTCGGGCTATGCCGGGCTCGTGCTGTCGTATCAGACACGGATTCCGTCCGGCCCGGCGATCATCCTGGTGGCGGCGGGGCTCTATGTCGCCTCGCTGCTGTTCGGCAATGTCAGCGGACTGGTGCGGCAGCTCTTCCCCGGCCGGCATCTCGAGGCGTGACGGCGATGCGCAAGTTGGTGGGGATGATCGGTCTGGCACTGGTGCTGGCGAGCGGTGCGGCGCGCGCCGAGGGACGCATCAACGTCGTTGCGAGCTTCTCGATCCTTGCCGACATGGTCCGGAATGTCGGAGGTGACCGCGTCAATGTCATTGCACTCGTCGGGCCCGACGGCGACCCGCATGTCTACGCGCCGACGCCCGCGGACGCGAAGAAGGTCGCCGACGCCCGCCTCCTGGTCATCAACGGCCTCGGCTTCGAGGGCTGGCTGCCGCGGTTGCTGCAGGCTTCCGGCAGCAAGGCGCCGATCACGGTGGCGACCAAGGGCATCATGCCGCGGAAGATGGGCGGCCATGACGATTCGCATGCCTGGCAATCGGTGGCCAACGCGAAGATCTATGTCATCAATATCCGCGACGGGCTGATCGCCGTGGCCCCCGACCAGGCCGACGTCTTCAAGGCCAATGCCGACGCCTATCTGGCCAAGCTGGAGGCACTCGACCGTGAGGTGCGCGAGGCGGTGGAGAAGATACCGCAGGAGCGGCGCAAGGTGATCTCCACCCACGACGCCTTCGGCTATTTCGCCGACACCTACGGGGTCACATTTTTCTCGCCGCTCAGCGTCTCCACGGATGCCGAGCCCAGCGCGCGCGATATCGCCGCTATCATCGCCCAGATCAAGGTTGCGAAAATTCCGGCAGTTTTTCTCGAAAATATCAGCGATCCGCGCCTGATCCGGCAGATCGCCGCCGAGACCGGCGCCAGGATCGGCGGGACCCTTTACTCCGACAGTCTGACGGGCGAAAACGGCGACGCCCCCACTTACATTGACATGGTCAGGCACAATATAAAGGCCCTGACCAGCGCGCTCGCCGACTAGGGCAGGGGCCTCCCTGCCTGGGTTGAGCGCCTTTCAAGTTCCTCGGAGTTGTTATGGCTGAAGCATCGCAAAAGATTCCTGTGACCGTGCTGACGGGCTATCTCGGCGCCGGGAAGACCACGCTTTTGAACCGCATCCTGTCGGAGAACCACGGCAAGAAATACGCCGTGATCGTCAACGAATTCGGTGAGATCGGCATCGACAACGACCTCATCATCGGCGCCGACGAAGAAGTGTTCGAGATGAACAATGGCTGCGTCTGCTGCACCGTGCGCGGCGACCTCGTCCGCATCATGGACGGGTTGATGAAGCGCAAGGGCAAGTTCGACGCCATCATCGTCGAGACCACGGGGCTTGCCGATCCGGCGCCGGTCGCGCAGACCTTCTTCGTCGACGAGGACGTGCAGAAGAATGCCCGGCTCGATGCCGTCGTGACGGTAGCCGATGCCAAATGGCTGAGCGATCGCCTGAAGGACGCGCCCGAGGCCAAGAACCAGATCGCCTTCGCCGATGTCATCGTGCTGAACAAGACCGATCTGGTCTCGAAGCCCGAACTCGCCGAGGTCGAGGCCCGCATCCGCGGCATCAACCCCTATGCCAAGCTGCACCGCACCGAGCGTTGCCAGGTGGGGCTGACCGATGTGCTGGAGCGCGGCGCATTCGATCTCGACCGCATCCTGGAGATCGAGCCGGACTTCCTCGAGGCCGACGACGATCACGATCACGATCATCACCATCACGACCATGATCATCACCACCATCATGATCACGACCATGGCAGGCTGAAGCACTATCACGACGAGGACATGCACTCGCTGTCGCTGCGCTCCGAGAAGCCGCTCGATCCGACCAAGTTCATGCCGTGGCTGCAGCAGCTCGTCGCCACCGAGGGCCAGAAGATCCTGCGCTCGAAGGGCATCCTCGCTTTCACCGGTGATGACGACCGCTACGTCTTCCAGGGCGTCCACATGATGTTGGAGGGCGATCACCAGCGGAAATGGAAGGACGGCGAGAAGCGCGAAAGCCGGGTCGTGTTCATCGGTCGCGATCTGCCCGAACAGGCGATCCGCGACGGCTTCGAGCAGTGCATCACCACGTGATGAGCGATTTCGACGCGCCCGACGGGCCCTCCATCGTTTCGATCACCGACCGCGTCAAGCTGCTCCCGCTCGGCGCGGCCGTCGGTTCGGTGCATTTCCTCGGCGACCGCGCGTTCTTCGTCGGCGCGGAAGAAAGCGTGGCGATCGCGACCGCCGATGGCGAGATCACCCGCGTGCAGACGCATTTCGGCGCCATCCTGTGCGCGGCGTCAGACGGCAAGCGGCTCGTTACCGGCGGTGACGACGGCAAGCTGATCGTAACAGACGCGAAGGGCGAGACCTCGACGATCGCGACCGACGCCAAGCGGCGCTGGATCGACAACGTGGCGCTGCATACCGACGGCACGGTGGCGTGGTCGGCGGGCAAGACCGCCTTCGTCCGCAGCCTCAAGGGCGAGGACAAGAGCTTTGAGGTGCCGTCGACGGTCGGCGGGCTCGCCTTCGCGCCGAAGGGGCTGCGGCTCGCGATCGCGCATTACGGCGGCGTGACGCTGTGGTTTCCCAACATGGCCGCCAATCCGGAATTCCTAGAATGGGCCGGCTCGCACCTCGCCGTCACCTTCAGCCCGGACAACAAATTCCTTGTCACGGCAATGCACGAGCCCGCGCTGCATGGCTGGCGGCTCGCCGACAACAGGCACATGCGGATGAGCGGCTATCCCGGCCGCGTGCGCTCGATGTCATGGAGCGCCGGCGGCAAGGGGCTCGCGACCTCGGGCGCCGATACCGTGATCGTCTGGCCGTTCACCAGCAAGGACGGCCCGATGGGCAAGGAGCCGGCGATGCTGGCGCCGATGCCGGCGCGGGTTGCTGTGGTCGCCTGCCATCCGAAGAACGACATCATGGCGGTCGGCTACAGCGACGGCACGGTGCTGATGGTCCGGCTCGAGGACGGCGCCGAGATCCTGGTGCGGAGGAACGGCGGCGCGGCGGTCTCGGGGCTGGCGTGGAATGCCAAGGGCACGCTGCTCGCCTTCGGCGCGGAAGATGGTGACGCGGGCATTCTGGAAATGTAAGAGATCGCGGCATCCAGCCGGGCAGGTGCCATGCGATTTCTTGCGACGTTTCAGACCGCCGACTTCATCGACACCCTGATCAGTCTGGCTTCTGCCTTCGTGCTCGGCACGCTGATCGGGGCGGAGCGGCAGTACCGGCAGCGTACCGCGGGCCTGCGCACCAATGTGCTGGTCGCGGTCGGCGCTGCCGCCTTCGTTGACCTCGCGATGCACCTCGCGGGTGCCGACGGCGCGGTGCGGGTGATCGCCTATGTCGTGTCGGGCATCGGCTTCCTCGGCGCCGGCGTCATCATGAAGCAGGGCATGGACGTGCGCGGCCTCAACACTGCGGCGACGCTGTGGTCCTCGGCCGCGGTCGGCTCCTGCGCCGGTGCCGACCTGGTCGCGCAGGCGGTGGCGCTGACCGTCTTCGTGATCGCCGGCAACACGCTGCTGCGTCCGCTCGTCAATGCCATCAACCGCATCCCGCTCGACGAGAAGGCCTCGGAGGCGACCTATTACGTCAAGGTCGCGGTGACCACGGAGGCGCTGCCCGCGATGCGCGACCGCCTGGTGGAGAAGCTCGAAGCGGCGAGCTATCCGGTCGCCGACGTTGCCGTGGTCGAGGTCAGTGACGGACTTCTGGAGATCGTTGCGACGCTGGTCTCGACAGCGATCGATCCGAGCGAGTTGAATACCGTCGTCGCCGATCTCGAACGTCAGCCCGGCGTGCGTCACGCGACCTGGGAAAGCAACACTGCGGACTGAGTTCCAGGGGTCTGACGCCACGGAACCATGCCGTAGCAGGATCGTTGACGTCGTGTACAAGTCGCGAGTTGACGAGATGGCTGCGGATCATACCAGGCGAACGTTGCGCAAGGACATGCTGATCGCCGCCGGGCTGGTGGCGGCAGGCGTCGCGATATCGGGCCTTTCGCTGCGCGAGATCTACGCGACCGCTCCCGAGCACATGGCGCAGGCGACACAACCGCTGAAGCCTTCGCCGGAGCCACAGAAGACCGCGCCGCCGGCGGAATCGAAGCCCGGTGGCGAGCGTCCGACCACGCCGGCGCCGCAGCCGGCACATCCGGACCCTAACGCGCAGAAGGAGGGCGCCAAGCCGGTGCTGCCGCCGGCGCCCGCAGAGAAGACCGCGCCGCCGATCAAGCAGAAATAGGCCGCTCGCGAGCCCGCGCATTGTGACGCGCATTTGACGATCGATGCCGATTTTCCGGTCTCGCCTCGGCCGTTCGCCCGCCCCATAATCCGGCGTCACAGCAACGCCAGATGGGGCATTCCATGAAGATCGAGGACGTCAGGCGCAACGCCTATTCGATGCCGCTCACCACAACCCGTCGTTCCCGCCGGGGCCCTACCGGTTCTTCGACCGCGAATATTTCATCATCACCTACAAGACCGATCCGGAGGCGCTCGCGGCCATCGTGCCGGAGCCGCTCGAGGTTGCGGAGCCGGTGGTGAAGTACGAATTCATCCGCATGCCCGACTCGACCGGCTTCGGCGACTATACCGAAACCGGGCAGGTGATCCCGGTCCGCTTCAGGGGGGAGGAGGGCGCCTACACCCACGCGATGTACCTCGACGACGAAGGCCCGATCGCCGGCGGGCGCGAGCTGTGGGGATTTCCGAAGAAGCTGGCGCGGCCCAAGATCGAGGTCGAAAGCGACGTGCTGGTCGGCTCGCTGCATTACGGCTCGGTGCTCTGCGCCTCCGCGACCATGGGCTACAAGCATCGCAAGATCGACCACGACACTTTATTGGACGCGATGAAGGTCCCGAACTTCATCCTCAAGATCATTCCGCACGTCGACGGCAGCCCGCGGATCTGCGAGCTCGTGCGCTTTTACCTCGAGGACATCACGCTGAAGGAAGCCTGGACCGGCCCGGCCGCGCTCGGCCTGTTTCCCCACGCGCTCTGCGATGTCGCCCGCCTGCCGGTGCGCGAGGTGGTCTCGGCGCTGCACTACCGGGCGGATCTGACGCTCGGTCTCGGCAGTGTGGCGTTCGATTACATGGCGAAATAGGTCATGAAAAGAAAATGCCCGGCGCGAAGCCGGGCATTGTGATCGATCGACTGCGCTTCGCGATCAGCGCACCAGAACATTGCGGAACTGCCAGGGATCGCTCGTATCGATATCTTCCGGAAACAGTCCCGGACGATCCGTCAGCGGGGTCCAGTCGGTGTAGAAACCCTTCACAGGGCCGAGATACGGCATCTGGATTTCCAGCAGACGATCGAAATCCATCTCGTCGGCTTCGACGATGCCTTCGTTCGGGTTTTCCAGCGCCCACACCATGCCGCCGAGCACGGCGGAGGTCACTTGCAGGCCGGTGGCGTTCTGATAGGGCGCGAGTTTGCGGGTCTCTTCGATGGAGAGCTGCGAGCCGTACCAGTAGGCATTGTTGTCATGGCCGAACAGCAGCACGCCGAGTTCGTCGATGCCGTCGACGATTTCGTTCTCATCGAGGATGTGGTGCTTTTCCTGCATCTTCGTTGCGCGGCCGAACATTTCATGCAGCGACAGCACGGCATCGTCAGCCGGATGATAGGCATAGTGGCAGGTCGGCCGATAGATCACCGTGCCCGATGCGTCGCGCACCGTGAAGTAGTCGGAGATTGAGATCGATTCATTGTGGGTGACGAGGAAGCCATACTGCGCGCCGCGGGTCGGGCACCAAGTGCGCACGCGCGTGTTGGCGCCGGGCTGCATCAGATAAATGGCGGCGCCGCAGCCAGCTTCGTGGGTACGCGCATTCTCGGGCATCCATTTTTCATGGGTGCCCCAACCGAGTTCGGACGGCTGGACGCCTTCCGACAGGAAACCTTCCACCGACCAAGTGTTCACGAAGACGTCCGGCTCTTTCGGCGACTTGGAGCGCTGGGTGTCGCGTTCGGCGATGTGGATGCCCTTGACACCAGCTTGCCGCATCAAGTCCGCCCATTCGGCTTTGGTCTTCGGCTTGGGAGCATTGAGCTTCAGATCAGCGGCGACATTGAGTAGCGCCTGCTTGACGAAAAAGGAGACCATGCCGGGATTGGCGCCACAGCACGAGACGGCCGTCGTCGAGCCCGCGGGGCGCGCCTTCTTGGCGGCCAGCGTCACTTCGCGAAGGGCGTAGTTGGAGCGGGCTTCCGGGCCCTTCGAAGAATCGAAATAGAAGCCGAGCCAGGGCTCGTTGACGGTATCGATATAAAGAGCGCCAAGTTCGTTGCAGAGCTCCATGATGTCGGTAGAGCCGGTATCGACCGAGAGATTGACGCAAAAACCCTGGCCGCCGCCTTCAGTGAGCAGCGGGGTCAGTAAGTCGCGATAATTGTCCTTGGTCAGGGCCTGCTGGATGAACCTTACATTGTGCTTCTCGCAATGTGCCTTGCGGCCCTCGTCCTTAGGATCGATCACGGTGATGCGCGACTTGTCATAGTCGAAATGGCGCTCGATCAAAGGCAAGGTGCCTTTGCCGATCGAGCCGAAGCCGATCATGACAATGGGGCCGGAAATTTTCGCGTGGATCTGCGAGGAGGGGCTCATCATTTTCTCCAGGAGAGTGCCTAGCGGCGGGTAGAGTGAATCAGGGGTTGCGTCGCTTCGCGGTGACTTCGATCTCGACCTTCATCTCGGGCTTCAGGAGCCCCGCGACGATCAGCAGCGTCGCCGCCGGGCGGATGTCGCCGAGAACCTCGCCGCAGACCGCGAAATGGGCGTCCGCGCCGTTGACGTCGGTGAGGTAGTAGGTCGCGCGGACGATGTCGGCCATCGCGAAGCCGCCCTCCTTGAGGGCTGCCTCGATGGTCTTGAAGCAGTTGCGTGACTGGCTCGTGACATCATCGGGCATGGTCATCGTGGCGTAGTCGTAGCCGGTGGTTCCGGCGACGAAGGCGAAGTCGCCGTCGACCACGGCGCGGCTGTAGCCGGCAGTCTTTTCAAAGGGCGACCCTGTGGAAATCAGGCGACGGGGCATGTTCGGACCTCGACTGAAAGGGGGCTTGGCGCGGGGTTTACGGGCAATCTGCGCGCCCGCGCAACCCCCGGGGCCAGTTCAGCGCGACTGCTGCGTGGTGTCGGGTGGCGACGGCGGCGTGGCGGCCCAGCGCCGCACCAGGATGTCCCTGACGATCATGACTGAAATCAGGACCAGCATGACCGTGGTGACGAGGCTGCGCAGGCGCGGGCGCGCGACATCGGTTGCGGGAAGGTTCTCGGACATGGCGACCGGGCTCCTCAGGCCGCGTGCGGCACGGCGAGCGGTGCCTCCCGGTTGCGGGCGCGGGATGCCTTGGCCTTGGGCAGCAACGCGCCGGTCGGCGTGATCATGCCCCAGGCGCCGTCGAGGGCGCCGTCAACGAGCTCGATTGCGAGCAGCCGCTCGCGCTCGAACGCGCCCGGCAGCGAGAGCGCGCCGGTCTTGGCGGTCGAGAAGCCGAAGCGGGCGTAATAGGGGGCATCGCCGAGCAGGATCACCGCGCCATGGCCGCGCGCCTTGGCGACAGCCAGCGCGCGCTGCATCAGCGCAGCGCCGACGCCGAGGCCGCGACAGTCGTCGTCAACTGCCAGCGGCCCCAGCATCAGCGCGCTGCGGCCCCCCGCGCTGACGTGCCACAACCGCACGGTTCCAACCAGCCGGCCGTCCTGGCGCACGGCCGACAGGCTCAGGCCTGCGGCAGGCGCGCGTCCGTCACGCAGGCGCTGGCAGGTGCGCGTATGGCGGTTCTCGCCAAAGCAGGCATCCAGCAGCGCTTCGCGCGCGACGACGTCCGATGCCCGCTCCGCACGGATCGCGAACGGAGCGGCATTCCGGATGAGGGCAACGGGGGTGTTCCGTTTTGCAGTCATGGCACGTCAGTCCCCGCTTGCAACGGCATGGGTACGCCGCGGCAAGCGTCGTTCGGAGATTCGAAAATGGTCAGGGAAGGAGCCGGCGGGCCGGCTCCCGGTTCGTCAGGCCTCGAACAGGAGGCGGATCAGATGTGGTAGGTCTTCAGCGGCGGAATGCCGTTGAACGCCACCGACGAGTAGGTCGACGTATAGGCGCCGGTGCCTTCGATCAGCAGCTTGTCGCCGATCTCGAGCGTCACCGGGAGCGGATACGGCAGCTTCTCGTACAGCACGTCGGCGCTATCGCAGGTCGGACCTGCGAGCACGCACGGCGTCATGTCCGCCCCGTCATGCGAGGTGCGGATGGCGTAGCGGATCGATTCGTCCATGGTCTCGGCGAGACCGCCGAACTTGCCGATGTCGAGATAGACCCAGCGCACCTCATCCTCGTCGCTCTTCCGCGAGATCAGCACGACCTCGGTCTCGATGATGCCGGCATTGCCGACCATGCCGCGGCCCGGTTCGATGATCGTCTCCGGGATCTGGTTGCCGAAATGCTTGCGCAGCGCGCGGAAGATCGACCGGCCGTACTGCACGACCGGGGGGACGTCCTTGAGATACTTGGTCGGGAAGCCGCCGCCCATGTTGACCATGGTCAGGTTGATGCCGCGCTCGGCGCAGTCGCGAAACACGGTCGACGCCATGGCGAGCGCGCGGTCCCACGCCTTCACCTTGCGCTGCTGCGAGCCGACATGGAACGAGATGCCGCACGGATCGAGCCCGAGGCGCTTGGCGAGGTCGAGCACCTCCACCGCCATCTCCGGATCGCAGCCGAACTTGCGCGACAGCGGCCACTCGGCGCCGGCGCAGTCATAGAGGATGCGGCAGAACACCCGGGCGCCGGGAGCGGCACGAGCGACCTTCTCGACCTCGGCGGCGCAGTCGACCGCGAACAGCCGAATGCCGAGCGCGAAGGCGCGCGCGATGTCGCGCTCCTTCTTGATGGTGTTGCCATAGGAGATGCGGTCCGGCGTCGCACCAGCGGCCAGCGTCATCTCGATCTCCGCGACGGTGGCGGTGTCGAAGCAGGAGCCGAGTGAGGCGAGCAGCGACAGCACCTCGGGCGCCGGGTTCGCCTTCACCGCGTAGAACACGCGGCTGTCCGGCAGCGCCTTGGCGAAGCTCTGATAGTTGTCGCGCACGACTTCGAGGTCGACGACGAGGCACGGCTCGGTGTCGAGGCCCTCGCTGCGGCGGTTGCGCAGGAATTCCTGGATACGTTCAGTCATGGCACTCTCCAACGGCCCCAGCGACGGGGATCCGCTCAACGTGACGTCGGATAAGAGCGCTTTGGCCGTGTCGCGCGATGGAGGCGCAACGAAGCCAAAAAACTCAAACCAGACTGTGCTGCCGTGGATTGGTTGGGAGAGTCTCCCGCCCGCTCACCTGGCAATGAAGGACAAGCCTTTTCAGTAGCCCGCGCCGGCGTTGGACTGCCGGTAGAGACCAAAAAAGCCCGATCCGTCGTTGCTTTAAGTCGCGTCCCCCGTGGAGAGCGGGGTGCGCCGGTTCGCCTCCGGCTGCCAGTCACGGTTGCAAGGAGTGGCGAGACCTTCAACGGCATCCCTGGAGAGAGATGCTGGCCGCCTGCTCGGCGACCCTCGGTTCTTCCATCCCTTGGCGGCTGTCCGGCCTCTTGTCCGGATACCTACCGACTGACACACGACCACAGGCACGTGCGAAATTGGGCAAGCGAGGAAATAAGTCTTTTGACTTTGTCGCGCAAGATTTTTTTTGCGATAGCGACAAATTTCCCTAACGCGCGCTTGCGATCTCGCGCGTGTCGCTCGCTTCAGCGTGTGGAAGATGAACAGCTGTTAAGAATGACTAACGAAGCGTGTGCGTTTTAGCCTTGTGCCGCAGCGCTTTCTTGAATCGCTGATCTCACGCGCGACGCGTGAACGGCTCGACGCGCTGAGCGGCGCGGACGAAGGCGATCATGATCAGGACGCCGATGCCGAACAGCACGGCTTGCACGATGTGTGCGCCGACGTCGTTCAGCCCGAACAGAATCGCGAGCGCCCAGCCGCCGGCGAACGCCGCGCCGAACACTTCCGCGCCGATCAGGATCGCCGCGGAGATCACGGTGATAACGCTCGGCCAGACGATGGTGCGGTTGCCTGAGGTGGAGGGCTGCATGGTCATGGAATAGGTCCTGTTCAGGGGGCGCAATCTCTCCGAAAAGTGCCCATCTATCAAGCGCAAAAGGCCCAAAAATGCCGTATCGCGTGATATAGACTTGCTGCATTTTCAAGGCGAAAAACGGAACATCTGATGTCAGAAACCAGCGCGCAGGCTCAGGCCAACCCCCTCCTGAAGGCGTGGCAGACGCCGTTCGAGACGCCGCCCTTTGCCGAGATCGAGCCGGAGCATTTCCTCCCTGCTTTCGAGCAGGCCTTCGCCGACCATTCGGCCGAAATCGCTGCAATCACGCATGATCCGGCGCTGCCCGACTTTGCCAACACGATCACCGCACTGGAGCGCTCCGGCAAGCTGCTGTCGAAGGTCTCGGCCGTGTTCTACGACCTGGTCTCGGCCCATTCGAACCCGGCGATTCTCGAGATCGACAAGGAGGTGTCGCTGCGGATGGCGCGGCACTGGAATCCGATCATGATGAACGCTGTGCTGTTTGGCCGCATCGCCATGCTGCACGAGAAGCGCGCCTCGCTCGGCCTGACCGGCGAGCAGATGCGGCTCCTGGAGCGCACCTACACCCGCTTCCGCCGCGCCGGCGCTGGCCTCGACGACGCCGCCAAGGCGCGGATGGCTGAAATAAACGAGCGCCTCGCTCATCTCGGCACCTCCTTCAGTCACCATCTGCTCGGCGACGAGCAGGAGTGGTCGATGGAGCTCGGCGAGGGCGACCTCGCCGGCCTCTCCGACACATTTGTGGCGGCCGCCAAGGCTGCGGCAGCAGCGCGCGGCAAGCCCGGCAAGGCGATCGTGACGCTGTCGCGCTCCTCGGTCGAGCCGTTCCTGCAGAGCTCGGCTCGCCGCGACCTGCGCGAGAAGGTCTACAAGGCCTTCATCGCCCGCGGCGACAACGGCAACGCCAATGACAACAACGAGACCATCGTGGAGATCCTTTCGCTCCGCGAGGAAAGCGCCGGGATCCTTGGCTACCCGACCTACGCCGCCTACCGGCTCGAGGATTCCATGGCCAAGACGCCCGGGGCCGTCCGCGGCCTGCTGGAGCGGGTCTGGAAGCCGGCGCGCGCGCGGGCGCTCGCGGATCGCGACGCGCTGCAGGAACTGATCGCGGAGGAGGGTGGCAATTTCACCCTCGCGCCCTGGGACTGGCGCTACTACGCCGAGAAGCTCCGGCAGCGGCGGGCCAATTTCGACGATGCCGCAATCAAGCCCTATCTGGTGCTCGACCACATGATCGAGGCGGCGTTCGACTGCGCCACCCGCCTGTTCGGCGTCACCTTCGAGGAGCGCAAGGATATCCCGGTCTGGCACCCCGACGTGCGGGTCTGGGAGGTCAAGGACCGCAGCGGCAATCACAAGGCGCTGTTCTACGGCGATTACTTCGCCCGGCCCTCGAAGCGCTCCGGCGCCTGGATGACCTCGCTGCGCGACCAGCAGAAGCTCGACGGCGACGTCGCCCCGCTGGTCATCAATGTCTGCAACTTCGCGAAGGGCGCGGACGACTCGCCGTCGCTGTTGTCGCCGGACGACGCGCGGACCCTGTTCCACGAGTTCGGCCACGGTCTGCACGGCATGCTCTCGGACGTGACCTATCCCTCGCTGTCGGGAACCTCCGTGTTCACCGATTTCGTCGAGCTGCCGTCGCAGCTCTACGAGCACTGGCAGGAGCGGCCCGAGGTGCTGCAGCGCTTCGCCCGGCACTACCAGACCGGCGAGCCGTTGCCGGACGACCTGCTCAAGCGCTTCCTCGCCGCGCGCAGGTTCAACCAGGGCTTTGCCACCGTGGAGTTCGTCTCCTCGGCGCTGGTCGACCTCGAATTCCACACCCAGCCGGCCGCGGCCAGCCGCGACGTCCGGGCGTTCGAGAAGCAGGAGCTGGAGAAGATCGGCATGCCCGCTGAAATCTCGTTGCGGCACCGCCCGACCCAGTTCGGCCACATCTTCGCGGGCGACCATTATGCTTCGGGCTACTACAGCTACATGTGGTCGGAGGTGATGGACGCGGATGCGTTCGGCGCCTTCGAGGAGGCCGGCGACATCTTCGATCCCGCGATTGCCAAGCGGTTGCATGACGACATCTACTCGTCCGGTGGCTCGCGCGATCCCGAGGAAATCTATGTCGCCTTCCGCGGCCGTGAGCCCGAGCCGGACGCGCTGCTGCGACGTCGCGGCCTGCTTGAAACGCCTGAGGCGGCCTGAGGTGGCGCCGATCCTGCGCCGCATTGTCGGCTGGCTCGTGCTGACGGGGACCGTCCTGCTCGGCACGGCCGCCGCTTCTGCCCATCCCCATGTCTGGATCACGGCGAGGAGCGAGCTGATCTACGCCCCTGACGGCACCATCACCGGGGTCCGCCACGCCTGGACCTTCGACGACATGTTCTCGACCTATGCGCTGCAGGGCATCGAGGCCAAGACCAAGGGCACTTACAGCCGCGAGGAGCTGGCGCCGCTGGCACAGACCAATGTCGAGTCGCTGAAGGAATACGCCTATTTCACCTTCGCCAAGGCCGACGGCAAGAAGCAGAAGTTCACCGAACCGGTCGACTACTTCCTCGAATACAAGGACACGGCACTGACCTTGCACTTCACGCTGCCGGTGAAGACGCCGTTCAAGGCCAGGCAGCTCGCGCTCGAAGTGTTCGATCCGACCTACTTCATCGACTTCCAATATGCCGACAAGGATCCGGTCAAGCTGGTCGGCGCATCGGCCGACTGCAAGATGCAGTTCGAGCGGCCGAATGACGGCACCGCTGCCGCGCAGAAGCTCGGCGAGCAGAACTTCCTGGACGGCGGCAACGGCAATTTCGGCATGATGTTCGCCAACAAGATCACGGTGGAGTGTCCATGACGCCAATGCTCGCCCGCATGATGCGCGGCCTCGCCATCTCCGGCGCCGTGCTGGGTGCGGTGGTGCTGCTCGATGCCGCGGGCCACGCGCTGCTGGCGCAGAATCCGTTCGGCGCGCCGCGCGCGGCCGAGCCGCAGGGCGGGCTCGTCGGCTGGCTGCTCGCCAAGCAGTCGGAATTCTACCGCGAGATGTCCGCGACCATCCGCGCCGCCAAATCCGACGGTTCGGCGGTCTGGACGCTGCTTGCGATCTCCTTTGCTTATGGGATCTTCCACGCCGCAGGGCCCGGCCACGGCAAGGCGGTGATCTCGTCCTATCTGGTCGCCAATCGCGAGACCGCCCGCCGCGGCATCGTGCTGTCGTTCGCCTCGGCGCTGCTGCAGTCGCTGGTCGCTATCGTCGTCGTCGGGATCTGCGCCTGGCTGCTCAATGCCACGGCGAAGACCATGTGCGGGGCGGAGAAGGCGATCGAGATCGCGAGCTACGCGCTGATCGCGGCGTTCGGCGCCCGGCTGCTCTGGGTCAAGGGCCGCGGCCTGATCCGGGCACTGCAGGTGCCGCGCCCGGCGCTGGCGATGGCAGGCGCCCGTCAGCATGGTCACGGCGACCACGCCCATGAGCACGACCAGCACCATCACCACGCCCACGAGCATCACGATCACGATCATCATCATGGGCATGATAACGGCCATAACCACGATCACGACCCGCACCACGTCCATGACGAGCATTGCGGCCATTCGCACGGGCCGACGCCGGTGGAGCTCGCCGGTCCCGGCGGCTGGCAGCGCGGTCTGAGCGCGATTGTCGCGGTCGGGATCCGGCCGTGCTCTGGCGCGATCCTGGTGCTGGTGTTCGCGCTGGCGCAGGGCCTGTTCTGGGCCGGCATCGCCGCGACCTTCGTGATGGGGCTCGGCACCGCCATCACCGTTGCGGCGATTGCCATCGTGGCGGTGTCGGCACGCGGGATGGCCGAGAAGCTCAGCACCGCGCGCGATGGCGGCGGCATGCTGATCATGCGCGGCCTGGAGTTTGTTGCCGCCGCGCTCGTGCTGCTGTTCGGGCTGGGCCTGTTGTTCGGCTACGTCGCGGCCGAACGAGTGACGTGCCTCTAAAGTCACCTCGCCCCGCTTGCGGGGAGAGGTCGGATCGCGAAGCGATCCGGGTGAGGGGGTACAGGTCTCACCACTTTCACGATTCGTGGAAAGCAGCCCCTCACCCAACCCTCCAAGAGCGAGCTTCGCTCGTCTCGACCCGGTAAGAACGGGGAGAGGGAGAAGGACCCTCAACCCGTCAAATACCCCCGGATCGCCGGCAGGAAGAAGATCGCGATGTTGATCGCGAAACCGATGCTCCACAGGATCGAACGCAGCGTCGGCCGGTTGCCGATATAGGTGAAGACGTAGGCGATGCGCATGATCAGGAACAGCACGGCCAGCTCGTCGATCAGCCGCAGATGGCCGAGGCGAAACTCGGCAAGCAGCACGGCGACGGCAAAGAACGGAAAGGCCTCGAGGCCGTTCTGGTGGGCGCCGAGCGCCCGCGACCGGATCGGGTCGTCGTAGAACTCGGGGGCGCGCGGCCGGGAATTGTCGAAACGACGGAAGCCGATCCATTTCACGGATGCGATCGTCAGGAGCGAAAGCATCAGCGTCCCGAAGACGCACCATTCGGCGACCGTCATGGTTCCTCCCCTTTTCAGAGCGGAACGTAGCCAACCCGCACTCGGCTTGACAAGGTTGGAGCAACGCGCGAAGCCCAAGGTCATCATGAGCACGGTCATTCCCTTCGGAAGTGCGAAGCGGGCCGCGGAAGCGACGCCCGAGCGCGTCGGCGTGCTGTTGGTCAATCTCGGCACACCGGATACGGCCGACGCCGCGGGCGTGCGGGTCTATCTCAGGGAATTCTTGTCCGATCCGCGGGTGATCGAGGATCAAGGCCTGCGCTGGAAGCTGATCCTCAACGGCATCATCCTGCGCGTCCGTCCGCGCAGCAAGGCGCGCGACTACCTGAAGATCTGGAACGTCGAGAAGAACGAGTCGCCACTGAAGACGATCACGCGCTCGCAGGCCGAGAAGCTTGCGGCCGATATCGCCGATCACGGGCACGTCACGATCGACTGGGCGATGCGCTACGGGAATCCGTCGATCCAGTCCCGCATCGAGGCGCTCGCCGCGCGCGGTTGCAGCCGCCTCCTGGTCGTGCCGCTCTATCCGCAATATTCCGCCGCGACCTCGGCAACGGTCTGCGACGAGGTGTTTCGTGTGCTGGCCGGCATGCGCGCGCAGCCGATCCTGCGGGTGACGCCGCCTTATTACGACGACCCCGCCTATATCGAGGCGCTGGCGCAGTCGATCAATGCGCATCTGGCTGGCATGCCGTTCCAGCCCGAGATCATTCTCGCGTCCTTCCACGGCATGCCGAAGGAGTATGTCGAGAAGGGCGATCCCTATCAGGCTCAGTGCATCGCAACGACGGACGCCTTGCGCAAACGGCTCGGGCTCGAAGCGTCGAAGCTGATCCTCACCTTCCAGTCGCGTTTCGGTAACGCAGAGTGGCTACAGCCCTATACGGACAAGACTGTCGAGAAACTGGCAAAGGATGGCGTGCGGCGGATCGCCGTGGTCATGCCCGGCTTCTCCGCCGACTGCCTGGAGACACTGGAAGAGATCGCGCAGGAGAATGCCGAAATCTTCAGGCACAATGGCGGCGAGCAGTTCGCCGCGATCCCCTGCCTCAACGACAGTGACGGCGGCATGAACGTGATCCGCCAGCTGGTGCTGCGCGAGCTGCAAGGCTGGATCTGATCGTTAACGACTGGATCTAGATTGTTAACGATCCATGACGCTGGACACGCCGCGTCCGTTCAGCCTTCATACATCTGGCAGCCCGCAAGACCGCTCCCTACGTAATGGTCAAAAGAACAGCCGGCTGAACCGGCGCAGCAGTCCTGCCGACCAATGCACGGACCGCGCCCGGCGACGGTTCTGGCCGGCCCTGGAGGACTTCATGACTGGTTTCGATATTTTCGCGATCGCGTTTGTTCTTCTCGTCATCGTCACACTGTTTGCCGGGGTCAAGACCGTCCCGCAAGGCTTTGACTGGACCATCGAGCGGTTCGGCAAATACACCCGCACGTTGACGCCGGGCCTCAATTTGATCGTGCCCTATTTCGATCGCGTCGGCCGCAAGATCAACATGATGGAGCAGGTGATCGACATCCCCGAGCAGGAGGTGATCACCAAGGACAACGCCACCGTGACGGTGGACGGCGTCGCATTCTTCCAGGTGTTCGATGCCGCGAAGGCGAGCTACGAGGTGGCCAACCTGACGCAGGCGATCACCGTGCTGACCATGACCAACATCCGCTCGGTGATGGGCTCGATGGATCTCGACCAGGTGCTGTCGCATCGCGACGAGATCAACGAGCGGCTGCTGCGCGTGGTCGACGCCGCGGTCTCGCCCTGGGGCGTCAAGGTCAACCGCATCGAGATCAAGGACATCGTGCCGCCGGCCGACCTTGTCGAGGCGATGGGCCGGCAGATGAAGGCCGAGCGCGTCAAGCGCGCCGACATCCTGCAGGCGGAAGGTCAGCGGCAGTCCGAGATCCTGCGCGCCGAGGGCGCCAAGCAAGGCCAGATCCTGCAGGCCGAGGGCCGCCGCGAAGCCGCCTTCCGTGATGCCGAGGCGCGCGAGCGTCTCGCCGAGGCCGAGGCAAAGGCGACGCAGATGGTCTCGGATTCGATCGCCAAAGGCGACGTCGCCGCGTTGAACTATTTCATCGCCGACAAGTACATCAAGGCGTTCGGTCTGCTCGCGGAATCGCCGAACCAGAAGGTGCTGATGTTGCCGATCGAGACCGCGAGCGTGCTGGGCTCGCTTGCCGGCATCGGCGAGATCGCGCGCGCCACGTTTGGCGAGAGCGCCGCGTCCGCCACGGCGGCCGCGCGGCGCGGCTCGGTGCCGCCGGCTGGGCCAACTCCGCCGGCAGTGCCGCCGGCCGGGCCGACTCTGCCGCCGCAGAGGTGAGGGCGTGATAGCATCGCGCCTGCAATCATAGAGGTCGTGTCATGACCGAGATGTTTTCGACGTTGGGCACCTGGAACTGGCTGATCTTCGGCTTCATCCTGATGGCGCTGGAGCTGGCGGCGCCCGGCATGTTCCTGTTCTGGCTTGGGCTTGCGGCGCTCTTGGTCGGTCTGCTGTCGTTCGTGATCAATCCGTCGTGGCAGACGCAGCTTTTGATGTTCGCGGTGTTCGCCGCGGCCGCGGTGCCGGCGTGGCGGCATTTTGCCAAGAGCGCGACGGAGGCGAGCAAGAGCAACCCGTTCCTCAATCGCCGCAACGAGGCCCTGATCGGTCGCGAATTCACGCTGGAGAAGCCGATCATCGACGGCACAGGCACCGTGCGGATCGACGATACGATCTGGCGCATCGCCGGCCCCGATACCCCGGCCGGTAGCCGGGTGAAGGTCATCCGCGCCGACGGCGCCAGCCTGACGGTGGCGGTGGCCTAGCTGCTGCTCTGCCTGCGCCAGCGCTCGGCGAAGCGATTGAGCGGAGCGAAAGTCTGCAACAGCTCCCCGCCGAGCGCGGTGAGGCGGTAGCCGTCATCGGTCAGTTCGACGAAACCGGCGTCGCGCAGCTCGGTCAGCCGCGTCTGCAGGATCGTCGGCGACGCCTCATCGCAGGCGGTGCGCAGCGCGCGCGAGGTCAGCGCGCTCTCCCGCAATTCCCAGATGATCCGCAACGTCCAGCGGCGGCCCAGCAGGTCGAGCAGCGCCATGATCGGGCGCCCGGTCCGCGAGCCGCGGACGCCGGGTCTGGCGGACTGAGCCTGCTTCGGCATGAGCGCGAATCCCTCTTGCACGTCGCTACAGATATTGTAGCTTTACGCTACAGTAATTGTAGCGACAGTATCAGGCCATGTCACGCATCGCACCGCTCGATCCGCCTTACGCAGCCGAAGTTCAACAGCAATTTGACCGCATCATGCGCGGCAGGACGCCGCTTGTGCTGTTCCGCGTCATGGCCGGCCATCCGCGCGCATGGGAGAAATTCCGCGGCGGCAGCCTGCTTGACCGCGGGCCGCTGCCCTTGCGGGAGCGCGAGATCGTGATCGACCGCACCTGCGCGCTGAACGCCTGCGAATATGAGTGGGGTGTGCACGTCACCGCGTTCGGCGCGGCCGCCGAGCTTTCGGAGGAGCAGGTCCGCGCCACCGTGCACGGCCCGGCCGGCGCAAGTTGCTGGTCACCGGCCGAACAGGCCATGATCGCGGCAGTCGACGCGCTGCATGCGCACGCGACGTTGAGCGAAGCCGAGTTCGCAGCGCTGAAAGCGCATTACGATGACGACCAGATCCTGGAGATCATCCTGCTGTGCGGCTTCTACCGCACGGTCTCCTATCTCACCAACGCGCTGGCCATGCCACTGGAGGCGACCGCGGCGCGGTTTCCGAGGTAATGAACCGTCATTGCGAGGAGCGAAGCGACGAAGCAATCCATCTTTCCTCGCGCTCGGAAGGATGGATTGCTTCGCTTCGCTCGCAATGACGAGGTGAGAGACCGCGCTGGTCTACGCCACGCCCGCGCGCAAGAGGTCGTGCAGATGGATGATGCCGACCGGCTTCTTCGCATCCGTCACGATCAGCGTGGTGATCTTCGACGCGTTGAGCAGCTCCAGCGCCTCGCCGGCGAGCGTGTCGCGGCCGATCGTTTTCGGGGTCCCCGTCATCACCTCGTCGACCGACAGCGCCAGCAGGTCGGGGCGCATATGACGGCGCAGGTCCCCGTCGGTGACGATGCCGACGAGATGCCCGTGCCGGTCGACGATACCGACGCAGCCAAAGCCCTTCGAGGTCATCTCGACCAGCGCGTCCGACATCTTGGTGCCGAGCGGCTTCAAGGGCACGGCATCGCCGCCATGCATCAGGTCGCGCGCAAATTTCAGCATGGCCCCGAGCTTGCCGCCCGGATGCAGCACGCTGAAATCGGTCGAGGTGAAGCCGCGGCCTTCGAGCAGCGCGATCGCCAGCGCATCGCCGAGCGCCAGCATCATCAGCGAGGATGTGGTCGGCGCCAGATTGTGCGGGCAGGCCTCGCGCGCCTTGGGCAGCGTCAGCTGCACGTCGGCGGCCTTGCTCAGGGTCGAGTCCTTGTCCGCCGTCATCGCGATCAAGGGAATGCCGAAGCGCGCCCCGTAGGCGATCAGGTTGCGCATCTCCGGCTGCTCGCCGGACCAGGACAGCGCCAGGATCGCGTCGTCGGCGGTGATCATGCCGAGGTCGCCGTGGCTCGCCTCCGCGGCGTGCACGAAGAACGCCGGCGTGCCGGTCGAGGCGAAGGTCGCCGCGATCTTGCGCCCGATATGGCCCGACTTGCCGAGCCCGGTGACGATCAGCCGCCCCTTGGCGTTGCGGATCAGCTCAGCCGCCGCGATGAAGGACACGCCGAGGTCGGACTTGAGCGCCGCAGCGATCGCGGCGACGCCGCTCGCTTCGGCATCAAGGGTGCGGAGCGCCGATTGAACGGCACCGTCGTCAGGGCCGGATGATTTGGTCATCAGCGGTTTCGGTTTGGCCATATTGGATTCCAGGGGAGGGGCTTTGCGCCCGGGCGTCTCCCTTAGCACGGTCCACTCGTAGAGGCGACGTGCGGCGCGCAGCCCTCAACGGCTCATTAACCATAATTGTTTTTACTGCATTAACGACGTTTTCCGGCGGCAGTTGGAATGCGTCCGTCAAGTACGTGAATTTGTTGGGGTATTTTCTGTCGTGGTGCGGAGGCCAGCAAGGGGCCGGGCTGGGCGCGGGCGTCTCGTTCGCGTTGCCTTGCCGTGTCTTGCGCTGACCGCGACCACGGGGCTCGCCGAGGCCCAGACCGTCACGCCCGATCTCTTCAGCCCGACCCGCCAAAGCCAGTTCATCAATCCGAACTCGCCGCTGCGGCCAATCACGGCCGATGCGGGCGATTCGCTCAACGGCTCGGGCTTACCGGACCTCGATCGCAACCGGCGTGCGCCATCGCGTACCGGTGCCGGCCAGGTCGGTACCGGCCAGGTCCCGACCTACGGCCTGCCGGCCGCCAACGGTGCGTCGACCTCGGGTTACGACTCGCTCAACCGCAAGCGACAGAGGCCGAAATATTATCCGGGCCAGCCCAGGCCGAAGCCGTCGCCGGGCCCCGGCACGCCGCCGCCTGCGTCGCCGCCGCTCGACGCCGCCGGGCAGTTGCGGCTGTCGATCCCGCCGTCGGCCACGGCCAACAAGCCGCCGGTCCCGCCGGCGATGGCCGGCACCATTCCGGGGCAACCGCCGCGCAGGCGGCTGAGGCTCGATGACGATCCGTTCGGTGCGGTCGGCGATTACGCCGGCTCGTTCCTGATCAAGACCGCGGTCGAGGTCATGGCCGGCTACGATACCAATCCGGGCCGGCTGTATTCGCCGCAGGGACGCGCGTTCTACATGGTCGCACCGGAATTCCTCGCGGTGTCCGACTGGGAGCGCCACGCGGTCGTGGCCGACCTGCGCGGCTCCTTCACCGGCTATGGCTCTGGCCTGACGCCGAACGCCGACGGCACGCCGCTGTCGGCGCCGCTCGACATCGACCGTCCCAATTTCGTCGGCCATGTCGACGGGCGCTTCGACGTTTCGAGAGACACGCGCCTCACCGCGCAGGCGCGCTTCCTGGTCTCGACCGACAATCCCGGCAGCCCGAACATTCAGGCCGGCCTCGCCAGATATCCGCTCTACAGCACGATCGGCGGCACCTTCGGCTTCGACCAGAATTTCAACCGCCTGCAGGTCTCCGCCGGCGCCACCATCGACCGCACCGATTATCAGTGGTCCAAGCTCACCGACGGCACCACGTCGTCGAACGACGATCGCAACTTCACCCAGTATGGCGGCGTCGGCCGCGTCAGCTATGAGCTGACGCCCGCCGTCAAGCCGTTCCTCGAGGTGGAAGGCGACAGCCGCGTCCATGATCTCTATCTCGACCGCGCCGGCTACGCGCGCGATTCGAACGGCGGCTACGCCAAGGCCGGCACGTCCTTCGAGTTCACGCGGCTGTTGTTCGGCGAGGTCTCGATCGGCTACGCGATGCGCGACTATGCCGACACGCGGCTCGGCCGGCTCGAGGGCCTGCTCACTACGGCGTCATTGACCTGGACCGCGACGTCGCTGACGACCGCCAAGTTCTACTCGGACACGCAGCTCGGCGAGACCACGCTGCCCGGCACCTCGGGCGTGCTGTCGCGCACCTACACCGTCGAGGTCGATCACGATTTCCGCCGCTGGCTGACCGCGATCGGCAAGTTCACCTACGGCACGCTCGAGTACAAGGGCGACAACCGCACCGACTCGATCTACTCGGTGTCGACAGACCTGATCTACAAGATGACCCGCAGCCTCTGGGTCAAGGGCACGGTGCGCCGCGACTGGCTGGACTCCAACCAGCCGGGACAGAGCTCGGCCTCGACGGTGGTGATGCTGGGCGTGCGCGTGCAGAATTGAGCTGTTGAACTCTCGCCGCGATCGTAACTCGTCATGCCCCGCGCATGCGGGGCATCCAGTACGCCGCGGCTTCTCGGCTTAAACCCTGGCGTCTCTGGAATACTGGATCGCCCGCTTTCGCGGGCGATGACAGTCGAGCTTGTGGTTGTCGTTCGGCCGAATTGCCGCGTTACCGCGGCAGATCCGTCTTCCCCATCAGGAACGTGTCGATCGACCGTGCACAGAGGCGGCCTTCGCGGATCGCCCACACCACCAGCGACTGGCCGCGGCGCATGTCGCCGGCGGAGAACACCTTGGCCTGCGAGGTCTGGTAGTCCTGCAGGTTGGCGCGGACGTTGCCGCGCTGGTCGAGATCGACGCCGAGGGTCTTGAGCAGGCCCTCGTGCACGGGATGCACGAAGCCCATCGCGAGCAGCACGAGCTCGGCGTCGAGCGTGAACTCGGTGCCGGGCAGCGGCTTGAACTTGTCGTCGACCCTAACGCAATGCAGCTTGGTGACCTTGCCGTCGGTGCCCTCGAACTTCTGGGTCAGCACCGCGAATTCGCGCACCGCGCCTTCGGCCTGGCTCGACGACGTGCGCATCTTCAGCGGCCAGTTCGGCCAGATCACGCCCTTGTTCTCGTGCTCGGGCGGCGCCGGCATGATCTCGAGCTGGGTCACCGACAGCGCTCCTTGCCGGAACGAGGTGCCGATGCAGTCCGAGCCGGTGTCGCCGCCGCCGATCACGACGACATGCTTGCCGCCGGCGAGGATCTCGGCGGCGCCGTTCTGCGGCTCGCCGGAGACGCGGCGGTTCTGCTGCGGCAGGAAGTCCATCGCGAAGTGGATGCCGGCGAGTTCGCGGCCGGGGATCGGCAGGTCGCGCGGGGCTTCCGCGCCGCCGGTCAGCGCGACGGCGTCATACTGCTTGACCAGCTCCTGCGGATCGATCGCGTTCATGGCAATGCCGCCAACGGGCTTGCCGTAATGGAAGGTGACGCCCTCGGCTTCCATCTGCGCCACTCGGCGGTCGATGATGTTCTTTTCCATCTTGAAGTCGGGGATGCCGTAGCGCAGCAGGCCGCCGGCCTTGGCGTACTTCTCGTAGACATGCACCTCGTGGCCGGCGCGCGCGAGCTGCTGCGCGCAGGCGAGGCCGGCGGGGCCGGAGCCGATGATGGCGACCTTCTTGCCGGTCTTCTCCGTAGCGATCTCCGGCTTCAGCCAGCCATTGTCCCAGGCGCGGTCGACGATCGCGCATTCGATGGTCTTGATGGTGACCGGGTTGTCGTCGATGTTGAGCGTGCAGGACGCCTCGCATGGCGCCGGACAGATGCGCCCGGTGAACTCCGGAAAGTTGTTGGTCGAGTGCAGGTTGCGCGAGGCCTCTTCCCAGTTGCCCTGATAGACGAGGTCGTTGAAGTCGGGGATCTGGTTGTTGACCGGGCAGCCCGGCGTGCCCGGCGCGGCGGAGCCGGTGCCGTGGCAATAGGGGATGCCGCAGTTCATGCAGCGCGCGGCCTGGTCGCGCGTGTCCTTCTCGCTCAAGGGGATGACGAACTCGTTGAAGTTCTTCAACCGCTCGGCGACCGGCGTGTACTTGCGCTCATTGCGGTCGATCTCGAGAAAACCTGTAATCTTTCCCATTAAACCCGATGCCCCTGCATCATGTGTTCGTCCAAATGTCTTCTCTCACGTCCCGTCATTGCGAGGAGCCGAGCGACGAAGCAATCCATCCATCCGCGGGATCTATGGATTGCTTCGCTGCGCTCGCAATGACGGTTCCGTCCAAAGCTTACGCACCGATCGCGATTTTCGGCTCGGCGTCGGCGTTCGCCTTCATTTCCTTCAGCGCGCGGCGGTACTCCACCGGCATCACCTTGCGGAATTTCGGCAGCCACGTCTTCCAGTTCGCGAGGATCTCGGCGGCCTTCTTCGAGCCGGTCAGCTTGGCGTGACGCGTGATCAGGACGTGCAGCCGCTCGACGTCGGAGTCGAGCAGGTTCTGGAACACGTCGACCCGGCCATGCGCCTCGAGATCGCCGGAGTGATTATAGGTGCCGGCGTTGATCATCTCCTCCGACAGCACCGGCTCCAGCTCGACCATCGCGAGGTTGCAGAGCTTGGCGAAGTCGCCGGCCTCGTCCAGCACATAGGCGATGCCGCCGGACATGCCGGCCGCGAAGTTGCGCCCGGTCTTGCCGAGCACCACCACGATGCCGCCGGTCATGTATTCGCAGCAATGGTCGCCGGAGCCTTCGACCACCGCGACCGCGCCGGAGTTGCGCACCGCGAAGCGCTCGCCGGCGATGCCGCGGAAGTAGCACTCGCCCGCGATCGCGCCGTACATCACGGTGTTGCCGACGATGATCGACTCTTCCGGAACGATGCCGGAGACCTTCGGCGGCTTGATGATGATGCGGCCGCCGGAGAGGCCCTTGCCGACATAGTCGTTGCCTTCACCCTCGAGCTCGAAGGTGACGCCCTTGGCAAGCCACGCGCCGAACGCCTGTCCCGCCGTGCCCTTCAGGTCGACATGGATGGTGTCGAGCGGCAGCCCCTCATGGCCATAGATCTTCGCTACCGCGCCCGACAGCATTGCGCCGGCGGAACGGTCGGTGTTGTGGATCTCTTCCTCGATCCTGACCGGCGCGCCGCGATCGAGCGCGGCCTGCGCCTTCTCGATCAGCCGGCGGTCGAGCACGGCTTCCAGATGATGGTTCTGGGCTTCCGAGTGATAGATCGTCTGGCCCTTCTCCTCCGGCTGCCGCACGAACAGCTTGGAGAAGTCGAGGCCCTTGGCCTTCCAGTGCGAGACCAGCGCGGTCTGGTCCAGCATCTGGACCTGGCCGACCATCTCGTCGAACTTGCGGTAGCCAAGCTGCGCCATGATCTCGCGCACTTCCTCGGCGACGAAGAAGAAGTAATTGATGACGTGCTCGGGCTGGCCGGTGAAGCGCTTGCGCAGCACCGGGTCCTGGGTCGCGACACCGACCGGGCAGGTGTTGAGGTGGCACTTGCGCATCATGATGCAGCCCGCCGCAATAAGCGGCGCGGTGGCGAAGCCGAACTCGTCGGCCCCGAGCAGCGCGCCGATCACGACATCACGGCCGGTGCGGAAGCCGCCGTCGACCTGCACCGCGATGCGGCTGCGCAGCCGCTGGCGCACCAGCGTCTGGTGGGTTTCGGCGAGACCGATCTCCCACGGCGAGCCGGCATGCTTGATCGAGGTCAGCGGGGAGGCGCCGGTGCCGCCCTCGAAGCCCGCGATCGTCACATGGTCGGCACGCGCCTTGGCGACGCCGGCGGCAACCGTGCCGACGCCGACCTCGGAGACGAGCTTGACCGAGACCTGGCCGTCCGGATTGACGTTCTTGAGGTCGTAGATCAGCTGGGCGAGATCTTCGATCGAGTAGATGTCGTGATGCGGCGGCGGCGAGATCAGGCCGACGCCCGGCGTCGAGTGCCGGACCTTGGCGATGGTCGCGTCGACCTTGTGGCCGGGCAACTGGCCGCCTTCGCCGGGCTTGGCGCCCTGTGCCATCTTGATCTGCATCATGTCGGAGTTGACGAGATACTCCGTGGTCACGCCGAACCGGCCCGAGGCGACCTGCTTGATCGCCGAGCGCATCGAATCGCCGTTCGGCAGCGGCTTGAAGCGATCGGCTTCCTCACCGCCTTCGCCGGTGTTCGACTTGCCGCCGATCCGGTTCATCGCGATCGCGAGCGTGGTATGCGCCTCGCGCGAGATCGAGCCGAACGACATCGCACCGGTCGAGAACCGCTTGACGATTTCCTTGGCCGGTTCGACTTCCTCGAGCTTGACCGGCTTGCGCTTGTCGTCATCGGCGGTCTTGATCCGGAACAGGCCGCGCAGCGTCAGCAACCGCTCGGACTGCTCGTTGAGGATCTTGGCGAACGCCCGGTAGCGCTCCTGCGAGTTGCCGCGGACGGCATGCTGCAGCGTCGAGACCGATTCCGCGGTCCAGGCGTGGTCCTCGCCGCGGGTGCGGAAGGCATATTCGCCGCCGACGTCGAGCGCGCTCTTGTAGACCTGCGCGTCACCGAACGCGTCGATGTGGCGCCGCACCGTCTCCTCGGCGATCTCGGCAAGGCCCACGCCCTCGATGCGGGTGTGGGTGCCGGCAAAATACTTGGCGACGAAGTCCGCCTTCAGGCCGACCGCGTCGAAGATCTGCGCGCCGCAATAGGACTGGTAGGTCGAGATGCCCATCTTGGACATCACCTTGAGCAGGCCCTTGCCGATCGACTTGATGTAGCGCTTGATGACCTCATAGTCGTCGAGCGCGCCGGGCAGCTTGTCCTTCATCGCGAGGATGGTCTCGAACGCGAGATAGGGATTGATCGCCTCGGCGCCGTAGCCCGCGAGACAGGCGAAGTGATGCACTTCGCGCGGCTCGCCGGATTCGATCACGAGGCCGACCGAGGTGCGCAAGCCGGTGCGGATCAAATGATGATGCACGGCGGCGCAGGCGAGCAGCGACGGGATCGGGATCCGGTCGGTGCCGGTCATGCGGTCGGACAGGATGATGATGTTGATGCCCTCGCGCACCGCGCCCTCGGCGCGCGCGCAGAGCTCGTCGAGCACCTGCTCCATGCCCGCCGCGCCGAAGCCGGCGTGGAAGGTGGTGTCGAGCGTGCGCGACTTGAAGTGCGTTTCGGCAACGTCGGAGATCGAGCGGATCTTCTCGAGGTCCGCGTCGGTCAGGATCGGCTGGCGCACTTCGAGGCGCTTGGTCGAGGCCAGTCCCTGCAGGTCGAACAGGTTCGGCCGCGGCCCGATGATCGAGACGAGGCTCATCACGAGCTCCTCGCGGATCGGATCGATCGGCGGGTTGGTGACCTGCGCGAAGTTCTGCTTGAAGTAGGTGAAGAGCTGCTTCGGCCGGTTCGACAGCGCCGAGATCGGCGTGTCGTTGCCCATCGAGCCCGCGGCTTCCTCGCCGGTGGCAGCCATCGGCGTCATCAGGATGGTGATGTCTTCCTGGCTGTAGCCGAACGCCTGCTGCCGGTCGAGCAGCGGCAGGTTGGAGCGCACGCCCTTGGTCGGTGCATCCGGCAGCTCCTCGAGCTGCATCTGGGTGCGATGCAACCAGTCGCTGTAGGGATGGCTCTTGGCGAGATCGGCCTTGATCTCGTCGTCCGGAATCAGGCGGCCCTGCTCGAGGTCGACGAGCAGCATCTTGCCGGGCTGCAGCCGCCACTTGGTGACGATCTGTTCCTCCGGAATCTTCAGGACACCCATCTCGGACGCCATCACGATGCGGTCGTCCTTGGTGACGAGGTAGCGCGCCGGGCGCAGGCCGTTGCGGTCGAGGGTGGCGCCGATCTTGCGGCCGTCGGTGAAGGCGATCGCAGCCGGGCCGTCCCACGGCTCCATCAGCGCGGCGTGATATTCGTAGAAGGCGCGGCGCTGCTCATCCATCAGCGGATTGCCGGCCCACGCTTCCGGAATCATCATCATGACGGCATGCGGAAGGGAATATCCGCCCTGCACGAGGAATTCGAGCGCGTTGTCGAAGCAGGCGGTGTCGCTCTGGCCTTCGTAGGAGATCGGCCAGAGACGGCTGATGTCCTTGCCGTAGAGCTCCGAATGCACGGACGCCTGGCGGGCCGCCATCCAGTTGACGTTGCCGCGCAGCGTGTTGATCTCGCCGTTATGGGCGATCATCCGGTAGGGATGCGCCAGCGACCAGGTCGGGAAGGTGTTGGTCGAGAAGCGCTGATGCACCAGCGCCAGCGCGCTCTCGAAATCCGCCTCGTGCAGGTCGGGATAATACTTGCCGAGCTGGTCGGCGAGGAACATGCCCTTGTAGATCACGGTGCGGCACGACATCGAGCAGACGTAGTAGCCGGACATGCCGCGGTCGCGGCGCTGGTAGATCGCCTGCGAGATCGACTTGCGCAGGATGTAGAGCCGGCGCTCGAAATCGTCGTCGCTCTTGGCGGCGCCGTTGCGGCCGATGAAGACCTGCATGTGATAGGGTTCGGTCGGCTTCACGGTGGCGCCGAGCGAGGAATTGTCTGATGGCACGTCGCGCCAGCCGAGCAGCTTGAAGCCCTCGTTCCTGATCTCGTCAGCGATGATGCTCTTGATCACGTTCCGCCACGCGGAATCGCGCGGCATGAACAGCGCGCCGATGGCGTAGTCGCCGGGCTTCGGCAGCTTGAAGCCGAGCTCGGCGGTCTTGCGCGTGAAGAAGGCGTGCGGGATCTGCACCAGAATGCCGGCGCCGTCGCCGGCGCGCGGGTCGGCGCCGACGGCGCCGCGATGCTCGAGATTGCACAGGATGCTCAGCGCGTCGGAGACGATCTGATGCGACTTCTGGCCCTTGATGTTGGCGATGAAGCCGACGCCGCAGGAATCCTTTTCCAGGCTCGGATCGAACAGGCCTTCGGCTTTCGGGCGCCAAGTGTGGAGTTCAAGCGGGTGCAGTTCACGCGCGGGCTCGGCGGCTTTCGAGTCCGCGGTCGCCGACAGCGTTCCTGCCACGATGGTTTCGCGCTCGAATTCCGACCCGCTCATGTGTCCTCTCCCTTCCGTAAAGGGGCCTCACTGTCATTGGCGCACCTTGGGCGTTGCGGCACCCACCGGGGCCACCGCTCGTCCGCCGCGAGCCGCAATTTCTTTAATTCAGGCGAGGGGCGTTCAACGTCCCTGAGGAACGGCCCTGCCTGCAGCATTCTCGGAGCCCGGGGCGCCGAGGTTTCGTTGCAATCCCTATGCCGGGATGGCCCCGAAATTGAGACAGCTTTGCTGTCCTAACTCCGACCTTGCCAAATTTTTGTCTATCACACAAGCGCGTGAAAGTCCTCGCCCGCATGTCAAATCGGACGTCTCGGCGGGCGCGGACCGCCCCCGATTTGAAGCAAACGCGCCGTGATGTGGCCCAAGGACCGGCCAAGGACCGCCGGAATTCATCATGAAATTTCGTGCCGGGCAACCGACAAGAGAGCGAGAACGTTCCACGGGCGCGGGGCAGACAGGAGCTACGGCGATGAAGTTGTACACAGGTTGGGTCGCGGCGGCCGGTCTGGCGCTCGGCGCCGCCTCGGCGCACGCGCAGTTGCTGACCCCCGCTCAGTTCGGCAGTCCGTCCTTGATCAGGGTGTCCGATCTGGACGGGCCCTATGCCGCCATGCCGCCGGATGTTCCGCCGCCGCCCCGCTATGGCCGGGTCCCGAGCCTGCTTCCGCCGGTGGAGGTCTACACGGTGCTGCGCGAGAACGGGTACTTGCCGCTCGGCGCCCCACAGCAGCGCGGCTTCGTCTACACAATTTCGGTGATCGACCGCGACGGCGCTGACGGACGGCTGGTGATCGACGCCCGCAACGGCCGGATCGTCAGCTTCACGCCGGCCGACCGGATGGGCGACGATTACGACAACGAGCCGACCGCGACCTACGGCCCCATCGGCCCGATGCCGCGACCAATCCAGGCCCGGGTGCCACGGCCGCCATTACCGATCCCGCATGTTGCACGCCGCGCGGTGCCGGTGCCGAAGCGGAGCCCGCTCGCGGCCAAGCCCGCGCCGGCGCCAGCTCCGGCCCAGGCCGCGGTACCTGCGCCCGCTCCCACAGAAGCGGCAGCACCCGCGCCGGCCCAGCAGACGGTCGCTGCCGCGCCAAAGCCGGCTGAAGCCCAGGCCGCAGCACCCGGGGCTGCGCCCGCGCAGCCCGCGGTGTCGACGATCGGCCAGGCCGCCCCGCCGGCAGCGGCGCCGGCCGCGCCTGCGATCCTGCCGACCCAGGAGATGCCGAAGGTGCAGGGGTTCGAATAGATCCTGCCGCCGCGCCGTCTGGAGCAACGCAGCTATCAGACAACAAAAAACGCCCCGGTTTCCCGGGGCGTTTTCGCGTGCGGCCAATATCTGCCGACGCTGGAGGCTGATCAGGCAGCAACCTTGTTGGCCGAGCCGTCGACGACCTGTGGGGCCTTCTCGCCGCTGATCGGAATGCTGCGGGGCTTCTTGGCCTCGGGGATCTCGCGGACGAGATCGACGTGGAGCAGGCCGTTCTCGAGCGAGGCGTTCTTCACCTGTACGAAGTCGGCAAGCTGGAAGACGCGCTCGAAGGCACGCGAAGCGATGCCGCGATAGAGCACTTCCGAGTTGTTGCCGGAGGTCTCGTTGGCGGTCTTCTCGCCCTTGATCGTCAGCGTGTTTTCCTTCGCGACGATCGAGAGTTCGGCCTGTGAGAAGCCGGAGACCGCAACGCTGATCCGGTAAGCGTTCTCGCCGGTGCGCTCGATGTTGTAGGGGGGATAACCGGGACTGCCGTCCGAGGTCACCTGGTCGAGCAGGTTGAAGAGGCGGTCAAAGCCGACGGTGGAACGATAGAACGGGGTGAGATCGTAGCTACGCATAGGGTAGTCCTCCATTGAGCGACTGTTCAGTTACCCGCCCGCCATCGGGCCGGGCTTAAGTGTGTGCAGCCTGATGTTCCGGTTCCGAAACACTGGTAGCGGCCTGCACTCCAGTGATATGGGAGGGGCTATGTCGCGTTCAAGAGGCCGAAATCGCGTCGCTTTCTGGCGCCCGCGCCTTTGATCTCCACCCGTCCACCTTGCCGGTTCCCTGCATGACGCTCGTCTCGATTCCTGCCAATCCGGTTCCGGAGGACGTTGTCAGCGGCACGATCAAGACCCCAGACGGAGCGGAGCTTCGTTTTGCGCGATGGGCGCCGCCGCCCGGCCGCAAGGGCACCGTCTGTGTCTTCACCGGGCGCGGCGAGATGATCGAGAAATACTTCGAGACCGTGCGCGATTTGCGCGATCGCGGCTTCGCGGTGGCGATGATCGATTGGCGCGGACAGGGCCACTCGTCGCGGCGGCTGCGCGATCCCCGCAAGGGCTATGTGCGCGCCTTCGCCGACTATGAGATCGACGTCGAGACCTTCGTGCAGCAGGTGGTGCTGCCGGATTGTCCGCCGCCCTACTTCGCGTTGGCGCATTCGATGGGCGGGGCGGTGATGCTGCGGCTGGCGCATGCGGGCAAGCGCTGGTTCGACCGTATGGTGCTGTCGGCGCCGATGATCGACCTGCCGGGCCGCCGCGTGTCGTTCGTCCCGAGCGCGCTGTTGCGGCTCATGCGGTTGACCGGGCAGGGCGGCAACTATGTTCCGGGCGGCAGCGACAAGCTCGTCGGCTTGTCCGACTTCGCCGGCAATCCCCTGACCAACGATCCTGTGCGCTACGCCCGCAACGCTGCGATCCTGGAGGAAGATCCGACGCTCGGCATCGCGGCGCCGACGGTTGCCTGGGCCGACACGGCGTTCACCGCGATGCGCACCTTCCGCGGCCTGTCCTATCCGTCAGACATCCGCCAACCGATCTTGATGCTCGCGGCGAGCAACGACCAGGTGGTGTCGACGCCGGCGATCGAGGAGTTTGCCTATCATCTGCGCGCCGGCTCGCACCTCGTGATCGCCGGCTCCAAGCACGAGATCCTGCAGGAGCAGGACCGTTACCGCGCGCAATTCTGGGCGGCGTTCGACGCCTTCGTGCCGGGCACGCCGCTGTTCAAGTGAACCATAGCGTTTTCGAGCGAAGTGGAGACCGGTTCGCGTGAAGAAAACGCGTCAAAGAAGACTGCGCAGACACGACTCTAGCTGTTCAGGAGCGCGACGATCCGGTCGGGAAAGCGCCGCTCGACGAACAGGGTCCTGACCTCGGCGACGCTGAGATAGCGATCCTTGCCGTCGCCCTTGCCCATGATATCGAGCAGCACCGGCCATTCACCGAGCATCAGAAGCGGGTAGTAGCAGCGCAGGATCGCGTAATACCAGGGATGCTCGTCATTTGCGCGCTGGAGATTGGCGGCCATGAAGGCCTTGATGTCGGACGCCGACAGCCCGCGTTCGACGCTGCCATCGGGGCTCTTGTAGTCCTTGCCGAAGGTGGCGAGACGCGCGATCTCGTCCTCATGCACCACGGCATGCTGGTCGAGGATGCGCGAGCCGGCGCCGTGCTTGTCGAGCGGGCCGTTGCGCAACTCGTCGAGGATGGCGCCCTTGGTCAGGCTGCGCAGCTGGCTGAACGGACCGAGGCCGTTTGCGATCTGCGCCACCATGAAGATCTGCGCACCTGCGATCAGCGCGGGCAGGCCCGTCTTGCCGGTCGCGCGGCCGATAGTCCGGGTCAGCTCCGGCAGCGGCACGACATGGCCGCCGACATAGCCGCCGGCCGCCAGCGCGCGCAGGAACGGGCAGGGATTATCAGGTGAAACCTGCGGGGCGGGCGCCTCGCCTGCGGCCAGATCGGGCATGAAATCACATCCTGAAAAGTCTTCAGTCTAAGAACCACCAATTACGAAGCGATGAATTGGCTCAGGAGTCTACGGCGAACCTTGATGAGGATGCAACCAAAGCGAGCTTGCCGAAGGGGACGCCGGCTTTCAAGAGCCCCTCACGATAGTGGGCGATGTCGGCCGGGTTCTTCCAGTGGAAATTGCGCAAGTGCCGTTCGACCGTGAGCGTCGGATAATTGCCGAGCAGCGCCTCGGCCGCCTCTGTGGCCTCGTTCGAACGTCCGAGTTGAGCGAGCGCCGCGGCGCGGATCGCAAGGCCCTGCAGATGGTTCGGGTTGAGATAAAGCGCCTCGCGCGACCACGACAGCGATGCGTCATATTGTCCGAGCAAGTAATGGCTGAACGCGTTCAGCGCCGCCCATTGGTAGCGGGGGTCGCTGTTGCCGCGCTGGACCGCCGTCGAGAACAGCTCGACCGCCTTGCGGTGGTCGCCGACCACCATGTGACAGATCCCGAGCACGCCGCGCGCTCCCATGTCGTAGGGATTGAGCTCGATCGCCCGCTTGATGGCGTCCATCGCAGCTTCGTAGTGACCCTGCATCGCGTGCAGATAGGCCAGCAGCGAAAATGCGAACGAGGAGCGCGGGTCGAGCCGGACGCTGCTCTCCGCCAGACTGACCGATGACGCCCATAGCTCACGCGTGCTTTGAATCCAGCCGAACTGGGCACCCTGGATCTGGATCAGCGCGAGATAGGCGCGCGCTATCGAGAGCCCGGGATCGAGCTCGATCGCTTCCTTGAACAGGGCGATTGCGGTTTCGAAATCAGCCTTGGTTTGCTGATAGTAGTGTGACAGGCCTTTGAGGAAGCGATCCCACGCCGTCAACTCGGAGTTCGGCGAGCGCGCCGGCGCGGAGGCCTCGGCGCGATAGATCTCCTGCGCGACCGCAGCCGAGAGGTTGGCCGTGATCTCGTCCTGCATCGCGAACAGGTCGCCCATGTCACGGTCGTAGCGTCCGGTCCACAGCTGCTCGCCTTTCTCCGGCGCGATCAATTCGGCGGTGACGCGGATCTTGTTGCCGGCGCGCCGCACCGAACCCTGGATCAGATAGGTTGCGTCGATCTCGCGCGCGATCAGGCGGGTGCTGACGTTCTTGCCTTTGTAGGCGAAGGTCGAGTTCCGGCTCAGCACGCGATAGAAGGATTGCAGCGACAGCGCGTGGATCAGATCCTCGGTCAGACCGTCGGAGAAATATTCGTCGGCGCTGCCGCTGAGATTGTCGAACGGCAACACGCCGACGATCGCGGTCCGGTACTGCCCCGGCAGATGCGGCCCCTCCTGCGGGGGCTTCTCCTGGACTTCCGATCCCGCCGGCGACCAGGTCCAGACATTGATCGGCTCGGCGATGTTCTTGAAGCGGTGCGGGCCGGCGTCGATCAGGGTGACGGCAAGCCGCCGCCCCGCCTCGGTGCGCGCCTTCTCCGACACCGCGATGCCGCCGGGAGCTGCGACCGTCTCGAGGCGGACGGCGATGTTGACGTCGTCGCCGAACACCTCGTCCTCGTCGGCCATGACGTCGCCCATATGGACGCCCATCCGGAAGTGCATGGCGCGGTCGGCCGGCAGGTGCTCGTTGCGCTCGGCCATCAGGCTCTGCATCGCGACCGCGGCCTCGATGGCGCCGATGATGCTCGGAAATTCCAGCAGGAAGCCGTCGCCGGTATTTTTGACGATCCGGCCGCCATGGTTGAGGATGATCGGGTAGATCGCGCTGCGATGGGCCTTGAACGAGGCATGCGTGCCCGCCTCGTCGGCACCCATCATGCGGGAATAACCGGCGATATCAGCGCAAAGAATGGCAGCTAGCCGTCTTTCCATGTGTCCTGTGCCCTGGATGGCCACTCAGCCGACGTGACCGAGTCCAATACTTACAAGACATGCCGGGCCTGACGGAAGTTCGCTTTGCAGGCAGCTATAATGCATTGTAGCAGGAGTTGGCATGCTGCGAACGGACGCTGTGGTCCAGTTCTCTACCGGATTCGTGTGTCGTCGGGATGGCGCGATCCTGATCGAGAGCCCTTTCCGCTTTCTTACTTCCATAGGTTAGTCTCGCTCACATGCTCGGAATTCACGAACTCTGGCTCTTTATTCTCTCCGGTCTGGTGCTCAACATCACGCCGGGGCCTGATACCGCCTACATCATCGGCCGCAGCATCCAACTCGGGTGGCGCGGCGGGGCCGCTGCCGCGATCGGCATCAGCTGCGGCTGTCTGGTTCATGTGACGGGCGCGGCGATCGGGCTGTCGGCGCTCCTGATGGCGTCGTCGGCCGCGTTCCTGGCCGTCAAGCTGGTCGGCGCGGCCTATCTGGTATTGACCGGCCTGCAGATGCTCTTGTCGCGTGCGAAGCCGATCGCTGAGATCACGGCGCAGGGCGGCGAGACCTCGGTCTCCCGGGTGTTCTGGCAGGGGGCGCTGACCAACATCCTCAACCCCAAGGTGGCGCTGTTCTTCCTGGCTTTCCTGCCGCAATTCGTGGCAGCGGATTCGCCGCACAAGCCGCTCGCCTTCCTGATGCTCGGGCTGGTCTTCATCGTCAACGGCACGCTGTGGTGCCTTGGCGTCGCAGCCTTTGCGTCGAAGGCCGCCGGCCGTATCCGGCAATCGGCCGGCGTCATTGCCTGGATCAACCGCTCGCTTGGCGGTCTCTTCATCTATTTGGGCTTCCGCGTCGCCATGCTGGAGGCGCGCTAGCACGGCGTTTTCGACCGAAGTGAGGTCCGCCTCGCACGAAGATCAAATCAACGCAGCTAGGAGCCTGTCTGAGTAGTGACTGGTCAAGAGGGTGCGAGTCTGATTCCTTACATAGCGATGAGCAAGGAATTTCGCCCCTGGAAGATCGATGAGGCCCAGCTTCTGCCGCCGCGCGTGCAGGATTATGTGCCGCAAGATCACGTTTCGCGGTTGATCGTGTCGCTGGTCAGGGAAAGCCTTGATCTATCGGCGCTCCTCGGCAGCTACCGGAGTGGGCTGGGTCAGCCGCCGTTTGATCCGCGGATGATGACGGCGCTGCTTCTGCACGGCTATGCGAGCGGCATCTACTCGTCGCGGCGGATCGCCAAGGCGACGGTGGAGCGGGCGGATTTCATGATGATCGTGGCCGGCGACCCGCCGGACTTCCGCACGATCTCGGAGTTCCGGCGGCGGCACCTTAAGGCGCTGGCCGACCTGTTTGTGCAGGTGCTGAAGCTCGCCGAGAAGGCCGGGTTGGTGAAGCTCGGGCACGTTGCGCTCGACGGCACCAAGATCAAGGCGAACGCGTCCAAGCACAAGGCGATGAGCTACGATCGCATGAAGAAGCGGGAAGCGGAGCTTGAAGCGGAGGTCGATCGCTGGCTCAAGGCCGCCGAGGCCGCCGATGCGGAGGAGGACCAGCGCTACGGCGACCAGCGCGGCGACGAAATGCCCGATTGGGTGGCCGACAAGCAGAAGCGGCTTGAGAAGATACGCGAGGCCAAGGCCGCGCTGGAGGCCGAAGCCAAGGCTGCAGCCGAGGCGGAGAGCAAGGCGCGGGCCGAGGCCGAGGAGCGTCGCGTCGCCGAAGGCCGCAAGAAGAGCGGCAAGACGCCGACGAAAACCGAGCCCGACGGCAAGGCGCAACGCAATTTCACCGACCCGGAGAGCCGCATCCTGAAGACCAAGGACGGTTACATCCAGGGCTACAACGCCCAGGCCGCGGTCGATGGTGCCCATCAGATCATCGTGGCGCAGACGCTGACCGGTTCCTCCAGCGATCAGGCGCAACTGGCGCCGTTGCTCGACGGGATCAGGGCCAATTTGGGGACCAATCCCGACGAAGTGTCGGCCGACGCCGGCTACTGCTCCGCCGCCAATCTTCGCACGATCAAGCGGCGGCGCATCGAGGGCTACATCGCCACCGGGAGGCAGAAGCACGGCACCCCGTCCGCCACTGCGAAAACGGCTTCAAGAGCCGGATCGCTGATCGCCAGGATGAGCACCAAGCTCAAGCGCGCCGGCTACCGAAGTCGCTACCGCTTGCGTAAGCAGATCGTCGAACCCGTCTTCGGACAGATCAAACAGGCAAGAGGGTTCAGGCAATTCCTGCTGCGCGGCATCGACAAAGTGAAGGCCGAATGGGCCCTGATCTGCACCGCTCACAACCTCGTCAAGCTGGCGAGGGTCGCATGAGCCGCTATCATTAGCCCGCCTTCCCGGAGCTAACTGGACAGGCTCCTAGCGCGGCTGTGATGGTGTCGCGCAGTGCGCTGTCTCGGATGACCGAAAACTGCTGGTCATCCATGGGGACCTGTCCGGTCAACTTGACTATCGCGCCGAACCTTTGCTTCAGGTCCAATTGCGCCGCTACTTGGTGAATACCTCGATCCGCAACCGATCCAGGCTGCAGCTTGGTGAAATCAAGCCGCGGCTCGATCTCCAGGAAATGCCGCCGCTCGTCTGCGGATGAGTGATGCCCTTGAAGCAGTTCCTTCCAGGAGAAAGTAGCCGGCTTGCCGGACAGGACGTCATTCAGGGTTTCAGCGGCAAGCGTTAGCGGCCATTTCAATTGATCGAGTTTGAGCCGCCCGCGCCGAACTTCGCCTGCAGCAAACGACAGAACGTTCATGACGCCGCGAAGGGTCGTGTCTCGCGAGAGCTCGCTCAGGACCGGTTCCGCCTGGATCAGGCCCGCAACGGTCCGCCTGACGACGGACGTCGAGGCCAACAGAAGCTGGTTGCGATCGAAGAAATCTCCGCTGTCCGGCTGTGCGACCCGCGGAAAAAGGTTGGGATTCTTCTTCAGGGATTGCGCGAGCGCATCGGTGGCTTGCTCGGCGTTTTCGGGCGTTGGCGCGGTCACGACCGCTGAAATGCCCTTCTGCGGAAACGTCTGCGTGAAAGCGATCTGGCGCTCGTGCCAGGGCAAATCCTGGGCGATCAGTCGCTCGACGTCAGTGTTGATCGAGAAACGCGTCACGTCGAAGATGGCCGCCACTGCCATCAACACCGCTCCGGCGACGATCACAGCCCGGTGAAATTGGGCGCAGACGCAAACGATTCTGACGATCGCCGACCGGATCATTACAATTTGCTCAACACCACGAGAAAACGGGAGGAACAGGGGCAAAACGCGCCGGACCACCAGATTGTTCGATACCCGGGCACTAAACTTCCGTTAGGAACAACGCACGGCGGCAGAAGGTTAGGCGACTGCGGCGGGGGATCCGAGCATGCGAAAGAGGCCTCCATGTGTGACTACAGCCTTCACTCCGTTCTGTCGCGATCAGCCAAAGCCGGCGACGAGCTCGTAACGACATGTTTTCCAGGCTCCAGTACCCGCGGCTTTGCAGCCGTCAATGAGCCCGCGGTAGCGGTCTGTCTTCTGCCGGGCACCGAACTTGCGTTTGAAAATGACGTCGAGTGGCGTCGCCCGCTCTTTGGTCTGTTTCAGAGAAGGCCGCACTGCGGTCGGCTCGCGCGCTTCCGGCAGGTGAACATGGAGCGCGCATCCCGACATCACGACGCCATCGAATTTCCGAACGGCCAGGTCGTGCTGTTGACGGACCTTCGCCCGGGACAGCGAGCGACCGTGCTGCAGCTGCCAGTCCTGGCCCGGATGTCGCACGAGGATCTTTTGGCGAAACCCCACGTGACAGTGATCGACGCCGAGCCGATCCGGACCGACGAGCTCAACCATAGCTGATCGCCGATGCTTCAAGTGAAGCGTCCCGGCCGCACCGTTATCATCACCGGCGCTTCCGCTGGGGTGGGCCGCGCGATCGCCCATCGCTTCGCTCAGGAGGGCGATCGCGTTGGTCTCATCGCGCGAGACCCAACCGCGCTGAAGGATGTCCAACGGGAACTGCTGGCATCCGGCGTCAAGGCCGTGGAATGGGAAGCGGTGGACGTCTCCGACGCCGCGGCAGTATTCGCCGCTGCTGACCAACTCGAGCGGCGGCTTCCGAAATCGTGCGACATCGGTGGCGGCATGTATGGGTGACGATTTCCAACTTAGGATCGCGCCAAGACACTCGTAAGTGCGGTTGTTCCGGAAGTGAACGATGCCGAACCTGAGCAGTTGGCATGTCATACTAAAGTTCTTATCGGAGAAGTCGTCCCGATCGAGCTGGCTGGAGAGGATAACCGAAAGAAAGTCCAAGCAAGTCGAGCGGCTTAAACACGAACTCTTCCAGCCTTTGCAGGAGGCGTCCTTGTGTGGGCGCAACGCCGCTTAGGAACCATGGATTTGTGATCGCGTTAGAGGGGCGGGTTTCGTCGCCAGATGTTGGAGCGCGGTTTGGGGCCGGTGAGAACAGCATGCCGCACTTATTCCGACCTCTCGCGGATACGGTCGCGCGCAGCGTTCTGGTAGCCATTGTGGTCGTGCCGCTGATTGCTATTGGTCTCGCGTACTGGGTATCGGCCTCAGAGCATGTAACGGGTGAAGAGATCACGCTCGATCAGCCTGTACCCTTCAGCCACGCGCATCATGTCGGCGGTCTCGGCCTCGATTGCCGCTACTGCCACACCAGTGTTGAGTCGTCGCCCGTTGCCGGCATCCCGCCGAGCCACACCTGCATGACATGTCATTCCCAGCTCTACACGCAGGCCGCGATGCTTGCACCGGTCCGGAAGAGCCTTGCGGAAGGCCGCCCTATTCACTGGAATAAGGTGAATCGGTTGCCGGCCTACGTCTACTTCGACCACTCGATCCACGTCGCCAAAGGCATCGGCTGCACGACGTGCCACGGCGACGTCGCAAACATGCCGCTGATGCGGCAGGCCGCTCCGCTCACGATGGGATGGTGCCTCGATTGTCACCGCAATCCCGCAGCGAAGATGCGCCCGGCGTCCAAAGTGTTCGATCCGTACTGGAAATTTCCGGATGACCAGGCCGAGCGCGGCGTCATCCTGGCGCATCAGTACCTCGACAACAAGCATCTCACGGACTGTTCGATCTGCCATCGATGAGCCGCCATGAAAGTCACTCGCAACATCAGGCATGACCTGCACGTGTCGGATCCCAGCATGGATCGCCGTGCCGCATTGAAGCTGTTCATGACCGGCGTTGCGGCCACGCTGGCCTCCTGCGGGCGCCCTCCGGAGGAGGTCGTGCCCTATGTGCAGATCCCCGAACGTGCGACGCCGGGCGTACCGCTGCGGTTCGCGAGCGCGTTGCCCCTTGCCGGTTACGGTCGCGGAGTCCTTGTCACCTCGGTCGAAGGCCGCCCCATCAAGATCGAAGGAAATCCACGCCATCCAGCCAGCCTCGGCTCAACCGACGTCTACGGCGAAGCAACGGTGCTGTCGCTCTACGACCCGGATCGTTCGAAGGCACCACATAGCGAGAGCCGGGTTCAGTCGTGGAGCGCATTCGATGCCGCGCTGGGCCCGCGACTTGATCAGCATCGCGCGAAGCAAGGGGAAGGATTGGCGATCCTCACCGGGCGCGTCACTTCGCCGAGCATGATTGCTCAGTTGGACACGTTGAAGCGCTCGATGCCGCAGATGAAGTGGTATCGCTACGAAGCGATCGAGGACGACGCGATACGCAACGGGGTGAAGCTGGCCTTCGGCCGTCTCGCGACCGCACTGCCGCGCTTTCCCGATGCCCGCGTCGTGCTTACGCTCGATGGTGATCCGATTGGCGTTGGTCCGGAACAAATCCGCTATGCGCGCGAGATCGTCGATGCGCGCCGCCCGCAGGTGCCGGCGAACTCGCTGCGGCTCTATTCTGCCGAACCGGACTGGAGCCTGACCGGAGCGCTGGCCGATCACCGCGTCGCCCTGCGACCCGAATTGATCCGCAACGTGGCGATCGAGGTTGCGCGCGCGATGGGGGCGCCGCTTGAGCCGGCTACTCTGCCGGATCAGGCCAAGGAATTTGCCGCGGCGGCCGCGGCGGATCTCCAGGCGCGGCGCGGTGCGGCCCTGGTGACGGCTGGACCGCGGCAACCGTCAGAGGTCCATGCGCTTTGCCACTGGATCAACGGGCAGCTGCAGGCGCCGGTGGACTTCATTGCGCCAGTCGACCCCGTTACGGAGGGGCACACCGAATCCTTGCGTAACTTTGTCTCCGACGTGAGCGGGGGGCGCGTCGAGACATTGATCATCCTTGACGCTAACCCAGTCTATGACGCCCCCGGCTCGCTCGGGGTAGACGAAGCGATCAAGGCGGTGCCCTTCAAGGCGCATTTTGGCGGCTTCCGTGACGAAACAGCGCAACATTGCACGTGGCACCTTCCGCTTACGCATGTGCTGGAGCGCTGGTCCGACATCAGGACCTTTGACGGAACTGCGAGCATTATCCAGCCGCTGCTCATTCCGCTCTACGACAGCCGTGATCAGCATCAGATCCTGGCAATGCTGCAGGGGGAGGCCAGTTCGCCGACGCTCGACATCCTTCGCAACCAGTGGAGGTCGGCTGCTGCCGACAAGGACCGCGCGGATTGGTGGCGGCAAACCTTGCACGATGGAGTCGTTGCCAACTCGGCTTTCGCGAAGATTTCGCTGCCGCCGGTCAATCTTCCCAAGCTCGCTCCAGCCGCTGTCGCGGGGAACCTTACACTGGCGCTCGCTCCCGATCCTTCCGTCTTCGATGGAGCAATGGCCAACAACGCTTGGCTGCAGGAATGCCCGAAGCCATTCACCAGCCAGGTCTGGGGAAACGCGCTGCACGTGGCGGAGCCCGATGCGCGGGAACTCGGGCTCCGTGATGGCGAGGTGGTGCAGCTCAAGCGCGGCGAAACGACGCTCGAAGTGCCGGCACTGGTGAGAGCGGGGCAGGCGGCCGGCGTGCTGGCGACGACGCTTGGCTACGGTCGAAGGAATGCCGGGACGATCGGGACCGGTATCGGCTTCGACGTTTACCCTTGGCGGAACGCAGATTCGCCGTGGCTGATCGACAATATCACGATTGCCAGGACGGGGCGCCGAACCGAGTTATTGCAGACGCAACACTTTTTCGATCTCGAAAGCGAGGCTGAAAAGCTACAGCCGCGCTTGACGCTCGCGAACCTCGCCAGCGGCAACTTCCATTTCGAGCGGCCCGGCAGCGACCCGCCGACACTCTACCCGCCGGCGCATGCCGACACTTACGAATGGGCCATGGCGATCGACGCTTCGGCCTGCATCGGCTGCAACGCCTGTGTCGTGGCGTGCCAGGCCGAGAACAACGTTCCGATTGTCGGTCCCGACGAAATCGCCATGGGCCGCGACATGCACTGGATGCGGATCGACCATTATGTGGTCGATGCGCGACCGGGCTTCAGTCCGACGCCGTGCATGCATTGCGAGCACGCACCATGCGAACCTGTCTGTCCGGTGGCGGCCTCGATTCACGATAGCGAGGGACTGAACGTTCAGGTCTACAACCGCTGCGTCGGCACGCGCTTCTGTGAATCGAACTGTCCGTACAAGGTCCGCCGCTTCAATTTCGCGGGTTACGCCGATGGCCAGGAGTACGGCAATCTTGGCGAGGATATCGCCAAGGCCGTCTTCAATCCGAACGTAACCGTCCGCAGCCGGGGTGTCATGGAGAAGTGCACCTACTGCGTCCAGCGGATCAGCGTCGCCCGGCGCGCCGCCGAACGGGAAGGTCGCGCGATCCGGGAAGGTGAGGTGGTCACGGCCTGCCAGGCGGCATGCCCAACCAAGGCGATCCATTTCGGTGACATGTCCGATTCGAATTCACGCATCAATGCGTTGCGTGCCGACCCAAGGAGCTATTCGCTTCTAGGCGAGCTTGGGACACGTCCGCGAACGACCTATCTGGCTCGTCTGCACAACCCCAATTCGGACTATGGGAAGGCTCGCTCATGACCATGGCGCTGCCCATCCCTGTGGAGAAATCGGCTGAGTCGGAGCGATGGACGCTGCCGGAGGCGCGCAGCATGGAAGTCGTCAACGCAATCGTTGCAGCGCCATTGCTGGAGCGCTCGTCCTGGAGCTGGCGCGCATGGTGGATCGGATTTTGCGTGAGCCTTGCGGCCACGATGGCATTTCTGGTCACCGTGTTTCTCGTCTTCTATCGCGGCATCGGCATCTGGGGTGTGAACTCAACAGTTGTGTGGGGCTTTGCCATCGCCGACTACGTCTGGTGGATCGGCATTGGGAACGCGGGAACCTTGATTTCCTCGATGTTGTTGCTGATGCGCCAAAGGTGGCGAGCGTCGACCAATCGCTTCGCCGAGGCGATGACGTTGTTTGCCGCCACGATCGCCGGAATTTTTCCCATCATTCACCTTGGGCGGCCGCTCTATTTCTACTGGCTCACTCCTTATCCCAACACGATGCATGTCTGGCCGCAGTGGCGCAGCGCGCTGATCTGGGATTTCTGGGCGATCCTGAGCTACATCCTCTTCTCGATCCTGTTCTGGTATGTCGGCCTGATTCCGGACTTCGCGACCATGCGGGACCGCGCGCAAAAGCGGGGGCAGGCGGCCTTCTACGGAGCGCTCGCCCTTGGCTGGTGCGGATCGTCGCGGCAATGGCAGGTTTACGAGAAACTTCATCTCGCGCTGGCCTGCCTCGGTGTTCCCCTTGTCGTGTCGCTGCACAGCGTGGTCGGGATGGACTTTGCCGCCAGCCTGATGCCCGGCTGGCAGGAGTCGATCTTCCCGCCGTACTTCGTGGTCGGTGCGATGTATTCCGGCTTTGCCATGGTTGCCTGTCTGGCGGCGCTGGTGCGGTGGGGCTTTCGCATGCACGGCCTGATCACAACGGCGCATTTCGACGTGATGGCCAAGATCATGCTGGCGGCGTCGATCATCATGGGCCTGTCGTACGCCACCGAATGGTTCAATGCCTGGTACGGCGGCGAGCGTGCGGATCGCAGCCTCGTAATGTTCGAGTTCGCCGGGCATTACGCGCCGTTGTTCTGGGCACTTCTGCTCTGCAATGTGGTGATACCGCAGGCATTCTGGTGGGCGGGCGTACGCCGCAGCGTGGCCGCTGTCTTCGTCATCGCCGTCATCATCAACATCGGGATGTGGCTGGAGCGCATCCTGATCATCTGGAACACGCTGTCGCATGACTATCTGCCGAGCGCGTGGCGGATATTCCTTCCGACTATCTGGGACTGGATGGTGACGTTCGGCTCGCTCGGCCTGTTCGCCTTGATGTTTCTCGTCTTCGTACGCGTCATTCCGGTCGTTTCAATGCATGAGGTGCGAAAGCTCATCGCGGAGGGGCAATCGCCATGACGCAGCTGCTTCTCGGCGAGTTCACGGATCAGCGGCGCTTCGTCGAGGCGGTCCGCCGCGCGCGCGACGCACCATGCCGTGTGGTTGAGGCATACACGCCCTATCCGCTCGAGGAGCTCTCTGTTGCGCACAGTCATCGGGCGAGCCGGATACGTCCGGTGATGTTTGCCGGCGGCGTTTTGACGGCCGCCCTGGCTTATGGCCTCGAATACTATTCGGCGGTCATCAACTATCCCTATAACAGCGGCGGACGTCCGCTCGACGCATGGCCCACTTTCATGCTGGTCCCGTTTGCGACCGGCATTCTCGTGGCGGCGGTTTGCGGCTTCGCAACGTTTCTTTTCGAGGCAGGGATGCCCTATCTCAGCAACCCGCTGTTCGCCTCGGGCGGCTTTGGAGGAGCGAGCCAGGACCGCTTCATGCTGGCGATCGAGTGTCCGCAGGACAACGACGATCGGTCCGCCGCGGCTGAGATGCTCGCGGGCTTCGGTGCCATTTCGGTACGGGAGGTCCAGTCATGATGCGCGTGACCGCAAAGCTCCTGGCGATGGCGGCATGCGTCGGTCTGCTTGCCGGTTGCGATCTGAGCATGACGGAGCAGCGCAAGCTCACGACCTATGCACCGACCGCGCTGTGGCCGGACGGGACGACTGCGCGGCCGCTTCCGGACGGTGTGGTCGCGCAGGGCGACGTCGAGCGTGCCGCTGCTGCCAAGGATCCGCCGCCAGTCACGGAGACGCTCCTGACGCGTGGGCGCGAGCGTTTCGGCGTCTTCTGCGCACCCTGTCACGGTCTAGCAGGAGACGGAGACGGTGTCATCGTCGCGCATGGATTTCCGGCGCCGCCGTCCTATCACATCGACCGTCTTCTGGCCGCTCCGGCCCAGCACTTCTACGACGTCATCACCAACGGCTATGGAGTGATGTTTTCTTACGCCGATCGCGTGCCGCCCCATGATCGGTGGGCAATCGCCGCCTATATCCGTGCCCTGCAATTGTCGCGGCGAACCAAGGTCGCCGATGTACCCGATGCAGCGGAGCACCTCAGATGACCCCACGCAGCCGGAGCATCGCAGGACTGATCGGCGGCGTCGCGGCGCTGCTCGGCGTCGTTGGGTGTGCGATCGTTGATCCGGCGGCAGCCTCCGCAGGGTGGCTCGTCGGATTTGTGTTCTGGGCGCAGATCCTGGTGGGAAGTCTCTCCCTCATGATGATTCATCGGCTTACATCCGGGGACTGGGGCGAGATCATCGCGCCCGCCACCGAACCGGCCGCAGCTTCCATACCGCTACTTGTTCCTCTTGCCGTGCCGATCTTTGTGGCAATTCCGGCACTGTATCCGTGGGCGCAGCAGCCGTCGACGGTGAAGCCGGATGTGCTGTTGCTCTATCTCAATCGTCCGGCCTTTGTCGTCCGCTCACTGGTGGCATTGACCGGTTGGTCGGCGTTGGCGTTTCTTCTTCCGCGAGCCGCCGGCGCGCGAGGCCAGCTGCTGGCGGCGTTCGGACTGGTGTTCCATTCCGCCATTATCAGCAGTGTGTCGATCGACTGGTATCTCTCGATGGAGGCGCCCTTTACATCCTCGTCGTTCGGGGCAAGCGTTGCAGTTTCCTCGCTTGTTGCTGCGTTGGCCTGGGCTGCGGTGTGGATGCCGGCGCCGGACGACGAGCCGGCCGTCGGTGACGTCGGCGCGCTGCTGTTGGCGACGATTCTTGGGATTACCTACATCGACTTCATGGCGGTTCTCGTCATCTGGTATGGCGATCTTCCGCGCGAAGAAGTCTGGTTCGTGGCGCGAGGTGACTTGCCCTGGACCGCACTGGCGGTCGCCGCCTTCGCGCTCGGATCCCTGATCCCGACGCTTGCCTTGATTCAGGCGCGGGTGCGGAACAACCGACGCCCGCTGCGGGCGATCGGTCTCACAACGCTCGTCGGGATCGGTGCGAATGACGCGTATCTTATTGCGCCGCCGAGGGGCGTCGCCGTGCTTGCGAGCGCATTGCTGTCCATCATCGGCATCGGCCTCATCATCATCGGCGTGACTCCTTTCCTTGCGCGGAGAGGACCACGGCCGTTCGCATGGGGGACGCTCGATGTCACGTGAGCACCATCATATCCGCTACGTCCCCGAATCGCCGAATGTTGGCATGGCTTTCGTGGGCTGGTCAGCGCTGGGCGCGCTGCTCCTGCTCGTGGTGTCGATCGGCGGCCTCTACGGAATCTATCACGCCGTGGCGCCCCCAAGGGGTCTGCCGGCTCCTCAGGCGTTCCCACAGCCGCGCGTGGACACATCCGAAAGCGAGGAACTGCGGCGCATTACCGATGCTCACAGCAAGACGCTCGAAACCTGGCAATGGGCGGATCAGCAGCACTCGACGGTGCAAGTGCCAATCGAACGGGCGATGCAATTGCTCGTGAAGAAGGGCGGTAGCGCCTACGAGCCGCTGCTGTCCTCACCGGAGGCTGCGCTGTCGGCGCCTACCGCTGCGGGCGAGCGAACAACGATCCAGCAAGGGAAGTCACCTTCGGCTGCGCCCAAAGGTGCACAATCGCCGCCGGAGCCGGGCAAATGAGAATGTCTTTCGCCCATATCCTGCTCTTGATCTGCGCGCCGCTTGCGGCGTTGGGGCCGGCGAGAGCGGGGCTCGTTGATGCCGAGGTCAGGAAGGTCGAGGCGGCGCCGGCACCGGATGCAGCGCTGCCGCTCGACGTTGGCTTCATCGACGAAGCCGGTCGTGCCGTGACCCTGCGCACCGCTATCGGCGGCCTGCCAACGGTTCTCGTCTTCGCGGATTACACCTGTCGGACGTTGTGCGGGCCCATCCTGGAATTCACCACCAGCGGCTTGGCGAAGACCGGTCTCAAGCCCGGTGCCGATTATCGCCTGGTAGCGATCGGCATCGATCCCAAGGATAAGCCGGCGGCGGCGCAGGCGATGCGCGTGCGGCACATCGACAGCGGAAGCTCGATCAACGCCGCTGCGGTCTTTCTGACCGGCGGCGAAGCGGCCGTCCGCGCCGTCGCGCAAGCAGCCGGGCTGCATTACTATTACGATGCGGAGCACGACCAATATGCCCATCCAGCTGCAGTCTATGTCGTTGGTGCAAATGGCAGGGTGCGGCGCGTCCTGTCGCCGCTCGGCCTTGACGGCGCTGATCTGCGGCTAGCCGTTGTGGATGCGGGGCGAGGCTCGGTAGGCACTCTCGCCGATCGCATCCATCTGTTGTGCTACGGCTACGATCCGGTGAAGGGAGTTTACACGGAACGCATCAGCAGCTTGCTCGCGTTCGCCGCAGGTATCACGCTGGTTGTTCTGCTGAGCGGCATTTCCCTGATGGCGCTGCGTGACCGTCGGAGCTTGCCGCCATGAAGCTCACCGAGTTCACCACCGCTGCTTCGGACTATGCCGCGCATGTCGATGCGCTGTTCATACTACTGTCCGTAGTCTCGGGAGCCGTGGTCGCGCTCGTTGCGGGGCTGATCACCTATTTCCTGATTCGCTACCACAGGGGGTCCGGCGCACCGCGCGGTGAGACGCCGGAACGCCTCAATCGGGAGATCGAAATCGGCTGGACCGCGACGACGTTCTTTACGTTTCTGTTCCTGTTCTGGTGGGCGGCATCCCGCCAGCTATCGGCGCTGGCCACTCCCGAGCCTGCCCTGGAAATCCATGTCGTCGCCAAGCAATGGATGTGGCGCATCCAGCATCCGAGCGGGGCGCGTGAAATCGACGAACTGCACGTGCCCGTCCATACCAACGTGCGGCTGATCATGACGTCGCAGGACGCGATCCATGACCTCTACCTTCCAGCGCTCCGGCTGAAGCAGGACGTCCTGCCGGACCGTTACACCTATCTTTCGTTCAATGCGACCAAGACCGGCGTTTTTCATCTGACGTGCGCGGAATTCTGCGGCACAGATCACTCGGTCATGGCGGGGCGCCTTGTGGTCGTAACTCCGGAGGAATATTCGCGATGGAACGCCGCGCTGCCAGAGGGCGATGATCTTGCCCACCAAGGCAAGGCGTTGTTCCTTTCGCTGGGGTGCTCTGGATGCCACACTCCTGGCTCGACCGTCCACGCGCCGGACCTGAAAGGCGTCTTTGGCAGCTCAGTCCAGCTTGCCGACGGCCGGACGGTCACGGCCGATGAAGCCTATTTGCGCGACTGCATCCTCCTGCCTGACAAGAACAGGGTGGCCGGCTTTCCGCCCTTGATGCCGAACTTCAGCGGCTCGGTCACCCCCGGGCAAGTCATCTCGCTGGTCGCGTACATCAAATCACTTTCCGGCCAATCGGCCGATACAGGGCAAGGAGCTCCGCTGCCATGAGCGAGATGACATTGCCATATGCGCCGGCGGAAGAGCACGCGGCCGCCAGCTATCTCGACGAAGGTCACACGGTGCTGTCGTGGCTCTTGACCACGGATCACAAGCGAATTGCCATTCTCTATGCGGTTTCCATCACCATCTTCTTCTTCATCGGCGGCATCGCGATCGGCCTGGTGCGGCTCGAACTGATCAGCCCGACCGGCTGGTTCATGACCTCCGACGAGTACAATCGCGCCTTCAGCATTCACGGCATCATCATGGTGTGGTTCTTCCTGGTGCCGTCAATCCCCGCCACGATGGGGAACTTCGTCCTGCCCATGATGATCGGTGCGCCCGACGTCGCCTTTCCGCGTCTCAACCTGTTGTCGTGGTACCTCTACATGATCGGCGCCAGCTTCACGGTCTATGTGCTGCTGAGCGGCGGCGTAGACACCGGCTGGACGTTCTATCCGCCATTCTCGTCCAGTTATTCGCACTCGAGCGTTGTCCCAGCTGCGGTCGGCGTATTCGTGGTCGGCTTCTCGTCGATCGCGACGGGCGTCAACTTCATGGCCACCATTCACCTGTTGCGCGCACCCGGTATGACGTGGTTTCGCCTGCCGCTGTTTGGCTGGTCGATGTACGTCGTCAGCATGGTGATGGTGCTCGCGACGCCTGTCCTTGCCATGTCGCTGCTCCTGATCTGTGCAGAGCGGCTGTTCGGCCTCCCAATCTTCGATGCCCGCGTCGGTGGAGATCCGGTGCTGTTTCAGCACTTGTTCTGGTTTTACAGCCATCCCGCCGTCTACATCATGATCCTGCCGGCCATGGGCGTTGTATCGGAGGTGTTCGCCTGCTTCGCCAGGAGACAGGTATTTGGCTACGCGTTCATGGTCTATGCTTTGCTCATGATCGGCGTGGTCGGCTTCATGGTCTGGGGACATCACATGTTCGTTGCAGGCCAGTCACCGCTCGCAAACCTGATCTTCTCCTTTCTGTCCTTCATTGTGGCCGTCCCGTCGGCGATCAAGGTCTTCAATTGGACCGCGACGCTTTATCGGGGACAAATCGGCTTCGAGGCGCCCATGCTCTATGCGCTGGGCTTTCTGGGACTGTTCACCATCGGCGGCCTCACCGGACTGTTTCTCGCCTCGGTTCCGATCGATATCGCGACCACGGATTCCTATTTCGTGGTTGCGCATTTTCACACCATTATGGTCGGCGGAACGGTTTCTGCCTTTATGGCCGGCATTCACTATTGGTGGCCCAAGGTGACCGGGCGGCGCTACCACGAGTTTGCAGCTCAGCTCGCTGCCATCACCATGTTTCTCGGGTTCAATCTGACGTTCATCCCGCAATTCATCATGGGTTGGCTCGGCATGCCTCGGCGCTACCATTTCTATCCGGACGTGTTTCAGATCTGGCACGTGCTGTCGAGCGGCGGGGCAGCGATGCTCGCCGTCGCCTATCTTCTGCCGCTCGGATACCTCGGGTGGTCGCTGTTCAACGGCGCCCGGGCTGGGGACAATCCGTGGGGCGCGACAGGCCTCGAATGGCAGACGCCTTCACCGCCACCGAAGCAGAACTTTCTGCAACCGCCGCAGGTCACTTCTGCGCCATATCAGTATCACGACGTGGGCCGTGCGCGCGAGGAGGACGAACAGGCGCCGATGGCGGGCCGGGGGGGGCACGCGGTGACCGATCTCTCCGGCGCTTTGCAGGAGCCTTGGCCTGACATTCGCTTGCAGCGCGAAGCGGTCGGCCTCGGCATGTGGTTCTTCCTCGCCAGCGAGGTGTTGTTCTTTGCGGCGCTGTTCTGCAGCTATGCGATCTATCGAAGCTTCAATCCAGAGGCGTTTCGGATTGCAGCGGCACACACGGAGATCATCTATGGCTCCATCAACACGGCGCTCCTCCTGACCTCGAGTCTCACCATGACGATTGCGCTGCGCGCGGCGACGGCCCAACTGCGATGGCTAACGCTCGTCTGCCTCGGCGCAACAGCCGTTCTCGGCGTCGCGTTCCTGGTCACGAAGGGCCTGGAATATCGCGGTGATATCGACGAGCATCTGGTTCCCGGACCTGGCTTCCCCCTGACACCCCCGGCCACCGCGATCTTCTGGGGGCTGTACTGGATCATGACCGGTGTCCACGCCATCCATCTGACCGCCGGCATCGGTGTTGTCGCCGTGGTCATGACGCTGTTTTGGCGCGAGACCATTCCGGTGCAGGGCTCAACCGTGGAAGGTGTGGCGATCTACTGGCACTTCGTGGATACGGTCTGGATATTCCTCTACCCCTTGATCTACTTGGCTGGTCGATCATGAACGAAGCATCAGGCGGCCATAAAACTCTTTGGCGCGGACCCGTGCTGGCATGGGCCGCGCTGCTCGTTCTTGCAGCGATTAGTCTCGCTTCGGCCTACCTACCGCTCGGCGCCGGCAACGTTGCGCTCAATCTCATTATTGCGGCGGCGATGGCCGTTGTACTCGCGATCTTCCTGATGGATTTGAAGAGCGGGACGATGCTGGTGCGCGTCGTCGCGATCACCGGCCTGTTCTGGATGATGTTCATGTTCGCGCTGACTTTTAGCGATTATCTGTCCCGAAGTTAGAAGCGGGGGACAGAGCCCGAAGCTCAGGCGCCGAGCTTGGGGCCCGCGACGCAATCCGGCGGGAGGAGGGGATCGCGTCGGGGAGCGGCCAGTTCGCTGAAGGGTTCCTGAGCCGTTACTTTTGCGCCTGCAGAAACTTGGAAGCATCCAACCCGAAGTCGGCGACCGTCTGCCGGTCAAGCTGTCCCGTCGCCTGTAGCTGCTTGCTCTGCTGGAACTGCTTCACGGCGGCTTGGGTTTCGTTGCCCCAACGCGCATCCGTTGAGCCGGCCTTGAACCCGTTCTTGTCGCGGGCCTGTTGAACTTGCCGCACTTCGCTGTCATTCGGCATGCAATTCTTGCATGCCGAATGACAATCCGGCTGTTTCGGTTGAAAGTGCGCGCGCAAAAGCGCTGTTGGCCCGAGCGTGGCCAACGCCGGATGATGTGGCTGCCGGCCGAACAGGCTGCCGCTGGTGTACAAGCTCGAATTGAGCCGCCTCATTGCGCGGTTCGCCCGCTGTAGACGGCGCAAGCTACGAAATGGGCGGTAGGGCGCTAGCCCGCCAAACGCCGCCCCGATTCTTAGTCGAGGCTATCCTTCTGGATCGTGCCGTCACGAAAGATCTGGTAGTTCTGGCCACGCCATTCGACTTCGGCGCCGAAGAAGCTGCACAGGAAAACCGCAAATGAGATCGTGTCATGAAGCGCTAGCAGCCATAGCCCGTGCGGTCGCAAGTTGAAGGTTCGTTCGATGCTGAAATTCAGGACGGCACGGCTGGCAAATGCGATGCTCAGCAAGGCGATCGGATGCTGCGCCCCTGTCAGGACGGCGATCAAGGCGAGCATCACCGGATGCATGAATATGGTTCCGACATAACCGACGGGATCAATCGAGCGGATGGTGCGCGACGAGCGCATATGGTGCTCCCAGAATGAGCGGAAGCTGCGATCAAAGCAGACGTGCCCAACCGCCCAAGGCGGGACACTGACATCCAGCCCGATCGCGCGAACAGCTCGACCGATCGCGTAGTCGTCCGCGAGCTCGTCCAGAAACGGTTGAAAGCCGCCAATACGTCTCAGAACATCTTTTCGCATGGCGATCGCCGAGCCGAAACAGGGTTTGGCTGCGCCGAACGTCAACGCGATAATCACGTTAGGGAGAAACTGTGCGTTGATGTTAAGCGCGGAGATCTTGGCCCAGACGCCGCCGGCTGCAACTCCGTGGTATAAGCAGGTCACCGCTCCGATCTGGGAGTTATCGAGCTCGGCAACGAGGCGACCGACGAACTGATCATCGACGACGATATCGCTATCGGACAAGACGACGATTTCGTGACGAATCTTCGCTTCCAGATTGACCAGATTTGCGATTTTTGGATTCTCGCCCCGCAAGCGGTCGCCGACAACAAGATCGATCTCCATGACAGGATGCAACCTCTGCACGAGCCGGACCACCTGATTTGCGGGATCGGCGCATTGCTGCGTCCCGCAGATAAGCTGGATCTTTCCGCCATGCCGCTGCTTGCAAAGCGACGCGAGCCGCTGAAACAAGCCTGGCTCGCTTCCGTGCAACGGCTTCAATATCGTCACCGGTCGCGTCGAAAATCGGTCGAGCGTCGACGGTCTGTTAAAGCGAGTCGCCAGGATTGCAGCGAGAATATTGTAGACGATACCAAGAATCGCGCCGGCTATGCAGATCTCTCTCACGATATGGACAGTCTCGCTCAAACCGGGCATTTTCGAATGATCGCCTTTCTAAACAAAAGAGCTAAAGCAACGGGTCACCGTCAAATGCCGCAGCGCGACACCGACATTCGATGAGGTGCGCGTCCGGCTCGCGCCGCCAGTTAGGTCTCCTCGCGGCCGCAGGGCGCGCAGTCCAATGAGTCGAACGTGAGGGCGCTCGGAGCGTTCCAGAGCGGTGCCGACCGGCCCCGTCCGATTAACGCATGTTAAAGCGCGCCGGGCTTGACCGGTTCAAGGGTGGTTGCTTTCCGCATGAGCGGCTTATGTCGGATTGGCAGGTAGAAACGAAGCTGTGGCAGCGATGTTATCTCGACAAGCCACGATCAGCAGTGACTCGGAGAGAGACCGATCGCGCGCCGCGTGGGTACCTGCCTGTTCGTGAGCTATTTCCGCAATGGCGATAACCAGGCTCCATCGAGGTCCTAGAACAGCCGCTCAAACCGGGCAGGCAATCGTCTGTGCGGCTCTCGCGATCGAGGCCGAGATCGTTGGGCGTTATTTCAACAGAGAAGCGTGGGGGCCGGGCTCTGCTGACCTCTCGGAGTTCGTCGAGCACGCTGCAGCTGACGGTTGTCGCGGTATTGTCAGCTACGGTGTCGCGGGAGGACTGTGTCCCGACTTACGATCCGGCAGAATCGTGGTCGGTTCGGAGATCGTCGCGCCGAACGGAAGCGTCCCGACGGACGATGTCTGGTCAGCGTGGCTTCTTTCGGCGATTCCAACGGCCGTGTACGGTCCGATCATCGGAATTGATATGCCCATATTGGCTTGCGCGTCGCGAAACGAACTGCAGCTTCGATCCGGCGCATTGGCCGTCGATATGGAGTCTCACCTGATCGCCCGCCTGGCCGCAGCCAACTCAATGCGGTTCGTTGCTCTTCGTGTCGTGATCGACGCCGCAGGGCGTAACGTCCCGCCGACAGCCCTTGCCTGCGTTTCGAGTGATGGCGAGATCAGTCGATGGCGGCTCAGTCGTCTATTGCTTGGGCGCCCTTCCGACACGCTCGACGTCATCAAACTTTCGGCAGACTGGCGGCTGGCTCGCAAAGCCCTTCTTTGCTGCTCTGAGGTCCTTGGCTCCAGCATCCGAGCAATTGAACTCTAGAAAGTAAGTCTCTTCGCAGGATTCGGAGAACATTCATGAATACATCCGCAAACGTATTGCTCACCGGCGCCAGCGGCTTCGTTGGATCCGCCGTGCTCCGCGCGCTGCTGCGTGATGGTTTCCATGTCAGGGCCCTGATCCGACGAAACAGCCAATATCGGGATTTGAGTGTACGCGGCGTGGAATTTGTCGAGGTTGATTTGAGAGAGAACTCCTCGCTCCGACCGGCCTGTGCCGGGTGTCGATATTTGTTTCACGTGGCAGCCGACTACAGGCTCTCGCTATGGAATAGCGCCGAGATACTCGCTACCAATGTCACGGGCGATATCAGGCCAACTCCGACTGGAAAGATGGTCCTTGCCGCCGCAGCCGGGCGGATTCCGGCCTGTGTCGATACAGGATTGAATGTTGTGCACGTTGACGATGTCGCGAGTGGACATCTGGCGGCGCTTGAGCGAGGCAGGATCGGCGAGCGCTACATTCTCGGGGGCGAGAATGTCCCATTCTCCCGGCTGCTCGCCGAAATCGCGGCGTCGGTCGGACGGCGATCTCCATCGGTTCGCATTCCATGGTATGTTGCGGTGCCGGCCGCGTTGGCGGGCGAGTTGGGGGCATATCTGACGGGCAACGAGCCGCTTGCGACGTGGGCTGGCGTTCGCCTCGCACGGCATAAGATGTTCTTTACGTCTGAAAAGGCCGAACGGGAGCTCGGATATCGCGCACGGTCGCATGTGGTGGCCGTGAGCGATGCGATTTCGTGGTTCGGCAGCCACGGTTATTTGCGATCGTCTGCGGTGGGGCCGAAGCTCGGGAGCTTACGCTCGCCGCTCGGCTGATGTACGGATGCGGGTCCCTCGCGAACGCCGAAGCGCTTCAAGAGCTCGGCGCGGTGAAGATAGACCGGTACGCGGTCGCGCCGGAGGCGGTCGAGTCGAAACGCCGCCGGGTTGTGAGAGATCACGATCAGCGAGACCAGGATGTTTTCGCCCATCAGATGTAGTCTTTCTGCAATCGAGGAGCTTCGCGGGACGTCGAGTGCGCGGACAAAGCCATATCGTTCCGCAAAGTGCGCGACGAGCTGAGTTTGCTCGGTCGAGCCGAACATCATTTTCCCACCGACGGCCGTTATATCCTCGAGAGCGGGATTGCTTGCAACGAAGGTTGCAAGCTCTTCGAGGGATGTTTCGAAGTCACGACACATTCGTCGTGCCCAGCCGAGCGTTGGACCCTGGGCCGGAAATGGTGGGAGATGCTCATTCCAGAGATGGAGATTGATGAGGCGGCTGCCGGCGCAAAGGCACGTTCCATCCGCCAGAACGATGTCGCAGGTGACCGCCGCAAGTTGCAATCGAAAGACGCAGCGCGGGCAATTGCTGTACTCGAATATTCCCTGCCCGGCGCGAAGCGCGCTGTCGATGATCGAAACGAGGGGGCTCAAGATCATCATGCCGCCACCGCTCATCCGTTTAGTTCCACCCACGCGCTCGAGCAATACCCAGCAAACGACGGAGCGTCATTGTTGAACCGGGGTCGCGTCAGCTCAAGAAGACGATCTCGCTGCATGATCCGTCTCCCGATGTCCGTCTTTTCGTAATGGAAGTCCGCTCGCGGGCATAGAGAGCCGAGAGCGTTGCCTTGATGATCAGTGCGACTGGAACTGCGGTGATCACCCCGACTACGCCGAACAGTGTGCCTCCGGCCAGGAAGCAGAAAATGGACAACCGCGGGATGCACCCGGCCAGCCGCGCCAAGCACGACGGGCCCGAACAGCTGATCGATAGAAAGTCGCAGTGCAGTGAGATAGACTGCGTATCCGATGATCGCTCCAAGTCCTGGATTGTGCTGAATTGCCACGAGGCCGGCAAGCGCTGCCGCGATCGTCGGGCCAACGATCGGCACCGCCTCAAGGAGTCCGGTGATCAGGGCGAGGAACATAGCGTGCGGAACTCCGAGCAGGAGCCCCAATCCTGCGTAGGCGAACGCGGCGGCGAAACAAACGACCGCGACGACGCCGATGAAGGAACGCCTCAGCACCGGATCGACCTGCAACATAATATGGTCTTCGATCAACGGCCGTTCGCCTGGCGGGATGAGCCACAGTGGCCCCCGAACGATCGATGGACCGCTAACCATGAAGAAGAACAACAGAACCAGCGCTAGCAGGAAGCCGAACCCGGCTACAAAGGCGCTTCCCGCAATAACCGAAAGCACTCGCGCATTGTCGATCCAGTCGCGGACGGCCTGACCGACTGCGGCTGCGAGCTTGCGTGAATCCATTGGCTGGCCAAGCACATTGACCGTGTTGCCGTCGACCAGCGCTTCGGTGAGGTGATTGAGCATTCCCTGAAGGTCGGTGGCCGTGTGTGTCATCTCGCGAGCCTGGGGCGGAATTCCAAACCAGCCAATGACGGCACCAAATGCCAGAATAACTAGGAATGCGGCGATCGAAACAGGCAGGCGGGGCAGGTGAGCCCTGGCGCTTACCCAGCCAATCGCGGGCGCGCAGATGTGCTGACGACCGCGGCAAGGACCAAGGGTATCAGGGCCAGTTGCAATTCGTAGACTGCAAGTGCCGTCGCGCTGATAATGAAAAGGATCATTCCAGTCGAGATCCGGCTGACATGCTCGTGGTGAGCTTCCGGCCGCGTGCGGAGGGCTCGCTGATTCACGGATAGCTCCGGCCCTTCCAGATGATGTTGCTGCGCCAGTGACGACGAAGGCTCTCGAAGGCAAGACACCCCCCGACCGCGTATCCGAGTGGAAAGATCAGGCCATACCAGAACGGGGCACGAAAATATAATGCGCCGGCAATATGCAGGCCTGTCGCGGCTGCTGTTCCAGCGAGGGCTGGGACCAGCGCTACGCAATCCGCCGCATGTCCACTGGCGCAGCCAACGCCGTCGATGGTCGGAAGCAGGAGGCCAGCCGGCGGCAGCAGGAGCACGAGCAATGCAGTGACGAACGCAGCAGCGCGCCCGCCCAGCATTTCGACCGCATTCTTCGAAAAGCCCATCCAGAGGCTTTTCCAGCCCGTATACATTCGGGCGGCCAAGAGGAGCTTGCCGTCCTCCAACAGAACGCGGCCGCCGGCTTTCTTGATCAGCCGAGCCAATTCGAGATCTTCGCAAACGGCATCGTGGACGGCGGCGTGGCCTCCGACAAATTCGTAGGCGTGTCGCTGCACCAGCATGAATTGCCCGTTAGCAGTAACCTGGTTGCTGTGCGGCGACTGAACGGTTTCAAGATCCTGGCGGAACGCCATCAGGAACAACCCGCATGGTATGATGAGACGTTCAGAGAAGCTACCTAGCCGCTGACGTGGCGCCAGCGACAAGAGAGCCAACTGCTGCGAGCGAGCTGCCGTCACCGCGCTGCCGATCAGCTCCGGCCCGGCCTGGACATCCGCGTCCATGAAACAAACCCACTCATCATCGAGACGCGACATTCGTGCGCCGATCCAGCAGGCGTGCGGCTTTCCGCACCAGCGCGGCGGCAACGGCGGACACCTGATGATCTTGAGGCTCCGGGATCTGCCGGCAAAGGAACAGCCCACGGCGAACGTATCGTCCGTGGAATTGTCGTCGACGACGATAAGGTTGAGCCGATCTTGCCGGTAGTTCTGATGCAGCAAGCTGTGGAGACAGCGTGGAAGGTTATGGCCCTCGTTTCGGGCCGGAACGATAATCGATACGCTCGGTGGATCGCGAATGGGGATCGATACAGGGTACAGCACGGGCAGCAGACCGCGTTGGCCATGGGCGCGGAGAATCAACCAAAGCACGAGTATCATCCAACCGTAGGATAGGGCGAGTTCCATTGCTCACCGGCGGATATCCTCCGCGTCAATTGGGAGCAGACGAATAGGTTCCTGTTCGGCCTGTGCTCTCGCCCGGAAGGTCCGTGGGTTGTCCAAGGCCGTCGCACACATGGAGCTTTTTGACTGTAACGAAGGCGCAGCGAAGATGATACCGATCATGCCGAATATCTCGGTGACCGCGACGATGGTCAGAAGTAGGACAGCGGGCGGCAGGAATACCAACCTATGCTGGACCATCGGGACGATCAGATTGCCTTCGAGTTGATGGATGACGATGTACGCGACGATCGTTCAAAGTGCGGGATAGTGTCCGCTGGACACGGCGGCTGGCTGTACTGCCAGATAGACGCCTGCGGCAACGGCAAGGATCGTTGCCTCCAGTAGATGCGCGCTGACCGTTACGATGCTTCCGAGGAAACCGGTGAGAGAAAGGCCACCGCCTTTGAGATGGCCGCTCGCAAGAAAGCATCGAAACCACCAAGTTTGCGATAAGTTAAATCCAAAAGATCCCAGCATTTTGCCGCGCGGTAGACGGCCATCGGCGTGTGGTGGCCAAGCGCCTAGCGACGGCGATGCTCGTTTTAGTGATCTAACAGACATATTGTCCTTGGCCTCGCGTCCGCCAGTCTCCCTTCAGGGTAAGCGTGTAGGTACCGTCATCTGTTCGAAGTCGAGTACCGCACGGAAAGATATCTTCGTTGGGCGCTCACCGATGACGTGATATCACGATTCCGTCGTCTCCCTTCCTTTCAGCAGCGAGGAATCGGTTTACCGTTGGTCTCAGTAACGACGAGACGGGCGGTCACATAATGCGCAAACTCTCGAAGGCCGATTGAAGTCAGAGGATCTGCTTCTGCGCGTAGCGCTTTGGCGACAAGCAAAACTGACGACGAAATGTAGCGTGGAGGCACTCTCCGAAGAATAGCCGACGGATGCCCGATGCCCCCTCAGGAGATGAAGCAGTATGAGCTGCGAAAGTTGAACCGAAGCCAGAGCGACACCAACTCGCGCTTCCTTGACCTCTGTTCCCAATCTTTCGATCAGTGCGCTCGCCTGAGTCATACCGGTTCGCAGCCCGCGCGATTCCCGCGGTGGCTATAAGGGACGACAACCGACATCGTTGCGGCGCGCCAAGGGGGCGCATCGTCCTACTCCTGAAGTGTGCCTTCGAAGAGGAAGGTGAGACGCCGTCTCAATCGGGCCGCGCGGTTCCTGCATTTTTGCTTCAAGATACCTTGTTGTTTGTTGCCACGCGCAGCCGCCCTATATCTTGCGATAGATTGGGAGGCGTTCGACCTGGGTGACTGCGGTGGAACATCTATCGCCCGCCTATTTCGCGCTCGTCATGGCGACTGGAGTCGTTTCGATCGGGGCTTGGGATTTCGAGTTCCCAATCCTTGCGGCAGGATTGTTTGCGTTCAATCTCGCCGCCTATGTCGTTGTGGCCTGTCTGACCGCGGTCCGGATGATCCGGTATCCGCGACTATCTCTTGCCGACATGGCCGATCATCGACTTGGACCCGGCTTCTTCGCAGCGGTCGCCGGGTCTTGCATCCTTGGCGTTCAGTTTCTGCTCACGGTGGGTAGTCTGACGGCTGCGACCGCGTTCTTGGTGATTGGCACCGCGCTGTGGGTCGGCCTGACTTATACGATCTTCGCGGCCATCACGGTGAAGCGCGAGAAGCCTACATTGGAGAAAGGGTTGACCGGCGCTTGGCTGATCGCAGTCGTCGCTGCGCAGTCGATCGCCGTCCTGGCGGCTTCGATTGCCGGTGAGTGGTCGCAACCGCTTCGGCTGGAGCTGAATTTCTTTGCTCTGTCGATGTGGTTGTGGGGTGGAATGCTCTACATATGGATTATTTCACTCATCTTCTACCGCGAAACCTTCTTTGTCTTCTCCCCGGGCGATCTCACGCCTCCTTACTGGATCAATATGGGGGCGATGGCGATTTCGACCCTGGCCGGCGCAGGGCTGGTGCATAACGCGCCGGATGCACCGTTTCTCGCCTCGCTGCTGCCGTTCATCGAAGGCTTCACCATCTTTTACTGGGCTACGGGCACATGGTGGATTCCAATGTTGCTCGTGCTTGAGGTGTGGCAACACGTGATCCGGCGATTTCCGTTGCGCTATGATCCGCTCTATTGGGGAGCCGTATTCCCATTGGGAATGTACGCAGTCGCGACAAAGCACATGGCGGCGGCGCTCTCACTTCCGTTCCTCGCACCCTTGGCACCAGCGTTCTTCGTGGTGGCGCTGGCTGCCTGGACGGTGGTCTTCATTGGCCTAGCCTGGGAGCTCACGCGCAGGCTTGTACGCCCAGGCGAATAGTCTTCCGACATATCTCCGCAACCGGCGTCAGCCACGTAACGCCGGCGTGGCGCCTTGCTGGAGGCGCCGTGCCCTCTCTCGACGTGGATCACGTCAAGCAGTTCGATCAGGTCTACGTCGGTCAGATCAGACAGTCTCTTGTTTTGCCAGGCGACGAGCTGGGGCTTGTCGAAGCAACCCTTGACGTCCGCGCGGGTGCTGGCGGCCGGCGGTTTGACGCGCTTCCCGCTCATGCGCTTGATTTGCCGCGAGGCCTGAAATTCGCGGTCAAGGTCGGCCCAGGTCCATCCCTTGGTGCGAGGGCGTTGGCACGACCGCATCGCATAGTCGCGCTCCCCAGCTTTGTCGCGCGCCTGCTTCACGGTGAGAAACTGCTTATCGCCGGGCTCGCGTTTGGCGTTGCCGATCCGCCTCATCTGTCATTGGGCCCGGACGAACCAGCCGGCGCGTGGCCCGCGCTGGCGCAGGATCAGGTAGCGTTGCGAGGTGTCGTAGTAGTCGTAGAGCTCGTTCGAATCCTTGGCACGCGCCGCACGTGCCAGCGCCTCGGCCACGATGTCGCGGGTGATCTCAACCCGCGCGGACTTGTCGTCGTCCGGCCTGCGTGATTGTGACAGGGCCACCTCCGGCAGCAAGCATCGGTTCTCCGGCTTGAGCCACGCGCGCCAGTAGGTGTTGCGGATGTTGGTGACCGGCGGCCCGCCTGCACACCGAAATGAGACATAAACGCCACTTCGGGCGGTCGGCCAACGAAGCGACATTGCCGTATTTTCATGTAACCATTCCGCCTGCCGCGCGTTAACTTCGATGGGCTGAGACAGTGAGGAAGCCATGCGCAGGGCAATGCTGGCAATGATCGCGGCGTTTGCCTTCAGTTGTGCGCCGGTCGCGATTGCCGCGCCGCATGATAGCGGTCATTTCGGCGGTGGTGGTCCGCACTTCGGCGGTGGCGGCGCGCGCTTCGGCGGTGGTGGTCCGCACTTCGGCGGTGGCGGCGCGCGCTTCGGCGGCGGAGGTCCCCGCTTCGGCGGTGGCGGCGCGCACTTCGGCGGTGGCGGCGGTCCGCACTTCGGTGGCGGCGGTCCGCACTTCGGCGGCGGCGGTCCGCACTTCGGCGGTGGTGGTGCGCGCTTCGGCGGCGGTCCCAGCTTCGGCGGTGGCGGCGCTCATCAATTCAGGCGTCATTTCGCGGCACCGCGCGTCGCCCCTCATTTCGGGGCCGCCCGTCATTTCGGGGCCGTCCATCGTTTCGGCGCGGTTCATCGTTTCGCCGGCGGACCGCAATTTAGGCGCTTTGCCTTTAGCGGCGGTCGTTTCGCCCGCCATCGGTTCAGGCATGGAAGGTTTCATTATTTCTACCACGGATGGTGGTACGCGTACCCGTGGTGGATCGGAGGCTACGGCTACGGCGGTTACCGTTACTGGTCTCACGTGTGCGCTGCGCGATGGGGATGGCACACTTACAGATGGTACCGCTGCATGCGCTATCACGGCTTCTATTGAGGGAGGCAGCCGAGTTTAGTCGGTCGGCGCTCCCCTAATGTGCCCAATCCTAACGCCGCCGCCCGATCCTCCTTCTCCTCGCCGCGCATCACGATCTCGATCGCATCATCCGGCAAGCGCCTCGCCTCATCCACGCGGCGGGCGCTCGGCAAATTATCAATCCGTTGGGGCTCGGCAGTCCCGCGAGATACGAGATACCTGTGGTCGGGGTGGCGTAGGCGACTTGATCAGGATGCTAGGCGAGGCCGCTTGGCGACGCGGCTATGAGGACGGCCTCGCAGTGCTCGGCATGCGTCATCCCTAGCGCTCGGACCGGTGGGCCTGCGACCTCTCCGGCTCGATCAGGCCCCGCAGGATGGCTTCCGCGCGCATCGAGACAGCCGTGTAGTGCTGCGCGGCCTTGATGGACTTCCGCCGCTCCGGATCATTCTTTGCGATGTCAGGATCAGCGAGCAGGCGTTGCAGCCGTGCTCTGCGCCACGCTTGCACGCGACGAAGGCGCGGCAGGATCGCCGGCTCTATCCTATCGACGCGCACAACCTTGCTCGCCATTATCGCCTCTCGCCTTGGTTGTGAGCCTAGCGCAACTCGCCGCGCGGAGGGAAGAGGTTTCCGGTATCCTACGGAGTCGCCCAAAGAGTCGTGATCAACGTAGCCCGTTTCGAGGGGAACCGGCCGCAACCTTGCCCTCAGGAAAGCCCGTTGAACCGAGCATCACACGCCAAGGGCTTCGCTCTGATCGAAGCCTTCAATCGTCCGAAATGCGTATCTCATCCCCAAGGACCGAAGAGGGCGAGCAGCGCCGTTACGCTATAGATCGCTAAAATTGCTGGGATCATCCGAGTCGCTCCGTTGGCCGCTACAAAGCGCCAAAGGAGCGAAATGTTCCGGAGCGTCGCATGACTTTCGGCACCTTTCGCACCATCCGGTAATTGAATGACATTTTGCACGCCAGCGCGGAGCAAGCGCGGTCTTGGCCATTCCAGCCCCGGTCGGGACCGCGCCCTCCACGTGCGTTCACGGAGGACCAAGCAATGTCCTTGTTACGTAGGGCTCATCAACCCGAGGCTGCTTTGCAGTTCGTGAAACACCGCGCCACCGTCATCCTGCGCGAGTATGTGCAAGCGGAGGCTGAACTTGTCGGAAGGGCTGCGGTTCTAACCGATGGGACTGCGGGGACCGTCGAGGATGTGTTTCTGGACGAGTCTCATGGGCTGCGCATATCGATCAGAGGCCACATCGGGAAGTGGCCGATCTCGACAATCAAGATGCTTCAACCATAGGACCGCGCAAACGGGTTGAGACGATGACAACGGCTGCACTCGATTTTCCTCGGCGAGGTTGCCGTGGGTACCGCGAAGGGTACATTGCACTGAGGGCTTAACCGGATTGCAAATTGCGCGAGGCCATCTAACGGCGCGGCGCAAACATTGATAAGTTCCATCTTGTGCGCAACGCACCGGATGCAAAGGGTCGGCATCCGGTGCGTTGAAGGGCTATGTTCGCCCCTGTGGGGCGATCTCTCAAAAGGAAGGGCGAGAGATGAAGCGCCCATACGGTCCGTGAATGCCAGCGCCGCAAGCGCGCGAAAGCTTACAGGGTTATCTCGGTGCGGCCTTGATCGCGGGCTCGCCGTCGTAGCTGGCTTCGTTCCCATGCCGCATTGACCTCAAACACCGCGATGATAGCGGCCCATAGAGCAAACCCGCTACGCCCAACAATGTCGCTTCGGTCATTGGACAAAACCCATAATGTGGCCTCGCGAGCGAAGTGCGCGGCCCCTGATATCCGGGGCTGGCGGATGAACCATCAGGGACCGCGTTCCGCGCTGGCGTATCCATAAGCAGCGAGTGGGTGGAATTGTTCCGGTCGGCCAAGTTGTCACACCAGTGCCGCGCGTCCCGGCAGCCGGAGTCACCCCATGCGTTATTCGGGCCGGGCCGGGCTTGGATAGCAGATCGCCGGGAGGCCGCTGGACGGGCGTTTTTGAGTCATGCAGCCCGTATTCGGAACAGCGGTTCATGGGCGGGGTCGGTAGGCGGTAGCGCTCCCCCGCTACCAATCCTGTGATTTTGCACGCTAATCTACGATTTTCCACGCTCTGTTCGATTTCCCGTGCGGCACGGCCGAAGTAAGGAGCCTTCTGTTCAGAGCTGCATATGTGAGATCGGACCTTCGATCGACACGTCCTTCAGTCCGCGGTTGGCGAGGGTGCGGAAATCGGAAACGTCATTGAGCGACACGGCCGGACCGATCCCGCTGGGCAATTTGACGTGCAGGAGGTCAGCGCTGCTCACGTCACCGAGCCAAAACGATGGGCGCGCGTCGACGGTGGCGGCTCGAAGCTCGACATTGCTGAATTCGAGATTGCGCGCGTGACGTATGTAGAAGTGCTGCGCCGGCAGGGGGCCAAACAGAGCAGGCTCGGGATAGTCGTTCGGCCGCTCGACCGGTTGGCGCTCCGCCATCTCAGCCGTACCGCCACCCTTGTGCAGAAAGTAACAGCCGCTGATCTTGACGTCCTCGACCGCATGTCCCGGAACACCGCTGATGATCGATGGCATATCGTTTTGGGGCGCATTGCAGGTGACATTGCTAATCAGCACGCGCTTGAGCGTGCCAACTGGAATGCCAGTGGGGCCGCGCAGGCGTGATCCTAGACGCAAGAATAGCGGCGCGTTGCGGATGTCGCGCATGGTGACCCCTGTCACGGTGATGTCCTCCATGATTCCGCCATCGACTGTCTCGAGCGCAAGGCCGCGGCAGCTTTCAAAGACACAGTTTGCAATGGCAATGTTCCTAAATCCACCGTTCGATTCCGTGCCGAACTTGATGCGACCAGTGCGTTGCCAAACGTGGTTCTCGTAAGTGTCGGGAAAAGGCTTGAAGCTGCCGTCGATCAGCGAGCCGACCTGGTAGCCGCCCGTGACGTAGCAATTGGCTATCGTGACGTTCTCGGTCGGGCGCGCATAGCCGAGAGCAAACGAGCTCTTCGGGCAGATTGCGTCGTCCCACGGCGAGTTTACGCTACAGTTCGATATGCGCACGTTACGGCAGCAATCTATGTTGATTCCGTCGCGATTGGTGTCAATCTTCAGATTGTCGATCGTCAGATTATCGACGCCCGTCGCCAGAACGGCGAAGTGTCCGCAGGCCAGCATCGACAGATCGCGGAAAATGATGTTGTGACAGTTCTTCAAGGCTATCGCTTTGTTCCCCACGCCGGGGGCCTCGGCGATCGGCAGTTCGGGATCATCATGTCCGCGGGCAAGCCCACGCCCCCAGATCAAGCCGGACCCGAAGATTGCGACATCATGGATGTTTTCGCCCCACATCAGGCTGTTGTGCCAATGATTGTGTCCGAAGTCCTGGAACGCCTCCCAGGGCTCGTTCGATTCTGCTGGATCGTAGCCTGAAGTTGTTCCCTCGCGCGGGGTGTCCGCGGCGATGATCACGCAGCCCTGATCAAGGTAAAGCGCAACTGCGCTTTTCAGGCGAAGCGAGTAGCAGGCATAGCGACCGGCGGGAAAATAAACCGTGCCGCCCATGCTGCCCGCTGCCTCGATGGTCCGATTGATCGCCAGCGAATCGATGGCTTTGCCGTCGCCAACAGCACCGAAGCTACGCACGTCGAAAACTGTACCCGCACCGGAAGTCGAAGCCGCCGCTGCGCGTGCAGCACGCAGGGCCATCTCGCAGCCGACGGTCGCGGCGGCTTTGCCGGCCAGCGTGAGAAATTCTCTGCGGAGCCGATCCATGTCATGTGTGGTCGAGACGGGAGTCGGTGGCACGCCCGCCATGCCTGAACTGCGATGGCACTAACCAACCCTCCTGGCAACACCTGCGCTCAGCCCGCTGCTTCCTTGGTCGCAGTTTCGAAAGTCTTTGCGTTGAAGGCCGGCATACTCTGGATCCTCCCCAAACCCTGGGTGGAGTACCAGACGGAGAACGCGAGCATCGCTTCTGGATTCGGGGCATCGACGATGTCGACGAAATCGTAGTAGCCCTGCGTGTAGTGGATCGCCTCGATCTTGATACCCAGTTTGTCGAGCTTTGCTCTCGCTTTGCCGATCCGCTCCGATTGCTTGCCCGCCCACTCCGAGTTCAGATTTCCGAGCAGCACATATTTCATGGCCACCTCCACGTCATGTTGATCAATTTGCGCGAAGGACCCGGCAATATACGCCGTTTGACGAGCCGCGCCTATGCCGTTCCGTGTAATGGAACAACGGCCGAATCACGATTGAGAGAGGTAGCGTGGCAGCTCGCGCTCGAACTCCGAAAAGTAACGGGAGATTACCGTGATGTCGAAACGTCGCAAGATCGACTCCTTCGGCTCGCGATCAAGCAGAAATTGGAACGCCGCCTCGATGCAACGCTCCGGCGTGTACGAGCCCTTCGTCAGCCGTTCGCAAGTGGTTCTTGCCATCGTGACGCGATAGCGTGTCTCGCCGCTTCCCACGCCCACGCGGACGATGACCTCGAATTCGAGTGGATCGCCTTCGCTGGTTGGCCTGACCTCGATCACAGGCGGCCCCTATCGTTATCGCTGTCGGTTCATCTCGGCTCCCTATTGTGGCCGGAGCCACGGCATGGCGCAACCGGCAGCACCACTCGGGCGGGGCAGTCAAGCGACGAGCTTTGGAAGCTGTCAGTGCAACCTTGCGATATGCGTTACCATCATCGCAATCGCGAGGTGCAGCGCTTCCGCGCCAGATGCGGCGGCTTAGCCCTTTGTCGCAGAAACTCCTGCTGCCGATTCCCGTTAATTGATGGTCCATTGGGCGCAGGTGAGCGCCGGAGGGCGGTCGAACAAAACGTGTACAAAGGTGCTAAGAAGGAGCTAAGAATAAGAGTTCGATCCCGTCCAAGATGTTTCGGGCAAAGGGAGAGAAACCATGACCAAGCGGTGGAATAGCCCAGCGCTTCTAGCGGTGTCCGTTGCCGCTGCTGCGCTGTGTGTGCTCGGAGCGAGCGCAAACCTGTCCGCGGCGGGAACGCCGAATGAACCAACTTCCGGCGTCAAGCCGTCGCCTATACAATTCCCGGTAAAATACGGGGCGCTGACCTTTCCCGAAAAATTCCCGGCTGGCACGACGCTGTCGATCACGCAATGGAGCCATTTCGTTCCGCGCTACGACAAATGGTTCGACGCCTATGCTCAACAATGGGGAGCCGCACACAACGTCAACGTCACCGTGCAGCACATCAGTTACGCCGACCTGAACTCGACACTCGCGGCCGCGATTGCCGCCAACAAGGGGCCAACGCTGATGCAGATGAACGCGACGCCAGCCGCCTTCATCCAGGGTCTGCAGCCCCTGAATGATGTCAATGACGCCGCCAAGGCGGCGTATGGTAAGGGCGTCGCCCCGTGCACCCACCAGGCCTATCTCCCGGTCAAACAGGAATGGTACGCCTATTGCGTGGGCTGGGTCGTCGATCCCGGCGATTATCGCATCTCGCTGTGGAAGGATGCCGGCTATCCACAGGGACCGGTCACGTATGACGATCTCTTCAAGGGCGGCCAGAAAATCTACCAGAAGACGGGAATTCCGGTTGGCGTCGGCATGTCGCCTGAGATCGATTCGGAGTTCTATGCGCGTTCGCTGATCTGGTCGTTCGGCGGCACCGTGCAGGACGCTTGTGGCAACGTGACGCTCGATTCGCCGCACGTGCTCGATGCGGTGAAGTATCAGGCCAAGCTCTTCCACGCTGCCGAAACCCCGGAGGTGTTTTCCTGGAACGCGGCTTCGAACAATCAGGCGTTCGTGTCCGGTCGAGCCTCCTACATCCAGAACTCGATCTCCTTCTATCGGACGGCGCAGGAATCCAACCCGAAGAACGCGACCGACACAGGCTTCAGGCCGGGGCTGAAAGGTCCGACCGGCGACGTGCACCAAACCGCGCATGTCTGGTTCATCTACGTCCTTCCGAAATACGTGACTGACAAGAACCAGATTCTGGCGGCGAAGAAGTTCATGCTCGATCTCACTGCCAACTACAGCAGCGATACCTACTACAGCAAACTCTATGACTTCCCTGCCTATCCGTCGACGGTATCGCAGCTCGAGCAGAAGGGCGGCTGGATCGATCACGATCCGTGGGGCTCGGACCCACCCGACAAGCTTTCGGTGCTGAGAGGAGCGCTCGCCTGGACCGCATGGCTCGGCTATCCCGGCTACGCCAATCCAGCCACCAGTGAGGTCTACAACACGTTCCTGCTGTCGACGATGATGGCGCAGGCGGCGCGCGGCGAGAAAACGCCGGAGCAGGCCGTCAAGGATACCGCGGCCCAGATGCAGCAGATCGTCGAAAAATGGAAACGGCTTGGCTACGTCGGGTGCGGCCGCGAAGCCAGCAAGGACTAGCGAGGATCAGCGCCGTGGCCGTGTTGGAAGTCAGAGGGCTTACGAAACACTTCGGTGATTTCAAGGCCCTCAAGGGTATCGACCTGACGACGCGGGAGGGAGAGTTCCTTACCATCGTCGGTCCATCCGGCTGCGGCAAGACGACGTTGATGCGATCGATCGCGGGCCTTGAGAAGCCGACCGCCGGCGATGTCTTTCTCAACGGCCGGCCCATTACTCAGCTGCCCCCGCGGGCGCGAAACATCGCGATGGTCTTTCAGAGTTATGCGCTCTATCCGCACATGTCGGCGGCCGACAATATAGCCTTTCCCCTCAAGGCGCGCGGAGTGGCGAGGGCGGAGCAAGAGCGCCTGATTCGCTGGGCGGCGGGAATACTTGGCATAGAATCCTTGCTGCACCGCCGCCCGGCGCGACTTTCGGGCGGCGAAAAACAGAAGGTGGCGCTGGCGCGCGCAATCGTACGCAAACCCTCTCTCTTTATCTTCGACGAGCCGCTCAGTTCGCTCGACGCGCAGGTGCGGGCGCTGGCGCGCGCCGAGCTTCGCCAGCTGCACGACCGCACCGGTGTCACCACCGTCTACGTCACTCACGATCAGGTCGAGGCCGTTGGCCTTGGCGATCGTGTCGCGGTGATGCAGGCTGGCGCGCTACGCCAGATCGGCTCGCCCCAAGAGCTTTACGCGGAACCAGCAAACACGTTCGTCGCCGGGTTCATCGGTACGCCGCCGATGAACCTGCTGGAGCACGGCGCTGCAATCGTCGGCTTTCGCCCGGAGCACCTCACGCCGCGAGCGGCCGTGCCGGAATCCGAGGATGTTGCCACGTTCCAGGTGCATGTCGCACGGATCGAGTTTCTCGGCTCCGAATGGCTCGCTTACGGCAGCGCGGATGGCGAATTCAAGAACGCCAAGGTGCTGTGCAAGCTGCGGCAGGAAACGATCGGCAAAGTGAAGGTAGGCGAGGTGCAGGAATTCGTGGTGTCGCGCTCACTGCTACGGTTTTTCGACATTCAAACCGGCATACGCACGGCTACCGCGCCAATTTGAAGCGCAGTTTTGCGACGTGGAAGGGCGCTGCGTCGCGACGTGCCAAGCGGTCCGCAGGGAGGAAGTGACCGTGGGAAACAAGGAAGGCTTCAGCGGACGCGGAGCAGGCGGATACAGGAAGCCGCCGCAACGGGAGGCACGTATCGGAATAGCCGATCGTGACGGCGTTGTCGGCGCGATCATGCTGGCGCCCGCCGTTATCTATGTGATCGCACTTGTCGCGGTGCCGTTTTTCCTTGCCATTGCTTTGAGCCTCAGTGAGGCGACCGTCGGCAATCCCGCTATTCAACAGTTTGTGGGCCTCGATAATTTCATCAGCGTCGTCCACGACGCTGCGTTCATGTTCGCTTTGCGTAACAGCATCATCATCACCGTGGCGACACTGGCGCTTCTCACGATCCTGACGATCCTCCAGGTGGAGTTGCTCGCCCGCGACTTTCCCGGCAAGCGGCTTGCGCAAATCCTGCTCATCCTGCCCTGGGCCATGCCGGTCGCGCTTGCCGCCGTCGGCTGGCTCTGGCTCCTCGATTCGGAGTTTAGCCCGATCGACTGGATCCTTCGCGCGGTCGGCCTGCTCGGCCCTGGCACCGTGCTCGGTCCGGCCAACAATCTCTTCTATCTCGGGCGCGAATGGCTTGGTATTGGCGCGGTCGTGATCATCAATGTCTGGCGCACGCTGCCGCTGTCCACGATCATCGTGCTGGCGGGCCGCACAGCCATTCCGAACGAATTGTTCGAGCAGGCCGAGCTGGACGGTGCCGGCTATTTCCGTATCTTGTTTCAGATCACCTTGCCGGCGCTGGCGATCCTGCTCACAGTCGCCATCCTGTTCACGGTTCTCGTGATCTTCGGTGACATGACCGTGGTGGCGCTAACCACCAGGGGCGGACCCGGATATACGACCGAAATTCTCCCTTACTGGGCCTATCTTAAAGGCATCCAAGGTGGAGCGTTAAGCCAGGGCGCTGCAATCGCGCTGTTTCTGTTCCCGGTGCTGCTCGCCGTCTCCATCCTGGCCTTGCGCATGGCCTATCGCAGGCAGGAGTAGCAACCGATGCGCACGGGACAAACGCTTCGCATGGTCGGCTTCTACGCTGCGCTGCTATTGTCCTGCGCCTTCGCAATCTTTCCGGCGGCGTGGATGCTGATCACCGCCTTCAAGCGCAACGCCGATCTGTACGATCCGGCCAACAATCCGTTTCTGTTCAATCTTCCCCCGACGCTCAGCCACATCGGCTTCCTGTTCACCGAGACGAATTATCCGGTCTTTCTCTGGAATTCACTGTTCATCGGTGTCGTCGTCGTTGCCATCACGCTGGTGCTCGCGGTGCCTGCGGCCTACAGCCTGGCGCGACTGATGGGGCATTGGGGCGAGCATTCGAGCATTGCGATCTTTCTCGTTTATCTCATTCCCCCTACGCTGCTCTTCATCCCGCTTTACGAGGTCGTGACTTTGCTCGGCCTCGCCAACACGGTGTGGTCGTTGATTCTGGTCTATCCGACGATTACGGTTCCGTTCTGCACTTGGCTCCTGCTCAGCTTCTTCCGTTCGATTCCGCGCGAGATCGAGGAGGCGGCCTTGACCGACGGCTGGAGCCGCATCGGCGTCTTCTTCCGCGTGGCGCTGCCGCTGGCCGTCCCGGGCATCACGACCTGCATCGTCTTCGCTTTCGCGCTGTCGCTGAGCGACTACATCTATGCGGCCGTGTTCGTCAGTTCGACCGCGAGTCGCACCGTGAGCGCCGGGGTGCCGACCGAATTGATCCGCGGCGATATCTATTACTGGCAGGCACTGATGGCGGCGACAGCCATTGTCGGGCTTCCGCTCGCTGTCGTCTATGGCCTGTTGTTCGACTGGCTGGTCAAGGGCTTTCAGGTCGAACTGCCGCGTTCACCACGGGCGTAAGTGTTGTTCGACCAACGCGTGTATGAAACTAACTTGGAATTTCCCGTTCGACCAATTGCAAGAACCGGCTGTTGCGAGCCCGGGAGTTGAACCTACTCGGTAGAAACCTACTCGGTGGATTCGAGGCGTGGTTGGATCGCGCACAAAAACGCAATCGACAGGTTCCTCCCATGATCAATCGCTCAACCAGGATTCTTGCCGACGAGGCGAACGATTTCCTCCATTCGCCGTCGTTGCGCAGCGAGCGCGTCAGCGAATTCTTCTGGGGTGCTCGTGCGCAGGCTTTGCCCAGTGGCTGTGAGGCGCGTGGCGATGGTCGGATCAGCGGCTTACCGCCGCAGTGTCCTTGGCAAGACGGCCCGCTGACGGTGACCGGCGGCTCTATCTTATTGAGTTGCATACAATGCTATCCAAAGCGGTGGCGTAAGCAGCTTCCCCCGCGGGAGAAGAATGCAGCCTAGCATCAATTGCCGAGAGCAATTTGTCATATGCTCCCTGGGCGCGCACTCCTGTTGGCCGCACTTGAGGGCAGTAGGGTCGAATTGTGCGATGGACGGTCAATGCTCGTGCAACGATTTGCGGGAGGCGTCATGGAAAACCGTACAGCGAAGATTGCGACCATTTGCGGATGCATCGATCACAGTGGAACATTGATCTTCGAGTAGCGCGCCGGGCAGCCACGTGACGACCGCTAGACTGTATGTCCCCTCCACAAAATGAGGCGACTCACCTTCGATGTTGCGACGAGGGTTGCCTGGATGGACCGGGCAGAGCCTCAAACAAGGAGGGCGAGTCGTGGGTCATCATACCGAGGTCTTTGTCGGAATCGATACGTCAAAATCGCGCAATGCAATAGCCATTGCCGAAGGCGGCCGTGGCGGCGAGGTACGATATCTCGGGGAGTTTTCTGCCACGGAGGCAACGATCCGAAAGCTGGTGGCAAAGCTTGCAGCGAAATGCTGTCATCTGACATTTTGCTACGAAGCAGGGCCGACAGGATATGGCCTCTACAGACTGCTCAAGAGCCTCGGCCATGACTGCCTGGTGGTGGCTCCCTCGCTCGTTCCGAAGAAGGCCGGCGATCGAGTGAAGACGAACCGGCGCGATGCGGTAAGCCTCGCCAAGCTGTTGCGCGCGGGCGAGCTCACCGCGGTGTGGGTGCCGGACGAGCGCCATGAGGCTATGCGCGATCTCTCGCGCGCCCGTCAGGCAGTAAAGAAGGACCTCCAGGGCAAGCGTCAACAGATCTCGTCATTGATGCTGCGGCTGGGACGCATCTATCCGGGCAAGACAACGTGGGGACCAGCCCACATGAGATGGCTGATGTCGCAGAAGCTCGAGCATCGCGAGCAGCGCATCGCATTCGAAGAGTTACTTGAGGGGATACGCCAGGAAAGTGAGCGGATGGAGCGTTTGGAGGATGCCATCCGCGAGGTGGTGGCCGAGTGGTCGCTTGCCGAGGTTGTCGCGGCCCTGCAGGCGATGCGGGGGATTGATCTCATTGCGGCTGTGGGGGTGCTGGCCGAGATCGGTGATCTCTCCCGCTTTCAAAATCCGCGCGAGCTGATGGGCTATCTGGGTCTGGTGCCCACGGAAAACTCGACTGGTGACAAGGTCAAGCGAGGCGGCATCACCAAAGCCGGTAATGGGCGGGCGCGACGTATTCTTGTGGAGGCGGCCTGGAGCTATCGATATCCGCCGCGCGTGAGCCGAGACAAGCAGCCAAAGGTGGAGGCCGCACCGAGACGCGCGCGAGAGATTGCGTGGAAAGCGCAAACCAGATTGTGCGGACGCTTCCGCTCACTCGAGCGGAAGGGCAAGCGGCGAACCGTAATCGTCACGGCGATTGCCCGAGAGCTATCCGCCTTCATTTGGGCAATCAATCGCGAGCTCATGCCACCTCGACAGGCGTAACGTCGTTGGGGGCTGTGGACCGCTCGAGTCGTGAGGTGCGCTCGACCGGCCCACAGCCCCCTTTTGTTGCAATCAGGATCAGGGGTAGTCGCAGACATCAATCGTGCAGAGGTGAAGGTGGGACCACGGCAGGGGAAATCCTGAAACCCATTATGTGGCCGATCATCCGATCGACGCCCGACGCTAGACCAGGACAGCCCCAGACGAAAAAACGGAAATGCGGTATCCAACCCGCGCATCAGAGCCTGTTCACCGACGTCTTTGGGTCCCGCCTTCTCCTCTGCACGATCCATCGGCGCAAGAACTTCACGATGAGTCCTCGTGGAGATGAGAAAACCGTGCGCTGTGTGCTTGACTGGGGACATCAGAATGGAATGGTCCGGCCGTGCTCCGGCCCCGCCAGTGCGAGAAGCTGGCAAGGGGCGCTCAGGTCAAGGAGCACGCCATGTCTCGGAACCTCAACACAGCGGTCGCCGTGATCGGCATCGATATCGGCAAGAACTCGTTCCACCTCGTAGGTCATGATCACCGCGGTGCCATCGTGCTGCGGCAGAAGTGGTCACGCAGCCAGGTGGAAAGACGGCTCGCCAACTTCCCGCCCTGCTTGATCGGGATGGAGGCTTGCGTCGGCGCGCATCACCTCAGTCGCAAGCTCCAAATGCTCGGCCACGACGCTCGCTTGATGCCGGCGAAAGACGTGCGCCCGTATTCGAAAGGACAGAAGAATGACTTCCGAGATGCGGAAGCCATCGCCGAGGCTGTCCAACGCCCGACCATGAAATTCGTCGCAACCAAGACAGCCGATCAGCTCGACCTTCAGGCGCTGCACCGCGTCCGCGATCGATTGGTCAGTCAGCGTACCGGCGTCATCAATCAGATCCGTGCGTTTCTGCTGGAGCGGGGCATCGCCGTACGCCAAGGCCTGCATTCCCTGCGATCCGAGTTGCCGGGTATCCTCGCGACGCGCACCGATGTGCTCTCGCCTCGCATGTTACGCATCATCGAGGATCTGGCGGGCGACTGGCGCCGGCTGGATGCGCGTATCGAGGGGCTGTCTAGCGAGATCGAAACGCTGGCTCGTCAAGATAAGGCTTGCGAGCGACTGATGACAGTGCCCGGCATTGGACCGCTTATCTCGAGTGCAATGGTCGCCGCGATTGGCAGTGGAGACGTGTTCTCGAAAGGCCGCGACTTCGGCGCCTGGCTTGGACTGGTGCCGAAGCAGATATCGACCGGCGACCGCACGATCCTCGGCAAGATATCAAGGCGCGGCAATCGCTACCTACGCGCGCTGTTCGTCCAAGCCGCATGGGTGGTGCTGGTCAGGGTGAAGTGCTGGGAGCGCTACGGCCTCAAATCTTGGATCGAAGCTGCCAAGAAGCGATTGCATCACAACGTGCTGGCGATTGCGCTCGCCAACAAGCTCGCCCGGATCGCCTGGGCGGTTCTCAACAAAGGACGTGCCTTCGAGTGCGTCAAGGCTGAGGAGACGGCGTCCTGACCTGGCCGATCCTCGCGCCGTGCTCGGGGCCGTCAAGGCGCAGCCTGGCAGCGTAGAGCAAGACGTCAGGACAGCACGACGGCCGGCCTTGACGGCCCCTTGCGCGCGGCGCGTCTGCGCGCGCAGGCCGGGACGAAGGAACGACCGCCAGGCACGAACAAAGGAACAGCGCGAAGTGAGGAGCTATCGAGATGATGTAACCAACATCCCTTACCCGCCGAGGTCTGCGAGAGGATGCGACGACGATGGAAGATCGGTCTTCCCGGCGCATGCGAACACTGGTGACCCGAATGGCCCGTTCGAGGCCTGTCCGCTAATCAGCTCGAATGCGTGCTGATATCCATGATGGCCCGGAGCACAGCACGCTCCAATCAGAGGCCGGATACATTGATGCAAGACCGCATCTGACAGGTTGCCGAAACCTCTTGCAACGCGCGGCCGGACCATACATTCGGGTCAAGAGCGCCGCTTTGGCCATGCGGGTCTTCCCCGTTGGCCGACGTCGAGGCAAGTGTCGGTCACGGTCGGAAAGATTGGGAACAGCGAGTCACGAATGTGTGGGCTATAGAGGTGTATGGGGGTGGAACAGCGCGCGAATTTTCTGGCCCGCTCGGCGGTTCAGGGCGCGAGGACAAGGTCGTCAACCTCGTCCTCACGCTATCGCCTACAATCTCGTCCTCGCCTGGCTGACGCTTCCACGTTCAGGCCGGCTCTTCGTCGGCTCGCCAGCGCTCAAATGGGTTTTCTTGACGGACGACTCCTAGGATTTGGCTGCCGATATTTGCCGGCCTCACGGCTTCAACGCGCCCACCGCACTCGTGTAGACCGCATAGAGCGACGTCGAGCCGCAGATGTAGAGCCGATTTCGCTGCTGACCGCCGAAGCACAGATTGGCGACGGTCTCAGGTATGTGGATCTTGCCGAGCAGATCGCCGCCCGGCGTGTAGCAGCGCACCCCGTCCTCGTTCGGATCCCCCCAGCCTGACGAGCACCAGACGTTGCCGGCGGTATCAAGGCGCATGCCATCCGTAATGCCAGGCTTGGGTATCTCCACAACGACTTTGCCGTTCGACACCTTTCCGGTGGCAACGTCTACGTCGAACACGCGAATATGGCACGGGTTGCTCGGACTATCCGTGAATCCGGTATCGATCACATAGAGCTTCTTCTCGTCGGGTGACAATGCAATGCCATTGGGCTCGACGAAGTCATCCACCACGACCTTGATGTCGCCGGACTTCGGGTCGACACGGAAGACATTATGCTTCGCTTGCTCTGGCTCGGCCTTGATGCCCTCGTAATAGCCGCCGATCCCGTACACCGGATCGGTGAACCAGATTGAACCGTCGGATGCGACAGCCGCGTCGTTCGGCGAGTTCAGCTTCTTGCCGTTGTATTTGTCGGCGATGATCGTGATCGAGCCGTCGAGCTCGGTCCGGGTCACGCGGCGCCCGCTATGTTCGCACGTGATCAAGCGTCCTTCCCGATCGATGGTGTTGCCGTTCGAGTTCATCGAGGGCTGGCGGTAGACGCTCAAGTGCCCGTCGTCCTCGCAGAATCGCATGATGCGGTTGTTGGGAATATCGCTGAACAGCACGTAGCGGCCGGCCGCGAAATAGACGGGCCCCTCAGCCCAGCGCATTCCGGTTGCAACGCGCTCGACCGCTGTAGTACCGGCAAAGCCTGGGAAACCGGCGGCGCCGAACGAGACCTGCGGCTTTTTGGCATTCTCGACGTGGGGATCGGGATAGCGGCTTCCGGGCAATGGCCCCAACGGCAGCCGACCGGTCAGCCTGGTCGGCGCGCCAGTCTCTCCGAGCGGCGCCGCCATCTCAGCGGCGGAAGCTTTGGTTGCCGCGGTCGCAGCGAGCGCGGCCGCCGCGCCCTTCAGCAAGGTGCGGCGCGCGAGGCCGCCAGCCTTGTTGTCATGGTCACGAAACGTAAGTGGAGTTGTCATGATTTCCTCCGCATGTTTGTGGTGGAAGGGAGATGATCTGACTGCAATCCGGCATAAGGCCGGCGAGTTCGATGGAGCAACTTCAGGTAGACCGCCTTTCATTCGCTTCGCTAGAATCCTCGCTGCCGCTGCCAAGCCGGCGTCAGCCCGAAAGGATCGCCTTAAGCGATATCCCGCGTCGATCAGTTCGTTGAAGTACGCACGACGCGCCGGACGCCACACTGATCGCCGACGCGACTGACATTCTATCGGAAAAAATCGAGAGCTGTTCAGCTGCCATCCACACGTCTCGATGCGAACGCGATAGCTAGAGCGTGTCCCATGCCGACAGAGCGAACGCGCTCTGCAAATCGCTCAGCGCATGCGTTTTCGGTGATGCGTATGGGCATCTTAGTGCATTTTGCGCAACACCGGTATCCTCCTTCCGGCATAGTTGCGGTCGTTCATTGACCTCGCTCAGAGCTCGCACGAGCATCAGTCTGGCAGGAACGCCGCTACCAGCGAATCCTCACCAACGCAATTATTTGATCTATGGGAAGGCCGCCCCAGGACGTCGCTCTATTCGAAGCGTCGTACGTCGGTGCCGCGTCGTAAAAAGGCAGTGGCTTCGGGAAGAGCGCGACCTTGCGTATGCTCGCACTGTTGCTCCAGCGTCTGGCACATCAAGATTTTCCGGTGAATGCCATTTGGCTTGTTCGGTCAGACGGTCAGCAATGCTGACAGTCTGACAGTCATACCTCATCGACTTCACGATTGGCAGTGGATTCAATCCATCGTACGCTATCGGAGCGACGCGGTGGGCACCAGCAGCTGCGAAAGTAGTGAAACGGTCGTGCTGGCGCGTGTGTGATCGTGAGGAGCCGATACGCCTACTCGACCGTGGGCGCCGCTCGCGTCCAGCATCCAACATAATGGAAAAGCGGAGGAGTTCCCATGAAAAGGCAATGGGGGTATTACTCTTTACCTGTCGTCGTGGCCATAAGCGCGACGCTTGCTGCACGACCAGCGTCAGCTCAATCGGTCGATACCGCTCGAATCGAAGCTGGCGGTCAGAACGACTGGCTGACTTATCACGGCTCCTACAAATCCTATCACTACAGTCCGCTTTCCCAGATCAACTCCAGCAATGTCGGCAACTTGAGCGTCGCCTGGATCCATATTCCGGGACGATCCACCCGCGGGTTACAGTCAATGCCGCTGGTGGCCGACGGCGTGCTCTACTACACGGGCTCCTATAGTCGTGTCTTTGCACTGAATGGCGCCACCGGCGAGGTGATCTGGTCCTATTTCCCGGAACTGGACGAAGCGTTGATCGCTCGGCAGACCCACTCCCCCTACAATCGTGGCGTCGCGATCGGTGAAGGCAAGGTCTATGTCGGCACGGTAGATGGTCGTCTCATCGCGCTGAACATGAAGACCGGAAAGGTCGAGTGGGAGAACAAATTGCTCGACTCCGAGAAGCTGACCGTCGGCTTCACCGGTGCGCCGCTTTATGCCAAAGGCACGGTGATCATCGGCGCGCAGGGTGGCGAATGGCCGGGCCGCGGCCCGATCTTTGCTGTCGACGCCGCCACCGGCAAAAAGAAATGGGAGTTTCTGACGGTTGCTGGCACCGACGAAGCCATGAAGACATGGGGAAATGAGTCCTGGCGCACCGGCGGGGGTGGCGGCTGGATGCCGGGCACCTACGATTCCGAGACCAACACCGTCTGGTGGGGCACCGCCAACCCGGCGCCGCTCTACGACTGGTCGGGCAACGATTACAAGACGCAGGGTGCTCGCCCGGGCGACAACCTTTATACGAGCTCGGTGATCGGTCTCGATATCGATACTGGCAAGCTGAAATTCTATCATCAGGAGCTGCCGCACGATGCTTGGGACTTCGATAGCGCCGTCGGAGAGTTCGTGATGCTCGAACGCGACGGCCAGAAGCTCGTCGTGCACCCCAACAAGAGCGGCTACGTCTTTGTCTATGACCGCAACGCCGGCCTGAAGAACGTCTGGCGGCTCGTCGAGAACAGTAATTTCGTCAAGAACATCGATCCCAAGACCGGCGAACTGATTGGCCGCCGCGACTTCACGGCGGGGAAAGTCGACCCGCCGCTGTGCCCATACATTGGTGGCGGCTTCAGCTGGAACTCAGGCTCCTACAATCCCAAGACGGGCCTCTACTACAAGCTTGGCCAGGAATGGTGCATGAACCTCACGGTCATGAAGACGACGCCGGTGACCGTCCCACAGGCCCAGCTGAACATCGGCGCCGACTTCAAGTTGGCGCCTACTCCTAGCGGCGACATTTATGGCCACCTGGATGCGCGCGATCCTGTGACGGGGGCTAAGAAGTGGGAAGTTCGCTACCCCGAGCCGCCGCTCGGCAGCGTCCTGTCGACCGCGGGAAATCTCGTGTTCGTGCCTGACTCGCGCGGTATCCTTCATGCCTACGATGCCGAGACAGGAACCGAGCTGTGGAACCACTCCGACGGCACGGGTCATCAGGGCGGAATCATCAGCTACGACGTAGGCGGCAAGCAATATATCGCCGTCACCGCGGGCTTCGGCGGCATGCTGTCGGATGACTACGCACCGACCTTCGGCGGCGTTTACAAGAGCATGCCGCGCGACGACGGCGCCCTGATCGTCTACAGCCTGAGATAGGCTAGTGGCACGATTTGTCAGGGAGCGGGCGCAAGCTCGCTCCCAGTGCGTTGAAGCGGGAGGAGCGACTTCACGACAACGGAGCCGGACGTCATGAATTTGAAGTGGCAAATCGTGGCGCTGTTGCCGGTGATGGCGTTGGCCTATTTGGCAGACGCGATGCCGGCTCTGGCGCAGCAACAGCCCCAAGCGCAGCAGCCTGGCGGCGCTGCCGGGGGAAATGAGAATGTCAATGGCGAAGTGTTGTTCGCATCGACCTGCGGCTTTTGTCACTCCGACGGAGGCCGCCAGGCCGGCAAGGGGCCGCAGCTCATGAACGACTCCCACGACGACGACTTTCTTCGCAACCGTATCAAGAACGGCAAGGCGGGCGCGATGCCTGCGTTCGGAGCAACCTTCAGCGATGCGCAAATCGATGAGATCATCAAGTACATCCGGGGTCTCAAGCCTCACGAGGGTTGAAGCCGGCCGAGATCCGAGCCATCCGCACTGGAACACGTAATGAAGACAGTTCTCTTAGTGTGCATCATTGTCGAACTGACGACTCCAGTGCACGCACGATCCCTCGACGCCATCCGATCGGCCGGGGTGATCGGCCTGTGTGCGCATCCCAACTCGCTTCCGTTCGCGAGCAAGGCCGGTGATCCTCCCGGGTTTCAGATCGAACTGGGGCAAGCCTTGGCCCGCGAGCTCGGCGTCTCGCTGCGGCCCGACTGGACTATTACGCAATATCAGATGCGCAGTGCGGGCTGCGACATTGTTCTGGATGTCATTGCCGATCCCGAAGCTCAAGGCGAAACCCATTTGAGAATTTCAAAACCCTATTATCACACGGGTGTCGCGCTTGCGGTGCCCGCGTCGAGCAAGCTCACCTCGTTCAAGAGTCTCGACGAGCACTCCAAGGTCGGGGTTCAGGTCGGATCGGTCGCCGCCATGATGATCGGTCAGCGGCATGTGCCGACATCGACCTTCGGGTTTGAAGCCGACAGTCTCGAGGCTCTGGCCAACCATGAAATCGATGCCGCGGCGGTCACGCCGACGGTGGCTGGCTACTACAATCTGACGCACCCCGAAAAGGCCGTTCGCATCCTGGGCCTCGACGAGAGCGAGCCGAGCCTTAGCTGGAATGTCGCGGTTGGCATGGTCCGCCCGGATGACAGCCTGCGCGAGGCAATTGATCACGCGTTGGAGCGGCTGCGTGCTGACGGTACAATTGACAAAATCTACAGCCATTATGGCGTGACACTGCAAAAGCCGAGATAGCCTCGCGAGTGTCAGATGTCTCTGCAGAGTGCAGCAATAGGCGGAAGCGGTTAAACGGGAAAACTCGCTCTCGAAGTGCCCTCATCACGGCACTTGCTACCACCGGCATCGGGGGCTTGCTGCTCTCGATGCTGGCTTTGTCGGCCCTGTGAGCACATGCCCCAACCTAGCCCAGCGCCTTGCTCTAGTGGCGCCGGCGGGCGTCGACACGCCCTCGAATGCGCCGTCGACGAGCTCGAACACCAGGATGCGGCTGGCGTCGACCGGGCGCGGCATGGTGACGCGCCCTATCAGGACCGGCTTGAAGCCGACGCGGCTGTAATAGGGCTCGTCGCCGACCAGCAGCACCAGGCGGTAGCGGCAAACTCGGTCAACGTGAAAAGCTTTCAGATTGCCGCTTGCGACACTCCGTCAAAGAAGTATAGCCGGTCAGGATTCACCGCGAGGCGAAGGCGGTCATGAACTTTCGCTTTGACGGTCGGCTCCACTGCGGCCACCATCGTGTTGGGGCCTACCTTCACGTCCAGGAGAATCTCGGAGCCGAGCTTCTCGATGACCTCGACCACGGAATCGAAGCTAAGGTCCGCCGTGTCGCTGCTAGACGCGACGCGAAGATCCTCCGGCCGAATCCCAAGTGTGACCTTCTCTCCCACATACTGCCGGAGCCGGTCCCCGATCCCCGCCGGCAGCTTGATGCGGATGCCCTCATGGCGAGCCCAGAGGGCACCCTCAGCGTCGGCCATCTCTACCGTGGCGAAATTCATGGCTGGGGAGCCGATGAAGCCTGCGACGAAGCGGTTAGCGGGCTCGTTGTAGAGCTCGAGCGGTTCCCCCACCTGCTGAACGACACCATCCTTCATGACCACCACGCGGTCGCCGAGCGTCATCGCCTCGACCTGATCGTGTGTCACGTAGATCGCGGTGGTGCCGAGGCGGACGTGAATCTTCTTGATCTCCACTCGCATCTGGATGCGCAGCTTGGCGTCGAGGTTCGATAGCGGTTCATCAAACAGGAACACCTGCGGATGCCGTACGATGGCGCGGCCCAACGCGACGCGCTGCCGCTGGCCGCCGGACAGCTGCCGCGGCTTGCGTTGCAGGTGTTCCTGGATGCCGAGGATTTCGGCGGCAGCCTGCACGCGCTTGGCAATCTCGGTGCGGTCGAACCCCCGCATCTTTAGGCCGAAGGCCATGTTGTCGTAGACGCTCATGTGCGGGTAAAGGGCATAGTTCTGGAACACCATGGCGATGTCCCGATCCATCGGAGGCAGCTCGTTGACAACCCGATCGCCGATCAGGACCTCACCCGAAGTAATCGATTCGAGGCCAGCCACCATACGGAGCGTCGTCGTTTTGCCGCAGCCCGAGGGACCGACGAGAACCACGAATTCCTTATCATGGATCTCGAGATTCACGTCCTTGACGGCATGGACTCCGTCAAACCTCTTGTTCAAGCTCCGTATGATGACCCGAGCCATGGCTCACCCTTCGGCGGATTGTGGTTACCCCTTGACGGACCCGGTAATGCCGGCGACGTAATACTCGACGAAGAATGAATAGATCAGCGCCACTGGTACGGAACCAAGAAGGGCGCCGGCCATCAGCGAACCCCAGTAGAACACGTCGCCGCGGACGAGCTCCGACGTGATGCCGACGGAGACCGTCTTCTGCTCCGGCGAGGACAGGAAGACGAGCGCATAGATGAACTCGTTCCATGACAGGGTGAAGGCGAAGATTCCGGCCGAGAGGATGCCCGGCACGGCGACCGGGAAGACGATGTAGACCATCGCTTGCCACCGCGTCGCGCCGTCGATGCGTGCGCATTCCTCGAGCTCGCGCGGGATCGCCTTGAAGTAGCCCATCAACAGCCAGGTGCAGAAAGGGATGAGGAACGTGGGGTATGTAAGAATGAGCGCCCAGGGCGTATCGCCGAGGCGAAAGTTACGGATGATATCGGCGAGCGGAATGAACAGCAGCGTCTGCGGTACGAGATAGGTGATGAAGATGCCGGTGCCGAGGCTGCCGGCGAACGGAAATTTAAGCCGGGAGAGAGCGTAACCCGCGAGGAGCCCGCAGAAAAGCGAGATCGCCGTCGCAAGCACGGAGATGAAGAAGGTGTTCAGCATCCACCTGCTGAACAGCGTCTCATCCAGCAGGTACCGGATGTGGTCAAAGGTAGGATGAAGCGTCCAGAAGGGTGTGTAGTTCGGCGCCATCCACGGCCGATAGAGTTCGGCGTCCGGCCGCACCGTCGTCACAACCATCCAATAGAACGGGAAGAGCAGCCCGAGCACGAACAGCGCGAGCGGGAGATTGAAGAAGACCCAACGTCGCCAACGCGCGCCCTCGATCATCAGTGTATCTCCACGCGGCGGATATAGAGGAGCTGCACGACGACGACGACGAGCAGCACCGGAAACATGGCGAGCGATATCGCCGCGCCCTCGCCCAGCAGACCCGTGCCGACGCCGATCTGATAGGCGTACGTGGCGAAGAGCTGCGTGGCGTTGGCCGGTCCGCCGCCGGTTAGCACATAGACGAGCTGGAAATCGGCGAAGGTCTGGATCACCGAGAACAACACAACAACCATGGTGACCGGCAGCAACAGCGGCCAGGTGATGTAGCGGAAGCGCTGCCAAGGTCGCGCTCCATCGATCGCTGCCGCCTCGGCCAGCTCCGGGTTGATGGTCTGCAACCCTGCCAGCAAGCTGATCGCGTAGAACGGAACTCCGCGCCAGATATTGACGATGATCACCGAGATGAGCGCAAGTCCGGGATCGCCCAGCCAGTTGATGCGGGTGCGGATGATGCCAAGGTGAAAGAGAGTCCAGTTGATAACGCTGAACGTCGGATCGAACATCCACTTCCACGCAAAGGTCGACAGCACGGTCGGGATGATGAAGGGCAACAGGACGAAGGCGCGGGTTACGGCCTTCCCCCTGAAATGCCGGTTGAGCAGCAGAGCAAGCCACAAGCCCAGAGCCAGCTTAAACACGGTCGTCACCACCGTGTAGACGATGGTGTTCCAGACTGCGATCCTGAAGATGCTGTCGTTCAGCAGTGCAGCGAAATTCTGCAGTCCGACGAAGCTGCCGGGTACGCCGACCTTGGCGTCACTCAAGGCAAGCAGCACGCCCTTGACGAAGGGATAAGCCATGAATAGGCCAAGCAGCACCGCCGTCGGCAGCAGTAAGAAGAAGGCGAACCAGCGCTCGTTCTCGAGGACTCGCGTGACGGCGCCGCGCCGCGGCGCGGTAGCATAACGTTTTGCGGCGACGACGGATTCGACGACCATCGAGCACCTCTCCGAACGGTCGGCCGGAGCGCAGCGCCCGCAGGCGGCAGCACTCGGGCGGCAACAAACCTACTGCGCCGAGGCAGATGCTTCAAGCGGCATGGACCCTCGCAACCTCGTCGTGCGCCCATTTCACCGCGTCCTGCGCCGGCATGCCTTGTATCGCCTTGGCAGTCATGTCGACGATGATGTACTTGCTCAGCACCTCGGCTGCCTTCCGGTCGGCCGGTCCGGCATAACCGGGGAAACGCCCGGCCCGCGCTGCTGTCCGGAACGGCAACATCACGGGGTCCTTGTCCCAGAGCTTGTCCTTCTCCCAGATTGTGGTCGCCCCAACTGAATAACCCTGCTGCGAATCGAACCACGGCTGATAGACCGGTTTCGAGGTGATCCAGCGCAGGAACTCCTTGGCGGGCTTTGGGTCCTTCACATACTTCATCAGCATGTTCGACATCGGCAGATGATAGCCGAACTGGCCGGCGGCGCCCTTTGGGAGCGGCGCGTGGAGGATATCCTGAAAAAGCGGCGTGCCGGTTTCGGTAAGATAGACCCCGGGCTTGCGCTTGGCCTCTATATAGATCGAGGCGCCGTTTAATGTACTGCTGATCGTGCCTGCGAGGAAGGCTCGGTTATTGCTGCTGTCGTCCCAGGCGAGCCCGCCATCGTCATAGGCGTCCTTCCAGAAGCCGACGGCGAAGTTGACGGAATCGACCGTCTCCTTCGAATTCAGCACCACCGTCTTGCCGTCCGCCTCGACCTCCTTGCCGCCCCATGACCAAAGATACGGATAGGCATAAGTCGGCGGGTCGCCAAAGCTGTGGCTGACCGCCTGACCGAAGGGCCGCTCCTTGGCCTTGAGCTTCTTGCCGGCCTCGCGGTATTCCTCCCAGGTTTGTGGGAATTTCGGCGCGTCGTAACCGATCTCCGCGAACCAGGACTTGCGGTACGCCAATTGCGCGCCGAGTACACACCACGGCACCGCGATCCATTTCTTGCCGTCATTGGCGACGACGCGTGATTCCTCGTAGAAGCCGCCTTGCGCCTTGCCGATCTCCTCGGCCACGTCGCTCACATCGACGACGCTCTCGGGATAGAGCTGGGCCCAGTTGTTGAGCGCGCAGATCACGTCCGGCCCATTGCCGGACTGAATTGCCGAGGTGGTGCGCGCCTGGATGTCATTGCCGTTGATCATCTCGATGTTGAGCTTGATGCCAAGCGCTTTCTCACATTCGGGTGTGATCACTTTGCGCAGCACCTCGTCTGACGCAGGAACGAAATCGTTCCAGCGCAGCCAATGGATCGTCGTCCCTTGTGCGTAGGCCGGCGCTTGCTTCAGGGCGAGAATTGAAGCTATTCCACCGGTCCTTGCCGCGACTGCGCCCCCACCGGAAAGCGCAAGAAGCTTGCGTCGAGTTATGCGGGCCATGAGGTCCTCCCTGTTGTTTGTGAGCCGAGTCCTCCGTTTTCTTAGTCTCACCAAGACACTTGGGAGTGGTGGATTTGAAATTCAATGACGGCCCGGGTGACAGTCATTCCCGACGTGCTTGCTGCGCTGCGGGCCGGCCGGCCGTCGTCGAGACTGGCGGAGAGAGCAGCAACTACAGCGCATCGACGATGAGCTCTGGTGAGCGCACGTTGAGCACATCTCCATCGGGGCGGGGATTGGCAGGCCCTGTTCTTGGGTGAGACTAAAGTAGCATCCTGAGGGGCGTGCTTGCCTTCAAACGGCTGCGACATTGCTCGCCAACGCAATTCTAGGGTCTAGGGTCTTTCGACGTTCAGGGTGCGAGCCGTAAAGGCTAGGTTCGCCCGGCGGGAACGAGCGGAGTCCAGCCGAGGGCGAGGCGCTGGCCGGTGACGATCTCGTTCCGCGACATTTTCGACGCGACCGCGCCGCGAAATCTCGCATAGGCGCTCCGCTCGCGCCCATGGGTGCGGGCCGTTGCGAGGTCCAGCGAGTATAAGCCAGGACGAAATCCTGCCGGACGCAGTGGCCCTGATCTTACATCAACCCAGCATGGCCCGGGCAAATGGATTGCCCTGGATCGCGCCCTGCGTATAGAGGTCGACCGCGGCCTCGTAGGCCTGCGGTGCACCGAACCCATGGTCATACATAAAGCCGAGCAGCCCTGCCGCCTTCGCGTTGCCGAGCCGGACGAGCGGCGAAAGCTCGCGGTAGGCGCGAACGTAATCGCCGCGATTGAACGCCGCGGCGCCTTGCGCCAGCGAGGCGGCGCGCGCGGCCGGCGCGGCAATCGCGCCTAACAGCGCGGCGAGCAGCAGCGGTCGCGCGCATCGCAGCACGGCGCGTGGCGTGAGAACGGTACGAAGCGCTCAGTGGAGGCTGGTCGTGATCGGGGCATTTGTCGAGGTCGTGGCGATGCTGCGCCGCAGCTTGGATCGAAGCTCTTCGGCCACCATATGAGCATCCGATCCGTCGCGGATGATCTGGGGCCGGATGAAGATGATCAGCTCGGTGCGCTGCGTCCCGTTGCTCTGATGCCCGAAGGCGTCGCCAAGCCCGGGAATCTGGTCGAGCACGGGAATCGCGTTTCGGGAGCCGCTCTGCTGCTCGCTGATGAGGCCGGCCAGCAGCACCGTCTGCCCGTTCGCCACCGAGATCTGGCTCTTCACCCGCCGTTCCGAGACTGTCGGCGTCAGGCTGCCTGCGCTGGTTGGCGGCACGTTGCTGATCTCCTGCTCGATGTCGAGCCGAACGCTGCCGTTGACGCTGATGCGCGGGGAGACTCGCAGGATGATGCCGGTGTTGCGGTAGTCGATGGTGTTGACGACCGTGTTGCTGGTCGTCAGCACCGTCGCGCTGCCGGTGGAGACCGGCACGACGTCGCCGACCTGCAGCGTCGCCACCTGGTTGTTGATGACCACGAGCGACGGGTTGGACAGCACCTTGACGCTCGTGACCGAATGCAGGGCATCGAGGACGAAGCTCGGCTGGGTTTCCGAACCGATCAGGAAATTGAAGCCGGGAAACGCGCGATTGATGAAGGCGTTGGTGACAGACCCGGCAACGGTGGCGGCGCCCGTCGCAGGATCGACGGTGGTCGCGGGCGCACTCGACGCCTGGGTGTTGAGGATGGACCCGGTGTTCGGCTTCAACCCGAGGTTCCGGCTGGTCAGATAGCTCTGAACGCCGTAGGCGAGGGTATTGTTGAGCGTGACCTCGGCGATCGTCGCATCGATGGCGACCTGCAACTGCGGCTGATCGATCTGCACCAGTGTCGTTTCGATGATACGGTAATTCGCCTGGTCGGCGTAGATCAGCAGCGTGTTGTTGACGGTATCAGGCGTGATCCTCACATCCTGCATCATCGGCCGTTCGTTGCCGGTGCCGCGGCTGCTGTCGAGCGGCGTAGTCCCGGCTCCGCCCTGGCTCGCGCTGGCGGCCTGCTGAGCTTGGACGGCCGTGGCGGTCTGCGCGCCGAGGCCAGCGCCGGCCGTGCCAAGGCCGCTTCGCGAACCGAAGCTGTTCATGGTCGCCGGGGCGTTGCCGCTCAGCGACAGGCGGTCGCCGCTCGACAGCGTCGTACCGCCGGATCCCGGTGCCATCTGGTTGTCGACGCTGTCCAGCAGGTTGGAGGAGGCCCCTCCCAGGAACATGTCGGTCAGAACCCGCGCGATCTGCCGCGCCTCGCCGTACTTCACCCGGTAGACGTGGACCGTGGTGCGGGCGGTGTCGTTGCGATCGAGCCGCTTGATCCAGCTCGCCGCGGAGCGCAGTATGTCGGCCTTCTTCGTGACGACCATGACGGCGTTGAGACGCGCGATGGGCACGAATTTGATGACGTTCTGGCTGAGACCGTTTTCTCCGGAATCGACGAGCTTCTCCAATTCCGCGATGATGGGCGCAGGCGAGCCGCTCGAGATCGGGAAGATCCCTACCGATTGGCCGCGCATCCAGTCGACGTCGAAGCTCAGCACGGTATCGACGGCTGTACGGCGCTCGGCACCCGTGCCTTGAATCAAGATGAGATTGCGCGTGACGTCGGCTCGGACCGCGCCCGCCTTGGTGGCAAAGCTGTCCATCAGCTTGAGCAGCGTCTGCGCCGAGACATATTGCAAGGGGACGACCGACACGCCAAACCCGGGTTCGAGGCCGCCGCTGGCCGTATCGATTCGTCCGGCGCCGATCGCATCGCCAAGCGGCGTCAATTTATAGCCGGTGGTGTCGCGCAAAAGCACGATGCCGCTCAACCGCAGAGCGTTTTCCAGAACGAAGACGATGTCGGACTTCGGCACCGGCCGGACCGAGGCGAGGCTGACGGTCCCCTGAACCCGCGGATCGATGGTGTAGCCGACATGCATGATGTCGCCGAGCACGACCTTCGCAACCGTCGCGACCGGTGTGTTCTCGAAATTGAGATCGAATCCGTTGCCGTCCGCCGCCATCTGCGGACGGTCGTCGGAAACGGCGCCGACTTCGGTACCTTCGTACATCACTGGGCGGAGGCTGGCGCCGTCCTGGCCGGCCGTGCGCGTTCCGATGCCCACCGGCTGCGTTTGGCGCGGCAGGATGTCCAGCGAGCGCACCTTGTCGGAGATGTCGACCTGGGCCGCGTCCACGCCGTTGCCGATGGTCGCCGAGTTGCAGGACGCGAGCTGGCCCAGTGAAGTCAGAAGAAATGCAGCACCGAGGCTGCGACGGATCGTTGGGTACCGGCCCTTGCCGACGCGTACCATATTTGTTTTCGCCATTCCGACCGGGGTTGACGCCTCAGATCGTTCGCGAAGACGATCACATCCCATAAAGGCGAACTACTTAGCGACGGAACATGACAGAAATAAATTGATTGCGTAATGGGCGGCCCGGCCGTCGCCTGGCGCAGTCGAGCCCGTTGACGCGGATGCTCGTCGCCGTTGATCCCTTCGCGGTGGTCGGGCTGCTCGTGATCGCCTGGCTCGTGTCCATCGTTGTCTATCGTGCCGCGTGTTCAGGCGAGGGCCGCTCGCGTTCCCTTGACGCGCCGAACCTGGTGTGCGCTGCCGAGCCTGGCGCGCGACTTGAGCTCCGTCCCGCAAAGTTCGCGACGCGAATTCACGAGGCGAGCGAGAGGCCGGTCATCATCATGCCGACTGCCGCGATCCAGCCTCCGAGGGCCCGGATTGCGATGCCGTGCCATGCCATCGAAGAGCCAGTTTCCCTGAACGTGACGGTCAATGCCATGACAAGCGTGATCACGGCATAGCCGAGGCCGGCCAGTCCAGCCGCAAACAGGAGTCGATCGGTCTGCGGCACGAGGTCACCGGCATTTGCCGCTCCACGGATGACCGCGAGGACGAACGCCATCGTGCACAACAGGAGCGTGGGAATGCGCAACGCAGCCGCGAGCAGCAGCCCGACCAGAAGAGTCATGCAGGCGTTCACGGCAGGGCCTCCCGCAAATGTGCCGAGAACGTGGGCTGAGAGCAGCCCGGTCAACAGACCCACCGGGAAGACCAGGACCAACCAGCGCCCCCTTGCTGCTCCGAGCGACCCGGCCAGCACACCGAGCGAGATCCACAAGATCAGGTCCTGAAGGTCCGTAAGGGGATGCAGGGCGCCTTCATAGAAATCACCGAGCCGCAACGAGACGATATGCGCGCCCGCCGGCCGCATGCCTGCGAACAGAACTCCGACCGCGATCGAAATCCGCCGGGTTGCAGCGATCATGCGACCGCTCCAAGAGTTTGGACAAGGAAATAACCTCCGAGGAGGGCGATGATCGCTCCGAGCCCCTGGATCAGGAGTTCACCCGTGCGCCACTGGGTCAATGTTCCGATCGTGATCCCGCACAAGTGGAGCAGGCCTGTGGCAATGACGAACCCGAGGCCGTAAGCCAAAGGGTTCGCAGAGGTCGGAAGCTCTGCTCCATGTGCGTGGCCGTGAAAGATCGCAAATACCGCAACGATGGCGGCCGCCACCACGAACGGCACGCGCAGCCTGAGAGCAACCGCCGCGCCGAGGACCAGGGCTGACAAGGCGATCACCACTTCCGGCACCGGCAACGGGATCTTCATGACGCCGAGGACACCGCCAAGCGCCATCACCAAGGGGAATGTGATGGGCAGCACCCAAAGGGCAGGCGCACCAAGCTGCGCGCCCCAAATTCCCACGGCCACCATTGCGATCAGATGGTCCATGCCGGTCAGAGGGTGAAGCAGCCCCTGCGTGAGGCCGCCGCCGACGCCTGACTGCTCATGTGCAAACGCCGGCTGCGCGAGTAGCAGGACCATACTGGCTGCGAGAATCCTGCTGGCGCAACCAATCGACATGGTTCGCAATCGTCTTGTCATGTGATCACCAGAACCCGGACAAGCCGGCCAAAGAACCAGAACATCGAGATCGAGCCTATCCCGTAGGCGGGGAGAGCATCGCCCCAGCGCGGCAACACGGCGTTCAGCCGCCGATGCGCCCACATCAAGGCCAGCACCAGCAGCACGAAAGCGACCTGTCCGATTTCGACGCCGACGTTGAAGAAAAGCAGTGCCGCAGGCAGCAGACGGCGTTCGAGTCCAAGTCCCGCCAGCGCGCCGGCGAAGCCGATGCCATGGACCAGACCAAAAGCGAACGCGACGGCCCAGGGATAGCGCGCGGTCAGGCCGATCTCGCCGCGCTGCTGCTTCACGATCTCGACGCCGACGAACACGATGCTCAGCGCGATGCACGCGTTGAGCGGGGCCTCGGGCAGGCCGATCACGCCGAACGCGGCAAGGGCCAGGGAGACACTGTGCCCGATGGTGAAGGAGCTAATCGTCTTCACCAGCTTCCAGCCGCCGCGTACGATCCAGATCAATCCCAGCACAAAAAGCAGATGGTCCGCTCCGAGAAGGATGTGGTCGATGCCGTAGTTCACATAGGTCTTGGCGAGTTCGAGCCAGGTCTGCCATGTCGGCGCATCGCCGCCCAGCAGCGAAACGGACGGATTGGCGGCTGAAAGCGTATAGCTTTGCGGCTCGCCCTTGATAGGCAGAACCTTGATCAGCACGGCCGACAGGCCGGAGCCGAGATTGGGAATGCTGATCGAGCCAATCAGTCCTTTCTTTCCGCAATTCATCTCCGGCATCTGGAGGAAGCAGTGCGGTGGCACCCGCAAGTCGACGCGATTCGCGCCGATGCCCGGCTCGGCGAGCCAGCGGCCGATGAATGCACCGGGCCGCACCTCTCGGAACTGCAGCACGCCCAGCGAGGCTTCATGCGCCTTGATTTGCGACGGCAGGATGACAGCGGCGAATACGAGCAACCCCCACAGACATCGCATGGCGATCACTCGTAACGCACTTTATAGCTGGCCTTGAGGCGATTGATTGCCTCCCATGCCTGTCGGTTTGTTTCTTCCGAGAGCCAGAGCTTTGTGGCCTGCTCCTTCACGTCTTCGAATTTGGCGAGCGTACCCTCGCGATGGGAATCCAGGCGGACCACGTGCCACCCGTCCTTCGATTGCAGCAGGCTCCATTCTCCTTGCGGCAGTTTCAAGAGTCCGTCGCGGAAGGCTTCGCCGAAGGCAGGAGACAGGCTCGCAACCGGGCGTGCGAGAATCGCTCGCGTCTGATTGCGGATCTCCTCGGATTCGCGCTGCGACAAAATGTCGTCGAGCCACCGTCGCGCGGTCACTTCATCGGCGGCGGGCGTGTAGTAGAGGCCGACCGTCTCGGGCTGGTCGAACCGCTCGTGATTTTTTGCGAACCACCCGCGCAATTGTGCTTCGGTCGGTTGCGCGGCGTGGACCTGCTCGAGGAGCAATTCCTTCAATTTGAAGACGATGCGGTCGTGAATCATGTCGTCGCCGCGATCGACGCCGAGCGCCTTCCCCTCACGATAGAGGATCTCGTCCGCGACCCAGTTCTCGATTCTGCTTGCCAGTTCGGCATCGGTGGGAGTGCGCTCCTTGTCCTCGTCGAAACCATCGATGAAGGACTGACGGAGCGCCCGGGTTACCGTGATGGCCTTGTCATCCTTCGCGGGCGGATGCAGAACAGCATCGGCGCCAAAGATCAATGCGCCGAGAATGGCGAAATGCACCAGCGGTTCGCGCTGCAGAAACTGCATGACCGATGACGCAATCGAGCGTGAGGGGCGTGTTGCGGTATCTGCAGCATTTTCTGCACAGCGATCGGTCTGTTGGCTTGGCGATATTGCGAAAGCTTGCGTGGCGTCGGACATCACTGACTTCGACATATCTGTTTCACAAAGCTGTCATCTTGCGATGTTCGCTTGTTGACGGTGGCAGTCTTATGCAACGGGCTGCATGTCTTGTCACCGACCGCGACAAAAAAATCGCGAAAAATTCTTTGAGCTAGAAATTCAGCGAATTCGGTTCGCGACGGCCACTCAAAATAAAACCTTCACCAAACTGTATTCGAGTTTTGCTTTGGTCCGGCGCGGACGCGGAGATTGCGCGAGCAGCATCGTCCTCAATATCGATGAAAATTTACTGGGGCTATTATCATGGCATCTACTTCCAAAATCCTGGTGACTGCAGCGGCTGCCTCGCTGGCGCTGACGCAGACGGCTGCGGCTGATCCGAAGCCGAAGGGCAATCCGTATGTCGCGGGCGACATGCACAACCACAACACCTGCGCCGACGGCTCGGTGTCGGCGAAGTACTCCGTCGATCGTTCGGTCGCTTCCGGTGTCGCCGCCAGCGGCGGCCAGAACTTCGATCTCGACTGGTTCACGCTTGGCAACCATGGCGGTTCGGGCAACCGTGACTGCCGCTTCAGCGACAACAGCGCCAATCTTCCGGGCGACACCACTCATACCTGGGATCAGACGCTCGGCCAGACCATTGACGGCGTCACGGTCACCAGCCTCAAGGGCACGCCGAATGGCAACAACATGTGGCGCTGGCAGTCGATCGAGGAAGTCGAATATCCGATGATTGTCGGCCGCACCCACATGTACAGGAAGGTTCTGGTCGAGGGTCTGGAATGGGTCACCCCGGGGCACGAGCATACCGACGTCGCGGTGCTCTCCGGTCAGACCCCGGCCGGCTACAATTCCGGCAACGCCAGCAAGATGGCCGAATTCGAATTTCGTTTCGACCGCAGCGACACCGACGCCATTGGTCCGGTTGACGCAAACAATCAGCAGGTCTGGACCGGCAAGGACAACGTCAACAACTCCGGCGATGCCGGTCATGCCAAGGCGCTTGCGGGCCTCAAGTGGCTGCAGGCGAACCACCCGCGGGATTCGTATGCGATCCCCACCCATACCGAACGGCAGGGGCCATTCAGCTCGACCGGCAACAAAGGCTTCAACATCGAGAGCTTCCGCGATTTCAACAACGCGGCTCCGACGGTTGCATTCGGCATCGAATCGCCCGGCCACATGGCGCAGGGCGGCCTCAACGGCGGTTCTGGCTCTTACGGCTCGGGCGCGGTCGGTGGCGGCACGTACGGCATGGCCGGCGTCTACACCGCCAAGGTCGGCGGCCTGTGGGACGGTATGCTCGGTGAAGGCCGCAACTTCTTCAATTTCGTCAGCTCCGACTGGCACGAGCGTGGTGTGTATGGTGCTCGTGACGCATCCACGTCGTCGGACTTCATGCCCGGCGAATACACCAAGCTCTACGTTCCGAACACCGACAACTTCTCGTCGCAGTCGATCATCGACGGCATGCGTTCGGGCAACTCGTATTCCGTCAATGGCGACATTATCGGACCGGATATGGTGTTCCGCGCCAAGGCTCCGCGTGACGGCGGCTGGAAGACGATGGGCGAAACCATGGTCGTGAGGCCAGGCGACAAGATCCAGGTCGAGATGGAGATGACCGTTCCGGCCAGGAACAACAGTCCGTACAGCTTCAACAACCCGCTGCTTGCTCAGGCCGGCATAAGCCAGCCGCTGAACAAGCCGTCACTCGACCACGTCGATCTGATCACCGGTCAGATCACCGGTCCGATCGATCCGACCAACCCGCTCTATAAGGGGCCGCAGCCGAATGCTGCGGGTGTTGCCGGCGCGGCGATCGTGTACAACACGACCACGGCCATCTCGCAGCAGTTTTCTGCCACGCAGATGCACAGTGAAAAGCAGAAGGACGGCTCGACCCGGCTGCGCTTCACGACCACGTTCGTGGCGGGCAACACACCGTTCTATATTCGTGCTCGCGGAACGAACATTCCGCCCGCAACGCCGAACGTCACTGACAGCGCCGGCAATCCGCTGCTCGACTCCAACAACGCCAAGGTGGACTGCTCCGACGCGGCCTGCCCGGCGCACATGGAGGCCGTCAACGGCGTGAAGAAGGTGACCCACGACGTTCAGGCCTACTCGAACCTCTGGTTCTACGCCAATCCGATCTTTGTCCGGCCGGAAGGTTCTCCGAAGCTGCTTGTTGAAAAGAACGCGGAGCTCGCCCAGAACCTTGCCAGCAAGAACTAAGCTCTAACTGAAGCTATCGCTGGCGGGGCACGTTGTGCCCCGCCAGTTTCTTGTCCGGAGACAAGTGACGGGACTTTTGCCATGCGCCTTCCGGCCATCAGGACTATGGATCGACCTATGTTGTGCCGGATGAATATGTTCGCGCTCTGTTTTGCCGCCTACCTGGCGTGGGGCGCTGCGCCGGCGGGCATCGCTCGGGCTGTTGCTGCCGGCTCTGAACCCACCAGCGAAGAATGTCATGCAAAGGTGGAGGAGGCGCGTGCGCTGGCGGAGACTTTGCCCGTGCAGCATATGTCCCGTTATTTTGCCGAACGATATTTGCAGCGGGCGCTGGCCGAAGCCGGCAATGGTGAGTTCGACGAATGCATGGAGTTTGCCGAGAGCGCGATCCTGGAAGTCCGGGAGTTGCGTCACGACTATCCCTTGGGAACGAAGCTGAATGTGCTTGGCCCCAACGAGTACCCCACCGAAGTTGGTAGCAAGTTTCAATCAGGTCGGGGCAACTGAAGTATTTTCCTTGTGAGAATGTGCACTTGCGGGCGGGTGCGTCATCTCAATGTCATTCTCACCCGCTTTATCGTCCACTCACATTTTCAGTACCGGCGTGGGCTTTGAAATATGGACCAGATCGAGGGGCTTTTTCCGATTCCCGTGATGCGTTCGCCGGGACTTCTTCCTCCGGAACTGATCGACGCGGCGGCTTCGGTCATCCGCAGCGCCAAGATCGAAACCAATCTGCGTTCGGGACAGCTCTTCCACACCCAGGTTGCCGATCCGCGCGAAAACAATCTGTTTCAGGAAATCGCCGATCGGACGATCCCCAAGCTCATCGATTTTGGAGAATTGCTGTTCGGCGAGAGGCTGACATGGTCGGTCAAGGAGATGTGGACCAACATGCTCGAGACAGGGGGAAACCAGACGCTGCATTCCCACGCGAACAGTTTCATTTCGGGTATTCTCTATCTGACGCCTTCGCATCCTGCGAGCAACACGGTGTTTGTGCGGCCTCCGGGCGGTTTTGAATTTTCCTTCCGCCATCACACGCGCAGCGCGACGATCGGACCGTACAACGCGGGCAAGTACAAGCTGCCTGAAGTCGAACCGGGCGATCTGGTTCTTTTTCCGAGCTACCTCTATCACGAGGTGCCGACGAACCAAGGCGAGCAGCGGATGACGATCGCCTTCAACGCAATCCCCAACCAGCTTGATTGCTGGGGTTACCGGATCACCTTTGCGCCTTAAGTGGCCCTGTCGGGCGTGGCATCCGCTACTCGCCAAATTCGCGGGCGAGCAGCTCCTTGGCATCCGTGCGCGACGGCGCCGCATCGTTGATTGCGCGCAGAAGGCGTGCAGCGGCCGCGCGATCGGATGATATCAAGGATTTCGCCATGCCCATCAGAGGCCCGTAAGCGGGGTCGAACTCGGCACTGAGGCGAACCGAATCCAGTAGTCCTGGAGCCGCGGCGGCGATCAGCGCGGTACCGCGAGGATCACCCGGCAGGGCCGCACCGGCCTCAAGGAAGCGATTTCGCGCCTGCCAGTAAGCGGTCAGTCGATCGCTCCAGATTTCGCGTTCCGGTGGAGCCAGCAATTCGGCCGGCTCGGGCCGAATTGCGCGGACGACGGAAAGCAGCAGCGACCATGGCGGCGCCGACAGTGCGAGCACATTTCGCCGTGCATCGAATGCCACGAAGGGATAGTCGTCGCTGTTGCGCGGGCCCTCTCCGGCAAACGAAGCGAGGGCGTTCCGGCCGCCGAGAAATTGACCAAGCAGGTCAATCGGTGTGTCGAATCCCAGCGGGCCAACAGCCGACCGGATGCGAGGATCGAGCAGCCGTGCTGCGAGCGCGCCCAAATCGAGATGGCGTTCATTGCTCGGACCGATCAAGGCGAGCATTGGCGTGCGGACGCTGTAATGATTGAGCCACGCCGAAGCGTTGGGATAGACCGCAAGAAATCCGCGAATGATCGCGCGGAGGGACGGCAGATCGAGCTGGTATAGTGGTAACCATTGGCAAAAGATACCGCCCGGCGCCAATCGCTCCTTGACGGCTGCGAAATGCTCGACGGTGTAAAGCGCTCCGCTTCCGTCGAGCGCTGGGTGGAAAAGATCGGCGACAATCACGTCGTAACTGTCGGAATCGGCGACCACGAACCGGCGCGCGTCTGCGACGGTCAGCCTAGGCGGTTCACCGGTGACGGCCGGATTGGCAAACCAGGGCAATAGGTCGACGACCTCGCGCGACAGTTCGACCCCCTGGACCTTGAGGTCAGGCATCTGCGTGGCGCCAGCCACCGTCGCACCGGTCCCGATACCCAGAAACAACGCCTTACGCGGGCGTTCATGCAGCAGCAGCGGTAGCATGGCTTGGCGATGGTCGGAGCGGACGGAGCTCGTGCCGCCCATGCGGAAGCGGCCGTTGACCTCCAGATAACGAGCGCCGGTTGCATCATCGACGACGCTCGCGGTCGCCATCGACCCTTCTCTGACGGCGAGCAGCTTGCCTCCAGCTGGTACCTTGACGAGGGTTGGCGCAGGCCGAAGCAGCAGGGCGAGAGCGATACATGCGGGGATCGCCGCTTGAAGCACTGCAGCGCGCCTGATCGGCAGCAGGAGCAGGTAACCCAGCACGATCAGGACGAGCGAGGTCCAGGCGCCGAATGCCGGGATGAGGGCTTGAGTTGCCACCAGCGGGGCGATCGCCGCCCCGATGCTGTTGACGCCCACCGCCCAGCCAAGCGACCCTCGCCGATCGCGCACCTGTTGGGCGAGGTGGCCGAACAGGGCACCCATCGCGGTGGCGGGCAACAGGAACAGCACCATCGCAATCGCGAGCTCGCCCGCGATTCCGGCTTCGCCCGCGGTATCGGCGATCCTGGCAATGAAAGGCGTGAAGACGGCGGTGATTAGACAGGCGGCCGCCGTTCCGGCCAATAGCGGAACGAGGCTTTCGCTTCCGGTATGGCGTCCGACTCGCTGCCAGATGAGGCCGCCGGCCGCCGTGCCGAGCAAATAGACCGCTAAGAGACCGGCGAACGTATACACCGTGTCCTGCATGAGCTGTGCGGCAAGCCGGACGACAAGGACCTCGAACGCGATTCCCAACAGGCCAGTGGTGAAGAGCGTGGCGCCGAGTCGCAGGTCGCCGAAACCGAGCCTGATCGGGTTCTCGAATTCGGGCGGGCTGCGATCGCGAGTCCATCCGGTCATGAGGGCGGCCAGTGCGCACAGCCCGTTCAGTCCGGCGAGACAGATCAAGGTCCCGGAGAATCCAAGCGAAGGGATCAGGAGGAAGGAGGAGACAAGTGTTCCGGCCACCGCGCCGGCGGTGTTAGCGCCGTAGACGCCGGCACTGACCTTTGGATTGCGCCGAGCTTCCCGCGTCATGCGTTCCAATGCGGCGAGGGTGCCGCCCATTGCGACGGTTGCGGGTAGCAGCGCGAGCGTCGGCAGTGCAAAGCTAGCGGCCCACAGCAGCACCGGCGGCGGGGCGGTCCCGATCAGAAGGGCCAGCATGCGACCCGCAGCGGGAAGCAGCCAGATTGCGGCCAAGCCCCATGTGCCGACCACCGCTTCGAGGACGGCATAGACGTGTCGAGGTGAGGATGCGCGACGGATCAGGCCGTCGAGGGTGAAGGCGCCGAGCGCAAGCCCGGCAAAAAAGCCGGCAATCGATCCGAGAACCGCCATCATCTCGGTTCCGAGCGCGAGGCTGAGCTGGCGCGTCCACACGATCTCATAACCAAGGCCGGCAAAACCGGACGTCGCGACGATAGCGATGAGCGGCCAACCAGGGACGGTTCGGCCCGCCGGCGCTGTCGGCGCCTCCGTGTCGGTCGCTACGGCGGCGTCGGTTCGTGAACGCATCGTCTCGACATTCACGGCGGACTGCATGCTTTCGTCCCTGGTTTCAGATCCAAGACAGCCGCAAGGGACCGCCGATCGCGCGCATCTCACGTCCGAGGGGAGACGGTGCAAGCGTGTGGATGAATGTGCCCGCGATCCCAACCCGCCGGGAAATCGGCAAGCGATCACGTCAGAGCACAGGCTCGATTGCAGATTATTTCATTCATCATGACGGCCATTTGACAAGCCGAGACATTGCCCCTCAGCTTCTCGGTCGGTATGACGTTTAGTAGCTGACATCATACTGTCGCCTGATCGGGTTAAGGGCCCTTCACAAAACCACAGAGCTCCGGACGGTCCGCAGGACCCAAGCCGGTAGACGTGGCGCTCTTGCGAGCGCCGTGAGGGGGCGGTGCGTGCACGGCGTTCGGCGCGAGTTGTCGCTCGCAGCAATGGTGATGCTGGCATTTCAGGCATCGGCTTGGGCGCAGTCACCGCCTGCTCCCGACACGTCGAACACGGATATCACCGGGGCGACCCCACCAACTGTCCTGCCGCCTGTCACGATCGAAGCGTCGAGCAAGCCATCGAGAGCTGACAGGCCTTCCAGACTCATCGCCGGGACAAACGCGCGACCGACGCAACACAGGACCGCATCCGATCACGAGCCGGCGCCTGTTGCGGTGCCGGGCGCACCTAACGTCGGCTCCGGACCTGTCTCACCGCCGAGCATGGCGAGCCAGATCACCATATCAGGGCAAGAACTCAACGCGCGTCCGGCGACACGACCGGGCGAGGTGCTCGAGGCCGTGCCAGGACTGATCGTGACCCAGCATTCGGGTGAGGGCAAAGCCAACCAGTATTTTTTGCGCGGCTACAATCTGGACCACGGAACGGATCTCGCGATCCATGTCGACGACGTCCCCGTCAATATGCGAACGCATGCGCATGGCCAGGGCTACGCCGACCTCAACTGGCTGATCCCGGAGACCATCGGCGCGATGGACGTGCGCAAAGGTCCGTACTTCGCCAACGAGGGGGATTTCGCTTCGGTGGGCAGCGTGCAAATCGGCTTGATCGACCGCACCGCCGGGGGCCTTGCGCAAATGACGGCCGGCAGCTTCGGCTACCGCCGTCTGCTCGGCATGGATTCGGCGAAGGTTGGCGACGGATCCCTGCTCGTCGCCGGCGAGATCGGCGCCTACAACGGTCCCTGGGACAATCCGGACAACGTCCGCAAGCTGAACGGTCTCGTGCGCTACAGCGAGGGCACGTCGGCCGACGGAATCTCCGTCACCGGCATGGCATACTCCAACGGGTGGAATTCGACCGATCAGGTGCCGCAGCGCGCGATCACGAGCGGCATTCTGGACCGATTCGGATCGGAGGATCCCAGCGATAGCGGCAACGCCAATCGATTTGCGCTCTCGACGCGCGTGGCGCAGAGCGACGATATCGGTGGGTGGAAGGCGAACGCCTATGTCGTGAAGAGCCAGCTCGATCTCTTCAACAACTTCACCTATCTCCTCAGCGATCCCGTGCTCGGCGACCAGTTCCACCAGCATGACGATCGGCTGATGGCCGGCGCCAATGTCGCGCGCACGCTGAACGGCTCCTTCGCAGGACTGCCGATGCAGACCACTATCGGCCTGCAATCGCGCTATGACGCGATCGACCTGGCGCTGACCAACACCTTTCAGCGGGGCTTCCTCTCCAACATCCGCAGCGACAAGGCCGGCGAGGGCAGTGTCGGCGTCTATGCCGAGAACACCGTGCGCTGGACCGATTGGCTGAGGACCACCGTCGGCTGGCGCGGCGACTGTTATGCTGCCGACGTCGACCCCAACAATTCGGGCCGTGTGAACGCGGCGATCGGCAGCCCGAAATTCCGGATGGTGCTGGGTCCCTTCAATCAGACCGAGTTCTTCTTCGGCGCCGGCTACGGCATGCATTCGAACGACGCGCGCGGCGCGACGGCGACAGAAGACCCGAGCGATCCCGCCACAAAGCTCACGCCGTCGCCGCTGCTGGTGCGCACCAAAGGCGCGGAGGTCGGCGTCCGCAGCAGGCTCGTCCCTGGCCTCGACACCTCGCTCAGCGTCTTCATGCTCGACCAGGACTCCGAGATCCTGTTCTCGGGCGATGCCGGCGACACCGAGGCAACCCGCGCCAGCCGCCGCTATGGCTTCGAGTGGACCAACCATTATCGCCCGAAATCCTGGATCGACATCGACGCCGATCTCGCGATGACGCATGCGCGCTTTCGCGGCGACGACAGTGAACAGGCGGCGGTCTACGCCTCGCTCGCAGGCTATCCCGAGGCGCAGATCGGGAACGCGCCGGGCAACTACATCCCGAATGCGCCGGCGATGGTGGCTTCCGCCGGCGTCACGCTCGGCGAGAAGACCGGATGGTTCGGCGCCGCGCGCTGGCGCTATCTCGCCGCGAGCCCGTTGACGGAAGACAACGCGTTCCGCTCCGCAGCCACCAGCATCGTCAATGCGCGGCTCGGCTACCGGACCGACAATGGCTGGCGCATCCAGCTCGACGTGCTCAATCTCTTCGATACCAAGGCGAACCAGATCACCTACGCCTATGGGTCGCTGCTCAAGACCGACAGGCTCTTCAATCTCTGTAGCGCGAGTGGCGCGCCCGTCGCGGTGTGCCAGAACGGGGTGATGGACTACGTGCTGCATCCGGTCGAGCCGCTGACGTTCCGGCTGACGATGGCGGGCACGTTTTAGCGCAGAACGACCTCGAGGAGATTGTGTCTGCCGTGGTTGATACGGAGTTGCCTCGGGGCGCCGGTAGCCAGCTGCATTCGTCAGCCCGGCCCGCGCTGCGTCGTTGGCAACAAAATCGGCCGGATCACGACCACCGGCTCAGTCACCGAATTCACGATCCCCTCGGATGGTAGCGGACCTCACAGCATCACGACCGGGCCAGACGGCGCGCTGTGGTTCACCGAGCATTATGGGAGCAGGGTAGGGCGCTTAGTGCTTCCTTGATCGGCGGCGACTGGCTGTACTGATTGTGATTTCGGGGTCAGCGTCTCCAAAACGCATTATCATCGCGGAATGCGATCGAGCTATTCCGCAACGAAACGTCTCCCGCCTTCAGTGCTTGGACGCAGCCCGCCTCTCGATAGGAAGGCCAGCGGCCAGCCACTCGGAGAACCCGCCATCGAGACGCCGCACACGGAAACCCAGTGGGCGGAGAATCTCGATGGCGTCGTACGAATAGACACAATATGGACCACGGCAGCAGGCCACAACGTCCTGTCCTTTCGGGACTTCGTTCAGCCTTTGCTTGAGCTCGGATACCGGGATGCTGACTGCCCCGGGAAGATGCCCCGCGGCATATTCTTCTGCGGGACGCACATCGAGTACGACGACCGCGCGCTTACGCAGGCGAGCGCGCAGCTCGTCTCGCGAAACCGGCTCAAGGCTGTCGCGGTCGCGATAATACCGCGCAATCACCTGGCTGATCTCGGCGATGTTGCGCTCGGCAACCTGTCGCAGTGTCCTGATCAGCGTGATTACCTCGGGATCGGTCAGGGAATAGATGACCTGCGTTCCGCTCTTACGGCTGGTCACCAGACCGGCGCGCCGCAGTTGCTGCAGGTGCTGGGAGGTGTTGTTGATCGTAAGGTGAGCGGCCTGGGCAAGACGTTCGACGCTGCGCTCACCCTGAATCAGGATGTCGAGCAGTTCCAGACGATGCTCGCTGCCCAACGCGCGCGCCAACAGCGCAAACTGCTCGAAAGCCAAAAGCTTGGGTCTGCGTTCCGCCATCGCCTCTGCCCTTGTATCGCCTCTTTTTGGACTACACTATTCCAGTTATAAATGGAATAATAAGATGTGGGGCGGAGGGTCGTGGTGGTGCTGCCATCCGGCCAGGGTGGCGCGCCGCCAAGTGCGTGAATTGGTTCCATCGCTCTCCACAGTCGAGCACACCGGAGGGGTGCAATGAACCGTCGTACGTTCTGCATCACACTCATCGCCGCCTCGATCGGAAGTCGCGCCTCAGCTCAAAACTGTGATCGCGATCTCTGGTGCGAGGGATCGGTTGGATCGCAGCTCGGGCCTATGTCGAGAGAGCGGGCAAATGAGCCAACCCAAACCGGGTTGCAACCCGATATCAACCTCGCTCAATACGCGGCCATTTATGGCCGGATCGAGAGCGAACCCTTTCCTGTTCCGGCGGTCAAGCTATCCGATATTGATCCGCGCTACCTCCGCCAATTGGTCAACTACTCGACCGATGCGATTCCGGGAACGATCATTGTCGATCCGCACCGTCACTTCCTGTACCTGATGCGGGAGGATGGCACAGCGCTCCGCTACGGCGTCGGCGTCGGACGCGCGGGCTTCGCCTGGTCCGGCGTCGCGGCGGTCCACGACAAGCGGGAATGGCCGGACTGGTATCCGCCCAAGGAGATGCTGTGGCGGCAGCCCGAGCTCATGGAACGGGTGAGCGAGCTGCAAGGCGGCCTCGGCATGCCCGGAGGCCCGCGCAATCCGCTGGGCGCCCGCGCCATGTACCTTTGGCAGGGCAACAAGGACACGCTTTATCGAATCCACGGCACCAATGAGCCCTGGACGATCGGCAGGAGCGTCTCTTCGGGCTGCATTCGCATGATCAACCAGGACGCCATTGATCTCTATCAGCGCACCTCGATTGGCGCCGAGGTTGTGGTGCTGGCGTAGCGCGTTACGGCCTCATGTGGCGACTATCGTCAACAAGGATAATTGCAATGACCCGGTTCGTAGTCGGGATGGTCAAGCGTCTCCTAATGCGAAATTGCATCCGCCTTGCTATCGTGGCCGGCATGGCTTGGCCTCACGTGAATGCGGCGCTAGCCGAGGATGCGGCGGGGAGCGGACAAAATCCTTCTGCGGCACCACATGAACACACCAACAAGCTGATCGACTCCAACGATCCCTATTTGCTGTTGCACGCTCATAATCCGGTCGACTGGTATCCCTGGGGTCCTGAGGCATTCGCCAAGGCAAAAAGGGAGAACAAGCCGATCTTCCTCTCGATCGGCTACAGCACCTGCTTCTGGTGCCACGTTGCCGAGCGGACGATCTATTCCAATCCGGAGATCGCGAAACTGATGAACCAATGGTTCATCAACGTGAAGGTCGACAGCGAAGAACGGCCCGATGTGGATCGCATCTACATGCTTGCGCGCGAGATCATGACCGGAGGCGGCGGCTGGCCGAACAATCTGTTTCTAACGCCGGATCTGAAGCCCTTCTATGCCGGCAGCTATTTCCCGCCGAAGGATGATCCCCGCGCCGGCCCGGGATTTCCAACCATTCTCGCCGCGCTCAATCAGGCATGGTCGTCCGACCGGGCTAAGCTGCTCGGCGTTGGTGAAAACGTCATGACTGCGCTGCATCGTCTGCAGTCGGCCATGAGCGGCCACGGCACGGCGCCCGTCGATCCGGCCGCATGGCTGGCCAAGGCTCGAGACAAGTTGTTGTCGCAGTTTGATCCGCTCCAGGGCGGGCTTGCGGATCGCAGCGGCACCAAATTTCCCAATGCGCCGCGCCTTGCCCTTCTGCTGACCGACTACCAGCTCAATCGCACGCCAAACGCCCTATCGAGCGTGTTGACGACGCTCGATGCCATCGCTTTCGGCGGCATCCACGATCAGCTTGCCGGCGGGTTCCATCGCTACAGCACCGAGCCGTCATGGTCGGTCCCGCATTTCGAGAAAATGCTGTACGACAATGCGCAGCTGCTGCAACTCTATTCGACGGCGTTTCAGCTCGCCAAGAAGCCGCTCTACCGGGAGATCGCTCTCGAGACCGCCCGGTACCTGGCAAAGGACATGATGGCGCCGGAAGGCGGCTTCTACACCGCGCGTGATGCGCAGCTCGATGGTGCGGAAGGGGCAGGCTATCTGTGGACGCACGGCGAGATCGTATCGATATTGGGCGCCAAAGAGGCCGAGCGGTTTCTCAGTGTCTATGGATTGACACCGCTGCCGAGGTCGGATGTCCCTGATATCGCCCATCCGCAGAGCGTCAATGGCGAGCCGCCGGCCATTTTGAGGCTGCGTGTACCGATCGACCAAACGCTCAAGGACGTCGGCTTCAATGATACTGCAGGGATGCTCGCTGCATTCGCATCGGACCGAGCTGCGCTGATGGCGGTCCGGGAGAAACGGCCGCAACCGGCGCGTGACGAAAAGATGGTGGTTGCGCTGAACGGGCTCACGATTGCCGCGCTCGCAGAAAGCGGACGAATCCTGGACCAGCCCGAATTCGTCGGTTGGGCAAAGGCAGCCGCCGACCGGCTCTGGTCGCTCGCCTTTAACCAAAGGACCGGCACGCTCCAGCATGAGGTCTTCCGTGGTCAGGCACAAACGGATGGCTTTCTGCAGGATTATGCGTCGCTCGGCTCGGCTTTCATGGCACTGCTCGACGTGACCGGCGAGAAAATCTGGCAGAAGCGCGCGGCTGAGCTCGCCGACCAGATGCTCGGTCGGTTTGGTCGTCCGGATGGATCATTTTTGACCACGCACACTGAAAATGGCGTTCTGATCGCGATCGGAGATGAGGGTGACCTGGAAATGCCGTCCGGCACGTCGATGGCCATCGATCTTCTTCTCAGGTTGTATAAGGCCTCCAGTGAAGCGCGCCATCTCACCGCAGCGACGAACGCCGTCCGCCAATTGAGCGGTGAATTCCAGGATCGTCCGGGAGCATGGGCATCTGCCATCACCACCCTCAATCGTTTTCCGCTCCCATCCAGCCGCGAAAGCGCGGCGGTTGCAAACGCGACGACGGGGATAAATCCGCCGGGAGATCTCCGGGAGCTCGCTTCGGCCGATCACGTTCAGGTGGCCGCTTCCGTGAAATCGGTCCCGGACGGAGATGCGATCGTCGTCACGGTCAGGGTGGATGACAACTTCCACATCAACGCCAACCCGGCTTCTTACGACTTCCTGATTCCGACTGCCCTGGAGTTCAAAGGTGTCAAGCCGGCGAACGTTGAGTATCCGAAATCGGTTCGATTTACCTCCCGGTTCGCGCCCGAAGGCCTCGATGTTTACGAAGGCTCGATCGCGATCGTCGCCACGTTTCCCAAGGGCAGTCTGCAGGGGATTGACGCGATTCAAGGCGCCGTCACGGCTCAGGCCTGCACCAAACTAATCTGCCTGCCACCTTCGACGTTGCCGATTTCCATCGCCGTGAAAGAGAAGTAAGCCGATTCAGCCTCATCAAGGCCGACAATCAGACGGCAAAAGCCATTCACAGGCAAAGCTCTTCGCCCCGCTTGGGCGACACTCAAATCATGGCCATCATGCCGTCCGATCTTCGAGGGATAGTAAAGCTTTATCTCGATCGGAAAATCCGCTACTGGCATTCGCGGGGCGATTGCAAAGCGAGAAAGCGAGCGGACAAGCCTCAAAAGAAGTTGACCTGGAGCGTGATTAGAACGCCTCAAATTGCACTGACCTGCGACCGGCGGTACGACCGTTGTCGGACCCAACCTTCAACCTGGCATCCCGTGAGGCCGCTATCCTTGCCATCGCGTCTAGCACTGCTCGCCATGCTGTTGGCTCTGTCTTTCTTTAGCGCCGCGAGGGCCGAGACGAGCGACGTCGAAACCACGTGGCGACTATTGGATTACATCGCGGTGGATTACGCCGGCGCCGTCTCGCATGGCGTAGTGTCAAGTCCCTCCGAGTACGACGAGCAGAAGGAGTTCGCGGCCACCGTTGCCGCAAAGCTCGCCGCGCTCCCGCGTCAGCCGGAACGGCAAGCGCTTGCCATGGAAGCCGCCCGCCTGCAACGCGCCATCGCAGACAACGCTGATGCTGAGCAAGTCGCAGGTATAGCGAATGGCCTGGCGGCTGCGTTGCTGGCGGCCTACCCGGTGCCGTTGGCGCCGAACAAGGTTCCGGACTTCGCACGTGGCGCGACGTTGTACGGTCAGAACTGCGCCGCCTGCCATGGCGAGGCCGGCGACGGCCATGGATCAGATGCCGTCACGCTTGATACGCCGCCGATCGCCTTCACGGATGCCGACCGCGCCCGCCAACGAAGCGTGTTCGCCCTCTACCAGGTCATCACGCAGGGTCTTGATGGGACGGCGATGCCGAGCTTTGACGCCCTTCCGAGCGATGATCGTTGGGCTCTGGCTCTCTACGCCGCTCATTTCGCTTTCTCGGAGGCCGCTGCGGCCGTAGGCGAACGGCTGTGGAAGCAAGACGCCTCGCTTCACCTGCTGGTTCCCGATCTGAAGGCGCTCGTCGGCACGACGCCCGCAGCGCTTGCGAGCAAGATCGGACAGGACAAGGCCGACGCGCTCATGGCGTATTTGCGTCGTCATCCCGAGGTGGTCACGCAGGCGCAGGGCGGATCCTTGTCGCTGGTGCGCGGGCGTCTCGCCGAGAGCCTTGCCGCCTATCGAGCGGGGGATCGCCAGCACGCCGGTGACCTGGCCTTGTCCGCCTATCTCGATGGCTTCGAGCCGGTCGAGCCGACGCTCGGGACGCGCGATCGTCCGCTCATGGAGCGGATCGAGGGGGCGATGGGCGACTACCGCGCCGCCATCCAGAGCGGAGAAAGCGCGGATGCGCCGGCTGGGCGCGTGCAGGTCCTCGACAACCTTTTCGATGACGCCGAGGCGTCGCTTTCGCTCGATGCGGCAAGCGGCCTCTCGACGTTTCTCGGAGCGGCGACAATCCTGCTGCGGGAGGGATTGGAAGCGCTATTGATCGTCGTTGCGATGATCGCCTTCCTCCGCAAGGCCGAGCGGATGGAGGTCATGCCCTACGTCCATGCGGGTTGGGTAGGCGCCCTCGTCGCGGGCTTCCTGACCTGGGTCGTCGCGACCTGGGTGATCGGGATCAGCGGCGCGAGCCGGGAGCTGACGGAGGGATTCGGTTCGGTCTTCGCCGCCGTCGTCCTGCTCTCGGTCGGCATCTGGATGCACGGCAAGGCGCAAGCCGATCAATGGCAACGCTACATTCGCGAGAAGGTGGCGAAGGCGCTATCCGGTGGTTCGGCCTGGTTTCTGTTTCTGCTCGCTTTCATCGTCGTCTACCGAGAGGTGTTCGAGACGATCCTCTTCTACGCAGCGCTGTGGACCCAGGGAAACGGCGGCATGATCCTCGCGGGCGCGCTGAGCGCGTGTGGGGCGCTGGCGCTCATCGCGTGGGCGATGCTGCGCTATAGCCGCCGGCTGCCGATCGGCAAGTTTTTCACCTACAGCTCGTGGCTCATGGCGGTCCTGACGGTCGTGCTGGCCGGCAAGGGCATTGCCGCCCTGCAAGAGGCCGGCATCGTCAGCATCGCACCTTTACGCCTGGTGCCGCGTATCGCGCTGGTCGGCCTGTTCCCGACCACCCAAACGGTCGCGGCCCAAGTACTCATGATCGCGGCTCTGGCTATAGGCTTCGCTCTCAATCGTCGAAAGGTCGCATAGAAGAATGGATCGAGCTTTGGTCGGTGTCAGCGCCGTTCTCCGCGAGAACACCGCAACGAAATCGACGAAACGCCCCAAACGTGACGGACGCGGGTGCTACAGCAAGAAAAGGTCACCGACTGGCTTCGGTATGCAGGGGCGCATGTTCAATGAACTTTGGAAATTGCCCGCTTAACCAATCACAGGAATCGAGTGGTGCAAGTGAATGATCATTCCTTCATTGCCGTGAAGCAAGATAGATGGCTGTTCGAGAGCAGCGGCGATGCGGTTGGCTCAGTTAACGACAACAGTTGGCTCTGGTCGCCCCCAAGCCCAGCGCCTCGGCTCAGCGGCGACGTTGAGCAGGATGAGCAGCTCACCTCCGTCCATTATCGGCTTGAACGCGAGTAACGTCGCTGCGCGACCGAACCCGTTGGTAGCCGCCCTGACGAAGGCACGGACGAGCATCGAACGCCGACAAGCCGACGAAAGAGATGCAACGTCGAGCATTCGTCGACTGCTGCTCGCCAACGTTGCGCGAGCCATGCGTCTCGAGCGGCAGCCACGGTTCACCCGTCGTGAAGGCGCCTCTTGGATTTCCGTCCCAGCGCATGGGAGCCCGTTCGGGATCTCCCGAAAAATCTTTCCGGATATCCCGCAGAACCCATACGCATCAATATCGCAATGATGATGAGTTCGCGGGGCGCCAGATCCGGTCATGCGAGACGATGACATAGGCGCTCAAAGCAGGCAGGATTTCCCATGCCGGTTTCCACCAGAAGCGTCCGTAATCCTACGGGAGTATCAGACGAACGCAGTTAATGATGAAAATGCATTCAATGCGCATGACATATAGACGGTCACGCAATTTTGCGTCAAAGTGTCCAGAATTAGACGTAAGGCTTTGTCACCGGCCAACGGCATCATCGGGGTCCGGCGGCAAATCCAAAGACGATACAAAGCAAGAATTTTCGAACAGGGTTTTTACGCAGGGTGGGCGGCTGCGGTACCGCTCACCCCAGCCGAGCAGGGGTCGAAGAGAGCGTTCGGAAGCATTTTCACGTAGATCGAGCCACTGAGCGGATTTGAGTAGCGGCAACTACTCGGTCCATGCGCTCCAGTTTAGCTTTGGGGGCGCGGCACTTTCGGTGAAGGCTGGAGGCGAATGCGTTTCGCGCCTGCTCTGCGATTGCGGAGTGAGGGAGTTGCGCGTTGTGTTGCGTCGTTTTTGTCGCAAAGGCCGCCGAGCCGCCGTTCCATCGGTCCACTTCCGGACCCGTCTCGCGGGTGTACACGCCAGGTCCTGCGAAGTATCGAGCCCGCCGTCACTACCCCGGGCAGGCCGCTGCGCATCGAATGATCTTCGGCTGCCGACATTCTGGCTCGCCTGCCGATGCTTCGCGTCTGCGCCATCGGGCGCTGCGCCCTCAATCGCGCACCTCCACGACATGCAGCCTGCCCGACGCAGCGGCCGCTTATCCCGCGATTTCCACCGATTCTTACACCAAAGCATTCATCCACTCGATTTGAGAGAGCAGCTTTTCATGACCAGCCGTTTGAACACGAATGCGAGGCCGATCCCCAACGCAACCGATCGCGCCATGGAGCCCGCTCATTCAGGCATGACCAGCGCTACACCCAAGCGCGAAATCGCTTTTATCGATCCAGGCATCGATCACCTCCAAACCTTACTGAAAGGCATGCGGGCCGACGTCGAGCCGATCGTGCTCTCGAAGGACGAGCCTGCGATGCGACAGATCGCTGGCGCGCTAAAGGGCAGGGGGACTCTGGAAGCCATTCACGTCATCGCGCACGGAAAGCCCGGCGAAATCGCCTTCAGCTCCGGATCGCTGTCGCCTGAAACGCTTCCGGACCACATCGATGAGCTTGCCCTGATCGGGGCAGCTGTTGCCGATGGTGAGATTCGGCTGTGGTCTTGCCAAACGGCCCGAGGCACCCGCGGCAGGGCGCTCGTGGCGGCCATCGCGCAATGCACGCAAGCTGGCGTACGAGGCTCGAGCAATCTCGTCGGATCCTCTGAAAGAGGCGGAAGCTGGACTCTCGACACAACTGCAGTCGCTCCCATCACAAGCGAAGGCATGGTCAGCTACCAGGGCATCATGGATACCAGCACCGGCACGACGGTCGACAACCTCAATGTGCTTGACGCGATCAAGACCAATGACACCAGCGGCATCGAGTACATCTACTGGGCCGATATCAGCACATTCCTCACGACGAGTACCAATGCGACCCAAACTGTTACGATTCAACAGGCGTTCGAGGCGGGCCAGCTCCTGCTCACGTTCCAGGTCGGTTCGTCGTTTTACACCATCGGCTATAACAGCACTGCCTCCGTCTACTATCAGAGCGGGCTTCCGGCGGGTTTCTTTCTTGAGCAGACCGACCAGTACGGAACGCCCGTTAGTCAATTCGACCCAATTACCGGTCAGACGGTCACGGGATCCGCGCAGCCGTTGCTTGAGGGCTTCACCGGCTCACTTGCTGACTTCGTGACGCAGGTCAACAATCTGAAGGTGAACAACGTCTCGCTGTTCACCGGCACCACGCAGTTGATCACCGACACGATTGACGGCAGCGCCGGTAAAGATAATATTCAGGGCATCGCAAGCAACGCCGCCATTCACAATATCATCCAGGGTGGGAGCGGTGCAGACGTTCTCACCGGCGGAATCGGTTCTGACTATTTCGTATTTGCAAAGGCGACTGACTCGCCCGTCGCGGGGCAGCTGAATTCAAGCGGACAGCTCGCTCAAACCTGGGACCAGATCACTAATTTCCAGGTTGGCACCGACAAAATCGATTTCAGCCAACTGATCAACGACCAGTCGGTCTCGAGCGCGGGAGGCGTGACCGCGTTCGCGGCTGGGCTTGCGGAATTCCGCTGGTTCGGCGCGCAGCCGGCGAACACATCCTCGATGGGATCGGGCAATGGCTACGGCGTTTGGTACACCCCCGACGGATCTGGTGGGGTCTATGTCTATGCTGATACCAACGGGGACGGCGCCGCCGATCTGAAATTCCAAGTCTCAGGGGTCACGGCGCTCAATCCAAGCGACTTCATTGCAGTCGACCCGCCCAGCGCGTTCACGGTCCACATTAATCCAATCGAACCTACGCAATCGAATCCCTGGCTCATCAATCTCGCCGATGCAAATGCTGGGGTCACCGTTACGGGGACGGTGGCTCACTTCACGCCCAGCGCTCAGCTCATCGTTACGCTGAACGGCCACAACTACACCGCCACTGTCGCGGCCAACGGCACCTGGTCCGCGGTGATTCCAGCGGGAGATCTGGCGCATAACCTGCTCCCCGACGGTAGCTACACGCTCACTGCGGCCGTGAAAGTTGGATCGAGCACCGCTGCATCCGATTCACATTCGGTTAGCGTTGACGAGACGCCGCCGACCATCGCGATCAACACGATCGCGGGTGATAATCGTCTCAACCTGGCGGAGTCCGCCTCGAACCTGACGATCAGCGGTACCACGAGTGGGGTCGAGAACGGGCAGACGGTCAGCGTAGTGCTGAACGGGCATACCTACACCGGCACGGTGACCAACAACGCCTGGTCAGTGACGGCGCCGGCTTCAGACCTGGCACATGCGCAGCTGCCGGACGGCAGCTACACCGTAACGGCGAATGTGTCGGATTTGGCCGGCAACCCGGCGACGCAGGCGACGCATGCGCTGACCGTGGACGAGACACCGCCGACCATCGCGATCAACACGATCGCGGGTGATAATCGTCTCAACCTGGCGGAGTCCGCCTCGAACCTGACGATCAGCGGTACCACGAGTGGGGTCGAGAACGGGCAGACGGTCAGCGTAGTGCTGAACGGGCATACCTACACCGGCACGGTGACCAACAACGCCTGGTCAGTGACGGCGCCGGCTTCAGACCTGGCACATGCGCAGCTGCCGGACGGCAGCTACACCGTAACGGCGAATGTGTCGGATTTGGCCGGCAACCCGGCGACGCAGGCGACGCATGCGCTGACCGTGGACGAGACACCGCCGACCATCGCGATCAACACGATCGCGACGGACGACGTCATCAACGCGGCGGAGTCGCAGTCTGCGCTGACCATCACCGGCACCACCACGGGCGTGGAAGCCGGCCAGACCGTCACGGTCAGCCTCAACGGCCACGACTACAGCGCCACGGTTGCCGCCAACGGCAGCTGGTCGGCCAGCGTCGCCCAGGCCGACGTCGCCGCGCTCAGCGATGGCGGCTCCTACACCGTGCATGCCAGCGTTTCGGACGTCGCCGGCAACCCGGCCGCGGCCGACCACACCATCGCGGTCGACGAGAGCGCGACCATCGCGATCAACACGATCGCGACGGACGACGTCATCAACGCGGCGGAGTCGCAGTCTGCGCTGACCATCACCGGCACCACCACGGGCGTGGAAGCCGGCCAGACCGTCACGGTCAGCCTCAACGGCCACGACTACAGCGCCACGGTTGCCGCCAACGGCAGCTGGTCGGCCAGCGTCGCCCAGGCCGACGTCGCCGCGCTCAGCGATGGCGGCTCCTACACCGTGCATGCCAGCGTTTCGGACGTCGCCGGCAACCCGGCCGCGGCCGACCACACCATCGCGGTCGACGAGAGCGCGACCATCGCGATCAACACGATCGCGACGGACGACGTCATCAACGCGGCGGAGTCGCAGTCTGCGCTGACCATCACCGGCACCACCACGGGCGTGGAAGCCGGCCAGACCGTCACGGTCAGCCTCAACGGCCACGACTACAGCGCCACGGTTGCCGCCAACGGCAGCTGGTCGGCCAGCGTCGCCCAGGCCGACGTCGCCGCGCTCAGCGATGGCGGCTCCTACACCGTGCATGCCAGCGTTTCGGACGTCGCCGGCAACCCGGCCGCGGCCGACCACACCATCGCGGTCGACGAGAGCGCGACCATCGCGATCAACACGATCGCGACGGACGACGTCATCAACGCGGCGGAGTCGCAGTCTGCGCTGACCATCACCGGCACCACCACGGGCGTGGAAGCCGGCCAGACCGTCACGGTCAGCCTCAACGGCCACGACTACAGCGCCACGGTTGCCGCCAACGGCAGCTGGTCGGCCAGCGTCGCCCAGGCCGACGTCGCCGCGCTCAGCGATGGCGGCTCCTACACCGTGCATGCCAGCGTTTCGGACGTCGCCGGCAACCCGGCCGCGGCCGACCACACCATCGCGGTCGACGAGAGCGCGACCATCGCGATCAACACGATCGCGACGGACGACGTCATCAACGCGGCGGAGTCGCAGTCTGCGCTGACCATCACCGGCACCACCACGGGCGTGGAAGCCGGCCAGACCGTCACGGTCAGCCTCAACGGCCACGACTACAGCGCCACGGTTGCCGCCAACGGCAGCTGGTCGGCCAGCGTCGCCCAGGCCGACGTCGCCGCGCTCAGCGATGGCGGCTCCTACACCGTGCATGCCAGCGTTTCGGACGTCGCCGGCAACCCGGCCGCGGCCGACCACACCATCGCGGTCGACGAGAGCGCGACCATCGCGATCAACACGATCGCGACGGACGACGTCATCAACGCGGCGGAGTCGCAGTCTGCGCTGACCATCACCGGCACCACCACGGGCGTGGAAGCCGGCCAGACCGTCACGGTCAGCCTCAACGGCCACGACTACAGCGCCACGGTTGCCGCCAACGGCAGCTGGTCGGCCAGCGTCGCCCAGGCCGACGTCGCCGCGCTCAGCGATGGCGGCTCCTACACCGTGCATGCCAGCGTTTCGGACGTCGCCGGCAACCCGGCCGCGGCCGACCACACCATCGCGGTCGACGAGAGCGCGACCATCGCGATCAACACGATCGCGACGGACGACGTCATCAACGCGGCGGAGTCGCAGTCTGCGCTGACCATCACCGGCACCACCACGGGCGTGGAAGCCGGCCAGACCGTCACGGTCAGCCTCAACGGCCACGACTACAGCGCCACGGTTGCCGCCAACGGCAGCTGGTCGGCCAGCGTCGCCCAGGCCGACGTCGCCGCGCTCAGCGATGGCGGCTCCTACACCGTGCATGCCAGCGTTTCGGACGTCGCCGGCAACCCGGCCGCGGCCGACCACACCATCGCGGTCGACGAGAGCGCGACCATCGCGATCAACACGATCGCGACGGACGACGTCATCAACGCGGCGGAGTCGCAGTCTGCGCTGACCATCACCGGCACCACCACGGGCGTGGAAGCCGGCCAGACCGTCACGGTCAGCCTCAACGGCCACGACTACAGCGCCACGGTTGCCGCCAACGGCAGCTGGTCGGCCAGCGTCGCCCAGGCCGACGTCGCCGCGCTCAGCGATGGCGGCTCCTACACCGTGCATGCCAGCGTTTCGGACGTCGCCGGCAACCCGGCCGCGGCCGACCACACCATCGCGGTCGACGAGAGCGCGACCATCGCGATCAACACGATCGCGACGGACGACGTCATCAACGCGGCGGAGTCGCAGTCTGCGCTGACCATCACCGGCACCACCACGGGCGTGGAAGCCGGCCAGACCGTCACGGTCAGCCTCAACGGCCACGACTACAGCGCCACGGTTGCCGCCAACGGCAGCTGGTCGGCCAGCGTCGCCCAGGCCGACGTCGCCGCGCTCAGCGATGGCGGCTCCTACACCGTGCATGCCAGCGTTTCGGACGTCGCCGGCAACCCGGCCGCGGCCGACCACACCATCGCGGTCGACGAGAGCGCGACCATCGCGATCAACACGATCGCGACGGACGACGTCATCAACGCGGCGGAGTCGCAGTCTGCGCTGACCATCACCGGCACCACCACGGGCGTGGAAGCCGGCCAGACCGTCACGGTCAGCCTCAACGGCCACGACTACAGCGCCACGGTTGCCGCCAACGGCAGCTGGTCGGCCAGCGTCGCCCAGGCCGACGTCGCCGCGCTCAGCGATGGCGGCTCCTACACCGTGCATGCCAGCGTTTCGGACGTCGCCGGCAACCCGGCCGCGGCCGACCACACCATCGCGGTCGACGAGAGCGCGACCATCCTGGCGGTGACGGCAATTGCGCCGGACAACGGCACGAGCGGCAGCGACTTCATCACCAACACGACGACGGTGTCGATCAGCGGCACGATCGACGTGGCCGATGCCAACCGCACCATCACGGTGAAGGACGGCTCGACCACGCTGGGCACGGCGACGGCCGATGCGAGCGGCAACTGGACGTTGGCGAACGTGACGCTGGCGCAGGGCACCCACAGCCTGACAGCCTCGGCAACCGACCTCGCCGGCAACACCGGCACCTCGGCGGCGCAGTCGGTCACCATCGACACCACGGCGCCCACCGCCCCGTCGATCACCTCGATAACCGACGACGTCTCGCCGCTCACCGGCACGCTGACGAGTGGAGCCAGCACCAACGACACCGACCTCACGGTGAAGGTTAGCCTGATCGGCACCGGCGCGGTGGCAGGCGATACGGTGCAGCTCTACAACGGAAGCGGCACAACGAGCCAGCTCGGCACGTCCTATACGCTGACCTCATCCGATATCAGCAACGGCTTTGCGAATGTGCAGACCGGGACGCTGACCAACGGCACCACCTACACTCTCACCGCGCGGGTGACCGACCAGGCCGGCAACCAGAGTGCCGTGTCTACCAACAGCTTCACGGTGACCGAGGACACCACGCCGCCGACGGCTCCGACGATTGTCCATGTCGGCGACGGCGGCGCGATCGGCGGGTCGGATCACATTGTCAGTGGCCAGTCCGGGGACGCGGTGGTCAGCGGCACGGCGGAAGCCAACAGCACGATTGCGATCTTCAGCGGCGCCGCGCAGCTGGGCACCACGACGGCGGATGGCAGCGGCAACTGGAGCTACACGCTCACGTCCGGGAACATTACAACAATCGGGCAGGGCTCGGGCAAGAGCGTGACGGCAACGGCGACAGATGCGGCGGGCAACACGTCGAGCGCTTCCAGCGCGTTCAGCTTCTCGGTTGACACGATTGCGCCGACGGCTCCGACGATTGCCCATGTCGGCGACGGCGGCGCGATCGGCGGGTCGGATCACATTGTCAGTGGCCAGTCCGGGGACGCGGTGGTCAGCGGCACGGCGGAAGCCAACAGCACGATTGCGATCTTCAGCGGCGCCGCGCAGCTGGGCACCACGACGGCGGATGGCAGCGGCAACTGGAGCTACACGCTCACGTCCGGCAACATCACTACGATCGGCCAGGGCTCGGCCAAGAGCGTGACGGCGGCGGCGACAGATGCGGCGGGCAACAGCTCGAGCGCTTCCAGCGCGTTCAGCTTCTCCGTTGACACGGTTGCGCCGACGGCTCCGACGATTGCCCATGTCGGCGACGGCGGCGCGATCGGCGGGTCGGATCACATTGTCAGTGGCCAGTCCGGGGACGCGGTGGTCAGCGGCACGGCGGAAGCCAACAGCACGATTGCGATCTTCAGCGGCGCCACGCAGCTGGGCACCACGACGGCGGATGGCAGCGGCAACTGGAGCTACACGCTCACGTCCGGGAACATTACAACAATCGGGCAGGGCTCGGGCAAGAGCGTGACGGCAACGGCGACAGATGCGGCGGGCAACAGCTCGAGCGCTTCCAGCGCGTTCAGCTTCTCCGTTGACACGGTTGCGCCGACGGCTCCGACGATTGCCCATGTCGGCGACGGCGGCGCGATCGGCGGGTCGGATCACATTGTCAGTGGCCAGTCCGGGGACGCGGTGGTCAGCGGCACGGCGGAAGCCAACAGCACGATTGCGATCTTCAGCGGCGCCGCGCAGCTGGGCACCACGACGGCGGATGGCAGCGGCAACTGGAGCTACACGCTCACGTCCGGCAACATCACTACGATCGGCCAGGGCTCGGCCAAGAGCGTGACGGCGGCGGCGACAGATGCGGCGGGCAACAGCTCGAGCGCTTCCAGCGCGTTCAGCTTCTCCGTTGACACGGTTGCGCCGACGGCTCCGACGATTGCCCATGTCGGCGACGGCGGCGCGATCGGCGGGTCGGATCACATTGTCAGTGGCCAGTCCGGGGACGCGGTGGTCAGCGGCACGGCGGAAGCCAACAGCACGATTGCGATCTTCAGCGGCGCCACGCAGCTGGGCACCACGACGGCGGATGGCAGCGGCAACTGGAGCTACACGCTCACGTCCGGGAACATTACAACAATCGGGCAGGGCTCGGGCAAGAGCGTGACGGCAACGGCGACAGATGCGGCGGGCAACACGTCGAGCGCTTCCAGCGCGTTCAGCTTCTCGGTTGACACGATTGCGCCGACGGCGACTGCGACAGTGACAGCGCTGAGCTCTGATAGCGGCAGCTCATCGAGCGATTTTATCACCAATGTGGCATCGCAGACGGTGAGCGGTACGTTCACCGGGACACTGGGCCCAGGTGAGAAGATCCAGGTCAGCGCAGATGGCTCGACCTGGGTCGACGCGACGGCCGGATCCAGCACGTTCACAGCGTCGGGTGTGACGCTGTCGTCCGGCACGGGAACCTTGTCGGTCCGGACGATCGACACGGCGGGCAATACGACGGCCGGCACGAGTCACAGCTATACGTTGGACCAGATTACTCCGACCGGTGGCACGCCGGCGCTAACGGCGGCGTCCGACTCCGGCTCGTCGAGTACGGACAACATCACCAAAGTCACGAATCCGACGTTCACGGTGGCACTGAACCCGACGGTTGCGGTCGGCGACACAGTGCAGCTGCTGCTCGGCGGCTCGGCGCTGGCGCATAACGTCACGCATACGATCACCTCGGCAGACATCAGCGCCGGCTCTGTGAGCCTGACGGTGACCGCGGGTGACCTGGGCAGCGACGGCTCGAAATCGATCACGGCCAAGTTCACCGATACCGCCGGCAATTTCTCCACCACTTCAGCCGACGTGATCACTTTAGATACTACGCCACCCTCAACACTCAGCTGGAGCTATAACAATGGTCAAAGTAAGCTGACAGCAACGACTGATACTTCCGGAGTTTGGAAGGTCACAGTCCATGACAACACGTCCTCTGCCGATTACAATGCAACTCTGCAATCAGCAGGTACGTGGACACTCACACAGTCAGGCCTGAACGGCGACAGCCTGACTGTGACTGAATATGATATAGCTGGAAACACCACGACCAGCACTCATACCGCGCCTGCTGGCCAATCGGGGGCGCCTATTGACTTGGGTCTTTCCTCCACGGGTGGATCGATCGTAAGCGTTTCAATCCAAAATCTACCCGACGGTTGGGTCTTTGGTGGGGCAACTCAAAATGGCGACGGCTCATGGTCCTTAACGACCAGCGAGGTTGGTTTGTTGAGCGTTGCGACTTCTGCCAATTATACAGGTGCGCTTGCACTGCACATTGTAGAAAGCTGGACCAACACCGATGGCACCATCGGAAAGGCAATAGTCGTCGACAACCTTGAAGCCTACGCCCCCGGTTCTCCTATCTTCGCCTGGTCCGGCGACGACAACCTGACCGGCTCCAGTGCGCACGACACCTTCGTCTTCTCCCAGCCGATCGGCAACGACGTCGTGCACAGCTTCGATGTCTCATCTGACGTGATCGACCTCATCAGCTACGGCTGGCAGAGTTTCAGCGACGTTCAGGCGCACACCGCGGACGACGCGAGCGGCAACGCGGTGATTACGCTAGCCGATGGTCAGACGATCACGCTTGATGGCGTGCATGCGGCGGATCTCAGCTCGGCGAACTTCGAGTTCGATGTCACGCCAACGACAGAGAACCCGGGTCCGATGACGATCGGCGACGGCGCGATGCTGCCGCTCTCCGGCATCATCCACAACACCGGCACGATCGAGTTGCAGGCGTCCGGCGACGACACGCTGCTGCAGCTGATCCAGACCGGCATCACGCTCAATGGCGGCGGCCAGGTGGTCCTCTCGGACGATGATCACAACATCATCGCCGGCACGGCGCCGAACGTCACGCTCGACAACGTCGACAACGTGATCTCCGGCGCTGGCCAGCTGGGGGAGGGCAGCCTGACGCTGAGCAACGAGGGCACCATCGATGCTACCGGCACCCATGCCCTGGTGATCGACACCGGTACCAACGTAATCACGAACGCAGGTACGCTCGAGGCGACCGGCAGCGGCGGTCTTCTGATCGACAGCGCGATCGCGAATTCGGGCCAGCTGTGGGCGAACGGCGGCACGGTGACGGCGCTGGGTGAGGTCAGCGGTTCGGGCACGGCCGAGATCAGCGGGACCGGAACAATGGAGTTCGGAGCGGCGTCGGCCGCCAACGTCACGTTTGACGCGAACGCTACCGGTCACCTAATCCTGGACGATGCCTTCCATTTCACCGGCACGGTCAGTGGGTTGACGGCCAACGACGACATCGATCTCAAGGGTATCGGTTTCGGTGCAGGGACCACGGTGAGCTTCACGGGAAACCAAGCGGGGACCGGTGGCACCCTGACAGTGTCGGATGGTGTTCATACCGCGAACATCGTCCTGCTTGGCCAGTATGATCCGACGGGCTTCAACGAAAAGGCGGACGCAACGAACGGCACGGTGGTCAGCTATGATCCGCACCACATCGCGTGAGCGACACCGCTGGCGTCTGCCTGGAGCATACGGGGCGTCCCCACCCGAACTGTGATTTGCCGCTATATGCGATGCGGCAAATCACAGCCGGCTCGACCAAGCCGCGGGGAGCTTCCCGCGCGATCAGGTCGTGACGTCGACGCCGGCAGAGGAGGTGCTGCGAACCTATTGCAAGCCGGCATCCCTGTATTCTGGGAAGGTGAAAATCCCGCAGGTTTACCGTCCCTGCTGTTTTGTCCCGTCGACAGCTTTCCGTCGGGCGACCGGCTATGCTAATAAATTCGGACCGATTGATTTATTTGCAGCTTTCATCGCTGATTTCATTGACGGTCGACATTGTAGGGGGGCGGCTTTTCCGCCAGGTAACTAGGTGATTGTTCCGCGTAAACCCCCGGACGAACTCCGGCAATTGCTGCAAGCCTGCAAGGGCTATTTCGCCACGGCTGCAATGTTCAGCCTGGCCATGAACCTGCTTTACTTGGCCGGCCCGCTCTACATGCTGCAGGTTTATGATCGCGTAATCTCGAGTGCAAGCGAGATCACACTGCTCATGCTCACCATGGCCCTGTTGCTGGGTTACGGAGCACTTGCAGGTCTCGACGCGGTACGCGCGCGCGTACTCACGCGCGCCAGTGTTCGCCTGGACCATCAAATCGCACCGCGCGTGATGACCGCCGTTATCGATCGCTCGCTGAGAAGCGGCAGCATGCGTAGCCAGCTGCTGCGCGATTTCGACGCCTTCCGCCAATTCATCACCGGCGCTGGAATTCACGCTGTTTTCGATCTGCCCTGGGCGCCCATCTACATCCTGGTCATTTTCGCATTGCATCCGTTCCTGGGCGCCTTTGCCCTGGCTTGTTGCATCATTCTGATCCTGATGGCCCTTCTCAATGAATGGGCGGTCAAGGCGCCGCTCTCCGAGGCCAACGAGGCGGCCAGCCGGAGCTACAGTTTCACCGAGATGAGCCTGCGCAATACCGAAGTGGTACGCGCCATGGGGATGACGGCCGGTCTGTTGCGACGCTGGAGCCGCGATCGCATTCGGATGATCGAGCGGCAGGTCACCGCCAGCGAGCGTGCGGCCACCATGCAGAGCATGATCCGCTTCTTGCGGCTCTCCATGCAATCCTTGATCCTGGGACTTGGCGCCTATCTCGTGATCGAACGTCTCACTACCGCCGGTGCGATGTTTGCGGCGAGCATCCTGCTCGGGCGTGCGCTCCAGCCCATCGAGCAGATCGTCGGGTCTTGGCGCGGCCTCGTCTCAGCTCGCGGTGCCTTCTTGCGTCTGCGCGAGTTGTTGGCCACTAATCCACCGCGTGAAGCTGGGCTGACTCTGCCGCGCCCGGAGGGACAGCTTTCCATTGAAGGCCTGTCGTTCGCGGCGCCGGGAACTTCAAAAGCCATTCTGCGCGGGATCAACTTCCGGATTGAACCGGGAGAAGTTCTGGGCATCATCGGACCGTCCGGCGCCGGAAAATCCACGCTGGCTCGCCATCTCGTAGGTGTGCAGGCGCCTTCGGCAGGCGCGGCCCGCTTGGACGGTGCCGATATTTCGACCTGGATCAGGTCGTCATTGGGCCAGCACCTAGGCTACCTTCCGCAGGACATCGAGCTGTTCGCCGATAGCGTCGCCGCGAACATATGCCGGTTCAACGATGGCGACGACGGTGCGATTATCGCTGCAGCAAAAATGGCCGGCCTGCATGAAATGATCGTGCGGCTGCCTGAGGGCTACGACACTCAGGTCGGGGAGGGCGGTGTAATCCTCTCCGGCGGCTATCGCCAGCGCATTGGTCTGGCCAGGGCAGTCTACGGCAATCCGAGCCTGGTTGTGCTTGATGAGCCGAGCTCGAACCTCGATTCAGATGGTGACGCAGCGCTCGCCTATTGCATCCTCCAGCTGAAGCAACGTGGAACCACGGTCGTGCTGATCTCGCACCGGCCCGCCACAATTGGCGTTTGCGACCGGATCCTGGTGCTGCGTGAAGGTGCCGCCGAGATGTTCGGCCCGCGGAATGAAATCCTGTCGCGCTTGACGCGACCAGTGCCGGTCTCGCCCGTGCAGGCAGCGGCGAGTTAGGGGGCGTCGCATGGCCCTGTTGAATGCCCTAAGCAGCATAAGGACGCCGGCGTCGGGTGCGCCCCGCCAAAACAGCGGCCCGAACGACTCGATGCGACGGATTGCCCTGGTAGGATGGCTGATCATCGCCCTGTTCTTCGGCGGGATTGGGACTTGGGCAGTGACGGCTCCGCTCAACGGCGCCGTGGTCGCGAATGCCGTGATCAAGGTCGACGGCAACCGCAAGAGCGTCCAACATCTCGACGGCGGCATTGTCAAGGAATTGCATGTCAGGGAAGGCGAGCGCGTGCGCGCCGGTGACCTCCTGATCGTGCTCGACGAGACCCAGGCCCGCGCCGAATATGAAGTGCTGACGCAAGAATACGCCGTTCTGCGGGCAACTGAAATCCGGCTCCTGACCGAACTCGAACATGGCTCCGAGCTCGTGATGCCGCCGGATCTTAAAGCACGCGCTGACGATCCTTACTTCAAGAGCGTCTGGACCGGACAGCTCAATCAGTTCCAGAGCCGTCGGATTTCGCTGGAAGGGCAGAGAAGCGTGGTCCGTGAGAAGATCAACCAACTCGTCTCACAGATCGTAGGGGCGGAGGCGCAGGTCAAATCGTTTACCGACCAGATCAACTCCATTCACAAGGAAGCCAATGATATTGCGCCCCTGGTCGAACGGGGTTTGATCGCGCGACCGCGAATTCTGCAATTGGAGAGAACGGCCTACGGCCTTGAAGGCCAGATCGCGGATGCAAAGGCGAACATCGCCAAGGCGCGGCAAGCGATCGCCGAACAGGAGCAGCAGATCGCGCAGCTCGACAACGATCGGATGACCGACGTCACCAAGGATCTGCGCGACACGCAAGCCAAGCTTTTGGAGGTAATTCCCAAGGCGCTGAGCGCCAAGGCGGTTTTAGGCCGCATGGAGATCCGGGCGCCTTATACGGGACGGGTCGTCGGTTTGAGCGTATTCTCGGTTGGCGGAGTCATCCAGCGCGGAGACAAGATCCTAGACATCGTTCCGGATGAGGATTCGTTGACGATTGAAGCGCAGGTCGGTGTCGAGGACATCAGCGATGTGCATCCGGATATGCGCGCAGAGGTTCACCTCACCGCTTATAAGCAGCGCATCGTTCCGATCATTCATGGCGACGTGATTCAAGTCTCGGCCGACCGTTTGACTGACCCGAAAACCAACGCGCCCTATTATACCGCCTTCGTGCGGATCGACCGGGACGAGCTGGCGGCCATGCCGAATATTCGGCTGTATCCCGGCATGCCTGCAACAGTGATGATCCCGACCGTGCAGCGCACCGCATTTGAATACATCGTTGGGCCGCTCGTGATGTCGTTCAACCAATCGTTCCGGCAGAAATGACACGCCATCGTGCGGCTCTCGATGTGCGTCGCCGCCGTGCTTTTTGCGAAGTTGTGCAATCAAGACACCCAGGGTCTGCAATCCCAGCTTCAGCACGATCGCCAAGTGCGTGCGCGGCGGGTGCAGCGGCGCGCACGACACTAGTGCAGTCCATGCGCACGAACCGATCTATTATAAGAAACAAGAGGAGGGGGAGAGGGCGCGAGCCGCGCGGCAGTGACGGTGCTGTCATATCTTCGCCTCAGACCGGCGCGCCTCAGGCCCGAGGCTTCCGATCCGCGCGCACGGAAGCGGGCGATGTCGAGTGATCGGGAAAGGAGAAGCTGGCCAGGTTGAGATCAGGCAGCTGTCCTAATGCACTGGTCTCGCGGGAAGCCGATGGGTTTTTCTGCGAAATTGTTGCTAACGGAGCTGCTAATGGTTGTGCCAGCCGCGCCGTCATCTCGCGCCACACCGGAGTCCGCAGGGTCCGCTGGCCGAGGGGTGGCGGCAGCGCTACATCTTGAGGCAGTCGCGGATTTTGAGCCCGAGTAGCGCGACAGAGTTTACCGCCCTTTGCAAGTCGGCGTCGGCCGTTGCGGCGGTGCCGGATGATCCTTCTTGTATTGAGCGAGGATCGGCTCGAGGGTCTGCTTTGGCCAAAATTTCGGAACGCGGATTTCCTTCAAACAGGCAGCGTTCCAATATAATCCGACGCCCGACGGCGACCGGCCGGCCGCAACCACTTGCGCGACGGCGTCGACGTCGGCGGCGTCGGGATAGACGTACAGCGTCGTCGGATTGTCCTTCACCATCGCGATGATTTGCGCTGCGTCCGATGGCGACCAACTGGTGCAGCCGTTGCTGCGGCCGCCCGCGTAATCAACCAGCGTTCCGAACGGAACGTAACCGTCGTGGTTTGCGTACGGACTGCGTGGATCTTTTCGAAGACAGACGTTCCTCAACAACTCGGCCGGATGCCCGCCGATCTCGCGCTGTCGGGCATTTGCGGTCTCGCCTTCGCCGTCAAACTGAACGAATGAGCGCATCAGAACCGCGTCTTGTTTCGCCGAGATACGGTAGTAGCCTTTGAAGGACGTCTTCGTCTCGCCGGTCACATAGGCCCCGCCGGCCGTCAGTTCTGAATCCAACGCATTGCCGAAGTTCTTCGCGCACCGTCTTCCGTTGACGAAATCCGCGATGCCCTTTAAATCGCGACCGCCGCCGTGACCGGCCGAAATCGCACGAAACGATCGGTCGGATTCGCAGATAACGTAGAACCGGCGCCCCAATTTGCCGTCGCTAAAATCGTTGGGACGCGTCGCGTCCATCGCGAAGTAGCAGGGATTTTTGACCGTGCCTTCGTTCACCTTTCGTAGGTAAAGCGCCCGGGCCCTCTGCAACACGACTGGCGCGATTTGATCTTCGCCTTCGCCGACATGGGCCCTCATCCAGACCGGAATGCCGGATGATTGCTGCGCGGCAAAAGACCATGGCGACGCCAGCAAGACGATGACGAAGAGGCTGAAGATATTCATGATCAGACGGACGGATCTTGACCGCACGAGATCAATTCTCCTGTCGATGCGTTTTGCATGCTAGTTCAAGCGTCGCGGCGTGTTCAAGCGTTAGGGCTGAATGACGCGGCCGGACAAGCGTGTCAGTTCGTGAGAGCACTCGCAATCGTCCTGACATTGTGCCTGATCATCTCGATGTAGCTCGGAGCCTCGCCATTCTCGCTGGTCAGGCTATCCGAATAGAGCGTTCCGCCGATCGCTGCGCCGGTCTCGGAGGCAATTTGGCGCATCAGTCTTGGGTCGCTTACGTTTTCCAGAAAGACCGCCGGGATCTTCTCTTTGTTGATCTGCGCGATAATGGCTGCGATATCCCGCGCGCTTGGCTCGGTTTCGGTCGAAACGCCCTCCGGCGCCACGAACGTGACGTGGTAGGCGAGAGCGAAATAACCAAAGGCATCGTGGGTTGAAATCACCTTGCGCCGCTTCAGGGGGATCGGCGCCAGCGCCTTGCGAACCTTGTGGTCGAGTGCCTCCAGCTTGGCCAAATAGGCCGATGCACTGGCTTTATATGTCGCAGCGTTGGCCGGATCGGCGGCTACCACGGCGTCGCGGATATTGGCGACATAGATCTCGACGTTCGTAACGGATTGCCAGGCATGCGGGTCCACTGACCCCACGCCATGATCACGGCTCAGTATTTCGCCAGCAGCGATCTTGCGTGGCACGATGCCGCGGGTTGCAACGACGGTGGTCGCGTTGCTGCCGGATGATTTGATGAGCCGCGGCAGCCAGCCCTCCAGGCCGAGGCCATTGACGATCACAAGTCTCGCATTCCTGATCGCTTCCGCATCGGCGGTCGTGGGCGTGTAGACGTGGACGTCACCGTTGGGACCGACCAGCGTCGTGACGTCAACCCGATCGCCGCCAATGTTCCTGGCGAAATCACCGAGGATCGAAAATGTCGCCACGACCTTTAGCTTTGTTGCTTCTTGCTGCGCTGAGGCGGGCAAGATCGCCAAGGCCACCGCAAGGCCAACCAAGATTATCGGCCGGAACCATCGAAGACCGGCCTTCTGCCACGCCTTGGAGAGGTCGTGTGGCGAACGACGGGCCAAATGGAAATCAAACTGCCGTCGAGCTTCGGCATGTACTGGGGTGTCGCGACACAGCCGGAACAAAGAGGGCCTCTCCAAATCGCTTGATTGATGTCCCTTGCGTCTTCTCCCGATCGTATGTAATGTTATAACATTACGTTATGGGTCGCAATGAGCTCGAGTGGCATTTCGCGTCAAGTTGCGAAGGCGTCCTTCTGTTCGATCCCGGCCCGAAGCCCACGATGCGCAGATCCGCGATCCCGACGATATGGCGAAAAGCGCTGCCGCCCATGAAGCGCGAGGAGGAAACAACACCATGGCCGATGCTGCACCCCGGATTCCCGTCACGGTTCTGACCGGCTATCTCGGCTCCGGGAAGACGACGCTGCTGAACCGCATTCTCTCCGAGACGCATGGCAAGCGCTTTGCCGTGATCGTGAACGAATTCGGAGAGGTCGGCATCGACAACGATCTCATCGTCGACGCGGACGAGGAGATTTTCGAGATGAACAACGGCTGCATCTGCTGCACGGTGCGCGGCGACCTCATTCGCATCATCGCGGGGCTGATGCGGCGCAGCCGCGGCTTCGATGGTATCGTGGTCGAGACCACGGGACTTGCCGACCCCGCCCCGGTCGCACAGACCTTCTTTGTCGACGACGACGTCCGCCGCAAGACCAAGCTTGACGCTATCGTCACAGTCGCGGACGCCAAGCACCTGCTTGACCAGATCGACCGGACCCCTGAAGCGCAGGAGCAGTTGGCGTTCGCCGACGTCGTTCTCGTCAACAAAGTCGATCTTGTCGACGAGAAGGGTCTCGTGACGATCGAGCGCCGCATCCGCAAGATCAATCCTTACGCGGCGATCCATCGAACCGAGCGCTGCAGCCTCGCTCTCGACCAGGTGCTAGGGCGGGACGCCTTCAATCTTGACCGCATTCTCGAGGTTGAGCCGGGCTTCCTCACCGAGGAGCACGATCACGAGCACGACGACACTGTTGCCAGCCTGTCGCTGATCGCCGACAGCCCGATGAATCCAGAGACATTCATCCCGTGGATCAACAATGTCGCTCAACGCTTCGGCACCGACATCCTGCGCATGAAGGGAATCATTGCATTGGCGAACGACGACCGGCGATTTGTCGTTCAGGGCGTCCACATGCTGATCGAAGGTGGCAGCCAGCGTGCGTGGAAGAAGGACGAGGCGCGCCAGACCCGGCTCGTTTTCATCGGACGCGATCTGCCTACGGACGTGCTCAAGCAAGGCTTTGAGGCTTGCTGCGCCTAAGGGGAGTGCAGATGGGAGAGATCGTAGGATTTGTTTCGAAATCCGAACTCGAGCGGGCGCGTCTGATCCGGGAGGCCCGCGCGATCTACGACAGCATATTCCCGCCGGTCGATGCGGCCGGCGAGCGGCGGGACGCTCGCGTTACGGAAGGGAGGCAAAAGGGCGGAACGAGCCCACTCCATCGAAAAGAAACGGCCGGATGACGGAAATGACCGCATCCGGGAATTCCTCATGGATAGACAGCTTGCCCTTCTCCAGCCGCTCCAGCCGGACATGCGGCAAAGTCGCCAGCGCTTCGATTTCGCCGCGCGAGCGCGCTGGGGTCTCGTGCCCATAGACCACCAGTGTCGGTTTGTCCGCCTTCCGCACCAGGTCGAGAAAGTCCTCGCGGCTCGCGACCCGATCGAGGTATCCGGTCACAAACCGCACCGAAGCGTGGCGTGCTCCTTTTGCCTGTGTTACCGCAAGCTTGGCGGCGAGGCGGTCGCCAGAGAGCCAGTCCGCCTCGCTATAGACGTGCTCGCGCGCCATGCTCGTCACCACAAAACGACTGACATTGATCCGGTAGAGCAACTGGCCGATCAGCGGCCAATCGATCGCCGCTCGCACGCGGGCGAACCAGGGGCGATAGCCCATCATCGTGGGGAGGGGCCCTCGCCAGGTCGGCGCGAGCAGCACGAGGCGGTCGACCGCGTCGCGGTGGCGCGCCGCATGATGAAGCGCATAGGTCGCCGCATGTCCGGCGGCGACAATCATGCGTGCCGTCGGCGACATCTGGCTCAAGAACCAGTCCAGGAATGTCGAAAGCATCTCGGGCGACCAGTCGGCGCGCGGGCGCGGCAGGTCGCCGAATCCAGGCCAGTCGACGGTTGTCGCACGACAGTCGGATGCCAGTCGCTCGAGCAGCGGATACATCTCGGCTCGCGTCGAAATCGAGCTGAGTGCAGGCAGCAGGATCACGTCCGGACCATTTCCCGCGCTCGCCATTCCGATCGAGAGCGCCCGGCCTTCCCACAGATACTCGATTGTGCGCTCAATAATCATATTCAACTGCCCTTGTGTATCGACGTCGTGCCGTGACGCTTTGCTTTGATGGCGCTCCGGCCGGCAGCACGCCATGGCACTGCTTTGTCGATGGCAAGGACAATTATAGCCTATGGATCGCCATATTCTTTTGGTCCATAGTCGCGTCAGAAGGGGAATAAGGCGTTGACGAAGTTCATGCCGGCACGGGTTTTCGTGCAGCGCTGTGGAGCCTGTCTTGCGCTCGTGGCGCTCACGCTGCAGCTCGTGCTGTCATTCGCCCACGTCCACAAGGATGATTTCGCTTTCTCCGGGCGCGCTCGCCGCGACGTCGCGAGCGTCGGGCAAGTCCGGCCGCAACGGCAGATCGCCGAGCGGCATCCGTCGCGGCTGGCCGATGACGACGAACACTGCACGATCTGCTTCTCGAGCTTCCTGTTGGCGAATTCGTCGATACTGCATGCGCCGGCAAAGCTGCCCTTGCTCCAATGGAACAACCTCGATCGTTCGCCCAACCCCGTTCCGGATATCGCAATTCAGCCGCGCCGCGTGGCCTTCCTGTCGCGCGCGCCGCCTGCCTGCTGAGAGCAGGAGTCGCTGTCCTACGCCGCACGACATGCGACGACGCATACAATAGCTGAAGCCATCGGATTCTCCTTGGTCGCAGATTGAGAGCTGCTGCCGTCTGTTCGGCGCCGACGTCTGCTTCATGCGAGCGCATCCGAGATCGCCGCGCCCGCCGCGTGCGGGCGTTCGACACCGGCTCTCCGATCGGGCAAAATAGTCATGATAAAACGGCTCTATCCCTCCTTCTGCGCGATGCTCCTGCTCGCGTTACCCGTCCACCGCGCGCATGCGCATCCCCACGTCTGGGTCGCCTTCCACAGCGAAGTGCTTTACGCGGCGGATGGCACCATGACGGGTATTCGCCACGCCTGGACCTTCGACGACATGTTTTCCGCTTATGCGCTTCAGGGTATCCCCCACGCCAAGAAGGGCCAATACACGCGCGAGGAACTGGCGTCGCTCGCGCAGACCAACGTCGATTCACTGAAGGAGTATGCTTACTTCACCTATGCGCGCGCCGACGGCAAGAAGCTGAAATTTTCGGATCCGGTCGACTACTGGCTCGAATACAAGAACGCCGCCCTCACCCTGCATTTCACCCTGCCGTTGAAGGCGGCGGCCCCGGCGAAGGCGACGCAAATCGAGATCTACGATCCCTCCATCTTCGTGGATTTCGAGTTCGCCAAGGACAAGCCGGTGTCCTTGAGCGGGGCACCGCAATGCCTGCTCACCTACGATCTGCCGCATCAGCCGACACCGGCCGAACAGGCGCGGCTCAGTCAACTCGATGCCGTGCCGCTCGACCCCTCCAGCACCTATGGCGAGACCTTTGCCAACAAGATCCTGGTGAAGTGCCCATGACCAGGTCGCATGTTCTGATATTGGCTGGGCTGGTAGCGGTCGCGGCCCTCTGTGGCATCGATGCTGCGTCGGCGCGGGGCGCGCCCTTTGGCGCTCCTCATCCCGCAACCGCTGCGCCGGCCTCAGGCTTGATGGGCTGGATCTTCGCCGAGCAGGCGGCCTTTTACCGTTCGCTGTCCGGCTTCATCAAAGCGAGCAAGCAGGATGGAGCGGCGATGTGGAGCCTGTTTGGCATCTCGTTTGTCTACGGCGTCTTCCATGCCGTCGGGCCGGGCCACGGCAAGGCCGTGATCTCCTCCTATCTCGTCGCCAACGAAGAGACCTGGCGCCGTGGTGTTGTTCTGTCCTTTGTGTCGGCGGGCATTCAATCCCTCGTTGCCATCATTGTCGTGGCGATTGCGGCGGTCCTTCTAGGCGCGACCGCCAAGGCGATTGGCCTGACAGTGCACCTCGTCGAGATCGTCAGCTACGTGCTGGTGATCCTGATCGGCCTGCGGCTTCTGTACGTCAAAGGCCGCGGCCTTCTCATAGCCTGCCGCGAACTGACGTGGCGCCAGACGCCTGTCCTCGCCTTCGCTCCGGCTCGGGGCGTTAACGCCCTTCAGTTGCCCAACCCGCGGCTCGCCGCGACGGCCATGCGCGGCGGTCAATGCCAGGTTGATGGGTGCACCAGTCGCGTACACGGCTTTCATTGCGAGTGTGCTGACCATCACGAATCGGCCTGGGGGCACGCCCACGGGCCCGAACCGGCCGAGCTTGCCGGCTCGGGTGGCTGGCAGCGTGGCTTGTCGGCGGTCGTTGCGGTCGGACTGCGGCCATGTTCCGGCGCGATCATCGTGCTCATCTTCGCGCTGGCGCAGGACCTGTTCTGGACCGGCGTCGGCGCAACGCTGATCATGGGATTGGGAACGGCCATCACGGTAGCCGCGATCGCAACAGCCGCGATCAGCGCGCGGCAACTCGCGAGCCGTTTCGCGAGCGCGCGGGCCGGATTCGGCATACTCGCAATGAGAGCGATCGAGGTCGGCGCCGCAGCCGTGATCGTTGCGTTCTGCGCCTTGTTGCTGGCCGGCTACATGGCGAGCGAGCAACTCTGGATGTTCACCAGGTAGGCCCGACACCATCGTCCCAATCGGATCCAGCTAGCTTCGGCAAGAGGCTTGGACTTCGGTCGTGCGCAGTTTTAGCTACGCTGCCGTTTCGTCCCCAACGGCGAACGCACTTCGTCGCGCGCTTCAGACTCGACACGCATCCGTCGAGCTCGCCAGACTTCGACAACGCAGTCGGCAAATATGGTTAGACCCAGCCGCCATCGACGATGTAGCTCTGGTTGGTGCAGGCGCCGCTGTCGTCGGCGGCGAAGAAGAGGACGATGCGGGCGATATCGTCCGGCATGAGCTTGCGCTTAAGGCATTGGCGCTGCATGAGTTCGGCCTCACCTTCAGGTGTCAACCACAGATCCTGCTGCCGCTGGGTCATGATCCATCCGGGCAGAATGGAATTGACCCGCACGTTGTTCGGCCCAAGATCGCGGGCGAGCGCGCGGGTTAGCCCCTGAATCGCGGACTTGGCGGTGGTGTAGCAGGGCATGTTGCCCTGGCCGATCAGCCAGCTTACCGAGCCGATGTTGACGATCGAACCGCCTCCTGCCCGGGTCATGTCCGGCGCAACCGCCTGGGCGCTAAAGAACTGATGTTTCAGGTTGACGGCGATCCGCTCGTCCCAGAATTCCGGCGTGACGTCCTCGATCGTGTGACGGTCGTCGCGGGCAGCGTTGTTGACCAGGATGGTGATCGGCCCGAGCGCCTCGCGGACGCCGGCGACCGCGCGTCTCAGGGCGCCGATGTCGCGCAGATCGGCGTGTTCGAAGTGCACGCTGGCATGCGCCGGTAGGCTGGCCAGCAGTCGCTTTGAGGCATTCACATCGATGTCAATGAAACCGACCCGCGAGCCCTGGCCGACGAACTGGCGGACAATGGCCTCGCCGATACCGGAACCGCCGCCGGTCACGAGCACGGTCCGGTCCTTGAGGCTTGGATAGATGGCGCCCTGCATTGGCATCCTCTCGATTTTGGCGCCTGGAGGGCGTCGGTTGCGTTGCTGCGGCTCAAACACGGGGCCGCAGCTCCCGGTATTCACTCGGTCGTCTCCATGTGGCTTCGATCCACGACCCGCAGGGTCCGCCGCACCATGCCGTCGACAATTGCCGCCGACTCGCTTGGACGCACATATATCGCCGTGGACTTGAGCAGCCATGGCAACACTGCCTGATCGAGCCGCTCCTCATAGGCGCGGCGCATCATGTCAAATGCCTGCAGGCCGGGACCCGCCAGGACGATATGATGCGGGCGTAGCACCGATATCGTTGTGGCGACCGCCTCGGCAAGCGCGTGGCCTGCCTGCCGGAATAGGTGCTCGAGACGAGGATCGCCGCCCAGTGCTCGCTCGCGCAGCAGGGCCATCTGCGCCTCGGACGGCTGCTGCGACACCGCCGGCGGCAGGTCGAGAAAGGTGCGGGCGTCGCGGTAGAGAGCGTAGTCGGCGAGATAGGCCTCGATGCAGCCGCGTTGACCGCACCGGCATTGCGGACCGTTCGGCGCCAACTTGACATGGCCGATCTCACTGCCGGCGCCGGCACCCCAGCGCGCTTCACCGTCGACGACGATGCCCATCCCGACGCCGTGGCCGACCATGATCGTGGCCGAGAGGCCTTGTGCCAGTGCCGGTTCCGAGGCTGCGAGGGCCACCGCAACTGCAACAGCGTCGTTCGCCATCACGACGTCGACGCCGAATGCCTGACGGATCGGCTTCGCCAGGTCGACGTCGGTCATCGACAGCGCCGGACTCCACAGATGCCGGCCGGTGTCGGCGTTTACGATGCCCTGCAGCGCAATCCCGATTCCCAACAGCCGATGCCGCGGCGTGGCTGTCGCGTCGAGCATAGCCTCGATCTGTGCGCTCACGAGATCGCGCAACGCGCCTGCATCGAGAGCGCGTGTCGCGAGCGCAAGTCGCGATTGCGCCAGGCCAGAGCCGCTGAAATCCGCGATCAGTGTCTCAATCAGGTTCATGCGCAGCGAGACCGCAACGATGCGGCCAAACTCAGGGTTCAGGGTCAGCAGCACCGCCGGCCGGCCACGGCGACGGCCATTCAGCCCGTCCGCATCCTCTTCGTCGGTGTCGTCAGGCCACGACGTCGCCGCACCCGTGTCGGTCTCGGCCTCGCAAAGCAGTTCTTCCGCTATCAGTTTCGACGTGATGGCCGAAATGGCCGGGAAGCTCAGCCCCGTACTGCGTGCAAGCTCCACGCGCGGCAACGGCCCTTGACGTCGCAAGACTTCCACGAGGCGGCCGCGGTTCGATCCGCGGGCCACGCTTGAGGCACGTCTCGGCGGCTCAGGTTGCTCGACCATGCTGGGCATTTTTAATTCGCTGAGTGAAGTTAATCAATGTGCGTGACGACTTTTAGTTCGCAATCTGAAACTAATTTGCACTACTAGCAGATGTAAACAGATGATGTGTGCCGTAGAGTTGCCGTATCGTATCGCATCTGCGCTTAGTACTTGAAGAATAGAACAGATACACCCTTGACTGGAGGTCTGATTCTGCCTAATTTATTCTCTTAATAAATAAAATAAGGCGCAACAAGCGCCCGGACGTGGGTCCCCTCACGGTGGGGTGACGAAAGGGAGGTGCACATGAACGGCTCAATAAAGAAACTGATCGTGCCGCTGCTGGCGAGCGCAACCGTATTCGTGATGGCCACGGGAGTGGCGCAGGCGCAGCAGAAAAAGACCATCGCACTGGTGACCAATGTCGCGGCCGACTTCTGGACCATCGCCGGGCGCGGGCTTGAGAAGGCGCAGAAGGAGCATCCGGACTACAATATCGAGTTGATCGTCACCAACGAAGGCACCGCGGCGGGCCAGCGGCGCGAGTTGGACGACCTCTTGGTGCGCGGCGTCGCCGGCATCTCCATCTCTGTAGACGATGCGCAGCACGCAACCGAAGAACTCAACAAGGTTGCGGCGAGGACCGTGTTGATCACGACGGATAGCGACGCGCCGCAGAGCAATCGTCTCGCCTATATCGGCACCGACAACGTCGCGGCTGGGCGGCAGGCGGGCGAGGAAATCAAGAAGGCGCTGCCGAACGGCGGCAAGATCGCGTTGTTCGTCGGAACGATGGACGCTGACAACGCTCGCGAGCGGGTGCAGGGTATCAAGGAGGCGATCGCCGGTACCAAGGTCGAACTGGTCGACGTGTTCACTGATCAGGTGGACTTCGCCAAGGCCAAGGCGAACATGGAGAACGTGCTCGTCAGATATCCCGACATTGCGCTGTTGTCCGGCCTGTGGAGCTACGAGACACCGCTGATCTATGACGCGGTGAAGGCTGCGGGTAAGGCCGGCAAGGTGAAGATCGTCGGCTTCGACGAGGACCAGCGCACGCTGCGGGGCATTTCCGACGGCACGATCGAATCCACGGTCGTGCAGCAGCCGTACGAGTTCGGCTACCTCTCCGCCAACAACATCATCAAAACGTTGAACGGCGACAAGTCCTGGATCCCGGCGGACGGCAAGCTGATCGTGCCGACCAAGGTGGTCAGCAAGTCCAATGTCGCGGAGTTCACCGCAAATCTGAAGGAACTGCTGAAGAAGTAACTTCGGCGTGCTTCAACGCCCGGCTGCCACAGGCCGCCGGGCGTCATGCGGGAGGAAACGCTAAATGGCAGACACGTTGCTCGAACTCGCCGGGATCAGCAAGACATATCCCGGTGTCAGGGCTCTCGACGATGTTAACCTGCGCGTGTATCGCGGCGAGGTGTTGGGCCTGATCGGCGAGAACGGCGCCGGCAAATCGACGCTGATGCGCGTGCTAGGAGGCGTGATCGCGCCGAGCGAGGGCGTGATCCGTATTGGCGGCAACAACCACGCCCGGATGACAGTGAATGAGGCGACACAGGCCGGCATTGCCTTCGTGCACCAGGAACTGAACCTGTTCGAGAATCTCGACGTCGCGGCCAACGTCTTCATAGGGCGCGAGAAGCTCACTGGCGGCCCGCTGAAGTTGGTGGACAACGAGGAGATGCGCGCCCGCGTGATGCCGCTGCTGGAGCGGCTGGGCGCCGATTTCGCGCCGGACACGCCGGTCGACAACCTGTCCATCGCGGAGCGCCAGATGGTGGAGATTGCCAAGGCGCTCTCGATTGACGCCCGCGTGATCATCATGGACGAGCCGACCTCCAGTCTGACAATTTCGGAGACTGAACGGCTGCTGGAGGTGATTGCCGACCTGCGGGAGCACGGCATCTCAGTGATCTATATTTCTCACCGGCTGGGCGAGATCATGACCTGCGCTGACCGCGTTGTGGTGCTGCGCGACGGGCGCACGGTGGGGGAGCTGACGCGGAACGAGCTAAGCCATGCCGCAATGATCCGGCTGATGATCGGCCGCGACCTGAAGAGGCTGTATACGCCGCCGGCGCGGTCGCCGCAGCAGGGCGGTTGCGATATCGCCGGCCTCGTGACGGCCGCCTTTCCCGACCGGCAGATTAACCTTTCAGTGCGGCGCGGCGAGATCCTCGGTCTGGCCGGGCTCGTGGGCGCTGGCCGCACCTCCCTTGCCCGCGCGGTGTTCGGCATCGATCCGCTGCTGGGTGGCGAGATCAGGATCGACAACGCGCCGGTCGGTGTCGCGTCGCCGCGGGACGCGATCAGGCAAGGGATCTATCTGGTGCCGGAGGACCGCAAGAAATCCGGGTTGGTGCTGGAGCTGCCGATCCGGGAGAACGTGACGCTCGCGAACTTGCTGAATTATGCACGGATGTGGCTGGTCAACGGCGCGGCCGAGCACAAGGTCGCGAAGGAACAGGCCAGGAGCCTGTCCATAAAGGCGCCGAGCATCGATATGGAGGCTGTGACGCTCTCCGGCGGCAACCAGCAAAAGGTCGTGCTGGGCAAGTGGCTGTCCATGCAGCCTCGAGTGATGTTCTTCGACGAGCCGACCCGTGGCATCGATGTCGGTGCCAAGAGCGAGATCTACGCGCTGATGCGGGAGCTCGCCGACCAGGGTGTCGCGATCGTGATGATCTCCTCGGACATGGAGGAGGTCATCGGCGTCTCCGACCGGGTAGCTGTGATGCATGAAGGCAGTGTCAGCGGCGTGCTGGAGCGCGAGCAGTTCAGCGAATACAACGTGTTGCGGCTTGCGATGGGCCAGGCACTGGAAACCACGGAAGCCGCTGCGTCATGGTGAAAAAAGAACTCGGACTGTTTCTGCTTCTGGCGGTGGTCTCCGCCATCACGGGCGCGATCAATCCGGCCTTCCTTTCGTTGGTGAACTTGCTGAACCTGGCCAATCTGATCGGCCTGTTCGGTGTGTTCGCGCTAGGCGAGGGGCTCGTGATCATCACCGGAGGCATCGATCTTTCGCTCGGCTCGATGTTCGCGCTGCTCGGCGTCGTCTTCGTCGACCTTCTGACGACTTATCAGATCTATTGGCCCTTCGCGCTGTTGCTGGTCCTGCTGGGCGGGCTGGCGCTGGGAGGCATCCAGGGCTTCTTGATCACACGGCTGAAGATGCAGCCCTTCATCGTGACGTTGTGCGGGTTGCTGATCTATCGCGGCGTCGCGCGCTACTACACGAGCGATTCGACACGCGGCTTCGGCTACGGTGACGAGGCGAGCACGTTGAGCAACATCGCCTCCGGCAATCTCGCGGGCATCCCGAACACCTTCATCTTCCTGATCATCCTGGCGCTGATCCTTGGCGTGCTGCTGCACCGCTCGGTCTACGGGCGCTGGCTCTATGCGGTGGGCAAGAACGAGGAGGCGGCGCGCTTCTCCGGTATCAGCACAAATGTCGTGATCGCGACCGCCTATATCATCAGCGGTGGACTGGCCGGGATTTCGACCGTGTTGTTCGTGTTCTACACCAACTCCGTCTCTCCGAGTTCGTTCGGCAACTTCTATGAGCTCTATGCGATCGCGGCTGCCGTTCTCGGTGGGTGCAGCCTGCGCGGAGGCGAGGGCTCCATTCTCGGCATCGTGCTGGGAACGGCGCTTCTGCAGGTGCTGCAGAACCTGGTGAATATCCTGGGCATCCCCAATTCCCTGAACTTCGCCGTGATGGGGACGGTGATTCTGATCGGCGTGCTGGCGGATCAGCAATTGCAGGCACGCCGGCGGCGAAAGATGGCGCTGGCCGGCCTGGCCCGTGCGGCGCCGAGATCCGCGCTTGTGCGGGAAAAGCAGAGCGCGTCGCCGCCCGGCGCGGCTGCGCTGCCAACGAGAACGCGCGACCATGCATGAGAGCTTAATACAGGCAAACCAAAACCAGGCGCTCCAAGGGCCTCGGTGCGCGTTAAGTTCGGTCTTCCACCTCCAGTTGAAAAATCGGCGTGTGCTGGGGACGAGCACGTTACAGGCTGGAGGGCTTTGGGCTGGAACGTGACACAAAACTAGACAAAGCCAAGGGCATTCGGACACGGGCGGGATGATTGACTGGTGGGCAGCTCGAGCGGCTCGTACAACGCCGAGGCTGGGCGTTCGCACGGCGCAGTTTTCGACAAGGCCCGAACGGACCCTGCTGCATCGGATGCGTCGACAACGGCGTTCACCTTGAGAAGATTTCAGTCCCCGGAGAACCCGAAGGGGACGCTTGAGGTCCTGAAATCGTCGGGAAGAATCTCGCGTCCGATTGGCGGCGCCGATCGTGCGGCGCATTTCGGGCGGTGACAGACGCGGCATGCAACGCCGATCGGCGTCGGCTCGTCCGCACGCGGACCCTGCCCGTCGCGGGTATAGATCAACTGTCCCGCATGCTCGGCAGCGCAGCCGATCGCGATCGCCCGCTCCACGCGGATCGCGCCAAACGAACCTCCGCCGGCGGTGACAGTGCGGGCGATCGAAAAGAAGCGCTGTCCATCGGGTAATTCCAGCCATTGCGTGACAATCTGGCGTGGTGTCCTGAAGACGCCGTGGACAGACCAAAGCGGACACGCGCCTCCGTGCTTGGCAAACGGGAATCCCGCACCGTCAAGCAGCTTGGAAATGTTGCCGGCCGGATCGACGCGGATCAGAAAGAACGGGACCTTCTCAAGCCCTGGCCGCTGCAAGGTCGTAAGGCGATGCGCCGTCTGTTCGAAGCTGGTGCCGAATTGACGCGCCAGCGCCTCTACATCGTAACGACGCGTATCGACAGCTTTCGCGAACACGGAATAGGGCATGATGAGCGCGCCGGCGGCGTACGCTGCGAGCGCCCGACGTGCCAGCAATTCAGCGCTCTTGGTCGAGAACTTGCCGGCTTCCAGTGCCGCGCCAATCTCATCTTCCAGTTCGAGATAGGCAAGTTGCTTGGCCAACTGAAAATTGAGGCTTGCGGTATCGAGAGAATCCTCAAGCAGGAGCTGTCTGCGATGGAGGTCCAGCCGCCTGACCGAGCCCAGCATGACGTTCGGCGGCAGATAGCGCACTTGAAGATTGTGACGAACCCGAAAGCGTTCGATGAATCCAGCCGGTCCGGAAGGTGCCTGGACGAGACGTTCGGCTGCATCGTCCAGGTTGGCGAAGTTATTGCGGCGCGCGGCAAGAAACCGCCTGACTTCCGCGACCGGGTCGTTTGCGTCAAAGCTCTCCTGGCCCGGTAATGATGTCGCGCCGGTCCGCTCCGGAGCGCTTCGCTCCGCGAGCGCCAATTGCTCTTCGCGGTAGGCGGTGTAGAGGCGAAGGAATGCTTCGGTCATTCCCGGATAGCTGACGGCGAGGTCGCTAATCTCGAGTGCGGGGATATCGATGTCGGAAAACATCGGCTCCTTCAGAATGGACTGCATGCGCGCCGTGTGATCGGCGCCGCCGTCGCCTGCGAGATCGGCGAGGTCGATTTTGTAGGTGCGGGCAAGACGAAGCAGCATATCCGCCGTCACCGGCCGCTGATTGCGTTCCAAAAGCGCGACGTAGGGGGCCGATATTTCCAGGTCGGCCGCCATGTCCGCCTGGGTCAGCCCGAGGTCGCGTCGCAGCCGTCGCAGTCGTGGTCCCATGAAGACGGAGCGGGCGCTGGAGGTTGTCATATCGAATTCTCGTGCTTTGTAATGTTCTTACAACAATACACCATATTCCTGTAAAGTATGACAAGCTTTCTGCGGGATGACTGGCAACCGGCGAGGTGGCGCGTACAAACGCTCCAGATTTGTCGTCACCGAAGGGATCATGCACATGAACTTCCAACCGCGTGGGATCAGCGACCGGGCCATCCAGGGACCGGCGTCCTATCAGAGCGAGATTGAGGCAGCCGAAGCGCTCCTCAAGACCAAGCCGACGTGGAACGGCGTCACCGCCGAGGCCGTGGCGCGGATGCGCCTGCAGAATCGCTTCAAGACCGGTCTCGACGTTGCGCGCTACACCGCGGCGCTGATGCGTGCCGACATGGCCGCCTATGACGCTGACAGTACCAAGTACACCCAGTCGCTCGGTTGCTGGCACGGCTTCATCGCCCAGCAGAAGCTGATCTCGGTCAAGAAGCACTTCGGCACCACCGATCGCCGCTACCTGTACCTCTCGGGCTGGATGATCGCGGCGCTCCGCTCCGAATTCGGACCGCTGCCCGATCAGTCGATGCACGAGAAGACCTCGGTGCCGGCCCTGATCGAAGAGCTCTACACCTTCCTGCGTCAGGCTGATTCCCGCGAGCTCAACGACATCTTCCGCGCGCTCGATGCGGCCCGCAAGGCGGGCGACAAGGCGAAGGAAAAGGAGCTGATCGAGAAGATCGACAACTTCCAGACCCACGTCGTGCCCGTGATCGCCGACATCGACGCCGGCTTTGGCAATGCCGAGGCGACCTACCTGCTCGCCAAGAAGATGATCGAAGCCGGCGCGTGCGCGCTGCAGATCGAAAACCAGGTCTCCGACGAGAAGCAGTGCGGCCACCAGGACGGCAAGGTGACTGTGCCGCACGACGTCTTCCTTGCGAAGATCCGTGCCTGCCGTCACGCCTTCCTCGAATTGGGCGTGGAAGACGGCATCGTCGTGACCCGCACCGACTCGCTCGGCGCCGGCCTCACGCAGCAGATCGCCGTGAGCCACAAGCCCGGCGACATCGGCGATAAGTACAACAGCTTCCTCGATTGCGAGGAAGTGACGGCCGAGAACGCCAGGAATGGCGATGTCATCATCAACCGCAACGGCAAGATGATGCGTCCGAAGCGCCTTCCCAGCAATCTCTATCAGTTCCGTCCCGGCACCGGCGAAGATCGCTGCGTGCTCGACTGCATCACCTCGCTGCAGAACGGCGCCGACCTGCTGTGGATCGAGACCGAGAAGCCCCACATCGAGCAGATCGCCAAGATGGTCGATCGCATCCGTGAGGTGGTGCCGAACGCGAAACTGGCCTACAACAACTCGCCTTCCTTCAACTGGACGCTCAACTTCCGTTGGCAGGTCTACGATGCGATGAAGGAAGCCGGCAAGGACGTCAGCAAGTATAACCGTGCCGAACTGATGAAGGCGGAATACGACAACACGCCGCTGGCGATCGAAGCCGACGAGCGTATCCGTACCTTCCAAGCCGATTCGGCAAAGCGCGCCGGTATCTTTCACCATCTGATCACGCTGCCGACCTATCACACGGCTGCTCTATCGACGGATAACCTCGCGAAGGAATATTTCGGCGAGCAGGGCATGCTGGGATATGTGAAGAACGTCCAGCGGCAGGAAATCCGTCAGGGCATTGCCTGCGTCAAGCATCAGAACATGGCTGGATCCGACATCGGCGACGATCACAAGGAATACTTCGCCGGCGAGGCTGCTCTGAAGGCCGGTGGTGTCCACAACACGATGAACCAGTTCAGCTAACCATCGAACGGATCGGTCTGGAGTCCGTTGGACTCCAGACCGATCGACCCGGCCGTCGCCGGCGCCAGGCGACACGCTCAATGCCCGCTATCTCCACCTCGATACGAGGTGCCTTGCTTGTCAGTCCCGATCGCTATGAGATCGCGACGACTTCGATGTCCTGTCCCGACGCTTCGATCACCTCTCCGACGGACTTGCCCATCAAAAGCCTGGCGATCGGTGAAACGAAGGAGATCATCCCCTTCTTCGGGTCGGCCTCGTCCTCGCCCACGATTCGATACTTTTGGATGCGACCGTCATCGCGGCTGAAGGTGACCGTGCTTCCAAAGCAAACGGTGTCAAACGTTGTTGGCTCCGGGACCACCTGAGCCGTCCGGACCCGCTCCGCGAAATATCGCGCATCTCGCAGCGGCAGCGCGCCTTGCCGCCGCCGCTCGTTTACATCGTCGATCTTTTGCGAGATCTCGTAAGCTTCCTGCGCCGCCTTCAACTGTGCTTCCAGCGCCTTCAGGCCGGCCGCCGTGACAAGATTCGGGTGAGACGAGATCGGACGGTCCGGCAGCAGCGTTTCGGACGCGGTCTCGGCACTTTCTTCCTTGGTGAATGCGACGCTCACACCTGGAACTCCCTGCACAAGGCACGCGCCTACGCCGGCCTCTCGCTTTCCAGATAGCGGCTGTGGCAGCCGACAGCCAGTCCTTGACAAGTTGCGAGGGGCGTCAGGAGCAGCACTGGGACATAAATCCGCGAGCGCCGGGCTGCCTTCGCCGGAAAGTTCCTCGCGTGCCGCTGCCGTCAGGCCCGCGCCCTCCTGCGCAGCCATTCGCTTTTTCGTGATCCCCCGAAATGTCTTAGCCTATATAGTTGCAGCCTAATAGTTCGTATCCTATCTAATTTGCATGGCTCCATCGCAAGCGCATATCCACGCCGAAATCGGCCGCCTGATCACGAGGCTTGCACGCATCTGGCGCCGCGAGTCGGACCAGGTGCTGTCGGATCACGGCCTGTCCTACGCGACCGCGATTCCCCTGCTGGTGCTGTCGCGACAAGGGGAAAACGTCCGTCAGGGCGTACTGGCCGATGAGCTCGGGATCGAAGGGCCTTCGCTGGTGCGGCTGATCGATCTGCTGCAGACCGAAGGGCTCGTGGAGCGCCGCGAGGACCCGACCGACCGGCGCGCCAAAACGCTGCATCTCACCGCGGCCGGAGAGGCGAAAGTCGAGGAGACCAACCGGATCTTGCGCCGCGTGCGGGCCAGTCTGCTGAAGGATATCGGCAGCGACGAACTTGCGATAACGTTCGAGATGCTCCAGCGCATCGAGCAGCGTGCCAGCCGCCTGCAGGAACCGAAGGCTGCTCCAGAGGCGAAATAGTCATGCGCGCGGAAGAGCCGTTTCTGGTCCGCCACGCGGACCTCATTTTCGCTTTGAAGACGTTCGCTGCGTCGATCCTGGCGCTCGTGGTCGCGTTGGCGCTGGATCTGCCGCGACCCTATTGGGCGATGGCAACTGTCTACATCACCTCGCAACCGCTGGCCGGCGCGACAAGCTCCAAGGCATTCTTCCGCGTGATGGGGACGCTGATCGGCGCGACCGTGACGGTTGCGATGGTGCCGAACCTGATCAATGCGCCGGAGCTGCTGTGCCTCGCGATTGCGCTCTGGGTCGGGCTTTGCCTTTACCTGTCGCTACTCGACGGAACGCCGCGCAGCTACGTCTTCATGCTGGCCGGGTATACCGTCGCGCTGATCGGCTTTCCGTCCGTGGCCGAGCCGGGAAACATCTTCGATATCGCGGTGGCGAGGCTCGAGGAGATATCGCTTGGCATCATCTGTGCCAGCGTGGTGTCAACAGTGGTGTTTCCTCGCAGCGTCGCGCCGGCCGTTGGCGGCCGCGTCAGGAGCTGGCTGTCGGATGCGCGCCGCCTGTCCCGCGACGTGCTGCTTCAACACGGGACCAGCGAGACGCACCGGGTCCAGCGCCTTCGCCTTGCCACCGATATCGTCGAGATCGACACACTGGCCACTCATCTCGCCTATGACCGGCTGGCCGCCGCCGGTGCCGTGCGCGGCCTCAGTGAGGTCCGGTTGCGCATGCTGATGCTGTTGCCGGTGATTACCTCGATCGAAGATCGACTTGCCGCACTGGGCGAGGGCGCGCTGCAAAGGCAGCCGGAGCTGAGGCAACTGCTCGGCGATCTCGGCGAATGGATCGTGAACGAGGATCGTTTGCGGCAATCCGGGGAGCGGATCCGTGCTGCGATTGCGGAGCGGCAGTCCGCGCTCGACGGCGTCGCGCCTCGGGAGCGCATCATCACGATCAGCCTGCTGTTGCGGTTGTGCGAGCTTGTCGACATCTCGGCCGACTGCCGCGCGGTGGGCGATGCGATCGCGGCCGGCAGGGATGTCTCCACCATTGCGCTGGCGTTCCGCCCCGAGTCGGGCGCTGCGCCGGTTCGTCATCGCGATCACGGCATGGCGCTGTGGTCGGCCGCAGGTGCGGCGGTAGCCGTCCTGATCTGCTGCGGCCTGTGGATCGCGACCGGCTGGGCGGACGGAGCTTCCGCGCCTATGATGGCAGCCGTCGCCTGCTCCTTCTTCGCCGCGCATGACGAGCCCGCGCGCGGCATCCGGGCCTTCGGTCTGTGGTCGCTGGTCGCGATCGTCGTCGTCGCGATCTATCAATTCGCGCTGGTGCCTGGAATTTCTCATATCGAGGTCTTGATCGTCGCATTGGCGCCGACCTTCCTGCTGTACGGTTTTCTGATCGCGCGGCCCGCGACCGCGCCGACCGGCATGGCGCTCGCCGCCAACACCGCGACGCTGCTCGCGCTGCAATCGACCTACAGTGCGGATTTTGCAACCTATGCCAATTCCGCCGTCGCCTTCTTCGTCGGCGTTGTTGTTGCCGAAGTCGTGACGCGGATCGCACGCGGCGTCGGCGCTGAGTGGGTCGCCAAGCGCCTGATGCTATCGAGCTGGCAGACGCTCGCGGTCGCCGCCGAGCGCCGCGGCCGCGGTGATCGCGCGCAGTTCGCCGGCCTGATGCTGCATCGGCTTGGATTGCTGGTGCAGCGCATTGCCTTCATCTCGGAGAGCGACCGCCGCGATGCCGACAGCCTGGTCCAGCTTCGCATCGGACTCAACATTATCGACCTGCGACGTGCCCGCTACGGCCTGGCCGCATCGACCGTGCGCGTTATCGACGACATGCTCGACGATCTCGCGGCCGTCTTTCGTCGTCATGCGGGAGGTGCAGTGCGTCTCGAACTGCTGTCACGCATCGATGCAGCGCTGGCCGAGGTCGTCAAGGACCCCAATGACAGCGCGCGGGATGATGCATTGCTCGGCCTCGTCGGCATCCGTCGCGGCCTGTTTCCGAATGCGCCGGCGTACCAGCCGCGGCCCGAAGAGAGTTTTGCGGCATGAGATATGAGCTCGACATCTACGGCGTCCTGGTTCCGGCGCTGCTGCTTTGGCTGATCGTGGCCTATGCGCTGAGCGCTATCGTCAGCCGGATCATGCAGCGCTTCGGCCTTGACCGGCTGGTCTGGCACCGCGCGCTGTTCAATTTTGCCCTCTACGTCTGCCTGCTGGGCGTCGTCGTCTATCTTTCGGAGTTTTTGCCATGAAGGGGAATCTCACCTGGCTTGGCCGCGTTGCGTTGACACTTATCGCCGTCGTCGCGGCGCTCGCCGTCGGCCGGGCGCTATGGGTCTACTACATGGAATCTCCATGGACGCGTGACGGCCGGGTTCGCGCCGACGTCATTCAGGTTGCACCCGACGTATCCGGCTTCGTCACCGATGTGCTGGTCAAGGACAATCAGAAAGTTCGTCGCGGCGATGTCCTGTTCCGGATCGATCGCGAACGCTTCGCCCTGGCGCTGCAGCAGGCCGATGCCGCGGTCGCCGGCCATCGCGCCACGCTGGATCAGGCGAACGCCGACCTGAAGCGCTACAGCGCGCTGACCACCGACGCTGTGTCGCAGCAGAAGCAGGAGCAGGTTCTGGCCGCTCAGCTCCAGGCGAAAGCAGCCTATGATCAGGCCGTCGCCGATCGCGCGGTGGCACAGCTCAACCTCGACCGCAGCGAGGTGCACGCGTCAGTGAACGGCACGATCTCCAACATGGATCTCAGGCCCGGTGCCTACGTCACCGCCGGCAAGGGCGTGATGGCGCTCGTCGACACAGATACGCTGCATGTGGAGGGCTATTTCGAGGAGACCAAGCTCGCGCGCCTCCACGTCGGCGACAAGGCACGGATACGGCTGATGGGCGATCCGACCCGGCTGACCGGGCACGTCGAGAGCATCGCGGCGGGTATCGAGGATCGCGACCGGGCGGAAGGTGCGAACCTGCTGGCAAACGTCAATCCGACCTTCAGTTGGGTTCGGCTTGCGCAGCGCGTGCCGGTGCGCATCGTGCTGGACCACATTCCGGACAATGTTGCGTTGGTGTCCGGCCGATCGGCGACAGTTGAGATCGGGAAATAGCCGTAAGCGCCTCGGAGCCCGATCCGCGACGAAAAAGGTCGCAGGCGCGCTATTGGACCCGCCTTGCGACAGGTTTCGCTCCTGCCGCGCTATGCCATTCCGACAGGGACGTGCGGGCCGCGGACAGCAATCCGCGCAGCAAAACCGTGGTCTTCGGTTGAACCCGCGACCCGTCGATCACCTCGAGCTGGCCGCACCGGTTGAGCGTGTGCAGCTTTCGCCCGGTCCATGCCGGACCGGGCTTGAGCGAGTGACGAACGGCCTGCCTATAGGTCGTCGGCGACAGCTCGAGCACCTCCGCAAGACCGAGCGCCCCGCCATATCCGTTGGTGCAATCCTGCACCGGCCGCCACAGCCGGCCATTGATGTTCACGAAGTTTCCGGCCGGTCGGACACTCGCGCGATCCATCAAGACCGGATTGTTGGCGTGAGGCAACCAGGGGCCGAACAACTGCTCGGCATAGTAGATCGCCAATGTATCGGAATATCCGCCGGTGCCGTCGCGCCAGGCCCCGAACAGATAATAGAGGCCGTTGTGGCGCGTGATGGTCACATCGGCGAGCTCAAGCCCGGAGAGCAGCGTGCCGTGACGCTCCCACTTGTCGGGAAACCGAATGCACCTGTACAGCGGGACGTCCTGATGCTCGGTGCTTTCCGGGATCATCCATAGCTCGCCATTGTCTTCGATCAGGAACGGGTAGGACAGATGCCATGGCTCTTCCAGCACGGGCACGACGTTTGCGACCGGCCCCTTGCCGTCGAACTCGACGGCGGAAATGATGCCCTTGCCGACCCGGTGGTCGAGGTCTTCGAAGAAGACGAATGTTCGTCCCTGCCATTTGACCGGGAAAGGATCGGCGAAGAAGCGATGCCCGGGATCCCTCAGCACGTTCCAGGTCGGCCCGGATAGATCGCCGGTGTGCCAGACATCCGCGTTTTCGACGAAGCGCCAGCCGACATGCCAATGCGGCGCGTAGCAGCACAGGCGATAGATCTCCTTGGCAATCGAAGCAGCCAGGCCGCGTGCGACATAGGCGGTGGCATTTTGCGGCGTGCGTCCGCTGGTCGAAGCGGACAGCTGCGGCACCAGCCGTGTGGCTCCGGACAGAATTGCCGTCAGCATCGTCAGGGTTCGTGCCATGACCGTTTCAAGCGCACCGCTCAAGCCGGTTGCGATTTCGCCGGAAGGATGGCCGCGGTCCATCACCGTACCGTCGAGCTCATTGACGATTTCGATCACCGGCAGATCACCGGCGAGCACGGCCGCGAGCGCGGCGTTCTCTCCCGCCACGCCGTTGAATCGCGGACGAAGATAGAGCCGGGCAGAACAGTCCGGATTCCGTTTCGCAGTCGTGAAGTCGACCACCACGTCGGCCTTGCCCAATGAAGCGCGCGACTGTTCGGGGATTGCCTTCAATCTGTCGGCGCCGCCCGCCTTGCCCTTGCGCAACACCATGCGCTCGAGATCGAACAGCGCTTCCAGGCCGGCGGGCCGAGGCTGCGCCGTCGCGATCCACGCGATCTGCACCGGGACGTCCTGTCCGTTGACGGGTAGCATCTCGCGGCACATCCACAGCCGTGCATGCTCCCTTTCGCAGCGAAACTCGATGATCATGTCCGGCCCACCTGATGTACGCCCGTTTCAATGGCTTCGTCGAGAATGTGGACGTATTCGTCGACCATGATATCTAGCGAATAGCGCGACTTCAGGCCCTTGGCGCATTGTCGCAGCTCTGCGCTCAGGGTGCTGTCCACCAGGATCCTGGAAACGGCGGCCCACAACTCGGCCTGGTTTCCAGCATCAACGAAAATGGCAGCGGGCTTGCGGTCGAACGACAGCACTTCGCGCAGGACAGGAAGGTCATTTACGACGCAAGGAATGCCCGCGCTCGCGGCCTCGACGGCGGCGAGTCCGAAGGTTTCGGCTTGCGAGGGGAACACGAACACGTCGAGGCAGGCCAGAAAGTCCGCCATCTGCTGTGGCGCAATCTCGCCGATGAAGTGCAATCTGTCGCTTACTTTCAGCTCGTCGGCCAAACCCCTTAGCCGTTCCTTATCCGCACCTTGCCCGGCGAGCGCAAGGTGCCACGACAGTTCGCCGGCGAGCAGACGTATTGCCGCATCAAGCCGCTTGTGCGGGTGCAGCCTGGCGGCGCACCCGAGCAGGATGCAATCCGGCGGCAGCTTGAACTGTTGCCGCGCAATCTTTCTTGGCAGACCGCGAGATTTGTCGTCGAAACCGTGCGGGACGTGTTTCATGCGCGACCGATAGGGAGCCGGGTAGCGCGCGTACTCGCGCTCCATGTCCCGCGAGTTCAGCGTGATGCACGTGAAGAATCCGACGCTGCCCATGACGATGTCGGCGGCACGAACCGGCCAGCTCATCGACATTGCCGAGGACACCTGGTTGGCGATAACGGGGGCGCGGCTGACGAGGCGCGATACGCCTGCGCCGATGACGTTGCCGAAATGCTGGAAGGTCAGGACGACATCGGGCTTGATGGTTCTGATATGACCGGCGAGCGTCCACAGCATCCTGAGCAGCGCGGCTGGATTTCCCGGGCGGCTCGCAGCGCAGTAAAGCGTATTGGGCGGCTCGTCGAAGGAATCCGATTTGCGGAAGAAGAACAGATTGTAGACTTCATAGCCGCGCGCGGTCAGGCCGTTGCCAAGCAGTCTCGAGATCTCCTGAGCGCCGGCGTTCTCCGCCTGAGTCTGCATCAGGATGACGCGCTGCTTCGGCTGGATCGTGCTTGGCCGATCGCGTGATGCGGATGACGATTGGAGCGGCGCCTCGCGCAGGTCTGGGCTTGGCTTAAAGTGGAGCACGGATTCCTCAGCCGTTGAGGGAGTGGATTCGTCTCCCTCATTTTTATGCGCATCCTTATCACGCGAGACACGTTCGTACGTCGAGCAACGCGTGTTGAGGTTACTGCACATTTTACGGACTTGCTGGCGAAGCGAGATTCCATTGTGTTGGCGGCAAGGTACAGGCAGCGCGTTAACTAATTGGTTACGGCCATGCATCGGTTACGGCCGTGCAACTAGAGGTAACTGTCGATTAACCATAGATATCTACTTAAGGCAGGCCGCTGAGCAGTGAATGCCAGTGAACTTGAGTCAGAACCCATGATGTTCGGTAGCCGCCAAGGCCCGAGACGGTCCGATCCAACGGATCCCGCAGCGTCGTGGGAGACTGGTGTACCGGCCCGCAAGCCTGTGGGGGAAGCCCCCAAGGGTGTGCTGACTCTTGCAGGTACAATTTCCTTCCTGCGCGAAAACGGTCGACGCATATTGACGCTCGCGTCGGTCATCTTCGCGATCGGTACCATCCTCCTGCTGCTTATTCCGGCTCGCTATGCGGCAACTGCACTGGTTGTCGTCGACCCGCGTGAGCAGCGCGTGACCACCGATCAGGACGTGCTGCCGGGGATCGGCCAGGATGCCGCAGCGCTTCAGAGCTTGGTCGAGATTGCGAAATCCGACGGCTTCCTGCGGCCGCTGATCGAGCTCAAGGTCGCGGACGACGAAGACATTGCCGGCGGCAAGAGCGACCCCACCCGTCTGCTCGACAAGTTTCGCAGCCGGCTCGACATTTCCCGTCGTGGGCTCACTTACGTCATCGCCATCAAGTTCACGTCCAACAATGCGCAGCGCGCCGCATACTACGCCAACGCCGTGGCCGAGGCCTTCGTTGCCAATCAGCGCGGGACCCGCGTCGTGGCCACCGACGAGGCGGCCGACTGGCTCAAGAGCCGGCTGAAGACGCTGAGCGACCGCTTGAGGGCGTCGGAGGATGCCGTCGCCGCGTTCAAGCTCGAGCACCGGATCGTGAATGCCGGCAGGGATTCAACGACCCAGCAATTGCGCGTTACCGATCTCACGCAGCAGGTTGCCGCCGCACGTGCGCGCACCGAGGAGGCCAAGGCGCGCTACGAGCAGGTGCAACGCGACCTGAAGGCGAATGTCGATGGGCCGGTCAAGCAGGACCTCCTGGCCGCGCTGCGGGCGCAGTGCTCGGCGCTCAACGATCAGATTGCGCAGAAGCGTGCGGTGCTCGGTGACCGTCACCCCGACCTCGTCATGTCGTACGGCCAGTTGAACGACCTCAACCGGCGGATCGAGATCGAGCGGAAGAAGAACATCGAGACTGCAAAGTCGGAATATGAGGCCCAGCGCGACCAGCAGAAGGGCCTTGAAGACCAGCTGAAAGCGGTCGAATCGCAGATCCTGGTCGACGGTCAGGCGCTCGTCAGGTTGCAGGAGTTGCAGCGTGACGCGGACGCCAACAAAAACATCTACGAGCAGTTCCTGTCGCGGTACAAGACGACCGACGAGCAGCGCCTGCTGCAGAACTCTCAGACCAAGATCGCTTCGCCTGCCACAGCGCCGGTGCGCTCGACGCTTCCGCCGCTGCCCCTGCTGATCGCCGCGCTCGCGATTGCCTCGCTGCTGATCGCGACGGCCATCGTCGCCGCGCCTGGCCTGAAGCTGCTCCCGGCGAAACCCGTTCCGGGAACCCGCGGTGCGGATGCTCCCTCGCTGCAAACCGAGTTGCCGCCGGAGCCGCCGGTTCTGGTCCGGATTCCCAACGTGTCGTCGCCGGGCTCCATCAAGAGCGTCTGGCAGACGCCGATCTCCACGACGGGCGAACCCGATCTCAGTCCGCATCTGCAACGCTTGATCGAGAACATCGAGCAGCTTCCGGGGCCGCACGGCAAGGTCGCGCTTGTGATGTCCGCGGACGCCAGTGCCGGCGGCAGCACGGTGGCACGATCGCTCAACCGGTCTGCCATCAAGAACGGAACGCTGAGCGTCCTGATCGAGATGGAACCGAAGCCCACCGATGCGACGCCTGTGACGCAAGCATCCGGCATCGTCAAGTCGGACCTTCGCTCCGTCGAAGAGCTCCTGAACGGCAGTATGAAGAGCCGGCCGTTGCCGCCGGACGATATTCGTGCCGATTTCGGCCTCATCATCGTCGACGCGTCGTCCTTTGTCGCGCAGCCGGATGTGGCGGCGCTGGCTGCCTATGCCGACCTGGTCATCCTGGTGGTTCGCGACGGCGCGGCCAATGCAGCCGCCATACGCAAGGCACAAGCTGGCCTATCAAAATTCGGCAGCGTGTCCATGGCGGTTGTCGTCAACCGTGTAGCCGCCAGCCCGACGGCCCACGCCGCGCGAGCCGAGGCGCTGGGATTCGCGAGCTGAGCGCGACTGAACCGACCTAGTCGTTCGAGTCCGCCGTGCCGACCGCGTAGGTATCTGCCTTATCAGACGCGAAGTGGCAAAGTGCCAGAATGGACGGGTCGAGGCCGGTTCGCTTGCGACAAAGCACGTTGAGCGCGATGGTAGCGAGCGCCAGCGACACCGTGGCGGAAATCGCGGCGCCGAGCACGCCGAGCCAGGGGATCAGGACAAGAAACCCGACGAGCCGCAACACGACGTTGGCAGTGACGACGGGGACATATTCGCGCTCATGGCCGGTCAATTGCAATATCGCCGCGGCCGGGCCGCCCGCCGCCTGAAATGCCGTCCCTATCGCGAGCACGATCAACACCCATTGCTGAGCGACGAAGTGCGGCCCGAACAGACCGAGAAGATAGGGCGCTCCGACCCAGACCAGGAATAGCCCGCTGAGCACGCAAAGCGCGGTCACCTCCGCCATGAGCTTCAGGGTGTGCTCAAGCTCATCGTGGTTCCTGCTGAAGTACAGCGAGGGGAGCCGGCGCGCGCCGAACGTATATAGCGCTGCCGAGAGCATGGCGAAGATGTTCGCCAAGCGCGAGGCCGCAAAATAAACACCCGCTGTTGCAGGATCCAGCATCCAGTAAACGAGGATGACGTCGAAGTACTGGTTCGCCGCCTCAAGGATGGAGGAAAGCCAGAACCGAAACGCGCTCGTCCTCCAGCGGGACGTCTCGAAGCGGGCGGTCACGTCGCGCAGGTGCGGAATAACACGCATGATCGAAACGATCTGTACGAGCAAGCCTGCGAGCATTGCGACCGTCATCGCGGTGAACAGTCCCGCGGGGGTGAGCTGCCGGTGACCGAACAGAACTGCGATCAGAAACAGGACGACGGCAACCCGCCAGAAGAACTCCCGGTTTCCTTCTCCCATTAGAATGCTGACCAGGGATCGCGCGATCTGGCTGCCGAGCATCAGGCCGGCATTGACGGCCGTAAACGCCGAGACCGACAGGATCAGGAGCCACCATTCGCCGCGAATGCCTGCCACCGCCGCGATGGCCGAGATCGAGATCAGCATGGCGATCGCCGAGCTCTTCAGGCTGGATAACAGCACCCCCTTGGCAAGATCGGTGCGGCCTTTGACTTCGTACTCGTTGAGGAAGCGAACCAGAAGCAGCTCCTGGCCGATCAGACCCACGACCGATGCGATCTGGGCAACCGACAGCCAGGTCGCAAAATCTCCAAACGCCTCGGGTGACATGGCCCGCGCCGCCAGCGAGAACAACGCGAACGCAAGCCCGCCGCTGCCGACCTTGAGGAGGATCGTCCCGGCAACGCCGCGTGTCACGTCACGCCGCATCAGTTGGAGAAGAGAGGCGAACATGAAGGCGAGGGACCCTTCTCCTTTCAAGAAACTGCCACGCCGTCGAGGCGAAACAATCGGTGAGGCGGGGAGTGTTAACGGTCGGTTGCTAAGATTCAGTTCCGCCTCGCCGCTCTCATCTCCCCGCGGGTGTGAACCGGGCGAACCAGCCGTTTTGCTCCATTCCGAAACGCCGCACTCCTCGCTGTCTCCAAATGAGGCAGGCGCGAGGGGGTCGTCGCGGTAGGCGTAGCCGCGTGAATGCAGCGGTGCGGGGCCGGATCTGCGCATCATAGGCACGATATCGTGGCTCTCCGGGACTGGATTCGCGCCATCGATCCGGCAGCAAACGACCGCGAACTCTGCTGCTGAGCCTCAGGAAAACAGGTTTTCATGACGCTCATCGTGCAAGGTGCGTGCCGAGCTGCCGTCGCCCGGGTCTCATGTGTTGCCGTTAACCTCAATATCGCAATGGATCGGAGCGGCTCGGGGAAGGATGTGCAGCCGGCAGGGAAATTGCAGTCCCGGCGCCATCAGCCGTTGGAGTGGACAGCATGATCGCCGACCAGAGCACGACAAAGCCGACAGCAACAGATGACACTGCGGTGATCGAGACCGATATTGCGATCGTCGGCGCCGGGTTGAGCGGTTCGCTCGCCGGAGCCGTGCTGGCCCGCGCCGGATATCGCGTTGTCCTGATCGACAAGCGCACGGTCCCTCCGCACGAATTTCGCGTTGAAAAGATCGCCGGTACGCAGGTCGATATCTTTCGCCGGCTGGGCTTCCTCGGCGACATCGAGGCAGCCGCCGCTACCTTTGACCGGGTGGTCAACATCAGGGAGGGCAAGGTGGTCGATTTCAGTGTCCGCCGCGCGTACGGGATTCGCTATTCCGACCTCGTTGCCACGGCCCGACGCCTGTTGGCCGACCAGTCCAGCTTCATCCGTGACGAGGTCACCGGCATAAACTGCAGCGAAGACCTTCAACATTTGCTGTTGGCTTCCGGAAAACGCGTCACGTCGCGCCTCGTCGTTCTGGCGACTGGCATGGCGGGGGCGCTTGGGTACAATCTCGGAATGAAGCGGCGGGTGCTTGCCGCGCGCCATTCGGTTTCCTTCGGATTCTCGATTGCGGCCGCGGAGGACGCGCCGTTCGATTTCGAATCGCTGACCTGCTACGGGGAGAGGTCGACCGACGGCGTCGACTATCTCAACCTGTTTCCGGTTCCGGACGGCATGCGGGCAAACCTGTTCCTGTTTCGCGACCCGAACGATCCGATCATGCGCGAATTGCGGCGGGATACAAAGCCGACACTGCTTCGCTTGATGCCGGGATTGCAGCGGTATGTCGGCGACTTCCGCGTTATCGATCAGGTGCAAAACTGGGTGATGGACCTGTCCGTGATCGAAGGCCACATACAGCCGGGTGTCGTGGCGATCGGCGATGCGTTTCAGACCAATTGTCCTGCCGCCGGGACCGGCGTAAGCCGCCTGTTGGTGGATATCGAACGTCTCTGCACGGAGTACGTCCCGCGCTGGCTGGAGACCGACGGCATGGGCATCGAGAAGATCTCGCAGTTCTATTCCGACCGGGAGAAGGTCGCGGCCGACCAGCGTTCATTGCAAGTGGCGCACTTTCGCCAGGCTCTGGCTTCGAGCACGGACATCCGGTGGAACGTGCAGCGGAGACTGCATTTCCTGCGACGGAGCATCACTCACCGGGTGGACCGGATTCGGCCTGGTTGGGTCGCACGCGTTCGCAGTGCGCTCAGGTAGCCGGAAGAGGGGCCGTTCGGGCAGCCCCGCTACTATGTGTCGGTCGAGGTCCGGATCGGCTGAGCTCTGAAATCAGCCATTCTCTTGACCGCCTGCTTGATCCAGGGCGCTTGCTTCAATGCGAACATCGCAACGGCCCCGGCGGCGCTGCCGGCTTGCGTCACGCTTGATATCGGCGAAGGCCGACCTCCAAACAGCTTCTTATACGGCTCGTCGCCGATGGTGAAGTCGAGGACGAGATCACCACGGTCGATACAGGCCTTTGCGACCCGTTCGAAGGTCAGCGAGCCGATCGACTGGCTCTTGTATCCTGCGATGTCGAACGCCGTCATCAGGATGAGGAAGCTGTCACGGTGAGACAGACCGAGCACGGTCGCAATCACGTTGCCATCTATCTTCATGACATATAGCCGGACAAACGAGCCCAGGCCGCGCAGCGCCACGTCGGAGTAGAAGTCGAAATACTCGGGGCGCTGCAGAAGGTCGCCGTCGCCTTGTGCCTGAAAGCGCGGGCCACGAAATTTCTTCATCGCTTCCATCGCCTCCATGATGGAAGCACTGTCGGTGCAGCACGAGAAGGTCAACGCACCCTTCTTCTGAAGCTGACGCCACTTCTTTGCAAGCTCTTTTCGATAGGAAGGGTTGAGTGCGTTGGCCTGCCATTGCTCGAATGGGGCCGTCAAAACCGTTGCATACGAATTCGTATTCGCGGCAACTCGGCGCGGCGCCGCCAGAAGACTCTCGATCGGCATTCTGGCATCGAGCAGTTTGGGCAGGCGCAACAGATCAAACGGCCTGATCAGTTGTCGAAGCTTCGCGCAGGCACTCTGATCCTGGAGCAGATCGGCGAATTTTTTGACGGTGCAAACAGGCGCCAGGTAGTCGGATACGCGCAGGTCCGCGAACTCGACGGTCCGCATAGGCCCGCGCCGCACCTGCAGCAGGGGCAGCACCGCCGCCAGTGCGCCGGTTGCCCGATCGCGAACGACGACAATCAGCGGCTTCGCCGTCATGGCGGGCGCGAGCTTGCTGTAGAGAGCGCTCAGCCACAGCGGGTGCTGAAAGGCGGTGGCGTCTGAGTCCTTGAATAATTCTGCATATTCTTGAGACAAGAAATCGAATGCGTCGTCGATGCATACATCGAACGCGTCATTGTTCTTATTCATGTGAGACCAGACAACCGGTGGTTTCGAGGCGCCTGCCAAGCCAGCGCGGCGCCCTTATAGCAAAGGCCGAGTGGTTCGGGCAGCAGCGGAATGTGGTTTGTATTAACACGATGGCTTCGCCGATCTCGCGGTTGGCGGAAACGCATATGAGGCCCAACCATGCTGGCGCCGACAGCCGTCGTCCCCGGCCGCGCGAATGCCGTTTGCCACATCACCAGACGTACGGCCGCAGGCGTAGTCGCGATGCCGTCCGTCGTTATCGTTAATGAACCGTGGACAGCCCGGTCAACGACCTCGGCGCGGATGAGCGCGCGAGCTGGACCGGATATTGCACTTGGAGGCGCGGAAGCATTGGAGTCTCCGGTGAACATGTTGAGTCATAGTCAGAAAGCTCGCGTTTCCTACGAAAATTCGTCGTCGCGGCACGACGGCGAACGCGCCCGGCGTATCAATTCCGATACGGTTGCCCCGCGTGTCCGGATTTGGAACACAGAGCGCGGCGCGCAGCCGAAGTCCCCGGCAGACGTCCCCGCGTCGACGGCGATGCTGAGCAAAGCACCCGGTACGCGTGAACGTCGCGCCAACCCCGTCGGCAGAGCCGCGACCGCAAATATTCCTCGGGAGACCGTTGGCGGGCTGCGGCTCGCCGTGGTCGATCTCGAGCAGACGGCACACTTCATGATCGACGCGGTGTTTCCACGGCGACGCATCGGCCGGCCGCTATATCTGACGTCGGCCAATGGCGAGGTGCTCTCGCGATGCTCGACCGAGCCGGTGACCGACCGGCTGTTCCGTTCCGCTGACCTGATCAATGCCGACGGGCAGCCGCTGGTCATGATGTCGAAGCTCCGGTCTCAACAGCCGCTGCCCGAACGCGTCGCCACGACCGACCTGTTCCACGTCGTTGCGCGCAAGGCCCAGGCACTCGGGCTGTCCTTCTACATGTTCGGCGCCAATGCGGCGGAGAACGAAGCGGCGGTCGCCAACGCCCGCAGCATGTATCCGAAGCTCAAGATCGTCGGTCATTCGCACGGCTATCTGCGCGGCGAAGCGCTGAGATCCAAGGTCGATGAGATCAACGCGCTGGCGCCAGACTTCCTCTGGGTCGCGCTTGGCGTGCCCTACGAGCAGGCGTTCGTCGAAGAGTTCATGCCGCAGCTTTCCAGTGTAGGCGTCATCAAGACCTCGGGCGGGCTGTTCAACTTCCTGTCGGGCAGCCGGCCGCGCGCGCCGCAATGGATGCAGAGCTCGGGTTTGGAATGGGCCTGGCGCCTCTGGCTCGAGCCGCGCCGGCTGTTCTGGCGTTACCTAACCACCAATCCGCATGCTCTCTATCTTCTGTTCAACCGCACCAGGGCCTCGCGTCCCAAGCGGGACTGAGGCGGCGCGGCGACCGAGAACGAGAAGCGTACGCTCCGGCTCCAGTCGGCCCGGGCTAGCAAATGATTAACCATGCTTCATGAAGCTCGGCTCATGACCAGAGCGCGAACCGAGGTGGATTGGGACGAGGCTGACCGCGGGCTTTGGCAGACACCTAGCGTGGAGGCGGAAAACGTCGCGAAGACGGTCATCGGCTGGTCCATCACCGTCAACGTGGTCATGTCGATGGGGACCTTCAATTCAGGACTGCTGGCGCCGGAACATGCCTATCTGCAGCAGTCGGTCGCCCTCTTGATGTGGGGCGTGCTGATCTACGCGAGTGCATTTGTACGCCCCCGTCTGCGACTGGCCGTCAATCTCGATACGATCGCGGTCGTCGCATTCTACGCCTTTGCCACGAGCTCGGTGCTGTGGACCAATCTGAGCCTGGCGGCTTTCATGAAGGCCGCGGCGCTCGCAATGACGACCTTCGGCGCGTTCTGTCTCATCACCCGCGTCGAGATCGATGACATCATAAAGTCGACGGTCAGAGGGCTTTTTGTCCTGGTGATAGCGTCGACTCTCTGTGCGGTGTTCGTCCCGGATGTCGGGATCGACCACACCTGGATGCACAACGGTCAGTGGCAAGGCGTGTTCGAGTCGAAACAGACCCTGGGATTCGTAGGCGCGTACCTGATGTTCTTTTCGGCTTATCGAAAGATGACCGGACAGGGGTGGCTGCCCTTCCTCGCCACATTCCTGCTCGCGTCGGTCTGTGTCCTCGCATCGGAATCACGCGGCGCCGGCGCCGTGGCACTCGCTGCCTGCGCTCTGGTCCTTACGTCCATGCGGTCGGTCGGGTGCATGAAGATCTATGCGGTGCTGCCGTGCGTCATGTGCGTAGCAGGAGGAATCCTGATCCTGTATTTCTACGTGACCGGATAAGACGCCATTCACCTCTTCGACTCCACGATCAACTTCACCGAGCGAACCTTCATCTGGCACTACGCGATCAGTCATTTCGACGATGCGCCCTTGCTCGGTTTCGGGATCAATGGATTCTGGACCAATCCGGAGATCTATGACTATTTCAATCAGAACCACGGATGGGTGCTTGACGACTATCACAACGGCTACATTGCCGTTCTGATTGAAACGGGATTCTTGGGGTATCTTCTCTTCACCGCAAGCGTCTTCCTGTTCTCAAACAAGATGCTCTACCTGATTTCCGAGCGGGCAATCGACCGCCTCCATTGCGCTCTCATCATCGGATTTGTCGTTCTCAGTTACCAGACGAACTTCACGTAGACGACCTTTCTTCGTTCGACGATGTTTGCATCGGTGCTTCTGATTTCCTTCTTCCTCGCAATATGCAGGCCCGTCTACGCGGTAAGTCGGGAGCCGTCGTGAATCGGAGTGGAATGATGGCTGCTCGCGTTCGTTGGCCGGGAACCGTCAACCTGCTGCTGGTCGTTCTCCTGGCTGCGCTGGCCTGGTCCGCTGACGGGGCAGAACGCGGCCCCGCACTCGGGCGTGGCATCAATATTCTCGGATATGACGGCATCTGGGAGGGATACCAGAATGCGCCATTCCGTCTGAAAAACTTGTCCGCCATTCGCAAGGCGGGCTTCTCGCATGTCAGGATCAATTTCTTCGGGTGAGAACGTGCTGGACGAAGCTGTCCTGAGGCGGCTCGATTTCGTGATTGAACAGGTGCTTGCCCGAAAGCTGATACCCATCCTTGACGAGCACGATACTGACCTCTGCCAGCGCGCTGTCGCGGCATGCGCGGAGAAACTCAAGGCGTTCTGGCGGCAGATCGCATCGCGCTATGCGGGACGATATCCCGCGCTGTTGTTCGATATCCTCAATGAACCCGGGGGGAACATGACCTCGGCCCAGTGGAATTCACTGCTTGGCGAATGTCTTCGCATCATCCGGGCGGGAAGTCCCGATCGAGGTGTCATTGTCGCCGCGTTGAATACCGAGGAGGCGCCGATCGACGAGCTGGCCTTGCTGGCCGAGGACAGAAGACTGATCGTGACCTTTCACTATTACGCGCCCCTTCGGTTCACGCAACAGGGCGCGCCGTGGTCGCCGACGTTCTCGAAGATCGGACCTTTGAATTGGGGCAGCGCGGAGCACGAAGCGAAGATCATGGCGGATTTCGACAGGATCCGTCTCTGGGCGGAGAAAGAAAGACGTCCGATCTACCTTGGCGAATTCGGCGTCTACGAGCGGGCTCCCTCGGACAGCCGGACGAAATACCTGTCGTTCGTGGCGCGAACGGCCGAGCGATACGGCTGGGCGTGGGCCTATTGGCAGTTCGATCACGATTTTGCTGCGTTCGATGGCGCGCGTCAGGCATGGAATCGGGATATCTTGCGCGCGATCATTCCCTCCGCGCGCTGAAGTTCGCCGGCCGCGCTGCTGAGCTGATCGGGGGCTCAACTCCGATAGGACGGCTCCTCCCGATCGAGGATCCGCTTCAGGCTTTCGAGATGCTGCCGGGCCGAGGAGGCGTCGCCTTCCCGCATCTGCCTCGCCGTCGCCGCTGCGATATCGGTGCGAACCGGAACAAGCGGGCGTCCGGTCGACATCGCGATGCACTGCACCTCGCAGGCGCGCTCGAGATAATAGAGGTCATCCCAGGCTTCCGCGATGGAGTTGCCGAGCACCAGCACACCGTGATGCTTCATGAAGATCACGTCGGCATCGCCCACGGCTGCGGCGATGCGATCGCCTTCCGTGCCGTCGAGGGCCAGCCCGTTGTAGTCGCGGTCGACCCTGGTGCGGCCATAGAACTTCAGCGAAGTCTGGCCGGCAAATCCCAGCGGTTCACCTTCGATCATGCAAAGTGCGGTCGCGTGCGGCATGTGGGTATGGAAGGCGACCTTGGCTCGCGGCACCTTCAGATGCAGTCGCGCGTGGATGAAAAAGGCGGTCGCTTCCGGCAATCCCTGTCCGGACAGCACGTTGCCGTGAAAGTCGCAGATCAACAGCTGCGAGGCGGTGAGCTCGCTGAAGGCGTAGCCGTAGGGATTGACCAGGAAGAGATCGTCATAGCCCGGCACGACGGCGGAGAAGTGGTTGCAGATTCCCTCGTGCATGCCGAGGCGCGCGGCGAAGCGAAAGCAGGCGGCGAGATCGACGCGGGCGTTCCACACGGCTTCGCTGTCGAAATCCGGACGGTTCGGTGCAACCCGGCCGGTCTCGGTGGTCGGAGCTTGATCCGTATCGCGGTTCAAAGCGTGAGCCATGTCGCTTCCTTGTGTCGGCCGGATCGCCGTGAGGGAGTGGCCGACCACGAGCTGATCTCGCGCTACGCGGCATGGCCAGTGCGAAGGGTCATAATGTGCAATCCAGGGTATGTCGAGGTCGTGGAATTTGCCCGAGGGCTCGGTCGCTTGCGCGAGTGACGTCGCGACGGCGGCTCCCGGGTCAGGCCTGGCCGGCATCCTTGATGATGCGATTATCGCGCGCCGTGAGCACTCCGCCCTTGTAGACAGAGCGGCCCGCAGGCAGCGCGACAACGGCTTCTTGGATATGCTCGGCCTTCAACGTCACGAAATCCGCCTTCGCGCCGACGCGCAGGTCATAGTGCTCGAACCTGAGCGCCTTGGCTCCCGCCGCAGTGACCAAATCGAACGCGATCCCAAGCTCCTCGTCTGTGTAGAAGCCCGATCGATATCCGATCATCATCGCTCGCCCCAGCATGTCGCCATCGCCGTAAGGCCACCAGGAGTCCCGGATGTTGTCGTTTCCACTGAACACCGTGACGCCGGCCGCCCTGAGCGCCGCGATCGGAGGAAACGGCCGGCTGCCGGGCGCATTCGTCATGATCGCGACCCCCCGAGCGCGCCAAGATGTCGGCGATTTTCATCAGCGCGTCCGCCGGAATATCGCCGAGCCCATAGGCGTGACTGACGGCGACATGGCCTTCCATGCCGAGCGCCCGCGTGCGCGCTGCGATCTGTTCAATTTCGAAGGCGCCGAGCCTGCCGGCGTCATGAAGATGAATGTCGACGTCGACGCCGTGCCTTTGCGCGACGCCGAAGACGACATCGAGATGGCCTTCGACATTGCGATCGAAGCTTGCGGGATCGAGGCCGCCGACGACGTTCGCGCCGAGCTTGATCGCCTCGTCGAGCAATTGCGGCGTGCCGGGACTGCTGAGAATACCGCTTTGCGGAAAGGCAACGAGCTGGATGTCGATCAGGTGCCGGTATTCGTCGCGGACTCCCAGGATGGTTTCCAGCGACCTCAGGCCCACCGAACCATCCACCATAACGTGACTGCGCATGTGCGTCGTGCCATGCCCGATACAGAGATCGAGCTGGTTCCGCGCGCGGACGTCCATGGGCGCGGCGACAGCAAGATTCTCGGCCTGAAACGCCACCCGCTCATGGACATCGAAACCCTTCGTGCACGGTCTATGCGGCCGCCAAGTGTCGCCATAGAAGCTCGTGTCGAGGTGAATGTGACCTTCGACAAAGCCGGGAACGACCAGCGCATTGTCGAGGTCGACGGCATCGACACCGGCCGGGTGATGCTCGGAACTCTCGATCGCAACGATACGGCCGCCGCGGACCAGCATGTTGCCGCGAGAGCCGTCGGCGAAGCGCGCATTGGCAAAGAGTCTGTCGGCCGGCACCAAGTCTCCATCCTTCTTGTTGATTGCGACCTGCGTGCAGGCCGCGTGGGTCTGCCGTGCCTTGCCTAACACAGCCGTGAGAATAATATCCCGACTGATCGAGAGCACAAGGAACCGGGTTCGTTGCCGGATATTCAGGACAAGCAGGAGTTCGGCGTCCAGCGCGCAGCATTTGCCGCGACCATTGGCAACATGCTGGAGTTCTATGATTTCATCACCTATAGCTTCTTCGCCATCGAGATCGGCCACACCTTCTTTCCGGCGCATAGCGCATACGGCAGCCTGATGTTGTCGCTGGCGACCTTCGGCGCCGGCTTTCTGACGCGGCCAATCGGCGGCATTGTGCTCGGCATCTATTCCGACCGTGTCGGGCGGCGGCCGGCCATGTTGCTCAGCTTCGCGTTGATGGGAGCCGCGATCCTGACCATCGCGCTCACGCCGTCTTACGACTCGATCGGTCTGGCCGCGCCGGTCATCGTGATCGCTGCGCGCATGATGCAGGGATTTGCGCTCGGCGGCGAGGTCGGGCCGACCACGGCCTATCTCGTCGAGATCGCTTCGCCGCAGCGTCGCGGCCTGGTGGTGGCGTGGCAGCCTGCCAGCCAGGAGATCGCGGCGACCACCGGCGCTTTGGTCGGCGTCATCCTGAGCAGCACAATGACGCCGGACATGATCCAGGCCTATGGATGGCGCATCGCATTCCTGATCGGGGCCGTCTGCCTGCCGTTCGGCCTGTGGATGCGCCGCACGCTGCCGGAAACGATTTCGCACGATGCCCGTGCCGCCGAGCGTGTCGAGAGCTCGAGCCATGTCGCGCTGGCGCGCCGGCATATCCGGGTGATCGTGCTGGCGGTGATGATCCTCGCCAGCGGTACGATCTCGACCTATGTGACCCAGTATATGACGACCTATGCCAAGAACACCCTGCATGTGTCGTCGTCCCTGGCGTTCGCCGTGTCGCTGGTAAGCAACGGTCTCCAGATCATCGGCGCGGTGTTCGGCGGATGGCTCGCGGACCGTTTTGGACGCAAGCCGATCATGGTCTGGCCGCAGCTGGTCGTGCTGGTGCTGACCTATTCGTCCTTCCTCTGGATCGTGCAGGATCCCGGAATGTCGTCGCTGCTCATCGGCTTTGGTATCCTGTCATTCATCGGATCTTTGCCGTTCACCGCCTTCTATGCGAATTTCACGGAAGCATTGCCGCAGAACATTCGCGGCGGCGTCTTCGCCACGATCTATGCGGTTGCGATCGCGGCATTTGGCGGCACCGCGCAGCTCGTGGTCACCTGGCTGCTTCATGTTTCGGGCGATCCATTGGCGCCGTCCTGGTACCTGCTGCTCGCGGCGACCGTCGGCCTCATTGCAATGAGCCTGATGCCCGAGACAGCCCCCGTCAAAACCGGCGAGGCGTGAACCGTCGAAGCTCTGCTGTGCTGGTGGTAAATCGATCGTATCGTCGACGCGCTGATGATTCTGCTCGCCGTATTCTCCGACGACATGCACTCTCAACCTGACGGGGCAGGGTACCGATGACGAAACGCATCATGTGCTTTGGCGATTCCCTGACCTGGGGGTGGATCGTGGCGCCGGAGACGTCGCCCACGCGCTTCCCGTATCACCAGCGATGGACCGGTGTCATGGCGGCCAGGCTCGGCGCCGGTTACGAGATCATCGAGGAGGGCTTGAGTGGGCGCACGACATCGATCGACGATCCCGTCGATCCGGGGTTGAACGGCTCCGCCTATCTGCCGATCGCGCTGGCGAGCCACCGTCCGCTTGACCTCGTCATCATCTTGCTTGGCACCAACGATACCAAGAGCGACTACCGCCGCACACCGCACGACATCGCCATCGGGATGTCGGAGTTGGTGGCGCAGGTGCTGGCGTCCGGGACCGCCTATCGTGCGCCGAAGGTGCTGATCGTTGCGCCGCCTCCGTTGGCCGCCTTGTACGATTCTTCCCTCGAGAGCCTGTTCGAAGGCAGCCGCGAAAAGACGCTGGCGCTCGCGTCGCACTACAAGGCGCTCGCCAACTCCATGAAGGTCGATTTCTTCGACGCGGGAGGTGTGATTTCGACCGGCGGCGCCGACGGCATCCACTTCTCGGCCGAGAACAATGCGGATCTGGGAGCGGCCCTGGCCGAGAAGGTCGCCGCTATCCTTGCGTCCTGAGCGGAATGGATGCCGCGTCAGACAGAATTCTGCGAGCCGGCCGACAGAATCGACGAGCGTGCCTGGGCCTCAATCCATGTCGCGAAAGGCGTGACCGTTGGCTTCGATTTCCTCGACCAGGGCCGGCGGCAGACTGGCCTGTGCGGCAGTGCCGTCGAACACCCAGTTCTTGGAGTCGGCGAGGTCGGGAAGACCCGCGCCCTTGCGGACGTAGAGGCCGATCGAGGCTTTCTGTGGATTGATGTAGAGATCGTATTCCTGCATTGAGGGCCTCCTCTCCGTTCGCGTTGGACGAATTCCCAGCGCGGGACGGCCCGAGGCCGCTCCGGCAATTTGATGTCGTCCGCCGTCAGGCGGACTTCTTCTTCGCTTCCGACGCCAGGGCCACCGACGCCTCGCTTGTCAGCATCAGGAAGGTGATGGTCTCCTGGAAGTAGAGTTGGACGGCGGTCGCCGAATGGCTGAGATAGCCGATCGACAGGTCCTGGCCGATCGAGAGCTGGAAGTCGCCGCCGCGCGTGGTCAGCACGACGCCGCCCTCGATCGCGGGCGCCCAGATGATCTTTCCATCGAGAAGACGCTGGATGTGTTGCAGGACCGGATAGCCGTCGTCGGTCGCGCCGCCGATTGCCGTATACGGCTCGGTGCCGAGCAGCAGCGTATAGGGACCGTTGACACCCGCCAGCCGCAATTGGCTCACCGCCTGCGCGACCACGCCGGGATAGCCCTTGACGTTCGACGGCAGCGTCAGCACCGGGTTGCTGCTGCCCTGGCGGATGCCCTGAATACCCGCCGCAGCGTATCCATCAAACACGGCGCGGTCCTCGGCGAAGGCGATCTTGCGTGCCGCAGCCTTCAGCGGATCCCAGTCGGAATCGTTGGAGCCGCGCTCGACGTCGTCGATGGCCTGACGGCTGAGCTCGAAGGGGACGCGCAACTCCACGAGCGCCCTGACATCGCGTTGCGTTGCCTCGACGCCGTCGCCCGGCGTCGGAATCTTCCGCAGATGGCCGGTGCCGACCGCGGAGAAGTCCGTGCCCTTCGGACCGTCGACATCCACCACACGGCGCGCCGCCAAATGGCGCTTCAGCGTGCGGGAGGCTTCCTCTTCGATCTGGGCCCATGCCGCGTCTGAGATAGGGGCGAGTCCCCGATGAAGGTTATTCATGTCCAGCCTCTCCTTTCAGTGAGCCGATACCGAGCGAGCCATCGGACGGCGGCATTTTCGGTGTAGGGGCATCGTCGGCCCGATCGTCGTCGAGCGACGATTCTGCGGGCGAGGGAGCGGGGCCCGCGTTCGCGGCGTCTTCCAGGAACGTCACCGACGGAATGAAGTACAGCGTACCCGTTACGGCGCGGCTGAAGTCGAGCAGGCGATCGTAATTGCCCGGCGGCCGGCCGACGAACATGTTCTCCAGCATCTGCTCGATCCGACGCGGAGATTTCGCGTAGCCGATGAAATAGGTGCCGAACTCGCCCTTGCTGATGTTGCCGAACGGCATGTTGTCGCGGACGATATCGAGCTCCTCGCCGTTTTCCACGATCGTGGTCAGGGCGTTGTGCGCGTAGATCGGCTTCACCGCATCGTCCAGTTCGATGTCGGACAATTTGGTTCGGCCGATGATCTTCTCCTGCATCTCGACCGGCAGCTCGTTCCACTTCTTCATGTCGTGGAGGTACTTCTGCACGATCACATAGCTGCCGCCGGCAAAGGCCGCATCCTCGTCACCGATGATGGTGGCGTCGACCGCAGCCTGGTCCTCCGGGTTCTCCGTCCCGTCGACAAAACCGAGCAGGTCGCGTTCGTCGAAATACTTGAAGCCGTGCACCTCGTCCGACGAGGCAACCGCATCGCCGAGCCGGGCCACGATCTGTGTCGCCAGCTCGAAGCACAGGTCCATCGGCACGGCGCGGATGTGAAACAGGAGGTCGCCCGGCGTCGCGACGGCGTGGTGGACGCCATGGATCTCTCGAAACGGATGCAGATCTTTCGGCTTCGACGCGCCGAACAGCCGGTCCCAGGCGTCGGAGCCGATGCCCATGACGCACGACAGCCGTCCCTCGAGGTCGCGGAAGCCCACGGCCCGCACCAGCGCGGCGAGATCGCTGCACAAAGACCGCACCACCGCGTCATGTGCCGGATCTGGCTTGAGCGTGACGGCAAGGAAGATGGCGGCGCGCGTCAGCTTCGCAGCGACCGGTTGCGGAACGGCTGATGGCACGCATCTCTCCTTACTGAAGCATTATTCCACGACTGCAGCGAGCAGGCGCTCGGCGGAAGACCCAGAGAACAAGGAGAGGAGCATGCAACCGTTACCTTTACAAGAGCTCGAAACGCTAGGCTTCCGCAGCAGGACCAGTCGGCTTTCCGGACTTCTCCTCCTCAAGCGTCACCGCAATCGCGGCGTTGGCGGTGAGACGGACCTTGGAGCCTTCAACATCCGCGACAAAGCCGAGCTCGATATAGTGATGGTGCCCCTTGTGCAGCGCATCGCCGCTGTCGCGCTTCTTGAGCTTGATGCGGCTGCCTTCGACGCGATCGACGGTGCCGACATGCACGCCATCGGCGCCGATGACCTCCATACCGTCCTTGACCTTCAGCTCCGACATGTGTTCCTCCGTGGTTGAAGGGCAGCTTGCCTATGATGCCGGGAGACGACGCTGCGATGACATGGCGCGTGTGCAGCGTTGTCCGGGCCCGTCTCACGCCGATTCGAATTCGTCCGCCCCGGCGGTCTCCGGCTTCTTGCCATTGAAGGTGAGGCCCGCCTTGGTGGCGGAGATCTTCACCTCCGAGCCGTCGCGCACGTCGCCGGCGAGGATCATTTCGGCGAGCGGGTCCTGCACGGCGCGCTGGATCACGCGCTTTAACGGGCGGGCGCCGTAGGCAGGATCCCAACCCTTGTCCGCCAACCAGTCCCGCGCCTTCGGGTCGAGCTCCAGCTCGATCTTGCGATCCTCCAGCAGTTTTCGCAGCCGCGCGAACTGGATCTCAACGATCCGGCCCATCTCACTCTTCTGCAGGCGGTGGAACAAGATGATTTCGTCGATGCGGTTGAGGAATTCGGGGCGGAAGTGAGCGCGCACCATGTTCATCACCTGGTCGCGCACCGCGCTGGTATCCTGGCCTTCGGGCTGGTTGACGAGATATTCGGCGCCGATGTTCGAGGTCATGATGATCAGCGTGTTGCGGAAGTCGACGGTGCGGCCCTGGCCGTCGGTCAGGCGGCCATCGTCCAGCACTTGCAGCAACACGTTGAAGACATCAGGGTGGGCCTTCTCGATTTCGTCGAACAGCACGACCTGGTAGGGCCGACGCCGCACCGCTTCGGTGAGCGCGCCGCCCTCGTCATAGCCGACATAGCCGGGTGGAGCGCCGATCAGCCGTGCGACCGAATGCTTCTCCATGTATTCGGACATGTCGAGACGGATCATCGCGGTCTCGTCATCGAACAGATATTCGGCGAGCGCCTTGGCGAGCTCGGTCTTGCCGACGCCGGTGGGGCCCAAGAACATGAAGGAGCCGATCGGCCGGTTGGGATCCTGCAGGCCGGCACGCGCGCGGCGCACGGCGGTCGACACCGCGCGCACAGCCTGGGCCTGGCCGACGACGCGCTTGCCGAGCATCTCCTCCATGCGCAGCAGCTTGTCCTTCTCACCCTCCAGCATCTTGTCGACCGGTACGCCGGTCCAGCGCGATACCACCTGCGCGATATTGTCGGCCGTCACGGTTTCGCTGGTCGACGAGGTCTCGCTGGTCTCGACCGCGACGAGCTTCTTCTCGAGCTCCGGAATGCGGCTGTAGGCGAGTTCGCCCGCCTTCTGGAATTCTCCCTTGCGCTGCGCGTTGGCGAGTTCGGTGCGCAGCTGTTCGAGCTCGCCCTTCATCTTCTGGGCATCGGAGAGCTTGCTCTTCTCCGATCGCCATTTTGACGTCATGTCGGCCGACTTCCTTTCCAGGTCGGCGAGATCCTTCTCCAGCGTCTGCAGGCGGCTCTTGGAGCCGGCATCGCTCTCCTTCTTCAGCGCCTCCTGCTCGATCTTGAGCCGGATGATGTCGCGGTCGAGTGAGTCGAGCTCTTCCGGCTTGGAATCGACCTGCATCTTCAGCCGCGCCGCGGCCTCGTCCATCAGGTCGATGGCCTTGTCGGGCAGGAAGCGGTCGGTGATGTAGCGGTTCGATAGCGTGGCCGCGGCCACCAACGCGGAGTCGGCGATACGGACGCCGTGATGCTGCTCGTACTTGTCCTTCAAGCCGCGCAGGATCGAGATCGTGTCCTCGACCGTCGGCTCGGAGATGAACACTGGCTGGAAGCGTCGGGCGAGGGCCGGGTCCTTCTCGACATGCTTGCGATACTCGTCGAGCGTGGTCGCGCCGATGCAGTGCAGCTCGCCTCGGGCGAGCGCTGGCTTCAAGAGGTTGGACGCGTCCATCGCGCCGTCGGCCTTGCCGGCGCCGATCAGCGTGTGCATCTCGTCGATGAACAGGACGATGCCGCCCTCGGCCGAAGTCACCTCCTGCAGTACTGCCTTGAGCCGCTCCTCGAACTCACCGCGATACTTCGCACCGGCGATCAGTGCGCCGAGGTCGAGCGCGAGCAGCGCCTTGTCCTGCAGGCTTTCCGGCACGTCGCCGTTGACGATGCGCAGCGCCAGGCCCTCGACGATCGCGGTCTTGCCGACGCCGGGCTCACCGATCAGCACGGGATTGTTCTTGGTCCGCCGCGACAGCACCTGGATGGTGCGGCGGATCTCCTCGTCGCGGCCGATCACCGGATCGAGCTTGCCGTCGCGCGCCGCCTGGGTCAGGTCGCGAGCGTATTTCTTCAGCGCGTCATAGGCGTTCTCGGCGGACGCGCTGTCGGCCGTGCGTCCCTTGCGCAGCGCATTGATGGCCGCATTCAGGTTTTGCGGGCTGACGCCGCCCTTGGCGAGCAGCTTGCCGGCCTCGCTGTCCTTGTCGGCCGCGAGCGCCTGCAGCAGCCGCTCGACGGTGACGAAGCTGTCGCCAGCCTTGTCGGCGGCCTGTTCTGCCGCGGTGAAGGCGCGCGCGGTCTCGGGCGCCAGATAAATCTGCCCTGAACCGGCGCCGGACACTTTCGGCAGCTTCGCCAGCGCATCCTCGGTCGCCTTCAGGATCGCGCGCGAGTTGCCGCCCGACCGGTCGATCAGGCCTGCCGCCAGGCCCTCGCTGTCGTCGAGTAGCACCTTCAGGATATGAAGCGTCGAGAATTGCTGGTGCCCCTCGCGCATGGCGAGCGATTGCGCCGACTGGATGAAGCCCCGTACGCGATCGGTGTACTTTTCTACGTTCATCTTGGCACCTCACGGCAACGAAGCAATAAGAGTTGCTGCATGTCACCTATTGGCGCCGTCGAGAGATGGCGGAATGATGACATCCGTCATTGCGCACGCGGTGACGTCAGCGAACAAGCGAACATCACTGTCGCTCTCATCGTGTGACCCTTTCGAGGGATAGTCAATGACCGAAGTTTTTCGCGGATACGCCGGTATCGGCCGACGCCGTCGCGCGCGGCGTTGCCTGACAAGGCACGAAAGTGCCGACGTCACGCAGCCGTTGATCGCACGCGTTGTGCAAGACTGGATGATAGATTGGAGAACGCGTAGGCGGAGATATGGTTGCGCGGACAGTTTGTCTTGCGTGATTTGAACAAACTGTCCGTAACTCGGCAAACGCAGATTACAAGCTGTTGAAATTGCGTCATGCACCAAGTGGCATGGTCATTGCTAAATGATGCTAAATGATCTCCCGTGTCGACCCGACAAGCTGTAGGCGATGGTGCGGAATTATCTCGATCCTGTTCATTCCAGCGACCTTCTGCTTGGCGGCTTTGGAGATCCGCTGCATTCGTCTCGGCGCGAAATGGGCCGCGTGCCTGTTGCCGACATCCTCGTCGATCGCGGTGAGCAGAGCCACGCAAGAAGTGATGACCGTCCGGCAACGCCGCGTTCGCTGCTCGGCCGCTGGCGCGATCCAGGCAATTTCAATTTTGCGGGAATGCGACGATTGGGCCGGACGAAGCTTGCCGGGCGCCGGCCCCGTGCGCGGTTGGTTATCGAGCATAATAGGAGCGTGTCGCTGTCCTACCATACCGACAAATCGCAGTGCGCGAGCGACCAGCGTTGGGAATTGGCACCGCGCCCTGCCGGATTTTTCCGTCGGGACGCGGTATTCTCTGGACGGCCGTTCACAGGAGATCATCCACAGGAGGTCGGTCATGGGACCGAGTCACGGGGGTGACGGACAACTGGACGATCGAAAGCCACGCTTGAGCGAAGACGACATCACGCGAGCCTTGCTGGGTCCGAGGGGAGTGGTGGGCAAGCCGGACACCGCCAGAATGACGCCTCAGCAGGAGAAGAACATGCCGAACTATCTGGACCCGGGACATACGTCCTAGCGCGCTGGCGGCATGGATGCTCGCTGCTCAGAGAGCCAGGCGATACCGCAAACCGGCGCGAGCGGCCGATCGAAGCGGGAGTACAGCAGCAAGAACGGTGCGCCAGCGATGCGGCCGTCGCACGATGAGTCGGCGCGAGCGGTGTTGCAAATCGTCTCGTTTTGAGCCCTCATGACCTTGGGGGCATTATGTTGTTGCGGAGCAGGTAGTGAGAAATCCGTACGAGATTCTTGGCGTTGCCCCGACGGCGTCTTCGGCCGATATCCAGAAGGCATATCGAAAGCTCGCGAAGAAGCTGCATCCGGATCTCAATCCCGGTGACAAGGCTGCTGAGGACAAATTCAAGGAAGTCGCCGGTGCGTACGATCTGCTCGGCGATGGCGAGAAGCGCAAGCGCTTCGACGCCGGCGAGATCGACGCGAGCGGGGCGGAGCGGCCACAGCATCACTACTATCGTGATTTCGCCGCCTCCGATCAGGGGCATCCTTACGCGGACAGTTCCGGCTACGCGGATTTCATGGATTCGGACGACGCGTTTGCCGAACTCCTGCGACGCAGCCAGGAGGCGCGCGCGAACCGGCGCGGGCGCGACCTGCGCTACAGCCTGCCGATCGATTTCGGGGAGTCGATCACCGGCGCAAGCAAGCGCCTGACCTTGCCCGACGGCGGCACCCTCGACGTGACGATTCCGCCGGAGCTCGTCGATGAGCAGGTGCTCCGGCTGCGTGGCAAGGGAGCTCCCGGCTCCGGCAAGGGCGGGCCCGGAGATGCGCTGATCGAGGTGGAGGTTCGGCCCGATCCGCGCTTCACCCGCAAGGGCGACGACATCTCGCTGGAATTGCCGATCTCGCTCTCTGAGGCGGTACTCGGCGGAAAAATCCGCGTTCCGACGCCGACCGGCGATGTGACCATGACCGTCCCGAAGGGATCCAACACCGGCACCACGATGCGGCTCAGAGGCAAGGGTGCGCCCCGCCATGGCGGCGGTCACGGCGACGAGTTCGTCAAGCTCAAGGTTGTCTTGCCCAAGGGATCCGATCCCGAGCTCGAGGCGTTCGTATCCAAGTGGGATCGAAAGGCATTCAATCCGCGCGAGGAAGGCGCGTCATGATCATGGACAAGCAGCAGTTCCTGACCAACGCGGGTATCGAGGTGCAGACCCTGGAGTTCTGGATCGAGCAGCAGTGGCTCATTCCGGATCGGACTGCACCGGAGATGAGCTTCTCCGACACCGACGTGGCGCGCGCCCACCTGATCCGCGACCTGAAACGCGATCTCGGGGTCAATGACGAGGGCGTTGACGTCATCCTGCATCTCGTCGATCAGCTTCATGGTCTGCGGAGGGCGTTCGAGCAGTTGCACGCCGACATGCAGAAACCGTCGCGCTGATCCGCAAGGAGGTGAGGGGCATCGTCATCGCGCTTTGACCCGGGAGACCACACTCATGGAAAAGCCGACGCCGCTTGCACACGGTCAAATCGACGTTCTTATCCTTCGGGCGTTGGTGAGGCAGCTCGTCATGAAGGGTGTGCTCTCGCCGGACGACGTGCGAGCGATGCTGCTGGACGCTGCAAAGAATCTGGATCTCGTCGGCAGCGAATTGACGCCGGAGGCCGCGCACATCATCGTCCAGGAGGACCTGGCGCCGGCATTTCTTGGCACCGACACGTCAGGCTGATCACGGTCGTCTGCGAACGGCAAGCGCGTCGCGAGGCCGGCACAGGTGACAGGAGGCGAAACATGCGTGCGATTCCGGTGGGAGTGAAGGGAAGCTCGGCGCTCCTCGTCGCGCCCGAGCATCTGGCGAACCGATTCAAGGATGCGATGTTGCCGCCGGTGCTGGCGACCCCGATCATGATCCTGGTGATGGAGAATGCCGCGCTCGACGCCATTCGCAGCTACCTGGAGCCCGGCGAAAGCGCGCTTGGTACCTTGGTGGACATTCGCCACATCGCGGCGACGCCGGTCGGGCAACGCGTCACGGCCGAAGCGGAGGTGATCCGTATCGAAGGCCGGCAGATCGTCTTCGCCGTGACCGCGCGTGACGAAGTCGAGGAGATCGGCCGAGGCACTCACGAGCGGACGGTGATCGATTTGCGCCGCCTATCGCAACGCCTTGATGCCAAGGCTCATCGGAGACCGGCGGGTTGAGTGTCGGAATGGACACTGGAAGGATATCGAATGCCCTTGGAGACATCCGGCGGCGCAGCGCCGGTGCAGGGTGTCGACCACCACATCGAATCGTGACGGACGCCGGGCCATTTCGTGGCATCGCGTGATGATGCGATGATTGCGGGACGTGGGTGCGATCGTGCAAATCCAAATCGACCTATCCGACCGTGCGGCATCGTCCAGAGCCAATCCCGAACCGGGACGGGGCGTGATCGCCGGTCCAAAATTGTGATCTATTGCTCATTGTCTGAGCATATGATCTCATGTCTGGATGGAATTCCGGCTCCCAGAGACCGACCTCGTCATCTTCGACTGCGACGGCGTGCTCGTCGACAGTGAGGACTTGAGCTGTCGCTGCCTGTCGGATGCGCTGACGCAGGCGGGCATCGAGATGAGTACCGAGCAGGCGCTCGAACGCTTCCTCGGTCGCAGCACCGCGGCCGTTCTCGAATACTGCCAGTCCGTTGGACAACCCATCCCGGCCAACTTCCTGGCCGATCTGGCCGGGCAAGTCCGCGAAACCTTTCGAGCCCAGCTCAAGGCGATACCCGGCGTCGCGACCGTGCTGGCGGAGTTGCGGCTGCCGTACTGTGTCGCGTCATCGAGCGACCTTGACCGTGTGAAGTTTTCGTTGGAGTTGACGGGCTTGGCGTCCTATTTCGCGCAACGGCTCTACACCTCCCAGATGGTCGAGCGCGGCAAGCCGGCGCCCGATCTGTTTCTGCATGCGGCAGGCCGGATGGGATTCGATCCGTGCCGCACGCTTGTCATCGAGGACAGCATCAGCGGCGTGCTGGCGGCGAAGGCGGCGGGGATGAAAGTGTGGGGATTTGTCGGCGGCGCCCACTATCGGTTGCGGGACGGCAGTGCTCTGCTGCGGGATGCCGGAGCGGATCGAATCTTCGCTGCGATGACGGATTTCTGGACGGAAGGCTGACACAGGATGGCTGCGCCCGACAACGAAAAGTCCCGCCTCGACGATGCGGCGCGCGCCGGCTGGCTTTATTTCATCGCAGGCCACACCCAGGACGAGATCGCCAAGATGCTGCAGGTGTCGCGCGCATCCGCGCAGCGCCTGGTCTCGCTGTGCCTGGCGGAGCGGCTGATCACGTTTCGTCTCGAACATCCCATTGCCGCCTGCATGGAGCTGGCGTCCAGGCTGAAGGAGCGGTTCGATCTGGTGCATTGCGAGGTCGTTCCGACCGATCCGGCGGCGCCGCTGTCGACCGCCGGGATCGCCGAGCGCAGCGCGAATCTGCTGGAGATGACGCTGCGCTCGGAGACGCCGGTCATCGTGGCGCTGGGCACCGGTCGCGCCGTGCGCGCCGCAGTCGAGCGCGTCTCGCCGATCGAGCGGCCCGATCACCAGATCGTTTCGCTGGTCGGCAACATCTCCGCCGATGGCTCGGCAAGCTTCTATGACACGGTCGGGCGGCTGGCCGACCGCACCGGTGCGCGCCATTACCCGATGCCGTTGCCGTTCCTGATGTCGAGTGAGGACGAACGCAACCGCATGGTCCGCATCGAACCGATCGCAAGGGTGAGGGCGGTCGCCGCCAAGGCCGATCTCCGATTGATCGGCATCGGCCAGATGGACCAGAAGGCTCAGGTGCATGTCGACGGTTTCGTCACGCGCGAGGAGTTGCTGGAGATGATGCGGCTCGGCGCGGCCGGCGAGGTGACGGGCTGGGCCTATGACGCCAAGGGACGGCTCATCAAGGGCGGCACCAACAAACGGCTGACCAGCATTCCGCCGCAGATTCCAGCGGTATCAACCACGATCGCTGCGGCGGTCGGCGCCGCGAAGGTGCCGGCGATCAAGGCCGCGCTTGCGGGCCGCGTGGTCAACGGCCTCATCACGGATGAGGCGACCGCGCGCGCGGTCCTCGATCGTTAGAGCGCGACGAGGTTAGGTCGAGTAGTAGCGGCATCGGAACTGCGTCCCCTCTCCCGCTTGCGGGGGAGGGCTAGGGTGGGGGCTCTCTCCGCAAGTCGCATTGCGGAAAGAGCTCCCACCCGCATCGCATAAGATGCAACGCGACCTAAGAGCGAGCTTCGCTCGTCTCGACCCCGCAAGCGGGAGAGGTGCAGCGAGTCTGCCGCCGGACCGCTTCTAACACCATCGTGCCTTAGGCCTCTTTCGGGTCTGCAATAGTTCCATCCCAGGGTGTCATAACGCCGACAATCGCGCCCGCCGGCGCGTCCGCGCGCTTGACAAAATTGGGAGACGGGTTGAACATACGCTCAACACGTGGGCATATGCTCAACGTGGCATATGGGAGGTCACCTTGAAGAACGTCCTTTGCGCCGTTACGGGCGCGGCTGCCCTTTTGCTCTCTGGCCCCTCGATCGCCCAGACCACGCTGACGGTTGCGACCGTCAACAATGGCGACATGATCCGCATGCAGGGGCTCACCAGCGACTTCACCGCGAAGAATCCGGACATCACCGTCAAGTGGGTGACGCTTGAGGAGAACGTGCTGCGCCAGCGCGTCACCACCGATATCGCCACCAAGGGCGGCCAGTTCGACGTGTTGACCATCGGCACCTATGAGGTGCCGATCTGGGCCAAGAAGAACTGGCTGGTGCCGCTCGACAAGCTCGGCGCCGATTACGACGTCAATGATCTTCTGCCGAAGATCCGCGACGCGGTGTCGGTCGATGGCAAGCTCTATGCCGCGCCGTTCTACGGCGAAAGCTCCATGACGATGTATCGCACCGACCTGTTCCAGAAGGCCGGACTGACCATGCCGGAAAAGCCGACCTGGGACTTCGTGGTCGATGCCGCCAAGAAGCTGACCGACAAGTCCGCCGGCGTCTACGGCATCTGCCTGCGCGGCAAAGCCGGCTGGGGCGAGAACATGGCGTTCCTGACCGCGATGGCTAATTCCTTTGGCGCGCGCTGGTTCGACGAGAAGTGGGAGCCGCAGTTCAACTCGCCGGAATGGAAGAAGACGCTCACGACCTATGTCGACCTGATGAAGCAGGCCGGCCCTCCCGGCGCGAGCTCCAACGGCTTTAACGAGAACCTCGCGCTGTTCAATGCCGGCAAATGCGCGATGTGGATCGACGCCACCGTCGCCGCGTCCTTCGTGACCAACCCGAAGGATTCCAAGGTCGCCGATAAGGTCGGCTTCGCGCTGGCGCCGAACACCGGGCTCGGCAAGAACGCCAACTGGCTGTGGGCCTGGAGTCTCGCGATCCCGGCCGGCTCGAAGAAGGTCGACGCGGCCGAGAAGTTCATCGCCTGGGCGACCAGCAAGGACTACACCAAGCTCGTCGCGTCCAAGGAAGGCTGGGCCAATGTGCCTCCGGGCACGCGGACCTCGCTGTATCAGAACCCGGAGTACCTGAAGGCCGCGCCCTTCGCCAAGATGACGCTGGCCTCGATCGATGCGGCTGATCCGAACAAGCCGACAGTCAAGCCGGTGCCCTATGTCGGCGTGCAATACGCGGCGATCCCTGAGTTCCAGGGTATCGGCACCGCGGTTGGCCAGCAGTTCTCGGCCGCGTTGTCCGGCTCCACCTCGGTCGATGCCGCGCTCGCGGCTGCGCAGTCCTCGACCGAGCGCGAAATGAAGCGAGCGCGCTACATCAAGTAGGCTGCATCCGGACAAGTGTGCAGCTGCTTTCCGGAAGGACGATGCTCAAGCAAGAAGCCAAGGCGCGCGACTGACCAGTGCCTTGGCCTTCAACCCGGCCCAGCTCAACCCTCCCGAGCCAGGCCACTCGCGACCATCCTGTCCCGCAGCGGGGTGGTCGCTCCTTTCCCTAAAGGAGGCGGGGATGGCGACCCAGCAGACCCAGCTGCTCGCGCGTACACTGCTCAGTCCCGCCGTGGCGCTGCTGTTCATCTGGATGATCGTGCCGCTTGCGCTCACGATCTATTTCGCGACGCTGCACTACAATCTGCTCGATCCCGGCTCCGAGGAATTCGTCGGGCTGGACAACTTCCGCTACTTCCTCACCGATCCGGCCTTCCTCGCCTCGTTGCGGAATACGCTGGTGCTGGTCGGATCGGTGCTCGCGATTACGATTTTGCTCGGCGTGCCGCTGGCGCTCCTGCTCGATCAGCAGGTGGTCGGGCTCTCGATCGTCCGCCTGATGGTGATCGCGCCGTTCTTCGTGATGCCGACGGTAAGCGCGCTGGTGTGGAAGAACCTGCTGATGCATCCGGTGTCGGGCCTGTTCGCCTGGATCGCCCAGCTGTTCGGGATGGCTCCGATCGACTGGTTCAACGACGCACCGCTGTTCTCGGTGATCCTGATCATCTCCTGGCAGTGGCTGCCGTTCGCGACCCTGATCCTGCTCACCGCGCTGCAGTCGCTCGACGAGGAGCAGAAGGAGGCGGCGGAGATGGACGGTGCCAGCGCGATCTCGACCTTCATCTACATTACGCTGCCCCACCTGGCGCGTCCGATCACGGTGGTGATCCTGATCGAGACCATCTTCCTGCTCACGGTATTCGCGGAGATTTTCGTCACCACCGGCGGCGGTCCCGGCCTGCAGACCACCAACATCGCCTTCCTGATCTACTCGCAGGCGCTGATCCAGTACGACGTCGGCAGCGCCTCGGCGGGCGGCCTGGTCGCAGTCGTGCTCGCCAATATCGTCGCGTTCTTCCTCGTTCGTATCGTCGGCCGGAATCTGGAGGCGTAACGCCATGGCGCGGATGGTGACGACAAGGCGCAAGGTGATCTCGACGCTGGCAGCCTGGCTGGTCGGCTTCGTGATCTTCTTCCCGATCCTCTGGATGGTGCTGGCGAGCTTCAAGACCGAACTCGAGGCCTTCGCGATTCCGCCGTCGTTCCTGTTCTTCCACTGGACCACCGAGAACTACGTCACGGTGCAGGAGCGCAGTGACTATTTCCATCACGCGCTGAACTCGATCATCATCGCCGGCGGATCGACGCTGATCGCGATGTTTATTGCGATCCCGGCCGCCTGGTCGATGGCGTTCTCGCCGACCAAGCGGACCAAGGACGTCCTGCTCTGGATGCTGTCCACCAAGATGATGCCGCCGGTGGGCGTGCTGGTGCCGATCTATCTGATCTACCGCAATCTCGGCCTGCTCGACACCCGTACCGGGCTGATCTTCATCCTGTGCCTCGGCAACCTGCCGATTGTGATCTGGATGCTATTCACCTATTTCAAGGAGATCCCTAAGGACATCCTCGAGGCGGCGCGGATGGACGGCGCCACGATCGGGCGCGAGCTCATCTACGTGCTGACGCCGATGGCGATACCGGGACTCGCCTCGACCCTGCTGCTCAACCTGATCCTGGCCTGGAACGAGGCGTTCTGGACGCTCAATCTGTCGACGCTGGGAGCCGCGCCGCTCACCGTATTCATCGCGTCCTATTCGAGTCCGGAGGGATTGTTCTGGGCGAAATTGTCGGCGGCGTCGACGCTCGCGATCGCGCCCATTCTCGTGCTCGGCTGGTTCAGTCAGCGGCAGCTCGTCCGCGGCCTGACCTTCGGCGCGGTCAAGTAGCAGAAAGGCTTTCGCCATGGGTCAGATTACGCTGCAGGGTGTGCAAAAATCGTTCGGGCCGGTCCACATCATCAAGGGCGCCGACCTCGATATCGCCGATGGCTCGTTCGTCGTCTTCGTCGGTCCCTCCGGCTGCGGCAAGACCACGCTGCTGCGGTTGATCGCGGGGCTCGAGGACGTCACCGGCGGCGCCATCCTGATCGACGGGCGTAACGTCGTCAACGTGCCGCCGGCCAAGCGCGGGCTGTCGATGGTGTTCCAGTCCTATGCGCTCTATCCGCATATGAGCGTGCGCGGCAACATCGCCTTTGGGCTGAAAATGGCGGGCGCCGCGAAAGATGAGATCAACCGCAAGGTCGAGGCGGCCGCAGCCACGCTCAATCTCACGCCCTATCTCGACCGCAAGCCGCGCGAACTGTCCGGCGGCCAGCGCCAGCGCGTCGCGATCGGGCGGGCCATCGTGCGCGAGCCGAAGGCGTTCCTGTTCGACGAGCCGCTGTCGAACCTCGACGCCGCGCTGCGCGTGCAGATGCGGCTCGAGGTGACGCGGCTGCAGAAGCAGCTCGGCACCACGGCGATCTACGTCACCCACGATCAGGTCGAGGCCATGACCATGGCCGACAAGATCGTCGTGCTGAACGGCGGCAAGATCGAGCAATATGGCTCGCCGCTCGAGCTTTATGAAAAGCCCGCGAACCTGTTCGTCGCGGGCTTCATCGGCTCGCCGAAGATGAATTTCATCACCGGCGAACCCGCGAAACAGCAGGGTGCCGCCACCATCGGCGTCCGGCCCGAGCATCTGAAGGTCGAGCGCAACGGGCAGGGCTGGCAGGGCACGGTGGCTGTCGCCGAGCATCTCGGCAGCGACACCTTCCTCTATGTCGATGCCGGGCCGCTCGGGACGCTGACCGCGCGTTATATCGGCGAGCTGGGCTTGAGCCCCGGCGACCACGTGTCGCTGATCCCCGACCAGGCCCGCATCCATCGTTTCGACGACAGCGGAAAGGCGATCCGCGCGTAAGACGCGGGCGATCTCCATGGTTGGAATGGCTCAGGCCGGGGGCGGTGCGCCTGCGATCCTCAGGCTAACGGCAAGGGAAGAAGAAAATGTACCTCGAGAAATTCAAGCTCGGCGGCAAGACCGCCATCATCACCGGCGGCGGCCAGGGCATCGGGCTTGCCTGCGCCGAGGCGCTGGCGGAAGCCGGCGCCAAGGTCATCATCGGGGACCGTGACGCGAAAGTCGCTAATGACGCCAAGGCAGCGCTGAAGGCGAAGGGCTTTGACGCCGAGATCGCGCTGATGGATGTCACCGATTCGAAGCGCGTCGCCGAGGTCGCCGACGAGCTGGTCGGCAAATATGGAAAGGTCGACATCCTCGTCAACAATGCCGGAATCGCGCGCAGCGAAACGCCGGCCGAGACCGTGACCGACGAGCACTGGCTTAACGTCATCGATGTCAATCTGAACGGCACCTTCTGGTGCTGCCGGGCCTTCGGCAACCACATGCTGAAGGCGAAGTCCGGCACCATCGTCAATGTCGGCTCGATGTCCGGCTTCATCGTCAACAAGCCGCAGGAACAGTGCTTCTACAACGCGTCCAAGGCCGCAGTGCACCATCTGACCAAGTCGCTGGCCGCAGAATGGGCGATGCGCGGCGTCCGCGTCAACGCGGTGGCGCCGACCTATATCGAGACGCCGCTGAACGCCTTCGTGAAGAACAGCCCCAGGATGTACGATGCCTGGATCGGCGGAACCCCGATGGCCCGGATGGGCCAGGTCGACGAAATCGCCTCCGTCGTCCTGTTCCTGGCCTCCGAGGCCGCCAGCCTGATGACCGGCAGCATCGTTTTGGTCGATGGCGGCTACACTTGCTGGTAAGCTCGCGCCGAAGCTGGAGCATGATCCGGGACAGCGGAGAATGGTTCTCCCTCGCGAGAAACGCGGAACGCGTTTGCGCGGAGATCATGCTGAAACAGAGATAGGGCGGCGATGCGGCAAGCCTATATCGGCGTGGACGTCGGGAGCGCGAGCGCCCGGGCGGGGGTGTGCGATGAGGTCGGCAAACTGCTGGGCGTGGCCCGGCATCCGATCCGCGTCTGGCACGAGGCCGGCGACATCGTCGAGCAGTCGTCCGAGGACATCTGGGCGGCCTGCGTCGCCTCCGTCCGCGGCGCGATGCGCGAGGCCGGGGTCGCGGCCGAGCACGTCAAGGGGATCGGCTTTGACGCGACCTGTTCGCTCGTGGTGCTCGATGCGGCCGGACAGCCGCTCACGGTGAGCCCGTCGGGCGATCATGCGCGCAACGTCGTGGTCTGGATGGACCACCGCGCGATGGACGAAACCGCGTTCGTCAACGCGACAGGCGATCGCGTGCTACGCTACGTCGGCGGCGTCATCTCCCCGGAAATGGAGATCCCGAAAATCCTCTGGCTGAAGCGGCGCCTGCCCGTGACCTTCGCCGCCGCGGGACACTTCTTCGATCTCGCCGACTATCTCTCGTTCCGCGCCACCGGATCGCTGGCGCGATCGACCTGCACGGTGACCTGCAAGTGGACCTATGTGGCGGGCGAGGGCGGCTGGAGCGAATCCTTCCTCAAGCGGGTCGGGCTCGAAGCGCTGGCCGCTGACCGTTTCGTGCGGATCGGCAGCGAGATCGTGCCGCCCGGCTCGCCGCTCGGCCGCGGGCTGTCGGAGCATGCCGCCCGTGACCTCGGCCTGCTGCCGGGAACGGCGGTCGGCGCCTCGCTGATCGATGCCCATGCCGGCGGGGTCGGCGCGATCGGCGGCCGCGACGGATCCGGCGCCGATGTCGATGTCTGCAAGCGGCTGGCCTACATCATGGGGACGTCGGCCTGCATCATGGCCACCACCGTCGAGCCCTGTTTCGTGCCGGGCGTCTGGGGGCCGTATTACTCGGGCATGGTGCCGGGCTTCTGGCTGAACGAGGGCGGTCAATCCGCAGCCGGTGCGGCGATCGATCATCTGCTCAAATCGCATCCGGCGCATGCCGATGTTCAAGCCGCAGCGAAGGCTGAAGGCATCGATGTCATCGAGCATCTCGAGAAGCGCATCCTGACCCGGGCCGGCAGTGCGGGCGCCGCGGCGCTGCTGGCGCGCAATGTGCACGTCCTGCCGGAGTTCCTCGGCAACCGCTCGCCCTATGCCGATCCGGGATCGCGCGCCGTGATCGCGGGGCTCGATCTCGACACCGATGTGTCTGCGATGGAACGGCTGTTCGTCGCCGGCCTGTGCGGGCTCGCCTATGGCCTCGCCGACGTCATCGACGCGCTGCAGGCCCATGGCGCCAGTGGCAAGACCATCGTGATCGGCGGTGGCGCGAGCCGCAGCCCGCTGGTCCGCCAGATCATGGCCGATACCACGGGATACACGGTGGCGTTGCCGCAGACGCAGGAGCCGGTGCTGCTGGGCGCTGCGATGCTGGGCGCGGTCGCAAGCGGCGGGCACAACTCGATCAACGCGGCGATGGCCGGCATGTCGGCGCTCGGGCGCCTGAGCGAGCCGACCAAGCCCGAGATGGCCGATTTCCACCAACGCAAGCGCGGCGTGCACAGGATGCTGCGGGAGCTCGATCGCGGAGCGCGCGAGACCATGACGCGGGCGCCCGGCGAAGCGCTTTCGATCTGAGGTCTTTTCACCATGCTGCTCAGTTGCGGAGATGCGCTGATCGATTTCCTGCCGTCGACGACGGCGGATGGACGCGAGGCCCTGACGCCCGCGGTCGGCGGCTCCTGCCTCAACATCGCGATCGGGATGGCGCGGCTCGATGTCCCGACGGGCTTCGTCGGCGGCATCTCCACCGATACGTTCGGCAAGATGATCGCCGACCACGCCGCAAACTCGGCCGTCGACCTTCGCTACGCGACACGCAGCGATCACCAGGCGACGCTGGCGTTTGCGCGCGTGACCGGGACCGAGACCCAATACGCCTTCTATGACGCGGATACGGCGTCGCGAAACTGGGTCTACCGGCGCGGTGCGATTGCGCTCAGCGATGTCGAGTGCGTTCACACCGGTTCGACGACACTCGTCAACGATAAGGGCGCGGCCGAGACGCTGGCCTTCATCGACGATGCACGGGCGAGCGTGACGATCTCGCTCGATCCGAATTGCCGGCCGAACCTGGTCACGGACAAGGATGCCTACCGCGCGCGCATGCTGACGTTCTGCCGCAAGGCCGACATCGTGAAGATGTCCGACGTCGACTTCGCCTATCTCTTCGGCGACGAGCCCTACGCCGACAGGGCGGAGACGCTGCTGTCGGAGGGGGTATCCCTTGTTGTCATCACGCGCGGGAACAACGGCGCCTGCGCCTGGCACCGGCAGGCCGGGCCGATCGAGGTCGAGTCGCCAGTGGTGAAAGTGGTGGATACGATCGGCGCCGGCGACAGTTTCCAGGCCGCAATGCTGGCGGCGCTGCACCGGCTCGGCCGCATCGAGCGGCGGCGCTTAGGCGCCATCACCGCGGCCGAACTCAGGCGGGCGCTGTCCTTCGCCTGCAAATGCGCCGCCTTCACGTGCACCCGTGCGGGGGCCGATCCGCCGCGCAGCCGCGAGTTGCCCGCCGACACCTGGTAGGTCATGCGGGATCGTGGCCGTGTGACGTGAGGCCATGCGCCCGACGCGATGGACTTGAGCCACCGCGCGCGGCACGATGCCGGCCATCGACCATATCCGATGCGAGCGCCTGGCCCCAAATGAGCGACGATCTCTGTTTCCCGCCGGCCGCTGAGCTGCGCGCCCGCATCGGCCGCAAGGAGTTGTCCCCCGTCGAGGTCACCCGCGCGGTGCTTGCGCGCGCCGAGCGTTTGCAGCCCGAATTGAACTGCTTCATCACGCTGTGCGGCGACCAGGCGATGGCGCAGGCAAATGCCGCCGAGCGGCAAATGATGGCCGGCGAACCGCTCGGCCTGCTGCACGGCATTCCGTTCACGGTCAAGGATATCGTCAACACCAAGGGCGTGCGGACGACCTTTGGCGCGGTGCCGTATCAGGACAACGTGCCTGACAACGACGCCGTGGCGGTGGCCCGGCTGCGTACGCAGGGCGGAATATTGATCGGCAAGACCACGACACCGGAGTTCGGCAGCAAGTGCCTGACCGACTCGCCGCTGTTCGGCCGCACGCGCAATGCGTGGAGTGCCGAACGGTCCAGCGGCGGCTCGAGCGGCGGCGCGGCGGTGGCCGTCGCGAGCGGCATCGCGCCGCTGGCGGTTGCGACCGATGGTGGCGGCTCGACCCGGATTCCCGCGGCCTGCAATGGCGTCGTCGGGATCAAGCAGAGCAACGGTGTGATCCCGCACAGCCAGGTGCAGGACGCTTTCGGCAACCAGACCTATGTCACGCCGACCACGCGCACCGTCGCCGACACAGCATTGATGCTGCAGGCGATGGCCGGCGAGGACGCGTCCGATCCCTGGTCGATCGGCGTGCCGGTCCCTGATTATCTCGACATGGCCGCGCCGCGCGGCGATCTCAGGGGCAAGAAAGTCCTGTTCTGTCTGTCGCCGCCGGGGCGGCCGGTGAGCGCGGACGTGGCCGCAATGTTCAAGGCCAGCCTTGGTCGGCTCGCTGATCTCGGGGCGGAGCTCGAGGAGTTTCCCGGCGAAGGTTTTGACATCGAGCCGATCTGGCGCGCCATCAACCACACCGTCTGGCGCACCCGTTTCGAGAAGCTCGCGGCCGATCATCCCAATGATCTGAGCGTGACCTTCCTCAAACAGCTCGCGCTCGCCGCGAAGGTCAGCGGCGTCGACTACCAGCAGGCGATGTTCGACCGCACCGCGCTGTTCCGCCGCGTGCAGTTGCTCTTCGCGCGCGGCGATCTGCTTGCGATGCCGACCCTGACCCGCACCGCGCTGCCGATCGACCAGGACCTGTTCGGCACCATCGATATCGACGGCCGGAGCTTCGACAGCGTGCGGCCGCACTGGTTTCCCTGGACCATGCTGTTCAACATGACCGGGCACCCCGCGATCAGCATCCCGGCCGGCTTCGGCCGCGATGGCCTGCCGATCGGCCTGCATCTGGTCGGCCGCTTCCGGGCCGATGCGGAACTGCTGCGCGTCGCTGCGCTGTTCGAGGCGGCGAGCGACCTGCTCGGCCGCTGGCCGTCCTGACCGATGTGATCTGATACTATGAGGGGCTTGCATTCGCAGGCGAACATGTTGAAACCTGCGGTTCGGTAGCGTTTTCAAGTGAAGTGGATTCCACTCCGCGTGAAGAAAACGCGTCAAAGCGAGAAGTCCATTCAGTCCGGCGCGCATGAGCCTGTTCATCCTACGACGGATCCTGACCCTGGCAGCGACGCTGTTCGCCGCCTCGCTGATAATTTTCCTTGTGCTCGACGCGCTGCCCGGCAATGCCGCCCAGATGCTGATGGGCGCCGATGCCTCGCCCGACGCGGTGCGCGCGCTCGCCGTCAAGCTCGGGCTCGACCAGCCGCTCACCTACCGCTATCTGCTCTGGATCAAGGGCATGGCGGTCGGCGACCTCGGCAATAGCTATGTCTACGGCACGCCGGTCGTCGGCCTGATCGCGGAGCGGCTGGTGCTGACCGTGCCGCTCGCGATCATATCGATGCTGATCACGGTGGTGCTGGCGCTCGCCGCCGGCATCTACACCGCCGCCAATCACAACAAGCTCGGCGACGTCGGCGTGATGTCGCTGACCCAGGTCGGCATCGCGCTGCCGAATTTCTGGTTCGCGATCCTCCTGATCCTCCTGTTCGCGGTGAAGCTGCAATGGTTGTCCGCCGGTGGATTTGCCGGCTGGGACGACGGCATCTGGCCGGGCCTACGCTCGCTGCTGCTGCCGTCGATCTCGCTCGCCGTGGTGCAGGCCGCGATCCTTGCCCGCGTCACGCGCTCGGCCGTGCTGGAGGTGTTGCGCGAGGATTTCGTTCGTACTGCGCGCGCAAAAGGGCTCGGCAAGCGCGAGGTGCTGTGGCGCCATGTGCTGCGCAACGCCATGATCCCGGTCATGACAGTGATGGGCCTGCAATTCGCCAATCTGCTCGCCGGTACCATCGTGATCGAGAACGTGTTCTATCTGCCGGGCCTCGGCCGCCTGATCTTCCAGTCGATCGCCAACCGTGACCTGATCGTGGTGCGCAACTGCGTGATGCTGCTCGCGGCCATGGTCGTCGTCGTCAATTTCGTGGTCGATGTGCTCTATGCCTTCATCGATCCGCGCATCAAGGTCGCCAACCTGTGAGCGCGCCGCTGACCGTTCCAGCCGATGCCCCGGCGATTGCGCTTGGCGCGAAGCCGGCAACCGGGTTCTGGCGACGTGCCCTGCGCCATCGCAGCTTCGTGCTGGGGGCTGCACTCAGCCTGCTTGTGCTGGGAGCTGCACTGTTGTCGCTGGTGTGGACGCCGTGGTCGGCCTACGACATCGACATCGCCTCGAAGCTGCATCCGCCCTCGGCCGCGCACTGGCTCGGCACCGACGTGCTCGGCCGCGACATCGTCTCGCTGCTCCTGGTCGGCGCGCGCTCCACCATCATGGTCGGCGTCATCGCGGTCGGCATCGGCCTCACCTTCGGTGTCTGCCTTGGGCTGATCGCGGCTGCGCGCAAAGGGTGGACCGAGGAGCTCATCATGCGGATGAGCGACTTCACCTTTGCCTTTCCCGCCGTGCTGTCCGCGATCATGCTCGCCGCCGTCGTCGGCCCGGGCATGCTGACCTCGATCACCGCGATCGGCATCTTCCAGATTCCGACCTTCGTCCGCGTCACGCGTGGATCGGCCAATGCGATCTGGGCGCGGGAATTCATCCTGGCCGCGCGCGCCGCCGGCAAGGGCGGCTTCCGCATCACCGTTGAGCATGTGCTGCCGAACATCCTGTCGATCCTGATCGTTCAGGCGACGATCCAGTTCGCGCTCGCGATCCTGGCCGAGGCGGCGCTGTCCTATCTCGGCCTCGGCACCCAGCCGCCGCAGCCGTCCTGGGGACGCATGCTGAACGACGCGCAGACGCTGCTGTTCCAGTCGCCGATGCTCGCGGTCTATCCGGGTGCCGCGATCGCGATCGCGGTGCTCGGCCTCAACCTCCTCGGCGACGGGCTGCGTGACCTGCTCGATCCCCGGCTGGCGCGGGAGCGTTGAGCATGAGCGAGGTAAACGCGCCGCTGATCGAGGTCAAGGATCTCGGCGTCAGGCTGAACACCAGCCGCGGCCCGGCGCAGGCCGTTCGCGGCGTCAGCTTCGCGCTCCGGCGCGGCGAGACGCTGGGACTGGTCGGCGAATCCGGCTGCGGCAAGTCCGTCACCGCGCTGGCCCTGATGGGGCTGTTGCCTGACAGCGCCGTCGTCAGCGGCAGCATCCGGCTCGACGGCGCGGAGCTCGTCGGCCTGTCAGATGCGAGCTACTGCAAGCTGCGCGGCAACCGGATCAGCATGATCTTCCAGGAGCCGATGACCGCGCTCAATCCGATGCACACGATCGGACGGCAGGTCGCCGAGCCGCTGCGGCGACACACGGGAAGCTCAGCGAGCGAAGCGCGAAAAGAGGCCATCGCGTTGCTCGATCGCGTCGGCCTGCCGGATGCTGCCAAGCGCGTAGATGCCTATCCGCACCAGTTCTCCGGCGGACAGCGCCAGCGCGTCACGATTGCGATGGCGCTCGCCTGCCAGCCAGACGTGCTGATCGCCGACGAGCCGACCACCGCCCTCGATGTCACGATCCAGGGACAGATCCTCGATCTGATCGCGGATCTTGTCGAGGAGCGCGGCATGTCGATGATCCTGATCTCGCACGATCTCGGCGTGATCGCCGAGAACGTTCAGCGCATGATGGTGATGTATGGCGGCACCGTCGTCGAAAGCGGCGCCACCGACGCCGTGTTCACGCGGATGGGGCATCCTTACACGCAGGGCCTGTTCCGCGCCCGCCCGCGGCTTGGCGCGCGCAAGGGGACGCGGCTCAAGACCATTGCCGGCACCGTGCCCGAGCTTGCCGATCTGCCCGCGGGCTGCACCTTCGCCGACCGCTGCACGATCGTCGACGCGCGCTGCCGCACGGCACTGCCGGCCGTGGTGGATGTCGGCGCGGGTCATGGCGTGCGCTGCCTGAGGACGGACGTCTCGATGGCCGAGGCCGCCGGAGGTATCCGCGCGTGACCATGCTCGACCAGCCATCGTCCACGCGCGAGATGCCGCTCCTTGAAGTGAAGGACCTCGTGCAGCGCTACACGCTGCCGCGCGAAAGCCTGTTCAAGCCGGCCGCGCAGGTGCGTGCGCTCAACGGCGTCACGGCGCAGGTCACCGCCGGCAAGAGCCTTGGTGTCGTCGGCGAGTCCGGCTCGGGCAAATCGACCTTTGCGCGGCTGGTGATGGCGCTGGAGCCGCCGACGTCGGGGCAGGTGTCGCTGCTTGGCCGCGACCTCAACCAGATGCCGGCCAACGAGCTCCGCCGCGCCCGCCGCGATTTCCAGATGGTGTTCCAGGATCCTTATGGATCGCTCGATCCGCGGCAGACCATTGGGCGCATCGTCGCCGAGCCGCTGACCGCGCTGGGCCGGATGGATCGCGGCAGCTTGCGCGAGCGCGTCGCCACGGTGCTGCGGCAGGTCGGGCTGCGCGACGCCGACATGGACAAGTTTCCGCATGAATTCTCCGGCGGCCAGCGCCAGCGCATCGCGATCGCACGCGCATTGATCACCCAGCCGAAGCTGATCGTCGCCGACGAGCCAGTTTCCGCGCTCGATGTCTCCGTGCAGGCGCAGGTGCTGAACCTGATGCAGGACCTGCAGGACGAGTTCGGGCTGAGCTACATCCTGATCAGCCACGATCTCGCGGTGGTCGACCTGCTCTGCGACGAGATTGCGGTCATGTATCTCGGCCGGATTGTCGAGCAAGGCCGGCCCGAGGATCTGTTCGCGCAGGGCGCCCATCCCTACACCCGCGCGCTGCTCGAGGCGGTGCCGCGCGCCCGCGCCGGCGGGGGCCGCCGGCGCCGCGGCGCGCAGGCGATCGCCTCGCAATCGTCGGAGGCGGTGGGCTGTCCCTATGCGTCCCGCTGTGTCCTGGCCGATCAGCATTGTCGAGAGGCCGCGCCTGCGCTACGCAACGTGGGACAAGCCCATCTGGCCGCATGCCACCACGCCGAGGCGGTGATGGCGCTGCCGCTGGCGGCGGCAGAGGCTGGTTAGCCTTTCGAGCAGGATTGGCCTGGGTTGACACAAGAAGACGTCCGGGGAGCAAACGAATGTTGAAGAGATTATCCATTGTCGCGGTGGCTGCCGCGTGTGCCTTGGCGCCCCTGCCGAGCCAGGCGCAGGGCAAGAAGGACAGCGTCGTCATGGGCATGACGCTGGAGCCGCCGGGGCTCGATCCCACCACCGCGGCAGCGGCGGCGATTGCCGAAGTCACGCTCTATAACGTCTATGAGACCCTGACCAAGATCAACGAAGACGGTTCGGTGTCGCCGCTGCTCGCGGAGAGCTGGCAGGCCTCGCCCGACCTGAAGACCTACACGTTCAAGCTCCGCAAGGGCGTCAAATTCCAGAATGGCGAGCCGTTCAACTCGGCGGCCGTGAAGTTCTCCTATGATCGCGCCGGCGCGCCGACCTCCACCAACAAGGACAAGAGCCTGTACCGGGCCTTCGAGTCGGTGACGGCACCCGATGCGGATACGGTCGTGATCGCGCTGAAATATTCCGAGCCGAACCTGCCGTTCCTGCTCGGGCAGGCGAGCGGTGCGATCGTCGAGCCGAAGAGTGCGCCGACCGATGCGACCCAGCCGGTCGGCACCGGACCTTACAAGCTCGGGGCCTGGGCCAAGGGTTCGTCGATCACCCTCGTCAAATGGCCTGACTATCGCAACGCTGCCGCGATCAAGCTGTCCAAGGTGACGATCCGTTTCATCGGCGATCCCGCCGCGCAGGTCGCGGCACTCCTGTCCGGCGACGTCGACGCATTCCCGCGCGTTGCGGCGGCACGCAGCCTTGCGCAATTCAAGGCCGATCCGCGTTTCACCGTGCTGGTCGGCGGCTCCAAGGCCAAGACCATCGTCGGCATCAACGCGCGCAAGAAACCGCTCGACGACGCGCGCGTTCGCCGCGCCATCCTCGCCGCGATCGACCGCAAGGCGATGATCGACGGTGCCGTCGATGGCTTCGGCACGCCGATCGGCAGCTTCTACACGCCGGGATCGCTCGGCTATGTCGACACCACCGCTATCAATCCCTACGACCCGGAAAAGGCCAAGAAGCTGCTCGCCGAGGCCGGCGTCACCACGCCGCTCGAGCTCAGCCTCAAGCTGCCGCCGCCGCCTTACGCGCGGCAAGGCGGCGAAATCCTTGCGGCCCAGCTCGCCAAGATCGGCATCGTCGCCAAGATCGAGAATGTGGAATGGGCGCAGTGGCTGTCGCAGGTCTTCACTGGCCCGCACAATTACGACCTCACCATCGTCTCGCATGTCGAGCCGTTCGATCTCGTGAAGCTGACCGAGCCGGACTACTATCTCGGCTACAAGTCCGAGGCGTTCAACGCGCTCTACAAGCAGATCATGGCGACGCCGGCGGAAGCCGATCGCGCCAAGCTGCTCGGCGATGCGCAGCGCATGCTGGCGACCGACGCGGTGGCCGGCTTCCTGTTCCAACCGCAATGGATCACCATCACCAGCAAGAAGCTGAAGGGCGTGTGGAAGGAAGTCCCGCAGTTCGAGAACGACTTTTCTGCGTGGTCGTGGGAGTAGTTGCGGAGCCCGCGTCCCACTCGATCCACGTCATTGCGAGCCGCCCGGTCGGCGCGAAGCGCCGCCGGATGACAGGCTCCGCGAAGCAATCCACTGTCACCGCAGGTGCGGAAAGGTGGATTGCTTCGTCGCTTCAGCGCAAAATTGCTTTGCAATTTTGTCGCGAGCTCCTCGCAATGACGAGGCTGCCTACAATGACAACCTCTCGGATTGAGGCAGAACTAGCCGGACTGCCCCGTGCTCGCCTCCACGACGGCGCGCGCGACCTTGGCGATCGCCTCGTTGCATTGCGCCGAGTCAACCTTGGCGCCGGTCAGATAAACCGTCACCAGGATCGGCTTGCGGCCGGGCGGCCAGAACACGCCGATGTCATTGGCGGTGCCACGGTCGCCGGTCCCGGTCTTGTCGGCAACCCGCCAGTCGCGGGGAACGCCGGCACGCAGGCGGGCGCCGCCAGTCTTGTTGGCGGTCATCCAGTCCGTCAGCGTCTGGCGCGAACCCGCCGACAGCGTCTCGCCGAGAAGCACGCGCTGCAGGTTCTTCAGCATGGCGGTCGGGCTCGTGGTGTCGCGCGGGTCGCCGGGAACGCCTTCGTTCAATGCGACCTCCCAGCGGTCGAGCCGGCTCACATTGTCGCCGATCGACCGGAAGAAGCTGGTGAGTCCCGCCGGACCGCCGATCTCGCGCAGCAGCATGTTGCCGGCCGTATTGTCGCTCTGCGTGATCGCGGCCTCGCAGATCTCGGCCAGCGTCATGCCTGATGCGACCCGCTCCCTGGTCACCGGGGAGTAGGGTTGCAGGTCCTTGGCCTCGAACTGGACATGTTGATCGAGGCTGGATTGACCGCGATCGACCTGGCGCAACACGGCGGCCGAGGCCAGCGCCTTGAAGGTGCTGCACATCGGGAAGCGTTCATTGCCGCGCAGGCTTGCGCGTAGTCCCGTCTCGGTGTCGAGCATTGCGACCCCGAGCCGCCCGCCGGTCTCCTGCTCGATGCGCGCAAGCTCGTGTTGCAGCCGCTGCGTCAGGGCGTCGGTTCCCGCCGTCGCGCTTTGCCGCGGCAAGGTGAAGGAAATTGCGAGGCCCAGCGCGCGCAATCCGAATGTCCGTCTCGTCAGCATGTCTCGTCTCCGTTGGCGGCGCGAACCTGCCGAACGGCGTGACGACGCACAAACAATCATTTATACAGCGAGGCATGAGAAAAACTTGGTCATGACGTCGTGCGCCGGCATCTCCCGCTGAACGCGTTGCGCGCCTTCGAGGCGTCGGCGCGGTTGTTGAGCTTCACCCGCGCCGGGCTGGAGCTGCGCGTGACGCAGACCGCGATCAGCCACCAGGTCAAGCAGCTCGAGGACATGCTGGGCGCGAGCCTGTTTCGCCGCTTGCCGCGCGGCCTCGTGCTCACCGACGAAGGGCTGGCGCTGCTGCCGGTGCTCTCCGACGCGCTCAATCGCATCGGCGCGGCGATCGAGCGAATCGAGGCGAAGGGCACGCGCGAGGTCGTCACCGTCGGCTGCGTCGCGACCTTTGCGACCGGATGGCTGTTGCAGCGTGTCGAGCGCTTCAAGCGCGCGCATCCCTATATCGACCTGCGTCTGTTGACCAACAACAACCGCGTCGACATCGCCGGCGACGGGCTCGATCTCGCACTTCGCTTCGGCGACGGCTCCTGGCACGGCACCGAGGCGATCCATCTTCTCGCCGCGCCGCTGTCGCCGATGTGCCGCCCCGATGCCGCCGGCCGTCTGCGCAAGCCCGCCGATCTCGCGAAGGAGGTCCTGCTGCGCTCCTACCGTGCCGAGGAATGGCCGCTGTGGTTTGCGGTGGCAGGCTCGCAATGTCCGAAGATCCAGGGACCGATCTTCGACAGCTCGGTGGCTATGGCTGAAGCAGCCGCGCGCGGCGTCGGCGTCGGCCTGGTCCCGGTCGCGATGTTTCAGAACGAGCTCGCCTCGGGCCGCCTGGTGCGGCCGTTCGCGGCCGAGGTGCCGGCCGGGTCCTATTGGCTCACCTGGCTGAAGTCGAAGGACATGACGCCCGGCATGCGCGCGTTCCGCGACTGGATGCTCGACACGTTGCGCGCGGACGCAGACGAGGCGGAAGATGCGATGGTGGAGCAGGCGCCTGCGCAGGCGTCGAGGATAAAGGCCAAGCCAAAGACTAAAGCGAAGGCGAAGGCCGCAAAGAAGCGACGCCACTAAGTTTGATGACGTAGACTCAAACTGCTTCGGCAGACACAACTGCACTCCCTCTCCCGCTTGCGGGGGAGGGTTGGGGTGGGGGCTCTCTCCACGAATCGCATCGCGGAGAGAGCTCCCACCCGGATCGCATCTATCGATGCGATCCGGCCTCCCCCGCAAGCGGGCGAGGCGAAGTGAGCCAGCGGCAAGGCGGGATCTCACGCCTTTGTTTGTTCGCGGAGTATCCCCGGCGCCCTCTACGCCAGATGACACGCTACGAAATGTCCGTTGGCACCCTGCCGCAACTCGGGCGCGCTCTGCCGGCAGCGCGCTTCCGCGATCGGGCAGCGGGTGTGGAAGTGGCAGCCCTTCGGCGGATTCATCGGGCTCGGCACGTCGCCCTTGAGGCGGATGCGCTCGCGCTTCGCCTTGGGGTCCGGCACCGGCACGGCCGAGAGCAGCGCCTTGGTGTAGGGATGCTGCGGGTTGCGGTACAGGTCGTTCGCCTTGGCGAGCTCGACGATGCGGCCGAGATACATCACCGCGACGCGGTCGGAGATGTGCTCCACCACGGAGAGATCGTGGGCGACGAACAGATAGGTGAGGTTCAGCTCGGCCTGCAGATCTTCCAGGAGGTTGATCACCTGGGCCTGGATCGAGACGTCGAGCGCCGACACCGGCTCGTCGCAGACCAGCAGCTTCGGCTCCAGCGCCAGGGCCCTTGCGATCGCAATGCGCTGGCGTTGGCCGCCGGAGAATTCGTGCGGATAGCGCTGCATGTGCTCGGCCTTCAGCCCGACCTTGACCAGCAGGCTGGCGACGCGTTCCTCCCGCTCGCTGGCCGATTTGGTGAGGTTATGGATGATGAAGGGTTCGCCGAGGATCGCGCCGATCGTCATGCGCGGATTGAGCGAGGCAAACGGATCCTGGAACACGAGCTGCATGTTGCGCCGCATGGCGCGGAGGTCGCCGCCGCCGAGCCCGGTGACGCTCTGGCCGTCGAACACCACCTCGCCCGAGGTCGGCTCGATCAGGCGCAGGACGCAGCGCCCGGTGGTGGATTTGCCGCAACCGGATTCGCCGACCAGGCCGAGCGTCTCGCCGCGGTTGACCGAGAACGACACGCCGTCGACCGCATAGACCTGCCCGACCTCGCGCGACAACAAGCCGCCCAGCACCGGAAAATGCTTCTTGAGATCGGTGACGCGCAGCAGGGGTTCACTCATGACGCGTCTCCGAGGTGGCAGGCCATGCGATGGCCCGGTGCGATCTCACGCAAGCGTGGTTCCTTCTCGGTGCAGATGCTCATGGCGTAACGGCAGCGCGGCGCGAAGCGGCAGCCGGGGGTGGGATTGATCAGGATCGGCACCGAGCCGCCGATCGCCTCCAGCCGCGTCTTGTGCTCGGCGTCGAGGTCGATGCGCGGGATCGATCGGATCAGGCCCTGTGTGTAGGGATGCCGCGGGTCGCCGAACAGCTCGTCGACCGGCGCCTCCTCCACCACCTTTCCGGCATACATCACGACGACGCGCTGCGCGGTTTCCGCGACCACGCCCATCGCATGGGTGATCAGCATCACCGCCATGCCGAAGCGCTCCTTCATGTCCTGCAAGAGGTCGAGGATCTGCGCTTGGATGGTGACGTCGAGCGCCGTGGTCGGCTCGTCGGCGATCACGAGCTTGGGCCGGCAGGCCAGCGCCATCGCGATCATGACGCGCTGGCGCATGCCGCCGGAGAACTGGTGCGGATAATGGTGCACGCGGCCTTCGGCGTTGGGGATCTGCACCAGCTTGAGCATCTCGATGGTCCGCTCGAGCGCCTGCTTCTTGGTGAGCGCCTCGTGGCGCCGCAGGCTTTCGGCGATCTGCTCGCCGATGGTCAGCACCGGGTTGAGCGAGGTCATCGGCTCCTGGAAGATGAAGCCGATCTCCTTGGCCCTGATGTCGTCGAGCTGGTTGCTGCTCAGCGGCACGAGATCGCGGCCCTCGAACATGATCTGGCCCGCGACGATGCGGCCGGGCGGCATCGCGATCAGCTTCAGGATCGACATCGCGGTGACGGTCTTGCCGCAGCCGGATTCGCCGACCACGCAGAGCGTCTCGCCCTTGTTGATGCTGATGTCGACGCCGTCGACCGCCTGCAGGATGCCGGCGTCGGTGGCGAAGTGGGTCTTCAGACCCTTGATCTCGAGCAGCGCCATCAGATCACCTTGCGCGCGTCGAGCGCGTCGCGCAGCCCGTCGCCGATGAAGTTGATGGCGACGACCGCGATGAAGATCGCGCCGCCCGGAAACAGCGCCCAGTGCGGGCCGATATCGAGAAAGTCCTTGGCGTCATAGAGAATGCGGCCCCAGGTCGGTGTGTCCGGCGGAAAGCCGAGGCCGAGGAACGACAGCGTCGACTCCGCGATGATGGCGGCGGCGACGTCGATCGTGCCGGCGATGATGACGGGCCCGAGCGCGTTGGGCAGGATGTGGCGCACCACTTGCCGCACCGGGCTGGCGCCGAGCGCCCGCGCCGCCTCGACGAATTCCTTCTCGCGCAAGGAGAGGAACTGGGCGCGCACCAGGCGCGCCACCGGCATCCAGCGCAAGCCGCCGATCACCAGCACGATCAGGATGAAGATGCCGCCTTCCGGGCCGAACACCGCCTTGAGCCCGTCGCGGAACAGATAGATCAACAGAAGCAGCAGCGGCAGCTGCGGCAGCGACAGGAACAGGTCGGTCAGCCACATCAGCGCATAGCCGAGCGCGCCGCGCGACATGCCGGCGAGCGCGCCGATCAATGTGCCGACGAACACCGAGACCAGCATGGCGGCGAGGCCGACCGCGAGCGAGATGCGTCCGCCATAGATCATGCGGGCGAGCAGGTCCTGGCCGAGATCGTCGGTGCCGAAGGGATGCGCCAACGACGGCCCCTGCAGCCCGGCCACCACATCGATGTCGTTGATCGAGACGCGCCAGACCAAGGGGCCGATCACGACCGCCAGGATCAACAACAATAGCAGCACGGCGCTGATCACCGCCGGCTTGTGCCGGCGATAACGCCGCCAGGTTTCCCGCAGGGGCGAGTAGCGGCGCCGTTCAGCGGAAGGAGATGCGAGGGTCAAGCCAGCCATAGAGGACATCTGCGATCAGGTTGAACAGCACCACGAGACACGCGAAGACGAAGGTCACGGCCATCACGACCGGTGTATCGTTGGCGAGGATGGAGGAAATCAGGAGCGAGCCGATGCCCGGAATGCGGAAGATCTGCTCGGTGACGATGGCGCCGCCGAACACCGCGGGCATCTGCAGTGCGATCAGGGTGACGACCGGGATCATCGCGTTGCGCATCACATGCTTGATGATCACCTTGGCCTGGCCGAGCCCCTTGGCGCGGGCGGTGGTGACATAGTCGAGGCGGATCACGTCGAGCATCGCCGAACGCACGAAGCGGGTCATCGACGCCGCCTGGAACAGGCCGAGCACCATCACTGGCATGATCGCCTGCCGGATCGTCTCCAGCAGCCAGGGGATCCCGGTCCCCGGCACATCGGAGTAGACGAACGGCAGCCAGTCCAGCTTCACCGAGAAGATCAGGATGAACAGGATGCCCGTGAAGAAGGTCGGCAGCGAGAAGCCGATGAAGGCAAAGGTGTTGGCGAGGCTGTCGAACAGCGAATAGGGGCGGGTGGCGGCATAGACGCCGACCGGAATCGCGATCAGCAGCGCCAGGATTTGCGCCGAGCCGATCACATAGAGCGTGGCCGGCAGCCGCTGCAGGATCAGGGTGTCGACATCCACCCGGCTGACGAAGGAGAATCCCCAATCGCCATGGGCCATGGCCGAGAGCCAGTGCAGGTAGCGAAGATAGATCGGGTCATCGAGGCCGAACTTGGCGCGAAGCGCAGCCTGCACCTCGGGCGGCACGTTCGGATTGGTGGCGAGCTCGCTGAACGGGTCGCCCGGCGCGAGCGCGAGCACGATGAACAGCACGAACGAGATCCCGAGCAGGCTCGGGATCGCGATCATCAGGCGACGCAGGATATATTGACTCATGGGCGAACAGTGAGATCAGGCGGAATAGCGACCGCGAAGGAATTGCGCTCCCTCTCCCGCTTGCGGGGGAGGGTTGGGGTAGGGGTATCGCCGCGAGTCCCATCGTGGAGAGAGCCCCCACCCGCTGCACTCTCTGAGCGCAGCGACCTCCCCCGCAAGCGGGAGAGGTGGGGCAGCATCGCCGAGAGGCCGGCTCGACCAGAGATCGCTTCGCGGTAACACCGCCGCGTCATGCCTCCCGGTACCAGTCTTGCAGATTGTCGGTCTGGTTGGCCCAGCCGGAGAGGGCCGGCCGCAGCGTATTGGAGCAGGCTTCGACCGCGAGGCGATGCATCACGGGGATCACCACCGTGTTCTGCCATAGCAGGTCGTTGCACTTGATATAGAGGTCGGCGCGCTTGATCGGATCGGTCTCGGTATCCGCCGCATCGATCGCGGCGTCGTAATCCTTGTTGACCCAACGCGGGAAATTCTGGCCCTGCCACTTGTTCTCCTTGGTGGCGACATTGCGCGAGAGGTAGCGGCGCATGTGCAGGGCGGGATCGGGCTGGGTCATCGGGATCTGGAACATCTCGATGTCGGCGTAGAACTTGGAGTAGGTGTCGGGGTTGGCGACGTCGGAGGAGAAGAACACCGAGGCCACCACCGACTTCAGCTCGACGTCTATGCCGGCCTTCTGGCAGGCCTGCTTGACGATCGCCTGGGTCTTCTGGCGCGGCCCGTTGATCGAGGTCTGGTAGAGCAGCTTCAGCCGCTTGCCGTCCTTCTCGCGGATGCCGTCCGAGCCCGCCTTCCAGCCGGCCTGTTCCAGAAGCTGGCTCGCCTTCTCGATGTTGAACTCCCATTTGGTGTTCTTGGAGACGAACTCCTCGGGGCCGTTGAGATAGTTCGCGGTGGTGCGTCCGGCGCGGCCGTAGATCACCTTCTTCACGGACTCGCGGTCGACCAGCATCGCGAGCGCCTTGCGCACGGCCGGATCCGACAGGATCGGATGCTTGGTCTTCATCGACGAGCGCTCGCCGTCGACTTCAACGTTGGGGTCGGTGAAGTTGATCGCGATGAATTCGATGTCGCCGCCGACCGCGTAGAGGGTCTTGCCCTTACCGCCCTTTTCCAGGCGCAGCAGCACCTCGTCTTCCACCTGGATGTTCCAGGCGAAATCATATTCGCCGGTCTGGATCACCGCGCGCGCCGCCGAGACGGCATCGCCGCCGCCCTTCATCTCGACCGTGTCGAAATAGGGCCGGTTCGGCATGTGGTAGTCCGGATTGATCTCGCCGCGCACCAGATCGCCCGGCTTGAACTCGACGAATTTGTAGGGACCGGTGCCGACCGGCTTCAGATTGTTCGGCGCCTCGCGGGACTTGCCGCCCTTGTACTCCACGAACAAATGCTTCGGAATGATGCAGCCATAGGCGCCGACGAAGGCGTTGGCCCAGAACGGCGTCGGCTTCTTGAAGTTGATGCGGACGGTGAGGTCGTCGACCTTCTCGACGGTCATATCGGCGTAGGTGCCGCTGGAGACGGCCGCCGTCGCCGGATCGGTGGCATATTCCCAGTTGAACACGACGTCGTCGGCGGTGAACGGTTTTCCGTCATGCCATTTGACGCCGGGCTTGAGTTTCCACGTCACCGATTTGGCGTCGGCGGAGAGTCCGCCGTTCTTGATCGAGGGGATTTCCGCGGCAAGGATCGGGTTGAGATGGCCGTCGACGTCCCAGCTCGCGAGCGGCTCGTAGAACAGGCGCGAACCGTCCTGGTCCTTGGTGCCGGTGGCGAAATGCGGATTGAGCAGGGTGGGGCCCTGCCACCACAACAGCTTCAACGGACCGCCGCCGCCGCGCTTGGTCGGCTTGTAGGGGTTGGGGCTTTGCGCCATCGCGACGCCGCCGATGGCGAGGATCTGGTTGGCCATCGGCGCGGTGAGGCCGACGGCAATCATCCGCTTGACGAAGGCGCGGCGATCCATGCGTCCGCCCTTCACGTCGTCGATCATGCTCCGCAGGTCTTTGTCGAACATAGTCCCCTCGTCCGGTTCCGGTGATTGCGGCTGGCCGCGGATTGGGCCGCCGGTTATTTGGCCGCAGATGGCACACCGAATGATCGCGCAGGTCAACGCCTCACGCGGCTCAACCCATTGGTCTTTTGGCTATCGCTTGTGCAGAAGGCCGCGCTGCCGCACATGGCTTCGGCATTTCCGCGCCAAAGCATGCTCCCGCACCCCTTGGAGTGCGGAAAATTTGTTCGTTATCCTTTGTTCTGATGCGTTTTTTTGGCGCGAGGCAAGATTTGCCCGGGATCATGTCCCGGGCAAGGTTCTGGATTAAATCCAGGGCTGCCCGGGGTCAGATCACGCTTGGCCTCGATTCGACGCTTGCTGTCAGGCCACCGACATGTCCAACGGCGGTGCAACATTCGTCGGCAGCGGGCTGACATAAGGTGTCCGGTTGGTTCGCTTTGTCAGGTCTGCCTTGGCGGCGGCTATCAACTCCGGCTCCATCAGCGCCTTGACGCCGAGACCGGCCATCGCCTTGGCGGCCTGCACCATCGCCTTGTGCGCGGCCGGCGTCTTGCCCTGGGCCACAACCTGCCAGGTGTGGAAGGGCGTACCGATTGCAACCGTCGGTGCATGAACCTGCACGGTCGGCACCACCCAGCTGACGTCGCCGACATCGGTCGAGCCGATCAGCGGATTGCGCTTGGCGTCGATCGGCACCAGGAAGTCGGCCAACGGCCGGTCGGTCGGATCCATGCCGATCGCGTAATAAACCGAGGCGATGTCCTTCTCGGTCAGGGTCGCGCGGATCTTGCTCGCGAAATCCTTGTCCGCGTCGTCGAAATGCGGCGGGCCGAGGTCTTCCATGATCCGGTGCAGCTCCTGCTCCAGCGGCGTGTTGGGCAGGATGTTGGAGACCGCGGAGATGATCTTCATCTCCACCTTGGTCTCGGTCATCAACGCCGCGCCCTGCGCGATCTTGTGCACGCGTTCGACGAGCTCGTTCATGCCGGGCAGGTCGCGGGCGCGGATCGAATAGCGCACGCGAGCATGGGCCTGCACCACGTTGGGCGCGATCCCGCCGGTGTCGAGCAGCGCGTAGTGCACCCGGGCGTCGCTCGGCATGTGCTCGCGCATGTAGTTGACGCCGACATTCATCAGCTCGACCGCATCGAGCGCGCTGCGGCCGAGATGCGGCGAGGCCGAGGCATGCGAGGTGCGCCCGGTGAAGGTGAAATCGGCGCGGGTGTTGGCAAGCGACGGCGTCACCGCCACCTCCCAGAAGCTGTGCGGATGCCAGGTGATGGCGATGTCGGCGTCGTCGAACGCGCCGGAGCGCACCATGAAGGCCTTCGCGGCGCCGCCTTCCTCGGCGGGGCAGCCGTAATAGCGCACGCGCCCCGGCACCCTGTTGGCGGCAAGCCAGTCCTTCACCGCAGTGGCGGCGAGCAGGGCGGAGGAGCCGAGCAGATTATGGCCGCAGCCATGGCCGTGGCCGTCGGCTTCGATCGGACGATGCTCGGCGACGCCGGCCTCCTGGCTGAGGCCGGGCAGCGCGTCATACTCGCCGAGGAAGGCGATCACCGGGCCGCCTTCACCCCATTCGCCCATCAGCGCGGTCGGAATTCCGGCGACGTTCTCGGTAATGCGAAATCCCTGATGCCGTAGCTCGGCCAGATGTTCGGCGGACGAGCGTGCCTCGGTGTAGCAGACCTCCGGCATCCCCCACACACGGTCGCTCAATTCGATGAAACGCGGCTTGATCGCGTCGACGCCACGCCAAACATCACTGCGGTTGTCCATTTGCTCCGGTTCCTATACTTGCATAGGCAAATCTGAAGCGCAAAGAGCTAGCAGCTTGCCGCGAGCTCGCCTAGCGCGCGCCGGCAGACCAGCTTTCCCGCAGCGTCACGTCTACGTCTAAGGCATGATAAAACTGAATGAGGTTGGCCGCGGACTCCGTTCACCTCTCCCCGATGGGGAGAGGTGATTTGCGCAGCAAATCGGGTGAGGGGCCGCAGCTCTCACGAGAGACCGTAACCCCTCACCCGGCGCTACGCCATAGCCGAAGCAGCGCTTCGGCGTCCTCTCAAGGATGGCCGCTGAAGGCGGCCTATGCCTCTCCCAAGGGAGAGGTAAGCTTTCCGGGCGCCATCATCGCGCGCTGAGCCGGTCCAATCCTGTCCAGTCGAACGCGACGCCGTGCCCCGGCCGATCCGGAGCGATCGCCATGCCCTGCTCGAGCACCAGCGGATTTGCGATGTAACGGTCGAGGCCGAAGCCGTGCGCCTCGAGATAGGAGCGGTTCGGGCAGGCCGCCAGCAGATGGACGGTGATGTCGTGCGCGCCATGGCTGGTGACCGGGATGTTGAAGGCTTCGGCGAGGCGCGCGATCTTCATGAAGCTGGTGACGCCGCCGCAATTCGTGACATCGGGCTCGGCATAAGACAGCGCGCCGCCGGCGATGTATGGCTTGAACTCCCACAGGCTGCGCAGGTTTTCTCCGGCCGCGATCGGCACGCCGCCGGCTTGCAGGATACGCGCGTGGCCAGCGACGTCGTCGGGAATGGTCGGCTCCTCGAGCCAGGTCAGGTCGAAAGGTTGCAAGGCCCGCGCGGCGCGGATCGCTTCCTCGACGGTCCATTTCATGTTGGCGTCGGCCATCAGCGGAAACTCGTCCCCGAGGTGGCCCCGCATCGCCTTCACGCGCGTCACGTCGGATGCGAGGCTGGGCCGGCCGACCTTCATCTTGATGGCGCGAAAGCCCTTCGCGAGATTGTCGTCGGTCTGCTTCAGCAGGCCATCCAGCGGCAGGTCGAGATCGATGCCGCCGGCGTAGCAGGGCACGTGCGGGTCGAAGCCGCCGAGCAGCCGCCACAGCGGCAGCAACGCCCGCCGCGCCTTGAGATCCCACAACGCGATGTCGAGCGCCGAAAGGGCAAGCACCGCCGGCCCGCCGCGGCCGCCATAGTGCAGCGCCCACCATACTCTGTGCCAGAGCTGCTCGGTGTCCTCGGCCTCCATCTCGAGTGCGATCTCGCAGATCTCGCGGGTCAGGATGTCGGCGATGGCACCGCCGTTGCGGCCGACCGTGTAGGTGTAGCCGGTTCCTTCCGCGCCGTCGGCGTCGCGGGCGCGGATCGTAATCAGTTCGAACGCCTTGATCTTACCATGCGTGCTGTCGCTCAGCACAGTCGGCAGCGGGATCTTGTAGAAGCCCACCGTGAAGTCCTTGAGGATGGCCACGTCGGGAACTCCTTGATCAAGGGATGGTATGCGCGAGCGCGCGCTGCACGATCCCAAAAGCCGGCGCCGGCCGCAACCGTTTGCGGCTGAATGTCTGCCTTGAGCGATCGGTGTGTCTTCGCAACGGCCGTCGATGTGACCGGGATTCTCTGCAACGGGCAGGAGGGTGTACGGCAGAATGGCTGACTAATGACAACATATTATTTTACTTGTGATTGCCGTTTGAACGAAACGTTGGAGCGCGCGATAAATCGCGATGAGCGTACGTAATATATAAACATATTGACATATCTCGCCGCGCTAAATAGGCTGTCGACGCATCCAGGGAGCTCAGCATGGCCGACGCTCAGTCCGTTCTTCTCGATCCGATCCGGGTTGGCTCGGCGACGTTGAAGAGCCGGATCGTCATGGGCTCGATGCACACCGGGCTCGAATGTCATCCCGAGCGGTTCGATGAACTGGGCCGCTTCTATGCGGAGCGCGCCAAGGGCGGCGCCGGCCTGATCGTCACCGGCGGCTTTGCGCCGAACTTCGCCGGCCGGATGAAGAACGAGCCGGGCACGTTCGAGCGGCCCGACCAGGTTCCGGATCACAGGAAAATTGTCGAGCCGGTCTACGCGGCCGGCGGCCGCATCCTGCTGCAGATCCTGCATGCCGGCCGTTACGGCTATCATCCGGCCATTGTCGCGCCGTCGCCGATCAAGTCCCCGATCAATCGCGACGTACCCGCCGAACTCTCCGCCGAACAGATCGAGGAGACGATCCGCAATTATGCCGCGACCGCGCGTCTTGCGATCGAGGCTGGCTATGACGGCGTCGAGATCATGGGCTCGGAGGGCTACCTGATCAGCGAGTTCCTCGCGCCGCGCACCAATCATCGGACCGATGCGTGGGGCGGCGCGCTGGAGAACCGCGCGCGCTTTCCGCTCGCTGTGATCAGGGCGGTCGGCGCCGCGATCGGTGATGCGATCATCTCCTATCGCATCTCGGCGCTCGAGCTCGTCGAGGGCGGCCTGACGCAGGACGAGACGATCTGGCTGGCGAGGGAAGTCGAGAAGTCGGGCGCCGACTGCCTGTCGACCGGCATCGGCTGGCATGAGGCCGCGGTGCCGACCATCGCAGGTCCGGTGCCGCATGCCGCCTTCATCGAGTCGACCCGCCGTCTGAAGAACGTCGTCAAGATCCCAGTGACCGCGAGCAACCGCATCAATCTGCCCGACGATGCGGCCCGCATCATCGCCGATGGCGCAGCGGATTTGGTCTCGATGGCGCGGCCGCTCTTGGCCGACGCCGAGTTCGTCAACAAGGTCGGCCGCGGCCGGGCCGACCTCGTCAATGTCTGCATCGCCTGCAACCAGGCCTGCCTGGACCATTACTTCACCGACCAGGTGATCACCTGCCTGGTCAACCCACGGGCGGCGCGCGAGACCGAGTTCACCGATGTGCCCGCCGCCGCGGTCAAGCGCGTGGCCGTGGTCGGCGCGGGCGTGGCCGGTATGGCGGCGGCCCTCGAAGCCGGACGCCGCGGCCATCACGTGACGCTGTTCGAGGCGGCACCCAGGATCGGCGGCCAGTTCGCGTTGGCGGCGAACATCCCCGGCAAGGAAGACTACGGCCTGTCGCTTGATAGCTACGAGGCGCAACTCAGCGAGGCCGGTGTCGAGATCAGAACCGGCACAGCCGTCGATCCGGGGGCGCTCAAGCGCGAGAGGTTTGACGAGGTCATCGTCTCGACCGGCGTGTCGCCGCGCCTGATCGATATCCCCGGTGGCGACGATCCAAGGGTCGTCGGATACACCGAAGTGCTCGACGGCACGGTCAAGGCCGGCGACCGGGTGGTCGTGATCGGCGGCGGCGGCATCGGCCACGACGTCGCGCTGTTCCTTGCGATGGAGACCAATGGCCGCCGGCCGACACGCGACGAGTTCTTTGCGCGGTGGGGCATCAACGGCGCGCCGACGCATCATCCGGCGCGGCGGCAGATCATCATGGTCAAGCGTTCGCCCGGTGCGTTCGGCCGCACGCTCGGCAAGAGCACCGGCTGGATCCTGCGCCAGGAATTGAAGGACCTGAAGGTTCGTCAGATCGCCGAGGCGCGCTATTTGAAGATCGAAGGCGAAGGCCTGCACATTGCGCTGCCTGATCGCGTCGAGGTGCTGCCGGCCGACACGATCGTGGTCTGCGCCGGGCAGGAATCCGATCGTGGCATCGCCGACGAGATCGCGGCGAACGGCCAGACCGTCCACGTCATCGGCGGCGCCCGCCTGGCCAGCGAGCTCGACGCCAAGCGCGCGATCTATGAGGGCGCGATCCTCGGCAATCGCATCTGACAACCGCGGCGGAGATCGCGGGGAGCAACGAATCGATCGGGACGAGGGAACAAGGTCCGGAAGTTCAAGCTTCGCGACCGAGCCCACAGCGCATTCAACGGAGCAGCACCATGAGAGGTTTGAAGAAGCGCGTTGCCATCGTCACCGGCGCAGCCGGCGGCATCGGTCGGGCCATTTGCCGCAGATTCCTCGACGAGGAGGTCAAGATCATCGCGCTCGACGTCAACGCCGATGCGCTGAAGCAATTGGCCGATGGTCTCGGTGCGGACGATCAGCGCCTGCTGTGCGCGGCCGTCGACATCGCCGACTATGCGGGGGTCAAGGACGCCGTCGAGCGCGGGGTTGCCAAGTTCGGCAAGCTCGACATCCTTGTCAACAATGCCGGCTGGGACGTCGCCAAGCCGTTCCTGCAGACCGAGCCGGACTTGTGGGACAAGATCATTGCGATCAACCTCCGCGGTCCGCTGAATCTCCACAAGGCGGCGCTTCCCCACCTCATCGCGGCCGGCGGCGGCAAGGTCGTCAACGTCGCCTCCGATGCGGGCCGGGTTGGCTCGTCGGGAGAGGCGGTCTATTCGGCCTGCAAGGGCGGCCTGATCGCATTCTCGAAGACCATCGCGCGGGAATGCGCGCGCGACAATGTCAGGGTCAACGTCGTCTGCCCGGGGCCGACCGACACTGCCCTGCTGCGGTCCTTCGTCGGCGAAGGCGAGTACGGCCAGAAGATCTATGACGGATTGAAGCGGGCGATTCCGCTCAAGCGCCTCGGACAGCCCGACGATATTCCGGGCCTGATCGCCTTCCTGTCGAGCGACGACGCCGACTTCATGACCGGGCAGGTCATCAGCGTGTCCGGCGGCCTGACCATGAACGGATAAGGGAACGAGATGCAGCATCGCCACCTAAGCTACGAAAAGCCGCGTCGGTGGCGGGTGGACCGCCGGGCGTTGTTGCGTCGCGCCGCGTCCCCTGCTCTTTCGTGACCTGACATCTAGAACTTCAACCTCGGAGACGGGCAATCCATGGCTTCCGTCAGGCATTCGCGAAAGGCCGTCGGCGACCCGGCGGCGATCTCCGCCGAAGCGCCCGGTGTCGATCTGTCGGGAAAGCCCGAGCGCGTCGCCGATCATCTCAACAACCGGATCTTCTTCCGCCTGTTTCAGGTCGCCAACACGCTGCAGAAGCAGGCGGTGAAGGAGCTCGGCGTCACGACAGTGCAATGGGCCGTGCTCGGCGCGCTGTCCGATCCGCGGCCGACCTACGGCATGTCGGTGGGCGCGCTGGCCGACTTTCTCGTCGTCAGCCGGCAAAACCTCGATGGTGTGCTCAAGCGCCTCGAACGCGACGGTCTGCTCGAACGCGTGACCGATCCAGGCGACAAGCGGACGCGCCTGGTCAAGCTGACGCGGGAGGGTTTCGTCTTCTGGGCCGAGCTGCGCGAGCGCATTTTCCAGTTCTACGATCAGGCCGTCAGCGGCTTCAAGTTCGACGACCGCGTCGCGCTTGCCCACTATCTCAACGAGCTGCAACGATCACTGACGATAGTCCGGCTTGAGCAGCCGCGCCGCGAGCGGAAGAGGGCGAAGCGGCGTTCCTGACGCCGGCGATCGCGCTTGGCGATGGCTTGACGGGCAGTCTCATTTTGATTGTTGCGCCGCAACGAGCTCGGCGGCGCAATGTCGCGGCTACGAACAACGGGCCACTGTTGTCGCTGTCAGCGATCGCGACGGAGTTGTTAGCGTTGTCCTGGCGAAAGCCAGGACGACGTGGGGTTGGTTCTCGATTCACCTATCAAACAGCGCGGTGTCATCACCCGCGCATGCGGGGGATCCAGTATTCCAGAGACGCCGTTGCTTGATGGGAGAGGCCGCGGCGTACTGGATGGCCCGCAGGAGCCTGTCATCGGGCGCGCCGACGGCGCGACCCGGTGGCGGGCCATGACGACTGAGAGGATGCGAGTCCGCATTCTCGCGACATGATTTGCCCGAGTCTTGCATCTCGTCGCCCCTCCTGAAGATCAGAGGGCGCAGGGAAAGCCGGGTGCCGATCGCACCCATGGGCCCGGTGCAACAAAAAAGCACCGGGGGTAGGACCACAGGTGAAACCGGAGCAATCCCGGCTTTCCCTGCGCGATGGTTTACGGCTTATACGTGCTCTCCCCGGCGAGACTTGGCTTTTTTGTCACCGTCTTCGCAAAGAAGCGTTCCGCGCCTTGCGAAGAGACACCTGCCACTGGGGCGTCAAGACCACACGACTTCACCGTCCGCGTCACGCATGCTCGTCAGTCATGCGATCAGCGTCCACCGCATCTCACCGCAACACTTGTGACGATCGCGAAGCGCCCCTCGATCGGGTGAGACGGGCGGATCATAGACTGAGTTGTGCTGCTGAAAAACAGAAATATTTTCGATGCGAGGCCTTGCGCCGTCGGGCAAATCAATGCCAAGGGGCGAGTGCCCGCGTCCTCGCGTCATTCCGGAGCATGCCATGATCGGGCGCGTGCGCACCCGACGCGCCGGCTGCTCCAGGAACGACGCGAGCATCCGGCCTCACTTCGTGGTGTAGCCGCCGTTGACGAGGATGGTCTGGCCGGTCATCCACCAGCCCTACCGCCTCGCGGGCCTCGGGCTGATCCAGATTCCCGCCGATGACGTGATGCAGCATCTCGACGCCGGAGAACTCGTCGAGATCATGCCCGCACATCGAGCCGCGCCGATGCCGATGACCTTGCTCTATCCGCACTGGCAGCATTTGTCGCGCCGGTTGCAGGTGTTCGCGGATTGGCTGGCGGGTCTCTTGAAGCAGAATCTACTTGCGGCCGGCTAAGGCATGGGGATTGGCAATGCCCGTATTGCACTCGGAAGCAGACGGCCCGATCGATCTTCGGCCAATAACCGACGTCTGCCTGGTGGGCCGCTTGTCAAAAACCCCCTTTGGCACTGCCGCCTGATCCGGCGTACAATGCTGTCCCTTGGAGTTGCGGGCCATGGTGCAAGAGCGGCCAGTCCGGGTCGAGCGCAGGTTGTCGGCGATATTGGCCGCCGACGTAGCGGGCTACTCACGGCTCATGCACAATGACGAAGAGGCTACGCATGCCAGGCTGACGGTGCTCCTGACGGACGCCGTCGCCCCCGCAATCGCCGAGCACGGCGGTCGCATCGTCAAGAACACCGGGGACGGGTTCTTGGCGGAGTTTCCGAGCGCGGTCGAGGCGGTCCGAGCTGCGATGCAATTCCAGACCCGGATCAAGCAACTTACAATCGGCGACGTGGACGACAGGCGCATTGCTTTCCGTGTGGGCGTTAATGTCGGCGATGTGATTGTCGAGCCGCATGACATCTTTGGGGACGGCGTGAATATTGCGGCGCGGCTTGAGAGTATCGCAGAACCCGGCGGCGTCTGCATCTCATCTTCTGCCTACGAGCATGTCCGGGGCAAGATCGGCGTTGAGTTCGCCGATCTGGGCGAGCAGAACTTCAAAAACATTCCCCGCCCAGTCTTGGCTTATGCCGTAGTCCGGGAAAACGCCATCCCAGCCGCGCACGTCGACTGCGCACGGCCGGGCTCACGTTCAACCCCTCGCCTTTCCATCATCGTGCTGCCCTTCGCCAATCTCAGCGGTGATCCCGAGCAAGACTACTTTGTGGATGGTGTAACCGAGACCCTGACCACCGACTTGTCGCGCATCCCAGGCTCATTCGTGATCGGCAGGCACACTGCATTCACCTACAAGGGTAAGGCGGTCGACCTCAAGAAGATCGGGCGCGACTTGAACATCCGCTACGTGCTCGAGGGCTCTGTGCAGCGTAGCGGCAACCGATTGCGGGTGAACGTGCAGCTTGTGGATGCCGAAACTGGCAATCACCTTTGGGCCGAGCGCTTCGACAAACCCGTTGCCGATCTGTTCGATATGCAAGACGAAATCGTCGCGCGGCTTGCTAGCGCACTGAATACCCAACTCACTGAGGCTGAGGCACGACGAGCGGGGCGCTCGCTGGATCCCGATGTAACGGACCTGAATTTTCAAGGTAATGCGTGCTTGAACAAGGGGACGAGCCCCGAGCACCTGACCCGGGCGCGTGGCTTTTTCGAACGTGCTTTGACTATCGATCCTCGAAGTGTGGGAGCGCTGGCCGGCATGGCAAGCCTCGATATGATGTTGGGAGCTGCCCTGCTAACCGACGACCGGAGCGCGCGCTTTTCGGCAGCCGAAACAAATGCGATTAAAGCGCTTTCCTTGGCCCCGGATGACGCCCTGGCCCACTTTATCTTGGGTTGCGTCTACATGTTCACCAACCGCGCGGCCCAAGGAATTGCCGAATGCGAACAAGCATTAGTGCTCAATCCCAATGCCGCCGATGCTCATGCCGCCCGTGGTCTGGCCAAATTCTTAACGGGTCGCGCCACCGAGACCGAAGGTCATATACTTGAAGCTCTCCGTCTCTCCCCTCGCGACACCTTCGCCAACTGGTGGATGCATTGTCTCGGCAGGGCCAAGATACAGCTCGGTGCTGAAGCCGAAGCTGTTTCTTGGTTTCGACGAAGTATCGAAGCCAACCGCAATTTTCCTCTCACTCATTTTCACTTGGCCGCTGCCTTGGGCTTGCTCGGTGCGCTGGATGAGGCGCGAACTGCTGCAAAGGCGGGACTTACGCTCGATCCAGGCTTTACCATACGTCGCTTCCGCCTCGGCGCATCAAGCGACAATCCGACGTACCTTGCTGCGCTGGAGCGGGTATGTGAGGGCATGCGTCTAGCCGGGGTGCCGGAGGGGTGATGTCGGAGTTGGGTCAAAGGCTGTCGATGACGACGGAGCTGAGCGATACCGCGGCTGGCCAGATCGAAAACTACGTCGTCGAACTCAGGCCGCTCGACTCGTGGCTGAGCCAAGAGCCAGGTTGCTTCTACCGGCGGTCTCGCTAATTCTGCCGTCGTGCGCACCAGCGATGGAGCATCACAATTCAGCTCGGAGAGCCGGTCCATGAGTTCTCGCAGCCTTGGCGCTGGCGAGTAAGCAGCACGGCACGGTGAGCCCGAATGCTTCTCAGACTTCACGTTGATCACCAGCTCGAATTTGGTCTGACGGTGCAGGAGATCATCGAGCGATCCGGTGATCGTGGTGCCGGCCTTGACAATCACAGTTGCGAGCGAAGTGTCGCAGCCAGCGCGCGCCCCACAAAAAAGGCGGCCGCTCGGGCCGCCTTTTTCCTTGTCTTGTCGAAAGGGATTACTGGCAGGGATGTTGCCGGCCGTCTGACCCCTTGAATGTCGTGCCGGGCGTGCAGGCAAGGCTGTTGTGGGCGGCGTAAGTCTTCCAGTCGCGGCCGCCATAGCCGTAGCCATAGTAATTGGAGTAGCTATTGTCGTAGCTGTAATAGCGGTTGTCGAAGGCTCGGAAGGGGGCAGTTGCGATCGCCCCCGCAGTCGCGACAGCGCCGCCCACGACATTGCCCGCCACCTCACCGGGCCCGGCAGGCCTGCGATACACTCTCCCGCTCGGCAAAGCGGCATTGGCGTTACGAATCCGCTGGCTGCGGTAGGTCGCGTGACGCTGAACGTGACGCTGACCTTCGGCGCGAGTTTGAGATCCCTTGGTCTGGGCCTGAGTGTACTTCGCACCCTTGGTCATTGTACTCTTGGCGGTTGTACCCTCGGCCATCGCTGGGCTCGCGAGCACGGAGCCGACGATGGCCGCGGTGCCGAGGACGGCAAGAGTTGCAGTCTTCAGTCTCGTCATTGGACGCTCCCGTTTTCGTGATTTGTGACCGAGGCAAGCGCGGAGGACCGGCGGATGTTCCGCGCGCCGCTTCTCAAACCGATGTGATCGGGCATTCAAGTTCCCTGGAACGGGGAAAGCGCGCAATCGTGGCATGGATTGACAAGTCTCTTGCCACATCGGTGCGCACCCCTTCTAAGTTACTCTGATCGCCTCATAGTCGCCAACGTCGCCACGAAAAGCCCCATCGTCGTCGCGGAAACTTCCCGCCAAGCAGCCCGATGATCAGCAAGAGCACAACGGCGCCGATAGTCGCGACAACGATGGTGCTGACGAAGCCACTGCCGATATGGATCCCCAGACGGGGCAACAGCCAGGTGCCGATAAGAGCGCCGACAATTCCAACGGCGACGTCACCGATCAGACCAAAGCCCCCACCCGCAACAATCTTACCCGCCAACCAGCCTGCAATGAGGCCAGCCAGCAAGATGACGATGAGACCTTCGCCTGAAATGTACATCTTGACCTCGTTCGGTCGAAAGAGACGGCCGACTGACGTGTGAAAACCGCGAACAGCCGCCAGAGTTCCTATGGCGACGTTTCGTGGGGACCGATCAATGCAAGCCCGAGCGTTAGCGAAAGACGATGACGCCCTTCAGCCGAGCGATACGCCTGCCTTTGCACGGCTGATTCCGAGGGCCAGAATGCGCTGCAGCAGATCCGGGTAGTCCAATCCGTCATGGCGAGCCGCTGTCGCGAACTCCTGGCTCTTCGCGATTTCGGGATTGGGATTCGCCTCAATGAAATACGGAATGCCGTCGGCAGAGAGGCGAAAGTCGATGCGCGCGTATCCATCGAGTCCCAATGTTCGGTAGATGCGTTTCGCCAGTCGCTGAATATGGGCGGATAGTTCCGGCGCAAGGTTCTTGGCCGGCCCATCTTCAATTCCGACGCGTTCCTGATAGTTGGGATCATGTTTGACTTTCTCGGTGGCGATGAGCCGTGCCCCGCGACCGCCCATGCTGCCGAACTTCAATTCCCAAACCGGCAGAACCCGCAGCCGGTTGTTGCCGAGCACGCCGACATAGAGCTCGCGTCCCTCGATGTACTGCTCGGCGATGGCGGCAGTTCCGACCCGCTCGTGGATGAAGGCGACCCGCTCTGCGAGCTTCTCGTCCGTATCGACGATGGATGCCTGCGAGATAGCAAACGATCCATCCAGGTTCAGGCTCTTGACGATGAGCGGCAGCGCAAGACGCGGCGGTCGTTTGACCTTGCGGCGCATCGGGAACACGGCGAAGGCCGGCACCGCGATCCGGCGATGGTGCACCAGCGTCTTGGACAGATCCTTGCCGCGCGCCAGGATCAGGCCACGCGGGTTACACCCGGTATACGGGATCTGCATCAGCTCGAGATAGCTTGCGATGTGCTGGTCGTACACGACCTCATAGCGGAACTCCTCCAGCAACGTGAATACCACATGCGGCTTGAAGCCCTCGATCTCGTCGCGCACCGGCTTGATTTCCTCCTGCACGCCGAGCGGGCGAACCTCATGGCCGGCCGCGCGCAAGGTACTCACGACGTCGTATTCCGTTTTCCACGCATTGATTTGCTGCGCGGTGTATCCGTCGGTGGAGTCCGGAGGCACGAAGTCCGGATGCATGAGCACGAGAATGCGAAGGCGTCTCATAGCGCGATCCATTTGCGCCGCGACGGGCCGAACAGCGCGTGCATGGTCTTGGCGGTCAAAAGGATGGTGAAGTTGATCACGAGCTTCTGTTCAGGGCCGACGGCGCGCAGATCGAGCTCGCGGCAGCGCGAGATCATGTCGTCAAGCACAGCGTCGAGCGTCAATTGGTTTTCGCCGGTCCACCGCGCAACCAGCTGCCTGATTTGGGCTCGGTGTCGCCTGATGAAGACCGAAGCCGGTCGTCCCCGTCGATGCCGCTGGTCGGCGGAAAACAGCCGGGAAAGGTCGCGGTCGTAAGTCTTCGGTGGGTTGAAGGCGTAGAACGCCTGCTTCTTTCTATAGTGCTCGCCGAGCGTTTGGCTGAGCTCATGCAGCGGATCGACCCGCTCTCGCGTCGTGAGCAGCGGCCGCTTCCCTGCAATCTCGCCCATCAGCTCGTCGACATATTCGAGCTTCTTCAGCGCCGGCCAACCGGCATATCGTGTCCGCCAGTTCGAGCGCGGCCGTAGCCACACCGCGAAGGTCTCGGCGAAATCCTCGTCCGGATGGCTCTGCGCGTACCAGCGCCGAAGATGCTGGACATAACGCCGGCTGGCCGGATTGGGCTGGTAGTAGCGCGGGTAGTGTTTCGAGGACGGGCCGAACAACTGCTGCCAGCGCCTCCGGCGTTGCAGCTGGTAGCCGTGCTGCACGGCATGGCCGGCCTCATGACGGAGAATGGCCATACACTCGGACCAGGTGCCGCCCTCGACGTCGAGCATCATTTTCTTCTCGAGTTTCATCAGGCGGGGATGGGCGAGATAGAATGGGATGGCAATGCCGGGCACATTTGCCGGGCTGAACCATTCGCTCGATATCCACGCGTGTGGCCGCAGCCGGATGCCGCGCCCTTCGAGCTCTTCATATAGAGTGCCGAGACAATCCTCGAGCCAAGTACCTTCGACCGCAACCCTCAAACGACTGAGGCGTTGCTCGAGCAACTGCTCATCAGACAGCTTTTCCCAAGCATATTTCTGGCGCCGCATCGAATCCAGAGGTCATGACAACTCAGTATCTAAATGGTGTCACAGGTTGCGGCCGGCAACAACCGCCGACTCCTCGCGGCGCGCCTCCGAGGGTGCCCTCCCGAAGGTGCCCAAGAGCGAAGCGCGCCTACCGCGGTGTTCGAGATCGACCTTGCAGAGCTTGCCGCGTCACATGGATCGACGTGACCGGGTCGTATTGCGCCGCGGCTGCCGATGTGATCGTCGCGCCAGGCACGATCGACCTCGGCTAGCGGCTTCATGCGGCATGGGGCCTCCTGACGCCGGCCGGGCGGCCAAGCCGATATGCCTCGATCGGAGCGATCTCGCCATCGAGCCAGTCCTGCTCGCGCGCCAGAGCCCTCCAGGATTCTTCCATGCGCTTGAAGAGAGCTTTCGTCTGCTTATCGGTTGAACGCTTGGCAAGCTTGGAACAGATCACTGCGTTGTCCAAGAGAAGCTGCGACCGTTTCATGGAAAGTCCCTCCTGTTCATGAAAAACGTAGGCGAACGGGCAAGGCCATTCAACACGCCCCTCCATGACCATTTCGTAACGCTCGTGAACGCGTGTTCATCGAGAGCGTGGAATGTCGGGTAAGACATCGCGCCGGATCGTCCGCCGGATTGCGCGATGCGCAGTGCGTCGCGCGATCATGTGCTGTCGGCTCCGAGGAGCGGCGCGAGCGGACATGCCAATGTCAATGCGATGGACAAGACGCGGAGCACCTCCGTCTCAGCCCGCTAAAATATTTGCAGGGCGATGTCGGTCCGCCAAAACTCCGTTCGTCGTTCCGATGTCCCTCCGATGAGGCGAGGGCTGAAGTAAGGAGACAGACGATGCGTGTCATGGTGCTCGTGAAGGCGACCGAAGACAGCGAAAAGGGGATGCTCCCCACCACCGAGATGTTCGAGGCGATGGGCAGATATAATGAGGAGCTGGTCAATGCCGGCATCATGCGCGCCGCCGACGGCCTCAAGCCCTCGTCCCACGGCAAGCGTATTGCGTTCGACGGCGCCGGCCGTACCGTCATCGATGGGCCTTTCGCCGCGACGCGCGAGCTGGTCGCCGGCTTCTGGCTCTGGGAGGTCAAGGACATGGACGAGGCGGTCGCCTGGGTGAAGCGCTGCCCCAATCCCATGCCGGGACCGAGCGAGATCGAAATCCGGCCGTTGTACGAGATGGCTGATTTTCGATGAGACGTCGACGCGGAGGCGGCGGAAATCCATGACGGAATGCGCGAGAAGCCCAGCGGCAACCGAGGTCGCCGGCCGCGGCCTGCTCGGCTGCCTCATGGGCGAGCTCAAGGCCCATCACGCATCAGCTCACGGTCTCTGCGGGTGCGGAGAAGGGGCGGTTCGCCGGGACGACTTAGTGAGCCAAACATCGTCACATCAGGGACTGCGGGTCCGGCGCAGTCGTGAGGCTCAACCGCATGCTCGCGAAACGCGAGCCGCAAGGATTATCGTTCAAACCTGCGAGGGGGCAACGATCTCGCAGCGTAATAGGGGTTAAGCAGGCAGCTCGCCGGGATACCCATGGCGGAGGCCTGGCACTGATTGAACGAAGTGAAGATGCAGTCCATTCGCTCGCCGATCAGCGAACCGTAGACATGCATGCAGACCGGGTAGCGTGGATCGTACATTTGTGCAGCTGCCGGCCTTGTCATCCAAAGCGCGCTTAGCGCAAGCATCAGCGCTCCAAGTAGCTTCACATCAGTTCTCCTGCCATTTGTCGAGGGCTTTCTTCACTCGCTCGGGGGCATGATACCCCCGGTTTTCCACCTTGATCCAGTTCCCAAGAAGACCGACCCGCCCGGCAGGGCCGATTTGCGACGCCTTGAAAACCGGCTCTCGAAGTCGGCCTCGCAACGCGCGGCCGACCGGTGCGGTCCCAACTGGGATCGTTGATCCGGCATATCCAGGGATTGACGCGGCTTCGCACGCTTTACGAACGTGCGGCGATGCGGAGGGGATCCGCCATGGAGCGGACAGAACGTTGGGACCCGCCGGGTGCAAGCCGGCGGGTCTTTTTGTTGAGTCCGAGTGCCTTCAGGCTGTACTTCCTCAGGCTGTCTTCTTCAGGCCGTTTTGGCGAAGAGCGTCAGGATGCCGTTGGTGAGATTGACCGCGACAACTTGTGACGAACTGAGGCCCTTCGCCTTAAGCGCCGATACGGCCTCCGGCGACGCTTCGACGGATTGCTGAAGCCTTCGCAGATCGTCTTCGCTTGCCTTTGCTACGACATTCTCGACCTTTGAACGCACTTCGGGCTCGAGGTCCTTGATGTTGACGACCTGTATGGTCCGGATGACGTTGGACTCCTCAGACTGAGACTGTGGTGGCGCCTTGGGTTGGGTTCCTTGCGCCTGCCCCCAAGCCGGCGTTCCCAGGGAGAGCGCCGCAACGATGACGGATGCCGTGGAGATCCGCATGAGCATTCCTTTCTTGATTTGATTTACCCCCAACCCGCCAGAACGCGTTCTCCTCGCGTAAGGTTCCGGGTCGTAGCGCCTCGGCGCGACGCGGGACGCCGAGATCGGCGCCTTGAAAAGCCGCCAGCGTTCGGGAGACCAGCGCTGATTCCCATTGTAACGCCGGCCCGCGAGCCCGACTCTTTGCCGGCCGCGAAGGCTCAATTCAGGCTTGTTGCTCTGTCAGCGAATGCCTCTTATGGGCCACGCGCAGACCGAACGCGCTGTGGTCGGCCTTGAACCTGGAACCGACCGGGTGCGCAGTCGCGTCACCCGGCCTGCAACGCAATGCGCGGCCAGCAAAGGTTCCGGTCACTGCGGACGATCAGTGACCCGCGGCGATCCTGGTTGGACCGCAGACGTCGTCCCGTGAGTTCGCGCCGTTGTCGTGGCCGCGGCCATTGTCCTTCATCTGGCCATAATCGCCATCGCAATTGCCGGGAGCGAACGACACGCCGCGGTAGACCATTCCGAAAGCCGGCGGCACGACGACATCGAAAGCTTCGTTCGCCGGAAGCGTCGTCGCAGCGACCTTGTCCGTAATGGCGACCACCTGATTCGGATCGGCTCCGGGCTCGACCGAATTGCTCACGGTCGACGTCACGGCGAAGATCGTCGTGGTGCCGTCGCGGTTCACGCGGCCGGTGATGTTGCGCAGACCGCCTGTTGCCGGGTCGGTCGGATAGCCGTTTCACGTGATAGGCCGTGCCAAGGTTCAGACCCTTCTGCAAGGTGTAAGCGAGGCTCCACGTGCCGTTCGCATAGATCCATTTCTGAAGACCCGCGGTCGGTGATGTTGCCGCGTCGGTCAGCTTGCCGTCGCCTTCCTGGGCGACATAAAGCGTGTTCGCATCGGCGAACCAGAGACCGAAAGGATAGAAGCCGTTCGCGCCGGAGTTCACCGAAGGATTGCTTGGGAAACCCGGAAGAATGCTGAACGCGGTCGAGGAGGCTGTGTCCCGGGTCGGCAGAACTCCCGACGCGCCGACCTGATAGACCGTGTTGATGCCGTTGCTGCCGCTGCCCTTGGTCACGTAAAGCGTGTTGTTGAAGATCGCGAGGCCGCGGAAATTATCGTCCTTGCCGGACTTGTCCGCGGCGAAGCCAAGCTGCCCGACGGCGAAGCCAAACTGGAAGCCGTTCTTGCTGCCGGGCGTTCCCTGCTGCACGCCGACCACGGTGTCGGACCCATCGCTGCCCGGCGTCGCGAGTTGAACGCCGGTGTCGTCGACAATCAGCACTGGCTGGGTACCGCTGCCGTTACCGGCATTGCCGACCATGAAATACTGGTCGGCCGGGGTGCCGTTGACCTTGTTGGCGCGGATCGCGCCGCGGCCATTGTCGCCGCTATAGACGTTGACCTTGGTCCGGTGCAGCGACCCGTCAAAGCCCAGCTCCGCGACCACGCGTGCGTGCACGCTGGTCACTGGATTGGTGGGATCGACATGGTTGGGCGAATTGGAATTGGAAACGTCCAGATCGTTCACCGCAGCGTCGTAGCCCATGAAGGTCACGGCCTTGCCGTCGGGCGACAGACGCGGGCCGGCGCTTGGCAGCCTGAAACGAAGGCTATCCGTTCAGCATCGACAGAACTATGCGAGCGAGATCGGCCGTCCGTTCCACCAATTGATCTGCGCCGGCGGCTTCGAGCTCATCTCGGCTCCCATATCCCCAAAGCACGCCAAGACCGCGCATCTTGACCGCGTGGGCGCCGACGATGTCATGCCGGCGATCGCCGACCATGAGGCTGTGCGAGGCGCAGATATCCCGTTCAGACAGGATATGGGCGAGCAACTCGGGCTTATGATCCAGTCTGCCGCCCGGCACCGAGCCGTAGATGCCGTCGAAGTATCTTGCTAATTCCAGGTTCTCCAGGATGCGCCGGGCAAAGACTTCGCGCTTCGACGTAGCCAGATAGAGCCGCAATCCGGCTCGCCGCATGTCGCGGAGCGCATCGCGGATTCCAGGGTAAGGCTCGCTTCCGAGCAGGCCGCTTTCGCCGTAGTGCTGACGATAGGCCGCCACGGCTTCATCGATCCTGTCGTCTCCGCGTGGCTGCAGCAGGGCCTGCAAGATCTCTTCGAGCGGCGGCCCGATCGCTCGCTTGATCTCGAGCGCTTCGCCGGGATCATGTCCGAGCGCACGCAGGGCGGCCGAGCAGCTCGCGATGATGCCCGGCTGCGAATCGACGAGCGTTCCGTCGAGATCCAGGAGCACGGAGCGGGCCGGGGACATGCTCGAACATAGCACCGGCTGCAGACGAGTGAACGTCTGCTCATGACGCCGGCCTTGGGACAGAGGCGGACGTAGCCCAAAGCCGGGCGTCGCTATGTTGAGGTTGCGGGAGACCTCGAAGCCACGCGAGACGGCATTGCCGTGCCTGCTCGTCTACGTCATCCCGAGATCTCCTCAAGCTCGCGATCGAGCGTGCGCGGACCCCATCCTGCAATGGCGACGACCACGATGAGCATGGCGCCCGCGATCAATCCGAACACGCCCTTGGTGCCCGCGGTCTGCAGGAAGAAGCCGATGATGAAGCTCGCAAAGATCGCGCTGAGCCGGCTCAGCGAGTAGGTGAACCCGACCGCGCGCGCCCGTATCCGGGCCGGGAACAGCTCGGCCTGATAGTTGTGGAACGAGTAGGACAGGATGTTGTTCGAAAGCGTGATCAGCACACCGAACAGGATCAACAGCGGCATGGTGCTCTGATACGAGAACAGCATTCCGAAGATGCCGATGCAGCAGGCCGCGGCGACCAACTGCCACTTTCGCTCGAACTTGTCGGCGAAGCTCATGGCCAACATTGGGCCGAACGGGTTGGCGATCGCGATGATGAATGAATAGAGCAGGCTCTTGCCGACATTGATGCCGGTCTGTTGCGCGATCAGCGTCGGCACCCAGGCGGCGAAGCCGTAGAAGCCGAAGGTCTGGAAGAACTGGAAGATCATCAGCATGAAGGTGCGGCTGCGATAGCTTGGTGCGAAGATCTCGGCCAAGCGGCCCTGGCGCTCGACCTTCTCCACGGCATGGCTTCCCGGCGTCGCCAGCGCCGCGCCCTTGAGGTCACTTCGGACTTTCGCCTCGATCGCGGTCGTGACCGCATCGGCCTCGCCGAGCCGTCCCTGATTGATCAGCCAGCGCGGGCTCTCCGGGACCGCGCGGCGGATGAACCAGACGATCAGGGCGCCGGTCGAGCCGATCAGGACCACCCAGCGCCAGCCGTCCACGCCGAACGGGCTGATCGGCACCAGCATGTAGGCGATGAACGCCACGATCGGCACAACCGAGAACATGACGCCCTGATTGAAGGCGAAGGCGCGGCCGCGCATCGATTTGGGCACGAGCTCGGACACGTAGGTGTCGATGGTGACCAGTTCCACGCCGATGCCGATGCCGGCGATCAGCCGCCACAGGCTGACGCCGAGACCCGTATTCTGGAAGGCCATCACGAATGTCGCCGCGCTGTACCACAGCATCGAATAGGTGAAGACGGTGCGACGTCCGTATTTGTCGGCGGCATAGCCGAACGCACAGGTGCCGATGAACAGGCCCGTGAAGGTCGCCGCGACGAACAACGCCGGACCCGCGAATATGCTGACGGACACGTCCTTGAGCATTCCCGCCTTCAGGAGGCCGGGAACGACATAAGCGGTCATGAACAGATCGTAGAGCTCGAACATGCCGCCGAGCGAGAGCAGCGTGACCATCATCCAGACATGTCGCGTGCCCGGGAGTCGGTCCAGGCGAGCGAGGATGTCCGCGGCACGCCCTTGGGTGGGCTGGTCAATTGTCGACATTAGGCCTCCCGTTATTTTTTATGATGAGGGACACACCCTACGCCGACACCTCCAACGGAGCGACCCATCAAACCGTAGGGGCCGGTATTCCGGCGATGCCCCGGTGGAGGCCCGGTGATGAACGTCTCCGTGGGGAAGCCGCGCCTGGCGATCAGACCAAGCATCAGCTTGGGAGACAGAGGGTACCGACACCCAGACCAGTGGGGCAATCGACAATCGCGCTCGCCGCGGGCACCGCGCCGCGCGCGATGGGCTCGGCGCATCCGCTCAATGCGCCCTATCAGGCCTTCGAAGCCTCCGACGGCTGGCTCGTAGTCGGCGGCGCCAACAAGAAGCATTGGCTCCTGATGCTGGAGGCGCTCGGTGCCACCGAGCTTGCCGCCGATCCGCGCTTCGTCACCGGCGCCGACTGCATGGCGCATTTGAAAGAGCTCGAGGCTGTCTTGAGCGAACGCTTCCGCACCAGGCCGCGATCGCACTGGCTCGCGGCCGCTTGACGACAAGGGCGTGCCGTGCGGACCCGTGCACGACATGCTGGAGGCGCTCGGCGACCCGCAGACGCTGGCACGCGAGATGGTCGTCGAGGTCGAGCATTCCACGCTCGGTCCCGTGAGGACGATCGGTCTTCCCGTCAAATTCTCGGAGACGCCGGGCAAGGTGCAGTCCGGCGCCCCCGTCTATGGCGAGCATACGCGCGAGGTGCTGGCCGAGCACGGCTTCGACGACAAGCAGATCGCAGCACTTGAGACGGAGGGCGCAATCGTTTCGGCGTCCGGAGAACGCGTCGTCTGATCGGCGTCGGTGCGACCGATAAGACGAACGTGGAAAGACGATGCGAGCTCAGGACTCGTGATCGACGAACAGCCGCCAAACTCCCTCAAACAACGCCATGAGGATGAAGAGCGTCGACGACGTCAGCAGAATGCCCGTCGCGAGGTGATGATACGATGTACCTTCGGTGAGCCCGAATCCGATCAGCGACGCACCGATCAGGCACGCCCAACCGACCAGCGCGCGCCAGGACTCGCGGATCAATGCGGACAATTCGCCCGCCATTGTCAGCTTCTCTGGTCCGGACTGAGTGGTTTGCTGCTCTTTGGTCATGGCGTGTGACCCGTCCTGAAGCATGCACGCCACATCCTGGGCGCTACAGGGGCATCATCCCGGTGCACTCGTGCGGATGATCGCCGGATTCGCTGCCGGCAGGCGTTCGAGAAAGTTCAGCGCCGCCTTGAGTTGGCTGTCCCGATCGCTTCCGATCAGGTCTTCCTTGATCGGCGGTGAAGCCGTTTCGGGGGACGCACCCTTGGCGCCCGGCGTCGCGTCGGATTTCGGGAGCGTTCCGGGATTGGCAAACGCGCCGTGGAGCTGGGCTTCGCGCCAGACCAGGGAGTTTGCGACCTGTTCGTCCTTCGCCGCCTGGACGACGACGTCGGGTGTGATGCCGTCGCCCTGAATGGAGCGGCCCGACGGGGTGTAGTACAACGCAGTCGTCAGCCGCAAGGCGCCGTGGCCCTTGATCGGGATGATGGTCTGAACGGATCCCTTGCCGAAGCTCTGAGTTCCCATCACGGTCGCGCGGTGGCGATCCTGCAATGCGCCGGCAACGATCTCGGACGCCGACGCGGAGGCGCCGTTGACGAGAACCACCATGGGGGTGTCCGGCAGCAACGCACCCGTCGCGGGAGCCGTGAACGATTGATCGTCATTGCCGTTGCGCCCACGGATCGAGACGACCATCCCGCCGTTCAGGAAATCGCTGGAAACGTCGACGGCGGATGCGAGCAGGCCGCCGGGGTCGTTTCGCAGGTCGAGGACGACGCCCGCCAGCTTGCCGTTGGCTTCGTGCTGCAGGCTCGAGATCGCTTGCCGGAGTTCGTTTGGTGTCTCCTTGCCGAACTCGCTGATCCGCAGATATCCCATGTCATTCGCTTCGAGCTTCGACTTGACGCTGTGGATTTCGATGACCTGCCGGGTGAGGGGCACGTCGAAGGGCGGCTTGCCATCGCGCAGGATCGTTAACCTGATGATCGTTCCCGGTGTTCCGCGAATCTTCCTGATCACCTCCATCAGATCCGCGCCGCGCGTGCTCTGGCCGTCGACCGAAACGATCGCATCGCCCGGCTGCAGGCCGGCACGGGCACCCGGCGTGTCGTCGATCGGGGAGAGAACAGTCGGTACTCCGTTACGATCCGTGATCTTGAGGCCGATGCCGCCGAACTTGCCGTTGATGTCCTCCTTCGACTCGCGGAATTCCGGCTCGGTCATGTAGGACGAGTGCGGATCGAGGCGGGACAGCATTCCCTTCAGGGCGGCATCGGTGAGCTGGCTCGAGTCGACCGGATGCACATAGTCCTGCTGCACGAGCTGCATCACGCCCGAGAGAAGTCCGAGGTCGGTCGTTGAAGGGCCGGCAAGCACGCGGGGTGCCAGACCCAGACCGACGACGGCGGCCGACGCCGCACAGGCGATTGCGATGGCGCGAAAATGGGATGTCTTCATTGCTTGCTCGTCCGGTGAATGCGCTTAAGACGCGAGCGTGCCGCGGAAACCGCGGCGGCGCAGCAGATGTCGATTGGCATATTCGGGCCATTCGGGGCTTTCCGATAGCCGGTCCGGTGCTGGCACCGAAATTTGATCGGAACCTCAGTCAACGAGCCCTGCCGTCGCGATTGGAGGATACGCGACGGCAGGCCGGCCGTCATGCTTAACCGATCGGCATGGCGACGAAGTGGGTATTGTCCGACGTCTTCACGCGCATCAGGACATCATGCTTGCCGTCGGACTTCGCGTCCGAGAGTGCGTTGCGAAGGTCGGCTGCGGAACCGACGCTCTTGCCTCCGACCGAAAGGATGACATCCCCGGACTGCAGGCCGTGCTCGGCTGCCGGACCGTCCGGATCGACCGCCATGACCACGACGCCCTTGTCGCCGGCGCCCCCGACGTCGCCGGCCGGAGCAACCGACAGACCGAGATGAGGAATGTCTTTCGACGACCCTTGCTCGGAATCATCCGCCCGCGCGACCTTCCGGGTGTCGTTCGGCATCTTGGCGAGGGTCACCGTCACCGTCTGCGTCTCGCCCTTGCGCAGGATGTCGAGCTTCGCCGAGCTGCCGGGCGCCATCGCCGAAATCTCTCGCGCGAGCGTCCGCGAGTCCTTGACCGCGTTGCCGTTGACCGACGTGATCACGTCGCCGGGCCGGAGGCCGGCCTGTGCGGCCGGCGTGTCCGGCTGAGCTTCGTCGACCAGCGCGCCCTGAGCCTGTTTCAGGCCGAGGCTTTCGGCGATGCCCTTCGTGACCGGCTGCACCTGTACGCCGAGCCAGCCGCGCGTCACGGAGCCGTGTTCCTTGAGCTGGGCGACGATCATTTTCACGGTCGGCGCCGGCACATCGAAGCCGATGCCGACCGAGCCGCCGGACGGCGAATAGATCGCGGTGTTGACGCCGATGACGTTGCCATTGGTGTCGAAGGTCGGCCCGCCGGAGTTGCCCTTGTTGATGGGCGCGTCGATCTGGATGTAGTTGTCGTAGGGGCCAGCGCCGATATCGCGTCCCTCGGCCGAGATGATGCCGGCCGTCACGGTGCCGCCAAGGCCATAGGGATTACCGACCGCCACGACCCAGTCGCCGACGCGAGGAACCTGGCTTTCGAGATTGACGTAAGTAAAGTCCTTCTTGCCGTCGACCTTGATGAGCGCAAGATCGGTCTTCGGATCGGTGCCGATCACCTTCGCGGTATAGATGGTGCCGTCGTCGGTCGTGACCTGAACCGACTTGGCATGATCGACGACGTGATTGTTGGTCACGGCATAACCATCAGCGGAAATGAAGAAACCGGAGCCGACGCCGGTGATGATCTCATGGCGCTGCAGCTTGCCGCCGGGGGTACCGTCGAAGCCGAACTGGCGGAAGAATTTCTCGAAGGGCGTGCCTTTCAGAGACGGGGGCAGGTTCTCCGCGTCGGGACCACTTGCATCGCTCCGTTCGTCCAGCTTCACGCGCACCGAAATGACGGCAGGCTTGACCTTCGCGACCAGGTCGGCGAAGCCCGCAGGACCTTGCGTCTGTGACGTCGGAGCGGCTGCAAGCGCTCGTTCGACAAATCGGCCGTGTCCCAACGGCCCTGCGACGGCGAGGGCGGCGCCGATCATCGCAACGGAGCCGAGCAGCGTAAGACGCCGGGCCGGCAAGATCCTGTGACGCAGTTTGTTGTTGTCGTCGAAGTTGTTGTCGTCTGGCATGCTGTTTCTCCCAGGAGTGGTTGCCTCGTATGGCTGGGCAGAAACGTATCGTCGCCGCATTACCGTGTCCTGTCGGGAGCATTAATTCCAGTGATAGGTTGCTAAATTCGCGGTAACGCTCCGCGGTGACGACACACTCGAACTCGTAGTTGAGTACGCGTGCCGTGAAGGCGACGCGTCGTGCGCTGATCTCCAAATTCCAAGACCGTGCGGCGGACGTTGGTCGGCGGCACATCCTTTCTGGCGACGCAATGTGAGATCGTGCGCGTTGCATCGCCCATGTCGCGCCAGGAGCGCCTGCCCCCTACGCGTCTTCCCTGAGGTTGAATCGTCGCGGCGATGCATCCGGTATCCGAATACGCGAGCAGGATTGAAGCGGCGTTGTGTCAGCGAAGGACTCGCTCAACGACGTACGTGTCGATGTCGTTCACAACTTTGCCTATCTGACCAACACCGCAAACAAGGGCAGCCTGGTTGTGCTGAACCTGAGAACGGGCAAGGCACGGCAGGTGCTGGTCGGCGATCGTTCGACATTCGCTGATCCCAAGCAGCATCTCATGATCGGCAAGGATGCCGCCTTACGGCCGGACGGCTCGGTGGTTGCGATCCACGCCGACGGCATCGTGCTGTCGCCGGATTCTCAGTGGCTTTATTACCGGCCATTGACGGACCACAATTATTGGCGCGTGCCCGCCGCGGCCTTGCGTGACGACACGCTGTCCGACACCGAGCTTGCCAAGAAGGTCGAGTATCTCGGCAGCTCGGTCTTGAGCGGCGGCCTGATCATGGACAGGCACGGCACGCTTTATGCGGGCGATCTGGAGCATGGCAGCGTCGTCGCCATCACCAGAACGCCGAGCCATACGCTCGCGACCAAGGTCTTCGTTCGCGATCCCGGAAAACTGTCGTGGGCCGACGGCTTTGCGATCAGTCAGGGCTATCTTTACATCGCCGATTCCCATTTGTGGGAAGTCGCCTTCAAGAACAATCTGCCGCGCTCGGGCCCGTTTACGATTTACAGGGTCAAGCTACCCGAGCGCGACGTCAGGAGGCGGCGCTAGCATTGCGAATGTCTGCCAAGCGTCACCGGAGGCCGTGCCCGGGCGCGCGCGTCGCGCCGAAGCCATCCCGCTCTGATGTCCCCAGTCAAGCACACAGCGCACGGTTTTCTCATCTCCACGAGGACTCATCGTGAAGTTCTTGCGCCGATGGATCGTGCAGAGGAGAAGGCGGGACCCAAAGACGTCGGTGAACAGGCTCTGATGCGCGGGTTGGATACCGCATTTCCGTTTTTTCGTCTGGGGCTGTCCTGGTCTAGCGTCGGGCGTCGATCGGATGATCGGCCACATAATGGGTTTCAGGATTTCCCCTGCCGTGGTCCCACCTTCACCTCTGCACGATTGATGTCTGCGACTACCCCTGATCCTGATTGCAACAAAAGGGGGCTGTGGGCCGGTCGAGCGCACCTCACGACTCGAGCGGTCCACAGCCCCCAACGACGTTACGCCTGTCGAGGTGGCATGAGCTCGCGATTGATTGCCCAAATGAAGGCGGATAGCTCTCGGGCAATCGCCGTGACGATTACGGTTCGCCGCTTGCCCTTCCGCTCGAGTGAGCGGAAGCGTCCGCACAATCTGGTTTGCGCTTTCCACGCAATCTCTCGCGCGCGTCTCGGTGCGGCCTCCACCTTTGGCTGCTTGTCTCGGCTCACGCGCGGCGGATATCGATAGCTCCAGGCCGCCTCCACAAGAATACGTCGCGCCCGCCCATTACCGGCTTTGGTGATGCCGCCTCGCTTGACCTTGTCACCAGTCGAGTTTTCCGTGGGCACCAGACCCAGATAGCCCATCAGCTCGCGCGGATTTTGAAAGCGGGAGAGATCACCGATCTCGGCCAGCACCCCCACAGCCGCAATGAGATCAATCCCCCGCATCGCCTGCAGGGCCGCGACAACCTCGGCAAGCGACCACTCGGCCACCACCTCGCGGATGGCATCCTCCAAACGCTCCATCCGCTCACTTTCCTGGCGTATCCCCTCAAGTAACTCTTCGAATGCGATGCGCTGCTCGCGATGCTCGAGCTTCTGCGACATCAGCCATCTCATGTGGGCTGGTCCCCACGTTGTCTTGCCCGGATAGATGCGTCCCAGCCGCAGCATCAATGACGAGATCTGTTGACGCTTGCCCTGGAGGTCCTTCTTTACTGCCTGACGGGCGCGCGAGAGATCGCGCATAGCCTCATGGCGCTCGTCCGGCACCCACACCGCGGTGAGCTCGCCCGCGCGCAACAGCTTGGCGAGGCTTACCGCATCGCGCCGGTTCGTCTTCACTCGATCGCCGGCCTTCTTCGGAACGAGCGAGGGAGCCACCACCAGGCAGTCATGGCCGAGGCTCTTGAGCAGTCTGTAGAGGCCATATCCTGTCGGCCCTGCTTCGTAGCAAAATGTCAGATGACAGCATTTCGCTGCAAGCTTTGCCACCAGCTTTCGGATCGTTGCCTCCGTGGCAGAAAACTCCCCGAGATATCGTACCTCGCCGCCACGGCCGCCTTCGGCAATGGCTATTGCATTGCGCGATTTTGACGTATCGATTCCGACAAAGACCTCGGTATGATGACCCACGACTCGCCCTCCTTGTTTGAGGCTCTGCCCGGTCCATCCAGGCAACCCTCGTCGCAACATCGAAGGTGAGTCGCCTCATTTTGTGGAGGGGACATACAGTCTAGCATTCCAGGTGTCCCGAGCGTATAGTTTCGCGGGGGTCTTGACGGTAATCGAATGTCCATCTTCTCAGGCAAATGCGCTCTCGCAATCGTATTGGCGGCGCTGTGTCTCAGCGGCCGCGCGGCTGACGCCCAGACCGGCCCGGTGCCGTATTGGACCCCGGGCTCGCTGTTCGGCTTCGGCGCCAGTCTCGCCGACGGCCGGAAGGCGGACACCTACGGGAACTTCCCGAGCTTTGGCGAAGGCGGCTCCGCCTATCTGAACGGCAATCGTCCGGAAGGCTGGTTTGTCGGCAGCGAAGCCGGACGCTTCGGGTTGAGCGGTCTCAATCAGGCCGGAGCGTTCGGCTCGTTCGATTACCAGGGCTCCCGGTTCGGCTACAACTTCAAGGGCGTCGATGGATCGCCCGTCACGTTCTACGCCGGCTTCGACACCCTGAAATACAATGCTCCCGGCATCGGCGGCCCGATTGCGCCGTTCAGCACCGCGTCGGGCACCAACGCCGGCTATGCTGCGCGTGCCGGTCTCGAGTTTCGCCCGACGTCGAACCTCAGCCTGTCGCTCGGGGTCGATTACGTGCAGCCGCAGGCTGAGCGCATGGACAGCGACATCAACTCGCCGCTGCTGCCCGGCCAGTCGCCGGTTCTCTTTGGTGGCCGCTAGCACCTTCCGGCACAATTTGGGATCAACGCATGGACATGCAGGGCAAGATCGCGCTCGTCACCGCCGCGGCGGCCGATCTCGAGGAGCTGATCAAGGCTGCGGTCACCCGCAATCCGATGGGCCGCGCGGCGCGTCCCGAGGAGATCGGGGAGGTCGCGGTGTTCCTCTTGTCCGACAAGGCGTCGTTCGTCACCGGCATCGCGATGCCGGTCGACGGCGTGACGCTGGCGTAGCCCGAGACAAGCCTTGGCTTGATCCAGCTGCCTGGAGCTTCGGCTCAACCTCTCCCCGTCGGGGAGAGGTCGGATTGCGAAGCAATCCGGGGGGACTTGCTCTCTCGATAGACCGTAACCCCTCACCCGATTTGCTGCGCAAATCGACCTCTCCCAAGGGAGAGCTGGGGCTCAGAACGTCGCCATTAGCCCGGCATGGGCGGCGAGCGGCGTTCCAGGCACGAAGGTCCTGGGATCAGTGAGCTGCGCCATCAGGTTGGTCACGCCGCGCGTGGTGCTGGCAAAGCGCTGGTCTCGAAGAAGGTGCCGGTGCTCAGTCCTTGTACTCGCAGCCGAGCCGCTGCAGCGCCTCGTCGACCCAGCGACGGTCGCTGGTGCCGGCCAGAATCTGCTGGATGGCCTTTTCCTCGCTCGCCTTCTTGGCCTCGGTCTGCTTGCAGATGGCTTCGGCCTCGTCATAGGGCACGCAGAGCACGCCGTCGTCGTCGGCCACGATGAGGTCGCCGGGCTCGACGATCATGCCGTCGATCGAGATGGCGCAGTTGATCTCGCCCGGGCCGTCCTTGTAGGGGCCGCGATGCGCGACGCCCGCGGCAAACACCGGGAACGATCCGGCGCGGATGGCCCCGGCATCGCGGATCGAGCCGTCGATCACGAAGCCGGCGACGCCCTTCTTCTCGGCCAGCGTCGACATGATCTCGCCGATGATGGCGTTGACCAGCACGCCGCCGGCATCGACGACGATCACGTCGCCCGGCTGGGCAAGGTCGATGGCCTTGTGGACCATCAGATTGTCGCCGGGCCTGGTCTTGACGGTCAGCGCCGGGCCGCCGAGCCAGCCGCCGGCATGCATCGGACGCAGCCGGTTGGTGCCCGCGATCCGCGACATGACATCGCTGATATTGGCGACCGGCAGGGAGCGGAAGCACGCAACCAGGTCGGACGACACCTTTCGCTTCGCCTTGTGAATAGCAAATCCTATGGCCATCAGTTTTCTCCGGTCTGTTTTCGGGCGTGATGATGGATAAGTTCTGGTTGGATAGGCTCGCCGCGATCTCGGCTCACCTCTCCCTGCTGGGGAGAGGTCGGATTGCGAAGCAATCCGGGTGAGGGTCTTGCTCCCTTGATAGGGCGCAACCCCTCTCCCGGCGCTGTGCGCCGACCTCTCCCAAGGGAGAGGTGAATCTCCGATGCCGCTCCAATCGAATCCAATCTCGTCATTCTTCAATGCGCGCGCCGTGCGAGATGGGCATTGAGGCGAGGATAGACACGGCGGGCGTTGCCTTCATAGATCTTGGCCTTGTCCTCCGCGCTCAGGGTCGGCAGCGCATCGATGTAGCGGCGGGTGTCGTCGAAGTGGTGCCCGGTCTCCGGATCGATGCCGCGGACCGCGCCGACCATCTCCGACGCAAACAGGATGTTCTCGATCGGGATCACCTTCGTCAACAGCTCGATGCCCGGACGATGATAGACGCAGGTATCGAAGAACACGTTTTTCAACAGATGCTCCGACAGCGGCGGCAGCTTCATGTCCTGCGCCAGGCCCCGGTAGCGGCCCCAGTGATAGGGCACCGCGCCGCCACCATGCGGGATGATGAATCGCAGGGTCGGGAAGCGCTTGAAGAGGTCCGAGGTCAGGAACTGCATGAAGGCCGTGGTGTCGCCGTTGAGGTAATGCGCGCCGGTGCCGTGGAAGCAGGGGTTGCAGGACGAGCTGACATGGACCATCGCCGGCACGTCGAGCTCGACCATCTTCTCATAGAGCGGAAACCACCATTCATCGGTCAGCGGCGGATCGCACCAGTAGCCGCCGGCCGGGTCCGGATTGAGGTTGCAGCCGACGAAGCCGAGCTCGTTGACGCATCGCTCGAGCTCCTCGATGCAGTTGGTCGGCTGCACGCCGGGGCTTTGCGGAAGCTGGCAGACCGGGACGAAGTTGTTGGGAAACAGCGTGCACACCCGATGCACCAGGTCGTTGCAGATCTTGGTCCATTCCAGGCTGGTCGCTTCTTTGCCGACATGATGCGCCATGCCGGCGGCGCGCGGCGAGAAGATCGTGACGTCGGTGCCGCGCTCCTTCTGCAGGCGAAGCTGCGCGCCCTCGACGCTGTCGCGGATCTCGTCGTCGGTGATGCCGAGATTGGTCGAGAGCGGACGGCGTGACTTGTCGGCAAGGCCCGCGAGCTGCTTGTCGCGGAACGCGTGCAGCTTGGGCGGCTCGGTGGTGTAGTGGCCGTGACAATCGATGATCATGATCTTGCTTTCTCCATCAGTGCGCAACGGAGGACGGGACGGCCCCCGTCAGCTCCGCTTCGCGGGGTTTGACGCGCATGGCAGCGGCGATCGCGGACGCGATGACCAGGAAGCCGGCGATCCCCACCAGCGCCCACGAGAAGCTGCCGGTGGAGTCCTTGATCAGGCCGATGCACCAGGGGCCGATCAGGCCGCCGAACTGCGCCAGCGTATTGACCAGCGCGATCGAGGCGGCGCCGGCGGCTCCCGTCAGCAGCGAGGCGTTGATGCTCCAGAACAGCGGGTTGCCGGCGTTCAGGCTGAAGCCGACGATGCAGAGGAAGACGAAGGCGAGCACCGGGCTCTGGACATAAGCGCTGCCGAGCATCGCGACAGTCGCAAGCAGATATGCCGCGGCGAGATGAAACTTCCGGTCACCCGTGCTGTCCGAGCTGCGGCTCACCACGATGGTGCCGATCACGCCGAGCAGCGGCGGGATCGCCGAGAGAAAGCCGACCTCGATATTGCTGAGATTGCCCATGCCCTTGATGATCTGCGGCAGCCACAGCAGCAGGCCGTAGATGCCGACCAGCGCGCAGCCGAACAGCGTCGCCAGCAGCCAGACCCTGATGTCGAGGACGCAATCAATCAACCTGTGCTGTCCCTGTTGCGCGATCTCGGCTCGCTCGGCGGCGAGCACTCCTTCCAGCCAGTCGGCCTGCTCGCGCGTGAGCCAGGTCGCCTTGGCGGGACGGTCGGTCAGATAATAGAGCGTGAAGAGCCCGAGCAGAATGGTCGGAACACCCTCGGCGATGAACATCCATTGCCAGCCATGCAGGCCGGCGGCGCCGTCGAACCAGGTCATGACGCTGGTCGAGATCGGCCCGCCGAGCACCGCCGAGAAGGAGCCTGCGATGATGTATCCGGCGACGGCGCGGGCGCGATAGCGCGAGGGAAACCAGTAGGTCAGATAGAGCACCACGCCCGGCATGAAGCCGGCTTCCGCCACGCCGAGACCGAACCGCATGACGTAGAGGCTGAGCGGATTCCAGACGAAGGCGGTGAGGGTTGCGACGAGGCCCCAGGTGATCAGGATGCGCGCCAGCCAGATCCGGGCGCCGAGCCAGTGCAGCATCAGATTGCTCGGGACTTCGAGCACCATGTAACCGAGGAAGAAGATGCTGGCCGCGAAGCCGAAGATCGCGGGGCTGAGACCGAGGTCCTTGTTCATGGTCAATCCGGCGTAGCCGAGATTGATGCGGTCGAGATAGTTGAAGAACATCATCACGAACAGGATCGGGATCAGCCGCCAATAGACGCGGCGGATCGTTTGCTGCTCCAGTTCACTTGCAGACGAGTCGGCCATTGATTTCCTCCCTTAATATTGTGATGGCGCCGGTGACCGGAGCGTGGAGCTTGGGGAGATCGCCGATCGGTCGTCACGCGATTGCATGGCAGATCGGCTGCGCGCGCCGCGCCGCTTGGCCGGATCCTGACGCAATTCGCGTATCTCCCCCTTGGAGCCCCGGTATTTTCGCGCCAAGATCGGGAAACGGCCGTGTGGGGTCAAATACCTTGTTGACCCCTTACTTATAGGGGATCGGAATAAGCGATGGATTACAGGCAGCTTCGCTACTTCATCGCGGTGGCGGAAGAACTCAGCTTCAGCCGCGCCGCAAAACGCCTGCATGTCAGCCAGCCGCCGCTGAGCACGCAGATCAAGGCGATGGAAGACGAACTCGGCACCCGCTTGCTGGCGCGGACGCGCCGCGCGGTGGAATTGACCCAGGCGGGGCAATTGCTGCTGGAGCATGCGCGACGCGCCGTCAGTGAGCTCGATCTCGCGTCGGAGACCGTGCGTCGCGCGGCGCGGGGCGAGGCTGGTGTGGTTCGCGTCGGCTTCACCGACTCGGTCCCGATGCTCGATATGTTCGCCGAGCTGTTCCGCAGCTTTCGCTCCAGCTATCCGCGGGTGAAGATCGAGCTGCGGCACATGTCGACCGCGAAGCAGCTGCAGGCCATCGCCGATGCCGAGCTCGATGTCGCCATCATGCGGCCGCCGCTTGATTTCAGGCCGGCAGCCGATCTCCAGGTCCATGTCGTCTGGCGGGACCGGTTGATGGCGTTCCTGCCGCTGGACCATCCGCTGGCCGACATAGCGGGCAAGCTGAAGGTCGCTGATCTCGCGGAGCATGAGTTTGTCGGGATGGCCGACGGCGGCTGCGGCGTGTGCGACCAGTCCGCGATGCTGTGCCGGCGGGCGGGATTTGCGCCGCGCGTGGTGCAGGAGGCGCATGAACTCCGAACCGTGCTGAGCCTGGTTGCGGCGGGCATCGGGCTTTCGATCCTGCCGTCCTGCTATCAGGACGCAGGCGTCGCCAACGTCGTCGCGAGGCCGCTCGACACGCCGGACGCCGAGAGCCGCATGCTGGTGGCGATGCGCACCAGCAATGCCTCGCTGCTGCCGCGGCGCTTCGTCGAATGCGCGCTGCAAGCTTCGTCGCGGAGTGCGCCGCTACGTGCTACTGACGTCGCTCCCGTCGCGGGGTGATCTGCGGACATCACGCGCCGCGTCAGATGCACGGCGCTACACACTGCGTGGAACATTCTGAAGCTGTGGTCTGTGATTCTCGCTTAACCAAAGGTAAATCGCGCGAGTTCCATGTGCTTGCCCTAGATTATCCATGATACGTCTATCAACTTCCCGTGTGGTGCCTGTTGAACGCGGAGACAGGGGATCGCCGCGCCTGAGTGGCGGGGACTCGGGTTGAGTCGACAGGCGAGTTTGGGAGCGGGACAATCAAGCAGATCGTGGTGCGACGATGTCTGCTCCCTCTGCTGGGGCAGGCAAGCCGAAAATATTCTTTTGCTGTGGCGCGACGCATCCTCGGGACGGGTTGCGCCGCGCTCGCGCTCGCTGCCTGGTCATTGTGCGAGTCGGCTCACGCGCTCGATTTCTTCGGCTTGTTCGGTTCCGACGATCCGCCACCGGTCAGCGCCACGACATTGTCGTACCGCCTGGTGATCGAGGCCAAGACGGAAGACGGCAAGGAGGACAGCGATGCGGAACAAGCATTGCGTGACGCCTCCGCCACCTATCGCCTTCGGCAGGAGCCGCCGCCGGACGGAGAAGGTCTCGTGCGCCGCCTTCAGGCCGATATCAATCCGCTGCTCGATGCACTTTGGGGGCTTGGCCGCTACAACGCGGAGGTCGGTGTGGCAATCGACGGAGCTCCCGTCTCCCCGCTCGACGAGGCTGGATTCGCCGCCGCGGCGCGCCGGGCCGACACCTTTCGCAATCGAGCAATTGTTCCGATCAAGGTCACCGTGCGGCTCGGTCCACTGTTCAAGCTGCGCACGGTTGATGTCGACTATCCGCGCGACCAGGCGCCACAGGGGCTGCCACGCCGGGCCTTTGCGCTGAAGCCAGGCGATCCGGCCGTGTCGGCCGACTTGCGCGCGGCGCAGCTGAAGCTTGTCGACTGGTTCCGCAGCAACGGGCATCCGCTGGCGAAGATCGCGGACGTCAAGGCAACAGTGGATCACGCGGCAGCCGCGATGGACTTTCGCCTGCGGGTCGAACCAGGTCCCAAGGCCGGCATCGGTGCCGTCACCGTCTCGGGCGACGGTGCTGTCGATCCGCGGGTGGTGGCCACCCATGTTTATCTGAAGGAAGGCGAGCCTTATTCTCCCGAGCGGCTGGCGTTGACCAAAACCTCGATCGCCAAGATCCCCGCCATCGGCGGCATTCGCATCCGCGAGGCCGACAAGCTCGATGCTAATGGCAACCTGCCTGTCTTCATCGATGTGACGGAGCGACCCAGGCATGCGGTGGGTCTCTCGGCGAAATATTCGACGGTCGATGGTCCCGGCGTTGCGGGCTATTATGAGGATCGGAACATATTCGGCGGCGGCGAGCGCCTGCGGCTTGAGGCGTCCGCTTCCCTTTTGCAGCGGGTCGATGGAACGTCCTTCAACGGCTTCAGCAATCTTCGCGCTTCAGATTTTGGTGCGCGATTCACGGGAACCTTCATCAAGCCGGGCCTGTTCGGCACCCCCAACGACCTCTTGATCGAAGCCACCGCCTTCCGCGAGCGCGTCGGCAACAACGAACTCGGCGGCTACACCGACGATACGGTGCGTGGCACCATTGGGGTGGTCCATCGCTTTTCGGAGACTGCTTCGCTGCAGGGCGGCCTTCAGGTCGAGCAATCGAGATCGCAGGATGTGCTGGGCCGGGTCGATGCGACGCTCGTCGGCTTCACCGCCACCGGTCGCTACGACACGACGGACAATCCGCTCGATCCGACACGCGGTGTACGCCTTGCAGCGACCGTCAATGCCTATCCGAAGCTGATGGGCTCCACGATCGATCTGTTCGAGGGCCGCGTCTCGGGTTCAACCTATTACGCGCTGGATGAGCAGGCCGATTACGTGCTGGCAGGCCGGCTGGCCGCGGGCTCGCTCGGCGGAGCGCCTTTGGCTGACATTCCGGATTCGCACCGCTTCTTCGCGGGCGGCGGCGGATCTGTGCGCGGCTACGGCTTCAACACGATCTCGCCGATGATGTTCGGTCAGATCACCGGTGGCCGCAGCTTGATCGAAGGCTCCGCCGAAGTGCGCGTCAGGATCACGCCCACCATCGGCCTCGTGCCGTTCCTTGACTTCGGCTCGGTGTCCCGTTCGTCCCTGCCGGGCTTCAGCGACTATGTCGGCTACGGGGCGGGGCTCGGCCTGCGTTACCTGACGCCGGTGGGCCCGATCCGCCTCGATGTCGCGACACCGCTGAACCCGCGGCCCGGTGACAGCCGCTACGCGATCTATGTCAGCATTGGGCAAGCCTTCTGATGCGCGCGCGACGGCCCCTCGTCATCAGTTTGGCCGTCGCGGCGCTTGGGCTCGTCTGCGTCGCGGTGCTCGGCATCGTTTTCTACGGAATGGCGGGCAGAACCGGCGAGAACCAGCAGGACATGCTCGCCAGCCTCGTCTCGCGAACGCTCTCGACGCCCGCGACCCAGGTTCATATCGGCGCCGTCGATGGCGTCCTGTCGTCGGACGCGACCGTGCGCGACGTCAGCATCACCGACAAGGACGGAGTTTGGCTAACCCTCGACAAGGCCCGTCTCGTCTGGCGGCGCAGCGCGCTGCTGGTCGGGCGGCTGGAGATCGATCGGCTCGAGATCGGCACGCTCGATATCAAGCGAAAGCCGCTGCCGTCCGACCAGCCCGCCGCGGAGTCGGACCAGCCGATCGTGCCGGAGCTTCCCGTGAAAGTGCAGGTGAAGGCTTTCGACCTGCATGCCCTGGTGCTGGGCCAGCCCATTCTCGGCGAGGCCATGAGCGTCAAGGCGACCGGCAATACCGAATTGGGCTCGCCCTCGGAGGGCCTCGTTTTCAATCTCGACGCGACCCGCACCGATTTCCCGGGCCGCTTCAAGGCCGCGCTCGCCTTTGTGCCGCAAGGCAATGCATTGACCCTCGACGTCACGCTCGATGAGCCCGCCCACGGCCTCATGTCCAAGATCGGTCATTTGCCGGGCGAGCCGCCCGTCACTTTCGCGCTTGGCGGCAAGGGCACGCTCGACAGCTTCCGCGGCGCCTTGAAGTTTCAAGCCGGCCCCACGATCGATGCGACCGGCGCGATCACGCTCGACCGCAACGGGGCGAGCCACGTTCTTGCAACCCGCCTATCGAGCCATCTCGGGCCGCTGCTGCCGTCAGTTGCCGCGCCCGTCTTTGCAGGCGAGACCAATCTCGACAGCACGACGCATTTCGGCGACGACGGCAGCGTCGCGCTGGACGGGCTGACGCTCACGAGCCGCCTGGCGCGGCTCGACGTCAAGGGCCTGCTCGGCGCCGACAAGGTGATGGATTTTTCGGCCTCGATCCGTGCCCTGCCGAGCAATGGCGACGTCACGGAGACGGACCAGGGGTCGATCCGCAGCCTGGTTTTCGACAGCAGGGTCAACGGACCGATCAAGGCTCCGACGCTTACGGCCAAGCTCGCGCTGTCAGGCGCCCGCTTGCCGGATGGCGATCTCGACTCGCTCGATGCCTCGCTCACGGCGGTGCCTCGCGCGGAGCCCTCCGACCTCGCAACGCATATCGTGCTGGACGCGAATTTGCAGGCCTCCGGCATTGCGCCGCGCGACCCTGGCCTCGCAGCAGCAATCGGCCGCACCGCTTCGCTCGTGCTCCACGGCAGCACTGATCTGGGCGGCCACGCCACCATCGAGCGGCTCGAGATCGGCACGCCCACGGTCCAGGCCACCTATACCGGTGATGTCAGCCCCGATCGGCTGCACGGCCGTGCGACCGGAGCGATGCCTGACCTCGCTCGCTTCGGCGATCTCGCCGGGGTGAAACTCAAGGGCTCGGTGGCGCTCGGCCTCGATCTCGACGCCGACCGCGAGCACGGCCGCTTCGACGCCAAATTGTCCGGCACCGGCGAGGGGATCGCGACGGGGCTCGCTGCGCTAGATGGACTCACGGGACCGCGCGTCACGCTTGCCGCCGATATCGGCGCAGATAGCAGCGGCGACACCTACACGGTCCGCGATGTGTCGCTCGACGGCGCCCATATCGCACTTCGCGCCAAGGGAACGGTGACCCGCGAGACGAGCGATCTGTCGGCGCATGTCAATTTGCCTGATCTTGCCGCGGCCGACGCGCGCTTGACGGGTGTCGGGGCTGTCGACGTCGGCCTGACCGGAGGGCTCGCTCATCCCGGCGTGTCGTTCTCGGCCTCGCTGGATCGCGCCACCGCGATGCGGCGTCCCATTCCGCATCTGGCGCTCGCCGCGACTGTCAACGACTTCAAAGGACCTTGTGCTGTCGACGCCAGGCTCGACGGCTCGATCGATGGCAAGCCGGCGCGTGGCGTTGTGCAGGTGAGCCGCCAATCGGGCGACACATCTGCTTCGACTTTCGCCGGATGGGACGCCAAGACCATCGACATCACGATCGGCTCGGTCTCCTTGAAGGGGGCGGGGACGATCGACGCGCAAAGCCTCGCGCGCGGGCAGCTTCGCTTCGCTGCCGGCTCGCTCGCCGATCTCTCGCCGCTCGCCCTGATGGATCTTGCCGGCTCGGCGTCGCTCGACCTGGCCGTATCCGCGGATGGCGGCAGCCAATCCGTCCGTCTCGCCGGCAAGGGCGCGGGGGTCCGCGCCGCCGGGGCAGCGATCCGCAGTTTCGATCTGCGCGCCGATGCGGCCGATCTCTACCGCCACCCGCTGCTCAACGCGGACGCCAAGGTCGCCGGCGCCGAGATCGCCGGCCAGACCGTCGCGAGGATCGCCCTGACCGCGCGGGGAAGCACCGGCGCGAGCACCATTGGCCTATCGGCCAAGGCGGCCGGATTCGATCTCGATGCTGGAGGCGTGCTGATGGCCAAGGATCGCACGCGGTTCGATCTCAGCCGATTCACCGCGCGGCGCGGTGCCAAGTCGATCGCGTTGCAGGGGCCGGCGAGCTTCACGCTCGACGACGGCAGTGTGCTGATCGAGCATTTGGCTTTCGGAGTTGGCAACGGCCGCTTCACGCTGGACGGCAGCGCCGGCAAGACGCTCAACGTCAAGGCCATCGCAAGCGCGATCCCGCTCGGCGAGGCCGATGTCGTGATGCCGGGCTTGGGCCTTGCCGGGACGCTCGATGCCTCGGCGACGATCGCCGGCTCCGCGAGCGCCCCGACCGGCCAGTACAAGGTGACCGTCAAGCAATTGACCGCGCCGCAGAGCCGCAGCGCCGGCCTGCCGCCGATCGACGTCACGGCGGATGGGCGCCTCGAGGGAAGCCGCGCGAGCCTCGCCACCACGATCGCCGCGGGAAAAGCCGGCACGATCACGGCTTCGGGCACCGTGCCGCTCGACGCTGCCGGGCCGATCGCGCTGACCGCGAAGGGCCGTCTCGATGCCGCCGTCGCCAATGCCGCGTTGTCAGCGTCCGGACGCACCGTGTCCGGCACCGTCGTGCTCGATGCCCGCTTGGGCGGCACGCGCGCCAAGCCTCAGATCGGCGGCGGCGCCACCTTGAGCGGAGGCAGCTTCCGCGACAGCCTGCTCGGCACACGCTTCGACAACATTGAAGCGAAGGTCACGGCCGAAGGAGACGGTATCGTCGTCGAACGCCTGACCGCGGCGACGCCCAACGGCGGCACATTGTCCGGCTCCGGCCAGGTGCGGGTCGCCCCCGATGCAGGCTTCCCGGGCACGGTCTCGATCCGCGGACAGCAGGCGACACTGGCGGCCAGTGCGCTCGCCACCGCGCAGGCCAATCTCGCGATCGACGTCACCGGCGCTTTGGCGCGCGATCCACGGATCAGCGGCCGAATCGACCTGACCCACGTCAGCGTCGATATTCCCGATCGGCTTCCGTCGACGCTGAAACCGATCGACGGCATCAACCACGTGAACGCCTCGGGCCAGGCGGCTGCGCGTCTCGCGGCGGCGCGCAGGGCCGAAGCGTTGAAAGGCAGCAAGGGGCGCGCGGCGCTGTTCAATGCCGCGCTTGACGTTTCGGTCTCGGCACCGAACCACGTCTTTATTCACGGCCGTGGGGTGAACGCGGAGCTCGGCGGCTCCGTTCACGTGAGCGGCACGACCAACGCTCCCGTGCCGAAGGGTGCCTTCTCGCTTTACCAGGGCAAGCTGGCGGTGCTCGGCAAGACCTTGACCTTCACCAAGGGCAACCTCTCCTTCAACGGCGACCTTGCTCCCGAACTCGACTTTGCGGCGGAGATACAGGCCTCCGACATCACTGCGCAGGTCGGAATCTCCGGGCCGGCCGCGGCGCCGGTCTTCGCCTTCACGTCGCAGCCGGAATTGCCGCAGGACGAGATCCTTTCGCGCATCCTGTTCCAGAAGGCGTCGGGCAGCCTGACGACGTCGCAGGCGCTGCAACTCGCGGAGGTGGCGGCGCAGTTCGCAAGCGGCGGTGAGGGGACGATGGACCGCATGCGCCGCTCGCTCGGCGTCGACAGCCTGGATGTGGGCGCCGGGGCAGGCGGCCCGATGGTCGGCGCGTCGCGCGCGATCGGCGACAGGCTGAGCGTGGGTGTGCGGACGGGCGCGAGCGCTAGCCAGTCAGGCGTGTCGGCCAATGTCGATGTCACGCGCCACATCCGGGTCGAATCGGATGTCGACGCGAAAGGCGCGACGTCGGTCGGAGTCGGAACGCGGTACGAATGGTGAGCTGAGCGCGGTGTCAGCGGTCTTGTATGGCTATGCCGCTCAAGCGCCGTCCTGCCCCGGATTTTCGAGGCTGAACGTCTCGGATTGTTCGTCATATGCGAACAACTCGGCATAGCGGCCCCAGGACACGATGGTCCTGAGCGTTTCGTCCGCGTAGTCCTCGGACATGTAGTCTTCCAGCTCATTGCGGAAACGCGCGGCGGGCGCCATGTGCGAGGGCCGTTCGTCGAGCACGCGCTTGATCAGGCCGAACACCGGGACGTAGCTGACGAGGTGCTCGGCGAACAGCTTCTTGCGCGCGTCGGTGTCGAGATGCGCGAAGCGCACGCCTGCGTCCGTGAGCACCAGGTCGCCCTCGCTCAGATGGGCAAAGTGCAGCAGCTGCAGCGTTTCGCCGAGATGCAGGATCTCGTCCGTCTCGAGCTGAAGCTGGCTCGCCAGCACGGGCAGATCGGCATGCCCGCCATAGGGCGGTCCGGCCAGCGTCTCGATCAGGCCGGACAGCTCGTTGGACGAAACGTGGTCGAGCACCATGCCGACGCCGCCGCCGGGAACGCCTTCGAGCGACGGTGCCTTCGGCTCCTCGCGCTGCGTCATGCGGGCATAGAGCTGCTCGACGAGCTGGCGGAACGTCGGATCCAGCCGGTTGCGCGGATGCTTGAGGTCGATCTTGAATTCGGCGGCGACGCGTCCCGGATTCGACGAGAACACCAGGACGCGGTCGCACATCAGCACGGCCTCCTCGATGTTGTGCGTCACCATCAGCACCGACTTGATCGGCAGCCGGCCCTCGATCCAGAGATCGATCAGGTCGGTGCGCAGAGTCTCGGCGGTCAGCACGTCGAGCGCCGAGAACGGCTCGTCCATCAGCAGGAGGTCGGGATGCACGACCAGCGCCCGCGCGAAGCCGACGCGCTGGCGCATGCCGCCGGACAATTCCTTGGGGTAGGCGGATTCGAAGCCGTCGAGACCGATCAGGTCGATCGCCGCCAGCGCGCGCTTGCGCCGTTCGGTGGCGTCGACGCCGAGCGCCTCCAGGCCGAGCTCGACGTTCTGCAGCACGGTCAGCCAGGGAAACAGCGCGAACGACTGGAATACCATGGCGACGCCGTTGGGCGGGCCGGCAATCGCCTCGCCCCGGCAGGTCGCGTTGCCCGATGACGGCGCGACGAGGCCCGCGATGATGCGCAGCAGCGTCGATTTGCCCGATCCGGAACGGCCGAGCAGGCCGACGATCTCGCCGGCCTGGATGGTGAGGTCGACCTTTTCGAGCACCAGCAATTGCTCGCCGCTTCCCTTCGGGAACGAGCGGGAGACGCCGCTTATGTCGATCAGGGCGGTCTGCTTGGTTTGGTCGAGCATCAGGATCCCTCTCGATCAGCCGAGGCGAAGGCGGCGCTCGCCGAAGGCGTAGAGCGGCCGCCACAACAGGCGGTTAAACAACGTGACCAGGATGCACATGACAACGATGCCGAGCACGACCCTGGGAAAATCGCCGGCCTCGGTCGCGTGCGCGATATAGGCGCCGAGACCGGTGGCGACGAGATGGGTGTCGCCCCAGCTCGCGACCTCCGCGACGATCGAGGCGTTCCACGATCCGCCCGACGCAGTGATCGCGCCGGTGACGTAATAGGGGAAGATGCCGGGCAGCACGACCTTCACCCACCATCGCCATCCCCCGAGGTGGAAGCTGCTCGCCGCTTCGCGCAGGTCGGTCGGGAAGGCGGCGGCGCTCGCGATCACGTTGAACAGGATGTACCACTGGGTGCCCAGGATCATCAGCGGGCTGAGCCACACATTCGGATCGAGATGGAAGCGAACGATCAGCACGACGAATACAGGGAAGGCGAGATTGGCCGGAAACGCGGCGAGGAATTGCGCGAGCGGCTGGATCTGCTCCGCAAGCTTCGGCCGCAGCCCGATCCAGACGCCGACCGGCACCCAGATCAGCGACGCCAGCGCGATCAGGACGATGACGCGGACGAGCGTGACGAGCCCGTATCCCACGGCGTCGGCCAGATCGGACAGTCCAAGCGACGCGGAGAGATATCGATACGCTAGCCAGGCCGCATAGCCGGCCGCCGCAACGATCACCGCAATCCAGATGCCGTCGACCACGCGCGACGGCTGGCTGCGTTTGCCGCCGGGCTTCAGTGCCGACGGCCAGGTGATGCGCATCGTCGAGATCGACTTGTTCGCCGCGGCCAGCGGATAGGTCAGGGCACGCAGCGCGCGCGTTCGCCTGAAGAGATCGAGCATCCACGACGTCGGGGCCTCGCCGGAGGCGGTCTGCTCGAAGCGGAATTTGTCCGCCCAGGCGACGATCGGACGGAACAGCAGCTGGTCATAGGCGATGATGACGATCAGCATGGTCAGCAGCGCATAGCCGATCGCGGGCAGGTTCTTCTGCTCGATCGCGGTCGCGACGTAGGAGCCGACGCCGGGGAGGGTGACGGTCGTGTTGCCGACGGTGATCGCCTCCGACGCCACCACGAAGAACCAGCCGCCGGACATCGACATCATCGCGTTCCAGATCAGGCCGGGCATCGCGAACGGAACGTCCAGCCGCCAGAACCGCTGCCACCCCGAGAGGTGGAAGCTCTCGGTCGCGTCCTCCAGGTCCTTCGGTACGTTGCGAAGCGACTGATACATGCTGAAGGTCATGTTCCAGGCCTGGCTCGTGAAGATCGCGAACACGCAGGCGAACTCGGCGCCCAGCACCCGGCCGGGAAACAGGTTCATGAAGAACACGACGGTGAAGGTGAGGAAGCCAAGGATCGGCACCGACTGCAGGATGTCGAGCATCGGGATCAGCACCATTTCGGCGCGCCGGCTTTTGGCCGCGACGGTGGCGTAGATGAACGTGAAGATCGTCGAGCAGACGATCGCCAGCAGCATCCGCATCGTCGTCCTAAGCGCGTAATACGGAAGGTTGGCCGGATCGAGCGACACCGGGGTGCGCTCGAGCTCGGACAGCGGCACGGTGGTCTGCTCGCCGCCGTAGACGACGAGCACCATCGCGCCGACCAGGAGCAGCAGCGCCGCCAGGTCCCAGAAATTGGGCCGCAGGGATACAGGTCCCCATACGGCTGATCGAACGTCCTGAAACGTCATAAGGCCACCTTCGGGGGCAGGACTCGGCATGCATACGGCCCGACGGGATTGGAACCGGCCCCCGGGTTCGGCTTATAGGCAGGATTTGCGACAAACGGGTAGTCGGAAGATCAAGGCATTGAGCTCTTTCGGGCCGGCGGGAAGCCTGGCCTCGAACACGACATCGACGGCGCCGTGCGTCCGCGATCGAGGCAGCACGACCTGGAGTGATCGTCGCAATGTCCGCGTTACGCCGGCGGGAGGAAGGTGCGTTCCGGAAGGCCTTCTTCTGTTCGCTGGTCGGGCCGGAGAGCCTGCTGCCATCTGGAGCGCGGCGCTCGGCCGCGCCCCGCGCTCCTATCGCCACTTCGCCCGCGACGATGCTGTCCAGCGGTCCAGGAATTAAGTACGGCGCTCCGTGAGGAAGCGCGTCACCACGCCGCCGAGCCTGGTGTGGTCCAGAGGCTCGGCGAGCGACGCTTTCGCGGTTGCGATCACATCCTCGGGCGCGCGGTCGCGGTGGAGGTCGCACAGCGCGTCCGCGTAGCCCACAGTGAATTCAGGATGCGGCTGCACCGACAGCGTCGTGCCGTTTGCATAGAGCAGGCCAGCATGCGGCGTGAAGGTGGACGACATGATGGTGCGCGCGGACGCGGGCGGGGTGATGACCTGGTCCTGATGCGAGCAGGCGATGGCGATGTCGTCGCCCTCGATCAGCCCGTTGCCCGGCGCCAGCCGATAGACGTGACGTCCCATGCCCCAGCCCTTTTCCGACTTGCGCACCGTGCCGCCCAGCGCCTGCGCGATCAGCTGATGGCCGAAGCAGACGCCGACCATCGGAACGCGCTTGTCGTGGGCTTTGCGCACGAAGTTCTCGAGCGGTGCGATCCAGTCAAACTCGTCATAGACGCCGGCCGGCGAGCCGGTGATCAGGATCGCATCCAGCCCGGCTGGATCCGGAAGCGTCTCGCCGCTGGGTATGCTCACAACTTCACATGCGATCGAGGGATCGGCGGCGGCAATCATCCGCTCGAACATCTGCGGATAGGTTCCGTGGCGCTCGCGATAGCGTGGATTGACGAACCCGGTTTCGATGATGGTGATGTGCGGCATGGCGTGCGCAGGCGGACGAGCGGGGGACGACCTGAGCTTTACGCCGAAAGCGCGGCCGGCTACAAGCCGCGTCCCTCGGCCGCCAATCAGTTGCGATATGTCGCCGCTGTTTTGATCGTTGCTGTGTGCTGCACAGCCGGCGTCGTGCTGACGATCGCCTGCGTCGTACTTACGATCGCCGGCTCGGTGCGGTAGCGCGGCAGCTGATCCTCGAGCGAATAGCCGACGCAGAGCGCAAGGCTCGACCAGACCGCCATGCTGAAATAGAGCGACATCCAGGCGATCTCTTCGCGCCATTCGGCGATATCATGCGTCACGACCCAGCGCGTGCTGACATCACGCAGGCCCTCGAGCGGGTGAAGGAGCTTGCCACCGGCGGCCAGCTCGGCGCGCCAGCGGTTCAAATACATCGGGACGTCGACGGTCATCAGGAACGCCAGGTAGCCCGCGATACCAAGGATCGCGACGATGAAGGCCCAGCGCACTGGTCCCTGGAACTCCGGCAGCAGCCGGCAAAGCGCGATTCCTACCAGGAAGAAGACGACAGCCCAGAGCGAGTTCTCGATCGCGTTGCCGAGATAATGGGTGGTGAGCACCGCGTACCAGGAGAAGCATTCCGCAATCAGGATCAGCGGCACAATGATCCAGGCGATGGTCACAGTGGTCTCGGCGTTTGTCGTGGTGCCGAGCTGATGCAGCACGATCGCCCATTGCGCGGCGAAACAGACCTCGGCGACAGTGGCGACTGATCGGCCGACCATCACGCTCGACAGCCAGGTGTCGAACAGGCAGATGCGCTGGACATCTGCGCGCGGCAGCACCGAGCGGAAGGCGCAGCCGAACACGTAAGCCGCGCATAGCAGCAGCATCAGGCCGATGCCGGACGTGCTGCTCAGGCCGCCATTGCTCTGCTCGTGGAACTGGCGATACAGCACGAACCAGACTGCAACGTTGGCGGTGCTCACCAGGCTCAAGAGGCCCCACCACCGGACCACCGGATTCGACCAGGCCAGCGAAACCGGCCGCGCCCGCCACTCCATGCTCATTCACCGCTCCGCGTGTAATCGAACTGACATTCTAATGTAGCAATTCTGTCACATAAGGCGGGGAATCACGATTAAAAAATGCGTGTGGAAAGCCGTGCGGCCCGCCGTCGCGGTCGGGACCAGGCGTCCGGGGTGCTCGCCTGTAGTCGTTCCAGGGGCATCAAGCGGGGCGCGTTGCCCTGCAGGATTGTGATCGAAAGCGAGGCACTCTCCGGTGGGCAGACGCGGTGCGATCATCTACTGAACGGCCTCCGATTTTCGAGCCTGCGTAGGCTCAACCGAAGGCGCTTTGTGACTACGAAAGTGACGACCACCTACGATCCGCTGTTGCGCAAGATCCATTGGGCAACGGCGGTGTTGTTCATCGCGGCGATGTTGATGGGGCTTTACTGCGGATTGCAGCCGGCGGGCACGTCGCCGCGGCGAGAACTGCTCGAGGTGCACAAGTCGCTCGGCGTGACGCTGTTTGTCCTGGCGATCCTGCGGCTGATGGTGCGCGCCGCGACGGTGGCGCCGCCGGAGCCGGGATCGTTCTCGCCGCTGGTGCGGATCGCCGCGCGACTCAATCACTGGGCCCTCTACGTCATCCTCTTCGCCATGCCGGTCACGGGATACATGTTCTCCTCGGCCGGCGGCTATTCACTGCGCTATTTCTGGACCTTTAGCTGGCCGCGCCTGTTCGCCGGCAACCGGGCTGTCGCGCATGCGGGCGAGGTGGCGCATGGCCTGCTCGCCTATCTGGTGTATGCCGCGGTCGCGCTGCATATCGCCGCGACGCTCTGGCATGTCGTCGTGAAGAGGGACGAGACGCTCTCGCGGATGTGGCCGCGCGAAAGCCGCAACCCGACCTAACGGGCGCCGCGATCAGCCGCGCAGCGCGGTTTCCGGAATGGTGCGGCGGACCACCTCGCGCATCGCAAAGCTGGAATGAATGCGGGCGACGCCGGGCATCCGCGACAAATGCTGCTTGTGGATACGCTCGAAGTCGGCAATGTCGCGCGCGATGACCTGCAGGTGATAGTCGTCGCTGCCCGACATCAAATGGCAGGACACGATATCGGGGCAGCGCGCGATCGCGGCCTCGAACGCCGCCAGATAATCCTCACTCTGCTTCTCCAGCGTGATGGTGACGACGACCGTCGTCACCAGTCCGAGCGCCGTCGGTTCGAGGTCGGCGCGATAGCCGCGGATGACGCCGGTCTCCTCGAGATGACGGATGCGCCGCGCGCAGGCGGTCGGTGACAGCCCTACCTTCTCGGCAAGCTCGATCTGGCTGGCGCGAGCATCCGAGACCAGTTCGGCCAGGATTCGGAGATCGATACGGTCGAGACCGTCCACGCAGTTTTCCTCTAATTGTCCTGCCGGCGACGAAGAATATGAGCGTATTGTTGCGCCGACAAGCTGGATTTCGCTGAGAAACGTCGCCTGACGGGGATTAGCTTTGCTCAAGGCGGAAACGATTCTTTCAGGAGTGGACCATGCGCGTCGGCGTGCCCAGGGAGATCAAGGTCGAAGAATATCGGGTCGGGCTGACGCCGGCGTCGGTGCGCGAATATGTGGCGCACGGACATGAGGTCGTGGTGCAGCGCGGGGCCGGCGAAGGCATCGGCTCCAGCGATGACGTTTATTGCCAGGCTGGCGCCAGGATCGCCGACACGGCCGAGGAAGTGTTCTCCGTCGCCGACATGATCGTAAAGGTGAAGGAGCCGCAGCCATCCGAATGGACGCGGCTGCGCGAAGGTCAGATTCTCTTCACCTATCTCCATCTTGCGCCCGACGTCCCCCAGACCAAGGGGCTGCTCGCATCCGGATGCACGGCGGTCGCTTATGAGACCGTGACGGATGCGCATGGCGGACTGCCGCTGCTCGCGCCGATGAGCGAGGTCGCCGGCCGGCTTGCGATCGAAGCCGCCGGCGCCGCACTGCGCAAATCCGCCGACGGCATGGGCAAGTTGCTCGGCGGCGTGCCCGGCGTTCCTCCGGCGCGGGTCGCGATCATCGGCGGCGGCGTGGTCGGCACGCACGCGGCGCGGATGGCCGCGGGGCTCGGCAGCGACGTCACCATTCTCGACCGCTCGCTGCCGCGGTTGCGCGTGCTCGATGATCTCTTCGCAGGCCGCGTCCGCACCCGCTACGCCACGCTGGAAGCGATCGAGCAGGAAATCATTGCCGCCGACGTCGTGATCGGCGCGGTGCTGGTGCCGGGCGCCAGCGCGCCGAAACTCGTTTCGCGTGCGCAGCTTGCCAGCATGAAGCGCCGCGCGGTGCTGGTCGATGTTGCGATCGACCAGGGCGGCTGCTTCGAGACCTCGAAGCCGACCACACACCAGGCGCCGACCTATCTGGTGGACGACGTCGTGCATTACTGCGTAGCCAACATGCCAGGTGCGGTGCCGGTGACTTCGAGCCATGCGCTCAATCACGCGACCCTGCCGTTCGGTCTGGCGCTCGCATCGAAGGGGCTGCGCGCGCTGGTCGAGGATCCGCATCTGCGCGCCGGCCTCAACATCCATCGCGGCCGCATCACCAACCGCGCTGTCGCCGAGAGCCAGAACCTGGCGGTCGTGATGCCGGAAGAAGCGCTGGCGTCCTGAGTCCGTTGAAACCCAAACTCTTGGTTTCGTCATGCCCGGGACAAGCCATGACGAAACCGTGTCATCTCAAACGGGCGCACTTCGGACCGTCGTCTGATCCTGTCAACCTGCGCAACGCGCAGGCCTCCCTCCATGTCATGACCGGCGTTCCGCTCTGGCGGAGCCAGCGTCTGCGTGATTTGATGTCTCCGATCAAAGCCGCGCCAAGCGGCAATCGGCGGTTCGCGCCGCTGGCCTCAAGAAGCCAAAGGGAGGACTGTCTTGAAAAAGACCGGTCGTACGATGCTGGCCAAGATCTGGGACCAGCATGTCATTGCCCGCTTGAGCGAGGACACTGATCTCCTTCATATCGACCGCCATCTGCTGCACGATCTCGGCGGCTCGCGCGGCCTGCTCGATCTCAAGAGCAAGGGCCTCAAGGTTCACAATCCCGAGCTGACATTTGCGACCCCCGACCATGCGATCTCCACCGCACATGGCCGCGCCGGAACCAGCAAGATCGGGCAGGAGCTGTTGGCTGCGCTGCGGGCCGAGACCGCGGCGAGCGGGATTGCGATGTTCGATGTCGATCAACCCGGCCAGGGCATCGTCCATGTCATCGGGCCGGAGCTTGGATTGAGCGTGCCCGGTGCCAGCATCGTCTGCGGCGACAGCCACACCTGCACGCATGGCGGCCTCGGCGCGCTCGCTTTCGGCATCGGATCGAGCGAACTGACGCATGTGCTGGCGACCCAGGCGCTGATCCAGCGCCGGCCCAAAACCCTGCGTGCAAGATTCGAGGGCAAGCTGCCGCTCGGCGTCACCGCAAAGGACATGATCCTGGCGCTGATCGGGCACATCGGTGCGGCGGGCAGTGCCGGCTATGCGGTCGAATATGCCGGCAGCGCGATCCGCGACCTGCCGATCGAGGGCCGGCTCACCATCTGCAATCTTTCGATCGAGCTCGGCGCCAAGATCGGCATGGTCGCGCCGGATGAAAAGACCTTTGAATTCCTGCGCGGCCGTCCCTACACGCCGAACGGCGAGATTTGGGAGCTCGCGGTCAAGGCGTGGCGCGAGCTGCCGAGCGATCCAGATGCTGTGTTCGACCGCGAGGTGGTGATCGACGTGGCAAAGATCATCCCGCAGGTGACCTGGGGCATCAGTCCCGAGCACGTCATCGGCGTCGATGGCCGGATTCCCGATCCGAGGTCGGTCGACGATCCCGCGCGGCGGGCGGCGATCGAAACCGCGCTGGATTATATGGGCCTGCAAGGCGGCGCGCCGATCGCGGGCACGCCGGTCGATTGGGTGTTCATCGGCTCCTGCACCAATAGCCGGCTGAGCGACCTGCGGGCCGCGGCCGAGGTGGCGCGCGGCCGCAAGGTGGCTCCCGGCGTCCGTGCCTGGGTCGTGCCGGGCTCGGAGAACGTCAAGCGCGAGGCGGTGGCTGAAGGGCTCGACAAGATTTTCACCGACGCCGGTTTTGAATGGCGCGAGCCGGGCTGCTCGATGTGCCTTGCCGCCAATGGCGAGGTGGTGGCGCCCGGGCAGCGCTCGGTGTCGACTTCGAATCGCAACTTTGTCGGCCGGCAGGGTCCGCGCGCGCGGACGCATCTCGCCAGTCCGGCGAGCGCCGCGGCGTCAGCCATTGCCGGTGCGATTGCCGATGTCAGAATGATGGGACGCTGACGATGCCGAAGCCGTTCAACAGGCTGACCGCGACAGCCGCGCCGATCATGCGCAGCAATATCGATACCGACGTGATCATCCGCATCGAGCGGCTGGTCGGCAACTCGATCCGCGGCACGCTCGGCAAATGGGCGTTCGGCTCGCTGCGCTATCTGCCCGATGGTTCCGAGAATCCGGATTTCATCCTCAACCGCGAGCCCTACCGCCAGGCGGAGATATTGGTTACCGGTCCGAATTTCGGCTGCGGCTCATCGCGCGAGGGCGCGGTGTGGTCGCTGCAGGAGATGGGCATCCGCGCCATCATCGGCTCGGGCTTTGGCGACATCTTCTTCGCCAACTGTTTCCAGAACGGAATCTTGCCCATCGTCGTCGACAAGGCGGTGGTGGATTCGCTCGCGGCGGATATCGAGGCGACGCAGGGCGCGGGCAAGGTCTCGATCGATCTCGAGGCCCAGACCATCGTCTCGCCGTCCGGCCAGCGCCACACGTTCGAGATCGATCCGCGGCGGCGCGAAGGGCTGCTGAAGGGACTCGATGAGGTCGCGTTGACCTTGCAGCGCGATGATGAGATCCATGCTTTCCAGGCTTCCGACCGCGCGGCGCGGCCCTGGATTCATTTTGCAAGAACACCGGCATGAGTACGCAATCCAACATGATCAAGGTCGCCGTGGTCGGCGGCGAGGGCATCGGTCCCGAGGTCACCGCGCAGTCGCGCCGGATCCTCGACTGGTTCGCGGCGAAGCGCGGCGTGCCGATGACGTTGCGCGAGGCGCAGTATGGGCTGATCCCGTATCTTGCGACCGGCAAGGTGCTGCCGGAGGACACGGTCGAAGCGATGGACGAGGCCGACGCGATCCTGTGGGGCGCGACCGGCGGACCGGAGACCAAGGAGGTGCCGGCGGCCGCGCGCAAGGCCGGCAGCCTGCTCGGCCTGCGCAGCAAATACGATCTCTACGCAAATCTTCGGCCGATCATGGCGAGCCCGGCGCTTGCGGCCTCCGCGCCGCTCAAGCCCGAGGTGCTCGACGGCGTCGACTTCGTCATCATCCGCGAGCTTACGAGCGGCATCTATTTCGGCGAGCCACGCGGCATCGAGACGCTGCCTGACGGACAGCGGCGCGGCTTCAATACCGAGCAATACACCACCAATCAGATCCGCCGCGTCGCGCGGTCGGCGTTCGAGCTGGCGCGGACGCGGCGGGGTAAGGTTTGCTCGGTCGACAAGGCCAATGTGCTCGAGACCAGCGTGGTCTGGCGCGAGGAGATGACCGCGCTGCACAAGGAAGAGTTCTCCGACGTCGAGCTGACCCATCTCTATGTCGACAACGCCGCGATGCAGATCGTGCGCGAGCCGCGGCAGTTCGACGTGATGGTCACGGGCAACATCTTCGGCGACATCCTATCCGACTGCGCGGCGATGGCCTCCGGTTCACTCGGCATGCTGCCGTCGGCCTCGTTCGGACCGGTGGACCGCTACGGCCGGCGCAACGCGCTCTATGAGCCGGTGCACGGCAGCGCGCCCGACATCGCGGGCAAGGGCATCGCCAATCCGCTCGGCTCGATCCTCAGCGTCGCGATGCTGCTGCGCCTGACGCTGAACCGTCCCGACGACGCCGACCTCCTGGAGAAGGCGGTGCAGACCGCGCTCGCCTCCGGTGCGCGGACCGCCGATATCGCCGAGGCAGGCGCGAAGAAGCTCTCGACCGTCGAGATGGGCGATGCGGTGCTGCGCGCACTCGACCAGGTCGCCGCAAAGGAGCACGCATGATGCCGGCCAACTGCGCTGGCAACGCCAGCGCGGCGCGGAATAAGCTGCCGTCAGGCCGCTCTCTGGGCTCAACCGGAAAGCGCCGAAGGTTCGACCAGATTGTCCGAAGGTGAAGTCTCGCCGTCGAGCCAATCCTGCTCCTTGGCCAGCGCGCGCCAGGCAGCTTCCATCCGCTTATAGCGATTGTAGGTCGGTTCGTCGGACGCGCGCTCGGCGAGCTGTGCGCAATTTTCCGCATTGTCGAGGAAATGCTGCGACTGTTTCATGGAACGTCCTCCTGTTGATAAGGACGTGGGGCACCATTTTAGGCTATTCAACGCGCGAAACATGATCATTTCGCCACACAGGTGAATGCCTGTTCAGGGAGTTCCAAGATCATCCTTCCGTGTGCAGACGTGAGCAGTTGCAGCAAGTCTGCGGAGGAACGGTTTGTTGTACTCGGCGTTGCTCTGTCGCACGTCGCCACTGGACGAGACTCATCAAGAGTATCCCTTGAAGAGTATCTCTTGGCCGGGGGCTTTGGTGAGTGCGATTGTATCGCGAGCCTGATCGCGATCGCGGTCGTCGTCATCAGGGAGAGCCGTGTGACCGGACCGCACATAGATTGCCGAAGTCCGCCGCTGACCCGGTCGCGGCGGACTTTCTTGTTCGCCGCGCGGATCTCCGGGGGAGCCTTGAACGCATGTCGGGCGTTATGGGTGGCGGTGTGAACTCCGTGGGGAGACTATGGCCATCGAGACGGAGCTCAAATTCCGCGTTCCCGCCCAGAAGCTGAAGGCGCTGGTGAGGCCGCGGATTGCCGGCAGCAGGAGCGGTGAACCGTCCGAAGGCGATCTGGTCTCGACCTATTTTGATACCGCCAAACGCAAGCTGAAGCGGCGCGGCTTCACGCTGCGGATACGCCAGGATGGCGGCAGACATGTCCAGACGATCAAGTCGGCAGGTGGCGTGGGGTTCGGTCGCGGCGAGTGGGAGAGCGAGCTTGAGGATAGCGAGCCAGATCTCGGCAAGGCTGAAGGTACGCCGCTCGACGCGTTCGCATCAAGGAAACTGCGTCACGAGCTGAAGCCCATCTTCGAAACGTCGGTGCGGCGGATCACCGTGCCGCTGCGCACGAAGCAGAGCGAGATCGAGCTCGCCATCGATCGCGGGCACACCACCGCCGGACATCGCTCGCGCCCGATCGAGGAGATCGAGCTCGAGCTGAAGAGCGGGCTGCCGCTCGACCTGTTCCGCCTCGCGAGAGCGCTGGAGCGGAAGGTAGGGGCCGAACTCGACCTGCGCTCGAAATCCGACCACGGATACGAGCTTGCCGGCGACGATGAGCATTTCGTCGTCTCGGCCGAGAGCATCGTGCTGGACCCCGAGTTCACGGCTGGCGAGGCGTTTCGGGTGATCGCCCGCTCGACGTTCCGCCACTTCTCGTTGAACGCCGATGCGGTCCGCGAGGGCGAACCGGAAGGCATTCACCAGATGAGGGTCGGCCTGCGCCGGTTGCGAGCGGCGATCTCGCTGTTCTCAAAAATCCTCGCCGGGCCGAGCACGGAAGAGGCCAAGGGGCAACTGAAGTGGCTGACCAACGAGCTTGCGCCGGCGCGCGAGCTGGATGTTTTCGTCAAGCAGGAGATCGAGCCCGCCTCGCACGATGCCCTGCTGCGGCGTGGCGGCAAGGCGATCCGGCAGGAGTTTTCCAGGCGCCGCGACCGTGCCTTCGCGCGCGCGCGGACGGCAGTCAACTCGACACACTATCGCGTCATGCTGATCGATACGCTGCAATGGATCGAGGCGAGGCAGACGATCGCCGCAGAGGACGAAGGGGGCCCGATCGGCAAATTTGCTGCCGCGCTGCTCCATCGCCGCATCAGAAAGTTGCGCAAGGACGGCAGGCGTCTCAACGGGATGTCCGCGGGGGAGCGGCACAAAGTGCGCATCAGGACCAAGAAGATCAGGTATGCGATCGATTTCTTCGAAAGCTTGTTCTCCGGCAAGCGCGAGCAAAGGCAGCTTGCGCGACAGTCAAAGCACCTGAAGCGGATCCAGGACGCGCTCGGCTCGCTCAATGATTTCGCCGCGCATCGCAAACTGGCGGTGGATGCTGCACTCAAGGCGCCGCATCGGAAGGAGCGTGTCCGCGCCTTTGCGTCGGGCGTGGTGCTTGGCCGCGAGGAGCAGGCGGCCAAGCCGCTGATCATGGCTGCGGCCAAGGAAGTGCGCGGACTGGCGAAGTTTTGATTGGCGTGCGGCAAGCCTGTTGCCATTCCGGGGCGCGCGAGCCCGGAATGCCGCCTCGAGCGCTTTCGAGCGAAGTGGACACCGGTTCGCGTGAAGAAAACGCGTCAAAACAGGAAGCTGGAGCTTCGGTTCTGATTCAATCAGAACCGAAATTGCTCTAAGTCACCGGCGCCGGGTTGAACAGCGTGAGGTCGTTGTGGATGCCCCAGCGATCCGACCATGGCTTGGTGCGGCCGCTTGCGACATCGAGGATCATGCGGAACAGGTCCCAGCCGGTCTCCTCGATCGTCTTCTCGCCGGTCGCGATGCAGCCGGCGTCGAAGTCGATCAGATCCTTCCAGCGCCGCGCCAGTTCGCTGCGGGTCGCGACCTTGATCACGGGCGCGGCGGCCAGGCCATAGGGCGTGCCGCGGCCGGTGGTGAACACCTGCAGCGTCATGCCGGAGGCGAGCTGCAGCGTGCCGCAGATGAAATCGCTCGCTGGCGTCGCCGCGAACAGCATGCCATTCTGGCGCGCCTTTTCACCGGGCGAGAGCACACCGGTGATTGGGCTGGAGCCCGATTTGACGATCGAGCCCAGCGACTTCTCGACGATATTGGCAAGCCCGCCCTTCTTGTTGCCCGGCGTGGTGTTGGCGCTGCGATCGGCACCGCCGCGGGCAAGATAGGCGTCGTACCAGGCCATCTCGCGGATCAGCGCGCGGCCGACATCCTCGTTGACGACGCGGCGGGTCAGAAGCTGGATCGCGTCGCGCACTTCCGTCACTTCCGAGAACATCACGGTCGCACCCGCACGCACCAGCAGGTCGGCGGCGAAGCCGACGGCGGGGTTCGCGGTGACGCCTGAGAATGCGTCGCTGCCGCCGCATTGCAGGCCGATTACGAGATCGGAGGCCGGGCAGGTCTCGCGCTTGCGGGTGTCGAGCACCTTCAGCCGCGCCTCGGCCTGGGTCATGATGGCGTCGACAATCGCGCCGAACCCGTCAAAGGCCTCGTCCTGCATCCGCACGATGGCATCGCCAACGCCTTCCGGCAGCAGCCGTTCGGGCGCGAGCTTTTCGCAGCCGAGACCGACGACGAGGATCTCGCCGCCGAAATTCGGGTTGAGCGCGAGGTTCTGCAGCGTACGGATCGGCACCACGGCGTCGGGCGCTGATATCGCGACGCCGCAGCCATAGGCATGAGTCAGCGGCACGACGTCGTCAACATTTGGATATTTCGGCAGGAGTTCAGCGCGAATGCGCTTCACCGCATATTCCATCGTGCCCTTGACGCATTGCACCGAGGAACTGATGCCGAGGATGTTCTTCGTTCCTACCGAGCCGTCGGGATTGCGATAGCCCTCGAAGGTGAAGCCTTCGAGCAGCGGCAGCGCCGGCGGGACCGCGGTCGCGATTTCGAGCTGATCGAGCGGCGGCGCGTCGGGCATGCGGATCCGCGCCTCGTCGACCCATTCGCCGGCGAATATCGGGGACAGCGCGTGGCCGATTACCTCGCCATAGCGGATGATCGGCGCGCCTTCGGCGATGTCTTCCAGCGCGGTCTTGTGCCCTTGTGGCACAAAGGCGCGCAGCGTCAGGCCGCAAGCGAACCGGGAGCCGGCGGGCAGGCCGAAATCATTCACGACGATCGCGACATTGTCGCGCGCGTTGAGCTTGATGTAGCGGGGCTGCTCCTTCGCGCCGATTGACTGGTCCATGAGGCTCTCCTGTGGGCTACGGCGAACTAGGCTTCGTTGAAGCGGCGCATTGCTGGCTCCGCTTCACCTCTCCCGCTAGCGAGGGAGGTCGCATCGCATCGTAGATGCGATGCGGGTGAGGGCTCTCTCCACAGGGATGACTCGTGTTGAGACCCCCACCCCGACCCTCCCCCGCGAGCGGGAGAGAGAGCGCACTTCCTGCGCAACGAGACTTGGCATCATACGCCTCAGCCAGGATAAGTGTAAGAGGTCTTCACCGCAGTGTAGAACTCGCGGGCGTAAGCGCCCTGTTCGCGTGCGCCGTAGCTCGAGCCTTTGCGGCCGCCGAACGGCACGTGATAGTCGACGCCGGCGGTCGGCAGATTGACCATCACCATGCCGGCCTCGCTGTTGCGCTTGTAGTGCGAGGCGTATTTCAGGCTGGTGGTGCAGATGCCCGAGGCGAGGCCGAACTCGGTGTCGTTGGAGATCGCAAGCGCCTCCTCGTAGTCCTTGGCGCGGATCACGCAGGCGACCGGGCCGAAGATTTCCTCGCGCGCGATGCGCATCTGGTTGTTTGCTTCGGTGAACAGCGCGGGCTGCAGATAGAAGCCGGGCGTCTCGCGGTTCAAGAGCTCGCCGCCCCAATGGAGACGCGCGCCTTCGTCCTGGCCGATCTTGATGTAGCGAAGGTCCTGATCGAGCTGGCTCTGGTCGACCACCGGGCCGACATGCACGCCGCTCTTCAGCGCGTCGTCGACGGAAAGGCCCTTCATTCGCTCGGTCATCGCAGTGACGAAGCGGTCGTGAATGCCTGCGGTGACAATCAGGCGTGAGGACGCGGTGCAGCGCTGGCCGGTCGAGAAATAGGCGCCATTGACGGCGACCTCGACCGCGACCTTCAGGTCGGCGTCGTCGAGCACGACCAGCGGGTTCTTGCCGCCCATCTCGAGCTGGAACTTCTTCATCGGCGTGGAGAGCACGCAGGCCTGGGCGATCTTGCGTCCCGTTGCGACCGAACCCGTGAAGGAAATCGCGGCGACGTCGGGGTGTTCGAGCAGGGTCTGGCCGACCACCGAGCCGGAGCCGACCACCAGGTTGAACACGCCGGCCGGAATGCCGGAGCGCGCGATGATCTCGGACAGCGCGTGCGCGGAGCCCGGCACCAGCTCGGCGGGCTTGAACACCACGGTGTTGCCATAGCAGAGCGCGGGCGCGATCTTCCAGGCCGGGATCGCGATCGGGAAATTCCACGGCGTGATCAAGCCGACGACGCCGACCGGCTCGCGGGCGATCTCGACCTCGAGGCCGGGGCGGACCGACGGGCCTTTCTCGCCCATCAGCCGCAGCGCCTCGCCGGCGAAGAATGCGAAGATCTGCCCGGCGCGCGCGACTTCGCCGATGCCTTCCGGCAGCGTCTTGCCCTCCTCGCGCGCGAGCAGGCGGCCGAGTTCTTCCTTGCGGGCGAGGATTTCGAGAGAGATCTTGTTCAGCGCGTCAAAGCGCTCCTGCGGCGTCGAGCGCGACCAGGCCGGGAAGGCGGCCTTCGCCGCGGCGATCGCCTTTTCGGTCTGCACCTTGTCGGCCTTGGCGTATTCGCCGACCACGTCCTTGGTGTTGGAGGGGTTGATGTCCCGGGTGATGCCGGAGCCGTCGATCCATTCGCCGGCGATGAAGTTCTTCTGGTGAGCGGTCATGTTTCTCTCCAACCTTTTGTTGTTAGCGCACGAGGCTGGGACGCTTGTCGTCGAAGGTCCAGCCCGGGATCAGGAACTGCATGGCGAGCGCGTCGTCGCGAGCGCCGAGGCCATGCTGCCTGTATAGCGCGTTCGCCGCCTCGATGGCACCGCGATCGATCTCGATGCCGAGGCCCGGGCGATCGGGGATCGCGATCCTGCCGCCCCTGATTTGCAGCGGCTCCCTGGTCAACGCCTGGCCGTCCTGCCAGATCCAGTGGGTGTCGATCGCAGTCACCTTGCCGGGTGCGGCGGCGCCGACATGGGTGAACATCGCGAGCGAAATGTCGAAATGATTGTTGGAGTGCGAGCCCCAGGTCAAGCCGTTGTCGCGACAGGTCTGCGCCACGCGCACCGAGCCCTGCATGGTCCAGAAATGCGGATCGGCGAGGGGAATGTCGACCGCGCCGAGCCGCAGCGCGTGGGAGAGCTGGCGCCAATCGGTCGCGATCATGTTGGTCGCGGTCGGCACTCCCGTGGCGCGGCGGAACTCGGCCATGATCTCGCGACCGGAAAAGCCAGCCTCCGCACCGCAGGGGTCCTCGGCGTAAGCGAGCACGCCGTGCATGTTGCTGCAGAGGCGGATCGCTTCGTCCAGCGACCAGGCACCGTTCGGATCGAGCGTGACACGGGCCTTCGGGAAACGCTTGGCGATCGCCGTGACCGCCTCGATCTCCTGCTCGCCCTTGAGTACGCCGCCTTTCAGTTTGAAGTCGGCAAAGCCATAATGCGCCTGCGTAGCCTCCGCGAGGCGCACGATCGCCTCTGGCGTCATCGCCTCCTGATGACGCAAATTGAACCAGTCGGGCTTGCCGGTTTCGCCCTCGACATAGGGCAGGCTGGTCTTGCTGATATCGCCGACAAAGAAGAGATAGCCGAGCGTCTCGACGCTCGCACGCTGCTGGCCTTCGCCAAGCAGCGCCGCGACCGGCAGGCCAAGATGCTGGCCGAGCAGGTCGAGCAGGGCGGATTCGACCGCGGTCACCGCATGGATGGTGACGCGGAGATCAAAGGTCTGCTTGCCGCGGCCGCCGGCGTCGCGGTCGGCGAATGTCTGGCGCATCGACGCCAGGATGTTGTTGCAAGCGCCGATGGTCTGACCGACGACGAGGTCGCGTGCGTCTTCCAGCGTCTTTCTGATCTTCTCGCCGCCCGGCACCTCACCGACGCCGATGTGGCCGGAATTGTCAGTGAGGATCACGAGGTTGCGTGTGAAGAACGGCGCATGCGCGCCGCTCAGATTCAGGAGCATGCTGTCGCGGCCGACGACCGGGATCACCTCCATCGCCGTGACGATTGGAGCGCCGGAAAAACCGGCGCGGATCGTTTCCTGGATCATCTGCTCCTCCCTTCATCTTGGGCCGTTCGGCTTATTCTGCGGCTTGCTGCGTAGCCGCCTGCGGCAGCTTCGCCACTAGTGCCGTGAGCTCGGCCATCTCCTGCTCGGTCAGGTCGGTCAGCGGCGGCCGCACCGGGCCGGAATAGCGGCCGATCACCTTCATGCCAGCCTTGATGATCGACACCGCGTAACCCTTCTTGCGGTTGCGTATCGCGATCAGCGGCAGGATGAAATCCTTCAGGCCTGCATGGATGGTCTGATGATCGCGCCGGCGCACCGCGGCGTAGAATTTGGTGGCGAATTCCGGCACGAAGTTGAACACGGCGGACGAGTAGGTCGTCACGCCCATGTCGAGATAGGGTAGCGCGAAGGTTTCCGCCGTCGGCAGCCCGCCGATATAGGTCAGGCGATCGCCGAGCTTGGAGTAGACGCGGGTCATCAGCTCGATGTCGCCGATGCCGTCTTTGTAGCCGACAAGGTTCGGGCAGCGTTCGCAGAGGCGTGCCAGCGTATCCGGCTGCAGGATCGCATTGTCGCGGTTGTAGACGATGACGCCGATCTTCACCGAGGCACACACCGCCTCGACATGGGCGGCGAGGCCGTCCTGTTCGGAATGCGTGAGGTAGGGCGGCAGCAGCAGCAGGCCGTCGGCGCCGGCCTTTTCCGCGCCAATGGCGACCTCGCGCGCGGTCGCTGTGCCGTAGCCGGTGCCGGCGAGCACGGGCACGCGGCCCTTGGTCTCGTCGACCGCGATCTTCACGACCTGCGGAACTTCAGTCGGCGTCAGCGAGAAGAATTCGCCGGTGCCGCCAGCGGCGAACAGGCCCGCGACGTCGTAACCGCAGAGCCAGTCCATGTTGTTGCGATAGGTCGCTTCGTCGAACGAATAGTCCGCCTTGAACGGGGTCACGGGAAAAGACAGGAGGCCGCCGCCGATTTGCCGGGCCATCTCCTGAGGGGTCATCTTGCTCATGGCGCCACTCCTTGAAAGCTTTTGGGGATCACGATGCGCGAGAAACGCGCGTCCACAGCGTCATTCTTAAGAAGCGGTTCGATGCGCGTCCAAGCTAAACGCGGTATCGAACGATGCGTCATCTGCATCAATCGCCGCCGGCATGCGGCCCGGCTATTTCCGTCGCGATGTCGATCAATGACGGCAGCAGCTGGTTCTCGTAGTCGCGCCGCCACACCAGGAACAGCTCGACGGGCGCCGCCGCGCGCAGCTTCAGCGGCTTCAGCCTGACATCCGCGATCTTCAGGCTCGCGGCAGCTTCCGGCACGATCGAGACGCCGAGCCCGGCGCGCACCATCGCGAGGATCGAGTGGATCTGGCTGAGATGCTGGACATAGCGCGGCAGCACGTCGGCGCGCGTGAACAGCGCCACCAGCAGATCATGGAAGTAACGGGCCTCATACGGCGAATACATCACAAAGGGCTGATCGTCGAAGTCCTTGATTGAGATGATCTCGACAGACGCCAGCGGATGCCGTTTCGGGATCGCGGCCAGCAACGGCTCGGCGACGACACGCCGGCTTGCGAATTCGGGCCGGGCAATCGGCGGGCGCAACAGGCCGGCATCGATCTGACCAGTGGTGAGCGCCTCGAACTGATCGCCCGAGACCATTTCCTTCAAGGAAAAATCGACTTCGGGCAGCCGGGTGCGGCAGGTGGCGATCAGATCGGGCAGAAAACCATAGGCAGCTGCGGCCGTGAATCCGATCTTGAGCGAGCCGGTCTTGCCGAGCGCGATGCGGCGCGCGACTTGCGACGCGGACTCGGCAAGCTTGAGGATGCGCCGCGCCTCGGGCAGGAAGCTGCGTCCCGCCGGCGTCAGCCGCACCGAGCGGCTGGTGCGCTCCAGCAGCGGCGCGTCGATGATGTGCTCGAGCACCTGGATCTGCCGGCTGAGCGGCGGCTGGGTCATGTTGAGCCGTGCCGCGGCGCGACCGAAGTGCAGCTCCTCGGCCACCGTGACGAAACAGCGGAGCTGGTTCAGGTCGAACATCGATACCGGCCCTGAATGGATGAGGCGGGGTTTTGTGCGTTCTAGCATCGATGCCTCCCGGAGACCAAGAAGACAAGGACGGCGGCCGAAGCCGCCGTTGATGTGTTGTTGGGATGTGGCTCCGGCCGCTCAGGCCGCCTTCAGCTGCACCCGCTTGATCTCGCCGACGATGAAGAGGTAGGCGATCGCCGCGACCAGCGCGTTGGCCCCGACAAACACCAGCGCGCCGTTGAACGAGCCGGTGGCGGCGAGGATGTAGCCGATGATAATCGGCGTGGTGATCGAGGAGAGATTGCCGAAGGTGTTGAACAGCCCGCCCGAGACGCCGCCGGCTTCCTTCGGTGAGGTGTCGGAGACGACAGCCCAACCGAGCGCACCAATGCCCTTGCCGAAGAAGGCGAGCGCCATGAAGCCGACCACCAGCGCTTGTCCTTCGACATAGTTGCAGCCGATGATCGCCATCGACAACAGCATGCCGCCGACGATCGGGATCTTGCGCGCCATGGTCAGCGAGCCAGTGCGGCGCAGGATGTAGTCGGAGATCACGCCGCCGAGCACGCCGCCGATGAAGCCGCACAGCGCCGGCAAGGTGGCGACGAAGCCGGCCTGCAGGATCGACAGCCCGCGCTCCTTCACGAGATAGACCGGGAACCAGGTCAGGAAGAAATAGGTCAGCGTGTTGATGCAGTACTGGCCGATATAGACGCCGAGCATCATGCGGTTGCCGAGGAGCTGGCGGATGTGATCCCATTTCGGGCCGCCGTCCGGTGCCTTGCCATCCTTCGGCGCGTCCATGTCGACCAGCGCGCCGCCTGCTTTGATGTAGTCGAACTCGGCCTCGTTGACCGAGGGATGATCCTTCGGCTCGTAGATCGTCTTGATCCAGGCGATCCCCATGATGATTCCGAGTCCGCCCATCACATAGAACACATGGCGCCAGCCATGCTCGTGCGCGATCCAGCCCATCAGCGGCGCGAAGATCACGGTCGCGAAATATTGCCCCGAGTTGAAGAAGGCCGACGCGGTGCCGCGCTCATTTCCCGGGAACCAGGCGGCCACGATGCGGGCGTTGGCCGGGAACGATGGCGCTTCGGCAATGCCCACCAGGAAGCGCAGGGCAAACAGCAAAATGACGGCGCTTCCCGCAGCGAGAAAACCGACCAGGCCCTGCATCGCGGTGAAGATCGACCAGACGATGATGCCGATCGCATAGACCCATTTCGAGCCGAAGCGGTCGAGCAGCCAGCCGCATGGCACCTGCGCGACCACATAGGACCAGCCGAAGGCCGAGAACACATAGCCCATCGCGACGGGATCGAGATGCAGCTCCTTGGAAAGGGCGGGACCCGCGATCGACAGCGTGGCGCGATCGGCATAGTTCACGGTGGTGACGAGAAACAGCATCGTCACCATAAGAAGCCGGACGCGGGATCGCCGGGCCTCGGCGGCGGACACAATTGCGCTCATGGCGCCTCCTCGAAATTTCCTCGAAAACTCTCCTAGAGAGGTGAAGGCAAGGGGTCCAAGCCGAAGCTTGTATCGATCCATACCGATTTTGAATTGATCGGGCCGGTGTCATGCCACCATCGCGGCTGTTGCGTCGGCCGGACAATTAGTGTACTTATCGTACAGTTATTGAGGGCGCAGCGTTGCGCTTTTACATCGGGGTCGATTGCCCATGACCACGCCTCGCGACTACGACGTGTTCGAAGCCGGCGAAGTGACGCTGCAAGGCGGCGCCGTGTTCCCGCGGCTCAGGCTGGCTTACAAGACCTATGGCGCGCTGAATGCGGCCCGGGACAACGTCATCCTCTACCCGACGTCTTTCAGCGCACGGCACACCGACATCGAATGGCTGGTGCAGCCGGGCGGGGCGCTCGATCCCGACCGCTATTTCATCGTCATCGCGAACCTGTTCGGCAATGGTCTGTCATCCTCGCCATCGAATTCAGGCGACGTGCTCGGCAACGCGCCGTTTCCTGCCTTCGGCTATTACGACGCTGTTGCGATCCAGCGGCGGCTCCTGGTCGAGCGGTTTGGCGTATCCAGGCTCGCGCTGGTCTATGGCTGGTCGATGGGCGGCATGCAGGCCTATCATTGGGCTGCCCGCTATCCCGACATGGTGGAGCGGGTGGCCGTGGTCTGCGGCAGCGCCAGGTGCTCGCCGTACAACCACGTCTTTCTCGAAGGCGTAAGAACCGCGCTGACGGCGGACCCCGCCTATCAGCACGGCCGCTTCGTCACCAATCCGGTGGCCGGCTTTCGTGCGATGGGGCGCGTCTATGCCGGCTGGGCAATGTCACATGAATTCTACCGCGACGAGGTCTGGCGTGAGGCCGGATTCAAATCGCTGGAGAACTACCTTGCGGCCTCGTGGGACGGTGCCTTCGCCCGGCGCGACGCCAATGATCTGCTGGCGCAGATCGCGATGTGGCAGAGCGGCGACATCAGCCGCTGCGATGAATTCGGCGGCGACTTCGACCGTGCGCTGGCCGCGATCAAGGCGCACGTGCTGCTGATGCCCGGCCGCACCGACCGCTATTTCGACATGCGCGACAATGAGGACGAACTTGCCCGGCTGGTCAATGCGCGCTCGGCCGCGCTGCGCGCGATTCCCTCGATCCATGGTCACCGCGCCGGCAATCCGATCAACAATGCCGCCGATCGCGCCTTCATCAACGCCGAGGTCTCGGCGCTCCTGCAACGCTGACATGTGAGACGACCATGAGCACCGCAGAGACCCATGATGCCGGACCTCGACTGAAGCCGCTGAGCCCGGAGAGCTTGCGCGATTTATCGGTCAAATCGAATCTTCCCGGCGCGGTGCGCGCGGCAAGCCATTACGGGATGATCGTGATCGTCGGAGCGCTGATCTGGCTGGTCTCGTCGCGCTACGGCCTGCCATGGGCGTTCCCGCTGATTGCCGTGCAGGGCTACTTCGTCGCGTTCCTGTTCATGGTGGTGCATGAGACCGCGCACAAGACCGCGTTCCGCAGCCGTGCGCTCAATCTTGCTCTCGGCAATCTGTCCGCCTTCATGATTGGACTGCCTTACGAATATTACTACCTGTTTCACTGGGACCATCATCGCTATACGCAGGATCCTGAGAAGGATCCGGAGTTGATCGTCGGCCCCAAGCCAAGTTCGGACACGCAGCTCGCGATCGCCTATTCGGGATTGCTGCAGGTGTTGGTCCGCATTCGCCTGATGTTGCGGCATGCCCTTACCAGCAAGGTGACTGTGCCCTGGATTCCGGAAAACAGGCGCGCGTCGATCGTGACGGAGGCAAGGCTCTATCTTGCGGGCTATCTGCTGTTGCTCGTGGCATCGCTCGCGCTGCATAGCGCGATCCTGCTCTGGGTGTGGATCGTGCCGCTGCTCGCCGGTCAGCTCATCCTGCGTCCCTATCTCTATGCGGAGCACACCGGTTGCGAGCGGACGCGCAGCGCATTCGAGAACACCCGCACCACGATGACCGGCAAGGTCATGAAATGGTTTGCCTGGAACATGCCCTACCATGTCGAGCACCACGCCTATCCGACGGTGCCGTTCCATGCACTGCCGAGGCTGAACGCGATCGTCGATGGCCATATCGTGTATCGTGGCAGGAATTACCGCGCCGTGACGCGCGAGACCTGGGCGTGGTTTCGCCGTCAGCGGCAGACCGCTTGATTCCTGAGCACGATCTCCGCGCAAACGTTCCGCGTTCGTTGCGAAGAGAACCGCGGTACAGTTTTCCGGATCATGCTCCGATAATGTCACGCATCCGCGTGCGGCCGCAGCACCAGATTAACGAGATTGCGCGCGTAGGCCGAGGTCAGCGGCTTGATGCCGAAGACGTAGCGATAGAACAGGCTGCCATAGATCGCGTCATAGAGATCGCCGGGCGCGCCGCTGGCGCCGATGCTGCCGTCCTGCTGGCCGGCGATAATCGTCTCCAGCATCTTGCTGCGACGAAGGCCGAGGTAGCGTTCGTAGAACAGTTCCGCCGACCCGGTGCCAGAAATGCATTCCGAGATCACCGCGAGCTGGACGCGCCCGAATTCGCCCTGAAGCGCTTCGACATAGGTCGCCACGTGGCGGCGGATGCGTGCCACCGGAGTGCCTGTCCCGGGCAGCGGCACGGCGCGCGAGGCCTGGTCGAGGAAGGCGTCGATCAGCAATGCTTCGCGCGACGGCCACCACTTGTAGATCGTCATCTTCGAGACATTGGAGTGGCGCGCGATCGCATCGATCGTGGTGGCGGCAAGGCCGGTGGTCGCCATCAACGTGTAGGCGCTTTGCAGGATGGCGGCGGTGGTCGCGGCGGAGCGCGGCCGGCCGCGGCGCGCCATCGTGCCATCCTCCGTTTCCGCCTTGCTGCCAGCCATTGCCCGAATTCCTCCAGCGCGTCTGAATCATTGCACCATTGCGCCGGGCATAGCACAAATCGGGTCGTGTTTCAGACGCTCGACCGCGCGGATAGTGTACAAGCGGCAAATGGAGCTTTCGCCGAGTGCCCGCCGCACGCACACAATGAGTCCGATCCAAACGTCGAACAGGAGTATCTCGTGAAGGCCGTCTATAGTGAACTGCATCGCAGCCATGATCCGCAATTCTTTCTGGTGCGCGGCGTGGTTCAGCGCACCACCGAGCAACCGGAGCGCGCGGATCGCCTGCTGGCAGGGCTGAAGGCCGGCAGGCACACGCTGCTCGAGCCAACTGCGTTCGGGCAGGGACCGCGCGCACGCGTGCACAGCCCGGAATATCTGAGCTTCCTGGCCGAAGCGTGGGAGGCGTGGGCCGCGCTGGGCGACCAGGGGCCGGAGATGATCGCGAACATGCACCCGGTGCGAAACGCCGGCACCTATCCGACCCACATCGTCGGCAGGCTCGGCTGGCACACGGTGGACACCGCGTGCCCGATCGGTCCCGGGACATGGGCCGGCGCCTGCGCATCGAGCGATGTTGCGGTGACCGCAGCGCAAATGGTGCTCGACGGCGAGGATGCCGTCTACGCGCTGTGCCGCCCGCCCGGCCATCATGCCTATCGCGACCTCGCCGGCGGTTTCTGCTTCCTCAACAACAGCGCGATTGCGGCCGAGCATCTGCGCCAGAAGCATGAGCGGGTCGCGATCCTCGACGTCGACGTGCATCACGGCAACGGCACACAGGGCATCTTCTATGAGCGACCGGACGTGTTCACCGTCTCGATCCACGCCCATCCGTCGTTCTTCTATCCGTTCGTGTGGGGCTATGCCCATGAACGCGGCGCAGGCCCTGGTCTCGGCGCCAATCTCAACATTCCGTTGCCGAAAGGCACCGGCGACGATGACTACATGAAGGCGCTCGTGGCGGCGGAGAAGGTGATCCGCGCCTTCGCGCCGACCGCGCTCGTGGTCGCCCTTGGCCTCGATGCCTCCGAAAAGGACCCGCTTGCGGGCCTCGCTGTCACCACCGACGGGTTCCGGCGCATCGGCGAGGGGCTGGCCCGGTTCGGTTTGCCAACGGTGCTGGTGCAGGAGGGCGGTTATCTCTCCGATATCCTCGGCGCCAATTTGACGGCCGTGCTCGGCGGATTCGAAGCCGCGCGCTAGCCGCTCGCGCCGCCACATTGTGTCCTGATACGCGGCACCATCCAACATGACGCGTGTCAGGCCTGCGTGCTCGCAACCGACAATAAAGAAGCCCGGCTAGGAATCAGCGCGAACTTGTGCTCTTCCTTGGGCTGTATCAGCCGGTCATGTCAGCTATGCGAGGACGGCCATGAGCGATCTGTTTCGTGTCGCCGTCGTCGGTTTCGGCGAGAGCGCGCGCAGGCAGCACGCGCCGGTGATCGAGGCGTATGAGGACTGACCATGACATCAGCCACCATCGATCGCGCGCCTTTTGGCAGATTGCCCGATGGTTCCCTGGTCGAACGCGTGACGCTGCGCGGTGCCGACGGTTTCGAGGCCGCCATCTTGCCCTTCGGCGCCACGCTGCAATCGCTGATGACGCCCGATCGCGACGGGCATTGCGACGACATCGTCCTTGGCCATGACGAGTTCGGCGGCTATCTGGCGCAGCGCAAGTTCTTCGGCGCGACCGTGGGGCGCTATGCCAACCGGATCGCTGGCGCACGCTTCATGCTCGACGGGAAGACGGTTGTGCTCGACGCCAACAACGGTCCCAACGCATTGCATGGTGGCCTGGAGGGTTTCGATCGCAAGCTCTGGGAGATCGTTGAACTCACCGATAATCCGGAGCAGACGCTGGTGCTCGCGCGCACCAGTCCGCATGGCGAAGAAGGCTATCCGGGCAATCTGCAGACGCGCGTGACCTATCGCGTGCGAGGTCCGACGGAGCTTTCGGTGACATTCGAGGCGACGACCGACCGTCCGACGCTTCTCAACCTGACCAACCACAGCTTCTTCAATCTCGAGGGCGCGCGTGCGGGCATGCCCATCCTCGATCACCGGCTGATGATCGATGCGGATCACTTCCTCGCAGTCGACCCGACCGCGATTCCGCTGCCGGAGCCGCCGCGTCCCGTTGACGGTACGCCGTTCGACTTCCGGAAGCCGATGGCGATCGGCGCGCGCATCAGAATAAATGACGAGCAGCTGCGGCTCGGCCGCGGCTATGACCACAATTATTGTCTGACGCCGGGCACGGGCGTGCGCTTGGCCGCGCGTCTGGAGGCGCCGGGCAGCGGCCGGGCGATGGAGCTGTTCACCGATCAGCCGGGATTGCAGTTCTATTCCGGCAATTTCCTCGACGGCTCCACTGCCGGCAAGGGCAATCGTCTGTACCGGCAATCGGACGCGTTGTGTCTCGAGCCGCATGCCTGGCCGGATACGCCGAACCGGCCTGACTTTCCGTCGGCGCGGCTCGATCCTGGCCAGATCTATCGGCGCTCGATCATCTATCGCTTCTCAACGCTGTGAGCATCGAAATGGCAGATCATGTCGCCGACGTGTTGATGGAGGAAGTACCGACATCGGTGCTGTCGGCCGAACGCTGCCATCTCGGCGAAGGGCCAACCTATGATGCCGCGACCGATACCGCCTGGTGGTTCGACATCCGCGAGCGCCGCCTGTTCGAGCATCGTTTTGCGGATGGGCGCACCATCGTTCACAGCTTGCCGAAGATGGCGAGCGCGCTGGCGCGGATCGACGCCGAGCGGCAGCTCGTCCTCACCGAGGATGGACTCTATGTTCGTCAGGTCGCGGACGGCCGCATGGCGCTGTTTGTTCAGCTGGAAGCGGATAATCCGGTGACACGTTCCAACGATGCGCGCGTGCATCCCTCGGGCACGTTCTGGCTCGGCACCATAGGACGCCAAGCGGAGAAAGCGGCGGGCGCGATCTATGCGCTGCATCGCGGCCGCATAACGCGGCTCTATTCCGGGATCACGATCCCGAACGCGATCTGCTTTTCGCCCAAAGGCGACATCGGCTATTTCGCGGATACCGCGACGAATGTGCTCTACCGCGTGCCACTCGATGCATCGACCGGCTTGCCGGTCGGCGAGCCCGTTGCGCTGATCAGGCACGAAGGTGTCGGCGGGCTGGACGGCGCGATCGTCGACGCGGACGGCATGATCTGGAACGCGCGCTGGGGCGGCGGTTGCGTCGATGTCTACGATCCCAACGGCCGCCGGCTGCGCTCGTTGCGCGTGCCGGCGAGGCAATCCAGTTGTCCAGCCTTTGTCGGCCGCGACTTCTCGCGCGTGCTGGTCACCTCGGCCTGGCAAGACATGGGTGAGGCGCAGCGCGCCGCCGATCCCGAACATGGCAGGACCTTCCTGCTCGACGCTGCGGCGTACGGCCGCGCCGAGCCGGACGTCAAGCTGTCCTGACGGATGTGCGCGGCACGGCGGCGCCGGTGCATTGTTGACGCGACCTGATTATTTGTACGATAGTACAAATATGGTCCGCAAACCCGCCAAGGCCCCCGGCACACGCAGGCCGAACATGCGTGAGGCGATCCTCGCCGCGGCGGAGGAACTGTTCTCGACCTACGGCTTCAACGCCGTGTCGGTGCGCGACATCGCGCAGGCTGCCGGCGCCAATCCCGGCAGCGTGACCTATCACTTCAAGACCAAGGACGGCTTGCTGCTCGAAATCTACCGGCGCCACTGCGGCCCGATGAACCTGCGGCGCTCCGAATTGCTGGCAGCGGCGAGGCGGGTGCGCGACCTGGAGGACCGGCTGGAGGCGATCGTACGTGCCTATGTGCTGCCGGCCTTCACCTCGGGCAGCGATCTCGCCGGCGGCGGGACGCGCTTCACGCGGCTGCGCGCGATCATGTCGGCGGAGGGCAACGAGGTCGTGCGGCGGATCATCGCGCAGACCTTCGATGACACCAGCCACGCCTTTATCGATGCGATCCATGAAAGCCTGCCGCATATTCCGCGCACCGACATCGTCTGGCGCGGCCACTTCCTGCTCGGCGCGCTCTACTACACGCTGGTGACGCCGGAGCGCGTCTCCCGGCTGTCGCGCGGCAGTGCCGACGGCACCGACGCCGGCCAGGCGATCGAGGAGCTGGTGCGTGCGACCGTCGCCTCGCTGCAAGCCGCACCGCTCGATCGAACGGCATCCCTGCGACGCAAGACGACGATTGCCGCGAGAACCCAGGGCGAACGCTGACCTCGATTTCCGGAGCTCGCTGAGATGGACAGACTTCGGCTGCGCACCGTGCTCGGCAGTCACCCGCACGTTCAGGCGGTCAAGACGGGTGCATTGCGGTCCGACCTCTTCGATCCCGACTTCGTCGAATTCACGCCGACCCACGCCGCATTCAAGCCGATGGTGCGGGAGCAGGCGTTCGACGTCTGCGAGATGGCGATCGTCACCTATCTGATGGCCAGGGCGCATGGCAAACCGCTGGTGTTGCTGCCGGCCGTCATGCTCGGCCGGTTCCAGCATGGCCATGCGCTCTATCGCGCCGATCGCGGCACGCTTGCGCCCGGCGATCTTGAAGGCAAGCGGGTCGGCATTCGCTCGTTCACGACCACGACAGGGGCGTGGATGCGCGGCATCCTTGCCAATGATTACGGCGTGAACCTCGACAGGATCGATTGGGTGACGTTCGAGGGCCCGCATGTCGCCGAATATGTTGACAGAACGGAGCGTGCGCCGCAGGGGAGGAGCATCATCCAGATGCTGAAGGACGGCGAGCTCGACGCCGTGCTGGGCGAGACGTCGAACGATCCCGCGCTCAAGCCGTTGTTCGACGATCCGGCCGGAGAAGCTGCGCGCTGGTATCGGCGGCATGGCGTCGTGCCGGTCAATCATCTGGTGGTGGTGACGGAAATGCTTGCGGCGTCGCGGCCTGACGTGGTGCGGGAGCTCTACGCGCTGCTCAAGCGCGGCAAGGCGAACGCTGGGCCGCCCGGCGTCCCGGACCTGCTGCCGTTCGGCGTCGAGGCGATCCGCAAGCCGCTCGAACTGATCATCGACTATTGCGTTCAGCAGGCGTTGATCCCCCGGCGCTTACAGGTGGACGAGCTGTTTGACGACACAACGCGGGATTTGAACTGATGACAGTCGCGAACGATCCAAGGCAATGGCAGGTCGGCCTGCTCGGCTATGGCGAGGTTGGCCGCATCCTTGCCGAAGACCTGCGCCAGCAGGGCGTCAAGGTCTGCGCCTATGACATCAAGCTCGGAAGCGAGCAGGGAAAGCCGTTGCGCGAGCATGCGGCGGGGATCGGGGTCGAGCTGACGCGATCGCATAGGGACCTCGCAGGCCAGGCTGATTTCATGGTCTCGGCGGTGACGGCGAGCCAGGCGGTGCCGGTGGCCGAGGTCTGTGCGCCGGCGATCAGAAAGGATGCCTGGTTCCTCGATTTCAACTCGGCGTCACCCGGCGCCAAGCAGCGCGCCGCGTCTTGTATCGACGGTTCCGGCGGCCGCTATGTCGAGGGCGCGGTGATGACCTCGGTGCCGCCGTACCGGATCAAGGTGCCGCTGTTGCTCGGCGGCCGCGGGGCACGGGAGCTGGCACCGCTATTGGTTACGCTCGGTTTCGCGGCCAAGGTCGCAAGCGACCAGCTCGGCATCTCCTCCGCGGTCAAGATGTGCCGCAGCATCATGATCAAGGGCCTGGAGGCCATGGTCATCGAAAGCTTCACGACCGCGCGAGCCTATGGCGTTGAGGATGCGGTGCTCGCCTCGTTGAAGGAGACCTTTCCAGCGATCGACTGGGAAAAGCAGGGCGCCTATTTCTTCCAGCGCGTGATCGAACACGGGCGGCGGCGCGCCGAGGAGGTGCGTGAGGTGGCGGAGACCGTGCGCGAGGCCGGGCTCACGCCATGGTCGGCGTCGGGCACCGCGGAACGGCAGGCCTGGATCGCCGACCTTGCCGACGAAGGCGTGTTCGGAACCAGGGGGACGCCGGAGTTCGCCCACAGCCCGGACTGGCGCACCGAAGCCGACCGGATCCTGGCGCGGGTCAAATCCTGATCGCGTGAGTGCCGCGGAGAATCCGCCGCGTTCCCTGTCGCCGCATGATGCGCTATTGCTCCGGGAAAGCTCTTTTCCTGGAGGCACTCCCATGAAGTTTTCCGGCAAGGTCGTCGCCATCACGGGCGCGGCGCGTGGCATTGGCAAGGCTTGCGCTGAACGCTTTCTCTCCGATGGCGCCAAGGTCGTCATCTCGGATGTCGATGGTGCGGCGCTGGCCAAGGCGGCCGGCGAGCTTGGGCCTGCGAATGACCTGCGCACCGTCGAGGCCGACGTCAGCAAGCGCGCCGATGTCGACCGTATCGTCGCCACGGCCGTGAAGGAATTCGGCCGGCTCGACGTCATGGTCAACAATGCCGGCGTCGCGCGCAATCGGGATTTCCTCGAGATCACCGAAGCCGAGTTCGAGGACGTTATGGGGATCAACCTCAAGGGCGCGTTCTTCGGCGTCCAGGCCGCGGCCCGCCAGATGATCGCGCAGGGCGGCGGAGGCGTGGTCGTCAACATGTCCTCGGTCAACGCGCTGCTCGCGATCCCCTCGCTTGCGACCTATGCGATGTCCAAGGGCGCGATGAAGCAGCTTACCTCGGTCGCTGCGGTAGCGCTGGCACCGCACGGCATTCGCGTCGTGGCGGTCGGGCCCGGCACGATCCTGACCGAGATGGTGGCAAACGCGATCTTCTCCTCCGAGGAGGCGCGGCGCAGCGTGCTGTCGCGTACACCGGCCGGCCGGTGCGGCCAGCCGAGCGAGGTCGCCTCGGTCGTGGCGTTCCTGGCCAGCGAGGATGCCTCCTACATTACCGGCCAGACGATCTATCCGGATGGCGGGCGGCTGATCCTCAACTACACGGTCCCGGTCAGCTAGCAGAAACAGGTGGCGTCAGTCGCGAGGGCGACGGAACTGTGCGACCTCTCCCCGCAAGCGCGGCGAGGTGCAAGTCACCCTGTCCTAGCGGCCCTTGAACTGCGGCTTGCGCTTTTCCATGAAGGCGCGGCGGCCCTCGCGAAAATCCTCGCTGTCCATGCAGTCGATGCCGATCTGCTTGATCGCGGCCATGTCGCGGTCGTCAGGATCCTTCAGCACCTGTGCAATGGTGATCTTGGCGGCCTTGATCGCGAGCGGCGCATTGCCCGAGATGGTGCGCGCGATCTCCATCGTCGCGTCCCACAGTTCGGCATCCGGCAGCACCCGGTCGACCAGCCCGATCCGCAGCGCCTCCGCGGAATCGATCCGCATGCCCGTGTACATGATCAGCCGCGCCCAGGATGGCCCGACCAGCGAGACCAGATGGCGCAGCCCGTCATAGCCATAGGCGATGCCGAGCTTGGCGGCGGGAATGCCGAACTGGCCGCTTGCGCCGGAGATGCGAATGTCGGCGAGCATCGCGACCTGCATGCCGCCGCCGAGGCAGAAGCCGCGGATGCAGGCGATGGTCGGCTTCGGATAGTCGGCGAGCAAAGCGCGCTGGGCGGCGCTGCGCCGTGAATATTCCTCCGAGGCTTCGGCGTTGTGCCTGGTCTTCTCGAACTGGCTGATGTCGGCGCCCGAGACGAAGGCCTTGTCGCCGGCGCCGACCAGGATCACGACGCGGACACCGGGATCATCGCGCAACGCTGCCAGCGCCTCGCCAAAGCCTTCCCACATCTCCAGCGACATCGCGTTGCGCTTCTCGGGATTGTTGAAGGTGATGACGCCGACGCCGTCGACCACGCTTTGCAAGATCTTGCCGTCGGCGAGCGATTTCTGGGGAATGTTGGGCATGCGGGGGTCCGGTCTGGTTCAGGAATCGAGGAGCGGATCGAACAGGCGCATCCGGGCTTGCCCCTCAATCGCGAGTCTAGCGAAAACCGCCCACTAGTCATCCCGCCTTGGGAGACGACCTGATGCACGCGGAACGCGCTTTTGCATGGCTTTTCTGCTCTCCGTAGTTGTGCGGTGTGAGAAATAAACATCCGCGAAAGGGTTGAGCGCTAAAGTGGCCGCAGCCCGCGTCCGTCCCGGGTTTAGTTTTTATTAGCAATTTGCCGGTAGAACCGTGCTGCACCCGTCCGCCGGGACCGATCCTGCGCCAGGTTGTGGCGTAAGCCGCAGCGTCCGCTGCCGGCGGAGCGTCGGTACGGTCGGGCCGAACCCCGGGGCCGGCCAGGAAAGTCAATCCGTCCGAAACTTGTGCGATCAGATCACGTCCAGCGAGGCCTTGCCGTGTCTGTTGAAAAGTTTCTCAAGCAGCGCGCGGTCAAGATCATCGTTGACGGCAGCTACACGCTGCCGAACTGGTACGACGCGCAGGGCCGGCTGCGCACCTTCGCCTGCCGCACAAAGCGCGTCTCGCCGTTCCGCATGATCGTCGACGTCCCGGTGGTCGGCAAGATCGGGGACCGGCTGACGTCGTATTTTGAGGAGTTCGGCAGGTTCGAGGGCTCCATCACCGACACCATGAGCGGGAGCTTCCTCTTCGAACTCGAGATGACCCGCGCGATGCGCGAGAAGTTCGCCGACAAGCTGACCTGGATCGAGAAGAGGCAGAAGGATCCGAGCGTCCTCGAGGTGCGTGACAATCCGCGCTTCGTTCCTTCGAATCCGCACGCCGTGTTGACGCTGGCCGACGGCAGCACGCGAGGTTGTTTCCTGATCGACGTTTCGCTGTCGGGGGCGGCGGTGTCTTCCGAGGTGCAGCCGCCGATCGGCATGCCGCTCGCAGTCGGTGCGTGCATCGGGCGCGTAGTCCGGTATCTTCCGAACGGATTCGCGATCAAGTTCGTCGAGACCTACAAGCAGAAGGACCTAGTGCGGCTCATCTCGCGCAAGACCAGGGAGCCTCAATCGGCCTCCGCCGAGGCCGATTCGGTCGCGTAGCAGGCGGCTGCCGACGATGACCGGGCAGGAGCGACGATCATCATCGCGGATCAGGTTCGAGCAGCCGATGCCCGCGCAATTGATGGCGATCGACGGCACGTGGTGGCGCGAGTGCACGATGGACCATGTCTCCGAGAATGGGGCGAGGCTGACCGTCGGCGCCTCGATGGAGGGCCTGAACCTGGTCGAGTTCTTTCTGCTGCTCTCCTCGAAGGGGCTCGCGTACCGACGCTGCAAGCTCGCCTGGGTCAATGGCGATCGGATCGGCGTCACGTTCCTGCGGCGCGGCAAGACGCCGGCGAAGCCGCCGCGCAGCGAGACGGCCGTCTAGCTGGTTGCGCTGCACCTGCAGCGATCCTGCCTGCCGCGGCTGGTCATGGTGCAAGATCCTCCGGATCCTGCGCCGACTTCAGGCGCAATGCGCCGTCGTCCGGCGTCACCGCGATTGCAATCTCCCGCGCGAGGTTGGTGCATTCGGCCCACAGCAGGAAGAACACCAGCGGCGGCCGCTTGCCCCCCTGCAGCATCTGCCGGCAACGCTCCGCAGCACCCTCGATCGCCCACCATTGCCGGGCGACGACCATGACCCTGCGGAAGCTGCGCAAGGTGCCGGAGAATTTCTGCGGATCGGCACCCGAGAGGGCCCCGCAATGGTTCAGCCAGTTCAGCGCAGCGTAGATCGCGATCCCGTAGTCTTCGATCGGCGTGCCCGTGAAATCGATGATCGTGTTCTCGTGCGGGCGTTGCCGCAGGAAGGCGTCGATCATGTCGGCCTGGCGGGCGGGATCGACGAGCAGCGGCGCGTCCTGCCGCGGCACCATCGGCAGATAGCGCATGGCTTCAAGCCGCGTATGCTCCCAGATCGCGCGGCCATCGCCGTTTGTGTCTACCGCCTTGCGTTTGCAGGCCGGATAGACCAGCGCGCCGTTGTCGACGAGATCGAGATAGCGCGGCACCGCCTTGTCGAGTGCGGCGAGAAACGCCAGCGGGTCAGTGAGGCCGCCGAAGTCGAAGGCGGCATCCTCCGAAGGCTTCTTGACGCGTGTCCAGCCAAACGTGGCCATGCGGGCGCCCCAATCTCAACCCGTCTCTAGGCTAGATGGAAAATCGGACAAATCAAATGCGGCATTTGCGGCCGGTTGACGGGGGTAATCGCGGCTCATAAGTCATGGTCATCGGTGCGCAGCGCAGCTTGCCCCGCAACCACCGACTGCCGGGACCGCTTCGCCATGACCGCCTCAGATCGTCAATCGCATTGGCAGACCGTCTACCTGACCAAGGGCGAGCAGCAGGTGAGCTGGTCGCAGGCCGATCCGCAGCCTTCGCTGCGCCTGATCGAATCGGTCGCCGTGAGCCGGGACGCATCCATCATCGACGTCGGTGGCGGCGCGTCGCGCCTGGTCGATGCCCTGCTGACGGATGGATTTCATACACTGACGGTGCTCGACATCTCTGATGCCGCACTCACGAGGGCGCGGGAGCGGCTCGGCGCGGCGGGCGAAGGCGTGCGCTGGATCACGCGCGATGCGACAGTCTGGCAGCCAGAGCAAGCCTTTGACGTCTGGCACGACCGCGCGGCATTTCATTTCCTGGTCGAGGAGGCGGACCGCTCGGCCTATCTCGACCGGCTCAATCGCGGCGTCAGGCCGGGCGGTCACGCCGTCATCGGCACCTTCGCGCTCGATGGTCCGGAGAAATGCAGCGGCCTGCCGGTGCAGCGCTACGATTCCGTGACGCTCAGCCGGACGATTGGTCCGGCATTCGAGCTGGTCGCACAGGAGCCGCATCGGCACGTCACGCCCTGGGGCGCGACGCAGTCGTTCCAGTTCAGCGTGCTGCGGCGCCTGTAGCGGATCGGCGATCCCGATATCAGACGACCTGCGCGATCTTGTAGGCGATGCCGCCCCCGACGAGGTAGCCGATCCCCACACAGACGATGTCGTTGAGCCAGGCGTATTGGCTCGCGCCGGTCTCGAACAGCGGGTTGGTGCGAAAATAATAGCTGCGAGGATCGACCTGGTAGCGCCTGACCGGATCGGCGATGTCGGCGCGCAGTTCGGGCGGCGTCACCCAGCGGCCGCCATAGGTCATGTGCACCAAGGCGCCGTCATGCGTCTTCAGCACCAGCCGCACGTCCAGTGACATCGTTCCGTCCGGGCGAAACAGCGCCCAGTCGCCGCCGTCGGCGATAACCTCGCCGCGCAGTTTCGGTCCCTCGAACGTGCCGCCGGCCGCGCCGAACAGCACGCGCCGGCCGAGCGGGCCGTCCCGAACGCCGGTGTCTCAAGCAACATGTCGGAATGAAACAGCTTCATCGCTGCGGGAAGGTCCTGACGGCTCTTAGCCGCGGCGAGGCCCTGCGCGAGCGCGAACATCCGGTGCGCGTCCATGATCGACTCCATTCATTCCGAATGTATTTAATATACATAATGTATGATATATACCGCTCGTATCTACGGGCGCATCGTGATCCAGGAGGCGCCGGCGATCCTCGGCAACCAGCGCTATCGCGAGATCGAGGAGGCGCATCCGATGGCGCTGCTCGGCGCCACGCTGAATGCGCTGAAGCGCGAGGGCGAGATCGCCTTTGACGACATGGGGCTCTTGACCAGGCTGCTCGACGCCATGATCTGCAAGGTGGCGATCATGCTGCCGGACGCCGACGACGCCAGAAGGCTGCGGAAGGACGCGCACAAGCTGTTCGAAAGCCTGCTAACCGGCCTTAGTCAGAAAGAGGGATGACGAGATGACGGACGCGCCGCGCACGATCGGCGAGATCGCGAGCTATCACGCCCATGTTTATTATGACCCCGCCACCAGCCGGGCCGAGGCGGAGCGGCTGCGCAACTGGATCGGCGAACGCTTCCTGGTCACGCTCGGGCGCTGGCACGACGTCAAGGTCGGCCCGCACGATCAGGCGATGTATCAGGTGGCCTTTGCGGCGGAGCTGTTTCCCACGCTCGTGCCATGGTTGATGCTGAATCATGGCAGCCTGAGCATCCTGGTCCATCCCAACACGACGAACCCGCGGCGCGATCATCGTGACGATCCGCTCTGGATCGGGACGCCGCTCGCGGTCCATGCCGACAAACTGCCGGAGGAGGCCGAAATGGAGCAGGCGCCGGCGCCGAACACGACGCCAAGCTTGCGTCCCTGAGCGGCGGCTCCCCGTTCGTGCTCAGCGTCCGGATATGTACAGTTTGAGCGAATTGCGTTGCAACCAAGTCGCTTCAAACTCATTGCGTTTTGCAACGTGAGGTTAAGCCGTAGTTCCTACGCTCTGCCCGACAAATTATTGTTTCGGGCGTTCTCATGTTCTTTTCGTTTCGAAGCAAGTCGCTCTGGCGGGTGGTTGGGCCGCTGATCGCGATCGTATTTTTGCAAGCCAGCCTGTCGGCCGGCAGCCTCCAGGTGATGTCGGCCGTGAGGGCCTATGTGGCCGGCGAAAGCCTCTGGTCCAAGGGGCAGAAGGACGCCATCCATTATCTTCAGATCTATGTCAGCACCGGCACGTCCGACTATCTGAGGAAGTTCGACGCCGCGATCGCGGTGCCGCTGGCCGACCGCACGGCGCGGATAGCCCTGGAAGCGCCTGATAACAACGATGCTGTGGCGCGCGTTGCTTTCGCCAAGGCGGGCAACCATGATGACGACATCGGCGGCCTGATTTGGCTGTTCAAGTATTTCCGCAAGCTGCGCCACGTTGCCGGCGCCGTGACGGCGTGGCGGAATTCGGATGTGCTGCTCGATCAGCTCATCCAGATTCGCAACGAGGCCGAAAACGACCGCGCATTGCACGATCCGTCCGCGGCGACCATCAGGCATTGGGCCCAACGGATCGGCGCGGTCGACGCAGCGCTGAGCGCGCTTGCCGTCGATTTCTCGGATCATCTTGGGAAGGCGTCGCGCCAGGTGTCCTCGCTGTTGCTGCTCGTCAATGCCCCGATCGCGGCCTGCCTCGCCGGCATCGTCCTGTTCCACACGCGACGGATGCTGCAGCGGCGCTGGCTGGCGGAGACCGCGCTCGCCGTGGAGAAGGAGCGCGCCCAGCTCACACTGGCCTCGATCGGCGATGCCGTGATCGTGACGACGCCGGACGACCGGGTCGGCTACATGAATCCCGCTGCGCAGCGGCTGCTCGCGGCAGGGCAGGATGCGACCGACCAGCCGGTCTCGTCGCTGTTCCAGATCACCGAGCAGCCGCTGCAGGGATCGCTCCGGACGCTTGAGGCCGACGGCGAAAGCGCGTCACAGCAGCGGCTGCTGCGGCCCGATCAGTCCAGCGTACCGGTCTCCGTGGTCGAGAGGCCGATTGTGCATGCAGGCCACCCCGCCGGCCGCGTCATGATCATTCATGACATGACGGCAGAGCGGCGGCTGGTCGAGGAGCTGGCATGGGCTGCTTCGCATGATGCGCTCACCGGCCTCGCCAACCGGCGCCAGTTCGAGTTCGAGCTCCACAAATCGATGGCGGAGCTTTCGGCGGCCAGTGCCGATCTGATGCTGATCGATCTCGACCAGTTCAAGATCATCAACGACACCTCGGCCATATGGCGGGTGACCGGCTGTTGAAGCAAGTCGCAAGGCTGCTGGCGACGGAAGTCGGCGGTGACGGGCTGGTGGCGCGTCTCGGCGGCGACGAGTTCGGCATCCTGCTGCGCGAGGACGGCGGTGCCGCCTCCGATGTTGCGGAGCGGATCAGGGCGGTGGTCGAGCAGTCGAGCTTCGTCCATGAGGGCTCGAGCTTCCGGATCAGCACGAGCATCGGTCTGGTCAGGCTGGACGATTGCGCCGGTGTGCAGGACGCGTTGCGGCTTGCCGACGTCGCCTGCTTCCTCGCCAAGGACAAGGGGCGCAACCGTGTCCAGGAGCACCGTCCGTCGGATACCGACCTGACGGTGCGCGTCACCGAGATGAGCTGGGTCAATCGCATCCGCAAGGGATTGGACGAAGGACGCTTCTGCCTCTACGAGCAGGAAATCCGTCCCGTAGCCGGTGCACTGAAGGGCCACGAGCGGCGCGAGCTGCTGCTGCGCTTGCGCGACGAAAATGGCGGCCTGGTGCCGCCCGGCAGCTTCCTGCCTGCCGCCGAGCGTTACGGCCTGATGCCGCTGATCGACCGCTGGGTTGTGCGCCGCGCCTTCGAGCTCATCGCCGAGCGCAAGCACAGCCACCGCAAGATCGCCGGCTACGCCATCAATCTTTCCGGCGCCACCATCGGCGACAGCGATTTCGTCGAGTTCGTCGCCGAGCTGTTCATGCAGTACGACGTTCCGCCGACGCTGGTTTGCTTCGAGATCACCGAGACCAGTGCGATCTCCAATTTGGACGAGGCGCGGAAGTTCATTGCGCGGCTGAGGGGGATCGGCTGCAGCTTCTCGCTCGACGATTTCGGCACCGGCATGTCCTCGATCGCCTATCTGAAGCATCTGCCGGTCGACTTCATCAAGATCGACGGCTCGTTCGTGAAGGAGATCCTGAGCAGCAAGGTTGATCGCGCGATGGTCGAGCTGATCACCAAGACCGCGAAGATCATGCAGAAGCAGGTGGTCGCGGAGTTCGTCGAAAGCGTCGCCATCCTGGACGAGCTGCTCCAGATCGGGGTCGACTATGTTCAGGGCTATGCCATAGGCAAGCCCGTGCCGGTTCTCACCCTGAGAAGATCGCCTGAAAGGCCGCCTTGGGCGGTCGAGCAATCCAGCGGGCCGTAATATGAGTGAAGTCTGAGCAGGCCTCGAAAGTGAAGATGCGGATGCCGACCCGCCTGAGATACGGGGAAGGCCGTGTGGATAGGGAAGCAATCGACGTGCGCACCTGTTTGATCCGCCGGGGTAGTGGACTCGGCACGCTGGAAGGGCGATGCGGGTAATCGGGGGAGACCCGCAGCGGGCGGAGGTCGCGTCTTCAACGTCGCAATTGGCGGCGGCCTGCAGCGGGAGTCGGACAGGGACGCGGTACCGTTGAAACCGGGTAATGCCGGCGGAGGGAAGGTCCCTGACTTCTGGTGTGCTTTCAAAGACGGTGAGGAAACAGGTGATTGGCGATGAGCCTCGAAACGCCTGAAAGGATCAGGACCCTTCAGAGAAAGCTCTATTGCAAGGCGAAGGCGGAGCCTGCCTACCGCTTCTATTTGCTCTACGACAAGATCTGCCGTGAGGACATTCTGCGCCACGCCTACGCGCTGGCCCGTGCCAATGCGGGTGCGCCTGGTGTTGACGGGGTGACCTTTGAGCAGATCGAGGCGTCGGGCGTGGAAGCATGGTTAGCGGGGCTGCGCGAGGACCTCGTTTCGAAGACGTACCGACCCGATCCGGTGCGGCGGGTGATGATCCCGAAGCCCGGGGGAGGCGAGCGCGCGCTCGGCATTCCCACGATCCGCTGTCGCGTCATTCAGACTGCCGCCAAACTCGTGTTGGAACCGATATTCGAAGCGGACTTCGAGGACAGTGCTTATGGCTATCGTCCGCGTCGCAGCGCGGTCGATGCGATCAAGGAAACGCACCGGCTGATTTGCCGGGGCTATACCGACGTGGTTGACGCCGATTTGTCGAAATATTTCGACACGATCCCGCATTCGGACCTCCTCAAATCGGTGGCCCGACGCATCGTTGACCGGCATGTGCTGTGGCTGATCAAGCTGTGGCTGCAAGCGCCGGTCGAGGAGCGGGACGGCAACGGGAAGCGGCGCATGAGTGGCGGCAAGAACAGCAAGCGCGGCACACCGCAAGGCGGTGTTGCAAGCCCGCTGCTCTCCGTCATCTATATGAACCGGTTCCTGAAGCATTGGCGATTGACCGGACGCGGCGAAGCCTTCCGCGCCCACATCGTCTCGTACGCCGACGACTTCGTCATCCTCAGCCGCGGCTATGCGCACGAGGCTCTGGCGTGGACGAAAGCGGTGATGACGAAACTCGGGCTGACGCTCAACGAGGCGAAAACCTCGGTGAAGGATGCCCGGCGCGAGAGCTTCGACTTCCTTGGTTATAGCTTCGGGCCGCATCGGTACCGGAAAGATGGCCATTGGTATCTGGGCGCGAGCCCGTCCAAGAAGAGTGTTCAGCGGCTCAAAGCCAAGGTGAGCGATATCCTGGTCCCCGGCAACACCGGGTGCTGGCTTGACGTGCGTGACCGGCTCAATCGCTTGTTGCGAGGCTGGAGCACGTACTTCGGCTACGGCACTCGGAAACCGGCGTACCGGACCGTCGATAACCATGTGTACGAACGGGTCCGCGGATTCCTGGTCCGACGTCACAAGGTGCCGTCGCGTGGCACCCGCCTCTTCCCGCGAGAGGCTGTGTTTGGCGCGCTCGGGGTCTTGCACCTCCGACGCGTCCACTTGGGACCGCCGCCGTGGGCCTTGCACTGAAGCCAGTCGGAAAGCCGGATGCGGTAGCTCCGCACGTCCGGTTTGATGAGCGAGGAAGGGAAACGGGGCGTTGCCGAATGGCCCAAGCTACCGCGCCCTTCCCCGACTCTACCAGTGTTGAGGCGCATCGGGGCGCGAATCAGCGAAAGTTCTTTTGCGAGAAGGACTTTGCGATGATTCAAGGAATGCCCCGATGCCGACAGAGTGTAGCGCAGAACGGTTTGATTTTGGAGTGGTGGAAGGCCGGGCTGTGGAAGCGGCCTTTGATGCTGGCCTGGTGACGTCGGACGCTGGAGCGCTGCTTCTGGGCGCCGCCGATCGAGCGATCGATCTGGTGGGGCGTTTTGCAGATTGCTTTCGCGATCATCGCCGTCCGGACTTGATCGAGCATGCGGTCGGGACGTTGGTCGGACAACGGGTCTTTGGCATTGCACTTGGCTACGAAGATCTCAACGATCACGACGAGCTGCGGCACGACCCGCTGATGGCGGTGCTGGCGGGCAAGCTTGAGGCCAAGCGCGAGGACTGCGCGCCGGTGGCCGGCAAGTCGACGCTGAACCGGCTGGAGCTGAGCCGAAACGAGCCTTCGCGCTATCACAAGATCGCCTACGACGCGGCGGCGATCGAGGCGTTGCCGGTGACGCTATTCCTGGAGGCGCACAAGCGACCGCCGGCGCAGATCATCCTCGATCTCGACGCCACCGACGACCCGCTGCACGGGCATCAGGAAGGACGCTTCTTCCACGGCTATTACGACTGTTACTGCTATCTGCCGCTGTACGTGTTCTGCGGCCGGCATCTGTTGGCGGCCAAGCTGCGGCCCTCCGACATTGACGCCAGCGCGGGCAGCGTCGCGGAGGTCGAGCGGATTGTCCGGCAAATCCGCGTCCACTGGCCGTTCGTGCGCATCCTGCTGCGCGCCGACAGTGGCTTTGCGCGCGAGGCGCTGATGGCGTGGTGCGAACGGAACCGCGTGGATTACCTGTTCGGGCTCGCCCGCAACACGCGCCTGGTCGCCATGATCGAAGAGGAGCTCGCCGCGGCGCGGGCTGCAGCCGAGAAGACCGGCCGCCCGGCGCGCCGCTTCAAGGACTTCCAGTGGAGCACGCGCGGCACCTGGAGCCGAAGGCGCCGCGTCGTCGCCAAGGCGGAGTGGACAAAAGGGGAAGCCAATCCGCGCTTCGTCGTGACCTCGCTCAAGCGGGCCGAGGCGGGTGCGCGGCAGCTCTACGAGGACATTTACTGCGCCCGTGGCGAGATGGAAAACCGCATCAAGGAGTGCCAGCTCGATCTCTACGCCGACCGCACTTCCGCGGCGACCATGCGCGCCAACCAACTGCGGTTGTGGTTCGCCTCGATGGCCTATGTGCTGATCTGTGCCCTGAGGCGCATCGGCCTTGCCGAAACCATCTTTGCGGACGCCACCTGCGGCACCATCCGCCTCAAGCTCCTGAAGATCGGCGCACTGGTGCGCATCAGCGTCCGCCGCATCAAGATCGCCATGGCCTCGGCCTGTCCGGCCGCCGAACCGTGGGGCATCGCCGCGCACCGCCTGGCCAAAGCCGCCGGAGCCCGCGCCTCGCCGGCCTGACACGCGAAGCTGCGACGCGCCAAACCGCGGCATCGCCAACTGGCCCACCGGAGAAACCCACAACCTAATCCCGCCAGCCGCGCCTTCCCGCGCAGCAACCCTTCATGGCCATACTGGCACACCAAATCGGTGTTGTCAGATCAGTCGGCCCTGTGAGAAATGCGGGCTAGACAGCCCCTCGATACGCGCATCCAGCCGGCGCCAGTCGCCCGCCAGATCCTCGATGATGCGTAACATGCGAGGCGAGAGCACATCGGTGCGCGTCGCGAGGATACCCGGCAACTCGGATCGCAGGGAATGCAGGCCTTGGCGTACGGCGATGCCCCGCTCCAGCAGAAACGCACGGATCTGATTGATGACGCCGGTACGCTGACTGACCAATCGATCGCGGACGCGGTGCAGCGCCTGAAGGTCGAGCTGATCGGCTGTCTTGGTTGCGACGAATTTCATGGTCGGGCGTTGGACAGCCTCGGCGATGGCTTCCGCATCTCGGAAGTCATTCTTCTGTCCTTTCGAATACGGGCGCACGTCTTTCGCCGGCATCAAGCGAGCGTCGTGGCCGAGCATTTGGAGCTTGCGACTGAGGTGATGCGCGCCGACGCAAGCCTCCATCCCGATCAAGCAGGGCGGGAAGTTGGCGAGCCGTCTTTCCACCTGGCTGCGTGACCACTTCTGCCGCAGCACGATGGCACCGCGGTGATCATGACCTACGAGGTGGAACGAGTTCTTGCCGATATCGATGCCGATCACGGCGACCGCTGTGTTGAGGTTCCGAGACATGGCGTGCTCCTTGACCTGAGCGCCCCTTGCCAGCTTCTCGCACTGGCGGGGCCGGAGCACGGCCGGACCATTCCATTCTATCGGGGGCGCCTTTCCGCCGTTTGAGGCCCTCTGGGCACTGATTCTGGCGCATTTTCCACCCCCAGAAGCTTAAAAAAGCGTGCTGTCGTCCCTCTCTGTCTCGATTATGCCTTACTCTAATTCCCTGATATACTGAGGTTTCGGTGAATCCCACATGGGCCGGAACAGGCCCGAGAACACCGAACTTGGGGATGGATGGGTCAACGAACGACGAAAGCTGCCGGGCGCAGGTCTAGCCGCGGCATGTCATTGGTGGGCAGCACGGCATTGGCCGTCGGCGCGCTTGCCTTGTCGTCGGGTCTTGCCGCGTGGATGGTCGGCGTTGATCCCGCCGCTTGGCTGCATGGGCCGGCGTTGGCTAACACTTCTGCCGCGCTGACTTTCGACGATCGCTTCGGCTCTCGCTCCACGCTCAATTCGGCTTCGATCTATTATCCTCTGCGCCGTGGTATCCGTTCGGATCGCGCTGACTTCAAGACCGAGTTCGACCAGATCGAAGACGCGCTGGCCGGCCAGCAGTTGCGTAACACGCAGATCGATCTGCCCAGCCAGGAGGAGGAGACAGCCGCCTTGCCGCCGCCCGCGCCGGCTGTCGCAGCAATACCGATGCCGCGATCCCGCCCGGCCGAGGCCAACCTGATCGCGCGGAACGATACGCCGCCCCCGCCGCCGGTGCAGCAGGCCGATAACCGGACGTTTTTCCAGAAGATTGCCGACATGATGCCGGCAAAGCTGCAACTGGCCTCACTCGATCCGAATGACGGGCTGCTGTCCGGTCCGAGCCCGAACCTCCGCGCGCTCGGCTATGACAACGCCACGGCGGTCTACGACATCACCGGGCGTGTCGTGTACATGCCCGACGGCACCAAGTTCGAGGCGCATTCCGGTCTCGGCAACCTGCTGGACGATCCGGCACATGTGAACGCCCGCAACGCCGGTGCGACGCCACCCGGCATCTATGAGATGAAGCCGCGCGAAAAGCTGTTCCACGGCGTGCCCGCGTTGCGGATGACCCCGGTCGACGGCAGCGACACGTTCGGACGCGTTGGCCTGCTCGTTCACAGCTACATGCTCGGCCCGAACGGCGACTCCAACGGCTGCATCTCGGTCAAGCATTACGACAAGTTCCTGCAAGCCTACCGCAGCGGCCTGGTCAAGCGCATCGCCGTCGTGGTCAGCATCAAGGACACGCAGTCGGCCTCGAGCCGCTCGCCGTCCAACTCGTAAATCACCCTCCATCCAATTCTAAGTTCTCTCGGCGCGAATGGCGCCGACCAGCCAGGTGCATCCTGCGTCGCGGGTATGCGCGGCCCATGCGAGGCTATTCATGTCATTATGTATACATGAATCGGAAATTAGAGGCGAAAATGGCCGATCCTTGCATAACTCAAGGCAACTATGTATACAGTAGGTACGCAAGCAGCGCTGATTACCGGGAGGCCGCCATGTCAAAACCATTTCCGATGAACGCGTGGTACGCGGCCGGCTGGGACGCCGAGATCAAGCATGCGCTGCTGCCGCGCACGATCTGCGGCAAGCATGTCGTGATGTATCGGAAGGGCGACGGCGAGGTCGTGGCGCTGGAGGATGCCTGCTGGCACCGCTTGGTGCCGCTGTCCAAGGGCCGGCTCGAGGGCGACACCGTGGTCTGCGGCTATCACGGCCTGAAGTACAATGCGCAGGGCCGCTGCACCTTCATGCCCTCGCAGGAGACGATCAATCCGTCGGCCTGCGTGCGCGCCTATCCGGTGGTTGAACGTCACCGCTTCGTCTGGCTTTGGATGGGCGATCCCGCGCTCGCTGACCCCGAACTGGTGCCCGACATGCACTGGAATAATGATCCTGCCTGGGCCGGCGATGGCAAGACCATTCACGTCAAGTGCGACTACCGTCTCGTGGTCGATAACCTCATGGATCTCACCCACGAAACCTTCGTGCACGGCTCCAGCATCGGCAATGACGCGGTCGCCGAAGCTCCCTTCGACGTCACCCATGGCGAGAAGACCGTGACAGTGACGCGCTGGATGAAAGGCATCGAGGCGCCGCCGTTCTGGGCCAAGCAGTTGCAGAAGCCGGGTCCGGTCGACCGATGGCAGATCATCCGCTTCGAGGCGCCGTGCACGGTCAATATCGACGTCGGCGTCGCGCCGGCCGGATCAGGTGCGCCCGAAGGTGACCGCTCGGCGGGCGTCAACGGCTATGTGCTCAACACCATCACGCCGGAGACCGAGAAGACCACCCATTACTTCTGGGCCTTCGTGCGCAATCACCGCCTCACCGAGCAACGCCTGACCACGGAGATCCGCGAGGGCGTCGCCGGCATCTTCCACGAGGACGAGATCATTCTCGAGGCGCAACAGCGCGCGATGGACGAGAACCCGGACCGCGTATTCTACAACCTCAACATCGATGCCGGCGCGATGTGGGCGCGGCGCGTCATCGACCGCATGGTGGCGAAGGAGAACCCGCCCCAGCACCTGCAGGCGGCCGAGTAATCAAGGAGCGAGCAATGCCGGAACGGGAGGCCGATCGCTCCGTGTCGCAGACCGTGCGGGCACAGCTCGCGCTGCGCGACCTGATCCTCTCGGGCGGTCTTCGTCCGGGCGAGCGCATCTCGGAATTGCAGGCGGTCGAAACCACCGGCGTCTCGCGGACGCCGGTACGGATGGCGCTGGTGCGGCTGGAGGAGGAGGGCCTGCTGGAGGCGATCCCGTCGGGCGGCTTCATGGTCAAGGCATTCTCCGAGCGCGACATTCTCGATTCCATCGAGCTGCGCGGCACGCTCGAGGGTCTAGCCGCGCGGTTTGCCGCTGAACGCGGCGTGTCCGCGCGCGATCTCGAGCCGTTGAAGGAGTGCCTGAACGAGATCGATGGCCTGGTGCGCCAGGATCCGGTCTCGGTCGAGGCGTTCTCGTCCTATGTCGCGCTGAACGCGCGCTTCCATGCGCTGCTTACCGAGCTGTCGCGCAGCCCGCCGCTGATCCGGCAGATCGACCGCGCCTCGGCACTGCCGTTCGCCTCCCCCAGCGGCTTCGTGATGGCGCAATCGGCCTTGCCCGAGGCGCACCAGATCCTGCTGATCGCACAGGATCATCACCGCGTCGTGGTCGACGCCATCGAGAACCGGGAGGGCGGACGGGCTGAGGCCGTCATGCGCGAGCATGCGCGGCTTGCCGCGCGCAATCTGCGGCTGGCGCTGCGCAACCGGACCCATCTCGACCTGTTGCCGGCCCTGGCGCTGATCAAATCGGCTGCGGCCGACTGAGCGGGGAGTCTTATGCGCTTCATCGAGACCTGGACGCCTGCAACCGTCGTCGCCACGCGCGATCTCACGCCCGGCATCCGCGAATTCCTGCTGCGCCCCGATCGCGTCGCCGTGGCGCCCTATCCGGTCGGCAGCCATATCCAGATCGGCGTCGCGGTCGATGGACGGCCGCAGACGCGTTCCTACTCGCTGGTCGGGGAAGCGGATGCGCAAGGCTACCGGATCGCGGTGCGCCGCGCGCCGGAGTCCCGCGGCGGCTCGCGCTATATGTGGTCGCTCGAACCGGGAGCCCGCATCAACATCACGCTGCCGACATCGCTTGTGCAACTCGACTGGACGCGACAGCATGTCTGCCTTGTGGCCGGCGGCATCGGCATCACGCCGATCGTCGGCGCGGCGCAGGCGCTCGCCCGTCGCAACGCGGAAGTTGCGCTGCATTATGCGGTGCGCTCGCGCGATGATGCTGCCTATCTCGACGTGCTCGAAGCTCTGCTCGGCCGGCGCCTGATCGTCTACGCCGGCGACGAGGGCCGTCGGCTCGATCTCGGTGCGGTGTTCGCGGCGCTGCCGCAGGATGCGATGACGTTGCTCTGCGGCCCGATGCGGATGCTGGATGCGGCGCGGCACGCCTGGGAGGCCGCCGGCCGGCCGATGGCCGACCTGCGCTATGAGACGTTCGGATCGAGCGGGCTGCTGCCGACCGAAGCATTCCGTGTGCGGCTCAAGCAGGAGGGCGTCGAGGTCGTGATTCCGCACGACCGGACGATGCTTGATGTGCTCAACGACGCCGGCGACGAGGTGATGAGCGACTGCCGCCGCGGCGAATGCGGCGTCTGTGCGCTTGATGTGATCGACGTCGACGGCGAGATCGATCATCGCGACGTCTTCTTCAGCGAGCGCGAGCGGCGGGAAGGCCGCAAGATCTGCGCCTGCGTGTCGCGCGCCCGCGGCATCATCACGGTGGACACCTTGCACCGCGCGGACTCGGCCTGAGGCGACCCGTGGCCTCGCGCGGCGACTAGGCGGCGTGTACGGACTGCTGGGAAGCGCGATCGAGTGCGGCGGAGATCTCGCTCGCCGACATCGGCCGGCCGATCAGGTAACCCTGGACCTCGTCGCAGCTGGTCTGACGCAGATATTCGAGCTGGTCGGCGGTTTCGACCCCTTCGGCCACGACGCCAATTTCCAGGTCCTGCGCAAGCGCGATCACTGATTTCACGATTGCGGCGCAGTCCGGTTGGGTCAACATGTCGCGGATGAAGGACTGGTCGATCTTTATGCGGCTGAACGGCAGCTTGCGCAAATAGGTCAGTGACGAGAATCCCGTGCCGAAATCGTCGAGCGCGACGGTCAGACCGAGCTCGAGCAACGAGTTCAGGATCGCGGGCGCCGATCCATATTTCGAGATCAGCATCGATTCGGTGATTTCGATCTCAAGCCGGCGTGGCGACACGTTCGCCTCGGTCAGGGCCTGCACGATCGTCTCCAGGATACTCGCGTTCTGGAACTGCACGGCGGAGAAGTTGACCGCGATCCTGAGATCGTCCGGCCAGAGTGACAGCGTCGCGCAGGCGTGGCGAATGACCCATTCGCCGAGCGGGTGGATCAATCCGCTCTCCTCGGCGATCGGAATAAATACAGTCGGTGGGATCAGACCGCGCACCGGATGCTGCCAGCGCAACAGCGCCTCGAAGCCGGTGATGTGGCCTTTGCGGATATCGAGGAAGGGTTGGTAGACGAGGAACAGCTCGTCCGCCTCGATGGCGCGTTCGAGGTCGCGCTGCAGCGCCCTGCGGTCGCGCGCCGATTGGTCGTCACTCGCTTCGAAGAAGCAGATGGTGCCGGGTCCCGACTTCTTCGCCCGATAGAGCGCGATGTCGACATGCTTGAGGAGGTCGTGCGACGTGTTGCCGTCCCGCGGCGCCAGCACGATGCCGATGCTGATCGCGCTCGTGACCTCGTATCCCTCAATCACGAAGGGGTCGGCAAACGCCGCCACGAACCGCTCGGCCAGCGCGAGCGCGTCTTCCGCCCTGGACAGGTTGGACATGATCAGCGCAAATTCGTCGCTGCCGATGCGCGCGACATGCTCGGCCGCGCGTGTGCATCGCTGCAGCCGGGCTGCGACCTGTACCAGAAATTCATCGCCGGCAGGGTGGCCGAACCTGTCGTTCACCTCCTTGAGGCGATCGAGATCGAGCAATAGCACCGCGAATTCCTCACCGGACCGGGTCAGCCGATTGAGGGCGCCGGCGAGCGTTTCGTTGAAGGCAACGCGGTTTGGCAGATGCGTCAGCAGATCCTGCCGCACGGTTCGCTCGGCTTCATGCTGGGCAATAATCCGTCGCTGGAACTCGAAGGCGTGGACGAAGACGCCACGCAGCAGTACGAGCCCGTAGACCACGACCAGCACCGCCACCAGCAGGTAGATGAAATCGCCCTCCCGGCCGAGACAGATCGCCGTGCCGACGAAGATCGGTGCGGTGAATGCAATCGCCGCGATCGGAATGGTGGAGAAGGCGAAGGCGCCGCCGGCCAGCATTCCCGCGCACAGGCAGGTAATGACCAACTGCGCGCCGCTCGAAGCGTCCGCGAAGAAGGCGACCGGGACGATGCCCCAGGCGGTGCCCAGCGCCAAAGCATTGCGCACCAGACGGTACATGGTCCGGCGCGATACGAACTGCGGCTTGGCGATGCGTCGCGACGCGCGCGCCTGCAGGCCGAAGAACAGGGCTGCGCTGCTCACTCCCACCGCCCACATCATGGCGAAGGACCAGTCGGGCGATTGCCACAGCGCGACAGCGAGCACCAGCGCGTTGCAGGCATTGGCCAACATGATGCCGGCCGAATAGCCGAGGATCAGCGAAACCTGCTCGGCCCGGATGTGACCTGCGAGCGCATCATCGGTCGGCGGCGCGCCGAAGGCGGACAGGTCGCCTGCGAGCAGCTTCGCGAGATATGAACTCAGGTACATACGCATTGCAGATACCGCGCGATTGGGCCCGGCGGCCGTGCCGAAAAGTTCGCTGCAAACCTTTGACAAAATATGAATTTTTGAAATGAACCGAAACATGCGGCGCCACTTTGGTTCCCAAGCGGCGGCATTGCTGACAAATCGATACAAATGCGCGACGGGAGGCGAGCGTCGGCGCAGCATTCGGTAAACATTGCCTACGGCCGCGCTGCTTGATCCCTCGTCGGTTTTTCGCAATGACTGCGATCGCGACGGCAAACCAGAAGGTGCGCGCATGAGCCTCCCGACCACGAACCACGACCCCGGGTTTCGCATCAGAGGCGCATGGCTGCCAGGCGACCTGGGCCGATGCGCCGCATCAGGGCCGCACCCTGCACGCGGTCGATCCCGTCGGCACGCCGTTGGAATTCTGCGCGACCATGCCGGTCGTGCCGCGCATGATCACCAAATTCAGTCGCCACGCCGGCGGTTCGGCGTTGCGGCTCGACCACTATCAGGTGCTGACGCCGGAGGTACGCAAGGCTTGCGAGTTCTACATGGCCGCGGGCTTTCGTCTCAGTGAATATATCGCGCCGGCAGGCACGTTCGATCTGCGCGGCGTGTTCCTGCAGCGCGATCGTGCGGCCCGACCGCTACATCTTCGCCGCCGCCGAAAGTGCCGACGAGCTCAATCTGCCCGTCGGGCAACTGCTCCAGAGCCTCAACGCGGGCGCCGGCAACCGTACCACCCGTCGGCCTCCTGTAGCACCTCTCGGAATCTGCGCTCTATCTTTCTTGACCGCATCTGTCGCGCTCGCTACGTCTTCTCGGGCTGGCCTGACGCATGGCGACGCGTGCGAGCACCTCGCTGAGGTTCTCAAGCGATCGCCGTCGCGGAGCGCCGGACGTGCCGTATGGCCGGGGGAAACGAATGAACAACAACAATCATGGCGCATCGTCGAACGACGCGGCCGAATTCGACTACATCATCGTCGGTGCCGGCTCGGCCGGTTGCGTGCTCGCCAATCGCCTGAGTGCCGACGGCAAGCACTCGGTGCTGCTGCTCGAGGCCGGACCGAAGGATACCAATATCTGGATCCACGTCCCGCTCGGCTACGGCAAGCTGTTCAAGGAAAAATCTGTCAACTGGATGTACCAGACCGAGCCGGAGCCGGGCTTGAACGGCCGTCAGGTGTTCCAGCCGCGCGGCAAGGTGCTGGGCGGGTCCAGCTCGATCAACGGCCTGCTCTATGTGCGTGGTCAGCACGAGGACTATGACCGCTGGCGCCAGCGCGGCAACGCCGGCTGGGGCTATGACGATGTATTGCCGTATTTCAAGCGGGCCGAAGATCAGCAGCGCGGGTCCGACAAATATCACGGCAAGGGCGGGCCGCTGCCGGTGTCGGACTGGCGACATCATGATCCGTTGTCGGAGGCCTTCGCTCTCGCCGCGGCCGAAGCCGGCATTCCCACCAATCCGGATTTCAACGGCGCGACCCAGGAGGGCGCCGGCTTCTTCCAGACCACGACGCGGCGCGGCCGGCGCGCCAGCACGGCGCAGTCCTATCTGCGTCCGGCGCTGACGCGCGGCAATCTGCGCGTCGAGACGTCAGCACTGGCGCAGCGCATCCTGTTCGAGGGTCGCCGCGCCAGCGCGGTGGAGTACAAGCAGAACGGGCAGTTGCGCAAAGCAAAGGCGCGCAAGGAAGTCCTGGTGTCAAGCGGCGCGTATAATTCGCCGCAATTGCTGCAGCTCTCCGGCGTCGGCCCCGCCGATCTGCTGAAGCAGCACGGCGTCGATGTCGTGCTCGATGCGCCCGGTGTCGGCAACGACCTTCAGGATCATCTGCAGGTTCGGATCGTGACGCGATGTCTGCAGCGGGTGACGCTCAACGACGTCGTCAACCATCCGCTGCGGCGCATCTGGGCCGGTGCGCATTATGCCGCCTTGCGTCGCGGGCCGCTGACCATCGCGGCCGGCACCTCAGGCGCGTTCTTCAAGACTAATCCGCGCCTAGCCACGCCGGACATCCAGATCCATTTCATTCCGTTCTCGACGGACAAGATGGGCGAGAACCTGCATTCGTTTTCGGGCTTCACCGCATCGGTCTGTCAGCTGCGGCCGGAAAGCCGCGGCACGCTGCGGATCAAGAGTGCCGATCCGGGCGTGCCGCCGGAGATCCGGATCAACTACCTCGCGACCGAGACCGACCGGCGCGCCTTCATCGACGGCATCCGCATCCTGCGCAAGATCCTGGCCGCACCGGCGCTGAAGGAGTATTGCGCGGAGGAGGTCTATCCGGGTTCCAAGACCGTCAGCGACGACGATCTGCTCGAGTTCTGCCGCAGCACCGGCAGCACGGTCTATCATCCGACTTCGACCTGCCGGATGGGCAACGATCCGCTCGCGGTCGTCGATCAGCGGCTCAAAGTGCGCGGCATCGAGGGCCTGCGCGTGGTCGATGCGTCGATCATGCCGGACTTGATGTCGGGCAACACCAATGCGCCGACGATCATGATCGCGGAAAAGGCCTCGGACATGATCCTGGAGGACGCACGGTAGGCGACGTAGCCGGGATGCATCGAAGCGAAATCCGGGTATCCCTCGTGCGAGTGGATGGTTCCCGGATTTCGCTATGCTCCATCCGGGCTACAGGTCTCACCCCTTATACGCGCGTACTCGCGCGATCATCTGCTCGACGTGGGCGATCGGCGTCTCCGGCAGGATGCCGTGGCCGAGATTGAAGATCAGCCGCCCCTTGCCGAAATTCTCGAGGACATCGTCCACCGCACGATCAAGCGCAGCGCCGCCGGTAATCAGTGCCAGCGGATCGAGATTACCCTGCACCGCGACGTGCGACTGCACGCGCTCGCGGATCATCGATGGTTCGGCGGCCCAATCGACGGATACGGCGTCGACGCCGGTTTGCTCGACGTAGGTCGGCAGCATGCCGCCGGCGCCGCGCGGAAAGCCGATGATCCGGGCGTTCGGGACCTGCCTGCGCACGCCCGCGACGATGCGCCTGGCCGGCTCGATCGACCAGCGCGCGAACTCGCGCGGCGGCAGCACGCCGGCCCAGGTGTCGAAAATCTGCAGGCAGTCGGCGCCGGCCTTCGACTGCCCGACCAGATACTGGATCGAGTTCTCCACCAGCACGTCGATGATCTTTGCGAACGCGTCCGGATGACGATAGGCAAGCATGCGCGCCGGCGCCTGGTCCGGCGTGCCCTGTCCGGCCACCATGTAGGTCGCCACGGTCCAGGGGGCGCCGCAGAAGCCGATCAGCGCGGTCTGCGGTGCAAGCTCGCGCCGGACGCGACGCAGCGCTTCATAGACCGGTTCGAGCTTGCCGAAGTCCGCTTCCGTGGCGAGCGTCGTGATCTGCTCGGGTGTTGCCAGTGGGTCGAGCCGCGGACCTTCGCCGGCCTCGAAGCGTACCGAGCGACCGAGCGCGTGGGGGATCACCAGGATGTCGGAGAAGATGATCGCGGCGTCGAAGCCGAACCGGCGGATCGGCTGCAGCGTGACTTCGGCGGCATAGTCCGGCGTGAAGCAAAGATCGAGGAAGCTGCCTGCCTTCGCGCGCAGCTCGCGATATTCCGGCAAATAGCGGCCGGCCTGCCGCATCATCCAGAGCGGCGGCATGTTCTGGCGGCGGCCCGACAGGACGTCGATGAGCGGCTTCGTCGCGGAATCCTGGGGCACGCGAAAGTTCCTGAGCATGAAAGAAATTTGCAAGCCCCTGATACACGGTGCGTCGCTGTGGGCCAAGGCGGATCTGGAACCCTCGTAAAGGAGGACCACATGGCCGAGAAATTCGATCCTGCCGCGCATGACAAGCACGCAGACAGTCCGCGCAAGGCGGAGGCGGCCGACCGCGAGACACATACCCGGTTGCAGGCCGGCCTGGAGGGCATCTTTCTGGCATCCGATCCGGTCAGCGCGACGCAGCCTGCGCCATCGCGGCATGACAGCGACCGGGACGGCTAGTCTCGACGATGCCAAGTGATGGCAACGCTCCGGCAGATGCAAACCGAATTCAATCATGTCGCGAACCGGCTCGCCGCGCAGTGGCGCCTCGAAGACGGTGACGCCTAGGCCGTCATCGTCGCGGCGGCTGTGGCCATGCTGTTGTGGCTGACGCCGCACGCATGACGCCCAATTCCGGGGCGGCTTTCCGGAAGATGCTCGCGCCCTATCGCGGGCCTAGCATTACAGTTGCATCTTCCTGAAGGTTCTGAATCTATGGGCGACCATGATTCGGGATCTGATGATTGGTGGCGCGTCGGTTGAGGATACGCTGACGCTGTGGGCTTCGTCGTTGCGAGATGCCAAGCAACGCATCCGTCCGCTGTTTACGCAAGAGCGGGTCGCGGCCTCGGCGGGGCAATTTCTCGACGGACTGTTGGGCAACGAGCCGCGCAAGACGGGTTGGATGCGGGCGGAAGCGGCTGGCGATCCAGGCCCGTGGCGCCAGCAGGCGATTCTGGGTCGGGGGCAGTGGGATGCCGACGCGCTGCGCGATATTGTACGTGAGTACGCGCTGGAAACGCTGGGTGACGAGGACGCGGTTCTGGTCATCGATGAGACCGGCTTTTTGAAACAGGGCAAGGCCTCGTGTGGGGTCGCGCGCCAGTACACTGGCTCGGCGGGCAAGATCACCAATTGCCAGATCGGAGTGTTTGCCTCCTATGTGTCGCGGCATGGCCATGCCTTCATCGATCGGGCGCTCTACCTGCCAAAGGAATGGACGGACGAACCCGCTCGCCTGAAGGCCGCACATGTCCCGAGCGATGTGAGCTTTGCGACGAAGCCCCGGATCGCGCATCAAATGATCGCTCGCGCGATCGCCGCAAAGGTGCCGTTCTCGTTCATAGCAGCGGACAGCGTGTATGGCACGGGAGCGATCGAAACCCTGCTGCGCAAGGCGGGCAAAGGCTATGTTCTGGGGGTTGCTTCCAATCACGTGTTCTATTCCTGGGGCAAGCAGCAGCCTGTCGCCGGCACTGCCTCTACGATCGCGCAGAGCCTTCCCAAGAAGGCCTGGCGCCGCCTGCCGTCCGGCGAAGGAACCAAAGGTCCGCGCTGGCACGACTGGGCCTATCTTGAGCTGGCCGATCTCGACGCCGGCGAATACAACGACGACCTTGCCGGGGAATGGACCCGAGGTCTTCTGATCCGCCGCAATATTGCCGACAACAGCTTAGCCTTCTTCTCCACATGGTGCCCCAAGGGCACGTCCATGCAGAAGCTGGTATCCGTGGAAGGCCATCGCTGGGCCATCGAAGACAGCTTCGAAACCGCCAAGAACGAGCTCGGTCTTGATCACAACGAAACCCGCTCCTGGCATGGCTGGCATCGCCATGTCTCACTGGTCATGCTTGCCTTCGCCACGATGGCCGTCATCCGTCATCGGGCCAACACCGGAGCATTGCTTAAAAAAACGCGACCGCGGCCCCGACCGAAGCATCGTTCTTGATCCGCTGGTCGATCCAGGAAATCCGCCGCATCGCCATGAAGCTCGCCCAGCGGCGCATCCCGCATGCCCACATCCTCGCATGGTCATCCTGGCGCAGGGCTCATCAAGCCAACGCGCGCAAAGCGCATCTCAAGCAAAAATTACAACTGTAATGCTAGGCCGGCCCTCCCTCAGGGCGCTGCAACCGGTTGCAGTCAAATGTCACGCCGAGCCGGCGCTCCAGGCGCCCGTACTGGATCGCGGCCGAGCGGACGATCCTCGCCGGAGGAGCAGGGACGAACGGCAGGCTGTAGATGAAGTTGCCGGAGGCGTTGTAGTTGATGGTCACGACGTAGACGTTTGCGTTCGACGGCGACGGTGCGGCGCTGACCGTGAGATTGCCGGGAACGAGTAACGGATATGTCGAAGCATTGGCGGCGACGTAACTGGCTGCCAGGCTGCTCCGTTCGCTGTTGGTCATCCCGGCAACCGACGAGCGTGCTGCTTCGGCGGCGAGCTGCTGAACGCCATGCACCATCGCGAGATACGAACCGAACACGACGATGCCGTATATGAAGGCGAGGAACAGCGGCAATATCAGTGCAAATTCGACGGCTGATGCGCCGCTTCGACAGTGGAAAAATCTGATCATGGCTCACCTCGACACGGGAACTCTTCCGCATCGTGGCGAGGCGTTGATTAAGGAAAACTATGAGAACACTTTCGCGAAGCAGTGCCGGAGATCCGCGCAAATGGGCGTGCTGCTCTTGATGGGATGCGCGCTGCTTTATGAGGAGATCAATAAAATTGATGGTCCGCTTGGAGAAATCCAGGTGAATAGAGGACACGTCGGGAAATTTTGGTCGTCTGATACCGGTGGCAACGCACAGAAATGCACGCAATGATGCATATAAATGGATGTTGCCACAAATTGAGTTATGTAAGAGTGCAACCACTTGTTAGTATCGACTTCGTGCCGCTGAAGAACAGGCTGGACAACCGCTGCACCAGCGCGGTTGCACGGCGGTTCACAAGCGCTTGCTCTGTGTGCGCCGGGCCTCGAAGGAAGCCCGCCAGGTGAGCAACATATAGCTCGGCCGCTGTCGCCATGTCGAAGCGACGCTGGTCAATAGTGCGGCGGCCGCTCGTTGGCGGGTCCCGGCGCGTGACGCTCGGCTTCCTGCAGCCGGTCGCGCAGCTCGGCGATCTGGCGCGTCAGCGCATCGATTTGCTTCCACTGTGCCGTGATGGTCTGATTTAGTATCTCGATCGTCTCGTCCTGGTAGGTCAGCCGGACCTCCAGTGCATCGATCCGGTCGCCGAGCTTCGTGGCATCATTCATGGGGCGCGCCTTCGGATCTGCGCTCGCGCAAGCCGTGGCCGAGCGTGACGCGTTCGTCGAACACGAAGCATTCGCCGCGCCAGCGGCTATGCTGCTCCGGCATTGCCTCGAGATATTTTAGAATTCCGCCCTTGAGGTGATAGACCTCGGCAAAGCCTTGCGCGAGCAGATACGCGCTCGCCTTCTCGCAGCGGATGCCGCCGGTGCAGAACATCGCGATCTTGCGGTGCTTCGCGGGATCGAGCTGGCACGCCGCAAAGTCCTTGAACTCTCCGAAGCTTGCGATCTTGGGATCCACCGCACCCTCGAAGGTGCCCATCGCGACCTCGAAGGCGTTGCGGGTGTCGAGCAGCAGTATGTCGGGACAAGCGATCAGTGCATTCCAGTCGGCGGCGTCGACATAGGTGCCGGCCTGCCGCGTCGGGTCGACCGTGGCGTCGCCGAGTGTCACGATCTCCTTCTTGAGCCGGACCTTCAGCCGCTGGAACGGCATCTGTGCGGCGTCCGAAAATTTCAGTTCGAGATTGTCGAGGAGGCCGCCGAACAGCGGACCATGCCGCAGCTCCGCGACAAAGCCATCGATGCCGTCGGCGGCGCCGGCGATGGTGCCATTGATGCCCTCATGCGCCAGCAGCACGCTGCCCTTGAGATCGAGGCCGGCGCAGAGTGCGCGCAGGGGTTCGCGCAGCGCGCGGAAATCGGGCAGCGCAGCGAACTGGTAGAAGGCGGCGACCTTGAGGGGCATAGCGGGGGTTTATCAGGCCGGCCAGGCCGGCGAAACCCCGCAAAGCCATGCGTTATCGTGATAATTCCTCTGGCATACCAGCCATTGCCCTGCCGGGGATGAATGTGTCATGTACTCCGCGTCCGCCGCAGCGGCGTCAGAAGATCACGATCAAGCGAGCTCCCCCGTTATGAGGAATTTCCATTTCGCCGGCCGTTCCACGGTCCATGCCCAGAACGCGATGGTGGCGACGTCGCACCCGGAAGCGGCGATCGCGGCCATCGAGGTCATGCGCGAGGGCGGCACGGCTGCCGACGCGGCGGTTGCGGCCTGTGCGCTACTCGGCGTCATCGAACCGCAATCGACCGGCATCGGCGGCGATTGCTTCGCGCTGTTTCAACCGAGGGGCGAGGGCAGGATCGTTGCCTATAACGGCTCCGGCCGCGCGCCGATGGCGGCGACCGTCGATTGGTATCTCGAGCGCAACATTCGCTCGGTGCCGTTGACCTCGGCCCATGCCGTCAGCATTCCCGGCGCGGTCGATGCCTGGGACGTAATCTTGAGGGACCATGGCAAGTTCGGCTTCGACCGGCTGCTGCAGCCGGCCATCAAGGCCGCCGAAGAGGGCTACGTCGTCGCGCCGCGCGTCGCCTTCGACTGGAAGAACGGGTTCGAGAAGCTGAAGAACGGCATCAATACCGAGCGCTACCTGTTGCCGTACGGCAAGCCCGCGGTGGCCGGCGACGTGATCCGCCAGCCCGAGCTCGGCAAGACGCTGCGCGCGATCGCGCAAAAGGGTCGCGACGCCTTCTATAGCGGCGAGATCGCCGCCGACATGGTCGATACGCTGCGCAGAATCGGCGGCCTGCATACGCTGGAGGATTTCGCCGCGCACGCGACCGAGACGACCTCGCCGATCGGCACGATGTACAAGGGCTACGACGTCTGGCAATGCCCGCCGAACGGTCCGGGCATCACCATGCTGGTGATGCTGAACATTCTCTCGCGCTTCGACCTGACGAAGTTCAAGCCGCTCAGCGTCGAGCGCTTCCATCTCGAGGCGGAAGCCGCGCGCATCGCCTACATGATGCGCGAGCAGCATATCGCCGATCCCCAGCATGTGCATGTCGACGTCGCCGGAATCCTGGCCAGGGAATTCGCCGACGAGCACATCAAGAACATCCGGATGGACCGGCTGCTCGACCTGCCCAACGTCGCGCCGCCGATGAATCCGTCGACGGTCTACATCACGGTGGTCGACAAGGACCGCAACGTGTGTTCGTTCATCAACTCGATCGCACATTCCTTCGGTTCGGCGATCGTCTCCGACAAGACCGGCATCCTGTTGCAGAACCGCGCCGGCGGTTTCCGGATCCAGCCCGGCCACCCGAACTGCATCGCGCCGGGCAAGCGTCCGCTACACACCATCATCCCGTCGCTTGCGACGAAGAACGGCCGGGCCGTGATGCCGTTCGGCGTGATGGGCGGGCAGTATCAGCCGGTTGGCCAGACCCACGTTTTGACCAACATCCTCGACTATGGCTGCGACGTGCAGGAGGCGATCGACATGCCGCGCGGCCTGCACTACGAGGGCGTCTATCAACTCGAGGACAGCGTGCCGGCGGAGATTGTCGAAGGATTGAAGAAGATCGGCCACAAGACCACCAGCGTGGTTCCGCCGCTTGGCGGCGGCCAGGCGATCTGGATCGATTGGGACAAAGGCACGCTGACCGGCGGCTCCGATCCGCGCAAGGACGGTTGCGCGCTCGGCTACTGACCGGCCACCATCAAGCAAGAGAGGGACTTTTTCGATGCGATCGTCACGACGCACCATCATCAGGACCGCATTCGCTGCCGCGGCGGCGGCGATCTCCTCGCCCGTTGTCATCAGCACGGCAACGGCCCAAACCGCAGGAAAGCCCATGACCACGCCCTCAGGCCTCCAGATCATCGACAGCAAGGTCGGCACCGGCGCCTCGCCGAAGCCCGGCCAGATCTGCGTCATGCACTACACCGGCTGGCTTTATGAGAACGGCCAGAAAGGGAAGAAATTCGACTCCTCCGTCGACCGCAACGAGCCGTTCGAGTTTCCGATCGGGCAGGGTCGTGTGATCAAGGGCTGGGACGAGGGTGTCGCCACCATGAAGGTGGGCGGCAAGCGCACGTTGATCATCCCGCCCAATCTCGGCTACGGCGCGCGCGGTGCCGGCGGCGTGATCCCGCCGAACGCGACGCTGATGTTCGACGTCGAACTGCTGGGCGTGAAATAGCCGGCACAAAACGACAGGAGGCGCAGCCGTGAAGATCACGATCCTCGATGATTATTTCGACACGCTGCGCACCCTCGATTGCTTCCGCAAGCTCGACGGTTACGACGTCAAGATCTGGAACGACCACGTCCAGGACGTCGACGCGCTCGTCGAGCGGCTGCGCGACACCGACGTGCTGGTGTTGATCCGCGAGCGAACGCAGATCCGCACGCCCTTGCTCGAACGCCTGCCGAAGCTGAAGCTGATCAGCCAGCGCAGCGTCTACCCGCATATCGACATCGAGACCTGCACGCGGCTCGGCATCATCGTCTCGTCGAGCCAGCACGCCGATACGCCGTCCTACGCCACCGCCGAGTTCACCTGGGGCCTGATCCTTGCGGCGATGCGCGCGATCCCGCAGCAGATGGCCGCGCTGAAAGCCGGCAAATGGCAGGTCGGCGTCGGCCACACCCTGCGCGGCAAGACGCTCGGCATCTACGGCTACGGTCGCATCGGCGCCGTGGTGGCGGGCTATGGCAAGGCTTTCGGCATGAACGTGCTGGTCCGGGCGCGCGAGGCGGCGCTGGCGAAGGCGCGCGCCGACGGCCACGAGACATCAGCCAGCAAGGCCGACTTCTTCGCGCGCTGCGACGTGCTGTCGCTGCATATGCGCCTGGTCGACGCCACCCGCGGCATCGTCAAGGCGGAGGATCTCGCGCGCATGAAGCCGACGGCGCTGATCGTCAACACCAGCCGCGCGCCGCTGATCGAGCCGGGGGCGCTGGTCGATGCGCTGCGCGCGGGGCGGCCCGGCATGGCCGCGATCGATGTCTACGAGAAGGAGCCGCTGCGCGACACCTCCGATCCGCTGTTGAACATGGACAACGTGGTCTGCACGCCGCATCTCGGCTACGTCTCGCGCGACGAGTACGAGATCCAGTTCACCGATATCTTCGATCAGATCGTGGCCTATGCCGCGGGCACGCCGACCAACGTGGTCAATCCGGATGTGCTCGTAAAGCCGCGCCCGCGAGCCTGACCGCGGCGCCGGCCTGAAAGAGACCGATCCGCCGGACCGGTCTTTCGTGGCTCGCAACCGGGCGATCAATGCTTCCTGTTCGCGGCGGCGACCTTGTTGATCGCGCCCTTTTTCGCTAGCGTTCCGCGCACGAAACCTAACTTTCGAAAGTAAGAACGATGAGCGGTTCCCACGATCACACCCATTCCCACGACCATCACCATCACGACGACGAGCGCTGGAAGCACGATGGCGTGCGCGTGATTCCCGGCAATCAGCTTGATCCGAACGTGCCGTCGACCGCGGGCATGGACCGCAAGGCCGCGATCAATTTTGCTCGAGTCGGCGCGCAAAAACTGTGGGCGGGCACCGTCAGCATCAAGCCGGACGCCAAGACCGGCGCGCATCATCACGGCCATCTCGAGAGCATCATCTATGTCGTGAAGGGCAAGGCGCGGATGCGCTGGGGCGAGAAGCTGCAGTTCACCGCGGAAGCCGGTCCCGGCGATTTCATCTTCGTTCCGCCCTACGTGCCGCACCAGGAGATCAACGCCAGCCGCGACGAGGTGCTGGAGTGCGTGCTGGTGCGATCCGACGGCGAGGCGGTCGCGATCAATCTCGATATCGAGCCGGTTGAAAAGCCGGAGACGGTGCTGTGGGTCGATCCCGTGCACCGGCATCCCGACGAAAAGAAATAACGGCGCGGCCTGGGCCGCGACTGAATAACAACAGCTAGGGAGGCCAGCATGACGCTCGTCCGCTACGAGAGCGCCGACCACGTCGCGACCATCACGATGGACCGCCTCTCGTCGCAGAACGCGCTCAACAACGCGCTGTGCGACGAACTGCGCGAGACATGGCGGCGCTTCCGCGACAGCGATGATCGCGTCGCAGTGCTGGCCTCGGCCGAGGAGAAATACTTCTGCGTCGGCGCCGATGTCAGGGACTTTCCCGCCAATATGTGGCAGGCGGTGCCCGGCCTCGGCGTCGAGCTCGACAAGCCGGTGATCGCGGCGACCTCAGGCTGGGTCGTCGGTGGTGGCTTCGTGCTGGTCCAGATGGCCGACATCTGCGTCGCCTCGGAGACTACGCGATTCATCTATCCGGAGGCGAAGATCGGCACGACAGGCGGCGGCGTCTCCTCGGTGCTGGCGCGTATGCCGCACAAGATCGCGATGGAGTTCCTGCTGATCGGCGAGGAGCTCTCGGTCGAGCGCGCCTACCAGATCGGCTTCGTCAACCGGATCGCGCCGAAGGGGCAGCACGTCGCGATGGCGCAGGAGATGGCGGCCAAGATCGCCGGCAACGCGCCGCTGGTCGTGCAGACGCTGAAGAAGCTCGCCCGCGATGCGATGCCCAAGGGGCCGCTGGAGACGGTCGCCGAGGTGCGCCGGATGCTCGATGCCATCAAGGACAGCGAAGACCTGAAGGAAGGCGCGAAAGCGTTCGGCGAGAAGCGCAAGCCGAATTTTACGGGGAGATAGGGTTGATCCTCCGTCATTGCGAGGAGCGGCAGCGACGAAGCAATCCATCCTTCTCCACGCGGAGATGTGGATTGCTTCGCTGCGCTCGCAATGACGGAGCCAGCCCCTACGCAAACACGGTGTGATCGATCGGGCCGTTCGGCACGACATAGCCGTAGCGCCTGTTGGACGGCTCGGGTCCGGCCTTTTCGTACCTCGCCTTCATCATGGCGAAGCGATCGCCGTTCAGATCCAGCATCGCGCGTTTCGGCTGGATACCGTAGAGCCGCGCATTGTTGTCGCCGAAGATCGCTGATTTCACCGGGCCGTCGGCGGGGCCGAGCGGCGCATAACCGAACTTCTTCTGCATCATTTCGGGGATTTCCAGCCGCCGCAGCCCCTCGATCTGCCATTGCGGCGCGCCGGTCCACAGCGCATCGGTGCCCCAGCAGACGTGCTCGACGCCGAGCCCCTTGATCAGCGTGCCCATCAGCGCGGCGCAGACATTGGGCTCGGCGACCAGCGTGGTCGCGAACAATTGCCCGACGTCGCCGTAGACATTGCTGACGCCGTATTGCTCGGGGATGTCGGCGAGGTCGCTGGTCCAGGCGATGCGGCCAGTGCGTTCGAACTCGGCGAGCGCCACCCTGGGATCGCCGCCGACATGGCGATAGGCCGAGTGATAGATCACGAAGTTGAGCTGCGGCCAGTCCTTGGCCGCCTGGCCGACATCGGCGACGTCGGCAAAGCCCCGCAGGTTCGGATACTGCTTCTCGATCCCGGGCGGAAACAGGCCCTTGTGGATGCAGACATTCCTGATGCCCGCCTTCACCATCTTCTCATAGCCCTTGTAGGCGACCTTCTCGTCGTCCATCCGCCAGGGATAGCGGCTGATGTCCTTGTGCGTATTATCGCCGATCGTGTAGCCCTTGCAGGACTCCGGTTTGAGCGCCAGCGCAGCGTCGAGCTTGTCGAGCCAGCCGGGCTGGCCGGGCGTGAAGATCGCGTGACAAAACACGCGCCGCGTGCCGGCCTCGTCGTTGATCTTCTTGCGGGCGTCGGCCATCTGCTCATTGGTCAGGAACCAGTCCTGCTCGATATCCGACGGCGCCGATGAGATCAGCGCGATCTTGGTGTCGGAATCGAGAAACACCTCCTTCCTGTAGTTGTTGAACTTCAGATCCTCGATGGTCTGCTCGTGATCGCTGAGCTCCTTGTTCCAGCCGGCCTTGCCGACAGCCTTGCGCATTTCGACGAAGCCCATGATGCGGGTGTCATCGCGCAGGAAATGCGTGTGCATGTCCATGATGAACTGGTCTTTCAGCCCGTTAGCGCGTTCCTGCGCCATCGCGGGCGTTGCGGCCTCCGCCGATGTCACGTCGAACAGCGGGCCGTAGACCTGGTTCATTGCGACGAAGGAGGCGGCCATGCCGGCCGCGGTCTGGAAGAACCTGCGGCGGTCGAGGCCATGCTTGCCGCCGAGATCGTCGGCCATCGCGAGCAGCCGGGCCTCGACCTCGCGCTGCCGCTCATTCTGCGGATCGGGATAGAATTCGTCGCTGGAGACGATCTGCGTCGGGATCGGCGTCTGGTACTGACACAGCTCGGAGGGCATCAAGGCGGCAAGTTCTTCTTCGGTCAGATTGCTGCTCATACTACGCTCCCGCTTCGCGCCGGATGTTTCCGGTCGGACCGAAGCGGAGACTAGGCCCGACTCCATCCGTCGTCCGCGCCGAACGCCGGCAGCCGCGTTCACAAAATCGTGCGCCGAATTTGTCATCGTGAGATGCCGGCATCAGGCGGGCGCTCGCAGCGTCGCGTGCGCGCTGCTATGCTCGATCGCAGCGGATCCGACAAAGAAATCCGGAAGGAGAAGCGAGCCATGACGCAGTCCGACCAATCGCGCCGCACCGTCATCAAGGGCATTGGCGCTGCCGCGGCAGCAGGAGTGCTCGGCGGGGCGCCGGCGCAGGCCGCAACCGCGGTTCCCATCGAAGGCGAGATCTGGAGCAGCGAATACTGGGCGAAGAAGGGCGACATCCCGCTGTGGATGTTCCGCAAGCGGATCGGCGCACCGAAACCAGGCGAGCCCGCGCGGCCGGTCGTGTTCTTCGTTCACGGCTCTTCAGTGACGTGGCGCGCATTCGACCTCACTGTACCGGGCAAGGGAGAGTATTCCCTGCTGAATACATTTGCGCGTTACGGCTTCGATTGCTGGACCATGGATCACGAGAACTACGGCAAGTCGGGCCGCACGTCCGGCAATGCGGACATTGCGAGTGGGGTCGAAGACCTGAAGGCTGCGGCGGAGGTGGTTGCCCGGGAGACTGGGCAAACGAGATGTCACTTCGTCGGCGAATCTTCCGGCGCGCTCCGTGCCGGCGCCTATGCGATGGCGGCGCCCGAGCGGATCGACCGGTTGGTGTTCGCCGCCTTCACCTACAAGGGCGAGGGCTCGCCGACGCTGGCGAAACGCGCCGAGCAGCTCGCCTACTATCGCACCCACAACATGCGCAAGCGCGACCGCGACATGATCCGCTCGATCGCCACCCGCGACAAGCCGGGCACGTCGGATCCCGCAGTGATCGAGGCGCTGGCTGACGTCGAGCTGCAGTTCGGCGACCAGATCCCGACCGGAACCTATCTCGACATGACCGCCAACCTGCCGGTGGTGCATCCGGAGAAGGTGCTCGCGCCGGTGCTGCTGGTCCGCGGCGAATATGACGGCATCGCCGCCGTCCCCGATCTCGAGGAGTTCTTCAACAAGCTGCCGAACGGCGACCGGCAGTTCATCATTCTGCCCGGCACCGCGCATTCGGTCGCGCTCGCGATCAATCGGGAGCTGTTCTGGCACGTGACACGGGCCTTCCTGACCATGCCGAAGCCGATCGTCACCTGAAGCCGGCCTGCGGCAGGACGTCGCAAAGAAGATTTCCGGAGCTATGTCGGGAGCCTCTCGCCGGCTTCGTCCTTGGGGCACGGTTTCGCCCAAAGGAGTGCCTCATGGCCAAAATGATCTTTGTCAACCTGCCGGTCAGCAATCTTGCCCATTCCACCGCCTTCTACGAGGCGATCGGTGCGACCAAGAATCTGCAATTCTCTGACGACACCGCCTCCTGCATGATGATCTCCGAGACCATCCACGTCATGCTGTTGACGCATGATAAGTTCCGGCAGTTCACGCCGAAGACGATCTCGGACGCCAAGACCACGAGCGAAGTGCTGATCTGCCTCTCCGCCGACGGCCGCGATGCGGTCGACGACATCCTGACCAAGGCCAAGGCGGCCGGGGGCTCCGGCGATCCGGGGCCGAAGCAGGATTACGGCTTCATGTACGGCCGCAGCTTCGAGGATCCCGACGGTCACATCTGGGAAATAATGTGGATGGACGTCGAAGCCGCGACCAAGGCGCAGTCCGCCGCGGCCACGGCCTGATCGCATTCACCGGCGCAAGGAGTTCATTCATGTCAAAAGTGTCCCCCTGCCTGTGGTTCGACGGCGAGGCCGAGGAGGCCGCGAATTTCTACGTCTCGCTGCTGCCGGACTCCCGCATCGAAGCGATTCAGAAGAACACGATCGACGGCCCGGCCGGCAAGGCCGGCACCGTGCTGGTGGTCGAGTTCACGCTCGCTGGCCAGCGTTTCATGGCGCTGAACGGTGGGATGAGGATGGAATACACCCACGCGATCTCGTTCTCGATCGACTGTGTCGATCAGGCCGAGGTCGACCGTCTCTGGGGCGCGCTGCTCGCCGGCGGCGGCAAGGAGGAGCAGTGCGGCTGGCTGCGCGGCCGCTTTGGCGTGTCCTGGCAGATCGTGCCATCAGCGCTTCGCAATTATATCGGCGGGCCCGACGCTGCGGGCGCCGCGCGTGCGATGCAGGCAATGCTCGGCATGATCAAGCTCGACGTCGAGGGCCTGCGCCGGGCTTATGAGGGTAAGGACGCGGCGTGACCTTCTCCCTCGCCCCGCTCTTGCGGGGTCGAGACGAGCGAAGCTCGCTCGAGCGTCGGGGTGAGGGGTCTATCCAGGAAGATCGTGACAGGCGTGTTCGCGGAGGCTCCCCCTCACCCGAAATTCGAGCGACGCTCGAATTTCGACCTCTCCCCGCAAGCGGGGCGAGGTGAGGGCTCGCATCCTGGAGCTTCGGTCCGGTTGAATCAGAACCGAAGCTCTAGATTCTTGTTTTGAGGCGTTTTCTTCACGCGAACCGGTGTTCACTTCGCTCGAAAACGCTCTAGTAATTGATCCTCAAGCCGACACCGCCGTGGATGGTGTTGCCGACCGGCTGCGGGCCTGCGGTGCCGTTGAGGAAGAGGTCGGCGACCCAGCCCTTGCTGATACGGAAGCCGAGCCGGCCGCCATATTCGAGCCAGCCCTGGTTGCCGAGCGCCGGCACGATCGTGCCGTCGCCGGTGACGGTGGCGACGATGCCGGAATGGGTGACGAAGGATTGCACCCAGCCGCCATTGATGTTGGCCTCGACGCTCGATCCGAGCAGGTGCGTCCATTGGCCGCCGATCTTGACCAGATTGGTGCGATCGGTGCCGTCGGCGATCGAGGCGTCGAACGGGTTGAATGCGACGGGGGGATCGCTGTAGCCCTTGACCCGCTGCCACAGCTGCCAAACCTCGACCGAGGCTGCGACCTCGTCGCGCGGTGAAATCCGGGTGATCCAGCCTGCGCGTCCATAGACACCGTAGTTCTCGCTCGACGTTTCGCCGGTTACGGATACCGCCCCCAGGCTCGTCGCATAGGTGCGGGTGTAGCGCGCCTTCTCGAACGGCGAGAGGATGGCGCCGATATCGAAGAACGGCCGCGACGAGCCCCAGTCGACGAAATCGTAGCGCAGCGCGAAGGCGCCGATCGGCGCGCTGGTGACATTGTAGCCGCCTTCGCCGTATTGCGTGTAGGCGATGCCGGCGAGCAGCGACAGATTGGGCGTGATGGTCTTGCGGCCGTGGATGCCGGCCGAGAACGAGCCGGCCGAGCCGAAGGCGCTGACACAGTCGTCGCAATTGACCTGCTCGTTCACGCCGAGCAGCACCGAACCGAGCACGCGGTTGGTGATCATCTGGTTGAAGCGCTGGTCGGCCAGGCCATTGATCGAGCTGCCGCTCGACGGCGCGCCGGTGATCGGGGTCGGTGACGGCGATGGGCTCGGCGTCGGTGTAGGGGTGACCGTTGGTGTCGGTGTGGGGGTGATCGTCGGCGTCGGAGTAGGCGTAGGGGTGGAGGTATATGACGGGGTCGGCGTCGGTGTCGGGGTGTAGGTCGGCGTGGGCGTCGGTGTCGGTGACTGGGCCCGGACCGACGCGCCCAGCACCTGCATCGTCGCAACCGCCAGCACCGCGGTCAGCGCCGCGGCCGGGATCCGGTTGCGCTTGCCTCGTGCCATGATCATCGTCCGCACAATATGCCGGTGGGATCGTCGTCGACCGGCGGGGTCACCGGTGTCGCATCCGCATACTGCGTGACCGAGCAGAGGCCTGCCGCCTTGCTGCAGGTCGCGGCAAACGTCCAGGGCGAATTGTTGGTCTTCTGAATCGTCGTGCGGCCGCCGGTCGATGTGATGATCGCGGTATCGCCCGGCTGGGTCAGGTCGAGGCACTGCCGGCTCGTGGTGCAAACGGTCGATGCGCCTTCCTGCAGCACCACGGTGGTCCTGCCGCGCTGCGACAGGATGTCGAGCACGGTGCCGCGAACGCCGATGGTCGCAAGCGGCGTCGTGATCCTGTAGGCGGCCTTGTCCGAATGGCCGGTGACGAAGCGGAATGCACCCGATGTCAGGCGGATCGCCACGTCGCGATAATGATGCTCGTCGTCGAACACGGTGCGATCGAGCTTGATCGTCGCGCTCGGTCCGAGCGAGAGGTTGGTGCTGTCGGCCATCACCAGGCGTGTGGCGCTGTCGAGACCGGTGCGAACGACTTCATCGCGGAGCAGGGCGTCGCCGACATTGATTTGCGTCGTCGATGAAGCGGCGACGCGAACGACCTCGTTCTTGACGACGGCCGCCTCGCCGACACGGGTCTGCGCCTGGACGGGGCGTGCCGTCAGCGCGACAGCAAAACCGAGCGCAAGAATTGAGAAAAAACCGTGACGCCAATGCATTTCAAAACCGATCGATCTGTCCCATCATCGTACCGGATCGCGCCTGCATCAGATATTGTATATTTGTCACAAGCAGCGCTGAGCTCATTGGATGGTTAGTGCCGGTGGATTCGAATTCGTTCAACGAGATGGGCATGAGAGTGAGCTTCCATCACACAGATCGCACACGCCACAGGCGACGGCATCGGCGTAGCTCACACTTCGATCACACACGCATCCGTTGCGGCACAGTCGATCCGTGAACATCGTATCCGAGTCACATTCCGTTCCGCGGCGTTCGGCTGCGCGCACGGCGATCATCGCGGCCGCGATCTTCGCCGTCGCCCAGGCCGTGCTGCTGCTCGGGATCACCACGCCGGACAAGCTCTATTTCGACGAGGTGCACTACGTGCCGGCGGCGCGGCAGATGCTCTTGCCTGATATCCAGGAGCCGATCCTCAACCCGATGCATCCGCCGCTCGCCAAGGAGATCATAGCACTCTCGATCAAGGTGCTGGGCGACGGGCCGTTGGGGTGGCGCTATCCCGCGACGCTGTTCGGCGCGCTTGCGCTGGTCGGTGTCTATCTCGGGGCGCTCGCGCTGTTCGTATCGCAGGGGCGCGCGCTCGCCGCCGTGCTGCTCGCTTTCTTCAACCAGATGCTGGTCGTGCAGTCGCGGATCGCGATGCTGGATATTTTCGCGCTGGCCTTCAGCCTGTTCGCGATCGCGGCCTTCATCCGTGGTTTCAGGCAGCAGCGGCCGCAGATTGCTTTCGCGCTGGCGGGGCTTGCCGCCGGTCTCTCGACTGCCTGCAAATGGAGCGGGCTGTTCGTGCTCGCGACCTGTATCGCGACGGTGGCGGCAATCCGCCTGATGCGGGGTTGGCGCACGCGCTTTGCCGACGGCAATGCCGAGGACTGGTACCGGCCGGATCTGTGGCCGGATTTCCGCCTCCATCACTTCATCGCCTGCTTCGTGCTGATCCCCTCGGCCGTCTATTTCGCGACCTTCGTGCCGCTGTATGGCCTCTCGTTCTCCGACCTCGTGTCGGCGCAGCGCCGCATCTTTGCCGACAACACGACCAGCGCAATCGCGGGCCATACCTACATGAGTTCCTGGCCGTCCTGGCCGTTCCTGGTGCGGCCGGTCTGGTATCTGTTCGACAAGATGGACGATGGCCGCATCGAGGCGATCGTCTTTCTCGGCAATCCTCTGATCCTCTGGCCGGCACCGATCGCGCTTGTCGTCGCGCTGCGCGACTGGATCATCGCGCGCAGGCGCGATGCGTTCCTGGTGCTGGCGTTTTATCTGGGCCCGTATCTCGCTTGGGCGCTGCTGCCGCGGACGCTCGGCTTCATCTATTACTATCTGCCCGCCGCGACCACGGCGAGCTTCGTGCTGGTCTATGCCTTGACGCGTAAGCCCGCGCCGCGCTGGCTGCTCTGGGCGTTCGTGGCCGTCGGATGCGCGGGGTTCGTCGCAATGCTGCCGATCACGGCCGCCTTCATCGAAACCTCGATGGCGACCTTCAATCGGCTGATGCTGTTCCAGAACTGGATCTGATCCCGGAATCCGCACCGGAGTCCCGGCTTCAGCAAATTTGGTTCCGGCGTTCGGCCTGCCGATGCGGCAGGCGGATCGATGGTGTTGACGTTACTGCGACGCGGTTTTGACTTCCATATTCACGACTTGCACGCGGCGGTTGGTTGGGTCGAACGGCGCGTTGGGGTCCTTCGGTCTGGTCTTGCCGTAACCGACGGTCACGAGGTTGGATCCGTTCAGGCCGTAGTGCTCGACCAGGTATGTCTTGATCGTGTCGGCACGGCGTTCCGACAGATCCTGGTTGTAGCCCTCGCCGCCGATGGCATCGGTATGGCCGGCGATGAGGAAGGTCGAACCCAGCAAGCTCGGGTCGGACAGCGCTTTGCCGAGCTCCTGCACGGCCTGGGTCGAGCCTCTGTTGATCTCGGCCGAGTTGTAGTCGAAGTGAATTTCCAGATCGATCTTCGGCTTGTTGGCAGCGATCTCGGCGATCTCCTCGCGTTCGATGCGCGACAGGGATCGGGTCTGCCGGTTGCGGACGCTGTTGAGGAAGGTCGTCTCCTTGGCCGAGACGGTCGGATCGACTTGCACGACGGCCGCCAGGTTCCGGGTCACCGGCTTGGGCTTCAGCGCGGTCAGGATCTGGTCGGCAGGAACGATGTTGTCACCAGCCACTGCGAGGCCCGCCGTCATCGACAGCGAGGCGCCGATCAGAAGGGAAAGGACATGAGAGCGGGTCATGGGATGATCCTCGACTTTGAAGCGAACCAATCCGGCTTGCTGTCATTTTGATGCTGCGACGGTAGGACCGGTTCAAAGTCACGAATGTGATCTAGATCACGTTGGGGTTGCCGGCACTCATGCGTCGCTGCACCGGGAATGAGAGGCGAAGGCGGACGTTTTAGAATCCCGTCGCCGGAAGCTGTGCCGCGTCTGCCCGCGTCATCGTCATTCGACCCGGTTCGACCAGCTATCCGCCGGACCGCCCTCCACGGATGTGCGAATCTCGTTACATTGCAGCGAAATGCCCCGCGCGACCGTACCCCTTCCGTTGAGCAATGCTGATGCCCGCCGCATCTGGCTGCGCGCGCAGCGGCTCGACACCAGGGCGCCGTTCGGCGAGGGGGCTTCGGCCGTGGCCGCGGCCGTCGACCATCTCGGCTATGTGCAGATCGACACCATCAACGTGATCGAGCGCTGCCATCACCACATCCTGTTCTCCCGCATTCCGGATTATCGCCGCGCCGACCTCAAGCAGGCGCAGAGCGTGGAGAAGAGCGTGTTCGAATACTGGACGCATGCGCTGTCCTACATCCCGTCCAAGGACATCAGCTTCTTCCTGCCGGCGATGAAGGCGCACAAGCGTGACGGCCACAAATGGTTCTCGTCGGTGACGCCGGCCGATACCCGCAAGGTGATGCGGCTGATGCGCGCCGGTCCGCTCACCATCCGCGACATCGATGACGACGTGCTGACCGAGAAGGAACATCTCTGGGCGAGCCGGAAGCCCTCGAAGCGCGCGCTGCAGCTTGCCTTCTATGGCGGCGTGGTCACCATCAGCGAGCGCAACGGCATGCTGAAGACCTACGAGCTGACGGCCCGGCATTTCGGCTGGGACAGGTCGCCGAAGCCGGCCTCTGCATCCGGGATCACCGCCTATCTGCTCGACCGCGCGCTGCGCGCGCAGGGTATCGTCAGCCTGGACTCGATCTGTCACCTCGACGCGCCCAGCAAGAAAGCGGTGCGCGGTCTGATCGAGACCCGCGTCCGCCGCAAGGAGCTCGTGCCTGTGGCGCTGGAAGGCGCCGGCAAGCAGGAGCACTGGGCACGACCGGACGTGCTGGAGCCGGTCGGCGAGGGCGATCCCGGGCTGGTCCACATCCTCTCGCCGTTCGATCCCCTGATCATCCAGCGCAAGCGCACCGAGCTGTTCTTCGGCTACGGCCATCGCTTCGAGGCCTATGTGCCGAAGGAAAAGCGCGTGTTCGGCTATTTCGCGCTGCCGGTCCTGGTCGGCGACGACATCGTCGCCGCGCTCGACCTGAAGACCGACCGGCAGAACAAGACGCTCCTGATGCAGAAATGGAGCTGGGTCGGCAACGGCCCGAAGCAGGCCGCGCGCAAGGAGCTGAAGCGCCGAATCGAGGAAGAGCTCGACCGCTTCGAGCGCTTTCAGCTCGCGGAGTGAGGTAAGGGGCTCTGCGCACTCAGCGCGATGACGCAGTCAGGCGGTCGATTGCCACTCCCAACAGGATCCCCGCCGCATACGCCACCATATTCCACACCGAGAAGATCCGCCCCAGCAGCAGCGCGCCTGATGTCGTCAGGCGGAAGGCGTCGAGCCACGGCGTGTGAACCAGGCGGAACAGCTCCACACAGTTTGCGATCGCGAGCGCGATCAGTGCCACCTGTCGTCTCGGCCGGTGCGGCAGGGTCAGGGCGACGAGGAAGAACACCATCGTTCCCCACAACAGCGAGCCGCCATATTTGACGACGAAGGCGGGCAGGCCGAGTTGAAAGCCGAAGCCGCGCAGCGCGAGCCCGCAGGCGATCACCGCAAGGCAAAGGCCTACGCGGCCGATCGCGCCTGGCGCCGCCGGGCTTCCCGTTTGATGCTGTGTGCTATGAGTTTTTGCCATTGCTAGACGTGCCGCCAGTCAATAATCGTCGAGGCAAGTAGATACCTTGGGGGAAACAGATGAGCCAGACAGCGACCATCGCGCCCAGCAGCGGCGTCCGCAGCGAGATCGAGACGTCCACCATCCGCGCGATTTCCTGGCGGCTGATCCCGTTCCTGATCCTGGCCTACTTCTTCTCCTATCTCGACCGCGTCAATCTCGGCTTCGCGGCGCTCACCATGAATGCGGAGCTGAAGTTCTCGCCGGTGGTGTTCTCCTTCGGAGCCGGCATCTTCTTCATCGGCTATTTCATCTTCGAGGTACCGAGCAATCTGGCGCTGGAGAAGTTCGGCGCCAGCCGCTGGATCGCCCGCATCATGGTGAGCTGGGGCATCCTCTCGGCGCTGATGGCGGCGGTCTATGACGAGCGGAGCTTCTACGCGCTCCGTTTCCTGCTCGGCGTGGCCGAAGCCGGCTTCTTCCCCGGCATCATCCTCTATCTCACCTATTGGTATCCGGCCGAGTATCGCGCCCGCTTCCTCGCGGCCTTCGCACTCGCCGTCCCGATCTCGACGGTGATCGGCGCGCCGATCTCGGGCCTGCTGCTCGGGCTCGACGGCGTGATGGGGTTCAAGGGCTGGCAGTGGCTGTTCATCATCGAGGGCGTCCCCTCGGTGCTGCTCGGCCTCGTCACCTGGTTCTACCTCACCGACAGGCCGCAGAAGGCGGACTGGCTGACGTCGGAGCAGAAGGCCTGGCTGAAGTCGAAGCTCGATGCCGAGGTCGCGGCCAAGCAGGCGGTCAAGCACGTCTCGCTGGCTGAGGCGCTCACCTCGCCGAAGGTGCTCGCGCTCAGCGCGATCTATTTCGGCTTCGTCGCCGCGCTCTACGGCATGCAGTTCTGGCTGCCGCAGATCGTCAAGGCATTCGGCCTCACCAACGCGCAGACCGGCTTCGTCACCGCGATCCCCTATGTGTTCGGCACCATCGCGATGATCTGGTGGGCTCGCCATTCGGATGCCACGCGCGAGCGCGTCTTCCATGTCGGCGGTCCGCTGCTGCTCACCGCGCTGGCGCTCGGCGTCTCCAGCTACATCACCGATCCCACCCTGACCATGATCGTGCTGACGATCGCGGCGATTGGCGTGTTCTGCACCTTCGCGGTGTTCTGGACGCTGCCGACCGCCTGGCTATCCGGCACCGCGGCCGCCGGCGCGATCGCGCTGATCAACTCGATCGGCAATCTCGCCGGGTTCGGCGGCCCCTATCTGATCGGCTGGGTCAAGGAGGCGACCGGCAGCACGTCCACGGGTCTGCTCGTGCTGTCGCTGCTGCCGTTGATCGCGGGCCTGCTCGTCTTCCTCGGCGGCCACGAGACCAAGACCGAGTTCGCCGGGGCGAAGTAGCTGCCGGCCGTCGTAGGATGGGGAGAGCGAAGCGAAACCCATCAAAGCTTGCGGATAGGTGATGGGTTTCGCTTCGCTCTCCCCATCCTACCCAGGACGTCACTCGATAGGCCGGATGGAGCGCAGCGCAATCCGGGGCCGCTCTTCCCGCCAGCACAGTCATCCCCCGGATTTCGCTTCGCTCCGTCCGGGCTACCCACCCCAAACCCCTCGCTCAACTGGCCGCCCCTCTCGCCGTCGCTCACGAATTGGTGTTTCCTGACGAATATTGACATTTATCAGTGATAACTCGATACTCTTCATCGGTCGCCAGCCGATGGAGATATCCGATGTTCGCCCGTTCCATTTTGTCCAGCTATTACAGGCTCTTAATGGGAGCGATGCTGGCTTTCGCGGTGTTCGCGTTGACCGGGTGCAACGAGAAGACGGCCGAAAAGGCCGATCCCGGACGCCCCGTCCTGGTGGCGACCGTGCATTACGAAGCCGAGACCCCTGAGCGCAGTTTTGTCGGCACGATCAAGCCCCGGATCGAAGCCGATATGGGCTTTCGGGTTGCCGGCAAGGTGGCCAAGCGGCTGGTGGAGGTCGGACAGACAGTCGACGTCGACCAACCCTTGGCCACCCTCGACGAGGTCGATCTGAAGCTGCAGGCCGAGCAGGCCGAGGCCGAATTCAGCGCCGCCACCGGCGTGCTGGCGCAAGCGGCCGCCGCCGAGCAGCGCGCCAAGGATTTGAAGGCCAAGGGCTGGACCACAGACGCGCAGCTCGATTCCGCCAAGGCCGCCGCCGACGAGGCGCGCGCGCGGCTGAACCGCGCCGAGCGCTCGGTCGAGCTGACCAGGAATTCCCTCTCTTACGCAACGCTGGTGGCCGACACCCGGGGTGTCGTCACCGCGACCATGATCGAGCCCGGCCAGGTGGTTGCCGCGGGCCAGGCTGCGATCCGTGTCGCCCGACTTGGCGAGAAGGAAGCCGTCGTCGCTATCCCAGAGACGCTTCTCGCTCGTGCCAGGTCGGGCGTAGCCACGGTGACGCTGTGGTCGGACGCCAAGAAGACCTATGCCGCGAAGCTGCGTGAGGTCGCACCGTCGGCCGATCCCGCAACGCGCACCTATCTCGCAAAATTCTCGCTGCCCGATGCTGACGACTCCGTCTCGCTCGGCATGACCGCGACGCTGACCTTGGCCGACAAGGCGAGCGAGCGCGTCGCCAAGCTGCCGCTCTCGGCGCTGTACAGCCAGGGCGGCGATCCCTCGCTCTTCATCGTCGATGACAAGGGCAAGGTCGCGCTGAAGCCAGTCAAGGTAAAGTCCTACGAGAGCGACAGCGTTGTCATCTCCGGCGGCGCGGACGAAGGCGCCAAGGTGGTGGCGCTCGGCGTGCAGAAGCTCGATCCGAGCCAGAAGGTCCGGGTCGTGTCGTCGCTGTCGTTCTAACCCTCGCAATCACGGCAAACGGTTCTCGGATTTTGGAGAGTTCGATGAAGCGCTTCAATCTTTCGGCGTGGGCGGTCAGCCATCCGACGCTGGTGCTGTTCCTGATGATCGTGCTCGCCGCCGCCGGCTACTTCTCCTACGAGAAGCTCGGCCGCGCCGAGGATCCGTTCTTCACCGTGAAGGTGGTGAACGTCTCGGTGATGTGGCCGGGCGCGACCTCGCAGGAAATGCAGATGCAGGTCGCCGACCCCATCGAGAAGAAGCTGCAGGAGCTGCCGTTCTTCGAGAAGGTCCAGACCTATTCCAAGCCGGGCTTCACGGCGATGCAGGTCACCTTCCGCGATTCCACCCCGCCGAAGGACGTGCCCTATCTCTTCTATCTCCTGCGCAAGAAGCTGGTCGACGTGCAGGGCCAGCTGCCGTCAGGCATTCTCGGCCCCGTCGTCAACGACGAATTCTCCGACGTCGATTCCATCCTCTACATGATGACCGGTGACGGCGCCGACTACGCGCAGCTCAAGAAGGTCGCCGAGGGTTTCCGCCAGCGCCTGCTCAAGGTGCCTGGCGTCACCAAGGTCGATCTCTACGGCACCCAGGACGAGCGCATCTATGTCGAGTTCTCGCATGCCAAGCTCGCCACGCTGGGCATCACGCCGCAGGCGCTGTTCGACTCGCTCGCCAAGCAGAACAACGTGACGCCCGCCGGCACCGTCGAGACCTCATCGCAGCGCGTGCCGCTCCGCGTCACCGGCGCGCTCGACGGCGTCAAGGCGGTCGCCGAAACCCCAGTCGAGAGCAATGGCCGCGTGTTTCGGCTCGGCGATATCGCCACCGTCACCCACGGCTATGTCGATCCGCCGAGCTTCGTCGTGCGCCAGGAAGGCAAGCCCGCGCTCGGCATCGGCGTTGTCACCGCCAAGGGCGCCAACATCCTCGAGCTCGGCAAGGACGTCGAGCAGGCGACCGCCGAATTCATGAAGGCGGTGCCGCAGGGCATCAACGTCGAGCAGATCGCCGATCAGCCCAAGGTGGTCGAGCACGCCGTCGGCGAGTTCGTGCATTCCTTCGTCGAGGCGCTCGCGATCGTGCTGTTCGTCTCCTTCGTCGCACTCGGCTGGCGCACCGGCATCGTGGTGGCGCTGTCGGTGCCGCTGGTGCTCGGCATCGTCTTCATCGTGATGAACGCAATGTCGCTCGACCTGCACCGCATCACGCTCGGCGCGTTGATCATCGCGCTCGGCCTCCTGGTCGACGACGCCATCATCGCCGTCGAGATGATGGTGGTGAAGATGGAGCAGGGCTGGGATCGCATGAAGGCCGCCTCCTTTGCCTGGGAATCCACCGCGTTCCCGATGCTGACCGGCACGCTGGTCACGGCCGCAGGCTTCCTGCCGATCGGCTTCGCCAATTCGGCGGTCGGCGAATATGCCGGCGGCATCTTCTGGATCGTGGCGATCTCGCTGGTCGCCTCCTGGTTCGTCGCGGTGATCTTTACGCCCTATATCGGCGTCAAGCTGTTGCCGAACATCAAGGTCCATCAGAACCACGATCCGCATGCGATCTACGAGACGCGGATCTATCGCAGCCTGCGCAGCGTGGTGCAGTGGTGCGTCGATCACCGCATCAAGGTGGTGGCGGCGACCGTCGGCATCTTCGCCGCCTCGATCGTCGCGTTCGGCCACGTCCAGCAGCAGTTTTTCCCGCTGTCGGAGCGGCCCGAGCTGTTCCTGCAGCTTCGCCTGCCCGAGGGCACGGCCTTCAACGTCACCGAGAAGGCGGTCAAGGAGGCCGAAAAGCTCCTGAAGGACGACAAGGACATCCAGACCTATACGGCCTATGTCGGCCAGGGCTCGCCGCGCTTCTGGCTCGGCCTCAACCCGCAACTGCCGAACGAGGCCTTTGCCGAGATCGTCATCCTCTCCAAGAACGTCGAGGCGCGTGAGCGCATCAAGGCGAAGATCGAGCAGGCGGTGGCCGACGGCACGCTGAACGAGGCGCGGGTCCGGGTCGACCGCTTCAATTTCGGCCCGCCGGTCGGCTTCCCGGTCCAGTTCCGCGTGATCGGGCCCGACGCCGCCAAGGTGCGCGACATCGCCTACCAAGTACGCGACGTCATGCGCCAGAACCCGAACGTCAAGGACGTCCAGCTCGACTGGAACGAGCAGTCGCCCTACCTGAAGCTGGTCGTCGACCAGGATCGCGCCCGCGCGCTTGGTCTCACCCCGCAGGACGTCTCGCAGGCGCTGTCGATGCTGATCTCGGGCGCGCCGGTCACCACGATCCGCGACGGCATCGAGAAGGTCGGCGTGGTCGCCCGCGCGGTGCCGTCGGAGCGGCTCGATCTCGGCCATGTCGGCGATCTCACGATCACCTCGCGCAACGGCGTCGCGGTGCCGCTACAGCAGATTGCCAAGATCGAATATGCACATGAGGAGCCGATCCTGTGGCGGCGCAACCGCGACATGGCGATCACCGTGCGCTCCGACGTCGTCGACGGCGTGCAGGCGCCCGACGTGACCAACCAGATCTCGCCGAAGCTGAAGGACATCCGGGACCACCTCGAGCCGGCCTACCGGATCGAGCCGGGCGGGGCGTTCGAGGAGTCGGCCAAGGGCAATGCCTCGATCTTCGTGCTCTTCCCCGTCATGGTGATGGTGATGCTGACGCTGCTGATGATCCAGCTGCAGAGCTTCTCGCGCCTGTTCCTGGTGTTCCTGACCGCGCCGCTCGGCATTGTCGGTGCCTCGCTCGGGCTGAACGTCGCCAACCAGCCGTTCGGCTTCGTGGCGCTGCTCGGACTGATCGCGCTGGCGGGCATGATCATGCGCAACGCGGTGATCCTGGTCGATCAGATCGAGAGTGACGTGACCTCTGGCCTGACACGGCGGGAGGCGATCGTGGAGGCCACCGTCCGGCGCGCCCGGCCGGTGGTGCTGACCGCGCTTGCGGCCATCCTGGCCATGATCCCTCTGTCCCGCTCGGCGTTCTGGGGGCCGATGGCGATCACGATCATGGGCGGATTGTTTGTTGCGACTTTCCTGACCTTGCTGTATCTGCCGGGCCTTTACGCCCTCTGGTTCCGCAAGACTCTGGATGAGTGCGGCCCCAGCGCGCAAACCGATACTGCGCCGCAGCATGCCGGCGATGCGCAACGCGCATTTCCGCTTGCTGAGGCGGCTGAATAATTGAACATTGAGAAGACGAACATGACGCTGATCTCGGAACACAACGAAACGGACACCCGCGAGCGGATTCTCGTGGTGGCGGAGCGTTTGTTCCGGCAGCTCGGCTACCAGAAGACCACAGTGGCCGACATCGCCAAAGAGCTGCGGATGAGCCCCGCCAACGTGTACCGCTTCTTCGACTCGAAGAAGGCGATCCACGAGGGCGTGGCCCGCGGCCTGATGGGCGAGGTCGAGGTCGAGGCCCAGCGCATCGCGCGGACGGAAGGTCCGGCTGCGGCGCGTTTGCGCGAGATGATGACGACCATCAATCGCATGAACACCGAGCGCTATGTCGGCGATTCCAAGCTGCACGAGATGGTTGAAATCGCGATGCAGGAGGACTGGGAGGTTTGCGTCGCCCATATGGAGCTGATTGCCCGCATCATCGGCGAGGTGATCGCGCAGGGCGCGGCTTCCGGCGAGTTCGAGGTCAAGGACCTGCAGCTTGCCTCGCTGTGCGCCTGCACCGCGATGATGCGCTTCTTTCACCCGCAGATGATCGCCCAATGCGCGACCAAGCCCGGGCCGACCATCGACCAGATGATCGATTTCGTCATCGCCGGCCTGTCGCCGCGCGCCCGGGCGAATTGAGCTGTCAGCACTGACGTTTCCGTCAGTTGACTCTTCTGTCATTGCAGGCAAAGCGACGTTGTAGCCCGGATGGAGCGCAGCGTAATCCGGGTATTCGATCCGCTTGCGAGACTGTCCCGGATTGCGCTGCGCTCCATCCGGGCTACCGAACGTGAGGGGCGCCCTCCACCAACTGGAAGGACAGCGTCGCCAACATCCAGGACACCGGCGAGTTCGTCTGGAATCTGGCCACCATGGATCTCGCCAAGCACATGAACGCGACCGCGGCGCATGTCGCGCGCGATGTCGACGAATTCAAGCTCGCGGGGCTCACCCCCGTGCCGGGCAAGCTCGTCAACGTGCCGCGCGTCGCCGAAAGCCCGGTCTCGTTCGAATGCAAGGTGAGCCAGATCGTCCAGCTCCAGGGCGCCGACGGCAAGAAGGCCGAAGCCTGGCTGACGCTCGGCGAGGTCGTCGCCGTTTATATTGACAAGGCCTTCATCAAGGACGGCGTCTACCAGACCGGGCTCGCGCATCCGATCGTTCGCGCCGGACGGCGCGGCGATTATTTCGAGATCAAGCCCGAAAACATGTTCGAGATGATCCGCCCGGATTGATTCTGTCCGCGGACGTTGCCGGCAGAGCCGTCATTGTGAGCCAATGGGTCGCGCGAATGCGCGCCCAATGACAGGCTCGCGAAGCAATCCATCCCTCCACGCGTGGGATAGATGGATTGCTTCGTCGCTTCGCTCCTCGCAATGACGGAAGCGGGCACCGCAGCATTGCAAGTTCGTCTCCCCATCGCAATGAAACCGTCACTCGCAACCGGGAAAGGAGCAGACTAACCTCTGGTTGCCAGGCCGGATCAACGGCCGGCCTACACAGTGGGAGGATGCGATGACACGCCACGAGCGGCGCGATCCAACAGCCGCGGTTTCACGACGAACTCTGGTCCAGGGGCTGGTGGTCGCTGCGGCGGCTACGACAACGGGCATCAGCAGTGCGCTGGCCCAGAATGCGCCTGCGCCGGTCGGGCCGCCGACGACGATCACGACCCCGCCGCGCGACTTCAGCCCACGGGGCGCGCCGACCACCTATTTCTGGGACCCTGACGTCATCGCGGTCGATCCGTCCTTCAACAGCCTCGCGCAGCCCAACACCTCGATCAAGCGTCTCTACACCGGCGCGCTGTGGGCCGAAGGCCCGGCCTGGAGCTCGCAGGGCCGCTACCTCGTCTGGAGCGATATTCCCAACAACCGGCAGATGCGCTGGTCGGAGGATGACGGCCATGTCAGCGTCTTCCGCATGCCATCCAACTACAGCAACGGCAACTCGTTCGACTTCCAGGGCCGCCAGCTCTCCTGCGAACATCTCACCCGCCGCGTGGTGCGTTATGAGAACGACGGCACCGCAACCGTGCTCGCCGAGACCTATGACGGCAAGAAGCTGAACTCGCCGAACGACATCGTCGCGCATCCCGACGGAAGCTACTGGTTCACCGATCCGCCCTATGGTAGCCAGCTCTACGAAGGCGAGCCCGACGCTGCGGGCGGCCCGGTCAATCCGGCCGGCAAGCTCAATCCGCGGATCGGCCAGCCGCCGGGTTTCGTCCCGTTCAAGCGCGAATTGCCGACCAACTGCTATCGCATCGATCCTTCGGGACGCATCGATCTCGTGCTGACTGAGGACCAGGTGCCCGATCCGAACGGCCTCTGCTTCTCGCCGGACTACAAGAAGCTCTATGTCGTCTCGACCGGCAAGGGACCCGGCGACACCGGTCCGGGCGGCAAGGGCGACGTGTTCGTGTTCGATGTCGGCGCCGACAACAAGCTCTCCAACGGCAAGCGCTTCAGCGACTTCATGATCGACGGGGTGAAATGCGGACCGGACGGCATCCGCTGCGACGTCAACGGCAATGTCTGGTGCTCGAGCAACGCCGGCCGCGCCGTCGGCTACAACGGCGCGACGGTCTGGTCGCCGGAGGGCAAGCTGCTCGGCCGCATCCGCCTGCCGGAGGTCTGCGGCAACATCACCTTCGGTGGCCCCAAACGCAACCGCCTGTTCATGGCCGCAAGCCAGTCGCTCTATGCGGTTTATACGGCTACCCAGGGAGCGGGTCCCGCCTAAAGGTAATCCTCATGGTGAGGAGGCGCTTGAACGCCGTCTCGAACCATGAGGCGTCTGTGGTGCCCTCATCCTTGGAGACGCCGCTGCGCGGCTCCTCGGGATGAGGTGATAAAGCAGCTTATGGCGCCGCAGAATTCCTTTCGTCCCGTTAAAGGCGCCGGCGTGATCCTCCGGCGCCATCCCCGGCTACCTGATTGTCGCACCTCAGCTTTCGGAACCGACGGCACGGCTTGCCGTTAACAATCGGCGCGTTTGCCGCGTCAATTTCGCTTTATTTGAAGGGGGAAGTATTCACCCGTGACCGGCACTTTCCGCTAGGATCATCGCACCCGCGCCGCCGATTCATGAGGATTCCGCCATGAGCTTCCGCCGCGACACCATCACCAAGCCGATTTTCTCCTGGGCGCGTGGCGTGCTGCCGACGATGTCGGATACCGAGCGCGAGGCGCTGGAAGCCGGCGACGTCTGGTGGGACGCCGATCTGTTCACGGGCAATCCCGACTGGTCGAAGCTGCTTGCCTTCGCGCCGGCCCAACTGACCGACGAGGAGAAGGCCTTCCTTCACGGTCCGGTCGACGAGCTCTGCGCGATGCTCGACGAGTGGAAGATCAACTGGGAATGGCGCGATCTGCCGCCCGAGGTCTGGGACTTCATCAAGCGCAACAAATTCTTCGGCATGATCATCCCGAAGGAATTCGGCGGCCTCGGCTTCTCGCCTTACGCGCATTCCGAGGTGGTGCGCAAAGTCTCCTCGCGCTCGCTGACCGCAGCCGTCACCGTGATGGTGCCGAACTCGCTCGGGCCCGGCGAACTTTTGATGCGCTTCGGCACCAGGGAGCAACAGGAAAAATGGCTGCCGCGGCTGGCCTCCGGCCACGACATTCCCTGCTTCGGCCTGACCAGCCCCGAAGCGGGCTCGGACGCCGCCTCGATGATGGACACCGGCATCATCTGCAAGGGCAATTTCGAGGGCCGCGAAGTGCTCGGGCTGAAGCTCAACTGGCACAAGCGCTACATCACGCTCGGGCCCGTCGCCACGCTGCTCGGGCTCGCCTTCAAGGCCTATGACCCCGATCATCTGGTCGGAAGTGAGGAAGAGCTCGGCATCACCGTTGCATTGATCCCGACGCATCTGCCGGGTGTCTCGATCGGCCACCGCCATCTGCCGGCGATGCAGGTGTTCCAGAACGGCCCGAACTGGGGACGCGATGTCTTCATCCCGCTCGATTACATCATCGGCGGCGAGGCACGGCTCGGCCAGGGCTGGAAGATGCTGATGACGGCGCTTGCCGCCGGCCGCGGCATCTCGCTGCCGTCGCTGTCGGCGGCCGGCGCCGCCTATGCCGCGCGCACCAGCGGCGCCTATGCCCGCATCCGTGAGCAGTTCGGCATCTCGATCTCGAAATTCGAGGGCATCGAGGAGCCGCTCGCCCGCATCGCGGCGACAGCCTATCTGCTCGACGCTGCGCGGCGGCTGACCTGCGCCGCGCTGAACGAGGGGCATCATCCGGCCGTCATCTCCGGCATCATGAAGTTGCATGCCTCCGAGCGGATGCGGGTCGCGATCGACGACGCGATGGACATCCATGGCGGCAAGGCCGTGATCGACGGACCGCAGAACTATCTCGGCCAGCTCTACCGCTCGGTGCCGGTTGGCATCACGGTCGAGGGCGCCAATATCCTGACCCGCAACCTGATCGTGTTCGGGCAGGGCGCGATCCGCGCGCATCCCTATCTGCTGCAGGAGATGAACGCGCTCGGCGAGCCCGATCGCGACAAGGGTCTGACCGCCTTCGACGCTGCGCTCTGGGAGCATATCGGTCACAGCTTTGCGACCATGTTCCGCGCCTGGGGCCGGAGCTGGACCGGCGGCCTGTTCGCACCGGCCCCGGATGCCGGGGAGGCGACCGAGTTCTATCGCCAGCTCTCGCGCTATTCGTCGGCGTTCGCATTGTGCGCCGATATGGCGCTGCTCACGCTCGGCGGCGCGCTGAAGCGCAAGGAGATGCTCTCCGCCCGCTTCGGCGACATCCTGTCCGAGCTGTACTTGCTCTCTGCCGCGCTGAAGCGCTGGCAGGACGAGGGCCGGCAGAAGGAGGATCTTCCCGCGCTCGAATGGTGCATGGCGACCGGCTTCAAGACCATCGAGAACCGCTTTGCGGAAATCTTCGCCAACCTGCCGAACCGTGTCGTCGGCTGGGTCTTGAAATTCCTGATCCAGCCCTTCGGCGCGCGCGTCACAGGTCCGTCGGACCGCGTCGTGCAGCAATGCGCGCAGCTCGTGCTGTCGCCGTCGGCGGCGCGCGACCGCCTGACGCCGGATCTCGCCTTTGTCGAGGACGATCGCGGCGTCGCGCGGCTGGAGAAGGCCTTCCGCCTGGTGGCCGAGGCCGAGGACGCGGCCAGGCAGTTGCGCGCGGCGCGCCTGCATGACTGGAAGGACGCGGTCGCCAAGGGCGTCATCACCCAAAGCGACGGCGAAAAGCTCGCCGCCGCCCACGAGGCCGTTGCCAAGGTCATCGAGGTCGATGATTTTGCGCCGGAGGCACTGTCCCCGATTTACAAGAAATCCGCCAATGTGCATCAGTTCTTCCAGGAACTGGGTGAGCAGAGGGCGGCGGGCTGATGGCGCGACCAGTCTTTATCGTCGACGGCAGCCGGACGCCGTTCCTGAAGGCGCGCTCGGGTCCCGGCCCGTTCACCCCGGTCGATCTCGCCGTGCAATGCGGGCGGCCGTTGCTGGCGCGTCAGCCCTTCGCACCCACTGCCTTCGACCAGGTGATCCTCGGCTGCGTCAACGTGATCGCGGACGAGATGAACCCGGCGCGTGTCGCCGCGCTCCGGCTTGGCATGGGCGAGAAGATGGTCGCCTTCACGATGCAGATCAATTGCGGCTCCGGCATGCAGTCGATCGATACCGGCTACCGCTACATCCGCGAGGGGATTTCCGACCTGATCCTTGCGGGCGGCGCCGAGGCGCTGAGCCACGCGCCGCTGGTCTGGCCCAATGCCGGCGTGCGCTGGTTCGCAGGGCTTGCCGGCGCCAAGGGCATGGGCGCCAAGATCGCTGCCGCGCTGAAGGTGAAGCCGAGCTATTTCAAGCCGATCATCGGGCTGGAGCGCGGGCTCACCGATCCGATCACCGAGCTCAACATGGGGCAGACCGCCGAGAAGGTCGGCCATCTCTTCGGCATTACCCGCGCGCAATCCGACGCCTATGCCGCCGAAAGCCACCAGCGGCTCGCGAACGCACAGAAGCAGGGTTTTCTCAAGGGCGAGGTCGAGACCGCGTTCTCCCGCGAGGGCAAGTTCTACGATCATGACGACGGTGTTCGCCCGGACTCGACGCCGGAGACGCTGGCAAAGCTGAAGCCGGTGTTTGAGCGTCCCTGGGGCCAGGTCACCGCCGGCAATTCCTCGCAGATCACCGATGGCGCCTCGTGGATGATCCTCGCCTCGGAAACTGCCGTTGCAAAACACGGGCTGACGCCGAAGGCCGTCATCCTCGACAGCCAATGGTCGGCGCTCGATCCCTCGATCATGGGGCTGGGTCCGGTGCTGTCGGCGAGCGCGCTTTTGAAGCGCAACGGGTTGACGCTGCAGGATGTCGAGACCTGGGAATTGAACGAGGCCTTTGCCACGCAGGTGCTCGGCTGCCTCGCCGCCTGGAACGACGATAGGTTCTGCCGCGAGATCCTTGGCTTCGACGGCGCGGCCGGCGAGATCGACCGTGCCAGGCTCAATGTCGATGGCGGCGCGATCAGCCTCGGCCATCCCGTCGGCACCAGCGGCAACCGTATCGTGCTGCATCTCGTCAATGCGATGAAGCGGCTCGGCACCAGGCGTGGCGTCGCCACCGAATGCATCGGCGGCGGGCAGGGCGGCGCGATGTTGATAGAGACGGTGTGATCATGGATTCTGAGATCATGGACGTCCTCGCCGATCGCGTGCTCGAACTCGGGCCGACGCCTGCGGCCGACGGCCCCTACCGGAATTTCAAGCTGACGCGCGACGAGGACGGCATCGCCTGGTTGCTGTTCGATCGCACAGGCGCCAGCGCCAACACGATCTCCGCCGACATGATCGACGAGCTCAACGCGATCGTGTCGGCGCTGGAGACCCAGCGGCCGGCCGGCCTCGTGATCCGTTCGGCGAAGCGGAGTGGCTTCATCGCCGGCGCCGATGTCAACGAATTCCGCGGCGTCAGCGATCCGCGCGCGGTCGAAACCGAGATCAGCCGGGCGCATGCGGTGATCGACCGGCTGGAAGCGTTGCGCGTGCCGTCGGTTGCGGTGATCCACGGCTTCTGCCTCGGCGGCGGGCTCGAGGTCGCGCTGGCCTGCCAGATGCGGATCGCGATCGACGACGCGCGCTTCGGCTTTCCCGAGGTGCTGCTCGGCCTGCATCCCGGTCTTGGCGGCACCGTGCGCTTCACCGAGCTGATCAATCCGATGCAGGCGATGACGCTGATGCTGACCGGCAAGACGATCGACGCGCGGCGCGCCAAAACGCTCGGCCTGGTCGACGCCGTCACGCAGGAGCGTCACGTCCGCAACGCCGTGAAGGACGCGGTGTTCGGCCGCCTGAAGCGCGCTAGGCCGGGGATGTTGAATTTGCTGCTCAACCTCGCGCCCGTGCGTGGCTTCCTCGCGAGCCGCATGCGCAGTGAGGCCGGGAAGGCCGCGCCGCGCGCACACTATCCCGCGCCCTATGCGCTGATCGATCTCTGGGAGAAACATGCCGGCAACCGCGCGGCGATGCTGAACGCGGAAAAGACGTCGTTCGCCAAGCTGATGGTGACGCCCACCGCGCAGAACCTGATCCGGGTCTTCTTCCTGCGCGAGCAGATGAAGAAGGCGGCGGGCAGCGGCAACAAGGTTCGGCACGTCCACATTATCGGCGCCGGCGCGATGGGCGGTGATATCGCCGCCTGGTGTGCCAACCAGGACATGCTGACGACGCTGGCCGACATGAAGGCCGAGCCGATCGCGGGCGCGATCAAGCGCGCCGCCGATCTGTTCGGCAAGATCATGCGCAAGCGGATCGACCAGCGCGACGCGCTGGATCGCCTGATTCCCGACATGGACGGCGAGGGTGTCCGCAACGCCGACCTGATCATCGAGGCGGTGCCGGAAAAGCTCGAGCTGAAGCAGAAGGTCTATGCCGGCCTCGAGCCGAGGATGAAGCAAGGCGCGATCCTCGCCACCAACACCTCCAGCATCCCGCTGCAGGATCTGCGCACCACGCTGGCAAGGCCGGAGCGGCTGCTCGGTCTGCATTTCTTCAATCCGGTGTCGCGGCTGCAACTCGTCGAGGTCGTCAGCCATGACGGCACCGATGCCACGATGCTCAAGGAGGCGCTCGCCTTCGTCGGCGCCATCGATCGCCTGCCGCTGCCGGTGAAGAGTTCGCCCGGCTTCCTGGTCAACCGCGCGCTGACGCCCTACATGCTGGAGGCGATGGTGATGCTGGACGAGAAGACCGACCAGCGCCTGATCGATGCGGCCGCGGTGGAGTTCGGCATGCCGATGGGACCGATCGAGCTCGCCGACCAGGTCGGCCTCGACATCTGTCTCGACGTCGGCGATATGCTGCGCTCGAAATTCGGTGACCATCTGCCGCCGACGCCGGCCTGGCTGCGCGAGAAGGTCACGCGCGGCGAGCTCGGCCGCAAGACCGGCAAGGGCTTCTACACCTGGAAAGACGGCAAGGCGGAGAAGACGCCGCTGCCGGAGACCGGACCCCGGGTGACCGACGAGATGATCGACCGCCTGGTGCTGCCGACCTCGAACGTGTGCGTCGCGGCCTTGCGCGAAGGCATTGTCGACGATGCCGACATGGTCGACGGCGCGATGATCTTCGGCACCGGCTATGCGCCGTTCCGCGGCGGCCCGCTCAACTATGCGCGCACCCGCGGCGTCGACAATGTGGTGTCCGCGCTGCGCGCGCTCACGCAGAAATTCGGCGACCGTTTCACGCCCGATGCCGGCTGGGAGAACTTCAAGTGACCGACACCCATATCCACGCGCCGCCGATTTCCGGGAACGAGCCGCAGGGCGATCTCTGCATCCGCGCGCTGGCGATGCCGGCCGACACCAACGCCAATGGCGACATCTTCGGCGGCTGGCTGCTCAGCCAGATGGACCTCGGCGGCGGCGTGTTCGCCTCCAAGGTGGCGAAGTCCCGCACCGTGACCGTCGCGATCGAGGCGATGAATTTCCGCAAGCCCGTCTATGTCGGCGACCTCGTCTCGGTCCACGCCAATCTGGTGCGGGTCGGCCGCACCTCGGTCACCGTGCATCTGGAAGCCTGGGTGCTGCGCCGCCGCGATCAGCAGTCGATCCTGGTGACCGACGGCAACTTCACCTACGTCTCGATCGATGACCAGGGCCATCCGCAGCCGATCCAGCGCGCTGGCGCGACGATCAAGACGTAGGGCGTCATCGCGCGAATCAGATGCCGGCGCGCCTCAAGAAACCGTGTCAAAACCAAGCCCGATTCTGATCAATTCAGAGTCGAGCCCCATGCCGCGGCGCATCGCCGCCTGCGAAATGCCTGAGGAACAAACGGGCATCGATGCCGTTGTAGGCCTCGGAGTCCAACCGAGGCCTACAATGTCCGACAGCTACGTTATCGAAGTAAGTTCACAGACCGCGGGTATCGTGGTGCGCGATGCGCGCGGATTCCAGTTCTTTGCAGCGTCGCCCCGCTTCGAGGCCCTTGAAGGCCGCATCTTCCGCAACGCACGCGAGGCCGAGCGTGCGGCGCGCCGCCTCGTCACCGGCCAGGATCTGCAGATGGCCTCGTGAAGAGGCCGCTGGCGGCGCGTCATTTGCGCGCGCTGCAATAGCCTGTATTGATGCATCCGGGTTGACGGAACCATTGCTCGGATGCTGCAGGAACAACGCAAGGCGCTGCTGTTCGACATTGACGGCACGCTGGCCGATACGGATCCGCTTCACCTGGCCGCCTTCAACGAAGTGCTCGGCCCTCACGGACATGAGTTCGATCACGCACGCTTCGGCAAGGAGCTGCAGGGTTTTTCCAACGCGTCGATCGGCGAACGTTTCCTGGCGCACGAGGCGCCGGAGCGCCGCGCCGTCATCCTGGGTGAGAAAGAACGGATCTTCCGCGAGAAGATCGGCGGCCAGATCGCACCGGTGCCGGGATTGATGGCGCTGCTCGACCAGGCGGATCGCGCCGGCGTTCCCATGGTCGCGGTGACCAACGCGCCGCGCCCGAATGCCGAATTGCTGCTGTCGGGGCTGGGCATCGCGCATCGCTTCAAGGCCGTCGTGATCGGCGACGAACTGGCCCATGGCAAGCCCCACCCATTGCCCTATCTGGAAGGGTTGCGCCTCGCCGGCGCAGCGGCGCAGGCCGCGCTGGCGTTCGAGGATTCCCGCTCCGGCATTCAATCCGCCACCGCCGCGGGGATCGCGACGATCGGGATGCGCACCGGACTTAGCCACGCCGATCTGGTCGCAGCCGGCGCAATCGCCAGCGCCCGGGCCTTCGACGATCCCGAACTGATCAGGCTGGTCGCGTCGGCCATGGCGTGGTGAGGCATTCTCGCGCCGAAAGCGCCGGCGCGCCGTCGTCGCGGCGTTTGACGTTTGGCGGCGCTTGCTCGTTGACCTCCGTGCAGAACGGTCGCACCATGGGGAACTTGCCATTTCAAGGGTGCCGCCGTGGCCGGACTCTCCCATCGTCAGACTGAAATCCTCAACATCGCACGCGCCTTCGGCCGGGTGATGGTGGAGGACCTTGCCAAGCGGTTCGAGGTGTCGGCGCAGACCATCCGCAAGGACCTCAACGATCTCTGCGACCAGCGCTCGCTGACCCGCATCCATGGCGGCGCGATCATCGCCTCCGGCGTGGAAAATCTGGCCTATGAGGCCCGCCGCTTCGTCGCCGCCGAGGAGAAGAAGGCGATCGGCGCCGCCGCGGCCGCGCGGATCCCGAACGGCTGCTCGCTGTTCATCAATATCGGCACCACGACGGAGGAGGTCGCGAGCGCGCTGACCTCGCACGAGGATCTCCTGGTCATCACCAACAACCTCAACGTCGCGATGCTGCTCTACCGCCATCCGCGGATCGAGGTGGTGGTGGCGGGCGGCACCGTGCGCCGTGCCGACGGCGCCGTGGTCGGCTCGACGGCGACGCAACTGATCGGCCAGTTCAAGGTCGACTACGCCATCATCGGCGCATCCGCGATCGACGAGGAGGGCGCGCTGCTCGACTTCGACTATCGCGAGGTGCAGGTCGCGCAGGCGATCATCGCCAATGCGCGCAACGTCATGCTGGTGTCGGACGCGACCAAGCTCCGCCGCAGCGCGCCGGTGCGCATTGCCCATATCAGCCAGATCCAGACCTTCGTCACCGATTCGCCGCTGCCCGCCGGCCTCGCCAACATCTGCCATTCGCGCGGCATCGAGGTTGTCGTGGCGATGGACAAGCCGGCCGTCGATCTCGACGACAACGGCTCCGAGACCGCGCCGGTCACGCTGCGCAGCGCGTAGCCCCTCGTATTTCCCTATCCACGTCATTGCGAGGCGCTCGCGACAAAATTGCAAAGCAATTTTGCGCTGAAGCGACGACTTGTCCGCCGAAGCCTCGGCGAAGGTGGAGGCAATCCATGTTTCCGCATGCACTGCGCGATGGATTGCTTCGCGCAGCACCTGCAATGACGGGGATGGAGTTGCGCACACCGTCCACCATGTCACCTCGCGGGGTATCCGTTCGCAGCCTCCCAGGATGTCGGCCAAGCAGGCGCGCCGCGGGTTCTCAGCCCAACCACCTGAAAACGTCTCGATCCCGTCCCGCGAAAAATCCCCAGCCAAAGTTCCCCATTTTCAGTTTGCTTTCGTTTTTGCTTGTGATTTAATCCAATCCGAAAGTAAAACCGTCAAAGCGAAGACGGTTTCTGGGGGAAGCGTTCGTTGGATCGAATTTACGACCTCGCCATCATCGGAGGCGGCGTTAATGGCTGCGGCATCGCGCGCGATGCGGCGGGCCGGGGCAACTCTGTTTTCCTTTGTGAAATGAATGACTTGGCGAGCGGGACGTCGTCCTGGTCGACCAAGCTGATCCACGGCGGACTGCGCTATCTCGAGTATTACGAGTTTCGTTTGGTGCGCGAGGCGCTGATCGAGCGCGAGATCCTCTGGCAGATCGCGCCCCATATCATCCGCCCCTTGCGTTTCGTGTTGCCCCACCATGCCGGCCTGCGCCCGGCCTGGCTGCTGCGGCTCGGCCTCTTCCTCTACGACCACATCGGCGGCCGGCACCTGCTGCCGGCAACGCGCTCGCTCGATCTCACGACCAACGTAGTCGGCAAGCCGTTGATCGCCGGTCGCTACACCAAGGGCTTTGAATATTCCGACTGCTTCGTCGACGACGCGCGGCTGGTTGCGCTGACCGCGCGCGATGCCGCCGATCGCGGCGCCGACATCCGCACCCGGACCCGCGCGGTCGAGATCAGGCAGGTCGACGGCATCTGGCACGTCACGGTCGAGGACCGCGCGAGCGGCGGGCGCGAGACGATCAAGGCCCGCGTCGTGGTCAACGCCGGCGGTCCCTGGGTCGAGCAGGTGCTGGCATCGGGCGCCGGCGGCAATGCGCGCGCCAAGGTGCGGCTGGTGCAGGGCTCGCACATCGTGGTGAGGAAGCTATACGACCACGACCGCGCCTACATCTTCCAGAACGCCGACGGCCGCATCATCTTCGTCATCCCCTATCAGGGCGACTTCACGCTGATCGGCACCACTGATCGCGACTATGACGGCGATCCGGCCAAGGTGAAGGCGACACGGGAAGAGATCGAGTATCTCTGCGCCTCCGCCAGCGAATATCTCGCCAAGCCGGTCAAGCCCGAGGACGTCGTCTGGGATTATTCCGGCGTGCGTCCGCTCTATGACGACGGCGCGAGCGAGGCCAAGGCCGCAACCCGCGACTATGTGTTCGAGCTCGACACGCCCGGCGGCGCGCCGTTGCTGTCGATCTATGGTGGCAAGATCACAACCTATCGCCGCCTGTCCGAGGAGGCGCTGGAGCGGCTGGCGCCCTATCTGCGCGGCAGCAAGGCGCGCGAGGGCTGGACCGGCAAGGCGCCGCTGCCCGGCGGTGACATGGATGTCTCCGCGGTCGCGGCGCTGACGGCCGAACTGATCCGCAACCATCCCTTCCTCGCCCAGCCGCACGCCAGCCGGCTTGCGCATGCCTACGGCACGCGCGCGGCCAAGCTGCTGGGCAACGCGAAATCTGCTGATGATCTCGGCCGTTCGTTCGGCGCCACCTTGACGGAAAGCGAAGTCAGGTACCTGATGGCGAACGAATGGGCTCAGACTGCGGAAGACGTCGTCTGGCGGCGATCCAAGCTGGGCTTGCGGATGACGGCGGGTGAAATCGTCGCGCTCGACGAGTGGATGGCCGCCAACCGCTTCTCAGGTGAACGTCCTCTCCGTGAAGCGGGAGGACGTTCATGAGCGTCACACTGCAGAACGTCACGCGGACCGTGGACGGCATTCCGACCATCCGCGATGTCTCGCTGACGCTGGAGCGCAGCACGCTCAGCGTGCTGCTCGGGCCGACCCTGTCGGGCAAGACCTCGATCATGCGGCTGCTCGCCGGCCTCGACAAGCCGACCACGGGCCGCGTGCTGGTCGACGGCAAGGACGTTACCGGCGCCGACGTGCGCCAGCGTTCGGTCGCGATGGTCTACCAGCAGTTCATCAATTACCCCTCGCTCACGGTGTACGAGAACATCGCTTCGCCGCTGCGGGTGCAGGGCAAGCCGCGCGCCGAGATCGAGAAGCGGGTCGCCGAGGCCGCACAGCTGCTGCGGCTCGAGCCCTATCTGAAGCGCACGCCGCTGCAGCTTTCCGGCGGCCAGCAGCAGCGCACCGCGATCGCGCGGGCGCTGGTCAAGGGCGCCGACCTCGTGCTGCTCGACGAGCCGCTCGCCAATCTCGACTACAAGCTGCGCGAAGAGCTGCGCGCCGAGCTGCCGCGCATCTTCGAGGCCTCGGGCGCGATCTTCGTCTATGCGACGACCGAACCATCGGAGGCACTGCTGCTCGGCGGCGACACCGTGTGCATGTGGGAAGGCCAGGCGCTGCAGGCCGGCGCGACGCCGAAGGTCTACCGCCATCCCGACACGCTGCGTGTCGCCCAGGTGTTCTCCGATCCGCCGCTCAACATCATCGCAATCGAGAAGAAGGGCGGGCAGGTGATCTATGCCGGCGGCGAGCAGGCGCCGGCGGCCGGCCTCTACGCCAATGTGCCTGACGGTCGCTATCGGATCGGCTTCCGGGCGCACCAGCTCGAGGTCGGCAGCGCCGCCGCCGGTCGCCACAAATTCTCCGCCGCCGTGACGGTGACCGAGATCACCGGCTCGGAGAGCTTCGTGCATCTCCACGTCCACAGTTCGAACTGGGTCGCGGTGCTGCATGGCGTGCACGAATATGAACCCGGGCAGGTGATCGACGCCGCGCTCGACCCCGACAACATCTTCGTGTTCGACGCGGCCGACCGCCTCGTCGCGTCACCTGCGACAGCGTTTTCAAGCGAACTGCCTGGCGGTTCGCGTGAAGAAAACGCGTCAACAAACAAGACCAAGTGAGGGAGATGCCCGATGGCCCGCATTGACCTCGTCGACCTCGCGCACTCCTACGGTGGCAACGACGCGCCGCAGGAATCCTTTGCGCTGAAGCCGGTGACCATGACCTGGCGGCAGGGCGGTGCCTATGCGCTGCTCGGGCCCTCCGGCTGCGGCAAGACCACGCTGCTCAACCTGATCTCCGGCATCGTGACGCCGTCGCGCGGACAGATCCTGTTCGACGGCAAGGACATCACGCCGCTGTCGACGCAGAAGCGCAACATCGCACAGGTGTTCCAGTTCCCGGTGATCTACGACACCATGACGGTCGGCCAGAACCTGGCCTTCCCGCTGAAGAACCGCGGAGTGGCGAAGGCCGACGTCGATGCGCGCGTCAAGCAGATCGCCGACCTGCTCGACCTCAGCCCTTACCTCAAGCGCAAGGCGACGCGGCTGACCGCCGACGCCAAGCAGAAGATCTCGCTCGGCCGCGGCCTGGTGCGCTCCGACGTCGCCGCCGTGCTGTTCGACGAGCCGTTGACGGTGATCGATCCCGAGCTGAAATGGCAGCTGCGCTCCAAGCTGAAGGCGCTGCATCGCGAGCTCGATCTCACGATGATCTACGTCACCCACGATCAGACCGAGGCGCTGACCTTCGCCGACACCGTCGTCGTGATGCATGACGGCCGCGTGGTGCAGAGCGGCACGCCGGCCGAGCTGTTCGACAAGCCGGCGCACACCTTCGTCGGTTACTTCATCGGTTCGCCCGGCATGAACATCGTGCCGGCGGAAGTGAGCGGGCACGAGGCGCGGATCGACGGCCACATCATCGGCCTGCACCGCAATTACGGCGTCCTGCCGGCCGGCAAGAAGATCGAGGTCGGCGTGCGGCCTGAATTCGTCGATATCGGCGCACCAGCGTCGGGCCTGCTGTCGGCGACGATCGAGCGGATCGACGACCTCGGCCGTATCCGGTTCGCGCGCGTCCGCGTCGGCGACACCAAGTTCGCCGCGCGCGTGCCGCCGGGGTTCTCGGTTTCCGGCAGCACCGCCGGTTTGATCTTCGATCCGGCGCATATCCACGTCTATGCCGACAGCCATTTGGTCGAGGGGGTCGCCTGATGGACAAGACCGTCAACCAGAAAGCCTGGTTCCTGGTGCTGCCAGTGTTCCTGGTGGTCGCGTTCTCCGCGATCATCCCGCTGATGACCGTCGTGAACTATTCGATGCAGGACACGTTCGGCAACAACCAGTTCTTCTGGAACGGCGTCGGCTGGTTCAAGGAGCTGCTCGATCCGTCGACCGACCTCGGCGGCCGCTTCCTGGCCTCGCTCGGGCGCAATCTGTTCTTCTCGGCCGTTATTCTTGCGATCGAGGTACCGCTCGGCATCTTGGTCGCGCTGTCGATGCCGCGCGAGGGCTGGAGCGTCGCAGCCTGCCTCGTCATCCTGGCGCTGCCGCTTCTGATTCCGTGGAACGTGGTCGGCACGATCTGGCAGATCTTCGGCCGTCCCGACATCGGCCTGCTCGGCTATGTGCTGAACAGCCTGGGGATCAACTACAACTACGTCTCCAATGAGGTCGACGCCTGGGTCACGGTGATCGTGATGGACGTCTGGCACTGGACCAGCCTCGTTGCGCTCTTGTGCTATGCCGGCCTGAAGTCGATCCCCGACGCCTATTACCAGGCGGCGCAGATCGACGGCGCCTCGCGCTGGGCGGTGTTCAAGGCGATCCAGCTGCCGAAGATGCACCGCGTGCTTCTGATCGCCGTGCTGCTGCGCTTCATGGACAGCTTCATGATCTACACCGAGCCGTTCGTCGTCACCGGCGGCGGTCCGGGCAACTCCACGACCTTCATCTCGATCGAGCTCGTGAAGATCGCGCTCGGCCAGTTCGACCTCGGCAAGGCCGCGGCGCTGTCGCTGGTCTACAACCTGATCATCCTGATCGTGTGCTGGGTGTTCTACACCGTGATGACCAATGCCGGCGCCGAGCGCCCGGCCAAGGAAGGAGTGGCGTGATGCACTCGATCCCCGGCCGTCGCCTCATCATGGCGCTGTTCCTGGTCTTCCTGCTGTTGCCGATCTACTGGCTCGTCAACATGAGCTTCAAGACCAACACAGAGATCGTCTCGACGATGACGCTGTGGCCGCATGCGCCGACCTTGCAGCACTACAAGCGCATCTTCACCGAGGAGAGCTGGTATTCCGGCTACATCAACTCGCTGAAATACGTCATCATCAATACAATCATCTCGATCGCGGTGGCGCTGCCGGCGGCCTATGCGTTCTCGCGCTACCGCTTCCTCGGCGACAAGCACCTGTTCTTCTGGCTGCTGTCCAACCGCATGGCGCCGGCGGCGGTCTACGCGCTGCCGTTCTTCAACCTCTATTCGGCGATCGGCCTGTTCGATACGCCGTGGGCGGTTGCGCTCGCGCACTGCATCTTCAACGTTCCGCTGGCGGTGTGGATCCTCGAGGGCTTCGTCTCCGGCGTGCCGCGCGAGATCGACGAGACCGCGTTCCTCGACGGCTATTCGTTCCCGCGCTTCTTCATCAAGATCCTGGTGCCGCTGATCGCGAGCGGCATCGGCGTCGCGGCCTTCTTCTGCTTTATGTTCTCCTGGGTCGAACTTCTGCTCGCGCGCACGCTGACCTCGGTCGATGCAAAGCCGATTTCTGCCGTGATGACGCGCACGGTGTCGGCCGCCGGCATGGACTGGGGCCTGCTCGCGGCGGCCGGCGTCCTCACCATCATCCCGGGCGCACTCGTGATCTGGTTCGTCCGCAACTACATCGCGCGCGGCTTCGCGCTCGGCCGGGTATGAGGATCATCGTGAGAACATTAGGATGCAGCATCGATGTCGATCTTACCTCTCCCAAGGGGAGAGGTCGGATTTGGCGCGGAGCGGCAAATCCGGGTGAGGGGTCTTGTTCGTCCGAGAGACCGTACCCCCTCACCCCAGCCCTCTCCCCATGGGAGAGGGAGCACAACGCGTCGTGTGAAGGGAGGTGAGGCATGGACAGCATCGCATGGATGGCATGGACGTGGCCCACCGCGATCTTCTTCGTGCTGCTTGCCTGCACGCTGGGGGTGATGACCTGGCTTGCTATTGCCTATCCCGAAGCCGAGCGCGTCGGGGTGCTGCGCATTCCAACCACGCGCGGCGATCGTTTGTTCATTTCAATGGTGCTCGCCGCGGTGATCCACCTCGTGTGGATCGGCCTCGTCGGCATCGACCCGATTGCGACGCTCCCGATCGGGGAGGGCGTGGATATTACGAGCCTGTGGCTCGCTACACTGATTTCGCTTCTTTCGGCGGTGGTGATCTTTCGCACCGTCTGATGCAGGCGAAAAAGAGCAGATCCGGGGTCTACCCGGGCCTGGGGTACTTAGTTTGTCGCTGCAACCGGAGGAATCAACATGCGACACGTGAGAAGGACCAAGGGTAGTCTTCTGGCCATGACGAGCGCGCTCGCGCTGGTCGCGGCATCGGTGGCTATCGCCGCGCCGGCGCGCGCGGACGAGGCCGCCGCGAAGAAGTGGATCGACAGCGAATTCCAGCCGTCGACCCTCTCGAAGGAAGACCAGATGAAGGAGATGGAGTGGTTCATCAAGGCCGCTGCACCCTTCAAGGGCATGGAGATCCACGTTGTCTCCGAAACCCTAACCGTGCACCAATATGAATCCGAGAAGCTTGCTAAGGCGTTCGAGGAGATCACCGGCATCAAGGTCAAGCACGACATCATCCAGGAAGGCGACGTCGTCGAGAAGATCCAGACCCAGATGCAGTCCGGCAAGAACGTCTATGACGGCTGGATCAACGACTCCGACTTCATCGGTACCCACTTCCGCTACGGCCAGGCGGTCGACCTGACGGACTGGATGGCGAAGGACGGCAAGGACGTCACCGATCCGATGCTCGACGTCAACGACTTCATCGGCAAGTCGTTCACGACGGCGCCGAACGGCCACCTCTACCAGCTGCCAGACCAGCAGTTCGCGAACCTTTACTGGTTCCGCTATGACTGGTTCAGCAATCCGGAATACAAGGCCAAATTTAAGGCCAAGTACGGCTACGAGCTCGGCGTGCCCGTGAACTGGTCGGCCTATGAGGATATCGCCGACTTCTTCACCAACGACGTCAAGGAGATCAACGGCGTCAAGGTCTACGGCCATATGGACTATGGCAAGAAGGACCCGTCGCTCGGCTGGCGCTTCACCGACGCCTGGCTGTCGATGGCCGGCAACGGCGACAAGGGGCTCCCGAACGGCCTGCCGGTCGACGAATGGGGCATCCGCATGGAAGGCTGCCGTCCGGTCGGCTCGTCGGTCGAGCGCGGCGGCGACGTCAACGGCCCGGCGGCGGTCTATTCGATCGTCAAGTATCTCGACTGGATGAAGAAGTATGCTCCGCCGCAGGCGCAGGGCATGACCTTCTCCGAGTCGGGCCCGGTGCCCTCGCAGGGCAACATCGCGCAGCAGATCTTCTGGTACACCGCCTTCACCGCCGACATGGTGAAGCCGGGCCTGGCGGTGATGAACGCGGACGGTACGCCGAAGTGGCGTATGGCCCCGTCGCCGCACGGCGCGTACTGGAAGGACGGCATGAAGCTCGGCTACCAGGACGTCGGCTCGGCCACGCTTCTGAAGTCGACCCCGGTCGATCGCCGCAAGGCGGCCTGGCTCTATCTGCAGTTCATCGTCTCCAAGACGGTCAGCTTGAAGAAGAGCCATGTGGGTCTCACCTTCATTCGTGAATCCGACATCTGGGACAAGTCGTTCACCGAACGTGCGCCGAAGCTCGGCGGCCTGATCGAGTTCTACCGCTCGCCCGCGCGCGTGCAGTGGACCCCGACCGGCAACAACGTGCCTGACTATCCGAAGCTCGCACAGCTCTGGTGGCAGAACATCGGCGATGCGTCGTCCGGTGCGAAGACGCCGCAGCAGGCGATGGACGCGCTCGCAGCCGCTCAGGACTCGGTGATGGAGCGTCTGGAGAAGTCGGGCGTGCAGGGCGCCTGCGGTCCGAAGCTCAACAAGAAGGAGTCCAGGGAGTACTGGTTCGCCAAGTCGGAGAAGGATGGCAACATCGCGCCGCAGCGCAAGCTCGCCAACGAGAAGCCGAAGGGCGAGACCGTCGACTACGACACGCTGATCAAGTCGTGGCCGGCTTCGCCGCCGAAGCGCGCCTCGGCGAACTAAGCCGCAACACCGGGGCCGGGCGCGTCCCGGCCACCACGCGACAACGAGGCCGGGAGCGATCCCGGCCTTTTGCTTTGCGCGCGAGATTGCCGTATCGACGGTAGGGGAGCGGACTTCACGGTTGGCTGCCAGCTGAGAACGGGATGACGTTGGGGTGAATCGGTCCGGCGACGCAGACTCGCTGCACCTCTCCCGCTTGCGGGGGAGGTCGGATCGCATCGTGAGATGCGATCCGGGTGGGGGTTCTTTCCCCACGAAGGACGTCGACTGTGGAGATACCCCCACCCCGCCCCTCCCCCGCAAGCGGGAGAGGGAGCACACCTTCCTCGCAGCCACTATTTACCTAATCGCATCAGGATTCAGGAGTTCGCCATGCGCATGACGTTCCGTTGCGATCCGAGGCTCGCCGATCATTTGGTGCGGCCGTTTCCGGCGCGCAGCGCGTTGCCCGACTGGCTGCGTGCGATGCCGGCGAAGGCACATTCCGAGATCCACGGCCGCGAGATCCGCACGGTCAAGCAATGCCCGCCCTTCGTCGATGCAATGGCCTATGGGATGATGATTCCGCTGCCCTGCGACGTCAGGGTCGAGCGCGGGGCATTCGCCTGGGACTGGGACATTCCGGAGCCCGCGACCGAGGGCCATCCGCGCGCGCCGCTCAGCTTCCATCCTGTGGCGCAGTTCGCCGGTGCGCCGTTCGCAAAAGGCCAGCCCGCGCTCAAGTTCAACAGCTTCTGGACCATCGAGGTCCAGCCGGGCTGGTCGCTGTTTGCGACCCATCCGGTCAATCGCGACGATTTGCCGTTCCGCCTGATCTCCGGGCTGGTCGATGCCGACCGGTTTCACGATGGCGGCATCAATTTCCCGGCGGTCTGGACGCAGCCGGATTTTGCCGGCGTGCTGCCGAAGGGCACGCCGGTCGCGCAATGCTTTGCGGTGCCGCGCGAGGCGCCCGAGCTGGTGTTCGAGCCGTTCGACGCGGCGCACCAGCAGGCCTACTCCAAGGTCGTCTCCGACGTGCTGGCCGCGCCCAATGTCTATCGCAAGCATTTCCGCGCCAGGCGCGGGCGCCTAACCACCTAACGCGCGATCAGTCTTGGTCGAATCGACACGCCGCGGTTCACCTCTCCCCGTCGGGGAGAGGTCGGATTGCGCTCGGCGATGCGGAGCATCGTCCGTGCAATCCGGGTGAGGGGCTTTGCGCTCTCGATAGACCGTAACCCCTCACCCGATTTGCTGCGCAAATCGACCTCTCCCAAAGGGAGAGGTGACTCCTGACACCATTTCAGCTTAATCCAATTTCATCATGCTCCAGCGCCTTGCGCAGCGCGTCCTCGTCGAGCCACAGGCGGCCATGCGAGGCCGAGGTCAGCGCCATCGCGATCGATCCGAACAGTTGCGGACGCAGGCCGTAGGCGCGCGCGAACGCGCCGATCGCTGCATCGGGGGCGCCGCCGTCCTGCAGCGCGATTCCCAGATTGAGCGCAGCCTCGGCGTAATCGGGCTTGAGCTCGAGCGCCTTGCTGTAGGCGCGCGCGGCTCCATCATGATCGCGCAGGTCCTGCCGCGCCACGCCGAGATCGAACCACACCGAGGCCGGCGCGTCGCTCGCGGTGGCGAGCTCGAGCAGGTTCACGGCGTGCGCGAGGTCGCCATCCTCCCACGCCAACCGGCCGAGCCTTGCGGTTGCTTCCTGATGCTGCGGGATGACCGTGAGGATCGCCTCCCAGGCCTCGCGCGCTTGCGTTTTCCGGCCGGCCAGCTCGAGCGTGCGCGCCTTCTCGACAAAGACATCGCGCTGCGGCTTGAGTGCGATCGCGCGGTCGAGATGCGTCAGCGCCGCATCGAATTCGCCGCCGGCGCGCGCGATGCGGGCGGCGAGCAGCCGGGCCGCGACGTTGTTGGGGCGCCGCGCCAGGCTCGTCTCGATGTGCGTGCGTGCCGGCGCGATCTCGCCTTTGGCGAACCGCACCGCGGCCAGCAGATGGCTGAGCATCGGCTCGCCGGGCTCGCGCGCGAGACCGCGTTCGCAGAGCCCGATCGCTTCGTCATGCCGGCCGGCGTTGAAGGCAGCGGTCGCGCGGCGAACGATATCCTCGGCGTTATCCCTGCTCATCCCTTGCGCGATCGTATTGAGGCCTCATCCATACGGTTCATGCTACGCGGCGCCGGAGGTCATGGCCAGCGCTCACCGCGCGGCGGCGTGGCTGGCTAAGTCTCTCAACCGGCCATCGACGCATAAAAAAATCCAGGACGCGGGTGCGCCCCGGATCGCATGATGTTTCGGACGCCCGGGATTATTCCGCCGCTTCGGTCGCTTTTAGCGTTGGGTAGTCCGTGTAGCCCTTGGCGCCGCCGCCGTAGAAGGTGGCCTTGTCCCAATCGTTGAGGGGCGCGCCCTTCTTCAATCGCTCGACTAAATCGGGGTTGGAGATGAACGGCTTGCCGAAGGCGATCAGGTCGGCGGCGCCGGCATCCAGCACCTTGGTCGCCAGCGCGAGGTCGTAGCCGTTGTTGGCGATGTAGGCCTGCTTGAAGCGCTTGCGCAGCGAGCCGTAGTCGAACGGCGCGATGTCGCGAGGCCCACCGGTCGCGCCCTCGATGACGTGGATGTAAGCCAGCTTCAGCGCATTGAGGTGGTCGACGATGTAGTCGAACAGCGGCTGCGGGTTGGAGTCCGAGACGTCGTTGGACGGCGTCACCGGCGAGATGCGGATGCCGGTGCGGTCGGCGCCGGCTTCCGCCGCGACAGCCTTCGAGACCTCGAGCATCAGCTTCGCGCGGTTCTCGATCGATCCGCCGTAAGCATCGGTGCGCTTGTTGGTACCGTCCTTGGCGAACTGGTCGAGCAGATAGCCGTTGGCGCCGTGGATCTCGACGCCGTCGAAGCCGGCGGCCAACGCGTTCGCGGTGCCGCGCTTGAAGTCGTCGACGATCCCGGGAATTTCAGACAACTCCAGCGCGCGCGGTTCGGAGACATCGGCGAAGGTGCCGTTGACGAAGGTCTTGGTCTTGGCCTTGATCGCGCTGGGGGCCACTGGCGCGCCGCCGTTCGGCTGCAGCGCGACATGAGAGATACGGCCGACATGCCAGATCTGGATAAAGATGCGGCCGCTGCGCTCATGCACGCGGTCGGTGACCTTCTTCCAGGCTTCGACCTGCTCCTTCGAATAGATGCCGGGCGTGTCCTGGTAGCCCTGGCCCTGCTGCGAGACCTGGCTCGCCTCCGATATCAGGAGGCCGGCGGAGGCGCGCTGGGCGTAATAGTCCACGGCGAGCGGGCTCGGCACCATGCCGGGCGGCACCGCGCGGTTGCGCGTCAGCGGCGCCATCACCAGGCGGTTCGGCAGCGTCAGCGGGCCAAGCTTGAAGGGCTCGAAGAGTTTGGTCGATTGGCTCATCGGGAAGTATTCCAGGAAATGACGGATAGCGGACAGTTGTGCATTGCGGCGACAAGCGCAATGGCCGCGCCATTCGTATGCTGCAGGTTAGCCACGCACGATCCCGCCCATATGACCTGCGTCAAGGAACAGCGTGTGCGCGTTCACGTAGGAAGATTCGTTCGAAATCAGGAACAACGCGGTATAGGCGACCTCCCATCCAGTGCCCTGGCGGCCGAAAGGCACTGTCAATGCCCGATCCGCCCGCCTTCGGCTGGCGTCGCGGCCCATCGGCGTGTCCATGAAGCCGGGCGCGATCACATTGCAGCGAATGCCCCTGTCCTCGCCCGCGCGCGCGATCGCCCGGCCCAGCGCGATCTGCGCGGCCTTGGAGGATTCATAGGCCGGATTGCGGCCGCCCGCGCGCTGGCTCGCCATCGAGGAGATCAGGATGATCGCGCCGCCGGGCGCCATCACCTCCAGCGCCTTCTGCGCGAACAGCATGTGGCTGCGAACGTTGACGGCATAGTCGCGGTCCCACGCCTCTGCCGTCATGTTGGGCAGCGACAAGCCGCAGGAGATGCCGACATTCAGCGCCAGCCCGTCGAGCCCGCCGAGCCTCTCGGTGCAGCGCTCGACCGCAGGCGCGATCTGCGCAACGTCGGAGACGTCGACCACGTCGGTGAACGCCTTGCCGCCTTCGCGTGTGATCTGCGCGACGGTGTCGTCGGCGGCTTCCTTGTTGATGTCGAGGCACGCGACAGACGCGCCCTCGCGCGCGAACAGCACGCTCATCGCGCGGCCGTTGCCGATCGGCGGTTCCTCATCGACGGTGTTGCGCTGTCCCGCGCCGACCACGATGATGCGGCGGCCGGCGAGGCGGCCGTGGCTCTTCGCCTGCCCGAGTGACTCCGCGTGCAGCGAAGCGGAGGGATCGATGGATTTCGGCGCGTGGGTGGTGGCGGACATGGCGTGCTCCCTGACGTCTTGTTGTTGTCGGGAAGCACTAGCACGGCTGAGTGCGTGAGGCGAAAATCCCGCGTCGGGGAATATGCGGCGCCTCAACCTGCGATCCTCATCCCTGCGCAATGGCTTCGCCATTGTCGCTGGAGTAGCCGCAAAGCGGCGTCTCGAAGGATGCGGCCCGAGCGGGGCCTCATGGTTCGAGACGCGCGAAGACGCGCTCCTCACCATGAGGGGGCGCAAGTCAGCTCACGCCGAGGAAATCGCGCTTGCCGATCTCGACACCGTTGTGGCGCAGGATGCCGTAGGCGGTCGCGGCGTGGAAATAGAAGTTCGGGAAGGAGAACGCGCTGGCGAATTGCTGACCCGTCAGCGTGATGCTGCGGTCGGGGCCGGCCGGGAAGGTGACCTCCTTCGCATCACAGCCTTCGAACTGCGCCGGCTTGAACGACTTCACATAGTCGACGGTCTTGGCCAGCCGCTGCTTCAATTCGCCGAAGGTCTTTTCGGTGTCGGGCGTCGAGGGCACCTCGCTGTGCGTCAGCCGCGCGCAGCCCTTGGAGGCGAAATCGCAGACCAGCTGCACCTGCTTCGCGAGCGGCAGCATGTCGGGATAGAGCCGCGATCCCAAGAGCACCTCGGGCTGGATCTTCCTGGCCTCGCAATGCGCCTCCGCCTTGGTGAGCACGCCGGTGAGGCTGTTGAGCATTTGCAGGTAAGCGGGGACGACGGCGTCATAAAAGGACATGTGATGCTCTCTCGCTGCGGAAATCGGATGTGCCGAACGGCGATGCTGCACATGGGGCGGCAGGTGGAAGAATACAACTGCGAAGGGCTGTAATAGTTGGTCAAATATTCCAGGTCGCCTTCCCAATCCCGTCATCCCCGCGCAGCGGCGTCTCGAAGGATGAACGGCCCGGCCGGTGGCCGTCGATCCTTCGAGACGCGCGCGAGGGCGCGCTCCTCAGGACGACGGGGCAGGTGCAGCGTGCGCTACCTCGTGAGGGCCCGACGAGGTCTTACCGCATCCCCGGGAACGCGGCTTCCGTGGGCGACGGCGTGCGCGTCCCGCGCATCCGCGCCAAGAGGTCGGCGGTCGGCCAGGAATCCGCTGGCAGGCCGTATTTGAGCTGCATCGCCTTCACCGCGCTGCGGCTCGCCTGTCCCAGCACGCCGTCGACCTTGCCGACATCGAAGCCGGCGCGCACCAGAAGCCCTTGCAGCTCCTTGATCTCGTGGAACGGCAGTTGCGCGACCGGCCCGTGGGGGCGCTGCATCGGCGGGCTGCCTGCGATGCGGCTGGCGAGATAGCCGGCGGTGGTCGAATAGATCAGCGAGTTATTCCACTCGGTGTAGGCGGCGAAATTCGCGTAGGCGAGAAACGCCGGCCCCATCCGGCCCATCGGCAGCAGCAGCGACGCCGGCATGTCGTCGTTCGGCAGCGGCTTGCCATCGCTCATGGTGACGCCGAGCGAAGCCCATTTCGCGCGCGGCAGCTTGATGGTCAGGTCGGCCTGGTCCCAAGGGAAACTTGCGAAGTTCGCCGCCTGCGGCACGCGCACCTCCTGCAGCCACGGTTCGCCGCGCCGCCACTTCAATCCGTTGGCGATGTAGTTCGCAGTCGAGCCGATCACGTCGGGTCCGCTACTGAGCAGATTGCGATGGCCGTCGCCGTCGTAATCGACGGCGTAGTTGACGTAATGCGTCGGCAGGAATTGCGTCTGGCCGAGCTCGCCGGCCCAGGAGCCGATCATCTCGTCGGGGGTGAGGTCGCCGCGATCGATGATCTTCAGCGCCGCGATGGTTTCGCCCTGGAACATCTCGGAGCGGCGGCAATCATAGGCGAGCGACACCAGCGATTTCAGCGTCGGCAGATTGCCCATTTGGGCGCCGAAATCGCTCTCCAGTCCCCAGAACGCGGCGATCACCGCGGGCGGCACACCATACTCCTTCTCGGCGCGCGCAAAGGCTGCAGCGTAGGTCCTGATGTACTGCTGGCCCTGCTGCATGCGATAGGTCGCGGCCATGCGGCCGGCGAACTGGGTGAATAGCTGGCCGAACACGCGCTGGCCGCGGTCGCGATTGACGATGCCCTGGTCGTAGACGAGGTAGGGCGAGGCCTCCGCGATGGTCTGCTGCGAAACGCCGGCCGCGACGGCCCTTTGCTTCAGCTCGGCGAGAAAGCGGTCGAAGCTCTGCCCGTTGTGGCATGACGCGGCCCGCGGCGAGGCCACGGCCGGCCGCGGCTTCGCAGGCAGGGGTTTTACGGGTGGCGGAAACGGCTGTTGCGCCGACGCGACGGATGAAAGGGCCAGCGCAGCCGTCATCGCAGCGATCGTCATCGGGACGCGGGGGGAGCATGCTGGCATCGATGTCACCGGGCTGGGGGAGGCGAAAAGGCTCGTCCTGCATACACCAGCTCGACGCGGCGCAACAACGGGGTAGACTATTTGGGCGTCGGCGCGGCCATCCGCCGCCGCTATGATCGGCAGGTGATTCGCGGGCAGGGGTCGGCGGATCCGTCACGCCCGGAGGGACCCATGTGGAGTTTTCTCGAGCGTCTCTTGGACTCGTCGACGCTTTCGCCTCATGGCATCTGCCTGCTGTGGGAGCCGGAGCTGATCTGGCTTCATGTCATTTCCGACGCGATCATTGCGGCGTCGTATTTCTCGATTCCGTTTGCGCTCGCGATCGTCGTTTACAAGCGCCGCGATTTCCAGTTCGGCTGGATGGCCTGGCCGTTCGCCACCTTCATCCTCGCCTGCGGACTGACGCACGTGTTCGCGATCTACACGCTGTGGGTCCCGGTCTACGGTCTCGAGGGCCTGATCAAGGCGCTCACCGCCATCGCCTCGATCTTCACCGCGGTGCTGCTGTGGCCGCTGATCCCGAGGGTGCTGGCGATCCCGACCGCAGCGCAGTTGCGCGAGGCGCATATCGCGCTCGCGGAGGAGGGACGGCAGCGCCAGCGCTCGGAGGTGCTGCTGCAGCGCTTCCGCGAGGCCGAGGCCAACGAGAACAAGATCCGCCAGGCGCAGAAGATGGAGGCGGTCGGCCAGCTCACCGGCGGCATCGCGCACGACTTCAACAACATCCTCACCGTGATCACCGGCACGATCGACATCCTCGCCGAGGCGGTGACGCACAACCGGCAGCTCGCCGAGATCACCGGCCTGATCCGCGACGCCGCCGAGCGCGGTGCGTCGCTGACGCGGCATCTGCTAGCGTTCGCGCGGCGGCAGCCGTTGCAGCCGACCGACGTCGACGTCAATGCGCTGATCGCCGACACGATCGAGCTGTTGCGGCCGACCATCGGCGATCGTGTCGACATCGATCTGCGCGCCGCGCCCGACCTGCCGCGCGCGCTGGTCGATTCCAACCAGCTCGTCACCGCGATCATCAATCTGGCGCTGAACTCACGCGACGCGATGCCCAAGGGCGGCACGCTCCTGATCGAGACCCGCGCCGCCGAGCTCAAGCCGGCCGACGTGCATGGCCATGACGGGCTCGCCGCCGGCGACTATGTCGCGATCGCGCTGACCGACACCGGCCACGGCATCGCGGAAGCCGATCTGCCGAAGGTCTTTGAGCCGTTCTTCACCACCAAGGATGTCGGCAAGGGCACCGGGCTCGGCTTGAGCATGGTCTACGGCTTCGTCAAGCAGTCCAACGGCCACATCACCCTCGACAGCACGGTCGGCCGCGGCACGCGCGTCGTGCTCTATCTGCCGCGCGCCGCCGCAACGTCGCAGCCGGCCTTGGCCGACAAGCGGCAGCCGGATCTGCGCGGCGCGCAGGAGATCGTGCTCGTCGTCGACGACGACAAGCTGGTGCGCTCCTACGTGCTCACGCAGATCGAAAGCCTCGGTTACACGCCGCTGTCGGCCAACAATTGCCCCGAGGCGCTGGCCGTGCTGGACAGCGGCGCGCCGGTCGATCTGCTGTTCACCGACGTCATCATGCCCGGTGCGATGAACGGGCGCGACCTCGCGACCGAGGCGCAGAAGCGGCGGCCCGGTTTGCGTGTGTTGTTCACGTCGGGTTACACCGAGAATACCCTTGACCAGGACGGCAGGCTCGACGAGGGCATCCTGTTCCTGGCAAAGCCCTACAGCCGCGCCGAGCTCGCACGGATGCTGCGCGTCGCGTTGCGCGAAACCGAGCCGAAGGCCGTACGTGAGACGGCTGCCGGCGTGGTGGACGGATAGCGGCCCGGCGGTCCCAGGACGGGACGGATGACCGATTGTTAAGCTTGCCCGCGTCGCCGCGACGCAGCGGTTCCGCTTGCGGCGCGAGCCGCCGAATCCCTACCTGAATGGCGTCAGTTGTGGCAGCATTCCCGCTGCCTTCAGGGGACCACGATGAACCATGTCCGCACCGCGCTCCTGCTTGCCGGCCTCACCGCTTTGTTCATGGGCGTCGGCTATCTGATCGGCGGCGGTGCCGGCGCTATCATCGCGCTTCTGGTCGCGGCTGCGACCAATCTGTTCACCTACTGGAATTCCGACCGCATGGTGCTGTCGATGTACGGCGCCCATCAGGTCGACCGGCAGTCCGCGCCGGAGCTCACCGATCTCGTCGCCGAGCTCGCCCGGCGCGCAAGCTTGCCGATGCCGCGCGTGTTCCTGATGGACGAGGCGCAGCCCAACGCGTTCGCGACCGGCCGCAACCCGGAGAATGCGGCGGTCGCCGTCACGACCGGCCTGATCCGCCAGCTCAGCCGCGAGGAGCTCGCCGGCGTGATCGCGCACGAGCTCGCGCATATCAAGCATCACGACACGCTGACGATGACGATCACCGCGACGATCGCCGGCGCGATCTCGATGCTGGCGCAATTCGGCATGTTCTTCGGCAACCGCAGCAGCAACAACGGCCCGGGCATCATCGGCTCGATCGCGATGATGATCCTGGCGCCGCTCGGCGCCATGCTGGTGCAGATGGCGATCAGCCGCACTCGTGAATACGCCGCAGACAATTATGGCGCGCGCATCGTCGGACAGCCGATGTGGCTGGCGTCCGCACTCACCAAGATCGAGAACGCCGCTGATCAGGTGCCGAACATGGAGGCCGAGCGCAATCCCGCGACCGCGCACATGTTCATCATCAACCCGCTGTCGGGCCACGGCGTCGACAATCTGTTTGCCACCCATCCCTCGACCGCGAACCGCATTGCGGCGCTGCAGCAGCTCGCCGCCGAGCTCGGCGCGCAGGTCGCGCCGCGCTCCGCGCCGACGGGCTATCCGCCGCGCGGTCCGTGGGGCGGCTCGTCCACTCCTCGTGGTCCGTGGGGCTAGGTTCACCTCTCCCTTGGGAGAGGTCGATTTGCGCAGCAAATCGGGTGAGGGGTTACGGTCTATCGAGAGCGCAGGCCCTCACCCGGATTGCACCGGACGATGCTTCGCATCGCCGAGCGCAATCCGACCTCTCCCCGGCGGGGAGAGGTGAACCGAAACCGCGGCGAGCCGCTTCAATCACAACTCATTCAGCCTTGGCGCGCGAGCGCCGGTTCGTTCTACGCGCTCGCTGCGTCCAGGCGTTCGATCTGATTTTTCGTCAGCTCGAGCCTGGTTGCCGCGACAAGCGTCGCGACGTGCTCGGGCTTGGTCGCACTGGCAATCGGCGCGGTGACGGACGGCTTGGCCATCAGCCAGGCGAGCGCGATCGCGGCAGGCTCGGCGCGGGTTTCAGCGGAGATCTCGTCGAGGCAGGCCAAGATGCGCTTGCCGCCCGGATTCATGTATTTTGGAATGCTGCGCGCCCCACGCGGGCTCTTGGCAAAGTCGCTCTCCGAGCGATACTTGCCGGTCAGAAATCCCGCGGCGAGAGAGAAGAACGTGATCACGCCGACCTCGTTGTCCTCGCAGACACGTTGCAGCGCGCCTTCGTAGCTCGACCGCTCCACCAGGCTGTATTCGGGCTGCATGGTTTCGTAGCGGGGCAGCCCGTTCGCCCTGGAAATCTCAAGCGCGCTCTTCAGCCGCTCCGCGGAGAAGTTCGATGCTCCGATCGCCCGGACCTTGCCGGCCTTGATCAGCTTGTCGTAGGCCGCGAGCGTCTCTTCCTGCGGGGTCGCCTCATCATCCTTGTGGGATTGGTACAGGTCGATGGTATCGGTCTGCAGCCGTCGCAGCGAGTCCTCGACGGCGCGCGCGATATAGTCCGGCTTCAGCCCGACATTGCCGTTGCCCATGTCCATGCCGACCTTGGTGGCGAGGATGACGCGATCGCGGTTGCCGCGCGCCTTCATCCATTTGCCGATGATCGTCTCGGACTCGCCGCCGCTATGGCCCGGCACCCAGCGCGAATAGACGTCTGCCGTATCCAGAAACGTCAGCCCGTGTTCGAGCACCGTGTCGAGCAATCGAAAGGATGAAGTCTCGTCCACCGTCCAGCCGAAGACATTGCAGCCGAAGCACAGGGGAGGAACGGTGAGGCCGGAGCGGCCGAGCGGGCGATGCTTCATGAGTTTTCTTTCGCTTGTTCTTGATCGGAGGCCCAGGACACTGGGGCAGATTGGCCTTGTTGGCAAGGCGCGAAGTTCCGGACATCAGGCCGCTCATCGACCATGATTAGTCTCCCGATGCCTTGCGGACCTCTCCGGACATCAGGTTCAAGGCAGCCGCGTCTTCGGCGCTAAACTGACGCTCGATCAAACTTGCCGCCCACCCTTCCGGTATGGCGTCGAGCACTCGGTCTACGGCGTCTTCCCGCGACGTTGCCGCAAGCCAAATCTGCCGTTCGCCGTCATCAGTTGTAACGCGAACCAGATGAACCTCATGGGCGCGTTTGCGTTCCATGTCGCGACAAGCGGGTCGCACCGAGGTTAGTTCCTAACATATGTTAGTGAGAGAACCGCAAGGCGACACCCGACTACGGTCAAAAGGCGGACTTAAGCCAAAGGTGACCGTGAGGTCTGCTTTGGGGGTCAATTGCGGACATCCGGGTCGCGGCACGCGGACCGACAGATTGATCTATCTCAAGATTGCATCCGAAACGCGGGGCAGTTTGCCTTCGAAAGGCGAGGCAGCTGTTCTGATTGCACCTCAGGCTGCCGCGGGAAGCCGATCACCTCGTCCCGTGGATGAACGCTTGCATCTCCTCCAGCGTAAGCTTGCCGTCTTTATTGGTGTCCATTGCCCTGAATATTCGTTCGTGAGCTGCCTGAAACTCCTGCAACGAGATGGTCCCGTCGCCGTCGGCGTCCATCAAGGCAAACATCATGCGCATCATGAAGGGCGGCCCCATCATGCCGCGACCCATCATATGTCCCATCATGGCCTCACCCATCATGCCTCCATGCCCCATCATGCCCCCGCCGTCCTGACCCGTGGGATGCGATTGCATTTGTTGGTGATCCGATTGGCGCGGCATCTGATCCTGTGCCGAGACACCGGCAGTGCCGTAGGCCAGTATGAGAGCAGATGTCGTCAATCCCAAGATCTGCCTGTACATGGAAACCTCCTCGGAAGCGTCACCATCGTCCGATCATTCCGCCCCAATCATGTAATTTTATCACTCTCCGCCAAGGCAGCAGATCACAATGTTTGCAATGGGTAAAAACGGGCAACATGGGGCGGCGCGCGTCAGAAGAGCAGGCGGCACGATCGCGGACGCACGTTTCACGAGATGCCGCGCGCAACTGCCTTGTCGCTGGGCTGGATCACTTGCAGCGAATGTCCGAGAGCGCCTGATTGCCGCACTGAGATCGAAGTCGAGGAAATGATTGCTATCGCATTTCCAGCTCGCTGATCGCCCGTGCCGAAATCTCTGCGGGGTCTTCGATACCGGTTTCCGCGACCTTGATGATCGTCTTCGCGATGATCTCCGTGAGCGGGTCGTCGCCGTCCCTGACGCAGAGCGTATGCAGCGCGCGCTCGTAAGCCGAGAGGATGCGTGTGATTTCCTTCGGCTCCATGTTGCGGGTCTGCAAGTCCAGGTAACTAGACATCTTTTCTCACCCTCCCAACCCATGCAGGTGATCAAGGCATCATACTACATGTTAGGCGAACCTCCACGATAGCAGTAAGTCGCTGTGCGCGCGCCGAGCGCAAATGGCCCCGCAAGACAGCACACCCGTGGTTCGGCGCCGATATCGGCCGGGCGGGTGCGCACACGGAATGGCCCCAGCCTTTCAGGTTAACTCCTCAAGGAGGCCCTAAACTGGGACCATCGGTCTTGCCCGGATCGAAGGTGGTGCAGACACGGACCGATCGTGCCCAACCCAAACGAGCACGCATTAGCCCATGTGAATCGAGATGTTCTAATCGGCTTGCACGAACGTCCTGCCCCGGGGACGACGCCTGTCTATTTCCGCGGGTTGGTCCATCCACCTGCGCAGTCGCGCAGGCATTGGCGATACGTCGCAACGCGGGCGTCCGGACCAGAAAGGGGTGGTCGGGTTGGGCCATCCGGCATTTTTCGAGTTCCCGTTACGCGCACCCCTGCAGCCGCTGTGCCTGCGCGCAATCCATTTGTTCGATCCGGTGGTGCGGCGCGAATATGCAGATCTGCGCCGACAACTGCTCTAGCTGCCTGACGTCAGCGCAAGCTCCAGCAATGCAATCCGTTGCAGCGCGTCGACTTCGCGTTCGCCGTCATGCGCGGTGCGCAGGATCGATTCCGCGATCAGGGTGATCTGCGAGGTGCTGACGGGATCGGGTAGCGTCGCGACCGAGGATTCCAGCGCCCGGGACATCAGCTCGATCACTTCAGGAGAAAATGCAGCATCGGGAAAATTCTTCATTACTGAGGCCGTCGCGTTGACATGCAGCTGCCCCCGCCGCGACCCTAACTCTGAAGACGACGCGCCGGTTCCGGCGCCGGAGGCGCGCAAAATCGTGTGATCTGCCGGAACTGTTTTGCCCGACGAGGCAACTCGGTCAAAGACCTGTCAAGACCTCTCGCGCAAAATATTTCTGTTTTTCAGAATCGCAACTCAGTGTATGAATAGCCCGTCTCACCCGCTTGAGGGGCGCTTCGCGATCGTCACGAGTGTTGGGTCGAGATGCGGTGGACGCCTCACGTGCAACTGACGAGTGCGCATGGGGCGGACGGCGAAATCGTGCAGACCTGACGCCCCAGTGGCAGGTGTCTCATCAGTAAGGGGCAAGACCTCGCACTGATGACGGTGACAACAAAGCCCAGTCTCGCCGGGGAGAGCACGTATAAGCCGTAAACCATCGCGCAGGGAAAGCCGGAGTGTTTTCCGGTTTCACCTGTGGTCCTACCTCCGGTGCTTTTTGTTGCACCGGACCCATGGGTGCGATCGGCACCCGGCTTTCCCTGCGCCCTCTGCTTCCAGAGCGGCGAAGATGGCACCAAACCTCGGACGCATCGCGCCGCGAGAATGCGAGCGTATGACTCACAAGCCGCGCAACAAACTCACTGTCGTCCTGGCTTTCCAGGCCGTGCAAAAACCACGGTCTGATGTTGGATTTGGGAGGCAGAGACGGATTCGGGGGCAGGATGGCACACATCGTTGGCCAATCGCGCTATCAGGCGACGTTGTATCCCGAGACGTTGGACGAGGTGATCGCGGCAGACAGCGCGGTGCGCGTCATTGACGGTTTTGTGGACAGCCTGGACCTTGCCGGGCTGGGTTTCTCGAACGTTGAGGCGGAGGCGACGGGGCGGCCGCCTTACGATCCGCGCGATCTGTTGAAGCTTTATGTCTACGGGTATCTGAACCAGATGCGTTCGAGCCGGCGGCTTGAGCGTGAGGCTCGGCGCAATGTCGAAGTGTTCTGGCTGATCAACCGGGTGAGGCCGGTGTTCAAGACCATTGCGGACTTCCGCAAGGACTATCCTGAGGCGATTGCCGGGGTCTGCCGGGCCTTTATAAAGTTCTGCCGCGAGCAATCGGTGTTTGGAGGCGAAGTCCTGGCGATCGACGGGAGCAAGATTGCTGCGGCGGCGAGCCGCAAGCAGGTGATCACCAAGGCGAAGCTTGCGGAGCGGGATGCGGCGATCGAGCGCAAGATCGCCGACTACCTGACGGCGATGGATGAGGCCGACGCCGAGGAGACGCCGCTTGAGCCGACCAAGACCGACGTGGCTGCAGCCCTTGCCGCGTTGAGGGCTCAGCGGGCTGAATTGCAGCAGCAGGCCGAACAGCTGGTTCAGGAAGGGCTCAAGCAGAAGGTGCTGGGTGAGCCTGAGGCCAAGCTCATGCGCACGCCGCGCGGCCATCAGGTTGCCTACAATGCACAGATCGCGGTCGATGCCCAGCATGACATGATCGTTGCGTTCGATCTGACCAACGAGGGCAACGATCTGCAGCAACTCCACCCGATGGCCCGGCAGGGCAAGGCGGCCGTCGGCGCCGATCAGGTGAGCGTCGTTGCCGATACCGGCTATGCCAACGGCGCGCACGGCAAGCAATGTGAGCAGGACGGGATCACCGCGATCGTACCGCATGGCGAGCGGGTCAATCCGAAGGGCAAGCAATACTTCAGCCGCGATCAGTTCAGCTACGCCCGAGAGAGCGACAGCTGGGGTTGCCCTGCCGGTGAGGTCCTCCAACTCTTCAAGACCTCCCACACCAAACAGAAGAAGGAATATCGGACGCAAGCCTGCCCGGCCTGTCCGCTGAAATCGCAATGCACCGAGGCGGCGCAGCGGATCATCGTGCGCGGCTTCCATGACGATGACCGCGAGGCCATGCATCAGCGGGCGATCGCCGATCCAAGCTGGATGAGGCTCCGCCGCGAAGTCGCCGAGCATCCGTTCGCGACCATCAAATGGTTGATGGGAACCCCGCGCTTCCTCGTCCGCGGATTGCGCAAAGCCAAAGCCGAACTGGCGCTCAGCATCATCGCCTACAACCTCAAGAGACTGATTGCCATCAAGAGCGTACCCGCTCTGCTCAAGGCGCTCCGGCCTTGTCCAGCTTGAGGGTGCCCTCCTCGTTCTCAGCTCCAGGCACCGCGCCGACATTTTTGCACGGCCTGGACAGCCAGGACCCATTACCCCAAATGTCGGTTGTCGCGCGATGCTGGGGCCAAGATCGCGTTCATCACCAAATGCGGTGCTTATGGGTCCTGGCTTTCGCCAGGACGACGAACGACGAGTCCCGTTCACAACACAAGCCGCGGGGTATGGGTCGCGGCCTCCCGTGCGCAATTGCGCACCAGGCCGGGACGACGGTGGCGGATGTGGCACGACATCAGCTCCCGGCTTTCGCCAGGACGACACTGGTGTGTGCTGCGAGCGAAGCGCCTACGACGCTTCACTCCAGGTGATTCACCTTCTTCACCCAGGCGCGCACGTCGGCAAGCACATCGGGCAGCACGGCCTTGACCTCCTGCACTGTCATGCCGGCCTTGATGCGGGGATCGTAGAGCAGGTTCAGCAGGTATTGGTCGTAGACGTCAAAATAGCCCATGGAGACATTGTCGTTGAACATGGTCCACGGCACGGTTGCGGTGTCGTTGATCGGCCCGAGCGACTGCAGCAGCTCCTCATAGGCGCAATCGAAGAAGACGAAGTCGCCATTGTCGACGGTGAGGATCACGTCGGAATGCTCGATCTCGTAGTTGTCGTTCTTGCGGAAGCCGGACAGGCATTGCGGGTCGAGCGAGCTGCGGATCTCCTTGGCGCGTTCGCGGCCGTAGAAGGTCGCGATAGTGCGGTAGAGGTCGTGGTCACGCACGAGCTTGACGCGCACATTGGCCGCGCTGGTGTCCTCGGTCATCGCGATGTCGAGATGCTGGACCTTGGCGCGGATGTCGGCGACGACTTTCGCGAGCTGGGTCTTGCGGTCGGCGCGGGTGCCGTCGGCGAACACGCGCACCGGGCTGTCGTATTTCCTGATGCGATCGACCCGGCCGGCGAGATGATATTCGGCGCCGAACGCGGTCTTCAGGAAGCCCTCGACGATCTCGGTGTCGCTGAACGCCTTCTTCTCGGTACGCTGGCGCGACGTGACCGCCGGAATCTCGGCGGCGACGGCGGACGTGATCGCGGTGTCGACGGCAGCAATTGCCGCGGCGAGGAGGAGCAGGGTCGAGAGGCGGTGCCGCATTCCGAGGACGCTGCCGCAAGAGGCGCGGCAGCGCAAGGCAAGATCAGCCGTCATGCCGGATCGCTGTGTCAGCGCCGCCCGAGGCCGGCGCGATCAGTTCTTCACCACGACGGTGGTGCCGACCGAGACACGGTTGTAGAGGTCGACGACGTCATCATTGGTCATGCGGAAGCAGCCGGACGAGATCGCCTGGCCGATCGTCTCGGGCTCGTTCGAGCCGTGGATGCGGTACAGTGTCGAGCCGAGATATATCGCACGCGCCCCGAGCGGATTCTCGATGCCGCCGGCCATGTGGCGCGGCAGATCGGGACGGCGGCGCAGCATCTGCGAAGGCGGCGTCCACGACGGCCATTCCTTCTTCGCGCTGACGCGGTGGGTTCCGCTCCAGCGGAAGCCGTCACGGCCGACGCCGATGCCGTAGCGCAGCGCCTGGCCGCCCGGCAGCACCAGATAGAGCCGCCGCTCGGCGGTATTCACGACGATGGTGCCGGGCGCATAATTGGTCGGATAGTTGACGGCGGTGCGCGGGATCGGGCTCGCGCCGTGGCCGAAGAAGCTCGGTCCACTGTCCATGAAGTCGTGGGTGTCGAAGAATTCCGCCTGCGCCTGGCTGGCGCCTGCGAGTATCGTGAGCGCAGCAAAGATCAAGGCAATCGGGCGCATCGTCGTGACCCCCAGGAAGCACCAAGTATGTGTCGAGACACGCCACAATCGGAGGTGTTTCGCAACCGACGATGCCGTGAGATCACGACTTTCGAACAACACGGTTTAAAAAGGCAACACATCGGACGCGATACCTGCATTGATCGGCTAAACCTTTGACGAAACGGGCGAACAATGGTTGATCTGGACCCGACTACAAGAACATCTCTGACGGGAGCGAGACCATGAATGGTGCGGAAAGCCTGGTGCGGACATTGGTCGCGGGCGGCGTGGATGTCTGCTTCACCAACCCGGGCACGTCCGAGATGCATTTCGTCGCCGCGCTGGACAGGGTCCCGGGCATGCGCTGCGTGCTCGGCCTGTTCGAGGGCATCGTGACCGGCGCCGCCGACGGCTATTTCCGCATGAAGGGCACGCCGGCCTCGACGCTGCTGCATCTCGGGCCCGGCCTCGCCAACGGGCTCGCCAATCTGCACAACGCCAAGAAGGCCCATTCCGGCATCGTCAACATCGTCGGCCAACATGCGACCTATCACATCGGCTACAACGCGCCGCTGACGTCTGACATCGAGGGATTGGCGCGGCCGATGTCGGCCTGGGTGCGCACCTCGCCGGATGCGAAGTCGGTCGCTTCAGACGGCGCGGCCGCGATCGCGGCAGCCAAGAGTGCGCCGCCGCAGATCGCAACGCTGATCCTGCCCGCCGACACCGCTTGGAACGAGGCCGACGGAATTGCCGAGGTGCCGGCGGAGAAGCAGCGCCCGAGCTATTCGCCGCAGGCGGTGGACACCGCGGCGAGGATCCTGCACGGCGATGCGGCGCATACGCTGCTGCTGATCACCGGCAGCGCGCTCTCCGAGCAGGGGCTGGTGCTGGCGGAGCGGATCGCCGGCAAGACCGGCTGCACCGTGATGGGCCAGACTTTCCACCCGCGCATGGCGCGCGGCCGTGGCCGGTTCTCGATCAACCGCATTCCCTATGTGATCGAGCAGGCGCTGCCGATCCTTAGAGACTTCCGGCACATCGTGCTGGTCGAGGCCAACGATCCCGTGGCGTTCTTCGCCTATCCGAACAAGCCGAGCCTGCTCAAGGCGGAAGGCTGCGATGTGCATCGCATGACCGCCTGGGGCGAGAACTCGGTAGCGGCGCTTGAGGCGCTCGCCAACGTGCTCCATGCCACGGCCCAGGATGTCAAGCCGCAGCAGCGGCAGGAGCTGGTCAAGCCGACCGGCGCGCTCAATTACACGACGATCGCGCAGGCGATCGCCTACGCGATCCCCGAGAACGCGATCATGGTCGACGAGTCCGTCACCACCGGCCGCGGCTTCTTTCCGCCGACGGCCGCCGCGGCGCCGCATGACTGGCTGCAGAACATGGGCGGCTCGATCGGCTTCTCGACGCCGGTCGCAACCGGTGCGGCGATCGCATGCCCCGACCGCAAGGTGATCTGCATGGTCGGCGACGGCAGCGCGATGTACACGATCCAGTCGCTCTGGACGCAGGCGCGCGAAGGGCTCAACGTCGTCACCGTCGTGTTCGCCAACCGGATCTACCAGATCCTGCGCGGCGAGTTCGACGGCGTCGGCGCCGGCGAGCCGGGCCAGCGCGCGCAGGATATGCTGAAGATCGACCGGCCGACGCTCGATTTCGTCGCGCTCGCGAAGGGCATGGGCGTACCGGGTCGCGCGGTGACCAATGCGGACGAGTTCAACAAGGCCTTGGCGGAAGCCGTCGCGGAGCCTGGCCCGCGACTGATCGAAGTGCAGATGTAGGGCGCATATCCCAACCGGCCGCAGCGCGGCCCTGTCAGTCGGAGGCCTCATGCAGACCCAGCTGAACAAGGTGATCGCCGCGCTGCAGGATTTCTACGCACAGGAACGCTTCCTGCTGGAGCGCGATCTCGGCGAGCGGACACTCACTCACCGGCTGGCGGTCTATGTCGAGCGGCAGTTCGCCGGCTGGCAGACCGATTGCAACTACGACCGGCTCGGCGAGCGCACGCTGCGGCTGCCGCGCGGCTCGACCGTCTCGTCCGACGATCATCTCGGCAAATCGATCTATCCCGACATCGTCGTGCATCAGCGCGACATTCCCAACAATCTGCTGGCCATCGAGCTGCGCAAGGACAGCAATCACCAGCCGATCGAGCACGATCAGCACAAGCTGCAGGCGCTGACCGATCCGCATGTCTGGTTCGCCTACGAGATCGGCGTGCTGGTGATCGTCGGACGGAATGGGGTGACGTCGTCGGAGGTCTATGTCGGCGGCGCGATCGAGCCGGTGACGTCGATCTGGTTTGCCGAGCGGCTGCGCGTGAGTGAGCTCGCGGGAAAGCGCGACGATGACGTTCGGCGTTAAGCCTGGCGCTGAATCGTGGGCCGCGATTGCCGTGATAGCCCGTTTGGATCATGCGCCGCTCGCATCATCGCGCCACAAGTGAGGCGCGGCAGGTGGAGCAATTACAGGGGCTGGTGGTCAATTTTCAGTACGATCATATGGCGCTGCATATCACCGGCTTCGCTTCTCTTTCGCTCCCCCTTCCGCACCTGAATTCACCGGCCGTGACGGCTGGACCGATCGCGACGTCACTGCCCGAGACTGGGAAAGGCCGCCCCGCGGGCGGCCTTTCCTGTGCGCGCCGGGCGCGATTGTTTCTCACTGTTGCTTGGTCGCTTCGCCGCCGGATTTGGCGGATTGTCGCAGGTTCCGCGACACAGATCAGTTTGCGTGGCCGGTGCGGCCCGCGTCCGTCGGCGGGAACCGGGAACTTGGCTCCGCGTTATGCGGATGGGCAGGAGTTCCGAGGAGAGGCGCCATGCGCTGGCGATCAGTGACGGAAACGACCGACGCGGTGCTCGATACCGCCCCCGAGAACGCCTTTTACGCGGTCGGCTGGACCATCAGCGGCGTAGCGACGCTCGCCACCATCATCGCCGTCTGGATGTTCGGGATCTGAGGGCGGCGACATCGGCAGTTCACCGCAGCCGGCGTGCCGCAGCGAGGCTGCGCCGATCCGCTTCCTGCCCGTCGGCGGGCGCAAGCGGGCAGCGCGCATGGCGCGATCGAATTTCACTTCCGCAAAATTTCACTTCCGCAAGATAAAGAGCGCTTCACGATAGAGCTGCGAGAAGCAGACCAGAAGCGCGCTCGACAGCAGGAAGGTCGAGATGCTGTCGTAGTCGGCGGCCGTGGGCCACGCGAACTCGAAGCAGGGGGGGATGAACACCCACCACACGATTGGAACGGTGATGATGGTGGCAAAGGCCCCGGCGGGCGCGCCGCCCAGGAGACCCGCGATCAGGATCGCGGGGACGAAGGTCGCGAAGTAGAGTTGCAGGCCGAAGGTCGCGAAGACCTCCTGCATCGCGGTGGCGAACACCACGGCCAGCAGGGCGGCGGCGAACGTGGACAGCGACCAGGGGCGCAGTTTCAAGATGTAGTCGTTGCCCTTGCGCATCGAATTGCCCACGCCCCCGCGAGTTCCGCGGAAGGTAGCGGAGGAGGACATCAAATAAAAGCCCGTAGGATTCCGTGGATCCCAGAGTGCCGCCGGCACCGAGCGTTCTCCATGAAAGGGAACCGTAATCGTCAAGCCCCTGCCTCATTGTCGCGTTTACTGCGCTGCGGCAGGGTGGTTGCGAGACAACACAATGCTTGGACTTCTGATCATTCTTATCGCCATGGGCATCGGCTTCGGTTCGGGATATGGCCTGCGCGAGATGAAGTCTCGCCGTCGCCGCCGGGCGGCGCGCGGTGACGTTCCGGCGGTCCAACCGCAGCAGCACACGCCGCCGCTTATCGGTGCGGGACGAGAAGACCTCATCAATCTCGAGGGGCTTCTGGTTGCGGCCAACGCTTTCTCGGGCCGCCGCCGGGCATCACGCAGCGCGCAGCAGGTCGACCCCCGTCGCCAGCCCGATGAATTCGACGGGGCGGTGCGCGATTTGCTCGGCGAACTCAACCGGCGTACGCCCGCGCCGTCTCCGCAGCCTGCGCGGCAGTAGTCGAAGGCCGGGAGGCCCGGCGGTCAGATCGGTGATGTGGGCATGTCTCCGCCCACCTCGGTTATCGGTAGGGGGATGGTGGACGCACAAGGGATCGAACCTTGGACCTCTCCCGTGTGAAGGGAACGCTCTCCCGCTGAGCTATGCGTCCGGGATGTGACGTGCGAAAGGCCGCTGTTCGGCGGCCGGTCGAAACGCGCTTCGTCAGAGGCTGCGATTTACGAAGTGCCGGGTAGGGGTGTCAAGCCAAGACCTTCGAGATCAGGCCCCTTGTTGGCGGGCACGGGAGGCGTGCGACTGCAGCGCCCGGATGCGCTCGGCCAGCGTACCGCCGCCCTCGGGCAGGCCGCTGCCGGGGGCAGCCCCATTGGCGGGTTTGGCGGCCGTCTTGGCCGGCACGGCCGGTTCGGCCGCCAGCATGGCCTCGATCGCCGAATTCGGCCCCTCGAGCTGGATGGCAAGCTTCGCCACTTCGGCGGCGATATCGTTGATGCGCTCGCGCAGCAGCGCGTTCTCCATGCGCTCGGTTGCCCAGGAATTTTCGGCCTGGTGCTGGATCGCGTTGATGTCGCGCTGCAGCCTAGCGCGCTCATCGCGCGCGATGCCCAGCTGCTCCTCGGCCGCGGCCTTCTCCTGGCGCAACCTCTCGAGGAGCGATGACTTGCCGCCGCTCGTCGCGGCAATCTCCTCGCGCAGCTCCTGCACGGTGCGCTCGGCGGCGGCGTTGGCCTGCTTGAGCTGGCTGTTCTCGTATTCGCGCTCGGCGAGCAGCTTGCCCTGGGTGGCGAGCCGCGTCTCGAGGTCGTTGATGCGGTTGCCAAGCGTTTCGGCTTCCCTGACCTGGACGACGAGCTGCCGGTCAAGCTCGGTGACGCGCTGGCTCAGATTCTCGACCCGGCCGCGCGCTTCCGCCAGGTCGCGCGTGACGATCTCCGACTGGCTGCGCTCCTGGGCGAGGCGGGCCTGGGTTGCTGCGAACTCCTTCTCGGCGTCGCTGATGCGGTCCCTCAGCTCCTCGACCTGGGTCCGCGCCGTGACCAACTCGACCTGACGGCTGTCCGCCGTCATGGAGCGGTCGCTGAGCGCGGCTTTGATCTTGCCAAGCTCGGTCTGCTTGTCGGTCAGCGCCTGCTCGGCCGTCCGCAACCGCTCGGTCTTGGCGGTGAATTCCTGCTCGGTGGCGTGAAGCTGCTCCTTCATCGCCTTCTCGCGCGCCTCCAGCGCGAAGATCGCGGCGTTCTTCTCGCCAAGCTCGATTTTCATGCGGTTGATGGCATCGGTCTTCTTGCCGAGTTCGGCGAGCTGGCTCGTGGTCTTGCTCTTGAGCTGGTCGACGCTGATCTCAAGCCGGCGCGCCGACATCGCGAATTCGGCGCGAAGCTGGTCCTTGTCGGCCTGGATCTCGGCCATCGAGAGCGGGGTGGCGGCTTCCATGCGGCGCGTCGTCAGCCGGACCGCGCGGTTATGCACCAGCGGCACGATCATCAGGCCGCACAGCATCGAAATCAGGAAACCGATCGCGCCGTACATGATCGGTTCGATCATGAAGGGTCACTCCACAACAAAGAATTCGTTAATCACAATGCCATGGTGGGCCGGCCAAAGGCCAGCCCATTGCGGCGTTAACGTGAATCGCTGATTCGCGGCCAGGGTCGGCCGGACCACCCGTGCAGACAGCGACTAGAACGGGTTCCAGGTCGCGCGCGGGGTGTATTTGAGATAGCCGACATTGGCGCCGAGCCGCAAGCCGATGCCCGAGCGGATAGGCACCAGCACGATGTTGTTGGCGGTCAATGCGGTCATGCCGAAGCCGCCGATAATGTAGGCCGAACCGTCGATGCCGACGAAGCGCTGATAGATCGCGCTGGTGGATGGCAGATTATAGACCAGCGTCATGGTGCGCGCGCCGTCGCCGCCCCAGTCGAAACCGACCGACGGCCCCTGCCAGTAGACCCTGAGGTCGCCGGCATTCTTGGTGTAGAGCGTGCCTTCGCCGTAGCGCAGCCCCGCCACGAAGGCGCCTGAGCCTTCCTCGCCGAGCACATAGCCGTTGGGCAGCCCCCATTGGCTGACCGCGCGCTCGATGATCGAGGCGAGTCCGCGAGAAACATTGCCGAAGAATTTGTGCCCTGCGTTGACCAGTTCCTCTGGCCCGTAAGTATACGGGGTCGGTTCGCGCTGCGGCGGCGGATATTGCGGTGGCGGGGGCTGCTGTGCGGACGCTTGTCCGGTCCAGCACATCAGCGCGGCGAACGCGACCGCGGCAAGGCGTGATGCGAAAGTCATTAAGAACCCCTGCTATCGAAATCCGGGCGTCGCCCTTAACCCTATGCCAACAGGCACGGCTCTAGGTTGCGCCCAGTGTCCCCTCGACTCGGATGTTATCGGTATCAACTATGACGGCACAACGGCAGGAAAGATATGGTTGGTGCCGTGGAGTGGCGATTTTCGGCCTGTTGGCGGGCATTTTGGCGGCCACTTGGCCCGACTTGCCTGCCCAAGCCTCGACTACCGAGCGGGTGGTGACGAACCGCTATTCCGGTCTCGCGATCGAGGGATTCGATCCCGTCGCCTATTTCACCGACGCCGCCGCGTCCCTAGGCCGGCCCGAATTCGAGGCTGCCGAAGGTGGTGCGGTCTGGCGCTTTCGCAACGAAGGCAACCGCGCCTCCTTCGTGGCGCATCCCGAAATCTACGGCCCGCAGTTCGGCGGCTACGATCCGACCGACCTGGTGCGCGGGGTGACCTGCGCGGGCAATCCGCGGTTCTGGGTGGTGGCCGGGAACAGGCTGTATCTCTTCAATCGGGAAAAGAGCCGCGACGCCTTTGCCGCCGATCCGGCGCGCTTCCTCAAGGAGGCCAAAGCGCGCTGGCCGGAGTTGGAAGCGAATCTCGCGCAATAGATCAGGCCACCGCGGCCGGGTCGCCCCAGGCGATGAATTCCGGCACCAGGAAGTCCTTGCGGCCCAGTCCGAAATGCAGCGGTCGTCCGTGCGAATCGGTCACCTTGCCGCCGGCCGCGACGACGACCGCAGCCCCGGCTGCGACATCCCATTCCGACGTCGGCGAGAGGCGAGGATAGATATCAACCTCTCCTTCGGCGACACGGCCGAATTTGACTGCAGAGCCGAGCACGGCGCGCACGGCGCCGCCGCGCGCGTCGATGAAGGCTTCGGTGCGCGCATCGCCATGCGACCGGCTGACCGCGACGGTCCATGGCGCGCCGAGGGGCGGACAGTGACGGGTCTTGATCGGCACCGCGTGCGAAACCTTGCCATCGCGGAGCGTCAGCCGTTCCGCGCCCTTGCCGACGATGCCGCGCCAGATCAATCCCAGTGCAGGTGCGCCGACGATGCCAAGTAGCGGGGCGCCGTGCGTGACCAGCGCCACATTGACCGTGAACTCGTTGCGGCCGGCGACGAACTCCTTGGTGCCGTCGAGCGGATCGATCAGGAAAAAGCTGTCCTTGTAGGGCGGGCTCGCCAGATGAACGCGCTCTTCCGACAGCAGCGATACCCGCGGGGCCAGCCGCCCCAGACCCTCGACGATGATCTGGTCGGCGGCAAGATCCGCCTCCGTCACCGGCGAACCGTCACCCTTGCCGGCAACCGTCATCGTGGAACGATTGACCGCGAGAATCGCCTCGCCGGCCTGGATCACCAGCTCGGTCAGCGATTCCAGCAGTGTGGCGGCAGTCTCGCAGCCAATGGCGGGGGGCTGTGCCTCATTCATGAGCGGATCTCATATCCTGTTCGTCTCCCCCCTTATCAGTCCCGCCGCCAGCTGGCAGCATGCGTCTTCGCAGTGTATCAAGCCAACAGGCATGCGTGATTCGCACTCCTCCCGCGGCGTGCGGCTTTCCAGGAACAATCTATGTCTGGCACTTCGTCTCCCGGTCCCGCTCCCGATGCACTCGAACTCGCCGCGCTGTTGTGCTCGCGGGTCTGTCACGATCTCATCAGTCCGGTTGGCGCGATCGTCAATGGACTTGAGGTGCTCGATGACAATCCCAAGCCCGAGGATCGCGACTTCGCACTTGATCTGATCCGCAAGAGCGCCAAAACCGCCTCGGCCCGGTTGCAGTTCTGCCGGCTGGCGTTCGGCGCAGCCGGTTCCTCCGGCGCGCAGATCGACCTCGGTGATGCCCAGAACATGGCGAAGGGGCATATCGAGGACGGCAAGATCACGCTGAACTGGAATTTGCCGCGGCTGCTGCTACCCAAGAACCGGGTTAAGCTGTTGTTGAACATGCTCGTGATCGCGCAGCAGACGATTCCGCGCGGTGGCACGCTCACCGTCGATCCGGTGGTCGGCGAGGGCGAGGCCATCAGCTTCCGCGTCACGTCCGCCGGCCTCAATGCCCGCGTGCCGCAGAACATCGTCGACCTCCTCAACGGAACGGCGGCGAATACGGTCGATGCGCATGCCGTGCAGCCGCATTACACGCGGCTCCTTGCGGAAGCCTGCCGGCTCAAGGTGACGCTCACGCTCGACGGCGACAAGGTGATTGTCGCCGCGTCCTGAACGCGGCCACGGCCACACTGTTAATCAACGGTTACCACCGGCCGCGCGATTTGATCGCGCGGCCTTATGTCTTTGTTGATCCCGTTCTTTTGCAATTACTCAACCAAACTTAAACGCTTTGCAGGGAAGCTGGCCCGGTTCCGTAAGGCGCGGCGTTGTCGTGCGCCGCTGCGTTTCTAAAGGCTGGTTTTCATGGACGATTTGTTGCGCGAGTTCCTGACGGAGAGCAGCGAGAGCCTGGACACGGTCGACAACCAGCTGGTGCAGTTCGAGCAGGATCCGAACAACGCCAAGATCCTGGATAACATCTTCCGCCTGGTGCACACGATCAAGGGGACCTGCGGCTTCCTCGGGCTGCCGCGGCTGGAAGCGCTGGCGCATGCCGGCGAGACCTTGATGGGCAAGTTCCGCGACGGCATGCCGGTGACCGCCGAGGCGGTGACGCTGATCCTGTCCTCGATCGACCGCATCAAGGAGATTTTGGCCGGGCTCGAGGCCACCGAGGCCGAGCCCGCCGGCACCGACCGCGACCTGATCGATCAGCTGGAAGCCATGGTCGAGCGCGGCATGGCGGCGATGGCAGATGAGGCGGCGGTGCCGGTGGTCGAGGCGCCGCCGATGCAGCCGGCGGTGACCGCGGGCACGCTGGTGGCGCAGACGCTGGAGCGGCCGCTGCGTCCGGGCGAGGTCTCGCTCGACGAGCTCGAGCGCGCCTTCCGCGAGACCGCAACCGAGGTGGCGGTGCCGGCGCCCGTGGCCAGGCCCGCCGCGGCGCCTGCGGTTGAAGCCGCCGAGGCCGCGAAGAAGCCGGCGCGCAGGACCGCGGCCGCCGAGGCCGAGGTCGAGGGCGGCGACAAGATCGCCCACCAGTCGATCCGGGTCAATGTCGACACCCTCGAGCACCTGATGACCATGGTCTCCGAGCTGGTGTTGACCCGCAACCAGCTCTTGGAGATCTCGCGCCGCAACGAGGACACCGAGTTCAAGGTGCCGCTGCAGCGGCTCTCCAACGTCACCGCCGAGCTGCAGGAGGGCGTCATGAAGACGCGGATGCAGCCGATCGGCAACGCCTGGCAGAAGCTGCCGCGCATCGTCCGCGACCTCTCCGGCGAACTCGGCAAGCAGATCGAACTCGAGATGCACGGCGCCGACACCGAGCTCGACCGCCAGGTGCTCGACCTGATCAAGGACCCGTTGACGCACATGGTGCGCAACTCCGCCGACCACGGCCTGGAGACCCCGGCCGAGCGGGCAGCGGCCGGCAAGGGCGAGCAGGGCACGATTCGCCTCTCTGCCTATCACGAGGGCGGCCACATCATCATCTGCATCGCCGACAATGGGCGCGGCCTCCACACCGAGCGGATCAAGGCCAAGGCGCTCTCGAACGGCCTCGTCACCGAGGCCGAACTCGAGAAGATGACGGAAGCGCAGATCCACAAGTTCATCTTCGCGCCGGGCTTCTCCACCGCCGCGCAGGTCACCTCGGTGTCCGGCCGCGGCGTCGGCATGGACGTGGTGCGCACCAATATCGACCAGATCGGCGGCACCATCGACATCAAGAGCGTGGCCGGCGAGGGCGCCTCCGTCACCATCAAGATCCCGCTGACTTTGGCGATCGTCTCCGCTTTGATCGTGGAGGCCGGCGGCGACCGCTTCGCGATCCCGCAGCTCTCGGTGGTCGAGCTGGTGCGGGCCCGCGCCAACTCCGAGCACCGCATCGAGCGCATCAAGGACACCGCGGTCTTGCGGCTGCGCAACAAGCTGCTGCCGCTGATCCATCTCAAGAAGCTGCTCAACATCGACGACGGCGCGACCACCGAGGCCGAGCACGGCTTCATCGTGGTGACCCAGGTCGGCAGCCAGACCTTCGGCATCGTGGTCGACGGCGTGTTCCACACCGAGGAGATCGTGGTCAAGCCGATGTCGACCAAGCTGCGCCACATCGACATGTTCTCCGGCAACACCATTTTGGGCGATGGCGCGGTGATCATGATCATCGACCCCAACGGCATTGCCAAAGCGCTCGGCGCCTCCGGCTCGGCGGCCCATGCCGTGGCCGACGACAGTGCCGCTTCGCATGCCTTAAGCGGCGAGCAGCTGACCTCGCTCTTGGTGTTCCGCGCCGGCACCAGCCAGCCCAAGGCGGTGCCGCTCGGCCTCGTCACCCGGCTCGAGGAGATCGCCACCGACAAGATCGAGCTCAGTAACGGCCGCCACATGGTGCAGTACCGCGAGCAGCTGATGCCGCTGGTGCAGATGAAAGGCGTCCAGGTGCAGACGCAGGGCGCGCAGCCGATCCTGGTGTTCGCCGACGACGGCCGCTCGATGGGGCTCGTGGTCGACGAGATCATCGACATCGTCGAGGAGCGGCTCAACATCGAGGTCGCGGGCGCGCAGGACGGCATTTTGGGCTCGGCGGTGATCAAGGGCCAGGCCACCGAGGTGATCGACGTCGGCCACTTCCTGCCGATGGCGTTTGCCGACTGGTTCTCGCGCAAGGAGATGCGGCCGTCGGCCAGCGCGCAGTCGGTGCTGCTGGTCGACGACTCCGCGTTCTTCCGCAACATGCTGGCGCCGGTCCTGAAGGCCGCCGGCTACAAGGTGCGGACCGCGCCAAATGCGCAGGAGGGGCTCGCCGCGCTGCGCTCGGGGCAGGCCTTCGACGTCGTGCTGACCGACATCGAGATGCCCGAGATGAACGGCTTCGAGTTCGCCGAGAGCATCCGCTCTGACCACAATCTGACCGGGCTGCCGATCATCGCGCTGTCGGCGATGGTGTCGCCGGCGGCGATCGAGCGCGGCCGGCAGGCCGGCTTCCACGATTACGTCGCCAAGTTCGACCGTCCCGGGCTGATCGCGGCGCTGAAGGAGCAGACCGCCGAGATCCGGAAAGCGGCCTGACGGGACCCAGGGAAACAGGAGCGATGACCAGCAAGAGCGAAGCGAGCGAAGGCATCATGGCCGAATACATCACCGCCGTGATCGGCGGGCAGCTGTTCGGGCTGCCGATCTCGCGGGTGCAGGACGTGTTCATGCCGGAGCGGCTGACGCGGGTGCCGCTGTCGTCGGCGGAGATCGCCGGCGTGCTCAACCTGCGCGGCCGCATCGTCACCGTGGTCGACATGCGCGCCCGGCTCGGCCTGCCCCGGGCCGGCGACGGCAAGGCGATGATGGCGGTCGGCGTCGACCTGCGCGGCGAATCCTACGGGCTGCTGATCGACCAGATCGGCGAGGTCCTGCGGCTGCCCGAGGCGGGCCGCGAGGACAACCCGGTCAACCTCGATCCCCGCATGGCCAAGCTCGCCGGCGGCGTCCACCGTCTCGACGGCCAGCTCATGGTCGTCCTCGACGTCGATCGCGTGCTCGAATTGATGCCAGACGCCAAGGCTGCCTGAAAGCAGCGTGACCAGGGCGACGGAACTGAAGAACGAAACATCCTTGAGGGGATGAGGAAGCAGAGGTCGCAGATGAGAACGTGTCTTATTGTCGATGACTCAAGCGTCATTCGCAAGGTCGCCCGCCGCATCCTCGAAGGTCTCGATTTCCAGATTGTCGAGGCCGAGGACGGCGAGAAGGCGCTCGAGATTTGCAAACGCGGAATGCCGGACGCAGTGCTGCTCGACTGGAACATGCCCGTGATGGACGGCTACGAGTTCCTTGGCAATCTGCGTCGCATGCCCGGCGGCGATCAGCCCAAGGTCGTGTTCTGCACCACAGAGAACGACGTCGCGCATATTGCGCGCGCGCTGCATGCCGGCGCCAACGAGTACATCATGAAGCCGTTCGACAAGGACATCGTCACCGCGAAGTTCCAGGAAGTCGGACTCATCTAAGGTTGCTTTCGATCCGGCGGCGGAAGCCCTCGCCTCAACCGTTGTCATGCGTGCCGTTGCGTCGCTGGTGAGTTCAGGAGTGTTGCGTTGACAAGTGCTGCGACCCCGCCATCGCCCCCTACCGAGAAGGTGCGGGTGATGGTGGTCGACGACTCCGTCGTGATCCGCGGGATGATCTCGCGCTGGATCGGTGCCGAGCCCGACATGGAAGTCGTGGCGTCGCTGCGCACCGGCCTCGACGCCGTCAATCAGCTCGAGCGGATCAATCCCGACGTTGCCGTGCTTGACATCGAAATGCCCGATCTCGATGGCATCTCGGCGCTGCCGCAACTGCTGGCAAAGAAGCGCGACCTCGTCGTCATCATGGCGTCCACGCTGACCCTCCGCAACGCGGAGATCAGCCTGAAAGCGCTGTCGCTCGGCGCCTCCGACTACATTCCGAAGCCGGAAAGCACGCGCGAAGCAACCGCAGCCGAAACCTTCCGCCACGACCTGATCCAGAAAATCCGCCATCTCGGCGCCAAGGCGCGCCGCAGCGCGGCTCATACCGCGGCGAGCCCGTCGCCGGCGCCGGGGCACGACAGGCCGCGTGCGGCGGCTGCAGGCACCGTGCCTGCGCCTGCTGCTGCGCCGGTGCAATTCGCCCGCCGCCCGCTTGGCCCGCTGTCGCCGAAGGTGCTGCTGATCGGCTCATCGACCGGCGGCCCGCAGGCGCTGATGACGCTGGTCGCCGAGATCGGAGTGGTGATCGACCGCTTCCCGGTGCTGATCACGCAGCATATGCCGCCGACCTTCACCACCATTCTCGCCGAGCACCTGGCACGCACCAGCAAGCGGCCGGCGCATGAGGCCGTTGACGGCGAGGTCGTCAAGGCGGGCCAGATCTACCTCGCGCCGGGCGGGCGTCACATGCGCGTCGCCCGCCAGGGCATCAATGCGGTGATCGCGCTCGACGACGGGCCGCCGGTCAATTTCTGCAAGCCCGCGGTCGATCCGATGTTCACCTCCGCGATCGAGGTCTGGCAGGGCAGCATCATGTCGGTGATCCTGACCGGCATGGGCTCCGACGGCATGCGCGGCGGCAAGGAGATCGTCGCGGCCGGCGGCAGCGTGATCGCCCAGGACGAGGAGACCAGCGTGGTGTGGGGCATGCCGGGCGCGGCGGCCAATGCCGGCATCTGCGCCGCCGTGCTGCCGCTCAATCAGATCGCACCGAAACTTGTTCGTGTGTTTTCGGGAGACCGTTCGTGACGCCGCTGGACTATGAGTATCTGCGTAAGCTGTTGAAGGAGCGCTCCGGGCTCGACCTTTCGGCCGACAAGCAATATCTGGTCGAGAGCCGCCTGATGCCGCTGGCGCGCCGGTGGAATCTCGCTGGGATCACCGAGCTTGTACAGAGGATGAAGGGCAGCGCCGAGGCGCTGACCTCAGAGGTGGTCGAAGCGATGACCACCAACGAGACCTTCTTCTTCCGCGACAAGATCCCGTTCGACAATCTGAAGGAAGTGGTGCTGCCTGCGCTCGCCCAGGCGCGCGCCGCGCGCCGCTCGCTTCGCATCTGGTGCGCGGCCTCGTCGACCGGGCAGGAGCCCTATTCGATCGCAATGTGCCTGAAGGAGGCAAGCGCGCTGTTCGCCGGTTGGCGCATCGACATTGTCGCCACCGATTTGTCGCAGGCGGTGCTGGAAAAAGCCAAGGCCGGCCTGTTCAGCCAGTTCGAGGTGCAGCGCGGCCTGCCGATCCATCTCTTGGTGAAGTACTTCACCCAGCACGGCGAACTCTGGCAGCTCAATGCCGACATCCGCGGCATGGTCCAGCACCGCCAGCTCAATCTGCTGCAGGACGTCTCCCATCTCGGCACCTTCGACGTGATCTTCTGCCGCAACGTGCTGATCTATTTCGACCAGGACACCAAGGCGTCGATCTTCGCCAAGCTGTCGCGGATGCTCGAACCCGACGGCGTGCTGGCGCTGGGCGCCGCCGAATCCGTGGTCGGCATCACCAATCTCTTCAGGCCCTATCCGGATCGGCGTGGGCTCTATCAGCCGAACACCGTCGCGCGTGCCGGCGCAGCGCATGTGCTGAAAGCGGTGGCATCCGCCTCGCGCTAGCAGGTCTTCCGAATTCGGAAGATCGCATTGCTGCCTCCGCGTGATCCTGAGGAGCGCGCTCTTGCGCGCGTCTCGAAGGATCGACGGCCGCCGGCCGGGCCGAGCATCCTTCGAGAGGCGCTACGCGCTCCTCCAGCGACAGCGGCGACGCCGTTGCGCGGGGATGACGGGGATAGAGCGGCGCTTGCTTCAGAATCCTCATCTACAAAATCGCGTGCGGCAGGAAGCGCGAGGTGTTGCCGGTGATCGGGTTCTCGTCCTCGCGGATCGAAAGCCCGCACGGCGTGTGATCGACCAGCCAGCTGCCGAGCACCGGATACTGCCCGGAGAAATCCGGCAGCGGCGCAAGCGCCTGGCGGATGTAGCCCTCGGCGCCGTAGGGGCCTTCCTGCGCAACCAGCGTCGTGCCCGCGCTGATCAGGGCGACATTGGCGCCCTCGCGCGAATAGATCGGCTTGCGCACGAAGGAGCTGCCGAGCTGAGCTGCCTGCGGGTCGTCCTCGAAATAGGCCGGCAGCAGATTGGGGTGGTTTGGAAACATCTCCCACAGCAGCGGCAGGATGCCCTTGTTCGACAGGATCGCCTTCCATGGCGGCTCGATCCAGCGTGTCGGCGCGGTGGCGAGATTCTTGCCGAACGTGTCGTGGAACATCCACTCCCAGGGATAGAGCTTGAACGCGAGCTCGATCGGACGGTCGTCGAGGTCGACGAATTGGCCGTCGTCGCGCAGCCCGATCGCCTCGATGTCGAGCAGTGTGGTGGTCAGCCCGGCCTGCGCCGCGGCGTCCTCGAGATAGGCGAGCGTGCCCGCGTCTTCGGCGTTTCCGGTCATGCCGGCGAGATGCAGCGGACGCCCGCCGCCGAGCTTCTTCCAGGCCTCGATCAGCCGTTCATGGATCGAATTGAACTGGTCGGCGCGCTTCGGGATGATGTTGCGCTCGATCGCCTGCTCTAGCCAGGTCCATTGAAACACCGCGGCCTCGAAGATCGAGGTCGGGGTGTCGGCATTGTATTCGAGCAGCTTGGCCGGGCCGTTGCCGTCATATTTGAGGTCAACACGGCCGTAGAGGCTGGCGTCGTCGCGGTGCCAGCTCTCGGAGATCAGCCCCCAAAACGCTTCCGGGATTTTCAGCCGGCGCAGATAGCTCTCATCGTCGATCGTACGGCCGACCAGTTCGAGGCACATCGTATCGATCTCGCCGGTCGGCTCCTCGATGCCGCGCTCGATCTCGTCCAACGTGAATGCGTAATAGGCGCGCTCATCCCAATAACGCTCGCCGTCGATGGTATGAAAATCGAACCCGGCGGCCTCCGCGGTCGCGCGCCAGTCGTCGCGTTCGGGGCATTCAATGCGTCGCATGGGCCATAGCGTTTTCGAGCGAGGTGGTGTCCGGTTCGTGTGAAGAAAACGCGTCAGACAAAAGTGCCTCAGCCGCCGCCGAAGCCGAACGCGTGGGCGAACGAGCCGAAGCCGCCGCGGCTCACCGAGCTCGAGCTGGAGGTCGATGACGACGAGCGGCCCGACGAGGAATCGCTGCTGAAGAAGCTGCTGCGCGACGAGCTTCCGCCGCCGCCATGGCCGCCGGACGATGACGACGAGTTGCGCGGCGGGCAGTCGGCGCCCGGCTGCGGGATCGCCGGCGCGGCCATGCCGGGTGGCGCTGGCTGGGGAAGCTGGCAGTTCTCGCGCGGCATCAACGCATAGGCTCCGCCACCGACCGCGAGCGTGCCCATCACCAGCAGCGCCACGTGGTTGGAGCGCTTCACCGGCGGCCCCGGCCGCGGCGGCCTTGCCGGCCGGCGCTTGCCGAATTCCGGATTGGGTTTGGCCGCCATGGTCAGTAGATCATGCAGGCTGCATTGAGCGCGCCTGCCGCCAGCGAGGACAGCCCGAGCCAGATCGCCGGCGCCAGTTCGCCGGAGGCGATCCGCCCCGACAGGTTCGGCACCGGGATCTTCACGATGTAATAGACGATGATCTGCACGATCAGTGCGATGATGCTCCAGATCAGGCAGTCCACCACATTGGCGGAATGTGCGATCGCGCTGACCACCGGCAGTACAAAGCCGAGCAGGCTCAAGCCGAGCGCGATCGCGGCCGCGGGATCATTGTCGCGGATCAGCTGGAATTCGTCGTGCGGCGTGACGCGGGTGTAGACGAACAGATAGGCGACCACGGCAATCAGCGCCGTGCAGAAATAGACCAGGAACGCCGGCAGGCCGGCGAGGGATTGCAGGATCATGTCGTGGCGCCCGGAAATTCGGCAGGAATCGCGCAGCGCAGAATTGCACGTTCCGTTCGTCGGCGCATACGGGAGCCGGGTTCAATCCCAAACAAAAACCCCGCCGATTGCGGCGGGGTCCAGTCGGGAGGAGCGAACCGGATGGTTCGCTACTGACACCCTTGCGAAGATCAGGCGGGGATGCGCTCGTCGGCCTCGTGCGGCTCGCGCAGCACGTAGCCGCGGCCCCACACGGTTTCGATGAAGTTGCGGCCCTCGGAGGCGTTAGCGAGCTTCTTGCGCAGCTTGCAGATGAAGACGTCGATGATCTTCAGCTCCGGCTCGTCCATGCCGCCGTAGAGGTGGTTGAGGAACATTTCCTTGGTGAGCGTGGTGCCTTTGCGGAGCGAGAGCAGCTCCAGCATCTGGTATTCCTTGCCGGTCAGGTGCACGCGCTGCCCGCCGACCTCGACCGTCTTGGTGTCGAGATTGACCACGAGATCGCCGGTCTGGATGACGGACTGGGCGTGGCCCTTGGAGCGGCGCACGATCGCGTGGATGCGGGCGACCAGTTCGTCCTTGTGGAAGGGCTTGGTCATGTAGTCGTCGGCGCCGACGCCGAGACCCTTAACCTTGTCCTCGATGCCGGCGAGGCCCGAGAGGATCAGAATTGGGGTTTTGATCTTCGACACCCGGAGCTGCTTGAGCACGTCGTAGCCGGACATGTCGGGCAGGTTGAGGTCGAGAAGGATGATGTCGTAGTCGTAAAGTTTGCCGAGATCGACGCCTTCTTCACCGAGGTCCGTCGTGTAGACGTTGAAACTCTCGGACTTGAGCATCAATTCGATCGACTGCGCGACGGCGCTGTCATCTTCAATCAGCAAAACGCGCATGCCAGTCCCCTTTAGTCGCCGCTCCGGGCGTCAGGTCGGCCGCACTTGCGGCACTCACAGAACGCCTTTGAACAACTGATTCGGATCCTGACGAGCTATGGTTAACAAAAACTGATTCCTCCGCGCAAGCTCTAACCGTGCAATTTCAGTCGAATCGCCCTAAGATATTGCGTAGAAGAAGCTTTTCCTACCCGTTCTCGTTCAAGTTCCAGATTAAGAGACGGCGCTAACCGACTCTCGCGACTCGCCCTTCTTCTGTCGGGCAAGCGACCTCAGTCACCAAAGACAGTGACGCAATGATTAACGATGCGGGTAAACACGAAGTTAAGCGGCAAAACCAAAAGCGCGGAAACTTAAGGTTTTCGCAATGAAGGCGCTCGCGGAGCAGATCGGCGACATCGACGGCGTCAATATTTATGGCCGCGTCGTCGGGGTGCGCGGCCTCATGGTCGAGATCGCAGGCCCGATCCACGCGATGTCGGTCGGCGCCCGCATCGTGATCGACGTCGGCGCCGGCCGCGTCATCCCCGCCGAAGTCATCGGCTTCTCCGGCAGCAACGCGGTCGTGATGCCGTTCGGCGGCCTCGACGGCGTACGGCGCGGCTGCCGTGCCGTCATCGCCAATGCCGCAAGCCAGGTGCGGCCGTCGCCGGCCTGGCTCGGCCGCGTCATCAACGCGATGGGCGAGGCGATCGACGGCAAGGGCCCGCTGTCGCAGGGTGCATCGCCGATGCCCTACCGCAATCCGCCGCCGCCGGCGCATTCGCGCAAGCGGGTCGGTGCCCCGCTCGATCTCGGCGTGCGCGGCCTCAATACATTCCTGACCTGCTGCCGCGGCCAGCGGCTCGGCATCTTCGCGGGCTCCGGCGTCGGCAAGTCGGTGCTGTTGTCGATGCTGGCGCGCAATGTCGATGCCGACATCTCCGTCATCGGCCTGATCGGCGAGCGCGGCCGCGAGGTGCAGGAATTCCTGCAGGAGGACCTCGGCGAGGAGGGCCTGGCGCGCTCGGTCGTGGTGGTCGCGACATCGGACGAACCGGCGCTGATGCGGCGCCAGGCGGCGTATCTCACGCTCGCGATCGCGGAGTATTTCCGCGACGAGGACAAGGACGTGCTGTGTCTGATGGACTCGGTCACGCGCTTCGCCATGGCGCAGCGCGAGATCGGCCTCTCGGCGGGCGAGCCGCCGACCGCCAAGGGCTACACGCCGACCGTGTTCACCGAACTGCCGAAGCTCTTGGAGCGGGCAGGGCCGGGCACCGGGGCCGGCACCATCACCGCGATCTTCACGGTGCTGGTCGACGGCGACGATCACAACGAGCCGATTGCGGACGCGGTGCGCGGCATCCTCGACGGCCACATCGTGATGCAGCGCGCGATCGCCGAGCGCGGCCGCTATCCGGCTGTCAACATCCTCAAGTCGGTGTCGCGCACCATGCCGCGCTCCGCCGACCCGGCCTTCCTGCCCTTCATCACCAAGGCGCGGCAGGTGATGGCGATCTATGCCGACATGGAAGAGCTGATCCGGCTCGGCGCCTACCGGCCGGGTTCCAGTGCTGAGGTCGACGAGGCGATCCGGCTGCACGAACCGCTGGAGGCGTTCCTGCGCCAGGCCAAGGACGAGGCGACCAGTCTCGGCGATGGCTACCGGCAACTCGCCCAAATCCTGTCGGGTTTGGAAACGGAACGCTAACTTTGTCAGGCCATCATCCGCGGCACACCATTAGCGATGCCGGCGGGGCCCAGCGGGAAGCCGGCTCTGTCCCGCGTCCAAAATCGGGACTTCTGGGGAGTAAGAGTCGATGAAGTCACGTGAAACGCTGATCCGGCTGAAGAAGTTTCAGGTCGACGAAAAGCGCCGCCGGGTCACCCAGATCGAAGGCATGATCGCCGACTTCCAGCGCATGTCGGTCGAGCTTGAGCGCGAGATCCAGGTCGAGCAGGAGCGCGCCGGGATCAACGATCCCTCCCATTTCGCCTATCCGACCTACGCCAAGGCGGCGATCCAGCGCCGGGAAAACCTGACCCGCTCGGCTGAAGAATTGCGCGGCCAGCTCGAGGACGCCAAGGCGCTGCTGTCGGACGCATTTGAGGAGCTCAAGAAGGTCGAGCTACTCGACGAGCGCGACCAGGCGCGCGAGCGCGCTGAAGAGACCGCCCGCGAGCAGGCCGATATGGACTCGATCGGCCTGATGCGCGCCCGTCTCGGCGTCATCGCCTGACGCATCTCGTCCAACCCGGAATACGATGAGAAAACCCGGGCCTTTGGCCCGGGTTTTTGTTTGAACTTCCACAAGCCGGCCGATCGGTGGATCGGGTGGCAAGAAAATATGCTACGACCGTTCAGGAGATGGCGGCAAAGACAATTGGCGGCAAGACCATTGGCAACACGGCAGTTGGCATCGAGCGGTTGGCGACGACGCGATGGGGAAAGCGGGCTTTGGGGGACGCTGAATGCTGACGCCGGCTGAGCTGGTCTGGCTGATCGCCGCCGTCGCCAAGGGGGATGAGGCCGCTTTTGAGCGACTCTACGCCGCTACGCGCGCGAAACTCTTCGGCGTCGTGCTCCGTATCTTGCGGCGGCAAGACCTTGCCGAGGAGGTCATCCAGGAGGCCTACGTCAAGATCTGGAACAGCGCCGGACAGTTCAATCCAGCCCTCTCTTCCCCGATCACTTGGATGGCGTCGATCGCGCGCAACCGCGCCATCGATGTCGTGCGCAAGCGCGGCGAGGTCTCGCTCGAGGAAGAACCGGCGGCGATGGAAGTGGCCGCGGAATCGCCCGATCCGCTGGCGCGACGGGAGATGGCGGAGGAGTTGAAGCGGCTGCTGGAGTGCGTCGGTCGTCTGGAGCCGGATCGTCAGAAGCTCGTGCTGCTCGCCTATTACAACGGTTGGAGCCGCGAGCAGCTGGCCGCGAAATTCGAGACGCCGGTGAACACGGTGAAGACCTGGCTGCGCCGGAGCATGCTGGAAATCAGGGAGTGTCTTGGACTTTAGCCATGACGAGATCAGCCTCAGCCCTTGCCGCATCGCCGGTCCACCTCTCCCCCTGTGGGAGAGGTCGGATGGCATCGCCAGATGCCATCCGGGTGAGGGGGGGTGCTCTCTCGTGGGACCCGATGCCCCTCACCCGAATTGCTTCGCAATTCGATCTCTCCCCGATGGGGAGAGGTGATGGCGAGCGAGAGTGATGGCCTATAGCGAAGACCATATCGTGCTCGCCGCGGAATATGCGCTCGGCACGCTCGATGCGGAGGAGCGCACGCAGGTCGAGACCATGATGGCCGTCGACACGGAGTTCGCCGCGGTCGTGCAGGCATGGGAGTTCAGGCTCGGACCGCTGAACCAGATGGTCGGCCTGGTCGAGCCGCGGCCGATCGTCTGGGAGAACATCAAGGCGGCGATCGGTCATTCCGGCGAAGCACAGGCGCCGCTCGTGCTGCCCGAGCCGCGGCCACCGGAGCCGACAGCGGAGCCGCAGGCCGAGCCGGCCGAGATCCGGCCGGCGCTGGTCGCCGACGAGAGCAATGTCGTCGACCTCGCGGGCCGCGTGAAGCGCTGGCGCGGCATCGCGTCGATTGCGAGCGCGATCGCGGCGGCCCTGCTCGTGATGGTCGGGCTGCAGATCTTCCAGCCCGATACCCTGCCGGACGGCCTGCGTCCGAAGCCGCGCATCCGAACCGTCGAGGTGAAGACGCCGGCGCCGGTGCTCACACCATCCGCGCAATATGTCGCACTGCTGCAGGGCCAGGGCGGCGGTCCGGCCTTCATCCTGACCATCGACGGCGCGACCAAGAACTTCACGGTCCGCAAGGTCAGTGCCACGGCGGAGCAAGGCAAGAGCTTCGAGCTCTGGCTGATCTCCGACAAGCTGCCGCAGCCGCGTTCCCTCGGTGTGATCGGCGCAGAGGACTTCACCGAGCGTCCCATGCTGTCGTCCTACGACTCCGATGTCATCAACGACGCCACCTATGCCGTGACCGTGGAGCAGGAGGGCGGATCGCCGAGCGGCCAGCCGACCTCGGCGCCGGTGTTCGCCGGCAAGCTGATCGAGACGGTGCCGCCTGCGTCGGGTTCGGCGCCGCGGTAAGCCGCTCTGCGCGAGAGCTAGAATCGTTGCGGCCACCGGGCGCACAAAAAAGAAAACGCCCGTGGGGAGCGGGCGTTTTCAACAGTCAACTTGGGGGTAGTTGGGGGTCTTAATATCCACGTAGCGACTTTGGGGGGCTGTAAAGAGCTACGTGAATTCCGTGAAACTCTCCTGTTAGCGGACGAGCGAGTTGCTCGAGCTTGTGACTGCAACCGGCTTGTCGGCCTTTATGACACGCGCCGTCTGCGCGTAGCCCTCGTCCGACCAGTTGCGCGCCGAGATTCCGAAACCGGCCACCAGGATACCCGCGATCAGGGCAACCACGACGATCTTCAGATGCGTCATGCGATCTGCGCTGTAGATCGAGTGGTTCATGGAAGTCTCCTGCCGCCTTCCTGGTCTTGTAGATATGTCGGTTACGTTCTCTGCTGGGTTCAATGTCTCGCCCCCGCTAACGTAGGATTTGTCGATTCCGTTCCCTAGAGGCGATCACAAGGCGGTGATAAGACGTGATCGCGCGCGATCAAAAATGGCGGTCGAAAGGCGATTACGAATTAAAAGATAGTAACGTCAGTGGCTTGGATCGCTGCCGCATTGTGGCGGCCGAGATAGGGCCGTTCCGGCCGGTTCCGCACAAATCAGTTGCCTGTGACGCAAAAGCACTGCGCTAAAGCAACTGATTTGCCTCGCGTTTAGACGCTGCCGACCGTCTTCAAGCGTGCCCGCGGATGGATCTCGGCTTGCGACAGCACGGTGGTTTGCGAGCGGAACCGCTCGACCAGCGAGCGTACGAACGGCCGGATCGCAGCCGACGTCACCAGCACCGGCGCCTCGCCTTCGCGCGCTGCCTGCTCGAAAGCGTTGCGCACGGCAGTCATGAACTCGGAGAGCTTGGACGGTTGCATCGCCAGGCTGCGGTCGTCGCCCTGACCGACGATCGACTCGGCGAAGGCCTGCTCCCATCGTGCCGACAGCGCGATCAGCGGCAAATAGCCGTTCGGCGAGGTGTTCTGGGCGCAGATCTGCCGCGCCAGCCGGGCGCGGACGTGCTCGACCATGGTGGCCGGATTGCGCGAGAACGCCAGCGCATCGGCGATGCCCTCGAGGATGGTCGAGAGGTCGCGGATCGAGATGCGCTCGGCGAGCAGGAGCTGCAGCACACGCTGGATGCCCGACACCGTGACCTGGCTCGGCACGATGTCCTTGATCAGCTCGCCCTGTTCCTTCGGCAGGTCCTTGAGCAGCTTCTGCACCTCGCCATAGGACAGCAAGTCCGCCATGTTGGTCTTGAGCAATTCGGTCAGGTGCGTCGACATCACGGTGGCGGCGTCGACCACGGTGTAGCCCTTCAGCGCAGCCTCTTCCTTCAGGCCGGCATCGACCCAGGTGGCCGGCAGGCCGAAGGTCGGCTCCAGGGTGTGGATGCCGGGCAGCTGGACCTGGTTGCCGGCGGGGTCCATGACCATGAACTGGTTCGGCCAGATCTTGCCGGTGCCGGCGTCCACTTCCTTGATCTTGATGGCGTAGCTGTTGGCCTCGAGCTGCACATTGTCGAGGATGCGCACCGCCGGCATCACGAAACCCATCTCGATCGCGAGCGAGCGGCGCAGCGCCTTGATCTGCTCGGTGAGGCGGTCGGTGCCGTCGGGGCCGTTGACAAGGGGCAGCAGCGCGTAGCCGAGCTCGATCTTGAGGTCGTCGATCTTCAGCGCGGCGGAGATCGGCTCCTCCGCGGCGGCAGCGGCGGCTGCCGCGGAGGCAGCCGGGGCTGCTGCGGCGGCTTCCGCGGCCTTCACCGCTCGCTTCTGCTTGCGCGCGGTCCAGGCCAGCGCCGCGGCGCCGGAGCCCAGCGCCATGAAGGGGATCATCGGAATGCCGGGCAAGAATGACAGCACCAGCATGACGCCGGCGGACATGCCGAGCGCCTGCGGATAGCCGGAGAGCTGCCCCATCAGCGCCTTGTCGGCGGCGCCGGTGATGCCGGCCTTGGAGACGAGCAGGCCCGCCGCGGTCGAGACGATCAGGGCGGGCACCTGGGTGACGAGACCGTCGCCGACGGTCAGCACCGTGTAGGTGCGGGCGGCTTCGCTGAACGAGAGGCCCTGCTGCGCGACGCCGATGATGATGCCGCCGACGATGTTGATGCCGACGATCAGGAGGCCCGCGATGGCATCGCCGCGAACGAATTTCGAGGCACCGTCCATCGCGCCGAAGAAGCCGCTCTCGTCCTCCAGCGCCTTGCGGCGCTCCTTGGCGGCCTTCTCGTCAATCAGACCGGCGGAGAGGTCGGCGTCGATCGCCATCTGCTTGCCGGGCATCGAGTCCAATTGGAAGCGCGCCGCGACCTCGGCGATGCGGCCCGAACCCTTGGTGATGACCACGAAGTTCACGATCACCAGGATCGCGAACACGATGATCCCGATCACGAAGTTGCCGCCCATGACGAAGTTGCCGAACGCCTCGATGACATGGCCGGCGGCCGCGGTGCCCTCATGGCCGTGGCTCAGGATCAGCCGGGTCGAGGCCATGTTCAGCGACAGCCGCAGCATGGTCGAGATCAAGAGGATGGTCGGGAACGACGAAAATTCCAGCGCCGCCTGGATGAACAGCGAGGTCATCAGGATCAGGATCGAGACCGTGATCGAGACCGCCAGGAAGAGGTCGAGCACGAGCGAGGGCAGTGGCAGGATCAGCACCACCAGGATGGTGAGGACGCCGAGCGCCAGCGCGAGATCGCCGCGCTTTAGGATATCGCTGATCTCACTGAGGCTCGGGAAGCCGCCGCCTTTGCCCGCCGTGCCCTGACCCGCCGTGACGTCGACCATGGTAGCCGCTCTCCCCCGCGATTGGCGGCTGCGGCCGCCAAGCGTCTGCGCGACGGCCGCAGGGCCGCCGTTTCGAAAGTGAGGCACCGCACTTGCGTCCACGGGGATCTCCGCCCGTCATACGCGATCGACGACACTCGACTTCACTCGGCAATTTTTGCCCGGTGTATGGTTAGCAAAGGGTTAATTCGGCATTCGACTGGGTCGTTTGTCGGTCGGAGGGGGCGGGTACGCAGGCCTGCTGTACCCGTGAGCGGCGGGGCCGCGCGGTCACCTCGGCTGCCGGTACGGCCGGGCGGCTACCTGAGGGCGCTAAGCACGACGCCCGATGCGACAATGAGGCCCAGCAGGATGACGCTCGCGCGCCAGAGCAACTGCTGGCGCGCGGTGCGCCGGTCGTGGAAGGCGAGCCAGTCGCGCACAAAGCCGGCGGGGATGTCGAACACCACTGCCGGCTCTTCGAGGTGATGCGTTTCGTGCTCGCGGTACATCGTCCTGACGGTTGGGATGCCCAGCCGCTCGAGCTCGCAATGCCACTCCCAGGCATGCTTGCCGTTCGTCCAGCGATTTTCAAAAGGGATCACGTGCGATTTCATGACGAGCCTCCGGCTCACCCTGAACCCACGCCGCAAGTCTAGCCAATCTTGCAGGCCGGCGCGAGAGGACCGGGACAAGTGGCTTCGGGCCGCTCGCGCTGTGCGTTGGTCCGAAATGCGTCCTCCGGGCGCGTCGTGCGCCGCACAAGCGGCGCGGAACGCGGCGGCGTTTCAGGATGCTCGGGCCTGTCGCCTAGTTCGCTGAATGCATCCAGTTGCGCCAATGCGTGGGCTGGATGCCGAGGTGCTTCCTGTTGGCATCGTCGATCCATTCGGCACCTTCCCTGTGACATGGGAATACAAGCGCGTGGACAATTCCATCATAGTCGAGGACGCAGACTTCGAGCTCCCGGTCTGATGGCGCGGTTGAGACGGGCAGCCATTCCGCTGACGACAAATGCATGATGACCCTCCGGCGATGCAGGCTTTGATCCTTGTCTTGCGAGGCGTCCGGCATGGTGCCGGCACGCAGGCAACTCCTTCGCGCTTTGTTGGCTACGGGCGTGCAACCGGTCTTCCGAGCACGCGCCGCCATCGTAACGGGGATGGCGAACCGCCTGTATGAACGGGCACACATTGTAGCAGGCTTCCTGGCCAGCACGATCACCATCCGGCGAGCGATATTCCCGAACGGGCCGGCGCGCCGCGGCAGGGATTGAACCTGCTGATCCCTGCGCCCGACGAAGTGCGAGATCATCGTCCATGAGGCAGGGTTGCTCAATGCCAAGTCAAATGCACCGCACTGTTGCCGTGGCCGGCAGGCCGGGCCTCGCGAGCATCAGCTTCGTCGCGGCCATCACCCTTTGCCTCGCGCCGGCCGCTGCCGCAAAACCGCCGGGCTTCGAAGCCGCGATGATCCGCATGCTGGCTTGCGAGGGCGAGGGTGTCAGGATGGAGGTCTATCTGCCGCTATCGGTCGATCGTCACATGAGAGGCGGACAATCCGTGATCGGCTACTACGCACTCGATCTGACGGAGGCGAACAAGGGCAAGCCGCTCGAGCCGGTGCGCGTCACCCTGAGCGCTGACAAGACAACCGTGACGGTCGATCAATATACGCGCGGACTGCCGCCGACCCGCATTCCGGTCGGTGGCGGCACCGTCGACTTCGACCAGCGGTTCGGCAAGCGGGCGAAGTGCGGTGCCTTCCAGTCGCAGGACCCGGATTTCGCCAAGTAATTCGCCAAGTAAGCTGTCGCATCGGGGGGCTGTCAGGCGGCAACGCTCCCTCGGTCTTGCATGCCTAACCTCTCGGCATCGTGGCTTGACCCGGAGGCGATTGCCGACGAAGTTGCGCCTGCCGTGGAAACTTATTCTCAATATTCCCTCGAAACCGACCAGTTCATTCCCGACTCCCGCCGGGCGTGGCTGAGGCTTGCCGTCGCTGTGGTCATCGGCTCGCTCGGCAGCGTCGGCATGTGGTCGGTCGTTGTGGCGCTGCCGGTGGTGCAGTCCGACTTCGCGGCAACGCGCGGGACCGCATCGCTCGCCTTCACCATGGTGATGCTGGGCTTCGGCCTCGGCCAGGTGGTGACCGGCAAGATCAGCGACCGCTATGGCATTGTCGCCGCGATCGGCGTCGGGATCGGCATCCTCGGACTCGGCTATATCGGTGCGGGCTATGCGCCGTCGGTCTGGGCGTTCATCCTGCTCCATTTCGCCATCGGCCTGTCCTCGGCGGCGACCTTCGGTCCGCTGATGGCCGAGGCCTCGCACTGGTTCGACCGCTATCGCGGGCTCGCGGTCGCGATCGCCGCGAGCGGCAACTATATCGGCGGCACGCTGTGGCCGCCGGCCGTGAATTTCGGAATCCAGACGTTCGGCTGGCGCACCACCCATATCGCGATCGGCGTCTTCACCGCGATCGCCATGGCGGTCGCGCTCGTCGTGCTGCGCCTGTTGATGGGGGCGGCTGTCAGGCGCAGCCATGTCAGCGCGCCGCCGCCGCGGGTCGACTTGAAGCTCTCCACCAGTGCCTTGACCGCGATCCTGTCGGTGGCCTCGATCTCCTGCTGCGTGGCGATGTCGATGCCGCAAGTCCACATCGTCGCCTATTGCGGCGATCTCGGCTACGGCGTGGCGCGCGGCGCCGAGATGCTGTCCCTGATGCTCGGCTTCGGCATCATCAGCCGGATCGGCTCCGGCTTCCTCGCCGACAAGATCGGCGGCATCCGCACGCTCCTGATCGGCTCGATCGCGCAAGGGTCGGCGCTGCTGTTCTATCTGTTCTTCGACAGCCTGACCTCGCTCTACATTATCTCGGCGATGTTCGGTCTGTTCCAGGGCGGCATCGTGCCGAGCTATGCGATCATCGTGCGCGAGGCGATGCCGGCGGCGGAGGCGGCGACCCGCATCGGCATCGTGATCTTCGCCTCGGTGTTCGGCATGTCCCTCGGCGGCTGGATCTCGGGCGTGATCTTCGACGCCACCGGCTCCTACGCCGCGGCCTTCGCCAATGGCCTGGCCTGGAACCTGCTCAACGTCACCATCATGCTGCTGTTGCTGATGCGCGCACGGCAGCGGCTGGCGCTGGCATAGAGAGCGTTTTCAAGCGAAGCCTGTCCCGGACTTGATCCGTGATGGACACCGGTTCGCGTGAAGAAAACGCGTCGAAACAAGAATTGCGCGCGCCGGGTTCAAAACGAGGGCGGCGTGCAGGCCGAGATCACCTCGCAGGGCTTGGCGCCGATGCAGCGGAAGCGATGCGGGCGACGGCTCTCGAAATAATAGGCGTCGCCGGCGTTCAGCACCCGCCGCTCGTCGTCGACAGTGACCTCGAGCCGTCCGCTCACCACGATACCGCCTTCCTCGCCCTCATGGGACAGCGGCACCCGGCCGGTGTCGCTGCCGGGCTCGTAGCGCTCTTTCAGGATCTGCAACGCGCGACCGAACAGATTGTCGCCGACCTGGCGATAGGAGATCGGGTTCTTGCCGATCTCGGTCAGCTCCTCGGCGCGGTAGAATGCCTTGCGCGGGCGCTCCGGCTCGATCGCGAAGAACTCCGCAAGCCCCATCGGGATGCCGTCGAGGATGCGCTTCAGCGCACCGACCGAGGGATTCATCTGGTTGGATTCGATCAGCGAGATCGTCGAATTGGTCACGCCGGACCGCTTGGCGAGTTCCCGCTGCGACAGCTTGTGGCGCGCGCGGATGAATCGCAGCCGTCCGCCGATATCGACGCTCATGGCAAGGTCCTGTTGCAGGTGTTGCGGATCGAACAAATCTTCGCAGACCGCCTCAATGAGATCAATGGCTTGCGGTGCGACAGAAAAGGACTTGTTGAGTAGTGCGAAGCGTGGTCCGACTATTAGGCAGTCAGCAATGGAGCGCCGCCGTGACCGTTCATCAGATTCCGAACACCATCAAGACCGATTCGTTCTGGATGCCGTTCACGGCCAACCGGCAGTTCAAGAAAACGCCGCGGCTGTTCTCCTCCGCCAAGGGCATGTATTACACCTCCGTCGACGGGCGGCAGGTGATCGACGGCTCGGCTGGCCTCTGGTGCGTCAATGCGGGCCATGGCCGCCCCCAGATCGCGTCCGCCGTCGAGCGGCAGCTCAGCACGCTGGATTTTGCGCCCTCTTTCAACATGGGCCATCCGCTGGCGTTCGATTTCGCCGAGCGGCTCGCCGAGATCGCGCCGAAGGGGCTGGACCGCATCTTCTTCACCAATTCGGGCTCTGAATCGGTCGATACCGCGCTGAAGATCGCGCTGGCCTATCACCGCGCCACCGGCCAGCCGACCCGCACCCGCTTGATCGGCCGCGAGCGCGGCTATCACGGCGTCGGCTTCGGCGGCATGTCGGTCGGCGGCATGGTCGCCAACCGCCGCGCCTTCGCGACCCATCTCCCGGGTGTGGACCACATCCGCCACACCCACGATCTCGCCCGCAACGCCTTCGCCAAGGATCTGCCGGATCACGGCGCCGAGCTCGCCGACGACGTCGAGCGGATGGTGGCGCTGCATGGCGCCGACACCATCGCCGCCGTGATCGTCGAGCCGGTGCCCGGCTCGACCGCAGTGCTGCCACCGCCGAAGGGTTATCTGCAGCGGCTGCGCGAACTCTGCACCAAGCATGGCATCCTCCTGATCTTCGACGAGGTCATCACCGGCTTCGGCCGTCTCGGCACGCCGTTCGCCGCCAACTTCTTCGGTGTCACGCCCGACCTGATGACGACCGCGAAGGGCATCACCAACGGTGCCGTGCCCTGCGGCGCTGTGTTCGCCGACCGCAAGATCTATGACGGGCTGATGACCGGCCCGGAGGGCACGATCGAGCTGTTCCACGGCTACACCTATTCGGCGCATCCGGTGGCCTGCGCCGCCGGCCTTGCCACGCTCGACATCTACAAGGACGAGGGCCTGCTGACCCGTGGCGCATCGCTCGCCGATTACTGGCGCGATGCCCTGCATTCGCTGAAGGGTCTGCCGAACGTCATCGACGTCCGCAATGTCGGCCTGATGGGCGCGGTCGAAGTCGCGCCGCGCAAGGATGCCCCCGGTGCGCGCGGCTACGACATCATGGTCGATTGCTTCAACAACGGCCTCTATCTGCGCCTGGGCGGCGATTCCATGGCGATGTCGCCGCCTTTGATCGTCGAGAAGAAGCACATCGACGACATGGTCTCGATCCTCGGGGATGCCATCAAGCGCGTGGCCTGATCATTGCAAAGCGTTTTCCAGCGAAGTGGACACCGGTTCGCTTAAGGAAAACGTGGCAAAAAGAATCCAGAGCTCGTTCCGACTCGATCGGAACGAGCTTTGGCTCGATAGTCGCTAGCCCTACAAAATGCTGTCGCCGTTGCGAAGCAGACGGGTTTCGCAGCGGCGAATGCATTTCCGCTGCAGGATGTGAGGAACAGTGAAGGTCCTTGTTCTCGGCAGTGGCGTGATCGGCGTCACCTCGGCCTATTATCTCGCCCGCGCCGGCCACGAGGTGACGGTGATCGACCGTCAGCCCAAGCCCGCGCTCGAAACTTCGTTCGCCAATGCCGGCGAGGTGTCGCCCGGCTATTCCTCGCCCTGGGCCGGCCCCGGCGTGCCCGTGAAGGCGGTGAAGTGGCTGTTGATGAAGCATGGTCCGCTGGTGATCCGCCCGAAGCTCGATCCGGTGATGTGGCTGTGGCTGCTCAAGATGCTGCGCAACTGCACCAGCGCGCGTTACGCCGTGAACAAGAGCCGGATGATTCCGATCGCGGAGTACAGCCGCGATTGCCTGCGCGGCCTGCGCGACGAGATCGGCATCCGCTACGACGAGCGTGCGCGCGGCACGCTGCAGCTGTTCCGCTACCAGGCGCAGCTCGATGGCACCGGCGAGGACATCGCCGTGCTCAAGCAATACGGCGTGCCTTTCGAGGTGCTCGACCGCGACGGCTGCATCGCCGTGGAGCCGGCGCTGGCGCAGGTGAAGAAGAAGTTCGCAGGCGGGCTACGATTGCCGCACGACGAGACCGGCGATTGCCACATGTTCACGCAGACGTTGGCGCTGGAGGCCGGTAAGCTCGGTGTGCGCTTCAATTTCAATGTCGGCATCGACGGGCTGAACGCGGATGCGACCCGCATCACGGGAGTAGCGACCAGTGCCGGTGTGATGCAGGCCGATGCTTATATCCTCGCGCTCGGCAGCTATTCGCCGCATCTGGTGCGGCCGCTCGGCATCTCGCTGCCGGTCCATCCGGTGAAGGGCTATTCGATCACCGTGCCGATCAGGGATGCGGCCGGCGCACCGGAATCGACCGTGATGGACGAGAGCTACAAGGTCGCGATCACGCGGCTCGGCGATCGTATCCGCGTCGGCGGCACCGCCGAGATCTCGGGCTATTCGACCAAGCTCTACGCCGCGCGGCGCGCGACGCTGGATCATTCGCTGACCGATCTGTTTCCGCGCGGCGGCGATCTTTCCAGGGCGACGTTCTGGTGCGGCCTGCGCCCGATGACGCCGGACGGCCCGCCGGTGATCGGCGCGACGCGCTACGCCAATCTGCATCTCAACACCGGTCACGGCACGCTCGGCTGGACCATGGCCTGCGGCTCGGGGAGGGTGCTGGCGGATATGCTCTCGGGCAAGACGCCCGAGATCGACACCAAGGAGCTGTCGATCACCCGCTACGATCACCGCTTCGGCTGAGGCCGTGCGTTCGGCGCGCGCCAATCACGGTGTGCGCGCTAGGCGATGTCGAACTCCTGCTGCATCCGGGTGACTTCCTCGCGCAGCTGCTTTTCCTTCGCCTCGTCCAGCGCGGTCTCGCGCGTGCCTCCAAGGTCCCAGCTCGGGTCGTAGCCCTTGAGGCGGATCAGCTTCAGTCCCTTGACGCCCGATCGCCTTTCGAGTTCGGCGGTGAGTTCATGCTGCATTTGAAGTATCTTCATACTGGTGGTCCTCCTCGGTCTTCGTTATCGGGCTGAACAGGAGAGCCGGCCGTAGGTTCCTCGTGCCGTGCAGGACGCTGTTCAGCCTTGTTTTTCACAGGCCATTGGGGCTTCCAGAGGACGGCCGTGGGGCAAGCGATGGGATGCTTCGTTGCTGCGCTCACGCCCGATGGCCGACAATCATTGAGTGTCCACCTGGTAGTTTTTCGACGCGGATGCGGACGAAGCCCAACTTGCGCATCCAGCCGACACAATCCGCGCCGCTATAGCCGAAGCCTGTCGCGGTCCATAGCAGCATGTTCAGGGATGAGAGGAGTGCGCTCACTTCGGCGAACCGATCATCGTCGATCAGCAGGTCATAGACGAGGGCAGCGCCGCCGGGCGGCAGAGCATCGTAGGCCTTCTGGAGCAACATTGTCTTGGTGGCCAAATCCCAATTGTGCAGGATGCGGCCGAACACGATCACATCGGCTGCCGGCAGGCGATCCCTGAAGAAGTCGCCGGCCACGAAACGCAATCGCTTGTCGAGGCCGGCGTCGCGAACGTAGCTCTCGAAAGCCTGTCGTAGCGGTGGAAGGTCGAAGCCAATTGCGCTGAGATGCGGATGGGCTCGCGCCACTTGCGCCGGCAGACAACCCTGTGACGTGCCGATGTCGCAGAGCGTGGTGTAATCCCGCCAGGGGAAGCGCTCGGCGATGGCCTGAGCCGCCACCAAGCTGCCAGCCGTCATTGCATTGACGAAAGTCTCAGACCCCGCGGCGTCGTCATAGAGCGATTTGAAATGATCCTGGCCGTGGATCTCCGCCTTCGGCTTTCCGGTCTTCAACGCCTCGGTGAGCGCGCCCCACATGTCATATTCCCGGCGGCTGTATTGTTCGAAGCTCCCGCCAAGATAGGTTGATTTCGCCCGGTCCAGATATCGATCGCAGTCGGGCGCGTTGTGGTAGCGGCCCTCTGCATCGCGCGTCAGAAGGTGAAGCGCCACAAGCGTGTCGAAGAAGTCTCGCGCGCCGCGCGGCGCGATGCCGAGCCGGCTTGCAAGGCCTGCCGCATCGAGCGGCGCGACCGCCAGCGTCGAGAACAGATCCAGCTCCACCGCGCTCAGCAGGACTCTCGCGCGCCGATAGCTGCTTCCGATCTCGAAGAGCCGCTCCGCGAACGTGCTGTCTTTCTTCATGTGATGTCTCCTGCCAACCGCTTATTCCGCGGGCGGCGCGCCTGCTGCTGGCGCGAGCTTCGCCAGCGCTGCGCGCTCGTTCACCACCATCTGCTTCAGCTCTGCGGGCGTCGTGATCCGCATCTTCATGCCGATGGCGTTGAACTTTGCCGCCAGATCCCGGTCGGTCGCGATCACGCGAAGGTCGGAGCTGATGCGTTCGATAGCGTCCGCCGACATTCCGCGTGGTCCGAAAAATCCGAGGAATGCCTCATAGCGGAGGTCGGGAAATCCCGCCTCGTCGGCCGTTGGCACGTCGGGCAGACCGGGTGCGCGATCCCTGTTCGTGACCGCGATGATCTTGACCTTGCCGGCCTGCGCCATCGGCAACTGGGTTGCGACTGCCGCGGCGTAGAGCTGGAGTCGCGCCTGCGACAGGTCCTGCATGGCCGAAGTGACGTCCCGATACGGAACATGCGTCAAATCGACGCCCACGTTCTTGAAGAACCCCGGTATCAGATAGTCCAGGCTCCCGGGCGTGCCGCCCCAGTTGAATTGACCGGGCCGCAATTTCGCGAGCGCGAGAAAGTCGGCGACGGTTCCAACCGGCAGCGAGGCCGGCACTCCGATCCCGACATAGACCTCGGCGCCGCCGGAGATCGGCAATAGATCATTCATCGGCTCATAGGGCAGTTTGCCGGCGTGTGAGATCTGGTTGCTCGTGAGCGGTCCACCATTCGTGTAAAGGATCGTGTGCCCGTTGGTCGAGTTGAGGACCGATGTCACCGCGATGATCCCATCGGCGCCAGGGCGGTTCTCGACGATCACAGGCTTGCCCCACAGCTTCGCGAGGCGATCAGCAAAGGGGCGGGCCGTGATGTCGCCACCGCTGCCCGGCGGAAACGGAGTGATGATCCTGACGGCCTGCGCGGGCCAGGTGCCGGCGTGGGTCTGGGCGCGCGCCGCTGCCGACAGTCCGGCTATCAAGGCGATGGCGGAGAGGGCTGTGAGTGCAGGAGTTGTGCGCATCGCGTTACCTCAGGGGCGGCGGTCAGCCGGCTTGCGATGCTGGACACCTAGCTCCGCGCGCGCCTAAGGTCCTTGTTTCAGAACCTGAAGAGTTCTGAACGTTAATGCGCGTGAGGCGAGACGGTGACTGACACTCCCGTGAGATTTGGGCGCTTTCAGCTTGATGTGATGAACCGTGCGCTCACGTGCTCCGGAGCCCCCGTCAAGCTTAACAGCCGCGCGTTCGACATCCTGTGCGAACTGGCCCTCGCGCACGGCGAGGTCGTCGACAAGGATCGGCTGATGGCGCGGGTCTGGGCCGGCCGGATCGTGGAAGAGAATGCAATCCAGGTTCATGTCTCCTCGCTGCGCAAGGCGCTCGAGGCAGCGGGCGAGGGGCAGAGCCACGTGGTCACGGTGCCTGGTCGTGGATATCGACTCGTCGGCATGGACACATCCACAACATCGCCGGGCTCTGTCGATCAGGGTGGAAACCACCCGGGCACATCGGTCGCCGTTCTTCGTTTCGCAAACCTGAGCGGAGATCCGGCCCAGGACTACTTTGCCGATGGGATTGTCGAGGACATCATTACCGGGCTCTCGCGCATCGGCGGCATTTCAGTGATCGCGAGCAATTCCAGCTTCACCTACGGTGCCGAGGCTCCGGACCTCGCCAAGGTCGGCCGCGACCTTGGATGCCGCTATCTGGTGCAGGGGAGCGTTCGCAAGGCGGATCATCGGATCAGGATCACAGCCCGGCTGGTGGAAGCGGAATCGGGCCGATCGCTGTGGGCCGAGCGCTACGACCGCCGGTTCGATGATCTGTTCGAGGTTCAGGACTCGATTGCAATGAGCCTGATCGGCGCGATCGAGCCGAACCTTCGCAAGGCCGAGGTGAACCGGGTGAGGCGCGCGCGCCCCAACAACCTCGGCGCCTATGATCTGGTTCTCAGAGCGCTCTCCTCGATGCGCACCACGATGCCGGTCGGGGCGGGCGAGGCCATTCCCTTGCTGCAGCAGGCGCTGGAGCTTGAGCCCGACTATTCGGCGGCGCATGCCCATCTGTCGCGCTGCTTCCAAATCAGGTTCAGCCGCCAGGGATTGCACGAGTCCGACCGCGAGTTTGCGATCCGCCATGCCCGTGCCGCCACGCGGAGCGACGATGCGACCGCGCTCGGGACCGCCGGGCTGGTGATCTGGTTCCTGGATTCCGATGCTCAGGCGGCCTTCGACGTCTTCGACCGCGCCCTGTCGATCAGCAACTCGAACGTCGTCGCCCTCGGCAACAGTGCCTTTGCGCAGGCCTGGATGGGGCGGACCGAGGTCGCGATCGCGCGGGCGCAACGTGCTCTCGAATTGAGTCCGTTCGATACACTGATCGCTCACATGGCGGTCGCGGTCGCGGAATTGCATCTGAACAGATTTGAGAAGGCCCAGTGGGCTGCCAGCCTCGCCGTGGAGGCGAATCCGTCGTTCAGCGTTCCGCTCATTCTGTTGACGGTCGCGCTTGTCAGGCTCGGCCGCATGAAGGACGCAAGGGCGACCGCGTCCAAAGTCCTCGCCCTTGATCCGACCTTCACGATGCCGGTGTGGTCGGTGACTGTAAGGAAGAACCCGGCCGTCTTCGATCCGATCGCCGAAGCCTGGACCAAGCTGTGAGATCTGCGGCTTGCCGGATCGATGTCCGGCGGCTCGGACCTCGCGATGTCCGCTCTTGCGTCGCCAGGGATATCGTGAACATCACGCGCATCCTGATCGGCGCGACGTCTCTTGCGCGTATATGCTCTAACGCGTTTGCTTCCGGCTTGGGCTCCTTCCAGTCGGCTTGGATCTTGCGGTCGGCTCCGTCCTGCCCGCCGGCCGCAGGCGCAGACCATCGACGAACACATCCAGCAGCCGCAGTGCGGTGGTCTGCCAGCCGGGCTGGTCGTGCATGTAGCACATGCCGATCAGAGCGCGCAGCACGTCCTCGGCGCTGATGTCGGCGCGGATCTCGCCGGCCGCGACCGCGCGCGCGAGCAGGGTGCCGATCGCCTTGGTCAGGCGGTCGAAGGAATAAGCGTGCAGTTCGGTCGAGCCGTGCGCGACCAGCGCCAGCGCCGCCACCATGCCCTTCTTGGTTGCGACGAATTCGACATTGGCGCGCAGCCAGCGCCGCAGCGCCTCGACCGGATCGGGCGCATTCTCCAGTTGCTCGGCGAGATCGCCGAGCTGCTCGACCTCGCGGCGATAGACGGCTTCATACAGCGCCTCGCGGGTCGGAAAGTGGCGGTAGAGCGTGCCGATGCCGACGCCGGCATGCCGCGCCACGGCCTCCAGGCTCGCCTCGCTGCCGCCGGCCGAGAACACCGCTTTTGCCGCCTCCAGCACGCGCTCGCGATTGCGCACGGCATCCGCGCGGGGCTTGCGAACAATTTCTGTTGAACGACCGGCCATTCCTTTTTTCTTTTCACCCTCCCTTGTAAACGGAGGATGCCTCCGTATATGGCGACCAGCATCCGGCCCGACAAGGCGCGCCGACCATCGGTCGGCGGCGGCGGGATCGCGTTGCCTCGATTCAAACCGACCATACACGGATCGGAGCCCTGCATGAATCTCCCTCTCAGTCTCACCATCAATGGGGTCCGCCGGGACATTACGCTCGACGACCCCCGCGTCACCCTGCTCGACCTCTTGCGTGAGCGCCTCGACCTCACCGGAACCAAGAAGGGATGCGACCGCGGCCAGTGCGGCGCGTGCACCATCCTGGTCGACGGACGCCGCATCAACTCCTGCCTCGCGCTCGCCGTCAGCCACGACGGCGCCGAGATCACAACCATCGAGGGCGTCGCGCACGGCGACCAGCTGCACCCGGTGCAGGCCGCCTTCATCGCGCATGACGGTTTCCAGTGCGGCTTCTGCACGCCGGGCCAGATCATGAGCGGCATCGGCCTGATCCAGGAAGGCCAGGCCGGTGACGATCCGGAGCGCGTGCGCGAATGCATGAGCGGCAATCTCTGCCGCTGCGGCGCCTATGCCGGGATCACCGAGGCCGTGCTGGAGGCGACGGCCGAGATCAATGCTGGCAACCGGAGGCGCTCCGCATGATGAACTTCGATTATGTCAGGCCGGCCAGCGTCACTGAAGCGATCGCGGCGGCATCCGAGAAGGGAGCGACCTATCTCGCGTCGGGTACTAATCTGCTCGACCTGATGAAGGGCGGCGTCAGCCGGCCGAGCCGGCTGGTCGACGTCACGCGCCTGCCCGGGCTCGACCGCATCGAGCATCTTGCCGACGGCTCTTTGCGCATCGGCGCGCTGGTGCGCAATGCCGATCTCGCGCATGACGCGGAATTCGCGCGCTTCTATCCGGCGGTCGCCGAGGCGCTGCTGTCGGGTGCGTCGGCGCAGCTTCGCAACGCCGCGACCGTCGGCGGCAATCTGATGCAGCGGACGCGCTGCGCCTATTTCTACGACGCCGCCAGCGCCTGCAACCGGCGCTGGCAGGGCGCCGGCTGCGATGCGCGACGCGGTGAGAACCGGCTGCACGCGGTGCTCGGCTGGAGCGAGGGCTGCATCGCAACCCATCCCTCCGATTTCTGCGTGCCGCTGGTTGCGCTCGACGCCGTCGTCGAGATCGAGGGCGCGGGCGGCCGGCGCGAGCTGCCGCTCGAGGCGCTGCATCGGTTGCCCGGCGACACGCCGGAGCGCGAGACGGCGCTCGAGCCGGGCGATCTGATCGTCGCGCTGCGCCTGCCGGCCGAGGCGAAGGATTTCGCCGCGCATGCGCGCTACATCAAGGTGCGCGAGCGCACGTCCTATGCCTTCGCCGTGGTGTCCGCCGCGGCAGCCTTGCGGATCGCGGATGGCACAATCCGCGAGGCGCGGCTTGCGCTTGGTGGCGTCGCGGCCAAGCCGTGGCGGACGCGCGAGGCCGAGCAGGTGCTTGCGGGTCGCGCGCCCGATGCAGCCCTCTATCGCGAGGCGGCGCGCACCGCGCTCGCCGATGCAAGGCCATCCGGCGACAACGCCTTCAAGATCGAGCTTGCGCAGCGCATCGTCGTGCGCGCGCTTGCCCTTGCCGCCGCAGGCACGCCGGCGCGCATTCCCGCGCTGCCCGCCTCTCCCTTCTCATCCGTTGCAGGAGCGTAATGCATGACGCCCGAACTCAATCTCACCCGCGATCCCGCCCATCTCAGGCATGGCTCGAACATCGGCCAGCCGCTGACCCGCACCGATGGCGTTTTGAAGGTGACCGGCAAGGCGCGCTATGCCGCGGACAATCATCCGCCCGGCATGCTCTATGCCGTGATCGCGACGAGCTGCATCGCGCGCGGTCGCGTCAAGTCGCTCGATGTCGCCGCCGCCAAGCGCCATCCCGGCGTCGTCGACGTGATGACACCGGCGCACAAGCCCGAACTTGCGGAAGATCCCGACGCCAAGGGCAATCCGTTCACCTTCCGCATGGAGCTGTTGCAGACCAACGAGGTGCGCTACGCCAACCAGGCGATCGCGGTGGTGATCGCCGAGACGCTGGAGGCCGCGACCGAAGGCTCGGCGCTGCTCTCGCCGCGCTACCAGGTCGAGATCGCGCGCGTCGGCCTCGACGCCGGCGAGCCCTACGTGCCGCCGGTGGTCGGCATCGGCAATCCCGCCGAAGTCCAGCACGGCGATATCGATGCGGGTTTTGCCGCGGCGTCGAAGCTGACGGACGCGACCTATGAGACGCCGGCGCAGTATCACAACGCGATGGAGCCGCACGCGATCGTCGCGGTGTGGGACGGCGACAAGCTCTTCATCGACACGCCGAGCCAGGGCATGGCGATGGCGCAGCTGCGGATCGGCGGATTGTTCGGCATTCCGCCGGCCAATATCCATATCAACAGCCCGTTCCTCGGCGGCGGCTTCGGCTCCAAGGGCCTGGTGTCGGGACCGCAGGTGCTCGGCATCATGGCCGCAAAGCTGGTGGGGCGTCCGGTCAAGCTCGCGCTGCGCCGCAGCCAGATGTATGGCCCGGTCGGGCATCGTTCGGCGACCCGGCAACGGCTGCGCATCGGCGCTGACGATGATGGCGTGCTGACCGCGATCGATCATCACGCGCGCATTACCACCTCGAGCTTCGACGATTTCTACGAGCCCGCTGCCGATGCCTCGCACACGCTCTACGCAAGTCCTGTGATCCGGACCGCGCATGAGGCGGTGCGCGTCGATACCGGCACGCCGCTGTTTATGCGCGCGCCGGGGGAGGCGACCGGCTCGATCGCGCTGGAGAGCGCGATCGACGAGGCGGCGTTCGCCTGCGGCATCGATCCGCTGGACTTCCGGCTGAAGAATTACGCGGAGGTCGAACCGACCACCGGCAAGCCGTTCTCCTCCAAGGCGCTGCGGCAGTGCTACGCCCGCGGTGCCGAACGCTTTGGTTGGGCACGCCGTCCGCTGCAGCCGCGCGAGATGCGCGATGAGAACGGCTTCCTGGTCGGCTGGGGCATGGGCACGGCGACCTTCCCGGCGCTGATGTTCCAGGGCAATGCCCGCGCCGTGATCCGCGCCGACGGGCGCGGTGTGATGGAGAGCGGCGCGCATGACATGGGGCAGGGCGCCTGGACCGCGCTGACCCAGATCTCGGCTGATGCGCTCGGCCTCGATCTCGAGCAGATCGAGTTCCGCTCGGGCACGTCGGATCTGCCGGACGCCGGCATCGCCGGCGGCTCGGCGCACACCGCAACCGTCGGTGCCGCGATCCACAATGCCGGCGCGGCCGTGATTGCAAAGCTCGCCGACCTCGCGACTAGGGACGAGCGGTCGCGGCTGTTCGGCGCCGGCAATGCCGGCGTGGTTGCGCGGGCCGGGCGGTTGCATCGGCGCGACGACGATACGCGCAGCGACAGCTATGCCGACATCCTCGCCCGCGCCGGGCTCGCCGAGATCGATGCAAGCGGCACCGGCGCGGCAAATCCGGCGGCGCAATCGCAATACGCGATGCACGCGCATGGCGCCGTGTTCGCCGAGGTGAAGGTCGATCCGGAGCTCGGTCAGATCCGCGCGACTCGGCTGGTGGGTGCCTTTGCCGCCGGCCGCATCATCAATCCGCGCCTGGTCCAAAGCCAGCTTTACGGCGGCATGATCTGGGGCCTCTCCTTCGCGCTGCATGAGGAGGCGGTGATCGACCGCAGATCGGGCCGTATCCTGAATGCGAACCTTGCCGAGTACCACGTGCCTGTGAATGCCGACGTGCCGCCGATGGATGTGATCACCGTCGACGAGCACGATCCGCATGTGAATGCGCTCGGCATCAAGGGCGTCGGCGAGATCGGCATCACCGGCAGCGCCGGTGCCGTCGCCAATGCCGTCTGGCACGCCACCGGCATCCGCGTCCGCCGCTTCCCGATCAAGATCGAGGATGTGGTGATGGGGTTGGGTTGATGTCGTTCGACACGACGAAGGGTTAATCATCATCGTCGTCCCGGCCTTCCAGGCCGTGCAAAAATGTCGGCGCGGTGCCTGGAGCTGAGAACGAGGAGGGCACCCTCAAGCTGGACAGGGCCGGAGCGCCTTGAGCAGAGCGGGTACGCTCTTGATGGCAATCAGTCTCTTGAGGTTGTAGGCGATGATGCTGAGCGCCAGTTCGGCTTTGGCTTTGCGCAATCCGCGGACGAGGAAGCGCGGGGTTCCCATCAACCATTTGATGGTCGCGAACGGATGCTCGGCGACTTCGCGGCGGAGCCTCATCCAGCTTGGATCGGCGATCGCCCGCTGATGCATGGCCTCGCGGTCATCGTCATGGAAGCCGCGCACGATGATCCGCTGCGCCGCCTCGGTGCATTGCGATTTCAGCGGACAGGCCGGGCAGGCTTGCGTCCGATATTCCTTCTTCTGTTTGGTGTGGGAGGTCTTGAAGAGTTGGAGGACCTCACCGGCAGGGCAACCCCAGCTGTCGCTCTCTCGGGCGTAGCTGAACTGATCGCGGCTGAAGTATTGCTTGCCCTTCGGATTGACCCGCTCGCCATGCGGTACGATCGCGGTGATCCCGTCCTGCTCACATTGCTTGCCGTGCGCGCCGTTGGCATAGCCGGTATCGGCAACGACGCTCACCTGATCGGCGCCGACGGCCGCCTTGCCCTGCCGGGCCATCGGGTGGAGTTGCTGCAGATCGTTGCCCTCGTTGGTCAGATCGAACGCAACGATCATGTCATGCTGGGCATCGACCGCGATCTGTGCATTGTAGGCAACCTGATGGCCGCGCGGCGTGCGCATGAGCTTGGCCTCAGGCTCACCCAGCACCTTCTGCTTGAGCCCTTCCTGAACCAGCTGTTCGGCCTGCTGCTGCAATTCAGCCCGCTGAGCCCTCAACGCGGCAAGGGCTGCAGCCACGTCGGTCTTGGTCGGCTCAAGCGGCGTCTCCTCGGCGTCGGCCTCATCCATCGCCGTCAGGTAGTCGGCGATCTTGCGCTCGATCGCCGCATCCCGCTCCGCAAGCTTCGCCTTGGTGATCACCTGCTTGCGGCTCGCCGCCGCAGCAATCTTGCTCCCGTCGATCGCCAGGACTTCGCCTCCAAACACCGATTGCTCGCGGCAGAACTTTATAAAGGCCCGGCAGACCCCGGCAATCGCCTCAGGATAGTCCTTGCGGAAGTCCGCAATGGTCTTGAACACCGGCCTCACCCGGTTGATCAGCCAGAACACTTCGACATTGCGCCGAGCCTCACGCTCAAGCCGCCGGCTCGAACGCATCTGGTTCAGATACCCGTAGACATAAAGCTTCAACAGATCGCGCGGATCGTAAGGCGGCCGCCCCGTCGCCTCCGCCTCAACGTTCGAGAAACCCAGCCCGGCAAGGTCCAGGCTGTCCACAAAACCGTCAATGACGCGCACCGCGCTGTCTGCCGCGATCACCTCGTCCAACGTCTCGGGATACAACGTCGCCTGATAGCGCGATTGGCCAACGATGTGTGCCATCCTGCCCCCGAATCCGTCTCTGCCTCCCAAATCCAACATCAGACCGTGGTTTTTGCACGGCCTGCTTCGCCGGGACGACGATGGATAGACGCGACTCAGCCCGCCGCCGTCACGCAATTCACCCACAGCACCACGGCCTTCGCATCGTCGGCCGGATTGGAGAAGCGGTGCGGCCGGCGGCTGGCGAAGCGGAAGCTGTCGCCCTGCTTCAGCGTCCAGGTCTCGGCGTCCACGGTCAGCGTCATCTCGCCTTCGAGCACAAGGCCGGCTTCCTCGCCGTCATGGGTGTAGAGCTCGTCGCCCGTGCTGCCGCCGGGCGCGAGATGCACCAGGAACAGATTGAGCCGGCTTTCGCTGCCGGCCGGGCTCAGCAATTGCTTCGAGACTCCGGTGCGCCACAGCTTCAGCTCGGCGCGCTGCGCCTCGCGGGTGACCACGCCGTTTGAGGCAGCGTCGTCATTCGGTGCGGCACCGAACAGCCCGGCGATGCCGACGCCGAGCACATCGGCGAGCGTCGCCAGCACCCGCAGCGAGGGCGACGAAAGGCCGCGCTCGATCTGGCTGATGAAGCCGATCGACAGCCTGGTGCGGGCGGCGATCGTCTCCAGCGACATCTGCTTGGCGCGGCGCAGATCGCGGATGCGGCGTCCGACCGCGAGGTCGACCGGCGGCTCGGCCGGCTTCCTTGCCGCGCGGTGCGCCGTCGCAGGCTTGCCTGCCGCTCCCTTGCGCATTCGCTTGCCGCCGCTCACGTCAGGCCGCTTCCTTCATGTGCATGAAAACTGCTTGCATTGGCCGCGGTTTCGTGACCACAATTTCATATCGGTGAAAATAGGCCGGAACGGCGTCGCCCGCAACAACAAGCTCGAAACCATCGGGCGACGCGGCGCCAGTGTCAGCTTCGGGAGGTGTTGCGATGTCCTTTCAGCGTCTCGTCCAGGCCGCGATCGCGGCGCTTGCCATTGCCTTGAGCGCGCCGTCGCAGGCGCAGCAAGTCCTGAAGGTCGGCTCGACACCGACCGGAATCCCCTTCACCTTCCTCGACACCAAGACCAGCTCGATCCAGGGCATCATGGTCGATCTCGCCACCGAGATCGGCAAGGACGCCGGCTTTTCCGTTCAGATCGAGCCGATGCAGTTCTCGGCGCTGATCCCCTCGCTGACCTCGAACAAGATCGACATCATCGCCGCCGCGATGTTCGCGACCGCCGCGCGCAAGGAGGTGATCGACTTCTCCGATCCCGTCTACACCTATGGCGAGGGCCTCGTGGTGCCGAAGACCGACACCAAGGCCTACACCTCGCAGGAGGATTTGAAGGGCACGGTGGTCGGCGCCCAGGTCGGCACCGCCTTTGTCGACGCGCTGAAGAAGACCGGGCTGTTCAGCGAGGTGAAGGTCTACGACAGCATTCCCGACATCCTGCGCGACGTGAATGCAGGCCGCCTCAAGGCCGGCTTCGCCGACTATCCGATCCTTGCCTACAACCTGCAGCAGGGCAATTTCGCCGACGTGCGCCTGGTCGATGGCTACAAGCCCGCCACCGTCGGCACTGTCGCGATCGGCGTCCGCAAGAGCGACACCGCGCTGCTCGCGAAGATCAATGCCTCGCTTGCCAAGCTCAAGGCCAGCGGCACCATTGCAAAGATCCTCGAGAAATGGGGCCAGAAGGCCAACGCGTCCTGAGAGCGTGTGCCCGGGATTTGAAATTGTGCTTCACCGTATTCTCCACGTCATTGCGAGCCAACGGGTCGGCGCGCAGCGCCGCCCGATGACAGGCTCCGCGAAGCAATCCATCGGCCCGCACACGCGGAGCGATGGATTGCTTCGTCGCTGGCGCTCCTCGCAATGACGGGCGTGGATACATTCGCAGCCTTTCACCCAAGAGCTCGTCAACTATCCCTATGAAGTCGCGCGTTTGAGCCGATGCAGAAATTTGTCAGTGACGCCGCCGAGTTCGTGCCGATCCTGCTGCAGGGTGTTTGGCTGACAGTCGTCGTCACCGTCGGCTCGCTGGCGCTGTCGACCGTGCTCGGGCTGGTGTGGGCACTGATGCGGGTGTCGGGCATCGGCTTCTTCGTGGGCCTCAGCGCCTCGCTCATCAACGTGATCCGCGGCATCCCGATCATCGTGCTGCTGTTCTACCTCTATTTTGTGATGCCCGATTTCGGTATCGCGCTGACGGCGCTGCAGGCGGCGATCCTCGGGCTCGGCATTGCCTATTCGGCCTACCAGGCCGAAAACTTCCGCGCCGGCATCGAGGCGATCGACAAGGGACAGATCGAGGCGGCGCAGACCATCGGGATGGGCTGGTGGCTCACCATGCGCCGTGTGGTGCTGCCGCAGGCAGTCAGGATCGTGCTGCCGCCCTACGGCAACATCATGATCATGATGCTGAAGGATTCGTCGCAGGCCTCGACGATTACGGTCGCCGAGCTCGCGCTGCAGGGTAAATTGATCGCCTCCTCCACCTTCAAGAACACCAGCGTATTCACGCTTGTTGCGCTGATGTATCTGACCATGAGCATTCCGCTCATCCTCTTGGTTCGGCACTTCGAGACCAAGGCGAACCGCAAATGATCGAGCTGAAAGACGTTCACAAGAGCTTTGGCAAGGTCGAGGTGCTGAAGGGCATCTCGGCGTCGGTCGCGAAAAGCGAGGTGGTCTGCATCATCGGCCCCTCCGGCTCCGGCAAGTCGACCATCCTGCGCTGCATTAACGGGCTCGAGAGCTATGACCGTGGCGAGATCAGCGTCGAGGGTGCGCGGGTCGATCGCAACTCGCCCTCGATCGTGGCGATCCGCACCCAGGTCTCGATGGTGTTCCAGCGCTTCAACCTGTTCCCGCATCGCACCGCGCTGGAGAACGTCATCGAGGGGCCACTCTATGTGAAGAAGGAGCCGCGTGAGCAGGCGATCGCGCGCGGCCGTGCGCTGCTGACACAGGTCGGTCTCGCCGAGAAGGCCGACGTGCATCCGCCGCAGCTCTCGGGCGGCCAGCAGCAGCGCGTCGCCATCGCCCGCGCGCTGGCGATGCAGCCGAAGGCGATCCTGTTCGACGAGCCGACTTCGGCGCTCGATCCTGAACTGGTCGGTGAGGTGCTCTCGGTGATGCGCAAGCTCGCCGACGACGGCATGACCATGGTCGTCGTCACCCACGAGATGGGCTTCGCCCGCGACGTCGCCGACCGCGTGCTGTTCATCGACGGCGGCGTCATCGTCGAGCAGGGCGCCGCCAAGTCCGTGCTCAATCAACCGCAGCACTCGCGCACGCAGGATTTCCTGCGCCGCGTGCTGCACCCGTTGTGACCCGGAGGCGATGAAGTTGAGCCGAACAGTTGCCGCATCGGAACTGTGCTCCCTCTCCCGCTTGCGGGGGAGGGGTGGGGTGGGGGTCTCGCCACGAGTCGGAGTCTCGTTGCGGAGAAAGCCCCCACCCGCATTGCATCTGCGATGCAATGCGACCTCCCCCGCAGGCGGGAGAGGTGAAGGGAGCGCGTGGATATGCCGACGCGCCCACATCGCCTTATCCAAGTTCGGTACCCTCCCATGACCCCACCCACTCGCCTGCCGCTGCCGCCTAGCCTCTATGCCGACACCGCCGCGCCCGCGGAGCCGACGCCGCCGCTCACCGTGGATACGAGCGTACCGGTCGCGATCATCGGCGGTGGCTTCACCGGGCTCTCCACCGCGCTGCATCTCGCCGAGCAGGGCGTCTTCGCCACCGTGCTGGAAGCGCAGGAGCCTGGCTGGGGTGCGTCCGGCAACAATGGCGGGCAGACCAATCCCGGGCTGAAGCACGACCCCGATCAGATCGAGGCCGATTTTGGCCCCGACCTCGGCCGCCGCATGATCGAATTCTCCTACGGCACCACCAACTTCACGCATGATTTGATCCGCCGCTATCAGATTCCCTGCGAGGCGCGGCAGAACGGCACGCTGCGCGCCGCCTACAACCAGGCCAGCGCCGCTGCGATCGCGGCGACCGCGAAGCAATGCATCGCACGCGGCATGCCGGTGAAGCTGCTGAACGCCGCCGAGATGCGCGAGCTGACCGGCAGCGACCGCTACCTCGGCGCCATGCTGGATGCGCGTGGCGGCGACCTGCATCCGCTGAGCTACGCGCGGGGACTGGCGCGCGCCGCGATCGGCGCTGGCGCGGCCGTGCATGGCGAGACGCCGGCGCTGTCGCTGCGGCGCGACGGCAGCCGCTGGCGGATCGAGACGCCTCGCGCGGTGGTGCATGCCGACAAGGTGCTGCTCGCGACCAACGGCTTCACCGACGATCTCTGGCCGGCGCTCCGCCGCAGCATCGTGCCGGTGTTCTCCTCGATCGCCTGCACCGCGCCGCTGTCCGACGAGGTCGCCCGCGCGATCATGCCGACGCGGCCCGTGCTCTACGAGAGCGGCCACATCACGGTCTATTACCGCATCGACCAGCGCAATCGCCTGTTGATGGGCGGCCGTGGCCCGATGCGCTGGATCAAGAGCCCGTCCGACGTCGCCTATCTGATGCGCTATGCCGAGCGGCTGTGGCCGCAGCTCAAGGGTGTCGCCTGGACCCATGGCTGGAACAGCCGGCTCGCCATCACCGCGGATCACTATCCGCATGTGCACGAGCCCGCCGAGAATCTTTTGATCTCGCTCGGCTGCAACGGCCGCGGTGTCGCGCTCTCGACCGCGATGGGGGCGCAACTTGCCCGCCGTCTGATCGGCGGCGCCACGGCCGAGATCGACATGCCGATCACGGGCATTAAGCCGATACCGATGCACGCATTCTGGCGCGTCGGTGTCACCACCGCCGTGCTGGCGGGGCGGGTGAGGGACCGGCTGGGGGTGTGATCGCGGACTGTCGTCGAAGGCGTCAATCACTGATTTGCCCGACGAGACTGGGCAAGAATGGCAACTAAGGGGCTGGGGCGGCTCGGAAAGCACTGACGACGAGCGACAGCGAGATTTTGGCGCGGAAGGGCCGCAAAGCAAGCCGAATGGCGCGCAGAGTGGCCGCAAGGAGGTTTGCGCCGGCAATGCGCGTCTTTTCTGCAAGGTACGCGACGAAGCGGTCGAAGCCGAGAATGCTGAGCACGCGGGTGAAGTTGTAGCAAAGCGCCATCAGGCTCCATTCGCCGCGGACCTTGTCGAAGCCGCGCACGAGAAAGTGCTGATAGCCGGCGCGGCATTTGAGTGTTCCGAAAGGGTGCTCGACGATGGCGGAACGGCGGCGCATCAATGTGGCAGCCTCGGCGCTTTGCATCCTCATGCGGTGACGTTCGAGAACGTCCTCGTGTTCCCAGCGCGCGATGCTCCGGTAAGGCGCCTTCGGGGCAAGACACCGCGCGCTCAGGGGACATGCTGCGCAGGCCGCCTTGCGCGCCAGGTAGCGGATCTCGATGCGGCCGCTCGTGTTCGTCCAGCGCCCTTCCGTCGGGCGCAGCAGCTCGCCGGCCGGGCAACGGTAGGCATCGGCGTTCGCATCGTAACTGAAGTCCTTGCGGCTGAGGCGGCCTTCCTTGAGCTTGCCATTGCCCTCGTGCAGCGGCACATAGGCAACAATGCCGTCATCCTCGCAGGCCTTCAGGTCCTCGCTGGTGGAATAGCCGGCATCGGCCGCCACCTGCAGAGTCTCGACGTCGAGGGCCTCTTTTGCCGCCTTTGCCATCTCATGAAGATGGCCCGCGTCGTTGCGGTTGACGACCTCGCTGGCAACGATGAGCGTGTGCTTGTCGTCAACGACGCTCTGCACGTTGTAACCCGCAATGGTCTGGTCGCCCTTGCTCAGAAGCCTTGCGTCGGGATCGGTCTTCGAGAGTTGCCCCTTGTCGCTTGTCTCCAGGTTCTTGAGGTCGGCTTGCGCGCGCTCGCGCCGGGCCATCAGCTCCTTCACCTTCTCGCCGACATCGCCGCTGCCCTTGCTGCCATCTCCCGGACCGGCACATCGCTTGGCTTCCTCGGCATCGTTGGCTTCAAGGGCCTTGCCATAAGCCTCGATCTCCTTGTCCAACGCGGCGATCTGTTTGGCCAGCTTCCCTTGCGTGAAGATGCTGCCCTTGCTGGCGTTACCATGGAATAGCGCCCCGTCGATCGCAACGAAGGTCCCACCGATCAGGCCGAGGTCGCGCAGGAGCAGCACGAAACTGCGGTTCGCGGCCTTGAGCGCCGCCCAGTTCTCCTTGCGGAAGTTGGCGATCGTCCGATAGCCCGGCTTCATGTTCTTCAACAGCCAGATCAGCTCCAGATTGCGGCAGGCCTCCCGCTCCAACCGCCGCGACGACCTGATCTGGTTGATGTAGCCGTAAAGGTAGAGCTTCAGCAGATCGGCCGGATCGTAGGGCGGCTGCCCCACTTCGTCCGCGGCACGATCCGCATGGCGGAAGCCGAGCTTTGAAAGGTCGAGCGCGCCAACGAAACTGTCGATCGCCCGCACCGGATTCTGCTGTCCGACATAGTCCTCAATCCGGGGAGGAAGAAGACTGGGTTGCTCCCGGCTGTCGCCGGCCTTGAACGTCCGATTCGCCATGCGCCGAATCGTACATCAACTCCAAAAAATGCCGAGTTCTTGCCCAGCCTCGACGGCGCAAGCCCTCGCGCGCAAATATTTCTGTTTTCCAGAATTGCAACTCAGTGTATGATGTCCCCGTCTCACCCGCTTGAGGGGCGCTTCGCGATCGTCACGAGTGTTGGGTCGGGATGCGGTGGACGCGGAATGCGCAACTGACGAGTGTGCATGAGGCGGACGGTGAAGTCGTGTGGTTCTGACGCCCCAGTGGCAGGTGTCTCCTCGCAAGACGCGGAACGCGTCTTTGCGAAGACGGTGACAAAAAAGCCAAGTCTCGCCGGGGAGAGCACGAAGTAAGCCGTAACCCATCGCGCAGGGAAAGCCGGAGTGTTCTTCGGTCTCACCTGTGGTCCTACCCCCGGTGCTTTTTTGTTGCACCGGGCCCATGGGTGCGATCGGCACCCGGCTTTCCCTGCGCCCTCAGTTCAAGAGAGGGTGAAACGAAATGCAAAGCTCGGACGATTCCCGTCGCGAGAAGGCGGATGTGTGAGCCACAAAATGCGCAACATACTCGGCGTCGTCCTGGCGAAAGCCTCGTAGGCCATGACGTCTCCCCGAGATGTTGTTGTTATGCTTGCCGAGACCGCCTCACGCCTCCGCCACCGCATCGCTCCAGGGCTGGAACGACTCGGTGGCGCCGCTGTTGGTCGCACCACTGCGCAGCACAACGCTCGGGCAGGCGAACTTCATCGGCAAGGTCTGGATGCGCGCCTCCTCGTAGGAGAAGCGTCTGCGCAGCGCATCGCGCACCGCCTGCGGCAGCCGCACATCGCCGATCACGACGGCGCCTTCGCTGGCGTCGATCCGCGGCTGGTGGATCGCGGTGTCGAGGTCCATGCCGAAATCCATCACGAAGGACAGCAGCTGCGACACCGCAGGCAGGATGCGGCGGCCGCCCGATGCGCCGGCAGCGAGGCGACGTCCGTCGGCCGCTTGCGCGATCACGGGCGTGTAGTTGGTCAGGCAGCGCTTGCCGCCGGCGAGCGAGTTCGGGTTGCCCGGCGTCGGATCGAACCACATGATGCCGTTGTTCATGGTCAGCCCGGTGTTCGGTGTCACGAATTTCGAGCCGAAGGTCGACAACAGCGTCTGCGTCACCGCCGCCATGTTGCCGTTGCGGTCGACCGCGGCGAAATGCGTGGTGCAGGAGGGGGCGATCGCTTCGGCACCGAGCGAGCGGCGACCGTCGACGTCGCCCATGTCCTTCAGCCGCTCGCGATACGCCGCCTGCAGCGCTTCCGCATAGGCCGCGTACGCCGTGGCATCCGGACCGCCGCGCGCGGGCTCGAACGCCTTCTGCAACAGGCCGAGCGTGCGCGCCATGGTGGGCCCCGCGGTCAATTCCGGCGTCGCGTAGACCGTGCCGCCGCGATAGGGGATCGCCAGCGGCTCGCGCAGATGGGCGCGGAAGGCGGCGAGGTCGCGCACCGACAACGCGCCACCGGCGGCCTGGATATCGTCGGCGATGCTGCGCGCCAGATCGCCCTCGTAGAAGTCGCGCGGGCCGGCCGCGGCAAGCTGCGCCATCGTCGCCTTCAGCCTGTCCTGCGGCATGCGCACCACCGACTTGATGCCCCATTGCGCGCTCGGCGGCAGGCCGTCGTGCAAATAGGCGGCGGCGCTGGCGGGATAGCGGCGGAGATCGGCGGCCGAGCTTGCGATCATCGCGGTAGTCCACCAATCGACCAGCAGGCCCTCGCCGGCGAGCTTCACGCTCGGCGCCAGCAGATCCTTCCACGGCAGCCGGGCGTGGCGGCGATGCGCCTCCTCCATGCCCGCGACCACGCCGGGCACCGCGATCGACCCGGGGCCATGCAGGTTGCGGTCGTCCTTCACGCGCGCCCAGGGGAAGAGGTCGGAGGCAGTGCCGCCGGAGCCGGTCAGCGGATAGCCCTCGATGCGCAGACTGTCGGGCGCGCGCATGCCGTAGTCGATCACTTCATGGCGGTTCTCGCGCGCACGATAGAGCACCATGGCGCCGCCGCCGCCGGCACCGCTCATCCAGGGTTCCAGCACGCCAAGCGCAAAGGTGGTTGCAATGACAGCGTCGACGCAATCGCCGCCATCAGCCAATACCTCCGCGCCGACCTCCGCCGCCCTGCGCGATTGCGCCGCGACGATGCCGCCCCTGGAGGTTACGGCGGGTTTGCGGATCACTTGCGAATTGGAGAACTGATCGGACATGGCGCTGTTTTCGCTGTTCTTGTTGCGGGTGGGTCGAGTTAGCGTAGCATGCCAAGCAAGGCGCCGTGAGTGCAACAACAAGCAATTCCGGGGAGAGGAAAATGTCCGCAGTGAAGCGCGAGCGGGACGGGGGTATCGGCATCCTGACGCTCAACGATCCAGCCAGCCTGAACGCGATGACGCCGGACTTGCTTGGCGATCTCGCGATGGCGGTTGGCGAAATGACTCGCGATGTCGACCTCCGCGCGCTGGTGCTGACGGGGGAGGGACGCGGCTTCTGCTCGGGGCAGAACCTCAAGGCGTCCCAGTCGCTCGGCGACAACATCTACACCGGCGTCATGCGGCATTATTGGCCGGCATTGCATTCTTTGCGCGAATGCCGCGTGCCGGTCGTGGTCGCGGTCAATGGCGTTGCGGCCGGCGGCGGCTTCAGCCTCGCGATGTCCGGCGACATCATCCTCGCAAGCCGATCGGCGAGCTTCATCCAGGTGTTCAGCCGGATCGGCCTGGTGCCCGATCTCGGCTCGACCTGGCTGCTGCCGCGCCTGATCGGCCGCCAGCGCGCGCTCGATCTGATGCTGTTGAACGAGCCGCTGTCGGCCGAGCGCGCCAAGGAGTGGGGATTGGTGCGGGAGGTGGTCGACGACGCAAGATTGCTCGACGAGGCGAAGGCGCTTGCGCGGCGTCTCGCCGACGGACCGACCCGGGCACTGGTCGCAACGCGGCAATTGCTCGAGGACAGCGAGCACGCAAGCTACGCCGATCAGTTCCGCCGCGAGCTCGAGGTGCAGATGGTGATCCGCGAGAACGCCGATGCACAGGAAGGCCGCAAGGCCTTCGTCGAGAAGCGCAAGGCGCAGTTCACGGGACGGTAAGCGTTGATGCCGGGTGTCTTCGACGCGCTACCCGATCGCAATGGCGATTTTGCCGAAATGCGCGCCGCTTGCCATATGCGCGAATGCATCGCTGACCTGGTCGAACGCGAAGACCCTGTCGATCACGGGCTTGACGCCGTGCATGCTAATGCCGTCGCAGAGTGCCTGCAGGTCTTCGACCGAGCCCACCGTGACGCCCTGTAGCCGTTGCTGCTGCATCACCATCAGTGGCAGCCGCGTGTCGGATGTCGCAGGACCCGCGAGCACGCCGATGAAGGCGATGGTACCGCCGATCTTCGTGGCGCGGATCGACTCGTTCAGCGTGCCGACGCCGCCGACCTCGACGACCAGATCGACGCCGCGCCCCGTCAGTTCGCGCGCCTTCTTGCCCCAGTCGGGCGTGGTCTTGTAGTTCAGCGTGACGTCCGCGCCGAGCTCCTTCAGCCGCCCGATCTTGGCCTCGCTGGAGGAGGTCGCGATGACGCGGGCACCGCACATCTTGGCGAATTGCAGCGCGAACAGCGAGACGCCGCCGGTCCCTTGGGTGAGCACCGTCTGGCCGGGCTTCGCATCGCCGAGCTTGACCACGGCGCTCCAGGCCGTGAGGCCGGCGCATGGCAACGCCGCGGCCTCGATGTCGCTCAGATGATCCGGTGTGCGCACCAGCGCTCGAACCGGGAACAGCCGGTACTCCGTCAGCACGCCGTCGACGCTGCCGCCGAGCGCCGCGCGCATCCGCGTCTCGCTTGGTTCGCCGCCGAGCCAGTCCTCGAAGAAGCTGCCGATGACGCGGTCGCCGGGCGCGAAATTCCTCACGCCGGTGCCGACCGCCTCGACGATTCCAGCGCCGTCGGAGACCGGCACCAGCGGAAATTTCTGGCGCGAGCCGTAGCCGCCTTTGACCGTCAGCAGGTCGCGATAGTTCAGGGTCGCCGCTGTCAGTCGGACCAGAACCTCGCCGGGACCGGCTTGCGGAATCGGCTTGTCGACCAGCGCGAGCGCGTCGACACCACCTGGGCCTTGCAACTCGTAGCACTTCAAAGGGCGTCTCCCGAAAAGGATTCTTGTCGCGGACGGCGCTCCCAGCCTCGCCATCCAGGACTTCAGCATATGTCAGGCCGGCCGCGCGTGGCCATAGCGCGCGACGTAGCGCGCAGCATGGTGCCCATGTTGGAACCTGTTGGCGCCGCGGGGAAAAGCGGTCAATCTGTACGGACCCAGCGCTGCGCGGAGGTGAGCATGGCTGCCTTGCTTGAGACGGGAAGGATTCTGACCGGTATGCTCATGCGCAGCGTGGCCCGGGCGATCGTCGCAGCGGCCCTGACCGGTAGCAGCGGGGCGATGGCGGCAGCGGCCGATGATCTCTACCGCGCGCAGACCGTCGTCACCGGTCAGGGCGAGCCGAACCGCATCATCGGTTTTGGCGCCTGCCTGGAGGACGTACTGATCAAGGTCTCCGGTCAGCCAGCGCTCGCGGGCGACAAGCGGCTCGGTGCGTACAAATCGAGGGCCAAGGAGTTCGTCAGCGATTTCAGCTATCATGACCAGTATGCCGGCAAGCCGCATCACGACGAGCAGGGCACCCGCGACCGCCCTTACGATCTGACGGTCAGCTTTGACGAGAAGAAGATCGACGGCCTCCTGGCGACGCTCGGCCTGAAGCCGTGGAAGGCGCAGCGGCCGGTGCTCGGCGTCTTCGTCGAGATGCAACAGGGAACGAAGAACTACATCGTCACCGCCGACGGCACGCAGTCGGACCTGCAGCGCGACGCGCTTGCGGCCGCGGCAGACAAGCTCGGGATGCGTCTTGTTCTGCCGAGTACGGCGGCGCTCGCCGCACCGAACGTCACCGCGGCCGACGTCACTAAGGTGCCGTCAGCGAAATTGACGCCGATCGTCGCGCCGCAGGGCGGCGAAGCCGCCTTGGTCGGACGGCTGGTGTGGGATGACAAGGATCTCGGCTGGGCTACGCAGTGGCGGATCGACTGGCACGGCAAGTCCTACACGTGGCGGATGCGCGGCGTGACCTTCGACGAAGCCTTTCGCCGCGGCATTGGTGGCGCCGCGCAGGCATTGTCGGGCAATGGCGATCCAGGAAAGGGCAATCGGTCCAGGTGATGCAGAAGTCGGAGAGTTCGTCGATCGCGCCGCCTCGAGCGATTGTGTCCGGAATATTTAAGCGGTTCGAGAACCGCGAGCGGATTGACTTATTGCCTGATCGGGCATTGGATATCTGCATATTTCAGAGACGGTGATTTATGCCCATGGCAACCTCAGGTATAATTACTGTGGCGGTTTCTTTCGGCCGCTTTTCCCTGTCTCCAACACCACCCTTCCAGGCCGCATCGCGAGCTGAGCGTCCCGATTCCACGACCATCGGCTAGGTGGCGATATGTGGAAGAGTGCGAGGCTCAGGCACCGCGAGGCGAGAGTCGCCCGCCTCCGCGCAGCCCATTCGCCGGCATCGGCAATTCCAACACCTGAAGCGATCGCCGAGCTCCAATCGCAGCTTGAGGGCTCCGTGGTCCTGCCGACCGACTCCAATTATCATGCCGCGCGGCAGGTTTTCAGCCAGGAATTTCAGGTCCTTCCGCAGCTTATCGTCTATTGCGAGGTGTTCGAGGACGTCAGGCATTGCCTGAAATTCGCCGAGCACCACAAATTCTGGGCGATCATGCGTTCGGGAGGCCACAGCACGGCCGGCTATTCGGTCATCTGCGACATGGTGATCGATCTGAGCCGCATGAATTATGTCGTCGTCGATGCTGCGGCGAAGCGGGCGGTGATCGGCGCCGGCGCAACGTTTGGCCATATCAATGCAGTGCTCAACGGCTACCGGCTGCACATGCCGGGCGGCGCCTGCGAGGACGTGGCGCTCGCCGGCTACATGCAGGGCGGCGGCTACGGCTTCACCTCCCGCGAATACGGCATGAATTGCGACAATCTGATCGATGCGACCGTCATGCTCGCGGATGGCAGCATCGTGCTGGCCAGCGAAACCGTGAACAAGGATCTGTTCTGGGCCATTCGCGGCGGGACCGGCAACAATTTCGGCGTGCTGCTGCAGGCGACCTACCGGTTACACGACCTCTGGAAGATCTGGGGCTTTGGTCTGCTGTGGCCGATCGAGGACGCACCTGCGGCGCTCGTCGAGCTGCAAAAGAACTACATGACCAAGGGCGTCGCGGATCAGCTGGGTTACATGGTGATCGTCACCGCCCAGCAGGGCAAGAACGTCATGCTGATGCGCGGCACGTATCATGGAAGCCGCGAAGAGGGCATGGCCGCGCTCTCTTCATTGCTGGCGATCAAGGGCGTCCAGCTGCAGGTCGACATGGTCGACACCTATCTGGCGGTGAACCGCTACATCGTCGACAAGCCCTTTCCGATCCCCGACGTGCCGAACTCGGTGATGGAGGACAAGCAGAGCGCCTACGTTTCGCGGCCCTTGAGCCTGAAGGACTGGCGGAAAATCATGGACCGCTTCGCGCAATCGCCGTGCCCATGGAGCTGGTTCGTGATCGAGCCCTATGGCGGCCAGATCAATCGCGTGCGCAAGGGCGCCAACGCATTCATCCATCGCGATGTGCTGATGAACACGTTCTTCGGCCTGTTCTGGCGGACTCCCGAGGAAAAAGGCCCCTACGAGCAGTTCCTTGACGATTTCATGAAGATGTACGCGCCCTATTGCAACGGACATTCCTATCAGAACTATCCGCGCCGTCAGCAGAAGGACTTCGCGAAGGCGTATTGGGGCGACTACTACTCGTCACTGGTGGCGATCAAGGATAAGTACGATCCCAACGGCTTCTTCCGCTACCAACAGGCCGTTGCGCTGAAGGGCAGAGGCCGCAAGCCGCCCTTGGTGCCGCCCACGCCGGGGCCCATCGTGCGCGAACCCTATTCCGCTGGCAGCGACTAGCTTCGATAGGTTGGGGAGGGATGTATGGATCGTGTCGTCGAGATGTATTTCCTGCCCCCGGTCGCGATCGCGCGGGTTGGCGGCAGCGACAATCCGCTGGAGGCGTTCGAATGGGACACCGACGTCTCGACGCACGGAGCCCATCAAACGGTGATCAAGCCCGCCGTCACGCTGGACGTCGGCGCTGACGGATCGCTTCGGCCGTATATTCCCAATGTCATCAGGTTCAAGGATGGCGATCAGCTAAGACCGGCGGCGCCGTTCTTCGAGCTGTGGCTGAGAGTCCAGTCGTCGCACGACGGCGAGGTCCGGGAGGAGAGGGCGACGCCGGCCCGGCTGGCGCAATTGGGGGCGTCGATCGACAACCTGCAGTTCAACGTGACCGTGGCCAACTGCAAGGCGCAGCGGCGAACCGGATCTCCGGCGTGCTCCTATATCGCGCGGCTCGAGGTCAGCGGCACCGACCATGAGCGCAAGCCGTTGCTTGCCATCAGCCCGCACACGCCGGGTCAGGAACCGCTGGTCTATCCGGACCATCCGATACCGCTCGGGGCGTTCCAGGTGATCAAGCCGGCGCCGGCGACGGCGATGGGCATCGACCTGTCGCAAATCCGCGTCCGCTTCACGCCGGCACGTGGCGAAGTCTACGGACCACCCAATGCGATCGCGGGCCCATCGTCGCCGGGACAGCCCGGCGACATCATCGCCGCGGCGATCTTGCCCGGCGCGATCCACGAAATCGTGCCGGCGCGCAACCGCATCCTCAACCCCGACACGCCGTGGTCGACCTACATCATGAACGCGCCGGGGCAGACCGATCCCCAGCCGTGCGATTCCTACGACGGTGCCGATGTCGGCGACTGGCGGTCCTGGGGCGTGGTCGACGACACCTGCGACGGCGTCATCTCGGCGCAACTCGTCGTCGCCGGGGCACGTTTCGTCGCGACCGCGAGGGTGCTGTCCGGCGTGCCCGACTACGCCCCGGACCGTCGGCCCTTCGCGTCGCTGGCCGGGGATCTCGCGGACCGCGAGCTGCCGCCGGTCGAGGTATCCGAGCAAACGATCAAAGAGACCGGTGCCGAGATCGCCGATCTGTTCGCGCGCGTCTTCGAGACTGCGGGCCTGATGAATCTCGACGCGGTGCGCTACAAGGCGATCCAGAGCAATATCAACGATCCGCCGCCGCCGAACTATTCCGGGCTTCCGCAGATCGACAAGCGCATGATGACAAAGGACGACAAGCCGTATGTCGACCTCACGCCGATCCTGCTGGATTCCGACAAGGTCGCGCAGCAGAGCGACGGCGTCCCGTTCCTGCCATTGCCCTATTCCGCGGTTGCGATGGCGGCGCATGCGCCGCTCACCGACCTGATCACGTTGCGGGATTTCCTGCGCACCCGCAAGGAGCATGTCCAACGACTGATCCGGCCGCCATATGGCCGCTTCTCCCAATTTGAAGAAGCGCCGGGGAAAGTCCCCAATCCGAGCTTCCGCGACTCCCGCGTGTCGCGCGACGGCCTGCATGACATGCGCATGCCGCCCTTCATGCGCGACTCCGACGAGAACGCGCTGTCCCTGACCTGGCGTGACTACGACACGCTGATGAGGTTCATCGACTTGCTGGCGGAGCAGGCCGCGGCCGACACCGCGGCCGGCCAGCCGCGGAAGGCGTGAGGACATCAGCCATGGACAAGCGATCGGGAAAGATATTTCCGCGCAATCTCACTGCCCGCGCCGCCTATCAGGTGCCCGGCAATCCGGCCGTGACGCGGCTCGAGGACGCGGTCGGCAATTGCTACCCGGGCCTCGAGGTCGATGTTCGCAATTTCGATCGCCGGTTCTTCCCGGGCCTGGTCTTTGAATTCGTCGGCCGCGACGACAACAGCGCGCCCTATGACGAACCGCAGCGTTACGGCGCGTGGCTCAGATATGTCGACTATCTGTTCGATCCGGAGCTGCAGGCGGACAACGCCGACGCACGGCGGCTGTTGCTCGATATCGAGCTGAACGCCAGCACGCTGGACGCGCATACCGACTGGTATCTCGAATGGGTGGAGCAGGCCGGCAAGCGTCTGTCGATGCACCTGCACAACCCCGACAATCCGGATTATCCCCTCGATGGCCTCTACGTCTGGCGGTTGCTGCGCGGGCTCGCGCCGGGCGCGTTGAAGATCGGGCTGAAGCGACGCGGTGTGGCCGATGGCGCCGAGGTCGTATTCGACGGCTGGCGGCGGCACTTCACTGACCCCGTCACGGGCGTGATCAGTGGCGCCTATCTGCCGGGCGAACTGCTGCAGAGTCTTTGCTCGCCCTGGCAGCATGATTTTCGCGACTGCGCCTGCATGTATTGGGCCTCCAATCATCCAGACGCTGTCTTCCAGGAACTCGAGCCCGGCGAGCGGATACTGCCGAACGGTGAGGCTGCCAATCCGCTGCTGGCCAATTTGCGGGTCGACTGGCTGCGCGCCGAGCGGTCGCGCGACGTGTCGGCGGAGGCGGCGAACACCATCGCCAAGAACCGCCCCTACCAGTTCGATCACTTCCAGATCAATCACGAGTGGCAGAACCTTAACGTCGTGCTCCACGACCGGGAGATCGATTCGGTCTACGTCCCGCTGCGGGAAAGGTATGCCAATCCGTTCGCAAGCCCGGAAGAGCTCGCGCGCGAATTGCGCGACAAGCTCGGCCCGATGGAGATGGCGCTCGCGCTCGAATATCTCTATGCGCGCTTTTCGCTGCTCTCTCCCGAGGAGGCGGCGGGATCGCATTGGAACACGATGAAGGACGACGTCACCTTCATCCGCGGCGGCCTGATGATCATCGCCACCTGCGAAATGCAGCACCTGCGCTGGGTCAACGAGCTCCTTTGGATGCTGCACGACGCCCGCCTCATCCCGTCCTACGAGCCGGTTTTACATCCGGCGAAGAAGTTGCCCGACGGGAAGGGCGGCTGGCGCGACGCTGCATTGCGCCGCCTGACGCCCGACGCGCTGAACGACTTCATCAACATCGAACGGCCGAGCGGCTTCCTCGACGGTGCCTATGCCAAGGTGATCGCGACCCTGCGATCACCGATCTATCCCGCTCATGCGATCGAGCTCGCCGAACGGATCGACAGTGACGGTGTCGACCACTACAGCCGCTTCCGCGAGGTGGAGACTGCGCTCAAGGCGTATCAGGGCGCTGAACCGGCCTTGCCGTATCTGCGGCGGGTTGAGATCGGCACGCCCAGTCAGGCGGCCGCGGCGCTCGCGATCTACCAGGACATCCTGCGCGACCTCGACAAGGGCTACACGGACTACGCGCGCGGGGGGATGACGGAGGGGGCGCCGCTGGTCAATGCCGCGCGGCTGAAGATGAATGAGCTGCTCCAGGTCGGTGAAAAACTGGCAGCGGACGGCATCGGCATTCCATTCTGGCCGCAACAATGATCACGGCGAGCCTGCCCGACGCGTCGCCTGACGTTCATCTGTTCGATACCGAATTCGGGCCGCACGCCCTGCTGGCGGACGCCTCGCAGGTCTTCGCGCTCGACGAAGAGACCAGGGAAGAGCTGCTTCGTGCGGCGGGGCTCGGTCCGGGCGCGGTGCGTGAAGCGATAGGGTTGTCGCGTCCGCTCTCAACGGCCATGGCGGCGCCGCGCGATCCGCCGCTGCGGTCGTTGTCGCTCGCGGTCGCGCAAGCCTGCAATCTCGGCTGCACTTACTGCTACGCGCAGGAGGGCAGCTTCGGCGGCAAGGCCAAGGAGATGGCATGGCGCACGGCTGAAACGGCGGTGCGCAGACTGTTCGCCGACGCGGAGAGGGGAGACACGCTCCATATCTCGTTCCTGGGGGGCGAGCCGCTTGCGGCGCGCGAATTGCTCCGTGACGCGACCGAGCTTGCAATGAGGCTGGTGCGTGCCAAGGGCGCCAACGCCAAATTCTCGGTCACGACCAACGGCACGCTGCTGCGGCCGGATGACGGCGAGTTCTTCGAGCGACATCGATTTGCGGTGACGGTGAGCCTCGACGGCATCGGGGCCGTTCACGATCGGCAGCGGCCGTTCAAGAACGGGCGCGGCAGCTATCAGCGGGCGATCGAGAATGTGATGCCGTTGCTCGCGATGCAGCGCCGCATGCAGATTTCCGCGCGTGTCACGGTGACGCCGGACAATCTCGATCTTCGCGAAACCCTGGACGGGTTCGCCGAGCTGGGATTCACCAGCGTCGGGTTCTCCCCGGTGCTGCGTTCGCCGACCGGCAAGAGCGAGCTTGCTGCGTCCGACTTCGAGGTGCTGCTCGCGCAGATGGTCGCCTGCGGGCGCGAGTTTGAGCGTCGCATGGCGCAGGGCAAGCGCTATCCGTTCGCCAACATGCACAGCGCGATGCGCGAGATCCATCGCGGCACCCATCGTCCCTATCCCTGCGGCGCAGGCGCGGGGTATTTCGGTGTGTCGGCCGATGGCAACATGTTCGCCTGCCATCGCTTCGTCGATGATGACGCCGGCGCGATGGGGCACGTCGAGACAGGCGTCGACCGGGCGCGTCAGCGGCAATGGCTCGAGGAACGTCTGGTCGATCGGCAGGAGCCCTGCCGCTCCTGTTGGGCGCGCTACCTCTGCGGCGGCGGCTGCCATCACGAGGTGATCGCCCGGGGACGGCCGGCTTGCGATTTCATCAGAGGATGGCTGGAGTATTGCCTGCAGGCCTATGTGAGGCTCTCCGTGCTTCGTCCTGACTATTTCAGCGGCGCGGCGGCCCCCGATGGTCGGGCTGCAGTCGACGTCGCGGCGTTGCCGTGACCCGCTTGACGAGCGCCGAAGTCTGCGTGATCGGCGGCGGGCCGTCCGGCGCGGCGTTCGCGGCGCGGCTCGCAGGGCTCGGCCACGAAGTCATCCTGATCGAGCGGAGCGCATTTCCGCGTTCGCGTGTCGGCGAGGCGATGGCGCCGTCGGTCTGGACTGTTCTCGACCTTCTCGGGATCTGCGACGACGTTGCGCAAGCCGGGTTCGTGCGGGTTGAGAAATCCGTGCTGCGATGGGCCGCTGAGGCCGACGAGGACGTGTCGCCGCCACCCGGTCGCTTTGGCTTGATCGTCGACCGCGGACGCTTCGACGCAATTCTCCTTGATGCGGCGAGGAGGGCCGGCGTGCGCGTCCTCCAGCCGGCAAGGGCGAAGGCGCCGCGTGCGTGCCCTGAGGGATGGCGCGTTCCGGTCGAGACGGGCGAAGGCAGCTTGCTGGTCTCGGCCCGGTTTCTCGTCGATGCCGCGGGCCGCTACTCCAATATCCGCAAGACGGAGCCGCCGGCGGGACCCCTGACAGCGGCGCTGTCGGGGCATTGGCGTGATACCCCGCTCGTCCCCGGTCCCAACCGCGTCGAGGCAGGACGGACCTGTTGGTACTGGGGCGCGCCACGATCGGACGGCGGGTTTTGCGCCATGGTCTTCGTCGATGGCGGCCAATGTCGCGGCCGGCGCCGGCGCGATATCGAAGCCGAATATCGGGACCGGCTTTCGGAGTCGTTGCTGCTGCGGGATTGTCTGCGCGGCAAGCTGGACGGCGGAGTCCGGCTCCACGAAGCCACGCCGCATCAGAGCGCCGTGTGCGTGACGGAAAATTCGATCAAGGTCGGGGAGGCGAGCTTCTCGCTCGATCCGCTGTCGTCGCAGGGCGTTCAGGCAGCGATGAATTCCGGCCTCCAGGCCGCGATCGTGGTCCATACCATGCTCACACGTCCCGAAGATGCGGGGGCCGCCATAACCTTCTATCGGGACGCCCGGAAGGACACGGTTGAGCGGCATCGCGCGGCAGCGGCGCGACACTATGCGGCGGTGGCGGGCACGACGTCGGCCCCGTTCTGGCACGAGCGCGCGGCCATACCGCAAGCTCCGGCGTGGCCGATGCCGCTGCGGTCGCCACGGACATTCGTTGGAAAGATGCGCCTGTCGCGCGATGTTCACATTGCCGATGTGCCAATCATCGAACGCGACCGCGTTACTTTGCGCAAGGGCCTGCATCATCCGGCGCTTGAGCGCCCGTTCGCCTATCTCGACGGGGTCGCGGTCGAGACGCTGCTGGAGTGCATGGCGCAGAGCGACAGCCTTGAGGCGCTTGGACACCAATTGGGGCGGGACACCAGTCGTGAGCGCGGGCGGCGCATGGTGTCGTGGTTGGTTGAGCGCAGGATCCTTGAGGCGTCGGAATGACCGGCGGCCTTAGGCGGTAGACGTGTGCGGCACTAGGATCGCGCGCGCAGCCGCAAGATCGACGCTGTCGAAGCCTTCGTCGAAACGGCCATAAACCGCTTCCACCAGCGCCTTGCCTTCGGCGGCGCGTCCAATGCTCCCCAGCAGACGAGCCAAGTCGACCGAGGCACGCAATTCCCATGACAGCGCCGCTCGGTCGCGCGCGACGGCGATCGCCTTGCGCAGGCAAGCCTCGCCCTCGGCGATCCGTCGTTCCGGAAACGCGAGCAGCAGCATGCCTTCGACGCGATAGAGTTCGGCCTCGGCCCATCGCTCGTCGGTTGCCTCGAGCAATTCCTTGGCCTGCGCGACGACTGACAGACCTTTTTCAGGCTGATGCGCGTCGAGATAGGTCTCTGCGATCACCGTCAGGACGTAGCCTTGGTACTGGCGAGCACCGGTAGCCCACCACAGATCCGCAGCGTTCAGCATCACCGGCAGCAATTCTTCCGGTGGTACCTGGCCGCGTCGCGCCGCGGCAAGGAAGAAGCTCGCGCCGTGCTCCATCAAGTCGAACGAAAGACGCCGGGCCAGATGGATTCCCTGGGTGGCCGATTCGATCACGCCGGGGTGGTCGCGCGCCAGCACGCGAAGCAGCGCGCTGTAGATCAGCGCCTGGCAGATGCTGGGTAGATGTTTCAGGCTCTCGGCGTGAGACAGGGCTTCCTGTTGCGAAGCCTCGGCTTGAGCGGGCCGTCCGAGCAGCCAGAGCGTGGTCGAGCGGAACGAGGCCGCGACCTCCTTGTGATCCAGCCCAAACGACGAAGCGAGCGGACCATGCGCCACCGGATCGTACAGCGACAGCGATTGCTCGAAGTGGTCGAGCGCGGCGGTTTGATGTCCGAGTTGAAACTGCACGCATCCGATGCTGCGCAGCCCGATCATAATGTAGTTGGTGTCGCCTTGCTGCCGCGCGAGGGTCAGCAGTTCCTCGGCGATCTCCCCGGCTCGCATCGTCTCGGAATGGACGAGGTGGTAGGCATAGAGGCCGGCGAGCGTCAGCAGCAATTGCGCCGGCTCGCCGACGCTTTGGCTCAGCGTGTAAGCGCGGCGGATGGCGTCGCCGGTTTCCGGCGCGGAATAGCCCTTGGTGCCGCGCAGGGCTCCTGCGCGGAGCAACTGCACCTGCAGCTCCAGGCGGTCACGCTCGGCGCCCGACGGCAACGTCTCGATAACGCGCAATCCGTCATTCAGATAGGCGAGGGCTTCGACGTTGGCCGAACGCGCCGCAGCGCGGCTGCCGGCGAGCCGATAATAGTCGGCGGCGCGCGCAGGGTTGCCGCCGTGCTCGTGATGCATGGCCGCAATCTCGGGCTGGGTTTCCACGATCTGCGGAAATCGTGTCTCGAGGATCCTGACGATGCTGCGATGCACGTCGCGGCGCCGCCCGCGGATCATGAGCTGATAGGCGGAGTCGCGCAGCAGCGCGTGCTTGAACGTATAGACGGCCTCGGGCGGGTCTCCGTTGCGATGGATGATGTTGGCGGCGATCAGCTTGTCGAGCGCGTCCATGAGCGCCGCGCCGCGCATGCTCGAGACTTCCTCGAGGAGACGGTGTGAAAATTCGCGCCCGATCGCCGCACCGATCTGGGCGATGTCCTTCACCGAATTGAGCCGGTCCAACCGGGCCAGCAGCGAGTCCTGCAGCGTCGACGGGATCGCGATCGGCGTCCGTCCTGAAACAAGCTGATAGGAGTCGCCCTCTTCGCGGAGCAGACCCGACTCCATGACGGTTTTCGTCAGTTCCTCGACGAACAGCGGCACCCCGTCGGTCTTGACGATGATCTCTTCCAGGATCTTGGCCGGCAGCGCTTTGCCCCCGGCCACGCCGTGGACCATGGCCGTCGTCTCGTCCTTCGGAAGCGGGCTGAGGTGTAGGGCGGACAGATTGGCCTGATTTTCCCAGGGGGAGATGAACTCGGGACGGGCCGTAACGACGATGAGCGCGCTCAGGGCGGGCACTTGCTCGAACAAGCGTCCCAGCACGACGAGTGACGTCGGGTCGATCCAATGCGCGTCTTCGAGCAATGCAAGTGCGGGGACGCGCCGGGCTCTGGCTGCGAAAAACACCACCAGAGCCGAGATTGTCCGCTCTTTCTGTTCCGCCGCCGTCAGATCGATTGGGGGATAGCGATCGGCCGCAGGGATCGAGAGCGCCCCGGCAAGGATCGGTGCGTACTCACGAGCGTCCAGCCCATGGCGCACGAGAATGCCTTCGAGCTTGTCGAGCTTCGCCGTCGGCGATTCGTCGTCGACCAGTCCCGCCGCTCGCCCGATTTCGCTCAAGATCGGGTAGAGCGCGTTGTTCACGTGATGGGGCGAGCATTGATAGCGGATCGCGACGTGGGGCGACGCGGTGGCGTGTTCGGCAAGCGCGGCCACAATGCGCGACTTTCCGATCCCCGCTTCGCCAGAGATGAGCACCACATGTCCCTCGCCATTCCGCGAGCGCTGCCAGCGGTCCCGCAGCAGCGCGGTCTCCCGCTCGCGGTTGACCATGGGCGAAAGTCCGTGCGATCTGAACGCTTCGAAGCGGGTGCTGGTCCGGGCATCGCGCAGGACCGACCAGACCGGGACCGGCGTTTCGAACCCCTTGAGCGCGTGAACGCCGAGCGACGCCAGATCGAAAGTCCTGCCGACCAATCGCATGGTGGCTTCGGCGATCACCACGGTGCCGGGCGCTGCCAGCACCTGCAGTCGCGCCGCCAGATTGGGCGTCTCGCCAACGACGTCCCTTTCCTGACCGGGACCTTGTCCGATGAGATCGCCGACCACGACGATGCCGGTGGCGATGCCGACCCGAACCGCGAGCTTGCGTCGCGCCGGCGTCTCCAGCTTCGCGACGGCGTCCACGATATCGAGGCCCGACCTGATCGCGCGCTCGGCCTCATCCTCATGCGCGCGTGGGAAGCCGAAATAGGCGAGGATGCCGTCGCCCATGAACCGCGCAACGAAACCCTCGTAGCGGGCGACCGCCCCCGAGCACGCATCCTGATAGGCGCGGATCACGTCGCGCATGTCTTCGGGGTCGAGCCGCGCCGAAATCTCGGTCGACCCCACGAGATCGCAGAACATCACGGTCAACTGGCGGCGTTCGGCCTCGTCCGAGCCCGGCTCGCCCGACGGTGCCGGCCTGCTGGCGAGAGCCGCGATGGCCTTCAACAGACGCTTGCGGTTGCCGAGCGAGACGCCCAATTCGACGAGATCGGCGTCGGTGAGGTCAGGCAGAATGTCGAGTCCGATTTCTGCCTCGCGAAACGCGGTCTCATATTGCTCAAGACCCAGGCCTCGCAGCCACTCTACGACGTCCATGATCGCTTCCCGCCACCACACCCTAAGGTCTTCCAACAACTCGTGGAAGTCCAGCGGATAAGTAGTCGGGAGCGATCGACCGATCCGCCAAAGGCCCTGCTGACGGGACAAAAAGGCACTGGGGCCGTGGAAATACGGATGCACCCCGCGGTTGTGGCTCGGATGTGCAAAAGCACTTCACAACCGCAAGGCGGGACATAGACGGTGTGGATCAAAAGAGGGGGATCCATCGAAAATACCATCGGCGCCCGGCGCCGCGCAGGTCATCTGCCAGAGCGCGTTCGCTGCGATGTTCAAGTGTGAGCTTGGCGCCGCACCGCGACGATATCTGCGGTGGACCCGCCCGGAGGTCGTGCTGCGCTAATCGCGCCATCGATGAGGACCGCGGTTGCGGCGCAAGGCGTCAAGCCAGCGCCTTCAATCCCGCGTGGTTTGTCGCCACCTCGTTCGACAGCAGAAGCCCTGACTGCAGCAGGATTTCCGCTGTCGCATTGATGTCGGCCTGGATGGCGGCTTCCGCGGCGGCGGGGTCGCGCTTCCTGAGCGCGTCGAGGATTTCGTAGTGATAGGCGATCATGGGCCGTCCGCCCGAGACATAGACCGCCGCGATCAGCGGCCCCATCCGCAGCCGCATGTTCTCGATCATGTCGTGCAGCACGGGCAGACCCGCGATCTCGGCGATCTTGGAGTGAAACAGCCGGTTGAGCTTGATGGCGGTGACGGTGTCGCCCTTGGTCCGCGCCTCTTCGTTCTCCTCGAGGATGCGCGTCAGCATCACCTCCGAGGTGCGGTCGATGCGCGAGGCGGCGAGCTGGGCGGCGAGGCCTTCCAGGCGTAACCGGATCAGCCGCACCTCCTGCAACTGCTCGACACGCATCCGTGGAACGCGGATGTCCTTCAGCCCGCGCATCTCCAGTGCCCGTTCCTTGACGAGGCGGAGCAGGGCGTCGCGCACCGGCGTGACGCTGACACCGAGCTGATCGGCGAGGGCCCGGATCCGGACCTTGTCGTCCGGCTGCAGCTGCCCCTCGATCAGGGCAAGGGCAATCTGCGAGTACACGGTCTCGTACAGGCTGCTGCGATCGACCTGTAAAAACATGTCTTTCACAAGGGGTTCCCTATCTCGCGACGATCCGTCCAGTCTCGATTCAACGTCCCAAAAATCTATATCAGCCCGCCTCTTTTATAACCAGCGTGCTGATGTTTGATGCATCAAAATATTCTTGACGCATCATGCATCAAATGAATACGAAGGAACTGCCGGAGATCACACATTCAAAACCCGCGCACGAACAGGGGAGAAGGAACAGGGGTATGGTTGAGCGACAGCCGATCAGGGCGGCACTGGCCGCGTTTCTCGGGACCGCCATTTTACGGGACGGCTGCCGCGCTGGTATTCGGCGATGTGTTCTTCGCCACCAACGATCCCTTCATGGGCGTTCTGGCGTCACTCGCGACTTTCGCGGTCGGCTTCGTGGCCCGGCCGTTCGGCGCGCTGATCTTCGGGCATCTCGGTGACAAGGTCGGCCGCAAGAAGAGCCTGATCATCACGCTGGCCGTGATGGGCATGGCGACCACATTGATCGGTATCCTCCCCAGCTTTCATTCCGTCGGCATTATGGCCGCCGTTATGCTCGTGGTGCTGCGTCTCGTCCAGGGAATCGCCGTCGGCGGCGAGTGGGGTGGCGCGGTGCTGATCGCCACCGAGCATGCTCCGGCGAAATGGCGGACGTTCCTTGCGTCCGCGCCGCAATACGGCAGCCCGATCGGTCTTATCCTGGCGACGCTCGCGTTCCGCGCGGTGTCCGCGCTGCCGCAGCAGGACTTTCAGTCGTGGGGCTGGCGGATTCCGTTCATCCTCAGCGGCGTGCTGGTGATCGTAGCCTTCATCATCCGTGCCGGCGTCAATGAAAGCCCCGAGATGGTCGCGCAGCTCAACAAGGCGCCGTCCCACGACGTCGTTCCGGTCCGCGAGGTGCTGAAAACCAGGAAGAAGGCGGTTGCGCTCGGCATCGGCCTGAGCCTGCTAGGCATCGCCGGATTCTATTTCATCACCACGCTGATGATCAGCTACACGACAACCTATCTGAACATCCAGCGCAGCCAGATCCTCGACATCATCTCCTGGGTCGGCATCGTCGAGCTCGCCTCGTTCCCGGTCGGGTCGTACATCGCCACCAAGATCGGCGAGCGGCGCCTGCTGCTGTTTACGACCGGCGCCGCCTGCCTCTGGTCGGCCCCGATGATGATGCTGGTGGTGTCGGGCAGTGTTGCGAACATTGCGATCGGCATCCTGGTCGCGACCTTCCTGATCGGCGCCTACTACGCGGTGATCGCCTCCTATTTGCCGCGCGCATTTTCGGTGCGCATGCGCTACACCGGCATTTCGCTGAGCTTCCAGCTCTGCGGCGCGATCTTCGGCGGCACCACGCCGCTGGTCGGTGTCTGGCTGGCCCACGCCTATGGCGTTCAGTGGGGGCCGCTGGCGGCGCTGTTCGCGCTCATTGCCGGCGGTGCGTTCCTGTCGATCTGGTTCCTGCCTGTCGAGGATGAAGCCTTCGCCAAGGTTGCGCTCGGCCGGGCGGATCGCTCCGCCTACGCCGTCAACAGCTAGACTGGACTCTCAAGCAGCAGTCGCGGCAGCCTCCTTCGAAATGGCTGCCGCGAGTGCATGTCACAGCGCAATTGTTGTATGTATGTCGGGATGCCGGAATGAATGATGTGGCGACTCTAAGCGAATCTCCTGCTTCGGCCGGCGATGTGCTGTCGTCGCATTGCACGCTGCTGCCGCTCGCCGAGGTCGAGGATCTGGTCGCGCGGATCTACGGTCTGTCAGGCTCGGTGACCCGGCTGTTGAGCGAGCGCGACGAAACCTTCAAATTCGTCGCCACGACAGGCGATGCCTATGTGCTGAAGATCGCCAATCCCGTCGAAGATCCGGCTTCGCTGGCCTTTCAGGACGGCGCGCTGATGCATCTGAAGGCGACGGCGCCTGACGTTCCGGTGCCGCGGCTTATTTCCACCCTGCAGGGCGTGCGCAGCTACGATCTGGCCTTGGCGGGCGGTGCGGTCCGGAAGGTGCGGCTGCTCAGCTACCTCGACGGCGACCAGCTCTATCGTCTGCCGGCATCAACCGCTCGCAACCACAATCTCGGCCGTGTGCTGGCGATTCTCGGTCAGGGGCTCGCCGGCTTTCAGGGACGTCCGCCCGCCGGCAAGCTGCTCTGGGACATCAGCCATACGCTCGATCTCGCGGATCTCGTCGGGCATGTCGGCGACGAGCGGCAGCCGCTCGTGCGCGGCGTGCTCGATGCCTTTGCGCAAGAAATTCCGCAGGCAGCGGGCTCGCTGCCGCACCAGATCATCCACAACGATTTCAATCCCCACAACATCCTGGTCGATCCGGCGTTGCCGCTGGAGATCGCGGGGATCATAGATTTCGGCGACATGGTGTTTGCCCCGCGCGTCAACGATCTCGCCGTGGCGCTTGCCTATCACCTGGCGACCGGCGATTGGCAAAACCTCGCGGGCGCGATCCTGCGCGGCTACGGCACCGTGACGCGGCTCGAGGTCGATGAGGTCCGCGTGCTTCCGGTCCTTATCAAGGCACGGGTGGCGATGTCGATCATCATCTCGGAATGGCGGGCGGCGAGCCGGCCCGACAACAGGGACTACATCCTGCGAAACCATCACGCTGCCTGGCAGGGCCTGCAGCGTCTGTCCGGACTGTCCGCGTCCGATCTCGAGCGGTTCGTCTCATCCAATTGCGAGGGTTAAGCACATGGCCATGGTCAACGCCTTCACCGCCGAGGACTTCGCCCGGCTCAATCCCGAGGAGCAGCGTCTGATCGAGCGGCGGCAGCGCGTGCTCGGCACCGCCTATCGGCTGTTCTATGAGCGGCCGTTGCACATCGTGAAGGGCGAGGGCGTCTGGCTCTATGATGCCAGCGGCAACAAATATCTCGACGCCTACAACAACGTCGCCTCGATGGGGCACTGCCATCCAAGGGTGGTCGAGGCGATCACGCGGCAGACCGGCATCCTCAACACGCATACGCGCTACCTGCACGAAGCCATCATTTCCTATGCCGAGGCGCTGACGGCGACGTTTCCCGCCGCGCTTAGCCAGGTCATGTTCGCCTGCACGGGCAGCGAGGCCAATGATCTCGCAGTGCGCATCGGCCGTCACGTGACCGGCGGCACCGGCATCATCGTGACGAGCCTCGCCTATCACGGCCTCACCGGCGCGGTCGCCGAATTCTCGCCGTCGCTCGGCGAATTCGTGCATCTCGGCGGCCATGTCAGGACCGTACCGGCGCCCGATTCCTACCGCGCGGCGCCGGGCGACATGGCGGAGCGCTTCGGACGCGACGTGCGCGCCGCGATCGCCGATCTCGAGCGGCACGGCATCAAGCCGGCGCTGCTGATCGTGGATACGATCTTCTCCAGCGACGGTGTAATGGCCGAGCCCAAGGGCTTCCTGAAGCCCGCGGTCGATGCCATTCGCGCGGCCGGCGGTCTCTTCATCGCCGACGAAGTGCAGCCCGGCTTCGGCCGCACCGGCGATGCGATGTGGGGCTTCCTGCGCCATGGCGTTGCGCCCGACATGGTCACCATCGGCAAGCCGATGGGTAATGGCTATCCGATGTCCGGCGTCATCGTCCGGCCTGAGGTCGTCGCGGAGTTTGGCGAGCGGGCACGCTATTTCAACACCTTCGGCGGCAATCCCGTGGCTGCCGCGGCAGGCTTGGCCGTGCTCGACATCATCAAGGATGAAGGGTTGCAGGTGAACGCGGCCGATGTCGGCGCCTACATGCGCCAGGGATTGCAGCAGCTCGGCCGCGACTTCCCGCAGATCGGCGACGTGCGCGGCGCCGGCCTGTTCATCGGTGTCGAGATCGTCGCTGATCCCTCGGCGAAAACGCCGGATGTGGCGACGACGACGCGGCTGGTCAACGGCTTGCGGGAGCGCCGCGTTCTGATCAGCGCCTCGGGGCCGAATGCCAACGTGCTCAAGATCCGTCCGCCGCTGGTGTTCTCGCGTGACAATGCGGACACGCTCATCGCGGCCCTGCGTGACGTGCTGGCTTCGCTGTAGGGCTCAGGAAACCGATCGGACCCGCGTGATCCAGCTCGCGATCAAACAATGACAAGAACCGAGAGGACATTTTTCCCGTGAGTGTGAAAGACGGCACCGCCCGGAACGCGCAAATTCTTGCCGCGGTTGACGCCCTGTTCGACGAACAGGTGCAGTTCCTGCAACAGCTCGTGCGCGTCCCCTCGCAGCGCGGCGAGGAAGCCGCCGCCCAGGAGGTCATGGCGGACGCGATGGCCGGGCTTGGTCTCGAGATCGACAAGTGGGTGATCGACGCCGACAGCATGCGCGATCATCCGGGCTTCTCGCCGGTATCGATCTCCTATGACAAATCGTGGAACGTGGTCGGGACCCATCGCCCGAAAGCCGCGACCGGCCGCTCGCTAATCCTCAATGGCCACATTGACGTGGTGCCGACCGGCGTCGCGACGTCATGGACCTACGGTCCCTATGAGCCCGTCATCAAGGACGGCTGGATGTATGGCCGCGGCGCCGGCGACATGAAGTCGGGGCTCACGGCCAACCTCTTCGCGCTGAAGGCGCTGCACCGCCTCGGGCTGCAGCCCGCCGCTACCGTGCATGTGCAGTCGGTGGTCGAGGAGGAGTGCACCGGCAACGGCGCGCTCGCCTGCGTCGTGCGCGGCTACACCGCCGATGCCGCCTTCATCCCCGAGCCACTGGAGCCGAAGCTGCTGCGTGGACAGATCGGTCCGATCTGGATTCGGGTCGAGGTGGCCGGTACGCCGGGGCATGCGTCCGGCGACTTCGGCAAGGGAGCCGGCGCGATCAACAATGCCATCGAGCTGATCCAGGCGCGTGGCGAACTCGAGACGCGCTGGAATGCGCGGAAGGGCGACTATCCGCCGTTCCAGAACCATCCTCATCCGATCAACTTCAACGTCGGCCGTATCGAAGGCGGTGAGTGGACGTCGAGCGCGCCGTCGGCGTGCGCGTTTGAGGTGCGGGTCGCGGTCTACCCCGGCCAGTCCCCGGCCGACGCCTGCGCCGAGTTCGAGCAGTTCATCACCGATGTGTCGGCACGCAACCCGTTCCTCGTGACGCACCCGCCGCGGATCTCCTATCCCGGCTTCATGGCGGAGGGCTATCATCTGGTCGGGGCCGAGCAGCAGGAGGCGGTGCTGCGCCGCTGTCATGCGGAGGTCTGGGGCGACGATCTCAAGGAGCACGCTTTCGCCGCCACCACGGATGCGCGCTTCTTCGGCCTTTACGCCAACTGCCCGACGCTGGTCTACGGTCCCTACTGCCGCAATCCCCACGCGTTCGACGAATGCGTCGATCTGGAATCACTGCGCAAGGTGACCAAGACGTTGGCGCTGTTCATCGCCGACTGGTGCGGCCTCGAGGCGATCGCGTGACCATGCGCTGCGCTGCCGATCCGGCAGAACCTCAGGCATAAGCAATTGCCGGCGAGCGGGAAGCTCGCCGGCAACGCATCGCCTTCGGCAGAGTGCCACTCTATTGCCGCGTCAGGCGAACCACGTCCTGCCGCAGGAGATAGAGCGAGACCGCGAGCAGGACGACGTCCTTCATCAGGAAGGGCACGTTGCCCGTCATCGCGGGGAAGCCTCCGGCGGCGACGTCCCAACCGTCCGGCATGAACGGAATGATGGTGACGGTTGCGATGAAGGTGCCGGTCGAACCCAGCGCGCCGAGGACGCCGAGCCGCTTGTCCCAGAAGCCCGCGAGCAGCAGGGATCCGAACGTCCACTCCGAGACGCCCAGGAAGTAGCTGGCGCCGGCGTGGCCGAACGCAGGATAGAGCCACCAGATCAGCGGCCCGTTGCTGATGAACGGGACCAGTCGTTCGAATTCATATGGCCACCACTTCTGGTAACCGAAGAAGAAGAACATGATCACCATCGCGGCGCGCACGACGTGATAGTCGAGGTCGTCCGCGAGCAGGCCGGACTTGTTGAGCACGCGGACGAGCGGGTTCTGCGTGGCGGTTGTCATCGTAGTCATGGTCGTGATCCTTTCATGTGACGGTGCGGCGCTGTTGCGTCACGCGACCGTGGGGAAGTCGATGTCGGTGTCGTTGATGCGGTTGAAGACGTTGGTGAAGACAGTCGTCGCGAAAGCGAGGCTGATCTCCACCAGCTGCGCGTCGGTGTAGCCGGCCGCCTTGATCGCCGCGAAATCGGCGTCGCTGACGGTGCCGCTCGACTGCGCAAGCTTGCGAACGAAGTTCACCAGCGCGTCGCGCCTGGCATCACCGCTCGGCTCGCCATCGCGGATTTGCTTCAGCACCTCGGGCTTCACGCCCGCGAGCTTGGCGAGATAGCTGTGGGCGGCGACGCAGTAGTCGCAGCCGCCTGCTGCACTGATGACTAGCTTGATGACTTCCTGGTCGCGCTTCGTCAGGCTGCCGCCGGCCAGCACCGCATCGGCGGCGAGGATCGACTTGAGGGCGGCGGGACCGTGGGCGGCGATCGCCGCGAAGGTGTTCGGCACGGCGCCGATCGCCTTCTTGATTTGCGCGTAGACCTGTCCGGACGGACCGGTATCGGATTCCAGATTGGGGACCGAGAGACGGGACATGGTGGCACTCCGTTAGTTGGGGTGGTGAACGATTGCGGAGTGACGATAGGCACCCGCCTTGAGACGTTGAATGTTTCGATGTCTCGAATATATGCTCTATCGTCTCACATTCGTTGTTCGCGGGAGGTCGCCATGGATTGGCTCAGCCGGCTGTTCGAGATGATGCCGGTGCGTGGCCGGCTCGATCTGCGCTGCTCCTACGGCGCGCCCTGGCGTATCGACCAGGGGCCGGGCGAGCCGAATGAAATCCCGTATCACGCGGTGCTCGCCGGCTCCGCGCTGCTGGAAAACCCGGCGGGAGGCCGGCCGCTGCAGCTCAAGCCCGGCGACATCCTGCTGCTTCCCGGCAATCCCCGTCACGTCATACATGACGGCAGTGGGGCTGCGCCGCTGCCGGCCCGCAACCGTGCGTCCCTCAACTTCACGATCAGTGAAAACCTCGGCTCGGACGAGCGGCTCGATCTGCTCTGCGGACATTTCGCGATCGCGCCGCCGCATGATCGCCTCCTCCGCAACTATCTGCCGCCATATCTGATCGTTCGCGCCGGTGCTCATTCCGGAGAGAGGGATACGGCGGCGCAGCTCGCGAGCCTCGTCTCGCTGATGCGCAGCGAGACGGCGGACGATCGGCTGGGCGGACGCGCGATGCTGAACGCGCTGTCGACGGCGATGTTCGCGCTTGCGCTGCGCCTTGCCAGCGAGACCGATGATGCGCCGCGCGGTCTTCTGGCGATGGCCGGGCATCCGCGCCTGGCGCCGGCGGTGGCTGCTCTGTTCAACGAGCCGGCGCGCGCATGGTCGCTGCCGGACCTTGCGCGTCTCTGCAACATGTCGCGCGCGACGCTCGCTCGCCAATTCCAGGAGAAGCTCGGGCGATCGGCCGCCGATCTCCTGACCGATATCCGGATGACCCTGGCCGCGAACGAGCTGAGACGATCATCCCTCTCTACGGGAGCCGTGGCTGAGTTGGTCGGGTATCAATCGGAAGCGGCTTTCCAGCGCGCCTTCAAGGGCCATATGGGGGTCACTCCCGCGCAGTGGCGCAAGACACAGGAGCCATCAGGCCGGGAGGTGTTCGCGAGGCCTGCGGGCTCCACCGTTGCAACGCTTGCAGAGACGTCCGCCTCGGCACCTTCTGCGAAGCACAGGCCCGCAAGGAAGGGCGCTGCCTCCTCGCTGGCCAATGACGATGGGTGATGGCCGCCGAGACGACCGGTCTGCAGGATGGTTGGTGAAACCGCACGATCGACGGCCGCCGATGGCCGCGGGAGCCTGCGCTCCATTGGCCGCCTCATGCCGTCACGCCTTGACCGCGACAGCCTGCTGAAGCTCCGGGATCATGTCTTCAGGCTCGGGCCGATGGGTGTAGTCGGGGTTCACCTCGGAGTAGAAGATCACGCCGTCCTGTCCGACGACATAGCGGGCTGGCATCGGCAGCGTCCAACTCGACCAGATAGTCGGGCAGATGGAAGCGCAGGCCGAACGCGGCGCCCACTTGGCCCTTTGTGTCCGAGAGGATCGGGAACGACAGCTTGTTCTGGCGCACCGATTTGCGGCTGTTCGGCGCGGTCTGCGGCGAGATCGCTACCAGCGCAGCGCCGTACTTGTCGAACTCGGGCTTCGCGGCTTCTACCAATCCTCAAATTGATCGACCGATGTAGGCCCAATCGCGGAGCGCGATTGACATGATCTTCCACGGCTGATCGATGAGAGTGTTCCAGGCGTAACAGCAGTGATCGACGATGTTGTCATAGGATTTGAAGACGCGGTTTGACAGCCAATTTTGGCGCATGAACTGCCAGATATTCTCCTGGCTGTTCAGCTCGGGCGAACGCGGCGGCAACGGCATCAGCGAGATGTTGTGCGGGATCTTCAGCTCCTTCGCTCCGTGCCACCCGGCCTGATCGAGGATGACGATGGCGTGGGCGCCAGGGCTGACCTTGCTTGCGATTTCGTTGAGATGAAGCTGCATGGCCTCGCTGTTGCAGAAGGGCAGAACCAGTGCCGCGCCGGTTCCGAGCTCCGGGCACACGGCACCGAACAGGTAGGTCGATTGCGTGCGCTGGTCGTGAGCGGCCCGCGGCCGCGATCCCTTTCTAGCCCAGCGATAGGTGAGCTTGTTCTTCTGCCCCACCCGCATCTCATCCTGAAACCACACCTCTACCGGCGTGTCCGGCGCAAGGCTGCTGCGGATTTCCTCCACGCGAGCGTGGAATTTTTTTTAAATGCCTCGATCGCCTCGGGATCCTGCTTGTACGCTCTCGGCCGCGCGCTGACGTGTGAGAAGCCGAGGTCCTTGAGGGCTCGATAGACCGTATCGTCTGACACCGAGATGCCGAACTCCTCATGCAGCCGCATGATCAGGTCACAGGCCCGCCAGCGCACCACGCCATGGATGGGCGGGGTCGGCCCTTCGTCCACGATCCGCGCCAGAAACGCCCGGTGCTCCGTGTTGAGCTTCGCCGGCGCGCCTGGCGCGGGAACATTGATCAGACCATCAGGCCCTTGCTCGTTGAATCGGATCACCCAGTCGCGAAGCGTCTGCCGGTCCATCCCGCCGACCTTGGCGGCCTCCGCCCGCGATGCGCCATCGAGCACCGCAGCGATCGCCAGAAGGCGCCGGACCTGATCGCTGTCCTTCGCCCGCCGCGCCAGCCGGCGCAGCTCAACCGCTGCAAAATCCGTTCGAACCGCAATCGGCTGGCCCATGGCAACTCCCTCCAGTTGCCATGTTGAATCATCGATCCTCTGATTTGGGAATGCCCGCCGTGAGTCAGCACCTCAGCGGATTGGTATTCCAGGGCCTGCAGCTCCATATTGCAGTACGGGCACCACACACCGCGATAGAAGCTCAGCACCAGCGGGCCGCGCCCGAAAACGATCCGGTTTCGACGACCCGCACGAACGTCTCCATGGAAGCCAGACGGTCCATCCTATTCTCCGCAGGAATGAGCGATATCGCTCCGGCCTATCTGCCACGTCGCGTCTGAGTTGACCATCTCTCGACTGCGTCCATTCAGCCTGTGAGCGGAATGGCGAAGGATGCCCTGTTCGCCTATGCGATGACGGGAAGTGCGGTTGCGGGCCTCGCTGTCATCGCTGTGCCGCATCTGGAGATGCTGCTGCGCTGTGTCCTCCATGGCCGGGGCTGAACGGCGTCAATCTCGTCCACCCGCTGCGTTCTGGGATGCCGGCCATCGGCGCCCACCGGCAACCTGATGCGCACAATCGCGATGGAATGTGTTGACGTCGTCGAGCGGGAGCACGACATAGTCGGTACCGCCGGATCCGGGTCACGCTCAGGAGCAGGATATGAACGCGCCGCCAAACACCGATTCCGCCGCCAGGGATTCAGACAACGACGTCGTGCACTGGCTGGCGAATGAGACGCGCGACGAGCGCTTCATCGACAATATCTTCGCCGAGCTGTGCGTGCGGCTTCAGCGCGCGGGAATTCCGATCAAGCGGGCATCCCTCCATCTCCTGATCCTGCACCCCCAATGGCTCGGCGCCCGAGTCTTGTGGGCCGACGGGATGCAGGAGGCCGCAATTACGCGGGTCGACTACGACGTCAGGCAGCGATCCGAATATATCGGCAGTCCGGTGGAGGAGATCCAGGGCGGCGCCGCCGAGATACGCGAGAATCTCGAACGCGATCCCGCGCTGGGCCGCAAGCATAGCGTCTATGACGAGTTGCGGTCGAAGGGCCTGACCGATTATGTGGCGTGGCCGATGTACCATACGCTCGGCAAGCGGCATGCGGTGGCCTTCTCAACCGACCGGCCCGGCGGCTTCGACGACGCACATATCGCGGGCCTGCAGCGGCTGATGCCGATCCTGGCGCTGGTCAGCGAAATTCGCATGAAGAACCGGCTGGCACGCACGCTCTTGGAAACCTATGTCGGGTCGCATGCGGGCGAGCTCATCCTGGCCGGCGCCACCCGCCGCGGCAGCGGAACGACGGTGCATGCCGCGATCATGATCTGCGATCTGCGCGACTTCACCCGGATCTCGGACAGCTGGCCGCGCGACGACGTCATCGGTCTGCTGAACGACTATTTCGACGCGATGTCGGAGCCGATTGCGCGGCACGGCGGCGAGATCCTGAAGTTCATGGGCGACGGTCTGCTCGCCATCTTTCCGCTCAGCCAGCCGTCGGCCTGTGCAAACCTGCTGCATGCCGTGACCGAGGCGCGTCAGGCCATGGCCGCCCTGAACGAGAAGAGCCGGGAGAGCGGTGGGGCCCCGTTGAACTTCGGCATCGGCGTCCACGTCGGAGACGTCATGTACGGCAACATCGGCTCGCGCACGCGGCTCGACTTCACCGTCATTGGGCCCGCGGTCAATATGGCTTCGCGCCTCGAAACCCTCACCAAGCAGTTGGGACGGACGGTGCTGCTGTCCCGCGCGTTCGCCGACATGGTCGCAAACGATTTCGATCTCGAACGCGTCGGCGAATTTCCGGTGCGCGGCTTCAGCGACCCGATCGAGCTGTTTGCGTATTAGCTGAGGTGGGCGACGACTTCGGCGCCGATGATTTGCCCGGGTCGCTCTGCTGAGCGCGGCTTAGTCAGAGATCGCTGGGGCAACGGCCAGCTTTCGCGTCCGTCGTTCCCCGGTGCATTGCCTTCACATGATCGCTGCAGCAAGCGCCGCGAGCAATGCGGGCGGCGTCACCAGCGCGCCAATTTTCAAGAATCGCCATGCGGTGACGTCGATCTTTTCCCGCCGCAGCGCCACCAGCCACAGGATCGTCGCCAGCGACCCGGTCACCGAGAGATTGGGTCCAAGATCGACTCCGATCAACATCGCGCTTAGCACCGATGGAGGGAGGTGGTCGTTGGCCGCGACAGAGCTCGCCACCAGGCCCACGGGAAGGTTGTTCGCGATGTTGTCGGCGATCGAGGTGACGAGGCCGGCGCCCCAGGCGGCGTGGCTCGGCGATCTTTCGATCCCCGCTTGTAAAAGCGCGCTGAGATGGCCGATCGCGCCGGTCTTCACCAGTGCTTCCACCATCACGAACAATCCAGCGACCAATGGCAACACGCTCCAGGAAGTGCCTCTCATCACCGGCCAGGGCGACTGGCGGTTAATAGCGAGCACGGCCGCGGCCGTAACAGCACCGCAAATGAAAGTCGGCAATCCCAATGGCACGTCGAGTGCCGAAGCCGTCAGCAGCACGACGCCGATCGCGGCGATGCCGATTGCGGTGAGTTTGCCGCCGCGGCCGAGCCTGGGATGCGGTACACGGCTCTCGATGTCGTCCTTGGCGAGCGCACGGCGCTGTGTCAGGTGAAGCACGACATAGGTCATCGCAATCGCGGCAATCGAAGGCAGCGCGAATCGGTGCAGCCATTCGAACAGATGGGGCATACGCTCGCCGAACACGACCAGGTTGGCGGGATTGGAGATCGGCAGCACAAAACTCGCGGCGTTGGCGATGAAGGCGCACGCGAAGAGATAGGGCAGGGGATTCGCGCCGGCGGCGCGGGTCGCGGTATAGACCGCGGGCGTCAGCACGATGGCGGTGGCATCATTGGAAAGGAGGACGGTGACGAGAATGCCGACGGCGTAGACCAAAAGAAACAATCGCTGTGGCGAGCCACGGGCATGTTCGACCGCGAACGCGGCCAGATAGTCGAAGAGACCTTCGCACCGCGCAAGTTCCGCGGTGAGCATCATGCCGATCAGGAAGAAATAGACGTCGAGACCCTTGGCGACGCCGTGCAGCGCTTCGCGTGTGGTCAGGACGTTGCAAATCATCAGCGCGACGGCGCCCCCGACAGCCCAGATCGCCTCGGACAAGCGAAATGGCCTGATGATGACGCCGGCGGTTGCCGGGACAATGATGCTCAAGGTCAGAAGCGATTCGTGCGGCGGCATTGTCCTGTCGTCTCCAAAAGAAAAAGAATCATCCTGCAGCGATGCCGGAAGCCGATGGGGCTCTCCGCGTCAGTCGGCTTGTACCCATACCGGACTGCGCGCGCGTCTCGGGCAATGCGAACCAGCACACTCCAAAGCCGCTCGCCGCGATGGCGCCGAGCGTGAGGAAGGCTGCGCTATAGCCCGCTTTGACGACGACAAGGCCTGCGAGCGTGGTGGACAGCGCCGCGCCGATGCTTTGCGCCGTGATGATCGCGCCTTGCGCGACATTGAAGCGCCCGGTGTCGCGCGTCAGATCGGCCACGATCACGGGAAAGATCGCGCCGAAGATGCCGGCGCCGATACCGTCGAGAAGCTGCACGCCGACGAGCCAGGCCTCGTTGTCGGACAGTGTATAGAGGGCGCCGCGAAGGGGCAGGATCAGAAGCGCGGCGAGGAAGAAGCGTTTGTGCCCCCATCGGTCGGCGCGCGCGCCCACCAACATCGCCATCGGCACCATGACGAATTGGGCAACGGTGATGCAGGCCGACATCAGGCTGGTGCCGAGATCCTTGTCCTGCAGCGCCAGCTTTTGCCCGACCAGCGGAAGCATCGCCGCATTCGAGAGATGAAACAGCGTCACGCAAACCGCAAAAATGAGAAGCGGGCGGCAAGTCAGGAGGATACCCAGGCCTGACGGGCGCTCCAGGGCTCTGTCCAGGCTTCTCCCGTGCAGCCCGCGTGCGAGGTCATGGTCGATCGCGTCTTCCGGGATCGCCAGCACGCTGACGAGACTTGCGATCGCCATAACCGCAAGAAGGTAGAAGACGACCTGAGGGCCGAAGAAGTAGGCTGTGCCGCCCGCAATCGTCGCGGCCATCGCATTGCCGGCGTGGTTGAAGCTTTCGTTGCGGCCGATGCGGGCAGTGAAGGCGCGACGGCCCACGACGCCGAGCGACACCGCAGCTATCGCCGGCGGAAACATCACGCCCGCGGCATGCGCGATACCTTGCGATACCGCAACGGGCCAGAAGCCCGGACAAAGCGGCAAGGTCAGAGAGGCGATAGTGACAATCAGCGCCGCGCAGATCATCAATTGACGTTTTGCCTTTGTCGTATCGACCAGGGCGCCGGCCGGCGTCTGCGCAACGATGCCGGCAAAGCTTGCGATCGACATAACCATGCCGATGCTGGCTTCGTCCCATTTCTGCTCGGTCAGGAGATAGATGGCGAGATAGGGCCCGAGCCCGTCGCGCACATCGGCCAGGAAGAAGTTGGCGGCATCGAGGGCGCGGTTGGCGCGTTGCCTTGATTTCGAATCGCTGGACATGTCCGCCCTCGACCTTCGATGTGATTCCGCCAATTTCTTTTCACGTCTCCGGCTCAGGCGCGTGCGGCCTGATCGTGCTTGGGCTTTGCTTCGTGCTTGGGCTTCGGCTTTGCCTCCTTGATCGGGCGCAGATCGTCACTGTCGGTGCCGATCTCCTTCGCATGCAGCACGCTGCCGTGCTTGGTTTCGACGCCGTCGCCTCTCGCGGCGATCCTCGCGTTCGGCGCAAGGAACTTGGCAACCTGTTCAGCCTCCTTCGGACCGACACGGATCACCGTGCCGTCGGCGAGCAGCGCGCCGCGAAGCTCGCCCTTGGGGCCGAACAGCGAGAGTCGCACCGCTCCCTCGGCCGACATCTTCCTTTTCTCTAGCTTGGGATGTTCGCGATCATGGCCTGGTCCCTGGTCGATAATGCGCGCTCCGTTCGTCGTGATCACTGCGACCGCGGCGACGAGATCGGCTTTGCGCGGCCGGGCGCCACGGACGCTGACCACGTCGCCTGCCTTGACGTGGCGGGTGAGCTCGGCCTCCATGTGTGGCGGCGTGTGGACGAGGACGGACGGGCGCGTCTCGCTGTTGATGACAAAGCCGTCGATCTCGCCATGCGGGCTGAGAACGAAGCGTTCGACGGTGCCTTTCACTTCCGGAAGGCAATCGGGATCGATCCAATGCATGTTGTTCTCCTCTCTGGTCTGTTGGCTTCTGGAATTCTCTGTCTTACTCAGCCGCGCGGTGGAGGCGGCGGAGGCGGTCCGAAGCGGTCGGGACCGCCCTTGGGGCCGCGCGGAGGACGCGGTCCGTCGAGCTCGGTCATCTGACCAGGCGAAGTGCCGATCGCTTGCACGTCGACCACCCTGCCCAGCCCGGTGTCGAGTAGCTCTCCGCGTACGGAAACCATCTGCCCGGGTTGCAGCCAGTCCGCGAAGCGCTCGGCTTCCGGCGGAGGCAGGCGAAGCTGGCTGCCGTCGTCGAGCAACGCGCCGTTCACTTCGCCGCGCTTGCCGTGCAGCGCCGCGGCGATCCGGCCGTTGAAGGTCTGTTGCGTGCCGCCCCGCTCGGGCCCTCGCGGTGGCCCGTTGTCGGCCACGCTCCTGCCGGTTGCGACATTGGTGACGGAAGCCGCATCGACAAGCGGAATGGCCCGGGCGCGCATGCCGCGAATCGAAACCTCGTCGCCCGGTCGGATCGTATAGACGACCTGGGCCGAGAGATGCGGCGGCAGCTTCACTTCCGTGCCGTCGGTCAGGATCAGCCCGTCAACGTCGCCGCGCGGCGTCAACGTGTATTGCTTCACCCGGCCGCGCGACTCCGGCAGTTGAGAAGAGTCCCAGACCGAACCCATCGTCTGCGAATAAGCGCTTGCGCCGGCGCAGCCGGCCGTGGCGGCGAGGAACGCGCACGCAAGCGTGCGCATCCGTGTCGATGTCATCTTCATGATCAAGCTCCTTCCGAGTGGCGACTGGTCGCCAATGCGAAAGGTTCAGCAATCGGCGTGCCAAGGCCGAAGCGCTTGTTTCTGAAGGAGTTAGCGGGAGCTGCGGTCGTTTAGCCGTCGTCTTTTCCGACGGCGGATGTCGGATTTCCTGACGCATCGCTGCCGGTCAGGCCGTAACGCTGCATCTTGGTGTAGAGAAGCTGGCGGTTGATGTTGAGACGCCGCGCCGCCTCGGTGCGGTTCCCGCCGCAGGCGTCCAGCGCCTCGCGGATCATCGCTTCCTCAAGCTGGGCGACCGCCGCCGGCAAATCGCTCCCGGGAAGCGCGGTCGCAACCGGGCGAATTTCCCCGGCGCTGGTGTCGATATCGTCCGCGTCGATGGTATGGCTTCTGGTCAGCACACAGGCCCGTTCGATGACATTGCGCAATTGCCTGACATTGCCGGGCCAGCTGTAACGCCTGAGTTTGTCGATCGCGCCGCTACCGAGCTGTTTGACCGGTTGTTCCGAAGAGACCAACAGCGAAACGAAGTGCTCGGCGAGCGGCACGATATCGGATGACCGCTCGCGCAGCGGCGGGATCGCGATGGGAACGACATTGAGGCGATAGTAGAGGTCTTCGCGAAACTCGCCGGCCGCCACAAGCTTTGGCAAGTCGCGGTGAGTTGCGGTAACGACCCGCGCGGTGGTCCGGACCGGCCTGCCACCGACCGGCGTCATCATCCGCTCCTGCAGCACCCGCAGGATCTTCGCCTGCATCGCAAGCGGCATATCGCCGATCTCGTCGAGAAACAGCGTGCCGTTGTCGGCGTCGCGGAAGGCGCCGGAGCGGTCGCTGGTCGCACCGGTGAACGAGCCCTTCACATGCCCGAACAGTTCGCTTTCGAGCAGGTCCGGCGGGATCGCAGCGCAGTTGACGGCGATGAAGGGCCCGTCCTTGCGCTGGCTGTGCACGTGCAGTGCGCGCGCCACCAGCTCCTTGCCGGTTCCGGTTTCGCCGAGGATGAGCACCGTCGCCTGGCTGTCGGCGGCAAGCCCGATCGCCTTCTGCACACGCCGCATGCCCTCGCTCGGTCCGATCAGGGTATCGAGGCTGCCCTTGCTTGCCGCCGCGATCGGCCGTCGCCGTGAGGGCAGGCGCTCCAGCAGGGTCTTCAACTCATCGCGTCCGATCGGCTTGGTGAGATGGTCGAAGGCGCCGAGCCGCATGGCCTCGATGGTGTTTTCGGCGCTCGCAAACGCGGTCAGCACCACCACCGCGGGCGGGTTCTCCTGCGCGCGGATGCGGCGCAGCACCTCGATGCCATCCATGCCTGGCATCTTGAGATCGAGCAGCACCGCGTCCACTGTCTCGGACAGCGCGGCGAGGCCTTCGCGCCCCGAGGAAGCCGTTTGCGGCGTGTGGCCGAGGTCGCTCAATGCCTCGACGAGGCCCTCGCGCAAGGCAGGGTCATCATCGACAATCAGGACGTTTGCCATGGCACCTCGATCTCAAACTTCGCGCCGCGGTCGGTGTGCGCAAGGCGTGCTTCCCCGCGGTGAGCACGCGCGATTTCTCGCACGATGGCAAGTCCGAGCCCAGTCCCCTCGGTGCGCGCCGTTGCGAAGGGCTCGAACAGGCGCTCGCGCATCTCCTCGCTCACGCCTGCACCGTTGTCGGTCACGCATAGCAGCAACTTGTCCTTCCGTCGCACGGCATCCACGACGATGCGTCCGCCGGGGGACGTATTCTGGATCGCGTTCAGGATCAGATTGTCGAGGGCCCGCTGCATCTGGAACGGGTCAAAGCGAGGTATTGGGTTGCTCGGCTCCGGAGTTTCAGCCCCGAGCGACAAGCCGTTGGCCGCCGCCAGCTCCTGGTGAGGCTCGATCGTTGCTTGCAGGAACGAAGCAAGGTCGACATCCGTCGGCTTGAGCTCGCCAGCCTGGGTCATCTGCAACAGATTACGCAGCAGCGCGTCCAGCCGCGCGACCTGCTTGAGGATCGCTTCCAGAGCAGTTTTCTTGCGAGCGTCATCGCTTGCGGCAAGTGCGTTTTCCGCCTTGAGCCGCATCGCCGCGATGGGGTTGCGGATCTCGTGAGCAAGCCCTGCCGACAGCCGCCCGACGGCCGCGAGACGTTCGGCTGTGCTTGCGCGGCGCCGCTCCAGCGCGAGCCGTTCGCCGGTTTGATTCAACGCATCGACCAGCCGGTCGAGCTCCTGCTCGCCCGTACGCGGAAGCTTTGGAAGGTCGACCGACCCGCTTTCGCTCTTGCCCAACGCCTGCTCCAGCACCGCGATCTTCCGCGACCAAGAGAACAGCACACGTGCGAGCCAGATCGCCGAGCCGAAGATGGTGAGTGCAAGCACAAGCAGTCCAGTCAGCAGTTGAGTATACGCGGGCCCCTCGGCTGTGAAGGTGCGCGTCATGGTCCAGGCCGTGGTGCTCGGCAGCGGTCCGCGCAGCGGGCAGGCGTGCACCAGCAGGACTTGCGATCGCGCCGGCTTCCGCAGGCCGGCCGGCCGCCCCGAACGCAAGGCTTCGGCGTTGACGTCGCGGATCGTGTTCAGCTCCGCGGCCGGAAGATCGGTCTTCGGACCTGTACCCTCGTAGGAAGGGAAGGCGTAGGCGAGCGAGCCCGCATCGGCTTGCCAGATGCCGCCCTCGACGCCGGTAGCGCTGGAGAGCGCGACCTGAACCAGTGTTGTTAGCTCCTGCTTCAGCCGATCGTCGATCCGCCCGCCGCTCCAACCGGAAACGAAGAATTGGTAGCGGTCGGCGATGTCCCGACAGGCCCGTGCGGCCAACTCCTCCGAGCGCGCAACGCGCGCGTCCGCTGTCTGCTGAAAGGACTCGAACAGGAGATAGGCGGTCGCCGCTCCCGACAGGACCAGCATGATCCAGAGTGCTAGCAGTCGCGACCAAAGAGACCGCATCGAAGTTCCCGGAGCAGTGAAATGACCCTCAATCTATACGAATTTTAGGCGACCGCTATCGGGGCGAGCCAGAAGCATAGTAATCGTTGATTGGGCGTTCGACGATAAGGCGCACGCCCGTCCTTGCGATAAGACCGCCGCATCCACGATTGGAATGAGAGATTGTAGCCGGATTGAACCATCTCGATGTATATCCTCGCGTCCTGATCCGACTCAAAGGTCCTGGCGTGCTCCACAAGCCTGCGGCCGGCTTTCTCAGGGGCGGAATAGGGGGCGGTCTTCCTTCGCCTTCATCGGCAAATTCCATCGCGCGCCTGCGCCGCATGGACGTGTGGAGCATGAATCATGTTCTCAGTCAGGACGTGGTCATCGAGGCGAGCGCCGCATGGACAATCGACCTTTCCAACAGACGAGATCTTGCCGCTCGCCGTCTCGCTGCCCAATGCGAAGATCGCGACGATCTACCAGAACCGTGATATCGGCAAGGCGAGGCTCGCGGGGCTCAAGAGGGTGGGTGATTTTCTGAGCGTGGTCTGGCTTCGTTGGTTGCGAGACCGTTATGAGCGACAGAGCAAAGGGCGCAGGGGGACCAACTTTCAGCCGAACGATCGTCGCAATTTTGACGATTCTGACTTCCCTGTCAGAAACTAACTCATTCATGATCGAGAATATCGAGCGTCATTCCGCGAAAAATTAGGAACCGCTGGAGATCAACTGCATTCAAGCGTTCGGCGCAAGTCGACAAACTTGGCGCCTTTGGCGAACGCTAACGAAGAGGAGTTGATGATGAGAAAACTCGCAATCATCGCAGCAGGCGTATCGTTGCTTGCGGGCACTTGCCCCGGCCAAGCATCCGACCACTTGTTCACGGCGGTAGGTGCCGGCGGCCTGACGACCTCCAGCAACCCGTTCGTCAAAACCAATGGACGGTCAGCCGACACCGTGCCGGGTCAGGGAAGCCCGCTGTCCGGTGCAGATCATACCACCCCGGCGGTCGAAATGGGGTCGTTACTTACGAACCACTTCACGCAGCCCAACACGAATGCCAATCCCGGCAACGGCACCCTGAAGACCCCTCCACCGGTCACGGCCGGAAAGACGGCGCCCTCAGCCAACAGTCCGCATACGGCGGTTATCATACCCTGATCCAACCACGGCGATCGCTTCGGATCGCGCCCGCGGCGGCGCGCGCATATGTCTCAATCTCTCTGAGACGCCGCGCGCCGCCTGCGGCACTGGAACGAACGGCGGCTACGCCTATCCTTAAAATGGAGCACCGCATCAGCTAGCGCGGCGAGATCACCATTCGCACGGACAATCAGCCGAATTTCCCTCGAAGCCTTCTGGTGCGTGTAGCGCTGGGAGTTGTGGCGATTGCGGTCACTTATCCGCTGTGGGCCCCGGACAATTCGGTCTCCGCAATCGGGGACGATCGCGACGAGTTGCGCTATGTCAGCATCGCCCGCGACAACGTCGTTCAGAATGTCACCGCCTCCGGAACGCTCGAAGCGGTTGACACGGTCGAGGTCAGCTCCCAGCTGTCGGGTCAGGTCGCGAAACTGATGGCTGACCACAATTCCCGCGTCAGGGCCGGCGAGCCGCTCGCCGCGCTCGACAGCGCGACGTTTGAAGTCCAGGTCAGGGAAGCGGAAGCCGCGTTGGCGATCGCGCTGGCCCAGCACGAGGAGGCCAAGGCCGCCGTCGAGGGCGCACAGGCGCGCCACGATGACGCCCTGCGCGATCTTCAGATCAAGAGCACGCTCAGCAGGAACGGCAGTGTTTCGCAGCGCGACGCCGAGCGCGCACAGATGGCGGCCCGGTCGCACGCCTCGGAAGTGTCCGCCGCCAAGGCAGGCGAGCAGATGCGGGCGGCCGGAGTCATGGCTGCGCGCGCTTCGCTCGAACGGGCGCGGCTCGATCTGGAACGAAGCACCATCAAGTCTCCGATCGATGGGGTTGTCATTCGACGGAGCGTGGAGCTTGGCCAAACGGTGGCTGCGAGCCTGCAGGCGCCGACATTGTTCACGATCGCGCGCGATCTTTCGGACATGCGCGTTAGTGCATCCGTCAGCGAGGCCGATATCGGCGCCGTCCGAACCGGGCAGCGCGCCTTGTTCAGCGTCGATTCCTATCCAGGCCGCGCGTTCGAAGGTCGCGTGCTTGAGATCCGAAAGGCGGCACAGATGGTGCAAAACGTGGTGACCTATACAGTGATGATTTCGGCGCCCAACCCCGATGGCTTGTTGCTTCCGGGGATGACGGCTGACGTCCACATCGTGGTTCAGGAGCGACAGGACGTGATGGTCGTTCCCAACGCTGCGCTGAGTTTTCGGCCGACCCACGACCGTCCAGACAATCCCGCCCCCGGTAAGGGCGTGATCTGGGTCCGCGCCAAGTCGGGCCATCTGGCGCCTGCGGTCGTGTCATTGGGCGCTACCGGGGATTCACTGACCCAGATCATGTCGCCAGATCTCAAAATCGGCGAGCGGGTCGCCATCGGTTACCGGAGTAAACCCTGAGAATTGGAGCCGCCCGGCCGGTTAGCGCATGAGCCTGCTCGTCACACTCGATCACGTCCACAAGCTGCACCGGCTCGGTGACCAAGCCGTTCACGCATTATCGGATGTCTGTCTGGAGATCGATCGCGGGGATTTCGTCGCCGTCGTGGGTCCGTCTGGATCGGGAAAATCGACCTTGCTGTCGATCCTGGGCTGCCTCGACCAACCCACGCGCGGGCGGTACCTTCTCCACGGCGAAAGTGTGTTTGCGCAGTCGAAAAGCCGCTTGAGCGAGCTGCGAAATCGGCGCATCGGCATCGTCTTTCAAAACTTCAATTTGCTACCGCGCCTGACCGCGCTCGAGAATGTCGCGTTACCGCTGTTCTATCGACGCGAACCGCTGCGGAATCCGGCTGCGAAGGCGCGTGCTGTCCTCGAAGAGGTCGGTCTCGGCGCCCGGATGCACCATATGCCTTCCCAGCTCTCGGGGGGCGAGCAGCAGCGTGTTGCAATCGCACGGGCGATCGTCAACGGTCCCGACCTTCTCTTGGCCGACGAGCCGACCGGGGCGCTGGACACAAGCACGCGCGATGCCATTCTCGCGCTCCTCCGCGAGCTGCAGCGCGCCGCGCTTACCGTCGTGCTTGTGACCCACGACCCCGAGGTCGCGGGCTGCGCGCGGCGCACGATCCGGCTTCGGGACGGCGTCGTCGTTGGCGACTCGGGACGTTGCGACAGCGCATGAATTGTGACCAGCGTAGGGCTCCAATGCGATCGCTCAGCTATGTTTATCTGGCGTTTCGGTCGGTGCGTGCGCACATATTGCGCTCGATTCTCGCCGTGACCGGCATTGTCATCGGTATCGCTGCTGTCGTGATTGTGGTTGCGGTGGCGGAAGGGGCGCGTGCCGAAATCTCGAAGCAGATAAATTCGCTTGGCTCGAATCTGCTGCTTGTGAAACCTGGCGCGCAGCTCGCACAGGGCGTGCGCCAACAGGCGGGTACCATCCTCTCGCTCACGACAGCCGATGCGCTGGCGATTGCCCGCGAGGTGCCCGACATTGTCATTGCCGCACCGTTCGTCGGTGAGCAAAAGACGACAGTATCGGGCGACTTGAACTGGTCGACCCTGGTCGCCGGTGTGACGCCCGAATTCTTCGAGGCGCGAGGTTGGAGACTCGCGGAAGGTCAACTCCTTAACGACGATCACGTTACATCGGCTGCAAAAGTCGCGGTTATCGGCCGCACCGTGGCGCGCGAACTGTTCAGGGGCAGGGACCCGCTTGGCCGCTTCCTGCGCATCGAACGCTCCTCCTACCTCGTGATCGGAGTGCTTGCCGAGAAGGGCCAGGATTTCACAGGTCGAGACCAGGACGACGTCATGTTCATTCCGTTGTCATCAGCGAAAATCTTCACAGTTGGACGCAGTCAGGCCAACCCGGATGCGGTGCATACGATTCTCGTGAAGACCGAATCCGCTGAATCCATGCAAGCAGCAGAATCGGCGATTGCCCGTGTCCTGCGGCAGCGTCACAAGATCGTGGGGCGCAAGTCCGACGATTTTAGCATTCAGAACCTCATCCAGGTCGCCCAGACGCGCGACCGGGCCTATCGCCAGTTCACCTTGCTGGTGTCCACGCTTGCGGGAATCTCCCTGCTGGTCGGCGGCATTGGCGTGATGAACATCATGCTTGTATCGGTCACCGAACGGATCAATGAGATCGGAATCCGGTTGGCGTTTGGCGCCCGGCCACAAGACATCCGCTGGCAGTTTCTATTGGAGGCAGTGCTGCTGTGCACGATCGGCGGTTTGTTGGGACTCGTCGTTGGCTATGGGTGTGCCCGCGTCGTCCCCTCCGCGTTAGGTTGGCCAATCGAGTTCAACGAACGGATGGCGCTGATCGCGATCGCCTGCTCCAGTTTCATCGGCATTGTCTTCGGTCTTCTGCCCGCCGAGCGGGCCGCGCGTTTGGATCCGGCGGTGCTACTAAGGTCCGGATAGGCGGCAATCTAGGCTCAACCAAGTGACAGTCATCATGAGCCACGCGCAGCCAAACGCGATGAGTGATCAAATTGGTTCAGTCGCCACTCGGCAACGCCGCAGTGCTGCACTTCTGGTGCGGTGCTCCCTCGATGGCGAACGAAGACCGGATTAAGTACTTGGTGTACTGGTGGGCCCGGCAGGACTCGAACCTGCAACCAGACCGTTATGAGCGGGCGATTTAGGATTACCACCAATGATCTTGCGGCACTCTCGATAGCAGTCGATCGCGTTCGCTGCGTCTTGGCGAGGCCTTTTCTGGTGCGAAAATGGTGCAGTGCGTCTAGTCGTAGTGTTTGACCCAGCTACCGAGCGGGAAGCGGCTAGGGGCATTCAAAATGGCCGCTGAAGGGAGTATAAGCGGCTTCTCATACGCACGAACGTGGGAGGCGCGCATGCCCACGTCGGTTTCGCTCGATGTAAACGGCCGCGTGGTCACGGTTGAAGTCGATGACCCGGGCATGCCGCTTCTTTATGCCTTGCGAGATAATCTCCAATTGAAGGGACCGCGCTTCGGCTGCGGGTTGGGCCAGTGCGGCACGTGTGCCGTGCTGCTCGATGATGAGCCTGTGCTCGCGTGCGAAATTTCGCTTACCAAGGCAGCAAACAAGAAGGTGGTGACGCTCGAGGGACTTGGCAGTCCAGAGAAGCCGTCGCCGGTTCAACAAGCTTTTATCGACGAACAGGCGGCACAGTGCGGCTACTGCCTTAACGGCATGATCATACACGCGACCGCACTCCTCGCGAAAACCATGAACCCGACCATACCCGAGATCAAGAAGGCGCTCGCCGACGACCTTTGCCGTTGCGGCACGCACCTTCGCATCATTCGGGCGGTGCAGCGGGCAGCGCGAAGGGCGTGAGACAAAGGAGACAGAGATGCTGGATTTCGTCTCCACTCGTCGCGACGTGTTGAGGACGGGCGGCGCGCTCGTCGTCGCCTTCACGTTTGCGGACGCCGCGCTCCCTGCTTTGGCTGAGAGCAGTTCTTCAAGGAAGACCGTCGAATCTGACGAAGTCGACGGATTTCTGTCCATTGATGCCGACGGACGGGTCACTGTCTATTCCGGCAAGGTGGACCTTGGCACCGGATTACGCACTGCATTAACGCAGATCGCGGCCGAAGAGCTCGACGTGTCACTCGATAGAGTGGGGCTTATCCAGGGCGACACCGAGCTGACGCCCGACCAGGGCCCCACCTGGGCCAGCCTCTCGATTCAGATCGGCGGGATGCGGATCCGTCAGGCTGCGGCGACAGCGCGCAAGGCGCTTGTTGAAATGGCCGCTGCGCGGCTTGGCGTGCTGGCGACCGAACTGCGGATCGAGGACGGCCTTATCAAGGGCGGCGACAAGAGCATTTCATATGCCGAGCTTGTCGGTGGCGGCAGTTTCTCGCTGAAGATCGACAAGGATGTGCCGGTGAAGGATCCGACATCGTACACGATTGCAGGCAAGTCTGTGCCACGTCTCGACATTCCGTCAAAGGTGACGGGACGCTTCACGTACATGCAGGATTTCCGTATCGAGGGAATGCTGCACGGCCGCGTGATCCGTCCGTTAGCAATTGGTGCTCGCCTGGAGAGTGTCGACGAAACCTCGTTGAACGGCATTCCGGGTCTCATCAAGGTCGTGCGCGAAGGCAACTTCCTTGGCGTCGTTGCGACAACGGAGTGGGGCGCCATCCAGGCTACTCGTAAGCTGAAGGCAACCTGGTCGAATTGGGAAGGGTTGCCCGAGCAGGCACGCCTCTGGGACTATGTTCGCGCCACCAAAATCAACAGCGATAAGGTCACTGCCAATGTCGGTGACAGCACCAAGGCGCTGCGCGATGCGCCAAAGCACATTTCAGCAACGTACGATTTCGCCATCCACACGCATGGCTCGATCGGCCCATCTTGCGCGGTCGTCGAGATTAACCAGGGTAAAATCACGTGCTGGAGCGCTTCCCAGGGGACGCACAGGCTGAGACGACAGCTTGCGGCGATGATGGATGTGCCGCTGGACAACGTGCACTGCCTCTTTATCGAAGGTTCGGGTTGTTACGGCCGTAACGGACACGAAGATGCAGCCGGCGATGCCGCGCTCCTCTCGCGCGCGGTGGGCGGGAAACCCGTGCGCGTCCAGTGGATGCGTGCTGACGAGCATGGCTGGGATCCGAAAGGTCCGCCGATACTGGTCGACCTCCGCGCCGGAGTTAATGACGAAGGTGGGATCATCGCCTGGGAGTCGGAGTTCTTTGTCCCTGGGGATGGGCTCGCCCCGATGTCACTCGTCGCCGCCACGCTCGCCGCCGTGCCTCCCACCCCGATCACGGAACCGTATCGCTACGGCAACCCCGACATCATGACCACCAACTCGGCGATCCCCTACACATTCCCGAACATCAAGACCGTGGCGCATCTCCTCGCGGAGACGCCATTCCGCTGGTCCTGGGTTCGGTCGCCGGGGCGCCTCCAAAATGCTTTCGCCAACGAATGCTTTGTCGATGAGCTCGCTGCTTTCGTTGGTGCCGACCCACTCGATTTTCGTCTCAGCCATCTCAATGACCCGCGCGGTGCTGAGCTTCTGCGGCGTCTGGCTTCTCTCGCCAAATGGGAGCAGCGGCGCTCGCCACGGAAGAGCCACCAGAACGATGTCGTCGCTGGGCGAGGCATCAGCTATGCCAAAGACTTTCCGTCGCCCACCTATGTCGGTGCAGTGGCGGACATCGAGGTCGACCGGAGGAGTGGGGAAATCCGCGTGCAGCGCTTCTTTGTCGTGCACGATTGCGGGCAGGTCATCAACCCCGACGGCGTCAGGAACCAGATCGAGGGAAACATCATCCAAACCCTCAGCCGCACCTTGAAGGAGGAGCTCCTCTTCGATCGTTCGGCCGTGACGAGCCTCCATTGGGCCACCTATCCGATACTGACGTTTCCCGAGGTGCCCGACGTCATCATCGAACTTGTCGACCGTCCAACCGCGAAGCCGTCGGGCGCAGGCGAGCCAGCAGCCGCGGTCGTGCCGGCTGCGGTCTCCAATGCGGTCTTCGACGCTCTTGGCGTGCGGTTGCGCTCGGTCCCGTTTACCCCGGCGAAGGTCCTGGCCGCAATCGAGAGCTCCGCGCGACGCCCCTCTCGAGAACTGTGAGGTGAGGCGATGACCCGGTCGAGACATCCGCGGATCGTGGCGGCGGTTTTGCTGATGGGCGCGATCCCTGCATGGGTGATTTGTGCGACCTCGGCCAGCGAGGATCAGGGCGAGGAGCGGTTGATCGGCAAGAGCCTCGCAGACATGCTGCTCGCCGGCGAAGCTGTCGTCTCGCGCTCCCAGGAGCGGATTGATGATCCGAAGCTCGGCGACAAGGGTCTCAGCGGCGAGGCGCTGATCGAACAGGCTCGCGAAATCTATCGCACAACGACCGGCATCGATCCGATCTCGGTCGATCCCGCCTCCCGACAAGGTCAATTGCTGCGCATCCAAATGGACGCGATCGTCGAGGTGATGGATGCAAATCAGGCGACGATCAATGCCAAGGGGACGGGGTTCAAGGGGTTCATCCCGGCGGTGTTCGCACGGCTGGTCAACGAAGCCTTTGCGCGCAGGGCAAAGGGCGAGGCTGAAGTGAAGGTCACGGGACCGCCCGATCGCATTCGCAACCGAAAGGCGCGTCCCGACGCGTGGGAGACCGACGTCATCAAATCAAAGTTTCTCGCGCCGGATTGGCCGCGCGACCGTGCATACTCTGCCGCGGTCGAAACCGGCGGGCATCCGGCGTTTCGAGTCATGGTGCCACAATACTACGACAAAACCTGCCTGACTTGCCATGGCACGCCAAAGGGCGAAGTCGACATCACTGGTTATCCGAAGGAAGGCGCGAAATTGGGTGAGCTGGGCGGCGTGATCAGCATCATCCTCTATCGATAGTCCACATATAGGGGGACTCGCGACGATGGCGCGGCTGAATATCCGAACCCGGGTGATTCTTCTGTCGGGCGCGCTCCTTGTCGTCATCCTGGGGACGAGTATCTATCTCACGCGCAAGCTCGCAAACAGTTCGGCAGCGGTCGCCGAGGTCGCCGATCTGATCGACGTTATCGAATCGGCGAACGGCGCGCGCATCGCGTTCGGAGAGCTGCGGTATTGGATGACGGATCTTGCCGTCAGCATGCTGACGCTCTCGGAAAAGAACGCGGCGGAAGCTCAGGGCCGGATGGAGCGTCTGCTCGATCGGGTTGCGGCACGGAAACCCGATCGCATCGCCTCTGTCCGTGCGGAGCTCGCTCAGTTTCAGAAATTCGCCGCCGCGGCCGTTGAGGAGTACACAGCCGATCGCCGGGTGATGGGCAATTCCCTCCTGGCGCAGGCGCGACAACACAGCAACGTGGTCGACGAGCTCCTGGGATCGATCGTTACCGAATTTACCAACGAGGTGGCGGCCGACCGCGACCGTGCGGTCGCGGACGTCGTCGCCGCGACCCGGATCACGCAAGCTATCGCGGTGGCGGTCGTCATCGCAGCTGCGCTGCTGACCTTCTTCCTGCTGCGCTCGATCACGCTGCCGCTCCGGCGGCTTGTGGTGGCGATCGACGGCCTTAACTCCGGGAACGTGGCAGTCCCGATTCCCGCCGCGGGCCGTGACGAGATTGGCGCGATGGCCCGCACGCTCGCGATATTCCGCGATACGCTCACGGAGCGGGACCGACTCACTGCCGAACGCGAACACGAGCGCAAGACGCTCGCGGCAGCAATCGCAACCATCTCCGACGGTTTCGTGCTCTATGACGCCGACGACCGCATCGTTGCGTGCAACGAGCGCGTACGCGAGATCTATCCTCAGCGGGCCGACCTCTTCAGGCCCGGCACAAGCTTTCGCGAAATCCTCGAGACGGCAGTTACGCGCTCCGTGGCCGATTTGAGTGGCCGCACGCCCGAGCAGTGGATCGAGGAACGCGAGAGGCAGCATTCCGAGTCCTTCAGCGTGGCCGAGCTTTCCTACCGCAATGACCTCTGGGTGCGGGTGACCCAGCGCAGAACCCATGATGGCGGTACGGTGGTGGTCTACACCGACATCACCGAACTGAAGCGGCGACAGATCGAGCTGGAGCGGGCGCGCGAGGAGGCCGAGGCGGCAAACCGGACGAAGAGCCAGTTCCTGGCAAATATGAGCCACGAACTGCGGACGCCGCTCAACGCAATCATCGGACTCGCCGAGATGCTCCACGAGGAGGCACAGGAGGAGCCCGATAATACGTTCCTCGAGCCTGTCGGGCGCATCGTTCAGGCCGGCAAGCATCTTCTCATGTTGATCAACGATATTCTGGACTTGTCCAAGATCGAGGCGGGGAAACTCGATCTGTACCCGGAGGAGTTCGATGTTGTGGCACTCCTCGGCGAGGTTGCAAGGACGACCCAGCCGATCGCCGGCAAGAACCGCAACCGACTCATTGTCGACTGCCCCGCGGATACCGGTGCGATGCGGGCAGACCAGACCCGGGTTCGTCAGGTGCTTCTGAATTTGCTCGGCAATGCGTGCAAATTTACGGAGAATGGCGAGATACGGCTTACAGCCACGCGTGAAGCTGATGGACCGGCCGGATGGTTGGTCTTTGTCGTGGCCGACACCGGCATCGGGATGACGGCGGATCAGCTTCGACGTCTCTTTCAGGAGTTCTCTCAGGCCGACAGCTCGACGACCCGCAAGTACGGCGGCTCGGGGCTTGGTCTGGCGATCAGCCAGCGCCTATGTCGCGCCATGGGCGGAGAGATCACCGTTGCGAGCATGCCCGGTCGCGGAGCCGTGTTCACCGTTCGCCTGCCCGATCAAGCCGTCCATGCCGCAGCACCACGCGCCGAGATATCTCGGGTCGCGCAGAGCCAGTCCAGCCGGACGATGGAGCCCGTGTCGCGAGTGCTTGTCATCGACGACGATCCTGACGCCCTGGATGTCATGCGCCGCTTCCTCGGCAAGGAGGGCTTTGACGTCCTGACCGCGCGAGGGGGACAAGAGGGGCTCAAGCTCGCGCGAGAGCTTCATCCCTCGCTGATCACGCTGGATGTGCTGATGCCCGAGCTCGACGGCTGGCACGTTCTCAAAGAGCTCAAATCGATACCGGAGCTGGCTCCGATTCCCGTAATCATGCTGACCATCGTCGATGAGCGCAGTAAGGCTTATGCACTGGGCGCAGGCGAATACATCACCAAGCCGATCGATTGGACGCGGCTCCGAGCCGTTCTGCACCGTCTGAGTGGCGGTCCATCGAGAAAGGACATCCTTCTCATCGAGAACGAGGCGCAGACACGGAGACTGTTGGCGTCGAAGCTTACCGCTGAGGGATGGCGAATCGTTGACGCAGAGAACGGTCGCGAGGGCCTCAAGCAACTGGCTCAGCACAGACCGAGCCTGATCCTGCTGGATCTCATGATGCCGGAGATGGACGGGTTCGAGTTCCTCGAAGCACTCCGCGGTGACGCGACTTTTGAAGATATTCCCGTCGTCGTGATGGCGGCCACCGACTTGAGCGAAGCAGACCGGCAGCGGCTCAATAACGGAATTATCGAGTTCGTCTCAAAGGCGGGCTGCACCCGTGATGAGCTGCTGACGAGGATTCGCGACTTCCTCAAGCAAAAACTTCCCATCAATGAGCTGCATCGGCGGGCCGAGAGTCATGGTTAGGATCCTTTACATCGAGGATAATGAAGACAACATCTATATGGTGTCGCGCCGATTGCGTCGGAAAGGCTACGACGTGGTCGTTGCATGCGATGGTGCGGAAGGAATTGCGCTGGCCAAGAGCCAGCTCCCGGATCTCATTCTGATGGATCTCGGGCTGCCGGTCGTCGACGGCTGGGAGGTTACCCGGCGGTTGCGTGCGGCGCCCGAAACCGCTGCTATTCCCGTTGTTGCGCTGTCTGCTCACGCGCTGCCGGAGGATCGCGAGCGTGCGCTCGCGTCGGGGTGCAATGACTTCATTACAAAACCGACCAACTTCCTGCACCTGCTTGATCGGATCGAGGCTCTGGTGAAGAGAGCGCCGGACAGATGAATGATCCATCGCCCGTGATCCTGGTCGTCGACGACAACGAGGACAATCGCTATCTGCTCGTCCGTCGATTGCGACGGTTGGGCTACGAGACCGTGCTGACCGCCGAGGATGGCGTCGAGGCCATAGCAGCTCTTTCCGAGCATCCGGTGGACCTCATGCTCCTTGATGTCATGATGCCAGGGATGAACGGGCACGAGGTATTGCGGCAGATCAAGGCGCACCCGGCGTTACGGGAGGTTCGCGTTATCATGATTTCTGCCGTGGACGACGTCGACAGCGTGGTCCACGGCATCGAACTCGGCGCCGACGACTATCTTCTCAAGCCCTTTAACCCCGTGATTCTCGGTGCACGCGTCGGCGCGTGCCTGGAAAAGAAACGCCTGCGTGATCGGGAAGCCCATTACCTGGAAGAGATCGAACATGAGAGGCGCCGCGCTGACGAGATGCTGGAGGCTATTCTGCCGGCAAGCGCGCTGGCCGAGTTGAAGGCGACGAACGAGGTCAAGCCCCGCCGCGTCGAAGATGTGACGGTCCTGTTCAGCGATATCGTTGGATTCACGCACTACTGCGACAACCATCCCGCGGAGCAGGTGGTCTCCGAACTTCGGGGCCTTGTCGATGCGTTCGAGGACATCGTCGACGCGCACGCAATGGAGAAGATCAAGACCATCGGGGATGCATTCTTTGCTACCGCCGGGCTGCTCAAACCGATGCAGGACGGGGTGCTGGCGGCCGTGCACTGTGCGAGGGCAATGATCGAAACCGCGCAAAGGCTCGAGCCCGGCTGGACCGTCCGGATCGGAATTCACAGCGGACCGGTCATCGCCGGCATCATGGGGAGGCACCAGTACATGTTCGACTTGTGGGGGGACACGGTCAACACCGCGGCCCGCATCACCGCGCATGCCGACGGAGGATCGATCTTCATGAGTGCCACGGCTTGGGCCCAGGTTCGTCATTGCTGCGCAGGCCGAAGCCGCGGCTTCGCGGAGCTGAAAGGAAAGGGAAGCCTCGAACTATTCGAATGTCATGGCCTTCGGGCGGTCACGAGTCCTGCCGGGCCCACCAGTGATTCCCGCAGTCAGCCTCCGCCGGAGAGCGAAGGTCGCCCCTAATGTCGCTGAACCTCCCGTTAGCTTACGGCATGCGCAACGTCTTCGCGCCTGCGGCACCCAAGCGCCCGCTTAGCGTAATGGCTCGCAGAAGCGATCGCGCAAGCCCAAAACGGCGATCGCGCTGATGATGGCCGCCCCGACCACATAGAGTGCAGGCGCGAGCGGATTACCGGTCACCGCGATCAGCCAAGTCACGATGAGCGGGGCGAATCCGCCGGCAAGCACGACGGTGACGCCATAGACTAATGACACCGCAGTCGAACGCATGCGCGTCGGAAAGAGCTCCGCAAAGACCGACATGGCGGGTCCGGCATAGACAGCCATGGGAGCGCCAATGCGGATTGGACCACCGCGAGCCTCAGAAGGCTCGGCTCGGCGGTGATCACCATGAACGCCGGATAAGTCGCCAGTGCGAAGGCCAGGGTGCCGGTGATGAGCAGTGGTTTGCGGCCACAGCGATCCGAGATCGCGGCAACGATCGGGCTGCACATGAACAAGATAGCGCTCGCGACAGTTGTTGCGATCAAGGCTTGGGAAAACCGCAGGTCTAAAGCGGGATGAGTTTGGGTTGAATCGACTCGCGGCGGCTTCGGTCCACCTCTCCCCGTCGGGGAGAGGTCGGATTGCGCTCGGCGATGCGGAGCATCGTCCGGTGCAATCCGGGTGAGGGGCCTTGCGCTCTCGATAGACCGCAACCCCTCACCCGATTTGCTACGCAAATCGACCTCTCCCAAGGGAGAGGTGACCTCCGACGCTGTTTCAGGTCAACCTAATCCCATCATGCTTTAGCTGGCGGACGGCAAAGGTGTGCATGTAGACGAAGAGAACGTAGGCCGCGGCAAGATACAGAACCGCGATGCCGATGCCGGTAAGTAATGCATGAGGCTCGATACTCAGCATCTTTGGAGCGGAAAGGCCCGGAGCTTCCTTCCGCACCTTTTGGAACAGCTCGGGCTCGTCCAGCTTCGCTCTCACATAAAGACCGACGGGCACGATCAACAGACCGATCACAAAGGGCCCGCGCCATCCCCAAGCCTCGAGCTGGGCCGGCGTCATCGACAGTGAGATCCGCATCGTGACCAATCCACCAAGCAGCACGCCCGCCGCTTGACTAGCCGTCTGCCAGCTCGCGTACAGCCCCCGGCTGCCCTCCGGCGCGTTCTCCACGAGGATGGCAGTCGCGCCGCCACAGTCGTCCTCAACGCACGGAAGACATCGAGCGCCACTTCATGTTGGCGATGGATGGCGCGTTGACGAACTACCGCGCGGCCCGATGGCTGCGATCCGAGGGCTCAAACGCCATAGCGCCGCCTGAGGTCCTCGGCGTCCTCAGTGAGCACCTCCAGTGCCTTCCGCTGAGCATCCATCTTCGTCTTCAGCGCCAATACGTCCCTCAGCTTCGTACGCCGATGCTTGCCGAATATCGGAATGGGAGATCGCCAACGTCCATCCGATGGACCACGAGCGGGCGGGAGATTCCAAGGAGCTCTGCCGCGTCGTTGGGACTGAGTTCCTGGTCCTCAGCGAGGATAGCGACACGTTCGCCCTGGAGGAGATGGCCGAGTGCAGTCTCAAGCAGCGCCGCGGCCTTCGGCCGCAGCCTGACGACTTGGTCCTCGCCCGACTTGCGCCGGACCCGGACTTCTACTTGATCGCCCTTGCCGAGCTTGTCGAAGGCTTTGGCCGCCTTGCGGTCCTGATCCGAGAGCTCGACAAATTGCAGCACATGGGTAGTCATGGTCGGTTCCCTCTGGGCCTCAATACAAGATCCAGTACATCTAACCAAGCCTGCTAAGCCCCCGCCTATGGCGGGGCGAAAACCGGCAGTTCTACAGCTGCGGGAATGAAGTCATGGAGTCTCCTTGGGGAACCGCCAAGAACCCTCAAGGAGACCATGATGGAAGCAGAGTACAATCATCTTAATCACGCGACTTGGGAGTGCAAGTACCACGTCGTGTTTACGCCGAAGTACCGCAAGAAGCTGCTGTTCGGGAAGATCAAGCGACATCTGGGCCAGGTATTTCACGATCTGGCACGACGGAAGGAGTGCCGGATCGAGGAAGGTCACCTGATGCCGGATCATGTCCACATGCTGATATCGATACCTCCGAAATATTCGGTGGCGCAGATCATCGGGTATATGAAGGGGAAGAGTTCGATCTGGATCGCGCAGAACGTCGAACGGAAGATGCGAAATTTCCTGGGCCACAAATTCTGGGCACGCGGATATTTTGTCACGACCGTCGGCCGCGATGAGGAAATGATCCGGGCCTACATCAAGAATCAGGAAATGGCCGACCAGCAACTGGATCAGTTTGAGCTAAAGATTTCAGCTGCCCCAAAATCCAAGCAATCGTCCTAACATCCCTTAAAACCGCCTTTGGCGGTTCCCAATCAAACCTCCAGCTTTGCTGGAGGTTATTGGCTGAAATATCTGAAATAAATCCGGGCGAGACGAATTTCGAGCAGGTGGGCTTGGAGAATGACCCATGGATCACGCCCTCTGCACAGCGGGGCTACCTGGACGGTTCGTCACTTTGGTTGTCATAGTATGACCTCGCCTCCACCGCCAATCGGGTGGCGCCCTCCATCGACCATACCTGCCGACCGGCCCCGCGCATGAGCGAATATCAGTATTACGAATTTCAGGCGATCGATCGACCTCTCGACCAGGCGGCGCAGGACACGCTGCGATCGATCTCATCACGGGCGCGGATCACCGCGACGAGCTTCATCAACCATTACGAATGGGGCGATCTCAAAGGCGATCCGCGCAAGTTTATGGAGCGCTGGTTCGATCTCCACCTTTATCTGGCGAATTGGGGCACACGGCGCCTGATGCTGCGGGTGCCCGCGCGCTTTGTGAAGCGTAAGGACATCGATCGCTTTCTTGGTAAGATTGATTGGGTCCACGTGTGGACGTCCGGCGATAGCTTGATCGTCGACGTTCAGCGTGACGAAGACGGTGGCTATGACGACTGGGATGATGGCTCGAGTCGGCTCGCTGCGCTTGCGCCGCTGCGGACGGATCTGCTGTCCGGAGATCTCAGATTGTTTTATCTCCCGTGGCTGGCGGCAGTGCAGGACGATCTGATCCCCGACGATGAAGTCGAACCGCTAGCGGGCATTGCTCCGTTGACCGGCGCACTCGAAGCTTTTGCCGAGTTTTTCTGCATCGATGCCGATCTTGTGCAGGCGGCCGTGGAGTTGGATGCAGATGCTCCGGCAATGTCCAAGGACGACCTGCGAAAAACGTTGGCGGCCATTCCTGAACCTGAGAAGGTTGAGCTGCTGCTGCGCGTCGCTGACGGCGAAGCCTATGTCGGTGCCGAACTCAGGAGCAGATTTCGAAAGAAAGCCCCGGCACCGCCAGGACACCGCACAGCCGGTACATTGCGAATGAGGGCGCAGGAGATCAGGGAGGCACGCGAGCGTGCCGAAGCTGAGCGCCGCGAGACGGAACGGCGCCGCCGGGCGGCGGAGGCCGAAAAAGCACGCCGCGTGCGGCTAAAAGCTCTCAAGCAACGCGGTGCCAGCGTCTGGCGCGAGATTGAAGACGGGATCGAACGCCGCAACCCAGCGGGCTATGACCAGGCGATGAGCCTTCTTTCCGATCTTCAGGTCTTGGCAGTCGAAGAGGGGAGCCAAGAAGACTTCAATAGTCGCATCGGCTCGATCCGAGCGCGCCATGAGAAAAAGGGAAAGTTCATTGAGCGGCTGAACAAGCTTGGGCACGAGGATGACGAGGAAATCGCCTGATCTTTTCAAGATTGTGGAGCGCGATCGCGGAATCACTGCGATCCGGCACGACTGGGCTGAAGCGCGCCACGCTGCTTGGCCTTTTCTTGCGACAAAGCCGCCGAATCCACGATCCACTTGAGAGCGGTAGTTTGCAAACCGCTGAAGTATGACAACAGCGAACAACGAAGCGGGGTGTTTCTGGTGCGATCCGCTCTGGCTTCCCGAGCCGTAGCTCGCGGTCGCCAGCCCGCCTTCGCCGTAGGCTTCGGCGGGGCAGCCTTCCTCGCTTCGCCGCGACGACGAGCGAAGGCTGGTGGGCCCGGCAGGACTCGAACCTGCAACCAGACCGTTATGAGCGGGAGTATCTCGATCGCCCTCGTTGATTTTCTTTCGCTTTCGTTTGGGTTCGATCGCGTTCTTCACATTTCGTTTGCACTGTTTCTGGTGCGGAACTGGTGCGGTTGGGCCCACTGAAGATCGCGGGCTCAAAATCCGGTCCCAGCAAACGATTCTTGCGAAAACGGGGCTTCCTGGAAGGTGGACGCCGACGCTTCTCAAATCTCCTCAATTGTTTCGTCTTCACTGTCCGTCTGAAGGATGGTTTGCGACAGGAGCGAGGCGGCTCTTTGAAGCGGCGGAATGAAGCGATCCAGCTCTGCAAAGCTGACTCGCGCTACAGGCACCGATACGCCAAGGCAGGCTATCAGCGCTCGGTCTGGGGAAACGATGGGGACCGCGCAGCCGACGACGCCCTTCACGTACTCCTCATTGGTCTTGGCCCATCCGCGACGGCGGGTCTCCTTGAGAAGCTTCAGGAGGGTGTCGTAGTCCACAATGGTGTTGTCGGTGTACCGCGTCAGAGCGAGGGAGCGGCATAACTGCTCACGCGCTCTCTCGGGTAACCGGCTCATGTAGATTTTTCCAGTCGAGGTGCAGTGAAGCGGAGCAGCCTCGCCAGGATTGAATTGAAGCCCCTGTGGTTGGGACACACGTACGCTGTCGACGTAAGCGACGACGTTGTCGCGCACGACGCCGATCTCGCACTGTTCGCCTATCTCACCGGCGACCGCGCGCAGGACCGCATGGCGCCGCGCCGTGCGAAAGGCCGCGCCGATAACTTTGGCGGACAGCGTGACCAACTGGTTGCCCACCACATAGCGCTTTGATCCAAGCGCCTTCTGGAGGAGCCCCCGTTCTTCCAAGTTTCCGACAAGCCGATGAGCGGTCGGAACCGGCAAGGAAAGGGCGCTCGCGATTTCCGCGACCGAGACAGCCTTCGTCTGATTGGCGACGTAACCGACGATGGCGAATGCCCGGTCGAGCGGTCTAGCCGTGCTTTCATGCTCCGTCATACGAGTCTCCTATTTCAATAAATTATCATTATTCGGAATAAATACTACTGAAATACGGAAAAATAACTTGGACGCCTCCGCCTTTGCCCATATCGTCGGCGTCGTCGCCTCATGATCAGTTCTTGTGCAGTGCACAGGCCACTTCGGCTAAGCCCAGAATTCGACCGCTGTGGCGAGAGGTGTCCGAGAAGGAGATGAGGAATGTCTCGTCATTACGATGTGGAAGCTGTGCGCAGGGAGTTCCCGGCAGCCGAACGGATGGTCTATCTCGACTCCGGTTTCCAGGCGCCGCTGGCGCGTCCTGTCATGGCCGCGATCGAGACCTTCCTCCGTGAAGGTCTGGAGACGGCCGGTCCGAAAAGCGTATGGCTCGATCGAGTTGAGCAAACGCGTGGCAAGGTCGCCCGTTTCCTTGGGGTGTCGGCCGACGAAATTGCCTTCACGAAGAACACATCGGAAGGCATGAACATCGCGGCGAATGCGTTGCCTCTCCGAGCTGGCGACAACATTTTGATGATCCACGGAGATCATCCAAATAATGCCTATGCCTTCCTCAATTTGAAGAAGAAGGGCGTCCAGATCGACTTCCTCCCCATGACGGATGTCGTAAACGCGGAAACGTTCCTTCCCCACATCGACGAAAAGACTCGCGCGATCTCGCTCTCGCACGTCACCTTCCACGCTGGACATCGCTTCGACATCGAGAGCGTCGGCGCTCTTTGCGCGGATAAGAAGCTGTACTTCGTCGTTGACGTCATGCAGGCGATCGGGGTCGTTCCGATCGACGCGAAAGCTATCCAGGCAAGCTTCGTGGGCTCCGGCAGTCACAAGGGATTGCTCGTCCCTCAAGGTCTTGGACTGCTCTATTGGGATAAGAAGCTGGAGGAGCTGGAGCCTACCTATCTTGCCGCCGCCAGCTTGGCCGAGATTCCTGGCGACCTTATCGCACGTACCGATCGGTTGTCGCCATCTCCGAGCGCGCGACGTTTCGAACTAGGAAACTTCAACCTTCCTGCAATTCACGCACTCGGCGCCTCCCTCGACATGATCGAACAGATCGGGGTGAATAACATTCAGAACCATTGCTTCGATCTGGGCGATCATCTCATCGCTCAACTGGACGATCTCGACCTCACTCTCGTCGGCCCACGTCAGCGGCAGCATCGCTCGCCTCACATCTACGTCGTTGGCCTACCCGCGACAGAATGGCTCAGCTACTTCGAAGAGAATGGGGTGCGTGTTTCCCCCGAACGCGATGGCATTCGCGTGTCGTTCGGCATGTTCAACACGGTCGACGATGTCGATCGTCTGGTCGACCTCATCCGTCGACGCAAATCAAGAAAGTCATTCAGGGCCGCTTAGGATTGGCAGGGAAGCGGACTGATAAAAACACCCGCAATCGTGAGGCTCGCGATGTTCGGAGTTCTTCTTGAAAATACGACGGATGGTCAGCGGTACATCGACTGGCTTCTTTCGGGCCTCGGTTGGACGTTGGCGCTTGCCTTCTTCGGCTGGTGGATAGCGTTCGGGATCGGAGTCGTCGTTGGTATAGGTCGAACCGTGCGGAGTTCCGTTATCAGGGCATTAGCGCGATTGTACGTAGAGATCTTCCGAAACATTCCCGTTCTCGTGCAGATGTTCCTCTGGTACTTCGTCCTGCCCGAGCTTCTTCCGAGTGCGATGGGCGACTGGATCAAGCAAATTCCTCCGCCCTGGGGATCTTTCTTTCCCGCCTTGTGGTGTCTGAGCCTATATACCGCGGCACGAATCGCAGAACAGGTTCGGGCGGGCATCGAGGCCTTGCCGAAGGGGCAAGCCGAAGCGGCTGCCGCACTTGGTCTGAGTGGATATCTGACCTATCGCCTTATCATCCTGCCGCAGGCTTTGCGGGTCATCGTGCCAAGTCTGACAAGCGAGGTGATGGGCGTCTACAAGAACACGTCCGTCGCTCTGACCATCGGCTTGATGGAGCTGACCGCCCAGGCGCGCCAAATCAGCGATGCGACGTTCCAAACCTTCGCGGCATTCGGTGCCGCCACACTCATCTATCTCGCTTTGGCTTTGATCGCCTACCAGACGATGATGCTCATCGACAAAGCGGTGCGCATTCCCGGTGCCGCACCGGGCAGGGAAGCCATCGGGGCAGATTTTGACGATGTGAAATTGGAAAGCCCCCTGCCTGCCAGTATGGAGGTCGTGAAATGAATGGTCTCGATTTCTCGATTGTCGTGCAAGCGTGTCCCTATTTATGGTCAGGATTGCTGTTCTCGCTTTCGTTGACGGCAGCCGCCTTCTTGGTTGGGATGTTTCTGGGAACGCTCTTCGCCCTCGTGCAGCACTTTGAGCTCCGCATTCTGAGCCAGCTCGTTCGTAGCTACGTCGCCCTGATGCGATCGATTCCGCTCATTCTTGTCCTATTTTGGTTCTTCTTCTTGGTGCCCGTCGTTCTGGGACACCTGTCAGGCAATGGTCGTCCGATTCCAGTCGGTGCCACCTACACGGCGTTCATCACTTACGGCTTGTTCGAAGCCGCCTACTATTCGGAAATCATTCGCGTCGGATTGCGCGCGGTGAACGAAGGACAGTTCGAGGCTTGCCAGGCTCTCGCCCTGTCGACATTCGATACGTATCGTCATGTCGTCCTTCCGCAGGTGTTTCGGGTCGCAAGCCCCATCATACTGAGCCAGACCATCATTCTGTTTCAGGATACGTCCCTCGTTTACGTCCTGTCGCTCACTGATCTCCTTGGTGCGGCTTCGAAGCTTGCACAGCTCAATGGCCGCCTCGTCGAGATGTACCTCGCAGTGGCCGTCGTTTATCTCATCATAAGCTCAACCGCGTCCCAATTCGTCGCCTCGCTCCGCAAGAAGTACGCGATCGCGGGTGCCCGCCGATAATTAATCGATTCGCTGATGGCCCCTCGTTCCTAGTGGCTACAACCTGGAGATCAGCATGCCGCAAGAGTGCACAGTTAGCCCAGCCGACCCTTTCCCGATGGTTGTCGTCGAGCACCTCGTCAAGCGGTTCGGCAGCTTCAATGCCCTGAGTGACATCAACCTCAAAGTTGCAAAAGGAGAAAAGATCGTACTCTGCGGGCCCTCGGGTTCCGGGAAGTCGACTCTCATCCGCTGTATCAATCACATCGAAAAGCATGATTCCGGCCGAATAGTCGTCGATGGGATCGAGCTGACAGATCGGATGCGCGATATCAACACCATTCGCCGTGAAGTCGGCATGGTCTTTCAAAGCTTCAACCTTTTCCCACATCTTTCGGTAGCCGAAAATTGCATGTTGGCGCCAATGAAAGTCAGGGGGCTCGCTCAGTCTGAAGCACGTGACCGGGCGATGGTATTGCTGAGGAAGGTCCGGATCCACGACCAGGCCAAGAAATATCCCGCGCAATTGTCGGGCGGCCAACAGCAACGTGTCGCTATAGCCCGTGCCCTGTGCATGCAGCCCAAGATCATGCTCTTCGACGAGCCGACTTCTGCCCTCGATCCGGAAATGGTCAAGGAGGTGCTCGAAACCATGGTTGATCTCGCGCAGGACGGGATGACGATGATCTGCGTCACGCACGAAATGGGCTTTGCGCGCGAAGTTGCGGATCGAGTGGTCTTCATGGATCGCGGCTCAATCGTGGAAGAGCGCGATCCGAGCACCTTCTTTCGCGCGCCCAACACCGAGCGTGCGAAGGCCTTCCTCAACCAGATCATTCATTAGGCGCGTCTCACCCGAACAGAGGGATTTCTATGTTCAGAACATTTGCACTGCTTTCCGCGTCTGCGATTGCCGTGTTTTCAGTCTCTGCTGCTCAGGCAGGGCCAACTCTCGATAACATCAAGTCGAGGAGAACAATCACCATTGGCTATCGCGAGGCCTCGATACCGTTTTCCTATCTCGCCGGTGACCAGAAGCCTGTCGGGTTTTCCCTGGACCTCTGCGCGCACGTCGTCGATCGGCTGAAGGCTGATCTCAGCACTCCAGATCTTCAGATAAAGCTCACGCCGGTCAATTCGTCCAACCGTATCCCGCTTATCCAGAATGGCACAATCGATATCGAATGCGGCGGAACTGCCAGCAGCAAGCAGCGTCTGGAACAGGTCTCATTTAGCGTTGCAACCTTCGCCAGCCAAACGGCTTGGCTCGCGAAGGTGTCGAGCGGGTTTAAGACGCCGAAAGACCTGAAGGGAAGGACTATCGTTGTCACACAGGGGTCCGATGCGCTCGGCATCGCCAAAGGCATCTCGCAGGATGAGGGTCTCAATCTTACGATCGCGCAGGCCAAAGACCATGCTGAATCCCTGCTGCTGCTGACCACTGGGCGTGCATCGGCGTGGGTGGAGGCCGACATTCTCTTGGCCGGTATGAAGGCGGATTATTCGAAACCCGCTGACCTAGCCTTCTTGAGAGCCAACTACGGCACGATCTATTATTATGGTCTGATGTTCTCGAAGGATGATCCCGACTTCAAAAAAATGGTCGACGACGTTCTCTCTAAGCTCATGGCTTCCGGCGAGTTCACGAAGATCTATGACAAATGGTTCATGGCTGCGATTCCGCCAAGAAACATAAACCTCAACTTCCCAATGACCGACGCTCTTAAAGAGCGCGTTGCTCATCCTAGTGATGTCGTCAGCAATTGATCTCGCCACCCGCGGCGCTGAAGGTCCCGCTGGCTACAGCTAGACGTACAGCATGTCTACACGAGGATCGCAAATGCGGACGCAAGCGACTGTACTTAAAGGAGCCACAAATGAGTAGAGCTGCGATTGGCTGGGAGTCGATGACGGAATCCGATCGACAGATCGCACAATGGGTCGAGGAGACGCCGTTTGTGGATACCCATGAGCACCTGATCGAGGAAAGTCAGCGCCTTGCCGGCGAGATCCATCCACGAACATTGCCGTGCAATGACTGGGCGTATTTATTCAGGTCCTATGCTGCCGAAGATCTAGTGGTGGCCGGCCTGCCAGCGGCCGACTTGCGCAAGTTTCTCGGGCCGGATCTTCCAAGCCAGGAAAAGTATCGGATCATCGCCCCTTACTGGGACCGCATCCGCCACACTGGCTACGCCCAGGCGCTGCGCCATACGTTTCGCGGCGTATACGGCGAGGATGAACTGACTGCCGAGAGTCTGCCGCGCATCGCCGAGAAATATCGTGAAACCGTTCAGCCCGGCTTTTATGCGCGCATTTTTGGCTTGGCGAACATCAAGGGCTGCCACGTCAATTCGCTACAGCGCATCTTCATGGAGACCGAACAGCCAGAGCTGCTCGATCACGATATAAGTATCCTTCAACTGTGCCGGTGCAGTGCTGCTGACTTTGCGTGGGTGGAAGCCGAGACAGGTCGACGCCCAACGACACTCGATGAGTGGCTCGACGTCATCGACTTCTATTTCGCAACATACGGCGCCAGAGCGGTCGCCGTAAAATCGCAAATAGCTTATTCGCGTGCGCTCAATTTCGAACCGATCACCAAGGCGCATGCGTCAAGGTTATTTCCCCACCACGCCGACAGGGTCGGCGCATTACATGCCCTCGGTCCTGAGGATCTCAAGGCGCTACAAGATTATCTGTTCCGCTATTGCGTCGGCAAAGCTGGCGAGTGCGGCCTGCCGGTCAAGCTGCACACCGGCGTTTTGGCTGGCTACGGCGTGATGCAACTCGGTCGTACCCACAGCAATGCTGCCGACGTCTGCCGACTATTGCAGGACTTTCCAGAAACCCGATTCGTCCTAATGCACATTGGGTATCCATACCAGCACGAGTTTATCGCGCTGGCCAAACATTATCCCAACGCCGCGATCGACATGTGCTGGGCATGGATTATCAACCCAGTGGCAGGCGTTCGCTTTCTGAAGGAGTTTCTGATGGCGGTTCCGTCCAACAAGATCTTCACCTTCGGCGGCGACTATGTCGCTGTCGAGCCAATTTATGGCCATGCTTTCGTAGCGCGCCGCGGAATCGCTCTGGCACTCTCGCAATTGGTTACCGAAGGTTGGATTGCGCTCGAAGATACTCGTAGCCTGATAGACCGGATCATGCGAGGGAACGCCCAACAGTTCTTTCGGAAAGGATATCGAGAGAATGTGACGCATCCGTGAGAGGCGAGGGCGCCCTGTTACAATTAGGGAGCTCGGCTGGACGCGGTGTTCTGACGGATCGTTGTGGTGGTTATCCGCTACGGCGTTGTGGCCCGCGAGGAGGCCTATCTAGATCGCAAGTTCGGTGATGTCCACCGCGCTTATCGCGCGCGTGTTCGACGGTGGATGTAGCGCACTCCAATGGGAGTGCATCCAGGGTTCGAACCCTCACTGAGCGCGTTCATGTGACCCGAACGCCGGAGATCGTGGATATGGAGCCGGAATGCAACATCGACGCCGTGGCAGCCGTTGGCGAGCACGGTTGAAAACTCGAGATCGGAGCAGACGCAAGATTTCTCGCCTCAGAGCTTCGACTTCAGTCTATCGGCAACTCGGCCAGCGATCTCTGCCCAAGCCTCTTCGGGGATCGGGAAGACTGAGCTGACGTTGATCTCGCCGAGCACGTAACTGTCGGTCCCGTCGGGACGGGGCGGACCGAGCATGAAGTCCGCGTCCCAGATCATCGGGAGATCGCTGCTCGGAATATCCAGCAAGGTTGTCAGCTGCGGCGTCCACTCGTCTTCCATCAACCGACGCAGGACCTGAAAGCGCGGATCGGCCTTGCTGGCATAGAGCCGTGGTCCGGCTTCGGCGCGCGCGGTCGGTTCGTCAACCAGGGCCTTGACCTTATGGTGGCCGAAGCCGGCGCAGCGATCGCCTGCCATATAACAGCGCACCACCCCCTCGCTCAGGCGCGCCTGGAACGGCTGATCGATCACAGAGCCGTCTTCGAAATAATCGACGCACCGCTGAAGAAACTCGTCCAGAGCGACGTCCTCCGATGCGTCGCTCGTGGCATCAAGCACGCGAACCATCGGCCGGGTGGGGGGACTTACCAGGGCGTCGACCTTCCAGACGCCCTGGCCGCCGTTGCCGCGGCTGCGCTTGATCACGCGCGGGCCAGCTGCCAGCCGCAACGGCAATTCCACCCTCATCTGCTCGAGCGTTCGGTAGAGGGCCGTGTCACAGCCCCAACTCATCATGCGGGTGCGATGGAGCACCTCCTTGGTGCCCATTTTGAGGATGACATCGGGATGGGCGCTCACCCAGACGCCGCGCGCCGCCACCTCGCGCAGCAGCGCGTCGAGATTGGCGCGATTGCGCCCCTCGTGAATCGGATTGACCCAGACGAGTACACCATCAAGTGTGGCGAGCTGTGCGCGCACTGCGTCGAGGACATCGTCCTCGTAGACCACCGGTTCGGCATCGACGCCGACATCGGCGAGCGCCGCGAACACGGCCTTGAAACGGCTGGTCTCTGGGGAAACACTGCGGCGCGCCGCTTCATCACCTCGCCAGAGGATAGCGATGCGGCCGAGGCGAGTTGTGGGTTCAAACATGGAAACGGCTCCAGAGTCATTGATCCCTATGATTGCATGTTCCTTCCATACAGCCGGTCCGCCCGCCGGGCGGGATCTGCCGTAACGCTAAACGACCAGGACCGCGCCCGAAACCAGAAGCGGCGCCAGTACGATCCTGCGGAATGCAACCTCGCTGAGGCGACCGAACAACTTGAGACCAATCCAGGTACCGGCGAACAGGGCGGGCAATCCGATCAGAAAGAGCTTGATTGTCTCCGCGCTCAACGCGCCCCTGGCGCCGATCCACAGCGCACTCACCAGGAATGTCGCCACCGCAACGGGGTGAAACACCGCACGCTGCACGTCCTTGGGCCAGCCGCGCAGTCCGCACCGGATCGTGACGAGGATTCCGGCGAGCCCGGTGATACCGCCCAGGACGCCATTGAGGAATCCGACAATGGCATCGACGCCAGCGCCCGGCGCTTTCAACGGCCCGAGCGCAGGACGAAGCAACGCATAAAGGCTGTAGAGAACGAGAAACACATCGACGCCAACGCGGACGCAGCCAGGATTGCCCCAAGTCAATATCGTTACGCCAACCGGTACGCCGAGTGCTGCGCCAAAGATGAACGGCCAGAGCCGTCTCCAGTCCAGCGCACCACGTAGTTTCCATACGGAGTAGGCCTGCACGACCAGCCCAAAGGCGATGATCAGGCTGGCGGTTTGCAGGGGGGTAAGGATGTAGAGCCAGATCGAGGCGACTACCAGGCCGGATGCAAATCCGGAAAGGCCAGCGACGAGCGCACCGGCACCGCCGAAGGTCGCAACAATGAAAAGCGGAAGCTCAAAAGACATCCCATCCATGTGTTCGCTCCAACACAAAGCGAACAGCTCTTGCATGGGATGGCCCACTTGACGGGGAGGCTGCTACGTCCCCTGAGGCACACTAGTACGAACGTAAAGCTCAATTGACGATTTCAATGTGCAACGTCTCGGCCGGTTTGAGGATGGAGTAACCGATGGACACATGGGTCGTGAGGATCACCGCAGCGGGTTTATGCAGTGTCTCGTCGGTTGCCTGATGGCTCTTATTTTCAGGACGAGACGTGCCGAGACTTAAGGGGTAACAGCCTGATTCCTGCGTGCGGACGAGGGGCCTATTTGTGATCGTCGCGGTCTCCGCTTTGAGTCTATAGCATCAATGTTACGCCCTTCTGCGCCCATACTGCACCGCTCACCTGCACCGGAACCAGCGTGAAATCAGCGAACCGAAGCTCAGGTGAGTCGTTAGTGTTTCATCTGAATGGAGGAGAAACGCATGCGTATCGTTGCGGTAACAACAGCAATGCTGCTGTCCTGTGGTCTCGTTCCCACCTCCGCCGAAGAAGCGGGAAGGACTGGCCAAGCGCAGACGGTCCCTGTGCAGCCCGATCAGACCCCTCAACAAGCGGAGCAGTCGCGCGCACAGGAACGGGGACGCGGAGAGGATGTGCAAATTGGGCGTGATTGGAAAGCCAAGGAAAGCGACGCTGATCGCGCAGGGCGTATGGATAAGACAGATGAGGGCCACCAGACGGTAGGCCGTGACTGGCGAGCGCATCCGGACGAGAAGCATTGACACCATTCCTGCCACACCGTTCTTGCGACCCCCAAGATGATCTGCGAGCGGACGGCCGCAGACACGTCGTTTCGCTCTCGGCGTCGCAAGGAACGCGGTGGCGCCTCACCGTTATGCAATCGCGTGCCTGCGGACCTGCTTTCAGATTGACAGGTTCAACAGCTTTGGCACTATTTGCCCCTGGGGATAGCGGTCTCCCCACGAGGCGACATGCCCAAGAATCGCGTCCGGTTCTTTGAAAAGGACGCTGCATGTCTGCCCTTATTCCACCATCGGCTGTTGGATGCGCTCGCTTAATTGTCCAACGAAAGCCTTCCATCTCTTCAGCTGGAGCGCCCTCAGGTTGGTCATTTCATTGTCCAGTTCGGCAATGCGTTGTGTAGCGGTGATCATTGCTGCTGAAGCACGATTGTAGTTGTCTGCAGTCAATTGAAACGGGAATACGAACTGACCTTCTGTCACTTTGTAGATACCAAAATCCCTCAGCAGGACCGTCACACACTTCTCATAGGCCTTGTAGTATTCAGTGTGCGTGGCCGACAGTTTGGAAGCTACGGCAACTATTTCGGTGTGCTGCGCGTCAATCATGCTCATAAATCTGAGAACTGTTTCGTTTCCAAGACGGAGCAAACGGGCTTCGTTTTCCAATTTGCCGCGCTCGGATTTGATCAGAGCGATATAACGGGGTTCAAAAGTAGCGATACCACGCTCGGCGGCTTTCAGATCGCGTAGGAGCTTGTCTAGATCACTGCGACTGGAAGCTAAATCGATTGCTTTCGGAAGATCATTTTGCTCGGCACCGGCTAGTAACCTCCGCGCGGCAGCATCCATTTCGATCGCATCCAGCCTTGCCATTGCGATCATTTTCAGCATCGCATTTGAGGGATGTTGCTTTAGCGCTTGATCCAGTTGTTCGGGATTACTCACGCTGCGCATGGCGACCTGGCCCTCACTTATTGAAATAGCTTCCTGAAATCTGGACAGGTCGCCGACTACGTACAAGCCGATGAGGCCAACGATCATGAACGCACACAGTACCAGTAGAACCGGCGCCAGTCGTCCCGGCATGTTCGCGTCCCGATGTAACGTTGATCTCATTGGTCGACCCGAGACTCGTGTGCGCGCTATTGGGCGCTCTCGATCGGCGAAGCGAGCCCCCGAGGCAATGAAGCCGGGAAAGAGCTTGGTCTCGATCGCCACCGGCTCTTCCCGCCGAAGACTACACTAGTCGGCTATGCTTTTGCTTGCGCCGAGTCCCGCCCTGTACGCGATGACCTAGAGCAGGATCCCCGATAGGTTGTCGCGTAACTATGGTTGTGCGGTCGGCGCCTTCGTCGATTACGCTTACACTTGCTCTTGCTTGGGCTTGCTCTGGAGCCACTCTACTTGTCGCACACTGTAGGTCTTGGTACCGCCCGGCGCCTTGACCACCGTACTTCCGTTTCTCTTTCCAATTAATGCCAAAGCAATTGGCGAGGTTACTGAAATTTTGTGTTTGCTCGCATCGGCTTCGGCTTCGCCTACGATCTGCCAGATCCGCTTCTCACCAGTGTCCTCATCTATCAACGTCACCGTCGCTCCGAACTTGATTTGCTCGCCGGAAAGTCTGGACACGTCGACGATCTCAGCACGCGCGAGCTTATCTTCCAGCTCGGCGATGCGAGCGTCGTTAACGCTTTGCTCCGCAAGCGCAATCTGATATTCCGAGTTCTCGACCAGATTTCGGTCATTGGCGATCGCCTGTTGAATTCGCTGAACGAGATCTGGTCGCTCGGTGCGGATGCGGTGACGCAGTTCACCTTCGAGCGCAGCATGCCCCTCGGCCGTCATGGGAAGCTTTATCATCGGAATTGTTCTAACGGGTTAATCGACGAAGTCTTGTCGCCTGAATGAATGGTGCCTTTGACGCTCGATACTGGTGCCGATGAGTGCCACGGCCTGGGCCATCGGAGCCGATCGAAATCGATCGCCGTAAGCCTCGGGTGGAACGCCATGCGCCGACAGATGTTCCAATCCTGATGATTGTTGCTGCACTGCGTAAAGGTGCAAGCCGGCGGGGCAGCCGACCGCTATGTCGTGGGCTTGACCGATATGGTTCGGTACCTCTACTCAAGATAAGGAGCTCTAGGATCCAAGGGGGTGCCAACGCTGATAGTCCACCACCCGAGCAATGACATAGCAAAGGCCAGACGTGAGACTGCAGCCTGGATGAGGTGCGATGTCGTCCCGCAAAGGTGGACGCAGGGTTTGGTAAGCCGGCGCGGTTCCGATCGCTTTTGCGGAACTGGCGCTTACGGGTCGGCCACGGCACGTAAATTAGCGAGCGGCAAACCGAGGAGCCGAACGACGCGTTTGATCTAGCAACGCACCCGTATCGATCGCAACGAATGCGCGCTTTAGTAGCCTACGACTTGTTGAAGGCGCCGCGGGCCGGAACAGGCGGCCCGCGGCGCCGTTAGCAAAAGCCATGTCCTTATTTCCGACAACGTCCAACGAGGACTGATGCAGCGCATTGTCGGCAACGTAATTGCCGCCGCGGCGATATCAGCTCCGCTAAACGGTGCGCAGATGATCAAACCCGATGTTCGCATTCGATCGCCTAGAATTCAGGCGGCCGTAACTTCGTTCAAGCGATGAGGCGGCGTCTTAAAGCGACTGATTAAGTGGTCGATCGTGTACCGCCTGGGTCGACAGCCGCAAATGCGCGGGCGCCAAAGCGAACATCGCACTCGGAAAGGCCGTGTTCGAAGGTCGCATCGTTGGGATCAATGCGATTGGCATTCAGCACTGCTGAACAAGCTCGCGACCAGAGCTGCAGCAATAAACGACGCGTTCAACGCGATTAAGAGAATGTTGCTTTCCCCGACCGCATGGAAAAGAGTGCGCCTTGGACTCGCGCGTGATCGGTTTCTCTGCGAGTATCAGTTGCTCGCCGAGCGCGCTTGCGAGGGAGAATGCGGATGACTTGCTCTGGCCTCCTTGATCAATTTCGAACATGCGTCGCATCGTTGACGCCGTGCCGTGCGGCCTGTTGCTGACGTACCGAGCATGCGCCGGCGGCGATCAGCTGACCTGAGCCGCGCCAACCGTCCCGTAAATCACATCTAACGACGGCTCGAACGAGCGGCGTCGCAACCGGCTGGCACAGCAGCCTGGGTGCTTCGTTGCGCCAGCGTCACGTCCTACTCCAGCCAAAACCGTTGAGGTACCTTCATGAGCACCAGCAATGATTCGATCAAATTCGCCTACTGGGTCCCGAATGTCTCCGGTGGTCTTGTCATCAGCAAGATCGAGCAGCGCACCGGATGGGACATCGATTATAACCGCCGCCTGGCGCAGATCGCGGAGCAGGCGGGGTTCGAGTATGCGCTGAGCCAGATCCGATTCACAGCCGGTTATGGGGCCGAGTTTCAGCATGAGCCTGTTGCTTTCAGCCATGCGCTACTTGCAGCAACGAACAAGCTGAAGGTGATCGCGGCCCTTCTTCCCGGACCATGGAATCCGGCTGTTGCGGCCAAGCAGATCGCAACCATCAGCCAGCTCACCGAAGGCCGCGTCGCGGTCAATATCGTCAGCGGCTGGTTCCGCGGCGAGTTCGCGGCAATCGGCGAGCATTGGCTTGATCATGACGAACGTTACCGGCGCTCGGAAGAGTTCATCCGGGCACTACGCGGCATCTGGACTCAAGACAGCTTCACGTTCCGCGGCGATTTCTATCGCTTCAAGGACTACACGCTGAAGCCGAAGCCGGCGCAGCCTCTGCCAGAGGTCTTCCAGGGCGGCAGCTCGCGTGCGGCGCGCGACATGGCGGCGCGGGTATCGGACTGGTACTTCACCAACGGCAACTCGGTCGAGGAGATCAAGAAGCAGGTCGACGACATCATGGCCAAAGCCCGCGCAAACAACCGTTCCGTCAAAATCGGCGTCAACGGCTTTGCGATCGCGCGCGACACAGAGGCCGAAGCGCGCAGCGTCCTCAATGAGATCATCGACAAGGCCGATCCGGAGGCCGTCAATGCCTTTGGGCGCGAGGTCAAGAACGCCGGCAAGGCGTCGCCGGAAGGTCAGGGCAATTGGGCGAAATCAAGCTTCGATGACCTCGTCCAGTACAACGATGGATTCAAGACTAATTTGATCGGCACGCCGGAGCAGATTGCCGAGCGCATCATTGCGCTTAAGAAGGTTGGCGTTGACCTCGTGTTGCTCGGTTTCCTGCATTTCCAGGAAGATGTCGAATATTTCGGCCGCCGCATCATTCCGCTGGTCCGCACGCTGGAAACGAACATGGCCGGGCACGTCCAGGCGGCCGAATGACAATGGTTGACGTGACGACGATAGCAGCAAGTGCGGACCGCCTTGCGCCAGATGGGGTCTTGCTGAGCCGGCGCTCTCTCTGGCTTGTCGGCCGAGCGGTCCGGCGATGGCACAGTTGCGGCCGGTGCTCTTGCGTGCGGAGATCTCGCTGACGTTCGAAGCACCGCGGCGCTCGGTGACATCGAGCCTGAAGTCGTGGCGGCGAAATGCGAGCCCTGATCGGATCCAACGGGACGCCGCGCCAAGGCTGGATCCGGTATCGTGCGCGCTTTGCCGATGTGGTGCAGCTGGCCGAGCACGCGGGTCGCGTGCACATTCCAGACCCTCGCGGTGTACTCGCCCGCGTGGCTGCCGAGCTGCGTCTCGGCGGCTCGTCGCCGGGGCGATCTTAACGGAACGTTGCCGACGCAGGCTCTCGCTTGACACTGCCCAACAGGAGAATGACCATGACCAACGACAACTTCGCTCACAGGGCCGACGACGACGCCTACGCTCGGCTCGACGCGGCGATCGACGCCACCGTAAAGGTGAACGCCGATCGCAACGACAAGGAGAGCCGATTTCCGCGGGAGAATCTCCACGCATTGTCGGACGCCGGCTGGACCGGCGTGCTGAACGAGGTGCAGTTCGGCGGGCTCGACTGCAGCCATATCGACTTCGCCGAGGCTGCCTGTCGGATCGGGCAGGTCGATGCCTCGACCGGCCTCGTCTACGTGATGCATGTCGGCGCGGCGCAGACCATCAATCTGTTCGGCAGCACCGATCAGAAGGAGCGATGGCTCAAATCGAACAATGGACGACTGCTCGGCACTTATTCGACCAGCGAGCGCGCCACCGGCGGGCACTGGTGGTACAATCTGTCCGAAGCGTCGCGAGATGGCGAGGACTATCTCGTCAACGCCGAGAAGTCGTTTACGACTAGCTCGGGCCAAGCCGACTATTATGTGGTCCAGACGCGCACTCCGGGCGCCAAGGATCAGACCGACATCGTGTTCTTCATCGTCGACGGCACGTCCCCCGGCATTGAGTCACGGCCATGGGATGCGCTGGGTGTCAAGGCTAATCATTCGGGCGCAATCCGCTACATCAACGTGCGTGTACCACAACGCGACAGGCTTGGTGCCGAAGGGCAGGGCAAGGAGATTATCTATGACGGGGTGTCGCCCGTCTACTTGATTGGGCTCGGCTCTGTCTGGGAAGGTGTGGCGCGCGGCGCGCTGAACGCGGCGGTCGCGCACACCACACGCTTCGTGCATAGGGATCGGAACAAGAGTCTTTCGGACTACCAAGCGATCCGGCAGGAACTCGGGGCAGCCAAGGTGCTGGTCGAGACGCTGCGGCCTTGGCGCAACGAACTCGCGGGCCAACTGGACGCGCTGTGGCGCGCTGGCAGGCCGCAGAGTGAAATCCTTATCCCGCTGACCGAGTTCAAGGTGCATGCCGCCGAAGTCGCCAACAAAGTCGCGGCCACGGCTCTGACGGTAACGGGCGGCTATGGGTACCATCGGGGGCCGATCGAACGCGCCTTCCGCGACGCGCGCGCGGCCATCGCGATGGGGCCCTCTAATGTGATCGCGCGCGATTGGATCGGCAAGGCTCTGGTCGGTCTGCCGCTGGAGCTGTTCTACGAGGGGGGAGAATAGTGAGGATTGAGAACTGCTGGCAACATTGCCTGCGAGCCGCGGCTGAAAAGAATGAGAGCCTCTGCTTTCAGATGCAGTGCCGTTTCCGGCCGTCAGAGATCTTTCAGGGTTCTTATGCGAGCCCAACCGGTGGCAAGTCCCGGACCCAAGGACGCCTTTAGAAAACTCGAAGTCGTTCCCGCTACCTGCTGGTCGGGTTGGGCGTAGCCCGAGGCATAATGGGGCCACCAAATCGTCTTGGCTTTGGTCGGAAGGTCCCGTCGGCAAACGGCGGGCTCCTTCTTTAGGTAGGGGGTAAGCGCCAATTTTTTTGCTACAGACCCTTGCTCCGGAAGAAGCCTGTCCTATTTCAGTTCCGCCTGCGTTAGCACTCGCCGGCATCGACTGCTAACAGTCGAGAATCGTTAACTCGTGCAAATAGTTAGGAGGACTGTATGACTTTCCGTCCACTTCATGACCGCGTCGTCGTCAAGCGCATCGACGCAGAAGAGAAGTCCGCTGGCGGCATCATCATTCCAGACACAGCCAAGGAAAAGCCCTCCCAGGGCGAAGTCATCGCCGTCGGCCCAGGTGGCCGTGATGAGGCAGGCAAGTTGATCCCGATTGATTTGAAGATCGGCGACCGCGTGCTGTTCGGCAAATGGTCGGGCACCGAGGTCAAGATCGATGGCCAGGAGCTGTTGATCATGAAGGAGAGCGACATCATGGGCGTTCTCACCGAAATATCTTCCAGCAAGAAGGCCGCCTAATCCACTGCTCGCACCGCTCACCCCTGAGGAGCGCCTGCTGGGCGTCCTATCCAGGGTGAGATGAAATGAAACTCAGGGAAATCAACCATGTCAGCCAAAGAAGTCAAATTCGGCGTAGACGCACGCGACCGCATGCTGCGCGGCGTCGACGTTCTCGCCAACGCGGTGAAAGTCACCCTCGGTCCGAAGGGCCGCAACGTGGTGCTCGAGAAGTCGTTCGGCGCTCCCCGCATCACCAAGGACGGCGTCACCGTCGCCAAGGAGATCGAGCTCGACGACAAGTTCGAGAACATGGGCGCCCAGATGGTGCGCGAAGTCGCTTCCAAGTCCGCTGACGCGGCCGGCGATGGCACCACCACCGCGACCGTGCTGGCGGCTGCAATCGTCCGCGAGGGCGCCAAGTCGGTCGCCGCCGGCATGAACCCGATGGATCTGAAGCGCGGTATCGACCTCGCGGTCGAAGCCGTCGTTGCGGACCTCCAGAAGAACTCCAAGAAGGTCACCTCGAACGAGGAGATCGCCCAGGTCGGCACCATTTCGGCCAACGGCGACGCCGAGATCGGCAAGTTCCTCGCCGACGCCATGAAGAAGGTCGGCAACGAGGGCGTGATCACGGTCGAGGAAGCCAAGTCGCTCGAAACCGAACTCGACGTCGTCGAGGGCATGCAGTTCGACCGCGGCTACATCTCGCCCTACTTCGTCACCAACGCCGACAAGATGCGCGTTGAGATGGACGACGCCTACATCCTGATCAACGAGAAGAAGCTCTCCTCGCTGAACGAGCTGCTGCCGCTGCTCGAGGCCGTGGTGCAGACCGGCAAGCCGCTGGTCATCGTCGCTGAAGACGTCGAAGGCGAAGCGCTCGCCACCCTCGTCGTCAACCGCCTGCGCGGCGGCCTGAAGGTCGCGGCCGTCAAGGCTCCGGGCTTCGGCGATCGCCGCAAGGCCATGCTGCAGGACATCGCGATCCTGACCGGCGGCCAGGCCATCTCGGAAGACCTCGGCATCAAGCTCGAGAACGTCACGCTGCAGATGCTCGGCCGCGCCAAGAAGGTGATGATCGACAAGGAGAACACCACGATCGTCAACGGCGCCGGCAAGAAGGCCGACATCGACGCTCGCGTTGCCCAGATCAAGGCGCAGATCGAGGAGACCACCTCGGACTACGACCGTGAGAAGCTGCAGGAGCGTCTCGCCAAGCTCGCGGGCGGCGTCGCGGTGATCCGCGTCGGCGGCGCGACCGAAGTCGAAGTGAAGGAGCGCAAGGATCGCGTGGATGACGCGATGCACGCGACCCGCGCGGCTGTCGAGGAAGGCATCCTGCCGGGTGGCGGCGTGGCGCTGCTCCGTGCCACCGAAGCGCTCAAGGGCCTGCGCACCAAGAACGACGACCAGAAGACCGGTGTCGAGATCGTGCGCAAGGCGTTGTCGTGGCCGGCCCGTCAGATCGCGATCAACGCCGGTGAAGACGGCTCGGTCGTGGTCGGCAAGGTCCTGGAGAAGGATCAGTACTCTTACGGCTTCGACGCACAGACGGGCGAGTACAGCAACCTGGTCTCCAAGGGTATCATCGATCCTACAAAGGTCGTGCGAGCGGCGGTCCAGAACGCCTCCTCCGTGGCGGCGCTCCTGATCACTACGGAAGCGATGGTCGCCGAGCTGCCGAAGAAGAACGCTGCCGGCCCCGCAATGCCGCCGGGCGGCGGCATGGGCGGCATGGGCGGTATGGACTTCTGATCCAGTCGCGTCACGCGGAACGCAAAAATAAGAAAGCCCCGGCAGCAATTGCCGGGGTTTTGTTTGCTCATTGATACAGCGGGCCACCAAGGCTGTCGACGAGGCTCGTTCCCTTGGAGCCGTGTTGGAATACCGTCGTCCAGCTTGCATCGGGCAATGTGAGGCGCGAGAGCTTGTATTGGCGAGCCATACCTGACGTTGCCACTCATCCCGGAGCGTACCAGCGATGTGCATATTCCAGGAGGGCGGTCACTCCGGATCGTTGCAGATCGTGTGCCCGATGGGGTGCAACTGTAGTCTCAGCCCCCCGTAGGGCCGGCGGCGCAATCCTCGCGGCACGGCTCTGTCCTCAGCATTATGTGGCGATTCAATAGGCTGGGCAGAGTGAGGGACCCAGAGGCTGTCGCGGTAGTCATCTCAGCGCTCCGGCAAGTTCACGGCGACGCTATTGCTCGCGCACTCCTTGCTGACGGAATGAGCCTAGCCGTTCTTATGGACGCGGTGTTCTCTCTATCAATGCGGAATAGCGAGGCGGTTCGAATGATCGCCAGAGCGTTAGACTCTCGCGATTTCGTCGTCTCCCCTGACGTCGGCTCGCTTTGGCACGTAAAGTATTTATATGATCGCCCAGGGTCCATGACCGTCGTCGATATGCTGGTACTGACACCTGAGAAGACGTTCATGAGCACTGAAATTTCGTTGCGGCTGCCGATCTGACCTGAGGCGTCAGCGCCGGGGGATCGCTCGGCAAATGCAATGGACAATAAGCCAGAGCAATCACCTGTTCGAAATAGCTGGTTGATCGTAGGTCTGGTAACGTCAGCGCGCAATCCGTCGTGCTGGTATATGAACGTTCTGCCGTCCGAGCCCGGCGTCGAAGCCGACCTTCACCTAAATCTGCCGCCCGAGCGAACAAACGGAATATGAGTCCCACGCGTACGACCTTGTTCGGGCGGTCAGACCAAGTTGGACTCCGTGCCCGCGAATTTCGGCCGACGGATATTGCCTGATCATCACATCGACCACGCTGCAAGTGGAAGCATTCCGATCAGCGCGCCGAGTGCTTGCAAATCAATCACCTTCAACAATCTGTAACGACGTTAGTATTCTTCAGTATCTTTCCCACGACCGCTTCACGGTTGGACTGTACTGAAGGATTCGAGTGAGCGCACCCAACCATTCCTGGTAGGTGCATTGGATGCTTTCTGGCATACAGTTGTTCTAGATTGCCAGCACCTCGCTTCTCTCGAGACTCTCAACAGGTCGCGTTGGCCCGGCGGGACCAGAGCTGCAGCAAAAAAATGAGTCTAATCTAGCGCTCCGCTCAAGCGTCGGCGCTGACCAGTCGCGATGACGAAGATGACGAAAATGACCAGAAGGTGCATGCTTTGGCTCTGTCTCGACCTCTTGTTGATTTGCCCAGGTGCCGTGGTCGTCGCGAGCAGCGATGTCAGAGCGGAGGACAGCATCCTTGTCGACAAGGTCAAGTCAACCTGGCGATCGCAAGACGGTGACACTATCGAGCAAATCATTTCCAAGGTCGCGAAGGTCGCGCACTTCGTCCCGAGAAGGTGGGGAGTCGCTCAATCGAACGATGGGAGCGAATATGCCTTCTTTTCGTGGAGTAAACATCGCGACGATAAAGCCGCCGAATATGCCATTATCTGGCAGGCTGCGCCCGACGGCGCGTTAAAAGTCGATTCGCCATATGCCAAGCCGATAGAATTGGGCTGGAAGGCGTTCGCACTCTCTCTGATCTCCAGTGAAATCGCAAACGGCGAAAAGGCGGTGAATCTCCACTTTCTGCATAACCCCATCAACTTCAACTTTGTGATGACTGCTCAGGGCAGGTTGGGCGATCTTCTGCGACACGGCCGCTGCACTATCGGCGATCCGATCCAGGTGGATTACCTGCAGAAAGTTGATGAAAAAGAGGCCACACAGAGCGGCCTATGGCGCGCCCTGATTGTGGTGAACTGCAATATTCCAGGACCTCGGTACTTCACTCGTGGCGGCGTCATCATTTTTGAGAAGGCCGAGGGAAAAACCTGGGAGCCGCAGTCGTTTTTTGCTAAGCGCATCGCAACCTATCCCCCAGGCTCTTGGTTCGATCATGCAGATCCAGAAGAACAAGAAGCACTAGAACCGGCCAAGAAGACCTTGCAGAATGACCGCGGAGGGCAGCTTCGCGGCGCAGCCCCTTGAGACAATGCGTCGAGTTTACAATGGGGCTCTACGACGAAGCGATGCTGCATCTGAGCCGGAGGTGCCGTGTTGGGTTTGAGAGATTTACGACAACACTTCTCCAAACTCGTCGTGGGTCCGAGGGTGCCGCAGCCCGCAATAGCAAGCAGTCGCGAGAAATAGGCTCATCCGAAAGTTTGCACCAGGAACGTCGCGTTAATTTCGCAATGGCACTGGACTTGCAGTAACGGAAGCATGTTCCGCGACGACATCGTCGTCGGGCTGCCCACCGTGTGCAGGCATGCGCCGGCAAACGCCGGCGCGCCGTACTCGTAACGTGCGTTCTCTGCGGAGTGCCCCGTAAAACCGTCTGCCGATCCGCCGGCCGGCCTGCTCGCGACGCGACTCATATTTTTTGTCTCCGGATTCGGCTTCTCGGCCTGGGCGCCTCTGGTGCCGCTCACCAAGGAGCGCCTTGCGGTCGATCATCGCGTGCTTGGTCTGCTGCTGCTCTGCCTCGGCATGGGGTCCCTCTTCGCCATGCCTTTGACCGCTTTGTCGGGGGCGCGCTACGGCACCAGGCGCACTATTCTTGTAGGTGGACTTGGCCTTGCGCTGACCCTGCCATGGCTCGCTATCGCCAGTACACCTCTGAAACTCGGGGCGGTGCTGCTTGCCTTTGGCGCTTCACTCGGCTCAATCAATGTAGCCATGAACGTTCAAGCGGCCGAAGTAGAGCGAGCAGCCGGCCGCCCATTGATGTCCACCTTTCACGCACAGTTCAGCATCGGCGAATTGTCGGGCGCTGGCGCCCTGACAGCCTTGCTCTCGCTGCGGATTGACTCGTTTGCTTCGACGCTGGCTTGTTCGGCGCTAATGATAGTTGCGATTTTGTCGGCATGGCCGCGGTTGCTTGCGACACGTCGCACGCCGTCAGAGCCACTGCTTGTCTTGCCTCATCGCAGCGTATTGCTGATAGCGGTGCTTGCGGCCATCACCTTCCTTGTCGAAGGCGCGATGATCGACTGGAGCGCCTTATTTCTCATTGACAGAGGTCTTGTGGCGCAAGAGCATGGCGGGTTCGGTTATATGTTGTTTTCCATCGCGATGACCGCAGGCCGTCTCGCCGGAGATGCCCTCGTGATCAGAATCGGAGACCGCGCCACACTGATGTTCGGACCTGTGCCGATCATGATCGGTTTTGTGGCCCTGCTGGCCGCGCCGGTGGCTGCGATTGCCATGGCGGGTTTGCTGCTTATCGGATTGGGTGCATCGAATATCGTGCCGGTGTTATGCCGCCGTGCTGGCAAGCAGAAGGTGATGCCGGCAGGTTTGGCGATCGCAGCCGTCACGACGGCGGGTTACGCCGGTATCCTCGTCGGTCCAGCTGGCGTCGGGCTCGTTGCACACATGGCTGGGCTGCCTTTTGCTCTCGCGATACTAGGAGCACTCATGTGCATCGTCACGCTGTCGGCCCGGACTGTGACGGCCAACCCTCGCTGATTGTTGGAGAAGGACATGTAGGCCTTCTGCCAAGCGGTTGCGCACGGTTGGCACCCATCACCGCCACTCGGGGGTAGCAACATAGCGAGGACGCTGCGAAAGAGAACGGTTATGGCCAAGAAGCACTGTCGCAGAATGGCCGTTGGTCCAGCGGCCTGAAATACATAGCAAACGCAGTGCTGGTCCGTTCGACATCGATGGGGGCGCCCAGCACGGCAAAAGCGAGATTGATTGATAGTGCCAAGATCTTCCATGCCTTCCAGAGCATATTCGCACGTCTCGGCGCACACGGCCGACGGGATAGATACGTTACCGGGAGCTGCTTACCGGCCCAGCCGCTCGAACCACTTTGCCCGGGATGGGCAAGCTGATTTGACCCACAGCTTCCAAGGGTGACGGTCCCGCAAGGCGGATCTTGCTAAGTTGTCGAGAGATTCACATGTCGAAGATGCTAGTAAAGGCTACCGACTGGTAGCTCGGTCGAAGCCGATCTGTCGCGTGCCATCGGCTGCAGGCAAAATGCGACCCCGATGTACTCGCGCGTGCAGAGACCAGGGCCGAGTTCGAAGCGAGCACTGCCCGGCACACTCATCGCGCAAAGGGGGCTTTAGATCGCGATCGTCGCGATGGAGCCACACCTACAGACTTGTTGAGCGGAGCCGCAGAAGGATGCCGTGCCAAGAGGTTGACGGAACGCTGCTTGTTCGGATAACTGATTTTCGTCGAGGTTCTCCGGAGCGCACTGATCCGGAGCTAAGAGGGAAGCCGGTCGAATGCCGGCGCTGCCCCCGCAACTGTAAGCGGCGAGCCGCTGTCCAATAAAGTCACTGAAACCGCTTGGTTTCGGGAAGGCCGGACAGCAGCGATGACCCGCAAGCCAGGAGACCTGCCCCGACAACATATTCGTCCGCGGGCGGGGTGTCCCGGTGGTGCGCCAAGCAATTGCCGCTTCGGCGGCTTTTCCTGCACGCAATCGCCATGACCTCTGCCCCAAACCAGGGGTTAGAGCTATGTCCGTCCTTTCACTTCCCGTTGCTACACTTGGTACGCCACGCATCGGTCCGCGCCGTGAACTCAAATTCGCGCTCGAAAGCTACTGGACCGGGAAGTCCACCGAAGCGCAGCTGCTTGAAGCGGCAGCTGGACTGCGCACTGCTAACTGGGCGCGGCAGAAATCGCTCGGCGCGACCGTCATTCCGTCGAATGATTTCTCGCTTTACGATCATGTGCTCGACACCAGTGTGATGGTGGGCGCCATTCCGGATGTTTACGATTGCACCACAGGTCCTGTACCGCTCTACACCTACTTCGCTATGGCGCGCGGTGCGCCGAACGGTGAACTCGATGCGAGTTGCCCTCACTCCAATCCTGCACAGGGCGCGCCTGCGCAGGAGATGACGAAGTGGTTCGACACCAATTACCACTATATGGTCCCTGAATTTCACAAGGGGCAGATCTTCAGGCTTTCTTCTCGAAAGCCGATTGAGGAATATGAGGAGGCAAAGGGGCTTGGTTACCAGACGCGTCCCGTGCTGATTGGCCCAGTGACCTTCCTGAAGCTTGGCAAGAGCGCAGATCCTTCATTCAATCCATTGTCGCTGTTGGATCGACTGCTGCCGGTCTATGTCGACGTTCTTCGTGAGCTGGTCGCGCGCGGCGCAGAATGGGTTCAGCTCGATGAGCCCTGTCTGGTCTTGGACCTCGACGAAATATCCCGCAAAGCCTTGCTTCGTACCTATACCTATTTTGCTAGGGAGATACCTGCTCTTAAAATCATGCTGGCGACCTACTTTGGGACCATCGGCGGTAATCTCGATACGGCCTTGGCTTTGCCGGTTTCCGGGCTCCACGTCGACTTGGTAAGGGGGGCAGACCCGCTGAACGCGATCGTCGCTGGGATTCGCAACGATCTCGTTCTCTCACTGGGGGTCGTCGATGGGCGCAACGTTTGGCGCTCCAACCTTTCAGCGCTGGTCGATCAGCTGGCGCCCACCGTGGCAAAACTCGGCACTGATCGCGTCCAGATCGCCCCCTCATGTTCGCTGCTCCATGTTCCAATCGACCTGGGGCTCGAAACCGATCTCGATTCCGATGTAAAGAGCTGGCTGGCTTTCTCGGTTCAGAAAATTAAGGAACTAGCGACCCTAGGAAGGGCGCTTGCTGGCGATCGTGCCGGCGTGGCCGATGTGCTCGCGGCATCAAAAAACGCGGCACTTGCACGCGAGCAATCGCCCAAGATCCACAATGCGGACGTCGCTGCGCGCATGGCTGCGATCGACCAAACCAAGCGCTACCGTTGCAGTCCTTTCGCAAAGCGCGCCGAGGCCCAGCGCGCGCGGTTTGCCTTGCCGACATTTCCCACGACGACCATTGGATCGTTTCCGCAAACCGCGGAAGTTCGCAATGCCCGCGCTTGCCATGCCAAAGGAGGGTTGAGCAACGCGCAGTACGAGCAGTTTCTCAGAGAGGAAACGGCGCGTGCGGTGCTATGGCAGGAGAATATCGGGCTCGATGTTCTCGTGCATGGTGAGTTCGAGCGCAATGACATGGTGCAGTATTTCGGCGAGCAGCTTTCCGGATTCGCCTTCACCAAGCACGGTTGGGTTCAGTCGTATGGCTCGCGCTACGTCCGTCCACCAATTCTGTTTGGGGATGTCTCGCGGTCGAAGCCGATGACGGTCGAATGGTGGCGATACGCGCAGTCGCTGACCAACAAGCCAATGAAGGCAATGTTGACTGGACCGGTGACGATTCTGAACTGGTCTTTTGTCCGTGACGATATTCGGCGAAGCGATGCCTGCCGCCAGCTTGCGGTTGCGATCCGCGATGAGGTGCTCGACCTTGAGGAGGCGGGAGCGACAATAATCCAGATAGACGAGGCCGCGTTGCGCGAAGGGTTGCCGTTACGCAAATCACAATGGAGGAGTTATCTCGATTGGGCCGTGGATAGCTTTCGCATCTGTTCGTCCGGTGCTGCCGACGAAACTCAGATTCATACGCACATGTGCTATTCCGAATTCAACGATATCATCGATGCGATTGCGGCGATGGACGCAGACGTCATTTCAATCGAGACGTCGCGCTCGAAGATGGAATTGCTCGACGCCTTCAAGAACTACAAATATCCGAACGAAATCGGGCCGGGTGTCTACGATATCCATTCGCCACGCGTTCCCGGCAAGGACGAAATGAAAGATCTCATAACGCTGGCCAGGCAGCGATTGTCCGATTCGCAGCTCTGGATCAATCCAGATTGCGGCCTAAAAACCCGAAGATGGGAGGAGGTGCTTCCCGCCTTGGTCAATATGGTCGCAGCCGCCCGCGAGTTACGAGCAGCCTGCTGATTGCATGAAGATCGTCGGCCCGAACGCCGTCGTCGATGGTGAATGTCGACTCGGACAAATGCACTGCGCTGAAAGGCGGGCGGTCCAATTGCGTGAATATCCCGCTAGTCGGCGGGATATGGCGAAAAGACCGTTCCGGAGTCGATCACACGCCGGTCTGCGAAAGGCCGGCACACCCCAGGACCCGTGGTATTTCGCTTTGCCTGGTCGGATGGGCAACAAATTGCGTGGCGGCGGTACTGAAGCTTCGGCGAAAGCCTGCATCAAGGAGAGCGACAGGCTGCGGGCATAGAGTGGGCGCGTCCTACTCTGTCCTTTCGGTGAGGCGCATCGTCGCCATGATGCCATCGGGCAACCCCGTCTCACGATTTCGCGCGAATGCTCAGAATCAATCGTCAAGCGTTCGCGCTTTCGAATTCGAAAAGCTTGCAGCCTGGTCCGGCTGCCAAATCGGCGTCCCGATCGGGAGTAGAATCGCAACCGACTGATTGCGGCGCTCGATTGCTCTGCTTCATCCCTGCGTGTCCGGCACGAGTGGGCTTACTCTCGCCGTGCGTTACTGTCGTCGAGATACGCTCGATACGCGAGCCTGATGCCGTGCTCGAGCGAGGTGGTGGCGCGCCAGCCGAGCTTGGCCAGGCGGCTGACATCGAGCAGCTTGCGCGGCGTGCCGTCCGGGCGCGACGTGTCGAAGCTGATCTCGCCGCGATAGCCGACGGCAGCCGCGACTGCGCGGGCGAATTCAGCGATGCTGATATCCTCGCCGGTGCCGATATTGACCAGTTCAGGAGAGGAATAGGCCTTCATCAGGTGGATGCAGGCGTCAGCGAGATCGTCGACATAGAGGAATTCGCGCCGAGGCGTGCCGGTACCCCACACCACGACGTTGGTCGCCCCCGACAGTTTAGCCTCATGGAAGCGGCGGATCAGCGCCGCGACGACGTGGCTGTACTCCGGGTGATAATTGTCGCCGGGACCGTAGAGGTTGGTCGGCATCACGCTGATGAAATCGGAGCCGTATTGGCTGCGATAGGTCTCCGCCATCTTGATGCCGGCGATCTTGGCAATGGCATAAGGCTCGTTGGTCTGCTCCAGAGGGCCGGTCAGCATCGAATCCTCGCGCAGCGGCTGCGCCGCCAGCCGCGGATAGATGCAGGACGAGCCGAAGAACATCAGCTTCTCGCAGCCGGTGGCGTGCGCGGCCTGGATCACATTGGTCGAGATCGCCAGATTGTCGTAGAGGAACTCGGCCCGCAATGTGTTGTTGGCGACAATGCCGCCAACCTTGGCCGCGGCAAGGAACACGGCCTGGGGACGTTTCGCGGCAAACCAAGCGTCCACGGCGGCCTGGTGGCGGAGGTCAACTTCGCTGCGCGACGCCGTCAAAAGGGTCGTGCCCTCGCGGGCGAGCCGGCGCATCAGCGCCGAGCCGACCATGCCGCGATGGCCGGCGACGAAGACAGTCTTGCCCTTCAGTTCATACGGAGTGCTTGCCATTGGCGGCGTCCTGTCTGGCTTCTGCGAGATCGCCGGCAACCATTTCCTTCACCAACTGCGCGAAGGACGTCCTCGGCTTCCATCCAAGCTTGGCGCGCGCCTTGCTCGAGTCGCCGATCAAGAGATCGACCTCGGCCGGACGGAAATAGGTCGGGTCGACGCGAACCACGGTCCTGCCCGACGCCTTGTCGACGCCGGTTTCGTCGACGCCCTTGCCGCGCCATTCGATCGCGCGGCCGACCTCGGCGAACGCCAGCTCGACGAATTCGCGCACCGAGCGAGTCTCGCCGGTCGCCAGCACGAAGTCATCGGGATGATCCGCTTGCAGGATCATGTGCATGCCCTCAACATAGTCACGCGCATGGCCCCAGTCGCGCTTGGCCTCGAGGTTGCCGAGATAGATCGTGCTCTCAAGGCCGACCTCGATGCGAGCGACGCCACGCGTGATCTTGCGCGTCACAAAGGTCTCGCCGCGGATCGGGCTCTCGTGGTTGAACAGGATGCCGTTGCTAGCGAACATGCCGTAGGCCTCACGGTAGTTCACCGTGATCCAGTAGCCGTAGAGCTTCGCCACGCCGTAGGGCGAGCGCGGGTAGAATGGCGTGGTTTCCTTCTGCGGCACCTCTTGCACTAGGCCGTAGAGCTCCGAGGTCGAGGCCTGATAGAACCGCGTCTCCTTTTCTATGCCGAGAATCCGGATCGCCTCCAGGAGGCGCAGCACGCCGATGGCGTCGGCGTTGGCGGTGTATTCCGGGCTCTCGAAGCTGACCTGAACGTGGCTCTGGGCGGCGAGATTGTAGATCTCGGTCGGGCGGATCTGCTGCATCAGCCGGATCAGATTGGTGGAATCGGTCATGTCACCATAGTGCATCAGGAACGGCACGTTGCCGGCATGCGGGTCCTGATAGAGGTGGTCGACACGCGCGGTGTTGAACGAGGACGACCGGCGCTTGATCCCATGAACGGTGTAGCCGAGACCGAGCAGGTATTCGGCGAGATATGCGCCATCCTGCCCGGTGACACCGGTGATCAGCGCGACGCGCCGCTTCGAATCCTGAGCTGCCATGTCGTCTCCAGAGCACGGAGCGGAAGTTGAGCTCGGCAACGCCATCTGCGCAGCGGCCTTTCGGAAGAGCCTGGATATGCTGGGTCGCGATCACACGAAGTGGAGGAGAGCAATCGTTCGCCTTGATAATACACGTCAAGTAAAGATGCGCATTATATACATTGATTTATCTTCCACCAGGCAGTGCGGAGGCCGCTCTTTATGCACACCTCCCGCCGAACGTTCAGGTCACGGCCTACTGTCTTCAGTAGAAAAAACAGCTCGGCCTTCGACACCCGAACAGAGCATAGGAGTCTGCGATCCCGAGCGGTCTGCAGGCGCTGGATCCGCACAGCCCGTGTTTTCAGGCGCGAAGCGACGCCCTGAGCGCGGATCAAGCGGTGCAAACGTATGTATAGTTCATCAAACGTTTCGATATCGGAGGTTTACTTCCGTACAGTTGAGCTGCCGATCCCGATCCTTCTAGTCTGGCGTTGGTCCGACTAGCGCCGTTCGCGTTGGTTCGAGTGTCGCGGTCTTCAAGATCAACGCTTGCGCGGTAAACTGATGCTTCGCGGCAGTGCCGTTGCAACAGCGCCGAATGCTTTTCAGATTAAATCAATCCGGCGAAGCAGAACGTCCGCAAGATAGAGAGAAGACGGAAAGCACATTCGAAACAGGATAAGGCAGCGGCAATCTAGATGGCAGGAATCGAAAGTGCGTTTCAACACAAGAGGTGGGCCCTATCAATGCGCATCGTGTCGTTGAGAGAAGCCGTATGGTCGTCGTTCCCTCAGGTGCGCAGCTCCGCCTTTTCAAAAGCTTATCTGTCCGCATTCTGGGCCGGTTAACTGAGGTTATCAGCAGAATGGTGGAGCGCGGCTATTTGGATGTTAACTGGCGTATCCTTCCAGCTGTGGCGCTGCAGAAGGTTCTTATGGTCTCGTACCGGAGAATCAAGCGTGGCTCTCGACCACGACGGGTCGAACCACGATCATGAAGTTTTATCGCCGGACATGCCGTCGGCCGACCCGCCTCGACTGTCGTCGATCTTTAGAAGGAGGTCACTTGCACGACATTGGTCTGCGACGCGATTATGATTGCTATCGTCGCTGTCGGGCGAAGGCTCCGCTGGTGCCGGAGCTGGCCGCCACACCAGAGCGTGGAGACGCGCCTGAATATCCGGTTCATCTCGATGTCGTCACGTCGTCTGCTGCCGCATCGCCGCTTGTATTCAGTGGCGCTCGCCAAAACCGCAATGCGGTTGGGCGAACTGATGATGACAAGAACGAGAATTGACGCGTGCGTACGCGTGCGACGATGCCAAATGAGGCTGCAGCGACGCCCGAGATGATTGCTGGTGACTATCCGTCAGATGAATGTCGTGATGGCTTTCCTATCGGGGTGAATGCCAGGTTCCTTGAAGATGGGTGCATTGATCGGTATGTGCGGAATTGTCGGAATCTTGGGTCGTGGTTCGGTCGTCGAGCGGTTGATCGGCTCACTCAAGCGATTGGAATATCGTGGCTACGACTCGGCGGGTGTCGCGACGCTCGAAGCTCTTCGCATCGAGCGCCGCCGCGCCGAAGGTAAGCTGAACAATCTCGAGAAGGAGCTGCGTCGCAAGCCCTTGTCGGGTCATGCCGGCATTGGTCACACCCGCTGGGCGACTCACGGAAAGCCCACTGAGGGCAACGCCCATCCGCATGCGACGGAGAATGTCGCGGTCGTTCATAATGGAATCATTGAGAACTTTCGCGAGCTGCGCACCGAACTGGAGCAAAGTGGTGCCCAATTCGAGTCCGAGACCGACACCGAGGTGGTCGCGCATCTCGTCGAATCCTATCTGCAGAATGGCTGCTCGCCGCAGGAGGCGGTAAAGGCGTCGCTGCCACGGTTGCGCGGAGCTTTTGCACTGGCCTTCCTATTCAAAGGCCACGACGACCTCCTGATCGGTGCGCGTCAGGGGGCGCCCCTTGCGATTGGGCATGGTAATGGCGAAATGTATGTGGGGTCGGACGCTCTCGCGCTCGCGCCGTTCACCGATACCATCACCTACCTTGAAGACGGCGACTGGACGGTTCTGACCCGCACGATCAGTGTCATCTATGGAGCACGGGGGAATGTCGTCCATCGGGAACCGTCAAAGTGTGGTGCGTCGTCGCTCCTCGTGAACAAGGGGAATTATCCACACTTCATGCTCAAGGAAATCCACGAGCAGCCGGAAGTAGTCGGGCAGACACTGGCCCATTACGTGGACATGACCGCTGGGCGCGTAGCCTTGCCGCTGAAATTGCCATTCGACTTCAATGTCATTGAGCGTATCTTGATCACGGCTTGCGGCACGGCGAGCTATGCTGGGCAGATTGCGAAATGCTGGTTCGAGGGGCTGGCACGCGTCCCGGTCGAGGTCGATGTCGCGTCCGAGTTCCGTTACCGTGAGGCGCCTTTGCGCAAGGGGGACCTCGCGATCGTCATTTCTCAGTCAGGGGAGACCGCCGACACGTTGGCCGCATTGCGCTACGCCAAGGGCCAGGGGCTGCACACGATCTCCGTCGTCAACGTGGCAACGTCGACGATTGCACGCGAGAGCGAATCGGTGCTGCCGACGCTGGCGGGGCCGGAAATCGGCGTCGCCTCGACAAAGGCCTTCACCTGCCAGTTGATGGTGATGGCCGCGCTTGCGGTCGCGGCGGGTAAAGAGCGTGGAGAATTATCCGAGATCGATGAATGCAAGCTCGTGCGTGAGCTGATCGAAGTGCCCCGGCTGATTGCCGCGGCGCTGGCGGTCGAACCGCAGATCGAGAAACTGGCGCGTGATATCGCCGGGTCAAGTGACGTGCTCTATCTCGGTCGTGGCACATCGGTTCCCCTGGCGCTGGAGGGCGCCCTCAAGCTGAAGGAAATCTCCTATCTCCACTCAGAGGGATATGCCGCCGGAGAGCTCAAGCATGGTCCGATTGCATTGATCGACGAGACGGTGCCGGTCGTGGTGATAGCGCCTTACGACCGGGTCTTCGGTAAAACCGTCTCGAACATGCAAGAAGTCGCTGCTCGTGGCGGCAAGATCATCCTGATAACCGATACGAAGGGCGCCTCGGAAGCGGCGCTCGACACGTTCGTGACCATCGTGCTGCCGGACATGGCCGCAACCTTTACGCCGATGGTATATGCCATCGCGGTGCAACTTTTGGCCTATCACACCGCCGCCGTCATCGGCTCGGACGTCGATCAGCCGCGTAACCTCGCAAAATCGGTGACCGTCGAATAGGCGGCAACGGAGCGATCGCCCGCGAGGCTCCTGGCCGTCTCGCGATCCGGTGATGTTTGGTTGCGTCTGTTCCGTGAATGCGAGAACCGACCACATCGTCAGTCTCGCTCCTATCCAAATTGGTTGTCGTTGGCGAGGATCGGGCCATGTGGTTAGGCCGATCCCGATCACTCCGCCTGTGCGAGCTCGTGCAGCACTCCGCTCGCCAGCTCGAGGAGACAGGCCAGCCCTAGACGTTATCAAGCGCCGGGCGGCGGTCTGGGGAAGGAGGCCGATTGATCGCATCAATCGTGCGACTATTCCGCTCCAATTGCTGGTGTCTGGCATCATCGGCCGCGATCACGCTCGTGGCGGAAGCTGGTCCGCTCGGAAACAAGCACGCGCCGTTATTGGCGATTGGAAATATGTGTGACCACGCCGGCCCTGGAAGGCGATCTCGAAAATCCACGTCAGCTTTTGGTAAGCCTGGATACCTATCAGCCTCTGCGGGCCTAGTCGGCCTTAAGCCAATGCTGAAATGTCCAGGAGTACGTATCGTCATGTATAATCGAATCGGTGGCTCATCCAACGGCCAATGGTCGCGTTCGGCCGAAGACGACGAGCACGCTTATGGAGATAGGTTCGCGGATACGTTCGCCGAACTGCGTTTAGGCGCCTCGGATTCGAACGGTTACTCATCGTCGTCGTCAGCGCGGCCGTACTCCGTCGTTTCCAGGCCGCCCGTGGTCGAGATGACCAAGGCGGCGTTCAGGCAGGAGGCGCAGGCCTTTCACGGCCCGGAAATCTGGCATATCGCCAACAATCCCCAAGAGTACTCACACTTCATATCCGATAAAGCAAGGCGAACCGCGGAGGTCGCCGAGGAATATGGAACCACTCGCGATTCGGATCAGGCGCGATACTTCAGCTACCACCTTGGAAGTAAGAGTGTCGGGCTTCTAAGAATGGAGGGCGGAGACAGCATGACCGAGTTCGACGTCGAACGGTGGCAGGAACTGTTTCCGGGACGCACTCGAACGACCTCCACCGTAGATCTTCAGGTCGTCCACCCGCTTGTCGAGAATGCCGGCGATATTCTGCTCGAGTATCAACTTGGTCTCGACGGTAAACGGCCGTTGCTCAATCTGCGCCCGGCGAATGATGAAGCAAGAGCTCGTGCAGAAAAGTTGGGCTTCGTTGAGGTTGATGATGACAACATGGTGCTCGATCCAACGAAGTCAGAGAAGTGGACGCTCAGTCATGGTAAGTGGCAGCGAACAGGCACGTCTGCGCGATATCTTTCCAAAACCGACGAGGGTGAGGGCAGAAATGCAAAACCTGCGGCAAGCTCATCAGAATATTCCGATGAAGACGATTTCATGTGATCATCGAACATTCTGAAGATGTCCCGCGGAAGGAGAATAATCGGCCGCGCCGGGGTTCTCGTGCGCCGACCCGACGCGTTTGGCGTCTCACGATTGAGAAGAGCTTCCACGATCTGGGCTAGACTGCTGCTCGGAATGTTCGACAAAGCTTAGCTTCATCGTTGCAGCGTCGATCGCGCGAGTTGGATGTCGTGGTTTCGCGCAGTAAAATTGCTCGCATCGGCAACAACTACACGTGACGACGTGCGCCCGGCTGCCGAAAGGGACCGGGCGCTTTTTTCCCGTGCGATGACTGCGGCCCAAAGAGCCCGGGCGAGGCCGCGGTGCGATGGAAAAGAACGGCAACAATATCGCGTGACGCTGGCGCGAATGAAACGGTTGGCGTCGCCACCCGTTCTGTTTACGAGCTGCATACACAACAGCAGGGCAAATGGACCGTCGACGTCGGCACTATTGCCGACCGCAACACTCACCCTTCCGATGGCTCATTCGCGCGCAGGTTCGCGCGAGAGGTGCTCCTAGATCGTTCATCCGCTCAGGTGCCTGGCCCACCGCGGTGTCCCTCTAAAGCGATTTCGAGGTGCTTGATCAACGTCTGCCCGGCGAATGGCTTGGCCAGGAAACAAGCCGCTCCGGCACTCTGCGCGGCGGCGTGAACGCGGTCATTGGGAAACGCCGTGATGAAAATGAACGGCGCGTTGTAACCGCGGGCGCGTGTGGCCGCGAGCATATCCAGGCCGCTCATAGTCGACATCTGTACGTCCGTGATCACGCAGGACATTTCGTGCAACTGCATCGACTGCAGGAACTCTTCGGCCGACGCGAACGTCAGGACGATATAGCCGCGCGATTTCAGAAGATTCTCTATCGCAACACGGACCGAGGCGTCGTCGTCAACGACGGAAATCAAAGGCGTGGACAAGACGAGCCCTCCTGACCCGCAAAAGCGCTTTCCGAAGCATTAGCCTCCCTGAGCGGAAAGTGGGCTTGGGGCACGTGATTGTAAAATCATACTTAGGTTTGTTCGGGCCGATTGTCATGGATACCCAGCGTCTCAGTCATTCTGATCAGATCGGCCAACGACCGAGCGCCCATCTTCTTCATCACGTGTCCCCGATAGATCTTGACGGTAATCTCGGCGAGGCCGAGCTCCGCAGCTACTTGTTTGTTCATCAGGCCGGCCGTCACCAGTTTCAACACGTCCTGCTCGCGCGGGCTCAAAGTCTCAAACAACGACTGGAGGCCCGCGATTGTCTTCGCGGCTTCCCGTCTCTTGCGATCGCGTTCGATCGCCGCAAGCACCGCATCAAGGAGCTCCTGATCGCGAAATGGTTTGGTAAGAAAATCGACCGCGCCACCTTTCATGGCTCTCACGCTCATGGGAATATCGCCATGGCCTGTGATGAAAATGATCGGGATGTGAAGGCTCGACTTGGCCAACTCGGCCTGGAACTCAAGTCCGCTTAATCCCGGCAGCCGGACATCAAGAACCAGACAGCTTACGACATCTGGAACGTTGCTCTGCAGCATTTCGCGAGCCGATCCAAAAGCAACGACCTCCAGGCCCACCGACTGAAAAAGGTTGGTGAGCGATCGACGCATTGAGGCGTCATCCTCGACAACGAAGACGATCGCGCTTGTTGCTCCCTCGGCTTCCCTGCCTTGGCGCGGCGAGTCAGAGCGTTCGGTCACGACACGACCTCCTTATGGAACGGCAGGGTGAATTGGAAAGTCGCGCCCGGGGCCGCCTTGCGGACAATCGACAGACGCCCCCCGTGAGCCTCAACGATTGAACGGCAGATCGAAAGGCCCATTCCAAGCCCGCTCGATTTGGTGGTGAAGAAAGGATCCAAGACATGATCCGCGTGATCATCGGCGATTCCGACGCCGCAATCAGTCACCGCAATCTGCACGGATCCGCGATCGTCTTTGCATGACTGAATCACCAGTTCGCGCGGCCGGTCCTCAACCGTTTGCATGGCCTCGATTCCGTTCATCACCAGGTTGATGATCACCTGCTGCAGTTGAACCCGGTCGCCGAGGACCGCTGGAAGCGCAGGCGCCAACTCGGTTCGTAGTCTCACGTGGTGGGTCAACAGTTCACGCGTCACGAGCGCGATGGCGTCGTTGATGACCTCATTGAGACCGAGAGGCACCATCTCGATCTCGCCTTTCTTCGCAAGTGCGCGGATGCGGCGGATGACCTCGCTTGCTCGAATTGCATCTTCGATAATCCACTCAACAGACCTACGCGCAGCGGAAAGATCGGGAGTTTCGCGACCCATCCAACCGAGACACGCGTCGGCATTGCTGATAATGGCGGCAAGTGGCTGATTGATTTCGTGGGCAATGGAGGTCGTCAATTCCCCCAGCGTCGTCACGCGCGTCACGTGCGCAAGCTCGGCCTGAGCCTTCCGCAGCTCTTGCTCCGCTTGATCTGCGCGAATCGTCGCGGTGATGTCGGTGCTGACGCCACGGTAGCCGAGAAAGTTGCCGTCCACGTCAAAGAAAGGCTTGCCGCTGGTCCGAACGTAGATTGGAGCCCCCATCCGGTTGACGGTGCGATAGACCAGATCGCGAAACGGCAGATGCGCATCCAGCGTTGCTCGATGCTCTCGCCATTTTTCGGGTTCTGCGTCGACGTCGCACGCAATGTCCCAGCGGAGCTGGCCGATGAGGCCGGTCGCCAAGATTCCTGCGGCGCTGGTGTGCTCCGAGAGGTGTGTGACCAAGTGATCCGGGCCGGTCTCCCAGAGCCAGTCCGAAGCAGTTTCGGCGTAGTCGCGAAAGCGTTGCTCGCTTTCTCGCAGCGCAGCGAGTGTGTTTTCCAACCGTTCCCTGGCCGCGTACTGCTCGGTGACGTCCATATGGGTTCCGATGAGCTCGCGCGAAGAGCCGTCGCCCCCGACCATAGCATGCGCGACGGAATGTATGCGCCTAGTTGTGCCATCGGGAAGCAGGACTCGGAAATCATACTCGAAGTTCTCACCCTTGCCTTCGACAACCTGACGCTGCACCTCCTGAAGCGGCGGCACGTCATCTGGATGGATCCGCGAGAGGATCGCATCTCTCGACGCAGCCTCTTCCGGATCGAAGCCAAAGAGACGATCGACTTCGGCGGAGCGATAGGCAAAATCGCGACGGTAGACATCCCAGGTCCAACTGCCCGTATGGCTGAGACGCTGGGCTTCGGCCAGATTGGCTTCGCTACGGCGCAACTGTTGCTCCGCCTGCTTTGTCGCCGTAACGTCCGTCGCTGCCCCCACAAATTCGATGTCCCCAGATGCGGTCGTGATGGCTCGCGCGCGCGCGTGGATGTGCTTTATTGAACCGTCCGCCATCACGATTCGGTATTCATGCTCGAAATCCTCTTGGTCTCGCATCGCGCGATCAATGATCTCTTGGACAGAAGCCTTATCGTCCGGATGGGTCCGCTCGACGACCAGGCCCGGATTTGGTTCAGTGGCCGGATCGAGTCCGAAAATTCGAAAAGTCTCTCTTGACCAAAAGACCTCGCCGGTGGCGACATTCCAACCGAAACTGCCGGTGCGGCTCAATTCCTGAGCCTGGGCCAGATGCGCTTCGCTTCGCTGCAGGGCAAGTTCCGTGCGCTTTCTCTCGGTGATATCTTCGCAGGCAATGAGGACGATCGGCTTGTCATCGGCCCATACCATGGCTTTGGCGTTTTCACGCACCCACAGGACCGAGCCGTCCTTCCTAATTTTCTGAACGTCCCAAGTGTGCGATTGGCCGACCTGTTCAAGGCACTTGGCGATGCAGTCGCGCACGAACGCACGGTCATCCTGAAGAAAAACCTGCAGGACGGACTGGCCGATCAGTTCCGCGCGCGCGTAGCCGAGCTGCGTCGCGCCGAAGGTATTGACGTTTAGGACCATGCCGGCGTCATCGACCATGAAGTACATGACTGGGTTGTGCTCAAAGATTTCGCGCCACTGCTTTTGGCGGTCGCGCAAATCGGCTGCCTCCCGCTTGAGCCTGGCCGTTGCCTTAAGCGTATCTTCCCGTTCCAGGCGGAGCCGTCCGATGACGTACGTTGCAACAATCGACGTAATCAGGAACGCGACAACCACCTGAAGATATTGCGGATCGTCGATCCGAAGATTGAAACTTGGCGGCATAAAGAAATAGACCAATGCCGCGATCGAAATCATGGACAGCGCAATTGGTGCAATGAAGCTGTCCATCGGAGAAAACGCCACGATCACCGCCAGATAGGCAAACGCGGTCGCGGCGAAGTGGGGGCGAAAGTAGAACGAAGCGAGCGTTACCACCGCCAAGGCTAGGCTCCCGGAAACAAGCCGCCAGGCTGGATGCTTGAGCTTGGTGAATTGATTACGCATGCCTGTCAACTGTCCGGCCTTAATCGATGCCGGAAGAGATTAACATTTTGGGCAAAAATGGGGCAATTCATTTCGACCGAGAGCGCGCCTGAGCGGCTCCACGATCGGTTATCGATTGTGAGAATCAGCACGACCAGCAGGGAAGCGCATTACAAACGTTCGTATAGTTCCGCCAAATGTTTGAATATCGAACGTCGCCTCGGCGTGAGAGCCGCTGGTCTCGGCTCCCGATTTTCTTCGCTCGACGGCGAGTAGTGCTTGCAGGAGACAGATCGGATCAAAGGCAGGAGTGTCCAACCCAGGTTGACTTCGACTGGCCGCAGAACGGCTTCGTCCGCCCTTCGCAGCGCGACCAGCGAAGTCCATCTCTTCGGACGGGGCCGTGCTCAAGGTTCTGAGCGTTTTTCGAATGACCGGACGGGCAAACTGGTTTTTTTGGTCGCCCCAATCGTTCGACGTCGTTCGTCCGCTTCCATGCTTTCGAGAGAACAGTCTCGCGCGTGAAAGCTCATCTCTACGCGAGCTGATTTGGCGCTGGACCGCGCCCGGAATATTGGAACCGACGGCTTTGCGAGATGCTCGTTTCGGTTTCCAAGCTATGCGCCACTATTGCGCCGGATGCCGACGCTAGGCAACGGAAAGCTGAGTTGCCGGAGACAAACTTTTGGGGGCACAATCCTGGACGCCCTCCGCCGGATTGAGCACCCAGAATGACGAACTCAGCCGCACTCGACTTGGTGGCATTTCGCCATCGCCGACAAGCTGTAGATCTACCCCGCGGTGTCCGTCGGCTCCGCCTTGGTGAGATCGATGTCCTTGTCGAGCCGCGCACGCAGTGTTGCGTGGTCGAGTTCGCCTTCCCACCAGGACACGAACACGGCGGCAATGCCGTTGCCGGTGATGTTGGTCAGGGCTCGCACCTCGCTCATGAATTTGTCAATCGAGAACACGATCGCCATACCGGGCACGAGCGCTGGGTTGACCACTGATAGGGTTGCGGCGAGCGTAATGAAGCCTGCGCCGGTAACGCCGCTTGCACCCTTCGAGGTCAACATTGCCACGACCAGGATCGTGAGCTGTTGGCCAAAGGTGAGATCGACCCCGAGCGCCTGCGCAATGAACAGCGTTGCCAACGTCATATAAATGTTGGTGCCGTCGAGATTGAAGGAGTAGCCGGTCGGTACCACGAGCCCGACCACTGGCTTGGAGCAGCCCAGTCGCTCAAGTTTTTCCATCAACTGCGGCAGCGCGCTTTCCGAGGACGAGGTGCCAAGTACAATCAAGAGCTCGTCCTTGATATAGACGATGAACTTGAGAACCGAGAAGCCGACCAGGCGGGCAATAACACCAAGCACGACCAGGACGAATAGCGCCGCCGTCACGTAAAACAATGCGATGAGGCCGATCAAGTTGCCGAGTGCCGCGGGCCCGAATTTTCCGATCGTAAAGGCCATGGCGCCAAACGCCCCGATGGGAGCCGCTTTCATGACAATGGCGATCACGCCAAACACCGCATGCGCGGCGTCGTCGATAATGCCGCGTAGCCTCTCGCCGCGCTCGCCCAGCGCCATCAGCGAAAAGCCGAACAAGACCGCGAACAGGAGTACCTGCAGGACGTCTCCGCGCGCAAGAGCGCCGACCACGCTGTCGGGAATAATATTGAGGATGAAATCGACTGTTTTGGAGGTTTCCGCCTGCCTTACGTAGTTGGCGACCGCCCCAGCGTCCGGTTTGACGGAAAGCCCCCGACCGATCTGGAACAGATTGCCCATTACCAGCCCCAGCAATAGGGCAAAGGTGGAGACAATCTCGAAATAGGCTAGCGCCTTGATGCCAACTCTTCCGACCTTCTTTGCATCTTGAATATGCGCGATGCCGGACGTCACAGTGCAGAAAATGATCGGCGCGATGACCATCTTGATCAGCTTGATGAAGCCATCACCAAGCGCTTTGACCCACTCGTTGGTCGCGAGTGACGGCCACAACCAGCCGACAACGATGCCAAGGAGGATCGCGATCAGAACCTGGACGTAAAGAAGTTTGTACCAAGATCGCGATGCCCGCGCAGGCGCCGCAGTTGCGATGGTGGTCATGTCGCTCCTCCCTTGGACGCAAACTCAAATACGAGCCGCCGCGCGTTGAGAAGCGACGGCATCATATGCGTCAGTCGTTTCTTGCCGTGTCCGATTGAAGACGTTGATGTCGGCAGTTCGACACGTGCGGCGTCATTTCAATGGCAGGCTTTCAGTTTCTGCTTATCCTGCTCTGTCTAGCAAGAAGTGCGCCAACCGGGGCGGCGCTTCTTGGACGGGCCTGACGATGACTCGACGGTCTTCCGTGCTGGCGCGCATTCGTGCCGCGAACGCGGCGACGTCGCTGGATGTGCCGCCAGTAGATTCCGTTAACTTCCGGGATTGGATGCCAAGCCAGGTCAAGTACGTAGCGCTCGTTTGTTTTGTCGTCGCTCCGCAACTTGCTTCTTGACCGTGGCGATGATTGCGTTCGCCAGTTGAGCTCCCCTTCTGTCGTTTTCTGTCGACATAGCGCCATCCCATCTTTAGTCGAGCAGCGTCACGCGATGGTCAGTGACGTGATCGGCATGAGAGGGGTGGCGGCGTCGATGCAGCATTCCGCAACAATGGTAAAATCCATTGTTTGGATGGTAGGTATCCACGCCGTGAAAGTATGGAGCAATGCTCGGAGGGGATGCCGAGATCCACGTTGGTTCTTGCTCGTTCCGTTGCCCGCGTAACCTGATCAGCTGACGCCGCAATGGTCTAACGCCGCCCGAATGACCTCGGTGGACCACTTAGACTCCACGTCTCTCTCGATGCGGCAAAAGAGGCGGTGCCGGGCTCGGACCTCCGTACTGAGGCAAGCCCTGGCTCGGAAACGAGCAACCGTCTCGCTTGTAATCGTGCGTAACATAGGCAGCTAGAAGAGTAGTCGTCGCTGGCGAGAACGACATCTGGCTCAATCTGAGGATTGTCGCACCTTGGTTGCTGTGAAAAGCTTCTGTCACACCAAAACCCCTGGGGGCGTCGACCTTGAGCTTGTCATATCAGTCGGCCTACACAGCGCCCGTGTTGCCCAAGCTCTACACTGTACCTCCGCCCCCAGGCTGGTAGCACGATGACCAACGGGCGTGGCGACATCTGATACATGGGATGCGATCGCAAAAGATCCTACCGAGCGCGTCTCAGCCGCAGGCAGATCTCACGTTTAAGGCGTGAGCTACGTGGCCACCATTCCTGGAGCGCGAGATTTTCTCCGTCGAGCTTGATTGGCTCGCCCAACCAGTTGGGCACGCGCTGCGCGCCGGAGCTCTCCTCGATGCAAACTGACGGATCGCAGTTATTTCTCGGGGGGGCGCGGTCGTTAGCTTTGCTGTCAGGCAGGTAAGGCTGGTCAGCGAAACGAGTAGTGCATGATAGTGACGGCAGCGCTTCGTTCACGCGTGGCTCAGGAGCGCCAAGTCACAGCGTTACTGACGTCATCCCAGAATGCTGGGCGAGATCGTCTCGGAACAATGAATGACAGGAGTGGAATCTGCTCCCGATGTCGCGCGCCATGGAAAACTGCCCCCTCGGCGTCACGAGGAATTGCCCCCTCCCTGGATAGCCGAGGAGAGAGCGAATGAACGAGGAACGAATCACGGAAGGCTCGTCGTGGAGTGATCCACGGGGGCAGGTGATGAAGACGCCGGATGACGTGGCGGAGATGTTGCGCCTGAGGGCGTGCGGGTGGGGTCTGAAGCGGATTGCGCGGCAGCTGGGCTGCAGCCATCACACGGTGAAGGACTACGTGGCGGCGGGCGGGGTGAAGCCGTTCAAGTCGCCTGACCGGGCGAAGCGGCTCGATGGCCTTGAAGGCTGGCTGCGCGAGAGGTTCATTCGGCATCGCGGCAATGCGGATGTGGTGCGCCAGGACCTGTTGGCCGAGAAAGGGGTAGCAATCAGCCGGCGAACGCTGCAACGCGCCGTGCAGCCCTATCGCCAGGCGCTGAAGGCGGAGGCGCTGGCGACGACGCGGTTCGAGACGCCCCCAGGCCGACAGCTGCAGATCGACTTCGGGGAGCGTCTGGTCGAGATCGGCGGGGTAAAGATCAAGGCATTCGTGTTCGTGGCGACGCTCGGGCATTCGCGGCGGCTGCATGTCCGTGCGTTCCGGGGCGAGAAGCAAGAGCACTGGTTCGCCGGGCTCGAGAGCGCATTCACGACCTTCGGCGGCGTGCCGGAGGAAGTGCTGATGGACAATCCACGCGCGCTCGTGGTGCGCCACGACGCGGTGAGCCGATCGGTTCAGTTCAACGACAAGCTCATCGCGTTTGCAAAGCATTGGGGCTTCCGTCCTCGCGCCTGCGCGCCGTATCGGGCGCGCACGAAGGGCAAGACGGAGAATGGCGTCGGCTACGTGAAGAAGAACGCGATCGCGGGGCATTCCTTCGCGAGCTGGGAGGCATTTGAGGTGCATCTCGCCGAGTGGGAGCGTGAGGTGGCGAACGTGCGTATCCATGGCACCACCGGCGAGGCGCCGATCGCTCGCTTTGTGCGTGACGAGGCACACCGGTTGAAGCCGCTCGGCGGGCTGCCGTCGTTCGGATTGTTGCGCGAACTGACCCGCGTCGTCGGCAACGATTGTGCCGTCGAGATCGACACGAACAGCTACTCGGTGCCGTGGCGGCTGATCGGCGAGCGCGTGGCGGTGACCGTTGCGGCCGGCGAGGTGCGCATCCGCCACGGCATGCGCGAGGTTGCGGTCCACAGGCAATCGGAAGGTCGCCGGCTGCGGATCGTCGATTCCGCCCACCTGGACGGGGTTGCCGGCCGCAATGGCGCGGTCTGCCGACCGGTAATCGCGACACCGACAGTGCCGGCGCCTTCTCCACTGCCCTCGTTATTGCGTCCTCTTGCCGAATACGAAGCAGCGATCGGAGGGAGCTTCTGATGGCGCGCACAAAGAAGGCTACCGAAGCACCAATCGATCGGCTCGACGCCATGCTGGCGCGATTGCAGCTATCCGGCATCCGCGACCAGCTCGACAACCTGCTCGATGAGGCGGCGCGCGCGAACCTATCGGCGCGTGAGACGCTGATCCTGCTGTGCGAGCGCGAGATCGCGCGCAAGGATCATCGCCGCATCGAGATGGCGCTGAAACTCGCACACTTCCCGGCCGTGAAGGAGCTTGCGGGCTTCGACTTCGAGGCGCAGCCGTCGATCGATCCGAAGCAGATCCGCGACCTGGCCGCGTCACGTTGGATCGCCAACGGCGAGAACGTGCTGCTGCTCGGCCCGCCAGGCGTCGGTAAGACGCACTTGTCGATCGCGCTCGGGCGAGAGGCGATCCTGGCCGGTTACACGGTGCAGTTCACCACGGCGACGACGCTGGTCGCTGGCCTCGCCAAGGCGCATGGTGAGCGGCGCCTGGACGAGAAACTGCTCGCGCTGGCGAAGCCAAAGCTGCTGATCGTCGACGAACTCGGCTACCTGCCGCTGGAGCCCGATGCGGCGCATCTGTTCTTCCAGCTGGTCAGCCGCCGCTACGAAACCGGCGCCATGCTGATCACGTCGAACCGCAGCGTTGCCGAATGGGGCACCGTGTTCGCCGATCCGGTGGTCGCCACCGCGATCCTCGACCGGCTCTTGCACCACAGCCACGTGCTGACCATCCGCGGCGACAGCTACCGGCTCCGCGCCAAGCGAAAGAGCGGCCTCATCAAGCCGCCCGCCGCTGACGGCCCTCCGGTCGGCTCCGCCTCCCTCCGTCCCGTCAGCGGCGGAGCCAATCTTCAACCGACATCATGAACCCGATGGTGGGGGCAGTTCTTCATGACGCAAAGGGGGCAGTTCCGGATGGCGTTTGACACCCGACACTGCAAAGCAGCGAACACCGATGGCCGTGACCAGTTGTACGCGCTGTCCGGCATTGGCGGCCTCTTCAGGTCGCGTTTGACTTGGCGATTCCGTGAGGTCGAGGACTCTACCGGCGTGTCACCTGCTCGCTGCAGAAGCCCCACGTATCCGCGACAGTATGTAGGGAAGGTGCTGATGGCGCGCCGATCTTGGCTTTGCCACAGCGGCGCGCCCTGTGGGGACGGAGGATCCGCATTTGGCGTTGCTCCCACCCTGACACGAAAGTCGGGTTCGCGGGCCAATTTCCATCAGCCGGGCAGGCAAAATGGAGATGCGCGACCGCGATGAGCCGACCTCGAAATGTATACAGAACCTGACGTGAATGCCGCCAGATGCAGGTTCTTTGTCAATATTTGACCCGATTTCATCTGTTATCGTGGAAGAAGTGGATACAGAATGTATCCATCGGTGAACAACGAGGACCGCCAATGGACCACTGTTTTCCAATGAATGCCTGGTACGCCGCTGCCTGGGATGCTGACGTGAAGCAGGCGCTATTGCCGCGTACCGTATGCGGCAAGCACGTCGCGATGTATCGCCGCAGCAACGGCGAGGTGGCTGCCTTGGAAGATGCCTGTTGGCATCGGCTGGTGCCGCTTTCAAAGGGGCGACTTGAGGGCGACGCTGTCGTCTGCGGCTACCATGGGTTGAAATTTAACGCGCAGGGGCGCTGCACCTTCATGCCCTCGCAAGACACAATCAACCCCTCCGCGTGCGTGCGTTCCTATCCTGTTGTCGAGCGTCATCGTTTCATCTGGCTATGGATGGGCGATCCCGCGCTGGCCGATCCACAATTGGTGCCGGACATGCACTGGAACGACGATTCCGCGTGGGCCGGCGACGGTAAGACCCTTCACCTCAAATGCGACTACCGTTTGGTCGTCGACAACCTCATGGATCTGACGCACGAAACGTTCGTCCACAGCGCCAGCATTGGCAATGACGCCATCGCGGAAGCGCCGTTCGATGTCACGCATGGCGAGAAGACCGTCACCGTCACGCGTTGGATGAAGGGAATTACCGCGCCGCCGTTCTGGGCCAAGCAATTGCAAAAGCCGGGTCCGGTGGACCGCTGGCAAATCATTCGTTTCGAGGCACCATGCACCATCAATATCGATGTCGGCGTCGCGCCCGCCGGGACGGGCGCACCCGAGGGCGATCGCTCGGCCGGTGTCAACGGTCTTGTCCTCAACACCATCACGCCGGAGACGGAAACGAGCTGTCACTACTTCTGGGCATTCGTGCGCAACTATCGGTTAGGCGAGCAGCGTCTCACCACCGAGCTCCGCGAAGGCGTTGCCGGCATTTTTCGGGAGGACGAGCTGATTCTTGAGGCGCAGCAGCGCGCGATCGCCGAAAACCCAGACCGGGTCTTCTACAACCTCAATATCGATGCGGGCGCGATGTGGGCACGCCGACTGATAGATCGCATGATTGGCGCGGAGCATCCGCCGCAACGGCAGGCGGCGGAGTAAGGCATGGCCGAGCGTGACAGCGATCGCGCCGTCTCGCAAACAGTGCGCGCGCAGCTCAGTTTGCGCGACCTGATCCTGTCGGGCGATTTGCGGCCAGGCGCGCGAATCTCAGAATTGCAGGCAGTGCAGGCCACCGGTGTCTCGCGCACGCCGGTGCGAATGGCGCTGGTGCGATTGGAGGAGGAGGGTCTTTTGGAAGCGATCCCCTCCGGCGGCTTCATGGTCAAGGCGTTCTCCGAGCGAGATGTCTTGGATTCGATCGAACTGCGCGGCACGTTGGAAGGACTTGCGGCGCGCTTTGCCGCCGAGCGAGGCGTCTCATCGCGCGATCTCGAATCCATGAAGGGTTGTCTCGACGAGATCGATACCCTGGTGCGGCAGGACCCGATCTCAGTCGAGGCCTTCGCCTCCTACGTCGCGCTCAATGCGCGTTTTCATGCGCAGCTCACCGAACTGTCGCGCAGCCCACCCCTGATCCGGCAGGTCGATCGCGCGTCGGCGCTCCCGTTCGCCTCGCCGAGCGGTTTTGTCATGACGCAGTCGACGCTGCCGGACGCTTCCCGGACGCTGCTGATCGCGCAGGATCAACATCGAGTCGTGATCGACGCAATCGAGAACCGCGAGGGGGCGCGGGCCGAAGCGGTCATGCGCGAGCACGCGCGGCTGGCCGCACGAAATCTGCGGCTGGTGCTCAAGAATAGGACACATTTCGATCTGCTCCCCGGACTGGCGCTCATCAGGACGGCAGGCGATTAGAGGAGGAACCGCATGCGCTTCATCGAAACACGGACGCCCGCCACCTTGATCGCGACACGCGATCTGACGACTTCAATCCGCGAGTTTCTGATCCGACCTGACAATTATAAGGGCGCGGCCTACCCGGTTGGAAGCCACATCGATGTTGCTGTCGTCGTCCATGGCCAGCCCGAGACGCGGTCCTACTCGCTGGTTGGTGAAGTGGACGGCGCCGGCTACCGTATTGCGGTGCGGCGGGCGGATGACTCACGTGGCGGCTCGCGCTACATGTGGTCGCTCGCGCCGGGGGCACGGCTGAACGTCACATTGCCGATCTCGTTGCTGCCGATTGACTGGGCGCGTCAACATTATTGCTTGGTCGCCGGCGGCATCGGCATTACGCCGCTGATCGGGGCGGCACAGGCGCTCGCCCGGCGCAATGCTGAGTTCATTCTGCATTATGTGGTGCGTTCGCGCGAGGATGCGGCCTATCTGGATGTTCTGGTCCCCTTGTTGAACGAGCGCCTTGTTGTCCATGCCGGCAACGAAAAGCGTCGCTTCGATCTCGCCGCGACGTTCGCGTCGCTGCCGCCTGATGCCATGACGCTGTTTTGTGGCCCGATGCGTATGCTCGATGCCGCGCGACGAGCTTGGATCGATGACGGGCGCGCATTGTCCGACCTGCGCTACGAGACTTTCGGTTCGAGCGGCTTGCTACCGACCGAAAGTTTTCGGGTGCGCCTTGCCGAACAGGGCGTCGAGATCGAAATTCCGCGCGATCGCTCGATGCTGGACGCGCTCAATGCGGCAGGTTACGAGGTGATTTCGGATTGCCGTCGCGGCGAGTGCGGCGTTTGCGCCATCAACCTCATCGGCGTCGACGGGGAGGTTGATCACCGTGACGTCTTCTTCAGCGAGCAGCAGAAACGCGCCAGCGAGAAGATCTGCGCATGTGTCTCGCGCGCCCGCGGTACCATCACGGTCGACATGCTGCTTCGCCCGGACGTCGTTTAGCCTCGCCTCAAGACGCCCGACGGCGGAAAAGCCGGAGTTTCAACGGAGGTCTCGGAGGAGCCAAGTCGTCCCACATCTGACCGTCCTCGGGCGTTCGGCAAAAATCGTGTCACTCGACACCGATCACGCTGACATTCAGCCCGCAATCCTGCCCATCGCAGTCGATGCAAGCCTCGATCTCTTGGCCCCGAGCCGCTATCGCCGTTCCCGTCTGCAGGAGGTCGTGCCGGCGGTGTCACGGCAAATGTGTTGCGCGGCATGACTGTAGCATGCCTCAGGTTGCACTGAAATGCGCAAGCAATGCCAGTCCAGACGCAATTTGCACGACCTTATTCTCTTGCGAGAGCGAAAGTCGGCCGACGACGGTCGCCTTCCTTGGAGAAGCTGAGCTACCCAACAACGGTCAGGCATGGACGCACCAATCTCCAGCTTAAGAACCTGAATGATAGATCCACAAGGCTGGCGTTGCTTCGATTGAGCTAAGTCAAAGCCTGCAGCGCAGGACGCCCTACCTTCAACTCATTAGGCTCAGGAGGCATTCCATGCGAGCTCACCAGGTCATGACGAAGAACGTCATCACGGTCACTCCTCAGACCTCGATCGAGAACGCCGCCAACATCATGCTACGCAACCACATCGGTGGGGTGCCGGTCGTAAACTCCGATGGCAGGCTTGTGGGCATCGTCTCGGAGAGTGATTTCCTGCGCCGCAGCGAGATCGGAACCGGACGCAAGCGTCCGGCCTGGCTGCAGTTCTTCCTTGGACCCGGCCGAGCAGCCGTCGACTTCATCCGTGAGCGGGGCCGCAAGGTGGAGGACGTGATGACGCTGGAGCCGATCACGGTCGAGGAAGAAGCATCGCTGGACGAGCTCGTGGGCCTGATGGAAAAGAAGAACGTCAAGCGCCTGCCAGTGATGCGCGGCAAGGACCTAGTCGGCATCGTGGCCCCTTCGAATCTGCTGCAGGCCGTTGCCAGCAAGGCGGCCGAGATCCCGGATCTAACTGCAGACGACGACCATATCCGCGACCGCATCGTTCAGCAGGTCAGCGCCACGGACTGGTGCCCGATTGGTTTTGAGGTCGCTGTGCGTAACGGCATTGTGCACCTTCACGGCGTCATCATCAGTCCTGATTTGCGCCGGGCAGCAATCGTGGCAGCGGAGAACGTCGCGGGCGTCAAGGACGTGCATGATCATTTCTGCTTTGTCGACACCTATTCCGGCTACCACCTTGAATTTCGGGAAGACGCGAAGGCCGCGAGTTAGTCCGCTACCTCATTTGGAAGCCAATCGATGTCCTGGATTGTTTGGATCTTCTTCATCATCGCAGCGCCGATCGCGGCGTTGCTGGTTACGCCGGACTCTGCGAATTTCGATATCGTGCAGGCTGTCCTTGCGATCATCCTGATGACCGCCCTGATCGGCCTCGGCGCGGCGTGGACAGCCTATCGCCGGCGAAGCGTCCGCCCATAGATAAGGTTGGCTTGGTGTCTTTGACCGGACGACAATTGTCATCTTGCGATCATCGGCCTGAACTTGATCAGGTCCGACAACGCCCTCGGCGTATCATATGGACCAAAGAAATGGCTGATCGACAGACTTGGCGCCCCATTCTCTTTTGCTGCCCGTGGACGGGGCGCACGGTACAGGGATTATTGTCCGAAGAGGTCTTCAGCTCTACCGGTTCAAGCAAGGATCGCTACGAGCCTGTCACATGCGTCGCCTGCGCGGCCACTCATTTCGTCAATCCGGTAACCGGAATTGTATTGGGAGCTGGCGCAAAGCGGTCGTGATGCCTCCGCATCAAACTAATCGACGGCGCCAATTACGCGTTCAGCCGATTCAGGACGGCTTCGTCGCGCAACTGGATGCGTCGGGATGTTTCGAGTGTAATGATGCCGGATTGTACGAACTGGGTAAATGTGCGCGACACGGTCTCGATCGTCAATCCAAGGTAATCGGCAATGTCCCGCCGCGACATTGGCAACTCAATCACGGCATCGCGGCAGCTGCGGCCGGACATTTCCAGCAAAAATCCGGCGACCCGCTCTTCGGCGCTCTTGATCAGGACAAGGGAATGCTCCTGGACCCTCTGCAACTCCCGCACCGTGAGCGTCCAAAGCTGCGCGGCGAAATCCTTTTCGCGCTCGGCGCGAGCCATTAGGCTGCTGCGTTTCACCACGAGCACCTCGGCATCATTAAGGGCTTCGGCGGACGACAGGTGAACCTCGCCGGCCTCGACGCCGAAGATGTCTCCAGGCAGGTAAAAACCGCAGATCTGGCGTCGGCCATCATCCAGCATACGATAGGTGCGCACGGCTCCAGAAATGGCCTGATAAAGGTATTCGGCTGGCTCATCTTCACCGTAAATCTCAGCGTTGCGGGCAAATCGCATCGCTGCCCCCATCAGAGCCCGCGGACTGTCTTTTTGGGCTACACCTGAGCGCAACAGCGGAAGGGAACGACTATACTTTTGGGAATTGGCGGCCGTCATGAGCATGGCAAAACTCCGGTTCGATCCTTCACGATCGGAAGTCTGCCTCTTTTTAATGTTTCCGAAATCTCGGTCGGTCCCCTAAGTACAATTCCGGAGGGCCGCAGGGAGTTACCGACCGGCGTCGAGCGCTGGTTACCTGTCAGCTTCGCTCGAGGTGCAATCGTTGCGGCGCACCTCTCATCTGCTTAACTTGCAATTGTGGAGAAGATGGCGAGTGGATCTCTCGCGGCGTCGGCTAGCCGTCCAGCCTTATTCACGCGAGGTCCCGAATCCGATGCGCGATCTGCGGTTCATAGTCCATCAGACGCTCCAGATACCGTCCAGGGTCGTATCCCCCGAACAGATCGATGGTACAACATCGGCCTTGATTTTTCTGATCTGAACCCGGGCAAATCTGCTCTCGCGGTTGTCTGCTCGGCTTGTCTTACCAACGCGCAACCGTTCTTCTATCAGGCTAACAATTCCGATCTGCTGCTCGTCTCGCTCTTCGCCTGCGGACATTCGTCGACGGTGATTCGCTTCCTTCCATAGACATCTGAGGGGACGCGATGCCTTGGCTTCATCGGCGCGCATCACAGATCTCATCGCTCGTGCAGTTCCGGCTCGGCAAAGGGCAAGGTGAACTCGAACACAGTACCGCCGTCATTGTGAGACCGGGCGGAGATGCGGCCACCATGCGATTCGATGATCGTGCGGCAGATGGAGAGGCCGACGCCCATTCCGTTCGGCTTGCTGGTGACAAACGGCTGAAACAACTGCCGCGCGATCTCCGGGTTGATCCCCGTGCCGGTATCGGCCACCGAGAAGAATGCGGTGTTGTTCCTGTTTCTGACTTCGATTGTGAGTTCGCGACGGCTCGTTGTCTCCATTGCCTCAACTGCATTCCTGATCAGGTTGAGCGCAACCTGCTGGATCTGGATCTTGTCGACGATGATATCCGGAAGGTCGCGATCGCAATGAAGCGAAACCCGGACGCCTTGCTCCCTCGCGCCCACAAGCGCCAATGCCGCGGCTTCTTCCAGCAGCACGGCTGGATTTTCCAAGGTTTGCTGGGTTTCGCCCTTCGCAACGAACTCTCGCAACCGCTTGATGATGTCGCCGGCGCGCAGTGTTTGGGCGGCGCTACGATCCAGCGCTTCGATGACTCTCTGCTTATCGACATGCTCTGACTTCAGCAGCGTCGCTGCACCGCGAAGGTAGCTCGTGATCGCAGACAGAGGTTGATTGAGCTCATGAGCCAGCGAGGACGCCATCTCGCCCATCGCGGTCAGGCGCGACACGTGGACCAGCTCCGATTGCAACTCCTGCATGCGCCGTTCCTCGCTCCTGCGCTCGGTCAGATCACGGATGAACCCTGTAAAGAACCTTTCCGCACCGACCCTGGCCTCGCCGACCGCCAGCTCCATCGGAAAAGTCGAGCCATCCCTGCGCTCTCCGACAACAATCCGCCCGATGCCGATAATGCGACGTTCACCCGTGTTCCGGTATCGGTGCAGATAGTTGTCATGTTCATCCCGATAGGGCGTGGGCATCAGGATCGAGACGTTCTTCCCGATGACCTCCGCGGCTGCCCAGCCGAACAGCCGCTCGGCAGCGACGCTGAAGGAGCGCATGATCCCATTCTCATCGATCACGATCATCGCTTCCGGCACAGTGTCCAGGATGGATTGTAGCTGCGCCTGCCGATAGCGTGCATCCTCCGACTCGCGCGAAAGCCGGTCTCCGACGAAGCCGAGTATCGGACCCAGAACGGCGAATGACAACACGTCGATCAGATCAGCCGGATCTGCATGGAGTCTATTTCCGAGGAAGAATAGTGTGGCCCCAAGACACAGGACTGTCGCGAGGAGCGCCGGGCCACGTCCGCCAGCCAGGGCGGCAAACATCACGGCCGGGACGTAGATGACAGTGAAACTGCGTCCTTCGAAATAGCGGTCCAGCACGAGCCGGACGGCAAACACAAGTAGCGTTGCAGCCACAGCCGATCCATACCTAAGCCAGAAGCGACATCGCATTGTCATCAAGCTGTTTGCCTCGCAAACTTTCGCTTCTCGGGCGATTTCTATCTATATAGCCCAAAGCGGCTGGTCACTCCTATCCGCTTGTGTCAATATACCAAAGCTCGCAACGGCTCTACTCTTGTCGATGCCTTCACTCACCATCGCCTGTTATCCCAACCATCGATTGCTCCGAAGGTGAGCGGATGCACGTCGTCGTCATCGACATCCGTCATGTTGCCATCGAATGGTACTGTCGAGATCGCCTTCGAGACTGCGCTGTCCTTCATGTGTCTTGCCCGGCTTTGAGCAAACCTTGACAGCGTTGATACAACTCGTTGATGTAGCAATTGGCCGCACGAGTCCAGTGACGCAGGTCAGCGTTGCCGTCGCTTCCGTCCGAAGCTGCCAATCCGTCTTTTGCTGTCTGATTGCGCCACATCAACTGCTCTGGCGATCCAAACTGTCATGCTCGACGTCATCGTTCACAGATGAAGCCCGGCATGCGTCGAACATTCAATGTCATCTTTCGTTGGCTCACTTTGCTGGGATGGCGGGACGTCACGACCGCTCCATTCGACTGTGCGATCGAACTTGCAGTGTTCGATGTCGATCCGCGCAGGCTGGCGTTTCCCTGCCTGCGCCACGGCGACGCATGGGTCGACGCCACAACAATGCAGCCCATAGAGGTCTCGCCGACGCACTGGCGCTACTGGCAACCCGAGGTCCTGCCGATGAGTTGCTGCTGACCATGTCTCGGCTTGCATCCATCGACAGATTGCTCGCAGTTCTGAACCTGCGGTCGCATCGTGCGACGTCTTGCTGGCGAATGGCCGCCGGCCTGATCCTGGCGTTTGCCTGTACCGCGCTGACCGTCGCTGCCGCGGTCGCGCTGGTTCATTTCCACCACTCGGATACGCCGTGATCGGTGACAGGCTCGTCATCGGCGATGGCACGCCACGCCGCGCCGTCGAGGTCGTCATACTGGCCGCTCTTGAGCGACCAGAGAAATCCGAGCAGGCCGAGGAAGCCCAGGGCGAGCGCGAGCGGAACCAGATAGACCAGGACTTCCATCAGACAGCCTCCCTCGCTCGCGCCCTCAGCGCATTGAGCATGACCAACAGCGACGAGCCAGACATCGCCGCTGCGGAAATCAGCGGCGTAACGAGGCCGGCGATCGCAACCGGCACCGCCAGCGCATTGTAGATCACGGCAAGCCAGAGGTTCTGGCGCATCAGATGCAGCGCCTTGCGCGAGACCTTGACCGCCACCAGCACCGGCGCGAGACAGTCGCCGAGGAAGACCGCATCCGCGACGGCCTGGCTCATGTGAGTGGCGCTGACCGGTGACATCGAAGCGTGTGCTGCGGCGAGTGCAGGCGCATCGTTGAGGCCGTCGCCGACCATCAATACCTTGCAGCCCCCTCGCGCCAGTTCCTCAATGCGCGCGATCTTGTCGACCGGAAAGACCTCGGCGCGCCATTCGTGGATGCCGAGCATTCCGGCCGCGAACCGCACCGCAGGTTCACGATCACCGGAGACGATCTCGACCGCGATGCCGAGGCGATTGAGGTTCGCGATAATCTCAGCCGCGTCCGGCCGCATCTGTTGCCGAACGGCAAAGACGAAGGTCGCGTCGCCATGGCTGAATGCGACAATGGACGCCTCGGGATCACGGCTGAGCATCTCGTTGGCGAGGTTCTCGGCGTTGCAGAACGAGGGCCGGCCAAGCCGGATCGGCTGCCCGTCATGATAGCCCCGAACGCCTTGCCCCGGCTCCTCCTCGATATCAGTCAATGGCTCGGTGGCACCCGCGGCGCGCGCCACGGCAGCGGCGACCGGATGGCGGCTCGACAGCGCCAATCGGCCTGCGATCTCGACGACGTTGTCGGGAAGGTTCGCCAGATTGGCAACATCGAGCTCGGGGAGCGTCAGCGTACCCGTCTTGTCGAAGATGACCCGGTCGATCTCGGCGATGCGCTCGATCGCGTCGCCGGCATTAAGCAACACGCCGGAACCGAACAGCGCGCCGGACGCGACCGTCTGCACAGCCGGGATCGCAAGGCCCAGCGCGCAGGGACAGGTGATGATCAACACTGCGATCGCCGTGACGATCGAATCGTGAAGCGTTGCACCGTAGGCGAGCCAGCCCACCATCGTCAGAAAGGCGGCTGCGTGCACGACCGGGGCATAAAGCCGCGATGCGCGCTCTGCGAGGCGCAAATAGCGTGAGCGCGCCTGCAGCGCTTGGTCGAGCAGCCGAGAGATCTCGGCAAGCAGCGTGTTCTCCGAGGCCGCCGCCGCGCGGACACGGAGCGTACCCGACCGCACCAAAGTACCGGCGAAGACCGCGCTGCCCGGCGCTGCGCTCACCGGCAGGGTCTCGCCGGTGATTAGGCTCTGATCAATCTCCGAGCGTCCCTCGATCACGTTGCCGTCTACCGCACAGCGTTCGCCGGGCCTCAGCAGTACGATGTCGCCGGGCCTGATCGCCGCGGCGGGTACCGTCTTGATCTCCGTGGAGCTGATGAACTTCGTCGCGGTCTCCGCCTTCAGTGCGGCGAGATTACCAGCGAAGGTGCGGGTACGCCGCCGCATGTTCTGGTCGAGATAGCGGCCCGCGAGCAAAAAGGCGATCAGCATGATCGCTGCGTCGAAATAGGCGTGTTCGGCGTGGCTGATGGTCTCGACAACCGACATCGCCAAGGCGAGCACGATGCCGATACTGATCGGGACGTCCATGTTGACACCCCGCGCGCGCAACGCAGACCACGCGGAAGCAAAGAACGGTTGCGCCGCATAGGCCGCGGCCGGTAAGACGATCAACGCCGACAGCCAGTGGAAGAAGTCGCGCTGCTCCGGCAGCATGTCCGAGACGTTGCCGGACCAGACTGGAATTGACAGCATCATCACGTTCATCGCGGCAAAAGCGGCGACGCCGAGCCGACGCAGCAGGCCCTGGGCTCGCTGGGCTTCGCGATACTCGGCATCGTCCTGCTTGAATGGATGGGCCTTGTAGCCGAGTTCCGCCAAGCGCTTCACGAACAGTGCCGGATCAAGCGCGCCCGGCCTCCACTCCAGCGCCAGCCGACTATCGGCGAGGTTCACACGCGCAGAAACCACATCCGGAATACTGGATAGGTTGCGCTCGATCTTGGCCATGCAGCCGGCGCAATTGATACCTTCAACTGCGAGATCAAGGTGAACGAGTCCCTCACCCGCACCTTTCAAATAGTGGGAGAAGTCGACTTCCGCCTGCATGCGCGCTGCCTCAATCCAGGACGATACGATTCTTCGACAGAAACATGCGGCGGCCGCCGGCGTCGCCCTCGATCACGAGGTCCCATTGTCCGGCGGCGACGCCGTCGACGCTGCCGCGGTAGCGGCCGTGATCGGCTTCGGTCATCTCGATCGCGTGGTCGGCGCGGTCGTCGGTCGGCCGCTCCAGCCGCGCGATGAAGGTCATTCCGGCAAGTGGGGTCCCAGCGTGGTCGCGAGCCTCGATCGCAAGCGACGCCGCGCCATCGGATCGCCGCTCGACATGAGCTTCAATCCGCCAGTTGCGCTCATTCTGTCGCCTCGCGGCGACGATCTCACGCTGGTAGGCGAGACTTGCGCGATAGGCGCTATCGACCTCCGTTCCCGGCAGGGTCGCGATCGCAAAGCGGATCATGACCACGTTGACACTGATGACGACCGCGAAGAATGCGACCGTCGCGATCAGGACGAAGCGTCCGGTAATCGGTCGCGCGCTTGGTGTCGTTATGCTCATTGTGGCGTTTCCATCGGCGGTCGTTATGGGAGAACGAAATGATCAGTTGCCGAGGCGACCTCTCCTAGACCGATATCGGTTATGCGGAACCTAATCGGCACGGATTTGTCGGCATTCGCCGCGAACGGTGCGGTCACCAGTACGCGCAGCTCGCTGCTGGTATCGCGTGCAAGAACGATCATTGGACGATCCGGCGTCACCGAATCGATGCCAATGACGTGGAACTTGGCGGCCGGCGGCCCATCGACATCGATCGCGATGACGCGGTCGAAGCCGCGCTTGTTCAGAAAACGCAACGTGTAGCCGTTGCGGATCGAACCATCGCTGAGGCGCACCGCCACCGGATTGCGGTCATGCAGCACGTTGATGTCCAGCAAGGTCCGGGACATCAGGGCGTAGAGCATCACCGCGCAGACCACGGTGATCAGGCCGGCATAGACGACCGTCCGCGCCCGAACCGGCTTGAAGATCTCTTGCTTGCCGGCAGTGCGGCGCTGGATATTGATGTCGTTGTCATAGCCGATCAGGCCGGTCTTGCGGCCGACCTTGGTCATCACCGCATCGCACGCATCGACGCACAGGCCGCACTGGATACAGCCAAGTTGTGCGCCATCGCGGATGTCGATCCCGGTCGGGCAGACCGCCACGCACTGATTGCAGTCGATGCAATCGCCGGCCTTTTCCCCAAGCGCCCGGATGTCGAAAGCCTTCTTCACCGAGCAGCGCGGCTCGCCACGATCATATTTGTAGGTGACGTTGAGCGCCCATTCATCGGTCAGCGCCGCCTGAATGCGCGGCCACGGGCACATATAGACGCAGACCTGCTCTCGCATGTAGCCGGCCAGGAGATAGGTCGAGGCGGTCAGGATCGCGATCCAGATATAGGCGAGCGCGGGTGCCTGGAGGGTGGCGAGGTCGCGTACCAATGTCGGGGCGTCGGAAAAGTACAGCACCCAGGCACCGCCGGTCCACCACGCGATCACGAGCCAGATCGCATGTTTGAGCACGCGCCGACCGGCCCGCTTCACGGTCATCGGTCCGGCATCGGCCTTGATCTGTTCGCGACGGCCGCCTTCCACGAAGCGCCCGACGGCATAGAACAGATCGGTCCAGACCGTCTGCGGGCAGAGATAGCCGCACCAGATGCGGCCGCCCAGCGCGTTCATCAGGAACAGCGTGAAAGCCGCGAGCACGAGCAGGCCGGTGAAATAATAGACCTCCTGCGGCCACAGCTCGATGAAGAAGAAATAGAAGCGTCGGTTGGGAAAATCGATCAGTACGGCCTGATCGGGCGCGCCGAGGCCGCGATGCCAACGCATAAACGGCAGCAGGTAATAGATTCCCAGGCAGACGGCCATCAGCCGCCACTTGATGGAGCGGAACCGTCCCGACACGCTCTGTGGAAACACCTTCTTGCGAGGCGCGTAGAGCGGTCCGGTTTCGCCGGTCATGAGTTCATCGGGCGGCACGGGCTTGTTCATGCGTCTGCTCGGGTGAGACGGTTAGTCGATGCTACATCGACGTCTCGGTGCCGATTTGACCTCGATCAGCAGTCTCGGAAATGGCACCCGCTATGGCGGCGGTTACTTGCCGCCTCCTAGCGAGTGCACATAGACGGTCAGCGCCTTGATGGTGACCGGATCCAGACGACCGACCCAAGCCGGCATCACGCCGGCGCGGCCGTTGGTGATGGTCTCGATCAGTGTCGCCTCGTCGGAGCCATATAGCCAGATCTGGTCGGTCAAGTTGGGCGCACCGACCTCCTGATTGCCCTTGGCATTGTCGCCATGGCAGCTCGCGCAGTTCTCGGCGAAGGTCTTCTCGCCGGCCGCCGCATCGAAGTTCGGCGCGGTGGAAAGACCGGAGAGCGAGCGCACATAGTTGGCAACGGTGACGATCTCATCCTTCTTGAGGATCCCGTCCCGTCCGAATGCCAGCATCTGGCCTTCATGCGCCTTGGCATGTCCGGACCGCGCCCCGAACTGAATCGTCTGCGTGATCTGGTCGAGCGTGCCGCCCCACAGCCAATCGTCGTCGTTGAGATTGGGAAATCCCTTGGCGCCAGCGGCTCCGCTGCCGTGACATGGCGCGCAATTGTCCGCGAACACGGTCTTTCCGCGAGCGCGCGCAAGCGCCAGCAGGGCTGGATCATTCTCGATCGCGGCCAGGGAAGCGCTGCCGAGGACTGCCATTTTCTCACCACGCAGCTCCTCGAGGTCGGCCAGGTCGGTCGCGACGCTGGCGCGGGTCGAGTAGTGGAGCAGTCCGGAGGTATAGCCCGAGACGAGCGGCCAGGCCGGATAGACGAGCCAATAGCTGATCGCCCAAATGATCGTGGCGTAGAACGTCAATATCCACCACCGTGGCAGCGGCGTATTCAGCTCTTTGATGCCGTCCCACTCGTGACCGGTCGTGCTGCGGCCGGAAACATGGTCAATCTCGCTATGCTCGCTCATGATCGATCAATCCTCCCGCAGCGGCATCCGGGCTGCGGCATCGAAGAGAGATTTGTTGCGGGGCCAAAGCGCGTAGGCGACGATGGCGATGAAGAGTCCGACAAAGATGGGGGTCCAGACCGTGCCGACCAGGCTCGACGCAAAATTCTCGACCTGAATGATCGCTTTCATTCTCGTGCCCTCAGCGCAAATTGGCTTTTTCGTTGTAGAGCTTGAAGTCGACGAGCGTGCCGAGCATCTGCAAATAGGCGATCAGCGCGTCGAGCTCGGTCGGATTGCCGCCCTTGCCGTCGAAGTTGCGAACCAGAGCCTTCGGATAACGCTTCTGGAACGCGTCGGAGCCAGCACTGTCGGGATCGGTCTGCGCCTTCAGGTCGGCGGCCGCGTTGGCGATCTGCTCGTCGGTATAGGGAACGCCGACCGCGCGATTCGTGCGCAGATGAGCCGCAATATCGGACGCGTCGAGTTCAGCCTTTGCGAGCGACGGATATCCGGGCATCACCGACTGCGGCACGATCGCCCGCGGGTCGGTCAAATGGGTGACGTGCCAATCGTCGGAATATTTGCCGCCGACGCGCGCCAGATCGGGCCCGGTGCGCTTGGAGCCCCACTGGAACGGATGGTCGTACATGCTTTCCGCGGCCAGCGAGTAGTGACCGTAACGCTCGACCTCATCACGCAGCGGCCGAATCATCTGCGAATGACAGAGATAGCACCCCTCGCGGACGTAGATGTTGCGACCTGCAAGTTCGAGCGGGGTGTAGGGCCGCACGCCGTCGACCGCCTCGATCGTGCTCTTGAGGTAGAACAGCGGGGTAATCTCGACCAGCCCGCCGATCGCGATGACGAGGAGAATACCCGCGATCAGGATGATCGAGTTCTTCTCAAAGATCTTGTGTCGGTTCCAGAGAGACATCGTGCGACCTATTCAGCAGGCTGGAGGAGGCCGGCGCCCTCGGTCTCATTGATCTTGCCGGCATTGACCGTCATCCAGAGATTGAAGGCCATGATCAGCGCGCCGACCAGGAACAGCGCGCCGCCCGCAGCGCGGATGATGTAGAAGGGATGCATCGCCTCGACGGATTCGATGAAGGAGTATTCAAGGAAGCCAAGAGACGTATAGGCCCGCCACATCAGGCCCTGCAGGATCCCCGAGACCCACATCGCGGAGATGTAGAGCACGATGCCGATCGTCGAGATCCAGAAGTGCCAGCTGACCAGCTTCAGGCTGTAGAGCGACCGATTCCAGATCCAGGGCACGAGACAATACAGCGCACCGAACGAGACGAAGCCGACCCAGCCCAGCGCGCCGGAATGCACATGACCGATCGTCCAGTCCGTGTAGTGGCTGAGCGAATTGACGACTTTGATCGACATCATCGGGCCTTCGAAGGTCGACATGCCGTAAAAAGCGACCGAGACCACCAGCATGCGCAGCACAGGGTCGGTACGCAGTTTGTCCCAGGCTCCCGACAGCGTCATCAGGCCGTTGATCATGCCTCCCCAGGAAGGCATCCAGAGCATGATGGAGAACGTCATGCCGAGCGTCTGGGTCCAGTCGGGCAACGCGGTGTAGTGCAAGTGGTGTGGACCGGCCCAGATGTACAGGAAGATCAGGGCCCAGAAGTGGATGATGGAGAGCCGATAGGAATAGATCGGACGCTCGGCCCGCTTCGGAATGAAGTAGTACATGATCGCCAAGAAGCCTGCAGTCAGGAAGAAGCCGACCGCATTGTGGCCGTACCACCACTGGAACATGGCGTCCTGCACGCCGCCCCAGGCGATGTAGGACTTGGACCCGAGAAACGAGACCGGAAGCGCTGGATTATTGCCAAGATGCAGGACCGCGATGGTGATGATGAACGCGAGATAAAACCAGTTGGCTACGAAGATATGCGGCTCGTTGCGCTTCACGAGCGTCATCAAGAACACGAGCAGATATGTGACCCAGACGATCGCCAGCCAAAGGTCGGCATACCATTCCGGCTCGGCATATTCCTTCGACTGCGTCACGCCGAGCAAATATCCGCTACCGGCGACCAGGATGAAGAAGTTGTAGCCAACCACCACGAACCAGGGTGCAAGGTCGCCCGCAAGACGCGTGCGGCAGGTCTTCTGCACGACGTAGAAAGAGGTCGCGATCAAGACGTTGCCGCCGAATGCGAAGACCACCGCCGAGGTGTGCAGCGGGCGCAGCCGACCGAATGTAGTCCATGGCAGGTTGAAGTTGAGCGCGGGCCACGCCAGTTGGAGGGCAATCAGTAGGCCCACCGTAAAGCCGGCAATGCCCCAGAACATTGCCATTGTGGAAGCGAATTTGATCGGACCGAGATAGTAGTTCGGCCTGCCGCCGATCGCTTGCGGCGGCAACGTGGCCGGACGATCATAGTAGCGATTGAGGATCACGGCCGCAGCGATCAGGCCCGCTACTGAGGCAAGCGAGGCATGAAACGTAAAGGCCGCGTCGTGTCCCATTGCCGCGGCAAAAAAACTGGTGAAGGCAAGGACTGCGGATGCAGACATCAGGCAGGCTTCACCCGTCGTCATCGACTTTGAAACAGGGGGCGGACTAGTCATGTCGAGGCTTTCCTTGAATGCGAGGAAGCTTGGGAAACCAGGGTGGCCAGTCACCAGATTGAGTGACGTTAATCGCCGAACGAGGGCACTTGTCGTCCATTGCGCGGCCAAGCGCTCTCAATGTCAGTTCGTCCGGGCGGCATCTCGGCGGGCTCGCCCGCTCTCTACGAAGCTCTGCACCACGGGGCAGCTTTTCGAGACACAAGCCGCATATTCCCTGAAGGTCGCCTGGCGCCTCATTGCGCGAGGTGACGAGCGCGCCTTCCGATGAGCGGGCATGCGCCAGACGCCTCCGCAGAAGTGCAGGAGTGGTCGGCCGGAGGGGCAGGGCGCGGAAATCCCACCTGGAGAGCCTTGGTTCGCGCGCGACCTCCTCGACCGGCCGGTCGGTCATTTGAGAAAAGTCCGCTGCTGGGACCGCAGCGAACGCAGACGATCGAGGGCGCGCTCTAACAGCGGAGATGCGTTGCTGTTTGATTGAATGACCATTCTTTGCACCCATTGGCCCTCCGTAGCGGATGGTCGCAGGTGCAGGTTTGATCTGCGTCAAATGAAGGTCACAACGATCGAGAAACGCAGTCCACGTGCCGTATTGAACTGGTCTATACCTGCGCGTTAAAAAGGTGTTCGTGGCCACATGCACAATTGGCGCGGGTCGCCCGTCAGCACCGGCTTCTGCCAGCGCTTGGAAGTGGCACATCAGCCCTTTGCTGATCTGCCTTGGCTGTCGATCCGCGCCGCGAAAGGATCGTTTTCAATCGTTAAATTGGGCCGGCCGGCAAACTCCTCATCGATCAACATAGCTGCGCTGAGAAGCCCAGCCTGCTCGACCTGGCGCGGGTCTGATTTTCAGCTTTTGCAACCGCGCAAAACCGAGAATACGAGTTTGTCAGGTGTAAGAGATGCGACCGCAGCGCAGTTCAATCACCGTGTGGCGGCGAGCAGCACTGTCCAAAAAAAAGTTCCGCGCCTAGCCGCCCCATCCCGGCGGTAACGCCGGAGGCGTTCGAAGCTCCATCGCGTCCGCAAAGATGGTCCAGTCGCGGACGCCCTTCTGTTTGCAGAAATCGGCCTCTGCCTGCTGGGCCGCTGCGGTGAGAGAGGTGGCATCGACCTTGAATGCCGCCTGGCAAGCGCGATGTTCGTGACCTGTGTCGTCGCAAACCGTCTTGATAAATCGAATATCGAATGATGGCATCGCTATCTCTCTTGTGAGCTGCTCAAGTCTACGGATGTTGCCATCGGAGATCGATCTCTGTCTTGATCTGCCGCAACAGGTATGGCCCAAGAAGCGAGCGGGATCCGCCACCCCGAGACCGGCAGCCGGTCCCACAGCACGCTGTGTCGACTAGCTAGGGCCATGATCGATATCAGCGATTCCATCATGGGAATCAGCCACCAGGTTCGTGGGAGGCTTTCCGAGCCGCCTTATGGCGGTGAACGGACGAGGTGTAGAGGTCAATATGCACGGATGCTCGCGCACGTCCTGGGGATCACGGCCGGGTCAGGCAAGCGCCGCCAACTCTCCCAGCGCACGGTTCTCTCCCATTGTCGCATCTGGGCTGGGTCGTGACGACATTCCCACATTGATGCATGTCTACTGAGACGTGCGCAGCCCCGCGCGGACGGTGGCTTCCAATCAGCAAACGCTGTAATGTAAATCAGGTGTAAGGCTTGCCGGCGTAGCATCTGACGGCGACCGGTATCGCCGCTCCCCAGAGTGGCTGGCGGCAGTCAGCCCGATACACGATTACGGAATCGGTGCCACCGCAAAGGGCGAACAAGGACCATGACTGCGCGACCAACAATTCTCGTGATCGACGATGATCCGGCGATGCGAGATTCGTTGACTTTCCTGCTGGAGGTGAACGGCTTCGCCGTGGCTGCGTATGAGAGTGCGATCGAGTTTCTCGATCATTTTGCGGATGGTCAGTCCAGTTGCATAATATCTGATATTCGCATGCCTGGCATGACGGGGCTTGAACTGGTCCGCAAGCTGAAGTCCGACCGCGCCAGTAGTCCTGTCATTCTGATGACTGGTCACGGAGATGTGGCACTCGCGGTGGAGGCAATGAAGGCCGGAGCAGCGGACTTCATCGAAAAGCCGTTCGATGACGAAGTGCTTCTGCGTGCGATCCGTGACGCCTTGGAGTCGCCGCCGAAAGTTACCGATAATAGCGTAAAGCTGCAGGCTGAGGCTCGCCTGGCTGACTTGTCACCACGCGAGCGTGACGTTTTGCAGGGACTGCTGACGGGCAAGATTAATAAGGTGATCGCCCACGAGCTGGGCATCAGCCCGCGCACGGTTGAGGTTTATCGTGCGAACTTGATGGCCAAGACGAACGCGCGGAACATGTCGGAGCTGATGAGGGTCGCGATCGCTGCAGGACTTTAGGGGCAACGGCAGAAAAGCATCGACCCGGTCTGCACCTGAAGAGTCGAGCCCCGCGCCGAGCGCCTTTGTCAAGCCTCGGCCAGAACCAGGCGAGGCGGCAACAATAGCGGTTTTCAAGTGGCTGCCGCCGTCTCCCCAGCGTAACCTACCCCATAATCATAGCGGCGAGGAGTTGCGGCGCTGGAATATACCTAGCGCACACGACAACGAAGCTGCGCTGGCGCAGGAACTCGTCTCATACAAAAGCAACAAGTCGACGGAGGCCACCGATCGGTTGATCTATTTTGTCGAGACCTTGAGGTTCAGCGCAACACCAACAAGCGCGCGTTGAGTTCTGCCTTGCCAAGGCCAGTTAGCGCCTGCGCGGCCCGTTGATCGATCGCCAGCAGAAGAGCGTCGCCCGCATGTTCAAGCAAGACATTGATCTGTATGTGGAATATGACCGCTCGGCGTTTGAAAACAATTGTTGTTCATCCGAAATCCGATGGCTGCCGGTGACGCCTGAGGCATTTCATAATGTCCGGGCGGACGAAGAGCGCCGCAGCGACGGCTTCACCCGCATCGTTAAGCTTGTCGCGAGTCGATGCGGAAAAGAGAAGTTGCCATCCTGCCGGTTGGCGTGCGCTTTCGTGCGCAATGTCGTGTTCACGACATCTCGGCGATTGACCGGTGGCCAGACTGTGCGCGCCGCGTTTTGTTTTGGGTCCAATTGACCGCGCAGCGTGCCCGTGCGCGACGCCGTCGGCGATTGGCCCGGTCTTTGCTCTGTTGCTTTCCAGTCATGTGCGGCTATCCGCTTTGTCGGGACTTCCGCTACAGATCGTGGATTTCTATGAGACGAAAGGCGACGCGTGAACTTGAGTTCTTTGACGAATAAGGTGCTCGGCACCGGCCCTGGCGCGACATGCACAGCGCCGGCGGTCGAATGCGGGGCCGATGATGGCCGGAATAGTGGCGTCCGATACGTTTCAGGGAGCCTCCCCGTCCTGAACACTGCCACCTCGGATCGACCAGCGAGCTTCACGCTTCACAACGGCCTACAGGTAGTGGTGATTCCGGATCATCGCACCCCCGTTGTGACCCAGATGATCTGGTATAAGGTCGGCTCTGCCGACGAGCCGCCAGGCAAATCGGGGCTCGCGCACTTCCTCGAACACCTGATGTTCAAGGGTACGGCCAAACATACTGCGGATGAATTCGTCCGGGCTGTGCTGCGAGCCGGCGGCACCCACAACGCCTTCACTGGGGTCGACTATACCAGCTATTTCCAGCAGGTGCCGCGCGAGAAGCTCGGCCAGATGATGGAATTTGAAGCCGACCGCATGACCGGCCTCATTCTCGAAGATAAGAACGTGCTGGCCGAGCGCGACGTCGTATTGGAGGAATTCAATATGCGCATCGCCAACAAGCCGGATGCGCAGCTCGCCACGCAGATGATGGCAGCGCTTTACCTTAACCATCCCTACGGCCGGCCTGTGATCGGCTGGCGCCAGGAAATCGAACAGCTCGACTACAAAGACGCGCTCGCCTTCTATAAGCGCTTTTACGCGCCGAACAACGCCATACTTATCATCGCCGGTGACGTCGAGGCCAACGAGATCCATCCGATGGTGGAGCAGCATTTTGGTGACATTCCCCCGCAACCATCGATCCCTGCGAAACGGGTGCGACCGCAGGAGCCGACGCCGGCCGCGCCGCGTACAGTGATGCTGGCCGATGCCCGCGTCAGGCAGCCGGCCTTGGGCCGCTGTTACCTCGTGCCATCGGCTTACACAGCCTCCTCCGGCGAGAGTCCGGCGCTTGATGTGCTCGCGCGATTGATCGGCGGCGGCGTCAACTCCTATCTCTATCGGGCGCTGGTCATCGACAAGCAACTCGCGATCAGCGCCGGAGCGAGCTACCCTCGTAGCTCGCTCGATCATTCGCACTTCATGATTTTTGCCACACCGAAACCCGGTGTCGGGTTCGCTCAGATTGAGCGCGCCGTCGATGAGGTGATCGCCGATGTTGCGCATAATCGCGCGCGCGAGGAGGATCTTCAACGAGTCAAGACGCAGTTGATGGCGCAAGCAATCTACGGTCAGGACGATCAGGAAGTACTTGCGACTTGGTATGGCCGCGGGCTCACGACGGGACTGAGCATCGACGATATCCGAGGTTGGCCGGACGGCGTCCGCGCAGTCGGCGCCCAGCAGGTGCGCGAAGCCGCGCGGAAATGGCTCAACAAAAAACGCTCGGTGACCGGCTATCTCACCCAAGAGTCAATGCCGAGGTAGAGGAGAACCGATCATGACGTATTCCTTCACACGGCGGGACGTCCTCCTCGGCGGCGCCTCGCTTTCCGTCGCGATGCTCGCCTCGCCACCTTCGCTTTCCGCAGCCAAGGCGCTTGCCGCAATCAAGATCCAGCGGCTGGTCTCGGCGTGCGGTATAGAAGCCTGGTTCGTGCAGGACGCCACTGTCCCGTTGATCGCGATGCAGTTTGCTTTCGGCGGCGGCGGGACCCAGGACCCCGCCGACAAACCAGGCGTCGGGCGCATGGTTGCGGGCCTGCTCGACGAAGGCTCCGGTGATCTAGACTCCAAAGCCTTTCATGAGCGGATCGACCGTCGCGCCATCGAGCTGAGCTTTGAAACGACTCAAGACGAATTGCGCGGCGCCTTGCGCACGCTCGAGGGCGATAGGGAGGAGGCCTTCGACCTGTTACGGATGGCGCTAATCTCGCCACGTTTCGACGCGGTCGATGTCGAACGGATCCGTGCCAGCGTGCTTGGGCGCCTTCGGCATGACTCGACCGATCCTTCGTCGCTCGCCAACCGCAAGTTCTTCGAAGTCGCCTTTCACGATCATCCCTATGCTCGCCCGACTGGAGGCACACTCGAGAGCGTGCCGAAGATCGAGATCGCAGATCTTAAGGACTATGTCCGACGGGTGATCGCAAGAGACACGCTCAAGATCGCGGCCGTCGGCGACGTTGAGCCGGAGACCCTTTGCAAACTGCTCGATAAGACCTTTGGCGGCCTGCCGGCCAAGGCGGATTTGAAGCTGATTCCCGACGTGATCGCAGCAAAGCCGCCACAGCAGGTCTTTATCCCGCTCGATGTGCCGCAAACAGTTGTGACTTTCGGCGGACCCGGCGTCCGCCGCAGCGAGCCCGATTTCATGGCGGCCTATGTCGTCAACCACATCCTGGGCGGCGGGGATCTGTCGTCGCGGCTGTTCCGCGAAGTACGCGAGAAGCGGGGGCTGGCCTATTTTGCCAGCGAGCGATTGGCGTGGATGGATCATTCCGCCGTGTTCGTCGGCCATAGCGGCACCCGCACCGTTCGCGCCGATGATACCGTCGAAGAGATCGCGAGGCAGGTCCGCCAAATTGCCAAGGAAGGACCGACCCAACAAGAACTCGATGATGCAAAGTCTTACCTGAAGGGCTCGCAGATGCTGGCTCTCAACACATCATCAAAGCTTGCGCGAACGCTGCTGCAGCATCAGCTCGACAGGTTGCCGATCGACTATATCGAAAACCACAACGCAATTGTGGATGCGGTGACATTGGAGGATGCCAAGAGAGCGGCAGAGCGGCTCTGGGGCCAGGGTCTGCTCACCATCACGGTCGGTCGTCCCCCACAGGGCGCAGGCCAAGCGACCACCGCGCCATCGGCTGCGACGCCCCCGCCAAGCGCCGAGCAGCCAGGCGCAACGCCATCCCCGACGATACCGGGCAGACCGAATTAGCCGTCAGGCAACCGGCGCGTGGGCGCGAGCCTCGCGTGCTACCGTCCTCCTTGCGGTCGAGAGCCAGAAAGTGGGGGCCGCGGGCGCAAGATCGAGCTCAAACTGTTGGTCCGGCGGCTAAGCCACCAAAGACGGCCGCCGCGCGAGCGAGATCGTTTGCGGACAGACGATGATGCGCTTGCACACGAAAGCGATTGGTCAGGCTTGATTGCGAACCAATCGCCCCTCGCTAAAGTCAGGTGGCTGCATCGCGAATCCGCAAAAGAAATGGCCTCTGCAATGCAGAGGCCATGGCGTGCGATTTCCGAACCTCAACTATAACCGCGCGTAGCCAGATCGGTTCTGACGCAGCGCATTTGCCGGGCGCCTCACCCGGACCGTCTAAGCCTGACGAACCCTCCTTCGGTCAATTCCGCCTTGTATGTCCGACCGTCGATCGCGATGGTCGTTGGATTGTTGGCGGTAGGCATGAAACCCGTTTCGCGCAACTTCTCAATGAGGGCTGGCGGGGCCCACTGCTCCGGAAGCGGGAACCCACGCCGTCTGGCCTCTAGGATGAATGCTCCGAAATCCGGCAGCCCCGCGGGGCCGGTGCCGATCCGTTGATCCTCCGGAGGATTGTGGATGAGGCGAACGCCGTCAGACGGGCTCAACGCAGCCGTGTAGCGATGTCCCCTGATCTCGTAGGTCATCGTGGGTTGATCCGAGTCCGGCAGGAGACCCAGATGACCCAGTCTCTCGACCATTCGGCCCGGGGCGGCTTGGGAGCCCTGCGTAAATTTCTCGGGAACGGAGAATGAGACATCATATGCCGTCTCCTCCGGGGCGGCGGACGATGATGGTCCGGCTTCATTCATGATCTGATCGAATAGATCACGATCCTGTTGAGTCCAGGTGTAGGAGTGTGGGGATCCCGGGGATCCGCCGCCATCGATCGGATTGAAATCCATATGGCTTTCCTTCGGTTTTGAGAACACAGCCTCTCTTGCGGATCGGCCAGCGGCTATCCCAGATTCGTCATCAGTTCAGTCATCGGCCACGTCGGCATTGAGAAGCTGGATTCTCATGTTAGGGCGGTTAGCTTGCCAGAAGCTGACGAGGTTCGGCGAGAGAAGGCAGGCCGGCGGACGGCTTCTGGACGGCAAGACCCTGTCATGGCTGCTTTGGCCCACAAAAGGTGGCGAACGGCAAGCGAAAGCCGCCTCCTGCGAGCGATGTCAGATCGTGCTGACCGGTCGGCTTCCTCACGTCAACGTTTCAAATCGGACGCGCATGGCGCTAAGGGGATGGGTGGCGGATCACGGCTATCAACCTGCACGTTCATATGATGCGCCTCATTAGACTTCGCACCTAAGTCGCAATCGGTCCATCAATTGGGCATTAGGCGGCTCATGGCGTTCGGTCCCGTCGTGTAGGAGCTCGCGGGCTTGCACGAGAATTGCCATCCAGCTTGCGGTTGCCGGAAGAGCGGTTCGACAGCAGCTCGCCAATCCTTGCCATAAATCGCAAATCGCCTGCTATCTGTCAGACTGTCCATGACTTCTTGGCCTGCTTCTTGCTGTCCTGCATGTCAGCAATTTGTTGCGGCCGATAACCGATCACAGGGAAGGGATTATGGGTGATGCTACGGACACGTTTTACAGCGTGATCAGACGTCAGGGTATCACGCGTCGCAGTTTCTACAAATTCTGTAGCTTGACCGCAGCGACTCTTGGGCTCGGTTCACCTGGAGCAGGCCGTATCGCCGAAGCGCTGGAGACGAAGCCGCGTGTGCCCGTGATCTGGATGCACGGTCTCGAATGCACCTGTTGCTCGGAAAGCTTTATCCGCTCGGCCCACCCATTGGTCAAAGACGTCGTGCTGTCGATGATTTCACTCGATTATGACGACACAATCATGGCTGCGGCTGGACATCAAGCCGAAGCCATTCTCGAGGAGACCCGCGCCAAACACGAGAACCAATATGTGCTCGCCGTCGAAGGCAATCCGCCGCTGAATGAGGGCGGCATGTTCTGCATTGATGGTGGCAGGCCCTTCGTTGAAAAGCTGAAGTGGATGGCCGAAGCCTCGAAGGTGGTCATCGCCTGGGGCTCTTGCGCGTCCTGGGGTTGCGTGCAGGCGGCCAAGCCCAACCCGACTAACGCGACGCCGATCGACAAGGTGATCACGAACAAGCCGATCATCAAGGTGCCCGGCTGCCCGCCGGTCGCCGAAGTCATGACCGGCGTGCTGACGTTCATCACCACTTTCGGAAGGTTGCCTGAGCTCGACCGCCAGGGGCGTCCAAGGATGTTCTACTCTCAGCGCATTCACGACAAGTGCTATCGGCGATCCCATTTCGATGCTGGCCAATTCGTCGAGGAGTGGGACGATGAGGCTGCGCGCAAGGGTTATTGCCTCTACAAGATGGGTTGCAAGGGGCCGACCACCTACAACGCCTGCTCGGCCGTACGCTGGAACGGAGGAATTTCCTTTCCGATCCAATCCGGCCACGGCTGCCTCGGTTGCTCCGAGGACGGCTTCTGGGACCAGGGCTCGTTTTACGACCGACTTACAACCATCAAGCAATTCGGCATTGAGAAGAGCGCCGATCAGATCGGGATGGCCGCCGCCAGCGCAGTCGGCGTAGCCGTTGCGGCGCATGCAGCGGTCACGGCCGCGAAGTGGCTGACCCGTGAACGGCAGGGTGCAGCCGAGGAAAATGATCGAGTGCCCGGGAAGGACAACGATGGACGCCGAGACCACTAACAAGTTCAAGCTCGATGGGGCCGGAAAGCGTATTGTTGTCGATCCGCTGACCCGGATCGAGGGGCACCTTCGCGTCGAGGTCAACCTCGATTCCCACAATGTGATCTGCAACGCCGTCTCAAGCGGAACGATGTGGCGTGGCATCGAAACCATCCTCCGTGGGCGCGATCCGCGCGACGCCTGGGCGTTCACCGAACGGATTTGCGGTGTCTGTACCGGCGCCCATGCGCTCACCTCCGTGCGCGCCGTTGAAAATGCTCTCGGAATCACAATTCCGGACAATGCCAACTCGATCCGCAATATCATGCAGCTCTGTCTGCAGGTGCATGATCATCTGGTGCATTTTTATCATCTGCACGCGCTGGATTGGGTCGACGTCGTCGCCGCGCTGAAGGCCGACCCGAAGGTGACGTCGGTGTTCGCACAGTCGATCTCTCCCTGGCCACTTTCATCACCGGGATATTTTAAGGATCTGCAGATCAGGCTGACCAAATTCGTCGAATCAGGACAGCTCGGCCCGTTCAAAAATGCCTATTGGGGGCATCCGGCCTACAAGCTTCCGCCAGAAGCGGACTTAATGTGCGTAGCGCATTATTTGGAAGCGCTCGACTTTCAGAAGGAGATCGTCAAGATCCACGCCATCTACGGTGGCAAGAACCCGCATCCGAATTGGCTCGTCGGCGGCGTGCCATGCGCAATCAACGTTGATGGCACTGGCGCGGTGGGAGCGCTCAACATCGAGCGGCTCAATCTGGTCTCCTCGATCATCGACCGCTCGATCGAGTTTGTCGAACAAGTTTACCTACCCGACATCGCCGCGATTGGATCGTTCTACAAGGACTGGCTCTATGGAGGCGGGCTATCGGGTGTCAACGTGATGTCCTATGGCGACATTCCCGAAATCGTCAATGATTATTCGAGCAAAAGTCTGAAGCTGCCGCGCGGCGTTATTCTCAATGGCAATCTCAAGGAGGTTTTGCCCATCGACCACGCCGATCCCGACCAGATTCAGGAATACGTCGCGCACTCCTGGTATGAATATCCTGATGAATCGATCGGACTGCATCCTTGGGATGGCATAACCGAGCCGAATTTTCAGCTTGGGGGCAAGACCAAGGGCACCAGGACGGAGATCAAGGAACTCGACGAAGGCGGCAAGTATTCCTGGATCAAGGCGCCCCGCTGGCGGGGCAACGCCGTCGAGGTAGGTCCGCTTGCGCGATACATCATAGGTTATGCGCAGGGCAATCCCGAGTTCAAGGATCCGACCGAGAAGCTCCTCAAGGCCCTTGATCTTCCCGTCTCCGCGTTATTCTCCACGCTTGGCCGGACTGCGGCGCGCGCGCTTGAATGCCAGTGGGCGGCGCATCAGATGCGTTCTTTTCAGGACAAGTTGGTCGCTCGCATCACGGCGGGTGACACAGCAACCGCCAATGTCGGCAAGTGGAAGCCGGACTGCTGGCCGAAAGAGGCCAAGGGCTACGGCTTTAGCGAGGCGCCGCGCGGGGCGCTCGGGCACTGGATCAAAATCAAACAGAGCAAGATCGACAACTACCAATGTGTCGTGCCAACGACGTGGAACGGCTCGCCTCGTGATTCCAAGGGCAATATCGGCGCATTTGAAGCCTCTCTGATCAATACGCCGATGGCTGATCCCCAGAGGCCCCTGGAGATCTTGCGTACGATCCATTCCTTTGATCCATGCTTGGCGTGCTCGACGCACGTGATGGGGCAGGACGGGCAAGAAATGGCATTCGTCAAGGTTCGGTAGATGGTCATGCGGGACAAGACCGGGCAAGTTCCCACACCTCATATGGCCGTCGATGCCGAACAAGGTGATCGTAACATCGACCGAGCTGTCGTCGACGTCCATCAAGCGCCAGTACGTCTGTGGCATTGGATCAACGCGATGGCGATTTTAGTGCTGGGCAACACCGGCTACTTGATAGGGACGGGGACACCGGCCATGCCAGGAGAGGCAAGCGACAATTTCCTGTTCGGCTATATCCGCTTTGCGCACTTCGCCGCAGGCTATGTGCTGACCGTCGGCTTCTTGCTGCGGATCTACTGGGCGTTCTTGAGTGGCCCCAACGCCAGGCAAATCTTCTACGTGCCGCTCTGGCGTCGCTGCTTTTGGAGCGAGCTGTGGGATGCGATGCGCTGGTATGCCTTGCTTGAAGTTAAGCCGAAGAGGCATGTCGGCCACAATCCGCTAGCTCGGCTCGCGATGTTCTTCATGTTCACGCTGACGGTCGCGTTCATGATCGTCACCGGCCTTGCCCTTTACGCGCAGGGCTCCGGCAACGAAAGCTGGCAGTATAGCCTTTTTGGCTGGGTGTTCGCGATCTGGCCGAACGGTCAAGACGTCCGCACGTGGCACCATCTCGGCCTATGGATGGTTCTGACCTTTGCAATCGTTCACGTCTATGCCGTGATCCGGGAAGACATCATGTCGCGCCGGGGCGTCATATCCTCCATGATCTCGGGCCAGCGTGAATTCCGCGGTTGATGCTGATGGCGAAACCGACAAACACGAGACGGATCCTGGTGCTTGGCATCGGCAATATCCTATGGGCCGATGAGGGGTTCGGCGTGCGGGCCGTGGAAGAGTTTCATCGCCGGTATGTCGTCTCCGAAAACGTCACCATCCTCGAAGGCGGCACGCAAGGGCTCTACCTGGTCAATTTTCTCGGCGAGGCTGATTGTCTGATCGTGTTCGATGCCATCGACTATGGGTTCCGGCCCGGGCAGTTGGAGCTTGTGCGGGGCAGCGACGTGCCGAAATTCACCGCCGTCAAGAAGCTGAGCCTGCATCAGATCGGATTCCAGGAGGTCTTAAGTGCGGCAGTCCTGCTCGGCCGCTGCCCGCGAGAGCTCGCGCTGATCGGTTGTCAGCCATTGGATCTGGAGGATTGGGGCGGGCCGCTGACTGCTCCCGTGCGCGCTCAAATTACGCCGGCGATCGAACTGGCCTGCGAACTGCTCACGCAATGGGGGGCGCCGCCAAAACTGCGCACCAGGCCATTGCCGGCATCGGAGCGCTTGCTCGCAAACGATATCGACCATGCGAATTATGAGATGAAGGGGCGGCCGATGTAGCGGCGCAGACTATCATGTGCCTTGGCCTGCCAATGACGATCATCGAGACCGACGGCATGTGGGCGCTATGCGAGCGCGCCGATGAGCGGCGGCGCGTCTGTGTCATGCTGCTCTGCGAGCCGCCAGTTGGCGCGAAGGTGCTTGTTCACATCGATGCCGCAGTGCGGCTCCTGGATGACGATGAAGCGCGGTTGATCGCGCAGGCGCTCGATGGTCTCGATGCAGCCCTCAATGGCCACAACTGTGATCATTTCTTCGCGGATTTGATAGATCACGAGCCTCTGCTGCCTAAGCACCTCCGCTAGCACGCGACCGCCATCGGTCCTGTTCGCCAATTTCATGGAGAGCAACGCTCGAGCCGAAGACAAGCCTTGTGCGAAAGATGTCACACTGGTGATCCAGGCCGAGGGGCAATCGGTCGCAAGCAACGCTTGGCACGTGCCTTGCAAATACCTCATCCAGGAAAACCTTGAGACGGCCAGAAAAGAGATTGATGAAATTGCAAATTCGAAGGCATGGTTTGACGCGGCCTGGTCCGCCCGAGGTCGGCACGGCGTGCGCTGACGTGCGGTTCGCCTCCGCCGATCCAGTCGGTGCGATCGTGACGCCGCTGGCGGAGCGCGACTTAAGAGGTTGGCGAGAGGCGATCCACCTAGCGATTTCAATTCGTGAGCTGACACAGGCATTTCGGCGAAGCCTGTTCGGCGACGTCATCGCGCCGGCCGCTGAAAGCGAACTGGGGCGGAGCTTCCCCCTCGCATCGACGCTGATCCGTCGCCTTCGGGACGCGAAGGCGAGACCAGATCGTCAAGCCCCCGGCCTGGCCGGCCGATATCGATCACATCTCGAAACAGACTAGTCATTTCATCCATGCTCACCAGTATCATCTCTTCCCGCCTGTTGTGGAACGTCGCGTCATGAAGGCGGAGATCTGGGCCCGGCCCAAAGAGCCCAGTCTGCCGGTGAGTGCGGCTCGTGCCAGCGCGGACTGCCTCGGCGCAATCCATAGCCGTTTGACCACTGCTTGCGCGCTCGCCAAGCTCGCTTCGCTCGATGGCGCCGAGCTCACGAGGAGCTGTCCGAATGCCACCACGCTGTTGTCGAATGTCGCCGCCGCCGTTGCTGGCCAAAACTCCGGCATCTCGACCCAACTGTTCAGCCTCGGCCATCTCAGCGATCTTGAGCGCAAGCTGGTTGGCGACGTGCTTGGAAAGGGGGAGGTCACCGGCATCGTTGCGCTGCCCGATGGCTCGCTAGCACATATCCAGGAGACCGCGCTTGCAGGAATCTGGTGCTTGCGCTTCGGGACTGAGACGGCACACCAGTACATCGAGGTTGGCGCGATTCCGATGATCGTGCGACGGGCTGCGACAGATTTGACGTCGACCGATCTCATGATCTATGCGCCGCCGGATGGAGCGATGAATGTACGACCGGTGCTTGCAGAAATCCGCGAGCGGGCGCTGGCTTGGCGCGAGGGCATGCGCGCGCAGATCATCAATTTCACCCTGTTGCCGATGAGCCCGGTCGATAGGTCATTCCTGCAGCAGAGCGTTGGCAATGGTCCGATCCAGCTCATCTTGCGTGACTACAGCACCTGCCGCGTGCAGGCAACGGGCATCCGGAACGTCTGGTCGGTGCAGTTCTTCAATTCAGTAGACGACATCATCCTGGATACTTTGGAGGTCGGCGGCATTCCGGAGATTGCGCTGGCGGCCGCCGAGGATTTGGAGGATTCCGCCGAACGCCTGCACGAAATCATCGAGGCTTGCTCCAAATGACGAGCTTCGACAATTGTGACGGCCGGCAGGATATGTCGACCGGCGCGCATGGAGTGCGGCATCTGCCGGATTGTCGACGATCCGGCCGAAGACGACGGGACGGCGCAGATCGCGATAGCAACGCCTTTCGCCGCATTGTCCGAGAGTTGGCGTGGCCCAAATTGCGATGCGCCCAAATCCAACTCCATATCGATTGATGATGACCACTGACGTCGAGCAGTGTCTAGGCGGGGGCGTGCAGGCCGGTACCCCGGCGCGGGAGAAGATGCTCGCCGCGGTCTGTCGCGACAGCTGCGGTCGCGACCTGGTGGTCCTTGATTGCACCTTGAGCATGCAAGCGTTCGGCCTTGGCGGGCGGCGTCGGCATAATGCGACGCAGATGAGATCGATCGGTCGTCGGCACAGCTTGACCGGGGGACGGACGGAGCGGCATCCGTGAGCGCTGCAGCCCGCAACCAGATCGATATCACCCTATCGCTATCGGGCGACACAATTGCCGCCGTCGAGGTCCTGCCGCGGGGTCGGCTCGAGCTGGCCCCGCTATTTTCCGGCAAACCGACCGTGTCGTTACTCAACGCGCTGCCGCGGCTATTTTCGTTATGCGCCATAGCGCATCAGGTGGCGTTCCTGTCCGCGGTCGAAGCGGCGCGTGGCGAGGACATCAATCTGGCGACCCGGCAGCATCGCATTGTCCTTGTCGTTGCCGAGCGGCTGGCGGAATTGCTGCGTGGGCTGTTTGTTGGGCATCTGGCGCTTGATTTCGCAAGTATGGCAGCGATCCGGGCCCTGATGCAGGATGCTTCCGTGCTCGTCGGCAGCGCCGCGGCGGGCTCCGACGCCTTCCGACGCGAGGCAACAGGCAGAGTTGCGGACAAATTGGCCGCGTTCGGCCTATCGAATGAAGGCGGCGCGCTGATGCCGGGTAGCCCGCTCGCGCGTCGCATCGCGGAGCTCGACAAGCTCGCATTAAAGCCTATGCCAACGCAGCACTCCTTCCTGTCCGTCGCCGACGACCGGACCATCGTCGAAGGGGCGTTCGTAAGTGATGCAGGATTCTTCGGTTGCACTGGTCGACAGGTGTATATGCCCGAAACAGGCCCATGGGCACGGCACGTGACCCGTAATGGACTCTCACCAAGTCGGTCTGGGCCGGCCGAGCGGATGAAAGCGAGGATCGATGAAATCGCCCAATTGTGTGCCTGGCTCAAGGCGGGCGCACATGACGAGGCCGCAGCGGATGGAACCGTCGAAAGTTACAGGCTGGGGCCGGGCCGCGGCGCGGCCGCAGTCGAATGCGCCAGGGGACGCCTCTATCATAAGATTGAGCTTGATCGTTACGGAAAGATCTCGCGCTTCGAATTCCTCGCACCGACTGAATGGAATTTCCACCCTCGCGGACCACTTGTCCGCAGCCTGCAGGGCGCGGTGCTGACGGCGGAACGGCATGGACAGGCGGCGGTTCGCGCCATGATTGCCTCGTTCGATCCTTGCGTCGCCTTCACTGTCAGTTTCGGCAGTACTTGCGATGCATGAAATGGCGCTTTGCGTGGACCTCATGGAGATCGTCGAGGACGAGGCGCGTCGGCGATCGGTCTCGAATGTAAGGACCATATGTCTTGAGCTCGGGGCATTGAGCGGTGTCGCTCCTGAAGCGATGAAGTTCTGTTTCCCGGTCGTTGCAGCACGGACGGTCGCCGACGGCGCGGTTCTCGAGATCGTCGAGTCACCCGGGCTTGCCTGGTGCATGGCGTGTTCGACGAGCGTCGAGATCGCGCAGCGCGGCGCACCGTGCCCTTGCTGCGGCAGCTATCAACTGCAGGTGACAGCGGGCGAACAGATGCGCCTGAGGGAGTTGGAGATCGACTGATGTGTATCGAATGCGGTTGCGGCGAAAGAGCGCCGACCACAGAATCCGGCCGATACCCCCGAGCCACGGCGGATCACCATCATCATGCGCATAGTCATTATGACGTGGAGCGCGACCATGTGCATGGCAGCCAAGACGAGCATCGTTGTCATCGCCGTCGTTCTCGAGACAGCCACGTTTGCCGACATGATCATGGTGCTCGGCAGGCTCATGGCGGGCAGCGGCGAGCAGATTGCAGTCCTGAAGCAGCAGATTTGACTCTCGCGCGCACAAGCGGCGAGCGAGTCATTCAGATCGAACGCGATATTCTGGCCAAGAACGATAGGATTGCGGCCGAGAACCGCGCGCGCTTCCTGACCGATGGTCTACTCGTATTCAATCTCGTCTCCAGCCCTGGTGCAGGTAAAACCTCACTGCTCGTCCGCGCGCTCGCGGAGCTCAAGCGGACGCATCTGGTTGGCGTGATCGAGGGCGACCAGCAGACGTCGAACGACGCCGAACGCATTCGCGCGACCGGCGTGCCCGCGATTCAAATCAATACCGGCAAGGGTTGTCATCTCGATGCTGAGATGGTCCGCCGCGCATATCGCCGCTTGCCGCCGCTCAAGCATGGTATTCTCTTCATCGAGAATGTCGGCAACCTGGTTTGTCCTGCGGCGTTCGATCTCGGCGAAGCCTGCAAGATCGTGATCTTCTCGACACCGGAGGGTGAAGACAAGCCGCTCAAGTATCCCGATATGTTTGCCGCATCGTCGCTGATGGTGATCAACAAGGTCGATCTGGAGCCGATGGTCGATTTTGACCGGCAACAGGCCACCGAATATGTGAGACGGATCAATCCAAAGATCGAAGTGATGAGTGTTTCGGCACGTAGCGGCGAAGGTGTTGCCGACCTCTGCGCCTGGATCCGGCGGCAGGCCGCGCATGGGCGCGATCTGGCCGAGGGCACGGCACGATGAGCGCGAATGGCAACGCGATCGGGCACCGAACGCGGCTGCGCGTGCGCATTAGCGGCGCCGTGCAGGGAGTTGGCTTTCGTCCGTACGTCTATCGTCTCGCCATCCGTTTCGGATTGTCAGGATTTGTTGCCAACGATTCCAAGGGCGTCATCGTCGAGATCGAAGGGGATCGTACATCGGAATTTGTCGCCGCATTGCCGCTTGAGAGGCCTTCATTGGCGCGCATCGATCACATCGCTATTGAAGGGATCGGCGCCCTTGCGACGAAAGACTTTTCGATCCGCAGCAGCGAGCTGGGCAAACCTGCGACGCGGATCGTGGCTGACGCTGCGACCTGTCGGCAATGTCTTGATGAATTGTTCAACCCGGCCAGCCGTCATTACCTCTATCCCTTCATCAATTGCTCGCACTGTGGCCCGCGCTACACCATCACTGAACGGCTGCCGTACGATCGCCGCAACACCACGATGAAGTCCTTTGCGCTGTGCGACAGCTGCGCGGCCGAATATGCCGATCCGGCAAGCCGTAGATTTTATGCGGAGGGGATCGCGTGTCCGAGATGCGGTCCTCAGCTCAGCCACGGGGTCGACACCATTGCAGCGGCCATCGCCGGCGGCCAAGTCGTGGCGATCAAGGGAATCGGAGGGTATCAGCTGATCTGCGACGCACGCAACCATGAGGTCGTGCAGCTTTTGCGCAGGAGGAAGCGGCGTGACCAGAAGCCGTTCGCGGTCATGGTCGGTTCCGCGGGACAGGTCGGTGAGATTGCCGACGCGAATGCGGCCGAACTTGCGCTGCTCGAATCCGTGTCCCGCCCGGTCGTTCTCCTGCCGTCGCGTAACAGTCTTGCGCCCGCAATAGCTCCGGGGCTGTCGCGTATTGGCGTCATGCTCCCGGTGGCTCCATTGCATCACCTGATCTTCCATGCGCTTCGTTCAGCAGTTCATGGGGAAAAATCTTCAGTCATCGTCAGCACCAGTGCCAATCTTGGCGGCGAACCGCTTCTGATTGATAATTCCGAGGCGTTGCAGCGCCTTGTGGGCATCGCAGATTTCATCGTGACCCACGATCGCGATATCCTGACGCGCGCCGATGATTCGGTCGTCCGGGTGGTGGCAGGACGACGCCAATTCATTCGTCGCGCCCGCGGCTACGTTCCGGACTCAATCCGCCTGGCGAGGTCGGTGCCGCCCATTCTTGCCGTCGGCGGTGCGCTAAAGTCGACAGTCACCATTACGCGAGGCGACGAAGCATTCGTTTCCCAGCATCTCGGCGATCTCGACACGAGCGAAGGCATCCGTTCTTTCGAAGAGACGATCCGGCACCTCACAACGACCCTTGACGTCAGGCCCGTTGTCATTGCCCATGATTTGCATCCCGACATGGCGTCGACCCGCTTTGCCGAAGCAAGCGGCTGCGCGCTGGTCGCCGTCCAGCATCATCACGCGCATGCCGCTGCTGTCATTGCAGAGCATGGCCTTACGGAGCCCGCGCTCGCCCTGCTGCTCGATGGCCACGGTTATGGCTCTGACGGTAGCAATTGGGGTGGCGAGCTATTGCTGTGCGAAGGCGCGAAATTTCGACGCATTGGACACCTTGCGCCCCTGCAAATGCCCGGCGGAGATCGTGCGGTCCGCGAGCCCTGGCGCATGGCGAGCGCTATATGTCATTCATTGGGGCGGGGACGCGAAATCAAACGTCGGTTTGCGGCACAGCCACAGGCCGAGCGTCTGCAATCATTGCTCGAACGACCCGGCGGCGTCACCACGACCAGCGCCGGGCGGCTGTTCGATGCCGCAGCAGCGCTTTTGGGCGTCGTGCCGTTGCAGAGCTACGAGGGCGAAGCTGCGATGAAGCTCGAGGCACATGTGCAGCGGCCGGCGGTGCTAGAGGGTGGCTGGATGATCGATGACGGCGTGCTGTCGCTTCGCCCGCTGTTTGCGCGCCTGATTGCAGACGACATTGACGCCGAGGAAGGAGCTGGCTTGTTTCATGGCACGTTTGCTGCCGCCTGCGTTGACTGGGTCGTGCGAGCTGCGCGGACGACCGGCATCGCCACCGTCGTGCTGAGCGGTGGCTGTTTCATGAATGCGGTGCTTGCGAACGAAATCGAGTACCGTTGCGTTGCGGCTGGCCTCACTCCGCTGGTCGCTCAGCAGGTTCCGCCCAATGACGGAGGCCTGAGCCTCGGGCAGGCCTGGATCGCTGCTCTGCAGATTGCCGAACGGTCGTCAGCCGTGGGAGGAATAGTCTGAAATGTGTCTCTCGGTACCTGCGGAGATCGCGCAAATTCTTCCAGACGACATGGCCATCGTCTCCGTCGATGGTGTCAGCATGGAAATATCAACCGCACTCATCGCCGATCCGGGTGTTGGAGACTACGTCCTCGTCCATGTCGGTTACGCCCTGGCCAGAATAGACGCGGCCGAAGCCAAGCGCACGCTGGAGCTGCTGCAGGACGTGGGTTCTGAGGGCCGGGAATTGCGGCCATGAAATATGTCGTTGAATTTCGCAATAAGACGATCGCGCAGGGGCTCGCCGGTGCGATTGGCGCCGAAGCCGATTTACGACCGGCCTACCGCTTCATGGAGTTCTGCGGCGGACATACGCATGCGATCTCCCGCTATGGCCTCGAGGATCTGCTGCCGGCAAATATCCGGTTGATCCACGGACCGGGGTGTCCCGTCTGTGTTCTCCCCGCCAGCCGGATCGACATGGCGATTAGGCTTGCGGACCGGACAGAGGTCACTGTGTGTGTTTACGGAGACCTGATGCGTGCCCCTGGCTCGCAAGGACAGTCCTTGTTACGGGCCAAGGCGCTCGGCGCTGACATTCGGATGGTCTACTCGACCCTTGATGCAATCCGGATTGCCGAACAGATGCCGAAACGCGAGGTGGTCTTCTTTGCCATCGGATTTGAGACCACGACACCGGCGACGGCGGTGATGGTTCGGCTTGCCAGGAAGAAGCGATTGAAGAATCTCAGCGTGTTCTGCAATCACGTGCTTACGCCTTCGGCGATGCACAGCATTCTGAAGAACCGCAACGCCCACGATATCGGTCGGGTCGAAATTCACGGCTTCGTCGGGCCCGCACATGTCAGCACCATCATCGGTACGGAGCCCTACGAATCCCTGGCGGAAGAGTTCGGCAAGCCAATCGTGATCGCGGGATTTGAACCGCTCGACGTGATGCAGGCGATCCTGATGCTGGTCCGGCAGGTGAACCAAGGCCGTCATGAGGTCGAGAACCAATACAGCCGCGCGGTGAAGCGCGAAGGCAACCGGCGGGCCAAGGAAGAAGTGCTCGATATTTTCGAACTTCGAGACCCGTTCGAATGGCGCGGCCTCGGGCTCGTACCCAATAGTGGGCTGAAGCTGAAGCAGGCTTACGCCCAATTCGATGCCGAAGTGCGGTTCTCGATGCACGAACTGCACGTCGCCGACAATCCGGTATGCGAGTGCTGCGCTATTCTGCGCGGCATGAAGAGGCCGGTTGACTGCAAGCTATTCGGAACCGCCTGCACGCCCGAAACCCCGATCGGGGCGTGCATGGTTTCGTCCGAAGGCGCCTGCGCGGCATATTGGACATACGGTCGTCTTCGCGACTATCAACCAAAGCGCGTATCACGAGAATGAACACCTATCACCGCAAGCTTGATATCAAGAATGGATGCGTCAACCTTTCCCATGGCTCGGGAGGACGCGCCATGGGGCAGCTGATCTCTAGCCTGTTTCACGAGGCCTTCGGCAATGAATGGCTCGACCGCTGCAACGATCAGTCGGCCTTTGATGTCAGCACCGGCCGGATGGTCATGACGACCGACGGCTATGTGGTTTCACCGCTGTTCTTTCCGGGGGGCAATATCGGCTCTCTTGCGGTGCACGGCACCATCAATGACGTCGCGATGGCCGGCGCGCGTCCGCTCTATCTGTCGGCAAGTTTCATCATCGAGGAGGGGTTCCGCCTCTCTGACCTAAAGATGATTGCAGATTCGATGGGTGAGGCGGCGCGCGGCGCCGGCGTTTCCATCATCACGGGCGACACCAAAGTCGTCGAACGCGGCAAAGCGGATGGCCTGTTCATCACCACGACCGGGCTCGGTCGTCTCTCCGATGGACTTGATCTCTCCGCCGAAAAGGCAAGGGTGGGCGACCGTGTGCTGGTCTCGGGCTGTCTCGGCGAGCATGGTGTGGCGATCATGTCGAGACGCCAGAACCTCGCTTTTCAGACTGAGATCGTCTCGGATTCCGTGGCATTGCATGGCCTCGTGGCCGTCATGGTTGCTGCCGGCGGCAATGGTATCCGGGTCATGCGCGATCCGACGCGCGGTGGCCTGGCCGCAGCGCTCAACGAAATTGCTCATCAATCGAGGCTTGGATTCCGTCTGCAAGAGGAGGCCATTCCGCTGAAGCCAGCGGTTGCGGCCGCGTGCGAGCTCCTTGGACTTGATCCGCTCCATGTCGCCAACGAAGGCAAACTCGTTGCCATCGTGGCGCCCGACGTCGCCCGTTCCGTGCTTGCCGCGATGAAGGCGCATCCGCTTGGTTGCGATGCAGCTGATATTGGCGAGGCCATAGCTGACGATCATCGGTTCGTGCAGCTGTCGACCAGCTTTGGCGGCGGACGAATCATCGATTGGCTCTCCGGCGAACAATTGCCTCGCATATGCTGAGCAGTCGTCGTACGCATTTGGTGGCAAGGGCAGCCGCTCGTCAGCAACCGCTCCCCGGACACGTGCTCCCAGCGAATGTTTTCGGCGTCCCGCGCAAGTCCATAGTCGTGGTCCACCCATGTCGCACCGTCGAGAACGAGCCCCGCCGGCTCCTCATCACGCAGCGAGATGCAAAGCGCTCAACCCGTCTGGCCCTCGCCTGGCTTTGGAGTATCAAACCGTCTCCATGTCCAGGAGGTGACGTGCTGGCACGCTCTAAGATCGCTGTCGCCTGCTCAAGACGTTCAGCTTCTGCTGAGACCCAATTTGATGCGGCATCGGGGGCGGTTATGGGATGCGACCCGTTCATTGGCACTTGCCAGTGCGCGAGGACGCACCTTCGGAATCATCGAAACGAAGCGCCGCTTCTGTGCGAAAAGGCGCGCGACCGCGCTGGTCCGAAGCTTCGCAAAAGCTATCAGATTCGATTTGGTCGGCGTCCATTCGTTGAATCCTGCGCATCTGGACAAAAATCGCTGAAATCCTGCGCCATTTGCGCGGCTGCCTCACAATATCGCGGTGCTGTTCCGATTAGAAAAGCCGTCCAAGCGAGGAGATTGCAAATGAAGATCGGGGTCCCCAAGGAAATCAAGGCCCACGAATATCGTGTGGGATTGACCCCCGGCGCTGTCCGCGAATATGTGGCCGCCGGCCACAGTGTGGCGGTCGAGCGCGATGCCGGTGCTGGTATTGGTGCTACAGATGACAATTATCGCAAGGCTGGCGCCACGATTTTGGATTCCGCGCGTGAGGTATTCGCGTCGAGCGAGATGATCGTAAAGGTCAAGGAACCTCAGCCGTCCGAGTGGACGCAACTGCGAGAGAACCAGATCCTCTTCACGTACCTGCATCTGGCGCCAGATCCAGAGCAGGCCAATGGTCTTCTAAAGTCTGGGTGCACCGCTATCGCTTATGAGACCGTGACTGATACGCATGGCGGCTTGCCGTTGCTCGCGCCGATGAGCGAAGTCGCCGGCCGCCTCGCGATTGAAGCGGCTGGCAGCGCCCTGAGGCGATATGCAGGCGGACGCGGGCTGTTGATTGGTGGTGTGCCGGGCGTTCCGCCGGCCCGGATCGTGGTGATTGGGGGTGGCGTTGTTGGGACCCATGCGGCTCGCATGGCGGTTGGTTTAGGTGCCGAAGTCACCATTATTGACCGTTCAATCCCCCGGCTGCGCGAGCTGGATGAGCTCTTCGGGGGACGCGTTCGGACGAGGTTCTCGACGATCGACAGCGTCGAAGAAGAGGTATTGGCGGCGGATGTGGTCGTCGGCGCGGTGCTCATTCCCGGGGCCAGCGCGCCGAAACTGGTCAGCCGCAGCATGTTGGGTTCGATGCGCAAAGGCGCGGTGATCGTCGATGTCGCTATCGATCAGGGCGGCTGCTTTGAGACGTCACACCCAACCACCCACGCCGATCCAACTTACGAGGTCAATGGCGTCATTCACTATTGTGTGGCCAATATGCCTGGAGCCGTTCCACTGACCTCGAGCCAGGCGCTGAATAACGCGACGCTGCCATTTGGGTTGGCCCTCGCCAACAACGGTTTCGCAGCCGTGCTCGAAAATCCGCATCTTCGCGCAGGCCTCAATGTTTATCGGGGTCGGCTTACCTACAAGGCTGTAGCCGAAAGTCTCGGCTTGCCATTCTCACCGATCGAACAGGCTGCTGCCTGATCCCAGAGGCCCCATGGCGGGCGTTTCCTCCCTGACTTGGGCCACTCCTTTGGAGTGGCCTTTTTTTAGCCGTCGTCTTGGTCGCACCTTGTGGCGCGAGAGATTGGCGGGGTTCGCAGTTTCTTGAAAGAATCGGCTCGTGGCCATGTTTGACCATGTCCTCAAGTCGGACGTGGCGACGGGCCGCTTGGATGTGGTCGCGGAGACAGGACGAGGCCATGGTTCTCGAGGGATGACCAGACCCTGCCGGTCGAGGAGATGCCGGTACTGGGCGCGCGACGTTTGCGACGTTGCCTGGCGACACGGGTTGAACCGCAACAAGCGTTCACCTGGCGACGCGGGGCCTGCCAACGGCGGACAGCGCAGATTGACGGGCCGCGGCTTTTGCCGACCGTGCTAGACGAGCCGGCGCCAGCCGTAGGCCAAGATCGCAAGGCGCAGCAGTGCACGGTCAAGCCGGATTTCGGGTCTCGAGATTGAGGTCGACGGCATCACGATTCGGGTCGGTGGCGGTTCCGCCGCGGCAAGCATTGATGCCATTGTCCATGCGCTGAAGGCGCCCCGGTGATCGGGCCGTCCGGAGCCCAGCAAAGTCTTGATACTGCGATGGCGGGCTCGACTGACTGATGCTTTGCGCCGGCAAATCCGCGGAGCATCCACTGCGAATGGTTCGTTGGACTCATTCGTCGATTGGCGACTGGCGAGGTAGACGATCCACTTCCAACTGCGCAGGTTCATCGTCAAGCAATCGCAGAAGCTCTCCTTGAGGGAACTGCTCTGGATTGAAAGTAAGCTCTTCTGGATCGACGAAGAACGGCTGGGCAGGGGGATTGTCGCGTCGTCCGTGAAGCTCGTCATACAAGTCCTTTTCCAGTCGTAGAAGCTCATCTGATGGGACGGACACTGACGACGGAATGGAGTGATCATCCAGATGATCCAGCACTCGCTGAAGCTCCCCTTGCGAAATCTGCTCCGGATTGAACGCGACGTGCCCCTGGATGACAGCCGACGGTGCGGGTTGATCATCCCGTGGATCCTGGAGCTCATCTGCTTGCGCGGATTCATTATCGAGTAGTCGCCGAAGTTCTCCCGCAGGGAGCTGCTCTGGATTGAAAGCAAGCTCCTCTGGATCGACGAGGAACGGCTGGGCAGCGGGATTATCCCATTGTCCGTGAAGCTCGTCATGCAAGTCCGCTACCAGTCGCGGAAGCTCGTCTGGTCGGACGGAGACTGCTGACGGCGTGGGTTGATCATCGAGATGGTTCAGCACTCGCCGATGCTCTCCCTGAGAAGTCTGCTCTGGATCGAACGCGACGTGCCCGTGGGTGATGGCCGACGGGGCCGGCTGATCATCTCGTGGTTCCTGAGATTCCACTGGCCGACCGCCAGCTTCGCGCGATGCACTGTGCGCGGCGGTGGCGGCGTCGTCGACGCGCCTCGGTTCCATCGGGACCGCGTTCTCAGCGGCCACATTCAGGGCGTGAAGATTGAGCTTGGCGCGAGAACGGCCTGGGCGTACGACGGGCGCCACCCCGCCCGTCGATCGAAACGTCCGAAGATGCTCCAATGCCTTAAGGAGTCTCGCGTTATTACTCTTTCCGCTAAACTCCTGTACGTCAGCGCCATCGCTCAGCGACTTACTGTCGAGCCGCGCAATAATGCTCGGTTTGTTTTTTGCGAAGAGCCAACGGCTAAAGCCAAGAAGAGAGGTTACACAGCTCTTCGCCGCGGGGGCGGTCATTCCGGCCTTGATGAGGGCCTCCTCGAGCCTCAGGATGACGGGAAGATCCTCGGAATAAAGAGGCCGCTTGTCCCACTGTTCCCGTATAACGATCCCCGTTGGTTGAGCCAGCTGCCGCGCCGAGGCCGCCGTCATTGCTCCAGCACCGCGATCTGAATTGGCGATCTCGCCTACCTGTCGCTCAATGGCAACGCTTTGCGAATCGTTTGAGGTCCTCGGCCTCTTCGCTGGCCTCAACTCAGCTGTATCATGCTCATGGCTGATGATGACCTCCTCGCCTGGCAGGAGGTTTGTCCTGAAAGGTGCACCCATCGGCTCGTGCGGGGACTGCTGGTCGCTAGATGCGTCTACCGCTGGGGGGATCGTGCGCGGCCGCTCGCGGGAAACTAAATGGCCGGAATCATGATACGCACGAAGGATGCCTAACCCTGTCTTCATGCCTACGTCTTTCGAGAAGTGAGTGTTGACGTGATCGACCAGGGACTGGTGATCCCCTAGATCAATCATTTGGCCACGAGCGCGCAGATCATTCCCTAATCGACGAAGTGCCTGAGTATAAAGCCTAACCGTGTTCGGTTGTGGGTTCTTCTGAGCCGCATATCGAGCAATCGCCCTATCGATAAGGACCCGGTCTTCTGTAGACAGATGGGGATAATGGTCGCGGTCAGGGTACCGACGCGCGACGGGAGCGGGATGGCCATGATATGCACGAAGGACGCTCACCCCTACCTTCATGGCTTCGTTTTTCGAAAAGTAGGTGTTGACGTGATCGACCAGGGACTGGTGGTCCCCTAGATCAGTTGTTCGGCCGCGAGCGCGCAGATCATTTCCCAATCGCCGAAGCGCCTGAGTATAAAGCCTAACCGTGTTCGGTTGTGGGTTTTTCTGAGCCGCATATTGCCTAACCGCGCTATCGATAAGGTTCCAGTCTTCTGTAGACAGATGGGGATAGCGGTCACGGTCGGAGCCCCCACTGGCGATGGGAGTGGTATCGGCTTGGCTTGCCTCGGCCAAGTGCTGCTCAAAGCCCTCTTGCCCGGCCTGGCCCGCCCGTGGCTCCTCCGAGACGGCGTGCTGCACCTGCGACCAAGCCGGTACATCAAATGGATCAGAATTGTACGGGTCCACGCTAGTCTCACATCCAAATAATCAATAGAGCTGGTCCTTACTATGGATGAGCTTTCGAGAAGCTGACGAGGCCGTCGCTCGCGAAGCAATGCATCGCCACATCGCAAAAACAAGTCTGCGGCGCGGCACTCAATGGCCGCGGAGCGTTGTTTGCGTTTCAAGCCCCGTCTTGCCTCTCTCTACGTACTGCGGAATCCTCTCAAACAGGTCCTTCACGTACGAGAGCGGGAAGTTCGGGTCACGTGTCCTGCGCTGCAATCAGGATTGCCGCGCAGCATTCTGCCCGTCAGGTTCTCGACAGCTATCCCTCCTAGGGAGAAGTGTAAGTCTGTCCAGCCGGCGGAAGTGGATCGTAAATGAGAAACATCGGAGCGCTCCATTCTCGGGGTGCTTGGTGCGGCAAGTTGGGACCGTAATCACGGTTTGCTGGGTCCGACGTCAGGAACGCACTCTGAGCTGAACCCTCAAATGCCGGCGACGTCTCGCTCTAATCCAGGCGCATACGATCAGCGCTTTCCGGCGCTTCATCTTCGAAAGTGGGTACAGATGAACTTCGTCTCAATGAATCGGGGGCGTCAACAGACGGATAGCGTGGACACGCAAGATGTCGCTCCGGCCGACTCGTCGGCAGAGGGACCCGCCTTTCAGCGGCAGCTGAGCGAAGTCGCTGTCCCGTCCACTCGCGTGCTCACGCAGGTCCGCGCCCATCAAGCGGATGCATCGCGATCTGAGGCGCGGCCCGTCACGCGGGCAAGTGGGCGCCCATATACGCCGGCTCCGCACGGCGAAGGCAGTGGAACGACGCTGAATGCTGCGCCGCTCATGGAGCTGGACCGTATCGTGGATGGCACAGTCCAGCACAGCGCTTCGCATGGAGCTGTCGGCTGGCCAGAGGTTCTCCTTGCAGAAGGTCACGATCAGGACCAGCTTTGGGGGATCATGGACGAACCCCGCCCTTCGTTATCTCTGGAGCCAACCGAGCGCCGTCAGCCACCTGATGCACAAGCGAGCTTTCATCAGGTGAATTGGCAGCACAACCACCACAGCGCTGCGGACCGGCTGATGGGTGCGTCAGGCAGGAACAACTTCCTGTCAGACGAGGAGATCCTCGACGATGAGCATGAATCAGGCAATTCGAGAGCGAAGCGAGGCGCTGCCATTGAGCGGCAGCCGAATGAAATCGGCAATTTGCGGAGTCGCCTGCGAACGCAGTCCTGGGCCCATGAGGTTAGTGCATCATCATTGGACGCGCAGGCCATGATGGTGGCCAGTGGGCACGAAGACATCCCAGCACTGCATGCCGAAGAGGACGGGGCGATGCTGGGCGCCTCAGCGCTGCAGACCGGTCAGTCCAATGGGGTGGTGGTAGGTCGCAGCGAGGAGCCGCTTTATGCCAAAGATGCGTTCCTTATTTCCGGGCTTAAGGAGGCGCTCCTCAGGGGTGGCGCTGCCGAGAGCACCGCTACGAGCAACATCGGGTTTCTGCTCGGTTTGGGCCGCTGGCTATTTGCGAACGACAAGCCTAGCATTGCTGATCGGCTTCATGACGAGTCCATGGACGAAGATGTCGAGGAGTTCATAGCAAGACGTGGCACGGTGAACGTCCGTTGGGCACTAGCTCATCTGCGGACCTCTCAGTCGACGGGAGGAGTCGCGCCGATCGCGGCACGCCCTGACCTGACTCCCTATCCCGAGGACAGGACTCTCATCAAAGAGTACAAACAACGAGCAGCGTCGGCCGGAACTTCGAGTACCGCCCAAACCTATGCAACTCTTCTCACGGATTTCAGCCACCACCTGCGTGCAAACAACCTGCCGGGCATTGCTGCTCGGCTTCTCGACGAGACATGGAATGAAGACGAATCACTAAATGAAGAGATCAAGCGCTACAAGGACGCCGGTGGTCACAGAAGTATCGGCGCGGCACTTGATCATCTCCGTGAGGGAGCGAGAAAACCCAACGTTGCTCCTCTTTATTCCGAAGACGCGCTCTTGGTTTCCGGCCTTCAAGGCGCACTCGTTGAGGCAGGGTACAAGAAGATCACCGCTACGGCGAATTATGTTCGTCCTCTTCGCAGGTTCGGCCGGTGGCTCTTTGCAAACAAGAAGCCGGGAATAGCTGCTCGTCTTCACGACAAGTCGCTGGACAGCGACGCTGAGATATTCGACAAAAGTCGAAGGCGGCTCGTTCTTACCGCACTAGATCGTCTCCGGGCCTCCCAGTCGGCAGGCGGAGTCGCGTCAATCACTGACCGGGCAGGGGGGAGTGAGGCCGCGACTAAGCAGGGCGGGTCGCAGCCAGCGTTCAGCTGGCCAGCGGCACTGTCTGAGGGGGACGATCAGGATTTATTTTTTGGGACGGTCGACCAAGCCGGTGCATTGTCCTGTCTTCAGCCGCCGCGACATGGCCTGGCATTGGACCCTGCAGAATCCCTTCTTCCCTCGAACGGGCGCCACCATGATCACGAGCCGACGGATGAACGTCACACGAGCACCGTCGTGCCTGGCGAGCAGGTTCTCATGAGCGATGAGCCTGATGTCGGGAACTTGAGATCAGCGAAGAGAAAGAAGACGCTAAGCGGTCCGCAGGGCGCCGCTGTTGAGCAGCAGGTGATGCGGCCGCCATCCCACCAACTGGAGGCGTCACCATCGCAGAGGCAGGCTCGGATGCCATGGCGTGCGCACGAATACGCCCCGCCGGCACATCCAGTCGCGAGGCATGTCGGAGACATGGCTTGGCAGCACAACCCATTGGGTGACGCCGTGAGGCCATTGGTCTTCTCGAAAGGGCACGCTCAGAATAAGCTTCCGGTAGTGCTGGAAGGCGGCCCATCATGGTCCGCCTTAGTCCCGCTGGCGCGGCCCCGGGAGTCGGAACAAGTCGGATCGCAGGAACCCGCCAGGTCTACCTCAACCGGGGCACTGCAGATGCCACTCGAACTTGATTGGAGCAAGTGGCCGAGCTCGGAAACTCCGCCCTCCTTGCCTGTCCCAGCTCAGCTTCCGTCCAGGTCGTACCACTTGCATGATGATGCCATCGTTCCGAGCACGCCCAACACGTTTGCGTCCGAAAGCCTGCGGGCGCCGGACCAGCCGATCGCCGAGCAAATGCCAGCCGAAGACGCGGAGCTCTTGGCGAAGTTTCGTTTAGACGCCGAGCGGCGCAAGCTCACACCAGGGGCGATCGGTAACAGCGTTTCCGGACTTGGGGTGTTCATTCGATTTCTCCACGCGATTAATAAGGGACCTTTAGCTTCCCGGTTGCGAGGCGGTTCATCACTGGACGAAGAGATTTCGGTATACAAGAGCCTGGGGCGAGACTCTCGGAACAGCATTAAATCGACTTTGAATGTTCTCCGGCGGCTCTTGCGTGGGGGCGAAGAGGCCGAAGCCGTCGAACCCCGTGTCCTTGGTCGGCCCCGTCAACTGATCCCTCATCCCGAAGACGCCCCGCTCATCGAGGCCGCGCTCTGCCAAAGCTTGAACGATCTTAGAACCCCGACTACGAAGCTGAGGCAGGCTGCGCAGCAACGGGCTAGACGTCTTCGTGCGCTGAGTGCATGGCTTAAAAAAAATGGCAGGGGAACCATAACTGGGAGACTTAACGGCTCTAGTGAGGAGCAGTTAAAGCTGGACAACGATGTATTTGCGTTCCAACGGACTGGAGCCAGAATTCACGGCCCAGATTTGTCGTATCTTCGCAACTACTTAAAACTCATCGAGGCGAACCGAGAGCTGGGGCTGCAAGTCCGCGAGCAGCCGAGCTCGCAGGGCGCTCGGCAGTCCGGCTCGGCGCAGGAGCTTCCTCCGACGCCAGCCACCCCGAGCGTGGGAGCTTGGGCTTGGTTGGGGGAGCAGATGCAAGAACCAGCATCACCATCAACTGCCAGTGCCCCGTCACGGACCTACGGCGGTCTTGATCCATTTATTGATCTGAATGCGCCGACGCCGTCCGAGTTGCGCGACGATACTCACTTTGCGCCAGCGCCCTCTGCCGGGCCTCGCTCAGACACCTATGGCGGTCTTGAGTCATTAGTTGATCTGAATGCGCCGACACCGTCCGAACTGCGCGACGATGCTCACTTTGCGTCAGCGCCCTCTGCCAGGCCTCGCTCAGACACCTATGGCGGTCTTGAGTCATTTGTTGATCTGAATGCGCCGACGCCGTCCGAACTGCGCGACGATGCTCACTTTGGGCCAGCGCATCTTGCCAGGGCTCGTTCAGACACCTATGGTGGTCTTGAGCCATTTGTTGATCTGAATGCGCCGACGCCGTCCGAAGTGCGCGACGATGCTCACTTTGCGCCGGTGCATCTTGCCGTGGCTCGCTCAGACACTTACGGCGGTCTTGAGTCATTTGTTGATCTGAATGCGCCGACGCCGTCCGAGTTGCGCGACGATGCTCACTTTGCGCCGGCGCCCTCTGCCAGAGCTCGCTCAGACACTTACGGCGGCCTTGAGCCATTTGTTGATCTGAATACGCCGACGGCGTCCGACTTGCACGACGATGCTCACTTTGGGCCAGCGCACCCCGTCAGGGCTCGCTCAGACACCTACGCCGGCCTTGAGTCATTTATTGATCTGGATGCGCCTACGCCGCAGGAGCTGCGTCGTGATGACGCTCATCATGCGCCGTTCCCGCGCACATCCGCCGATGCTCAGATCGGAGCTTTGGATCCGACAACCTCCTCTCACGGCCGAAGCGGAGTAGAGCTCGGCGCCACCGAATGGCTGGGCGACGAGCATATTCAAAGGGATTACGAGCTCCTGGCGCAGGAGTTGCAGATGGACCATCCGGAGCTCGCCGCTCGGACGCAGTTCGTGGATCCCCTCATAGCCCACTATCAACTGCGATTCGGCACCGCGAGCGACATGCACCGCGCAATCCGGCGCATCGTCTACGATCCGAATGGAAATGATACCGCCGACTTCGTGTTCCTGCCCGTGAACGATGCTACGGCTCCCAATCGCCGCGGCAACCATTGGTCGCTGCTGCTCCTTGATCGCCGCACGCGAGGAGAGCCGGTTGCCTATCACTACGACTCTGTCCGGCGACACAACGACGAGGCGGCAGAGCAGCTCGCACGACGGCTGCGCGCCCGCCTGGCGTCACCCGGCATGGCCCAGCAGCGGAATAGCTATGATTGCGGCCTCTTTTTGGTGGACGGCACGCGGGCGCTGGTTCGACGATTGGCCCAAGGAGAGCAGCCAAGGCACGAGCCGATGCACCTTGACGACCTCGTCATCAACCGGCAGTCGCTCCAGGACCGACTTCGATCTCATCCTGGCTTGGGCTGATGGAACTGGGTGGAGCGGCTCTCCCGGACACTAGACCGTGGGCCTCGCCTGAGCGAGCGGATCAGGGCAACGTCTCGCAGCGCTGTTAGATCAGGCCGGTCCAGCGGGCGAGATGCGCGATCTTTGGATCGTTGGAAAGCTAGCGAGAAACATGCGCGCATCAAGGTGAGCAGGGACTCAGGAGTTCCACGCTCGGTCCCAAGTGACGCAGCAATCCGGCCAAGTGGATCGTACTGACTTTGAGAATTGCGGTAGTCCCAGACAAGCCCTGAGACGCGCGATCGGCGGCGGGCCTTGGCTACGCACCATCCGGGACGCGTTTGCCCGCTGCCATCGCCGCCAATCTGCTGATACCGTGCAGACGCGGATCAGACGAACTGTCATTGCGCCGGTCCTCGATCGTGCCGCCATAGCCGAAATCGCGCCGCGGCTGCCGCACTTCCGATATCGAAAACCTATCCATTGCGGTTTGGGGCGACTCCGGGCGCTTGAGCGTATCCGGGACGCGCGACTGAAGACAGGTGATCGCAACCGCGATACAAAGACGTTGTATCGGAGCAGGCGAACCCAGCTCACCTGCACGGGTTAATCGGCGCCAGCTTGTATGGGCCGAAAAGGTATGGCCTCGAAGCAATCGTTTACGGTTACGATTGTAGAACTTGCGACACATTGTCGAGGCCGCAACATGCGCGCAACGCATCTCAACCGAGATACATGAACGCCAGAAGTTTGGCACAATCCTTGAAGGGAAGTTGCGGTCCATATTGGCTGATCAAGGATTCGGAGTGATGGCTTACAAGATAATCGCCTCTCAGTGCACCGCGTGCGGAGCATGCGAGTTCGAATGTCCCAACGCCGCAATCAGTCTCAAGAACGACATGTACGTCATCAATCCGAAGAAATGCACCCAATGCGAGGGGCGTTTCGAGGCGCCGCAATGCGCCGTTGTATGCCCGGTGCCCGGCACCTGCGTACCAGCATAAAGGAGCGGTCGATGAGTGGCTCCGCAGCGCGCAGCGAATGTGAGAGGTTTGTCGGCGGCTATCACCTTTCCGGTCGATGGCCTGGTTGCGCCCGCTGCGCCCGAGAAGGCTGTGATCTCTGCGATCAGGCGCGCGCCGCAGCACTCGCCGGAATAGCCTAGCATCATCCTTACGTGGTTGGAGCGAACAATGGTAGCTGTAGAAGAGACGGTCGAGCGCGTCCGGCGCATCGACGTCGACCAGTATCGATATGGGTTTGAGACGCTGATCGAGTCCGACAAGGCTCCCAAGGGGCTGTCGGAAGACACCGTCCGATTTATCTCCGCGAAAAAGGACGAGCCGGCCTGGATGCTGGAATGGCGCCTGGAGGCGTTTCGCCGCTGGCTGACTATGACGGAGCCGACCTGGGCCCGTGTCAATTATCCGAAGATCGATTATCAGGACATCTACTATTACGCGGCGCCGAAGCCGAAGAAGGCGCTGTCCTCGATCGAGGAGATCGATCCCGAAATTCTCAAGACCTACGAGAAGCTCGGCATCCCGCTTCGTGAGGTCGCGATTCTGGAGGGCGTCGAACCTGCGCCCGGCGGCGAGCCGTCGGCCAGCCGCAAGATCGCAGTCGATGCCGTGTTCGATTCGGTTTCCGTTGCCACCACCTTCAAGGCGGAGCTGAAGAAGGCCGGCGTGATTTTCATGCCGATCTCGGAGGCGATCCGCGAGCACCCGGAGCTGGTGCAGAAATATCTCGGCAGCGTGGTGCCGACCTCCGACAACTTCTTCGCGAGGCTCAACTCGGCGGTGTTCTCCGACGGCTCGTTCGTCTACGTGCCGCCGGGCGTGCGCTGCCCGATGGAGCTGTCGACCTATTTCCGCATCAACGAGCGCAACACCGGCCAGTTCGAGCGTACGCTGATCATCGCCGACAAGGGCTCCTACGTCTCCTATCTCGAAGGCTGCACCGCGCCGCAGCGCGACGAGAACCAGTTGCATGCCGCCGTGGTCGAGCTCGTCGCGCTCGATGACGCCGAGATCAAGTATTCGACGGTGCAGAACTGGTATCCGGGCAATTCGGAAGGCAAGGGCGGCATCTACAATTTCGTCACCAAGCGTGGCGACTGCCGCGGCAAGCATTCGAAGATCTCCTGGACCCAGGTCGAGACCGGATCGGCGATTACCTGGAAATATCCGAGCTGCATCCTGCGCGGCGACAATTCGAGCGGCGAGTTCTACTCGATCGCGATCTCGAACGGCTTCCAGCAGGTCGACTCCGGCACCAAGATGCTTCACCTCGGCAAGAACACCTCGAGCCGGATCATCTCCAAGGGCATCGCGGCCGGCAAATCGCAGAACACCTATCGCGGCCTGGTCAGCGCCAACCGCAAGGCCACCGGCGCGCGCAACTATACCGCCTGCGACTCGCTTTTGATCGGCGACAAGTGCGGCGCGCACACCATGCCCTATATCGAGGCCAAGAATTCGTTGACGACGTTCGAGCACGAGGCGACCACCTCGAAGATCTCCGAGGACGTGCTGTTCTACTGCATCCAGCGCGGACTCTCGCAGGAAGAAGCCATCGGCCTGGTCGTCAACGGCTTCGTGAAGGGCGTACTTCAAAAGCTGCCCATGGAGTTCGCGGTGGAAGCGCAGAAGCTGATCTCGATCTCGCTCGAAGGGGCCGTCGGATAGTTGCATGTGCCGCGAGCATGCCAAATGCAGCTCGCCCTATGGAATGCTGTATTGCGGGATGAGCTAGTATGCCATTACTCGAAATCCGAGATCTGCATGTTCGTGTCGAGGACCGCGAAATACTTCGAGGGCTCGACCTTTTGGTCAATGCCGGCGAGGTGCACGCGATCATGGGGCCGAACGGCTCCGGCAAGTCGACGCTCTCCCACGTCATCGCCGGCAAGCCGGGTTACGAGGTGACGGACGGACAGATTCTGTTTCGGGGCGAAGATCTCCTGGCGATGCAGCCGAACGAGCGTGCGGCGAAGGGCGTGTTCCTGGCGTTCCAATATCCGCTCGAGATTCCTGGGGTCGCCACCATGAACTTCCTGCGCACGGCGTTCAATGCCCAGCGCAAAGCGCGCGGCCAAGAGGAGTTCTCTACGCCGGCCTTTCTGAAGAGGGTTCGCCAGGTCGCCAAGTCGCTGAGCATCCCGCAGAGCGCGCTGAAGCGCGGCGTCAATGTCGGCTTCTCCGGCGGAGAGAAGAAGCGCAACGAGATCTTGCAGATGGCACTGTTCGAGCCGAGTCTATGCATATTGGATGAGATAGATTCCGGCCTCGATATCGACGCGATGCGGGTCGTGGCCGCCGGAATCAACGCGCTTCGTTCGCCGGACCGCGCGATCGTCATCATCACCCACTATCAGCGGCTTCTGAACCACGTCGTGCCGGATACCGTGCACGTGATGGCGAGAGGGCGCGTGAAGAAGAGCGGCGATAAGCACCTCGCGATCGAGCTTGAGGCCTCCGGATACGCCCGATACGGGGACGCGGCTTGAGGCCTCGATGGATTTTCAGATGAGTCCGGTTCCGGCTGAAACTGGTGCCGGCTGCACAGTGGAGAACGTGTTCGCTGCAGCGCGCGCACGGCTGCCGGGTGCGGGCCCTGTCCTCGATATCCGCACGAGGGCATTTGAGATTTACGAGCGTGCGGGCCTGCCACGCCGCCGCATCGAGAACCGGAAATACACTGATCCGCGCATGCTGATGCGCGATGTGCTCCCACTCGCCGCGCATCCCGATGCGGCTGCATTGGCGCGGGCGAGAGACGCGGTCCAGCAAGCGGCAATCGAGCGGGCGGCCAAGCTGGTTCTGGTTGACGGCGCCTTCGCGCCTGGACTATCTGATCTCGCCGAGCTCGAAAGTGGCATCGAGCTACGGACGCTGCGCGAAGTTCTGGAGAGCGCGGCCGCAGACGCCATGGCCGGCCTGGTGCTGTCGACGAGGGACGATCCGGTTATTTCGCTCAATACAGCGATGGTGACCGACGGCCTGGTGATGACCGTCGCTGCAGGCAGCGCGTTGAACCGTCCGATCCAGATCATTCACGTCGCAACCGGATCATCGGCATCCAGCTTTACGCGCTCATATCTGCACCTTGGAAACCGCGCGCATGTGGCCCTGGTGGAAAGCTTTGTCACGGCCGAAGGCGCGTCTGGCTACCAGGCCAACGATCTGATGATTGCTTTGCTTGGTGATGAGGCGGTCCTATCGCACCTTCGCGTGGCAGCAGATGCGGCCGATGCCGTGAACATCTCGTCCGGGATCACTGCGGTCGGTGCCAACGCGAAACTCAATTTGTTCAATATGACCGACAGTGGCGCCCTCAGTCGCTATCAAGCATTCATTACGCTGGCGGGCGAAGGAACAGAGCTCTCTGCCAACGGCGTCAACTTGATCAAAAACGAGCAATATGCGGACGCAACGCTCGTCGTCGATCACGCCGCGCCGCATTGCAGGAGCCAGGAGAAGTTCCGCACCGTCGTCAACGATCACGCTCGCTCGGTGTTCCGGGGACGTATCATTGTTCGTCCAGGGGCACGCAGGACTGACGGCAAGCTGACCGCGAGAGCGCTGCTCCTGTCTGACCAGGCCGAGGCTGATCTCAAGCCAGAACTCGAAATCATGGCCGATGACGTTACCTGCGGCCACGGCGCGACACTAGGGACGCTGGACCGGAATCTCCTATTTTATCTGCGCGCTCGTGGTCTGTCCGAATTCGATGCGCAGACGCTGCTGATTGAGGCATTTGTGGGCGAAGCCGTGGAGGAGATCGATAATGACAGCCTGCGCAATTATGCGGTCGGGCAGATCCAGCGCTGGCTGGAGGCGCGGCGATGAGCATGCATCCAGCGGTTAGCTCTGGCGCATATGACGTCGACCGACTGCGTCGCGAGTTTCCCGCGCTGGCCATGATGGTCCATGGCAAGCCATTGGTTTATCTCGATAACGCCGCATCTGCGCAAAAGCCGCAGGCAGTGCTCGACCGCATGATGCAGGCCTACTCCAGCGAATGTGCCAACGTCCATCGCGGATTGCACTATCTCGCCAACGCCGCAACAGAGGCCTATGAGGGCGCGCGTGCCAAGGTGGCAAAGTTCTTAAACGCGCGTCGAACCGAAGAGATTGTCTTTACCCGCAGCGCCACAGAGGCGATCAATCTGGTTGCCCAGAGCTTCGGGCGTGAGCATATCACCCCGGGCGACGAGATCGTCCTCTCGATCATGGAGCACCATGCCAACATCGTGCCCTGGCATTTTCTGAGAGAGCGCCTCGGCGCGGTCATCAAATGGGCGCCAGTGGACGACGATGGTAACTTTCTCCTCGACCAATTCGAAGCGCTTCTGACCGACCGTACCAAGATGGTCGCGGTCACGCAGATGTCTAACGTGCTCGGCACCGTCGTGCCGGTAAAAGAGGTGGTGAGGATCGCACGCGCTCGTGACATTCCCGTGTTGATCGATGGCTCGCAAGGGTGCGTCCATCTAGATGTCGATGTCTGCGACATTGATTGCGATTTCTACGTCATGACCGGTCACAAACTGTATGGTCCCACCGGCATCGGTGTGCTTTACGGAAAATATGCGCATCTCGCCTCGATGCCGCCCTTCAACGGCGGTGGCGAGATGATGCGTGAAGTCTCCCGTGACGGCGTCACTTACGGCGACCCCCCACATAGGTTCGAGGCCGGCACGCCGCCTATCGTCGAGGCGATCGGGCTTGGCGCAGCGACGGACTACATCAATTCGATCGGCAAGGCACAGATCCGCGGGCACGAGCGGTCACTCCTCGCTTATGCGCAGGAGAAGCTGCGGAGCATCAACTCCTTGCGCATCATCGGAACGGCGGCAGAGAAGGGCGCGATCATCTCCTTTGATATGAAAGCCGCGCATGCGCATGATTTTGCCACCCTTATCGATCGCGACGGGGTCGCAGTGCGTGCCGGAGCCCATTGCGCGATGCCGCTGCTCAAGCGCTTTGGCCTGCTTGCAACGTGCCGCGCATCCTTCGGTCTTTATAACACGCATGAAGAGATTGATGTGCTCGCGGGTGCGCTTGTCAAGGCCCAGAAGCTTTTCTCGTAAGGGGGGTAGACCTGCCACGATTTCAGTGGCTGGGCTGCTGACGCGATTGAGTTCACGCCTGCGAGGTGGACAGGTGCAAATGTGCAATTGCGCCGGGTAATGAGCTATGCACGACTGGCCCGAGCGACGATGGATCGTCGTGGCGGCGTCGACAGGACCGACGCCTCTCGGCACTCGGGCATCGTCCAGGTACCCGCAATCCTCGACGGGCTTGTAGCGAATTTAAGACGTCGCCCGGCTGCTGTTGCCGTGTTTCGAACGGAACCAAACGAGGATCTCTCGAGACAGGGAGCGATGTCGGATTCGCAACAATCCTCCACCTCCATCGCAGAAGGAGCGCTAACTGACTGCAAACGCGTCAATTGTGATGCTTACACCGAGCTGGCACGCTGGTTGCAAAAGCTTTGGCCGAAGGCCGGAATCGTAACAGCAAACATCTGAAGGACATCAGCATGAGTCTCGCCACGACCCAGAGCATCGCAGAAATCAGGGCGCGAAACAAAGAGCTGATCGCCGAGGTGCTGAAAGTCTATCCGGAGAAGACCGCGAAACGGCGCGCGAAGCACCTTAACGTTCACGAGAGCGGCAAGTCGGACTGCGGGGTCAAATCCAACATCAAATCCATACCCGGCGTGATGACGATCCGCGGCTGTGCTTACGCGGGCTCCAAGGGCGTCGTCTGGGGGCCGATCAAGGACATGGTGCATATCAGCCACGGTCCGGTCGGCTGTGGCCAGTATTCGTGGGGTTCGCGGCGCAATTATTACGTCGGCACGACGGGCGTCGATACGTTCGTGACCTTGCAATTCACTTCCGACTTCCAGGAAAAGGATATCGTGTTTGGCGGCGATAAGAAGCTCGTCAAAGTCATGGATGAGATAGAGGAGCTGTTCCCGCTCAACAACGGCATGACCATCCAGTCGGAATGTCCGATCGGGTTGATCGGGGACGATATCGAAGCGGTCTCCAGAAATAAGTCCAAGGAATATGGCGGCAAGACGATTGTGCCGGTTCGCTGCGAGGGGTTCCGCGGCGTGTCGCAATCGCTTGGCCACCACATCGCCAACGACGCGGTGCGTGATTGGATATTCGACAAGAGCGGATCGAAAGGCGAACCGAAGTTCGAATCGACGCCTTACGATGTCGCGATCATCGGCGACTACAATATCGGCGGCGATGCCTGGTCATCTCGAATTCTGCTCGAGGAAATGGGCCTGCGCGTGATCGCACAGTGGTCGGGCGACGGGTCGTTGGCGGAGCTCGAGGCTACGCCGAAGGCAAAGCTCAACATTCTGCATTGCTACCGTTCAATGAACTACATCTCGCGTCACATGGAAGAGAAGTTCGGTATTCCCTGGTGCGAGTACAACTTCTTTGGCCCTTCAAAAATTGTAGAATCCCTGCGCAAGATCGCGAGCTACTTCGACGATAAGATCAAGGAGGGTGCCGAGCGGGTGATTGAAAAATACCAGCCGCTGGTGGATGCCGTGATCGCTAAGTATCGCCCGCGCTTGGAAGGCAAGACCGTGATGCTGTTCGTCGGCGGGCTGCGTCCACGTCATGTGATCGGTGCATATGAGGATCTCGGCATGGAGGTCGTCGGCACTGGATACGAGTTCGGTCACAATGACGACTATCAGCGCACCGCCCAGCACTATGTGAAGGACAGCACGCTCATCTACGACGACGTCAATGGCTACGAGTTCGAGCGCTTTGTCGAAAGGATACAGCCCGATCTCGTCGGATCGGGCATCAAGGAAAAATACGTGTTCCAGAAGATGGGTGTGCCGTTCAGGCAGATGCATTCCTGGGACTACTCGGGGCCTTATCATGGCTATGACGGGTTTGCGATCTTCGCGCGCGACATGGACATGGCCGTCAACTCTCCGATCTGGAAGAAGATGAAGGCGCCCTGGAAAGATGTTCCGAGCCGCAATCTGATGGCTGCTGAGTGACGGAACAGATCTCCGCTCTCCGCCGGGAGCTGAGCGACATCAATCACGATATCTAAGAAGGGTCTTACTTATGCCGCAGAGTGCCGAACACGTGCTCGATCACTTCGACCTGTTCCGCGGTCCGGAATACCAGCAGATGCTGGACAACAAGAAGATGTTCGAGAACCGGCGCGATCCCGCCGACGTCGAACGCGTCAGGGAATGGACGAAGACAGCCGAATATCGCGAGAAGAATTTTGCGCGAGAAGCATTGACGGTCAACCCGGCGAAGGCCTGCCAGCCGCTCGGCGCGGTGTTCGCCTCGGTTGGGTTCGAAGGCACGCTGCCCTTCGTGCACGGCTCCCAAGGCTGTGTGGCCTATTACCGAAGCCACCTGTCGCGACACTTCAAGGAGCCAAGCTCCTGCGTCTCCTCGTCGATGACGGAAGACGCTGCCGTATTTGGCGGCCTGAACAACATGATCGACGGGCTGGCCAACAGCTATCATATGTACAAACCCAAGATGATTGCCGTCTCCACCACCTGCATGGCCGAGGTGATCGGCGACGATCTCAATGCCTTCATCAAGACGTCAAAGGAAAAGGGTTCGGTTCCGGCCGACTTCGACGTGCCATTCGCGCACACGCCGGCCTTCGTCGGTAGCCATGTTACCGGCTACGACAATACGCTCAAAGGCATCCTGGAGCATTTTTGGGACGGCAAGGCCGGAACAGCGCCGAAGCTCGAGCGCAGGCCCAACGATAAAATCAACCTCATTGGTGGTTTCGACGGCTATACAGTCGGAAACCTACGCGAGATCAAGCGCATCTTGGACTTGATGGGTATCGAATACACCATCCTCGCCGACAATTCCGACGTGTTCGATACACCGACGGACGGCGAGTTCCGGATGTATGACGGGGGCACCAGATTGGAAGATGCCGCGAAGGCGGTTCATGCCAAGGCAACGATCTCCATGCAGCAGTGGTGCACGGAAAAAACCCTGCCCTTCATCGCCGACCACGGCCAGGAAGTCATGGCCTTCAATTACCCGCTGGGCATTTCCGCAACGGATGAGTTGGTCATGACGCTGTCGCGCATCAGCGGCAAGACCATCCCGGAGGAATTGGCGCGCGAGCGCGGTCGTTTGGTCGATGCGGTCGCTGATTCCAGCACGCACATCCATGGCAAGAAATTCGCGATCTATGGTGATCCAGATCTCTGCTATGGGCTGGCTGCCTTCCTGCTCGAGCTTGGCGCCGAGCCGGTCCATGTGCTGTCCACAAACGGCAACAAGCCCTGGGAGGAGAAAATCCAGGCGCTGTTTGCGAGTTCGCCATTTGGGCAGAATTGCCACGCCTATCCAGGCCGAGACCTCTGGCACATGCGCTCGCTCCTGTTTACTGAACCTGTCGATTTCCTGATCGGAAACACCCACGGGAAGTATTTGGAGCGCGACACAGGCACGCCGCTGATTCGTATCGGCTTTCCAATTTTTGATCGGCATCACCATCACCGCTCTCCGATTTGGGGATACCAGGGCGGCATGAACGTGCTGGTGAAGATCCTCGACAAGATCTTCGACGAGATCGACAAGAAAACCAGCATCCTCGGCAAGACCGACTACAGCTTCGACATCATTCGTTGATCGATGCGCGTGCCATCGCCGGCGAAAGTCGGCGATGGAAGGACACGACCACCTGATCTTGCAGATAGCTTCGGTTGAGAGGGAAGATGTCGATGAGTTCTCTACCGGCTATGGTCCAGGGCATCTTTAACGAACCGGGCTGTGCCAGGAATGCCAACAAGTCGGATGCCGAGCGCAAGAAGGGTTGCACCAAGCAGCTGCAGCCGGGCAGCGCTGCGGGCGGCTGCGCCTTCGACGGCGCAAAGATCGCGCTGCAGCCTTTCACCGACGTAGCTCACCTGGTGCACGGTCCGATCGCGTGCGAAGGCAATTCGTGGGACAACCGGGGTGCGGCGTCTTCGGGCTCAAGCCTGTGGCGTAGCGGATTTACAACCGACATGACGGAAACCGACGTCGTATTTGGAGGCGAGAAGCGACTCTACAAGGCGATCAAGGAGATCGTCGACAAATGCGACCCGCCCGCCATCTTCGTCTATCAGACCTGTATTCCCGCCATGATAGGCGATGATATCGATGCGGTCTGCAAGTCTGCATCGCAAAAATTCGGCAAGCCGATTATCCCCGTCAATGCGCCGGGCTTCGTCGGTTCCAAGAATCTCGGCAACAAGCTGGCCGGCGAGGCTTTGCTCGAGCATGTCATTGGAACGCAGGAGCCGGAGTACACGACGCCGTACGACATCAATCTGATCGGGGAGTACAATCTGTCCGGGGAGCTTTGGCAGGTCAAGCCGCTGCTGGACGAACTGGGAATCCGCATTCTCTCCTGCATTTCAGGTGATGGCAGATACCGCGAAGTCGCCTCGTCGCATCGGGCGCGCGCGGCCATGCTGGTCTGTTCGAAAGCGATGATCAATGTCGCGCGGAAGATGGAACAGCGCTATGGCATCCCGTTTTTCGAAGGTTCATTCTACGGTATCCAGGATTCCAGTGATTCATTGCGGCAGATTGCGCGGCTCTTGGTCGAGCGCGGCGCAGCGGAAGAGCTGATTGCGCGTACCGAGGCGGTGATCGTGCGCGAAGAGGCGCGGGCATGGGCAGCCATTGAGCCGTATAAGCCGCGCTTCAAGGGCAAGAAGGTCTTGTTGATCACGGGCGGCGTCAAATCCTGGTCAGTCGTCGCCGCATTGCAGGAGGCCGGCCTCGAGCTGGTCGGAACCAGCGTCAAGAAATCCACCAGTGAAGACAAGGAGCGCATCAAGGAGTTGCTGAGACACGATGCCCATATGATCGAGGACATGCCGCCGCGTGAGATGTACAAAATGCTGAAGGATGCGAAAGCGGACATCATGCTCTCAGGCGGAAAGTCCCAGTTCGTCGCACTCAAAGCGGCGATGCCATGGCTCGACATCAATCAGGAGCGTTGCCACGCCTATCTGGGCTACGTTGGAATGGTCAAGCTGGTTTCAGAGATTGACAAATCGCTGTCAAACCCGATGTGGGAACAGCTGCGTCGACCGGCGCCCTGGGACGCGTTGGCGAGGGCGTTGCAGACGCATTCCCAGAGTCCTGACTCCGTCTCCGATCCGGCGCTCAAGCAGACGTCGCACCGCGCGAAGAAGATCTGCTTCTGCAATACAGTCGAGCTTGGCACGATCGAGGATGCCATTCGTTCGCGTGGCCTGACCAGCGTCGAGGCAGTCAGACAGCACACCAATGCGGTCGGCGGCTGCTGCAGACGCCGCATCGAGAACCTTCTGGCCTCTTCTCCGTCCGCAATGCAGGCCGCGGAATAGGACGCTGTCATGGCTACCGTCTCGATGCCGAAGAAGGCCTGCGCGGTCAATCCGCTGAAGATGAGCCAGCCGATCGGTGGCGCATTCGCCTTCATGGGGCTTCGTGGAGCGATGCCACTGCTGCACGGCTCCCAAGGCTGCACGTCGTTCGGGCTGACGCTGTTTGTGCGGCATTTCAAGGAGGCGGTACCGCTGCAGACCACCGCCATGAGCGAGGTCGCGACCGTTCTCGGCGGCTATGACAATCTCGAGCAGGCGATCCTCAATATCTATAATCGCACCAAGCCAAAGCTCATCGGGATTTGCTCGACCGGAGTGACCGAAACCAATGGTGATGATGTTGACGCCTATATCAAGCTGATCCGAGACAAACATCCGCAAGTCGCCAAGTTGCCTCTGGTCTATGTCTCGACGCCCGATTTCAAAGACGCGTTCCAGGATGGCTGGGAGAAGGCCGTGACGCGCATTGTCGAGGTGCTGGTGGAGCCGCGTGCGGTCAAGGCGCCGCGCAATCCCTCGCAAGTAAATGTGCTTCCAGGATGCCACCTCACGCCGGGTGATCTGGATGAACTCAGGGTCATGCTGGAGGATTTCGGGCTACAGCCATCCTTTCTGCCCGATCTGGCGGGATCGCTAGATGGGCATATCCCTGACGAGTTTACGCCAACAACCATCGGCGGCATTGGGGTCGACGAAGTCGCCAACATGGGCCGGGCCGGCTGGACCATCGCAATCGGTGCGCAGATGCGGCGCGCGGCGGAAGCCATGCAAGCCAAGACCGGCGTGCCATTTCGCCTGTTCGAGCGGCTGTGCGGCTTGATTCCCAACGACGAATTCATCGCGTTTCTGAGCGAAATCAGCGGTCGTCCGATACCACCGAAGTATCGACGCCAGCGCGGACAGCTCGCTGATGCGATGCTGGATGCGCACTTCCATATCGGCGGCCGTAGACTTGCGATCGGTGCCGAGCCGGACCTGTTGTTCGACCTGTCCAGCATGCTGCACGAGATGGGCGCGCAGGTGGAGGCAGCCGTCACGACGACACAGTCGGCGGTGCTAAAGAAGATCAGGACCAGCGAGGTGCTGGTTGGCGATCTCGAGGATCTGGAAACGTTGGCCAAGACCAGGAACTGCGATTTGCTGATCACCCATTCGCATGGCCGGCAAGCCGCGGCGCGGCTGAAGATTCCGTTTTATCGCGCGGGCTTTCCGATGTTCGATCGGATTGGCGCCGGACATCAATTGTCCGTCGGCTATCGCGGCACGCGCGACCTTATCTTCGATATCGCCAATCTCGTGATTGCCGACCGCGAGGAGAATCATCAGCCAACGCCGGATCGCTGGCGAATCTCGGCACTGCCGTCAAAGTCCGGCCGCCGTAATGGCTTCATCGAGGCGACAGAGAGGTCGATGGCATGAGAGTGGCATTCGCGACCCAGGACCTGAGGCGCGTTGACGCGCATTTTGGCTGGGCCAGAAACATTGTGATTTACGATGTCGCGCCAGGCGGGCACGTGTTTTTGAAGGCCATCCAGTTCGACGGCGATCTCAAGGAAGACGGCAACGAGGACAAGCTTGCGCCGAAGATCGAGGCAATCAAGGATTGCGCCATCCTCTATGTCGGTGCCATCGGCGGCTCTGCCGCCGCGCGTGTGGTGGCCAACAAGATCCATCCCATCAAGGTCAACAAGCCCGAGAACATCCTCGGGTTGCTCGAAAAGCTCCAGCGCGTCCTGAAAGGGACGCCACCTCCCTGGCTGCGGAAGGCCTTGGCGAAGGACCGCAAGCGCACGTTCGACCTTGACGAGTGAGGACGAGTTGACTGTGGCTGCAGAAACGGTGCAATCCGAAACCGCGCTCGACGCTCCGTTCGTCAAAGAACTGCTCAAGGTTTGGCGCGCTGAGGAGACCAACGCAGCGTGGGAGAGCAAGAGCGATCTCGAACTCCTCGAACCTTACGTTCTGGATAAAGCGAAGCGGCGTGAGTTGCCAATTGTCGGCGATCCCGATCCCGATACGGTCTGGCGGTTGGAGCTATTCTTCAATGCGGTCGCGCTCTCGATCGAAAAGGCGACCGGTGTGATGATCCAGCCGATGCTGAAGATGCACCATGAAGGTTTTGGCCGCATGGTGCTGATCGGCGGGCGGCTGATTGTGGTGAACAAGCAGTTGCGCGACGTCCACCGCTTCGGCTTCGACAATTTCGCAAAACTCGCAGACGAGGGAGGAAAGTATATCGGAGACGGGATCAGGATGATTCAGAAATTCCCTGACGTGGCGAATTATTGAGGGCGGCTCATGAGCGATCGTGAAACACTGAAAGCAGAGTTGAAGAGGCTGTCGGCTAAGGCGCTGCAGGCCAAAATGGATCTGCACGACCTTTCGGAGGAGTTACCCGTTAACTGGACCTCGATCATCGCGGTGGCGCGGAAGGCGCACGATGCCTACGCCGAACTCGAGCGCAAGAGCCAGGATCTGAAGCGGCTAGAGAAAGCTTAAAAGGATATCGGATCATGTCACTTACCACGCGCGACGGCCGGAACTGGACGCCGGACTACCTGAATTCAATCGACGCCAAGAAATGCATCGGCTGCGGCCGCTGCTTCAAGGTCTGTGGTCGTGACGTCATGACGCTGAAGGGGATCAACGAGGAAGGCGAACTTGTCGACCTCGACGATGATGACGATGAGATCGAGAAGAAAATCATGGTGATGAACGATCAGGGCGCCTGTATCGGCTGCGGCGCCTGCGCCAGGGTTTGTCCCGCCAACTGCCAGTCGCACGTCTGCGGCGCTGCGGCAGCGGCTTGAGCGCGCTGTGTCCAGCTCTCCCAGACGTCGCGCAATAGTTGAAGCAAATCCGCTCGCCTATCATTTCTAGCCGGCGCTGAAGGCAAGTTGCCCTTGTCCTATCGCACGAGTCGACTTTGGCCGATGAGCGCTCTCGGGCGAGCCCGGGCCGTCTGCAGAGTCTAAACAGCCCGGATTGCTGGTGATGCCATGGCCGGTGGACCGTCGTTGTGCGATCGGTAGCCCACGGCAAAGGCATCTGATGGCTAAGGCGCGCACGGTCGCAAAATCGACAGTGGCTCAATCACGACTTTGGCAATGAGGAAGCATCGTCATGTGGTCGGTGTCGTGGCATCAAGGATCGGTCAGGGCAACTTGAGATCAGCCCGGAGTGAGGCACGCGCCGGGGAACGAGCGCGTTGCCGATGCGTTTCGGTATGATGCTGAGAGCGTCCGGTTACATTTCAAAATCAACTGGTGTCGAGGCCTGCCTGTATCGGCGCTGGCACTTATGTTCGGATATCGTTGTCCTGGAGCCGTCTCGCCCGCTACGCTCAGTCAAAAGAGCAGCCGCCAATCGCCGCGTCGCCGCGATTGAGTAGCACCGATGTGCGCGACACTTGATGGCATCGTGTCAGGTTATTGTAAGCTAGGCCTTCTATCCCTGTCGGCGAGCTCGATCGGCACGGGCTCAGGTGCAAGAAACCATGCCGACAGGAAAGTTGAATCTGATGTATGGACGAATTGTTGGCTCATCGAGCCAGTCCGCCGGCGCTAGCCAAGCTGACGAAGCCGGTCCGTCGTCAGATAGTGGCCGCTTTGCGGATACGCTTGCAGGCATGCATCCGGGTAGTTCGTCGTCGGCTGCAACATATTCTCTCGATCCTCGCGCCCCGATCGTGGAGATCAAAAGGAGTTCCTGGAAAAGAGAGGTGAAAGCCTTTCATGGCAATGACATCAAGAGCATCGCTGAGAATCCACAAGAGTACTCCGATTTTGTATCCAAGAAAGCTGTTCGCACAGCAACGGTTGCTAAGCTGTACGGTGGCACTGACGAGGACGGAGATGAGACGCGATATTTCAGCTATCAGCTGGGAGACAAAAGTGTCGGGCTTCTCAGGACAGAAGGTGGATTCCGTATCAAGGCTGATCAATTTCGCGAGCAGTTTCCGGGGCGAAAGGGGATTACGTCTGTCGTCGACTTGAGGATCACGCATCCGCTCGTCGAGAACGCTGGCGACATCCTGCTGGAACATCAACTTCGGCTTGACGGCGAGCGCGCGTTGGTCATGTCGCGTCCTGCCCTTGCCGGTATGGAACCGCGTTTGGCAGAGATGGGTTTCGTCCACTTGGGTGACTTGGGTGAGCCACTGGGCAACAACTGCTGGGTGCTTGACCCTAACCAGAGCGATAAATGGACGAAGAACTCCGAAGGGAAATGGCAGCGGGCAGGCAAACCTGAGATGTATCTTTCAAAGATGGAAAGCGGTGATGTCGATACAGAAGCAAGCAGCGAAGCCGAGCTGAGCGAAACGGATAGTGAGGCATCATCATCTGATGATGATCTTTCTTGGTATTTTCTGCAGAGGATGAATCTGGCCTGAGGAGGAAAGGCGGGAGCGCTCACCAGGGGCGAGCGCTCCCGCCTATGCCGCAGTCGCCGGCATGAATGCGACCGCACTCGCAAATTCCAGATGACTGCCACGGATGGTAAAGGAGGAGGGGATGTTCCGCTCAAGTCGAATCCATTTCGTCTCGAGCATGATCTGAACCCGAAGGTCGTGTCAGCGCAGAGTGCGCCGCGGTTTTGTCTCGCAACAAGCACGAAGCGGAGATCATACTCGAACAACAGCCCCTTGGCCAAACAGCGTCGGCTGCGCGACCGGCGCGCTCCTGGGCCTCAACCGCGGCGACCGCCGTCATGTTGAGCACATCGCGCGCCGTCACGCCGGGGGTGAGGATGTGAGCCGGCCGCGCCGGTCCGATCAGGATCGGGCCGACCGGCAAGGCATTCCCCAGCACCTTGATGGTCTGATAGGCGATGTTGGCGGCGTCCAGCGTCGGCATGATCAGGATGTTGGCCTCGCCCTCCAGCCGCGACTGCGGCAGCACGGCCTTGCGCGCGATCTCCGAGAGCGCGGTGTCGGCCTGCATCTCGCCGTCGGCCTCGATCTCCGGATGCCTGTCCTTGAGGAGCTGCGTGGCGCGGCGCATCTTGCGCGCCGAGTCGGTGTCGTAGCTTCCGAAGTCGGAGTGCGAGACGAAGGCGACCTTGGGCTTGAAGGCGAAGCGCTGGGCGTGAACCGCGGCCAGTGACGCCACCTCGGCGAGTTCCTCGGCGCTGGGATTCGGCCGAACCTGGGTGTCGGCGAGGAAATAGGCGCCCTTGGTCGTGATCATCAGCGACAGCGCCGCGTAGTCGTTGATCCCCGGCAGGAAGCCGATGATTTCACGGACATGGCGCAGATGGCTCATGAAGCGGCCCTCGACCCCGCACAGCATCGCATCGGCCTCGCCGCGCGACACCGCGAGCGCCGCGATGACCGTGTTGTTGGTGCGGACCACCGTGCGCGCCGCGTCGGGCGTCACGCCGCGCCGGCCGGCGACGTCGATATAGGACTGCACATAGGAGCGGTAACGCGGATCGTCCTCGGGATTGATCAGGTCGAAGTCGCGGCCGGCCTTGATCGCCAGGCCGAAGCGCTTGATCCGGGTCTCCACCACCGACGGACGTCCGACCAGGATCGGCCGCGCCAGCTTCTCCTCGAGCACCACCTGGGTGGCGCGCAGCACGCGCTCGTCCTCGCCTTCGGCGTAGATCACGCGCACCGGCTGGGTCTTCGCCTTGGCGAACACCGGCTTCATGGTGATGCCGGAGCGGAACGCATAGCGCTGCAGCTCGGCGCAGTACTCATCGAAGTTCTTGATCGGCCGGGTCGCCACGCCGGATTCGATCGCGGCCTTGGCCACCGCCGGCGCGATGCGCAGGATCAGGCGCGGGTCGAACGGGCTCGGGATCAGCGAGCCCGGGCCGAACCCCTGGGTCTCGGTGCTCTCGAAGCCATGGGCCACGGCGTCCGACGGCGGATCGCGCGCGAGCTGCGCGATCGCATCGACCGCGGCATGCTTCATCGCCTCGTTGATCGCGGTGGCGCCGACATCGAGCGCGCCGCGGAAGATGAACGGGAAGCACAGGACATTGTTGACCTGGTTCGGGAAGTCCGACCGTCCGGTGCAGATCATGGCGTCGGGCCGCGCCTGGTGCGCCTCGTCCGGCATGATCTCCGGCACCGGATTGGCGAGCGCCATCACCAGCGGCTGGTCCGCCATCTGCTTGACCATCTCGGGCTTGAGCACGCCCGGTGCCGACAGGCCGATGAAGATGTCGGCGCCGGGAATGACGTCCGCCAGCACACGCGCGTTGGTCGTCTGCGTATAGACCGCCTTCCAGCGGTCCATCGTGGTGTTGCGGCCCTCATAGACGACGCCGTCGATATCGCAGACCCAGATGTTCTTGCGCTGCGCGCCCATCGAGACCAGCAAATTGAGAGTTGCGATCGCGGCCGCCCCCGCGCCCGAGCAGACGATCTTCACATCGGCAAGCTTCTTGCCGTTCAGCAGCAGCCCGTTGACGATCGCGGCCGCGACGATGATCGCGGTGCCGTGCTGGTCGTCATGGAACACCGGGATCTTCATGCGCTCCTTGAGCTGTGCCTCGATCTCGAAGCACTCCGGGCCGCGGATGTCCTCCAGATTGATGCCGCCGAAGGTCGGCTCCAGCGCCGCGACCGTTTCGACCACGCGCTCGATGGTGTCGGCCTTGATCTCGATGTCGAACACGTCGATGCCGGCGAACTTCTTGAACAGCACCGCCTTGCCTTCCATCACCGGCTTCGAGGCCAGCGGGCCGATATTGCCGAGGCCGAGCACCGCGGTGCCGTTCGACACCACCGCCACCAGATTGGCGCGGGCGGTCAGAGTGGCGGCCTCGGCCGGGTTGGTGGCGATCTCGGTGCAGGCGGCGGCGACGCCTGGCGAATAGGCCAGCGCCAGGTCGCGCTGATTGGCGAGCGGCTTGATCGCCTGAATTTCGAGTTTGCCCGGCCGCGGCAGGCGGTGATAGGCGAGCGCCGCGTTGTGGAGTTCTTCAGACGATGACGACATGCACTCCCCCCTCGGCCCCGCACTGAAATTCGGTGGCCGGACGTAAGACTTAAGGCAAAAGCGGGATGACAGGTATGCCGCGAACGACCGCTGTATTCAGCTCATCCAGCAAGTAGTCGGCAAAAACCGGAATATGGACGGAAGTCCGAGGAAGTACGCTTGACGATAAAGCGTCCATGCTCGCGGGATTGATCTCCATCGCAGCCTTTTAGCGGTTGCGCATGCGATGCCCCAGATCGCGCAGAAAGGAGAGGCGATTCTTGCAGGGCTGACCGAACGGTGAGTGATGAAAGGCTTGTGACGAATGCGCAATAGGTCCAGCCAATCCTGTCTGTGCGATTTGCGGCCTCAATGACATTCCAACCCGCCGGGTCATGGGCGTCCATCTCGTGGTCGTCGGCGAGGATGGCAACCAGCAGTCGTGGTTCATCGCCATTTGTGCGCTGAAGCAAGAAGGTGCTTGGCCAATCTCAACGAATGACCGCATGACGGCGTCGCTCTGATTCATACGTGATCCGTCCTATGTGCGGTAAGCACGGCTTGACCTCCGAGCTCGGAACCGGCCGCTGCACCGAAGGCCCGTCTAGAGGCAGAGAACTCGCGCCCGATTGCGTCGACGCTCGGCGAGGGCGGCATCTGCCCCGTCAGAGCTGCACCTTGCCGAGGACAACCTCTCTCGCGATGACTGAAACCAATTCGCGATGACTGGGTACTCAGACCGGCCGGTTTTCGTTACGGTTTTTCACGGGCTCCATCCTCTTCAATCCTTCTTCGTAGGAGATCTGCTCGTACGACACATCGAGATCCTTGGCTGCGTCGAGCAGGTAATCGAGCTTACCGCCTGTATTGAGCTTCTTGATGTCATCCTTGTTGATCCCGATCAGGTCCATCATCTCCTTCCAGACGGTGGATTCATCGCATGGTAGGATGTGGAAGGTAATATTGCCGAGCTTGGTTCGATATTTCGCCAACAGGTCGATGTTGTTGCAGAACATAAAGTATCTGCCAGCTGGGCTTAGCGCGCCGTCAAGGACCTCTGCGACGTCAGCAAGATATTCGAAGGAATGCAGATAGCCGGCCAGCACCGGAATCGTGCTTTCACCTTCTTGCGCGATCGTCAGAACCTGCTCGATCGAATAGTCTGGCGGCCGCTTCTCGTCCGCGACCTGGACCTGGAATTTCAGGGCGATGTCGCCGCGAAAGCCGAATCGGCCCGGCTTGCTGGTTTCGTCCTTGAGGACGGCGTTGAGCAGCCGCCCCTCCTTCTCAAGTCGGCCGAGTGCGGTGTTCTCGATTGCAGTCATTAAAATCGTCCTTGGTCGAAGCTCAATTACCGACGCCTTGGCCGGCGCGACATGCAATGCAAATTGCTTGCCGCCGCATGTGTGGCGTCTGTCCGCCGCAACATCTTGCGAAAGTACGTAAGCGTGCCGCGACGGCCGCATGAGCTATGTCAGCAAGCTGACATAGGTCTCAAAGCGAACGCGTGCGATTGAGAAAGGCAAGCGTTATCAGGCGTGTGCGTGCTGGCATGCGACTTGCCAGCCCACAGTCAGCCGTTCCCGGCAGCCAGGGGTGACTCGTGATCAATCTGACAGAGAGCGCAGTGAATGCGGTCAAGAACGCGATTGCCGCATCGACGCAGCCGGCAAGCGGCCTGCGCATCATGGTCGAGGCGGGCGGCTGCGCGGGGTTCAAATACATGATGGGCCTTGCCGGTGCGCCAGGGCCCGATGACACCGTGATCGAGCGCGACGGGCTCAGGGTGTTCGTCGACAATAAGAGCCATCAGCATCTGGTCGGCACGACAATCGACTTCGTGATGGCGCTCGAGAACCCCGGCTTCACATTCGATAACCCGAATGCGACGTCTAGCTGCTCTTGCGGCAAGTCCTTTGGATGATGGCACAAAAGAAAGCGAATCATGCTGATCGAGCCTGAGCAACTGAAGCAGCCGTCGGCCACCGAAACCGAGCGGGAGCTGGTTATTCGCGGCGTGATCGAGGAGATCCGTCCCCGTCTGCGGCGCGACGGTGGCGACTGCGAGCTGATCGATATCGATGGCGACAGGATCATGGTCCGACTAACAGGTGCCTGTGTGTTCTGCAAATTGTCCAGCGCGACACTCGAAGGCATTCAGGATCGCCTGGTCGAAAAGCTCGGTGGGCTGATCCGCCTGATTCCGGTCGCCGGCGCGCCCAACGCGCGCCATTGAGCGAGACCTGCGTGCCCATTTACCTCGACAACAATTCGACGACGCGAGCCGATCCATCCGTCGTCCAAGCAATGTTGCCGTTCTTCGCCGAACGGTTCGGCAACGCGTCCTCCAGCCATGACCTTGGCAGCGAGGCCGCAAGCGCCGTGAACCAGGCGCGCCGCAGCTTGCAGCAATTGTTAGGAAATGCCCATGAGCACGAAATCGCATTCACCTCCGGTGGAACCGAGGCCAACAATACTGCCATTCTCTCAGCGCTTGCGACCCAAGATGGGCGCGACGAGATTGTCACCACCTCTGTCGAACATTCCGCGATCCTTGCGCTGGTCGAGCAACTGGCGACAAGGGGCGTCAAGACGCATGTGATCCCCGTAGATTCGTGCGGCCGAATCGATATCGAGGCGTTTCGGCGGGCGGTTGGACCGCGCACGGCGATTGCGTCCGTGATGTGGGCCAATAACGAGACCGGTACGATCTTTCCAGTAGAATTTCTGGCTGGGTTGGCGCGTGAGGCAGGTGCGCTGTTTCACTGCGACGCGGTGCAGGCCGTTGGCAAGGTGCGCATCGATCTCAAGGACAGTGCGATCGACATGCTGTCGCTATCCGCGCACAAACTGCACGGTCCCAAGGGCATCGGCGCGCTTTATTTGCGAAAGGGTACGAAGTTCAAGCCGCTAATCTGGGGCGGATCGCAGGAGCGACGGCGCCGCGGCGGAACTGAGAATGTCCCCGGCATTGTCGGCCTTGGAAAGGCCGCAGAGCTTGCGGCCGAACGGCTCGAGCCGGAGCGGGTTCGCATTGGCGCATTGCGCGATCGTCTGGAACAGGCCATTTTGCATGGTGGCGACTGCACGGTGCTCGGCGATGTCGGCAATCGGCTATCGAACACGGCCGACATCGCCTTTGAACATCTCGACGGCGAAGCAATCGTCCATCATCTCAATCGTGCTGGCATTGCAGCCTCGCTCGGGGCCGCCTGCAATTCCGGCTCGATGGAGCCGTCCCATGTTCTGCGCGCGATGCGGGTGCCGGCGACGAGCCTGCGCGGCGCAGTGCGCTTTTCCCTGTCGCGTGAAACGACCGTCGAAGATGTCGATCAGGTCGTGAGTGTACTATCTGATATCGTGGCCCAGTTGCGCGCCATGCCGCGCGCGTGCGCCAATCCAGCCAGCGATACGGCATCATTCAGAAGGCTGACCTCATGAAAATCATGATCCGTCGCTCTCCCGAGGCGGGGCTGTCGATCTACGTGCCCAAGAAAGATCTCGAAGAGCCGATCGTGGAGTCCGAGTATGAAACGCTTTGGGGCGGCTGGATCAAAATAGCCAATGGCTGGGTACTGGACTTGCCCGAGATGGCGAGCGACACGCCGCTGCCGATTACAATCAACGCCAGGAAGCGTGGGGAGGACGGGGACAGCCGATGAGGGCGTCCCCGCGAATCGATTATGTCAACGCCGCCGATGCCGAGGCGGTTCTCACCGACGTCGCGGACAGCTTGAGAGATGGCAGCATCGTTCCCTATCTTGGACCTGACCTCGCCGCCTTGTCCGCTCCCCAAGTGCCAATGACGCCCGAAGCCTTGGCGGCGTTCTTTGCCAGCAAGGTGGCGGTGCCGCGCCGGGTCAAGGGCAATGCCTGGGCGTCGGCCCAGTACATCGAGAGCAGAAGGCATCGTTCCACGGTGACGGCGTTGATGGCGCAGGCGTTCGCCCTCCCGGTCGATCCGACGCCCCTGCATCATCATCTTGCGGCTCTGTCGGTGCCGATGATTGTCGATGCTTGGTACGATGGCGCCATGCGTGCCGCACTCGGCAAACGCGACGGATGGGGTGAGGTGCAGGGGGGCGTGCGCAGCGGCATAGGCGAGGACCGCTGGTATCGCTTTTGCGATTCAGCGGGCAAAGAGGTTGATCGTGCCGCAGCCGGCAATTGGACGACAGTGCTGTACAAGCCGCATGGCGGCGCGCTGCCGGCCAAGAACTTCCTGATTTCGGAGGCTGATTACGTCGAGGTTCTCACTGAGATCGATATCCAGTCGCCGGTCCCCGACATCATCAAGGAAAGGCGGACCGGTAGGAGATTCCTTTTCGTTGGCTGTCGCTTCAACGACCAGCTGTTGCGTACCTATGCGCGCCAGATCACCAAGCGTTCGGCCGACATCCACTACGCGATCGTCGATCCGGACAGGCTTACGCGCAACGAGCTTCGCTTTCTGGTCGAGCAGGACCTGATACCACTCGCGATCGGGCTCCCGCGCGCGGTGGAGATATTGATCAGCTAGAGCATGACCCGGAAAAGTGTGATGCGGTCCTCCCGAAAGGATCATAGTTAGACCAGGCGCTAAAGCGCGATGAGAAGTCAGCTCAAACCCATCGTGCTTTAGGCGCTCGCAAAGCGGAGCCGGCGAGGCTCGACCCGCACCCCGGGGGCGAACGGCCGGGCTTGCGTCCGGAGAATCTCGGCGACTCACTTGGCGGACGATTGTGCTGACAAACGCCGGCTCTGCGCCAAATCGTTCGGCTTGTCGTTTTTCCAACACGTGCATCATCGTTGTCCTACAAACGGACGAGCCCGATCGCTCCAGCTAACTCATTGACGTGAAGAACAGATCCGGTCGTGTCAGCGATGGCACGCCGGTTGCTAACTCCTCGCTATGCTCGCCTGGGCCGGTCCAGGGAGCCGATCCGGCCCGCAGGGGAGAACCGAACATGAAGGCAGTGGCGGGAGGCGGAAATGGCGCCAATCATCCGGCGACGAGCAGCAAGATGCTGCCCACTGGCGAGCATAAGGGCTGCCGCGCCTCGGCGGCCGGAGGCAAGGCGAGCTGTGGCTCATATGCGGGTCAAGGCGATTTGCCGAGCGAAGTCTGGGAAAAGGTGAAGAACCATCCCTGCTACAGCGAAGAAGCGCATCATCACTATGCCCGCATGCATGTCGCGGTCGCGCCAGCCTGCAATATCCAGTGCAATTACTGTAATCGCAAATACGATTGCGCCAATGAATCGCGTCCCGGCGTGGTGAGCGAAAAGATCAGCCCTGAGCAGGCAGCGAGAAAAGTGCTCGCGGTTGCCGCAAACATCCCGCAGCTGACCGTGGTTGGCATCGCAGGTCCCGGCGATGCGCTCGCGAATCCCGTAAAGAGCTTCAGGACCTTCGACCTGATCGCAACGACCGCGCCCGACATCAAGCTGTGCCTGTCGACTAACGGGCTGGCCCTGCCTGACCATATCGACGCAATCGTCCGCTGCAAGGTCGATCACGTCACCATCACGATCAACATGATCGATCCAAAAATCGGTGCGAAAATCTATCCCTGGATATTCTTCAATCATAGGCGCTACACCGGGACCGAAGCCTCGAGGATACTCGCGGACCGTCAGCTTGAGGGCCTTGAGATGCTCGCGCAACGAGGCGTCCTGTGCAAGGTCAATTCGGTGATGATCCCGGGCGTCAACGACGAGCACCTGGTCGAGGTCAACAAGGCGGTAAAGTCGCGCGGTGCCTTCCTGCACAATATCATGCCACTGATCTCCGCGCCCGAGCACGGCACGGTATTCGGCCTCAATGGCCAGCGGGGGCCAACCGCGCAGGAATTGAAGGCACTGCAGGACACTTGTGAAGGCGAGATAAACATGATGCGGCATTGTCGCCAATGCCGCGCCGACGCCGTCGGCCTACTTGGACAGGATCGCAGCTCCGAGTTCACGGCAGAGAGGCTCATGACCATGGAGCTCAAATATGACTTTGAGACGCGAAAGGCCTACCAAGCCAACGTCGAGCATCAGCGCGCGGCAAAGGCCGCAGCCAAGCAAGAGGAGCTTATGGAATTGGCTGGCGAGATGAGCGATATCACGCTTCTGGTCGCGGTCGCGACCAAGGGCTCGGGCCTGATCAATCAGCATTTTGGACATGCCAATGAGTTCCAGGTGTACGAACTTTCGACATCCGGCACCAAATTCGTTGGCCACCGCAGGGTCGATCTCTATTGTCAGGCCGGTTATGGCGAGCAGGACAGGCTTGCACCCATCATCGCCGCCATTGGCGATTGCCATGCGGTATTCGTCGCGAAGATCGGCGGTTGCCCGAAGAACAGCCTGATCAATGCCGGCATCGAGCCGGTCGATCAATACGCCCATGAGTTCATCGAGACCTCGATGATCGCCTGGTTCAAAGCCTATCTCCGCAGGGTGCAAAGCGGTGAGATCCAGCATGTCGCACGCACGGCAATGCGAGATTCAGCGATGACCTCGGTGGCGTAGGGGAACTATCGATGCCGTTCAAGATCATCGCTTCGCAATGCACCGGCTGCTCAGCCTGCGAGCCGATTTGCCCGAACGTTGCGATCGTCGAGAAAGGTGGAATCTTCGCAATAGATCCGAAGAAGTGCACCGAATGCATCGGCTATTTCGACGATCCGCAATGTGTCGAGGTTTGCCCGGTCGACGACACCTGCGTGATCGATGTGTCATTGCCGCGCTACAAGGCACCGGGTTAACGGGATGAGACGATGAAGTTCAGGCCAAGCTGCGTCGGAGCGCAGTCGATAAGTTCCGTGCGGCGCGTTGATGGTGTCCCAGAAGCCCGCTTTCGGTTCGGATCAAGGGAACCGATCGCTCGAGAGCGTTCGTCGCGCGCATCGATGCTGCATCGGCCTCCGGGATCGGGTGTGCTGGTCGAGCCCAGTGCTGGTCAAAAGTTGCGCTTCGAGGCCGTGGACCGATTGTCTATTCGGCAGTGTCGCTGCCGATGTGATCGACGTGGCGGCGCAGTTCGTAGCAAGTCAATCGGAACCAGGAGCACCGCTGCCCAACGACGCCGAGAGCGCTCCAATAAACGAGCAAGGCCGACGATTACGCGGAACATTGCAGTCGACCCGACATGTTGCCGCAAGGGGGTGCAGATCATGCACACACAGCACGGTGACGACCTGCCGCGTGACGCCGAAGATCAACTGCGGTGGGCTGGACGTTACCAGGACGAGACAGCCGAAACTTACCTGTTGAAAGCTCAAGCGCTGGCCGCGGACCATGCCGTGGTCCGTTACCATGTCTGTTTCTACACGGCTCGGTTAACCCAAGCATTGGAGATCGCAAAGCCCTGTCTGCGCCGGATCAAGCGCGGAAACACAGGCGCCGACGGTTGGTTAACAGTCAGCGCGGCCGCGAGCGCTCTCGATCGCTATGAGACGCGCTTCTGTCGATTTTTGCTGAAGATGGTGTTCGGCAATCCGAATAACGGCTGTGGCAACGAAAATCTGCTCGAATTCGAACCCGCCGGCGAGGTCGGCGCCGGCGTTTGCCTTGGACGTTCCAGAACAGATGAGCAAGTGCGATGACGATTGACATCGGCGATGCCCTCGACTGGCTCGGGCGTGAGATCGATTGCGGCGCCTGCCCTCATCGGTCGCTGAAGAAAAGGGGCGGCTGCGAGCCCTCGCACGCCTGCGTCCACGACAGGTACGCTCGCCGCATCGATCGCTTCTTCGAGCAGAACCCGGGGCTCGCCGACGGTTATATTGGCCACCCGTATTTCGAGGTGCGAGCGATTGTGGCCAGATACGCCAATCGCTTTCTATTGCTGCGGCTAATCAATGACGGGGATGAGACCGTGCGCTGGAACGCGGCGCAGCGGCTGCCCAGACGTTATGTCCTGCGTCTGCGCAACGATCCGCATCGCGCGGTCAGGATTGGCGTCGCGGCTTTGCTTGATGACGACGAACTGGTGCCGATGCTGTCGGACGATGACTATTACGTCCGTCGCGTCGTGGCATACCGGATTGCGCCGTGGCGGCTCGGATCACTGATGAATGACGAGGACACCGAGGTTCGCCGCATGGTGGCGCGACGTATTCCATACGATTGGCTGATGGCCATGGTGAACGACCCGCAGGCTTCGATCCGGCTCGAGATCGCGCGGCGACTGTCACCTCAGTCCCTGACCACGCTGCGGCGTGACCCTGATTGGCGTATCCGTTACGAAGTAGCGAGCCGCATTGCGGCCGACGAGTTGGCAGATCTTGTCAAAGACGAGGATAGCATGGTGCAGGAGGTCGCCCGCGCTCGGTTGACCGTCTCGTCCATCAGCCCACAAGGATGGCGAGCATGAGCAACATCGCTCGCGACAGTGACGTGGTTGAGCTGGACGGGCCCCCGGCCTTCAATTTCGGCGACAAGGTGCGGGCCAACCGCAATATCCGCAATGATGGCACCTATCCCGGCAAGGACATCGGCGCTCTCCTGGCCAAGAAAGGCGAGGTTGGTTACGTCGTTTCCATCGGCACGTTCCTCCAGCAATTCTATATCTACGGAGTCGAATTTCTTGAAACCGGCTACCGCGTCGGTATGAAGCGCAAGGAGCTCGATCCGGTCGGCATGCGCGAGGCGTCTGATCATCTGGCGCTGCCGAAAAAGAGCGGATCATGACGGAGACGGGCCTTCCGAAATATCGATCAGGCCAGCGGGTCAAAACCGCGGTCGACCTCATCAATGACGATTCTTTTCCCGATGCGCCAGCCGACGGACTCCTGCTCAGTGCCGGACGGATCGGAAACATCATCCGGGTCGCCATGCATACGCAAGCGGATGTGCCGATCTACATTGTCGATTGTGGTGGACAGCTGGTCATCGGCTGTCTCGAAGAAGAAACTGCGCTACTTTGAGGGGAGACTTTCGCGATGACTGCAGCGGTAGTGCGGAAGTCACAGACCGGGCTTGTTCCTCACCCGAACGAACTCGATCGCAAGCGGATCGAGCGCGCGTTGATCACGCGCAATCGCTATCGCTACGTCATGCCGAATGTGAAGCCGGTGAGGAGCGGCTATCTCGTCGAGAGTCCCTGCTGCTCGCACAATATCGACAAGGGCGGCGGCCTGATCGATATCGCGCTGGTCCATTATGATGTCGTGAGCGAGGTCTGGAAGCTTTTCTTCAAGAACCACGTGCGAGAGAGCTGGGAATTTTACAGCATTTTCCAACGGTTGACGTCAGCGATCGACGAGCTGAACGCGGATCCCGAGCGATTGTTCTGGCAATGATGCGGTCGGGGACCGTCATGGAGGAGCTACAATGGCGCTGGCTGCCGATGAACTGACCGAAATCGAAGGGCTGCTTGCGGCGACTGGCGCCGATGCGGCATCGCTTGAGGCGTTGCGCCGTCGCTTTCCGAAGCTCGCCTGGATGCGCTGTGACGCGTCCGATGTGACGGAGCAGCCATTCCGGCGCTTCTTGGACTTCGATCTGCATCTCATCGATGGATCCGATCATTGCGTTCACATGACGGCCGACCCTGCAAAGGCAACCGGAATGCTGCTGGCGAGAAGGAATATTGAGCGGTGAGCGGTATTGGACTGGCGGAGAACCACAATAATTGTGCCGCCGACGCAAGGATGGATGTTTCCTTCGTTCCGCTGTCCGATCCCGATATCACAAGCGCCGAACTCTCTGCTGTGGAGGCGTTGCTGTGTTCGCCGCGGCTCTCGAACGGGCCGATCACCGATGAATTCGAGCAGGCATTTGCGAGTTATGTTGGCCGCAGCTATGCCGTTGCCGTGCCGAGCGGCACTATCGGTCTTCTGCTTGCGCTAAAGGCGCTCGGCATCGGGCCAGGGCAGGAGGTGATCGCCTCGCCCTACTCGTTTCGCGAGACGGTCCATGCGGTCAGTCTCGCAGGCGCGCGAGCGGTGTTTGCTGATATTGACTATTGGTCCGGAGCGTTGGTCCCGGCGAAACTCGAAGAGCGAATCACGCTCAACACGCGAGCGATCATCGCTGGGAATCCAAATGGCCATCCGGCACCCTGGTCGGAGCTGCGCGCAATCGCGCAGCGCCGCCGGCTGCTTCTTTTGGAGGATTCCACCGAGGCGATTGGATCAAGATATAGGGGCGAACTTGTCGGATGCTTTGGCGACGTCGCCGTTTTCGACTTTGCTCAGCCGTCGGCACTGAGTTGTGGCGAAGGCGGAATGGTGGTCACCGACGACATCGACTTCGCCGTTAGCCTGCGTCGCCACCGCGCCCATGGAGCAGATGAGCGCTTCTCCGTCGTCGTCGGAAGCGCGCCGCCCTACCAGGCAGGCATGAGCGATCTCACAGCGGCCTTAGGACTTGCGCAGCTCAAGCGCCTTGCGGAAATTCTGGAGCGGCGGCGGCTGATCGAGCAGCTCTACAATGCGCATATGCAATCGTTTGAGGGCATCAAGCCGCCCTATATCGGCCCCGATGCGACCGAGGTGAACTGGTTTCTGTATTTGGTTCATCTCGGGACGCGCTTTACGCGATCGAGCCGCGATGCCATTGTCGACGATTTGCGCGTCGAGCAGGTCGAAGCTGTCGCCTACAGCCATCCGTTACATTTGCAGCCTCACTATCTTGATCTCGGCTATCGACGGGGTGATTTCCCGGTTACGGAAAAAATTGCCGATCGCGCCGTGGCTCTGCCATTTCACACTCATCTCTCGAACAAACAGATCGAGTTTATCGTGGAGACGATGAAGGATGCATCGGTCAATGTAGGCGCTGGCGCGGCCATCTACTGAGCTAGCCGCCATCTCATAAACCAGGCTGGGCAAGCATCGAATGATGATCACCGATTTGCCATTGCCCAAGACGGCGGGGTCGATTGCTGCGCATCTGTTGCCTGGCGCGGAGAATGCCACGTGAGGCAAATTGCGAGGGCGGAGCAGGTCGGCTCCAACGGGGCGTGGGGAAGAGCTCAGGAGGCGCTCAAAGGTCGGGCGCGAGGACAATGGCAAGCGCGAACGCAGCGTAGATGCCGCTTCGAGCCCGCTGTTCGACGCGACGCTCAGCGCTTCGAAGCCCAGGGTGTCAGGGACCAATCTCCTGAGCGTTCGTCTCAAGCCTCGAAATTCGACCAAAAAAAGGAACGAGTATGAACGCGCAACAGGTCATCATTCACGTCCGATTCGCCCCAGACGGGACGGTGGCGCAGATCAGTGAGCGCCCCGCGAAGCTCACGCCAAACCAGTGGTTCAATGTTCTCAACGCGCGCGCAGGCCATGCCTATCGGCCGCTCGCTCGCGGCTGCGGGCTATTTCGGTTGCCGCGAACTGCGGTCGATGCCTTCAGACTGGAAGCTGTGAGGCGGCGATAAGGGATCAGCGACGATATGGCGGCTCGCGAGATCGACCTGTTTGCCGTCTGTCCTGCCGGCGCCATTGAGCGGGGCGGTGCCAAGGGGTTTAGCCTGGCCCGGATCGACGGCGGCGGTGAGAGCCGGCCATTCCCAATTGTCGTCGTGCGGACGTTTGACAATGACTTTTTCGGTTATATCAATCGCTGCCCACATGACGGGGTCTGGCTCAACGTCGGCGGTGGCGAATTTTTCTCAGCGGACCGCTCTTTTCTTAGATGCGGCCGGCATGGAGCGATCTTCGAGATCGACAGCGGCTATTGCATCGACGGCCCCTGTAATGGACGCCTCCTCGAGCCGATCGCGATCACCGTGAAGGAGGGCGAAGTCTGTCTGTGTGGCGTCAAGCTGCTGGAGGACAATCGGCCTTCCGATTGGCTCGAAGACAGCGATGAAACCATGGCTATTGCGATCCATCCGGATTAGCCGGCGCGATCTCTCGACCGTTGATCAGGTCGTTCACGCGTTGTGTGACCAGCGGATGGAGCCACCCGTCTTGTCATTATCGACCCAAGTCTACCCGCGGAACTGCTTGTGATGCCATGAAAGCCAAAGGGGACCCGCGTGCGCCGGCGCAAGTCGTGTGGGCAGAATGCCCAAGCCGCAACGGTCGGGCCAGCCATGTTCCGATCGTCGAGCGCATTTGGCGGCCTCGCAAGGATCGGCCGGCTGATCGACGCCTGGCTCGCAGATGGAGTGAACGAAGCGAACTCATTCGCATCATGCACCGGGACGATATCGGCGGCACCAAGGAGGCGGCTAAGCGTTATCCCGAATGGACTGGCTGGCCCGAATTCAATCCTTGTTTGTGACGGATAGGAATGACTTCGACGAAAAAAGAAATGCCCTCGGCGGCCTTGGAGTCCCACCGAGGGCACCGTCTGGGGCAGGGAGAATGGGAGGCCCAGACTAACAGGACCGTTGGGGGCGTGAAATGACGATCCTGTATCGTAGATCCTTGGGAAAGTGACGCGACGGCTGCACCTGCGGCGATACGGGGAATAACCCTGCAAAGTACGAATCCTTCGTAAATGCACCGTCGCGATCGGCGCGATCGGTGAAAAGGCTATGTCCGTCGCGGGCCGTGGCTTCGATCATTGTTATGCTCGCCTCGCAAGATTGAATGCCGAGCTCATGAGATCCGCCACAAAGGTTTGAAGTGGACTTATTGACGCGCTGTGTCCCGGAATGAATCGAAGACAAACCAGATATCGATGTTTTTGATGCCGTCGACTTCGCTGTCCGCATTTCAGCGTCGGCTTCGATATCTCGCCACAGATGAGGTAACCGGGCATTGTCGGCCCGATGCCTGCCGTCACGCCGGGACATGGCTCGATCTGATGGATCAGGCCTCCTCGTCGTCGGTTTGGCAGAGAAATCAGGCTGACTAACATCCAGCGTTGTCATATGGTGACGTCCTCCATCAAGCGCACTGCAATTACGGTGCCACAGCGTGTGCTCCTGTGACGGATTAGCGCGTGACTGCGATTGCCGTCGTCGGTCTCGGCGTCCCGCGCCGATGGCTGAGTGACCTTGGCACCTTAAGCCAGCGCGTGCGCATGTTCGCGGTGAAGTGGCGGCAAGCGTCTTTCTGGGGCATGTCGTGGTAGCCGCAGGCCTTATGGAGAGGACGACAATCACGAGGATCGTTTTCCGATCCCGTCAGATGCTGTTGCAGGGGCCGGCTCATAGAGAAGGAGCGAGCGTTTTGGCTGACCTGGATCAGGCGTTGGAAGCCTGAAACGTGAGTGCGAAATCGGCGCTCGATGTGCGCGATGTCCAGCGAAAGACAACATTGCTGTCGCAAATCTGACAATGGTCGATAGTTGCAATCCGGCAAACCGAGGGCGATCGCCGCAGAAGTACACCTCGTGTCTTGGTGCGGAGCTTGCATAGAGAAGGCGGGGCGATGAAACAGACGAAGCGGAAGCAAGTAATGACAGGACGAGACGTTGTAACCTTGATCAGGAACGCCGTTCCAGACGGTGGAGGCGTCCGTGACTGATCGCTCGCCCGTCGACAATTGTTCTAGCATTCGGACCGTCCGCGTTTCTTCGCGGGCTGAAAAGACCGCCTGCCGCATCGGATCGTCTATGCGACGATCAATACGAAATTGCGTCGAGCGGCATGGGCTTCGACCCACAATTTCTTCAGATCAAGCGAACTGATCACGGGCAGGCGTATGAACGCAGAAACCAAGTTCGAACTTCCTCAGCTCTATAGGCATCATGTCTTCGCCTGCCACACCGAGCGTCCGCCCACTCATCCGCACGGCAGCTGCGTCACCTCAGGTGCGCAAGCCCTGTGGGATAGGATGGTCAAGTCGATCGAAACCCAAGGTCTCACCGATATCGGTTTCACGGCAACGAGCTGCCTCGGCTTTTGCAGCGCCGGTCCCTTGATGGTGGTCTATCCCGACGGCGTCTGGTATCGTGCGACCACGCCTGAAGACATTGACGAAATCGTAGAGTCCCATCTCAAGCGAGGCCATCGTGTCGATCGTCTCGTGATGGCGTTGAAACGGTAGCTGGAGGCTCGCTCGGCGGCGCGGACTGTCGGCCCGGTTTATCCATCGAAGGTCAGGCAACTCCGGATCATTGGACTCCCCTCCCTGGTTGGACGGCGAGGGGAGCCTCACATTCCCATTCAAGACCGCCGCGCGGACGGGCCGTGCTCTCCACTTTGCAGGCGTGACCGTCGATTTCATCGCAATCTTCGATGAGATGAGATGGATGTTCCCCTGCTTGCCGCGCTTCATCTGTGGATGAAGTCAGCCATGTTGCCGCCGCACTGATCTGATGTCAGGGCGGATGTTCTGCACGCGCCGGAATCAGAAAGTGACCTGATCACTCCCAAGCCTGACTGATAGCCTCCGCGCACTTCATTTCGGAGCCGCCGATCGCTCGCGGCTAGAGCGGATGCTGCGCTGTGCTCGACTTCGGGCACCGAGCGGGATGATGCTTTGATCGTCATCGCGCTCGATCCCGCTGTTAAGTGAATCGGTTTGCTTCTTCTCGGATCGTGCCGCGCCTCAGAACTTGTATGTGATGCCGCCGCTGACGAACCACGGGTCGATGTTGACGCGCCCGGTGACGGGAATTACGCCGTTGACGGTCGCCGAATATTCCGGCCGTAGCCATAGTTTCTTCGCGTCAACGTTGATGCCCCAATGACGGTCCAACATGTAATCGAAGCCGAACTGGACTGCTGGGCCGACCTGGTTGTTGATGTGCAAATCCGTCACGGTCAGGCCGGCGAACGGCGTATTAGCTGCCGTTTGGTTGAAAAATAGGGTGTAATTGATGCCAGCGCCGATATACGGCTTGAAGGCGCCGAAGTCCGTGAAGTGATACTGCAGGGTCAGCGTCGGCGGCAGCAGCGAGGCCTTGCCGATGTTGAGCCCATTGAGCGCACCGTCGCCACTGATGTGATGCCGGCTTACACCGAGAATCAGTTCGGCGGCGACGTTCGGAGTGAAGAAGTAGGTGATGTCGAGCTCAGGGATGGCTTGATCGCTGATCGAGAGCCCGGAACTCGGCGAGGACAGGGGCGAAACGCCGATAACATTTACCGAGCTGCCCCGGGTGTCCGGCAACACGCCGAGTAGGCGCAAGCGGAGCATCCACGGATTGAACGGCTCAGCTTGTGGGGGCGCTTTGAAATAAACCGGCGCTGGCGCTGGCGCCAGATCCGCTGCGCGTAGTGGCGTGGTCATTCCACCAAGCCATGCCGCAAGCACGAGCGGTGATGCGGTAATCATCAAGATTGTTGTCGTTCTCATCAGACTCTCCGTTCTCGAACTCAGCGCGAGGAATCGCACGATGCTCTCTCACATGAACGAGGTGGCGAAGGATTTGATGCGGATCAAATCGAACTAGTCACTTCGCAATTGCGTCGTCGAGCCCATGGTCATGTACGCACCAAATCGATCTTGCACAGCGCCTGTTGTGTCGAGTGCTTGCGCGAGATCCGATATGCGCGGTACGAAATCCGGGAGCGGGAAGACCGTCGTCTCCTGCATTCTGGATAGTGTCTCTCACCCCGCGACCGTCCCAGCGCGAGCCTCTCTCCTTGTAGCTTCATGAAGCATCAGAGGGGCTATCGTCTTGACCTCGCGCCGCGGTTGGTCGATTGCTGTGATCGATCGGCATCCGCGGACAGGACGGGTCGGCTTCTTTGCGCGAGCATCGATCGAGTTCGTCTGGGATAGCCTGCCCCAGGAGCGCTCGCGCGAGCGCCTGGTTGAATCCTGCACATCTGGCGCTGCCGGCCTCAATCAGCGGGCGCCGGATCAGCAATGGATCGTCCAGCATCAGCGCGAGTGCGCTCGCCGCGTCGCAGGTGCCCGGATCGATTTCTCCCGACTTGATCCGCGGGGCGGCACGGTTGAACCAGGAAGCGACCGGCATATCCCCGAAGAAGCGACGCAGTGTCTGCGTGCACCACGGCTCATTCAAAATATCCTTGGCGATCACGTCGTGTCCTGCCGCCCTCAACGCCTGCATCTGGCGCGCATTGGTGGAGCAGCCGGGCTTTTGATAGAAAATGATTGTCGCCATGGTGGCCTGTTCGTGCACGTTGGGAACGATCAAAGGGACGCTGGCGGGTTTGAGAACGCTCGTCCTGGTCTACGGGCGGCTTGCATGGTTAGCGGCTCGATCAGCGTGTCCGGCCAGACTTGCATGATCGCGCTCCTCGGACCTGCCGAGGTGGTTTGCAGGGCGATCCGCAAGTTTCGTTCCACAGATGGGGACATCGAACTGCTGAAGGCAGGCGCGTGTTGCAGCTTGGTACTCGGATGTTCTGTTCGATTTCTGACAGGCCACCGAATCCTGTCATGTCCAAAACACCCGAGCTCTGCTGCGCTCTTGTGACGATTGTCGAACCAAATCAGGAGCTTACAAACGTCGGTAGGCACTGGCACGACGGTTGCTACTGCGATGCAGCACCACTGAGTGAGGGCTGAGTGCACGCCGACGCGCAAGACGAGCGATGCTCTCCTTCCCTTGGACCCGTGTGCCCCGTTTCTGAGAGAGAAACAAGCTCGCGCGCAAAACAGCGCGCAACGTTCGGCAAATCGGTTGATGGAGAGCAACATGTCTTCACTGAGACAAATCGCATTCTACGGCAAGGGCGGCATCGGCAAGTCGACGACTTCGCAGAATACGCTGGCAGCGCTGGCTGAGATGGGTCACAAGATCCTGATTGTGGGCTGTGACCCTAAAGCGGACTCGACCCGCTTGATCCTTCACGCCAAGGCTCAGGACACCATCTTGAGCCTCGCAGCCAGCGCCGGAAGTGTGGAGGACCTCGAACTCGAGGACGTCATGAAGATTGGCTACAAGGACATTCGCTGCGTCGAGTCAGGCGGGCCCGAGCCAGGTGTGGGCTGCGCGGGGCGCGGCGTCATTACCTCGATCAACTTCCTGGAGGAGAACGGTGCCTATGAGGGCATCGACTACGTGTCCTACGATGTGCTCGGCGACGTCGTCTGTGGCGGCTTTGCGATGCCGATCCGCGAAAACAAGGCACAAGAAATCTATATCGTGATGTCCGGTGAGATGATGGCGATGTACGCCGCCAACAACATCTCCAAAGGAATCCTCAAATATGCCAATTCCGGCGGTGTGCGGCTCGGGGGCCTGGTCTGCAACGAACGACAGACCGATAAGGAGCTGGAGTTGGCAGAGGCGCTGGCCAAGAAGCTGGGAACCACGCTGATCTATTTCGTACCGCGCGACAACATCGTACAGCACGCGGAGCTGCGCCGCATGACGGTGCTGGAGTATGCGCCCGATTCCAAGCAGGCCGATCATTATCGCAACCTCGCGACCAGGGTCCACAACAATGGCGGTAAAGGCATCATCCCGACTCCAATCTCGATGGACGAGCTCGAGGATATGCTGATGGAGCACGGCATTATGAAGCCGGTTGACGAATCCATCATTGGCAAGACCGCCGCCGAACTCGCGGCCTCGTAAAAGGCTGCGACTCGTGGCCTCGTAAGGGCACGCGAGCGGATGCCGGTCTCCCGAACCCCCATCCCCGGGAGATCGGCATTCTGGCGGAAGACCCGTCTCCGGGATGAGGACGCGGCGTGGCATGTTTGGCCGCTGTGGAGAAACCATCATGTTCGAAACGCAAACGCTTCCGTTCTCGGCCGGCGGGACGACCGACGCGAGCGAGGACCTTCATACGGGAATGGCCGCCTACCGCCTGCTCACTGGAGTGGCGCCCGCAGACGCCGACATTACCAGCGACAGAGATTTCGATCGTCATGTGCTGGCATCGATTCTGTCCGTTGCCACGATGGATGGTGGTCTACTTGCCGAGAAGGCTGGCCTGTCGTGCCACGAACTTGCTGCCGTGCTCGATCAATACTTCCCGTCAATCCAGATCGAAGTCGAGGAGCCGATCTCGAACTTTGAGTGCGACGGGGCCGACGAGATCGCAATGGTGCGTGACCTTCTGCTCGCGCAACGATCGACGAACGGAGATATCGGCCGCTGGCTGGCTGCAATGATCGCGCGCCGCGCCATAGAGCCAAACCACCTGTGGGAGGATCTTGGATTGCGCAATCGTGGCGAGCTCTCTCGGCTCCTCAACCGCCATTTCGCGCCGCTCGCCGCGCGCAATATCAACAATATGCGATGGAAGCGCTTCTTCTATCGCATGCTGTGCGAAGATGATGGCCTCCTGATGTGCACGACGCCGATATGCACACAATGCAACGACTTCAGTGTCTGCTTTGGCGATGAAAGCGGCGAGAGCCGGATGGCCGAACGCCGACGCGACGTTTTGCTGCGGGCGGCTCCCTGATCTCAAGCCCACTTAGGGCACGCACAAGTCTGGTGTTCCAGGCGATTTCTCCACCCACGCAAGCCGCGTTAGCTCGAGCTCAGCGTGACAAGAATTGAATTGAGGCGTCGACATTGTAACGCTGTCGCGTTTGCGACACTCGGCTCACTAGGAAAGGGTTGAGTTGTCAATGACTTGAGGAGAGGGCGGCGTGGCATGGCGGTTGCTGAAACGCTGCTTGATCAAACACGGTAAGGAGTTGTCGTGATCGCTGCCACTGCCAAACCTTCCTGGTCCGAGATGACGCGGGCCACGCCGATCGTGCTCAATGACACGACCCTGCGCGACGGCGAACAGGCGCCTGGCGTTGCGTTCAGCGCGGATGAGAAGCTCGCGATCGCGCAGGCGCTGGCGCGGGCAGGAGTCACGGAGCTCGAGGCAGGAACGCCCGCCATGGGCGGTGAGGAGATTGCTGCCATCCGCACCATTGTCGAGGCGGCTCTTCCGCTGACCACGATTGGCTGGTGCCGGATGCGTGAAGCCGATGTCGACGCGGCGATCGAGGCAAAGCTGTCCATGGTCAATATGTCGATCCCGGCCTCCGATGTGCAGATCGCCGCCAAGATCGGCGGCAGTCGCCAGCTGGCGCTCGAACGGGTGAAGCAGGTGGTGGGTTACGCCCGTGAGCGGGGGCTTGAGGTCGCGGTCGGCGGAGAGGACGCCTCCCGCGCCGATATCGAATTTCTCAAGCGGCTGATCGCAGCCGCAGAAGCCGCGGGTGCGCGGCGATTTCGTATTGCCGATACGCTCAGTGTGCTCGATCCCGATTCCACCTATGCCCTGGTCGGGGAGCTACGCGCGGCCGCGAATCTTGAGCTCGAATTTCACGGCCACGATGATCTCGGGCTTGCGACCGCAAATACGCTTGCAGCCATCAAGGGCGGCGCGAGCCATGCCTCGGTGACCGTCATCGGACTGGGCGAGCGGGCCGGAAATGCCCCGCTGGAGGAAGTCGCGGTGGCACTTCAACAGCTCTACGGAGTCGAGACCGGCATCATTCTGTCGGAACTCGAGAACGTCGCGACCGTGGTCGCGGCCGCGGCGGCGCGTACGATTCCGCTGAATAAGGCGATCGTGGGTGAGCACGTGTTCACTCATGAATCAGGTATTCATGTCGATGGCCTGTTGAAGGATCAACGCACCTATCAGTCGCTTGATCCCCACCTGTTCGGTCGCTCCAACCGCTTTGCGATCGGAAAGCATTCCGGGCTTTCGGCAATCACCTTGCTGCTCGACGAATTGCAGCTTGCAGCCAACGCCGATCAAGCAAGGCAGATACTTTCGCGCGTGCAAAAGCATGCCATCGCGCACAAACTGCCGGTTCAGCGCGAGACGGTGATTTCCATCTGGCGCGACGTCTGCGAACACCCTTGAGGCGGCGATGTCCAGCATTGTCGCTTGCGAACGCTTCGAAAAAGCCGCCGCACGCCGAGCGCAGTCTTCGATCTCGTTGATCGGCGAAAATAGTGCAGCCGTCCGCTCGTGCTTGCGCGGCGCGCTCCGTGGACTCCAGAGCTTTTGGTCCTGTGGCGGTCCACCGGCCAAGGCAACCGACAGGTGCCGCCGAGCCTCGAAAGGCTGCGTCGTACTCGGCCCGGACGTCGAGAGGATCCCTCCCTCGACGGGCGGCAAAGGCGCGGGTCAATGCAAATTCTCCGGCCATCGCGCATGCTCAACGCGACGCCACTGTGCGCGATCTTCTGACATGCCTGCGGCCGCAAGGCGGTCATTTCCGGCCTGCTCACCTCGAGCGTTACTGTCAGCTGATCACGACTCCTGCCGGCGATGTCATCGCCATTCCGGTCCATTTATTCGAACTTTTACAGGCGTGGTCGAGCGATATCTAGCGCCTGCGCGAGGAGCGACTGTATCGAGAGCATCAGGCTTTGCCGGATTTCAACGAGCCACCGGCGGCCCAACCCGACGGAGATTTTTCGATGAACGGCGCACAGGGAACAGGCAGCATCCTGGATCGACTCGACGAAGCCTCCTCGGCGGAAGACTTTTTTGCACTGCTCGGCGTTCCCTACGACCCCAAGATCCTCAATGTCGCGCGCCTGCATGTCTTAAGGCGCATGGGGCAATATCTCGCCAAGGAACAATTCGCTGGGGTCGCGGAGGCGGAGGTGACGGAGCGTTGCAAGGCGATGCTGGAGCGGGCCTACGCCGATTTTGTGGCGTCATCGCCGATCGAGCAGCGGGTCTTCAAGGTGTTGAAGGATGCAGTCGTCGAACCGAAGAAGCCGGCGGCATTCGTGCCGCTGAGTGCACTGAAGTAGTCCTGGGCATCACGTCGCTGCCCTCAATGGGCGTTGTTTCGGCGTGTTACGTCGTCTTCGCTTTCATCCGGATCGGCTGCGCGGCGAAATACAAGGCGGTGCTGTCACATTCCGGACCGATGTCCGGAGGCGTCGTGTCGGCGATCGTGACTACGCCGTCCAATCAGCCTCAAGCGGTTGCTTTGACACATGATTTTCGGCGGCCTCGCAACTGGTATGGCGCTTGCTGTCCGGCAGTCTGTTATCGACGCCGACGCTACAGACTTGGCAAGGTCCGAAGAGAGTTAAGGAAGATCAATGACGTTTCTTTCACTGCTCGCCGCTCGCGCCGCATCAGTTTGCGGACCAAAGCTTGCGTTCGAAATCGCCTTTGACGCGGTCGAGGCCGGGCTTGGCCGGAAGGTGGTGGCCAATGGGTCGTTCCTGCACCCGCGCAACAGCTGGAGAAAACATGCATAACGTCGTTTATATCAAGTCGGTCCTCGGTTCGGCGCAGTCCCGCGTCCAGCGCTTGACTAACAGCATCAAATGTCGAGGGAAGCGGCCGCAGACGGCTTGCTCGTCCGGCGCCACGCACGAACGTCACAAGCGGCTCAGCAGCAACGTCACATGGCTCGCCACGTCGTATGCGGCGCGCTGTGCCGCGGCTGGGGTGCAAGCATCTCGCGCAAGGCGCACTTGCCTGGCCGATCGTGCCGGACGTGATCTGCCAGATTCGACGCGGTTGCAGGGGCGGCGCGGTGCCAGCGGTGACGCTCGTCGTGAAACGGAGTGGGCAGGGTCTGCTGTCGAGAAAAGCTCGAACTACGATCCGCGCGGTACGGCCGCCATCGTCAAGCGCCTCCTTACTCACCGCGCCTGCACCGGGAAGACAGGCCCCGTGCAGACTGCCGAGAAGCTGTCAGATGCTGATCAGGTCCATCTTCGGGGACGACCCGGCAGGAAGACTAATCTTATGGCGCAGGTGCGCAGGGTCTGAGGGGAATTCATAGATATGAGCAAAGTCACTCAAGCCGCGATGCCGGCCGCAGGCGGTCGCGCAGCAGCCAAAAAAGAACTGCCGGAGCATTTCAAGGCCTACAAGCATGTCTGGGTCTTCGTCGAGCAGGAGCGCGGTCAAGTGCATCCCGTCTCCTGGGAGCTCATGGGCGCCGGCCGACGGCTCGCCGACAGGCTGAATGTCGATCTCGCCGCCGTTGTCATCGGTCCGGAAGGAGAGACCACGCGTAACGCCGCCCTTGAAGCCTTCTGCTACGGCGCCGATCTGAGTTATCTCGTCTCCGATAGTGTGCTGGCAGAGTATCGCAACGAATCCTATACCAAGGCGCTAACCGATCTCGTCAACACCTATAAGCCCGAGATCTTGCTGTTGGGAGCGACCACCCTCGGCCGCGACCTTGCGGGTTCTGTCGCGACCACGCTATTGACCGGGCTCACCGCCGATTGCACCGCCCTCGAAGTCGATGCCGATGGTTCGCTTGCGGCCACGCGTCCGACCTTTGGCGGTTCGCTGCTTTGCACGATCTATACGTTGAATTACAGGCCGCAGATGGCAACAGTCCGCCCGCGCGTCATGCCGATGCCCGAGCGCGTGATGCGCGATGCCGCCCGCATCATCATCCATCCGCTCGGTCTCATTGAAGACAGTATTGTCACCAAGGTGCTGTCGTTTATCCCAGATCGCGATTCCGAAACATCCAAGCTCGCTTATGCCGATGTCGTGGTAGCCGGCGGCCTAGGGCTTGGATCGTCGGAGAACTTCGAGCTGGTGCGCCAACTCGCAGGCGTGCTTGGCGCCGAATATGGTTGCTCGCGCCCTCTGGTCCAGAAGGGTTGGGTTCACTCTGAGCGCCAGATCGGCCAAACCGGCAAGACCATCCGACCAAAGCTCTATATTGCTGCCGGCATTTCCGGCGCGATCCAGCACAGGGTCGGCGTGGAGGGCGCCGATCTGATCGTCGCGATCAATACCGACAAGAACGCCCCGATCTTCGATTTTGCCCATATCGCGATCGTCAATGACGCCATGCAGTTGTTACCGTCGTTGACGGCGGCATTTCGAGCGCGGCTTTTGCCACAGTCGCGCGCCCGGATCGCAAGCTAGAGGAGATTGTCATGATCCAGGAGAGATTCGATGCGATCGTTGTCGGGGCCGGCATGGCTGGAAACGCTGCGGCGCTGACCATGGCCGAACGCGGGATGAAGGTCCTGCAGCTCGAGCGCGGCGAATATGCCGGATCGAAGAACGTCCAGGGCGCGATCCTCTATGCCGATATGATGGAAAAGCTGATACCCGACTTTCGCGAGGACGCGCCGCTCGAACGTCATTTGGTCGAGCAGCGGTTTTGGATGATGGACGATCGGTCCCACGTCGGCATGCATTACCGCTCCGAAGACTTCAACGAGGAGCGGCCAAACCGCTACACCATCATCCGCGCGCAGTTCGACAAATGGTTCTCGTCGAAAGTGCGGGAGGCTGGCGCGACCGTTCTGTATGAGACCACGGCCACCGAGCTTGTACGAGACAATTACGGGAAAGTCAGAGGTGTTCGGACGGATCGCCGTGACGGTGAAATCCAAGCCGACGTCGTTGTGCTGGCGGAAGGCGTCAATGGCCTGCTCGGGACGCGCGCGGGCTTGCGTGCGCGGCCGACACCCGACAAAGTGGCACTCGCGGTGAAGGAAATGCACTTTTTGCCACGCGAGACGATCGAGGCTCGTTTCAATCTCAAGGACGACGAAGGCGTCGTGATCGAGGCGGCGGGAACCATTTCCCGCGGCATGACCGGGATGGGCTTTATCTATGCCAACAAGGAGTCCATTTCGCTCGGCATTGGCTGTCTTGTCGCCGACTTCCAGCGGACCGGCGAGACACCCTACGGGCTGTTGGATCACTTCAAGAAGCATCCGTCCGTGGCATCGTTGATCGCAGGCTCCGAGGTCAAGGAATATTCCGCGCATCTCATTCCCGAGGGCGGATATAGGGCAATCCCGCAGCTCTACGGAGAGGGCTGGGTGGTGGTGGGCGACGCCGCGCAATTCAACAACGCGGTTCATCGCGAAGGCTCCAACCTCGCGATGACCTCAGGCCGCATCGCGGCCGAAGCGATTTCTCAGGTGAAATCGCGCCGCGATGGCATGACCGCAAAAAATCTGTCGCTCTACAAGAAAATGCTGGACGAGTCCTTCGTGATCAAGGATCTCAAGAAGTACAAGGATTTACCGCGGCTGATGCATACCAATTGCCAAAGCTTCTTTCTCACCTATCCGCAGCTCGTCTCCCGCGCAATGCAGAACTTCGTGCGCGTCGATGGTACGCCGAAGGTCGATAAGGAGAAAGTGACAATCAAATCCTTCGTCAAGGCGCGGTCCTGGACAGGCCTGTTCGGAGATGCCGTCCGTTTTGCTCGCGCGTGGCGCTGACGAGCAATGTCGAAGCTGGACAAAGGAGACTGGAACATGAATGCCGAGCAGTCGGTACGCGTCGAGGACAAGTTATACTACAATCGCTATCTCGTCGATGTCGGTCGCCCGCACGTCAAGGTCCGCCGGCACACGACGCCGTCGCCGCAGCTGCTTGCACTTTTGAGAGCCTGCCCCGCGCGCTGCTACGAACTCAACGACAAGGGCCAGGTCGAAGTCGCGGTCGACGGCTGCATTGAATGCGGTACCTGCCGCGTGATCGCCGAACCGACTGGCGACATCGAATGGAACTATCCGCGCGGCGGATATGGGGTGCTATTCAAATTCGGCTGAAAGGTGCACGAAACGGGGGAGTGATCTCCGTCTCGAACGGTAGTCACCGACGCACCCATTCTGCCTGGCCAGGCTCGTGCGCGGAAGGCGAGAGTTCGAGCAGGGCTCGAATGGTGGAGCGCTCTTGCAAGCCGAGCCTTGGCTATCTGCCTTTCACTCCGGCGCCGCGAATAGCTGGAGAGGGCCGATCACCCGTCGCGGCAGGCAGCTCGGGCCCGGCCGCTTCGATCGCAACCGCAACTGACTGCACGACGGCGGCAAAGCGCACCGCCGTCTGAATTGCTTCGGAACTGACGCCTGCTGCCCGCAGCGCCTTCTCGTGGGCGTCGAGACAGGTGCCGCAGCCGTTGATCGCCGAAACTGCCAGCGACCACAGCTCGAAATCGGATTTGTCTACCCCGGGATTGCCGATCACGTTCATACGCAGCCTCGCCGCCATCGTCTTGTATTCCGGGTTGGAAGCCAGGTGCACGAAGCGGTAGTAGACGTTGTTCATCGCCATCACGCAGGCTGCGGATTTTGCCGCGGTGATCGCCTCTGGCCGCATCACGGCGGCCGCGGCCGACTCCATCGCGGCGATCACGGCCGGATGACGAGTGGCGATCGCGCTCGCCAGCAGCAGTCCATACTGGCGCTGCGGTGACAGCGTCTCATCGGCCACCAAGGACGCCAGGTTGAGCCGGACATCCTTGGCGAAGTCAGGGATTTTCTCTTTCAGTTGCTCGATCGATGACATGCCGCCTCAAGCAACTTTCAAGGTTTCGCCACCGATCTCGCGGTTGCAGGGACAGAGCTCGTCGGTTTGCAGCGCGTCCAAAACGCGTAACGTGTCCTTAGGGCTACGGCCGACATTGAGGTTCGTGGCATAGAGGTGCTGGATGGTGTTGTCGGGGTCAGCGATAAAGGTGTAGCGATAGGCGACACCGTCTGGCGAACGCACGCCGAGGCCGTCGACAAGCGCTCCCTTGGTGTCGGCAAACTGCCAGATAGGCAAATTGCGCAGGTCCTCGTGCGCGCGCCGCCAGGCCAGCTTGCAGAACTCGTTGTCCGTCGAGCCACCGAGCACGACCGCCTCACGATCGGCAAAGTCTTTGGACAGCCGAGCAAACTCGGCGATCTCGGTCGGGCAGACGAAGGTAAAGTCCTTGGGATAGAAGAAGATGATCTTCCATTTCCCCGGGAAGCTCTTTTCAGTCAGCGTCTCGAACGCGCTCTGTCCTTCTTCTTCGTGCGCGTGAAACCCGGGCTTCACGCCAGTGATTTCGAACGGTGGCAACTTACAACCAATTCCGAGCATGCTTGTCCTCACTAAAATTGCTCCGCAGGGATCCTGAAGCATGGGCGAAGCAAGCGACATGCCATTTGTTCGCAAGATGCAATTGTCGACGGTGCAGCAAGGAAGGCGCATCATGGGCGTTGGAACCCCAGTTTGGCTTAGAACTGCCTTCACCCGGATCAAGACGAGTTGCGGTCGCGGACGCCTTTGAGCCAGGAGTCGAAGCGATGCGTCCGTCTAAGTCGAGTGCTGACGCGGTCGTAGGGCTTCACAGGGCGGAACCCAACACAGCCGGGTTTGCCGGGCCCGCGCTGAACAGCACGCCCGTAAATACAACTCGTCACGTCATGAATGAAAGAGTTTAAGGCTGCTTCCGCAGATGACGAGTGAATCGGCCGGATCGTCGGGGATCCGCCGTCGTCGATCGCGTCGGGACCGTGATCAGCCTGTCGGGTATGATCGTTCCCAGATGGCTGTGGCTGGAATTGTGTACGCGGATGGCCGCCAGGTGCTTGTCGACACGGTTCCACCATCGCGCCATGCATTGGCGCTCGCACGCAAGCGTCGTGAAGGCGTCCCCGGTGAAAGCCCGCCAGTCAGCAAGACATTTTGCGGGGACGGCCGTAAGAAGTGGCAAGCCATGCACGATCGCATCAGAAAATTCGGCGCGTAGGCCCTGGCCCAATGCCTCCTGGCTGGAGAATTTGTTGATCACGATAAGATCGGCGTTCTCGTTGATCGCCCGGGATACGACGCTTGCGGCTTCGGCAAGTCCACTCGTATCGAGCTTGCAGGAGGTCGCTCCTGTCCCCAGGGATTGACAGATCGAAATCTCGCGTCCTGTCGCAATGTCGACCGCGAGCATGATCGTCGTGCCGTTTGCGTTCTCGACGTATCGTTGGACAATCCCGCCGACTCGTGCGCCTTGATGAGCGAGATCCTGAGCAAAGTCGGCGAGCAGGGCATCGACGTGGTCTTCGGGCCGGTAGAGAATGGCGGCCAAGAAATTTGGATCGATCTCGCCAAATGCGGTGGTCATGGTTTGATCCTATTGTTGCTCATTCGCCCGCGTCGCAGCCGCCACGGCGCGCGGTGACGGATCGAAGGCAGCGACCGGCAAGAAGCGCGCGACTTCGGCGAAAACGTCCATCCCGTCGGAGAGCCCCAGGGCATCGAAGGATCGACGCGGAATGCGCGCCAGAATCTGGGCGGCTGAGCCTCCAATTTCGAGCGCGAGCACCAACGTGGCCTCAGCCGCGTCGAACGGCATCGAGGCTTTGATGCGTGCCGGAATGATATTGAGGATCGAGCTCGCGCGCGGCGCCTCGCGCGCGACGCTGACGTCACGGGCCGCAATGCGCAGCCGTCGCCGGGTGCCTGGCGCAAGCGGCGTCCCGGGCACCAACAGGCGCGCGCCTTTGAGGCGCAGGATGATTAATCCATATCGTCCGTCGTAGCCGCTGACGACAGCGTCAAGACTGACTGCGGCATCGCGGCGCGAGGCAAGTGGCAGGGCAGGATCGCTTTGCAAGGCCTGTAACGGGCCAGCAGCGGTCACGGTTCCATGTTCCATCATGACCAGATGATCGGCAAAATGTTCTATATCGGCCGCATGATGGCTGAGATAGATCATTGGCAGTGTAGGATTTTCGTGCAACCGCTCAAGGAATGGACGAATCTCTCGATTTTGCGCAGCGAGCAAATCCTCCACCACGAGGAGCTGGGGTTTTGACAACAAGGCGGAGCCTATCGCGACACGTTGCCGTTCGTCGGCCGACAGAGTTGAGGCCGAGCGGTCAAGCAGCGACGCCAGGCCAAGCAGTTCGACCACTTCATTGCAGTCAACCTTGGTTGGTGTGGACTTGGCGGCGGCGTAAAGCAAGTTGCGTCTGACGGACAGCTGCGAAAACAGGATCGGGCGCTGGGCAACATAGGCGACGGGGCGCAGATGCGGCGGGCGGAACCTGGCCTCGTCCTGCCACACCTCACCATCGAGCGCACAGAAGCCGGCCGGCAGGCGCGTAAAGCCGGCGATGCAGCGCGCGACGGTCTTCTTGCCGCAACCTGGCGGGCCGACGATCGCGGTTATACCCTTGGCCGGTACGCTAAACTGCGCATCAAGCGGGATGCGCCCGCGAGAGCCGCTGAACGCAACTTCGATACAGCCTGGTTTTGCTGCTCTCACTTGTCGGCGCTCATGCTGCAAATTTCGATTAAGGCAACGAGCAGGATCACCGCAAGCAGCAAGATCAGCGTGCCGCCAACGAGCCAGTTCGTTTCGCTCCAGCGTGACGTCTGCATCACGGCGATGCCATAAGGCGCGGCCGCAGCATTGCAGGTTGACAGCTGTACGATAGGCGGCGCTTTGAATAGTTCCGTGCCGTTTACGAGGGCCGCAGTCGAGCGCCGCAACGCGTGCCGGCCGATCACACAGCTGAACAAGGTTTTCGCACTTGTGGGACGATGCTCGACCAGTCCGATCGGACGCAGCACCGCTTGTGGGGCCTGGCCGCATTGCCCGCGGGTCGTGATAAAGTCAAAGGTGGCCTCGCGCCCTGCGTTTTTGCAACGTGCCGCAATGACGTCGGCTGGCCGTGTGGACTGCGGGCCTATCACCAAAGTACGGTTTATTGCCAGCGCATCTGCGTGCACAGGCTGCGTCAGAGTTGCATCGATTGGGATCAATTGACCAGGCTCATCGCGACTCCAGAAGCCGGTACTGCAACCGCTCTTGCCGCTGCAGCACCTTGCGCCCCATCCCAGCAAGCTTCGTGCCGCTCGAGCAATACTGTGCCGAACCGTTTTCGCGCCAATCGAACCGAGGACAGGTGGCTCAGCGCCGTACTCTCGAATGGCTGCGCGTTATGCTCGGGTCTTCGACGTTGCAGTCCTCCAACCGCATATCGCGGATGGGAGAGATGGTCGGACGGCTCTGCGTTGAACTGTCAAGGATGAGTTCGTCTGACGATGTGATGACCGAGACGTCTACCGTGGGCATAAGCCGACATTGTTGGAATGTGTACGATCTCGATCTCATCGATCGAGCTACCCGAGGGAAATGCGTCGCCCGACGGCTACTGTGATGGCATTGACCCCTTAGCTAGAAGTTTAGTGATCTCTTGGACGGACCTTTCAGAGATTTCAGGCATCTATGCTTCATGAGCATCACGATCGACCTCCTCGCACGACTTTGGCGACCATCGCGCCAAGAGTGAGCACCGTGCGCCCAAGCGCAAACTCCCGAACGATTTCCTGATTTCATCGAGCAGCACGCCGGCAGGCCTTGTCTGAGAGCGCACAAATTCGCGCCTCACTCGCTCGTGCTGGCACATAGGACTGGCCATGGCTATCGCTTCGCTGCGCATCAGCGCCCCCAAATCCCCCTATCGGGACTGCGACATCACACTCGTGGAGGCAGCGGACCCAACGGCAGCGATAAGTGTCATGTGCACCGATGCGGAGACCGGCTTGATCATAGGCAGCCCGTCCATCGCGTCGAGCCGCTGCGATTATCTGCGAAATGTCGGAGCAGACGAGGTCATCCGCCTGATCGGCGGCACCTACCGCCTAGCCTCGGTCGCTGTCGATATCGGAGCGCAGGATCTCGCCAGGCGGAGCCGTCGGATAACGGACGAGTTGCGGTTAGCCCCACGGTTGTGGCGACGGACACGGCGACGACGAGGTTCGTGAACGGCTCCGTGCATTGCGCTCGAACACTTGCGTCGACGGCGTCGCCTCATTTGCGCTTGCCGGGTGCTATGCTGACGGCGAAATGGGCCGGGCGCAATGGTGCATCGTGCGTCAGCTGGTCGACAGCTAAACCTGGCAGTTGAAGACCTCTCTACCCGGAATGGCAGCTCCGGCTTGATCCGCTCACGACCTTGGGCGGGCGTTCAGCACTCTTGGTTGGCAACGGCGGTCTTTGATCTCTGCTTTGTCATTCAGGTGATGTTCGTCCGTCGTGACGACTCAGGCTTTGAAAAGTGCCGGTCTGACGCATTCCCTTGCTTGGTGACAGCAGAGGTTGGATCTATGGACGCAGGACGGGCTCAGCGGGGCGCTCGCACGACTTCCGAAACGTCGGAAACTGGTGAAACTTCCGAACCGAGGGAGCGATGGGGCGAAGCCATGACACTGGCGAGGGCGTCTGCCGCCGATCAGACTCCTCGCGAAGCTTCGGCTCCGAGCGAATCGCCGCGCAATCAGGTTGCGGAGAACAGGGCTGCCGAAGAGGGGCAGGGCGAGAACACGAACGGGCCGGAGGCGACGAGGCGAACGAGAGCTTGGGAAGAGGCGGGCGATATCGATGAAGCGCTGGATTTGTCGTCATTGTCCCTGACCACCTTGCCGGCTGCTCTCCCGGCCGGCCTCCGCCGCCTGAATCTTGACGACAACCAGTTGACCACTTTACCCCATCCTCTTCCGGCCGGTCTCCGGCGGCTCTATGCCAGCGGCAATCGCCTATCCAGTCTGCCCGACCTTCCTGCCGCACTGCGGCGGCTTTACGCCATCAGCAATCGGCTAACCAGCCTGCCCGCTGAGCTGCCGCCCGGGCTCCGCCGCCTGAACGTCAACAGCAATCGGCTAACCGATCTGCCCGACCTTCCACCAACACTTCAGGAGCTCGATGCCAGCGGCAACCATCTGACCAGCCTGCCCGCCCTTCCAGCCGGGCTCGAGCGCTTGAACGTCGACTATAATCAGCTGGCCGATCTCCCCGATCCCCTTCCGGCTGCGCTCGAGTGGCTCAGCGCCAGCCACAATCGGCTAACCAGCTTGCCCGAGACTGTCCCGTCAGAGCTCCTATGGCTTGATGCCAGCAATAACCAGTTGACCAGCGTGCCCGAGCCCCTGCTGGCCCGGCTAGGTCGAGAGTCCAGCATCAACCTGGAGGATAATCCGCTGCCCGAGGAGGTGCAGGCCAACCTGATGACGGCCCTGCAGTCTGGGGACTACGCTGGCCCGCAGGTGTTTTTTACAGGGGATGAAGGGGTCGCACAAGTTCAGGCGCGCTCCTTGTCCGATGTTGTCGCGGACTGGCTCGTTGGTGAGCCGAAGATGGTGGCCGCCTGGCAGGGCTTCGCCCAAGAACCGGGCGCCCAGCAATACGCACACTGTCTGGACAGGCTGAGAGGTACCGTGAACTACGGCAATGAGACGTTCCGGCAGGCGGTGCGCGATGACCTGAGGCAAGCTGCGATCAGGCCGCGATTGCGCGAGCAGTACTTCCAACTCGCCCTCGACGCGAGCACGAGTTGCGAAGATCGCATCACTTTGACTTGGAATGGCATGCAGACCGCCCGTCTGAACGTTGATGTCGAGGACGGGGTCTATGACGGGCGGCTCGAGGAACTGCTCCAGCACGGTCGTGTCATGTTCCGCCTGGAGACGCTGGACGGCATCGCGCGCGACAGGGTCAAGTCGCTCCGCCGCGCCGATCCGGACTCCGACGTCGACGAGATCGAAGTCTACCTTGCTTACCAGAATCAGCTGCGTGACCCGCTGGAATTGTTGCACATCGCCCCCGACATGCGCTTCTTGGCCGTCTCGCACGTCGATCAGAACGACGTCGCTGCGGCTGAGACATTCGTGCGGAACCAGGAGAAAACAGGGTTCGCCGATTATCTGGCAACGCGCTGGCAACCTTGGGCGACGGTCGCGCGCCGTATCGCGCCCAAAGACTACGAAGCGATGGAGAAGCGGCTCGCCGATGCAGTAGAAAATGAATTCAAGACTCGCTTGGCCCAAAGCCTCGCCGCGCTTCAGATGACCGCAGACACCCAGGCATCCTCTTCCACGTCCTGGTTGCAGGATGCCGAGCGGGAGCTTGGAGCCGAGATCAGCAGCAAGCTCGCTTGCGAGATCAAGGGCGATCTCCTGCGCAAGGTGCTCACAGACCGAGGGCTTGCGCTCTGAAGCGGTCCTCCAAGGGCAAGGGCCGTCGATCCATCCGCAATCGTCATTACAGTCATGACCTTTTCGGAGATCGACGCCGCAGATGGCAACGGCCTCTTCATTTCTCCTGCATTTGTAGTGTGCGCTGCTCGGATCACGCAAACCAGCAGCCGCAAATCGTTCCCGATTCCGGGAGCCAGCCGCCTGGTTAGCTCGCCGCGCGGCGATTGGCGCGAGCTTGCGATCTGGCGTTCATTTGGCCTTGAGTCCCGAGTGCGACAGCCCTGCCGCAAGCAAGTCGCTCGAATTGTGCTGTCGCTCTGTCGGCATTGGCAACAACCGCTGCGCACAACCTTCGACAGTCGGTTGTGCGCCGGGCGGCCAGGTCGTCGGCATCGGCGACCGCCATGCTGCATGCTCGCGCCCGGGCCTCGACATGTGCAACGCAGGACATATTTTCGCGCCCGACGTTTAAAGGGCTTGAATCGCACGTAGCGTCAGGTCGTACGATCTGAAGTACAAGGCGACGGCCCCGAAGCCTCACGATGGATAACAAACGTTGCGAATGTCCAAAGACTTCAGTCTCGCTCTGCCCGAGGCCGCTGCATGCGCCTTGCGTCGCTTACGCCCCGCGCGGGTAACGTCCCTGCGTTTGCGGCCTGAGCAGGGCATTCCATTCGGGGTCAAACCGGGGCGCCTTCGCTTTACCGCTGTGCAGCGACGGCGTACCAGGATCAGGCCCCATCTTGGCTGGCCCGCGTGCTCGTCTTTGCGGACGAAGGTAGCCAGGCTTGCGAGGTCACTGAAATCGCATGACGGGTCGATTGCGTGGCCGTAAATGGCTTCGTTTTCCTTGTGCGGCTACTTCGTCACCAACGTCTTGGACGCGCGCGTGCAAGAGGAGCGAGCGGTGCGCGGTTTGACGTCGCTCTAGCTCTGAGGTTCCTCATCCAGCATCGCCGCGTGGATCATTCCCTTCGGCCCTCGGGGCTCCCAGGTCATCGGTTGGCCGTAGAATCATCAACTATAGTTACGCAGGACGTTCGAGACCGGCCATGTATCAAGCCGCACAAATCGAGACGTCCCGATCTCGATTCGTGGCGCTGTTCAACAGCAAGCGAAGCCAGTCTCAGCCGCGAGGTTGTGGCCGTCTCGAGAACGATGATCAGCAAGCGCCTTGGGAGCGCCGCCTGGTCGCAAACATCGCGTTCCCTGCCTCGCCGCTTTGGCAGCTTCCACCTGTTCTCCGGTAGACGGGTGATGTTGCGCATTCAAACAATCCTGGAGGACGTGCGGGTCAAGAGAGATGCCGTGAACCAAGGGTCGCGCACTCGTTGGATCTATAAAGGACCTCGCTTTGCGACGGCTATCGCGGTCGTGGCGATAATAACGGCTTTGTACACGGAACACGCACGTGCTCGAGCGGTAGAAGCAGAGGACGCATTGTCGTCTTGCAGGTTGGATTTGACGCGCTTTTGTGGCCACTTTACTGGACGTCAGGATACGGATGTCGTTATGTTCTGTCTCAGAGATAACTTCAAAACCTTGCGTGCTGAATGCCGTCGCGCCATTCCGGTCGCGACGGAACGAAAGGAAAGCGCGAAACGAGGCGGCGTCCACAAGAAGGCAGCGTCGCGTGTGATCCGTCGTGAGAAACCATCGAAGCGGTCGATTCGGAAACGGTGACGGAATGAGTTTCCGAACCGATGCTCCACGAAAGTCTTCATCACGCTGAGTGAATCGAGGTTGATCAATCGGGTAGGAAGCGGGAGGAGACGAGTTTGCTCGCGTCTCGGCCAAGATGTGTTCTTCGACAATGTGCCCGATCCTCGTCACTTATTGATGTTCTAACGACGCGTACCTCGATTGACGTCAGAACCGCAGCGTCAGAGGAAATGTTGTCGCCAAGAGTCGCTCAAAAGTAGAATGTTGCTCAAGCAGGCGCTTTTCAAGGGCGTGTCGTTCCGCGTCCGGCAACTCGGCTTCGAGCAACCGACGACAACGCCAAATGCTGTTTCTTACCGATCTTATCTCGCTCAATCTGTCGTCAATTGACGTCATCACGCAAGCTGACCCGACTTTCAAGTCGCCAAGAAACCCGTCCAATCTCCCAATCTTAGGCAGCCCTCCCACGAAGCGATGTTCAATTCGATTAAGTCGCTGAGGAGAGCCTGTCACAGATTGCTTAGGTGGTCAGGAGAGCGAAGGCATGGTGTGCACGAAGGCCCTCATCAATCGATTATCATCTTGTCACTGCGCATGTGTTGGAATTTGCCGCAGGTCGAGAGGTTTCCCTGCGTTATGGTCATCTACGGTGCGGAATTCATGCGCGCTCCTACCAAGCTTGGTGGGCGCGCATGAGAGAAGTTCTTTCTAGACGGGCGAATCAAACGTGACGCGGGATACGCTCGTCTCTCTGGGGCCGAGTCCACAAGGACGATGTGCTCGTGCCGGGATCGACTGCGAAGATATCAGCGGTTGATCACGAGCCATGGTCGGGCTTTCTCGCCTCAGCTGATGGGAGGGCTGGAATGGCTTCTTGGTCGAAGCCGGCGGTCGGTCCGGGGTCGAACCGGCCGGGTCCTGATCTCGTCTCGACGCTGCCAGTATTGACATGAGCGTGGCCGACCTTGTTCATCGGCGGGTGCTCGGATCTGCGCCTAGACGAGAGCAGCAGTTCGCAAGCCGTTGTGACGATGCGACCGCCGATGGCGCTAGCGCGACCGGCGCGTCCGCTCGCGGCGATCCAGACCGCGCCCGGTCGCACGCCGAGTTCCGGGCGCGGCAATCGCCTCTTCGGTCAACGAGCGGGGTGCGTGCGCTCATCAACGTCACGGAATAGGCTATCTCCGCATCTGCGTCCAATTGGAACACGCCAATCGCGCTCGAACCAATCAACAGAACGAACCGACCGTGCTCGATACCTCAGGTGGCGCGAGCAGGCGGCCTTCCTCCATGGCGGGCCATGCCACAAACCCGCGCTGTGATACCCGGCTGAGCGTTTCGGTCAGGTGTACGTCGCTCTCTGCATAGGCCAGTTTACCGCTTGAACCTTACGTCGCGTCAGGTTGTAGGTTCGAAAGGCGATGAACGAGGCTATGCCGCGCAGGGATCATGATGCATTGGCACTCAAACTCGAGCAGCTTGCTCATCCTCAGTTCTCTCGGTGGGAGGGGCTGTTGGTTAACCCCAGGTCCACCGAGCGTCAGGAAAAGCTGACACGCCAGCAGTTGATTGGTCCTAACGAGGAGCCTCGCGCCATGTGGCACAGAACGATCGAATGGCGTGACCACTGAAACGCTTTCGTGAAGGCTGCAGCCGCGCTCGCGATCAGGTCGGCCCGATCGATCAGTGACGCGAGGCTTGGCACGAGGCAGTTCATCTCCACTCTTGGGCGCCGGATGGGGCGCTTCGCTCGCATAGCCACGAGGGCGCTCGTGGGGGAAGTACGGGAGGTCTGATGTTCGCGCAAACGAAGCTCGATGCCGCGCTGAGTGAGATTGAATGGGCTCGCAACATCGCGGAATTCTCGACTGCGGTGGTCAGCCACGACAAGCAGTTGCGGATGACCGAACAGGCAGTGTTCTTGCAGAAGGCTGCTGCGGAGTTTCAGCGTAGATTCATGACATGCTTCGAGGAAACCATCCGTGCGAGAAAATCGTGGGGCTACGCCACGACATGCAATGCCGTTAGCCGAAGGGCCGGTGGTCAGCCAGGCATGGAGGCATGCGAAAGGATAGCTGCCCAGTTATCGCGATTCGATGACACCCTGATCAGGAAAGTCGGGATCAGGGCGCTGTCGATTTTTGCATCGTCATTCGGGCGCCATCCCAGAAGAGCGGAATGCCGCAACGGAGCAATCAGAATTGCCAAGTTCTGTCGCGATGAGAGCAGGTCACTTCGGGAATTGAACAATTTGAGCCTGGCAGCACTGGTAAATGGATTTTGCAAATGGCCGGAAGAGGCGGCCTTTCGCGAGGCCACCCTTGCGATCGCCGGTGAGATCACTTCCCGCGCGGGCGGCCGCGGCCGGCTCGCTGATTTTACGCAGCAGGGAATGGCAAACCTGGTGAACGGCTTTTGCAAATGGCCAGGAGAGCCAGCGTTATGCCAAGCCGCGGTCGTGCTCGCCCGTGAGGTCCAGCGCCGTGCCGCGCAGTTGCCAGAGTTTGCCCCCCAAGGATTGTCCATCCTGGTGAACGGTTTCAGCAAGTGGCCGGAAGAACCGGCGTGTGGTCAAGCCGCGGTTGCAATCGCGCATGAGGTCGTTCGGCGTGCCAAATGGTTTGATAGTTTCAGCCAGCAGGATTTGGCAAACCTGGTGAATGGCTTCAGCAAGTGGCCAGATGAGCTAGGCGCTCGTCAAGCGACAGTCGCGATCGCGCAGGAACTGCTTCGTAGTGCCGCCCAACTGCGTGGCTACACTCAGCAAGGCCTTGCGAACCTGGTGAATGGCTTCAGCAAATGGCCTGAAGATGAAGTCTGTCGCAGGGCCACCATCGCGATCGCAGGTGAGGTCCTTTGCCGCGACAGCCAACTTCCGGATCATACTCATCAAGGATTGGCAAACCTGGTGAACGGCTTCAGCAAATGGCCGGACGAGGTGGTCTCTCGTCAGGCCGCCGCCGCACTCGCTCGAGAGATCCTGCGCCGGTCCCCTCGGCTAGGTGATTTTACCCGTCAGGGATTGGCGCTCTTGGTGAACGGCTTCAGCAACTGGCCAGAGAATCCGCCGTGCGGCCAAGCGGTCGTCGCGCTTGCGGGCGAGGTCCTCCGGAGCGCCAACCCTGAGACAGGACTGCCGGGTTTTACTGCTCAAGACCTGAGGGGGCTCGTGATGGGTCTCAGCAGATGGCCGGAGCAGGTGGCGTCTCGCCAAGCCGCAATCGCGGCTGCCGATGAGATCAATCGCCGTGGTATCGGGCTCTTTGATTTTACGCGGCTCGAAGCCGAGAGGTTGATCAACGCTTTTAGCCAATGGCCCGAAGAGGTCGCGCGCCAGTCTGCCATAGTGGATATCACCACGGAGCTCCAGGTCATACAGCGTCAAACCGTAGCGAATTGCATTGGAGAGAAGCGATTAGATCACGCGCTCGATTCGGCGACAGACATAAGCGGTCTTTCGCAAGCAATCGTCGACCCGCATGGTGCGAAGACGTCAAAACACGGAAGCCGCACGCAGCATAGCTCTCGCGGATCCGTCCATGGTACGCAGATTCCCCAAGGCCGAGCCAATGCTTAAAAGAAAGCAACCCTTGATCCAGGCTGAGAACGACGTGGTCGAGCATATGCTCTCGTCATTGACGACGATCTCATTGCAGAACCGCATTGCGCCCACCGATAAACAGGTGATGCATCATTTCGGGCTTGCTTGCGAAAGAGCGGGGCTGATCGCAACGGATGAATCGACGATCCGGATCCTAAAGCGTGTCTCTCGAGAGATCCACGGGGCGCGGTCGGTGCTGGAGTTCATCGCTCGCGATGCGCGTCAACTACAGTGAAACAAGTGCAGTGGTCGGTATCCACTGAACTGGAGCCATACGCTAGCTGGGTCTGCTCGGCCCGATCACTTGGCGACTATCAGAAGATCAGAGCGGCGACCGGACCGGCCTCGACGAGAATTGATGCCGTTATCTTAACGCGCGATGCGCGCCGAGCTCGACGAGCCGACTGTGCCAGGCATGTCGCGAACGTAGGCTTCGACAGCCCCGGTGAAGCTGCGCATTGAATACAGCAATCCGGACGAACCTCAGAATGGACAGCGGGCACGTCGGCCTTCCATATAAGCCTCGTACTCAGTACCGCCGTTGCATGATCAGGCTCAGTTCCAAGTCCCGAAGCATCGTGTAGTTCCGTCGGATCCATTGATGCAGCTCGGTTGACCAATCCCTCTCGTTGCGCAGATATCCGGTAAAAGAGAAATTCAGTCGATCGATGTAGGCCTTTAGAAATATCGGTAGCGCAGGGATGTGGAGCACACGTCCGTCATTCATGTTCTCGGGCAATCCGCCGCGCAGCACGAATTCATTATGAACGGTGACCAGATTCCCTGGCGGAACCTGTCGCCGCAGCATTTCATAACTCCGCCAGGAGATACGATCGGCGCCAGCGACGAACAGGATGATCGGCGCGACATACTGGCGCGCCGTCTCCTTCATGAACCCGATCTCATCGCACATCTTGAAGAACTCGTCGAAGGCATGGAAACCGAGATCAATCACCTTGGCCACCCGATCATGGATGATCAGCGGGTCCACTAGCTGCATCTTGCCGTAAGTGTCGATCACGTCCGCTGTCTCGGTGATCCTTGGCAGGTAATCCAGCAATGATGGCTCCTTCAAATTGACGTCGAAGGAGAGCGCCGCGCCGTTCTTCAGCAACAAGAACTCGCTCACGAGGCGAGCGACAAGGGTTTTGCCGACCTGAGGGCTCGGAGAGCAGATGATGTAGACGGGTGTTGCTAACATCGCCAGCAATATCAGTCGAGTGTCGTACCTGGGCTGCCCTTGACTCGCCAACTATGCGTCTATTTCTCGCCGCCGCGAGTCACTGATTTGGCGCCAGCCAATTCTGTCAAGCTGATGCGGTCGTATTCACTCCAGACATTTGCGAGCCAGTGCCGGACATAGCCGCGTAGCACGAAGGAGTAGTTCGCAGGCTCGTCGTTTCGCGCCTTGTTCGCGATGAAGTCAACGAACGGGACCGCGGCCACTTCGACCTGCTCGTAGGCCATCTCGTTGAGCTTGGGGATGGTCAGCTCTGTTGCATACTTGATACGCTGGAAATACGAATTGTAGGTGGATTGGTCCCACTGGAAGAACTGCGTATCATTGATGAAGTTCTTTACCAGAAAATATTTTGCGCCGGCCATGAAGGATGCAGTCTCGGCGATTTCGTCAAGCGAAGCGATGGACGGTCCGAGGATGTGGAATACAGCGAAAGTGATCTGGCCCGACCGTGCTGCATCCAGAAAGCCGATGTCGCGCAGCGAGCCGAGCGCTGAGGATAGCAGGCCAGCCCGAGCATCAATCACCGTGACGGAGATTCCCGAATTGAGAGTATCAAAGATCTTCATCTGATCCGAAGTCGTCGTCATGTCGACGATCTCGGTGATATCCGGATAGAAGCGCTTCAATGTTCCTCGAGGTGATTCCGTATCGAATGCACGTATCTGCACACTATTGGCGCTGAAGTAGTCCAGAAGCGTTCTGGACACTGTCGTCTTGCCGACGCCACCCTTGTCTGCACCAACCACGATCACAACTGGCTTCACCATAGAACTCTCCTGCGACACTCACCATCGCGGACGCGACATGCGTCTGCGGCAAGCGTGTGCTTTGGCTGCGAACATGGCAGAACGAGGGACGCTCGAATGTATGATGCAGAGCTGCGTTAGTGATAGACAGCTTTATTGCCAAGCTGACATGACGGCGCACACAACGAGCGACAAAAGATCAGAACGGAGCTGTCGGCGCCAATGTTGATGTCGAGCTATGTGCGAATGTTCAGTACAGCGCCTCGCAAAGGGCGGGCCGTGGAGATGAAAGTCAATCGCATCACGATCCGCACCTTGGAGTGATGGCCAGCGAAACGAGTTGAATCTGACGTTGCGTCAGGTTGTGGAGCTGTCACGGAGATAACCGGAGCGACGCCAACTGTGTACGGATAGCTGCCAGCGGCGAACTTGCGATCAAGAAGCGGATAGATCCGATCTATCGTGTTGCAGACGCGCATGGGCGGTTGGCGATGGCGGACCGCGTGCGCATGTCACTGAGCGGCGGTTGCATAATCGGAAATCTGGCGCGGTTCGCCAGATGGATTGCAATTCCATCCGCTCTCGTCACCCGGCCCGGCGTGGTGCCCAGCAATCGGATGATTGACTGAAAACCCAAAGTTGGCGAACTGAGATCTCGTTGCGGCTGCCGGGAAGCGATGTCGCTAACCACGCGAACCTGACGATGGCGTCCTTGAGTGAGAATTCGTGAGGCCATCCGGAACGTAAGCCGCGTAAAATGGACGACGGCCGGCAACAAGCGTGTCAACAATGGGCTGCGGCGTTGCGGGGCTCTGCCAGTGGCGGCACTCTCGGGCCGAGCGTGAGATCCGAGGATATGTGGCAGGAGGTCGTGCAAGGCACCTACCTTGTAAGAGTCGTGTCGGCAGTATGTAGAGCTGCGGTTTCGGCACGACGTTACGGATCAGCATTTTATGAAGAAATGCCTGTCATAGCGCAGGTATCGTCATCATATGGGCGGTCTGCTCGAGGTCCTCCCTACATATCGCCTTTTGCGAATCTGCTGGCATCTCGGGGCAGTGACGCGCGATGCCGCGGCCTGGACCCCAGCTTGCAGGAAGTCCGATGCCCGAGACCCATGAGCGCGGCGTCGCGCGCTCGAGAGCTTGAAACAGCAACGGCGCCCACCGGCGAACGGTCGCGCGTGACGAGCCCCGGCGAGCCGCCCCAAGATGGTCTCTCAGCTTGGACCAGGCGCGCCATGGTTGGCGCTTGAGAACGTATAGCCACCGGACGTATTCAGACATTCACAAAGCGGGAGTTTGCCGGAACTCATGCCCACAGCATCAGTGGCCCTGCGCCGCCCAAATGCGGTGTTACGGTCCGTTGTCATATCCGGTTCCGTCTGGCGCATGACCCATTTTCGTTTTCGCAGTCCGCCCGCTCGCTTACATCAAGTCATCGTCCCATTCCGGCGCGTGAGCTGGTGCACGCGCGGGGCTGGCGTGATGAGCATTGCGTTCGCCATCGTCGATTGTCGACAGATATAACGGCGGTTTGTCTTTTCGCTGCCATTTGCCTTCGCTGTTCTTGGTCCACTCGTCGCCGTGGCGGGTCGGGTCAAGCGCCATGATCGAGTGACCCACATCACCAAAACCCAATGCTGCCGTGCGGGCTTTCGCTTGTTCGTTGATAGGATGAGAGAGCAGCAATGGTCGCTCGCCGTCACGCCGAAGCTGGTGTTCCAGCAGAATATCGCCTGCGTTGTCCACAAGCGGGTGAGTGACCTGAAAACTTACAACGGATGTGGCGATCCGTCCTGGAAATTGCTGCTGCCATTGTTCTCCTTCGAACACATCGCTCATATCATCTGCGCTCGTGTTGCCTAACTGGTAGCTGAAATATCGTGCGTCCTTCGAATCAGAATCCGTTCCGCCGTGGTTGTAAGCGACGTCCGCTGCGTGTTCGGCTCTCAACGACACTGAACGCGAGTACCTCTGCGGTCTTGCGGCGATATCCTTTATCTCGTCGCCATAGAAGTCTTTCACTTTCGCCGCAAATGAAGATTGTGAGAGCTCTACCACAGGCGGATCGGAAGCCGGGGAATACGGCCGTGGAGCTGCCGAAGATGAACTGGCGTGAGAGCCACGCGCTGCTATGGTGTGCCGTCTAGCATGCCGGTAAAGCTCTGGTCCTCGGCATTATCGGAGTTGGGAGAATGGCTGGATTGGATGTTGGATGAGCCGTTGATACGGCCATACATGTCGGTGCGTATTCCTTTCGACAAATGACTTGACGTTGAGTGTGTGCCGCTCAAGCCCTGGAGCAGGTAGATATTCACCCAAGCTGACGACAAGATGACGAGGATACGCTAGCATGTGAGAACCGCCTGAGGGGTGCTACTGCGACCGCCGGAGCTCATTGTGGCTCGCTCATCCGCGGTGGTTGGCTAGCGCGGCTGGTTTCGGCCGTTCCGTCAAGTGCGAGCGATAGCCTCAGATTGTTGCGCAACATCGGATTTGCGGGCTCGGCTGCGAGAGCTTGCCGATAGAGGGCCTGCGCCTCACGATGACGACCCTCACTGTCGAGAGCAACTCCCTTCGCGTTCAGGGCGCGTAGATCACCGGGGACGGCACGCAAGACGTTGTCGAGCACCTCGAGCGCTTCATCGGGACGCTTGTGCGCCAGCAAGGCGCGCGCAAGCGGAATCGCCGCATCAACATTACCCGGTTGTTGCTTTAATGAATCTCGCAAGGCGTCCTCATCGGCATCTCGACCAAGGGCGGTCGCGATGCGTTCTCGCGTAGCAGGGTCAATCTCCTTGGTGTTCAACGGCTCTCGCGCTGACGTCTCTGGCGAGAGGCCTGGATTAGTGATGCTGGTGCAGCCTCCGAGCAGTACGATGGCAAGTGAGGTGAAGAGGGCTGAACACACCGGAGGGCGCAACGAGCATAAGTGCCGCCCATCCTTTATCTCATCCGGGCTCATGCGATCTCCTTGCGACTACTGTGTACTGTTAACTGGCGGCGGGGATCGGGTCACGAATCGCTCCTGATGAAGCGCTATCCTTGGCAGCCGTGAGCTTGACCGATCCAATTGGCTGGACGGTGAAATCCGAGGCGAGATCCTGGTAGGACAGAACAGGCAGATCAATCGCGTTGCGGGTAAGAAAGCCGCGCACGAAGCGCCGGATATCCATTGAACCAAGAACTACCGGCCGGTTCTTGCTCCGTGCGACGCTGGAATGGATCTGGCGGAATTGTGAAAGCAGCTTCTCGCTCTGCCAATCCTCTAACACCAGGTAGGGACCGACTGCAGTATCGCGCACCGCGCCACGCACGATCTCCTCGGTCTCACGTTCGATGATGAAGGCGGCCACCACGCCGTGGGCGTTTGCATAGCGATGACATATTTGTCGTTTCAGACCGGAGCGAACATATTCGGCGAGCAGCACGGCGTTCTGCTCCCGTTCACTCCATTCTGCCAACGCCTCCAGGACCAGGCGGGTATTGCGAATGGGAATCCCCTCGTCCAATAGGCGGCGTAGGACGTCAGCGATCCGGGGTACCGGTGTTGTGCGCAGCACTTCCTTTACCAGATCAGCATACTCTTGCTCCATCCGGCCCAGCAGTTGACGCGTCTCCTGAATGCCCACCAAACGCTGTGCGTAGCGTGTCAATGTCGCGTGGACGCGCAAGGCGATGACGTCGCTCGGGCGGTGATGTCCGATTCCGGCGGCTTTGAGAGCCGTCGCATGACCTTGTTCGATCCAGATTCGATTCGTCTCGGGATCTTGCCGAAAGGGGATGCCGCTCAACTCGATGTTCGCCGCGTCATCGTTAAGCACGAGTTGCGTCGGGTCAACGAAATCACCTTCAACCGGCACTCCCTCGACGTCGACCCGGAATTGCGATTCATTTAAGTGTTGGTCGACTTGGGTGGGGATGCGTGGAACCGTGATGCCAAGATCTGAGGAGACCGTTGCCGAAATCTGCCCGATGCTTTGCTCAAGCTCGTCTTTGTCGATTGCATGGATCAGATTCGGGGCGAGGACCAGCGTGATTGGAAGCGCCTCTGCAGGCACGGTCTGCTTCTGAGCTTGGGCCTGAGCCGGAGCCGAACCGCTGGTGCCGGTGCCCGGCTTGGCGGCGGTCTTGCTGCCGGGTATGCCGACCTTGACGAAGCTTGCCGCAGCAAAGAGCGTGGCCAGCATGACGAACGGAGGCAAAGGGAAACCTGGGACGAGCCCCATCACAACCAGGACGCAGGCAGCCAATCGAAGCGCTTGTGTGCTGGCCGTCAGCTGGTTGACGATATCGGCGCCAAGATTGAGTTTGGAAGGACCGTTGACACGGGTGACGATAGTTGCGGCCGTAATTGACAACAGAAGAGCGGGAATCTGCGAGATGAGCGCATCACCTATTGTCAGGATCGTATATTGATGCAGCGCCTCTTCAAGGGACATGCCCTTGGAGAGTATAGCGATCGAGATGCCTCCGAGCATATTGATGCAGATGACTATGAGCCCGGCGATGGCGTCGCCTTTCACGAATTTCATGGCGCCGTCCATAGCGCCGTGAAGTTGGCTTTCTCGCTCGAGTACGGCGCGCCGGCTGCGAGCTTCGTGTTGATCGATATGACCGTTGCGCAGCTCCGCGTCTATCGCCATCTGCTTGCCGGGCAGCGCGTCCAACGTGAAACGTGCCGACACCTCTGCGACCCGTTCGGCACCTTTGGCAAGAACCATGAACTGCACCATGGTCACGATTAGGAATATGACGATTCCGACCGCGATGTTGCCTGATATGACGAAATCGCCGAACGTCTGGATGATGCTGCCGGCGTCGCCCTCAGCGAGAATCAGCCGCGTCGTTGCGACGGTGAGAGCCAAGCGAAAGACGGTTGAGATCAGGATGACGCCCGGCAGGGACGAGAAGTCAAGTGGGGTGTTGAGATACAGCGCGACCATGAGCAGCAGTATGGCAAAGCCCAGGTTGAAGCCGATCAACATGTCGATCACGACGATGGGGATCGGCATGATCATCATTCCGATCGCCAGAAGAAGCATCAACGCGACCATCAAATCCGGGTGTGCCGGCGCGCGCATGATGAGACTGCGTAAGACGTTGGCCATGATGAGCCTTATTGTTGTTTGATTGGAGCTCTGCTGGCCCGCAACGAGACATAGCGTTTGAAGGTGGATTGCGCCTCAGCCATGCGGCCAGCCTGACGCAGGGCGTGACTGCGCAATAGCATCAAAGGCAGTCGCGAAGACGGCTGGTCGTCAAGTGTGTCAAGCCTGTCCAAAACGGCCAGTGCCTCGTGACCCTGTCGCTCCGAGATGAGAGCGTAGGCCAGCATGCGTAGCAGGTCGATATCCCGAGAATGTTCGTGAGCGACGATGCGCAACAAGGCTAAGCTCTGTGCACTCTGCCCACACGCAAGATGGACATAGGCAAGTGCGCAGAGTAAATCACGCTCCGGCCCGGAGATCAGCACGGCCTCACCGGGTTTTGGAACGTTTGGCGGTCGACCAGGTGGAAGCTGTTGCAGTCCATCCGAATTGGACATTGCTAACCTTTGATCAAGCCGTTGTTATTCTGGCGGAGCAGGATCAACCTTCGCAGCTCCAGCTGCAGAACGGCTATCCCCTCGCGTGAGGCCGCATCCTCTGGCGCGTTCGATAGCGCATCGGCCAAACGTTCGAGAAGAGGGCCGTGTTTCTCTGGGCGCAAAACATCGCAATGACGTAGGCGGGGCGTGACGAAGGCGAGCAGGTTGCCAGCGAGAGTGGGGTCATTGAGGCAAGTCAGTTCCGCGCTACGCGCGACCTCACCGAGCTGAGCGGGGGTACCGCTAGGATTGATGCGCGAAACTGGATCGATCGGGTCGAGCGCTAGTTCGCTCTCGATCGTAGCTTCAGCAGGGAGCTCTCGTGTGTAGGAATCCCCAAAAGCCGACGAGCGGCTCGTGCCTGCATTCCCATCCGTGTTTGCGATCTCGAGGCTCTTTGCTCGAGGAATGAGCGGGGTAATGGAAGGTCCATGATCGTCGACATTGGGCGGGCGAAAGGAGGTGCCAGGCTCGATAGAATGGTTGGGCAACCTCGTCATGACAGTTTCCTTATCTGTGGGGCTGCAACGTTAATAAGGCAGAATAGCAACTTGGCCATTCCGGCTCAGCAGCACACGCCCTTCTTCGATCCCATTGACTGTCCATCCATTATTCAACAGCGCGCCCACGAAATACTTTTGACCAGAGATGACGAGATAAGGGTCGCTTCCGCGCCAAACAGCTTGGACAGCAATGGACGACGGCGTCTTTTCCTCCCTGACGGCTACTGCATTGACAAGCGTATAAGCGCCATTGCTCTGGCGATCGAACCATTTCTGGACTTCCTCCCATTTCGCAAGAGAGGCGGGCGCAAGGGTGCCATTGGCGGTGACAACGCCCGTCCCAGAACCCACTTTGATGTTGAGAAGGCCCGCTCTATCAACTTCCTCTTGCAGCCGTTCGGCCGCTGCAACCGTGGTCAGAGCATCAGCTGCGTTAAGCGCCGATCGTGGCGCAACTGCCACGGCAGGGGAGGAGCCGGAGCTAGGTGACGCAGCGCTGTCGGTACGAACGAAAAGCGTTGAGAATGTGCCGGCCGTAACAGAGCTGAGCAGGACCAAGGCGAGCGCGACGATCGACACACGCCAGCGGTCGGTACGGCGGGCCGGTTGAGAGTCTTCTATCGACCAACGAATGGACATCGCGCCGGCGTGAATGACGGCGGGAAGAGGGACAACGACGCGCTCGTTCGGTGCAATGTTCTCACCTCCATCAACCCGGATTTCGTTGGCAAGAGCCTCGATCTCGATGGCATTGCAATGTGGAGTGACGCGCAGGTGATGCCGTTCGAGGCCTTGCTCGACAAATACAAAATCCGCATCGAGGCCGCTGCCAATCAGGGTTGGTCCGGCCTCTGCTGTGCCCGTAAGTCCGCAATACGGTCCCGACAGCACTTCGAAACGGGGGCGATTCTGTTCATTCACGGCCGGCCTCCTGAACAGCGAACAGAGCCGCACGGCAACGCCGTACGACTCAACCCGAGTTCGCAGATTGCGCACCTGGGAAAAGTGGGACGACAGCGTCGTCCCACTTCAACTATTATTGAACCCGCTCGTCGGCGACCTTCTTGACGGTTGAAAGCTCAGTTGAAACGACGCGCACTTCCACGTCCCTCTCAGCAGCCTTCGTGCTGGTGGCGGTCAGGGCCGCGAGTTGCCGATTGAAGGCCGCTTCTCCTGCGGCTTCAGCAGCCGCGGAACCAGCCGCAGAAGTGATAGTGCCAGCTGCCCCACCTGCAGTCGAGGTATGAGACGCACCAACGTTAGGCATGTTGTTTCTCCTATTTGTAGGGTGTTACCGCCATTTGCGGCTCCTCTTCGCTGACGCCGCAACGCTCGACGTCAGGAATCCTCGGCAGTCTCAGCCATTACATCGTCAAAACGGCTCATCTGACTACCTAACATTTGGGTGGCGATGGAGCCGAGGGCGACGTTAAACGCTTGACGCATTGCCGCATCCTGCGAGTTATCGGCTGGATTGGCCACGCTATCGAGCGGGCTACCTGCACCCGGCGATTGGCGATGATTGCCATCCGCCCGTGCACGGTCTTTGCCGCCACGATTCGCATGCACGTCGGTATCAACGTGCCCACCGCCGCGTGCGTTCGTAATCCGCATCGGGTTCTCCTATCTCGTTCCAGTTAAGCCAGTGGAGGCAACTCTCTCTGCTGACCTCATTGTGGAAGCATTAGCTTTCGACAAGCTGACGAATTAAAAAAAGATGGAGCGAGCCAATGACAAATCGTCGCTCTTCACGACGATCGCGATCAGTCCGGTTTCGCGTGGTGTCGAGCCGGTGCCGACCCTCGTGAGGCAGTCTCCAGCCTGTTCCCGGTCTGCACGAACTGCAGAACGGGCTCTCCATCTCACATTGTAACCGTGGCATTCGATCTCCATCCGCGTCTTCCGCCGGTGATTGCAGTCTCGACAACTTCAGAGTTGCTGACGAGAGCCGGATGGCGCGCGATTAAGGTTCGGCAACTACGAGCCCGACTTGACGTCGATCGTGTGTCGGTGCGCCGAAAGGCAGATAACGAGGCGGGAACCGATGAAGCGAGTGCTAGACCGCGGTCGCGAATTCGCCGGCAAGCTTGCGGGGCCTGCTGATCGGCAGGGGGACCCGACTGCGCGAAGACCACGCAAGCTCGCCTACATTATTGTCCTGCCATCATTCGAGAGGACGGTGTGCCGCTCCGACTAGCTGTAAACGCCGCCGGCTTGCGTCCGCTCGGACTCGATGCGAGCCTTCAGGTCGTTCAAATAATTTTCCGCGTAGGACTGCGCCATCGAAACCGGCAGGTTGATGCCGGCTGTCGCCGCTTCTTGAATGGCCTGTTTCACCAAGCCTTCGCGCATGGCCAGTTTGACCTCAGGGCCGGCTATACAGCCCACCGCCTGAGCCGCAAGACTGAGGCCGGCTTCTTCCAGCGCTTGTTTCAAGTTGCCGCCTGTGATGGCTGTGTGCAGAAGATTGGCTGCTTGCGCCTCGCTCTCGAGCACCATTGACGCCAGATCGGCCAATTCACCCAAGCCTGGAATGACGCCAAGTACACCAACCGCCGTTGCGGCCCAGTCGATCACCTTCGAGCCCACCTTGAGCACATCGTCAAGCACGTGCATGAAGGCGCCCCCGTTCTTCTTGGGAGACTTGATATCGGGCTGATCCTCCACGCCAATCATCATGTCTGCGACAGCGGACTGATCGGCAGCCGTTTTGGCGACATGCGTCTTCAAGTGATGGGGCGTGCGGTTGGCAGCCGACATGTTGCTGAAGAAGTGGGTGAAGTCGTTATTGCTGATGTTGCCGGAATCGACCGTATGACCGCCGCCGAAGTCAAAGACCTTATGGTGGGTCTTGTAGCCTGTGATCGAATTGTTCAGGAGCCCGAACAACAGAGGATCCGACAGCAGCTGTGAGGCCGCCTGTCGTACCTCGGGAGCCAGGCTCTTGTCATCGACCATGCTGGCGAGCTTGTCCCGCGTCAGGTCGCCCTTTCCGAAGAAAGCGGCTTGATTCTTGTTGATCGTGTTCAACGTATCCAGCTCGGTCTGCGAGAGGTTCATCGACGATGAAGCAACCTGCAGGAAGTCCTCCTTATGGACTTTATCTATCGAGCCACCATACAACTGTTTCCATTCGTTGGGATGATCGAGGAAGTATTGCGCGGCTGCGACAACCTGCGGCGGACATTTGCCGGTTTTGGCCTCGCCGTCGACGATCTGCTTGAAATCCGCAAGGCTCAGGTTCTTGGGCAGGTTATCCGAATACCGATAAAGTTCGCGCAATGCATCGTTTTCGCTCATAACCGATGGCTGACCGCTTCCGGTGCCGTCGGATGGAATGTAGTTGTGCTCGTAGCGTCGCGCCTGCTGGTCCTGGAATGCGGCTACCTGTGCGTGATGATCGGAGAAGCTGGAGAGGTCATCTGCCTTGATCTTGCCACCGCAGCGGCCGTCGCCTTGCGATCCTATCGCATAGAAGAGTTCCGGGTCCTGCTGCAGTGCTTCGATCGCCGCCTTGAGATCCGGCGGTGTGGAGGGATCATTGGCCAAATCTCCAAGCGATTTCCAATCCAGCGGGCACTTGTCTTTGTGACGGTTCAACACCGACACAATCTGCAACTCCGTATCAGTCAGAGTGCCGCTGTTCCATGTAATCCTTGAGCTGGGTACCGGCGCCGCCGCAATTCCAATGCTGCCCGCAGCCGGCGCGGGCGGTGGAGCTTGCCCAAATCCATCCAATGCTGCCCTGAGGTCTGGCGGCAAGATATTTCGCGTTTCCTGCGTGAGCTCCTCCGCCAGTTGCTTGGCTGACTCTGCCGCCTCCGTATCCTGCGGTACCGAGTGATCGCCCGTCTTATCTTTCAAGGAGCAACCGGCCAGAATCGCCTCGAAGCTTGAAAGCTCCCCGGCTGACGGGAGGCCCGGAGCAAGCCCGGACAAAGTCACCGTTGAGCAAGCGGTTAGCGGTAGGTTGTTGACTGACATTATACTTCCTCTGATGTGAGATTGCACCACAAGCCGGTCGATGGCGCAGCGGGAAATCGCGCCGGACAACGAGCAAGAAGATCGATAGGCGGAGTCCAAGAGCCCTTGCGGTTGCTCAGCACGTCCCGAGCGCTTGGTTCCGCTACAATCTATCGGCACATCGCCGTCTAGCTATTCACGCTGTTATGATAGGTGGGATTAGCTTTCGAGAAGCTGACGGCTCTCAGAAGAATTCGCAACGAGCCAATGAAAGAGAAGTAGCCGACGGCTATGGCGCACAATACGTACCTTAGTCTCGTCATGCTTGATCGTGTCCTGACGCGGCACATTGGCGGAATCAAGAACTCGCGGGTGCTATCCTGTAATGGTCGCGTTCGGCGATTTGCGCGACAAGCTCGGACCGCCGACATCCCATGCCGGACTTAATCGCGTTGCGACGCCTGCGTCTCCGCCACAAGGCTATCTGCATCTGCTCCATTGCCGCGGCGAAGTCATGCGACCAGATACTGTTTGCCGGTGCAATTCCACGATATTATTGCCATCGTCGAGCATGTTGAGCGGAGGTCGACGGTGGCCTCGAGCGCGACCAAGCTGAAATGCTTCAGCGTTTATTCCTTATCATCTACGTTTGGCCGCCCGGCGGACCTTCGCTCGACTCTCGAGGCCAAAAGCCAGGGTCCAGTGATGGTCTAAGACGAATCACCCCATCTTCTCGCCATTCGGCTGTGTGAGGTACACCCAGGATAGTGAAAGTCGTCATCGGCAAGGCCTTGCTCGGCATGACAAGGCCACTTCCTAGCATGTCGATCTGGGATCGCGTTGCGGTTTGGCCAGTGAAGACCCAGTAGTCCTTGGCGCGACGTCCGTCCCTCAGGACAAAATCTCCGAGTTCTGGCGGCGCATCACCGGCGCGTGACGACGGCTCGACTTGCGATGGTCCGGCTTGAGGCGGCCGGCCCCGCATTGGCCCGGGTTCAAGCTCCTGCCAAACTGGATCCTTGCCGCGATCGCAGCCGCTCGCGAGGGAGTGCGCAATCGGCTGTTGGGAGTTCGAGCGGACGCCGGCGCCTGATGATGGTTCGGCGTGCGAAGATCCGGCCTCGAGCTCCCGCCAAATCAGGTCCTGGCTGACATCGGCGACTTCATGCGGCGCTAACAGTTCGTGTTCAAAGTCGCTCGGATATTGGCGCGATGAGGAATTTGGCTCCGGGCTCGCGTCTGTTCGGCTTATTGAGTTAAAGTCCATCCTGTTCCACCTTTCAGATCACAGACCGGCTCGAGGTTGGGAGGAGTTGTTCGGAGCAGCGCGCGGGGAGCTAAACTAAACTTGCCGTCAAGAATGATGCTGCCAGCCTTTCCGGTTCGATCGTCTGTCATATCGACGTCTATCGCGGCGCTCGTGCAGGCTCCCATGCTGGCAGGATCAGCTTTCGAAAAGCTGACAAAGCGGCATTGAATTTTCTCGTAGGCCACCTCTTGTCATCAGTGATCTGGGCCCGGCGCGTGGACGACGCCACCTTGATGCGGCCCGGTGGGCGACATAGGGGCCTCTGGTCGTCCATCACGAACCACCACGCTTGAGGATCCGCGAAACAGCATTAAAACCGTCTCGTGCGAAGGCTTTTCGACGATCGGGCTTCGCCGCGCCTCTGCCTCCGCTACCAGGGCTTTGAGCGTCTGGTCCACGAGCGCGACAAAGCGAGGTGGACCAGACGCGAGGACGAGGCCATCTCCCGGTACAGCTTTCAGGATATAGCGCTCATCAGAGATCTTAAGTGCATCGAGCGCCGCCCTGAATGCATCGAAAGTGATCGGATTCAAGTCGAGCAGGCGGCTTTGCGCCTCGCGCGCGTCAGATACGTACAGCACCAATCCATCATAGTACCACTGAAGATTGTAGAGGTTGGTCAAATGGTCGAGAAACGCTCTCGGAGTGAGATCCGGCATCCGCCCCCGAATTCTCCCCTTCACCTCGGCGCTGACGTTGACCCGAATATTCAAGTTGTTGCTGAATTCCTGGAGCGCCGCAGCGAGGTCCTGATCCAGGATCGTATAGCTATAAGGTGTCGATGGCAGCGGTAGGTCAGCGCCGAGCGCCCTAACGATACCCAGCGAAATAAAAACCCAAACGTATAGCATGGTCTTCAAGATGTGTAGCCTCGTGGCTCGGGTGGGTGTGCTTGGAATTTGCGCTTGAGACCAGCCATCGAAACTCGCCCAAAATTGGAAATCGAAAATTTCGCCCAAACTGGAGACCAAGCGTGATCTTTAGATGACGATCTTGGCGATGCTCGTCAGCTTTTCGTCAGCTCTCTTGGCTAGGGTGCTGGGCCGATCAAACAAGCGGCTAATCGCATCACGTGAGAGCTATGATTTCATGTTTGGCGTCACTCCGATCTCCGCCGGCCTTGTCGAGTGCCTCTCCAGGGCCTGTTCACCGACGCAGGCCGAGTTTCAGCAGAAACTTGCACAGGTCGCCTTGCATCAAGATGTCGCCTCTTCCGTGACCGATGGCGCCTTGGCTCCACAAGCCGTGGAACTTCAGCGTGCCGTCGCGCCGGCAAATCCAGTCGGCGATCGTATTCTTCAGAATCTATCTGTCTTGCACCAGGGCAAACCATTTCCCTCGGGTGCAATCCCTTCGATGATCGGCGGCGAGCCTATTCCTGCGAAAAGTCTCCAGCTTGGGCCGGCCGCGCAGCCCGTCATGCGGTCGCACGAAATGCAGGTTCATTCCATCGGAAAGCCGGAAGGCGTGGATAATTTCGAAGTGATGCTGTCGAATTTGCGGGATGTTTACAACAGCGTCATTCAGGTTTCGCTTATCTCCAAGAGTGCCGGCACAGTGAGTTCATCCTTGAACAAGCTGCTATCGTCGGGCTGAGCGACCTCGATGGCTGTTTCGATGCAAAGAGAGGTTGGTCGCAACGTGCCGGCGGGAAGCTGGTTTCATGTTTTCCTCGTGCTGCCGCTTCTGCTTTTGCTGGCCGGTTGTAAGGCCGATCTCTACACTAAAGTTCAGGAGCGTGAAGCCAACGAGATGCTGGCGATCCTCCTTAGCAAAGGCGTCGACGCTGTCCGTGTTGTCGCTAAGGATGGGACGAGCACGATTCAAGTCGAAGAAAAGCAGCTCGCCTTTTCGATCGAGATGCTGAACGAGCAGGGTTTGCCGAGGCAGCCTTACAAGAATCTCGGTGAAGTGTTCAAGGGATCGGGCTTGGTCGCCTCTCCGGTTGAGGAACGTGCCCGTTACGTCTACGCCTTAAGCGAAGAATTGTCGCGCACGATCAACGATATCGATGGGGTGCTCTCCGCCCGTGTCCATGTTGTTCTGCCGAAGAATGATCTTCTGCGACAGGATTCGACACCATCCTCGGCGTCAGTCTTCATTCGTCACAGCTCCGATGCGAAGCTCTCGGCTTTGCTGCCGCAAATCAAGATGCTCGTGGCCAACAGCATCGAAGGGCTCTCCTACGACAAGGTCGCAGTTGTGTTCGTGCCAGTCGAGCGGGCTCAGCATGAGCTGTCGCCTGCGCCTGCCGCGACTTCGGCCCAGCCGGCCAAGTTCTTGTCAGCGCCCTCCATGCTTGCCATCGGTGTCGGAGGCGTGGGCGCAGCGTTCGGCATTGTGGCTTACGTGCTGCTGAGCACACGTGCGCGCCAGCTCGGTCAATCATTGCGCAAACTGACAAATCTCGGTGGAGCTTCGAGTAGACCGGTGGTCCAAGCCGTCGGCAAAAAGCTAACCTCCGACGTGAGATAGGTAAAATGCAGTGTCGGTATCGACGTCCGCCGAACCAAATCAATCACTCGACCCGCATTCCGATCGCCTGCGCGAGCTTGCTGTCTTGATCCATCCGAGCCGTTTTGCCGCACATCTTGATGCGCTGCTGTCGGCTCCAACAGTGCTGAAGTTGCAGAATTCTTACAGGCTGCAGAAAAGATTCGCGGAATTGGTGTTAGGCAGTGAACTGGTCTCGAAAGGAAGTAACTGGGGGACAGACGTTCTAGCCGGGCACGATCCGCGTCGGGTGGCGTTGCTCGCTGGCAGCATCTGGCATGCACGTTCGGTGCTCAAGCTGGTGTCAAAACATGATCTCACGATTCTAATCGGAAATATCGGAACGGAAGCACATGCCTTCGGTATCCGACACTTATCCAACGCCATCGCAACCATGTCGATTGCCGATCCGGAGCGACTTTCGCACCAGATTGAACATGATGGATATGCATGTCTTGGCGCTTGGCTTGAAAATGCGTCGCAGCTCGACCGCGCCCGCGTGCTTCTCCGCCTGCCTGTAGGGTCCTCCGCGGAGACCCCTGCCAGCGAACACCACATCGCCGCAAGCCAATTGCTGTCTTTGGTGATGCAGCACCTGGCGACGGAGACACCAGCGGCATGATTGTCACTGACCCAGCGTTGCCAGAAGCGCCCCAGATACGTCCGCTTGGTCCACTCATACCGGCCGCTGAACTCGGGATATGGTACGATGCAATACGGACGCGCGCACTGGCAGAGCGGTATCTACAGCAGGTTCGCAGCTGGGCGAGCAAAGCCTATCAGCGCGAGCGTATGCGTGGCCACGCCGAGGGCATGAAGGCAGGCTCGGACGAAATGGCGCGGATCGTCGCCCGCGCAGCTTTTGAGTTGGCGCGGCGAAAGGCCGTTCTGGAACGGGAGTTACCACAGCTCGTCCTTGAGATCTTGAGCGATTTGCTAGGCTCCTTCGATCCGGGCGAGATGCTGATCAGGACCGTTCGTCATGCCATCGAACGAAGCTGTGGCGGTGCCGAACTATGTCTTCATGTGTCTCCATTGAATGCCGATGCACTGACCCGTGAGTTCGCAGCATTTGATGGAACGGATGGACGGCCCAAAATCAGAATTGATCCCGATCCGGCGCTGACGCCGGACCAGTGCGTTTTGTGGACCGAGTTTGGCAATGTCGATGTGGGGCTTGCCGCGCAGCTGCGTACTTTGCGTCTCGAACTTGGCTCGTCTTCTCGGATGGGTGAACCGTGACCGTGTCGCGATCAAGCGACCACGACGCAGCTGGAGAAAAATCCGTCCACGCTGCGTTATCGTCTTTGCGATCTGCGGCAATGCAGATCGATACGCGTGCTGTGCGCGGACGAGTCAAACGGGCAATCGGCACGTTGCTTCACGCCGTGCTACCAGGGGCTCGCGTTGGAGAGATTTGCGTGTTGCAGGATCATGGTACGGGATGGTCGCTTGAGGCCGAGGTGATCGGGCTGCTTCCGGACGGCGTGTTACTCACGCCAATCGGCGACATGGTGGGTTTATCTAGCCGTGCGGAGGTGGTTCCGACCGGGCGAATGCAGGAAGTATCGGTCGGTCCCGATTTGCTCGGCCGCGTGATCGATAGCTTTGGCCGGCCACTCGACGGCAAGGGCACGGTAAAGGCAGCGCACACTCGCCCGCTGCGCGGCGCGGCGCCCAATCCAATGACGCGGCGCGGTATCGAGCAGCCGTTTCCGCTCGGCATCCGCGTGCTGGATGGACTTCTGACGTGTGGGGAAGGCCAGCGAATCGGAATCTATGGAGACGCCGGTTGCGGCAAGTCGACGCTGATGTCGCAAATTGTAAAGGGAGCTGCCGCCGACGTCACGGTGGTCGCGCTAATAGGCGAGCGTGGACGTGAGGTACGTGAATTCATCGAGCGTCACATTGGAGAGGCGCTCGGTCGCACGATCGTTGTCGTTGAGACGTCCGACCGTTCGCCGATGGAGCGCGCGCAATGCGCCCATACGGCGACGGCACTCGCCGAGTATTTTCGTGATCAAGGACTGCGCGTCGTTTTGATGATGGATTCATTGACGCGCTTTAGCCGCGCGATGCGCGAAATCGGCCTTGCCGCGGGCGAACCTCCCACGAGACGCGGCTTTCCTCCCTCGGTATTTGCGCTACTGCCCGGTCTGTTGGAGCGCGCCGGTATGGGCGAGCGCGGCTCGATCACGGCTTTCTATACCGTGCTTGTCGAAGGTGACGGTACAGGCGATCCAATCGCCGAAGAGACGCGCGGTATTCTCGATGGTCATATCATTCTGTCGCGCGCGCTTGCGGCGCGAGAGCATTTTCCCGCCATTGACGTGTTGTCGAGCCGAAGTCGCGTCATGGATGCGGTCGTCTCGGCGCCACATCGCAGGGCGGCATCCCTCTTCCGCGATCTGCTCTCGCGCTACAATGAGGCGGAGTTCCTGATCAAGGTAGGCGAGTACAAGCCGGGTAGCGATCCGCTAACGGACCGGGCAATCGGCTCAATCGAGGAGCTGCGGGCATTCCTGCGCCAGGGCCAACATGAACCGTCCAGTTTTGAGGAGGCCGTCACGTGGATGTCGCGTCTGACCGCCTGAATCTCGTCGAAGCCGCAAAATTGCGGCTCGTGAAGGACATGAGGGAGCGAAGTGCGCTTCGGGAATTGTCCAACATGGAGGGCAAGCGCCGCATCGCCGATGAAAGGGTGAAGCGAGCTTCCGAGACGCTTGCAAGCGCCGAGAAACATCGCGCAAGCGTCGAAGCCGAACTTTATCTGCAGCTGTCATCCATCGAAGCGATGTCCGTCACAGAACTCGATCGTCGCCGCCATCTCGTCATTGAACGGCTCGCAGCCGGCATCGCATCGGCACGTCAGGCGCTTGAGGAGGCCTGCGTCGCTCGAGAGCAGGCCGAGACGGAAGTGGCGGACGCGCGGGCTCTGTGGACCAGGCGTTTGGCAGCGCGCCGTAAATGGGAACAGATTGAATCTGATGTTCACAGTACAACCAATGCTCGTTTGGAGTCCGCCGCCGAAATCGAGGCCGACGATGAGGTTTTGCTTCGCTATCAGTGCGGCTCGTCTGGGCGGGCGGTCGGCGATTCGATCTAATGGCTGATTCACTGATCTCGGCGCGAGCTCGCGGTTCTATACAAATGGGGTCGGCAAATACTCGGGGCGAACCGTTACCATTCGAACCACCGCTAACGCTGACCCACGAGGTCGTCTCGTGGGTCAATGAGGTCGCCGCGCCGCGCGTGGTTCTTCAGAGCCGCCTTGGCGACAATCCCCTGTTCGTGCGCATGAGCCGGCTTGTCTGGCATGCAGAGCCATCGGCCGTCTCGATGCTTGACTGCGTAGTTCGCGTCGGGGACGACATGGCGATCTTGTCTTTGCCGTGTCGGCTTGCCGAGGCACTGATTTCGACGGTGCAGCAAGGCCTTACTCTACCTTCCGACCCAACCCGTTCGCTCCTTCTCGAGCTTGCGCTTGAATCGTGGCTCACGCGACTAGAGGCCTTGTTCGCGCGAGATTTACAACTTGTCCGCATCGACGAAGCACGGACAGAAGGGCCTTATCTAGAATTCGACACTGCCTACGGACCGCTCACTGACAAGGCGCGCCTATTCCTGTTCTCGCCTCTCGATCGTCGGGTTCCCCCTGCATTCGGGATCTTAGCCCAGCTGCTTGGCCAACTGCCGCTGGAAATGCCTAAGCTTTCTCCGGAGTTTCCTGTCACGGTCGCGATAGAAATCGGCTCGCTTCGTGTGAGCATCGCACTCCTTCGTCAAGCACAGGGTGGCGACGCGCTACTGCCGGACATCATTCCCTTCGCTCAGCACATAGTCATCCTCAATGCGGACAAGCTATGGGCTCCGGCTCAGGTGGCCGGTGCCAGACTGGTCCTACAGGGGCCGTTCCGCCTGCCACCCCATCCTCTAGAGTGTGCCCATATGACGCCACGACCTCAAGCGCAGCAGCTGGTTCCGCCATCGGAAGCCGACATCGACAATATTGAGATCACGCTTGTGTTCGAATGCGGTCGCTGGCCTATACCGTTAGGTACGTTGCGAAACGTCAACGAAGGGTATGTGTTCGACCTCGGGCGACCGCTTGATGGTCCGGTCGACATTCTTGCGAACGGTCGATTGATCGGCCGCGGCGACATCGTGCGTGTCGGTGAGGAGCTGGCCGTCAGGTTACGCGACAGGTTGGCGGTCAATGAGTGACATTCAACCAAGCATCGTTGCGCTTCTCGCGGTGACGGTCGGCCTTGGCCTGCTCGCGTTCGCGGTGGTCACAACGACCGCCTTCATCAAGGTTTCCGTTGTTCTCTTCCTGGTCCGTAACGCGCTCGGGACACAGTCGATACCCCCGAACATCGTTCTGTATGGCGCTGCATTGATCCTTACCGTCTTCATTGGCGCTCCAGTATTTGAGCAGACCTACAATCGTCTGACCGAACCGCAACTTCGATATCAAACGTTCGATGATTGGGTGACCGCTGCCAAGGAAGGGAGCGAGCCGCTGCGCACCCATCTCAAGAAGTCCACCAATGAGGAGCAGCGTTCGTTCTTCCTCTCGTCGACAGAACATGTCTGGTCGGAGGAAATGCGCAGCAACACAACGGCCGATGATTTTGTGATTCTGATACCGTCCTTTCTGATATCGGAACTCAAGCGCGCCTTTGAAATCGGCTTCCTTCTCTATCTTCCATTCATCACGATCGACCTGATCGTAACGACGATCTTGATGGCAATGGGAATGTCGATGGTTTCACCAACGCTGATCTCCGTCCCTTTCAAGCTCTTTCTGTTCGTTACGATCGACGGCTGGTCGCGGCTCATGCACGGATTAGTCCTAAGTTACGCAACGCGGGGAGGTTAAGATGGATGAGGCCAGTATTCTCACTCACCTGAGCCGATCGCTCGTCCTCTTCATGATTTGGGTTCTACCGCCGCTCATCGCGGCTCTCGTCGTCGGATTGGGCATCGGCATCATCCAGGCGGCAACGCAGCTGCAGGATCAAACCTTGCCGCTTACCGTCAAACTCCTTGTTGTTGTTGCCGTGCTTGTTTTGTTTTCTCCGGTGCTGAGCGCGCCACTTATCGAACAAGCCCAGCAGATCTTCGCGGAGTTCCCAACTCTCACGAGGTATTAACAAGTGGAACGAAAGAGTGAGTGTCCGGCACAGGGCCGCCATCGCCATCGCTCGTGTGAATCACGAGGAGATTGTCCGTCAGCTTATCGAAAGCGAGCCTCAGTAGCATGAGCAGAAGACCGCTACTTCGATCGCAAGCGGCCTTAACGATTTCGCCTCCGAAAGAGTGCTGCTCGAGACCGGAAAGCGAGGCGTCAAGATCGATGATGGCTAGGACGGTTGGCAGACGCTCGAACGATGCGTTCGGCGTGAGAGGTCAATAGAGCCTGGTTTGTCAGCCCTGCGGGCCCTGAGGGCGGCTGGTGCTATCCTTGAAACTGGCCATGTCTCGTCGCGGGGGAAGCCATGGGAGGCAGTTGGGGCCGAAGTGATCTGCCTTTCACATCATGGGCGCGTCACCTTGCAGGATCTGGAGCGAAACGGACGGATTATCTGCGACCTTCTTGAATTCTAACATCATGGCGCGGCGAGCGTGGCTGGTTCGATTGGCCGAGGCGAACGATCAACAGACTTCAAATGCATAATGTGTCCTTCACCGAGACGCAGAGTCTGATCCAGACTGGTACCGAGTTCATTATTGCAGCAGGTCTTGGTGCAGCCCGGGCCCTCGGCATTATGTTGGTGCATCCCGTGTTCACGCGGCCGCACATTAGCGGGATGATCCGCGGAAGCTTGACGATCGCGCTTGGGCTGCCATGCTTGGCTCATATCAGGCACAGCCTGCAGATGCTAGATCCGGGCACTCGTATGGTCGCAGTCGCGCTGCTCGGTCTCAAGGAGATATTCATCGGCCTGCTGTTCGGCATCCTGCTCAGTATACCACTATGGAGCATTCAGGCAGTTGGTGACATCATCGACACCCAGCGCGGTATTTCGAGCCAGGTGGACGATCCTGCGACACACAGCCAAGCCTCGGCGACAGGTCTTTTTCTCGGGACTGCTGCAGTTACGATTTTCGTTCTATCTGGAGGTCTGCAGACGATGGTCAGGTGCCTCTACGGCAGCTATCTGATCTGGCCCGTGGATCGGCTACTACCACCCCTCACCCAGCAAGGGGCAATGGAATTCGTAGCGCTTCTCGATCATATCATGCGTACGACCCTGCTGGTCTCGGGGCCTGTGCTGGCTCTGCTGCTCCTGATTGAGGCATCGCTCATGTTGCTCGGGCGCTTTGCCCCGCAAATCAAGCTGAACGACCTTTCCCCGACCATCAAGAACGCCGCGTTTGGCGTCATCATGGTCAGCTACACCGTCTACCTCATCGAATACATGGGAGCGGAGATCACCCAGTTCAACGGTGTGCTGGAGTGGCTCGAGAAGTTCTTGAAATGAACGATTCGAGCGAGGAGAAGAAGCTTCCACCAACTGCCAAGAAGCTACGTGACGCCCGTAAGAAAGGCCAGCTCGCGCGCAGCGGCGACTTCGTGAGCGCGTTCAGCATTTGCGCCGGTTTCGGCTGTCTATGCCTCAGAGCGGGCTCGATCAAAGATGGATGGCATGAAGCGGTGCGGCTCGTCGACAAGGTACAGGCGCAGCCCTTCAACGACGCGGTCGCGCAGGCGCTGATCGGATTGATCGAACTCTGTATGGCAGCCGTCGCCCCAATTATTGGGGCGGCCGCGGCCGCAGCCGTTCTGGCCAGTGTCCTGGCCACTGGTGGACCGACATTTTCTGTCGAGCCGCTCAAACCAAGCCTTGAGAAATTGGATCCCATCAAAGGGTTGAAGCGGCTTTTCTCTCAGCGATCGCTTGTAGAGCTTGGTAAGTCGCTGATCAAGGTGCTCAGCCTGGGCGCAATCCTTCTTCTTACTGTGATCGCAAGCTGGAAGGCGTTGGTATACTTGCCTGTCTGCGGAATGGGATGTTTCGGCTTCGTCTTCCAAGAGCTCAAAGTCCTGATCGAGATTGCGGCCGGGGCCTTTCTGATCGGCGGCTTGGCTGATCTGCTCATTCAGCGCTGGCTATTTTTGCGCGACATGCGCATGACGGAGAGCGAAGCGAAGCGCGAATCCAAGGAACAGCAGGGCAATCCGCAGATCAAGGGCGAACACCGCCGGATCCGTCGCGAGGCGGCAAACGAATCCCCGATCGGCATTCGTCGAGCCACATTGATACTGACGGGACCCGCGACGGTGATCGGGCTGCGCTACGTTCGCGGCGAGACCGGAGTGCCAGTGCTGGTGTGCCGCGCTGAGGGCGAACTTGCTTCGCGGCTGCTTGAAGAGGCGCGGGCCCTGCATCTGACTGTTGTCCAGGACCATGTTTTAGCGCGTGAGTTGATCCAAAAGGCGACGATGGGGAGGGCCGTTCCGATTGCGTGTTTTGAGCGGGTCGCAAAGGCAGTCTTTGCTGCCGGCCTGGTGTAACTTCGCGTAAGGTTGATGCGCTGTATCCTGGTCAAATACACAATTTGATCGAAAAGCGGCGTAGTAATCACAGAAGTGGCTGGTCCCTATCGCGAACCTAGCGACCAGAACATGAGCCGACACTGCATGTCATGCTACGAGTATGGGCTCGTGATCCGCTCATGGGGATTCCGGTGAAGCCCTGTCATGAGTTCCACCTTCCGATCTGCTGCCGCTGTCCGGTGTGGAGATCTCACGAGCGGTAAGGGGGCGCACCGCACGATCACCACGCGTTGGCATGACGGCACTATTCCCCAGCAAGTCGCCAGGATCGTTGATCATGACTCCGAGATTATTCCGGACCGAGCAGCCCAGCGTCGGGTCAAAGGAATTATCGTCAGTTGAGGGGCCGACGATCGAAATCGGCCGGCAAACGGGAGGCCGTGCTTCGTAGATAATTGCCTCGATCCGTACACCGAAATGGGCGGGTAAATCGACGGGTGAGGCAGCCAAGCGAATATTATAAGGGGCAACGCCCATTGCGCGGGCCTCATGCGCCACTTGAGCAATGAGCCGGGGTGAGCCAGTGACGTCGAGATGGAGGGCATCCCGCCGACCGCGACTTGCCTTCGCAATGAAATCCCGCAGGCGATACCTCTCGGCACGACGCAGGCTGCCTAGGGACAAGACGCTGGTCTTCTGCTCCACTTCGATCGCTTGTTCGGGTGGCCCGAAAGAGCTCGGACCACTATTTGTGCATCCGCCTACCGCTACGCCAATAGCCAACAAACAGCACAGCTGACGTAAGATCATTGTCGGTCCTCATTCGATGATGAAGCCCGCACCGCCGGCCGTGCCCGGTGCTGCCATGGGGGGAGGGGTGCGGCCTCGCGGCGAACTTGCCAATGTGTTTGTTAAAGTGCGGCCGGCGTCCGAGGGCGGTCCGATACGGCCGGTGGGAGCGCTTATCTTGCCCGGATTCGAAGCTGGCCGCACGATATAGGGCGTGACAACTATGACCAGCTCCGTCTCCTGCTTCTGAAATGACGATGAGCGAAACAGCGCGCCTAAGATCGGTACATCGCCTAACCAAGGAAAAGCACCAATGTCGGTGTTGAAATTGCGCCTGATGAGCCCTCCAATTGCAAAGCTTTGACCACTGGCAAGCTCGACGACGGTACTGGCACGCCGCGTGGAGAGACCAGGCACAGAGATTCCGTTGACGCTGACCTCACCTTCTTTCGACAATTCGCTCACTTCAGGCTTCACGTGGATATTGATCTGATTGTTGCTGAGAACGGTCGGAACGAACTCCAGGCTGATGCCAAATTGACGGAATTGGACTGAGACCTGCCGATTGTCCTGCATGACCGGAATGGGAAATTCGCCACCTGCCAGGAAACTTGCTGACTCTCCGGACATGGCGGTAAGATTAGGTTCGGCAAGTACCGAAGCGAGGTGTTCGCTGGCGAGCGCGTCAAGAACAGCGCTGATATTCGCGCCGCCGACGCCGAATCCGATATTTGCCGTGCCGCCGCCGCGTGCCGCGGCGGTACTGCTAGGTCCACCGCGGCTAAAGCCAAAAACGAACGTGCCGTTTTGACCTGAGACGGAGAGGTTAACGCCGAGCTCCTTCATGGCGCTGCGCGAGACTTCGGCGATGCGCACGCTCAAATTGACCTGTAATGAGCCGGCAACCTGAACCTTATTCACGACCAGTGCGCCCGCACCGAGAAATTGCTCCGTCACCTTCTTGGCGGCATCAACAACATCGGCGTTTGGTGCCGTCCCACTCAGAATCGCGCCGCGTGGGGTATAGCTGACTTGGATTGGATAGTCCCCGAGTTCGGCCTTGAGCGCGGCACGGAGATCCTCGACGGGTTGCCTGACAACAACACGAAGCTCGGCTAAAGCTTCTCCATTGTCGTTCAAAGCAAACAAGCTGGTTCGCCCCGACTTTTTTCCGAACACGAAGATGGTCGTGTTCGACGGCGCCTGATAGTCGGCAATCGCCGGGTCGGCAACAAAGATGCTCGCCGCCGGCGCAGGAAGATGGATAGTCTTACCTTGAGAGGAGGCAAGATCGAGGGTTCCGTTGAGGCTATCAGCAGTGGCGCGCGCCGCCCTCTGAACGCCATCGCGTTGTGTCTGAGCTGCAGCGCACAATGGAAACAGTAGCGCAGCCGCGCACGAGATGTACGGCACGGCGATCATCCGGCGTCCAGCGTCACGACGAGAGAAGGCCTTCAAGGCTGTCTTTGCTTTCATGTTCGAGCGAGCTACGCCGCTGACGCGGCATTACTCAGCGCAAGGGAGTAACCGACGCCGCGCGCGGTCTTGATGGTTAGCGTCGCACCTGATTCGCTCAAAATGCAGCGCAAGCGGTAGATTCCGACCTCAAGCGCGTTGGTCGAGACATGGTCGTCGAAGGCATATAGGCTGTCTTCCAGTGAGGATCGCGGTACGGTACGGCCAGCGCGACTGAGCAAATGCTCAAGTATACACACTTCTCGGCGCGCAATTCTCAAGATGCGGTCTCCAACCGAGACTTGTCTGGCGACTGGATCGAAATTAAGATTGCCGAACGTAACGAGCGGGGCTGTCATTTGGGTTGCCCGTCGCAAAAGAGCGCGCATGCGAGCGATGAGTTCGTCGGTCGACACGGGCTTTGGCAGGAAATCGTCAGCGCCAGCGTTGAAAACGGCAATCCGCCTGCCGAGCTCATTCAGGCTGCTCATCATCATGGCCGGCGTCGAACATCCCTCGCGCCGCAAATGTTTCAGCCAGCTCAAGCCGTCTCCGTCTGGAAGAACCAACTCCAGCAGGAGAACGTCGTAGCTAGCGCAATCGAGCGCGGCTGCCGCCTCGTCCAGGGTGCGCGTCAGATCGACCGCAAAACCGTGGTTCAATAGCGCTTCCTTCACTGCGCGCGCAAAATCCGTATGGTCGTCGACCAGGAGAATTCGCATTTGATTGCCTTTCGTCCATCACCTCCAAGCTGAGCGCGTCACGATTGACCACGATCTCGGGCGAATCTGAACAACGGCTGCTTCGGCACGAGCGTTGACGAGTGGCGACCACGAGGACTGGCATAGTGAGCCGAGATCAATCTCACCCGATCCATTACCGGCCGATAACTGACCGCGTGCCCGTGACCGCACGCGTCGTCGGCGATGCTCAAAGTGCATCTATTGCCTGCAAGCCTGACGAAATTATTCACTGCATCATGCGCCTTGATGAACCGCTCGCGCTTCTGCGCGCCAGTGGCAGCAGTGCTTCCGGTCATCGACCTGTTGGGAGAAGTGTCCTTGGCGCAAATGCGCGCGGTCGAAACCAATGTAAAGAGAATGTCCGGGGTTGAAGTTGAACAGAGACAAGAAGTTGGCATTTGGAGCTCCCAAGTTGCCTTAGTCCGAAGTCGGCCTTGCTATGCCGTTGACCTTGTGGCCTCTCTAAGTCACGGCAAATGCAAGTATCGCATTTGAAGGCAGGTGACGTGTCGCAGCTGGCCCATGTGTCGGAAGCCGCTAGACGAAACGACCGATGCGCGTTCGAGCTAAAGACAAGTTCTCTCGATAGCCGGCAATCCGACCTGGCGAACGCGAGCGGTGCAGGCATCCGATCGCCTACAACATCGCCGGTGCTGCAGCCCGTCGAACACGGTTGTTGCGCGACGAGTGCGATCCCAGGTCTGCAACGTCACGCACCTAGTTAGGCGGTGTCGCCGGCCGGATGTCGTCTCTCGCCACGAACAGCGACGGATTGATCGCATCTCAAAATTGGGGCGGGGTTGCGCGCGGCGAGGGCGAGCAGAGGGTTGCGCGTCCTGATCTCGATCGGTACGCGGCGTTCCGGCTGCAACGAACCCACCGACAGTTCCTGCCCTCTGTGCATCGGTGACACCGACAGGGCGTCTTCGGGAGGAGTGCTCGACAAGCGTGGCCGAGCCGGCCGGCGCGACCTTGAGACATTGAGACATTCGCAATTCTTGCTACCTGCCAGAAATGTTGGCGCGACACAGAACGTCGCGACTTGTCAGAAAACTTACAATCTGACGTTACGTGCGGTTCAAGCCCATTCGAGCGGTGATTACGTCAATACCTACGAACTTGTAGGCCTCCTGACGCAGCGATGATCCTCACTCTGGGGCGTACAATCGATCTGCGCGTGGGCAAGTCCAGCGCGCCTTGAATTGGCAGGCATTTTGTCGATCGAGGCGTCGCACGGCCGACGTATGGCCGCAGCAAGTGGTGCGCATGAAAGGCAATCTTTCTTGAGTGTGTTCGGCGACGCGACGCGGTGAATCGATCCGCGTTGCCGCTGCCGCCAGCAGCCAGGTTGCTGTTGAACCGCATGTCACGATCTGAACAAAGGAAGGTCGCGTTCCGGACGCAAGCATGGGTTCGCGAAGATCACATTCGCCGGCAACTGGTCTGAAGGGAGAATCGATTGTCACACGGCGCTCCTGAACGCTGCTGCGAATGGACGCGTGACTATGGGCCCTTCGGGCAAGATTGGAAAAATCGATTGTTTCGATGGAACACATCCAAGTGACGAATGGACAATGAGGCGATACCCCCGAGCTCCCGGGCGCGTCCTCGACAGGCAGCAGGGCAGGCCGGACACAAGCTGACCTTCAACGAGGTTGCGAGCCTGATCATTACGAGCGCTGCGTGGGGGAAATAACCTTCTAATGTCGGCAATAAAGGTCTGTAGCGAAGGATCGCATGGGACCGCTGTTCGTTCGAAGAGGTGCGCGTTGGCGAGGCAAGCGCGGCTGAACTAGGGCGTGCGAGCCGTGTCAGCCCGCAGGTCGCGCTACGCGGGCCGGGGACCTGTGATCGACGTGTAGCGGAACGTGCGCAGGCGCATCTGGCGGCGCCGCGATGCGTGCCTTGAGCGTATCGCAGCGTCAGCGCGTCAAGCTGAGCTGCTGACACGTGCTGGGCCACAGTGGGCCGCCGGGATGAAGCGAGCCCATTTGCAGTCGGAGGCCCCCCTTCTTCGGACGGGCCTATTTGAAGTCTCGTGGCTTGGATAGCAGGCGCTGCCTGCTATGCGACAAGAGGCCGGAGCCGGCTCGAATGCGTATCCGCGCCTTGCATGAGGCGCACGCCGTGGGCAATCCAGAATCGCTAGTTAGGCTATCTTTTGCGTGACGACAGTCGATATAACGAGCCCATTGGGGTTCCTGTAACGTTCAGCGAGACTTTTGAACAAGTCACCTATCTGGCCTGATCGGACGGTAAATTCTCCATAGTTAGGATCAAAGAGAGTGGTCATTCCATTCGAGGTCGACGTTGTGATTGTGTGTGCGTCGCCGCCGGCGAAACGCAGGCTGAGCAAATAGATCGAACCGTTTTCAGTGACTTCGTTTACGAGCTGCGCGTTGCGCGAGGACGCGCTAAATCTATGTCTCGTCTGTTGTCCTGATGGTTCCAGGCCTGCTTCCCGCAACGTCGTGATTTTCGCTTGAAGATTGTGCGAACCTCGTGCCCTGTCGCTTCGCAATTGTGCCTTGAGGTCTTCATAGCGCTGCTGCCGCGTTGCCGCAGAGGCGTGGTTTTCCGAACCCGGTCGCAGCGCACGCATTCGCGATGACGGACTGCTGTGACGATTGCGGAGCCACTCCGCGGCCAAACCGACGCAGATGCCGTTGACATTCGCCTCAGGCAAATCGGCGGTCCTGTAATCGAACAGAGGGCGGATCGGCCTTGCGGGAGAGGATGGACTGGAACTGGAAGAGAGAGAGGATGTGCTGAGGTCGAAGGAGCTTGGGCTGTGAACGTTTGCATCCGAGGTGTTTGGCCTGCTGCAGCAGAGTCCCATTCTGTCGGACAATTCCCCTGGTGAGGAGGCCTCTCGCAGCGCGAGATCGGCAAGTGTTTCCGTAAAGTTACGGCTGTCCGTCGATTGATTCAGCGGGTCCGCTTGATTGGCGCGCGTGGATGAGTCGCTGATCCGATGATACATGGCGATTCTCGTGTCCCTTCAGCGCACGGTTCCTCGTGGTAAGCACGAGGCTGCTTAAGCTGTGCTGAACTAGATAATCAAGCAAGCTGACGACGAACTGACGGGCAGCTGTGCGCTGCTTGGAGCGGAGGAGGAAAGCAATCGTCTGGTTGGGGCCGCCCGGCGGAATTCGGGCCCCGGGAGGAGTAAAGTGGGCTGGGGTCTCGATGCTTAGCTCACTTTTCTGCGAACGGCCCGGACATGACCCGCGGTCGTTCGTGATCATGACGTGCATCGCCATGGCGCTCTCGTTCAGCAGTGTCTGCGGTAAGCGCCTGGGTCTTCGCGTTTCGTAGGGCGCCGGACCAGGAGGACAGACGCAGCCTGATCGACAGACTGGCACAGCCGCCGTTGCTCGCCCAAGAGCCGATATCACCGAGATGCCGATGGTCCAAAATGCAACGGAGCGGGCTGGCGGATGTGATGGGCGAACTGACGACCCTCTCCGAGATGCGATAAACTGCTCTCGGCATAACCCGACATGCGCACGACCTCCGCACGCGAAAGGCGATCGACTATTTAGTCAGTGCTCTCAGTCTTGAACGGATTTTCTTGCTTGGCGGTCCGATAGGCCTCCAGATCGCCGCCCAAAAACAAGCGCTCGGTCTCCCGGGTGGGTGTTCTACCCAGGGAGCACATCAGGTCCACATCCGCATCTATGTTCTCGTGATCGTCGACATTCATCCCGAGCGCAATGCTGCTCAAGATCTGGTCAGGGGTCCAGACCGCCGACTTCGGTATAGTGTAGGTGTGCAGCATCGTCGCGTTATTGGCGATTGCTCGGGCCCACGGATCGCGCGACGCGGACAGTTTGGAGGGGTCCTCAATCAAAGACACAAAAGGAGAGTCAACCTTGCCGCGCATATGCCATCCAGCCTGACGCGCCAGAGTCATAGGATATCGTTCCGGATGATCTCCAACGGAGGAGTGTTCGCGCGCCGCGTCACGCACATACGATATTGCGCTGGTCTCGGCTGCTCTGCGCGGCTTGCAATCGCCATCCGCGTTCTGAAACCGTCTCAGCTCTACATACGACGATCCAACAACGTCGTTGAAGATGCGTTCGCGATCGACGCCGCGGTCTGCAGGCCCAGACGCTGATGACCACGGTGCCGATTGCTGCTCGGCAAGTTCAATCTCGTTCCTGAGTGCCGCGAGCGTCGCCCCAGTCAGCGTTGCGGCAAGCTGGGCGCGCGCGCCTACAAACGATGAAGCCGAGCAGCGTTCACTTGGGCGAGGCCCGTTGGTTGCAGTCGAGGATGGTCCAATCCCGGGATTGGCCGATGAGGAAGCGCCGTCTGACGTTCGGTCGACCGGGCGGAAGCGATCGAGCTGCTGCTCAAAATCCACCTGGTCCTCGGACGGGTGCGCCGGCGAGCCGGCTTGAGCGCTCGCATCGCCGGTCTGTTGCCGCTGCGGCTCAAAATCGCGGGCTTTGGCGACTTCTGGGCCGTGCCGTGAGTCGATATTCATTTGCTCTCTCAAGTTACAGGTCCGTTCAAGAGTTTTTTGGTAGAAGCAGCTTTCGAGAAGCTGACGAGTCAGGAAGTGAATGATTATTTCGGTCGTCGGGCAGGCTCTTCTGGTCGGGTGAGGGGCGCGGGCCCCCCTTTTTTGGGTGCATCTTGTGACGCTCGACGTGCATCGCTCGCAGCCGGAGCGAATCCATCGAAAGCCAGTTTCGATACCAGTGTTGGCTTCGAGAACTGATGGCCATATTGCCCGTTGCGTGAATGCTGCGCCTCGCTCGTGACTCGGCCCGTCTCGGATCGCGGGCATTGTCCTTTCCATCGAGCGCGAGGGGCCTTGCAGAGAATGCGTCGTCTCCTGCGCCAAGTTGGTAGCATTCGACACGTGCCGGCTGAAACGGCGGAATCGCCACCGAGATCGGGCTTCCGATGGCGATGCTGAGATCATCCGCAAGTACCACTGTCGGAAAGCCGCTCGCCGCGATCAGACGACTAACGGAGAGGCACGCAGCAACCGGCAATCAAACTGCGAGACGACGGGAAAGGCTTGAACCGCACGTGGCGTGAAGTTGTAGGCTTTAAGCACGACCAAGGGCGACCCACGCAGTCATCTCGACTCCGGGCAGGTGCAAAAGGGATAAGTTGATGAAACGGATTGCTCTCGCGACCTTGCTAGTCGCCGCCGGACTTGAGCAGGCAAGAGGTCAAACCCCAGCCGCCGGCGAAATGGTGTTCACGGCCTGCAAGCCTTGCCACCGGGTCGGCGACAGCGCCAGGAACGCCGTCGGCCCAACGTTGAACGGGCTGATCGGGCGGAAGGCAGGATCGGTCGAGGGCTTCAGCTATTCAGAAGCCATGAAGGGCTCAGGCATCACGTGGGACGAGGCAACGTTTGCCGATTACATCAAGGACCCGAAGGCGAAGGTTCCCGGTACCAAGATGGCGTTCCCTGGACTCAAGGACGCCCAGAAAATCGCGGATCTGATCGTTATCTCATACCTTCGATAAATCGCCGGTCAAGCTCGCGCGCTAAGACGGTGCCCCGTGGCAATCGCTCGAGGAGCGCTCCTTCCGGCGAGCAGGCGACTCGGCCCGCCGCTCGTTCAGTCAAGATGTGGGCGATGGAACAGAAGAACGCGCCCTGCGGGCAGGTTTTCGGCCGTGTAGGGCTCACCGTTGATCAAGAAACACGTCATTGGTGCATCCCGGTGCGGCAGGAGGCCAAGGGTTTGGAGCATGTCAATGACGGCGGGTGAGGCCTCTCGGGGGCCGTGGTGCCAGTCGAGGCCGACGAACTCGCCGATATCGGCCAGCTTCGGAAGCCGGCGATGACCCGGTTCAGGCTCGGTAGACGGCGGTCGAAAATCCGGCACCGGCGCAGAATGGGCATCGTCCCGCAATTCGAGCGGTGTAGGGGGATTGAGATCAAGCAGAGATTCAAGACCGCCGTAGATATCAGTCGGAGCCCGCAGCTTCGTCGCTGGCGCAGCTTCACCCATCGGCCGAAGGCGAGCGTGGTGGATGAGCTGAACGTCATTCAGCCCTCCTGGCCCTAACGTGGCGGCGTAGCGCTCACCGCCAATGTCGTAGCTCATGATCCGCTGATCAGCGTCCGGCAGGAAGCCCAGGCGACGCAGCCTTTCGAGCATCGTATCCGGGGCGGGCTGGGTTCGGTGGGAAAAGTTCCCGGGGACGGCGAAGGAAACATCAAATGTCTCGCCGACGGGCGGCGACCCAAGGTGAATAAGCTGAACGTCATGGGGACCCGCGGGCCCCAGTACGGCAGTGTAGTGTTCTCCGCGAATGTCATAGTCCTTCATCCGCTGTACCGCGTCTGGCAAGAGCCCAAGGCGGCCCGATTTGGAGAGCATCGTGTCCGGAGCGGGTTGAGTGCCGTGGGCAAAGTCATTGGGAACGACCAGCGAAGCATCGAAAGTCTCGCCGATCGAGGTGGGCGTCGTCTGCGCAGCCCTGTCGGGCGGCGGCCCGGCTTGCTCCATTGCCCGTCCAAAGAATTCTGACGAGGCGGGATAGCGCAGCTGCGAGCTGGACTGTCTCGCCGCGGCATCGAAGGGCCCGACCCGGTCGACACTTTGTGTGCGCCGGTGAGCGGCTGAATCCATTTGCTGCCAAAGCTCCGGCGCATCGAACCCGCTGGCGCATGTCCAGCCGCCCCGATCAGCGGCATCAAACAGCTCGTCCTGGTCGACGCTTTGCACTGGCGAGTAGGCAGCTGAAGCCAAGGCCTGCCACGGTTCCTGCGTATCGATTCCGTCGGCAAGTGTGAGGCCGTTCTGATCCGCAGCAACACTTCGCACGGGCGAGTGGGCGATCGAACTCATTGTCGGCCAAAGCACCGGTGCATCGAAGGTGGTGACCAGAAGCGAGCTCTCTCGATGCGCGACATCGAAAAGCGGTTCGTGGCCGGCATTTTGTACGGGAAAGTGAGCGGCTGAACCCGTTCCCTGCCCAAGCTCCGGCGCGTTGAATCCGTCAGCCGCCAGCTGGCTCCCCCGATCCGCGACACCCTCCAAAGGCTGCTGCCGATCAAAATCTTGCACGGGTGAGCGGCCGGCCGGCTCTGTTGGCTGACGGGAGCTGCTGCGACAATGGTCCTGCACGATGCTGTCGCGGTAGTGGCGGAGCCTGTTCAAGGCATAGATGAGTTTCTTGTCGCCCGGAAACAAAGTGTCGGCATGGCCGAGCAGCGCGGCGTGACCAAGCTTAGAAATTGATAACGGTCGAAGTGCTGCAGCCAACTTCCGAAGATCGCTAGAATAATTTCCGGCGGTTTTCTCGTCGATCTGTCGGCCAAAGCCTGCTTCAGCGGCCTGCCTGATGAGGCGGTCGTCTTCCTTGGACGGACGGTAATGCGTTCGGATGGGCCGCGCGGGGGCGTCAGGCTCGCGGTACCTACTAACCATCGACAATGCGGGGGCGATGACCTTGTCCTTTGGCAGCAGCTTCTTGGCATAATCGAGCAGACTTTCTTCATCGAACCCAGCCATTGATTGGCCATACTGCTTCAGCGCCTCAGCCAATTTGCGAAGTCGACGATCGTAGATACTGATTGTGGTAGCGCCCGGCGGTGGTCCCCGCTCGAGGGCGGCGCCAGAGGCTGCTTGAATGAGGCGGTCGTCTTCGTCAGCGATGTCAAAAAGATCTCTGTGTGGATAGACGGCATCGACCTGTCGCACGTCTCCCAAGTGCTGCTCAAACTCCGCTTGCTGCTGTTGCGTGCGCGGCTGCTCCACTGTGGCATTGGACGTAGCCGAGCTTTTATCGCCCGGGTTGATATTGTTAAATCCGTCCATGATCCCGTCCGGTGGTGGCGCGCTGTTGTTCTCTCGCTACTCACGTTAGCTTTCTGAAACCTGACGCGGCTTGGAGAAAGTTAGAATTGGACTGGCGGCCCCGCAGTCAGCTTCTTCGGGTCCAGCCGACATTCCTTGTATCGGGCGGGCACCAAACGACTGGCGGGCCGTGTCAGTCGTCAGCCAAACAAAGGCTGCGATGATCAAAGGGAGCAGAGCGGCTCCGCCGTGATGATCGTAATCATGTAGCTGATCTTGATCGGATCGTCATAGCACGATCAAACGGTACGCCTTCGGAACGTTCTGATTGGTGGACGGCCGCGCCCGGGCCGTTCGGTGACCCACCGCGCCTGCTCATCCATCCGTGCACGCCAGACGTCGCAGGAATCCTCAAGTCAAAGGCCTTGCGCGTGAGACACGCGCTCGGTTGGCATGGACAGAACTTGCCCCCGTCGGCAACATGTTGTGCATCAAAGCGGACGAAGTCCAATTCAGCACGCTCCGTATTTTTGCGCGCGCGCGATCCTTGTTACTGTAAGCGGGATCGTACTATCCTGAACGTTGGCTGCAAATGGTGGGAGGCAATTTGTCGATCAAGAGCCGTTCCGATGAGGTGGCTGAGACGTTTCGTCTCTTGAGAGCGTTTCGCGCGCTCCGAAATCCTGCCGATCGTCGCCGTATCATCGAGATGGTTGAGACCATGTCAGCACGAGACGATGCGCAGGGCATGGTTCGCCCACGGGCCGATGAGGAAAAGTCCTGACTTGGCTCGTCGGATAGGCCCGCAAGCTCCTGATCGTCAGACGAACGTGCCCGTGGTTTCAGTGGGCATGAGACCTCAGCGCGCCGGCCGCCCTATGTCATAGGTTCAATGCTGCAAGCCATGGCGCCAACACAACGATCGAGCAGCGATACCATGACCCCGTGGCCGCTCGCTCGTTGTTTGATGGCGTCGCCGCGGGCCGCATCTCCTGGAGGCTCCGGCACGGCTCGTTTTGTGCCTTTCGGCCCGGAATTAGATTTCGATATCGTGGACGAACCAGCCGGAAGCCTGTCTTTTTGGACGTTCGAATTGTGGGCGACAGCTTGGGGCATCTTGACCTGGCTTTGATCTGTTTGCGCGAGGCTGCGCTACGTATATTTCGAATCAGCTATCGTGACAGACCCTACTTGTCCAGAGAGGGCCGCGGGGTTGCCTCGGTACGCGCGGGCAATATCGGGTACTCGATCTTGGGCCGCTGTCCTGTCAGCGAATTGAGAAATGCGACGATGTCGTTTTCGTCCTGATCGCTGAGCTTGGTGCCGAGCTGAACCTCGCTCATCACGCCAACTGCTTGCTTGAGGCTCCAAACCTGGCCCGAATGGAAGTAAGGGGCTCGCAAGGCGACGTTGCGCAAGGGCGCAGAGCGGAAAACGTACTCGTCACCAGCCATCTTGGTGACCGCGAAGCGGCCTTTGTCGGCGGCTGGAAGCAGTGGCGCGGCCGGCCTTCCGACCACGCCGAACGGGAAGTAATCCTGCCCTCCGACGTTGATTCCATTGTGGCAGGACGAGCATCCCTTTTCCATAAATAGCTTCAGGCCCGCCTTCTGCCGATCATCGAGCGCATGCTTGTCACCCTCGAGGTACTGATCGAAAGGCGCAGCGGGTGTAATAAGGGTCGCTTCGAAAGCCTCGATCGCTTTTGCGAAATTGTCAAAGGTGACGGGCGTCGCATCGTTAGGAAATGCCCTGCTGAACATGACGACATAGTCGTTCATCGAATTCAACGTGTCGAGCACTCTATCTGGCGTCGCATTCATTTCGACACTTGCCTGGACTGGTCCCTTGGCTTGCGCCTTGAGGTCTGCTGCCCGTCCATCCCAGAACTGCGCCACATTGAATACCGCATTATAGACGGTAGGCGCCCGGCGTGGACCGCGCTGCCAGCCATGACCGACCGACGTTGGGCCGGCATCCACGCCGCCGGCACCAAGATTGTGGCACGTATTGCAGCTAATGATCCCGCTCGATGAGAGCCGCGGATCGAAGAACAGCACCTTGCCAAGTTCGACCTTTTCATGGGTGACCGGATTGTCCTTCACCGCAGGAACGATCGAGGGAATCGGCTTGAAGATCTGTCTGGCGGCGCTCATCAAATCGTCATTCGCGGCGGCTGCTGACGACACCAGCATCCCGACGCCCAGGATGTATACCTTGCGTACAATGGAAAGCTCTCGTATCGCTAACTTCTTCATGGCGTGCAGCACCGGTTTTTGTTGGATATCGGAAGTGGATCAAGAGCGACACGCATCACTCTCATTCATGCAGGGCAACGCAGCGGGCGTCTGAAGCGGTAGTTTGTCGTGTCTTGCTCGCTTTGGCGTAGTTCATCATGAGATGCAAACGGCATCACCGCGCAGGCCGAGCCGTTTGAAAGCGCAAACGGCGCTTTGTCTTACGAGCTCCTGACCAGAACTGCTGGCTCCAGACGGCAGTCGACTTGCCCTTGCAAGAGCGACGATCGGTCCGGCGGCGTATATTGTCGTTCGCCATCATCGATCGGCGGACGATGGGGCCGCGCGCGTGCAAGTATGTTTGTATCACGCGGCATCGGTCGAAAAATCCTGCTCCGGCTCGGCGGAGCGCCACCATCGATGCCGAGCGTAGACCATATCGGACACCAGGACGTCCGAGAATGACGTGATGGAGGTCCTGCAGAGCGAGCTCTAAGACTTGAGGCTTCGTGCTGTTCACTGTCGATCATCGAATCTTATACACCGTCCGCTGCTCGGAATATTCTACAACCTGACGTGACGTGCGGTTCAAGCCCCATGAGCGCCTGGACGCGCGGCCATGTCTGGCTCGGGCTATCGAGAAGCGGCGGGGCATTTCTGCTTACGACGTGACGTTGGCTCAACGTCCAAACCAGCGCTTGGGCTCAGATGCATGGGAGTATCAAGCGGCGTGTCGCCGGGTTCTGCCTGCGTGAGCAGACTGTTCGATAACGCCAAGACAACGGGAGAGGAGACGTGGTCGTTGTCGGTATCAGCCGGCGCGACTGCTGCCGAAACGATCAACGCGTGCGCGGGTACCAGATCGATTATCATGGCACGTTGCGCGCGCGTGCACCAGGCGCTGCATCAATCCTTGCGCCGGAATGTCCATGTGTTGAGCGGGATAAGCTCGCTGCCCGTCGCGTAGATCGGCGCGTCGGCAGTGGTGGTGACGGGTCATCCGTGAGCGCCATGCGAGCGGAGGGCAGCGTCTCACTGGCCGCGCTGAAGCGTCGAACGAAGCGGACGCGAAGGCAGATGTGGCCGCTCGCGGGTTCGGCAGGCGCAAAGCTTCGAGAGCGTGCGCCATCTGGCAGCCAACCGATCGATGGACCATTCTGACTGCATCGGCAGAGCTCGTTCGTGATGGAGCGGGGTGGGGAGCAAGAGGCTGAGCGTTCAGCGTCGGAGCGAATCGTGGATTGTGCCGCGTTCAGTATAGTACGAGTCTACGCAAGAGGGCTTTGGAGGACGAGGTGTCGGATCGGTACATGCTGCTGAACATGATCGAGACCGTTTGTCCCCTGAAATGGCATGGACGTTGCCGACGAAAATCACCTAACCGCGGAAGGCGCACCTCCTGACTTGACCTACGCTTGTTGGTCACGAACGCGATAGCAAAAAACGCCGCACGAGCGCGCTGGCTTTAGGTCAATGGTCTTCTGCCGATGCCAAGCTGCTCGATGACGAGCTTGGAAATCTTTGTTGGATCGCGAACGCCCGTTGCGCCGATCTCGATGGTCTTTCTCGCGACGATTTCGGCGATCGGGTCATCACGATCGACCAAGCAAAGCGAGTGCAGGGTCAATTCATAGGCCGACGTTAGGCGCTCGACTTCGTCCGGTCCGAGGTTGCGGCCCTGGAGCAATTTATTGATGGCAGTCACGACGGCGCTAACCCCGCGACAAAAGTCACTTTTATCGTTCACATGCACGCTGATTCGAAATTTGCATTGAGTACGATGAAGCCGGATGTCTTTGGTTCGGGCGCATCGTCGCTGATGCAGCGTGCACGATCGAAATTGCGCACCATCGACCAAATGATCGGATCTGCTCAACTGGAACGCTTGTGTTCCTCCTTGGCTGCCAGCATCCGCTCGAAGCGATCAGCTTGTGCTTTCGTGAGATTGACGGCCAAGCCGACCCCGATCACCGCTGGCCCCTTACGTTGCCGATCATAAACCATCCACCCGCTTGACCCTTGACGCACTAAGAACCTGGATGGAGGAGGCGCCTCATCGGTATCCTTGTCCGATCGTTGTTTGCCTGGATATTCCATCGTGGCCTCCCAAACAGTGCAATCCAATTCTTTGTACGTAGCGAACCGATCTGCTATCCGGCTGCGCGAAATGTTCGAGCATAGCAAGTGATGAGCGTGTTGTCGGGATCGCCCTTGCGGGCGGGCAAGTGAGGTCTCTATTCCAGACATCCGATCGGAAGAGGCCGGCGGCCAGCAAAAGCCCGCTCTAGCTCATCAGCCAACTGCATGGCGTTCGGTAGCGCTGGCATAGACCGTGCGCTACGATTGCGGCATCTGTAGGCGATCGGCTGCGCAAGTGTTCGCGGCCGGCAGGCGTGATTTCATGCGGCCGACCGTCACACCGGGCACGTTCATCTGATGCTGGGTAATCACTTAACGGGGGCGTTACCGGTCCTGTCCCGCCCGTGGAGCGGAAGCGAGACTGGGGCCGACTGGAATTGCGCTGTCTGGCCAAAAGTGAGCTGGCTGGTTGAAGTGGGCGTGATCGGAGGCTTGTCCGCCAACGCCGGGATCGACGGCATCAGTAGTTGTCGTCTTGTCTCGAAGTCGCCGCCGAGGGGTGCGGCGAGGCTAATTACGGCAGCGTCAAACGGATTAAGAACGCCTGGGTTAGGCTAGCGCCTGTCCGAAGCGTTCGGCCAAACCAGCCTGATTTCGACGGCTCGAAACTTCCATGCTGGTTTCCAGAGCCTCGGCTACTGGATCGGCGGCGAGCACGTTTGCGGCGCGGGACAAAACGATCTTTGATCGATCCGGCCTTTGCCTCCGAATCATTGACCCTGCAGAGCCCGCGGCAACGCAATGCCGGGTCCGTCATCCAACCAAGAAATCTTTCTGACTCGTCAGCTTCTCGAAAGCCGACGCTCCTAACATGAGCGAGATAGAGGTCCCGAGGCCAGTGCTCCGATCTGCAATCTGCATCAAACGGAGGTAATACGTGGAACCTGCTAGCAACGTCAAACCATCAGCGTCAGAAACCGTCGCGACGGCCGACTCTATGCTGCAAAAGCAGCCGGTAGAGCAAACGGCCTTTGAGCAACATCTCAGTGAAGCACAACAGCGCGAGCCGCCGCAAACCGATCCGGCCCCTTCGCGTCGCGGTGTTGCGCCGGGTGTCGCGGAGCACATCGTGGCGGCGGAGGCGCAATCTCCGCGCCTTGTCGTTGTTTCAAACCGCCTTTCCAAGCCTGGTGGGGCCATGACAGGCGGCCTGGCTGCGGCTTTGCTTCCCGCGGTGGAACGTTCCGGAGCGCTCTGGGTCGGGGCCTCGGGCCCGCTGAAAGCCGGCAACCACGAGCTCGGCGAGGGAGCGCTGGTGAAGCTCGATTTACCCGCCGCAGATTATGACGGCTACTACAACGGTTTTTCGAATTCGACACTGTGGCCGGCACTACATTCGCTGAGAGAGCGAATCTCCTTCTCGGAGGACGACTACAAGAGCTATCGTAAGATGAATGCCTTCATGGCGGATGCCCTGCTTGACTACAAGGAGCGGGACGCATTCTGGGTGCATGACTATCATTGGCTCACGCTCGGCGCCGAGCTGCGTGATCGGCGCGTCGACCGGCCGATCGGCTTCTTTCTGCACACGCCATGGCCGGCGCCCGGTGTGATGCAGCTGGTGCGGCCTCATCGCGAACTGATCGAAGCGATGCTTGCGTACGATTTGGCCGGCTTTCAGACCGACGAGGACCGGCAGAATTTCCTTGCCTGCGTCCGTGCCGAGCTCGGGCTGGCCCCCAGCGAAGACGGTGTTGTTATCTCGCCCCGTGGCATCACCAGATGCCAAGTGTTCCCAATTGGCATCGATACGGACAAATTTGCACGATATGCTAAAGACGCAAGTTCGAATCCCGATGTCTCCAAGCTGCTGGACGGTCTCAATCGCGAGAAGCTTGCCGTCGGCGTCGACCGGCTGGATTACACCAAGGGCATCGACAATCGTATCCAGGCTGTCGGTCGCGCCTTGGACAAAAAGCCGAAGAGCATCGCGCTTTTGCAGGTCGCCACCAGCTCTCGAGATGGCATTCCGAGCTACAGAGATTATCAGAACGACGTCAAAGCTGTTGTCGACGATGTCAACGCTCGCCACGGCGCGGACGACTGGATGCCGATCCGCTACGAGACCGAGCCTGTCAGTCAGGCGGTGCTCGCGGGTCTCTACCGCGCCGCACGTGTCGGCGTCGTGACTCCCCTGCGTGACGGGATGAATCTCGTAGCGAAAGAATATGTCGCCGCGCAAGACCCAATAAGTCCCGGCGTGCTGGTTCTGTCGAAATATGCCGGCGCGGCCAAGGAGCTCGATGCGGCACTACTAGTCGATCCCAACGATATCGAGGGTATGGCGGAGACGATTGCGAAGGCCATAGAGATGCCGCCCGAACGCCGCCTCGACTCCTACCGCAAGATGATCAAGAAGCTCCAAGACTATCCGATAGGCGCATGGTGGGCCGACTTCGTTGCGAAGCTCGAGGATAGCCGGATCGGCGTAGCCGCGGGCGACTCCATTCCGTTAGACGCGGGAGCTTCCAGTCGCTCAGAGAGCCGGACCATCCACGACGACCCAGCAGGCCCATCGGGTGCGATAGATCACTCGGAACGGGTGTCATATCCGGACGTCGCCGTTCCGGCTACGGTGCCAGCGGATCATTTCGGACATATCGGCTTCCGCTAGAGCAATGACGCCGCGCTGCCCCGGGACGTGTTGATCAGTACATTGGACAGAATCTGGGTCCTGCCGGCCACGGGCGAGCCCAGCGCCGATTCAGCGAGCAGCTTGACGCGGCGTAGTTGAGCAAACGCGCCGACCGAGCATGGATTGCATCGACGAGGCGAGCGTAGATCTCCAAGCTCATCATAACCGTCGGAGGGCCAAGGAAGGACCAAGGCGGCGCTGAAGCAGTCTTTGTTGGCGCGCCACACCGGAACAGAGGCCGACTATGTCGAGCTTCTAGAGCATGATCCGGAGCTGGCCTTCCGAAAAGATCATGCTCAAACAAGAAGCTAAAGCGCGATGACGGTTCGACCTCATCTCATCGCGCTTTAGGGTGGTTAGTCCAACGGCCGGAAGATTGCAGCTCCGAACGCTTCGCATTCGTCGCTGGTTAAGTCGGAGCCATGGGTCGGCCCTTTTCAAGCGATCGCGATTCGAGCTCTCGCAATTGGAATCCAAGTGCGAATGTTGGGAGTACCTTTTTGCCTCCCCATTGCGGTATGCTCAGGCGATGAGCTCAATGTTGAAGATTGTAGCGGCAGTGGGAGCGATCTTCCTGGGAGAGGCCCTTTCGATTATCGCGGAGTTGATCGCCTCAAAGGAGTTCGGAAAAGCTGGCGGGAATCTGACGACGCTGCTTCCGATGTTCCTGCTGATCATGCTGGGCGGTATCTTGCTCGTCTGCGGATATGCTCTCGGCTACATGCATCTCAAGAATATTTGGATCATAGTCGCAGTATCGGTGGGATCGATCCTCGTGGTGGAACCGATTCTCTCGTTCTTACTCTTTCGGGACGTGCCGACGATCGGTTCGCTGGTTGGGCTGGCACTGGGCGCACTTGGCACTCTGGCAGCGATATTTTTATAAGCGCTATCTGTGTCAGGCTAAATTACCGTGGTTCTGTGAAAGCGGTGGGTTATGAACCGCTCAATTCGATCGCAGCGGTGGAAATGTATTCTGACCGATGTGGCCGGCTCCTGGGAGCGCTATTGCCGTGAGATTGGAGCCGGGGTCTCACTTCGTTGTTACCCGACGCGGAAACGTTCCAGCCTGGATATCAAGCTGCCGCGCAAGCTTCGAAATTTATCGGGAAGGACCTGCAAGTCTTCAACCGTAGAGCTCTTGCGAGCCAAGCAAAGGGAGCGCTCGCGTCTGATTGACGTGCCATCAACTGGAGGGGGGCCGTCGTTTGGTCCAATGACGTCCGTCGATGCCAAACGGATCGCCGACAACCATAGAGAGCTCCGCTGGATCGCAAACGCCGGTTGTACCGATCTTGGTGCCCTTCCTTGCAATGATTTCCGGCGCAAGGCGATCGTAGGGTTGGTCGAAGGCCGAGCCTCAGATGGCTCAGCTTTGTTTCGGCCCGCGTTTTGTCCTCAGGCGCCCCACTCACGGTCGGGCCCGAAGGCGCTGCTGTCGCGCCAACGAGAGCTCCAAAACAATATGCCACTGATAGTGGTCAGGGATTTTCCTATCGGCGTCAGGAACCGTTCGAGTTCACTTCGGCATAGCCGCCCTTATCGTCCCATTTGTAAACGACATAGTCGAGCTGCTTGATGTCGCCCTTGACGTCATATTCAAGATTGCCGATTACGGTGTCCCAAGAGCTCGCTTTGATCGTATCCATCACCTTCCTTGGATCTATGGTGCCGGCCTTGGCCACGGCTTGAGTCCACACTTGCACCGCCGCATAAGTGTAGAGCGTGTAGCCTTCGGGATCGATGTTCCTGGCCTTGAATTTCTCGACAATCGCGGCCGCCGTCGGCTTCTTGCGTGGGTCCGGTCCGAAGGTGAAGAGCGTGCCCGCACCGGCGGCGCCGGTGATCGAGGCATATTCCTTGTCGGCCAATGCGTCGCCCGACATCAGCGTCGTGTTTAGCCCCTGATCGCGCATCTGACGAAGGATGAGGCCTGCCTCCTGGTGATAGCCGCCGACATAGACGAGATCGATATTGTCTCGCTTCAGGCGCGAGACGATCGCATTAAAGTCCTTGTCGCCCTTGTTATAGGATTCGTACAGCTTTTCGGTAATGCCGGCCGCGTTAAGGGCCTTCTTAGTCTCGTCGGCAAGTCCCTTGCCATAGGTGGTCTTGTCATTGAGGATAGCGATATTCTTGCCCTTGAAGTTCTTGGCGATGAAGCGGCCGGCAACCAGACCCTGCTGGTCGTCACGCCCGCAGACGCGCGCTACGTTCCAAAGCTTGCGGTCAGTCAAGAGTGGATTGGTCGAAGCCGGCGTGATCTGCAACACGCCGCCGTCGGCATAGGCGTCCGACGCTGGGATCGAGGATGAAGAGCAAAAATGTCCGGCTACGAACGGGATCTTGGCTCCGGCGACCTTTTCCGCCACCGAGCGTGCCTGCTTGGGATCGCAAGCATCGTCCTCGACGTCGAGCACGAGCTTCTTGCCGAGCACGCCGCCAGATGCGTTGATATCGGCGACCGCCATTTCGGCGCCGTTCTTCATTTGCCGGCCGAAGGCCGACTCACCGCCGGTTATGGGTCCCGCAACGGCGATGGTGATGTCTTCCGCGAACACCGCTGTGGAGAACGCGAAGGATGCACCAAGTGCGAGGCCGATGAGGTCGAATAATTTCATGAATGGTCCTCACAAAGTGAAGGCAATGGCGAGTGAGCACGAGTGGAGCAGTGCGCTGGCGGCTGCAGTCGCGCTAGATCACTGTTGCTGACGCCGGCTTCATCGTGCATCAAACCCCTCGATCGCGTCCCGGAAAAGAGCAGCAGTCCTGTCTTGTCTCGCTAGGAGGACATCTGCCTCTCTCAAATGACCAAGCTTCTGGTCGCGAAGGCATCTGCAGAAAGCTTGGCCGAAAAGAGAGAACCTCTGCAGGCGTCGGGACAGAAGAACGAACCAGCGCGCATGTGCCAAGCAACGATTGAACGTTAAGCGCGCTCGCCGGTGCCAACTTTACGCGACCCGTCTCATGCTGGCCAGTCAACGCCACAAAGGTGTCCATGCGAATATTAGCTGAGTTGGCCGTCCAGAAAAGAAATAGGTTTGTACGAAACGTACACGGAGCGCGTCTTTGATTGTTGGCGTCAGTCGCGGCCGACAACCGCAGCAACGGAGTTTCCCTCAAGTCAGGAGTTCTTCACCAGTGCCGTGTTGAGTGGCGTCAGCTTCTTCACCATCACGCTCAAGGTGGGGCTATAGTCTGCTAAATTACCAGATGGGGCCCGAGAGGGGATTGGGGATTGTCATATACTCATTCAGTAGCTGCGGAATGCGCCAGTTATTTCAAACAGACCATAGCCAGGTTGAAGCGAGACGACCTCATTATTGCAGTCGCACTGCTCGTCTTCTTTGTGGTCAGTATCGTCTCGCTCATGGTCGCCGGAGCGACGTTTCGCAACATGCAATTTTGGCCGTCAGACAATATGTCGCCGGACACGCTAGTTGGAGTGGGCGCAATGATGCTGTTCATTCCAGCCTTTGCCGTCGCGCGGTTCTCGTTCGGCTACATCGTCGCATTCTTTCTGCTGTCGGCTGTGCTCGGTTACGTCTGGCTCTCCTTCTATTCCGGATTCGACTATCCTCATGCCTTGGCGCGGTGGTCGATGTTTGGAGCGCTCGTCGGTGCCGCGACGCCGCTGCTGTTCGTGAATTTTGAGATTTCACGGCCTGCCGTCACGGAGGATGCATCGCGCCGAATAGCGCTCGCGCTTGCAGCGATCGCGGTCTTGGTGCTCGCTGCGGATGCCTCTTATGGCCTCACGTTCGGCAGCCCGCTTGGCGCCGCCCGCAATTCGGTCACCCGCCCGCTTGTGCTGAACTACCTGACGGGTATCGTGATCTCGGGGATATTGCCGTATCTGTTCGCCTGGTTTGCGAGCGGCAGGCAGCCGATTGCGGCGTTCCTGGTGCTTGTCCTAACGGCTGCGTACTATCCCATCGCTGTCAATAAAACCGTATTGCTGCTGCCGCTTTGGCTGCCGATCGTGTTCTTGCTCTACGCGCGGCTCAATCCAAGGCTCGCGACGATCCTGTCGTTGCTAATTCCGATGGTCATAGGTCTCACACAATATGAGCTCGTTCGGCTGTATTCTCCGAACGATCCTTATTACTTGTTTGGGGTCTTCAATCTACGCATGATCAGTGTTCCGGCACTGGCCATAGACCATTATGCGAATTTCTTTCACGATCACGCGCTGACGAACTTTTGCCAAATCTCATTGGTGCGCGCCCTCATGGGCTGCCGATACGGCGAGCTTGGACCCGTCATGGCGCAAGTCTACCGCGCTGGCAACTTCAATGCCTCGTTCCTGGCGACGGAAGGAATTGCGTCGGTTGGGCTTCAATGGACGCCGGTGGCGGCGCTGATTTGCGGTACTATCTTGTCGATCGGTTCGCTTGCGAGCCGCCATCTGTCGCCGCCGTTTATTGCCGCGTCGTCGGCGGCAGCGGCAGAGGTCCTCGTGAACGTCCCACTGTCGACTGCGATGGTCTCAAATGGGCTTGCGTTACTATTCCTGCTTTGGTGGCTGACACCGCCCACCCCACTCGTTCGGGAGCAGCCTCAAAATGGAATCGTGGCAAGTCTTGGCCTGGCCGGTGATTGAGACCACCAAAGGCAGCAGCCCTGCAGTTCTGTCCGTGTCGACGGCAAGCGGCCTACATGGGCCGCTTTGGTTCGAGGCGGGATAGGGCTCGTCAGCTCCTCGCAGCTAAGCTTGGTCGTTGCGTCTTCTTCAGGTGATCTGATGGGATGGGTGTGCGCAATTTCAACATAACGGCTTGGGCGCACGTGCCTCAGCCAGTCGCGCAAGAGGAGCAAGCGAAACGCCCGGAGGCGGCTTTCCAACGGGCGCCCGTTTCTGCCCGATGATCTCTGTCGGTGCTATCCGCATCTGTCCAACTCGGACTGGAGGTTGATCGAGCGTGCGATCGGTGCCGCTTTTGCGAGCGGGGAGGTGGATTCGGCATTCGGTAGGCCAACCATCTGGCCAGATAGCCTTGGCTCTGAGGGTCTGTCGATGTCCGGGGCTCGATGACGCTGAATTGCGCGCTTACGTAAAGGCGGGACACAATCGTGGCAGCATTTGCCCACCGGGTTGAATGACCTTCGTAAGTTCCGTGACCAATCTGCAGATGCGGCGAGCCGCGGCCTCGAAGTTGGCCCCCTGCAGTCGGGCTTCATCCTGGATGTTCGAAATGACTTCATGGGCCCTCCGGCAAAGCGTCAACGATTGCGGAAATAATGAGCCCGCACAATTGACAGTCTCGGTCAGCCTGGGATGAGCGTCAGCCAGGGCGAGGTGGCGAGGCCGCGTCGTTGGCGCTCGTCGACCCTGAACTCTTCACCTTCGATCCGGCCCAGTTCCCTCCAGGCGAGCTTCGGTCCTTGCTAGGTGATGAACCCGCCGCGGCGCCACTCTTCAGCGTCGATCCGGGGACTTCAGTTCCGCCCCAGATGAGCTTCGGTGATTGCTGGAAGATGAACCCGTCACATCGCGCGCCTTCCTTGTCGGTCCAGAGGACTTCAGCTTGCCTCCAGGTGAGCTTCGGCCGTCGTTGGAGGATCACTCCGCCCCGTTCGTCAATTTGGGTTCGGCAGATCAGCCGGGTTTCGACCGCAGTCCGCCGCCGGCTCTATCTCTGTATCTTCCCCAGGGCTGGCAGCACTGGGACCAGTGCGCGCCGGAAGACCTCAAGGAAGGAATGCGCTTGCACAACGTGCCAACCGCGGCTGACCCAAACAAAAATCTAACTCTTCGGGACGTGAACTACACGGCCACTATCGGACCGGCAGGTCTGGAGCACGAAATTGTTCTCCGTAGGACTTGAGCAGAGTCGCCGCCCATCCTGGTTGGAGCTCAGCGAGGCTTCTCGGCCATCCAGCGAACGTTCATATGGTCCGACCACTGCTGTTCGAGCAAGGCGCAAAGCGCGTTGCGTGCTAACGGACCGCCTTATCTCGGAATGACACTAAGAGAGAACGAGAGAGTAACTTGTACTTCGGCCTTCCCCGTGTCTTTGAGGAGGATGTCCAGAAGTTTCGCCCGGCGGCGGTGATGCCCTCGAAAAGTTTGAAGAAATCGCCGTCTTGGGCATGCGCGCTGTGGAGCGAGGATGGGTGGCTGCAAGCACAGGTGCCGCAGCCGAACGACGCAAAAGCGAGGAACTGCCGTGCCCAGCATCGATGTATCGGCTCTGCGTAGCTTTCGAAGCGCGCCGAAAACGAAACGCCCGGTACCTCCTGTGCGACTGCAACCAATGCACAAATTCTAGGCGAGCGATAGCAGCAGGAGTGGCGTTCTAGGCGACCGGCCCGTAGGAGCACGGGACACTCTTCCCCTGGCCTGCCGAGTTGGATAGCATCACAACCTTGAAGAGAGAAGAGCATGGCGAGCAGGCTTGAACGCGTCGAGAGGGTAGAGAGATCCGCGATTCTTCGGCGCCTCCGTCGCGTGCAGGCGTGGCGCAGGGCTCGCCTCCAGCGGCTCTTGGCCGATCCTGATATAGCGAAGAACGACCCGGAGCGACGCAAGTCCATCAAGGCGGCGCAGCACTATACGGCGGTCTCGATGCGCGCCAAAGCCATTCAGATCGGACTGATAGATCGCTAGTGCGGCACGCCCAGCCGCCCGCATGGCACGCCGGGACTGGACGATGTTCAACGGCCTTTCGGCCGTCCAAGATGTCGCATCATCGATTGCGGGATCAGCTATCGGAGTGCTTCCGAGCATTGGGGCGTTGGTGATGTTCTCGCCACAGGATCACGCTTTCGCGCGATCAAGATGTGCTTCTGAAGCAACTTTCGAATGCCCGGTAGTAGCGTTCTTCATCGCTAGTACCCACTTTTCTTGGATCGTGAGTCGTGATTCAAGATATGGATGATACCCAAAGCGAGAGAAGTCCACCTTTCGAGGGAGATCGCAAGGTGCTTGTGGCGTGCTGTCATTCGCCAGTGACGTTCCAGGCCGATTTGGAGTGGGTGCGGATAGTTCTTTTGGCGCCGGCCGAGCGCAGCACGCGGTCGATCGACAAGGAAGTTGGATCCAAACACGGATCGTTAACCTTTGGCGGCATCGCTATGCCGACCATGGCCTTGAAGGTCTGAAGGACATGCCGCGGTCTGACAAGCAGCCGATCTATACGAAGACGACCGACAAGCGAATTCTGAAGCTGTCGGACAAGCTAGCCCCGCAAAGTTTGCGCGCTGGACCGGCGCTCTGCTGGCCGAGGCGCCAGGGGATGTTGACGTCCAATATGTCTGGCGGTTTGTGCGCAGCCACCAGGTTGACTTGTCGACTCGCAAGCCCTCATGTGAGAGCAACGACCCGAACTTTACGGCCAAAGCCGCCGATGTTGTCGGCCCTATGTTGCCCCGCCCGCGAACGCCATTGTGCTGTGCGTGGTCGAGAAGCCCTCGATCCAGGCTTTGGAGCGAGCGCAGGGTTATCTGAAGTTGTTCGATGACCGCGCCTTGATCGGCCAGAGCCACGATTACAAGCGTGCATGGCACGACAACATTATTTGCCGCGCTCGAAGTCGCCACCGGAAAGATCATCGCGACCTAGAATACGCGGATGGCCTAACCTAGGCAGCGACCTCATCATCACGGCCAAACTCGATCGCACCTTCGGACCGGACGCGCATGCGCCCGGCACGCTCGACTTCCAAATAGCTGAAAGCGGGCGCGCCAGTCCCGGCCGATTCGGCAATAGTCGATAGCTCGCCTGGACTGCGAAGGTCAGTGGCCGGAATCCGATGGCGAATGAGTTCGAGAGTCGGTCACCATCTCGGGCGTATCGGAGTTGATTCTTACCTTCTTGATCGGTGTATGATCTTGCGGTGCGCGAGCCGTATTCGGATTATCCACGCTGGCTGTCCAATAATCAGCTAGATTGCCGCCCAGAAACAAGACCTCGGTCTCCTCGCTCGGTATTACCCCTAACCAATCTCGCAACTCCTCATCTCCGGGAGCATGCCCACGCTCTAGAATATCGTTGATCTTTTTGATCGGCCAGGCGGTGACGCTTGGTACCGTATAAGTGTGCAGCTTCTTAGCGTTTTTTGCAATTGCGTTCGCGCCATTCTCGCTATGGTCCTTTGAAAGGAGCAGTCGCGAGGGGGTCTGGCACAATGACACAAAAGCACTCTCTGTAAGGCCTTTCGTGTGCCATGCCGCGAGGCGCGCCATATCAATTTCGTCCTCTCTTTCGTCGTCCGAGCAGATAGCAGCCTTATAAACATGCGGGCTAGCCTGAGCACGCAAACCCGCTAGGGAACGCACATGCGCGATGGCACTCACCTTTTCGTCTAGAATCGGCTCACAATCGATGTTCTCGTTCTGAAAACGGTGCAGCGACAGATATGATGATGCCACCACATCGTCGAAAATGCGCTTGCCGTCGACACTGCCGGCAGAAGATCCGGTGGTTCGTGGCCACTGTGTTGCTCGCTGCGCAGCGAGTTTGATCTCGTTCTTCAGCGCCTTAACGCTCGCTCCGGCCAGCGATGCCGCAAGTTCGGCGCGCCCTCTCACAAAGGATGCGGCCGGGCAGCGCTCGCTTTCCCGGATGGCGCTCGCTCTCCGATTGCCCGTCGTCATGGTCGAGGGTGATCCAATCCGGAAATCCATGGAAGCGGCAGCTGAATCTGATGTTGAGCGCAGTTCACTCAGCTGCTGCTCAAAGTCCGCTTGATCCGGGGACGGGTATGCTAGTGAGCTGGTTTGTAGGCTTAGTCTGCCCGGCTCTTGCTGCGTCCGCTGCTGCTGGGTCAAGCGTTCTATTGTGTTCTGTGGATCGATGTTCATCTGCTCCCCTCGCGCGCGGATCGTTCGGTTTGATCTTGGCAGGTGCGGCTTTCGAGAAGCTGACAAATGAGGAAAGCATGCGGCCGCCAACTTTTCGGGGGGGCTTCCCGGTCGGCTAGCCACGCTGCGGGAGAGCGTCCCACGAACTGCGTACGCCAGGTAATCCGGCGCATTCGCGTGCCTGATGGGTCATGGGATGACGTTGCGGCTGTGTAACTCATCTGCCAAATAGTTTAGCAGCCGCTGGGAGTGTGCTCGCAGCCGTGCTGCCCCATCCTTTTTACGGGCTGGAAGTCGCGCAGAGCCTCGGAACGAAGCCACAGCTAGCAAAGTATCGCGGCAGAGAAGTGACGGAAGCGAAGAATGCTGCGCGCAATCGGCACATAATCTGCCGAGCACCTGCTCCGGCGCTTTGTGTTCCCCAGCTACTTCCAGCAGGAGCGAGCCTAACCGGTGGGCACCGGCCTAGCCCAACCAAGCGGCCGGCATGCCTTCAACGAAGAGGTCCGTCTCAGTTGGCCGCCATCGGGACCGCATCGTCCAGAACGCTTCCCAGTACCCTTTATTTTGGGACGATCTTGCAGGCCCCATGCTGGTATTCCACCAATAGAAGCTGCTCGTGCCGGCTCCGACTTAACCGGTCAGTGTTTCCTTAAATAGGCAATCCGGCAGGCGCGTCGGACTGGCCAACTTGGCTCACTTAAGCGCGTCAGCTTGTCGACAGCTAATCCCGATAGAGCGAGAACCAGAGAGCGACCCTATCTGCTCAGGATTGCGAACCGACTCAAACCGAGAGGGGACATGGACCCGTTTAACAGCATCAACCCATTCGACCGAGACTTTGCTGCTTACAACGCCGCGGTGCCACAACCGCAACAGCAGCAAGCGGAGTTTGAGCCGTACTTGGATGAAGTGCCGCAGCTTGATACCACTGCCGTCGACGGGATTCCCGTTTCTCCAGATCGCTACAATCCTCATCTGTCTGATGAAGACCGTAGATTCACCGAGGCGTCGGAACTTGGGGACCATACTGCACGCGGTCCTCATCCCCCGGACGCAGTCACTAGACGCGTTGGGGACGCCGCTTCTCAGCGCAGCGCGTCGCGTGAAGCTTTGAACTGGCCTAAGGAGATGACTGCCGAAGGTCACGATCAGGATCCGCCGCGAGCTATAACGGGCGAAGTCATCCTAGCATCGTCTCTCAAGCCAGCCGCGCGCGATCACCAAACACCGGATCCCGGAGAAGCCGTTCGTCACTCCAACTGGAGCTACGGTTCCCAGCCGGCTCACAACGAGCTGACCGGGAGCCTCCCCCTTTCAAGTCACGCGGCTCGCGTGGGTGAGGATTACAGCCGGCAGTTGTGTCCTGCGAAGAGGCAGAGGACGCTAGGCCATGCGGAACTGGATGCTATTGAGCGCCAGCTGAGCGAGCCGGGCAATTCAATAGCTCGTGTGCTGATGGAAAGCGCAGGCGCACCGTCGCCTTTCGGGCCAGCGGTCGATTCGCCATTGGTCCTTCCTGAGGAAGGTTACGATCAGGATCAGCTGTGGGCGATGGTGGAAGACGTCGGCCCATCATCGTCTCTCGAGCCAACCGCGCGCCATCAGCAGACCCTGGATTCAGGAGCCGTCGTTCGTCCCTTCAACTTCCGGCAAGGCGACCAGCACGTGTTGGCTGCGCCTGACGGTAGCAGCATTCCGCCGAGCCAGGACAGCCGACCCAACAGTTTCCTGGTTCACACTGACCGCTACACCGCGCTGTTCGTGCCCGCGGCGGCGATGAGGCGAAGCACCCCACTCAATCCGCCAGGCGCTGCCATTCGTCGCGGATCTCGATTGGAAAGCGTTCCGCAGCCTAGCGCGCGGCCGGCGAATCCGGCCTCGCCAGCGCGGCTTGGACGGTCGACGGAGCAAGCCGCCCCGGCGTCCTCCAGGGCTGAGAGGACGTCCCCCGCGGTCCGCGAGATTTATGCAGCATCATGGGCCGTTCCCGAGGGCTTTTCGCACGGCACCCAACCCGCCCCGCCCACGATGATTTCGAAGCTCGGCCGCTGGGGCCTCTTGCCGGACGCGGCGCAGCCGGAAAAACAATATGACATTCGCGGCGAGCGCTATACCGCCCTCTTGGGTCCGGAAGGGCCCAACGACGTTCGGCTCATCCATTATCCACGAATGTAGACGCCGAGGAACACTCGACACTAGGAGCCCGTCCAGATAGCTCTGATAGCGGGGTTGTTATTGGACGGCAGCTTGCTCCAGCGACTCTGCGACCTTGGCAATGGGGCGGGCGGTGCAAATGAGCGCTGCCCGTCCCGATGAACTTGCGCGCAACATCGCTCAGCGACTCCTCGTTGAGCCGAAAGCCATCGTCCCTTTATTGTTTGGGAAGAGCCAATGGCCAAAGCTGCGAAGAAAACCTAACGCGTTCTTGGCCACGCCTTGACCGACCAGAGCCACGATTACAAGCGGCATGGCACGACAACATTAATCGCCGCGCTCGAAGTCGCCACCGGAAAGATCATCGCGACGCATTCAAAACGCCGGCGCCGCGTCGAATTTCTCGATTTCATGAACAGCCTCACCGCGGCTTTTCCGAACCGGAAGCTTCACGTCATCCTCGACAACCTCAACACCCACAAGAAGAGCGAGGACTGGCAAGGCCCACCCAACGTGCAATTACATTTCACGGCGACAAGAGTGTCCTGGTTCAATCAGGTCGAGGTGTGGTTTTCGATCTTGCAGGGGCAGTCGCTCAGCGACACCTCCTTCGCAAGCCTCAAGCAGCTGCAGGATCACATCGATGCCTACGTCAACGCGTAGAACGACAGATACGAACCCTTCGTCTGGACCAAGAAAAAGGTCCATCAACGCCGTTTCAAAGGACGCCGTATCACTCAGCTCTGATTCCGTGTACTAGACGCGTGATCCCCGCCCCGTCGCGCGCGTATCCCCGATACGTGCTGCGCCTGTCTCGCACGCGCGATTAACCACAGCTCAGCGCGCATTAAGCGATCAGCATTGCGCGGTGGCGAACAGAGTGAGACTTCGCTCTCATCCTGATTGATTGTCGCGCCATACAGCATCTCCCGGTCTGGTTTCTCAGGTTTGGGCTGGCGTGACCTTTTCGACTGTCGCGCTGCCGAAAGTTCTTGCCAATTGCAGGAAGTTCGCAAGGAGCTCGTCTCCTCCTTGGGTCAGTATCGATTCCGGATGAAACTGTACGCCATAGGTTGGTTGATGGCGATGGGCCAAAGCCATGATCTCACCTTCAGCTGAACGGGCTGTCACCATGAGATCCTGCGCGCATGGCTCAGTGAGTTCGACGATCAGAGAATGGTAGCGCCCGACGCAAAGCGGAGACTGTAATCCCTTAAACAGCCCCCGGCCGTCATGGGTTATGCACGAGGGCCGGCCATGCATGGGGCGACGCGCGCGCGCCACGCGCCCGCCGAAAGCGCTTCCAACGCACTGGTGCCCGAGGCAGATCCCGAGAATTGGGACGCGACCGGAGAGCTCGCGGACCACGGCGGTGGATATCCCAGCCTCCATAGGCGTGCGGGGACCGGGCGAGATGACGACTGCCTGTGGCTTGAGGCCGAGGACGTCGCCGACGGTGACCGCGTCATTTCGGATCACTTGCGCCTCTTCCCCGAGCTTACGGACATGGCGGGCAATATTGAAGACGAAGGAGTCGTAGTTATCGATGATGACGATCAAAATGCACCAAATGTTGAGACGCGAAAGCGTCAACGATTCGCTGTGCCTTTGCGAGCGCCTCTTCATATTCGGCCTCCCGACCAGGCATCGCCATTATCCCGCGGCGTGCATGCAGCGCGGCCAGGTCATTGTCGATCATCATACTGCGGATCGCAATGTTCCTACCCATGAGCCCATTCAACCCGTGAAGCCGATCATGCCGCAATATACGTCTCGCGCCGCTCGTTCGATATCCGCAATGATTCCCATCAATCGCATCGTTGACGCTCCAGTTCGCGGAACTGTCCGGAAGCGAAGCTCAGAGCACTCTGCGTCTTGGTCTGCTGCAGTGCGGCGCCTGACCATCGAGCCGAAGTGGTTCGCCGACGCACAGGATTCGAGGTGGCACAGCGCAAGGAACTTCCATCAACCGCCGCCAGTGTAACGGCGGATAGATCGTTGCGCAGCGGGTCAACGATCGGCCACTGTCCTTTTCGGACGGAAGCGGGATTTTAGCACGGCGTCGGTTTGCCTTGGAGTTCCAGAATGTGCGATCGTGCCCTTGACGGAGCGCGCTTCCATGCGTCGTCCGTCGAGTCTCAGGAATCGTTCCGGCGATGCAATTGTCAGCTTGCCCTGGCCCAGCAGCGCTGCAAAGCGCGCTGGATTCGACGACGGCAGCCCGCAGTAGAAGGCAAGCTGATCCAATGAGGTCGACAGCTGTGCGCAAAGAGTGCTGCCCAGCGTTCACCTGGAAGACGTCGCCTGCCAGAATCGAGGTCGACGACGTGTTGGAACGCTGCAATTAGTTTTGCCGGCTGAAAGTTCGAATGCCACGGGTCGGTTGAGCTGGAGCCCCTATTCTGCGGCGAGCTCGGGCTAGCGGGGCGAGCTGCCGTCGGCGCGACTACGCCAACGCTGGCTCCGCCGTGCAGCGTCCTGTTCGGGCCGTCCGGCGGAAACAATCCTGCGCAATCATGATGGCCTCGAAGCTGACGACCAGCCCATAGATGCGCAGGATTGATTGAGACAAGCGCTGACGGGCGATTGCCGGGATCGGCAAGTCGTTCTGACGTCCTGTTCAGATGACAGGCAAAAAAGCCTGCAGGCATCTCTGGAACAGAAGCAAATCGGTCAATGCTCTTACGGATACTTGGCGAGCAAAGAACTCTCCATGAATCGTCCTCGATAGCATCTCCGTTGCAACCGCCCTCCGTCCGCAACCATGTAGGTTCAGAACGGCTTGCAGGCCGGATATGAGTAGCCGCCGAGCAGCTCATGCCTTGCTGCGCTATCGAGAAACGCAAGATCAGGCGATTGCTCGAGACGTCGCATTGCTGCGGCAGGCTCGATTCACCGCAGTTGCCGTCAATGACCAACGAGTGGAGCGCTGCGAGAGGTCTCCCATTGGGTGGTCTTGCGCGACGGTGACCATCGTCCGCGACTTGCAAGCCATCGAGACCGGTTTCAAACTATTCCCGCCGGTGGACCCGGCTGACTGCCAGCGGACCGATGCGTGCAGTCACTTAGCTCATGTCGGCGTCGAAGCCGGGCGCGCATTGGTCGATACATCGTAGTCCGCGGCAAACCGCAGCTCACGGAGTGGTCGCACCCGCCTGATTGATTCCTGGTACAGATGATGCGCTTTGTAGGCCGCGAGTTCCGTCTCGTTGTCGAACTCACCGTAAACCACGACATCGATATCGTTGCCGAGGGCATCGCTCTTGCGGTTACGTGCAACCTCAAGCCGGCGCGCATGTGGGATTGTAGTGAGAAGCGATAGGCCTTCGATGATTTGCTCGATATGGGCCCTATCCTTCGCGGAGAACAAGACGATGTGACGAATCATGGAAGCCCTAAAGGAGGAGTGATGCCGCAAGGAGGCCGCATAACTATCTTGAGAGCCGGGCCGCCGCAATGGCCGCAGCCATAGGGACCGCGCTAGACCGCTCAAGGGCTTGGCGCTAGCGATGTTGCCCGCAGTCTGCCTTGGTACTTGCAACGACCTTATTTCGTCAGGAGGCCGGAAGGGCAAGGCGCTCAATCGTTTGAATGTGACGCGCGAGCAGGCGGCAGGCTTGATCGATATTGCGCGCTCGCAGCGCTTGCAGAATTAGGCGGTGATCCTGACTGGGCCGCGGTCGCCAGCCGCTCGTGCGGGCCATCGCGAACACCAATCGAGAATTTGCAAGCTGCAGTCCGTCGAGACTGGCGAGCAGGCGGGGCATTGCGCAGGGCGCGACGAGGGCCTGATGAAAGGCGCGGTTGGTAGCCTCAAATTCCTGAATGGTCTGCGCATTTTCCCCCTCGATCAGAGCGAGCTCGATGCGTGCCAAATGGTGAGACGTGAGCTTTGGGGCCGCATTGCGCAACGCGACCACTTCGAGCGCGGCGCGCATCTCGGCGATTTCCCTCACTGAATTGGTGTCGAGTGGCGCAACCCGGACCCCGCGACGAGGCTGAGCTACGACAAGGTACTGCGCCTCCAATTGTCGAAAGGCCTCGCGCACCGGAACGTGGCTTGAGTTGAATTCCCGCGCGATGTGATCCTGCCGGAGCGGGGCGTCTGGCTGCAGCGCGCCGTTGATGATGCGCTCGCCGATTGCTTGCGCAATGCGGCCAGTCATGGTTGCGTTCTCTCCGTTCATCATAGATTATCTATCATAAAAACGAATGCATTCGCATCTGGCCTAGGCTAGCATCCCGTAATCAATCACATCATAGATAATATCGGTTATTATCTATGATCCGTCGAGGGTGGGAAAATCAAGATGGACGCGGCTGTGGAGGGCGAGCGGAACGATGGCGCGAGCCGCGCATCGATCCGAAGTGATTGGGAACTAGCGGAGGCCGCAGCGCTCCATGACCTGCCGTTTTCCGACCTGATGTTTCAGGCGCAGTGCGTCCATCGCGAGAACTTCGATCCAAACCACATCGAAACGGCAAGCCTGCTCAGCATCAAGACCGGCGGCTGTCCGGAGGACTGCGGCTACTGCTCGCAGAGCGCACATTACGAAACGGGCCTGAAAGCCACGCGCCTGATGGATCGCGCAAATGTGGTTGCCGCCGCGCAGCGCGCCAAGGCTGCTGGCGCCGCCCGCTTCTGCATGGCCGCAGCCTGGCGCAGTCCGAAAGGCCGCGATCTCGATACTGTCTGCGACATGGTGAGTGCGGTTAAAGATCTTGGCATGGAAACCTGTGCCACACTTGGTATGCTGACATTCAAGCAAGCGACACAACTCGCCAACGCCGGGCTCGACTTCTACAATCATAACGTCGACACTTCAGCCGAATTCTACGGCAAGATCATCTCGACCCGCGCCCTGCAGGACCGCATCGACACGCTTGGACATGCCCGCAGGGCCGGTCTCAAGCTGTGCAGCGGCGGCATTGTCGGGATGGGCGAGTGCACCGCGGACCGACTGGGCATGCTCGTCATGCTCGCCAATCTCGAAAAGCACCCGGAAAGCGTGCCGATCAATCTGTGGAACGAAGTCAAGGGCGTGCCAGTGAACGACACCGCGGCGCGTCCCGATCCGATCGCATTTGCGCGGCTGGTTGCAACCGCCAGGATCATGATGCCAAAGAGCGTGGTGCGGCTCTCCGCCGGACGACAATACATGACCGACGAGGCCCAGGCGCTGTGTTTTTTGGCTGGCGCGAATTCGATCTTCATTGGTGACGTACTTCTGACCACCAAAAACCCGCAAGCCGATTGCGATGCAAACTTGCTCGGTCGGCTCGGCATCAAGTCCTCAGCCAAGTGAAACAGAGCAGTGAGCGCATTGCGCGCAAACTCCAGCAAAGGTGAGCCATGCAAGTCACGTTGATGAAAGGCAAAATCCATCGCGCCTCGGTCACGCAGGCCGATCTGCACTATGAGGGCTCGATATCGATCGATCGCGCGCTATTGGATGCGGCGGGATTTCTGGTCAACGAGCGCGTCGAAATCTACAACATCGAAACCGGAGCACGGTTCGCCACCTACGTCATTGAGGCGCCGGAAGGATCGGGCACCATAGGTCTGAACGGTGCAGCCGCGCGGCTGGCGATGACTGGCGACAAGGTGATCATCGTTGCATATGCCTCTTTCGAGAAGGCGGAAGCCAAGGAGTTCAAGCCTCGCGTTGTGCTGGTTGATCGAGAAAATCGTATTCTGCGGGGCTGAAATGAACGAGGCCAATGTTGGGACCGCTTGGTCTTCGTCTGCCAATTGAGACGTATATGGCCAGCTGACGACGTTAGGAAGTCAACGATGAACTCGATCCACGCCGCGAAGGTGACCGACTATGTCGCGGCCCTGCGCGCCTTAAAAGAAGACGATCGGTTGCGCGGCCTCAAACCGCGCGCGGGCATCGATTTTGCGTCGAACGATTATCTTGCGCTCGCGAGCGCGCCGAGCATGAAAAAGGCCGTCCTGGCTGCTCTCGAGACCGGCACGCCGATCGGAGCCGGCGGGTCGCGGCTGCTGCGCGGCAATTGCGAGGAGCACGAAAGACTTGAGGCCGAAGCAGCGCAGTTCTTCGGCGCAGAGACTGCGCTGTTCTTTGGCGGCGGTTACGTTGCAAATTTTGCCGTCTTGACGACGTTGCCGCAACGAGGCGATTTGCTCGTTCTCGATTGCCTTGTGCACGCGAGTATTCATGAGGGCGCGCGGGCAGGGCGGGCCGATTTCCGCATAAGCGCTCACAACGACCCTGAATCGGTCGAAAACGCGATACGCGATTGGCGTGCGAAAGGCGGAACAGGCCGCGTATGGATTGTGGTCGAAAGCCTCTACAGCATGGACGGCGATTTCGCTCCGCTGGAAGACCTGGTCGCGCTCGCAGACCGGTACGACGCATTCCTGATGGTGGACGAGGCTCATGCGACGGGCGTCTACGGCGAGCAGGGACGAGGGCTCACCGCGCCTTACGGGACGCTCGAAAATCTCCTGGTCGTCCACACCTGCGGCAAGGCGCTCGGTGCTGCCGGAGCGCTTGTTACCGCCTCCGGTGTGCTGCGCGACTTCATGGTCAATCGCTGCCGTCCGTTCATTTTCGCCACCGCGCCCTCACCGCTGATGGCCGTCGCCGTACGCGAGGCACTCTTGATCCTGCAGGAGGAGCCCGAGCGTCAGCAACGCCTGGCCGAGCTGGTCGCGTTCACTCATCGACAGTTGGCTGTGCGCGGTTGGGAAAGTTCATCGATCTCGCAGATCGTGCCATACATCGTTGGCAACAACGCAGGTGCAATGAATCTTGCCTCTGCGCTACAGGCTCGCGGCTTCGACGTCCGCGCAATCCGGCCACCAACCGTGCCGGCAGGAACAGCCCGTTTACGCATTTCGCTGACACTCAATGCGGGGCAGGATGACGTGCGTTCAATGCTCGATGCTCTATTCGAGGAGACGAGAGATGACGCGTTATCAGGTCGGGGTCATGGTGACAGGTGAAGGATCGGACAAACGGCTTCTTGTGTCGGCATCTTTTGGTCGCGAGCTATCAAGAGGCCGATGCTGGCCGAGCCCGATGATGAGATCGAGATCGAACTTTCCGGGCCGCCGGACAATCGGGCACCCGGTCGAATCTTGGCCGAATTTTATGGTCTTCGAATGCCTGCCTCGCTCAATTATCCTGGCAATTTTGCGGGCGTTCGCGAACGACACGGACGTTGCTCGATGTGGCCGGACACCGAAGACCGGCGCTCGTGTGTTAGACAAGTTACCGACGCTGGCGCTGTCCGCACCATTCGCTTTGAACGGCCGAGCCGGATGTGTCAGTGAATAGTCTCCAGGTTGATGATGCAGCTCTTTTCGACGGCGCTGGACGAAATGAACTCGACCACCCAACACGTCACCGCCGTTCAAAGCGTACCGTTCTGCGTCAATTAGGAGACATCCTGCAGCGCACATGCGCATTCGTCCGATCCGGACAATGTTTGCCTGCCCACGGCAATCTCAACCTGTCACAACGCTTGAAATTCAACTCATGAGAGCGGCCGCGATGCGCCGTGCCTTGACCTTCTATGCGTTTAACCCGTCTGTTGGCATTCGAGCAAGATCCTCTGGTTCAAGGATGGAGCGAAGGCGATGGGCCGCCTGTATGACGATTGCGCGGCCACCGTTGAAATGAGGCGATCCGGAACGCCGTTATAAGCGCGCCGAGCGCCGTTTGCTCGGTTCTGCGCTGGCGCTGATCACCTTGGACCGGCCCCCGATCCTCCACAAGGCAGTGACAGTTCCTGCAAAGTGGCATCCGTTCGCGAATTTCACGGGCGCAGAATGCCGTAGCGGATGACGTGAGTACGATGCTCGACCGCTCTGGTCGAGGAGACAAGAGGTGATAGTCAATGAGGCAGCAGCGAATTGTGGTGACTGGCACAGATACCGGGGTTGGAAAGACGGTTTTCTGCGCGGGGCTCGCCAATCTTCTCGATGCGAATTATTGGAAGCCGATTCAGGCTGGCCTTGAAGGAGAGACCGATACCGAGGTCGTCGCGCGGCTTGGCGGTCTTGCGTCCGATCGCATCGTGCCGGAGCTCTACCGCCTGCGAACGCCCGCTTCGCCGCACCTTTCTGCGGAGCTCGACGAAGTTCGCATCAACACGGACACGCTTGATGTGCCGGACACCGGAGGGCGTCCGCTCGTGATCGAGGGAGCCGGCGGGCTCATGGTGCCGCTGAGTGGCGGCACACTCTACATTGATATTTTTGAGCGATGGCGGCTTCCAGTCGTGCTCTGCGCGAGCACTGCGCTGGGAACGATTAATCACTCGCTGCTCTCGATAGAGGCCCTGCGAAAGCGTCAGATCGACATTCTCGGAATAGCTTTCATTGGCGAAAAGAACTCGGAAGCTGTAAGGGCGATATGCGAGATTGGCCGGGTACGTTGGTTGGGGCGGCTACCCCTGATTGCGCCTCTGTCGTCAGAGACGCTGCAGGCCGCGTTTAATGCCTCGTTTCGTCGAGATGATTTCGCGCCATGATACCAAGGAAGAGGTCGCCGATCTGGCATCCGTTTACGCAACACGCGCATCAAGACGAGATGACAAGGATCGTACGCGGCGAGGGGGCTTATCTTTACACCGCAGACGGGCGCCGCATCATTGATGCCATCTCCTCCTGGTGGGTCGTAACCCATGGGCACTGCCATCCACATATCGTTGGCGCAATCCAGGAGCAGGTTGGCAAGCTCAACCAGATCATCTTCGCCGGGTACACCCATGATCCGGCCGAAGAGGTCGCAGCGCAGCTGCTAAAGCTCGCGCCGCCCGGTCTCGATCATGTCTTCTTCTCCGACAGTGGCTCAGCCAGTGTAGAAGTGGCATTAAAGATGGCGCTCGGCTACTGGCATAACATAGGCAAACAGCGAACACGCATTGTCATGATGCAGCATTCCTATCACGGCGATACGGTCGGGGCGATGTCCGTAGGTGGCCGGAGCGTATTCAACGCGGCCTACGAGCCTCTGCTGTTCGACGTGACCTCGGTTCCGTTTCCGGTGAAAGGTTGCGAACAGGCGACGCTCGATGCGCTCGAGTTCGCTTGTCGAAATGAAAGACCCGCAGCATTCATTGTCGAGCCTCTTATATTGGGTGCCGGCGGGATGCTGATGTACCCAGCCTGGGTGCTCAAGGAGATGAAGCGGATCTGCGAAGCATCTAATGTTCTCTTCATTTCCGACGAGGTGATGACCGGCTGGGGGCGCACCGGAACACTATTCGCCTGCGAGCAGGCCAACGTCACGCCTGATATCGTCTGCTATTCGAAGGGCATCACGGGAGGTGCGCTTCCACTCGCGGTGACACTTTGCCGCGGCGATATTTTTGAGGCGCATTATTCGAAAGACCGTACGCGCACGTTTTTTCATTCGAGCTCATATACCGCAAATCCCGTGGCCTGCGCTGCCGCGAAGGCCAACCTGGACCTATGGCGAAATGAGGAAGCTCGCCAGCGGGTGGCGGCGATGTCGATGATGCAAGAGCAGGCAATCGAGCCATTCCGCGCCGACTCGCGCTTTGAAAACGTCCGTCGCACCGGCACCATTACCGCAGTTGATCTGAAAACGAGCGACGCTGGCTATCTCGCCGATATCGGTCCGAAGCTTCAGACATTCTTCAAGGAGCGAAGCCTGCTGTTGCGGCCGCTCGGCAACACGATCTACGTGATGCCGCCATACTGCGTCACGAAGCCGGACCTCGACACAATATACGCAGCCATCATGGACGCTGCTGATGCGCTGACATAGGAGGTCGTTCGCGTGCGTGGCCAGCGGCAGATCGACTTCCAATTCGGCTGCGCCCTGACTCCTGCACTGAAGCGTCATTCAATAGCCGCTTGCTGGCGCCGCGCCAGACCGGATTCATCGGGGCGAACGGCGCTGGCGTTCTGGATTTCGCAACGTTGTCGGTCACGTATCGCCGCCGACGGTTCTGCTGGCCTGTTTCAGCGAGCGCACCACTTGTGGATCAGATGACATCTTAAATTGCAGCCTTTGCGATAGCGAAAGGACTGCGGTTATTCATTCAGCGGATTGGCAAAATCGGCAAGGTCGTCAAGCAACGTGTCTCTTCCATCAACCGCGATGAGCCTGCTCGGGATCGGCCCCCGATAGGAAACGCTCGCAATTTTAGCTGCCGCCTGCCAGGCGAGCTATTTTATCGCCGAATTGACCGACTTATGGAATCTGCGCCACGAGCACGCGAACGGTTTCCAGACACGTCTTCTGCTCATGCTCCCATCCAGGTTGGCGAGCTCTGCAAGGTCAGCCTTCAGGTAGTCGACGCGGATGCTATTGACACGCTGAAGAAGGTCGTTCTTCTTCGAAGCGGCCGCACTCAAATTTGCGGTAAGCGCGTTGCCGTCGATCTTCTTGATAACTGCGAGATCGAAGATGTCACGAGGCTTCAGCATTGTTGCACGATGGTGCAGTTTTTTGAGCCCGATCTCGGCTGGGGGCTCGACCGCAATCGTCGGATTCCATCCCGCTCGAACCGACGTCAAATCGATCTCTTTTTCAACTGGATCAAGACCCGATAGCGCGCCGCTGACGATGAAGTCGATCTCGCCCTCGGGATATCTGAGTTTGAGATAGTGGGCGGCATTGTCCCAATCGGTGCAGTTCCACACGTCCGTCGTATCCGGCGATAATAGGGCAAGATATTGCGGGTCGTCGATGAACGCATCGATGTCTCGGCTCAGTCGATGGTCGGCGTAGAGCATCAGGGCCGTGCCGCCGCCCAGTACCCATTCGGGGACCGCGGCCCTGTTGCTGGAGGTCCGAAGGCCCGTCGAGCGTGCGACCAAGCAGTTTATGCCAGCTGCTCAAGTGCGATCTCCAATGCTGGGTTGGCTTCGCCGGTGGCCGACTTCATCGACCGATAAGAAGTGGCCAAGTCTTGAATGGGAATAGCGTGAAAGCGAGCGAACTCCAAGACAAGCTCGGGTCGTACTTCCGTAAAGAACGTCACGACGTGCGCTATCCAGTCGTGCCAATCCCTCGAGGTAATGCGAGCCACAAGATCAGCCGCATTCATGGTTCGGCGATACGGAGCGTTCGTGGTGCCCAGAACGAGTTGATCGATATCACTAGGTCTGCGGGGCAGATTGGAAGAGCGTTGAATGCTCTTCTTCGATCTCTTCGCGCGCCCCGCTGATTTGCCTTTCTCTGCATCGGCAGTGAGCGCCTCCGCGAAGCCGCGCCGGCGTTCCTCAAATTTCTTCAGGATCATGACGTCGTTGATACGGATCCTGCGGTGCGTTCCGACCAGACGAAAAGGGAGCTTGCCCGAATCCATTCGCTGATAAACCAGCGGCCGTGACATGCCGAGGAGTTCAGCCGCTTTCTCGGCCGAGATCTCGAGCTCTGGGTTGAGAACAACAGCTTCGCCCGTTTCGGACAGCACGGCGAGAATGCCTTTCATGGCTGCGAGCAGAGACCGAGGCAGTTCTTCCGTGAGTGTCTTGCCATCGGCTGTGATGGCGAAAAGCCCACCATGCCCGAGCATCGCGGTGCGATCCAGGAAATCGGCTGCCTTACGCGCCGCGTTGCGCTCGCTACTTTTGATGTTTAGCCGGGTCAAAGCCTGAGCCACGCGCGGCCTCCAACTGTAATAAATGAAACAAATGTAATATCTGATGGGCTTCCTGACAAGCCGTAAATCGATGATTTGGCAGCACATTCAGGGCCCAATGACGAGGCGAGATTGCGTAGCGTTGGCTTAGCGGGTTGGCGGAGAGCGGGAGCCAGTGATCAGTGTGCTCGGAAATCCCGGCGCCCGGAATCCGTGGTGCATGGAACCTTTTGGTCGCGGAGGCGAAGCCTTAAACGCCTCGAACAAGCCGATTCCGATCTCGCAGCGCTGCCGAGATCCCAGCCCAATCCGGACCGGCTTCGATCCGTCGGCTGAGCGCGACGATCAGGAAATTGGAGACCTTTGCCGTCGCCGCGCTTGCCACACTGGCCGCGTTGGCTGGCCTGGTATGGGGTGCGCGCCTGGTGATTGGTTGGGGTAATTAGCCAGGATGCGTCGGCGATTCTCAATTCGTCCGGGAGGGGGGCGGTCGGTTGTCAGACAATCTAGACTAGTGTTTGACCGCCTTGCTTTGGTGTGAATGTTGCGACCCGGCTCACACAAGAGGCGCTCAACTGCTAGGAACTGCCAATACCGCCGTGGTGTTTCCGCGCTCGCTCGAGGTTCCATCCGCTTCTTCAGACATCTCTGTTCAAGCACATCGATAATGCACCACGCGCGAGATGCTCGGCAACGCCAACGTTACTGAACGCCGGAAGGGGCACGTCTTCTCCCGGTTTAGGGGCAGGGGCAACACTAGATCGCGAGCAAGGAAATCGACGCTGCAAACGCATTCCAAATCGGGCCGCGTGCTAATTGACCAAATTGCCAAGAACCGAATCGGGTTTCGGCGGCGAGCCTACCGCTCCCGGCCCGCTCGTCGAAGGCGGGTCTCGCAGATGCGCGTCGGCCCCGCGTTCGTCGGCCTTGCGGCGCGGTTTCGCTGCACTCTTTGCCGTCCTCGTTGGCTTAGTGTGCGAGGGGCTTGATGCTTGCCGCAACCCGTGACGACGTTGCGGCCTGGATTTCGCGTTGGCGCGGTCGGCTGGCCATGTTGCTTCTTGGCGTGCAATTGCTGAAACGTGGACTCGTGATGGTCCTCGAACTTCTCGGGTTCGAAGTGCTCGGACTTCTTCTGGACGAGATGCTTGGCAGGATCCGGCATATCTTTCTTGATCTTCACGACGTCGTCGAAGTATTCGGTTCGGGTACACTTAATGTCAGGCTCAGGAAGCTCAGGACGCAATACGACAGCGTCTCCGTTCCTTGCCGATCATCCGCGGCGACTGGCTGCTCGCGTGGCGAAAGCAATGAAGCTCACGGCGCGCGGCGACCGTGCTCTGGTCGCGGGTGGGTAGGAACTACGAGATCAGGTACGAAACCAAGACAACCACAAGTCTGCACGATTGATGAAGAAGGCGGCAAAGAAAGTTGGCGACAGCCGCAAGCGGGTGCAGCGACGTCTGGGCTCCCGCGCGAAGCAGCGCAGCCGTTAGGTTGTCGAATCCGCAAATTCAGTCACGCTTGGCCTCGGGATGAGAATCGACATTCGCTCTTGCCGCAGCCAGCGCCTCCTGACTGGTTTGGTAAGTCATTGTCCGGATGGCTTGCCCGCCGGCCAGGGGTGTGATCTCAACCAACGAGCCACCGCCTGGTTGCTCGATGACCAGAAGTCGATGACCTCGATACTCAATCCCCTTGTTCATCGTTGATGAATCTACATCGTTCGCCCGCCACTACTTGGCATGCACGTGAAATGCGAAATGACCGTCGCAAACTGGCTCCTCTTGAAACGGCTCACCTCGTGCTAAAGGCAGCGCCTCGAACAGCGTGTCACCGGCTCGGTGATCGGGTAACAACGCGCCTTCGGCAACAAGTCACTCCTGCCCGCGAAAGCAGCGGTTGCGCCTAAAGAGGCCGCCAACTGAGGCCGCCTCAACGGATCACCGTGACCAGAAGTCCAAGGCACGTAATGAGCGTCGCCGTGCTCAGCGTGACTGTCATAAGCGCCCGTCGCGCCCACCTTTCCAGGATTGCGTTCCATCGTGGCTAAACGCGGCTTGCCGCATTTCGTTCATCAACCATTCATAAAAGATGGGCCGCGTAACCGAACTAGGGCCGGACAGGAGGCACGAAGCAACGGAGAGCGGTCAGGCCAGGCCACGCCGGTGCCGGAATTATCGCCAGAGTGTCGCCTACGCTCGCCGCGCGGGGCGGTTCCCCGATCGGCTCATGAAAGCGATGAACGGAATGGCCCACGTCGCCGAAGCACGCCCAAGCAGAACCATCGTCACGACAGTCTGTGTGAGCATCATGCCAACCTTCGCGGGGCGGCGGCCCAAGGCCGCCGCAGCCGCATCGGCACGCCCCCGGGGGGCGGCGGATCGTCGTCGCCGTCGAGCTTGCGCAACGAGGCGAGGATATCGGCGAGCCGGATAGTGTGGCCCATGCCGGGGACCTCGCGCAAAGCAGGACAGGATTCGACGGCGAACATGTCGGATGCCCAGGACGACAAGATGATCCGCTTTTCCGGCGCGGAGAGTTCGTCGTCGTTCAGGACATCCTCTGCAGACGCATAGTGCGCAGCGGGGTGGAAGAGGGGATCAAGATTGCCTGCGTTCGTGTTGGCATTGGTCATCGATTGCCTCCCCTTACGCTCCTTTCCTCGGGACGGGTTTCGGTGAGTTCGGGCGGCGGCGGCCGCCGCCCGTGATCGTCTTTACTGCGAAGTGATCGCGATGCGCTTGACGCCCGCTCGCGGGGTCGCGGACTTCGGCAGCGAGATGGTCAGGACGCCGTTCTTGAACGACGCCGCGGCCTTGTCCTCCTCGACGTCCTCGAGGGCGATCTGTCGCTGGAACGAGCCGTAGTAGCGCTCGCTGAAGTATCTGCCTTCGTCCTTGCGCTCGCTCTTCTTCTCGCCGCGGATGGTTAGCACCCCGTTCGCGATTTCGATCTGGATGTCATTCTCCGTCATGCCGGGAAGCTCGGCCGAGATCGTCAGAGCCTTGTCGGTCTCGCTGAGCTCAATCTTGGGCCAGCCGAATTGCCCTTCCATGAGCGGGGACAGGGCCGTCCCGCCGAAGCCGCGGAAGACATCTTCGAACAGTCGGTTCATTTCGCGATGAAGCGTCATGAACGGATCATGGGTGCCGCGCGCCGGCGCGAGCTCCTGGTGTCTCGACCAGGGAATGAGATCACGAACTGCCATGGTTTTCTCCTTCGTTGCATGGGCCAGGGAGCGCGGCCACGCCTGCGCGCGCCGCGTTCCGTTGTCGAACCTCGATCAGGCGTCAGGCCGCCTTCTTCTGCTCGATCTGCGAGGCGGGAGAGGCGCCGCTTCCGATTTGAATCCGGCGCGGCCTCATGGTCTCCGGCACTTCGCGCACGAGGTCGACGATCAGTAGTCCGTCGCGGAAGGAGGCCCCCTTCACTTGGACGTAGTCGGCGAGATTGAACACGCGCCGAAACGGACGGGCGGCGATGCCCCGGTACAGGAACTCGCCGGCCGCTTTCTCGGGTTTCCTGCCCTCGATGGTGAGCGCGTTCTGCTCGGCCGTCACGGAGATGTCGTCGGCCCCGAAGCCGGCGACGGCGAGCGAGATCCGATAGTGGTCCTCGCCGGAGCGTTCGATGTTGTAGGGAGGATAGGGGTCTTCGCTCGCCTGGCGCAACGTGCTGTCGACGAGATCGGCCAGGTGGTCGAAGCCGATGGTGGTGCGCCACAGGGGCGCGAAGTCAAAGGTGGTCCTCATAACCAAGTCCTCCAAAGAGCAAGATGGATACAAGGAGCGCAAGGGCAGGAGTCAGAGCGGGTCTGATTACCCGGCCCGGCGCCCGCGCCGGACCCGTTAAGGCGCCCGGCGCACCGCATTCGCGGCAAAAAATGACTTAGAAAAACGCAAAGCCGTTTCAAGGGGTGGCCGCGAAAAAATGCACCTGGCGACGTGCCGTCGCAAGGGCTCGCGGCCGCGATGGGGAAGTGGCGCTTGACAGCTATTCGGGCCGAATATTCTTGCGCCGCGAAATCCTCATTTTCGGCTTTCTCAACACCGAAAGGGACCAGGGCGACCGTCAGAAGTGACGAGAGGCTCGATGAAGATTTTGCCTGCGCGCGCCACCGTAACAGCAGCCGCCTCGATCAACACATCGATATCCCAGCTCAGTCGATGCTCATAGAGCATCGAGCCGCGCCGCCGCCAGTACCCATCGGGAGCGGCTGTCCGTGCATCCTGGCTTTGCGTCGCCTTGGGCACGACACCAATCCGCCAACCGAGCGGTAAGAGCTCTCATCCGTCCACAGAGCAGATCGATTTGGAAAGTCAATACGATCCATACTGCCGGATCTGGCAGGGGTGGGCTACCTGCAGTTTGGGATAGTCTGATCAAGCGACACGCCCGCAGCCACACGCCCGCAGCCAAAAGCCACGACAGTTCGAAGTCCTGACTCGCAACCCCTGGATCGGGAAGCTCTCGGGAGAGCAGAATCTTGGGAGACGATAATGGAAAAGCACTCAGAAGATTACGGAGCTGATGATGCGTGCGATATCCCGCTGAGCAATCTGGATGTAAGCGACGCCAAGCGGTTTCGAGACGACAGCATATGGGGTTGCTTCGAACGGTTGCGAAGGGAAGATCCCGTTCACTACTGCCACGACAGTCCCTACGGTCCATATTGGTCGGTTACGAAATACCGAGATATCGTAGCAGTAGATACAAACCACAAGGTATTCTCGTCAGAACAAGGCGTCACGATTGTCGACGTGCCTGATAAGCACTGGACCCAGAGTTTCATCAAGCTGGGGCCTCCCAAACACGCCGCGCAACGCAACACCATAAGTCCGATAGTCGCAGCGGAAAACTTGACGAAGCTCGAGAGCCTAATCCGCTCTCGGGCCAGGACAATTCTGCAGGGCTTGCCGCGCAATGATGCCTTCAATTGGGTGGAGATGGTCTCCATTGAGTTGACGACGCAGATGCTCGCCACGCTGTTCGACTTTCCATTTGAAGATCGGCGGCTGTTGACCTATTGGTCGGACGTCGCCGTCGCAGCTCCGAAAACAGGTCAGGCGATCGACAGCTGGGACAAGCGAAGCGCAATCTTGTCCGAGTGCCAAAGTTATTTCACTCGACTTTGGAATGAACGCATTGAGGCCGAGCCGCGCCTCGACCTGATTTCCTTGATGGCGCACTCGCCCGCCACACGCCATATGGAGCCGAGTGAGTTTCTCGGGAATCTGATTCTTCTGATCGTGGGGGGAAATGACACCACGCGCAATTCGATTACCAGCGGCCTCCTGTTCATGGATCAGTACCCGTGCGAACTGCGAAAACTGCGTGACAATCCCAAGCTGCTGTCGAGCGCTGTGTCTGAGATTATTCGATACCAGACGCCTATCGCACATATGCGCCGCAACGCCGCGACCGATAGCATCCTAGGTGGAAAAAAGATCAGGAAGGGCGACAAGGTCATCATGTGGTACATCTCCGGCAACCGGGACGACGAAGTCTTCGAGAATGCCAGCAGCTTCATCATCGACCGCAAGAACGTGCGGCAGCATCTTTCCTTCGGATTCGGCATCCATCGCTGCGTTGGTCGACATCTTGCGGAGCTTCAGTTGAAAGTCCTCTGGGAAGAGATGTTGAACGCGCGGTTGGAGGTCCAGGTGGTCGGCGAACCCGAGCGAATTGCGTCTAACTTTGTGCACGGTTATTCGGCACTCCCTGTGAAGATTGCAGCTTAGACTGTGATGCTCTGGCTTGGGCCCGACACGCAGCACGGCTTCAGCCGTCTGCTACGCGGCCTCGCCAGCGATGAACGGTGATGCCTGACTGAGGCGTTTGCGTTGCCAACAGGCCAAGGCAGCCCATGGATGGTTTGTATATTCCAAGGTGTTGACCTTACGTTCTCGATCGTCAGGCGATGCGCTTGCTATTGAAAACCGTGGCGGTGGCAGCGAGTTTTCCTGGAGAAGCGCTTTCGGTCATTGCCGAGTTGATCGCCTCAAGACAGTTCGGAAAAACCGGCGGGGATCCGACTATGCTTCTGCCGATGTTCCTGCTGATATCGTACGGCGGCATCCTGCTCGTCTGCGGGTACACATTCGGCAATATGCACCTTAAGGATATCTGGAGCATGATCGTAAGTATCGGTCGGAGTTATTTTTGCCGGTGAGCCGATCCTCATGCTCTGCTCTTTCGAGAGGCGCCGACGGCCGGTTCGCTGAGCAGGCTGGCGCTAGGCGCGCTTGGCGCGCTCGCTGCGATATTGCGTGATACTTCTATGAACGTATTGTGGACGGCTGTACTTTGAAGAGGAAATAGCGCAAGTCGGCCCTGCGAGATCGAACACGAGGACGAGCGTTCTACCTCTGGTCGGGATTGGCGCATCAGGGTTGGATCCATAAGGTTTTCGGTCCGCTATTGGCACCTCCTTCGGAAGATGAGACGTGCGCGGCAGCCGAAGATCTCGCAATCGATACCACAGATAGTTTTCTCTCGCGACGATCCTGCCGACCGTTTGAGGACGGGGCATGCTGTAGCGGCTTTCCGGTGTCCGGATGCCAGGTCCATCCAGACAAAGTCGCTGGCGGGCGGGCTCTTTGGGAGCGCCGTCACGGCGGATCCTGTCGCAGCCTGACAGCGCAGATCCTTATGGCGGTCAGGGCGAGGCGGCGTCAGCGCGCCGTCATCCGCCGCAGCTCACTATCCGTCACTGACGCCATCGTCCTTGCATCCCTGCCTTCAGCAGCACGCCAGCTTCCATGGAATTGTAAGTCGCGGTGATCTGGGTTCTTGCGCATCCGGGAAAAGCGCCTTTCGTCAGCTGCTCGTCAGCCAGGCTGTCTATCCAGGGAGGCCGCGCATTCTCGACCTTACCGGAGATAGAATATGACGGGCATTGATCGATCTGGCAAATCGCACGTTGGGACTTCAGGTGCGGACAGCGCTGGAGGATTAAGCAGTTCGCGCTCGAACTCCGCCCTCGCCCCCGGGGAAGGCAGCCAATTCTTCGACACCGTCTTGGAGCGGATGCGCTCTGGGCACCGAGATGGGGCGACGTCGCACTCCAGCCACGCAATCAGTTCGGGGGCGGCAGCCCCAAGGATCGGCGAGATCAAGGCAGCGAAGCGAAAGATCGGCAACCTGCTTGAGAATTTTGATGCTAGCCGCAATGCTGCCATGCGGGCCCGGAACGAGGCGGAAGCCCAAGAGCTGATCGATCAAGTCGTCAGCGCAGGCTCAGCAGTTCTGAACTACTACGCGAGTCTGCCCCCAGATTTGGCGCGTCGCATTCTTTCCGACGATCAGGCTCGCCGGCTCCGCGATGACACGCTGGATGCCGGGAATCAATGTAACGTCGTGGCCAAAGGCATTATCGACAACTTGGAGAAGGCCAGGAAGAATGCGGCTGATCTGCTCGAGAAGACGCGCGACGCTCCGTCCTATCAGTTGAGCCGCATCGTCGCCAGTGTGTCGAAACGCTATATCGACTGCATGGAGTGGTGGGGAAAGAAGGCATTGCGCTCGGAGCGGATGCAGTCCGTCTGCGCAGCCGCCGCTGGCTTGCCAAGTGCCTCGCCCGAAATGCGACAGGCCGAAGAGGCTGGACTACGGCTGCATACAGGCTGGGCGCTGTATACGAAGTGCATGTATCTGCAATCGCGAATCGCTCTTGCGCAGATCTTGATTGAGGCGCAGGCGAGCACGTTCGAGCCAGCGGTGAGCGGCGCCCTCATGGGTGAGGACGGGCGGGTACGTCTGCTCGGGACGTTCATTGGGGATGTTTTTCCGGCATTCGTCTCGGCGTCCGGCCCTGTCCTAAAAGGCGAAGGACGGCCACTCGATGCAGAGCACCGTGCCGTCCTTGAAGGGGTCATGGAGCGGCTTTCGGAGTTCGCTTCAGGATTGCACGGGATCGTTGCCGGGCTAAGAGATGTCGGAACCAGTGCCGACCTGCCATGGGAGCTGTTGGATCACATCGTTGAAGGTGCGTGGGTCACGGCGAACGAAGTCATGCGGCTCATGGCAGTGCAGCCTGAGAGGCCAGCCGTGGTCGAACCGCCAGCCGGGGCTGTAGTGGCTGAAGGGAGTGCATCGCGCAAGAAGGGGAAAGGCAAGCGCGCGCCGGCCGCAGGCGAGGGGAGTTCGACGGGGCGGCCCGAGCCGCAGCTCGCCAGGTCTGACGCCGGCACGGCTCCAACTGCCAAGGTTATCGTGCTCTCGGATCTCGGCACGAAGAAACTCGCGAGCGCGGAGGAGGCACACGCGAGGGCGTCATCGTCGGCAACTGCACAGCTGGCGATGTGGCAGGCTCCCCCCTCCAGGAAAGCACTGACCGGACTGCTCGCTCGATTGGACGAACTCTTGGAGTTCGACCTGCCCCGTCAGCAAAGGGCCGTCTCGCAAGCCCGCCAGATGAAACCCGAAGATGCTGACCACATCGTGGGAACCGTCATTGAGCGCCTGCAAGGCCAGGCCGCTGAGATTGAGGCCTGTGTGTTCGCGCTGGAGGAGCCCCGTCGCAGCGGCCTCTTCACGCCCGTGCAAGTGCGCGAAGTGCATAGCAAATTAGTACGACTGAAGGCGATGTTGTCGGAGGTGCAGGGGCAGGCAAACGCTTTGAACGCGCGAAAGACCGCAATCATGATCGATTGCATGAAGAGCTACGCGTTTCCTTCCCAGAATTACCTTGAACAATTAAAGGCGGCCGGGGAGTTGGCGCCTCCGGATCAACCGCGCGCGTTGAATGGCGAGGGGACGCTGTTCGAGATCAAGCTGCAGCCCAAGGCGTTGCGCAATGGTACGATGCCGAGTCCGATGTGGGTGCACATCCATACCAAGCGACCGGTACCCGCGTGGCAGTTGGCGACGCTGGGCAATGCCGACTTCGCCGCTTGCCATGTGAAGTCCCATGAACAGCGCGGCTACAATCGGGACTGGCAGAACGCGCGAGCTAAGATGGGGCACGAAAACGTCGTGGTCCACCGTGGCAGGCTCACGCCTGCATTCTGTAGGTCTTTGTTGAACGCCGCGAGCGGCAACCCGGGATATCCTCTTTCCGAGACGGAGCACGCGTCGATGCAGTTCGCTCGCCTCGGGATGTAGTGAGCTGGCTGTCTTGTGGCAGAGTGCCGCTTGGGGCACCATCAGCCCTGCACCCAAGTCCGATCCAGCGGCACTGAACCGCACCTGGGTCCGGAGGGGCCAACGCCCTATGAGAACGAAGCCCAGACGAAGACGGAGTACGTCTCGCGCCACGAGGTAAATCGGTCGATTGCCGCGAAGGTCGGGCGCCTAGGCGGCAAGCGACGCCCGTGAGTGCGGCAGGCTGAGCGTTCAGATCCACGCCTTCAACTTGCGAGCTCACGTGGAGCAGCGCTTTGGCCATCCGGATGGATGGGTTGAAGCAAAATATGCGCAGGAGCTTCTTGATTGTTCCGCTTCGTCCTTGCCTGACGAATGCCGGTCGCAGCATCGATCACATCAACGACATGGGCAGGCACAGGTGACTTATTCTGCCCGGCAAGGGCGCTTCTGGCGCTGCACGGCAAGAAACCGCCGTGATGCGGCAACCATCGCGGGGCTTGCCATCGCTTTTCCAAGTGCCGACGACCATCCGTCAGCACAAAACGAAAAGCTTGAGAGCCAACCAAAATCTCAACACTAAGACGCGATTCAACGCCTGATTTCCCGTAAAAATGAATGAATGCTTCACCAAGACATCTGTTCCCCTTCTCTCAACACGATCACTCGTCGCGGACGACGCGACGGGGCGCGCAATATGAGCCGGAAGAGACCCCTGATCACATCGTTCAGCGCTATGACGGGCTTCGCTTATTCGCGGCGCTCAGAATTTTCGGCGGTGCGGTCTCGGGCATCATGAGCATGGCAAACAGCCCGGATGCGCTGGCGACAAGCATATACCAGGCGGGCGCCAGCGCGTTCCCGGTCAGGTGGATCAGCCAGGCGACGACAGGTTGAGCTGTGCCTCCGAAGATCGCGATCGCAATAGCGTAGATCGTCGCGAAGGCGCCGCCGCGAATAGTCTTGGGCAAACCTTCGACCATGCTGACATAGAAGGCGCTGTACGGAATCGTTCCGATGAGCGTGAGCGCGCCGAGCCCTCCGAGAAGTGCGGCGGCACTGCGGCTCTCTGCGATCCACAAGAACACCGGGTAGGTCATCAGCAACGCAGCGATCTGCGGCCATATCATGATGTGCCTGCGTCCGAATCGATCCGTAAGCCAACCGCCCAGCAGCGCAGCAACAATTCCCACCGCATTGCTGATAAGCGTGGTGGCAAAGGCGAGAGGCGCAGACACTTGCAGGGTGTTCAGCGCATAGGTGGTCATATATTCCGTGACGTAGGTGATAATCGTGCAGCTGGCCAAAATGACGAATCCCAAGCTCATGAGCCGGCGAGCGGCAGACGATTTCCTTCCAGGCTGGACGGTGGGAGGCGGGGCTTCGGGGCGATGTAACGTTTCGGGCAGGGCGCTCCGCAACCAAAGTCCGAACGGCAGCATACCGGCGCCGAGCAAAAGCGCGATCCGCCACCCGTACGCATGCAGTGCCTCACTTGTCATGGTGAGGGAGAGTATTTCTCCAACCAACGCTCCGGCCGTGGCAGCTATCTGTTGGCTGGCAGGCTGAAACGAGACAGCAAGACCGCGGGCTTTGGCCGGGGCTGCTTCCATCAAATAGGCGGTCGTCGGACCGACTTCACCGCCCAGCGCAAAGCCCTGCACCAAACGAGCAAAAATGGCCAGTAACGGAGCGGCAATTCCTATTGTCCCGTACGAGGGCGTGAGCGCCAACACTAGGATCGCCGCGCTCATCATGGCAAAGCTGACCGTCATCACGGGCCGGCGGCCGGCCCGGTCCGAGTACGAGCCGAGCACGATGGCCCCGATCGGTCTGGTCACAAAACCCGCGCCGAACGTTGCAAGCGACAACATGAGGCTGGCGAACGAGTCGCTTGCCGGGAAGAACGCCTGGCCGATCTGGATCGCGAAAAAGCTATATGTGCCGAAGTCGTAGAATTCCAGAATATTGCCGATGGTTGCTCCCCACACGGCGCGGCCGGTCAAGCGTTCGTCTGCCGGAACGAGGACCGGCTCCGGCTTCTCCCGAGTAAATTGCTTAGCCATCCACGATCCGTCTGAAGCCCGATCACCGGCCGAACATTTCGTCCAGTCAGGTCGGGGGCGTTGCATTTTGCTTGCTCTACACGTCGTCTCGCTCAAGGCGGCCGGGCCCGGGTTCCAGCGCGCTACATCTGGCTGACGCATGCCAGGACGAAGCTCACGGCGATGAGTGCAACAAAAATGCCTGGCTCTTGTCCCATTCAAACGTTGAACCGATCGCGGCGATCACCAGCAAAGATGAATAGGCAACGCGCTGCAATTGTCGGGCGGGGCAGTCGTTGTGCTCCGGTGCAATGGCGGGTTTGCGACAACATTGGCGGGCGACGAACAGGCAGCGCCTGTTTTCACGCAGAAGGGCCGCCGCGTGGTTGCTGCGTTCAGCTGGTTGCGCGCGGGCTAACGCATCAGGCGATTTGGCCCAGCTTTTGCTCCGCTGCTTGTTAGTTGCGCGCAACCGCCTGCTTGGTCGGGTTGGTCCGCTGGGCAATGCAGGGTCTGTGTGCGGTCAAAAGACAATAGGAGCTCGCATTGTTGCCGGTGCCATGAAAACGATCAACCTCGCCCGGCGCCGCAGGGATCAGGCGATAATGCTCGGTCAGGCTCGGCGGTTCGCAAGTGGCAAGCGTCATGCGCCAGGGATCGAGCTCCGAGGATGTTGAAATCAAAGTTGCGAGCAATGAGGGACGCGCCTTTGTGAGTGGATTTGGTTTCATCACGGCCGACCCAAGGGAAATAGCCTTCCTTCGTATGTTCTGCCGTCAGGTCTGGCCGCCAAGACGAGCGGCCGACGTCTGAGCCGGTGCGGGAAATCCGCGCGCCACGTTTTATGGGAAGCGCGAGCGGGCGACCGCGTCGGCGACCCGGTTTCTTGAACCTTGTTGTACAACGAAGAGCGGCCCCATGGAGCGATCGGCAACTGACCGCCGATTTGCTGCAGAGCCACGTCGTCGCAACCAGCCCGCCAACGTGGTGCGAGACGCAATAATCTAGTTTTAAGCGGTCGAAGCTTCGGTCTCGCTGCAGCTCAGGCTGGACTCAAACTTCACCTGGAGGAAGCACTCGGGGGCCGGTCACTGGAGACAAAGGCCGGCGATGGTCTTCCCCAAAGCGGCCAATGTGGACGCATGGCTGCATGACTTAAACCAAATTGCCTCCGGCAAACCCGGAGCGGTTCACTCGGTTGTTAGGTACAGATCCCAGGATGTTCCGGAAAATCGAATACAATACTGATGCGCTCGGCGGCACGTTTGAGCGTTTGACGCGAATTGAAGCCCTCGGCGGTAGCGAAGACTCTAATGCTGAATCTGTGAAGATCGATGCCAAGGTGTTCGAGCGCACAATGATAAGGTCATTGCAGCGTGCCGGAGACCAGCTGGTAACCAATCTTTCGTCAAAGGCAGTGAATCGCGTCCTGCGGAATGAGCGCTTGGGCGAGATTGGTCCCGCGGCGCTGATTTCTGAAGTGGTGACCGAAAAGTCGATTCGAAAAGGTTTTATCAGCGAGGCGGGCCGATACGAGCGATGCTGCCAAATCTCTCATGCAATTAAACAAAATGGTGAGGTAGAGTTCGCAATTTTGCTTCTCCCATTTCGCACGTCGACGCCGTTGAAGAACCGTGGAACACTTCCCGACATGGGAGAGTTTTATACTCTGATATTGCTCTACAGCTTGTCACGTGCGTGCCACGTCGCGCAGATGAAGATGGCCAAGCTGATCGAAGATGTTGCCAAGCGGGTAGGAGACGGCGCCCGCGAATGCGCTCAATCCACTGCGGCAGACGAGACGTGCGGCATAAAGCATCTCCTTAAAGCAGCCATCCAGGAATGTGAGAAGCTTATTAAAAACCCTAAAGAATGCGCCGCGACTCGAAAGCTGCTTCGGAAGGCCGCAGCGAATCCTCCGGGCCTTCAGGTAAACCATGAACCCACTTTTGTTCGTCTGCTCGTCGAGCTTGCGGTATCGTCCATTCCAATACGCAGTTGGTTCTCGTTCAAAGACGCTCCTGTAATACCGGTGCGAATTCTTGCATGTCGTGATGCCGGGCGCTATCCGTGCTTCGACACAGTTTCGTTGGAACAAATCGCTGCATATCGCGCAGTCCTATCTGATGCGTTAGAGGCATTCTCCGTTGATCAACGATTCTTCCGTCTTGTTGACTACGCGGAAATTAAGAAAAGCGTGCAAGACACATCTGGTCACAAAGAGGCCATGCGCTACTACGCCAAACGCAAAGCTGCTTTCCTATCTGATGTAGAGCGAATTCTACCTGCTATATGGTCGGCGCGCGGACGCGATGAAATGCACAAGGAACTATCCGAGATTGATCCGGAGGGAGTGTTAAGGCCTCTCTTCGAGCCAATTTTATTTTCTCTCGAACATTCTTGTATATCTGATGCTGCGCGCCAAACCGGGCTGGACGAGAAGCGGCTCTACGTCGAAGCCATGCAGACAATATACTTGCCTCAGGATGATGAGAAGCTTGAGCGATTGCGTCGGCAGTTAATTGAGGAATCTTTGCGGGGAGCCATTTTATATTGCTCGGCATATGAGGCCAATACAGGTTCGAAAAATCCGGTAGGCTTCGATGATGTCGCCGCGGTGTTTCCGAATGCACTGCGTATGTCAATCCACCAAAAACCGGAATCTTCTGGTCATTTTACCATTCACGTGAGTCCAACGAGGAAGCGCACCCCTTGGCACGGCACGGCCACCCTTACGACCGGCCGAACCCCAGATGAGATCTGTATCGCAATTGATTTAGCGGAGTACCTCGAATTAACAGGTGCACGCGGCGTGGTCGTGTATGGAAATGAAGGAGGCTTGCTTGCTCGCCACATCCGCGCCAGGCAGCCTGTCGTTTACCTATCTCCAACGATCTCTGCATCCGACGCTCAAGCGCTCGTGGAGCTCTTAGAGAGCGCGTCCCTTGTTGCGAGTGGGTGACAAGGTAAGTGTACTGAAGCGAATCTGGGATTTACCGTTGAAGGATTCGATGAGGGCATTGTCGGTCGGCTTGCCGGGCCGTGAGAAGTCCAGTGGCCGCGCCGGTAGGCCCATAGAAGATCGCGCGACGCGAACTCGCTGCCTTGATCGACGCGGATCGTCGCCGGGAAGCTCACCTCCTTACAGGCCCGTTCCAGCACCCCCACGATGGCGGCCCGCGGAAGGTGACCCGCGGCGCCAGCGCCGTTGAGAACCGCGAGAAGAGGCTTGCCGTTATCCTGCTCAAGATATCTCAAGCGCAGCATCTGCCTCGGCAGCAGTCAGCCATACTTCTCCTTCCAATTGAAGTAGGTCAGCCTGGCTGATCTCGACCTTGCGGCAGATCTCCGCAACAGGAACATCTTGGTTTCACGGCTTCAGGATGAACGCGTTTTGCGCGTCCGAGAACTTCGCGGCCATCATCGTCTTTTCCTCCCCGCCGAGGGGATTTGGCAGCGAAAACTCTAGCCAAAGATGGTGCGGTTTGCCGGCCTCAGATCAAAACCATCGCGACGCTGCTGGATGAAAGTTCAGTGGCAAGTCACCGCTATTAAGGTACGGACGACTATTTTAAGCATCTTCTAGTGAAGCCAGCGGTCAGCGCATTCAAATATACACGTACTGGGCCTGAAAAGGCCCATGCGGGCTTCTTCGATCCATCGGCGCGGCATTGTATGATCCAACGTATGCTCCCTTTGTCTACCGATCAGGATATCGCCCTTTCAAGGTGAGGAAACGGGTTCGACTCCCGCAGGGAGCGCCATTCACGGGCCAGCAGCCAAGCTGGTCAAGGCATCGGATTTGATTCCGACATCGCAGGTTCGAGTCCTGCTGCGCCTGCCGAGCAAAGGCGCTACGGGTCGATATGCGCCAGGTCAAGGCGCGGCCCGGTTGGTGCTCGGCCTGGTTGCTCGCTCCAATGGCCTCGCCTGTGATGGCTATGGTCTAACGATTCACTTCGCGTGCAATGCCGGCGACTTGGCTGGCCGCATCAAGGCCGCGCACTTGCAGAACTGACTTGGCGATATCGAGATAATTGTCGAATCGACTGGATCGCCGGCTCCTTCCGAATCGTGGCGAGCCTTAAGCGGCGGCGCTGTCCTGCCGGTGGATGAGTCTTTACAACATCAAGAGCGGACCAGGCCGGCTCCGGATCTGGACCAACCAAAGCCTCCCATCCGAGGATGGATCAAAAGTCCGCCGCGACTTTGAGCCCGACCAGGAAAGCATTGCGAACGGCGTTCGTGCCACCGGGACGGATGAAATATTCAAGCTCAGGCTGGATAAGAAGGCCGGGTATAGGAGAGATCCCGTAATTGGCCTCCAGCACCATGGCGTATTGCTGCACGCCTAAGGCTCCGCCAGCGAGCGGCGAGCCGAGCATCGCCTGGATGCGCTGGGTGTCGGTCAACTTCTTGCTGACGTCATAGTAGGAAATGCCGAACGCGATTTGATCGGTCGGACGCGCAGGCCAAAAGCCGCGATCGATGATGCCGGCCCAGGCAAAGTTGTTGAACAGCGTCGTATCGGACTCGTTGTGCGCGAAGGTGGCGAGCAGAATAAGCCCGTCATTCGGGTTCGGGCCATTCCTAAAGATCATCTGATCCACGGACGCCCAGAACTGGGCGCGACCTCGGTGGGGAGCGCCTGGAAGACCCGTCAATGCAAGCGGCTGCCCGATCACGTCGAAGAAGTTATCCCGGTAGGTGGAGGTATCCCAGTTGAAGCCGAGCTTGTAGTGTCCGGGCATCCTGTCCTTGCCAATGATCGGTTCATAGGCGACTTCGACCGGAAAGCTGGCACCGGTGGTGCCTTGCAAGGTCCAGTCCCAGCCACTATGGCCGCCCTGGGTGAAGGGTTCAGCGGCAGTCGGGAAAGGCTGCGACTGGAAGGCTCCCACCATCACGTAGGTATCTTCCGTGGGGCGGAAGCGGACCCGGGCACCCCACACGTTCATCGGCCAGTCTTCGAAGCCCTGGTTGGCCGTCAGACCCCGATTATGACCGCAGATGGTCAGGGTCATGAAGGTGCAATAAAAGGGCGATGCGTTGTAGTCCGTGCCAGGCGCGAAGCGGCCGAAGGCGATGTTGACGCGGTCGTTGAACAGTTTCTCCTCGCCGTAGAGCCAAACCAGCTTGGCGCCCACCCCAAACCCCGCGCCGTAGATTTCCTGGGCCTGGAGCACGGTGTCGCCGACATAGTCGGCGCTTGCGTTGCGGCCGGCACGGTTGATGAGATACATGTGGGTGACGAGGCCCGGAACGCCCGCGACTTTCTCCCAATCGACGTTCGCCGTAAATCCGATCTGCTGCGCATAGTCGGCGCCAGGCCTCAAGCCGCCTACCGTGTTGTAGACGCTCTCCGACGTGTATGTCAGGGAATAGGTGACGCCGAGATCCTCGAGCTTGGTGCGTAGTCCGCCCCAATCTCCGAAAATGTGAGCGGGAGCCGGCCAGGTTTGCGTGATCTGGGGCTGGCTGGATGTCGGTGTCGGCATCTGCTGTCCGAATGCCGATGGTACCGCTCCCGCCGTCGCCACGATCAGGAACAGAGCGACCGCATAACGACAGGTCCTGATCGTTACCTGTGGCGCGGCGAAGGGGTGCGGCGGGCGTTGGCTCGGTGCTTGGGTGGAGGAGAGCCTCGGACACCGGTTGCTCTCGAAAAGCATCTGCCCCATTTGATCAGCTCCCTGCGCGGACGGAGACGTTGCGCAATCACTTCAGGCTATTTCGGTACTCCCAGGACAACGATCGTGTTCTGACCCTTCGTGCCGTAGGTGAGGTTATTGTCTCCGGCCGCGACGGCGATGAGCTGCCTGCCGCCAGCTTGGTAGGTGATGACACCGCCGCCGATGCCTCCTTTCACATCGGTCTTGTGAATTTCCGCGCCGGTCTTCGCGTCCAGCACTAGTACCTCTCCGGCGATCGTTCCGGTAATAATGAGGTCGCTGGCCGTGGCAACCAGGCCACCAAGTGGAATCGATTTCGTCTTGGCGCGCCAAACGACATTGCCCGTGGTTGGATCGATGGCGTTGACCAAACCAAATGCCTCATCGACCGGATCACGCGTCCCATAATAGTTGGCCCAGCCTAGATACTCCTCGCCTGGCTTGGCGGTGGGCGTCGGTCCCTTGATCGCCTGCGCGCACCAATCGATCCCGTTCATGTACATCAATTTGGTTTCGGGATTGTAGGCTGGTCCGTTCCATTGCACGGCAGCGATCGGGCACAGCCGTATGCCGCTGCCCCTGGGCACAGGGCCTGTCGTGTTCTGATAACGCGTCACCAGCGGAGCCCCTACCTTCAGCTCGCCCGTGGTCCGGTCAACGATGTGAACCACGCCGTCCTTACCTGCTGCCATTGCCAGCTTACTGCCGTCGGCGGCGTCAATGGCTGCGGTGACAGCCGTATCCCAATCCCGATCATCGGGCGCAAGCAACTGATGCCACCATTTCAGCTCTCCGGTTCGAGCATCGAGTGCGACCAGTGAATTCGTGAAGAGGTTGGTGCCAGGCCGGGAATCATCGTCGAAGTCCGGCCCTGGATTACCGATCGGCAGTAACAGCAGACCGGCAGCTGAATCGAGCGCAAACGTCGTCCAGAGCGAACCTCCGCCATGCTCGATGCTTGCCGGATTCTTCCACGTTTCTGATCCCTTCTCGCCAGGCGAGGGGATGACGTGGAAGCTCCATATCATGTGACCGTCGTCAGCGCCAAAAGCCATCATCTCGCCGCGGATACCACGGTCTGCACCGGCCTTTCCCATGAAAACGATATCGTTCCAGACGAGCGGCGCAGCCGTTGCGTATTCGCCGTTCACTGCATCCATGATCTGTTGATCCCACAGCAATGCGCCTGTCTTCGCATCCAGCGCGATCAGATGGCCATCGGGCGTGCCACGAATGACGCGGCCGCCGGCGATCGCTGGCCCCTTGTTGTTCGACACGAGCACATGACTACCCTTGTGGTGGTACTCCCACTTCTTCGCGCACGTCGCCGCGTCGATTGCGACGGTGGTCGGCCCGGTCGTCGTGTACAACAGGCCGTCGTAGACGATCGGCCCGCTCTGAAAAGAGCCGGTTTCTCCGATGTCAAAGGAGCAGACCTCCCTGAGATTGCGAATGTTGAGCGGGTTAATCTCCGACAATGTCGAAAAGCGAGTTCCCATATAGCCTTTGTTGTCAGTGAGCCAGTTGACGGAGTCCGCATCGGCGCGATCCAACTCCGCTTGGGTGGGGCCCTGTGTGGTCGGCTGCGCCGAGAACGCAGGATCGGTGCTGACGCATAGCGCCATTAGGCTCGTCACCAGGGGTATCAGCAGCGCCCGCGGTCCCGCCAAAGCCTGGCAAGAGCTGGTTGAAAGAAAAGCGCGGTGCAGCAAGCGATGCATCATCATTTCGTCTCCACCATTGCAATTCTGGTCGCCACTTTTTTAATGAATTGGATTGGGCTGCCTCGCGCCGCTTTGGCCTCCGCAGCATCAGAACACTTATGCCCGACTCCCTTCCTGTCTGCGTCGGGGCTCGACTGCCAGATTATGCCGCAGTGAGTCTCCTTTTCCTGCTTTCGGCTTCGGGCTGACAACAGCTTCCACGTTTGACATCCCTAAATCTCGGCAGGCCTCTATCCGTTGAAATCCTTTTCGGGATCCGAGCCTCGAAGACATCAATAAAGTCGGGAACAGTCTTCTTGTGTGCCCAGTCGCACTGAAGTTCGTAGAAGAGCTGCATTTACTGACGAGCTGAGCGCCGGCCGGCTCTACGCGCCGAAGCGCCGCTTCGTGAGCTGGGATGGAGGCACCTCCGACGGCGTCGGCGACAACATAGATGAATGCTGAATTCTGTGACCTGAGAAGATGATGCTTCTGAGAGCCTCGGAGAGGTTCGCTGCTCATTTCCCTTCCCCCCCCGCTCGCGGAGCGATGCTGGACAGCATAGCTGAGCGCTACCGCGCAAATATCAGCGCCCTCCAGGGTGCGGACGGAAGTTCTATTTCTCGAACTCGGTGTTCTGGCTGGTCGAACACTCATCTGAGGATAGCGCATTCCCAATATGACGCTCCGCGCAGATGGGGATTACTAAGTGTCGACGGAAGCCGCCTGCGCTCGGTCACGCAGAGACGCGCGACCTGCTCGAACGTCCCTCGACCCGGGACAGTCCATCACCCATTTGTTTGTTCGGCGAAAGGACGACTGCAATGCGCATGGTTCGATCCTTCTTGGCTGCTTGCTCAGAAGGAGGATTCAAGCCATGCCCCAGTTTAACGCGAAAGCGCATTTGCTTCACAAACGTGGTCGCATTCGCTACGATTGAACAATGAAGTGGCGCTTCGATGATATCGTTACGTTTGTGCAGGTGATGCAAGCGGGAAGCATCACTGCCGCTGCCGATCGCATGAACCTGTCGAAATCGGTGATCAGCAAGCGCATTAGTGACTTGGAAGCCGCCTTGGATGTCGAGCTGTTTCAGCGTTCGACGCGCCAGCTGCGACCTACGGACAACGGTGGAGCTTTCTTCGAACGAATGGTCCCCCTCTTACATGAGATCAGCGAAACGGCAGAGAGCTTGTCAGAGCGCGGCGTGAGCTCCTTGCGCGGACAGTTGCGCATCACGACGCCAATGTCTTTCGGGATAATGTATCTTGGGCCAGTGATTGCCGAGTTTGCGCGGCGCCATCCAGACCTCGAACTCGCGATCGACTACGAGGATCGTCACGTTGACTTGGTCCGTGGAGGCTACGATCTTGGCATCCGAATAGGGGATATGCGGGACTCAAGCCTAAAAGCACGTAAGCTGGGTGAGTGTGCGCGAGTGGTCTGTTGCAGTCCAAGCTACGCGAATCAACATGGCCTTCCGAAGCGCGCTGCCGAACTGGCCGAGCATATTTGTATTGACTACGCCTATGTCCACGCCAAACGGTTCTGGCGCTTCGAACGTGATGGCAAGAAGGGGCGGCGGGCGATCTCATTGCCAATCCGGTCCCGCATTATTGCAAATAATGGCGACGCAATCAGAGACATGGCGATTGCCGGCTTGGGGATCGCATCGCTTCCGGCGTTTCTGGCGGCGGAACCTTTGCGGCAAGGCACATTGGTTCCAGCTCTGCCGGATGCTGTCCAGGCGCCATATACGATCTCCGCGGTTTATCCGGCAACACGTCACGTAGCTCCCAAAGTGCGCTTCTTTATTGATTACCTCCTGGAGTTCTTCCTCCCGCCACTGCCTTGGGAGAGGGATACAGAATAGCTCGCGAGCTCTCCGTTGCTGATGCGGTGCACCGCCTTGTCCAGCATCGCGTGGACGACGATCGACGCCGGTCTTCAACCGCAGCTTCGGTTTCTGGCACCTCAATCTATCGCCACTGCGGCGTGTTGGTCGGGAGCCAGACGGCGCGTGTGACATCGGCGCGGAATTGTTCCTCGAGCTCGGCTACCGGAGTTTCGGTGTCTTCGAAGACGTCATGCCACCCACGCGGCGGGCCTTCCGCCGATAGCCCGGCGTGCTCGACCATTTCCGGCGACATCCTCAAGGTAAACGAAGTAGGGTTCACTGTGTATTTGCGTAGCTACTGCGCGTGTTTTCCCTTCGCGAACTCGCGAGCCCCGTCGATTACATCTGTCATTTTTCGATTACCTTCGCGGCCCGTGTGCCGCGCGCCAAAGACCTCGACGCGTCATCCTCAAGCAATTCCCCCATTTCCATCATGCGATTGCGCCAACCGTGCCACAACGACCGGCCGCGGTTCGCTCCCGGCGCCGGAGTTCCGCGCTCGTCCGAATGCGGGGTCACGCTCGCAGGACAGATCCAGCTCAAGCTCAACCTGAGATTCCTCTTCCCGATATCCTTGAGGTCGCTTGCCGCGGCGAGCATCTGCGCGGCGACCGACAATCGATGGAGGATATCTCGTCCTCCGAACTGTATTGATTGCACTATAGTTTGACGACGGCGGCGGGAGGGCCGCGGTCAACGGCCACGGATCGGCGCGAAATGTATGGCTCTCCCGGCCTCGTTGGGGTCTCGCCCGAGGAAGAGTCGGGTGGGGCCCTGAACGGCCCGTAGAATTCGGTAACCAGCAGCAGGTAGAGGCCCGGGAATCCTATCAGCAATGCCTTCGCGAATCCGCCAAAGGCCTTGGCGCCAACCTTCGATCAGGTGGGCTGCCTCGTCAGCCTCTCCTTTACGTGTTCGGCTTGCTCCATCGTCAGCTTCTCAGCGAAGTTGCCGTCCTTTAGTAGCGCGGGCCCCTTGCGCTGCCGATCATAAACCATCCAGCCAATGGTTCCTTGCCGGACGAGGAAACGAGCCTGCAGAGGTGCTGCGTGATCCAAGATGGTCCTCATTTTTGCGGGCGCAAGTTTCGACCCGGCAGAGGCATTACCGGGGGCCCAGGATGTACGTTTCCCAAATCGCGGCGTAAACTCCGCGGCGCTGGGTCTTGTTCCTAAAGCATCATCAGAGGAAACGGAGCGCTGGTTGGCCGAGACGCCGTGAGCTCAATGGGGGATCGCTCCGCTTGCGCCCGTAGGTCGACGGAATTTACCCAGCTGCAGTCACGATGTTAGAGAACCCTGTAGAAAATGGGAGGGCTCGTGATCGTGGTGCAGCTCGTCCTTTTCATCGCAGCGGGCGCATTTCTGTTCGGCTTGACTGGGTATCTCTCTAAAGATCAGATCGCGAGCAGGCGTTGATCGAGGTTTTCTCAGGTCGCTCTGACGATAACAGGATACTCGACTGCGACGCCTTCAGGAGCGTGCTCCTCAAGCCAATGCTCGGCGGCCTCATTGGAGGCAAATACTTTGAGATATTCGCCATCCCCAATTTGCTTGTTTATATCTACGTAGATCCAGACCGTTTTCATTGGTCTCTCTCGCGGTTGGTCAGCCTGTACTAGAGTCGACAGGCCAAAAGTGCCAACTCCCAAACGACCCCCGGCGGATAGAGCGCCAAGGGTCGCCAGCCTGTTGGGGACAGGTCTTCTCCCGGCTGGGTTGGGGCAATAGAACCGGGAGTGAGGAATCGACTCCGTAAGCGCAACGATGTTCCAAATCGGGTCGCGTAAATAGGAACGAGCCCTCACGAGGAATGTTCTTTCAGCGGCCGGTCGAGGGTCAATTCTGGCCTTTCCCAATTGCCATCAGGCGTGATGCCAACAATGGACGAAGGGCTGAAACACTACGTGGCCTTCGCAGTCGACGCAGCGGGCGTAGCGCGCGCGACTTACGAATTTAACAGCCTGGACGATACGGAGGCGCGAAGGCGAGCCGAAACATATTTGGCGACCCACGATATCATTGAGCTTTGGCGCGATCACAGGCGCATCGCTCGCCTTCAGCGCGCAACTTAGCTGTGAAACGGGACATAGCACTGATCGTGCTCTGGTTGCTCGCGCTGTATGCCGTGATTTGGTTTGGATGGGACTTACCACGAGCGGCGCCTCGGCTGGCGCCCCACGGGAGCGCGAGTTCGAAGCCCGTTTGAGTGTCAACCCTGCCAATGCAGGAACGCTGCCCAGATCTTTCCGTTGACCGCTTTGACTTGCTGGAGAGCCCTCCATGCACGACTACTTTCGCAATGCCGAGCTTTGGTTAGCTGCGGTGGTCGGCTTTGCGCCGGCGATTCTGATCGCCGCCCTGATGATCGTATCGCTGCTCCAACCGCAGTTTCCCGGCTGACTGTCGAGAGGTGGCTTAGCCCAAGATGCCCTTGGCGAAGTCGATCACCTCGTTCCAATCCAGACGGGTATCAACCCATCCGATCTTGCTGCAGGCGCTTCACTTGAGGCGCGCCGAGATGTCGTACCAATCCCAGTTGAGGAGGTCGGCGAGGTTCAGCCGCCCGCTGTGATGCTGGCGGCTGACGCAATAGACCAGCACCGCCCTGAAGGCGCAGTTTCGATCGACGGACCAGACCAATATCGGAGATAATGAGCGAGCTTGCGGCGCTGCTCGATTGCTTCGGCGGGTGCGGACAGCTTGCAAATTATCAATCTCTTGAGGCTGCGCCGGTCTGCTGCGCTTCGTGGGTGTTGATAACTGCGCCTTCAGTCACAGGAGTCGCTTACTTTTTCTGCAGCTGGCGCAGTTCTTCAATCCTGGCGCCGTGACCGGCTGCCTCAGCTGCGTTCGGGGCCACAGCCTCAGCCCGACACCGCGTTTCGGGCGGGATGCCGCATACGCGACCTATTTCAGCCCAGCCGACGCATTTGCCACTCGGGCCACGATATCCGGGGCCGCCACGTTCTCCGCACTCTGCGACTGCCGGTCCTGCAAGACAAAGCAGTATTGCAATGGTGACGAGGAGCCGAGCGGTCACGACGCGACGTCCAACTCGATGCTGATTTTCATCAAAGAGCCTCTCCCGCCATCGGCTTAAGCGCAACCATTGGTGAAGAGCAAGCCCGTGGGCGTCCGGGATAGCCAAAAGTAGTGCACGCGAGCCGCCTCTCGCGCATGCTTCCTTCCCGATACAGGGGGCCGTATTCCTGCTCGAAGAACAATTTGACCCCTGGCAGATATCGCCCGTTGTAAGAGTGGATTGGCTCGCAGCAGCCAGGGAAACCAGCAATGGTGGTGTTTGATCGGAGGCCGGAAATGCGCCTGATCCCCTCATCCCAGAAAGATACGCCGCCGGGCTCGAAATACGTTGTCCCGACGGCGCCCTGTTTCAAAGCTGGACGTGCAATTCCAGCAGCGAGAGATCAGCAAGGGATATGCCACGCGCTAACTTCGCCTGACGTGCGGGCTGGCGGGCCAGAACGTTTGCTTGCGTCCGGCTGGAACGAAGTCCCCCGCGAGTGCACTCTCGGAGCGCACCAGCATCTGCAAAAGAAGGCCTGACATTTACCTAGTCGCGCGTCGGGCCTTTGACTTGCAGAGTGCGCAAAAGGTCGCCGGCTTGAAATGCGTGCGAACGGGGTCGGCTCTGACCCAGGCGACGCAATTCCCCTGGCGACGATAGGTTTACTGCCGAGGTCGGGGGCTCAGCCGGCCATTTAGAGCGTTTCACGTTTTGATAGAAGCCTATTCTGAATTTTGGAAATAGTTGCTGCATTCGTTGGGCTGGATAGTTGAGACAAGGCCGCCGATATGGCGGCAAATATCGTCGATCGTGAGCTTCTAGGGGGAGCGCATCCAGTGCTTGACCTTGGCGAGGGTCTCTTCGATCGGATTGAGGCCTGGCGAGTATGGCGGCAGGTACCAGAGTCTGGCGCCGGCGGCTTTGATCAGGCTGCGCAGGACAGCAGACTTGTGGCTGCCGAGGTTGTCTGAGAGGGCAGCCAGATCGGTTGCGGAGCCAGACCGTAGCCGCAACCGGTCGCGCGGACGCTGCTGGGGTACCATTGAACAGAGCAGACCAGCGGCAGCATCTCGGGCACGCGCGTAAAGCGAAGATCAAGGACGTCTGCGACATCCAGGCGTTAGGGGCTACTACAAGATTCGGTAGATGACTAAGGCCAACTTGAGGCCCTAGGGTCCGGCCGCCTTCCCCGCCGATCATCATCGACGAACAGAAGTGAGCGCAATCGCACCTCAAGCCGCTGCCCGGAGCGTCTGCCGGTCGCCTTCCGCGCTTCCATCGCTTGGAGAGTGAAGCGCCACCATGCCCGAACAACCCTTGCCGACGCTGCCGATGTGGCGCGTCGATCACATCGAGCCCTCGCCCGAGATGTTGGCGCTATGCGCCAACGGTCCGATCCACCGCGTGCGTTTCCCGTCCGGGCACGAAGGCTGGTGGGTGACGGGCTACGACGAGGCCGAGGCGGCGCTATCCGACGCTGCGTTCCGGCCGGCGGGAATGCCGCCGGCGGCATTCACCCCGGATTCGGTGATTCTCGGTTCGCCGGGGTGGCTGGTCTCGCACGAGGGGAGCGAGCATGTCCGGTTGCGCACGATCGTGGCGCCGGCCTTCAGCAGCCACAGGGTGAAGTTGATCGCGCAGCAGGTCGAGGCGATCGCCGCGCAGTTGTTCGAGACGTTGGCGGCCCAGCGCCAGCCCGCGGACCTGCGGCGCCACGTCTCCTTTCCGCTTCCGGCCATGGTCATCAGCGCGCTGATGGGCGTGCCCTACGAGGATCACGCCTTTTTCGCCGGGCTGTCCGACGAGGTGATGACGCATCAGCATGAAAGCGGCCCGCGCAGGGCATCGCGCTTGGCCTGGGACGAACTGCGCGCCTATATTCGCGGCAAGATGCGGGACAAGCGCCAGGATCCGGGCGACAATCTACTGACGGATCTGCTCACCGCGGTCGACCAGGGCAAGGCAACCGAGGAAGAAGCGATCGGCCTGGCGGCGGGCATGCTTGTGGCGGGGCACGAGAGCACCGTCGCGCAGATCGAATTCGGCCTGCTGGCCATGTTCCGCCATCCGCAACAGCGCGAACGCCTGGTCGGCGATCCGTCCCTGGTGGACAAGGCGGTGGAGGAAATCCTGCGCATGTACCCGCCGGGCGCGGGCTGGGACGGCATCATGCGCTATCCGAGGACCGACGTGACCATCGCGGGCGTGCATATTCCCGCGGAGAGCAAGGTACTGGTCGGTCTGCCGGCAACGTCGTTCGATCGGCGCCATTTCGACGACCCGCAAATCTTCGACATCGGACGCGAAGGAAAGCCGCACCTGGCGTTCTCCTACGGGCCGCACTCCTGCATCGGCGAGGCGCTGGCGAGGCTGGAACTCAAAGCGGTGTTCGGTTCGATCTTCCAGCGCTTTCCCGCGCTGCGCCTAGCCGTGGCGCCCGAAGAACTGAAGTTGCGCAAGGAGATCATCACTGGCGGGTTCGAGGAGTTCCCGGTGCTCTGGTGATGCGCGGAAGCCGCTCGGGGATTGCGATCTTCTCAGCAATTTGCCGGCGCGCCCGCCGTGCGCCGGTCAGATCAGCCAGCCGACAGGTAACCAAGATGGACGTGCAAGAAACCACGGCACCATGCTCCGACGCCTTCGCCGAACTGGCGTCGCCAGCGTGCATCCGCGATCCGTATCCGTTCATGCGGTGGTTGCGCGAGCACGATCCGGTGCATCGCGCGGCATCGGGCCTCTTTCTGTTGAGCCGCCACGCCGACATCTACTGGGCACTCAAGGCCACGGGCGATGCGTTTCGGGGACCGGCGCCGGGCGAACTGGCGCGCTATTTCCCGCGTGCGGCGACCAGCCTGTCGCTCAATCTGCTGGCCTCCACGCTAGCGATGAAGGACCCACCGACGCATACGCGTCTGCGCCGGCTGATCTCGCGCGATTTCACCATGAGCCAGATCGACAACCTGCGGCCGAGCATCGCGCGCATCGTCACAGCGCGCCTGGACGGCATGGCGCCCGTGCTGGAGCGCGGGGAGGCGGTAGACCTGCATCGGGAATTCGCGCTGGCCTTGCCGATGCTGGTCTTCGCCGAACTGTTCGGCATGCCCCAGGACGACATGTTCGCCCTCGCCGCCGGCATCGGCACCATTCTGGAAGGCCTGAGCCCGCACGCCTGCGATCCCCAGCTCGCCGCGGCGGATGCGGCCAGTGCCACAGTGAAGGCCTACTTCGGCGGCCTCATACAGCGCAAGCGCACCGATCCCCGCCACGACATCGTGTCGATGTTGATCGGTGCACACGACGATGATGCCGACATGCTGTCGGATGCGGAGTTGATCAGCATGTTGTGGGGCATGCTGCTGGGCGGCTTCGCCACCACTGCTGCGACCATCGACCATGCGGTCCTGGCCATGCTGGCGTATCCCGAACAGCGGCACTGGCTGCGGGGAGACGCTGCGGGGGTGAAGGCGTTCGTCGAAGAAGTCCTGCGCTGCGATCCGCCCGCCATGTTCAGCTCCATTCCCCGTATCGCCCAGCGCGACATCGAACTGGGGGGCGTGGTGATCCCGAAGAACGCGGACGTGCGCGTGCTGATCGCGTCCGGCAACCGCGACCCGGACGCCTTCGCCGATCCCGACCGCTTCGATCCGGCGCGGTTCTACGGCACCAGTCCTGGCATGTCGACCGATGGGAAGATCATGCTGAGCTTCGGCCACGGCATCCACTTCTGCCTTGGTGCGCAACTGGCCCGGGTGCAGTTGGCCGAGAGCTTGCCGCGGATTGAGGCGCGCTTTCCCACGCTGGCATTGGCCGAGCAGCCGACCCGGGAGCCGTCCGCGTTCCTTAGGACGTTCCGCGGGCTGCCGGTGCGGCTGCGTGCGCAGGGGACTGAGATGTGCGTCGTGGTCGACCAGGATCTGTGCGGAACCAGCGGGCAGTGTGTGCTGACGCTGCCGGGCACCTTTCGCCAGCGCGAACCGGACGGCGTGGCCGAAGTGTGCGGGGCGACAGTCCCGCAGGCGCTGCACGCCGCCGTGCGGCTCGCAGCCAGCCAGTGCCCGGTTGCCGCCATTCGGGTCATCGAAAGCGATGCTGGCGATGACGAGCGCACCAGCGCCGACAGTGTGTCTTCCGCGGCGGAGGCCGAGCAGCATGCCGCGAAAGACCAACGCAATCCGGGAGGACACGATGGGACGGTTTGAAGGCAAGGTGGCCGTGGTGACCGGCGCCGGCGCCGGCATCGGCAAGGCATGCGCCCTCGCCATCGCGCGTGAGGGCGGCAGAGTGGTGGTCGCCGACATTGATGGCTCGGCGGCCATTGCCTGCACCGCGCAAATCGCGGCCGAAGCGGGCCACGCGCTCGCCCTGGCGATCGACATCGCCGATGCGCAGGCGGTGGCAGCGCTGTTCGAGACGGCGGAGCGGCACTTCACTGGGGTCGACCTGCTGGTGAACAACGCGAGCGCCATGCATCTGACGCCGTGCGACGGCGCGATCCTCGACCTGGACCTGGCGGTTTGGGATCAGACCATGGCGACCAATCTGCGCGGCACGTTGCTCTGCTGCCGGCAGGCCATCCCACGGATGATCGCCCGGGGCGGCGGCGCGATCGTCAACATGTCGTCGTGCCAGGGGCTCAGCGGTGACACCGCGCAGACCTCCTACGCCGCGTCGAAGGCGGCGATGAACATGCTATCGGCCTCGCTCGCCACCCAGTACGGTCATGCGCAGATCCGCTGCAACGCGGTTGCGCCGGGTCTCATCATGACCGAGCGTCTCCTCGCCAAGCTGGACGAGTGCATGCAACGGCATCTGCGCCGGCACCAGCTCCTGCCGCGCGTCGGCCGCCCTGAGGACGTGGCAGCGCTGGTGGCGTTCCTGCTCTCCGACGATGCTGCGTTCATCACCGGCCAGGTCGTGTGCATCGACGGCGGCATGCTGGCGCATGTGCCGACGTACGCCGACGGTGGCAACAGCCGCGCCGCGCGGCCTTCCGACGAGACCGCCGAAGCGGCCGCCTCGCCGCGCTGCTGATGAACATGCTGCTCAACCCGCTGAACCGTCGGCATCGGCTGCGGCACGACATCCCGCTCGTGCCCGGCGCTTTCCCCTTGGTCGGGCATCTTCCCGCCATCGTCTGCGACCTGCCGCGCCTGCTGCGGCACGCGGAACGGACGCTGGGCAGCCACTTCTGGCTGGATTTCGGCCCTGCCGGACAGCTGATGACCTGTCTTGATCCGGATGCTTTCGCACTGCTCCGGCACAAGGACGTGTCCTCGGCGCTGATCGAAGAGATCGCGCCCGAATTGTTTGGCGGAACGTTGGTCACCCAGGACGGCGGCGCGCACCGGCAGGCGCGCGATGCGATCCAGGCGGCGTTCCTGCCCCCGGGGCTGACCCAGGCCGGCATCGGCGAGCTGCTCGCACCTGTCATCCAGGCGCGGGTGCAGAGGTGGCGCGACCGCGGCGACGTAACCATCCTGCGCGAAACCGGCGATCTGATGCTCAAGCTCATCTTCAGCCTCATGGGAATCACCGCGCAGGATCTGCCGGGATGGCGTCGCAAGTACCGGCAACTGCTGCAGTTGATCGTCGCGCCCCCGGTCGACCTGCCCGGACTGCCCTTGCGGCGCGGCCGCGCCGCCCGCGACTGGATCGATGCGCGGTTGCGTGAGTTCGTCCGCGACGCGCGCGAACATGCCGCGCGCACCGGATTGATCACCGACATGGTGAGCGCCTTCGATCGCAGCGACGATGCGCTCTCCGATGATGTCCTGGTCGCCAATATCCGCTTGCTGTTGCTTGGTGGTCACGACACCACCGCCTCGACGATGGCTTGGATGGTGATCGAGCTGGCGCGGCAGCCTCTTCTGTGGGACGCCCTGGTCGAGGAGGCGCAGCGGGTGGGCGCGGTGCCGACCCGGCACGCGGACCTGGCGCAGTGTCCGGTCGCCGAGGCGCTGTTCCGCGAGACGCTGCGCCTGCATCCGGCGACGCCGCTCCTGGTGCGTCGCGCACGGCGTGAATTGCAACTCGGCGAGCGGCGCATTCCCGCGGCCACCGATCTGTGCATCCCGCTGCTGCATTTCTCGACCTCCGCGCTGCTGCACGAGGCGCCTGATCAGTTTCGGCTGGCGCGGTGGCTGCAACGCACGGAGCCGATCCGGCCGGTGGACATGATGCAGTTCGGTACCGGCCCCCATGTCTGCATCGGCTACCACCTGGCGTGGCTGGAACTGGTGCAGTTTTGCACCGCCTTGGCGCTGACCATGCACGAGGCCGGGGTGCGGCCGCGGTTGCTGAGCGACGCCGAAAAAGGCCGGCGCTATTACCCGACCGCACATCCGTCCATGACTGTCCGCATCGGATTCTCATGAGCTGGCATCGCATGCGCGTGTGGCGAGGCAGCGGCGCCGATGCGGCGCGGCATTGCCGCATTCGGCGCGCGCGCTCGGTGCGACGCCGACAACACCGCGTCGGCTCGCCGCCCGCCATGGCGGTCTCCTGTCAGGGACAAGGACATGAGCAACATGCAGACCGGCTCTACGCCACAGGACGACAGAACTGGTGATTCCGCGCTCGGCGGATGGGGCGCGCAGGCGTGCGTCGCATCCGGCGGGCTGCTGCCCGAGATCTGGATGCGGGACGGCGCAAAGCGGGTCGAACAGGTGCTGGCGCGTCTTCTCTGCGCCGAACATGATGGCAAGACCGAGCTGATGGCGGCGATGCGCTACGCCACCTTGCATGGCGGCAAGCGCACCCGCGCCTTGCTCTGTCTGGCTGCCGGCGCACTGGCCGACACGCCGGCGCACATGCTCGACGACGTCGGCGCCGCCATCGAGATGATGCACGCCTGTACCCTGGTCCACGACGATCTGCCCGCGATGGACGACGACGTGCTTCGTCGCGGCCTTCCGACCGTGCACGTCAAGTTCGGCGAAGCTACCGCGATCCTGGTCGGCGATGCGCTGCAGGCGCACGCCTTCCTGACCCTGGCGAGCCTGGATGCGCCGGGCGACAAGACTATCGCGCTCGTGCGCGAACTGGCGCAGGCGGTGTCCGCCGAGGGTGCCGCAGGCGGGCAGGCCATGGATCTGTCGCTGGTTGGACAGCACGTGGAGCTGGACAGGATCGTGGCGATGCACCGGATGAAGAGCGGAGCGCTCGTGCGAGCGTCCGTCCGCATGGGCGCTCTATGCGCCGTCGCGGAGGATGCCGCGCACGCCGCGCTGTATTGTGCGCTCGATCGCTACAGCGCCTGTTTCGGCCTGGCGTTGCAGGTGATCGACGACATTCTCGACGTGACAGCGGATACCGCGACGCTGGGCAAGACCCCCGGCAAGGACGCGGCGGCGCAGAAGCCGACCTGCGCGTCGATCATGGGACTTAAGGCAGCTCGCCAGTTCGCGCTGGATTTGTTGCGCGATGCCGGGGAGGCCATCGCGCCGCTGGGGCCGCGTGCGGAACGGTTGGCGCAAATCCTACAGCGGGCCAACGCGTACCTGTTCAAGCACGCGCCATGCGCATGAGCGCGCCCGTCCGCATGGAGCCGCCGCTGTGCCGCTGCGATCGGCCGGCGGCAGCGGTGCATGCGGCACTGTGTCCGAGTCCGCGGCGCCGATCGCAGCGGTTGCCCAGCACGGCCGCGGCGCACGCGGCGCGCTGCGCGCAAGCCTATGCGGCGGAGCGGCGCCGGCATCGGGGCGCATCGCCGTGCCCGCACAGGGCGGCCGTCCGGCGCTGGCTACGCTTCGGGCCTACGGCGACATGCGCGGCGTCTGCCCGATCGGTTCTCGTCAACCGTCTGCAGAAAGAACATCCCGCGTGAATGCGCTGTCCGAACAGATTCTTTCCGAATTGCGACGCCTGCTGAGCGAGATGAGTGATGGCGGCAGCGTCGGTCCATCCGTCTACGATACGGCGCGAGCGCTGCAGTTCCACGGCAACGTCACCGGTCGGCAGGACGCATACGCGTGGCTCATCGCGCAGCAACAGGCCGATGGCGGATGGGGAAGCGCCGACTTTCCGCTGTTCCGCCATGCGCCCACGTGGGCGGCGTTGCTGGCATTGCAACGTGCCGATCCTCTTCCCGGCGCCGCCGACGCGGTTAAGGCTGCAACCCGGTTCCTCCAGTGCCAGCCCGATCCCTACGCGCATGCGGTGCCGGAAGATGCGCCGATCGGCGCGGAGCTGATCCTGCCGCAGGTTTGCGGCGAGGCCGCATCCTTGCTGGGCGGCCAGGCGTTCCCACGCCACCCGGCGCTGTTGCCGTTGCGGCAAGCGCGCCTGGTCAAGCTGAGAGCGGTGGCGACGTTGCCGAGCGGCCATCCGTCGCTGCACTCCTGGGAAGCATGGGGAACGTCGCCGAGCACCGCATGCCCGGATGACGACGGCAGCATCGGCATCAGTCCGGCGGCCACCGCCGCGTGGCGTGCGCGCGCCGTGACACAGGGGAGCACGCCGCAGATCGGGCGCGCCGACGCGTATCTGCAGGCGGCATCGCGGGCGACGCGCAGCGGCATCGAAGGTGTCGTTCCCAACGTCTGGCCAATCAATGTGTTCGAGCCGTGCTGGTCGCTGTACACCCTGCATCTGGCCGGGCTGTTCGGGCATCCCGCGCTCGCCGAGGCGGTGCGCGTCATCGTCGCCCAGCTCGGCGCCCGCCTGGGCGTGCGCGGTCTGGGCCCGGCCTTGCACTTCGCGGCCGATGCGGACGACACCGCCGTTGCGTTGTGCGTCCTGCGCCTTGCAGGCCGCGACCCGGCGGTTGATGCGTTGCGCCGTTTCGAAATCGGCGAGCTGTTCGTCACCTTTCCCGGCGAGCGCAATGCGTCGGTGTCGACCAACATCCATGCCCTGCATGCGTTGCGACTGTTGGGAAAACCCGCCGGGGGCACCAGCGCCTACGTCGAGGCCAGTCGCAACCCGCACGGTCTATGGGACAACGAAAAATGGCACGTTTCGTGGCTGTATCCCACAGCGCATGCGGTCGCTGCGCTGGCGCAAGGCAAGCCCCAGTGGCGCGACGAGCGTGCGCTGGCGACGCTGCTGCAGGCCCAGCGCGACGATGGCGGCTGGGGCGCCGGTCGCGCGGCCACATTCGAGGAAACCGCCTATGCGCTGTTCGCGTTGAACGTGATGGACGGCAGCGAAGAGCCGACAGGGCGCCGGCGCATCGCGCAGGCGGTGGCGCGTGCGCTGGAGTGGATGCTCGCCCGCCACGCGGCGCATGCATTGCCGCGGACGCCGCTGTGGATCGGCAAGGAACTGTATTGCCCCACCCGGGTCGTGCGCGTGGCCGAACTCGCCGGGTTGTGGCTGGCGCTTCGTTGGGGGCGGCGCGTCCTGGCCGAGGGAGCAGGAGCGGCGCCATGATGAAGACCGAACGCGCCCTGCAGCAGGTGCTGGAGTGGGGGCATTCCCTGACCGGGTTTGCCGACGAGCATGCGGTGGAAGCGGTCAGGGGCGGCCAGTACATCCTGCAGCGCATCCACCCGAGCCTGCGCGAGACCAGCGCCCGCACTGGCCGCGATCCACAGGACGAAACCCTGATCGTGGCGTTCTATCGCGAACTGGCGCTGCTGTTCTGGCTTGACGATTGCAATGACCTCGGCCTGGTCGCGCCGGAGCAGCTCGCCGCGGTGGAGCAGGCGCTGGGGCAAGGCGAGCCGTGCGCGCTCCCCGGATTCGAGGGCTGTGCTGTGCTGCGCGCTTCGCTGGCCGCGCTCGCCTACGATCGTCGCGACTATGCTCAGCTTCTCGACGATACCCGCTCCTACTGCGCGGCGCTGCGCGCCGGACGCGCGCAGGCGGCAGGGCCAGAACGCTGGTCCTACGCCGAGTACCTCTACAACGGCATTGATTCGATCGCCTACGCGAACGTGCTCTGTTGCCTGTCGTTGCTGTGGGGGCTGGACATGGCGACCTTGCGCGCGCGTCCGGCGTTTCGCCAGGTCCTGCGGCTCATCTGCGCGATAGGGCGCCTGCAGAACGATCTGCATGGATGCGACAAGGACAAGTCGGCCGGCGAGGCTGACAACGCGGCGATCCTGCTCCTGCAGCGCTATCCGGCTATGCCTGTGGTGGAGTTCCTCAACGACGAGCTGGCCGGCCATACGCGCATGCTGCACCGGGTGATGGCGGAAGAACGCTTTCCCGCGCCGTGGGGACCGTTGATCAAGGCCATGGCGGCGATCCGCGCGCAATACTACCAGACCTCGACCGGCCGCTACCGCAGCGACGCTGCGGGGGAAGGCCAGCGTGCGCCGGCCTGAACACACGGGAGGTAGCGGCGTGCGTCCGCTGCCGTCCGTCCGATCCCGACGCAACGCCGTCGCCCGATGCGGACGGCTCCTCTCGTTGTGGCGTTCAGCGAGGACCACGTTACGGCACTTCGATGCCGGGGAGCAGGGGCCGTCCATCCCATCATCTTCATCGGCTGTGGCGCGTCGTCGCCGAAGCCGGCCGCCGCAGCTTAGAGGATTGCATCATCAAGGCGAGGCTTTGGGATCGATCTCCTGCGCTGAATGTGCAGGCTTCGAGGGCCTGCTCGACCAGCCGGTGTATCGCTTCGAACCGGGATGGAAGTGCCTCATCACACCGATCCCTGGCGCATTACCAGACCGTCGAGAACGTTCGCCGAGCCCTGCAGGACAAGCATCGCAATCGACAAGATAGCAAACGGGAAGCAGAGCAGTGCGGCTTGCCACCACTTCCAATGTCAGCCGCGATACGCCCCATAGAATGAAACAGCTGCCGCTACGATCGAGCCGAGCGGTGCTAAGGCGAGCATCACGAAGCTGATCAGGTCGACCACGAACCCGAAGCCGAGCCAAAGCTCAACTCCCTCGAGATATGCGGCAAGCTGCACAATTCCGAGGATGAAGTAGGCGATTGGAAGAATCGGCATATGCAACTCCTTTCGAAGCAAGACCCTTGGCTGGTTGCGGAAGAAAACCATCACATGTATCTCAAGCTCATGATCGACGGCATGCCGAGCCGGCCATTCAGTGCGATGACGATAAGGGCGCAACAGTGAAGCGGCGATTCGCTTCCTCATAAAATAGCTTTCTTATCACGTTAACTCGAAACCAGTTGGTCGATACCACGCTTTGCAGCGCGACCACTCCACGAAATATGAATGTTGCGCATTGGGCCTGCCTCGCACATTCAACACGCGATGGAGAGATTGTCGCGCGCTTCGATTGTCAGACTCTAGACCATTGTCAGCAAGTTGACGCGACACACTCTCACGAAACGCCGGCACAACATACGAATTTGGCTCGGCACGGGGCTTGCTTCGTTCAGGGCATCATCACCAGTCGCACTACGGTGATCTTCGAGGCCGACTTGGCGCGCGCAGCGGCGAGTGTCTGGTCTGCCCCAACGATTTGCCGTGCGGCGAGAACTTAAGGAGTCGAATTATGGACCGGGAAGTGCAGGGCAACCTTTGATGCGATCGACAATTATTTTTTGTGGTGCGACAACAATTGCGCTCGTCGCAAGCAGCGCAGCCAAGGCGGCGGACCTTGAGCCACAACTTAAACTGCCAAGGGCGGTGTGGGACTGGTCTGGCGGCTATATTGGCGGACACGTCGGCGGTGGGTACGGCCGAACCTCCTTCAGTAGTCCGTACGGTCCATCAATCTATGGCGGCATCGTCGATACCCCGGCGTTCCTTGCAGGTGGCCAGGTCGGCTACAACTGGCAGAACAACAGCTGGGTGTTTGGCATCGAGCTGGATGCCAGCGGCGCTGTCTCCGATGGCACAAATACATGCCTTGCCTCTTCGGGCTTCGTCGTGAGCGCAAACTGCAAAGCAGGTCCGAGCCTCTTTGCCACCGGGACCGGCCGCGTCGGTTACGCCTTTGGCACGCTCGGGCACACGCTGGCCTATCTCAAGGCAGGCTTGGCTTGGCAAAACAATCGGGGCGACGTCGTCAACAACGCTGAAGGCGGCCGCTTTCCACAGGGGAAAACCCATTTCGACGATGGTCGTGTCGGTAGCGTCATCGGGCTGGGCGTCGAGCAAGCCCTCACGCCTGCATGGTCGGTGAACGTTGAGTATGACTATCTGCATTTCGGCGGGCCAGCTGTCGCGACCGCCGCGACAGTCCAGTTCCCGTCTGCAATTCTGCCGCCGAACACCACCAATCTGTCCAGCAACTATCACATCGGAAAGATTGGCCTGAACTACCATTTTGACGCCGACCCAAAAGCGACAGAATGGTCCAATGCGCCGCCGTACGCGAAGTCAGCCAGCAGCGCACCACCCATTCCCTACGCGTCCGGCTGGTCATTCGAAGGCGGCTCGCGGCTCTGGCTGAGCCGAGGACGATTCCAGTGGGACCACAGCGGAGTGCGCTATGGCCGGCCGTATGAGCCCAGCATGCTCATATCGAGGCTCACTTATCACGGACTGGACGGACTTTCGGGAGAGTTATTTGGCCGCCTTGATAGCCCTTGGGGAGTGTTCCTGAAGAGCAATGTTGGCCTCGGGCAGTTCAACAAAGGAAACATGAATGATGAAGATTGGGGCGGCTCATATGTCAATACGTTATCAGGGCAAGCAAATGGAAGGTTCACATACTACACGGCCGATGTCGGTTACGATTTCCTGCGCGGTAGCGACTACAAGGTCGGCGGATTTATAGGCTGGACCTATTACGGCCAGAGCTCGGACTCGATTGGATGCGTGCAAGTGGCTAACCCGCTGCATCGATGTTTAGCGCCGGGTGACAGCCGGGTCATCGGCGGCGAGGATACTCAATGGAATGCGCCCCGGATCGGCCTGAGCGCCGAAACCATGCTGACCGAGCGCTGGCGCTTGAGCGCTGATATCGCTTATCTGCCCTGGACCGATTTCAAGGGACGTGACTATCATCTCTTGCGCGACGAGACCACCTTTGATGAGCAACACGGCAATGGTGGCGGCGGAGTCCAGGTTGAAGGCGTGTTGTCCTACTTCCTCACAAAGAACATCAGCGTCGGCGTCGGGGGGCGCTATTGGGCCATGTGGACCAAAAAACGGGGCGACTCTCTGTGCAGCAGCCACGGCTGCGTGGGTGAACCGTCCGTATTTGGGAAGTACAGCATGGAGCGCTGGGGCACGTTCTTTCAGGCCTCCTATAAGTTCGATTGAAGGGCCCGACCAGCCAAGCTCCAGGCTTCCTCTCGAGCCATCCAAAGCCGGTTCGTGGGCATCGACGTCGGCGCCAAAATCGGGCGCCGACGCCGTGGGTAATGACGGAATCGAGCAGAGCTCAGCTTGCATGCAAAGAATGAGTACCAGTCGGTGCGAGCCCCACATGCCTCTCGACTCCCTTCCGGCCCCCAAAGCGTCCGTGCCGACACGGTTGCACTCACCACCCGCCCATCCTTGGGGAATTTCGAACCTCGTCGAGCGCTTCTATAAGCACGCGACCAGTGTGTCAGCGCTTTCACTTCGCTCTCGAACGATAGTTTTAATGCAAGTGTCCTCAAGTGGAGGAGCCGCCGCAACGTTTTGGGTTGGCTTGGAAGCGAGCAGCCGCTTTATGAACCACTCGTATTTATCAACGGCTTCTCGCATTTCAGCTTGATACTTGTAGTTCTGATAAATACCGACAATGCCACTGCGCTCGTCGACCTTCATGAAAGGGCCGTCGCCCGTCGTAATGTTGATCAAGGTGCTTTGCGTGATGGGCGACAGGAAGCGGGCGAAACCCTCCGGCGGTTGGTTCGGACTCTTGAGGATGAGCAAGTGGTCAATAAATAGATCGCCGGGAGGATCCGAATGAAGCCGTCGCCCTTCGAATACCATCGTGCCAGTTCGATCGAGGATGCGATCGCGGCGCTTGCGAGGCATGGAGAGGGAGCGCTGCTGCTGGCCGGCGGACAAAGTCTGATTCCGATGATGAACTTGGGGCTGGCGACGCCGGATCTGCTCGTTGACGTCGGGAATCTCTCCGATCTGAGGTATGTCCGGGTCCAAGATGGGAGTCTTCGGATCGGCGCGCTGGCGACCCACAGTGCCATCATGGGGGCGGGCCCCTCAGCATTGGCTTGCCCGATGCTCATCGTCGCCTATCAGAGCGTGGCACACCACACGATCCGCAATCGCGGGACACTTGGTGGCAACATTTGCCACGCAGATCCCGCGTCCGAAATGCCGCTGGTCCTCATGCTTCTTGACGCCTCGATGGTCATCCGAGGTGCGCGTGGCGAACGCGTTGTGGCGGCTGACAATTTCTTCATCGACGCCTTCGAAACGCAAGTGGGACCTGCTGAGATGCTGACCGAGATCCGCATTCCGGCTCAGGCCGCAGGCGAAGGCTATGCATTCGAAGAGATGTCACAGCGCAAGGGCGATTTCGCCATTGTCTCCGCTGGCTGCAGGCTGTCGATGCGCGAGGGGCGGATGATGAATGTACATTTCGGTCTTACTGGTGCCGGAGACCGAAAGCGGCGAATGTCGGTGGTGGAGGCGAGGTTGGAAGGTGCCGTTCCAGACGATCGAGTTCTGACCGATGCGGCGGAGCTTGCGGTCGTGAATGCTGATCCAAGCGACGACATTCATGCCGACGTGGCATACAAGCTTGACCTTGTGCGGGCCTTGTCGCGTCGCGTGCTGACATCCGCAGTCCAAATGGCCGCGAAGTAGGGAGTGGCCGCGATGACGACACAGAGGGTGGACCTAACGATCAATGGCGCGACCTATTCCGGTCAGGTTGAGCCCCGCATGCTTCTGTCGGATTTCATCCGGCAAGTGGCTCGGCTTACCGGCACCCATGTAGGATGCGAACATGGCGTATGTGGCGTCTGCACGGTTCAAATCGACGGCATGACGGCACGATCCTGTTTGACCTTCGCAATACAAGCAGAGGGGCATGATATTCGCACGGTGGAGGCCCTCGGCAAACAAGGCGCGCTTCATCCGATCCAGCAAGCATTCTGGGAAAAACATGGCTTGCAGTGCGGCTATTGTACTCCCGGCATGCTGATGCGAGCCGAGGAGTTTCTGGCCAGTAATCCGAATCCTGGACGGGAAGACATCATCGAAGGGATTAGTGGCAATCTTTGCCGTTGCACCGGCTACCAGACGATCGTGGACGCGATTGAGCATGCGGCGACACTTTCCGAAATCGCAAAAGGCGGAGGCGTGAGATGAATGACCGGGCCACGCGTATCCCCGTTAGCCGCCAGCGCGAAAGGCCGGGCCAGAAGACAAAGTGGATCGGTACCGACATGAAGCGCGTCGAAGACCCGCGCCTTCTGGCCGGACGGGGCCGCTATGCTGATGATGTGCGCCTGCCTGGCATGCTGCATGCGGCCGCTCTGCCCAGCCCTCACGCCCACGCCCGGATCATATCGATTGATGCGTCCGCGGCACGTGCATTGCCGGGTGTCCATGCGGTGATGACAGGCGAGGAGGTGGCGAGATCGACGGGGCCGTTGCCCTGTTTTTCAAACCCGCCTGTGGAACAACGCTGTGTTGCGACCGACCGTGTCCGTCATGTCGGGGAGCCGGTGGCGATCATCGCGGCTGACAGTCGTTATATCGCCGAGGATGCGGCACGTCTGATCGAAGTCGAGTACGAGCCGCTGCCACCGATGAACGATCCGCGCAAGGCGATGCACGTGACGGGGGAGGGCGTTCTGCATCCTGCGCGTGGCGACACCAACGTCGCAATCCACCGCAAGTTCTCTTTCGGAAATGTTGCTGGCGACTTCGCCCGCGCCAAGCGGGTTGTCAAACGTTCGCTCCGCTGGTCCCGGTCGGGTGCTCAGCCGTTGGAGACCTGCGGCGCCGTCAGCGAGCTCGACAGCGCGACGGGTAAGTTCACCATTCACGTCAACAGTTCGATGTACAATTATGTAGGATGGCTTCTGGCGGTCACGCTGGGTGTGCCGGCCCACAAGCTCAACATCGTGCCCACAATCGCTGGCGGCAGCTTCGGCTCAAAGCTTTTCCTTCACAAGGTGCCGGTGATCTCGGCGGTTCTGGCTCGCGAAACGGGGCGACCGGTGAAATACATTGAGGACCGCGCCGACAACATCCTGGCTTGCGACCATCACGGCTCGGACCGCTTCTATGATTGCGAACTGGCGCTCGATCACGACGACATGATGATCTCGATGCGCTGCAAGGTCATTGACGACTACGGCGCCTACTTCCAGTTCGGTATCGGGCACCACGGCAACGCATTGTCGCAGATCACCGGTCCTTATCAGATCGGCAGTGTCGAGGCCGACATCACCGCCGTCATGACGAACAAATGCCAGCAGGGCGCGTATCGCGGTTTCGGCTCGGAAGTGTCGAACTATGTCATGGAGAGAATGGTCGACGCGGCGTGTGCCGAGTTTGACCTCGATCCGGTGGAGTTCCGGCGCAGGAATTTCATCAAGCCCGAGCAGTTTCCCTATTTCATCCCCACCGGTAATCTCTATGACAGTGGCAATTATCCCGCCGTGCTCGAGAGGGCGCTGCAGATGCTCGACTATGATGGCTGGCGGAAGAAGCAGGAACAGGCTCGCAAGGAGGGGCGCTACATTGGAATCGGACTTGCGACCTGCCAGGAGCGATCGGTTTTTTCGGCAACCGAATTCTGGATGCTGAACCACGAGGCCGGTTTTGCGCTGACCTCATCGCCCGAGGGCGTCAAGGTCAAGATCGATCCGACCGGCAATGCCGTAATCACCCTTCAGGCTCCCTTCTGGGGCAACAGTCCGGAAACCATGGCGACCATGCTCTTGGCCGAGCATCTGACCATGGATCCTGCAAATATCTCGGTCACCTACGCTGATACCGATAGCGGCATCGCCGGCACCGGGCCAGGGGGAAGTCGCTTCACAGTGATGGTGGCCGGGGCAATCGTCTCTGCCTCTCAAGTGATCAGGAAGAAGTTGTTCTTCCTCGCCGCTCACCTGCTGGACGCCGACCCTTCCGACTTGGAATTGTTCGACGGAAAGATCAGGGTCAACGGGCGGCAAGGCGTTGAAAAGTCCATCGCCGATCTTGCAATGATGGCGCATTTCTTTCGCCTCTCGTTTCCAGAGACGCCGGAATTCGACACTGGACTGGATGCTTCCTGCACCTATGACCATCCGCTGACCACCATGCCGTCGGAGGACCGCAAGGATCTGGGCATCTTCTATCCCATCATGGGCCATATGTGTCACATGCCGGTCGTGGAAGTTGATGTTGACACCGGCAAGGTCAAGTTTCTCGACTACGTTGCGGTGCATGACTGCGGCACGATCGTGAACCCGATGACACTCGCAGGTCATGTTCGGGGCGGTACGGCGCAGGGGATCGGTACAGCGATCTATGAAGAGTACAAGTACGCCGAGGATGGCCAGTTCCTGAACGCAAACTTCGCCGACTATATCCTGCCCAGTATCCACGAAGTGCCTTCGAACATCCGGGTTGGCCACGTGGTAACGCCATCCCCCTTTACCGAGTATGGGATCAAAGGCGGTGGCGAGGGTGGCAGGATGGGCGCCCCGGCCGCCATTGCCAGCGCAATAGAGGACGCGTTGAAGCCATTCGGAGTTAAAGCCGATTTCTTGCCGCTGACGCCGGCGAAGCTGCGTGGCCTAATTCGTCAGTCGACGGTGAACCGGTAGCGTCTCAAGGGAATTTGGCGGGCGATTGGTAGATCGCCCACAAGAGACAGATTTACGGGGCCGCCAAAAGCGCTGCTAAACCAACTACGCTGCCCTTCGATAGGAAAAAGCGGCTTCCAAATTGGTGGGGTTCGCGATGCACTGGACCAGTGACTCGAACCCCTGACGTTTTGGATGCGCCAGTCTTCCGATCGTGATCAGCTCTCCCGGTTGGTTTCCTGCTTTTAAAGCCATTGACCTGTAATTGACCTTGCCGCGAGGCGAGGCCTTCTTTCCTTTTAGTGGGAGAGGCCCTCATGACCGTCGACACCATCGAGGAATTGCGCGCCGAACTGCGGGAATCCCTGTTCACGCCCGGGGGGAGCGCCAAGTGCTCGGAGCCGAGCTGGCCGGCCTCATCCGCCAAGGCAACGAAGCACTTAGGGTCGAGGAGCGAGCGTAGCCTTCCTCATCTGGCGATTTACGGCAGGGCCGTGCAACGGCTCCGCTCATCCGTTGAGAACGTCCTTGATGGCTTTGGCTGGTGTAAAAGTCAGCTTCTTCGAAGCTGCGATGGCGATCGCTGCGCCGGTCGACGGATTACGACCCTCGCGGGCAGGCGTGTCCTTGACCTTAAACTTACCAAAGCCGGAGATGCTTGTCTCGGCCCCGCTCACGGCTGCATCGGCGATCGCCTTGAACACGCCGTCGACGATGGCCTTCGCCTGCGTCTTTGTCAGGCTGTTCTCGGCGGCGATCTTTTCGGCGATTTCATTCGCGGTGGTCATGGAACGGGCTCCATCTTGCTGTGATTTTCTCCCGTCTGACATGAAAAGCGCCGGACGGGTAGGCCGATATCGCAGGCAGAGCCACAATCCCCGGAAAACTGACGAAGCCTTAGACTTTCTCCTCAGCGGAGCTGGATCCGCGCCTGCGCTTGGTGCGCTCCAGCCGCCCGAATGCTTCGCGCTTTGTCGCGCGGTCCTCGAAGGTTCGCATCATGACGGCCACTGTGCCATTCGGCCCCAGTTGCGGATCAGCGCGACCCGCCGAACAGGGTCGGCTGCATCGAAAGTAAGAAAAACTGCCGCGTATTGCGGGTGGCACGATGCGGCGAAGACGAAGCGCTGGCGTGAGGTTCGCCATGCGTGGATTCTCGCTGCTTGCTGAAGCGAGGTCCAATGCCTTCTATGAATCGATCAGTGCCAAACAATCGCTCGATACATCAGTTGCACCACGGATGCGCGATGCCTCCAATCCGCAACGCCTCCTTCCACGAGAATCTCCACATTCGAGCCTTACTGCCTCAGCTACAATCTCGCAAGCTTCACGAATGGGAATTTCGCTTAGAGCACATTTTCGGATAGCGGGCTCACACTATCCGGATGCTCACGGCCTTCTTCAGACTTGTTGTGTTCGCGACGAGTCGCGTCCGCGACACATGCTTCCAGCCGTCTGCCGCAATTTCACGCAGACCTTTGAACAACACGCGCCCTGCTGCCTCCCTGAACGTCTGGCACGAAATTTGAAGCCCGTGGGCTGGCGGCAACAGTTGCTGACCCGTCGTACTGTCGAAAGGAAAAGCATGAATCTGGCAGCTTACGAAGTAACCGAACTGACCTTCGAAGAGGCGTGTGCTGCTGCGGGCGGGCATTGTGACTTGCCGCCGCCCGATTGTGGGGGCGAAGACCCCTTCGATCCCTTCGACCCCATTGATCCGTGCTTCTGAGGGTGTCGCCCACAAGCAGCCAATCTTTGTCTAAGCAACTTGTGTGAAAAGTAGCTGGTGAGCCGGCCAGTGGCCAAGCTGCAGGCCGGCTCGCCTCTGCCCTTTGCAATTCTGTCGAACGAGACGCTTTCGCGCCATAGCTATGGCGCGAATATTGCCGTCGGCTTGCGTGGCTCGGAGTCCGTTGCTCTGCGGCAGGACACAATGCTGGCGGCTGGCGATCTCAGAGACCGTTAACCTCTCTGGGGGCCGCAGGAGCTGCCGACCTGCATGACCGATCGTTCCGCAATTCGAGAGGGGCTAACAATGAAGCTCGATATGCCATCTTACAATCTGGCTGGAACTAACCGCTCACGAAGCAGCCGCGACCTCGGGAGGATGGCTTCTCGCTCACGGCACTCGAGTTGCGAGGATGTGGTGGCGCCTGTGGCAGGCACGGTGATCGAGATTGCCATTGGCGAGGTGACCGTGCCGCCATCATGCTGACGATGATCACGACCCGTCGCCTCAATGACGTCGATCCCAAGGCCTGGCTCGCCGACGTGCTCGCCCGTATCGCGGATCTTCCCGCGTCACGTCTGCACGAATTGCTGCCCTGGGAATGGAAGCTCTTGCGTCAAGCCGACAAGCCCGCCGGTCAACAGGCCGCCTGACCTTCACTCAACGCCATCATAGAGCTCGCCGCGCCCGCGCGCGTGCGTCAATCACGCGGTCTTCGTCGCATGCGTACAGAGCAACTGCAGGCGGTCAACGAAACAGAATTGCAATTTGTACCGGCCGTCATGGATCGCGAGGGCCGGCACCCCCGCTTTCGATGCCGGCACACTCGCCAGCCGGCATGCAGCCGGCTGTCCGCTGCAGATTTGGCGCCGACGCCACAACCGAACGCGAGCGACGGCCGGCGCATCCGCGCCTTCGCACGAGGCGTCAATCACCAGCGGCCTGAAAGGCCCAACTCACTGCATCCTTTGCGTCGTGATTGTCGATAAATGCTGCCCGTTGGGATTCCTGTAACGATTGGCGAGGCTTTGTAATAACGAAGCCATCTCGTCCGGATCTGATCGAACAGTAAATTCTCCATAGTTAGGATCGAAAAGTGTGGTCCTTCCATTCGAGGCCGACGTCGCCACTGTGTGTGCGCCGCCTTCGGCGAAATACAAGCTGAGCAAATGATTTGATCCATCTTCGTTGATTTCGTTCACCATCCGCTTGATGTTCGAAGACTTGCCGAATACGAATCTCTTCTCTTCTCCAGCCGGTTCCAAGCCTGCGTCCTCCAACATGGTATTTTGTGCCTGAAGGTCGGCCTGAGAAGATCCTGCTCCCCTCCTCCGCAACAAATCCTTGAGAGTTTGATATTGCTGCTGCCGTTCAGCCGCTGAGGCATGCGTTCCCGATCCGGGTGTGAGCGCACTCATTCGGGTAGATGGGCTGTTGTTAAGATGGCGGAACCATTCCGCAGTCAGCCCAACGCAGATGCCGTCCACATTCGCATCACGCAGGCCGGCCGTTCTGTACTCGAACAAGGAGGTGGCCGAACTCTCTGAAGAGGATGTACTGGGGTCGGAGGCGCTAGAAGTGTGAACGTTTGCATCCGAGGTATGTGGCTTGCTGCAGCAGGCTCCCATCTTGTCAGGCAATTCCCCCGGTTGTGAGCTCCACTGAGGCGCGAGATCTGCAACTATCTTCGTAAATCTGCCGCTATCCACCGACTGGCTCGGTTCGTCAGCTTGTCTAACGCGTGTGGATAAGCCACTGATTCGATCATACATGACGATTCACCTTTCTGTGCTGCGCTAGTATCTACGCATCAATTCGGGCTGCTTAGGCCCTGCTGCGAGGATACCCAGACAAGCTGATGGCGAGCTGACGGGCAGCTGTCGTCCGGCTTGAAAAACGTTCCTTTGTCGGACTTCTGACAATGTCTGATGTGGCGCGGCGGAGTGCTGTGCCAGCTCCTCCCGCGCGCAGGCTGCCAGATTCCGTTACGTCACCGACAGGCTATCGCTGCGATGCTTTCGCGGCATGCCGCCGGGGACTGGACGGGGACGCCATGGCGATCCCGAACAAGCTGGTGCGAGCAGTCGGACTTCAGTCGGCACTGGGTTGCTCGCAGGGGGGACTTTCTTACCATCTTACGGCTTTCGCCGCCAATGCCGTCGCGCGTTGGCGAGACTCATGATCGCTGGATACCGGCGAGACGAACGCTCGCCGGGGTTATATCCGTTCGATCATCGATGCAGTCGATGGCGATGCCATCAGGATCATCGGCAGCAAGGATGTCCCGCAAGCAGCCATCACCGGCGGACAGACCGAGAATGAAAATGTTCGCGGTTTTGTACGCAAATGGCGCGCCCGACACGATACGTGACCTTCACCTTCTGAGGGGCACTCAAACTCAGGCGGAAAAGCGCAGCGCCTCCCAAAGGCGCTGCGGCTTCTATGCAAAGGCAAAGATAAGTCTGCTCATTATCCACGCTTTAGCCCTCCAGCGACCCAATGAAAGTAACCCGCTAGGCTTCTGTTGCGACATCGTCATACCAGTTTTGCCGGTGCTCGCTGTCCTTGCCGTATCCTTGCTCCTCGGTTGGCGCTAGTGTCCCGAATCTGAAGTTCAGCGGACTCCAAATCGACTCGAAGATAGCAGACTGTCCTGATGGTTTGAGGAGGATGGTTATGGGTCGACGCTTTGCTCCGCTGGAATTGACTGAGGTTGAATGCGCTGAGTTGACGTCGCTGGCCTCGCGCCGAAGCACGGCGCAGGGCTTGGCGCAGCGAGCCCGGATCATCCTGGCCAGTGCCGACGGCGAGCAGAGCAAGATCGTGGCGGCTCGCCTGGGTATTGATCCCGATACGGTCGGCAAGTGGCGCCGGCGCTTCGCCGAGCATCGGCTTGAAGGTCTTCGGGATGGGCCGCGATCAGGGACGCCGCGCACGATCGAAGATGCCCGGATCGAGGCGGTGATCGTCCGCACCCTTGAGACGAAGCCGCCCAACGCCACCCACTGGAGCTCGCGCAGCATGGCGCGGGCCAGTGGACTGTCAGTCTCGACGGTCCAGCGGATATGGCGCGCCTTCGGCTTACAGCCGCATCGGTTGGAGACCTTCAAGCTTTCAACCGATCCCGACTTCGTCGCCAAGGTTCGCGACGTCGTCGGTCTCTACGTGGCCCCGCCCGAGCGGGCCATCGTGCTGTGTGTCGACGAGAAGTCACAGATCCAGGCACTGGATCGCAGCCAACCCACGTTCCCGATGCGACCTGGTCAGGCGGAACGCCGCAGTCACGATTACAAGCGCCATGGCACGACATCGCTATTTGCCGCCCTCGACATCGCAACCGGCCGGGTCATCGGCAAGTGTTACGGGCGCCATCGCGCCACAGAGTTCCGCAAGTTTCTCGATGAGATCGAGGCCGCCGTTCCAGACGATCTGGACGTTCATCTCGTCATGGACAATTACGCAACCCACAAGACGCCGCTGATCCGCAACTGGCTGGCCAAGAGGCCGCGCTGGCACGTCCATCTGACGCCCACCAGTTCATCCTGGCTCAATCAGGTCGAACGTTTCTTTGCCCTCATCACCGAGCGCAAAATCAGGCGCGGCATCTATCGCAGTGTGGCGGCGCTACGTGCCGAGATCACGGCCTTCATCGAACATCACAACGCCGACCCAAGACCATTCCGATGGACCAGATCAGCCGACGACATTCTCAGCTCCATCGAACGCTTCTGCGCTTACAATGCGCCAGCCAAAGCCTAAAATGCCATGAACTTCTGGTTCAGGACACTAGGTGCTTTCAAGATCCTCAACGCCGGCCCGTTGGAGCCACCGCTCTGAAACACGTAGCCCATGCGCCGGCGCGAGCGAACCGGATCGACGTTACGGACGTCCTTGCCTTCCAGCATGACGCGGCCGCTGCGGATCGAGCAGGCGGTTGACGAGCCACAGCAACGTGGATTTGCCGGAGCCGGATGCGCCGACGATCCCCAGGAATTCCGCCGCTGCAACATCGAGCCGAACATCGTCGACGGCCACGCCTCGTTCGGCGTCATGACAGTTGGTAAAGCTCTTCCCGACATTGGCGCAAGCGGTCAGGGTGCGAGTGCTATGGTTGGACTGGACCACTGCGCTAGTGTCGCAAATCCAAAGCTCGCTTCATTCTGCGGGAAGCACCCTCGCGACTCTACGCGGATTTGGGACCCGCTGAGCGGACGTACAGCCCTGGACGTATCCAGGGCGCGATTATGGCTCGCCATCGAGGCAATAGAAGGCTGCGGCTTCACAGTCATGGCGCGCCAGTTGCTCCGCTCGCCAACTTTTGTAGCTGAGGATAGCGATTGCGATGGAGGCAAGGACCGCTCCGCCGACAATCTTGGTTGTGTCCGCGCCTCTGAACGAAATTAGCGGCCAAAGCGACGGCCAGGGCGGACTCCAAGAGATAAATACCGCGAGATTCGAACATCCTAGCCATGCTTTTCTCGAGTGCTTTTGATCCAGAAAATTGAGCCATGGAGAACCGCTAGAGTCGACCTACGGCCCGGGCCATGGCAGAGAACTCAGCGTCAAAGGTGGCGATGCGCCGGTCCAGTTCCTTCCCAGCGTATGTGCATATCTCCGAGCAGGAACGTCATGCGCCGGCTCAACATACCGGAGCCGCAATCCAGCAGTCCGCCGAGCAAGGTGGCGTAGTCGAGCGTGGCCCTGCGCCACGATGTGCCTACGCTCTAGCAGAAGGTTCCTGATCTGGTTCGTCAATGACGTGCGTTCGGCGATCAGGCGGTCGCGCGCCCGATGCAGCGTCTGAACGTCAAGCTGCTCCTCGAGTTCAACAAAGCGCACGATGGGGCGGGTCGCAGCTTCAGCGATAGCCTCGGCTTCGCGATGGTCGTTCTTCTGGGCCTTGACGTAAGGGCGCACATACTCCGGCGACAGCAGCCGAACCTTGTGCCCAACGCCGCCAGCCACCGCCCCGTATGATGGGCGCCGCAGCACGCTTCGATCGGCATTGTGCAGGCGCCAGCTTGCGGCGAACGCGATCACCCCGTCGCGACGCATCCGCCGTCGCACAACGATCGTCCCGCGCTCGTCCAATCCGACGACACTGCAGCTGTGCTTTGCCCAGGTCGATGCCAAGGATCAATACGGTCCGCTCCTTCCATTTCTGAAAACCGACATCCTATACCGACGTCGGCGGGAGGGGCGGGGCATCCATAAAGGGGTGCGTGACCAGGCTCTGGGGCGTTCCAGAGGCGGATTAACCACCAAGATCCACATGCCCGCCGACGCGCGGGCGGCCACTCAGGGTGATAATCACCCCCGGTCAGCAGTGCGACATCACCACAGCACCCGAACTCCTCGAGGGCGTCGTGGCCCATCATGTCCTCGCCGACACGACCAATGCCAGCAACGACTTGCGTGCATTCATCAAGGAGATGAATGAGAGCTAACCCACTGCCCCTCAGGAGAGTTTTGTTAAATATTCGGATTATCGGAGGTCGCCCGCCTTCGAGCGACCAGATTTGCCGGGTCGTCACTGCAACGGAACGGTCGATGTCTCGATCAAGATCGATCCCACCTTCACGGACTGCTTAGCTTAGGCGGTTCGCCAGCTTTCTCCCTGTGCAACGCCTGGAAGACGACCGCGATTTCCGTTGTTGAGGTCTCCGGAATTCGAGATTCCCCGTCCTCGAGCACAACCGCCCCCATGTTCGGCAATGATCGGAGCGGGGGGCGTCCGTGCTGTCGAGGACCTCTTGATGGCCGTTTTAGTAAGGTGGAGGAGCAGCCGCAGATTCGATGGCTCTCCTGGCCCCTGGGGGGGCCGAAGAGGAGGGGCACTCTAAAAGATGCGTTTGCGGGCCATTTTATCACATAATGATACGCTAACAGATCGTGACATTGACAATGTAAGCGGAGTTTGATACCTTTACGTTTCTTCATGGCGCTAGAAGATACGAAAACAGATCATGGGGCGGAACTCAGAAGCAACCAAACAACTAGGACGGCTCCTCCGGGACGCAAGAAAGCAAGCGGGCCTGACCCAAGGGCGGGTGGCCGAACGCGCGGGCATTTCTCGACCGCGATACCGCGATATTGAGTTGGGCGACGCCGCTGCACGGGCGACCACGCTGATTAACGTCGCGCGCGCGCTCGGCATGGAGCTGATGCTGATCCCACAGGCGATGGTGCCCGGCGTCAATGCACTTCTTCGTCCATCCGAAGACGAAGATCGGCCGGCATTCACGACCGACATGGATGATGATGATGAGCACCCGGGTCCGCGCCCCTAACACCATTCAGTCGCTGGATGTGTTCCTTCAACAACTCAAGGTTGGAACGCTCGTGCGCACGCCGGGCGATTTCAATGCCTTCAGTCTCGATCCGACCTATCGAGCTATGGCGCGGCCCCCGATATTGAGTCTCTCGTTCCGCTCCGCTGATGGTGGCCTTCGCAAAGATCCGAAGCCCGCAGCACACATACTGCCGGCATTCTTCGCGAACATGCTGCCCGAGGATAAGCTTCGCGAGGCGATGGAAAAGCACCACGCGGGCGCAGTGAGGCGAGGAAACGATTTCGACCTCCTGGCGGCGCTTGGCGAGGACCTGCCAGGCGCGGTGCGTGTCGTGCCGAGCGACGGCAGCACAACGATAGCGGTTCAAGAAAACCCACATGAGATCAAAGCTCGGTTCTCCTTAGCGGGAGTTCAGATGAAGCTTTCTGTGATGAAAAACACGGGCAAGGGTGGCGGACTGACTTTGCCTATCGGCGACGAGCAAGGTCAGTACATCGCAAAATTCCCTTCGGCCAACCTTATCGGATTGTCGGAAAACGAGTTCGCCATTTTGGCGCTGTCCGAAATCCTCGGAATGGATGTGCCGGAACGCGAGCTTGTCGAAAAATCCGATTTCGAGGGAATTCCCGAAGAATTCAATACTCTGTCGACCGGCAAGGTGTTGCTGGTGAAGCGTTTCGACCGTGAGCCGAAAGGCACCCGAATCCACATCGAAGACTTCGCTCAAATCTTTGGCCGCCAGCCATCTAAAAAATACGATGACGCATCATACCACGACATCGCCTCCGTGCTGAACGTGGCGGTTTCGACCGACGCCGCACTCGAGTTCGTTCGCCGACTGACCCTTGCCGCGCTCGTCGGCAATGGCGACATGCACTTGAAGAACTGGTCCACAATATACCCAGGTGATGGTTGCACTCCGGCCATCGCCCCAGTGTACGACGTCCTATCAACCACCGCTTATTTTCCGAAGGACGATATGGCGCTCTCTTTGGGAGGAGAGAAATCTTTCAAAGCGCTTACTCCGGACCGCTGGCGCAAGTTCGCCAATCGCGCCCGGCTACCTGAACCGGCGGTCATCTCGGCCGTCGAGGAGGTCGTATCGTTGGTGAACGACCATTGGTGGCAGCTCCCAGAGCGGGATGTCGTTCCGGCCGCCCTTCTCAAATTGATCGACGCTAAAATCGAAGAAATGAGCCCGATTCTAGATCCCGTCCACTTTCCAAGGCCTTCCCTACCTACCCCCTAAGCTTGGCGTTCCTCGGCTCTAGTCCGCGGGCTCGCCGATTGCGCTTCTGAACGCTTTGTGTACGTCGCGTCGGCCCGGCGGATTCTGTTGTAGTCGTCTCCGCCGGTTTGCATCTTTCACCTCGTTCTCTGAAGTCGGCGACCGCGGCGGTCGTATAAAAGGTGCCTTCTGTCGCCATCGTGAAAGGCAATCGCGATTGCCCCCAAGATATTCGTCCCGCTAGCTTCGGTATGCTTGTGTTTTGGAGTGATCCTAGTCACTCCGGCAAAGGCGCAAACTATCTGGACCTGGACCACCAACCAATAAGCTCAACATTGAGCGTCAACAGCTTTGACCGGGATATAGGCGCGATCTCCGTCACTTGCACGAATGACCTGCCACTGCGTAGTCCCACCAATGCCGATCCTAAAGACGCGCTTCGGTGTTCCGATCTGGCCAGCCGGCGTCGTCGGACCTTTGGCGCACCACGATACAGTCGCGGCCGCCGCTATTGCAGGGACGAAAAGGATTGCAGCTCTCGGCATCGATATTGAGCCTAATGAACCTCTACCGGAGAACCAGATCGAATTGATCGCCACCCGCACGTTTTCGCTCGAGCTACTTATTTCCAAGGATGTAACCGGGTTGGCGTATTCACGGCCGAGTGAAGTCGACGGGGCCGACTACCCAATTCACCCTCCGAGGGCTGAGATCGTTAAAGCGAATCGAAGATGACCAAGTGGTCTTTGTTTTTGGCGGTCAGCCCTTCAGCTTTGAACCCGCAGTTGCTGACGTGGCGGCAATGTCGATCAAGTCGCCGCGATTGGTGGTGGCCTTGACAAAGAGGAAGACTGCCCGCGCAGCTGCAAAACTCTGACAAGTTTGAGGCTCGTAGCATCGCTGTTCTAAGTTGACTCGAGTGCATCCGGCCCCGCAAGTTCCCAACTTCGAGGAATTGACCGCGGCCGTCAGCTTTTGGTCAGGGAATGGGGTTAGTCAGGCGCTGCCCGAAAGGTGCCTGGGCAGCCGCACGAAGTTCCTTCACCGGCCATGCTCGATCAGGTGAAAGGGCAATGTCGTAGCGTTTGACGAACGCGTATCGCACCTCGCGCGCCACGTTTGATCGGCAACGCGTTGATAGACCAATCACATATCTAGGGTGTCCAAATGCCGCATGAATATCGCAGCCTTAGTGTTATCGTTCGGTCCCCGTCGGGCGCGAAGGGCGATACCGGCGAGATAGCGGAAGGACAATACAAGGTCGAGGATGGATACGTACTGCTTAACAAGTTCAAAGATAGTGGCGTTGCGTATCAGGCCGCCCTTGGCGACGACGATGATCCCACCGCGGTGGCGAAACGGCTCTTGAAATCCTGGTGGCAGGCGCAGGACGTTTCGGGCGGGAGCCTGCAGCCGCCTAAGCGGATTGCTTGAGCCTATCTTGGCGCGCTCCGGACCGGCATGCCGTGTGGCTGGACCGCACCTGGCGCAAATGAATCCGCGATGGCCGCCGTTCCTGAGGGCGCTGTAATGGTCCAATATGCCGTCACGGCAGACGATGCCGATATCTATCTGTCATTCGCCGCCGAGCTTGCGGATTCGGTCAGGCCCATCGTGCTGTCCTATTTCCGCACGCCGCTGGATGTCGTCGCCAAGTCTGATGCCAGCCCGGTGACGATCGCCGATCGAGCCGTCGAGTTGCGTCTCAGGGAAAGGATCGAGGCGCGCTTTCCGGAGCATGGCATCATCGGCGAGGAGATCGGAGCCAAGCCCGGCAGAGCGTTTACGTGGATCGTCGACCCGATCGACGGCACCAAGAGCTTTATCAGCGGCTTTCCCTTGTTCGGTACGCTGATCGCGTTGACCTATCAGCAGCAGCCGTTCTGCGGCCTGATCGACGTCCCCTTTACGGGCGAGCGGTGGATGGCGAAGCCTGGCGTGGCATGGTTCGGCGATGGATTGGCACGGACCAGCGCATACGAGAGCGTCGCCGACGCGCGCTTCTACACCACATCGCCTGACATGTTCCGCAAAGGCGAGATGGAGCCATTCGAGCGGCTGTCGCGAGCTGCGCGGATGCGCCGTTTCGGCGGCGATTGCTACGTCTATGGCCTGCTTGCGTCGGGACACTGCGACATCGTTCTCGAAACGGGGCTTCAACCATATGACTACATGGCGTTGGTACCGATTGTGCAGGGCGCCGGCGGCTGCATCACCGATTGGGAGGGATGCCCGCTCTCGGTTCACTCGGAAGGGCGCATCTTGGCAACTGCAACGCCGCGGCTTCATGCCGAAGCGCTCGCCTTGATCCAGGGATAACCACCGATCATGCCCTACTGGACAACCATCGGAGGCAGTCTTCGGCTTTGCCGACTTCAGGGATCTTAGGGCCAAGGCGACGCCCGAGCGGTCGGCCGATCAGCTCGCCGGCATCTCCGCTAACGGTCCGGTCGAGCGGCTTGCGGCCCAGATGGCGCTGGCCGATGTGCCGCTCAAGGGCTTCCTGGCCGAGGAACTTGTCCGGCCGATACTGACGACGTCTCTTGCCTGATCTTGGATCGACATGATCCGGCGTCCTTTGCGATCGTCTCATCGCTCACCGTCGGCGAGTAGTCACGACATTTCGCTCGACGATCGGGCTCAAGGGACGGCTTTCGACATGCAATCAACCCAACCACCCAACCGATGATGGCTATGACATTGCCGCGTCGGCCATCGATGGGCTCTTGATAGGATCGGGCGACGCAGTGATCGGGGTCAATCCAGCTACCGATACGGTGGATGACTATATCCGGATTGTTTCCCTGCTGTACGAATTGCGCAGCCGCCTGTCGATCCCGATGCAAACCTGCTATCTGGGCCATGTGACGACGGCGTTGAAATCAGTGCAGTGAACGCGCCTGTCGGCCTTGGGTTCCAGTCGGTCGCCGGCTCGCAGAAGGCCAATGAAAGGTTCGATGTTAGCCTCCCTTTGTTGAAGGAGGCCCACGAGGCCGTGCCCGGCCGGGGCCCAGCGCGTCGGTGCCAACTCGATGTATTTCGAGACCGGGCAGGGCGCAGCACTGTCGGCCGAAGCAAATTTCGGCGTTGATCAGCAGACCATGGAAGCCGGGGCCTATGCCGTTGCGCGGGAGTTCAACCCGCTGCTCGTCAACACCGTGGTCGGATTCATCGAGCCGGAATAACTCTTCAATGGCAAGCAGATCATTCGGAGCTGGCCTCTAGGATCATTTTTTGCGCAAGCTGCTCGGCCTGCCGATGGGCGTGGACGTCTGCTACACCATGCGGATCAGGACGATATGAACGCGCTGCTGACGCTGCTCCTGCGTGGCCAACGTCAACTTCGTCATCACGGTGACGGGTGTCGACGACGTGATGCTGAACCAGCGGTTGCTCGCGCATCACGACGCCATCTATTGCCGCGAAATTTTGAAGCGGCCACCGGCGCCGGAATTCGAGCGATGGCTTGTCGAGATCGGGCTGACCGATCGGGCCGGTCCTCTTCTGGAGGCATCGCCGCAGCTCGCGGATTACATGGCTGATGCCCGTCTGCTTGGGGTATCATGTGACGGACGAACTTGATCGTAAGCCGGCAGCGTCATTCGATCTCCGAGAGACGACCCAGGTATGGGGGCTCCGTGGCCGGTTGGCGCGGGGCTGCCGACGCTGGCGGCACAGTCGCTCAGCCTTGCCAGGATATCGCAAAACTGGACCGACCGACTGGCTTTGGAGTCCACCGCTGTCGTGGACGTGATGCGTAAGGGAAGCTCTTCAAAGCTTCCATCGTCCGAACGATGCATCTGGTTCGGGGCGTTATTGCTTATGACCGCAAGTGCAATAAAAATGCCTGCCTCTTGCAGCCCCATTCACGCCCAGAACTGATCGCGGCAATCGCCAGAAACTTGGATAGCGACCCGCTGCAACCGTCGGGCACGGGCAGTCATGGTGCCCCTGTGCAATGGCGAGTTTGCGACAAGGTTGGCGGGCGCCGAACAGCTAGGCCTGCTTTCACACACAAGGACTGCCGCGCGTGCATAGTGCGTTCGGCCGGCTGCGCGTCTGCGCAAGCGTGAGGGGATTGGCCCGGCTTTTGCCCACTGCTTTCCGATTGCGTGCGGGAAGCTGCTTTGTCGGGAGTCTCCCCTGCGGAATAGAGGATCTTTGTACGATCAGAGCTAATAGGAGCTCGCATTGTTGACGGCATCATGAAAACGACCGCTATCGCGTCGGCGACGCAGGCATCAGGCGGTGATATTTGCTCATCGCGAGCGTAGTTGGCGGCGCGAAAATGCCAAGCGTGATGCGTCCAGAGTCTGAGCTCCAGGAAGTCGAAGTCAAAGACAGCGATAGCGACGACGCGCCTCTTGGATCCGGGTGCATCAAGGTTGCAGCAGACGAGCGGCCTTCCTTTCATATTGCGGCGCTGCCGTCAGGTTATGACCGCAGAGGCTCGTGGCCAATGTTTGACCAATGACGGCCGCGCTTCGCTCGCGCATCAGCGTGCGCTCGCGCTCGAAGACGGACGACAAAGCACCCCTGCAACCAAAGCTCTGAATAGAACGTGTAGTATGAGAACGAAGACACTAACCATCACCGTGCTGGCGGCTCTCGCGTTGCTTGGCTCGCCCAGCAGGGCTGTTGAAACTTACGATGTCTGGAATTCGAGCGGCGTACGCTTCATGCGGGCGCGGATATTCGGTACCGGCGATGGCCCTTTTTGTTGTCAAGGAGATGACGAGCATTCACTGCGGAATTTGCCGCAATGGGAAATAGATCATTCACTGGCGGCAATTCGGTATTGGGCTGAAATTATCAAGGTCGCACCGGGTCAATCGCCGGCCATTGTCAACATCGGCGGAGTTGGCGATGACAACGCATATGCCTTTGTCCCTGCGTCACCCGGTAGTGGCACCAAGGTGCAGGCGGCACTTACGGGGCAGGATCCGGGCGAATTGCACTACGGTGCGCACGGCATGGTCATGATCGGCCAGATGGGTTTTTCATCCGAAGCCTACATCCCTTCGCAGTTGCCGATGACCGCAAAGATAGGTCTTACGTCCGTTATGATTCATGAATTCGCCCATCAGCTGGGATTCTCCAGTACTATCAGTTATGAAAGGTCGCCGTATGCGTTGTCAGGGCATTTCCCTGAAGCAATCAATGGCTGGACCGACCATTTGTACGACGACAACGGCAAACGAGCCAAGCCGGGACAGACGATCTATTGTTCCGCCTGCGCGAACCCGCGAGCTGACGATGTTTTTGACCTGCGCCGCGACCGGGGCTATTTCGCAGGCAAGTATGTCAGTGAAGTGCTGGCCGGCGCCATGCCGGGTATTCCGGTGCGAGTGATGAACGAGGATGGTCGACTGGATGCGCCCTTCGCTTCCCATAGCGAGCTCAAGAACAGCCTGATGAGCCACCAGCAATACGGGAATTACACCTTCCTGATGGAGGCGGAGCTCGCCGCGTTGCAGGATATCGGCTACAGCATCGATCGACGCAAACTCTTCGGCTACTCCATCTACGGCAGCGGTCTGAATGTGGTAAACGACAATCCATTCTTCGCTCGTACTGCTGACGGTACCGCCTATCTCCCAAACACCTACAACACGGCCACGCTTGGAGTGGGACTGCATGTCTACGGCAGCGGCAACACCGTTGTTCAGCGCGCCGACCTGCTTTCGGGAGGAGCGGGCGGCGCTGGCATCCGCGTCGATGGCGAAAACATCGGATCGCAATTCCGCCGGGGACCCGCGTTCATGCGGACGGCGCCTATGCGCGCGGCGTCATGTTCGCCTACGGCAAAGATCATACGTTCACTCAGCGTGGTGACGTGCAGGCTCTCGGCGAGCATGGTATCGCAGCAAGCTTCGACTTTGGCCACAATTCGATAGGCGATGACCGTGAATATCGCGGCTCATATATTCGCACGATTGACATAAGCCGGCCCCGATGCTGAATGAAATCGACGGTCCGCTCGTGAGCACGTACGATCTGACCGGGCGCCTGGCCGGTAGTTATGCCGCGATGTACATGTCGAACAATGGTTATGTGGGCCAGATCAATGTGATGCGTGGCGCAACATTGTCAGGGGACATCCTGTCTGATTACGCCCAGCTTGACCAGAACAGTTCTCCGCGCCTGACCAAATTAACGTTCGGCATGGCGCCCGACGCGAATGGTCATTCCACGGGACAGCCCGACGCAAGCTTTGCAACCCGCTATGAAGGAAACATCGTTGGACGCAACAACCTGTCGCTGGAGCTGTCTGGTGGCGCCGTGTTCTTTACCGGCAATCATGAAGTGTACGGCGCCACCGTCGCGCAAGGCGCAACCTTGTCCGGCAATGGCAGTTATCTCCTCAATACCAGTGGCCGCTTCACCAATAATGGCGCGATCGCGCCGCTCATCGATGGTCTTGACAACAGCATCATGGTGAATGGCGACTATCTGCAAACCTCGACCGGTCGCTTACAGGTTGAGGTGAACGATATGGGTGCGTTCAGCCGCCTCGTGGTGAGCGGCAATGCGACGCTGCGCTCGCGATCACGCCCCTGCGTGGCTGGTATGGCAACGATTTTAGCGTTTCCTCTAATCGATGGCTGAATGCAGCAAATCTGACGGGCTCGTTCACGAACGTGACGGCATCGCTGCAATCGCCAACCTTGCTGGCGAGCGCGACAGCCCAGGGCGACAATACCTACGCGTTGACACTCTCCCGCCCAATCGATGCCTATTCGCGTTATGGGGCCGATGCCAACAGCCGCCAGGTGGGCACTGCACTCGATCGAGCAGCTGGCAACGCTGCGGCGGGACTGCACCCGCTCGTCGCGGCACTCGACTTCTCCACCTCCGACGGCACGGTGGTGACGTCTGCGCTGCGTCAGCTTTCGCCGTCCGTCTATGCGTCGGAGAAGGGCAGGCGTGTCAATGACAGCTTCTATGCGCGTTCGGCAGTCTATAACCGCCTCGAACAGGCGTTCGGCGGTGCGCCATCCTCGGCGACGACGGTGATGGGTTGTGGTCCTGGCAGAGGCCAGGCGGCAATTCTGCCTCTGCCATCGGTGACGGCGGCGTGGCTTCCTCTGACCTGCCATCCTATGACTTGCAGCGTTATGCGGCGTGGGGTTCTACCTTTGGCGGCTGGACGACCCAATCAGGTGACGGCAACGCTGCAAGCACCAAATCCAGCATTAGCGGCATCATGACCGGTATCGACGCGGCGGCATTTGACGACTGGCGTTTCGGTGTTCTTGCAGGCTATAGCCGTTCCACTTTCAACGCTAGCGGTCGTTCGTCGTCGGGCCGCAGCGACAACTACACGTTCGGGACCTATGCCGGCACCGAGTGGACCGTGCCAGGAGGGGGCCATCGGCTTCCGCTCAGGTCTTGCCTATACGTGGCACGATCTTGAGATGAGCCGCAATGTTACGTTCCCGGGGTTTAATGACAACTTGATCTCGGATTACGATGCAGGCACTTTCCAGATGTTCGGAGAGCTGGGCTACAAGGTCCATGTCGGCAACGGGTCGGTGATCGAGCCCTATGCCAATCTTGCCCATGTTCGTGTCGCAACAGATGGTTTTAGCGAGCGCGGACTGAGCGGAGCGGCGCTTGATATTCGCGCTGACACGATGGAAACGACGCTCTCGACCCTTGGCGTCTACGCGACCAGGCGTTTTCAACTTGGCCAAATCGCCACGACCGCCCGAGCCGATATTGGCTGGCGCCATGCCGTTGGTGATCGCATTCCGCTGGCGACGGCCAGCTTTGTTGCCGGGTCCAGCGCTTTTGCAGCTTCGGGCTTATCCATTGGCAAGAACGTGGCATTGGTTGAATCTGGTCTGGACTTCCAGCTTTCCAGCAATAGCACCCTTGGCATTGCCTACCAGGGCCAGTTTGGCTCCGGCATCACCCAGAACGGAGTCAATGCCATCTTCACCGCGAAGTTCTGATGCGCATGGTCAATCGATCGTTTGGCCCGGCGCGCGACACGCAGTGGAGTCATGTCATCGTCATGATCAGCGTTCCGATGGCAATGGTCGGCGCCTTGAGCCCGCAATTCTGTGGCGTGGCGACGATGAACAGCGACACCCAGTCGGGCTGTTGACACCGGTCGGGCCGATTTCCAAGTACGGCGTCCTGATGGTCGAGTTCGCCAAGGAGCCGCAACTAAACGAGAGACTGGAGCTCCGCTCGGCGATCGAGATAGCGGCGCGCGTCCGACTCCGTCCAATCCTGATGACCACGGCGGCGATGGTTACGGGCTTCGTAGCCTAGTTGACCGCAACGGAGGCTGGTGCCGCGGGCCGCTTTTTCGATTGGGGATCGTGATCGTCGCGAGTTTGTCGATCGGCACGGTGTTCACGCTCTTCGTGCTGCCGGCGGTGAATGTCGTGATCGCGTCCGATCATCGTGCCGACGCGACTGCCGACCATGCCAAGAACGTCGCCGGGCGCGACCTTGCCGAGGTGGCCGATGCCCATCTGGCTAGGCGGTGACGCAGACATTGAAGAGGCCGTCGAGACCTGGACGGGCTGCTAACGGCAGCTGAACGGTGAATGTCTTGTGCGTTCCCGAGTGGGTGCAAAGGGCTGTCCGGCCTGGTGATGCGCGCTCGCCCGGTGATCTATGTGCCGCCCCTTGCAGCGAGAAGAATTGATCTCGACCAGCTCCGGCTCAACTCGATACCTCAGTTGTAATATGCTGCATCCTGCCAGGCGTGCACGTGTCTTGGCGACCTTTCGTCTTCTAGCGCGGTGGAATGCAAGGTGCACGTGACATCTACGCCGAGCGGCTTCACCTTCTTTCGCAAGCTAGCACGGACGAGCGGCGAGCGCTATGGCCGTCGTAGCTCGAAAAATTAGGGGAGATCACTGGTCGGCATCCGGATTGCGAAAAGTGTCATCCTCGAGGCTCCATGGCCTCGAGACGTCAACTGATATCCAGTCAGGTTGCCCCGGCAACACCTGGGTGCGGGACGTTTTCGAAGGTGCAATATGCAGAGCAGTGCTTCGGTACGTCGCGTACGCAGATTCTTCTTCTAGTACAGTATCGATTGAATTACATGAGCTGCGAATAAGGCTTGTCGAACTTTGATTTGGTCGAGATCCGCCGAGTTATCGGCGGTACCGTGCGGTAGCCTCGCTGCCGCTGCCCGTATGGGCGTTTCCTCCCTTGACTTGGCTGCCGGTCTTACCAGACCGGCAGCTTTTTTAGCGACTGATTCTTAAGCCCTCAGGCCTGCCGCGGTTGATGGAGTAGCAAGCCGGCCGGAGCGCACCGGCCATCCTCAACTCAACGAGCCGATCTGGACCGCTCGCCTGATGGGTCTCCAGGGGTACGTGTTCGAATTCTCGCGCGCGAGGAACCAGAGGAGAATTAAAACTGCAACCATTGCGACGAGAAGTGGGAATGCGTCTTATCCATTCAGCTGATTGGCAAATTGGCAAAGCCTTTAGGCCGCTCGGTGTCGGCTGTTGCTGGGCAGTCACGATCCGCACCGCCGCGAAGGCATCCGGGATCGCACTGCGAAGCTCGGCTTACCGAGGCATGTCGATCCATACCTTGCGCCCGTGGTGGCCCGTCGCGGAGGCGACGCCCTTCTCATGCCGGCACCTCTTTGCCGTAAGGCCGATTGGCGGATGGATTTCGCGCCGGCGCCGGAAGAGCCGGTACGTATCGGATGCGCGCGGATCTATCATAAATTTTCGCCGGGAAAGCGACGCCTCGAATTCGATCGATCCAGCCCGCCCGAGCCGCGCGGGTCTCGAGCATCCGGCGCTCGGCGACTGGCGCCTCACCATGTGGGTCGGCCCCCCAATTTGGCACTCCGGGACGCCGGAGCCGGACCGCGTCAGGCGACAGGAGAACGGCACGGCGCTGCTGGCCGATATTGCGGGCACCGGCGCTCTTCGACCCGGAAGAGCGTTGGACGAAGGAGAATCGGAAGATTGTTTGCGGGCGCGAGCATTTCTTAACAATTGTGGTGGATTGCATCGTCTTGGCCTCGCTTTCCGAGGTTGCAATGTGAGGGGATCGAAAAGGGCCAGATTAATAGCTGACAGGCCGTTCATGGCCGCAAGTTCACAGTCCGGCTCAGCTTCGCAGTGGAGGAGCGGACGTGAGTAAGAGCAGATCGTTTTCAATTTATCTGCTGAAGGACGGATTCGACGCTACCAACACTCTGAAAGACGATCATGTTCTCGAAGAGGGTGTCGACGCCGCGCACCTGCCTGAGAACGCGACGCTGTTTGTACTCGACGGTGAGCCACGTGAGCCGTGGTGGAAGTCTTACTTTGGGATGACCATGCCGCTCACTCAAGTCAGCAAGGGAGCGCTGATTTGTCTAACGGTCGGAGATCGCTGTTTTGCCCTCTCCTTCGGTCATGTGGCCCATAACCTCAAGGATACGAGCTATGAATACGATTTCGGTTTGCGTGTCACGCTCAACAGCGTTGATCCGAAAAAGCTGAAGAGCACCGATGTGCTTGAACCCGGAGCCGCGCGGCGGCAACGCACCCAGGTGCCCGTTGATTCCGATCTTACCTATTTCGACTTCGACCGCGACAGTGCAATCCTCAAGAGCCTTACCGGCAAGGTGAAAGACGAGCACGAAGAATTGTTCAAACACGCGACGGGGGCGAGTAATTTGCGCATCAGTTCAGCAGTCACCTCCGATGGACTGACGGAGCTCTGCGAGAAGCTTCAGGAACTCTATGAAAGCGACGCTTTCAAGATTACATTTCCGGACATTCAAAACATCGCGCCGATTCGTGATCCTGTTGTGGTGAAACAACTTGATGCCAAACTTCTGGCGGCGCTGCGTGAGAAAAGTGGTGATCTCTATCTAACTATTCCGGCCATGGTCGATTACCATGACAACGTTTTCTCTTCGTTTTCCGGCGCTGGCGCGAGCCTGATCTATGATGATGTCTTCATCGACCGCTATTACGATTATCTTGAATCGAACAATAAGACGGCTGGGGACATTAGCCTCGGCGATCTGACGAAGCATACCCTCCGCCTTACGGATGAAGATGGCAATCCTCATCAACGCTTTCCGATCTTCAATTGCCTGATCTTCGATACCACCCTGAACGGTGGTTCTGAAACTTTCCATCTATGCGAAGGCAACTGGTACAGGATCGAGAACGAGTATGTCGCAAAACTCAAGACATATCTCGACCCGCTCTACGCTGATCTCGCGCTGCCGCCCTACAACCACGATGGCGAGGGCGCCTACAACGAAGCGGTTGCCGCGGGCGATCCCGCAATCGTGTGCCTCGATAAGGGCAATATAGCCGCGCCGGGGCAGACGCAGATCGAGCCGTGCGATCTCTATACGGTTACGGACGGCCATTGCATCTTCAATCATGTAAAAATTTCGACGCTATCGGCGCAGCTCAGCCATCTGTTCAATCAGGGAACAAACGCTATTGAGCTGCTCAAGCTCGATCCGGAATCTGTTGACCGGCTCAAGGCGGGGATTGAGGAAAAGGCGGCCGAGGGAACGGCGCAACAGTTACTCCAACCGCTGGATGACCAGAAATTCCATGTCGTCTTTGGAATTGTGACCCATAAGGATAAACAGCTCATGTCCGACAACTTGCCGCTCTTTTCCCGCATAAGCCTGATGCGCAACATGAAGGCACTGCAGGTTATGAGCGTCCGCGCCAGCTTTGGATTCATCGAAGACATTTCGCCGAAAAACCAGGGCAGGAAAAAGAAGCGCAAGAACAATGCCGAAGGCGAGGCCGGTTGACGGGAGCTGCGTTTTCATGACCTGCGGCGCGAGGCTGTAAGCGGATACTTCGAAAAGGAATTGGGGCAGCAGGGTCGCATCCATCAGCGGACGGGAGGACTTGCGGACGCGTTCTGCCATATGGATGTCAAGCCCCTAAAAGCGTAGGTTGCAAGGGCGGCGGTGGGCCGTTCGGCGTGCAACGTTACGGCGACCGATGTGCCCCGGCAGCCGCCGTATCAGCTACTCTCTCCGAAAATCTTGTTCTCGGGATCGCTGTCGGGCCTGTCATCTGGGACTGCTTGATCGCTTGGCCGGGGACATCGAGACCGATTGGCTTGCGTGCTGGATGCAACCCCTTCTAAATTGTCGATCCCAGGAAGCAGTTGGGACTATATGCCCCGGGCATCGGGACGCCGGCGGGGACGGTGCAGATTTGAAATAGCGAACTCTGTCGCACTGTCATCGTTCGTCGGACGGCGCTCCGCGTAGATGAGGGCTTCCGACGCAAACGCGTCCGTCCCTTGCCCGATGAAGTGCCGCGTGCGCTCTAGTTTGCCGCGTTTGCCGGCAGAACCGCACCGGCAAAGAAGCGTCGAGGATTGTCCTCGAGGATTGAGACGATGTCGGATTCCTGCACGCCGCGGGCGCGCAGCATCGGGATGAAATCGGTGAACATGTAGGTGTGCTCCTGCCAGAGCCTCCGTGACTTCAATTGTTCGATCTTCGCGATTTCCTCGGAGGTCAGTTGGCGCACAACCGACTTGCCCAGGTAGCCGCAGAGGCGATCCATACTCATCATGATCTGCGCCCGAAAACCATCGCGCACGAGCTTCGCCAAGTTGTCGGCGCGAACGTTGTCACGCTGGACGTAGTCCATCCCGATCTGATCGAACCCGATGTAGGAGCCACCATCCACGATCCGCCGATGATAAGCATGATCAGCGTTGGCGCAGCAATGGCCGATAAGGCATCGATGGGCGGCAACGCCGCCGCCGGCGAACAGCTGCTGCTGCTCCGGCCCGGCGCAGCCATTTGTCGTGTGGGTAATAATGGGCACGCCCGTCGCCTTCTGGGCGATACAGGCTGCGGCGAGAAATTTCTTCTCCTGATCGGTGACAGCCTGCGCGCTCGTTGAGACTTTGAGTGCCCCCGCCTTCACCCCGGTGTCGCCGATCCCGTGGGTGATTTCGCGGATGTATAACTCCGCGATTTCATCTTCGGTACGGCAGCGCCAGTAGACCGGCAGCCCCCTTTCCTCGTAGTAGAATCCGGTGGTGCAAATGATCTGTATGCCAGCCTTTTCCGAAACCTCCTTCATGAGGGTGACGTCGCGTCCGAGTTCGATCGGGCAGGGGTCGACAAAGGTGCGCACCTTATGTTCCGCACGCAGTTGCGCCAGCCGCCGGACCGCCTCTGCGATCAATTCTGCGCGGCTGAACCTGGCGAGCGGATCGAACCAAGCGCCTGGAAAGGCGATGAACAGATGCTCATGCATCAGGGTGCGCCCGAGGCTTTCGACCGGGATCGCCCCCGTAACCGTCTCAATCATCATGAGCTCCACGTCTCTCGGGTGTCTTGTCTGAGCGCCTATCTGTGTGCTTTCCGGAAGCAGGCATTCGATCCGTCCAGGTTGTGTCTGCCCAATGGCGGCCTCCACGTACCTCGCTGTCCTTACCTTCGACGATCGGATGGCGGGAAAAATCGAGGGTTGACGCAGACATGAAACCGAGGAGCGGTCCCGCGGATCACCGGCAACCGAGCCGCCGGTTTGCTGCAAAACACTGCAATCGCTGGCTTGCCAGGTGCGAAGTCCATCGCCCAGCTATCGTGGGTCGCCTCGCAAGATTGCGATGATGGCGCAGCCTGGCCGTGGCGCCTTCCCTTTGACGCAGCAGGACGTGAACCTGGCGATCGTCGTAGCGGAGCGTTCAATGAGGGGGTATCCGCTCCGCGGCATCTGGCAGATTCTGTTCGCATCAGGACGATAGATGCGAAGAAGGACCGCATCGACAGCGCGCCGGGAAGAGATACGGTTTCAGCGAGAAGGCTCAAGGCGCTGCGGCGCTCCTGACGACATTGTATTGACCTGCGTCACTCACGTGCATGAATTGGGCCAGAGAGGACTGCTGCGAAATTTCCCAGGTAATTGTCGCATTTGCAACGCACTGGCGGGTCCCTGATGGTCAAAGGTCTTCTTCCGGACAGAAGGCACTTGGCACGGGCTGCTCTCTTTTTCAGCCTGGGCAGCGGTGCTCGCGAGATCATGCCCTGCGTGGCTTGATCCAGTTATCTGCCCGCCCGGGCTGGAAGGCCGCCGTCCCCGCCTCCTGTTCGATGGAATGAGGGATGGCGCGCGACGGGCAGAGGACAGAAGGCATGAGGGGAGCAGCTCGGCCTCACCGATGATGCGCCCGGATTTCGCAACAGCAGGGCCAGTGTTGCAGCACCAACTCAATGACCGTTTGGCGTCGCGTCGACAGGAAAAGCGCTCCTTATTCGTAGGTGGCAACTTCCGTAACTTGCCGTCAACTCCCATGCGCGAGCGGTGTAATGTCTCAGTGTAGATACGTCAGACATCCACCTGTCGTTCTGGCGGAATGTTTCACCCAGGCGGCTCGCGTTACGCGTGTGGACACGGAAATTTCCTGAAGAGTCCCCAGCCGGCATGCGTCCTGTACCGGACCGACCAGGTACAAACGTGCCAGGGGCCACCCTTGCGGCAAGCCATGCGGTGTTTCGGACCGGGCATCCTCCCGGTCATCACCTGATCGTCCCGATCGTGATGGCAAGTGCGTTACCGGGCAAGGTCCCGACACAACTGCAACTTTCAAGTCGCGCGACTCGAGGCCTCGCGAGGTGTTATCGCTCGGAGTTAGTTCAGGCAGGCCGCAGATAATCAGCCCGTGCTCATCGATAATCCGGTCGAGGAGCGTGTTCATGGCTTCGTGTCCTTACTCAGCTCGGCTTGCCCCCGAGATGCTCGGCTTCTCAGCCCGCTGCGTCCGCGAAGCGGGCATCTGTCGCGGGAGGCACTGGTCACCAACGCATTCGTGACCATCAGGACCGTGCAGCGTTTCGAGGCCGGCCAGGCCATCAACACCTCGCGGTGGATCATCGCCAGGGCGCTGGGCGACACTAACCCGGACATCTTCGATGACCCCAAGTTCATCGAGACCGTGCTTGAGTTCTTCGATAGGCTGAAGGCCATGCAGCAGCAGAACCTTGATGCCCAGCATCCCTTGCGCCATCCACGCTGACCGCGCATGTCGGGCAGCCGGAGGTGGAAATGCGATGATCATCGTTCTCGGCGGCTCGTAACGAGGCGCAGTCAACGTGACGTGAATTGCTACTTGCGCATAGATGATCTGCGGTTTGTCCCGACAGCTGCACGGCGATGAAAAGCGCTTATCCGCGAGAGAGGACTGTCACATCAATCTTCTGGCGGAGCCTCGATTGGAACAGCAAAGCCCGCTTTGACGCGATCCATGATAACCATCGTTTTGAAGCCTTTTATGTCCGGGTTCTCATAGAAGAAGCGCCGGGTGAACTGCTCATATTCCTCCATGGTGCGCGCGGTGATGTACAAGACAAAGTCGGCATCGCCGGTGACATAGAATCCATTGACGACGTCAATGGATGACTTGATCGCCTTCTTGAACCGATCAATGATATCTGAACGCTCCCGCTCCAGGTTCACAAGTACGAGCATTTGAATAGGTCTTCCGACCGCCTTCGCGGAAACGATCGAGACATCGGCCTCGATGATTCCTTCTGAACGGAGCCTCTTCAGTCGTCGCTGACATGCGGTCGCCGAAAGGCCCGCCATTTCGCCGATCACCTCGGAAGTCAAACGATTGTTCTTTTGCACGATCTCGAGGATTCGAGCGTCTATCCGATCGTACTGCATAGTCGTCTCCAGCCTTCAGGTGAATTTCGCCGCAAAATGCCTGTGCGATGCAGGAAATCATCCGAGCGGCAGGAAATGCGACGCAAATGTCTTTTGCGTCACCAGTATCCTGAATGCACAGAAAACTCCAACAAAATGAACGCTTCGGACTTCGAATGGCCTTTCAGACGATCCGGCACAAGAGCCCTCATTTGGTCGGTCTTGTTGCCAGTCACTTGGAAAATTTACGTCGTCGCGACTTTGTGGCGGGAGCGGCGTTGATCGACGGACGCTGGATTGGGGGTGACCAAAGAGACGTCGTGATCGATCCCGCGACCGGGGAAGAGATCGCGGACGTGGCTCGTTGCTCTGCTGCCGATATGGATCGTGCGATTGCGGCAGCTGATCGATCGTTTGCCCCTTGGCGAGAATTGTTGCCGGCAAGACGAGGGGCGATCCTCAGGTCTTGGGCATCATTGATGCTCGACCATTCGGAAGAACTCGCCATTCTGGTGACGAGCGAGCAGGGCAAGCCACTCGAAGAGGCTCGCCAGGAAATTGCATACGGTGCTGGATTTCTGGATTGGTTCGCCGCGGAGGGCGAGCGCGCATACGGGGAGACAATTCCCAGCCACAAGCTTGGGAGTCTGCTTCAGGTGCGGATGCAGCCAATCGGTGTGGCGGCGGCGATCACTCCATGGAACTTCCCTGTTGCCATGATGACGCGAAAGGCGGGGGCAGCCCTTGCGGCCGGCTGCCCGATGATTGCCAAGCCTGCACCCGAGACGCCGCTCTCTGCTCTTGCTGTGGCCAGGTTGGCCGAAGAAGCCGGGGTCCCACACGGTGTGTTTCAAGTCGTGGTTGGCAATTCGATCGAGCTTTCCGCGCCGCTGTTGCGCGATACTAGGATACGTGCCCTTTCGTTCACCGGTTCTACTGAGGTCGGTCGCTTGCTTCTTGAGGGGGCAGCCGACACGGTCAAGAAGGTGTCGCTCGAGCTTGGAGGGCATGCCCCTTTCATCATCTTTGATGACGTTGATCTTGAGAAGGCTGTCGAGGGAGCGATGGTCGCAAAGTTTGCGACATCGGGTCAGGACTGCTTGGCCGCTAACCGCATCTATGTTCAAGCAGGTATCTACAAGGCCTTCGTCGAGGCATTTGCCGCGGCCATGGCGCAACTGAAGGTCGGTCACGGTCTAGACCCTGCGACGGACATCGGGCCGATGACCAGATTGTCGGGCGCGAACAAGTGTAGGAGTCAGGTCGACGACGCGGTGAAAAAGGGGGCGCGCGTCTTTTGCACTCACCAAGGCGCCAGTTTGGGGCCGAACTTTGTTCCTCCGACGCTGTTAAGCGATGTCACTGAAGACATGCTCATTGCGCGTGAGGAAACGTTTGGGCCGGTAGCTGCCGTACTTCCGTTCGAGTCTGAAGAAGAGGTTGTTGCCCGTGCCAATGCCAACGAAATGGGACTGGCCGGCTATGTCTACACGGACAGTCTGCGTCGAGCGCTCCGCCTTTCTGAGCAAATCGAGTGCGGCATGCTCGGCGTCAATACTGCCTCGTTCACGGGGCCGCCAATTCCATTTGGGGGATGGAAGCAATCCGGACTCGGCCGCGAGGGTTCACGACACGGCTTAGCGGAATACATGGAACTCAAATACGTCTGCTTCGGCGATTTGGTAGCCTAGGAGAAAAGAATGATCGACATAAAAACCATCGCTGAGCGAGATCGCTCGAGTGTCTTGCATCCCTTCACCCAGCTCAAGGAATTCGCCCGAGGTGAGATCGGCGATCCTACGATCGTCACGGGCGGCCAAGGCATTCGCATCCAGGACGCAGAGGGACGCAGCTACATCGATGGCTTTGCTGGCCTCTATTGCGTCAATATCGGGTACGGTCGGACCGAAGTGGCCGAGGCCATCGCGCGGCAAGCCTACAAGTTGGCATACTACCACACATATGCCGCCCACACGACTGAAGAGCTGGCGACCCTGTCTGATCGCCTCGTCCGAATGGCGCCGGGCAAGCCAAGCAAGGTGTTCTTCGGGCTGTCCGGATCGGATGCCAATGAAACCCAAGCCAAGCTCGTTTGGTACTACAACAACCTGCGTGGCAAGCCGAACAAGAAAAAGATCATCTCGCGTGAGCGCGGTTACCATGGATGCTCAGTCGTTTCTGGCTCGATGACTGGAATGTCCTTCTACCATGATCATATGGACCTTCCCTTTCCGGGCATCTTGCACACGGGCGCGCCGCACCACTATTGGGGCGCCGAACCGGGCGAAACGGAGGACGCCTTTTCTCGCCGCCGTGCGGCCGAACTTGAAGAGCTGATCCTAAGAGAAGGGCCCGAAACCGTTGGCGCCTTCATTGCTGAGCCGGTGCTGGGAACGGGCGGTATCACGCCGCCGCCGGTGGGATACTGGCCTGACATTCAGGCGGTGCTTCGCCGCTACGACGTGCTTCTAATCGCCGATGAGGTGATTTGTGGATTTGGCCGAACCGGAGCGGACTTCGGCAGCACGCTTTACGAGATCGAGCCTGACCTGGTGACCGTCGCCAAAGGTCTGACCTCCGGCTACGTGCCGCTTTCCGCAGCCATTGTTGGCGAAAGGGTTTACGCGGTCATGGAGGAAGCCGCAGATCGGGTCGGGGCGTTTTCGCACGGTTACACCTATTCGGGGCATCCTATTGCGGCCGCTGCCGCAAATGCGGTCCTGGATATTGTCGAGAAGGAACGACTCAGCGACCGCGCCCGAACCGTGGGCTCGCATTTCCAGAAGCGGCTTAAGGAGCGGTTCGAGCAGGTGGAGATCGTCGGGGAAGTGCGAGGCGTGGGCTTGCTCGCTGCGATCGAGTTTGTTGCAGATCGCCACACGAAACGCCGATTTGATACGCAGCTCAAAGTGGGCGCCCGCATCTCGAAAGCTGCCCGGGATCGGGGCCTTATTGCTCGCGCGATGCCGCACGGGGACATCCTTGGTTTCGCCCCGCCTCTAATCGTATCCGAAGCTGAAATCGATGAGATTGTCGAATTGGCGCACGCAGCGACAAAGCAGGTGCTCGACGAGCTCTCGAAAGAATCGGCCTTCGCCTGAAGGCGAATTCCATATGTCGCTTGCGGATTGTTGCGAGCTGTCCACGACAGCGTTTCGCTGACAAGATCAGCTCATACCGAAAAATGGTTGCGCGCGCTAGGCGCGCAGCCAGCTGGCGGACGCCAAGGCATTCAAATCGAGGATGCGCAAGGCTTGCCCTCGCGAATGCGACGTGCATCGACCTCATCGGCTTTGCCTCACTAGCTTCACCTCGGACCTATTTGCTCCGCGGGCTGGGGATGCCATCCGAGACAGTCGCTGTTTGAAGCAACGGTTCAGCCATGTGGATTAGGCAGCCAGCCGACAACCATCGTCGACCCGAGCGTAAGACTAAGGCTGACGGCCTAGTTGCACAAAAGCTGCGAAACCACCCACTCACGCGCAGAATTTGGAAGTTGCGAGGGCCGAGTTTGCCAAACCTCGACTTCGGTAACTGAGTAACGTTTTTGCCAGACATCGAGGGGGGCCTCGAGTCGTTCCGTCAAAGACCACCCGTCGAGCTGCAAGAGCAGCGGCGGATCGCCGGGGGACGGGACCCATGTTTCCAACTTGGAGGTTCATCGATGAAGTTGACGAAGAGACTTGTGCTCTGTTCCGCGGCCATGTTCGCCGGCGTTGGCGCGCAGGCCGCCGATCTTCCCGTGAAGGCCAAAGCGGTCGAGTACGTGAAGACCTGCTCCCTATATGGAGCCGGCTTCTACTACATTCCTGGCACGGATACCTGTATCAAGCTCGGCGGCTACCTGCGTGTCCAAGCGGGGCTGGCCACGAACGGTCTTTATGACACGGCCAATAGCGGGGTGGCCGGCGCGCAAAATCGGCTCCGCAACTACTATAGCACAGGCTCACGTGAAGACCTGACCATCGATACGCGCACTGAGACACAGTATGGCGTGGTCCGTACGTTCTTTGATGGCGTGTTCACCTGGAATTCGGGTGGCTATGCCGGTGCCGGTACAACGGCCTCAAATGCTTCGACGGCTTATAGTGGAGCGACCGTCGCCGGTGGCACGCTTGGTGTTTACTATGCGTTCATTCAGTTCGCTGGCTTCACATTGGGTAAGGCGCAGTCGCAATTCTCCACTCCTTGGGCGAATTATCCGGGTAACAATTTCGACGGTCTTCCTGGCGGCGGCGGCTGGGATCCTGTCAACCAGTTCAGCTACACCGCGGACTTCGGTCAAGGCATCTCAGTCTCCTTCTCGGCGCAGGATCAAGTCCAGCACGACACGACCAATATCTGGAACGTGAGTGCGGCGACGGCCGCAGGGCTCGCGACCGGTGCGTATGGTGGCAACGATATCGGCGGTGCAGCCGCTCCTGATCTGGTTGCTATGTTGCGCGTTGACCAGGCTTGGGGCCTCTTCCAGGCGGCGATCGCTGCGCACGACAATCATGCCGCCTACTACGGCGCCGATGAAACGACCGGTCATCCGGCGGACAAGTGGGGCTGGGCTGGCCAGCTGGCATTGTCGATCAAGAATATCCCGACCGGCCCGGGTGACACAGTCAACTTGACGGGCGTTTATACGAACGGCGCGAGCCGTTACAACTTCCAGGATTATGTGACGACCACTTTCGCGATGTACGGGGGTACGGGCCTCGCGGGCGCTTACCAGAGCGTCGGACTTGGTGGCCTTTCTGATGCTGTGTTCGTCGCGGGTTCGGGGCAGGAGTTGACCACGACCTACGGCTTCCGCGGCGGCTACACCCACAACTGGGATCCGCACTGGGCCACCAGCGCTTACGGTGCGTGGGCCGCTGTGAGATATAATAACACAGCCAAAGGCTATATCTGCAGCGCGTTCGCCACAACGCTTGCACTGTCGAGCGGCGTCGCCGGCTGTAATCCAGACTTCAACTATGCGGTTGTCGGCCTGACGACTGGCTGGACTCCGGTCAAGAACCTGACGTTCTCGGCTGACCTCGCTTATGCGATGCTCGACCAGAAGTATGCGAGCGGAAGTACGGTCACGTTGCCAGCGCAGCCAGGTATCGCAAAGCCCGGGACTGTATATGAGCTCAAGGATCAGAACAGCCTCACGCTTCTGCTCCGCGCTCAGCGCAATTGGTAGTCTGTATCAACCAGCGAAAGGAGACCGAGCGGCTCTATTGATCTCAACTTGACCTCCAGGAAGGCCTCCGGCATGCCCGTCGGGGGCCTTTCGTATTCCAATTTGTGTCCGACGACCCAAGTGAAAGGCCCCGCGGTCGGAGCACCTCGGCGCTCTTCTATCCCTGCCGGAACATCCTTTGCGATTTGCGATGGTCTCCTTCTTCCCGGTACGCGCACTTGACCGGCATACCGGCTTGACAGTGATCAGACGGTAATTCCTGACGGCGGGCGGACTATTCTGGGCTCGGTGGGACTGCACGGGATATCGCCAGGCGCCGCCAGGCTAGCCGAGTTCACGGGAAAACCCTTAAGTGTTGCGCATGTCGGAGTTTTGAAGCTGTACGCGCTCGCATGGGCGCCGTTCGTTCAGAAAACTATCTGGGCATCGTCCGACGAAGGTGTCGCAGGGGGATGGCGCAATCCGACGTGGGATGAAAGACTTCCTTGTGCCGCAGTGCAATCGGCAATCGCGGTCTGCCCTTGCGCGATCGGGACCATGGGCTCTCGTTGATATTCAGGCTGAGTTATGACCGACCAAGACAAAAACAATCGGCGCTTTCCTACGCTCGGTGCAGGAGGAGGAGACCGAACAGCAGCCGTTGTCCGTTCAGTCATGTCCAACGTTCCAATCTTCGGCCAGGCTCTCTGCGAAATTATCAGCGACCTGATCCCAAATCAGCGAATTGAGCGGGTCGAAAGATATCTGGAGCTCTTGGGAAGACAATTGGAGGAGATGAAGGTTTCAGCGGACAAAGTGAAGGAACCTGAGAATATCGATCTAATCGAAGATGGCGCCTATCAAGCTGTCCGCGCTTTGAGCGATGATCGGAGGCGCTATCTCGCTCGAGCCGTAGCCACAGGTATCGCGGATGATGACGCTGAAAAACTGAAGGCAAAACGTATTCTCGTCCTAATCGGTGAACTCGACAACGGTGACATGCTGCTACTGGAGTCATACAATACGCGTAACGATCCGAAATCTCATCGCGAAGGGTATCAAAAATACCAGAAGCTCGCTCCCGAGCGGCCGGTGATTGGATCGCCGCCAGAACTCATTGAACGCTGGCAACTTCACGCGGCATCGCTCCAAAAATTGGAGCGCTTGGCCCTGCTGAACAATCATATTCGCGTCGACCATGAAACGGGACTCCCTCAATTCGATCGATTTTCCGGTGAGCCGGAAGGATGTCTTTCGATTACAGCGCTCGGAGTGCTGGTTTTGACGAGGGTCGGGCTAGCTGAGGCTGAGGCATCGCCCGGCTGAGCGGGAACTTGTCGCGCGAGTTGCGAGGTTTTCGAGCCCGGTGCGCGGACCGTCCGCGTTGTTCGCAATCTGGTTCGTCGGATCAAAGCTTGCTTGCGCTGTTTGGCGTGCGGCGCAGAGCGCCAGCTCGCGATGCCCACCGAGCGTATAGGCTTCCAGGGTATCTCCTCAGCCAATCAAACGTCGACACCAAAATCTGCCGCTCGGACCGCCGCATGGGTTGCACCCATTTCCATTTCTGGGTGCAATTGCGTGCGCGGCAGGAGCGCTCGCTGACCAGCAACCGTCGGCATCAACATGCTCGTCAATGATCCTCGTCGCTGCGATTTCGCGGGCCGACAAGACGTCCAGGCCGGATTGTCAGACGGTCAACGACAATACAGGCGTAGCTCACCATGACTGATGGCCGCTCGGCAGGCCTACCGGCAACGAGGCTCTCATCCCAGATTCAGTCGACAATCGGCAGACCGGTGAACGTGCCGCCGTTGAACAAGGGCGCCAGATTTTCCGGCCTATACGGCCCCTGACCGCAAATGCCTTTGGCGTCGTCCGAACAGATCTGTGCGGAGCCCGAGTAGCGGGCCAGAACGCTGCGGTGGACGCCCTCATTGATGGTGGTGGTCGGTTTGCCGTTTTCATCGAGAGCGCAATAGAGGCTTTCGTTGAACTTGACCGGGCACTTCTTCATTCCGACATCGCGGATGGTCGGATGGTAACGGTCCAGTGCGAACAAACCCGAAGAGGAATCATGTGAGGGCGCTGTGGGGTCGAGCATGGTGGGGTCGGGAAGGCAGGTCCAGTCCAGGGCAAGGCCAATCCCTTCGGCCTGCTTGGCCATCCAAACCAGCGGGATGTCGGCAAGGGTTCGGGTGTTGTAGCCGCCGCCGACGTCGGAGTGAGCACCCGCAAACCAGACCTGTTGAATCGTGGCGCCTGTGGGGACGTCGCCGGTCCAGAACGTGGGCGTAAAGTCGTGCCTGTGTTCATCGATGGCGAGAGCATGCACGGCGTGCTTCACGAACGGCGACGGGGTCGTATCGTGAAACGCGAACTTCTCCTTGTTGCTGGCTGCCAGAAGGCTGCCCGGTATGCCAAGGCTTCCCACAGTGTCCCAGACTCCGAGGAAGGTGATGCTGGGCTCCAGGTGACATTTCACCCTGTATGCGTCGGCGAAGGCCTTAGGCGAGTGAGGTTTAGGGCTGCGGTAGTATTTCCAGGCATCGGGCAGCGCGCCCAACGACTGGCGAAATAAAATGCCGCAAGCTGTGATCAGGCCCGCAAGGCTGCGGGCGGTGAACGCGCCGCGCGAGAACCCGAAAAGATAGATCTCGTCGCCAGGCAGATAGTTCTGCGCGATGAATTGATAGGCGGAGCGGATGTTGTCATCGACGCCGACACCGGTGGCGCCTTCGATCCAGCTCTCGAGCTTTAGGCCTGTCGTTCCTACCCCCCGCAAATACAGGACGATCTGCAGCGTGCCACCGGTCTGCTGGGAGCCGTGGATCGATCGCGCGAGAATCGCGACGTTCGTGTCGTCGGTCTGGGTGTCGTCCGCATTCCAGGTGCCATCACAGCAGACAATAATGCGCTTCATCATCATATCCTCCGCTTTCAGGTCAGACCGCGCGCGGTGTGACATCGCTGCTGGCCCACCACTTCAGACCAAGTTGCGCCCATGTTTCGTAGCTTGCGGGCTGCTGTGTAACGAGACAGCTGTTGAACCAGACTACTTCCCGATCGGGTGAGGATCACAAAATATCGAGAAATAGACGACCGCCGAGATGGAGAGAACGGCCAACAAATGCGGCATCATCCAAAGCTTGCCGAGAGCGAGGTAGAGAACGCGGTAACCGCCGGAGACTAGAGCACGAGGAATCCTCGTGGCGTATTGCTTCGGGAACAGGTGAGGTTTCGATGCCACTTCTTTGTAGTAGTCGAGGTTCTCATGATTGATCGGGCACTCGTCGAGCGCTTCCTGGTATCGCTTCTGGAGCGCCTCCAGCTGGCCTTTTGCCGCGGTTGGATCTGCCGCGATGTCGATATTCTTTAACGCGTGGTGTACTGTCGCGATTTTCCGGGCGCATTGATGAAGCAATTCCCCCTGGTGGAAGAAATTCTGTGCGCCGTCGATCAAGCTCGTGAAGATCACGAAGACTGACAGAAATATGGAGCAGCCTAGCAAAATTTGGCTCTGGAATTGCTTGAGCTCAACGATGTTCGGGATGATCGAGAGAACGATGACATACAGCGACAGAAGCGAGACGATGTACGACGATCCTCTCTGTCGGTCCGACAATCGAAGATTCGCCTGGAAGCGGACGTCGCGGGTGATCTCTACGCTTCGCTTAAAATCTGCAAGTGCCTGTTCGAGGACATCGGGCTTGACTGTTGCGGTAGCTGATGTGGTCATTGTCTCGTTATCTTCGGTGAGGAAAGCGGCGCAGCTTAAAATACGCCGACGATTTTCAGTTCGTGAGCCTGACCGTAAAGGCTGAATTGAGATCGGTCGTCTGGATGCTCATATTGCGGAGCTGAATCAGGATATCAAACAGCATCGCAGTGTGCGCCGAATCTGCAGGCACGCAATAAAAGCCGCCGCCATAGGCGACGCCCGAGAAGCAGCCTCTGCCGGCGCCATATGTAATGTTGAGATATGGCTCACCCGGTTGAATGACGAGCGTCGATTCCTTCGTGTGATAGTTGGCAATGTTGTACTTCGGCTGACGGAGGAGGTCGCCGAAGTGATTGAATGCACCGATAGGTGACCGAAATCCGAACTCAACTTCTACATCGCCAAATCCCGGGAGGAATACGAGAGGCGGTTGCTGCCCCTTGGCGGCCTTCAGGGTGCCGCATCTTGGCTGGGGAACGTTCTCCGATGCCTGGCTCGGATTAAAGCAGATATGGCCCACAACGGATTGAGCGCTCTTGTCTGAACCGGTGTCGGCGGACCCACCGCCGCCGGAGCCGCTGCCCCCCGATTTGCCGGCCTTTGACGGTGGTGCGGGAAGCAGTTCCACCGACAGTCCAGCCAGTACGAACACGGCGAGGTAGTTGACGAAAAGCGTATAGTTGCAGGATCTGGCCAGGTTGATAAGTTTCTCGGGCGGTGCCTGGTCGTACTGCGCCTGGCAATCGTCAGCGGTGTCGTTAATCGTATCGCCAGTGAACGTGTACACGCGCCCGGAAGCCGTTTGACGAAACGTGATTTGGCGGAGGATCGCGTTGAATACGGGTTCGCGGGGATGGGCGGCCAACAGCAGGGCAGCTTCGCGAGGCGTGATCGGCGAGAGCATTGCCGTCTGAAAGGCCGTCGACACCAGGGGATTGGACTGGAAGCCGCTGCTGACGCCGCTCGTCACCGAATTTGACACCTGGAACTGATGCTGGGCGACGGTTTGTTCCGGACCGATGGTGATGGTTGGAAGTCCGGTATTGAGCGACTCGGATTGACCGCCGGTGATCTGAGTGATGGCAACGAAATTGAGAGGCTGCATGCGGCTGGCACGCAGAATGTTCAGCAGGGTTTCCGTATTCAGCGCATCTTGGGAGTTCTTGTTGGCGTCGTCGATTCGAGAGCCGAACTGATCGACAGCCGCACAGGAGGCAACGAGCAGCGCGGCGCATAAGGCGAGTAGCGCGCGAGAGCGACGGATCGACATCGCTACTCGTCCTTCAGCGGCACTCGTGTGGTCGTCGGCGAGCCAGGCTTTCCAGGCAACGGAGTCGCCCTGGATTGCTGTTTGGGCGAGGGAGCCTTCTGCGGTTTTGGACCCGAGTCGTGCTGTTTGGTCGTCGGTCCCGGAGATGATGGAGGGGGTGAATCCGTTCCTGCCATGGCTGCACCGCCGATCAATGTGGCTATGAGTATGGAAACAAGGCGCAACATAATTGATGCTCGAAAAATGATCCGGAACGTTAAGCGGCCTTTTCAGGGACTGCAAGCGAGATTGCGCGACCGGGGCGCTACAACCCACATCTAAACGCTGCCTAGGCCGATCGACGTCGGTGACGGCCGCATTTGAGTACGGGCCGTACACTTCCACACCGCGCGGGGCCAGACGCCCAGCGCTGTGCATCCTGACCGGAAGTTATCGCCCCCCGAAACTCACGAGTGCAGCCGAAGCTGGCCGGTGTCGAAGTGCCGGCTCTCCGCCTCACGGTCCACGTAGCCACCCCTGGCGCTTGCGGCGACCGGCGTTGAGCCCGATCCGCAGAACGGGTCGAGTACCAGCAGCACCTTGTTTTGCGGAAGGCATCGATAAGCGGCTCGAGTATTTTTGACGGACTTCTACATCAGGTGCGGACGATTGCCGCTCTTGATCGAATTGACGACATTGGACGGCGGCCGATCCGCAACGGGAGCATCGCCTTTGCCGTTCGCGGTCCCAGCTCGACGACTGCAAGAGGCCGTCGGCGCCGGTGCTGGCTGACAACGTTTCAAGATTCTGCATCCTCCCTTCGTCGTCCAACCTTGGAAGGGCTGGCAGCCATTAAAAATTGGAGTACTACCTGTGCGGGCGGCTTGTAGTTCAACGACGGCCGCTTATCTGTGTGCCCACTGCTGACACAAACTATTGCCGATTCTGAGGGAAAACATGGCCAAGAATGAATTCTTTATCGAACAGCGTGAGGACGGTCGCTACAACGTGTTGCGGCCAAACGCGGATCGGGCGAGCGCAACAACTAACACTCAAGCTGAGGCCATAGACAAAGCCAAGGCCTTGGATCCCAACGCAACGATTCACGTCGAGCGGGTGCGTGACATTGGTCCTGGAAGGGATAAATGGCGAAAGCTTTAGACGCGAGCTGACAAAGCTCGATGGCGGTCGCTCAAATGCGGCATCCTCATTTAGTCGAAAACGATGGGGTCGGATACTTCTTTTAGTTGTAAAGCCCGGCCCATTGTATAGAAATCCCTTGTTTTGTTGAATTCTTTAGGGGGCCTGGTATGTCAGAAGCCGATTTTGCGCAACAGCCGTTCAGTGCAGCGGAATTCGTAGAGAATCCTGAAAATCGGTGCCCTGTTATTCTCGTTCTCGACAATTCTGGTTCGATGAGCGGTGCTCCCATCCAGCAACTCAACGACGGTCTGCAGGCATTTCGCGACGAACTGTCCACGGATAGTCTGGCCGCCAAGAGAGTTGAGGTGGCGGTCATCACCTTCGGGCCCGTTCAAGTTCAATCCGATTTCGCGACCGTTCATAATTTTTATCCGCCGCGGATCGAAAGTGCAGGCGCCACTCCAATGGGAGAAGCTATCGAGCGAGCGCTCGACATGCTGCGCGACAGGAAGGCTACATACCGGTCGGCCGGCATCAAGCACTATCGCCCTTGGTTGTTCTTGATCACCGATGGCACCCCGACAGATTCCGTAAGTCGCGCCACCCAACTCGTCCACGAAGGAGAGGCGGCGAAATCCTTCATGTTCTATGCCGTGGGCGTAGAGGGTGCCGACTTCGGTACTTTGCGTACGATTGCGGTTCGCGAGCCTTTGAAGCTGAAAGGACTTCAGTTCAAGGAATTCTTCCAGTGGCTTTCTGCCTCGCTTTCATCCGTCTCGAAGTCGAATCCAGGGGATCAAGTGCCGCTTCAGAATCCCACGGCTCCTGATGGGTGGGCCACGGCGGGATGACCAGACCCGCTTGGGAATGGGTTTCAGCGAGCGCAACCGGTACGTCGCATCTTCGAGTTAACCGGGGCTGCGACGACGCGGGCGCGTGTATATTTGTTGAAGGCAAGAATGAGTCCGCGCTCGTCGCGGTCTGCTCTGATGGCGCGGGATCCGCCCAGAAATCCGCTATAGGGTCTCGCATCATCGTCCGTGCCTTTTGCCGAAGCGCGAGGAGCTATCTTCAGAGCGGAGGAACGTTAGCTGGCCTTTCGCGGGAGATTGCAAGCGACTGGCTCGACGACATGCGCGGACGGATTGAGATCAGCTCAAGGTCTGCGGAGCTTACGCCGCGCGACTTTGCAGCGACGTTAGTCGGCTGCATTATCGGCGATGAAAGATCAAAAATTCTGCATGTCGGCGACGGGGCCGCCGTCTATCGCACGATCAATTCGGAAGATTGGGCTGTTGGTAGCTGGCCGTCACATGGAGAATATGCATCGACCACCTACTTTGTAACGGACGATCCTGAGCCTTCGTTTCAGTTGAATGAGATTGAAGGTGGTGTATCCGAGCTGGCCGTGTTTACCGACGGCATCGAGCATCTCGTTCTGAATTTTGCGACGCGCAGCGCATTCCCTCCGTTCTTCAACCAGATGTTTTCCGGCTTCAGGTCCGACGGGATTGCGAAAAACCGCAAGCTGTCGCGGCACTTATGCAGCTATTTGAGCAGTCCGTCGGTGTGCGACAGGACTGATGATGACAAAACCCTGTTGCTCATACGTCGAATCCGCCATGTCGCGTCTCAAGAGCATCTTTGATCAGCAGGGGAAGGCGGTCCAACTCGGCAAGCTGTTGGGGCGCGGCGGGGAAGGGGCTGTCTTCGAGATCGTCGGCCAGCCAGATCTCGTCGCGAAGATCTACCATCCTGATAAAGCCCGGGAGCGGCAGCAAAAGATTCCGGCTATGGTCGCCAGCGGGTTGCAGGCAAAGGTGTCCAACGCGGCATTCCCTATTGCACCATTGTATGAAGGAGCCGGTACATTTGCCGGCTTCACAATGCGGCGCATTGGAAAGCAGAAGCCGGTTCATGAGCTGTACTCTCCGGCGAGCCGGCGGAATGAATTTCCGAACGCAGACTATAGGCTGTTGCTTCGAACCTCTTTGAATATTGCAAAAGCAGTTGCCGCCGTGCATGCCACCGGCTGCGTCATAGGGGATCTGAATCACTCCGGCATCTTGGTTGGAGCCGACGCCACGGCGACCCTGATTGATTGCGATTCTTTTCAGTTTTCCAAGGATGGCAAAACGTTCTACTGCGCAGTCGGGGTGCCTGATTATACGCCGCCAGAACTGCAAGGCAGGTCGCTCGAGAATATTCTTCGAACGCCGAACCACGACGCATTTGGATTGGGCGTTGCAATCTTCAGCTTGCTGTTTTTGGGCCGCCATCCATTCGCGGGGCGATACCGCGGTCGAGGCGATATGCCCGAGGAGCGGGCGATCGCCGAGTATCGCTTTGCGTATTCGGTGGACACCTCGCGCACCCAAACCGAACCGCCACCCTTTGCTCCGACGCTTGCCTATGTGCCAAGAGAGATGGCCAGCGCTTTTGAGGCCTGCTTTGGTCCAAGTGGAGCGAGCGGTGGGCGTCCTAAGCCCGCCGATTGGATATCACTCTTGCAGCAAGCGGAGTCGCAGCTAGTTAAGTGCACTGCGACGGCGGGGCACTACTACTTCTCGTCCGCACCGGATTGCCCTTGGTGCAGGCTCGAAAAGGCCATTCCCGGTTTTGTTGCATTTCCATCCCCGCTGATCATCAATACGACAACTCCCCCGAACCTGGGTCAACTCATCAACGCGATACGCGGGGTGACCGATCCGGGAAGCGCGCCAGCATTGTCTTCGGCAATGCCGACGGTTCAGAGCGTGCCGAGCGCTCAGAACAAGGGCTCGCTTGATAGTTCTGCTGGACAGTTTTTATTGTCGACCGTTGGTGGCATTGCGGCGGCTATTCTCCTCGGGCTGGGGTTTGTTCCACCTTTGATCGGGCTCGTGGCTCTCGGCGCGTCCGCATACTTCGCTCTTCGAAACCCGAAGAAGCCGCACGCCAACGGCCCGCGCTCGTATCAGCTCAAACAGGCGTGGGATCAAGTCGAACAGCGGTACAGGACTGAAGGAGACGCATCCCGTTTTGCCGAAGCAAGACGTCAATCCGAGCTGAGAATTCGCGAGTATAACGATCTTCCAAACGAAGAGTCGCGGCGCCTGGCGGATCTGTCTCGCCGGCAGCGCGAAATGCAGCTCAAGCATTTTCTTGATCGGTTTAGCCTTGTAAATGCGAAAATCAAGAACGTCGGCAGCGCAAGAAAGGCGACCTTGCGGTCGCATGGAATTGATACCGCCGCGGATATTTCAAGACAGAGCATCGAGCAAATTCCGGGCTTCGGACCTGCAACGGCCTCGCTCCTCTTGTCATGGCGTGCAGGCCTTGAAAGACGTTTTGTCTTCGACCCCAGTCAGCCGATCAATCCCAATGATATTGGCCGAGTGAAGTCCGATATCGCTCAGCGGCGTCTTGCTCTCGAGACCGCCTTGAAGGCTGACTTGATTGCGATCAGGACGACTGCCGCCGAAATTCAGCGTTCGCGTACCGACCTCACCAATCGAGCACGAGCGATCTGGGTTGAGTTCAAGCAAGCCGAAGCTGATGAAAAAGTGCGAGTGTTCGGTGATGTCGTAGCTCGACGTTGGGTGTTTGGGGTCGCGTGTTCTGCGGCGTTCATTGTCGCTGGCGCGAATAGCAGCGGCCCTCGTGCGACTACGACGTCCTCGGCGCCAACCTCGTCTCGATCGGCGACAATTGCGCCGAATGTTGCGGCTGCACCAAGCAGCAATCCGCCAAATGTGACCTTGCCCAGCCGGACGACGTCGCAACCTACAGCGTCGCCGCAGGCTTGGAATTCAGTCCCATTGATTGCGCCGCGAGCTGAGAGCCCCACGCAGGATCTGCAGAAGAGCGTCGCAGCGGCGGCAATTGCTCCGCCAGTCCTGCCGCCCCTCGATCCGCCGCGTGAGATCAGGCCTCCGCCGCAGCCGCCGGCTGATCCTAGGCCAAGCGTTGCCCAACTGACACCAAACGCAGCGGCGCCCGATCCTGGGCTGAGCCGGCTGAAAGATCTGGGATTTGCAGCGTCCGTTGAGCCTTCCTGGAGTGCTGCGGCGCTCAGCGGGCTGCGGGAATTCAAGGTCGTCAATCACTTGCCGCCTGACACACGTTTGGACTTGGCGACCACTCAGGCATTGCAGTCACCTCGGGCAATTGCTCGCAATCGTTCGTTTCTTGGGGGCTGGGCCACTGATCCGAGTTGCGCGCAAGGCACCCAGCTCACGATCTCGGTCCAAGAGGCCCGGACGGACGGAGGCGTGTGCACGTTCGAGGCCTTCCTTCCCAGCCGATCTGGCTGGACGGTAAGAGGCCATTGTCAGGTTGGAGCGGACAGGTGGCCAGCCACAATAAATTTTGCCGTCTCCGGGATAGCACTGTCCTGGTCGAGCGCGAAAGGTAATGCGACATACTATCGATGTAGATAGTGAGGGGGGCAAGCATGCCGGACTGCTATCTCTGTGGTGCGTCTGTGACGAAAGGGCAAGGCGCTCGGAGGAACGTCAGGACGGGGACAAGCGTGGCGGGCCTATTCACTGTCCCGCCGTCGCTCCTCCTCGTCGTCTTGGCGGCCCTGACGGGAGCCAAGGCGCCCTCTATCAGGAGCTACTTTGCTCTGCGAACGCTCTGTCCGGCATGTGCGCAAAAGCTCGACCTACAGCGTGCTCTTGGACGGAAGATCGGTTTCTTCTTGATCGGCTTCGTATTTCTCTTTGCTGTCATGGTGATGCTTACCGCCAACGGCTGACGGCTTGTGCCGCGGCCGTCTGCAGCCTGCCACCATTCGTAGACGTGGGCTTAAGTGGGTTCGTTCTGGGCACAGAGAGCACCCAGCCGTGCCGCAGCCACGAGAGTGAGCTCGACCCGCGAGCGGCGCCGCGGCTGCGAACTGGATACCTCCAATGCAACCCGTCCTATCTCTTGCGTTGTGCAAACGCCCCATTAACTTCGCTCGGCACGCACGCGGCCATTTGGACACAGACGAACGAATTGGGGGACCGGAACAGAGATTTCGAGCTCTTGAAAGGTCTTCTAAGCTCTATTCCCGCGAGACGGTTTGAGGGAATGCCCAATCACTTGCAGGCGATTTCGAGGTCATCTAGATCGCGCGGCTTGTCCCTATCGCTTTCCTTTGAGTTCACGAACTTCATATTCACGCGCGGCGGAACTGCAAAATCCACGTCAAGAAATGCCGTGACCAATTTCATGTTGCTCTGAATGCGCTTGGCGGCTGCCGCGCTGGAGATGAGCGCGGATACCAATACGCCGCTGCTCGGAGCCTTTGCGGCGATAGCAGCTACCTTCTGCGGGTCAGCATTGCTGTTGGACTTGAGCCGCAACCGCGCCTTGGGTGGAAGACCCCACGCGACTTTGAACATGGTTACCTCGTAACCCATCTGTTCGAGCAGGGGCAAGGCGTCGCCAACCTGTTGGGTGAACGAATTGAATTCGGCCATCAGTCGACCGGTCGGATCGAAGAGATCGGCAAGCGATAGGTCTGGCATTGACGGGAGCGAGACAGACGGAATCGAGGGCATCATCTCGCGGGCAGATTTGGTCATGCTGTCTAGCCTGCTAGGAGGGCCGTCTCCGGCCTGAACCGGCACGACGAGGAACATCAAATTAGCCGCAAGCAAAGCAGAGATTGTGGAAACTATTCGCATTGTAAGCGCCCCGGGACTTTGGAGGCGGATAGAATATCAACCAGGAGATGCGCGCAATAGCAGGTGCGCCTAAAGTATAGGTTGTCGAGGCGCCGAAAGATGCTGAATGCGGCAGGGGAGCGGATGGTTCGCTTTAGGACTGGTACGCCAATCCGCACTATGGAAGCAGCGATGTTTGATGTTATCACGGAGGGAATTCGAAAGTGGCTAGTCGCCCGGTTTGCGTCAGCCATAAGGCATACGACGCGTGCGGAAGACCGGGTAGCCGCCTTACGATGGCTCAGCGAATCTCGCGCTGTTATCGGCAGCGATTTGAGTCCGACGGAAAAATTCAAAGAATTGAATTCGCTCGTGAATTCGCGAGCGGCAATCGTTGCGATTGCAAAGAACCTTTCGACGGCAGTGTCAGATTACCGGAACTCTGATCTGCCGTTGTCGATGAAGATCGCTCTTCCCATAACGTTGTCCGCTATCCCGTTGGTCGGAGGGCAAGCCGCCGGCGTTGCCGCGTTTGGCGGTGCTGTCGGTGTACCCGTGCTGTTGCTGATTTTTCTTGGTACAGCAGGAATTACCTCGATCATCGAAGCTGTCGCTGCGAACCCGCAAGCGCGGCCCCACATTGCCGAAATCATTGACGCCATAGTCCAAGACGACCGCTTGCGCCGCACGAGCGCACAAATGAAGGCTGCCATGAGAGAGCAGCCGATGGATCCCACACGGTTCGCGGTTCCGCCTGAAGAGTTGGCTCTTCGCGCTTATCTGCTCGGCATGGATCCGTTTCACTTCGAGCGCCACACGATGAGCTTTTTCGATGCGGCGGGCTTTGAAGCTTGGGCGACACGCGCCTCAAACGACTTCGGAGTCGATGGGTTCGCCATTCACCCCGATGGGTTGATTATCGTTCAATGCAAACGAAACTCCTCTGCGAAGAGGGTAGGGCGGCCGACGATTCAACAGTTCAAGGGCGTGATTGAAGAGCAGGACGCACTTCGGGGCTACCTTGTCTCCACGTCGACGTTTACCGAAGAAGCGAGAGAGTCAGCTGGGCTGTCGGAAAAAATCGTTCTGGTGGATATCGAGGAGCTCGTGCGATGGCATGCCGAAGCCCCGACATTCTTGTAAGGGTCTGACGGACCGAGCTCGGGTGCTCCGTGGCCGCCTCATGGAAGACTCATATTGCAAAAAGAAGGAGGCCGGTCCTATCGGAATGATAGCGCTCTGTTCAAGGTTGCCTTCGAAGAATGAGTTCAATATTCCGCATCTTCGTGACATCCGTGTCACTGCTGGTCATAGTTGCCTCCGCGGCAGCTCAAGACGTCACCGGCAAAGCGAGCGTCATCGACGGCGATACCATCGAAATTCACGGATCGCGCATCCGAATCTGGGGCATAGATGCTCCGGAGAGTTCCCAGCTTTGCCGCAATCAGGAAGGTGAGCAATACCGATGCGGTGCCCGGGCCGCCAATGCGTTGGATGCGTTCATCGCAAGTCGTTCCCTGTCATGCATTGAAGTTGGCCGTGATCGTTATGGACGATCCGTCGCCACTTGCAGTGTCGGCAAAGACGATCTTGGAGAATGGCTAGTTCGTAACGGACACGCCCTCGACTGGGCACGATATTCCGGAGGCGCATACGCCCTCGCGCAGCGTCAAGCGAAGCAAGCAGAACAGGGCATGTGGGAAGGAAGCTATGTCGAACCGTGGCGCTATCGGGCTTGCATGCGCAAGGATGGTAGCCTGATCACATGCTCCGACGAAGGTGTCGCGGAGTAGGAATGCGCAATGCGACGTGCGGTAATCGCTCGCAGCCTTCGCTGCCTTAGACGTCTTATTATGATTGGGTTCGCTGACACGACGCGCAGCGGCAATCGATCGACGGCCTTCGCAGTACGGTTCGCAAGCACGGAAACGAACGAAGAAAGTCTTCGGCGGTGTGCTGAGAGGGGGAGCTGCCTGCCGGCTGACTGTCTCCACAATCACCTGCAATGTGTGGACCTGATCCGGATCGTGACGAAAGAAGAGGGCATTGATCCAGCGCCGGTCGAGAAGAACTATCCGAGAGGAACCCGCGCCCGTGCCATCTTCGTCGACGTTACGGGTACGCTTCCGGTGTTCGTGCCTTCAGTAGACCTGCTCATACAAGCTGCAGATCTCCTGTTGGGTTTTTCCCTCGAGGAACGCCATTTCTCCATTCTTATGCTTTGCGTAGGTGTCGACGAACCCTGCAGGAAACCATCGATTGACTGTCTGGTTCGCCAGTAAGCGGTCGAGAGCTTCGGGTAGCGATTTCGGTAGGCGAACTAGTTGGCGCGCCGCCAAGGCGGAGGGATCAAGAAGCGAGAGATCCTCGGCTGTTGCGTCCGGCGTCGGCAGTTCTTCCTCGATGCCTTGCACTCCGGCGTGGACGATCGCGGCGAGTTGCAGATGCGGGCTGGCGGTCGCGTCGGCAGCGCGGAATTCGAAGTTGAATTGAGCAGACTTGGAAATATCACTCAAATCAGAAACGGGACAAATACGGACGGACGCCTCGCGGTCGCGGAAGCCGAGGTTGTTGAAGGCAGCGCTCCAGCGATGTGGGGTCAACCGAAGGTAAGAAACGACGCTTGGCGCAGTCATCGCGACGATCGCGTCCAGGTATTTGAGAATGCCGGCAATGAATTGGCCGGCCACCTTGGAAAGTTCATGCTTCCCACTTGGATCCCATGTGGCCGGCTCGTCCCCCTTCAAAAAGCTGATGTGAATGTGCACACCATTGCCGACGCTGGCTGGGTCGCGAATTGGGGTGAAGGTCGCTTCCTTCCCTGAAGCGCTTGCAACCAGATGCACCAGCTCACGTATGATCGTCGACTGATCCGCAATGGCGACCCCGCGCGATGGTCCCATCGTGATTTCATACTGCCCGGCCCCAAACTCCTTCATGAAGGTGTCCGGCTCCAAGCCTGCCGCGCGCATCGCGGCCACGAGAGTCTCAGCCAGACGGCGCTCGATACGAAAGCCATTAACGCTATATGCCTCTCCAATCAGTTTGGTGGCATTCCGAAACTGAAATTCGTGCTCGAAAGCGCCAAACAGCGCCAAGCCGGAAACGCGATTGAGACGCTCTAGAGCGGCTTTGAGGAGTGAGCGGGTACAGAATTCCCACGGTCGACCATCGGTATGGCGAATGTCCCCCAGCGCAAAATGTTCCGCTGGCATGTCGTCATCAAGTTGAACCCGCACGCGGGCGGCTTCGTCAGGAAGCAGAACCAGGTCACCGAGCGAGCCGAATGGACTTTCGGCTATGGTGTCGAAACAGGTGATCTGGACGTTGGTCGGCGTCCAGCCGATGCCTCGCTTTCTGCGCGCCTCGAATTGTGAAGCTGGGAAGGCCTTGCCCCGGACCTTGCCCGCAAGATCAGTGCAGCAGGCAATCACCATTTCCTCAGCGATCATCGCTTTCCTCCAAAGGCTGGCTTGGCGGCGACAGGCGAAGTCTATCCCAAGCCGCGAGTCGATCCTTCGTCGTGGGCCAGTTCATTTCTGAGACTTTGACGATCAGCGCTTCGGCGAAGGCGATCGCGCAAACGAGCGTATCCCACGCTGTTTCAATTTCGATCGGCAGGGCAACGACGTGGTCGCTATGACGCGCGATTGGCGACATCCATTTGTCAGTGATCAGCACAATCGAGGGTCGACACTGCTTTGCGACGATCTCGGCGAGATGCTCGAGGTCGCGCTGATAGCGGCGAAAGTCGAACAGCACCAAAACATCTTGCTTGCGGATCGATAACAGCAAGTCCGGCCAGTGCTCCGGGTTGGGCGGAAGATGATGTACCTTCGGTCGAATCTGCTTGAGGTGGACCGACAGGAAGCCCGCGATATTGTCGCTGATGCGCCCGCCGACCAGGAAAACGGCCCGATTAGGATCCGCAAGCAGCGTCAGGACGCGATCGAATTGTTCCTGGGGCACGCTTGCGCTCATCTCGTGAATGCGTTCTGTGGCGCGCCGCGCGTAGTCGGCCAGGAACGAGCCGGCGCTACCGAGCTTTTCGGTCGCTTTGAGCTGCAGTGGGGATCTTCGACTTTCCCGCACCTCCGTGATCAGCTGACGCTGGAACTCCTGATAGCCGGCAAAGCCCAATTTGCCGACAAAGCGCGTGATCGAGGGCGCACTGACGCCCGTGCGCTCGGCCAGTTCTTGAATGGTTTGAAGGGCGCCGAACGGGTAGTCCGCCAGGACCGCATCGCCGATCTTGCGTTCGCTTAAGGTCAGATTGGCGCTTTCACGCCTTATCGTCTCTCGCACGGTTGTCATCAATCTAACCTGATTTGGGAGCGTCAGCCATGAAAGGCCTGATCAGGGGAATATGGCTATGAAAAAAATATGTCAAATGGAAAAAATTGTTTGACATTGATCCAATAATTTCGTGCACTCGGGGTATGCAGCGTGGCGATGGGTGCCATGCAACAGCCTCGGATGATGCTTTGTCGCATTGCAAACTATCCACGAGTGTGATCTCGCCGTCCGACCCCCGACCGGTCGAAGTGGTCAATGCCGACGGATGTGCGGGAGTTGTCCTGATCTGCGAGCATGCGGGAGCTGCTATCCCAACGAAGCTCGAGGACCTTGGTCTGCCTGCGGCCGAACTGCGCAGGCACATCGCTTATGACATCGGCGCCGAAGGCGTCGCGCGTCATCTAGCGGACGAGCTGAAGGCGCCGCTCATCCTGCAGCCCTACAGCCGGCTCGTCATCGACTGCAACCGTCCCTTCGACGCGCCGGACTGCATTCCGCAAGTGAGCGATGGCACACTCGTGCCAGGTAACCTGGGGCTGTCGGAGAGTGATCGTCGTCAGCGCTATGCGGAGATCCACGAGCCGTTCCATCAGCAAGTCACCCGCCTTCTGGATCGTCGCGCGGGGCTCGGTTTACCCACGACCCTGGTTGCGGTGCATAGCTTCACGCCACGGCTGGCAGGAGGCGTTGAGCGGCCCTGGCAGCTCGGCGTGCTGTCGAACCGTGATCGCAGCTTTGCCGAGCGTTTCCTCAGTGCCTTCCAGGAGCGCAATCCGACAACGCCATCGGCGCACAATGAGCCGTATCTGGTCGATGACATCAGCGATTACACGATTCCGATGCACGGCGAAGCCCGTGGTCTGCCGCACCTGCTGCTTGAGATCCGCAACGATCTGATTGGCGATGCAAGGGGGCGGCGCTTATGGGCCAGCTTAATCGCCGAGACGTTGCTCGATGCCACAACGAAAGGCTCCACCAATGGCTGAGTTTCCGACGACGCGCGAGATACCGCTCAAGCCGAAAGAGTCGGCGCTATTGTTCATCGACGTGCAGAACTTTTGCGTTCGCCGCGATGGTGGCGAGTTCAAGGATGTGCCCGACGCCGATATCGCCGGCAAGTACGGCTATTATTTCGATCGCTTGAGGTCGGTCGCGATCCCCAACATGCAACGGCTGCAGGCGGCGTTCCGTGCCGCAGGCATTGAGGTGCTCTACACGACGATCGAAAGCCTTACCAAGGACGGTCGCGATCGGAGCCTCGACTACAAGATCACGGGCTTCAACGTGCCAAAGGGCGCGTGGGACGGCAAAGTGATCGACGAAATCGCGCCCGGCGACGACGAGATCGTGCTGCCGAAATCATCTTCGAGCGTCTTTGTGTCGACGCATATCGATTACCTGCTGCGCAACCTCAAGATCAAGCAGCTGGTACTGTGCGGGCTCGTGACTGACCAATGCGTGGAATCTGCGGTCCGCGACGCCTGCGACTTGGGCTACCTCGTGACACTCGTGCCAGATGCCTGCGCCACCTATACCCAGGAGCGCCACGATAACACTCTGCGCGCGATCAAGGGATATTGCCGTCAACTCTCTACAAGCGCGCTGATCGACGAGATAGGCGGCGCAAGCTAGCCGCCTTGAGCGAGGCGATGAAGAAAGTGATTGAGGACCTGAGGAGAGGTCGAAATGCAGAAAGTCGAAGCTGCGGTGAAAGCCGCATGGAAGGCGATTGAGAAGGAGCGGGGCTATGCGACCGACCTTACCCAAAGGCTGGTGCGCATTCCGTCGGTCAACCCGAAGTTCATCATGGATCCTGACCAGAACCGCGAGGGGGCTGTCCAAGATCTGGTCGAATCGCAGCTGACCTCAATGGGCATGTCGATCGACCGCTGGGACGTCTTTCCGGGCAGGCCAAACGTCGTCGGCCAGATCGCGGGTTCGGAAGAGCGAAGCCTCCTTTTGTGCGGTCATATCGACGTGGTGCCGGTCAATGGCACTTGGACGGTTGAGCCCTTCGGTGGCGAGATCAGGGGCGGCAAGCTCTATGGCCGCGGGGCCATCGATATGAAGAGCGGCGTCGCCGCCGCCATTGGCGCCATCAGAGGTATTCGCGCCGCGGGCATCGAACTTCAGGGCCGTATCGCCATCCATTCCGTCGTCGATGAAGAAGCCGGCGGCTTCGGCGCGATCGATGCGGTCAAGAAAGGCCATCTTGCGAGTGCCGCGATTATCACGGAGCCGAGTTCGGGCCAGATTCAGGTCTGCGAAGGTGGGCTTGAATGGATACGTGTGACCATCACCGGCCGGTCGGGCCATTCGGCGACGCGCTACAATGAGATCTGGCCACAACGCGATGGTCCCGATCGGCCGAGACGTGCGGTGAATGCGATCGATATCGCAGTGCGCTTCCTGCACGCTCTGTCGAACTTCGAAAGCTCGCGCTGCCGCAATCGTCAGCATCCGCTGCTGCCTCCGGGCATGAACACGATCAACGTCGGCGCGATACGCGGTGGTGCCGGGCTTGGGCCGGATGGTTTGCCGCTCATCATGAGCAATCCCGCCATCATCCCGGATGTCGCAGTCATCGATCTCGACTACAAGTTTCTCCCCAATCAGACCAAGGAAGATGTTCGATCCGAGTTCGAGACCTTCGTCCATTACTTCTGCCAGCAGGACCTGTGGTTGCAGGAGAATCCCGTCAAGGTTCAATGGGAACTTTGCGGCTTGCATTTTCCGCCGATGGACACCCCGCCAGATCATCCGCTTGCGCTATCGCTTTTGAAGCGCCGCAAGCAACTTGGCGGGGAGCCCAAGATCACGGGGATGATCGGCGCAGCCGATGCCGCGCATTACGCCGGCGCAGGCGTCGCCTCCATGATTTGTGGTCCGTCTGGCGATGGTTTCCATGGCGCCGACGAGTACGTGGACATCGCGTCGCTGGAGGAGACGACCAAAACCTTGGCAGCGGCGGCAATCGAATGGTGCGGCGTCAAGTAGCGCTCAGATCAAACGAGGAGGGGAACATGACGATGAAACTTGCTAGTCTATGGACGAGTCTTGTTTTTTCCGGGCTGGCCGCGGCGATGCCTGCCCATGCAGCAGACAAGATTGCCAAGATCGGCGTGCTCGCGCCGCTGACAGGCGGATCGGCGGCAGACGCCAGGGAAATGGTCGATGGAGCCAAGCTTGCCGTCGACGTGATCAATGCGCGAGGCGGCGCTGCCGGCTACAAATTGCAGGTCGTCGTTGGCGATGCGCAAGACTCGAGCGCGGATAAGGTGACGAGCGCCATCGAGCGCCTGACCGGCGAGCGTGAGCTGAACGCCATCGTCACCGGATATGCGAGCGCCGGCAATTTCGAGATCAATATCATGGCTGAACAGGACATGCCGTATCTGCTTTACGGCAGCGCCAACCAGACACGTGATATCATTGCGCCCCATCCAGACAAGTTCCCGACGGTCTGGTCATTGAGCCCGTCGTTTGACGCCTATGAAACGGATATGATCCCGGTCGTTCAGGCGCTGGAAAAGAGCGGCAAGCTGAAGCTGCCAAATAAGAAGGTGGCTTTCATCGCACCCGACATCCCCTATTCGAAGACGATCATGAACGGCTTGATCAAGAACTTCAAGGAGGCCGGCTGGACCATTACATCCGCTGACCTCGTGCCGTGGGGCACAATCGATGACTGGCGCACGTTCCTCGCCAAGGTTCGCCAGGACAATCCAGCGGTGATCATGAACATCGACCCCCAGACGGGCAACGCGGCGAAGTTCATCACTCAGTTTCTGGAGCAACCGACCGACAGTATCGTCTTCATCCAATACGCGCCGGCAATCCCGGAATTCCTCAAGCTGACAGGGAAGAAGAGCACCGGTGTGATCTATAACCTGATCGGCGGCACGATCCCCAATGCTCGGACAGCTGAGATCATCAAGGAATTTACGAAAACCTATGGCTACGAACCCGGGTCAACTGCGCCGGCGGTCTACGAAGAGGTCATGATTTACGCCGACGCGCTCAAGAAAGTCGGTGATCCGACCAAGCGGCTCGCCATCGGAAAAGCCATCGGCGAGACCCGCAAAGAGGTTGCACAGGGCATGCTGTCCTTTGATCCGAAGACCCATCTTGCCGTTCAGGGCGACGATGCGCTTCCCGTACTGTTCTACCAGATCTGGGACGGCAAGCACGTTCTTTTCTCCCCGAAGCAGTATCTCAACGGCGAGTTTCGCATGCCTCCGTGGATGAAGCCGTAGCACCAGTCGGTCCGCGCGGGACATCCGGTGCGGGCCGCTCCCTTTACGCGAGCCGCGAAGAACACACGATGGTCGACGCAAACGATAGCGAGCCGCTGCTCGAAATCCGCGACGTGACCCGGCGCTTCGGCGCACTGGTTGCCGTCGATAAGGTTTCGTTCTCGCTCCAAAAGGATGAGATCTTCGGCATCGCCGGTCCGAACGGTAGCGGAAAGAGCACGCTCTTTAACGTCATCACCGGCATTCCATTTCCGCCGAGCGAGGGTGAGGTGCTCCTCTGCGGCAAGCCTATCCATCGCCTGAAGCCGCATCAGATCAGCCGCGCCGGCGTCTTGCGCACCTTCCAGAAGGATGCAGAGTTTGCCACCCTGACCGCGCGCGAGAACGTCTATGCCAGCGCCGTCTATTGCGGGCAAATGACCTCGTCTGAGGCAACAGATGCGTCCGAACAGGCGCTGGATGATGTGTCGCTGGCGCCTGAACGACGAACGAAAGCCGCCTCCGGCCTCTCGGTCTTCGAACGCAAGCAGTTGATGATCGCCTCCGCGATCGCTGGCCGGCCCAAGGTTCTTCTTCTCGACGAGCCGGCCGCCGGTCTCACCAGGCCGGAAATCGCGGGGCTTGCCGAGCTGATTGGTAATGTGCATCGACGCGGCATAGCTATCGTGCTCATCGAGCACGTCCTGCCGCTTCTCCTGAAAGTCTCCGAACGTCTGATGGTGCTCAATCACGGCGCCGTGATCGCTTCCGGCAAGCCGGAAGAGGTCGTGCGCAACGCCAAGGTCGTCGCAGCCTATCTCGGCAAGCGGGAGGCAAGACTTTGATCAACACGACAGCTTTTAGCAACCATATGGCCTTGAGCGACAATACGAACGCGCTGGACATCGTTGATCTGCGCGCCGGCTATGAGGCGTCCGATGTGTTGCACGGCATGAGCCTGCACGTCGGAGCCAACGAGCGCGTTGGACTGTTTGGGCCGAACGGGCACGGCAAGACCACGCTTCTCAACACGATCTCACGCGTGATCCGTCCTCGCGCAGGGAGCGTGCGCTTCATGGGCGAGCCGATCGACAAGCTCGCGCCCCATCGAATCGTTGGACGCGGTTTGATTCACTTGCCGCAGGGAAATCATCTCTTCCCCGACATGCAGATCATGGAGACGCTCGAGCTAGCGGCCTTCACGCCTCGCGCGCGCCAGGACATGAAGGACAATCTCGATTACGTGCTTGGCCTTTTTCCTCGACTGGCCGAGCGCCGTCATCAGCCGTGCAAGACGCTCTCGGGGGGCGAGCGGCAAATGCTGTCAATCGGCGTCGGGTTGATGTGCGCACCGCGCATGCTGATGCTCGATGAACCGACGCTTGGGCTGTCGCCCAAGCTCAAGGATGAACTTGCCGAGGCGATCGCGGAGATATCAAGGCGCGGTATTCCGCTCATGCTGGTTGAGCAGGACATCGCTTTCGTCCTATCCCTGGTCGAGCGCATGTATCTCGTCGATCACGGCGAGATCACCCGCGAGATCAACCGCAGCGCGGACGTCGACCATCAACAGATCATGGACATGTATTTCGGGTCGGAGGGCGCCTCATGACCGTCGATACTCTCAGCGCCATTCTTGTCAGCGGGATCGTGCTTGGGTCCGGCTATGCCCTGATGGCGAGCGGGCTCTCATTGGTCTGGACGACGCTGGGCATCTTCAATTTCGCCCATGGCGTCCTGATGACGCTCGGTGCCTATATCGCTTGGACAGTCTCCAACGCGGCCGGTCTCGATCTCGGGATCGCCGCAGGCATCGCGGTCGCGGTCGCAGCCATGATCGGCATAGGCATCCTGCTCGAACGGGTGGTGGTTCGGCCGTTCTATGATCATCGCGATATCCTGCTCATCACGGTGATGACGACCCTTGCCGCGATGATCTTCCTGCAGAAGGGAATCCAGCTCTTGTGGGGAGCAAGGCTCAAGCAATTGGCTCCGATCGTGAACGGCAACGTTCAGCTGCTCTCCACGATGATTTCGGCCCAGGAAGCGCTGATCATCATCCTGGCACCGCTATTGCTCGGTGCGCTGTGGCTCTTCCTCAGTCGCTCGCGGATCGGCCGCGGCATCAGGGCGGTCGGGCAGAATCCGGATGGCGCTCGCCTGATCGGAATCGACGTCTCCCGTCTTTTCATCATTACCTTTGCCCTCTCCGCCGTCCTTGCCGGCTTGACGGGTGTGCTCCTCGGCTCGGTCCGGCTACTGACCCCGGAATTTGGGTCCGACCCGTTGGTCAAGGCCCTGATCATCGTGATCGTCGGAGGGCTCGGCTCGCTTGGAGGAACTATCGTCGCGGCCTACCTCATGGGCATCGTGGAGGCGGCGCTCACCTTCTTCATCGGCATTTATTGGACGCCCTCCATGATCTTCCTCCTGCTGATCCTCGTCCTCCTCGTCCGGCCGCAGGGGTTGCTTGGAAAGGTGGTGCGGTGATGGCAAGGCTCCTCAACGGCAAGACCTGGTCTCTGGTGGCCCTGCTCGTCGCGGGAGGGCTCCTGCCGATCTTCGTCCAGGACACTTACTTGCGACATCTGTTCATCATGGCGTTCATCTACGGAGTGGTTGCCGCAAGCTGGGACCTGACGCTCGGCTATGCCGGGATTTTCAATTTCGCCCACATCGCCTTCTTCGGCGTCGGGGTCTATGCGACGGGGCTGACGGCGAAGCTTCTCGGAATCGATCCATGGGTCGCGATGCTGGTCGGTGGCTTTGCTGCATCACTCGCCGCAGCGATTGTTGCGCTGCCAGTCGTTCGCCTCCAGGGCGTTTATGTGGTGCTCGTCACCGTCGCCTTCAGTCAACTGATGCTTCAACTCGTGATCAGCCAGTCCCAGATCACCGGCGGCACACTCGGTCTGGTGAGCGTGCCGACCATCCACCTGCCGGGCTACAATTTTCTGCGCGACTACAAATTCGGCTACTACTATGTCGCCTTCGGGCTTCTGGTCGTAGCGACCCTGTCGTTGCGCCTCTTGGCGCGCTCCGATTTCGGCCTTTCGATCAAGGCGCTGCGCGACAGCGAGCAGTATGCCGTGTCGCGCGGCATCCCAATCGCCGGCCAGCGACTCAAAGCCCTTGTCGCCAGTGCCTTCTTTGCCGGGCTGGCTGGCGGCTTCTATGTCATATATCTGCGCGTGGCCTCGCCAGAGATCTTCTACTTCTCGACATCTTCTTTGGTGCTGAGCATGGTGCTCGTCGGCGGCACCTCCACGATCTACGGTCCGATATTCGCTGCGATTGTGCTGACGTTCATCTCGGAAGGCCTTGCAAATATCGAAAACTTTGCGGAGGGCCGGTTCATGCTGATTGCGGCCGCCATGATTGTCGTCCTCGTGTTCTTTCCGAAGGGTCTTGCCTCGGTGCTGCCGCGAGCCTTGCTGCGAAGCCGCAACAAACGCCACGGCGGCGATGAACGGGAGCGGGAGGGAGCTCGGCTGCCGAACGACCAGAAGGGCGAGGCTGAACAGCCGGCGACTTAACGATCAGCTGGAAGCCGGATTTCATCCGCACCTTGACGTCACCTGGGGGCACTTTCAGTGACCCATGGCAAGCATTTGCTTGAGCATACCAAGGAAGAGTTGGGTCCCGTTCCCTTGTTCTGGATGGGTCGAAGTGAACGGCATAGGGCGCCGGCATGTTTGGCTGACGCGAGCGCTATTGAACCAGGACCAGCGGCGCTCGGTGCCATGCGCGGCATAGCCGAGCTGAAGCAGATACTCCGCGGGGTCGGTGCGGTCCTGTCCGCTACGCCGGCAATCAGGGCGACGTGCCGTGTGGCCTCTCAAGCCGTTAGTGGCCTCTCAAGCCGTTGTTCCCCTCTGCGTTCACGCCTCAAGGGAGGACCGCCTTGAGCCCTCGCTATTTGCGAAGTGTAACCACAAAAGGAGACAGCGCCATCAGACCTCGGCACGGCGATCCTGCAGGTGGTTCTTCCACAGGCCAGGCGCGCGTTGCAAAGCGATTTGGCGACAATCTACGAGGCCGTCACGGCGGCGGTCACGGGCCCCAGTCGGCATCCCAAGCGCTAGAGCATTTGTGGCGAGCTGGCTACCGGTTCGCGTAAATAAGCTGCGTCAAAACAAGAATTGAGAGCCTCGGTTTCTGATTCAATCAGAGCCAAAGATGCTCCAGAATGCATGTGTGTGACCATTGTGTGGATGCCGCCCAGCAAGCCGGTCGAGTTTACGGATCACGAGGACGGCGAATCTTGGAGGCTCGATCGAGGTCGAAAATGATGAACCATCCAGCCCCCTCAGCGAGAAAGACAGGACGACGGAGTATCAATACAAGCCCGTGTCAGTTCGAAGCGGCTCGTTCGCCACGCTGTATGAACAGCTTTTCGCCTGCGTGACATTACACGTCGTGCGCGGCTTACAGCCTCGTCGCGCGATCGACAAACCTTGGTATAGGTTTTTGCAAACCGCTCTATATCGCGCGCTTACCTTTGTAGAGTTGAGCCGCCCGTCAACCTGCTTGTAGTTTCGACGTCGAAGCCGGATCACGTCAAGGCAAGTGCCGAATCGGCACAAAGCCTTCAGCCGACCCGGTATGATTGCTGGAAGTTCTTGCTCGCCATGGAGGCGTGGACACGAAGTTAGATGCAAATACGTCGAGCCAAGGTCCGAGTTGAGGGTCCATCAAAACACCGCTTCGTTGCTGTGGAAGCCTGATCCGGTGATTTCGGGCTTAGGTTCTTGCCACGGCTCGTTACGTGCTCTTCGGCTTTACCATGCCAAAGCATCGACCTTCGAAGTGGTCACCAGATGGCCATCTGATCGCGCTTTGAGGGGGAGCGCGTTGGTCGAGAGTATGAGCCTTTAGGGCCACCGATTCCGCTTTCTCATGCGACGGGCCTTAGCAGCATCGCTGCATTGAGTGACCGTAGCCGTAGCCTGACTTGCTGGCGAGTTTGCGTCAGTTATTTGAATGCGAGCGTTGCGATGGCATTTACCGAGCTTTTCATCAAACGTCCGGTGTTGTCCATCGTCGTCAGTCTCCTGATCCTGCTGATCGGCTTTCGCGCGGCCACCGTTTTGCCGATCCGGCAATATCCCAAGTTGTCGAACACAGTCGTCAACATCACGACATCCTATCCGGGCGCCTCCGCCGACATGATCCAGGGGTTCATCACCACGCCCCTGGAGCAGGCGGTCGCTTCTGCCGAGGGCGTCGACTACATTACGTCCTCCTCGGTACTCGGCACTTCGACGATCCAAGTCTATATCAAGCTCAATTTTGATCCTAACGAGGCGCTCACCGAGGTGCTCTCCAAGGTCAACTCGGTCAGATATTTGATCCCGAAAGAATCGAACGATCCGGTCGTCACCAAGTCGAGCGGTCAGGCCACGGCTGTCATGTATGTCGGCTTCTCCAGCGAGGAACTGACGGCCAGCGCGATCACCGACTATCTCTCTCGCGTGGTGCAACCGATTATGTCGACCGTAGACGGCGTCGCAGCGGCAGACATCCTGGGTGGCCAGAGTTTTGCGATGCGGCTATGGCTCGATCCTGCAAAAATGGCGGGGCGCGGCGTGTCGCCGGCTGACGTTTCGGCTGCAATTTCCGCCAACAACTTCCAGGCCGCGGCCGGCCAGGTCAAGGGCCACTTCAATCTCTTCGATGTCACGGCCAACACTGATCTGCGCAATGTCGACGACTTCAAGCGCATAGTCGTCAAGGCCAAGGACGGCGGCTTTGTGCGCATGGAGGACATTGCGACCGTCGAGCTTGCCGCGCAGAGCGCTGACGCCAGCGTTGCCATGAATGGTGAACACGCGATTTTCATCGGCGTTCGGGCAAGCCCGCAGGGCAATCCGCTGAACATCGTGCGAGGCGTTCGAGCTCTGTTTCCAGACATCGAGCGCAACCTGCCGCCATCGCTGAAGATGAAGGTCGCCTACGACTCCACCAAGTTCATTCAATCATCGATCGATGAGGTGGAGAAGACGCTCATCGAGGCTGTCGTGATCGTGGTGCTGGTGATCTTCCTCTTCCTGGCCTCGCTGCGGAGCGTCATCATTCCTGTCGTCACCATTCCACTGTCGCTCGTTGGTGCTTGCAGCATGATGCTAGCGCTGGGGTTTTCATTCAATCTTTTAACCCTGCTGGCGATGGTGCTTGCGATCGGTCTTGTGGTCGACGACGCGATCGTTGTGGTGGAAAACATTTATCGCCATCTGGAAGACGGCGCACCGCCCTTAGAGGCCGCTACAAAGGGGGCGCGCGAGATTGTCGGCCCTGTCGTCTCCATGACGATGACGCTCGCCGCCGTATACGCGCCGATCGGCTTTCTTGGCGGCCTCACCGGTGCGCTGTTCCGCGAGTTTGCGTTTACGCTAGCGGGCTCAGTGATCGTCTCGGGCGTGATTGCGCTCACGCTGTCGCCGATGATGTGCTCGGTCTTTCTCACGAACGCGGAGGAGGGGCGATTTGCAAGGGCTGTAAACCGCACGTTCGGCGCCATGACGCGCTGGTACGGCCGCAAGCTCGACCGCTCGCTCGATTATTCGCCGATTACCGGGCTGTTTGCGCTAACCATGTTGGGCCTGGTCGGCTTTCTCTATCTGCATACCTCCAAGGAACTGGCGCCCGAGGAGGATCAGGGCATCGTCTTCGCGCTGACCAAGGCGCCAAAATACGCCAATATCGATTACCTCGACTATTATGGCGCCAAACTCGACACGGCGTTTAAGAAGTTTCCCGAGACCGACTTACGCTTCATGCTCAACGGTATCAACGGGTCGCAGGCCGGTTTGGCGGGCATGTTGCTCAAGCCTTGGGACGAGCGCAAGCGATCATCAATCGCGTTAAAGTCGCAGGTTCAGGCTGAGCTGTCCAAAATCGAAGGTGTCAACGCATTTGCCTTTAGCTTGCCGCCGCTTCCGGGCGGTTCCGATGGCTTACCTGTGCAGATGGTGATCAACTCGACGTTCGGTTTCCAATCCGTCTATGAGCAGATGTCGAAGCTGAAGGACGCCGCGCGCAGGAGCGGCCTATTCGCGGTGAGCGACTCTGACCTCGAATTCAACCAGCCGGTGGCGCGAATCAAGGTCGATCGGTCCAAGGCCAACGACCTTGGCATCACCATGCAGAGCATTGGCAGCGCGCTTGCGACGTTACTCGGGGGAAACTACGTCAATCGCTTCAACCTGCAGGGCCGCTCCTACCAGGTGATCCCGCAGGTGCCGCGCGCGAGCCGCCTGACGCCGGAATCACTCGGGAGCTACTATGTGAAGGCTGCAACGGGTTCGATGGTGCCGCTATCAACCCTGGTTTCCATCGAGACCGGGACCGATCCGAATGCACTCACCCACTACAATCAGCTCAACTCCGCAACCTTCCAGGCCGTCCCGATGCCCGGCGTCACGATCGGCCAGGCCGTGGACTTCCTGGACGGGGAGGCAAAGAAGCTGCCCGCGGGCTTCAGCCACGACTTCCTTGCTGACGCCCGCCAATATGTCCAGGAGGGTAGCCAACTTGCGATCACTTTTGCATTTGCACTCATCATCATCTTCTTAGTGCTGGCGGCGCAGTTCGAAAGCCTGCGCGATCCCCTCATCATCATGATCAGCGTGCCGATGGCAATCGTCGGCGCCTTGATCCCGCTATTCTTTGGCGCGTCGACGATGAACATCTACACCCAGGTCGGGCTCCTGACACTGGTCGGGCTGATTTCCAAGCACGGTATCCTGATGGTCGAGTTCGCCAATGAGCTGCAGCTCAAGGAGAGGTTAGATCGCCGCTCGGCGATCGAGATGGCGGCGCGCGTCCGACTCCGTCCAATCCTGATGACCACAGCGGCGATGGTTACGGGGCTCGTACCTTTGTTGACCGCAACGGGGGCTGGCGCCGCAAGCCGCTTTTCCATCGGGCTCGTGCTTGTCGCGGGCTTGTTGATCGGCACGCTGTTCACGCTTTTCGTGCTGCCGGCGGTCTATGTCGCGATCGCGTCCGATCACCGCGCCGATGCGAGTGCCGACCAAGCCATGAACGGCGCCGGCCGCGACCGCACCGAGGCAGCTGAGGCTCGCCTGGCCGGGCCATGACGCTGACAATGAACCCGGGTTTGTTCGCTCGATTGCTGCTCGAGGGTAGGGGCGCTTCGCCGACGGCGTTGATTTGATCGCGCGCAATCGCTGCGATTGGTGGCGAGGACGTAAAGGATCATCCGCAGCTGACGCATGTCGTCTCGATCTATTCGGTCTAAGGCTCTCCCGAAATGAAGGACCACATTACCCGGGAATAGGGCCCCTTCATCGTGCCGGCGTGTAGAGCGACGGAAGTCTGGAATAGTTTGGCGGTCCTTCCGCGTCGAGATCCTGCCGCCCGGGGTGCCGAGCGTGACCGAAATGAGGCGCTTGGCGAAGATCGCGTTTGCGATCGGCGCCGCTCCAACGAGCCGACTGTTGTCATCCGGCCGGTCGGACAGGGGCAAAGGCTATCGGCTTCCGCCACGCTGAGTTGCCGTTCATCCACGGTCATGCAACTTGCAAATGTGACCTCGACGGAGCAGAGGCCGAGAATACATGGCTCTGATCAAATCGAGCGGCGTTGCCGTTTCTCTCTTGGCTCTAGAAGGAGAATTGTCCAATCGCTCAATCTTGTGGTCCAGCGGAACGCTATTCGCGCGCGGCAAGTTCAACGACCGTGGCCATATCGAGGATCCGGCCGGCGAGGTCCTTGATCAAGACCTCGTTGCCAGCTTCGGCGAGTTCTTGGGCCTTGGCGAGAGCTTGCTTTGCTGAGGAAACGACAACTCCGATGGCGCTGTTGCCGTTCTTCGAATACACCTGATATCCTACGCTGCTCATCATCCGCTCGCTGACGATGGCTTCTAACGTCTTTCCAGATCGCCGCCTAGTGCAAACGAGCCACAACTCGTAACCACAGAGAAAGACGGAAGGCTCCCGTATCACAGGTGCGCCTGCGAGCCGGCCGCTAGCAACCGCAATGTTCATTCGACTGGATCATCCACTTGGTCACGACATGTCCACTTCGTCGCGCCTCGCGTCTCGATGTGGCAAGCGCACGAGATGGCTTTCCGGCCGCGAAACGTGCATAGAGCGGTCACTGTCGCTCAAGTCTTCCGTGATGTCCGCGCAAGAAGCGACCCGCCGTCCACCGCATCGCATAAGATAGGTCGATACGGTACGTTTGCGCCGAGCCTAGCGAGCTTCCATGACATGCACTCACGGGAAAGGATGGACAAAATTTGCTTGCAAGCTGCGCACCAGCGAAACCTCACTCTCAGATCGCGCAGCTCGTGGCGTGTCGGTGCTCGATGGAGGTCCGGGCTTGATCGATCCCACCCGGCGGCAGGCCTGTTCGATCGGGCTAAGTGGAAGAATCGAAGCAAATGGCTACTAGGGTTGGCGTCCTGGGTCCACTGCCAAGCGGCTCAACTCTTTGTTCGCGAGTGACGACTGTATGTCAAAAGTTGCAACGCGCTCACCTGGCGATCTCTAAGCCGGAATGACGGACTGCCGTGACGTCGCCTCGGAATGATCAAAGAGAGTGCGCTTGCGAGCTGTCGGAGCGGCGTCGATGGCAGTTCGGGCTAGAGCCATACTGCAAAGAAAATGAACGATCTCAATGCAGCTTTTATCGATTTGTCCGCGTTGCCGCAGCATTCATTTTCGAAGAATGGGCACTTAAGGCTTTGAACTCCCGAAAAAGGGCTGGAACGACCGCTCGGTCATATATCGGCTCTGAGCAGCAAGCCTGTTCGCCAGCAGCTGGAAGCGCACGACGACGGGTACGGCGTAGACCATCGTCCCGATTGATAAGCCAATCCAGACACCAGTGGCGCCAAGGCCGGCCTTCAAACCGAGCACGTAGCAAAGCGATGCGCCGATCAACCAATAACCCGTTGCGGCGAACACAAGCGGAACCCGCGTGTCTTTGAGTCCGCGCAAGCTGCCTGAGGCAATGCTGTGCATTGCGGCCGGGACAAAGGAGCTCGCGGCAACCAAAAGCAGACGTGCCGCAAGTTCGATCGTGGCATCGCGATCAGCGGCCGATTTGCCCAAGAAGAACTCCGCGATCGCAAAACGCGCAGTGATCACCACAAGTGCCGACATTGCGGCGATGACAATACCTAGGCACAGGGCCGCAAGACCTGCCCGCTTGATACCGGCACAGTCATTGCGGCCAAGGGCTTGACCAATCCGCACCGTTGCCGCCATGCCAATGCCCAAAGGAATCATGAACACGATCGCGGCAGTCTGGAACGCGATCTGGTGGGCGGCAATGGCCCTGGCGTCAATCACACCAATCAACAGCGCTGCAGCAGGAAAAAGTCCTGATTCCATCACAAAGGCGATCGAGCTCGGTGCGCCGATCCAGATGAGCTGCCGCATCAAAACCCAGTCGAAATGCCAGAAACGGGCAAGCAGGTGATAGGCGCGGAAAGGACGACGCATTGTGACGAACCACAAACCGGCCAAGAACGTCGTGCAGTTCACCAGCGTCGTCGCAAGACCTGCACCGAACAGCTCCAGCCGTGGTAGGCCAAGCCTCCCCTGAACAAATAGATAAACCAGTAGCCCATTCACGGGGATGGCAGCGAGCATGATCCACAAGATCGGCGCGGGCCGGTTGGCCGCGCCCAAAAAACAGCGGATGGCCTGAAAGCACAGTGCCGGCGCCACGCCCCAGGCCAATCCGAACAGATATTGCTGAGCGCGCCGCGCCGCATCCGGCGCTTGCCCTGCTGCAAGAAGGACTTGTTCGCCATGCAGTGCGAGCGCCATCATCGGAACGGACAACAACAGGGCGGCCCACAACCCCATGCGCAGCGAGCGCCGCAGCACGCCTAGATGACCTGCGCCAAACGCCTGCGCTGCAAGCGGTGCGATTGCCGCCAGCAGGCCGATGCCGATGTTGATGCTGATGAAATAGACAGTTCCCGCCAGTGCAGCCGCGCCGACCGCCTCAGCCCCGAGACGTCCAATAAAGGCAAGATCAGTCGATACCATCACGATATGCCCAAGCTGCGTCAGCGCCATCGGCAATGCGAGTTCAGCGCACTGGCTGAGCTCAACGGCGAAGTGGCGGCGGGCGGCCGCTGGTTCAACTCCGGGCCGCGACGGGAGGCGGTTTCTTTCGGCGAACTCATCCATGGGAAACCTGCCCGTTTGTCTCGGCCGAGAAAAGAGTTCCTGTTCTCTTGGAGGAGCGCGTTCTTGTGCGACGAGCTGGTGAGGGGGCACGATAACCCGCAGACGCAGGTTGCAAGCCTTGTCTGGCTGTTCACAAACGAGGCGCTCCGTTGGCTTGAATCGTGCTATTTCGCCCGAGGTATCACGCTTTCAGCGCCCACTGATGCGATCAGCTGCTTTGCAGTGACCGGCGCCTCGACCGGCGCTTGTCCACGCGCGCAAGGCAGGAGGCAGGTGGCCGGTACGCCGAGCCTGTGCGATCAGCGCGAAGGCCGCCGTTTACCGCGATCCGCCCCTGATCTATCGCCATCGCACGATCGCGCGCAGGTGCGCGATGAGACGGATAGCGACATCGAGGCAATCAAAATCGCCCATGATGCTGGCGGTGAAGCGACAGGCCATAATCTCATAAGTCACTATGCGACTCCCCGAGCAAGCGATGCTGGATGGTACTGCCTCTTCAAGGCTCGTGCCAATTGCGTGGGCTTGATTTGGGAAGGCAATCTTCCGCGCGGACGTGTCGTGGGCCCGACATGTCGCAATGTCGACAGCCGGCTTCAAACATATCCGATGAAAGTGTACCTCTTCATTGGCGTATCTGCGCCTCAGGTTCGCCGTCCGACCCCGATACACGTCGACGCGCTCCTGATGGTGGACCTCGGTTGCTCGGTTGATCTCGCAGCTGCTCGAGAGGTTGAAGCCGGACGCCCGCGCCGATCCCTCGAGCAATTGCTTCCGCCAGCTGTCTTTTAGCCTGAGCGAGGCGGTGAGCGTCGCTCCATTGCACATAAGCACGCGTTGCCTGCAGCATGCCACTGATCGCCGGACCGGCTCCCACGTGCCACGCCCGGAGGCCGCTCAGCAAGCCGAGCGCCGACGATGCTCAGCAACAAGATCGAGGATGGCTAAAGGTTCGTCTTCAATCCGCCGGTGCACGCTAAGTCGGGGCCTCTGCCGCCGCCCCACCTATGCCGGCGACCGAGATCTCCGCGATCAGTGCGTCCGTGGGAACCAAACGGCAATACCCCTTGATGACTCGTAGACTGTTGTCGTGGCGCTCCTGGGTATAAGTGGCGCAGGCATCTGGCACGAGCGTGACGAGATAACCCAAGTCGCAGGCGTCGCGGACTGCAGAGTCCACGCACTCGTCGGTCACGAGACCGCATAGCACGAGCTGCTTGACCTTAAGGTTGCGCAGCAGGTAATCGATATGGGTCGATACAAAGACGCTTGAAGATGATTTCGGCAGCACGATCTCGTCGTCGCCGGGCGCGATCTCGTCGATCACTTTTCCGTCCCACGAGCCTTTCGGGACGTTATAGCCGACGATCTTGTAGCTGAGGCTTTGATCGCGACCGTCCTTGGTGAGGCTTTCGATCGTCGTGTAGAGCACCTCAATGCCTGCCATGCGGAACGCTGCCTGCAGCCGCTGCATGTTAGGGATCGCGACCGACCTCAAGCGATCGAAATAATAGCCATACTTGCCGGCGATATCGGCGTCAGGCACGTCCTTGAACTCGCCGCCATCGCGTCGAACACAAAAGTTCTGCACATCAATAAACAATAGCGCCGACTCTTTCGGCTTGAGTGGGATCTCACGCGTCGTCGGAATATCATCCATGGGTGGGGTCTTTCGCTTTTGTGTCGAGCAATACCTTGGCGATCAAGCCGGCCCACAGCGCTGCCATCGGCTTCGCCAATCAGAGCGTTGCGGATCTCAAGCAGGTACAGGAAGATCACGCGCTTCGCCGTGCATCGGAATCGTGTAATCGCTGATATCATCGACCAGATACGGCAAGGTCGTGGGTATACCGACGGCCGCGCGACGAGCCGGTCGGCGGGAGGCCTCCTGATGGAACGGTTCGTGGATTTTCGCACAGCGTTGACGGCGATAGCTCTCGACAGGCCCGGGTTGCCTGGAACGGTCCTGCCGGCATTCACCTCTGGAATGCAGTCCAGCGCGTCGAAGGAACGGTGACAGTCGACAACGAGCCGGCGGTGGTTTTGCAGAACGAGCGGCGCCTCGCGCCGGGCCGCAAGATGACACGCCACACCCTCAGTGCCGATCTCACAGGCGACATGCCTGCGCAGTTCGGCCGCAGGCGGATTAAGGGTCTCGAACCTCGTGGTGATGACGGCTCCCGCGTGGTCGCAGATCAGGACAACGTCCGCTCGTCCGCTGGCATTGACCATTTCGACTGGCGACGGGTCGATGGGCGAGAGCACAATCGCCGAGGTGTTTGCATGCTGTGACATGGCCTGTCGGATGGGACCCACCAATACTGAACGACTTGCAGGGACAAAACTATCAGATTAAGCGGCTTGATTGGCGTCATGGCTCAGGATCGGAGAGGCAATGCGCTTGCTAAGCGCAAATCGACAACCTTGCTCCTGACGGAGGTGATGACGAACGAGGTCGCCACGGTTCTGGATTGTGAAACCGCGCGGCGAGGCGATTGACGCAGATAGCGCCTCCAGGAATCCTTAAGGATCAGAACAGACTAACCCTGTTGCCGCGCTCGCAGCGTAGCAGGTGGGTTTTCGATCCAAGCAAGATGGAGAGAGCCGAACCGCTATAAAATCAGTCCGATTTTCCGAGACCGCACCACCATGTCCGATGGGGGATCTCTGCGAGTCGTCTCCGCGTGGTCAGAGTTGCGAACTAGCCCAACCCAGCCGCGGATTGGGCTTGTGCAAAGCCGCGTCCTGGTAATCCAGCAAGACCCGTCGTGCGTGACACAAAACTTCGCATGGTCCCACGGATCGCAGAATTTCGGCTGAGTAAGGCCTTACAATGATGAAATTCATCTTCGAGGCGAAATAATATTTGCGAGGTGGATGGAAACGCCAATACGTAAGGGAAACAATTGAGTCGCTTTGTAAGTCGCACGCGTCCCATGCAGGAAAAGCTCGCCAACCCTCGTCCTCGGAACCCGGAATTCCAGGTAGCGCCGCCCGAGTTATGGCGCGAACCTTGCGTCAGGTGAGGGGCTTGGTCGGTGGAGTTGACCGGCGGCAATACCAAGATCGAGCCCATCTGAAGCCGTTTCCAAGCCGAGACCGGAACCAGAATGGCTCGATCGCCGGCGATCCACCTCCGTTCAGATCTATCTTATCTCTGCTCAGATGAAGTTGCTGGCGACTAACAGAGGCCAGACTGCGCCGATCGAAAGCAATTGCAATCAGAGCGCAACATTGGGCCATGGCGGCCACATCTACTTGACGGAAGATTATCTATGATCGATCTCTCTGCTATTGAGGATGCGCGCAGCCGGATCGTCGGCCACATTATTCCAACACCACTTGTACGCTCGCCGACGCTCTCAGACATTTGCGGCGTGCCGGTCGGTCTGAAGCTTGAGCATCACCAAACGACAGGCAGTTTCAAGCTGCGCGGTGCGAGCAATGCTATCCTCAAGCTTACCGAAGCCGAGCGGGCATCCGGGGTCGTCTCCGTCTCGACCGGCAATCATGGCCGGGCGCTGGCATATGCCGCCCGCGCCGTGGGTTCGCGGGCGACGATCTGCATGTCGCGGCTGGTGCCGGAGAACAAGATTTCCGAGATCCGGAGCCTCGGTGCGGACGTGCGCATCATCGGAGAGTCACAGGACGAGGCGCAGGATGAGGTCGAGCGTCTGGTGCGTGAAGATCGGCTCGTTTTGCTGCCTCCCTTCGATCATCGGGATATTGTTGCCGGACAGGGGACGATTGGTCTCGAGATCGTCGAAGCGATGCCCGATATCGCCGCCGTGCTCGTGCCGGTTTCCGGTGGTGGACTGGCTGCCGGCATCGCAGCAGCCGTCAAGGCCTTGCGGCCAGATGTGAAAGTCATCGGGGTTAGCATGCAATGCGGCGCGGCGATGAAGGCGAGCCTCGACGCTGGCCGACCGGTCCAGGTGAAGGAAGTCCGCAGTCTCTCCGATGCATTGGGCGGCGGCATTGGCCTCGACAACAAGCTGACATTCGCGATGTGTCAAACTTTGCTCGATGATTTCATCTTGCTGAGTGAGAGTGAGATCGCGGCCGGCATCCGCCATGCTTATGAGAAAGAACGCGAAATCCTAGAAGGTGCCGGCGCGGTCGGGATCGGAGCGCTGCTCGCCAACAAGGTCGCTGGATTGCGCGGACCGATCGCTCTCGTGCTTTCCGGTCGCAATATCGACATGGAGCTGCATCGCCGTGTCGTAACTGGGATGAGCAAGCCGCTCGGGGAAGATGGCTGATGCCGAAAATGAAGATTCTGACGGAGCGCGAGCTGCGGCAAATCGTGCCGCTCGACCTTGTGGCAGTTCAATGCATCGAGTGGGCATTCCATTCGCTCGCCACCAAGACGGTAACGATGCCACCCATCCTGCGGCTGGATATTAGAGAACATCGGGGCGAGGTTGACGTCAAAACGGCCTATGTTCCGGGGCTTGATGGCTTCGCTGTCAAGATCAGCCCTGGCTTCTTTAATAATCCAAGGATCGGTCTGCCGAGCACCAATGGCATGATGGTGCTACTTTCCAGCAAAACGGGTTTGATGCAAGCGCTATTGCTGGACAATGGCTATTTGACCAATGTGCGCACCGCCGCCGCAGGCGCTGTCGCAGCAAAGTATCTCGCGCGCAAGGACGCCTGTGTTGCTGCAATCTTGGGTGCTGGAATTCAGGCGAGGCTACAGCTGCACGCGCTCACCCTGGTTCGGCCAATTCGTCAGGCTCGCATCTGGGCTCGCAATGCGTTGAGGGCTGAAACGACAGCGCGCGAACTATCGGTAGAGCTCGGATTTCCTGTAACGGCACATCCGGAACCGATAATGGCAGTGGCCGGCTCCGATGTCATCGTCACGACGACACCGGCCGACCGACCGATCCTGAGTGCTGCATGGTTGGAGCCCGGACAGCATGTTACAGCGATGGGATCGGATGCCGAACATAAGAATGAGGTTGATCCGAATGCGATTGCCCGGGCTGATCTCTACGTCGCAGACAGCCTCAAGCAGACGCGCCTACTTGGCGAACTGCACCATGCTATTGCAGCGAGCACGGTCCCCGCCGATACAAGCTTTCCTGAACTTGGAGAGATTGTTGCCGGCTCAAAAATGGGGCGTCTGAGCGAGACGCAGATCACGATCGTCGATCTCACTGGGACCGGCGTCCAGGACACGGCGATCGCCTCGTTGGCCTTGGCGCGAGCGGAAGCTGCAGGTGTTGGCTCGGCGTTCGAGAGCTAAGTAACGGCCGGGGCGCCGGTCGACCTTCCAGCGCAACCAGACCCAATGGAGCTACCGACCATGGCGATCAGCAAAGGACCGCAGGCATTTCCGCGAAGCGAATATCTGCGCAGACTAAGCGCAGTGAAATCCGAAATGGCTTGGCACGACATCGATGCGCTCGTCGTGACCTTTGACCGCAACATCAATTATCTAACGGGTTATACTGCGCGCTCCGCCTATGTTCCTCAAGGCTTGGTGGTTTTGATCCACAGAGAGGAACCGATGTTCATCCTGCGCCGCCAGGATGCGCCAGCGGCCATTCACCTCACTTTCTTGGAGCGGAATAGCATAATGGGCTATCCGGAAGCGCTCATTGGAAACCAGGAGGCGGACGGCTTCGATGCCATCATCAATTTCCTTCATGAGGCGGGTCTCGCGAAGCGCGGCGTGGGGCTTGAACTCGGTCAATTGCCGGCGCAGTCGGCTGAAAGGTTCAAAGCCCGCCTACCGCAGGCGAGAATCGTAGATTGTACGAATGCTGTAACCTGGATCCGAACCGTCAAGTCGGAGCTGGAGATCGCGCTGATGAGGGAAGCGGCCGCCATTGCCGATGCCGGCGTGCTGCGTGCCTCGGAGGTGATACGGCCGGGCGTGCATGAAGCTGACGCGATCGCCGAGATTCTGGGAACGCTGGCGCGCGGCGCTAATGGCAAGCGCGGAACGGAGATCGCAAATATTTTCATGTGCTCCTCGCCTCGCACCGGGACAAGCCACATTACTTGGAGCGACGATGTCTTCCGGCAGGGTACGCAGGTAAATCTAGAACTCGCCGGCGTGCGGCATACCTACACAGCGGCGATCATGCGAACGTTCTCAATTGGCAAGCCCTCCGATCGCCTGCGTCGAATCCATGAGGCGGAGTTGACTGGCCTGGAGGCCGCGCTGGGGGAGGTTCGACCCGGGGCAACCTGCAGCGATGTCGCCCACGCATTCAATCGCACGATCGAGAAGTTCGGCTTCCAGAAAGACTCCCGTTGTGGCTACGGGATAGGCATTGATTGGACGGAGGCGGTCACCAGTCTCAAGCAAGGGGACATGACAGAGTTCAAGCCGAACATGACCTTTCATCTCATGCTCGGCAATTGGATCGACGAAGATTTCGGCTACGTAATCAGTGAGACTTTTCGCGTGGCCGAGTCCGGCGTCGAAGTCCTAACCAAAGCGCCGCGCAAGATCTTCGAGATTTAGTTGAAGCTTGTGAGGATGTGGCTCCGCAACTTGGACGCGACTTGCAGGACTAGGATGGTCTTGGCAAGCAAGGCCGACGCTCTCCCCAGGCTGGCACACACTGCATGAAGCTGAAATGATCCTCGCTGTTAATCGTACTAGCGGCATCTGTCAGCGCCAAGAAGGCCTGGACAATCTGTAGGTGATATTTTGAGAAGGAGCGTTCGCGCGCCGAAAGCAGCCCCAAAAGCGGAGCTGGCGGATAAGCGCTCTTTGCTTCGAAGCCGAATGCCTCGGCAAACCCCCGCACGTTGAGTTTGGCGCCATGGCCCTTTGCGGTTTCAACCTCGCGCTGGTTTCGGTCAGTTGGGGGCGGCCCACCAGGAGAGGTAGGTGCGGTTGCAATGGAGAGATGCAACGGTCGTGGCCAGCGAACAGGAAACGAGGGAATCGATATGGCGACATGGAGCAAGCGGTAGCTGCCGAGCACGTGCCAGCGAAAGCGCCGAACCTTGGCACTCCGATCAGGATATATGCCGAAAGAACATCTGATGCGCTTGCGAACTGCCGCGCTGGCGCAGTTTTGCGGAGAATGGATCGGTCGTGATCATTCCCACGACGGCTCGTCGACGCAGAGAGACCCGTCGTGCAGCACAGCACCAGTGTCACTGATCGAGAATGCTGGCTCTGTTTGCTGGCCCGCTGACTCCTACTTCCGAGAACCTGGCCTCATTCGAGCCTGCTCTCATTCAATTTGATCGTGTATTCCTGCTCGGGATTTGGAGGTCGATCATCCTCGCGACATTCAACAGGCGCTCAAGAGCGTGCCGACAGCCAATTCGAAAGTCGGACCGGGCGGTCACAGTGCCACGAATGAATGGCCTTCGTGTTCCCAAATAGCGTTGCCTGGCGAAAAACCACAACCTGGAGAATGCCACCATGAGCGAAAGGGGTTCGAGCAATAGCGTCATTCCGGGGATGGATGTCATCAAACGGTCGGCGCGTATCGGCGCGGAAATCCGCAATATCAAGCTCTCGAGCGATTTGCCGGACCAAACCATCGCTGCGATCAAGACCCTCCTGCTCGAGCACAAGCTCATCTTCTTTCGCGACCAGGGTCATCTTGACGATCTTGAGCACGAGCGTTTTGCTCGACGGTTTGGGAAGCCCGCGCTACATCCAGAGATGGTTCCGACCGAGGGAACGATCTCGGTCCTTGACATTGATTCCGCGCGCAGAAACATCCAGACAGACGTCTGGCACGTCGACTGGTCCTGCCTGGATGCCTATCCCAAGATTTCGGTGCTGCGTGGTGTTGTGATCCCGCCAGTCGGTGGCGACACGGTGTGGTCAAATACCGCAGCCGCCTATCTCGACTTGCCGCAGCCGCTGCAACGGCTCGCTGACGCGCTTTGGGCTGTTCACAGCCTCAGGCTGGTCGCGCACCGCACCGAAGCGGATAAGAATCTCGATGACGAGGCTCTTACCAGGGCGAGGTTCGAGACCGAACATCCCGTCGTGCGCATCCATCCCGAGACCGGCGAGCGTGCGCTGGTCCTAGGCTCCTATGTGACACGTTTTGTAGATGTCCCAAAATATGACGGCCAGAAGCTACTCGATCTGTTTGAGTCTCATATCACCGCGCCGGAAAACACTGTGCGTTGGAATTGGAAGCAGGGTGACATCGCGATTTGGGATAACCGCGCCACAATGCATTATGCAGTCGATGATTACGGCGAGCAGCGCCGCATCGTTCGTCGCGCTGCCGTCGAGGGCGAGGTACCCGTCAGCGTCGACGGCCGGTGCAGTGTGCCCCGTGTCAAGATCATCAAGCAGTCGTCCGCAAGTCCCGCCTAGTCTAGAGCTTTGCGTCTCTCATCAAGTTGGCGGGCTGGTCGCGCCAACGTGGTTCTGCCGCAAGATCGGCGGTCGATTGCTGGTCGCTCCGGGGGGGGGACTCCCCACCATTTAACAAGTGGATTTTTGGGCAGCCAACGACGGGTCGAAGGTGGTACCGGTTTTCAGCATGGCGCAAGCGACGTTGAGAAGGCGGTCGGCAACCGATCGGAGAGCTCGACCGTGGCTGTGACCTCGGCTTCGAAGCGCGACGTATTTCGAGCGGCTTCTGGGGTCGTGCTGGATGGCGACGCGCGCCCAATGGTACATGGCGTTGGCGAGGCGGTCATGACAGGCCTGTCTTCTGACCACAAGGCAGCTCTTACCCGACCGTTTGGTGACTGGCGCGACTCCTGTCAAACTGCGCAAGGCGGCGTAGTCACGTCGCTGCAGGGCATCGAGGGCTTCTGCAAGCAGCGTGGCGAGGACGATCCTTCCCACTCCCGGCAAGGATGCGAGGATCTCCACGTCATGCTGCTTCCTGTGCCCCGGCTCGGCCTCGTCGGTCGCGACGAGACGGGCGGTCAGTGTGTCGAGCTGATGATGCGCTTGCCTGAGCTGGCGGTTCACCAAGCGGACACGCGCGATAAGCGTAGCGATGTGGGCACTGGCGGCCTCGGTCGCACCGGCGGCCACCTTAACGGGCGGCTTACGCAGGATATCGAGCACATGGACGGCGTCGAAGCGACGGATACGATGACGCTTGAGCAACCTGGCGATCGCCGCCCCACGGATCCGCGCGGCTTTGGCTGGCGTGGGCACGGTCTCCCAGAGATCGAGCAGCCACTCTGCTCCAAGGTCGTTTTCGAGCTCGAGCATTGCGGGGAAGTAGCGCCAAAGCTGCTCGCGCAAGCGGTTCGTCAACCGGTTGCGTTCGGCACCGAGGTCCTCCGCGATGCGCGACCACTCGCGCAATTCGATGACGACGGGGTCAGCGGCTGCGAGCAGCCGGAAGCAACGCCGATCCGTACGCAAGGCCGACGCCATCACTTCGGCATCGCGGCTGTCGTCCTTGGCTCCAGCCAGGGTGAAGCGGTCGCGGAAGCGATCCATCTGTTTCGGATTGATGGCGTGCACCTTGAACCCGCGTTCGATCAGCGTTTCGACCACGGGGCCATGTGGTACCTCGATTGCGACCTGGATTTGAGGCCCCTCGACCGCGCCGCTTGTCGCCATCAGCCAGCCCGCCATCTCCGCGAGTCCCTCGCCACCGTGCCTGAAGACCCTTTCGCCGATTTTTCGGCCATCGCCATCCGTGAGGAACACATGATGGCTCTCCGACGCCCAGTCGACGCCGGCATACCAATGCTTCTGATCCGTCATACCCTCTCCTTGTCGCCGCAAGCGAGCCACCGCGACCTTTGCCGATCCCTGTACTGGCGCTCGGAGAAAACAGCTCTGGTCCGGCGCGAACTCCCCACGGGGCATCGATCACGGCCAATCCGACGGGGCACGCGTCCCCCCCAGGTGGTCGGGCCACAGGGGGCGATTGGTCGCTCCCGACGAATCGGCTCGGTTCCGGAAGGCTACGCCAATTCGGGCCGTCGCCCGCGGGTCACGCTACGTTCCGCTACGCTTCACTTCGCGCGACCCGCGGCGCTCATCCCAGAGACCGCATGAAAGGGTACAGGGGGCCGCTCTTCATTGTAGTACCCCCGCGCCAATCCCTCCGCTCGTTCCTGAGCGTCCACAAGGCTGAGAGCAATCAATGGGCGTTGAGGGGTTCGGCGCAAAAGCAGCCGTGGAAGGCCTCGACGGAAGGCATTCGAGGTCGGTCGGCCGGGCCGCGAGAAGTTGAGCGTGATGCCGCGTCGGTAGGCCACAGGTCAAGATCGCGGCGACACCAACTCGCTGTCTTGATCGACGCGGATCGTAGCCGGGACCGTCGAGCGTCACGAGGCCTGGCTCGAGGACCATCGCTATCTCAACATGGACCTGCTCAAGGAGTACAAGAAGGAGGAGTTACGCCACCTCTCCGCCGCCGTCGCTCGCCAGCGCTACGCTTTGGGCGAGCGAGCGACGGCGGCTCCCAGGGGATGGCTCGGCCGGACCCCATGATCGAATTTGCTGAACTTGACGTAAAGAACTCACACTTTGTCCGTCGAAGGACCGAGAAGTCTGCTGCCTGACGGGAATCGAAGACCCGCGGCTTCTTTGCGCCTGCCATGGCAGGGCCGCCGAACCAACTGTGCATAGTCGAATTTGGCCACGCGTTTCGTCCTCCTACGGCATGCTCAGTTCGTGGCGACCAACGACCATCCAGTGGACCTCGTCGGGGCCATCGGTCAGGCGCAACTGGCGGACATCGGTGTACATCTCGGCGAGCGGCGTCCAATTCGAAATGCCGGTCGCGCCGTGCATCTGGATCGCCTGATCGATGATCTTGGAGGCACGCTCCGGCACCATCGCCTTGATCATACTGACCCAGATCCGTGCATCTTTGTTGCCGAGCACGTCCATGGCTCTCGCCGCCTTCAGGACCATCAGCCGCATGGCCTCAATCTCGCAGCGTGCCTGCGCGATTAACTGCAGATTGCCGCCGAGATAGGCGATCTTCTTGCCGAAGGCTTCGCGCGTGAGCCCGCGCTGCACCATCATGTCGAGCGCCTTCTCCGCCTTGCCGATGACACGCATGCAGTGATGGATGCGGCCGGGGCCGAGGCGGAGTTGCGAGATCTCGAACCCGCGGCCCTCGTCGAGCAGGAGGTTCTCCTTCGGCACCCGCACATTGTTGAAGCGTAGATGCATGTGGCCGCGCGGCGCATGGTCCTGTCCAAAAACGTGCATAGGTCCGAGGATCTCGATGCCGGGGGTGTCCATCGGCACCAGGATCTGCGAGTGCTGCTTGCTCGGTGCTGCATCCTGGTTGGTCTTCACCATCACAATCATAATCTTGCAGCGCGGGTCGCCTGCACCGGAGATGAAGTATTTTTCGCCGTTAATCACCCACTCGTCCCCGATAAGCTTGGCGCTTGTCGAGATGTTCTTGGCGTCAGAGGAGGCCACGGTTGGCTCGGTCATGGCATAAGCCGAGCGGATTTCCCCGTTGAGCAGCGGCGTCAGCCACTTCTCCTTCTGCTTTGGCGTGCCGACGCGTTCCAGCACCTCCATGTTGCCAGTATCGGGCGCCGCGCAGTTCATGGTCTCAGGTGCAAGCAGGTTCTTGCCGAGCTCGGCGGCGATGTAGGCGAAGTCCAAATTCTTCATTCCCTCGCCGGTGTGGGCATCGGGTAGGAAGAAGTTCCACAGGCCCTCCGCCTTGGCCTTGGACTTCGCCCACTCCAGCATGTCGAGCTGCGCCCGGGTGAAGCTCCAGCGGTCGGCTGTGTTATCATAAGACTTCTCGAGCTCAGCCGAAATTGGTTCCACGGTTTCGCGGATGAATTCTCGCACCCGCTCATACAACGGCCGCACGGTCTCAGACATGCGAAGGTCGTTTAGATCGTCCCCCGGGTTCAAGCCGTAATTGGTGTGACGGACCGGGGTGGTGATGTCCATGATGGGGCTCCCTCGCTTCGAGTTTGGCCTGCCGCGAGGCGGGCGGCCTGATTTGGCAGGCTCGCGGAAAGCCCTTGTTAAAATTCATGGGAGCAGTCGAAACGACAGCTGCTGACCTTAGTAGGTCCGCGATTTTCGGTTCTCATGTAAGTACATAGAGGGACGTATTTGGCGGCGGGCATCGTGCAACACCCAATGACGCAAGCCTGCACATGCGTCTGTCCGAGTGCTGAGTCCACCGTTCACGCAATCTGACAAGAGCCCGCTTTGGTCATGAACCTCTTTCGTTCATGAACCTCTGACTTGCAAAGGAAACGCGATGGTTGAGGTAATCGGCGAGCCGGCTAACCTGCGAGCTTTCGAAGCGTTAGAATCGAATGTCCGCTTGTACTCACGCTCGCTTCCGGATGTGTTCAGCCGGGCACGCGGTTCCATCATGCTAACGGATGGTGGCCGCGAGGTCATTGACTTCCTCTCAGGCGCCGGAACGCTGAACTACGGCCACAACAATCATGAGATCAAAGCGGCTATTACCGAGTATCTGGCCTCAGATGCTGTTGTGCACGGGCTTGATATGGCCACTCCTGCAAAACGCGAATTCATGGAGACGTTCGACGCTGTCATACTTCGAGACCGCGGTCTGCAGAACTATCGCTTTCAGTTCACAGGGCCGACAGGTGCCAATGCGGTTGAGGCAGCACTAAAGCTCTCACGTAAGATCACGGGACGTCAGAACGTCATCTCGTTCACGCATGGATACCATGGCCTCAGTTTAGGCGCGACCGCCGTAACCGGTGGTCGTCATTTTCGCATAGCCAGTGGCGTAGCTTTGTCCGGCGCGACTTTCATGCCCTATGACGGTTACCTCGGACCGGGTGCTGATACGTCGGACTACCTGCGGAAGGTCTTGCTGGACGAGAGCAGTGGCGTTGATTTGCCAGCAGCCATTCTCGTCGAAACTGTGCAGGGAGAAGGCGGAATAAACGTAGCTGGCAAGGAATGGTTACAGTCACTTCAGGCGATAGCAAAGGACGTTGGTGCCCTTTTCATAGTTGATGATATCCAGATGGGGTGCGGTCGCACAGGCGAATTCTTCAGCTTCGAGTTCGCAGGGTTGTCGCCGGACATCGTCGTACTGTCGAAGTCGCTAAGTGGGTATGGCCTGCCGTTGTCGATGCTATTGATCAGGGAGGAGCGCGACGCTTGGCGCCCGGGAGAACATACAGCGACGTTTCGAGGAAATAATCTTGCGCTTGTATCTGCGACCGCAGCTATAAACGTCTACTGGCGCAGCCGGACGTTCTCAGAAGGGGTCCAGCGCATGGGAGAGCTTATGCGCCGCCGGCTTGAGGCCATTGCGTCCGGCCACGGAAACAGCTTTTCTGTTCGCGGACGAGGCATGGCCGTGGGGTTTGATTGCCAGATTGCTGAAATCGCGGAGGCGACGACGCGCAAGGCATTTGAGAAGGGATTGATTATCGAGCGATGCGGCCCCAGGGATGAGGTCGTAAAATTCTTGCCTGCTCTCACGATCGACCTGGAGGCCTTAAATCGAGGTATTGACATATTCGAAGTCTCTCTAGCCGAGACAGTGAAGCAAGCTAGAGTCGAGTGACCTGAGCGTGCTGCCATCCAGACGAGGCCACGGGCGCGGGTGATTGGCGCCACGGCCAAAGGAAAATAGAGCCGGTCGGCGATGCCCAACCGATCGCTGTCTAGATCCGACAGCCTACTTGCAATCACGGTACGCTCGTTGATGCACGAGTTCTCTTGCGAATGACTTGCTGCCTTGGCAGGACATGGGCGCCCGAAGCAATACCCTTGGCGCTGAGCTCTCCCGAATGCGCGGATCGTCCGATCGGCCGCTGTCGCTCAAGAGCGCGCCGCAGCCGTCAACTGCTGACAGGCGCCGATCACCGCTTCAAACGCCCACTGCAAACTGACCTACCAGAGGAGGTAGTTGTCCTGATTGGTCATCAGTGATGACGATCAGCTAGCAGCTCGCCACATAGGTCGGGGCCCCGCTCTCACGAGAGGATGAAGCGCAGCGATGAAGAACGTTGTCAATCCGTTGCACGTCTCACGCCTCCTGCAAGTATACGACGCCGCCGCCGCCCAAAAAGAAATCAAGCTTTCGATCGGATTTGATTTTGAAGAGTACGTCTCGATCACAAGGGCCACCCCCACGAAGCGGCTGACCTATCCCAATTTTCGGCCCGATCGCTCGCCAATCAAGCCCGGCGAGGGGTATTGGATTATGGGTGTCGATAAGAAGGACGAGGTCACGGTTCTACAGGCCGCTCGGCTGTATGATCTTTCGCAGAGCAACTTTGCAGAACATCTTCAGTCCCTCAAAGCGTTTTACGCAGATCCGACCATACAGGCACATCCTCAGGACCGTTGTACTTGCACAGCGCCAAGTGCGAAGAAGATGACGGGGAAAATAGCGTACCATGGGGATACTTGGATCCGCGGAGACTTTAGGGGCCAGGGGATCGCTAAGATCATCGGAGGAATAGCGCGCGGCGTATCATTTGCCATGTGGGCTCCTGACTTCCTATGCGGACTTGTCGCGCGCTGGACAGTGGAAAAAGGTGTCTACGAGGTCACGCATCATGAACCCGGCGGATCGATATTGCGGCTGGTGGAAGAGGATATCGTTGACGACGATTGGCTGGTGTGGATAACCGGCGAGGAGCTGAGGCGCGAGGTTGAGCGTCACGATCGACTCGATCGGCGCTTTGCTCCATCACCCTCGCCGGCTCCATCAAGCGGTACTTGATACAATGCACAGCCTCGCAGCGTTGGCAGGAATGGTTCGGCACTAATGGGCGATGGTCGGCGAGCCCATATACGCTGTCCCATGCCGTGCCATCGATCTGTTTTGATAAGGTCAATCGATAATGAATGCGATCAGTTGCTGCTCACAGCGCAGTTGGAGAGGGCGGCGCGGCTGGAGGTTATGGATCAACAAGCCTCGTTGCCGCTCTCGAAGTCCGCCGTCCAATACCTATGCTCTGATGATCGGCAGACACGAAAAGCGAAGTCGAAATACTTGTTTCCGAGCAGGGTAGAAAGCTCTCCTCGCCGCAAAGTGCGCTGGTCGTAGCAAATGCCCGTGTCCCAGAGCGCGCGAGCGCTGAGGGCGCCGGCTTGAGCCAACTTCCATGCGCAATATACCGTCTTCGCCCCAAAGACTGCGACAGACCCCCATAGCGGCGCATTGACATTGATCTCTGGTGTGAACCTGGTTGCGACCTTGGCGGATGTAAAAGCCGCTAGCGGCAGAAGCGCCAACAAAAGGAAAAGAGAACCCAATACGTTGGCAACCGCCGTCACCCAGTCGAACGGGAGCCGGATAGAAATTCCGACACAACTTTTTCTGTCCGAACATGAAGGGAATCAATGCGGCAGCGCCGCTAGTAAGGATGCAAGCTCCTAGGTACACCGGAACGGTAGCGCGAACCGGACTTTGCAATCTGGTCTGCCTCTGCACGATCGGCGTGTGGATACTATCCACACGCAGGTTGAGCGACGCGCCAGTGCATTATTGTTTGTACGTAGCGTGCGGTTGTGTGATTTTGAACCGACGCAGCGGGTGAGTTCACCGAGCAGCGCTGCGCCCGTCGTGAGCGAACAAGCGGCCTTCGGGCGGCTTTTTGCTGCCTGCGGCAGCAACCACCTCACAACCTCGGAACAAGTCCTGACCATGACCGCGCGCGTGATCGATATCTCGCACCATAATGTCGGCCGCTGCCGAGCGGCGGAATCGACTGGATCTACTCGCCAGCAACGGTATCCGGGGCGTGATTCACAAGGCTAGCGAGGGCGCCCGCTACGGCGATCCAACCAATCGACTGCGCCGCCAGCAGATCAAGCAGGCGGTTATTCTGTACGGATCGTGCCATTTCGACGCGGGCGAGGTCGTTATCGCGCAAGTTGACCGCTTCTTTAAGGAAGCGGAGCCGGACGAGACCACGTGGTGCTCGACTTCGAGCGGCAGAGCGTGAAGGAGAAGGGTGACATGTCGATCGTGCAGGACGTCTCCTTCGCCTGGTCGAGCAGCGCCTCGGCCGCAAGAGCGCGATCTACTCGGGCGGCAAGCTCAAGGAGAACATCGACAAGCTCGATGCCGATGATCGCGCTTATGGTTCGCTCACATAGGCTCTGCTCGCCCAGTACGGCGCGTACGCCGCGCTGCCGGACGGCTTCGCGAAGTGCTGGCCTTGGCAATACACGGGCGACGGATTCGGCCTGCCGCGGCATTCGATCGCGTTCGTCAAAGTAGCAAAGTGCGCCGATTACGACAACCCCGAGCATGCCTAATCGCATCGCGCGTATCGACGCCGCAGTTACGAAGCCTTGATCGATGATCGCTTTAAGGCAACCCGGATCGGGCGCGCGGGTCGAGCGGAGGATTCCGGCGTTTGTTGTTTGCTCCGTGGTGGAGGCATCAGAATTAAACGCATCGCTAGATTGTCGATAACGTTCCTATCCGCTAGAGTTGTGCCGCTCCCAAGTGGGGCGCAAATACTGATGGAGATTTGATCATGAATTTGGTCCGTCTGACTATTGCTTCCGCGTTATTGCTAGGATCGGTCGGAGTGGCGGCCGCGCAGCAGGCCGCTGTCGCTCCGCCACCGGCGGGGACAACGAAGACATGTGCGCCTTTCGTCCCAAATGTCTGGCGAACAGTCACACCAGTACCAAGCACTTGGGGATTGGACGATTGCCGCAACATGGGCCAAGCAGTTGGAGCAACCGTACTACAGGTTGGCTGCTTTTCTGAGAAAGAGCCGGCCGGCGCGACATCGAAGTATGTATTTGGCGCAGCGACGAGTATCTACAATCCGCCTTCGCCTGCGAATCTGCCTAATCCAAACTGCGGATGGTAGGTTTGATTATCTTGGGAGGCCGCCTGTTTGGCGGCCTCTTTTTTCGTGTATACTCTTCGAGGCCGTTCGCCCGTGCCAGGCTTTCGTTTCAGCGCAGTCATCTGGCAGCGCTACCGCTCGGCCGAGTATCACGGCGCCAGGCGAACGGCCGCGACGGGTGAATGCCGATCCGATGGGCGATCGCCGAGACGCTCGGATCTGGCTCCAGCGCCTCAGTCACAACTTGCGCTTTGAACTCGTCCGACCAGCGTCGGCGAAGCTGCTGCGGCGCTCCCTGAAGACGGCCGGCGACCGCTTCGATCATATGGAAGGTTCTAGTTCCAGAACTAGGCGGACAGAGAAGCTCACATCGGCTTGCAACACAGCAGCCGATAGCCAATCGTTCCCCAATCCGCCAGGCGAAGTCTCCTTGCCGCTTACATTCGCGCCAGCACGGCGTCTTCGACGTGGGCGCCGCGCTTCTGCGGAGTGATTTCCCTGCGGTAGGCTGCCGAGTGGTCCGACTGTGAACGCCAGAACCCGACAGGGCGCGCCTCAACATCGCGCCGCAAGGGTCTTCTCGTCTAGCTCGATCTTTCCCGGTCGCAGGCGGACGGGTCCTACGCGAGCCTTCCGAAAATAGCGAGGAGAAAGGCGCGTAAGCGCCATTCTCCTCTTTCGGGGAGGAACGCACATTTTGCGGGCTATCCGAGAATGTTTTTCATGAGAATCGGTTTAGCAGACTATTTTTCGCAATATGGGATGAGATTTCGGTCCCAAGTGGGCTATCGTGAAGGAAATTCACAAGGGGATGGTTTTTCAAGGACGATTGGGTGAGCGCGCAATTTTCAGGGTCGACGAATGTTTATTCATGACCGGAGACTACCCGAAAGGGCAGCCCTGGCGGGTTACGCCGCGCCGCGGTCATCCTGTCCAAGGCCGGCCGCGCCGGGCGCATCCCTCATGACGCCGAAATGTACAAATGGCGCCATCTCGTCGAGAACTTCTTCTGTTCCCTCAAGGCATTCCGGCGCATCGCAACTCGCCACGAAAAACCGATGCCAGCTTTGCCGGCCTTCTCAATCTCGTCGCGAGCTTCCTCGCAAGCCGTTGACTGGAAACAGGCCTTAGTACGGTCCTGAGCGACGTCCCAAAGGATTTGCTGCCGAGGACAGACTCGTTTCTGCTGCTGAAGGATTCGAAGTCGAGCGATGCGATCGAAGGTGAAAGTTCCTCAAGATCGTATCCAACGATGGGGCCGCGCCATCGGTGAGGCGGGTCTCCGACCATCTCCGCAACCACCGCTTTTCGATGGGAGGACGTTGGGACGTAAAGCTTGAGCTTAGGAATCCAATGATCGAGGAGCATCCTAGTCCGCTGGATTAATCGTTGGTCGAGAATCGCCGCCAGGTCGCCCAACCCGTATACCTGTGGAACGAGCGCGCGTAGACGGGCGCTGCCCCGGATCGTTCGCACCAAGTATTCGCGGCCCAACACATGCGGTTTTCGGACCCCAAGAGTTCGCAGTCTCGCGCGAATTTTGAGCGCTATCGGCGCATCGACCCCCATACTTGTCATCAGATAGTACGTGTCGGCCTGCTTCCTCGCCACGAGCTCCGTCACGACCTCGAGCTCTGCCGTTAGGTCGCTTTCCTTCAGCCGCCTGTGCGGATCGGACGCGTGTTTGCATTGCACCCTCGCGTCCACAGCGCCGTGGAGTCCATCGACCAGGAAGACGGCATCTTGACCCCCGTCCTGCGCCTCTCTGTAGACTTGGACGGGCGGCCTTAGGACTTCTTCACAGACCTGGGAGCACATGCCTTCCAGGCGATCGTCTCAAGGGCGAGCGTCGACCAGGGGCCTTCGGCTCTCGCCTCGCCGGGGTAGCTCTTTTGAATGTCATCCATAAGCTTTTGTTGCCGCCGTTCAACGTGAACGATCACGATCTCCGAGCCGCCGATGAGCTTCAGGACGGCCTCTTCTAGCAACGCATTGATGATCTTGCTACCTTGAATGGAAGAGCCCTAAACGATCACCGCATGCCTGTTGCGGGAGTCTTCCAGGACAGGAGCCGTCGCCACGCTGCTGCGATGCAGGAAGGCTGAGAACTTGTGGTGCTCCAACGCCAGGCGGCTTTTCAGTGCTGACCCGGATCGGTTGGCGTGGCGGCCGACAGATACGTCGGCGCTCTCCCGCCTCTACGCGAACGATACGAATTTCTGTAACATTCGGTCGCTGTTTTTCACGTTACTCCACTATGCGAACCCGAAGCCCTATCGTCAGCCAAAGCCAAATGGTCTGTTCCTGAGGCCCCGCGGTGCGAATTGAACCGGCGCAAGTTCTTCGAAAGAAAGCGCCACGGTCAAGCGAGAGAGGGCGACCCGCGCGCTCGCTGCCGATTTGAGCGAGACGCCCGTGACGGCGGAGTCGACGTTTGAGTTGCCGTGTAGGCCCGTTCCTGATATGTTCCAGTCACCGTTCGATGCGTCGGAAGGCTCAAACCGGGTGTTAACCGATGCTTTGCTATAGCCGGTTTCGGCTTGCTGCGACGGATGCGGCATTATTCGGAGACGGTCATGGCCGAGACACAGATCGAATGGACCGATGCCACCTGGAATCCTGTAGCCGGATGTTCGATCGTCAGTGCCGGCTGCACCAACTGCTACGCCATGGAGATGGCGAAGCGACTTCAGGCGATGGGCGTCCCCAAATACAAGGGGCTTACGCGCCGTAGCGGGAGGAGGACTGTTTGGAACGGCGTCGTCCGAGAGGATCCGGACGCGCTTGAGATTCCTCTGCGCTGGCGGAAGCCCCGCAAGATATTCGTCAACTCTATGTCGGACCTATTCCACGAGCGCGTCTCCGACGCCTTCATCCTAAGGGTTTGGGACGTCATGGGTCGCACACCACATCACCACTACCAGATTCTCAGTAAGCGGCCCGAACGCATGGGTGAATTGATCGAAGCGAAGATCGGCAAGGTGTTACCGAACGTCTGGCTCGGCACCAGCGTCGAAAACGCGGACGTGGTCAACCGTATCGATCATCTGAGATCCATTCCGGCAGCGATCCGCTTCATATCGTTCGAACCGCTGATCGGTTCGGTCGGCATGGTGAACTTGAGAGGAATCGATTGGGCTATCGTCGGGGGCGAGAGCGGCAGGTCGGCCCGGCCGATCCGCGAAGAGTGGATCGATGAGATCTTCGACCGCTGCGCAGCGTATCATACAGCGTTCTTCTTCAAGCAATGGGGCACGTGGGGGAAGGACAACAGGCGCCGCTCAAAGAAGGCCAATGGACGGATCTACCGCGACCAGGTCTGGGACGAGATGCCTCGGTCCGTATCGTTCTCCTGACGGCCTCAACATTCCTTTGGCGCTGTCCGGGCGGGCGGATCGGCTCGGTCGGAGCGGCGTAGCAGGCCACGCGCGATACCTTGGGGTCTGTGGACAGCAGGGATGGCCGCGTCGAGCCTCGCCAGGCCGAAAGCGAATCGAATAGGCTGATTTTCCGGAATTCCCCGAGAAACGTCGGCGACATGAGCGGACAGTACGCCTGGAAGCTGGGTGAGCGCCCTCCCGTCCTGGGAGAGCATAGCCTCGCGAAGCACGAAATCTTCGAACACTACGTGAAGATTTACATCGATCGCGTCACGCGGACGCCGAGCCAGACGATGCTCAATCTGACCATCGTCGATGGCTTCTGCGGCGGCGGCCTTTATCGATCGGGATCGAGAGAGGTGGACGGATCGCCCCTACGGCTTTTGAAGGCCGTCGAGGCCGTCGATGAGGCGCTGGGAGCCGCTCGCGCCAAGGGGTTCGATCTAAGGGTCGATTTTTTCTTCATCGACGAAAAGCGTCATCACATCGACTTCCTTGATGACGTGCTTCGCAAGCGCGGGTACGGCTCGAGGATTGGTCGGGATGTTTTCATCCGGCGAGCCACCTTCCAGGAAGCGCTTCCCGAGGTCGTGGCCCACATCCGCAAAAAGGGCACTGCGCAGCGGTCGCTGTTCTTCCTCGATCAATACGGTTGGAGCGACGTCGCCCTCTGGATCATGCGCGAGATCATGAGCTCGATCGAAAAGCCGGAAATCCTCCTGACCTTCGCCGTGGACGCCCTCATCGATTTCCTATCGGAAAAGACAAACGAGACGCAAGCGCTCCTCAACGTCGAACTCGACAGGGAAGATGTCCGCGCGTTAACGGGCCTACGCGACGACGATGGTTGGCGCTATCTGATCCAGAACGGTCTCTATCGCCACATCCGCGATCGGGCCGGCGCTCGGTTCTACACTCCCTTCTTCATTCGCTCAGTGGAGGCTCACCGGTCGTACTGGCTTTTGCACCTGTCCAAGCACCGGCAGGCGCGGGACGAAATGGGAAAGCTGCATTGGCGGCTGAACAACCACTTCCAACATCACGGGGGTGCGGGTTTCCATGCTCTTGGCTTCGATCCGTCGAAGGATCTGCGACAAGGCATGCTCACATTCATGTTCGACGACGATGCACGGAGGCGCTCAGAGGCGGCGGTTCTGGAGCAGTTGCCGCCCATGATCCATTCTGCGAGCAGGGCGGGACGCGGTCTTCTCGTGGAGGAGCTGTTCGCCGGCAATTGCAACGACACGCCTGTGACTTCGGAAATCCTCCAGAAGCAACTCATTTTCCTTCGCGACGAGGGCGAATTGACGATCGTCGCGCCCGACGGATCGAAGAAACCCAGAGCGAAGACGATAGGGTGGGAGGACCGTTTGTTTTTGCCGGATGAAAGATCGTTGTTCAGCAAACTGGGTTTTTGAATTTCGCCGCTTGGTTACGATCACGGACGGGGTTGCGGGTCCAGATACCCCTCTCAACAGAGAGAACGATTGCCGGGGACGCTTTCAAGTTCGCCTCCGACACCACGATCGCCGTGGGCCCCGCTTCGCCTGTCCCGACGCGAGCCAGTCTGCCCTGTTCCTCATTCCGCACGGTTAGCCCGGCCCAGCGATCGGCTGGCCGATTAGCTGACTTTTCGGGGACATCGCGCTTAGCCGGGTGCGGTTAAAGATCAGCAGTGCGGTCGTGGCGAAGGAATACTTTACCAGTTCGCGGTGGGAATACGGTCGTTTTTCGACATTTTTGCATTAATAAACAAGGACTTGGGAGGTGCGGGGCGCCCATTTTATGTCTATGTCGCGGATTATGCAGGTCGGGGCTCGCGGCGTGCGCGATTTCCAGATAGGAAGCACGGAAGCGGCGAGATTCGAGAGAATCTATCCGAGGCGTTTCCGACGAAACCCAATCTCCTGTGGAGCTTCAGGGGGTTCCGTGAGTGGGATCCGGAAAGCGACTTTCGGCAAGGAACGTTCGGGGATAACCTCGATGAAGTCGTGCTGCGGCGCGCGTGAGGCGGAGCGACATCTTGTTTTCATTATTCGATGCGGAGGGGGGCAGCAAGCCGCCGACCTCGCGGACGCAAGCGGTCCAATCTGCCCGCAAGAGTGCTCCGCCGGACGTCAACTTGTCGCCGATTCTCTCGCGGGAAGCTCGGGTCCTGTTCCTTGACGTCGAGACTACCGGCCTCAGCTGGTTCTACGACGAGATCACGATCATCGGTTGGGCGATCGATGGCGCATACAAAGTCTTGGTGAAGGGCGAAGATCCGGCGCCGTTGCTACGGGATCTCGCCTCCGCCACCGTCCTGGTAACGTTCAACGGCACTCTTTTCGATCTTCGATTTCTGCAGAAGACCTTCGGCGAGCTCGTGCTGCCGGCGGTTCACGTCGATCTGCGCTACCTTTCGCGCCGGGTGGGACTGGCTGGCGGACAGAAGAACATCGAGAGAGAGCTCAGGATCGACTTCCGGAGCGATCTCGAAGACGTCGACGGTGCCGCAGCCGTGCTTCTCTGGCACGACTATTTGCGCGGAAGTCTACCTGCGCTGCAGAAGCTCATCCTGTACAATCGCAGCGACGTTCTAGGGATGGCTGCCATCCTGGACATCGTGATGGCTCGGCTCAATCTGCAGCGCGATTTTTGGCTTCAGCCTCAGGCGTTCGAGGAAATCGCCCGGCGCATATTCGGCGAACCGGTGCCGCTGATCTCGGATCGGTCGCTCCGACCCGCCGTGACGTTCCGCAGTTTCGCGTCGATCTTCTCCGACACCGCTGCCGAGCGCGCCCGGATCGTCGGCATCGATCTGACGGGTTCGGAAAAGCGGGGCTCCGGGTGGTGCGTGCTGGAGGGCGCGAACGCCGAAACACTCACGGTACATACTGATGAGGAAATGGTTGGTCGGATTATCGCCCTCACGCCGGATCTGGTCTCCATCGATTCTCCGCTCTCGCTTCCGTTCGGACGTACGGTGGTGACCGACGACGATCCGGGACGCAAGCAGTACGGCATCATGCGCAAGTGCGAGCGCGAGTTGAAGCGGCGCGGCGTCAACGTTTATCCTGCGCTGCTGCCGAGCATGCAGGGACTGACTCGCCGCGGAATGCTGCTTGCGGCTAGGATCCGAAGCGAAGGAATCGCCGTCATCGAGAGCTATCCGGGCGCGGCTCAGGACATCATGGCCATTCCCCGCAAGGGGGCTGGCATCGAATACTTGAAGCGCGGACTATCCGACTTCGGCATCGAAGGATCATATATCTCGGAAGAGGTCACGCATGACGAGCTCGACGCCATTACGGCGGCGTTGGTCGGCTCGTTCTTCCTTGCGGGCAAGTATGAAGCGCTCAGCGGTCCGACCGAGGGTGCTTTGATCGTGCCGAGGCTAACCGACGGCGTCGATGCTCCTCTCGTCTTGGGCATAAGCGGGCGCATCTGCTCCGGAAAGACCACCGCCGCAAGGATGCTGGAAGAGCAAGGCTTCGCCTATACGCGCTTCAGCCTGGTCATCGACGACGAGATCAAGGAGGCGGGAGAAACTCCCGATCGCGCGATGCGTCAGCAGTTCGGTGAACGGATACATCGCGAGAAGGGCCAGAGATGGCTCTGCGAGCGCGTTCTTCGGCGTGTCGAAGGCCAGAGCCTGATCGTGATCGATGGGCTTCGTTTTCCCGAGGATCGAGCCTATTTCGTGGAGACGTTCGGTGCTCGTTTCGTTCATCTCCACATCTCCGCCCCGGACGATGTCCGCCGCGCCAGATATGCGGAGGATGCGGCCGTTTCGTTCGAGGCGGCGGATGGCCAGCCGGTCGAAGCCGGCATCGCACCGCTCGCGAAGTTGGCTCGGATACAACTAAAGAACGAAGGAAGTCTGTCTGAGTTGAAGCAGTCGCTTGATCAGCTTCTTTTGGAGATCTCGAAGAGCGGCAAATGCCTGTCTCAGTAGTCGTAGGCGGTCAATACGGATCGGAAGGAAAAGGCAAGGTCGCGCTCGCGCTCGCTCGCGAGAAGGCCGCACATTGCGTCGTCCGTGTCGGCGGCACGAATTCGGGGCATACTATCATCGACGAACGAGGAGAGCCTCGTTCCTTCCGTCAGTTGCCTGCCTCCGTCTTCGCGAAAGACACCATCGCGGTGCTCCCGCCCGGAGCCCTCATCGACGTCGACATATTCGAGAAAGAAGTCGCCGAACTCGGGTTGGGGCCCGACCGTGTCAAGGTCAGCCCGTTCGCTAGTCTGATCTCTCCGGAAGATCGCGAGAAGGAAAGGTCGACCGGGCTCGTTGATAGGATCGGCTCTACCGGTTCGGGAACAGGTGCCGCCCTCGTACGTCGCATCGACCGCGGTTCGGCCGTCCGCTTGGCGAAGGGGGAGCCGAGGCTGCACCCATACATCGACGACACGGCTCGTATGATGCGCGACGTTCTGACGAAGAACGAGCGCATCGTCATCGAAGGATCGCAGGGATTCGGACTTTCGGTGCTCCACGGAGGCTTCTACCCGCACGCGACCAGCCGGGATACGACGGCCGCAGCTTTCGTATCGGAAGCCGGTCTGAGTCCGTTCGACGTCGACGAAATCGTGCTCGTCTTACGCGCTCATCCGATCCGGGTGGCGGGTACGTCTGGCCCGCTCGAGGACGAGATGAGTTGGAAGGACCTCGCGGCCGAAGCCGGTTTGTCCGAGGACTACCAGGAACTCACCACCGCGACCAAAAAAGTGAGGCGTGTCGGCCGCTTCGAGGTCGACGTGGTGCGAAGGGCTATCGCCGCCAACCAGCCGACGTCGATCGTCTTGAACCACCTGGATTATGTCGATCGTGCTCATGGCCGGGACAAGCGAAGTGGACTTGCGCGCGAGTTTCTCCTCCGCGTGGAGTCGTCGATTGGAGCGTCGATCACGATGGTCGGCTTCGGACCTGATTCCTTGGTGCCGCGATCCGAGTTCGAGAAGGACGGCCGAACTCATCCGACTTCGAGACATTCCCTCAGGGCCGTCTGAGATATCTGTTCGATCGCGTGGGCGAGGGCCTGTGCATGTTGGCCTTGCGCCACTATCCAAAAGTGCCGACACGATCCGCGGCGCGCCAGGAAATGCCGCAAGAGGGGAGCATCCGGAAATCGCTCCTGGAATTTGGCCTTCAGGACTTCAGCTTGACGCGCCACCGTCGCCGTCCTGTTGAGGTGGTGATAGATGACCAGCGAGTGACCCGCACTCCAGAACTCCGCGATCTCGTTCCAGAAGACGTATTTCCCGCTCTTCGGAGAGTGTCGTTGGACCGATGCGGTCTCGAGCCCGTTGTCCGGATCTAGAAAGACCAGCTGGTGATCCTTTGCGCTAGCGAGTGCCTTCTTAAGCCAAGCAGCTCGGAATAGAGCACGTTGCGCGCGGCTCAATCCCGTATCGCTGCGGCGGTCGGAAATCAGATTTGTAAAAAAAGAGGTGTCGGGAGGTAGAATTCCCGCAGCTGCTACCGAACGTACGCTCCTCTTCCTCTTGTGAATAAGGCGAGCGAGCGCGGAATGGAGGGTCGGATCGAGCCGTGCAAGAGCCTCGTCGCGGAGGTAGCTTATATGTCTCCCGTCTGCGTTGTGGTCTTCGTCCGAATACAAGTACCATATGACTGCGATTCGAAGCTTGGTTTCTCGGGCGATAGCTCTGAGCAGGGCGTACTTCGCGAAATCGCCGATGTCGCCGACGTATCGGTTCTGCATCTCGTTCCGGAACCTCTTCCCAAGAAAACAGCCAGCAATGAATTTAGCGAATCTACCAAAGGACGGTGACGACGCCAAAGCCCGTGCCATCAGGTTCGAGAATATAGATCCATTTCCCAACGTCCCCCGTGCCCTGCTCTCCTCATTCGAGATTGCCGACTATGCTCGCGTCACGGGAATGATGTGGCCGTTTGCCGAGAAGCAGCTCAAGTCGGCCTCCTACGAAGTGTTCATAGGCGGGGAAGTGATCTGGTGGGACGGCAAGGGACGGAGGCAAACGAAAATCGTCAAGAGAGGGACGCCACTAGTTCTGGAAGCAAATTCCATCGTGTTCGCTCAAGTCGAGCCAATCTTCAGGTTGCCGAATTACATTGCCATTCGTTTCAATTTGAGGATCACGCATGTCCATCGTGGCTTGCTCCTCGGTACGGGGCCCTTGGTGGATCCGGGATTCCATGGAAAGCTTTTGATACCTCTCCATAACCTCACGTCCACCGACTACGCCATCGACACGAACGAAGCTCTGATATGGATTGAGTTCACCAAAACTTCGTTCGGTTATCAACCGGAGGTCGAAGACGATCTAGCTGCCCAGCGAGACGCGCGGAGTTTCAAGGGTTTTCCCCCCGACAAACGATACCTGGATCCTGACAAATACCTGCGAAAAGCCAATGCCGGAAATCCGATTCAAAGCTCGATCCCGAACGCAATTGCAAAATCGGCCGATTCGGCGCGTAAGGCCGAAAAGAGCGCAAGAAACATCCAAAATATAGGGCTGATCGCTGCCCTTGTCGCCGGTGCAGGCATCGCCTTCGGACTTTACCAAATCGGCCAGCAGTTCACATCGATGGTGCAGAATTCCCAATCACTCATCGCGTCGATTTCGACGGATGCGAAGGCGATGGCCGAGAAAATCACAACGTTGTCGGCAGACAACAAGAGCTTAGCTGACGAATCGGCCGAATTGAAAGACGCGAACGAAAAACTAAATGTCCGCATGAACGAGCTAAATGCGCAGTTGGAGAAGCTGAATTCCCCACCAAGGAAGCGGGCTAGGAAAGCTCTTGCGAAGGCAAAAAGACCCTGATCGAGACGTTCACATAGGCGATTGTCGCACACACAGGTATCGAATCCTATTCAATTGCCTCCGTTCGGCTGCTATATAGGGCTCATGATCGTTCGAAGAGTACTGATTGCCTCATTCGGCCAGATGACGGTCACTATGGATGTGATCGACGAAAGCGCTGCATCGGGTCAAGGCATTTCTCCTCAATTGGTCCCCGCAGTGTGGCGCAGAGCCGCCCGACTGATCGGGCGCTTCGGCGCTGATAAGGCGCTGGCGGAGCTCGATCGGCGCGCGGAGAGATGCGTGGATCGACGGGACGTACCTTCGGCGGTGCGCTGGCGCAACTTGATGGCAGCCATCCACGCCATCAGTTCGGATCAATGCGATAAGTGGCGGATGAACTAGTTCAGCTCGGCCTGACCCACCACTCGGTCGAGTATCCGGAACCGGTCCCCTCGAAGATCGGCTGAAGGGCCTTACATATGGCGTGCACGTCCTTTTCGTATTGCCAAGGTGGATTGAAGATGACGACGCCGCTCCCGATCAGCCCTTCCTGGCTCTTCGCATAGGCGAGAAACTCGACGCAGAACGTCGGGACTTCCGCGACGACGAGCTTCCTGAGCTTGTTGATTTGACTGCGTCCTTTGATCGGGTACCAGAGGGCATAGGTCCCTGTCGGCCATTTGCGGAGCCCGGAATTGAGCGCCTCGGCCGCGAGGGCGAGTTCGTCCGGATCCTCGAAGGGGGGGTCCATGAAGACGAGGCCTCGCCGTTCTTTGGGCGGAACGAAGGCATAAACCGCGGCGAAGCCATCTCGCTGGTGGACAGCTGCGCGGCTGTCGCCCCCTATGAAATCCTTGAGGCGCGCGACCGGTCCGGGTTCCGACTCGCAGGCGACCAAGCGGTCGTCGCGGCGGAGCATATGACGAACGATCGCCGGTGAACCTGGATAGAACCGCAGCCGGTCTGGATTGAAGTGTTCGACGACTCCGAGATATCTCTGCAGGGCCCGCGTCCGCTTCGGATAGACGAGGCGGATCCCGCGATCGGCCTCGCCTGTCATTGCGGCCTCAGGTGACTCGAGGTCATACAGGCCGGATCCGGCATGCGTATCGACCACGCAGATTGGCCTCGGCTTCAACTGAAGCCGGTCGATCAGCGCGCACAGCAAGGCATGTTTGAAGACCTCCGAATGATTGCCTGCGTGAAACTCGTGACGGTAGTTCATCTCATGTATGCCAACTTTGCACTAGCCGCGCTTGATCCGATGTCGGTGCGATGACCCGACAAGAAATTTTGCGAGCGCCCAGATAGGCACGTTCGCTGGCTTCTCGGCAAGCGAAGCGACCTCGATCTGCCTAAATTCTCGTGCCGTTTCCTCCCGGTCGAGTCCGAATTCGTCCCGGACTCCGCCGCTCAGGATGCCCGCAGCGCGGCCGCTACGATGTCGAGCACGCGCGAGGACAGTGAGCAAAGGAGGAAAAACCCCAAGAGAGCGAGTATGGTCCCAGGGGCGCTGCGGACCGCGACGAGCACGATGAGTTCGTTCCTCGCCTTCAGTCTATTTGCTTCTCTAGCCTCAAGTTTCTCTTCCGCAGCCCGCGTCGGCAAACTCCGCAACAGGGATTCGACGTCATCTCGCACGTTGCGCAAGAGGGTGGCGCCGACGTATGACACTACCGTCGCGCCGATGACGCCGACCGACATGGCCAGCAAAAGCGCCGCTTCCAGCATGAGGACTTTCAAATGTCGCCTCCCAGCGATGAACAGGCTCAGGAGCCAGGCGAGGACCCGCCGACATTCTTGGCGGAAGTCGATTTCGCAGACAGCGAAGCTGTAGCCGAAACTCGCTCGGCCCGATACCTGGTTGGGGGTAAGGACATAGATCCATTCCCGGACATTCCGCGCGCCTTGCTGTCATCCGAGGACGTCAAGGCATACGTTCGGCAGACCGGGATGATACATCCGTTCGCTGAAGGACACCTCAAGTCGGCTTCCTACGAGGTCGGCGCGGGCGGACGCTTCATCTATTGGGACGAGAAAGGCGAGAAGATCTCCAAGCCAATCGAGAAGGATGGCACCATCACGCTGCCTCCGAACTCCATTAGCTATGTCCAGGTCGACATCACGTTCCGTCTACCCCAATACATCGCGGTACGCTTCAACCTGCGGATCACCCGCGTTCACCGCGGGCTCCTTCTGGGTACCGGGCCCCTGGTAGACCCAGGATTTCATGGCAAGCTGCTCATTCCTCTTCATAATCTGACGTCGGACGAATACACGATACGCGGCGACGAAGGTCTGATTTGGATGGAATTCACCAAGACCTCGCGCAAGGCGACGGAAGGGATCGTCAGGAATCGCGTCAAGGAGAAGTTCGAGCCGATCGAGCCACGCAAGAACGACCAGCCGCCCGAGTACTATTTCGATCGGGCCAGCAAAAATCGGCCGATCCGGAGCTCGATTCCGTTAGTGGTCGCCGAAGCCCGCTCTCAGGCCAAGGATGCGGTCGATGCAGCAACGAGGGCGGAGCGGACGAACAGGATCTTCGTCGGAGGCGGTTTGTTGGCGGTCGCTGGCCTCGTCATTGGCCTATTTTCGTTCTTCGAGTCCGTGAAGGCCAACGTGATCGCCGCAGTCAATCTTGCGTCGAGCGTCTCGATCGCTGCGACACAAGCGGCGTCCGATGCCAAGAGAGCGCAAGACGACGTAAAGGACCTTCGGACGGCGGTGGACGCCATCGGTGCAAAGGGATCCATAGATGAGGTCCAGCGGTTGCGAACCCAACTCGAGGAGACGCAGATCGAACTACAGGTCCTGCGACGCGAGATGGATCGTATCAATCAACGAAGCAGACCCGAGACGAACAGGGACGACGGGGCAAAGTAAACGAACCATCCTCTCCAGTGTTGCCGTCGTGGCCCGGTGTTTTATTTCGCGCCAGTATTTGAGCCGCCAGTGAGCTTCCTGCTGGACCACGACGCGGCGGGAAAGCAATATCCATCTCGAGCGACGAGGAGGCGCCTTTCTCGACGATCACGCAGGACGTCTCCTTCCTGCGCCCGGTCGAGCAGCGCCTCGGCCGCAAGTCTGCGATCTACTCGGGCAACCAGCTCAAGGAGAACGTCGACAAGCTCGATGCTGATGATTGCGCCTATGTTCGTTTACACAGGCTCTGGCTCGCCCAAGCGCGGCCTGAACGACGCGTGCGACGCGCCCGGTCGTGAGGGTGCCTCCAGCGGACTTCAGGTTGCGGAACGAAGCGGCGACTGTCTCGGCGATGTAGGCCCTCATCTGCTCGCGGCGCGCCATTGCAACGGCCGCGGTCGGCGCTCTCTCGAGCAGGTGCTTGCCGACATCCAACGCGAAGCGTTGGGCGACGTCGATGGCGGTGAACTTCTCGATGACAAACTTGCGCTCGTCGTCCGAGAGATCGAGCAGATCCGCGTCCGGGTATTCCGCCAGCAGCTCGGACATCGCGTCGTGGATCGAGGCGCGCTCGGCTTCGGCGTCCAGCGTACCGTCGACGGGTTTGACCGCTTCGATGATCGCAGTGGCGATCTCCTCCGTCGAGCGACCGGTGAGCGCGGAGCGTGCGCCGCGCCGGCCGCGGTAGAACGCATGTCCGAGCGATCCCGCCGTCTGAGTAGTGCCGCCGAAGCGTCCGGTCGTGATGTTCGATCCGCCGTATCCGCTAGGGACGTAGTGCCCGAGACAGCGGCTCAGATCGGGAGCGTCGCCGCGTGGGCCGTGGATAAGAAAGTCGATCCGGCCAAGCTTGCCGCCGCCGTCCTCGCAAGCAATCCCACGGTAGTCGTGCCGTGATCGGTGGCTGCGACGCGCGAAGTAACGCGTTCGGTCCGCCCGCTTTGTCAATTCTCATCTCTCGGCGGATTAAGGCGGGAGCACGACGCGGTCTTGACCTGGCTCTTGACGCCGAACTCGGCGGGATCGGGAGCAAAAAAGCGCGCGGACTTAGTTGCCGTTCCATTGTATGGACATTACCATAAAACCTTATTGTTAGGAGGGGATCGTGTTTAAATCATTTCGTTGGTGGAATTGTCCAGTTCGGACGATAATCGTTCTCTCCCTCATTATCGTCATGAGCCCGCCAGTCGCTTCGGGCCAGGAAGGCAAGACGCCGTTGACGAGCGATGCATCGCGCGGCGAGCTCTTCGAACTCATGGGGCAGGTCGTCGAAGGACAAACTCCGGCCGGCGAGTTCAGTCAGTTCGCTTTTCGCTCCAATTTCCGCTTCGCTCACGATGCGCTCTGGCGCAATCCAGTTCTCGAGGAGGATGCTCGCGCCGATCAAATATTCGGTATCGATATCTCGCATCATCTGACAGACAAATGTCGCTGCAAGATCGATTGGTCCCTGCTCGCCGATCAGAAGGTTGCCTTCGCATACCTTAAGGCTACGCAGGGCGTCAGCTACTATGACCGCTCGTTCGAGCCCAACCTCGATGGCATTCGGGCGCTCCCAGCCGGGAAAAAGATTGACGTGGGTGCTTTCCACTTTCTCTCCGCGGACGGCGCCGGTGAAGACCAGGCGAAGAACTTTCTGGATGTGGTCGGTTCGAAGTTGGGTAAGGACGACCTCACACCGTCCCTTGATGTGGAATGGGATGTCCGCACGGACGCGTCCGGAAAGGTTATTCTCGGGCCGGATGGAAAGCCGAAGGATTTCTGGAAGGGTACCGACGGCGCCGTGATACTCGGTCGCGTTCTGGCGTGGCTGAAAGTCGTTCAAGCGCGAACGAACAAAGTGCCGATCGTCTACACGAACGCACTTTGGTGGGAGGAACGCATCGGAAAGGCGGGCAGCATCGAGCAATCGCTGTCTCAATATCGAGTTTGGATCAGCGACCTGTCCTCGAAGGGCCTGAAGGTCGAGCAGCCGTACATCTACAAGGGGAAATGGCATCTCTGGCAATTCACCTTCACGGCGACGGCGGAAAAAGGAGGGCTGCCGACCGCTCGTACCGTCGATGCGGACGTCTTCGACGGTAACGCCGCCGACTTCGCAAAAACGCTCAAATAGATGCTCCGATGCGGAAATCTTTTGTAACGAGGCATCGGGCCAAGCGATGGGCTCGATACGGCCGGCTTGTCGCAACTGCGACCGTCTGCTCGATGCAGGCGGCGGTAGCTCAGCAAAACGATGACACGGGGCCGGTGATCTACGCGACTGAAGCCCCGGGCGTCGTTCGTATTCACGCGGTCGGGGTAAAAGCCGACGGCTCGATGGACGGTGAAGACGGATCCGGCTTCGTCATCAGTCGGAGCGGTTACGTCCTGACGGCGAGTCATGTGATACCGGACGACGCCAAATACACGACGCTCATCTTGGGGGGTACACTCGGTCCGACAACAGCGGATGCAAAGCCGTCCCGTCTCGAACTCGTCAAGCGGAGCGATTCCTACGACGTGGCGCTGCTCCGGTTCGTCACGCCGCCCTCGCGTCTTACGGTCCTTCCTCTGAGGCGCAGTCCCGCGAAAGTCGGCGAGCTGCTTTTCGTGCTCGGCTATCCGCTAGGCTTGCCGGATGCACACTTTTTGGACGGACGAGTGGGCGCAGTCGCACAAGACGCCATAACCACGAATGCGCTCGTTGATAAGGGCAACAGCGGCGGCCCGGTCGTTGACGCACATGGGTGCGTGATCGGCGTCGTCTATGGTGCGATCACCAGCCGCGAAGGGCAACCGGTCTACGGACTCAAATTCGCAGTGCCGGTCGTTTCGCTCGGCGCCATCCTTCCGCCTGATGTCTCTTCATCGCAGGTCCAGGGAGCCAAGCAGGCGGCGGAGGTCATCCATGTTTCGGATGCTCTCTCCAGAACGCAAACCGATCACGCGCTGACTGGCGAGACCGTGAAATCTTATCATGACGTCATCCAGGCACGCGATGGGTTCGCCATCGAAGCTATCGAAGCAGTCGGGCGCGAAAGCCTTAATCCGCCGAGCCTACAGTTTCCGACGCCGGTGATTTCCGCAGACAAGAGGTCGATGAGTTTCGATTATAGCCTCATCAGTGGGCCGATCTACGATCAGCGGCGCGGCTGGATCGATATGACCATTGGCACACGACAGCGGCGCATGGGACCTGCGTCCGCCTCTGCTCTGGACGGCTGCGAGTAGACTTATCGTCTCGTCGCCATGACAAGGGTCCGGTAACATGAAGAGGTGGTCTTCGAGCGAATGAGGTGAGCGGCGCATAGATCGCGCCACTCGGCTTCCTAGAACTTTATCTTGGGTATTAGCTGCCCCGGATTGTTGATTACGGAGTTGGAGCCACCCCTGATTTGTCTTGGATTGTTGATGATCGAATTCGGGCCACCTGCAATTTGCCCTGGATTGTTGATTACGGAATTCGGTCCGCCGGTGAGTTGCGACGGATTGTTGAATACCGAGTTGGGTCCTCCGAATATCTGGGACGGATTGTGAACTACTGAGTTAGGGCCCCCGACAATCTGGCCAAACCTGCGTGCGACCCAACCGCTCCTGCCGATAAGATCGTCGTTGTGTCTGAAGCACCCGTCGCTGCCGCCAAAGCCGTGCTGGAAGCACTTTTGCAGTTCCCTCGCGGTCCATCGGCTGACCATGCACCCGTCCGCCGCATACGGCTGTCCACCCGTTGTGACGACTCACTAACCGCGATCTGTTGTTCTGGATTGAGGTTCATTTTGAGATATCGGGTGCCCGCACACGAGGCGAATTGCTGGAAATCGGCCCCAGAGTCCGCCGTACACTCGATGGCGACGGCCTGCTCCTTCGTAAGTCTCGAACCGAGGAAGTTCTTGGTGGCGACATCCGACGTGTCGCTCGCATCTGCGGCGCGGTTGAGGAGCCGCTTCTGCTGCTGGCGTTAGATGATTCCCGACGATGGAGCTGGCGCACGAAATAAAATCGTCCTCGTCTCCTTCCGATTTCATCGCGCAGTTGGCCAGGACGCGTTGGTCGCTGTTTGGGGTGATGCCAGCCTTCGCCGCTGCACATTGCGCGAAGTCCGCGTTTGTTCTCGACGATACAGCGCAATCAAGAATGATCGTGCTGCTGAAGGATGACTTGGGCTCCGGTGCACTCTACGAAACCAGCGACATTGGCCCCTCGAGCTGAGGCGCACGCGACGGCGATCCCTTTGCGGCAATGCGCCCGGCCGAATCGGCGTGATATCGGACCGCCGAGAGCGATCTGGGCTGGTACTACTGGCGGCGGCATCGCAAGCGGAACGACTACGGGAGGCGGCAGGGGACCCACCATCGGTGGCGGCGCGGGATGGGCCATGATGCATTGTTGGACCGCAGCGCGGACCGGCGCAAATGGGCCCTTGCGGACCGTTCCCGATGACCTGAAGTCCCTGTGCGGCTGCCGCCGCCCAAAGAAAAAAGACAGAAAAATAGAACTCCAGGTTTTCGCAGGCATGGATGCTCCCGCGAGCTAATCTACCTGTAATTGATTCTAGCCGTGACGCTTGCTGTCGAGCGTCCGATCCAGGTTTGGCTCGCAATCTCCGATCCGTGAACGCCAGCACGGACTCGAGCGTTGCGATCGTGAGGCGGGCGCGTATTCAGGTTCCGACCTTCGGCCCGATCTTTGCGGCCTTGTCGTCGTCGATCTCTGCTTTTGGTCCGCGTGGTGCGAGTGCGACGATCACGGTCGCGTCACGGGCGATGAACGCGATGATCGCCGCGATCACCGCATTCCGACACCACCATGATGATGGTGATGCTGCTGCCGGTCGCGGTAGGAACGGGGCCGGTTCGGCTGCCGGCTTCAGCAGGTCGAATAGCTCGGTCTCCGGGCCGAGAGCGATCATGCTTCCGCGTTCTGCGCAGGCCTGGAAGTCGGGATCGGCACGAAGCCGATCTGGAAGCCGAACGCACGGCCTATCTTCTGAAGCGTCTCGGAGGTCGGATTTGCCACGCCGCGCTCTATCTCGGCGATTTGACGCGTCGTCAGCTTGAAAAGCTTCGCGAACTCGGGTTGCGACAGTCCGAGAGCATGTCGCATCTCCGCGACCGCGTGGGGAAGCCGCAACTCTCCCGCTCGTGCTTTCGCCGAGACCGCCGCGCGACGATCGCGGATTTCCTCTTTGGTGGGTTTACGCCATCGGGGCATATCGATCACCTTTGGGTGGGAAGGCTGCGCAATGCCGCGACGCCGTCCGCCATTTCGATGTTTCTGACGATTGCGTTCTTCACGACCGACTCCGGCACCTTGTGCTGTGCTGCGAGGCCGGGGAGGGCACGCAGAAGATTCTCCTTCGCCGCCAAGCGCTCCATCAGGCGGCCCGCAGGAACGTTCGGAGCGGCCACGGCCTCGCAGACTTCGCGCCAATCCGGGTTCGTGTCCCGGTTCTTCATCCTCATGCATTCCCAAGTCGTGGATCTGGGAATCGCGGCCGCGTCGATCTTCATGGGGCAGAAGTCGAACAGCGGAGACAGCCGGATGCGTCCGTCCGGAAACTTCCTGAGCGCAGTGTTCCGGCCGTGGTTGTCCGGGTTTCCCATCGCAAGGTTGAGGATGTCCCGCAGTATGTATTCGACCGTATCCTCGAAGGGATCCGCCGAAACGTCTTGAATGAGCTTGATATAGGTCTCGTGTCGGGCTCGCGCGCCGAACTCGGCTACCCCGAGCGCCGATATGAGGCTTTCCTGGCCATAGCGTACCAGTCCTTGGTCGGTGACTAGGCGGTCGAAGCGGGGAATGACAAGCACTCCGTCGCCGTAGGTGTTTTCGCCTTCGACGTTCAGTCCGAAATCCTTGGCGACCTTCAGATAGCCGGCTTCGGCCTCGAGGATACGCTTGTCGGTAGGTTCGGCGCTTCGTAGGAGCTTGGCGATGACATGAGCGCGCGCGTCCTGGTCCTCCACCATGGGAGCAGGATACCAAAGACCATCCTTCGACTGAGTGAGAGCGACCTTCGGCCAATCTCCTTGAAGGCCCGACGATCCGGATGCCAGCATCGAGAAGTGATCCGCGACTTCGAGGAAGGTCGCGTCATGGCTCAGGATGTCTTGCATGGTCACGCCTACAGGCGTCATCTTGGCGACCCGCTGGACCTCCAGGAGATGAGCTTCTTTGACTCGAAGATTTCCGACGGGGGAGCCGGCGGACCGTTTGAGTAGCTCGATTTCGGTAGAGGCGGCATTCGGATCGAGTTGCATGAACTCTGCGATGCGTCTGGCCTGCCGCCCTTGTGGGACGAAATCCAGAATGAATGCCGGCCAAGTGTTGGCGTATCGATCGTCGAGATCCACGGGTGCCGCGACCGAATACGCGCGCAGATCCCGCACCGTCTTTCCGTCCGCCAAAGCGAGGGCGGCATGCTCCGCGAAGTACTCGATTTCGTAGCTCGTCTTCGAAGGTCCCTTATGCCCTAGTTCGGGCTTTTCGATCTCCACCACGGCGGCGTCGTGCCATGCTTCGTCGAAGAAGGATTGGATAGTCAGGATCATTTTATACACCCACTTTAATGGGTTTATACATCCAAGCTGACGACTATTCAACCCCTCATAATGGGTTTAATATTTCGTCGTTCTAATTTATCGAACCACCTCGATGGTTTGTTAAGGGGGCTAAGAAACCAGGGCTGCACACGGCCTTTCCAAGGCTCGAGTCAAGGCTGATCTTGGAGCCCGGCCGCGGGCCGGCGAAGTTGTCCCGTCGCTGACGAGAGAAAAAAAGTCGTCGCCGATTATGCGGCGCTGCCCAGTCTTCATTGTATCCGATCGTTCGATCCGGCAACAAATCAATGAGTAGCGCGACAACGGTTGTTGCGGCCAGTTTCGTGACGTGACCCCTGGTCAACGCGCGCGCCGCAGCTTCTGAGCGTGGGGGTCGGCGGACGGATTTCGCGACGAACAGCACGGCCGCCCAAGCTAAAGCGGCCCGATCGGCCGTGCTGATCGCACTGCTATCGACCAGGGCGATGTGAAACCAAGTTGGGCTTTTTCAAGGGCGGCTGATTTCTCGAGTCCGCTTCAATCGCTCTCCGATGGAGAGCGACGCCGCTAGCGCATCGGCCGCACCGCGCAAAGCTCTCAGCCTGTCAGCCAATTGGTCGTTCATGATGCGTTGCAGGGGACCTGTCATGGCTACAGAGTGCAATACCATTCCGTTCGAAAGCTTTATCGGTACGGCGATCGCGGCAAGGCCTTCATCTATCTCTCCAATGCAGGTCGCGTAACCTCGGTGTCGTGTCTCGGCAAGTTGCTGTTCGATCCACACGCGATCGTTTTGTGTATTGGCCGTCAACGTCGGCAATTCGTGTGAGAGGGCTTCTTCGATCACAGCCTTCGACTGATACGCCATAATTGCCTTCGCCGATGCCGCGGCGTTGATCGGCATCTCGACGTCAGGCTGGACGTAACCACGCCATCTCGCGTCAGGTGAAAGAGATGCAACGACGACAACGCGCGCACCCATCAAACGTGTGATATAGCACGTCTCTCCGGTGCTATCGGTCAATGCGCGAAGATGAGGACGTACAAGTGACGTCAGCCAACCGTCATCGGCGGAAGCGTGAAGCAGCCTCATCAGGCGCTCACCAAGTTCGTAAGGGCGATTTCCTCCGCCCTTGGCAAGCCCGGAGCGGGCCAAGCCTCTCAGCAAGCGATGCGCCGTAGTCTTCGGTAGTTCGAGCAGGGCGGCGACATCGCCCAAGGTGAGAGCACCAGGAAAGGCTGCGAGCACCTCAAGAATTTGCATGTAGCGCTCAAGTGGGCCTGCCGGATCTTCCGCGGCTGCTCCTTGCGAGTCCATTTTCCACCTCTCTCAAGCAAATTAACCCGCCTCCCTTGACTTTGATGGGAGGACGAGTCATCGTATTGAATATCGGAATAACGTACCGAAAAACGGAACGCTCGTCAAGAGCTTTTCTCCGGCGTGATGAAGGGAAGCGTAATGGCGGTGACGAAAGAGGAATTTCTTCATCGAGGTCGGCAATGAACTTCGAGCGCATCAGCGAGCACGAGGTTCTGCGCGACAGCGTGCGCGATTTCTTTGACCGTGAGCTTCAAGAGCCGAAGATTCGCGCGATGGATCGCGCGCGGCGCATACCGCGTGATCTCTGGAAGCGCCTCGCCCAGCTTGGCTGGCCCGGACTGTCGGTGCCCGCCGAGTATGGCGGCAGTGGCGCCGATGTGATGACGGGTGCGATCCTCTGTGAGGAGATCGCGCGGCGCTTCCCCTCGCTTGCCACCGACTGGTTGCTCATTTCGATGACTGCACGGGTGTTGCGTGAATCCGGCACGAAGAAGCAGCAGTCGGAACTCCTACCCAAACTCGCCGCCGGCGAATTTTTGATGAGCTTCGGGATGACCGAGCCGGGTGGGGGGACGGACGTCCTCGGCCTGAAAACACGGGCGACGCTTGTGGGCGAGGAGTGGGTGGTGCGCGGGCAGAAGCTCTACACGTCGCTTGCAGATGATGCCGACGCAATCCTGGTGTTGTGCCGCACCGAACCCGCCGAGGGCGCCAAGCGTTCGCGCGGATTATCCTTGGTGCTGACGCCCCGGCATCAAGACGGCGTGCAGGTGCGCCGCCTCGAGCTGATGGGCCAACGCGCCGCCTGTACCTGCGAAGTGTTCCTGGACGACGCCCGTGCGCCGGCCGACGCAGTGGTCGGAGAATTGGGGCGTGGATGGCATACGCTGCTGCGTTCCCTGGACGAGGAGCGCATCCTATGCGCGGCGATGTATGTTGGCATCACCGCCGCCGCGCTGGACTTGGCGTTGCAGTACGCAAAGGACCGCACGGCATTCGGCCGGCCGATCGGTGCCTATCAGGCCGTGCAGCATCCGCTGGCTGACACTGCCGCCGAGCTCGAGCAGATCCGTTTGCTCACCGCGAAGGCCGCCTGGCTGCAAAGCAACGGTCACGACTGCGCGACGGAGGCTGCGATGGCCAAGCTTGCGGCCAGCGAGGTCGCGGTGCGCGCCACCGACCGCTGCATGCGCGTGCTCGGCGGCTTCGGGATGGTCGAGGAGTCGCCGTTGGAGCGGCTGTTCCGCGACGCGCGTCTCGGGCCGTTCAGCCCGATCTCCAACGAGATGGTGCGCAACTTTATCGGGGAGCGCCTGGGGCTCCCTCGAAGCTACTGAGGGCGCCTCCGACGACAGCAAAGACGAGTTGGACGATCCGATGACCATTACGCCCATAAATCCAGGCCACTTCCCCTGGTATGACCACAAACGCTATTCCTTCTCCCTCGGGCTCAAAACATCCGCGGGCACTTATCTGTCAGGCCACACAGCCTCCGAGTACGAGGCCGCAACAATGCGCATGGTCGTGCGCGGCGGAATGACCGAGCAGGCGCGTACCGTCTATGCCAAGGTCGCGGCCATTCTGGAGGGCGGCGGCCTCGGATACGGCGATGTGTCCAGAATAGTTGAATACGTGCGCCCCGAGGGCATCGAGCGCTATGCGGAAGCTGCGGCGGTGCGGGCGGAATTGTTCGGCGGATATCAGCCCGTGGTCAACACGGTCCCGGTGAAAAGCCTGCTCAGATCAGACGCCTTCATTGAGATCGAGGTGAGCGCAGCGGCCGCACCTGGTGTTGGCCCCAGCTCCGTCTTCCTGCCGTCGGTTCAGCCTGTGGACGACCAGGGGAATATCCTGGGCGCCGGCGACCTCGTAGTCCAGACCAAGGTCGTGTACGACCGCGCCGCGCGCATGCTGTCCGCGCTGGGCATCGGTCTCGATCGCGTCGTGAAGACCGCCACATACATCACGCCGCGTGCGCTGCCTGATTACGAGAACGCGCTACGAGTACGGCACGAGCGGCTCGGTCCTGTCTTTCCAGCCGCAGTGGACATCGTCATGCCGCGGCTGCTTCATCCACAGGCAGTTGTCCAGTGCGACTTCATCGCCACGCACGAAACGCCAGTGGCGGTGAACCCCGGCTGGAAGCGCTACGACGGCTTGGCTTGCAGCCCGGCGGTGCGGGCCGGAAAGCTGCTCTACATGTCGGGCCAAGGCGCCCTCGACCCGACGACTGGTCGGGTCTTGCACAAGGGGGACGTCGTCGCGCAGGCCGAATACGTCTATAACAACGTGCTCCAGCTGGTCCGGTTGGCCGGAGGCGAGCCACGTCACCTGGTCAAGACCATCGAGTACGTGACGCCCGCTTCGCTCGAGCATTATCGCGAAGTCTCTGGGCTACGCTCGAAGATGCTCCAGGAACCGCGCCCGGCCTCCACCGGCCTCATCAGCGAAGCACTGTTGCAACCCGGCATGCGGATCGATGTCGATGCCCTTGCTGTTTTGGACTGACCCATGGCGCTGTTGACTGACGAGCTCAAGGCCTCGATCGGCCGGGAAGTCAACTACCCGGCGCGGGAGGAGCTCGGCCGTGCCTCGATCCGCTATTTTGCACTGGCCCTGGGTGACGAGAATCCGCTCTACCTCGACGAAGCTTACGCGCAGGCGGCTGGCTATCCATCTGTGATCGCGCCGCCGACGCTGGTCTGCGAAACCTGCCAATACGCCCATCGCAAGCCGGAGGCGAACGGCTATATTGGCCACGAGTGGCATCTGCCCATCACCGACTGCCGCATGATCCGCGCCGGCAACGAGTATCAGTTCATGCGAACGGTCCTGCCGGACGACCGCATCTCCGTCACCTGGACGCTGGAAGACATCGTGGAGCGCTCTTCTTCGCGCGGCGGCACGCAGCTCTTCGTCAGTTCGCTCGCCCGCTACAAGGATGCAGCCGGCGAGGTGATCGCCATCAACCGCGAGACGGTCGTCTACCAGCCGATGGGAAACCCATGATCAAGCCGACCAGGAGCGCCGCGATGGTCCAGGCGGGGGAGTCGCTGCCGGTGCTGGAGAAGACTTTCACCGCGGTCGATCTCATGGCGTACGGCGCTGCCACCTGGGATTGGCACCGCATGCATTACGATATCGATTTTGCATGGGCTGCCATGAAACTGCCGAACGTGGTCATCGACGGGCAGGTATTCGGCGCATTGTTCGCGCGTGCCGTCGTGGATTGGGCCGGACCGCAGGCGTTCGTCACGCGGCTGTCATTCAAGATGAAGTCGATGGCCTTCGCCGGAGAAACGCTTCGGATGGAAGGGGAGGTGACGCAAATCCGCGCCTCTGTCGTCACGGTGGCGCAGCGTCTGACCAGCAGTCGTCGTCTCGTATCCGAAGCGGAGACGGACGTGCGGCTCCCCGCGCCGGCATCTGCGGTATCGATCTAGATGCAAAGGACGACCGAAGGGACATCATGCGCGAAGCAGTCATTGTTTCCACAGCCCGCACACCGATCGGACGTGCATTCAAGGGCGCTTTCAATAACATCAAGTCGCCAACGCTTCTTGGTCATGCCATCCATCACGCGGTCCAGCGTGCGAAAATCGATGGCGCGGAGGTCGAGGACGCTGTGATCGGATGTTGTCTTGCTGCGGGCACCTCGAGCATGAATGTCGCTCGCCTCGGGGTCTTTGCCGCCGGGCTCCCGGTGCAAGTTTCGGCTCAGACCATCGATCGGCAATGCTCTTCAGGCTTGATGGCGATCGCGACGGCCGCCAAGCAGATCATGCTTGACGGCATGAATGTGACGGTAGCTGGTGGCCTCGAGAACATCTCCGCTGTTCAGAATGAGTACTACCAATGGACGGGCCGTACGCACGACGATGCCGTGACGGCCCGGGTACCTCACGCTTACATGCCGATGTTACAGACTGCCGAATTTATCTCAAAGAAGTACGGCATCAGCCGCGAGATCCAGGATCAATATGCCCTGGAATCTCAGCGACGGACGGCGGCAGCCCAAAAGTCCGGGCGATTGGACGCGGAAATCGTTCCTCTCACGACCACGATGGCGGTGGTCGACAAAACAACAGGTCAGACAAGCTACGAAGATGTAACCATCGCGGCCGACGAAGGAAATCGGCCGAATACGACATTCGATTCCCTGCAAGGACTGAAGCCCGTGATCGAGGGTGGTTTTGTGACGGCCGGAAATGCCAGCCAGCTGTCGGACGGCGCTTCAGCCTGCGTTCTTATGGAACGATCGCTGGCGGAGAGGCGCGGCATCGAGCCGCTCGGGATCTATCGCGGCATCGCAGTTGTCGGCTGTCCTCCGGAAGAAATGGGATTCGGCCCGATCTACGCCATTCCGAAGCTGTTAAAGCTACATGGCTTAAAGGTTGGCGACATCGGCCTGTGGGAGCTCAACGAGGCCTTTGCCTGCCAGGCCCTCTATTGCCGCGACCACCTCGAGATCGATCCCGCCATCTACAACGTCAATGGCGGAGCCATCTCAATAGGCCATCCCTATGGCATGACCGGAGCGCGACTCGTGGGGCATGCCCTGATCGAGGGCAAGCGCCGCGGCGCGAAGTATGTCGTGGTCGCGATGTGCGTCGGAGGCGGCATGGGAGCGGCCGGCCTTTTCGAGGTGGCATAAGGTGCTCGAGACGGATTGTAGCAGCAAAGACGTGCGGTCATTCGCAGCTTTGCGTGCAGCGATTTTATCAGTTTCTGGTCAAGCAAAGGGCGGCCGGAATCGCACGGCCCTCCATCCAGGCCAAGCCCGGACCTCTGGCATGCCATCAGTTACCCAGATCCAGGCGGAAGGTCACAATGCGCTTCGTGCCCGGCATCTTTGACAGTGTCGTTGTCCGGCCGCGACGTGTGCCGCGGACCTGACGGTTCGCTGCTTCGCCGCACTGCATCGCCTCGAAACAAGGAGACACAAGTTGCAAGCCACGATGATGGATGTGCCGCTCTCGCTCAATCACCTGTTGGAGCGTGCAGGAAAAATCTTCTCCAAAAACGAGATCGTCTCCCGACTGCCGGACAAAAGCCTGCGTCGACACAGCTACGGCGAGTTTTACCGACGCACGCGTTCGCTTGCATCAGCGCTGCGGCAGCTTGGCCTGAAGAAGGGTGAGCGCGTTGCGACACTGTGCTGGAACCACCACGCCCATCTTGAGTGTTACTTCGGCATCCCCGCCGCGGGCGGCGTGATGCACACGCTGAACTTGCGCTTGCCGCCAGACGAAATCGGTTGGATCGCGGAGAGCGCCAGAGATCGTTTTCTGATCGTCGACGACATCCTGCTGCCATTGTACAAGCAGTTCGCACACCTACATCACTTCGACAGCGTGATTGTGTTCCCGTTCTCTGGGGGGCAGGTTGCGCCGGATATGGAAGACTATGAGGCCTTAGTGGCATGCGGCGATGCTGCCGGTTTTGAGTATGTTCCGCACGAAGAAACCGATCCAGTTGCGATGTGCTACACGTCCGGCACGACCGGACGCTCCAAAGGCGTGATATACTCACATCGTTCGACGGTCTTGCACACGTTGGTGGCCAGTCTTGCCGAGTTCTGGGCCTTGCGCAGCACGGACGTCGTGCTGCCAGTCACACCAATGTTCCACGTGAATGCCTGGGGCATCCCTTATGGCGCGGTGAATCTTGGCGCGAAGCTCGTGTTCCCGGGACCGCATTTGCATGCCGATGACCTTCTCGATCTGATGCAGGTCGAGCCGCCGACCCTTGCCATCGGGGTGCCGACGATTTGGATGACCTTGATGCAGACATTCGAGGCCTCACAAGCCGAAGGGGCGCCCAACAAGGGGCGATGGACGTTGCCGAAGGCAATGCACGGAATAACAGGCGGCGCCACCGTGCCTGAAACCCTCATCCGCGCTTTTCACAAGCATGGCGTCTGGCTCGAGCAGGGATGGGGCATGACTGAAACCTCGCCGGTTTGCACGAGATCATACCGCCGGGCCGAACTGCGTGATGCCGGTGAAGACGAGACGTTCCGTCGCGCGACCTTGGCCGGTGTGCCGGTGCCGCTGGTGGACTTGCGTCTGTGGGATGATGAAGGCGAACGTCCGTGGGACGGCAAGAGCGTCGGCGAGATCCAGGTGCGCGGACCCTTCATTACTGGATCGTATCACGAGGTGCCTCTAACGCTGGACAAGTTCACAGAGGATGGCTGGTTGCGCACCGGTGACGTCGCCTCTATCGATCCGCTTGGCTTCGTGCGCATTACGGATCGCACGAAGGATCTCATCAAGTCCGGCGGTGAGTGGATCAGCTCGGCGGACCTTGAGAAAGCGCTGATGGAGCATCCGGTGGTCGCCGAAGCAGCAGTGATCGCGGTCCCCGACGAGAAATGGAGCGAACGGCCGCTTGCCTGTGTCGTGCTCAAGCCTGACCAGCAATTCGAACCAAAGGAGTTAAACGACCATCTGCTGGCAAAGAGCTTCGCCAAGTGGCAATTGCCCGAGCGCTACGAGATCATCGAGAGCATACCGCGAAACTCGACCGGCAAGTTTTGGAAAATCAAGCTGCGCGAGCGCTTCCCAAAATAAGCCACACGCGCATCTGCGACAAAGCTTTCGATTCGCCTGAGCAGATGCTTGCGCTCGGCGCCATCAAGTCAAGCGATGGAGGCCGTACAACGCGTGCGGTAGCTGGCGTTGTTCGTCAGCCGTTCGCAATCAAAGAGGCGACTAGTGCAAGGGGTTTAATGTTGGCGAGCGGGCTCATTGTATTAATTGTGATCGAATCTTCGCTCCGGGTTGGAGATCATGCCTGGGTTGCGAAGCACACCTCTAAGGAACCCTCGGCAGCAAGGCCTCGCGGCCGCCGCGGCAGCGTCAACCTGGGCTATCGAAAGGCTTCACACGGTGCTAGCTCGTGGTCGCGAAGTTTGCGTTGAATGATGCTCGCGTCGAGGAGAGGCGGCCTTGCGGATGATGAAGACGCGGCATCCCTCGCTCCGCCGACGACTTGGACTCCTCGTGGCCACCCTGAGACCGTAGCGGGACTTAAGGAAATGACAGCTGTCCGCGCCGACGATTGGAACATACTGCTGCGGATTGAGCTATGGTGGGGGCAAGTTACCAATCAAGTCCGGCTTCCAATGTGGATCTCCGGTAGAAGCCCTGCCCCGTAGAAAACTGCTGACATAATCGGCTAAGCGTATTATGCAGTGGAGCTTTACGTCGTGTGTCTCAATGCCAGCGAGGCCGGACCGCGGCTCAGCGAGGCTGCATCAGTTAGGCGCAGCTCACTTGTTTTGCGTGCCCGTGGACCAGTTTCGGTCGCCAACCCCGGCTAAAACGCCTCTACATATCTGGCTGGGAGGGCTTGAGACCCGGAACGGGATAGCGAGGTCCGTGTGGACGACGACCTCGCTGAGACGGTTGAATTCGCCGTTCGTGAAGAACTGGCACGGCGCCCGGCTCAAGCGATGTTTCGAGCCGGGACGGTCTCGAAGAAGGCTCGGATGATGACACGCAAGAGCTCTGCGAGCCATCGCGGCAGCAGGCCGAAGTTATAGCCGGCAGCGGCGAGAACAGCGTTGATGCGGTCGCCGAGGCGTCCGCACGAAGTTCGACTGATAAGTTGGGCAAGTCAAGCGATCGGCGGGGAGCCGAAAGTTGATCTCGTGAGTGGATCGTTAGACTTATCAAGGTCGAACTATCGTTACGCTTAGAAATCGTGCATGATCTTGCGAAGGCGCTGCCTCTGATGTGTGCTGTCGCCAACAAGACGCGTCAGGTATCAAATTCTACATCTCGTACGCTTATTGTCCGAAAAATTGAAGCCAAATCCGTCGCTCCTCTCACTCGGCAGATTCGGCAGCGATTCTAGTTTCGCTGGCCTCAGATCGAATGTGGAGATCGACCGTTCCGACCTATTTTAGTGCTGCGCACCTGCTCGACGGCCTCAGCGAGATTGGCCAAGTAATCATTGAGAGCGGGAGCTACGCTCGGGTTAAGCGCAACGTGGATCGCCTTCGGCGTGATTGACTTGCTGACGAACCATCCCTTCTTGCCCATGCGATCTGCGACGGCATAGATGTCGACGTGCGGATCGATCGAGTCGTACATCAGGATACAAAGATCCGTCGGCCGAATGACCCGAAGACCTTTGATATGTTCGACGCCGGCGATGAGCCGGTCCCTGGTGCCCATGATCACACGCGCGATGTCGCGGTAGCCGGCGCGACCCAGGGTATTCATCACCGCCCAAGCCGACGCGACGGGTCCGGCAGCCCGACTTCCCTGGAAGGTCTTGGTCACATAAGTTCCGCGTGGCCAACTGCTGAACTCGAAGCCCTGGTACTTCTGGTACTCGCGATCCGCGAAGAGGAGCAAGGACGCTGGCTTGGCGGCGAAGCCATACTTGTGGAGGTCGGCCGACAAGCTGCTGACGCCTGGGACCGACAGATCGAAGGGTGGAATGGGATAGCCGATGTCTCGTGCAAAGGGCGCCAGAAAACCGCCTACGCAAGCATCGATGTGCAGCCACAACCCGCGCTTCCTGGCGAGCGCTCCAATCTCCTCGATGGGGTCGATGACCCCATGGGGATAGCCCGGCGCCGAGGCGTAGATCATGCACGTGCGTTCGTCGATTGCGGCTTCGAACAAGCCGACGTCCGCGCGGAAGTCCTCTCGCAACGGGGTGCGTACGACCTCCATCCCCAAATAACTGGCCGCCTTGTCGGCCGCGGCGTGAGCGGAGAAAGCCGCCACGACCTTGGGACGGTCAATGCCTTTCTCCTTTCGTGCCCAATCTCTGGCGGTCTTGAACGCAAGGAAAATGCTTTCAGTTCCGCCGCTGGTAAACGTACCTCCGGCTTGCGGGCCCCCGCCCAGGAGATCAATACCCATCTCGATGACTTCCCTCTCGAGTTGGGCGACGCTCGGAAACGCGTGGGCGCCCAAGGCGTTCTCAGTGAAGAACTCCGTGTAGGCTTCTTGCGAGACCCGCAGGAGCTCCTCAGTGTAATAATAAATATAGACTGGAAGCCGCCCGTCTTTCCAGGCGTAGTCGCCCTGCTTCATATCGCGCAGCCGAGCTTTGAGCTTAGTCCAGTCGGTTCCGGTCTGAGGCAGTGAAGTCATCGCCTTGGTGCCCATGTCGAGAGTTTGGAAATGCGCGATAAGTTGTCCATAAGCGCCGCGACTATCGCAGATTGACGTTGCCAAATTTGCCTGCCTCGCGTGGGCGGGATCAGCGCTCGTGCCAAGTTGCAAAAGAACAAATTACGCACGTGATGCAGATGCGTCTGTCGCGCAGCCATCAAAGGCTCCGTTGCTAGGTTTGCCCCGCCCTCGATAGGCCAATAGTTCGTAAATTGCGGTTGCAGTCATATATAGTGGCCTCACCTATGACGCTCTCGCCCGGTGGTGATCGCGCCGAATCAAAAGAGGTTCGACAGTCGTGCGCTAACCTACTCCGATGACGACCACGGCCGAGCGGCAAGGCATCCTGCTGTACCTGATTAACGATCGCGACGCGATGGCATTAGTTATCATTGGTCGAGCGATCCCATCTAAGTTCAGCGTGTGGCGATTGCGATTCTGCCATCCTCATAAGGATCCATCACTATGTCACAGCAATTGATGTGCCACGAACTGAGCCTTGCTTAAAGTGAACCAAAATATGAGCTTTGGGCGCGAAGACACAATAGTTGCGCGTCACGGATCTGTTGCGGACATTGGATGTCGTCAACTCGACGCGACCGAACACAACAATGGAGTATTGGGAGTGTTGGATTAGGGGCGCTATCTCTCAATTCAAGTCGCATCCGCTCAAGGATGATGATGCGTGGGCATGCCGGAGGCAAGTAGCCTTGGCTGACGCATCCAGGGCCTCGTCTTCCCTGCATGCACTGTCCATCCGGCTTTTCTTTGCCACTCTTGGTCAAATCTTCGGTTTTGTGTCTCACTGGACTGTGTCCTCAGCGGCGTAGCCAAGTGCGGGCTGGTGTTCGAACAAGGTTCGGTGCTGAAGTAATTCCTTCCGACTCGTCAGCGTCTCAAAGGCCACCGACGAAAGGATCACATGAAGATGCGTACTTGAGGGTACGACAAGAAATGTCAATCCACGGAGCACCGCAGAAGAGCCCATTGGCGAGTTCGATCTTACAACAGCAGCAGTAAACTAACATACCAACTCATCAACACACGCGCCCGCGGATTGGAGCCAACTTTGAGCAACAGCTAAGACCGAATTGCGACCAAGCCTTTGACCATTAAATTTGCTTTTGCGGTTTTGAGAGTAGTTGAGGTTGGATTATTCTCAACCTGGGTGAGCGGCGAGAGAGTCGCCAAAGCGGCGACGACGTTTCACACTTGCACAACGCAAAGGCTCTCGTCTGGGCGCCCCAGGGAGGCATGACCGGCGTTGCACTAAGGATGAACGTCAACGACGAGGATAGCAAGGGCGGATGTGGAGCCACGACGTGCCGGGATATCCCAGAGCCCGGTGCGATTTCTGGACAGTAAAACGTATATCCACTAACGGCACATTTCAATTGCGAGAAATGGTAGTTGTCATCGCATCGGTTGCTTGTTGTAATTAAGTCAGTGTGCCGGAGCTTGGCGGTATAGAACCGGGAGAGGAAATCCTTCACCGCTGCCTACATAGGCGTAAAGGGTGCCGATTGGCGGCGCGTGCACCAACCCCGATCACGCTTACCATCAAAGGATAGTGGATGCTGGCTCTTACATCGGGTTCGATCAAATCGGGATGGAGGACGTTCAGCGTAACGAAGTTTGCGCCAACTACATCGCGAAGCTCGTAAACGATGGTTTTCGCGCGCAGGTCAAGGTCAGCATGAATCGTCTCTGCTGCTATCTTGGCAATCCGGTGACGCGCCGACTAACCTTCGAGGAAATCGCAAGTATCGAACAAATTGAATTCACGAAGACCTTGGAACACACCTACAGGTTAACCGATTTCATCCCAATGTTGCGGCTCCGCGGCGTCAGCCAAGCGGGATGCGTCGCAATTTCGGAGGGCAATCCTCGGCGATTCTTTAGGAAAAGGAGCTACCCCTGTCGCTGCACGTTGTGGAATGGCGTCGCGGGTTGTCTTGAACTCAATGGAGCCTGTTTCCGGCGATCCAATTATTCCATCGCACTCAATGAAGGAGAAGTGAGGTGCTGTCGGAGGTTATCCGGTCTGGGACAACGCGTAAGTTCCTACCCCGGCGGGAAGACGCTTGGGTTGGCCTAAGTGCAACGCGAGGCCCTTGCATAAGCGCTTGCGGCTCCCTCGGCTTTGAACTGTAAGGCCCGCTCAATGTTGCGGGCATATTGAAGGCAAGGTGGGTGAAGAGAGGATCCGGCGATGCCGGTTTGGGATTACATCATTATCGGTGGTGGGGCGGCCGCTTGCGTCCTTGCAAATCGTCTAACTGAAAATGCGAGCATGAGGGTCCTGCTCCTTGAGGCAGGACCCCGTGATCGATCGATTTGGATCGATATCCCCGCCGGTTTCACCAAGCTCCTCAACCACAAGAAGTTCAGCTGGAATTTTGAGATAGATGCGGGGGAGGGCATGAATCGCCGGCGGTTACCGCTTTCGAGTGGCCGCACCCTCGGCGGCTCCAGCTCGATCAACGGCTTACTCTATGTGCGCGGTCAGCCGCTCGATTACGACACTTGGAGTCAACTAGGCAATTGGGGCTGGTCCTACGCGGACCTGCTGCCTTACTTCAAAAAGTCGGAGCACTACGAGGGCAGCGGAGACGAGTCGCGCGGCAGAGGAGGCCTCCTCAACGTGCGGGACATCGATGAGCACCATGTTCTTGGCGACGCCTTCATCGATGCCGCGCAAGCCAGTGGGTTTCCGCGCAAAAAAGACTATAATAATGGGCGTCAGGAAGGCTTTGGCTACTATCAGGTAACGATTAAGAACGGTCGGCGCTGGTCAGCCGCTCGTGCCTTCCTGGATCCAGCGCGAGCCCGGCGCAACTTATGCATTGAGACTAATGCACTCGTGAACCGCATACTGCTCGAGGGCAAGCGCGCCGTCGGCATTGGCTATACCTTGCATGGCGAGAAGCGCAAGGCGCGCTGTGGCCGAGAGGTGATCCTATCCTGCGGCGCGGTTCAGTCGCCTGGCGTGCTGGAGCGTTCCGGCATTGGTCAGCCCGAGGTCCTCAAGAATCTGGGCATTGAAGTATGCCACGAACTCAAAGGGGTCGGCGAAAATTATGGCAATCACTGCGCGCTAGATATGAACTGGCGTGTCAACCAGCCGATCACCATTAACGAGCAGGCGCGCGGACTCCGGCTCCTGCGGGAGATCGTACGATACTATTTCACCGGCACAGGCTTGCTCACCCGGTCGGCCGGTCCAGTATTCGGCTTTGTGCGCTCGCTGCCTGGTCTTCCTACGCCAGACGTGCAGTTCCACGTGTTGCCCGCAAGCTACGACGCTGCGCAGTTTCCGCGGACGCGCCTCGAGTTGAAGCCCGGTATGACGGTCACCATAAACCAGTGCCGGCCCGACTCGCGCGGTTCAATCCATATAAAGTCACGGGTAGCCAGCAGCGAGCCCCTCATACAATCGAACTTCCTCTGCGCGGAAACCGACCGTGACTGTACGGTGGCCGGTATGCAGATCGCGCGCAAGATCATGCAACATCCCACCATCGCCAAATACATCGCCTTCGAGCACTCTCCCGGAGAGAAGATACAGACCTACGACGAATGGCTCGACTACGCGCGCCGCGCTGGACGTACGATGTACCATCCTGTCGGCACCTGCAAGATGGGTCATGACCCGATGGCCGTGGTCGATGACCGACTGCGCGTGCGCGGCCTTGCCGGTCTACGCGTGATCGACGCCTCGATTATGCCGACGGTGCCCTCCGGTAACACCTGTGGCCCGACGATCATGGTGGCCGAGAAGGGCGCGGACTTGATCAAGGAAAGCGCCAACGAAGCCGTGAAGATCGCGGCTCAAACGGTCGAACTTTCCCCAAAAGCGTAGCCGATACTTGAAGCTATCTCATTACGCGGTTCAAATGGCATGGGTTTTGCGGGCAGCGTTTTCCAGCCCTTGATTCTACGCTTGTGATAATCTTTGTGCTACGGAGAAGCCAAAGCGCGCCTGAACCTGATGGGGCTACGGTAGGGAATGGTACGTTGGCGCCATCGTCATCCACTACGTCACCTAGCGCGTGGAGGCTTGCGCGTAGTCATGCCATCTAGGTGGATCATCGCCTTTGCGAGCGTCCAGGGCGATCGCCTCCGCCGTTGACAGGCACCGTAAAGAGGCAGCTTCCCCAGCAAGAGATGCGCTCCGATCGTTTTGGCCATGGAGAGCAGCAATGGGCGGAATCTAGAGGTTGGCGATTGCCTTAATCGTGGCGAGTGGCGACTCGGTGTGTTCTGTGGCGCGACGGCATGGATTGTCGCCGCAGCAGCTGTTTCGCTGGCGACGCCAGTTGCGAGAAGCATCAGGCGGTCGTTCCCAAGAGGACGAAGTTCAGTTTGTGCCGGCGGTGGTGGACGCCGTGGTGCCGCTGCCGACTGCTCACCGGGAGCGTAAAGCGGTGCGCAAGGCAGATAGCGGGATCATCGAGATTGAAGTCGACGGCATCACGATCCGAGCCGGTCCGGGAGCGGACACCGCGATGATTGCGTCGATCGTCCAGGCGCTGAAGGCGAGCCGGTGATCGGTCCGTCAGGCGCGGTCCGGGTGATGGTGGCAACCAAACCGGTAGACTTCCGCAAGGGCATAGAGGGTCTTGCGACCCTGGTGCGCGAGAGCATGGGTGCAGATCCATTCTCGGGAGCTGTCTATGTGTTCTGGGCCAAGCGGGCGGACCGGATCAAGCTGGTGTTCTGGGATGGAACGGGCCTGTGCTTGTTCGCCAAGAGGCTTGAGGATGGGATCTTCCGCTGGCCGAAGATCGAGTACGGTGTGATGCGCCTGTCAGCGGCGCAATTGTCGGCGCTGCTGGAAGGACTCGACTGGCGGTTTGTGCATGAGGCACGGGAGACACCGGCGCCAGCGCAGCACGGATAGCTGTTGGTAGTGCTGCGGCGAAGTGAATCAGGAGCGCCGAACGCGTCGCCAGATGGCGACGAATATGCTCTGATTTGGCGACGCCCTGCCTGGCGATCCCGAGACGCGTCATCGGCATCAGGAATTCCTGTCGTTCCTGCGCGCGATCGATAAAGCGGTTCCCATTGGACTGGATATCCACTGTATCATCGACAATTACGCGACCCACAATCACCCGAAGATCAAGGCCTGGCTCGCGATCAGACCTCGCTGGCAGATGCACTTCATTCCCAGCTACAGTTCTTGGCTTAACTAGGTGGAGCGCTTCTTTGCATTGATCACCGACAAGGCGATCCGCCGCGGCTCCTTCTCCAACGTTAAGCAACTCGTCCGGAAAATCGATCACTTCGTCTCGGCATACAACGCCACCTGCCAGCCATTCCGCTGGACGTCTACGGCAGACGCAATCCTCGAGAAGCTGCATCGACTTTGCTCACGAATTGCCGGGACAGCACACTAACGGCGCTAGTGTATCCTGATCTCTGGGCGATTCTACAATCTGTGTGCCTGGTTCCTACCAAAGCTTGTAGTTGTCTAAAAAACGGAAGCATACGACCATCAGTTGAGAAGCCTCTAGCTCTCAGAGCTGCCAAACGTCGGGAAGCACGCAGCATGCACACTCACCCAATTCGTTTCTAACGAAGAATCTCGATCGATGCGCTGACTCATCGCGTGCAGATCCAGCGGTTCGGCCAACCGCGACTCTCTCGTCTCGTGGAGCCGCATAATCGAATCTCCGACGTGATCGCCGAGCGCGCGGAGATAGAGAAGCAAGGGGCCCGTTTCGGCTAGCCGCTATGCATAAAACCATAGGAAACCAATAAGCTGTGCGGCATGCGGACCTTGCATCAGCGAAACTAAGCCGGCGCTTTTCCAGGAACCGAACTTGTTGGATCTCACTGAAATGCGTGGCGCGCTCTCGGAAACTTAAGCGGAGGTCCGACCTCGAATCCTTGTTCGAGCCCAGTCGACCCCGCGCTCCCATGAAGGGGGCGGTCTGTCCAATACATACTTGCTCATCGATGCCCGATCCGGCTCGCAGTAAACGGAACTCGCCGCAAGCGCTGTGCTCGCGTCTTTTCGGTGGATTGATGTCGAGCTCGTTATCGTCACCAAGGAAATTCGAAGGGAGGTAGAGGGCCTCGCCTCAAGCGGCCAGTTAATCCGTTTAGGCGGTACGCGTCAGCGTCGTCCGTAAGGGCTGCCAAACCGTTGAACGGCGCTCTGGTTTGAGCGCGACGAGTTATTTAGCGCTTATCCAAACGGCATTCTGTGGAACGCCGGGACATTCTTGCCTTCTCGAGACGATGACACGCCCTTATTCCATGAACGCACCAAGTGAGATAGGCGAGCCAATCGCCCGCCGCGAGGACCAGCGCTTCCTTACTGGACGCGGGCGCTATGCCAGCAACACAGCACCCGCCGACGCGCTTTCAGTGCTGTTCGTACGCTCGCCCCATGCTCATGCACTCATCGTCAGCATCCACAACGAGGCCGCCTTAAGAACGCCGGGGGTCATGGCAATCTATACCGCGGCGGATACTACTGCCGACAAACTCGGCCATCTCCCTGCCGTCAGCGAGATCAAGGATGCTGAGGGTAAGCGCCATCGCGAGCCATCGCATCCACCGATGCCGGAGGGCAAGGTGCGCCACGTCGGCGACATCGTGGCAATGATCGTCGCCGAAACGCTGAATCAGGCGCGAGACGCGGCCGAGCTGCTGGCTGTCGAATACCAGCAACTGCCCGTTGTTGTAACGGTGGCGCAGGCGCTCGCGCCTGGCGCGCCACTGCTGCACGACGAAGCGCCAGGCAATTTAATGTGCCGGTGGAGCAAGGGCGATGCGGCCGCGACCAAGGCGGCCATTGACAGCGCAGCGCATGTCTCGAAGCTTACCATCCGCTCGCCGCGCCAGATCGCGCACTATTTGGAACCGCGAGCGGCTTGGTCGGCTTACGACATGGGCCACGATCTCGTCACCGTTACTCTTTCCTCGCAGGGCGTGCACATTCCGCACCGACTCATGTGCGAGCACGTGCTCCACGTTCCGAAGGAGAAGCTTCGTCTGATTACTGAGGATGTTGGGGGCGGTTTCGGGCCAAAGTACCAGATCTATGCCGAAGTGGCGCTGATCGCGTGGGCGACGCGCAAGCTCGGAAGAGGCCTGCGCTGGGTCTGTGAGCGTTCCGAGCTAGCAGTCGCTGATATCCACGCGCGAGACCTTATCGCCTCGGCTGAGCTCGGCCTCGATGGCGAAGGCCACTTTCTCGCCGTGCGCGTGAAAGCCGATGCCAACGTAGGCGCCTATGTCTCGATGTTCGCGCCGACTACCCCCACGACCGGTCTTGCCAAAGTGATCTCTGGGCTCTACCGAATCCCGGCGATCCGTCTTGACTTCGACTGCGCCTTCACCAACACTGTTCCTGTTGACGCCATGCGCGGCGCTGGCAAACCGGAAGCACTGTTCCTGCTGGAAAGGCTGGTCGATATCGCCGCGCACGAGACGGGCCGGTCGCCTATCGAATTGCGCCGGCTCAATTTGCTGAATCTTGAGAAAATGCCGTATGCGTCGGCGAGCGGCTACACCTATGACGCAGCCGACTGTCGGCGGCTGTTTGAGACGGCGCTCGAGGCCGCCGACGAGCCGGCCTTCCCCATCCGCCGCGCCTCCAGCGAAGCTCGCGGTCTGCGACGGGGGCTTGGCGTCTCCTGCCACCTCCACGCGACAGGCGGGATCGCAGATGAACATGCCATCCTCCAGGTCGATGCCCGGCGCGTAGTCGCCAAAATCGGCACGCAAAGCCAGGGACAGGGACACGAGACCGTCTACGCGCAGATCCTGTCGGCGGCCCTCGGCATTCCGACGCACACGATCGAGATCCGGCAAGGCGACACGTGCGCCAACGCCCACGGCGGTGGTACCGGCGGTTCCTCGTCACTGATTATTACTGGCACTACGCTGAGGCGCGCGGCGGACGTCCTGATCCAACGCGGACGCGACCTCGCGGCCGAGTGGTTGGAGATAGCGACGCAGGACATCACGTTCCGCCTCGGCGCATTCGAGATCGTCGGAACCGACCGTAGCATAAGCTTGCTGGAGCTCGCAGCTTATGAGCCGTTCGAGGCAAGGGCGGTCTTCGCCGATAAAATCGAATCCTATCCTACCGGCGTCATGGTCTGCGAAGTCGAGATCGATCCCGAGATCGGCGTAACACGGATCGACCGTTTCACAGCGGTCGCTGATTGCGGAGTTATCGTGAATCCGCGCCTGCTCGCCGGTCAGATACACGGCGGCACAGTTCAAGGAATCGGCAATGCCCTGATGGAAGCAGCCATCTATGATGAGACTACAGGCCAGCTGCTCAGCCGCAACCTCATGGACTATGCACTTCCGCGCGCAGACGAGGTGCCGAATTTCCGCATCGAGACGATCAGCACGCCCTCGCCAAACAATTTTATGGGAATCAAGGGCGTTGGGGAGCTGCCGACCAACGGCGCGCCTGCTGCGGTCGGCAATGCCATTGTTGATGCGCTGCGCCCTCTCGGCGTGCTTCATCTTGACATGCCCATCACAGCCCAAAAGGTGTGGCGAGCGTTGAATCCGCGCAAATAAATGATCCGATCTGTGACCGTGACGTCAATGATCACCGGCACATACGACGGACGGCTGAGAAGGACACGGGCCAGGTCTTTCTCGAAGATGGACCTAGTAGCTCATGGCAAGTCTCCGCTGAAGTTAGAAGATGAGCAGCGGCCAATTGCGAGATACCTCGCTGCCTGATCGCATTTGATGGCCCGCCCGAACTTCGAATCCGGCTTCGGGTTTGGCAATGTCCGTGCGGCCGACGAACTGGACAGGTGCGGCGTAAGGAGCGTGCGTGCATCAGCTCATAGCGTAATGGTTAGGCTGGAGGGAGTCACCAGCGAGCTGGCAATCTGCTCTTCGCACAGGAATCAGACGTCCTCCTTCCGGCCGTGGCCGAACGCCTGATTGATGGCGACCTCGCTCCGCATCTCAACTGACAATATTTGCCGCGGGCGCAAACGGTCCAAAGACTGCCCTTTGCGAGGAGGTCCTCGGCTAGCGCGCTCGCGGGGCTCGTCCTATGCAACTCCGCGCGGTCATCCTCAGCTACTCCGAACGGCTGCAGGGACTTCGAAAGCCTGTTTTGGGATCGCCAAGCAGTTCTTTCGGGTCTCGTTGCAAAGCTCGATGCTTGAGAAGATCGTGAGAATAGCCGAAAAAGGATGACGTTTCCTACAGAGCCGCGGTATTGCACGTGAAGTTCGCACTGTTCTCGAGGCAGGAAACGAGAGGATGTTCTCCTAGCTAGTGTATAGATTGCACCTTCGGCTGGACCACGCCATCGGTGCAGCTGCGGCAGGCGTACTTGGGACGGATCGTCCACAGCACGCGCAGGATCGCGGGGATCACGTTCAACGCCTCGCTGTGTTTCACAGGCTTGGGTGTGACACGCGTCCACTCCAACCCGTCAAGCAGCATTGCGAGCTGCGTCGTACTTAGATGCAGCAAGCCGTCGCGGATCGGTGGCCAGGGTGGCCCTGGTGCAATCACTTCGTTACCAGCACCATGCCGCTGCCGTCCTACGCCAGGAGCTTCACTCTGTCCACGCGCTCGCTGCGGAACACGATGACGTCGCCGCAATACGGGTTCGCGCGCAGCGCTTCGCTCAGCAGCGCCGACAGCTTGCCCACCGACTTGGGAAAGTCGACCGGCTGTGCCGCCAGCACCACTTGAGGTCGGATCTCAGTGCAATCACCGGAGGCCCCGAAGCGCCGACGCACCGTCGAAAGCGTCGCCAGCTCCACGCCCGGCTCGATCTGGATGCGCCCCACTCAGCTCGATCTCGACCACCCCGCAGGTCTTGATCGGCGGCGCGCTGGTCTCCAAAGACCTCATCTGTGCCGACGCAATGCGCTCGTCGGCTGTGCCGCTGCTCCCGGCACCAACTTCGATTGGACAAAGCTCGGCACCTTGATGGCCATCGCCGCAACCTCGCGTCGCCACAACGTGTGCAGCCCGCGGGCGACGCCATCGCGCCGCGCTACATCGAAGATGTTCACGCCTTCCTCAAAGCTCTCCGCCACGATCGGGCCTTCTCCTCGCCCGCCCATCGCCGCCGCCGACGTTCGCCGGTAATCATCTCGACGCGACGACAGGTCCGTCTTCCTGCCTGGCATCAAGCATGGCATTTGCCATCGTTCCACTTCCCCTGATCCGCTCGTGCCAGGCTGTATCGAGCGCTAACCGAGGGATGGCTAGGTGGGGACCTCACGCCAGTTACTCCTAGCAGTTGAGAGCGCCCGCCAGCGGCGGCAGCCTGCCGCGGGCGCTTAACTCAAGTATATCTAATACCGGCTGTTGGGTCTGTGACATGTCGGACCTACGACACGTGCAGTTTGAGCAAATAACTGCGGCTTCATAGAGTTCTCGGAGTTGGCGCGAGCCTTGCAGAAGGACTACACTCAGCAAATGCTGCTTCGCTCAAGGAGTGCCAGATTGTCTAGTGGAATATCGCGTCTCAAGCTCACGCCAGTGCGCGTTTTGGTTTCAGGCGCTTGCAGCACCGTCTCTCCATTTTGCTGTGTGCTCACTTGCGAGTCGATCTCGTGATCAATCAGGGCTCGCACCGCATCCATTGCAAGATCCTGACGATCGAGCGTTTGATGTGCGGACCACTTGGCGCTCTTCTTCGAATTAACGCGCGAAAAGATGATCCGTTGACAGCAACGTTTTTGCGAAAAGCCACGGAAGTCATCTCAAATTGGGCAAGGGTGCGCTAGACCCAGAAAAATAACTGGGAGCGGCATAAATGTTGCGAAATGTAGTCGAAAGAAGGTCGCTGTGGAATTCGCGGCGCGAAGTGACGAGACGGATGGGCTATCAGTTCGTTGTCGAGCTCAAGAAGACCGCAAAGCTCGCGTGGCCGATGGCGTTGACTCAAGTTGGGCAGATCGTGATGACGGCAACTGATCTCGCCTTCATCGGGCACATCGGTACAGAGGCAGTCGCCGCGGCAGGACTCGCCGGCAGAGTCTATATTCTTGCCTTTACATTCGGTGCGGCATTCCTGGCGCCGATCGCGCCATTGGCGGCGCAGGCGTTTGGAGCGAACAATCTCGCTATGGTACGGAGCGCGATGCGCATTGGGCTTTGGGCAGCTATGATGCTATCATTCGTGATTATGGCGTTCGCGTTATGCGGAGAGCGAGCATTCCAAGCTTTCGGTCAGGCGCCCGATACTGCGCGTCTCGCTCAGATATATCTGTTCGGATTGGCTTGGGGCGCGCCGCCAGCGCTGGGCTTTGTAGCTATCCGCAGTTTCATGGGCGCGGTCAACCGGCCAGAGCCGATCTTTTGGATTACGCTCGCGGCCATTCCCATCAACACCTTGCTAGCCTATCTTATGATCTATGGAAGACTTGGCCTGCCGCGTCTTGAACTGCTCGGAGCGGCCCTTGCTACGACCTTCGTGAACTGTGCGACGTTCTCTGCTGGCTTATGGTTCGTCACAATGCGTAGACCTTTCCGTGACTATCACGTACTTGCGCAGTTTTGGCGCTTTGACTGGCCTCTGGCGCGGCAACTGATCGGGATCGGCGCTCCGAGCTCAATTGCCACGTTGATGGGCTTTGGAGCGGCCTTGGCTGGGGCGCTGCTGGTCGGTCTGATCGGTACCAGCGCACTCGCTGCTCATCAGATCGCGCTTCAGGTCACCATGATACTGTCTATGGTCCATTTGGGTGTTAGCACAGCCGCGGCCGTGCGGGTTGCTCAGGCGGTTGGCCGCAACAACTATGCCGGCATTAAGCGTGCAGGCTTGGCCGCGATCCTGCTCGGTATTGTGATTGCAGTGACGCTGACGATTCCGGTGATTGCCATGCGTGTTGAGATCGCCGCATTGTTCCTCGATGAATCAGCGGTCGACGCCCACACGACGATCGAAGTGGCTGCAAAACTACTCTTGATCGGGGGAACCGTTTCTGTTGCGGATGCCGTGCAACTTATCGGGGTAGGAAGCCTGCGCGGCCTGAAGGATACGCGGGTGCCGCTTTTGTTCGTTTGCATCGCTTATTTGCTGATTGGCTTCTCCCTAAGCTATCTCCTTGGTTTCAAGGCGGACCTTGGCGTCACCGGTATCTGGATTGGCTCATCAATTGGCACGACCATTTACGCGGTCCTTATCGTTCTGCGTTTCCACTTGCTGACAAGCAGCAGGCTTGCTAGTTAGGATCCATAGTTTACCGCATAGGCGGCTGTCACTTCACCGCTCGCTCGGCAAACGAGAATTTCCGTAGTGGGGGCAGCGATCCGTCCGGTACGCGAGACGATGCTCTCCTAGCTTTTTCGTTGTGGTCGCGTACGTCCTCCCAACGATTTTGCTGAGTGCAGTGATAGTCCCCTATCGTATCCGTCCGGTGAAGCTTTCAATTACCCACATTTGACGTCGGATTTGAGCGATGCTTCGCAGGCGAAATCTTGAATCGGCAGAATCTATTGTGATTCATTGTTGAGCACCTGATTCTGAGGCGCGGGGTGCTCGATGAACTTGGTGAAGGAACGCGCAGGGGCGCATGCTCAGCGATTGACGACGGCTATCGAGACGTGGCTTGATCGGGAAGCTGCGGGACGCGAGTTTAAGGATGAGCGGCTTGGCCGCCGTTTCTGCAAATTGCTCGCACAAATCGGGAGCGAGACGGGTCAAAGCATCCCGTTGGTTTGTCAGGACTGGGCCAACGCGAAGGCCGCCTATCGCTTCTTCTCCAATGGATGGGTCAACGAGGCGGATATTCTTTGCGGTCATTCGAGGCGACGCGCGGGCGCGTGGTGGCGACGGAAGGACCGATCCTCGTCCTCCATGACACAACGGAATTCAGCTTCAAGCGCGAGAAGCCGGATCTGAACGGCTTTACGGGCAAGACGGCAGGACGCACGCAGTGCGGCATCTTGATGCATTCGAGTCTCGCGGTGACGACCGAGGGGCTTCGGCTTGGACTGTCGTCAATCAAGTTCTGGACTCGCAAGAAGTTCAAGGGCAGGACGGCGCTGAAGCGAAAGATCAATCCGGCACGGGTGCCCATCGAGCAGAAGGAGAGCATCCGCTGGCTCGAGAAATCTACGGCGATCGACCGACCTTCTCGCTTCCCCTGGACGATGTGTTCACATTGGTGATCGCGAGAGCGACATCTATGCGCTGTTTTGCTGGCCGAGGAGGTTGGAACGCACTTCCTGGTGCGAACCAGTGTTGATCGGCTTGCCGGGGACGGCAATCATACAATTGCCGACGAAATGGACGAGGTTACGATCAAGGGTCTACATCGGATCACCGTTAGGAACGACAAAGGCGATCCAGACGACGCCGTTCTTGAGATCAGGTATCGCAAGATACGCGTCCTGCCGCCGATCGGAAAACAGACGAAATATCCCACACTCACTCTGACCGTGATCCATGCTCAAGAGCGGGGAAGGCCGAAGCGGCGAAAGAAGGTCGAGTGGAAGCTCCTCACCGATCTCCCGGTCCAATCGCGGGGCTGGAGGGCATCGACTAGCGGATGTTGCAACAGACCTAGCGACCGCAGGCGGCTGGCTGATCGCTGGGATTTGAATCGGCGGCACGATCAGCGGTTCGGACAGAGACCGCGTCTTGTGATTCTCTGGTCGGCGATGGGTGCCGATGATTCTCTTCCCGACGATGCGACCACGCTGCAGGCGATGCTGCGCGCGAGCGAGCGGCCCGGTCGGCAGCGGAAGCCGACGCCCACGCAGGCACCTTGCTGATCGAGAAGCTCAAACTCGCGATCAAGAAGCTCTGGCACGAGCAGTCCGGACAGTCCTCCGAGCGAATTGCATTGCTGGATCAGCTCGAGCTACAGCTCGCCGACCTTGGAGGAGAACGCGGCGTCCATCTGCAAACAGCGCTGCCTTGAACCGATATCGATATCGCTAAGGTAGGTTGCGAGTTGTGGAAGCAGTCGCTGCATCTCTTGGCTGGAGCGATCCATGCTATCACCCGGTGCGCCGGCGGCTCGGCCGACATGCTTAAACCAGGCGATACCGTACATTAGTGCCACGCTCGATTGCCGCGCGTAGCGAATAATGGAGATTCTTGCTCCCGGCAAGAGTAGGGGAGTCGCGCATGGCCCTGGAGGCGCGGTGCAAGCGGTTGGAACTAGATTCTTTGGATGCCTCTCGCATCTGCAGGGGGGTGACCTGACTGCGCCAGCTCAAGCGCCTATTTTGACCGCTCAAGGTTCCGCGCGCTGGCGCTTGTAGTCCTCTGTAAAAGATTGACGTTAACGTTCCGGCATTCGACACCTCCGAGCTCTCTGAGCCTACTAAAGGTGTCCACTCATTCGGAGGAGGTTCATCCGCCCTTCTCATCACTAGTATGCTGGCAAAAGTCGTCGCTACTTTTTGCGGCATCCGAATGCGGAGTGGAAGGCGTGCAATACCTTCCTAAGAACGCCGGTACAAATTTGCAGCCGTCGTCCGCCGCCGTATGTCATCTGTATTGCGCGATCTTTTTTCTGCAGTCTCAGGCATTCGGTAAACGCGCTCTCAGCGCAGGGCAGGTGCTGAGGTCGCGAGTTCAGCGCAAGAGGTGCAGCTATTCGGGGTCTTGCAGCTCCACCACTGTCCGCAGTGGTAAGGAAGCATCAACTATGCGAAGCACGGGCAGTGGCCTGTCATCTTTCTCAAGTTGTCCATATCGACAGAGGAGACGCACATGGGTGGCTGTTAGATCAGTCGACGTCCATTGTTGGGGACCACGGCGGCTATTGGTTTGCAGGCGGTTGCTGGTAGGCCGGCCCGAGCGCAGGTGCGCGGTCGAACGCTTACTTTAGCAAACAATGAGCCGTCATAGCTGAACCCTGCTATCCAGATAGGCTCCTCTCCCACAGTTCCCTATTGGTCGGGAGTGGCGTTTTGTCAAGCTAAATTGACCCTGCTCACCTATGAGCGATTCGTAAGCGAAATTCGGCTATTTGAGGCCGACGATCTTGCTGACCAATAGCCAATAGAAGTTGCCGATCTTCTCCGGGGAGTAGGGGCCGTCGGCACGGTACCAGCGAGTGACCGAGTCGCACATGTCGGTGATGATCAAGGCTCGCATCCGTGCTTCGCGCGGCTTGAGATTGCGGTCGATCTGTTGGAGTATATCCGTAACGGTGTCGATGTACTGCTTCGACAAGGAGCGCACTTGAGCAACGGCCTGCTTACTAACGTACCGTTCGCGTGCTGGGCCGAAAATGAACATGCTGAAGGCCTTGGTAGCTTGGGGGTCGTTGATTTCATTGCTGACGTGGCGCATCACAATGCCCTTCAACCGATGTGCTGGTAGGTCCAAGGGGTCGTCGGGTCCAATCACTTGGCTGCTGAAACTGTGCATCGCCCATTCGACGGCGGCATTCAGGATCGCTTCCTTCGAACTAAAATGACTGTAGATGCCCGGTGCCTTGATGCCGACGGCGTCGGCGAGGTCGCGCATTGTGGTTGACTCGAAGCCGTAAGCGCCGAACATGCGTATAGCCGCCTCCAGAATGCGTTCGCGGGTATCCGAGCGCAGGGCCCGGGCGCTTACAGAGCGGCGCTGACGCGGCTTTGGCAATGCGAGCGCATTTTGGCTTCGGCCGTTCCTGCGCCTCGCTGATTCTTTGTACATCCCGACAATCTCCTTCGCTTTGGCCGACGATAACCTAACATTGAGCAGCTTCCGATCCAAGTCGCATCCAGTTTAGTAGCGGAGCTCGACAAGACAGCGCTCGACCGCATAACCAACCCCGTTCAGAGCCCGAAGCGAAGTCGTACGTACTCTCTCACGTGACGATTGAGTTAGTCGCACGCTTCGCGGTCGACAAATTCATCGTGACGACACTAGCCGTCTCGCCAACCTCGTCCAGGCTGATCAGGATGCTGTTAGCGTGGCGCCCCGCTGCGATTATTGCGCCCAGAAGCCTTCTACGTCGCGCGGGGCGAGATGGCGACTATCCGGCAGGACGCGCGCCAAGCGGTCCCGCCATCACCTTGGCTGCACGTTGTTACAGAACGCTCCAGCTGCAGGTCTCTCCGGTCAGTTAATGCTATGGTCAGACGCCAGCAATTACTCCCTCGTGGTGACTGCCATAGCGTCATCCAGCGCCTTACCGAACCGGTCAAACAATTCATTAATTTCCTCCTTAGAGATGATTGGAGGCGGCGAGAAGGCGCATCGAGCGGAAGATCAGGCCATAGCGGCTTTCGCTGATCTCCTTCACAAGTTTCCCTAAGGCCACGGGGGCTTGGCTCGCACGCCACTAGCTCGATCGCCCCCAGAAGGCCGACGCCCGCGTCTGGCTGACCAAAGGGTGATCCGCGAAACCATGGATGCGTCTGGAAAACACCTGCGAAACGGCGCGAATGTGTGTGAGTAGCTGGCGCTTCTCGAATATCTCGAGAACCCTCAGCGCGACAGCGCATCCGACCGGGCGTCTGGAGCAGGTCGCGCCATGGGTGAGTATCCCGCCCGTCGCGGATTCAGCACCGGCTTTCATCGGGAATGACTATCGCCGCCAAGGTCTGATACGCCGAGGTCATCCCCTTGGCGAGGGTCATGGCCTCAGGGCTCATGCGGAACGTTTCGCAACCGAACATGCTGCCGTGCGACTGAAGCTGGTAATGACATTGTCGGCGATGAAGCTGATATCATGGCGCTTCAGCACGTCTTGGACAGCCGGATAGTAACCAGTCGGTGGAATAATCACGCCACCCCTCCAGTCGCCGGTTCGGTGATGAAGGCGGCGATCGTGTCGGACGCCCTCGCGTTCGATGAGGGCCTCAAGATTCCTGGCGAGGCGAGCAACGAAATCCTGCCCTGATTCGCTCGGTAGGGCGTATAAAAGTTCGGCTCGTCTGTATGGAGGAAGCCTGGCAGCGGCGGTCCGAATAAAGCATACGCCGTTGCGATACCGGTCATGCTCGTGGCAGCGAGAGTCGCGCCGTGGTAGCTATTCACCCGACTTATGATCTTCATCTTTGAAGGCTTGCCGCTCGCGGCATTCGCGAAGCGAGTGAACTTGGCCAAGAAATCATTTGCCTCCGACCCCGACAACGCGAAATAGATGCGCGCATCCTTGATCGGAACAAACGTACAGAGCCTGTCGGCGAGTTCAATGCTGCGAACTACCGATTTGTTTCCAGCGGTATGATAAAATGGCAACTCGCAGCTGCTCGACGGCCGCCTCGATAAGCTCGACGTCGCCAAATCCTAGCGAGGTGCACCGCATGCCCGCTAGAGCTTCCAGGAACGGTCGGCCGTTCTCGTCGTAAACCCAGACGCCCTTGCCGGCGGTGAACACGGTCGGTCCGGCGATTTCAAGGGAGGATAGAGGACCGTAGCCATACAGGAATGAGATGGGCGTCGCGCTGGGCGTTGGAATTTTGGGTCGCTGTTATCTCACGACCCTTCAAGTACGTAGCTTCACTCTATGAGCCTCAAATACATGCTCAGGCTATCTTAGCTAGTGTTCGTTCGTCTAGGAAGCTCACCTTAACGATCGTTCATTATGCGGGTTGATTTGCGTTCAAAATTGTGATCGTCTTAACTGGAGCTTGCAGGCACGAAGAAGGCAGCACTTGGTCGAAGATGATTGGTCTTTAACTTCCCACGGTCTTAATGCACGGCAGCTGGACCTAATGCGCAGTCGGCTTTGGCAGGCCGTGGCCGCACCTAGAATGCATTCGCCTTAATCATCACCAACAGGAACTCCACTTGTTGGCCGCAGACGCGTAGCGAAATTCGTGAGGTCCTCGATGCGCACAATGCGTCGTAGAGTATGTCCGATTGAAATAGGGAAGGACAAAAGAAGTGAAATCAAAGCAGGCAGATGGTCGGTCTGCTAATATCGTCCACAACGATAAGGATCATGCATTTGAACGCATGAAAGTCGAATTTCCGTCATGCAATGTGATGCTTCGAGGGCTATTGCTGGTTCCAGTCAAACGCGAGGGAACGTTGCCGGGCATCGTTATGGCGCCGGGAATGTCAGGCGTGAAGGAAGGCTCCATTTACAAATATGCCGAGTTCTTCGCGCGCGGTGGCTTCGTGGTTTTGGCCTACGACAACATTAATTTCGGCGAATCGGAAGGTGAGCCTCGGCAGGAAGCGGATCCCGTCTTGCAGCGCCGTGGCTATCGTGATGCTATCACCTTCTTATCATTGCGGCCGGAGGTCGATGGCGGTCGGATCGGAATCTGGGGCACAAGCTATTCCGGTGGTCACGTCCTAGAGGTCGCCGCGCATGATCGGCGGGTTAAATGCGTTGTTTCACAGAGTGGATTCTCAAGTGGCTTTCAGAACTTCTTGCGCCGTGTCCAGCCGCAACAGCGCAATGAAGTCCTGGCTGCCCAGGATGCTGACCGGGAGGCTCGGTTTCTTGGCCAGAAACCAGCGACCATAAAGGCGGTATCAGACGACCCGGCCGAACCATGTGCAATGCCAGGACAAGCCGCGTATAGCTACTTCATGGATCAGGCTAAGCAAGCGCCGAATTGGAAGAACGAGCTAACGCTGCGTTCTCTCGACCTGCTCCGTGGCTTGGAAAATGGAGCCTTCACGCCATACATCATGCCGACTCCGCTGCTCATGATATTGTCATTGGACGACGAACTGGTGCCGCCCGACCTCTCGCTTCGCGCCTACGAGGCTGCGCTTCAACCCAAAAAGCTTGTCCTGGTCCCAGGCAACCACTTCGTTCCCTATGCCGAGGAATTTGGCCTAACCAGCAATAGTGCGCGCGATTGGTTCACCCGTCACTTGATGGTCGGAGGATCGGTTGGACTCAACTGACAGCGAGAGGCAGCAAGCGGTGCAGGCACTTCGCTGGCCGCGCAGATGGTTGCCTGGCGTTGAAGTTCGGCTTCTGTATCGAAGCGTTCTTGGCGATTACTAGAACAAGCTGAGCGTAGGGCCGATCTTGGTACGCCATGCCTATGCGCCGAAGTCATCGGCGTGCTATTGCGCTTTTGCCATTCAGAACGTCGCGGCATCGATCGCGCGCACCGGGCGGTTCGTCGAGCAGTAGGATGCCCCGCTTGGAGACAATCGCGCGCCAGTGCCACGCGCTGTTGGTGGGGGTGGGAGCCACGAGCAATCCGGTTGCCGGGCCGTAGCAACTCCAAGGCTTCGAGCGCAAGATCGAGCCATTAACTGCGCGCCAGCATGTTCTCCAACGCGGCGGCTGTGCTGCAACGCCGACCATTTCGCGCAACAGATCGTACAAGGGAGTTTTCTCCTCGACGGCGCACAGGCTCATCATCTCGTCGCCCATCGGCGGTTCGCCCCGATGTCGTCCCTTTGCATCCTCAAATTCCGTGCCAGCACCGGATGTGATGTGCGATACCAGCGGCTGGCGGCGAAGGTGGACGCTTTTGAAGCCGGGGATCGCGAGTCCCGGGTCGTAGGTCCCCGTGCGGAAGGACCCAGTCTCGAACGCCGACAGCATCTAATCAACTGGGCCAAGGGAGAAATCGTTAGCGGCTCTGGCGGCTCATCGTGATGACGATCCCAGGTGCGATAGCGCCAAGGCACAATCTTTTCCAGCTCCATAAACCGGACATCGGGATGCTTTGCAATGGGCCGCAACTGTACCATCACCTCTTCAGGAGCAAAAAGCCAAGGATGAACCGGCCAATCTGACGACAACGAGGTGTCTTCTCGCAGCGTCTGTGGGATAACGGGCCAGTGTTCGCGCCACGATTTGAGCCTCGCTATTAACGCTGGCGCCTTCTTTGCATAGCCGCCACCACAGACGATGGCGTGACGATGCGCTATGTCGAAGGCGGCAACCGCGCCGATAGACCGGAGCAGCGAAGGCGCTTGCGTTGTGCCCGCGCGCACAGGCGGCGCTGGTTGCGCAAAGGTTGATCGCCTAGCTCGTTCGCAGGGGTTTCCGTCTCGCGTTCTGGAATCTGGGTCGACGTCCGTCTTTGCGACCTGCCGCAGATCGAGGGGGCGACGGGCCGCTTTCTGCTTCAGAGCATGATGTCCGTTGCCGAGCTGGAAGCCGGCATGATTTTCGACGCGGACCAAGGCCGCGCTGGCGGCGGTGAAAGCTCGCGGCGAGAAACTCGGCGGCTTTCGTGGTCGAGCTGGAACGGCCGCGGATCTCGCGAGGGCCTGCGCCGCGCTCATCGGCTGCCGACGCTCAAGCCGAAGCCCCGGCGCCGGCTCTCGCCCGTCTTGACCCACGAGACATGCATCTTTGCGCACTATGCTCGTGGATGCTGTGCTCAGATTCGAGCGGTCCCTCCGTTCCCGCACTCGCGGTTCACGATGAGCTGGAGGGTAAGACCATTGCCGCCTTGGTTTTCCTCGCGGCGCTACGGTGCTGAAGGTTGGTTCGCGATCTCTCCCTTACCGGATGGGCGATGAGAGTGATCGTGATGCCTCGCTGATCATTGCAGTGGTCGCGCGCTTGAATGCTCCTTAGGCCACCGAATGGTCCGATTGTGAACTCCAAAACCGGCAGGGCGCGGCCGTGTCAACACCGAACCGCAATGGTCTTCCCATCCAGCTCGAATTCCACGATAAGATTGCTGGTCCAAGCGGGGCTATTGTGAAGGAAATTCGTAAAGGGGAGGGTTTTCAGTGAAGATTGAATGAGCACGCGATTTTCAGGGCCGGTGAATGTTTTTCATGACCGAAGGTTATTCGGCATAACTTAGCGGCTGCCTCGTCCGCCGTCATGTCACTACGGAGCAGAATGCCCGCAGCGATAGCTCGTTACCGATATACTCCTTCCGCAGTAGTGCGCTGATGCTCGCGCCACACTCCTGATGGTCGCCGTGATAGGGATTGACGATTTCTATTGCCCGCCGCCGGCATCACAGATTGCTTTCAGCGTTCGCCCAAGGCCTCCGAGCGATTCGCGTACCGGCTCGACGATCGGCGCGAACCCTTTTTCGGCGAGGGCCGGTCAGAACCGTGTCGATGATCTCGTTGGGGCGCCCTTCGTTGTTGAGCTAATTCTGGCCCCCGGATCGCGATGCCCTTCGGGTCAATGCTCTCGTGTTCGGCCGCATCGAAGACGACGATAGACTCCTTCATTGCCACGACCGGCTCTGCCTCTCGTCCGATCAGAAAATTCAGCACGTTGCTCGCAACTTTTGCTCATGCGACTTGCACACGTGCCACAAGCTGGCGTTGCCGCCCCTCGTGCGTCGTATTGTCCACAACGGTTTTGGTCACATAGGCTATTCTTGGATTAAATGTCCCTAAGCCCTTTCGAGAATGTCGGCCACCGAATTTCGCTCAGTGTCCGCGGCGTGCTGCCAGAATGCAGCGCGCCTTCAGCGTAGTAGGTCGTCGAATGAGAATCCCACCGATGAATCATGGATTACCACCGTAAAGCCGCCGCCTCATGTGAAACCCATTGTGGGGGGATATCGGCCGATTAGCTCGTGGGCGAAAATCACGTTGGCAGCGTGAACCTGCAAGACACTCTATCCGGGCTCCTCGTGATCAGAGAGGAGAGCAGCCCAAGAAGGATGAGCCGGGAAAGCTCGGACGCGCTCGCGGCCCTTCGACCTCCGCACTCCCCTGAAGTAGAACAAGTGATAAAGCGCCTGTAAACGTCATGTGCGATGGGAACGACAATGGACTGGTGCTGATTTCAAATCGTCAAATCAGTCCTGCGTCCCGAAGTTGTAGGCCGGATACTTAACTGTTGCCGATTTGATGGATTTTTCAGTCGCGGGACCGCGCGTGGTGCTTCCCGATTCTCGATCGCATGTGCACGCGGTAGATGGCACCGCCAAATCCGCCGGATGCCGATCACATCACCTCGGAGATAGCAAACGATCTCTGGCGTTATCGTGGCGGCTCGCCTAAAAGCTGAATATGGAAGCGTCTGCCAAAGCCGATTGTGCCACTTTCGTGACAGCGTCTGGCTGGCGCGCTCCGGCAAGTTTTTTTGGTTTTGGTATTGTACCCAATACGAGGATCGGAGATGCGCATGAGTTCGGCTGATCTGGTCGAAGAGATTAAGGAGATATGCACCGAACTGTCCGGGCAGGCGGTGGACGCAGCTCACTACCTAATCAATAATCCGGATGAAGTCGCCTTTCAGACGATGCGCGAAATCTCTCGACGCGCAAACGTTCCTCCCGTGAGTCTCGTGCGGCTGGCACAACGACTGGGATTGGCCGGCTATAGCGAACTGCGACAGCGCTTCATCGATATGATGCGAGATCGTCAGCAGAGAGATCGCCTTTCGATCACTCGCAACCAGCAGAGCGCTTCGGCACTCATTCGCAAGATGGGTGAAGGTATCGGATTGGAGGACTTCGTCGATTCATTCTTTGCTGCTGAGCTGGATGTCGTAAGACAGGCTCGTGCGCACTTATCGGAAGAAAAGCTGAGAGAAGCGGTCGAGCTTCTGGCGAACGCGCCAAAGGTCTTTGTATTTGGTAGGAGAAGCGCATTTACTCCGGCCTATACGCTAGCTTACAGCTTGCGAAAAGCGAGGCCAAACGTCATTCTGTTAGACGGCCCGGGAGGGGCGCCTGAGGGCGTTTTGGAAGACCTCTTGCCAAGCGACGCATTTGTGGCGGTGACCTTCGCGCCTTTCAATCGATTGGTTCACCGGTTGACGGAGAAAGCGTCGCTATCGGGCGCTCGTATCGTAGCAATCACCGACAGCTATGCTGCGCCTGTCGCCGAATTCGCCAGGCGTCTACATTTTGTGGCGCAAACATCTGGACAAGCCTTTCCGGAGTCGGCGCTTGGGGCCATTGCTGTGGCCCAACTCCTGGCGGCTTTGACGATTAGCCGCCTTGGTGAGCCTGCGCAGACTAGGATCCGCGAGAACGAGCAATTCTTAGTTGGATCTGGTGAATATATCCTGTCTGGCAATGCTGCCAAACGGCGCCCTGCGCGAACTGCGGCCTCCCAAAAGCGCTCAAAGCGGTAGGTGTGTAGTCCCAGACTTTGATGGTGCGCATCCTTATCGCACGATTCGAAGAAAGCGCTCTGGGAGAAGTTTTACACGGCTGCGCCGCCACGAGGGAGGCAGTCTGTCGAGCAATACAAAATAGTCAAGAGAGCCTGAAGAGCACTCGCCAGGCGCTACGGGATCAATCAGAAGACTGTCGCGAAATGGAAGCAGCGCGAGACCGTCGCCGATCGTTCGACTGGCCCCAAGAAAGCCAAGTAAAACAGTCCTTTCCATCGAGAAGGCGATCATCGTCGCTTCCGGCGGCATACGCTGCTGCCGCTCGACGATTGCCTCTATGCCCTGCAGCCGACCATCCCGCATCCGACGCGGTCATTCCTGCATCGCTGTCCGTAGCGCGCCACGGCATCAGCCATTGCCGGAGGTTGAAGGCGGCAAGCCTTCGAAGAAAAAGTTCAAGGCTTATCCGATCGGTTATTCCCACATCGATATCGCCGAGCTTCAGACCGCCGAAGGCAGCTCTACTTCCCCGTTGCAATCGATCGCACATCCCACGAAAGCCGGGCCGGTAAATGGGCCAGGCCAGGATGGCGATGGCGGAGCCAATCCAGAAAGCGCCGTGCGCCCAAGAGAACGCCATCGCGGGACCTTTGCTCAAGGGCCTCGTACCCTGCTCAGATAGTCAGAAAAGGAGCGCAAAAGTGGAGCGTCCGGATCATCGACTACCACAGACGCCACCTCACCCCGCAACTCGAGTGCCGCTCGCGACCATGTCGTTCCGCCCGAGCATCACGGCGCCAGGCAAACAGCTGCGACGGGTGAATGCCAATCCGGCGAGCGATCGCCGAGACGCTCGCGCCAGGCTCCAGCGCCTCCGTCACGACTTGGGCCTTAAACTCGTCCGACCAGCGATTCGGACGGCCCGACGGCAAGATACACGATGCATATGTTCCATATGCGATGCCAAGAAAACAGGATCGAACATCGGCTGACCAGATCAAGCATCCCTGGCCAATGGCCAGTTCGAGCGCATGAACCGCACGATCAAGGAATCGACTGTCCAACGCTACCATGACGATCGACACGATCAGCTCGAAGCTCACCTTGCCGTCGTCGTCACCGCCTGCAATTACGCCCGGCGGCTGAAGACCCTGAAGGGTCTCACGCCCTACGAATACATCTGCAAATGCTGGACTTCCCAGCCAGAACGATTCAAACTCAATCCGCTCCAGCAAATGCAGGGACTAAACACCTGCTTGGCCACTTCTGAAAATCCGTAGTCATGGTTGCGGTCCGGCGGTAGCCGCTGCTCGATGGCATTAGCGCCAGCAGGTCCCGGAATCCTTGTGTGTCGAGCCCGACTTTTCGGCCGAACGAGGAAGAGAACGCTCACAAAAGCTGAGACTCGCGCTTCGACGGCGAGAGCAGTCACGGCCCTCGCTGATGAAGCTGCGGTCCCGGAAGTCGCATCCCAATGCGATTTGGATCAATTGATCCAATTGACATATGATGGGATCATGTGGTTACACTCCAGTCTGATTGATCGGAGATAGTAATGACGGCGCCGGGTCGGGGGCATAAGAGCAGTGCAGCGAGCGCTACGGTGAAATCGCGGTCCGAGGCCGCCTACCTGCGCGAGGCGAAGGTCGTTCCGGGGGGGTCGATGCGGGCGGCTTCATGGTTTAGGCCTCATCCCCCGTATGCCGCTCGCGGCGAGGGGTGCTGGGTAGTTGATATTGATGGGCGGCGCATATTGGATTGCGCCAACAACTTCTTCTCTCTTGTTCACGGCCACGTATTTCCGCCGGTGATCGATGCGGTGCGCGATGCGATGACCAAGGGAACGGCGTTCGGTATGCCTACCGAGAGCGAGATCCTGCTTGCGGAGGCGCTCGCTGCTCGGAATCCAAGGATGGAGCAGACCCGCTTCTGCAATTCTGGAACTGAGGCGGTGCTTGCTGCAGTCAAGGCAGCGCGGGGCATCACGGCTAGGGAAAGAATCGCCAAGTTTGAGGGCTGCTATCACGGCGCCTACGACTGGATCGAGGTGAGCCTGGATCCAACGCCCGCCGCTTGGAGCGACAAGAGCGGAAATCCCGCTTCGGTGCGAAACAGCGCCGGCACGCCGGAATCGGTGCTCCGCGAGACAGTTGTGCTACCTTATGATGATCCCCAGCGCTGCGCTGACATTCTTCAACGTGAGGGGCCTTCGCTCGCCGCAGTTGTTCTCGATCCTCACGCCGCCCGCGCCGGAATGGTGCCTGTGTCGAAAGAAACCGCCGCCGTCGTGCAAGACGCCTGCCGCCGAGATGGCATTCTTCTGATCTGCGACGAGGTCATCAGTTTTCGTCTTTCATATGAAGGTGCTTCTCCGCTTTTCGATCTTGAGCCCGATCTAGTAACGACGGCCAAGATCATTGGTGGAGGGCTTCCCATTGGTGCGGTTTCCGGTCCGTCCGATCGGATGTCGGTCTTCAACCATGCAAATGGCAAGCCAAAAGTCTCAATGGGAGGCACCTTCAGTGCCAATCCGCTGAGTATGGCAGCGGGGCTCGAATCGCTTTCCCACTATTCACGGCCGGCCATCGAAAGACTGAACGGATTTGGTTGCAAGCTTCGAAATAGAGTCCGCGAAGGTTTCTCCGCGGCTGGCATCGAGGCCAGTCTCACGGGCATGGGTTCTCTGTTTCGGCTTCATCTAGGCTCGACCAATATCACCGGGTACAGGACTGCCTACGCCGCTCCTGAGAAGGCGGAGCTAATCCGTCGAATCCATCTGGCGATACTTGACGAGGGCATCCTGTTGACACCCAACTGCTCCGGCGCGCTATCCACTCCTATGACGGAAGCCGAAGTCTCCCTTCTCGCGGACAAGCTCATCGCTGTGGTTGCGAAGGAGTTAGCCGATACAAGTGCGCTTCCGGGATGACAGCGCTCGATCACCTGATCTGCAACGAAAATGGGGCTGATGGATCGTCAATGCTAGTTGCGCCTTATCGAGTTGGAGTTGATGTCGGTGGCACATTTACCGATTTGGTGCTTGTCGATGCTCGGGGCGAGGTCCGGGCGTTCAAGTCTCCATCCGTACCAGCCAATCCCACCAAAGGTGTCCTCGCCGCCGTTGAACTGGCCGCGCAATATCTGAAGGGCAGTCCCAAAACCTTCCTCACCAACACCAACTTGTTCGTTCATGGCTCAACAATTGCCACCAACACGCTGCTCGAAAAAAAAGGTTCCAAGGTTGGATTGTTGGTCACGGAAGGTTTTCGCGACTCGTTGGAAATTCGTCGTTCAATCCGAGAGAATATTTGGGACCATCGTCGACCATTCCCACAAGTTTTAGTCCCTCGTTATCTGAGGTTGCCGATAAGGGAACGGATGGAAGCCGATGGAAGTGTCCGGATTGCATTCGATCCCGCTTCGCTCGCGACGGCGGCGCGTGTCTTTGATGAAGAGGGAGTCGAGGCGGTCGCAATCTGCTTTTTGCATTCCTACATGAATCCGGCCCACGAGCAGGCAGCAAAGTACGAGTTGAAAAAGCTCCTACCGAAGGTGTGGATCACCGCCTCTTCCGAAGTTGCGCCAACGATCGGTGAATATGAACGGACCTCGACCACGGTCGTCAATGCGTACGTGGCTCCTCGGGTCGTTCCTTATCTGAATAGCTTGGCGGATCGGCTTGGTGAGCTGGGGCTGCCCCGAAAGCTCTTGATGATCCAGTCGAACGGCGGTGCAATTTCGGTCGATGAGATTGGGCATCTTCCGGCGAGTCTAGTTCTATCGGGGCCTGCAGCCGGGGTTGGCTCGCTGAAGTTCTTTGGCCATGACACTGGGTCGGACAATTTGATCTCGATCGAGGTTGGCGGCACGAGTTGCGATGTCACGCTAATGCAGAACGGCGGCGTCAGTATGACAGATCAAATCGTGGTCGACGGTTACCATCTCAATATTCCCGCGGTTGACATCCATACCGTAGGTGCGGGAGGTGGCACCATTGCTTCGGTAGACGCCGCCGGCCTGCTTAAGGCAGGCCCCGAAGGTGCTGGCTCGATCCCAGGCCCTGCCTGCTACGGTGGCGGCGGCGAACGCCCCACGATAACTGACGCGCAATTGGTTTTGGGTCGCCTCAAGCCTGGCCCCTATGCTGGGGGGGCAATTGCATTGAACTTGGATAGCGCAGTTAGAGCTATTAACGACTACGTCGCGCGACCACTTGGGCTTAGTGTCGAGGATGCGGCTGCCGGCATCATTCAGTTAGTTGAGCAGAACATCCTCCACGCCGTGGAGCGAGCCTCTCTCGAAAAAGGCTTCAATCCAAGAACGTTTACGCTCGTTGCGGCGGGGGGGGCGGGACCTTTGCACGGTGTTGCCACGGCCCGCCTGCTTGGCAGCAAGAGCCTGTATATTCCGCGTCTGGCAGGCGTATTCTGCGCCTTTGGCATGTGCAACTCGGATCTCCGGCATGACCACGTACGGAGTTGGTTGCAAGACCTTGACAGCCGAACGACATGCAGCACCGAGATACTTGAAGGCGCTTTTAGGGAGATGCATGAGGCTGCAGGCAAACTCCTTGCCCGAGAGGGGTTCGAGGGCGACAAAGCCGTCCTGCAGCGCGCCTATGACCTTCGATATTTTGGTCAGCAATGGACAGTTGCGGTTGAATGTTCCTCGACGGATCCGACAGCCATACGTGCAGCATTCGAGAAGGTCTTTGAGCGGCTGTTTGGCTATGTCCAGACCGCTGGGTCTATCGAGGTTGTTAATCTGCGGCTTGCAGCAATTGGCAAACTGGACGCATTGAAGGTAGCTCCAGTGCCGTCCACTGTATCAGACCCGCTGCCACATTCACGTCGACGAGTGTGGATCGGTAGGGAGACGGGGTTCGCTGATATCCCCATCTATGACGGCACTAAACTTACGCCACGTCAACAAATGGTGGGCCCCGCAGTCGTCGAAGAGGCCACCACTACGATTTTTATAGGTCTTGGTGATCGGCTTACGATAACCGATGCAGGCAACTATCATGTGCGGCTTGCTCATGCCGAGGAAGTGGCGTGAGAACGCACTTGACGATCATTCGTGGCGCGAAGAAACGGGACACGCCGCTGGAAGGTCGAGGTTCGCTGCTCAGCATTCTGTCGACAGAGTTTTGAACGAGGTGAGATCATGAATGTCGCGGCCGCCAGGTATCAAGATCCTGTTATGCTTGCCATTCTGCAGCGTCAGCTAGATCACATTACCTTGCAGATGGGCACCGTCATGATGCGCACGGCGCGCAGCCCAATCTTCAGCCAGAGCCACGACTTTTCCTGCTTTATGAGCAATGCAACTGGAGAGACGGTCGCACAAGCCGATGGCTTGCCGGTTCATTCAGGGGGCGGAGGTTTCGCCGTTCGCGCGGTTCTAAGAGACTTTGCTGATCACATCGAAGATGAAGACGTGTTCATGCTGAGCGATCCTTACGTTGCCGGCGGAAACCACCTGCCTGATTGGACACTCATTCGTCCCGTTTTTGTTGACGGAGAAATGCTAGGATTTTGCAGCAACCGCGCTCATCAGTCCGACATCGGCGGCGGAGCCGCTGGAACCTATAACGCCGCGGCTACAGAAATCTTTCACGAAGGCATTCGACTGCCAGTACTCAAGCTGGTTGAAAAGGGAAAATTGCGAGACGATCTCTGGCGCCTGTTGCTTTTGAACACTCGCTGCCCGGAACTCATGGAAGGTGATCTGGGCGCGATGCTCGGCTCGACGCGGATCGGCGCAAATCGGATGAAAGAAGTCATCGAACAACTCGGCGTGCAAAAGGGTAATGCCTATTTGGCGGCGCTTCTTGACTATGGAGAGCGTAGGATGCGTCAAGCAATCGCCGAACTCCCCGATGGGAGTTGGGAGGCGGCCGACGTTAGTGACAATGACTGCTTCGAAAGCGTCGACATCGAAACGCGTGTAAAGGTCACGATTCGCGGAGACGAGATCACATTTGATTTCACCGGCACTTCGCCACAAATAAAGGGCTTCAAGAACAGCAGCATCGCCAATACACACTCTGCCGTTTATTGCGCACTCTCGTCGTTCTTAGATTCGGCCATTCCGCGCAACGAAGGGGTTTATCGCTGCGTCAAAATTGTTGCTCCGGATGGCACGATCGTCAATGCCTTGCCGCCCGCGCCCATGACCATGAACACGGTATTTCCGGCCATCGATATCATGAACGCATGTTGGGGCGCGTTAGCGCAAGTCGACCCTGATCGTGCGTGCGCGGGCTGGGGCAAGGCGGTGTATAGCATCTCCGCCGGCACCAAGCCTTCTGGGGAAGTATTTGTACTTTACCATTGGCATGGCAGTTCAGGGGGCGGAGCAGTCAAGGGACGTGATGGCTTCGTCACGACCAGCCACCAGATGACGCTCGGCGGAATGATCATTCCGAATGTGGAATCATACGAGCAATCCTATCCGATTCGCATTCATCGTTATCAGATGCGCCTCGATGCTGGGGGGGCCGGACAATACCGAGGCGGACCTGGAGTCGACTATGTTGCTGACATCCTGGTCGGCGGTGAGCATCTGTTGCGTGGTGAGGGCTCGCGAAAGCCAACAGGCGCGGGCGTCAACGGGGGGCTTTGGGGTGCAAAAGGTTCATTGAGGGGATTCGATTCGACTACGGGCGAAGAGTTTTACTGTCCGCAGTATGGTGTTCAGCAGGTCAAGCCGTTTCGCCTCGTTATCGAAGCCTCTGCTGGCGGAGGATGGGGTCATCCTCATAACCGGGATCCGGAAGCCGTACTAAGGGACGTTCGCGATGAAGTCGTCTCCAAAGAGGCGGCGCTCGCCCTCTATGGCATCGAGATCTCCGCGGACGGCAAGTCCGTCTGTTCGACCGCTGCGAGAGCGAAGCGGCAGATCCACGCAGAGGCCGAACTCGACGCACACACTAGGACATAGACTTCAGCCTGTTGTCCAAGCGTTCCCATTTGAGAGGGCTCGGGTACTGACCGTCATTTGCGACCGCAGGGAAGAGGAAATAGGAACGACGCATGCGTCCCAATACGCCATCCTTTTTCAAGAATGCGATTCTGGCGAGAATAATCATGCCGGATCTCGCCACAATAGGGGAGTTTTTAGAGCCGATTGTTCTCAGAGAACGTATGGTTCTGCAAGAGCCGAAAAGGCATCTTGATCACGTCTATTTCATAGAGTCGGGCTTGGTCTCACAGAGGATTGTCGCGGAGGGAAACATCCTTGAGACGGCGGTAATAGGATATCGGGGCGCAGTTGGCGCTCCGCTATTGTTGGAGGGACATCTTTCAACGCACCAATCTGTTGTGCTCCTTCCCGGAAGAGCCCACAGGATCCGTGTAGAGGATTTGCGTCGGGTGATGAACGCGCGTCCCGAGATCCGAGAATATCTTGCGCGGTACGTTCAAGCGCTGACCTTGCATAGCGCTCAGACAGGATTATGCGGCGTTCGCCACGATCGCGAAAAGCGGCTCGCCTCCTGGCTCTGTTTGGCGAGTGATGCTGTTGGCGCTCATGTACTTCCAATTACCCATGACTATCTCTCCTCCGTCTTGGCATTGCGCCGCGCTGGGGTGACGGAAACGCTAATCCGATTCGAAGAACAAGGGTTAATTCGTAAGACGCGCGGCGTCTTGCAGATAATTGAACACAAGTGCCTCGAGCAAAAAGCATGCTGTTGTTACAAACTAATTACCGCGGCTTATGTTTCGTCCTGCTCCGCGCCTTCGGCACAGGCAACCGGTAAGCTAGCAACGTGATCCAGGCGGAGAGCCTGCTCGTAGCGTAGCGGCCTGCAAAGATCACTTAGCAACACTTGGATCGTTCGAGGTGTAAATGAGAGAGCCTTCTACCTTCTTGGCAGCTCCCTGGCGGATCGGCGTCGATGTAGGCGGGACCTTTACAGACATGGTCCTCCGGGATGCAAAGGAGTATGTGCGTATCTTCAAGGCGCCATCGATCACCGCTGATCCCAGCGAGGGCGTGTTGAACGTATTGCGGCGAGCCGCGGCTGAACTCGATCTGCCTGTCTCTGCTCTGCTGCGGAATTGCGCGCTGTTCGTCCACGGCTCGACGGTTGCGACCAACACGATCCTGGAAAAGAAGGGCGCGCGAGTTGGGATGTTGACCACCCATGGCTTCCGCGATTCCCTAGAAATCCGCCGCGGCATTCGCGAGAACCAATGGGACCATCGTGCGCCGCCGCCGCAGGTCCTGGTGCCGCGCTATCTGCGCCAGCCCGTCCGCGGAAGGATCGCCGCCGACGGCACTGAAGCCGCGCCACTGGCCGCCGAGGATGTGGCCAAGGCCGCCGATATCTTCAAACAAGAAGGAGTCGAAGCCGTCGCGGTATGCCTTTTCAACAGCTTTCTCGATGGTCGGCACGAGTACCAGGCCCGAGAGGCGTTGGCCAAGAGCTGGGGCGGCGATTGGATCTCGCTCTCGAGCGATATCATGCCGACGATAGGTGAGTATGAGCGCGGCTCTACGGCCGTGGTGAATGCCTATGTCGCTCCCAAGGTGACGCGCTATCTTAAAGCCCTCGACGAACGGCTCCGCGAACTTGGCCTGCCTCGTTCGCTTCTCATGTTGCAGAGCAATGGCGGCGCCGTGTCCGTGATGGAGGTCGCCAACCGTCCGGTGATGCTCGTCTTGTCCGGACCGGCCGCGGCCGTCGGTGCGCTCAAGGGCTGTGCTTCCTCGCAAGATCTCGCCAACTTTATCTCGATGGAGATTGGTGGCACCAGTTGCGACGTGATGGTCATGGCGAAGGGCGAGGTGCCGGTGAGAGACCAACTGGTCATCGATGGGTATCACCTCACCACGCCGTCCGTGGAGATCCACACCGTGGGCGCCGGCGGCGGCACCATTGCTTGGGTCGATTCCGCTGGTCTGTTGAATGTCGGCCCGAAGGGCGCTGGTGCGCAGCCGGGTCCCGCGGCCTATGGACTCGGAGGGGAGGAGCCGACGGTGACCGATGCGCAACTGGTCCTCGGCCGGATGCGCGAAGGACCGCTCGCCGGCGGAACGGTGAAACTCGATCTCGGCCTGGCGCGACACGCCATCGAAACCAAGCTGGCGCGCCCGCTTGGCCTCTCTGTCGAAGATGCTGCGGCAGGCGTGATCCGTCTGCTGGAGCAGAACCTGTTGCACGCGGTCGAGCGCCTCAGCATCGAGCGAGGCCACAACCCGGCGCACTTCACGTTGGTCGCCGCAGGCGGCGCGGGGCCCATGCATGGCTCGTCCGTCGCGCGCAGTTTGGGATGCAAGCGCGCGCTCTTGCCGCGCGCCGCCGGCGCTTTCTGCGCCATGGGGGCCCTGCAATCGGATGTGCGGCAAGATTACTTGCATGTCTTTGTCGCCGACCTCGACAAGGTCGACCGTTCCGCACTCGAGGCCGGCTTTGCCCAGCTTGAAGCGAGGGCGCGAGATTCGTTGGCACGACAGGGCTTTGCCGATAAGAGCGCGATCCAGCGCGAGATCGATCTGCGCTATGCGGGGCAGCAATGGCCCGTGCGCGTCGCCCTCGAAGGCAACCGTTTCCACGAAGCTGCAGTACGGCAGGCCTTCGAAGCCGAACACCAGCGCCTGTTCGGGCACATCCAGCCTGGTGGCCGCCTCGAGATCAGGGCTTTGCGCGTCGTCGGGCGCGGCCATCTGGAGTGGTCGCTTCCGCCGATGGATGTCTCTGGGCAAGAGACTCCTATGCCGCGTCTAAAACGTCCTGTCTGGATTGATTCGACCCGCGGCTGGCAAGACATCCCAGTCTACGACGGAGAGGATCTCAGGCCGGGCTGCAAGCTGCAAGGGCCATTGCTGATCGAAGAGCGTACGACCACCGCCTTCGTCGGCCCGAGCGACATCGTCGAAGTCAACGCCGCCGCCGACTTCCTGGTCCATATTGGAGCTGCCGCATGAATCCCGCCATGGACCCGATAGCGCTCGCGATGGTGCAGAACCGGCTGGATCATATTTCGCGCCAGATGGGATGGGTGATGACGCGAACCGCGCGATGTCCCCACTTGACCCAGAGCCACGACTTCTCCTGCTTCATTGCCGATGGCCGGGGCATCTTGATGAGCCAGGCGGATGGCCTTCCTATTCATACCGGCGGAGGCGGGTTCGCTGTTCGTGCCATCCTGCGCGACTTCAAGGACGCGATTGCGCCCGAAGATGTCTTCCTGCTAAGCGACCCGTATACGGCCGGCGGCAATCATCTGCCCGATTGGGTGATTGCGACGCCGGTGTTCGTGCAGGGCAGGCTTGTTGCCTTTGCCTGCAATCGTGCACATCAAGTGGACATCGGCGGTGGTGCGGCCGGCTCCTACAACCCGATGGCAACAGAGATTTTCCACGAAGGCATCCGCCTTCCCGTGCTGAAGCTGATCGAAGCGGGCCGAATGCGCGAGGACCTCTGGCGCCTGCTGCTTCTCAATACGCGTCTGCCCGAGGGGATCGATGGTGATGTGCGCGCCATGATCGGCTCGACCCGCATCGGCGCGGAGCGCATAGCGATGCTGGTCGATGAGGTAGGAGCGGATCGTGCCGACGAGTTCTTCGAAGCCGTGGTGGACCACGCCGACCGGCGTTTTCGGGCGGCTGTGTCCCGCTTGCCCCAGGGCAGCTGGAAGGCGGAGGAACCCATGGACCACGATTGCTTTGGCCCCGTGGACAGTGTGATCGCGGTGACGTTGACCGTCGGCGAGACGGGCCTGATCGTCGACTTCGAAGGAACGTCGCCGCAGATGCGCGGCTTCAAGAACAGCTCGATTGCCAACACCACGTCGGCGGTGTTCATGGCGCTGGCGGCGTTCTTCGAACCGGATCTGCCCAAGAACGAGGGCGCCTTCCGCAGCGTCGAGATCCGTCTGCCCGAAGGCACTCTCGTGAACGCGCGGCCGCCGGCGGCGATGACGGCGAATACGATGTTCCCGGCCTTCGAGATCATCCATGCGGTTTGGAAGGCGCTGGCCCAAGCTTTGCCAGAACGCGCTTCGGCCGGTTGGTCGAAGGAGGGGCAAGTCATTACTGCTGGCTTTCGCCCTGATGGCGACCGCTACGTCATGTATCACTTCGCCGCGGCGTCTGGCATCGGCGCTGTCGAAGGCCGGGATGGCATCAATTCGTTGGGCAACCTGATTACGCTGGGTGGGCTCACGTTGCCCAACCTCGAGGACTACGAGCAGCTCTATCCGGTGCGCTTCAACCGCCAGGAATTCCGCTGCGACAGCGCTGGTCCCGGCCGCTTCCGCGGCGGAACGGGATGCGACTACGAAGTCGAGGTGTTCACGCCCGCCGACTATGCCTACATGATCGTCGGAGTCCCCGAACGATCGGCCTCTTTCGGTGTCGGACTAGGTAAGCCGGGCTCCGTCCCGGAACTTACAGTCTTGCTGCCTGACGGCACAAAGATCCAACCCCTCAACTGCGAAGTAGAACGCCACGGTCCCGCTACCTACCAAGCGCTCGCTGGCGGCGGCGGCGGCTTCGGCGACCCAAAAACGCGGGACCCATCCCGGGTGTTGCGTGACGTGCGCGACGGCGTCGTAAGCGTCGGAGCGGCCGAGCGGGACTATGCCGTGGCCATCACATCCGACGGATGCAGCATTGACCAGGCAAAGACTTCGCGGCTCCGCAGCGCCTAGTTGGGGCTGCGGTTCTTCTGAATTTCAAAGATGGGATCAAAGTCATGACTTCACTGCCTCAGACCGGAACCGACTGGACTAAGCTCAAAGCTCGGCTGCGCGATATGAAGCAGGGCGACTACGCCTGGAAAGACGGGCGGCTTCCAGTCTATATTTATTATTACACTGAGGAGCTCCTGCGGGTCTCGCAAGAAGCCTACACGGAGTTCTTCACTGAGAACGCCTTGGGCGCCCACGCGTTTCCGAGCGTCGCCCAACTCGAGAGGGAAGTCATCGAGATGGGTATTGATCTCCTGGGCGGGGGCCCGCAAGCCGGAGGTACGTTTACCAGCGGCGGAACTGAAAGCATTTTCCTTGCGTTCAAGACCGCCAGAGATTGGGCACGAAAGGAGAAAGGCATTGACCGTCCCAAGGTCGTGGCGGCTTTCTCCGCTCACGCCGCGGCCGACAAGGCGGCCAGTTATTTGGGGATGGAGGTCGTACGCACCCCGTTGCGAGAGGACTTCCGCGCGGACGTCGGCTTGTTCGAAGCCGCAATCGACGAACGCACGTGCATGATCTACGCCTCGGCGCCGGGCTATCCCCATGGGGTCATCGACCCCATCGAGGAGATTGGAGCGCTCGCCAGGAAGCGCGGGTTGTGGCTGCACATCGATGCTTGCGTAGGCGGTTTTCTGGCGCCCTTTGCACGAGACATCGGCTATCCCATTCCACCCTTCGATCTGTCGGTCCCAGGCGTCAGCAGCTTGTCGGCCGACCTCCACAAGTATGGCTTCGCCGCCAAGCCAGCGTCCTTGCTCCTCTTCGCGGATCGCGAGTACCAGAAGTACCAGGGCTTCGAGTTCAGCAGTTGGCCACGCGGAACTTATGTGACCAAGACCTTCCAGGGAAGTCGGGCTGCCGGACCCGTCGCGTCGGCTTGGGCGGTGATGAATACCCTGGGTCGCGCCGGCTACCGCGACATCGCGCGTGTGATCATGGGCACCAGGGACCGGCTCATCGCCGGCGTCGAACATATCAAAGGTCTTCGGGTCATTCGGCCGACGGATCTTTGTATCCTGATGTACGACTCGATCGATCCGCACGTCGACATCTATGCCGTCGCAGATCGCATGGGCAAGAAGGGATGGTTCGTCGGCAAGTCAATCACGCCGAAGGCGATCCACGTTGCGCTTAACCCGAGCGTAGCTCCCGCTCTCAATGATTACTTGGCCAATCTCGCTGAGGCCGTCGAGCAGGTGCGCAGCACGAAAGAGATCGGAAAGGTGGATTATCGGACTTACTGAGATTCGCATGAGCAGGCACAAAATTGGCTCATAAGCCGTAGGCTCCTTCTTGCGTGCGAAGTCATATGAGCAGCGTGGACTTGAAGAACCTCACCCCAAAGAGATCTAGCCGAGAACCACAGATCTTTCGAAAGGCACTTGATGAGCAACGTGGTAATTGTGGCGCTGCGAACGTACCTCTTGTGGCCACATGCGCGATGGATCATCAGCTGCGATGTCGCAGTCGAACGGGCTCGACTGCCATCGCCGCCGCGCTTGCATCCTCATGTTTCGAAAGGGGGCTGACGTTGTCCTGCTGCACTTCGTCAATCTCAGATAATCAGATGCTTGTATGTCAACGTTCTCATCGCGCAATCGATCTTTCCGCATTGGGGCAGGCCGCAGAGGGACATCATCTGGCTCTTCCATGTATCCGGCTTCCCATCGAGAGGTAATCAATGGATGACGAGCACATACGCTTTGGCATCGTTGCAGCCAGTAGCATTGCCGATGCTGCCCATGCGCCGGCCTTACGGCGCATTCCGGGCGCCACCCTATGGAGCGTGTTAAGCCGCGACAAGGCTCGAGCCGAGGAGTTCGCGCAAAAGCACGGTGCGGCATCACCGCATCCTGCCCACGCGGTCTTGTCGGAGTTCCTGGAGGATCCGTACCTCCAGGCCGTCTTGATCACAAGCCCGGACAATCTTCACGCTCAACATGTCATTGCATGCGCTAGCGCCCGAAAGCATGTGCTCGTTGAGAAGCCAATGGTCACCTCTCGTGAGGAGGGACTGAAAGTCATCGAGGTATGCCAAATACATAGTGTCAAGCTAGGCGTGGCCATGCATCTACGGTGGCACATGGGCCATCGCAAACTGCATAGATTATTGCAGGATGGAGTGATCGGCCGGCTTTGCCACATCCGGATTCAGTGGGCTTATAAGGAGCTGGACCCTTTGAATTGGAGAGCTCACGAAGAGCTTGGGCGCTGGTGGTCTCTCGCTGCGGTCGGACCGCATTGTTTCGATCTCATGCATTGGTTTGCGGGCGATGCGCCGCGGACCGTTGAAGGCCGCCGCAGTCTCATCAACCGAAAAATCTACGGTGGTCCACACGATGAAACTGCTCTCGTCGCTTTGCAATTCTCGGATGGCTTGACGGCAGAAATCACGACATCCGTTCTGTTCGATGGTCCCTCTCGGCTCGAACTGTACGGCGACAAGGGATTTGCCATTTGCGATGGGACACTCGGTGAGCACGGGAAAGGGACGATTCTAGTTAACGGGCAGGCGCTCGACTTCTCTCCGGTTCTACCTTTTGAGGCGCAGATACAGGATTTTGCCGATGCCATCCGCGAGAATCGCGAACCGGAGGTATCCGGCGTTGCCGGCCTCCAGGTCGTCACCGACATCATTGAAGCCGCTCAAGAGAGAAATCTTTGAGCGAGCTTTGTAACCAGCCGCAGGTCGAAGCCTGAGGCCGCGGAAATGGGCTTGACAGCAACTTTGAGGCGCTCGTACATTAACGAATGTTCGTACGCATAAGAACATGAAATGCCGTGGGATCGCTGGCAAAGACAATTTCCATTGTCGAGGCACAACAGACGCGGCGGTTTAGGGAAGTCTGAGTGGCGCGATACAGGGCGATGTTGCAAACAACTTCCCCGATCGGCGGAATGAGAAATTGGTTCGCGAGGATTACGTAGTCGGTTCGTCAGCGTCCCGAGAAGGGCATGCTTAAATTAGGTGGTGCAAACGGAGGACTGAGACATGGGGAAAAAGAAGGCTAAGTTTGTTTTATCGTTGCTAGGCGTCATCGTGGCAATTGCAGCGGGTTGGAGTTCGGCGCGCGCGGCTGACGAGATTTTAATCGGCTTAGCCGGCTCGACCTCAGGGGCAATGGCATCCTTTGACGACAATCCCACCAAGATGGCGCAGATCTTCGTCGACGACATCAATGCGAAGGGCGGGTTGCTCGGCAAGAAGTTGAAGGTGGTTTTCGCGGATGCAAAATCCGACCGCGTCGAAGGAGTGAAGGCGGCCCAGGAAGTCTTGCGGCAAGGTGCAGACATCGTGTTTGGCAGCTGTGACTACGATTACGGCTCGCCCGCAGTGTTCGAGGCGCAGAAGGCGGGCAAGATCGGAGCCTATCTCTGTGCAGAGGATCCCAAGGCGGGTATCGCGGGGCCCAATGTTTTCACAACCTCCGCCGTCGCCCAGGCTCAAGGAGTTGCTATGGCCAACTGGGGCTACGAGAAGAAAGGCTTTCGCTCAGCATATGTGCTGCTAGACGATTACGTTGAGTACGGCAAGTCGGTGTGCGGTGGATTCGAGTGGAAGTTCGCCAGCAACGGCGGCAGCGTTGTAGGTCGTGACACCTTCAAGAATACCGACGTCTCGATCGCCTCGCAGGTGACTAGGATCAGGGAAGCCGCCGCGGCCAAGAAGGTTGATGTCATCATGCTGTGCTCGAATCCGCCAGGTGGGGCAAGCGCGATGCGCCAGATCCGGGCCGCTGGCATCGACCTGCCGGTGATGAGTGATAGTGCCATGGACGGCACCTACTGGCTGAATTCAGTCCCTGGTCTGAAGGAGTTCTACCTTCCGGTGGCGGTGTCGATCTTTGGCGATGATCCACGTAAGGAGGTGGCGGCGCTAATCGAAAGGTACAAAGCAAAGTTCAACTCGACGCCGGCTACCAACTATGCCTTTCCGATCTATTCCTTTTTGGAGCTTTGGGCCAAGGCCGTTGCCAAGGTTGGCAGCCTTGATACAGCGAAGGTCGTTCAGGTCATGAACACGTTCAAACATGAGCCGACAACGCTTGGGCCGCGCACGTTCGCGTCTGGCCAGCATATCCAGACCTCGGTGCCGCTCTTGATCATCAGCATCAGCAACGGCGAAGGCAAAGTAATTGATCAGGTCTATGACAAGGAACCAATACCGAGCAAGGTCCTGTATCGAACCGGAAACTAGGCAGAACGTGGCGGATGGGCGAATGGCAACGCTGGGGCGCGCTTTGCTATTCGCCGTCTCCTCCGCGACGGAGACGGCAGCGGGCATTATGGCAAAGCAATCCGAAATCGCCGATTTGGTCGCTCATGACGTCACGGTGGCGTTCGGCGGCCTCACCGCTCTTGGGAATGTCAGTCTGCGGCTTGAGCGTCGCGAGATACTCGGTCTGATTGGACCGAACGGTGCTGGGAAGACCACGATGGTGAACTGTTTCACTGGCTTCCAGGAGCCGAGCAGCGGTGAGATAAGGGTCGGCGAGTTGGTCACTTCGGCCTGGAGCCCTGAGCGTTATCGCAAGGCGGGTATCTGTCGGACCTTCCAGGCGGGCCGGCTATTCCGCGAAATGACGGTTCTAGAAAATGTTGAGGTGACGGCGGCCGGTCTAGGGCGAAGCCGCCAAGTATCGCGTCGCTTGGCACTGGATATACTAGGTTACTTCGGTCTAGCTGACAAAGCGCATATAGTCGCCGGCACGCTGCCATACACCGATGAGCGCCGCGTGGGAATCGCGCGCGCTCTAGTGGTGGCGCCAGCGTTCGTGCTGTTAGACGAACCAGCAGCTGGGATGACGAACGCCGAGTGTGATGAACTGATGAGGGCGATCTCGCAGATCCCTGGGAGCTTCGCGTGTGGAGTCTTGCTTGTCGAGCACAACATGCGCGTGGTTATGGGCGTCTGCGATAGGATTCATGTTCTCGACGGCGGACGCACTATTGCCGAAGGGACACCGACTGAGATCCAAACTAACACAGCCGTCATCAACGCCTATCTTGGGACCGGCAACATACGGCCGAAATAGATATGATGCTTGAAGTGGAAGGTCTGAGCGTTCGATATGGTCAGCTAACGGCGTTGCGCGGCGTATCGCTGAGGGTCGACGAAGGACAGGTAGTATGCGTCTTGGGCCCCAATGGCGCTGGCAAGTCGACGGCGCTTGCAGCTATTGCCGGTGGCGTCCCAATCCATGCAGGCGCCGTTCGTTGGAAGGGAGAGACTACGTCCAGCCTAATGCCAGAGGCGATCTCGCGCCGCGGATTGGCTCTTGTCCCAGAGGGGAGGCACGTCTTTGGTACCCTGACGGTCGAGGAGAATCTATTAATCGGCACGTATCAGCGCCGCGATCGTCGAGAAGCCGCCAAGGAGCTGAAAGGGGTCCTCGAGTTGTTCCCACGATTGCGCGAGCGTATCCACCAGCCGGCCGGCCGCCTTTCGGGTGGTGAGCAGCAGATGCTGGTCATTTGTCGTGCCTTGCTTACTAACGCTCGTATGCTGATGATGGATGAGCCCTCTCTGGGACTAGCGCCGATCATCGTCGACCAAGTGTACGAGCTGCTTCTCGATCTTCGGCGACGCAAAGGGCTCACATTGCTGATCAACGAGCAATCGTCCGAACGTATCCTCAGGTTCGCCGATCACGTCTACGTGTTGCGCAATGGTGAGATTCAGCTGAGCGACAGCGCTGCCAACCTGCAGGACGGCAAGGCGATCATGAATGCCTATTTTGGGTTCAATGCTCAGCCGGTACAGCCGGCGACCGCGAGTGGGAGCAGCCAGTGATCGGATTTATTCAAAATGTCGTCGATGCCCTGAGCCTCGGTAGTCTCTATGCCTTGGCCGCGCTGGGAATTGGCCTTTTGTTCGGTATACTGCGGCTCATCAACTTGGCGCACGGAGATTTCATAACGATCGGCGCCTTCGCCCTCATTGTACCGTCGCGCAATGAAACAGCAGTTATGGGCATTGGTAGCTTGCCGCTTCTTTTCATGGTTCTGGCCGTATGCGCTGTCGTCGTAATCACTGCTCTGGTGTCCGACAGGCTCGTGTTTAGCCCGCTACGGCGGGCAAATGCGCCAACGTTGATGATCGCGTCCTCATCGGTAAGTTATGTTATCCAACATTCGATCCTGGTGATCTTCGGCGCACGGCCCAAGGGAATCGACCTTTGGTCGGCTCTCGGAAAATCCATTACCATCGGCCCGATCCACGTCCCCCAGATCCAGCTGGTGACAATCGGCGTCACGCTACTGTTGATGTTGGCGCTCACAGCGTTCCTCAAGCGGACACCATATGGCGTCCAGATCCGCGCTGCGGCGGAGGACTTCCAGATGGCGCGCTATCTTGGCGTCAAAGCTAATATTGCCATCGGCGTGGCGTTCGCTCTGTCCGGCATTCTGGCGGCGGCTGTATCATTGCTATACATCAGCCAGACTGGCACGTTAACCAGCGCCCTGGGCGTGCCGCTTATGCTCTATGCGTTCATCGCCACGGTCGTCGGCGGCATGGGCAGCCTGGTCGGCGCCGTTGTGGGCGGCTTTGCCGTCGGGTTCTTAGCCGTCATGCTCCAGGCATATCTGCCGGACGATCTGAGGTCGTTCCGCGACGCGTTCGTGTTCGGAGTGGTGATACTTGTCCTGCTAGTGCGACCGGCCGGGATCGTCCCGACCAAGGCGCTAGCACAACGCGTTTGAGTGGGCGCACCATGATCATTACCTTTCGCCATTTGATCGATGAAGTATGGCTGCCCGCTTGCCTGTCCCTCGGACTGGTAATCTGTGTCGTCGGCGTTCAGTTGGTGGGCGGCGAATCGTTGCGCGTAACGCTGACTGCGATGCTGATACACCTCGGCATCGTCGTTGCCATGTACGTCTTCATAGGAAATTCGGGAATCTTCTCGTTCGGTCAGATCGGCTTCATGTGTATCGGAGCCTACGCCACCGCGTGGGCCACCTCCGAACCGAACTGGAAACAGATCATGCTGCAGGGTCTGCCAAACTTTCTGAAGGAGCGCACGTACCCGTTTCCGCTTCCCATAGTTATGGCGTCGTCGTTGTCGGCGGCGGTGGCGTTTTTGTTCGGTTATGTCGTGCTCCGGCTTTCGGGAATTGGTGCGTCGATCGCCACTTTCGCGTTTCTCGTCGTGGTCAATAGCGTCTATTCGAATTGGACGTCAGTCACGGGTGCCACCAGCTCGATCTTGGGTATTCCCACACTCGGCGGCCCCTGGGGCGCCCTCGCCTTTGCTTGCCTGGCGATCGTCGTGGCCAGCGTGTTTCAGCGATCGCATTTCGGCCTAATGCTGCGTGCCTCGCGTGACGACGAGATTGCCGCCAAGGCCTCGGCCGTCGACGTAGTCAAGGTTCGGCTCATCGCTTTCGTCATCAGTGCCTTCCTGATTGGGGCCGGAGGCAGTTTGTATGCGCAGTTCCTGGGCTTCCTGACGCCTGACATGTTCTACATGGGGCTGACCTTCACCACTCTGGCGATGCTGGTCGTTGGCGGCATCGGCAGCCTGACCGGCGCAGTTATTGGCAGCGTCGCGGTCACGCTGATTATCGAAAGCCTGCGTACACTGGAGGATGGTATCGTCATAGCCAGCGAGAAGTTCGCGTTGCCGCAAGGATCAGCGGAGATCGGACTCGGGATCGCCATGGCGCTGATTCTGATTTTTCGGCCTCAGGGCCTGATGAGGGGCTTTGAGCTCTCGCCTCCGCTGCGCCGGCTGGAACAGATCCGCCTAAGGTTCGGGGTTGCCGCCCAGCAGCCGCGCGATCTTTTCTCTCGCGGTGACTAGCAGCGCCGTGCCTGATGGTCATGCAGATGTAGATGCCGAGCCGTCCCCACAGCAAGACATTAGCGGATGGCGGCCTACCGCAGGGTGATTTAGCTGCGAGAATCACACTGGGCCGGCCACGGGAACGGACTCCAAGAATAACATCACATGGAGATGTCTTTAATGGCACCGAAGCTATGGAGAGGGCCAGAGGCCGGAATTCGCACTGCCAAAAGAGAGAGCTTTTTGGCCGACGATTAGTATGCTCAAGGCCATAATCAGCGCTCATCCTATGGAGACGTCAAGTCGCATCAGTAAGCTCGAAAGGTGCAAGCGACGAAAGGAAAATACGAAAGCGATCCAAGCCTGAGGCGCTATGGCGGCAGCGGTGCTATGAGGAGCGAAACACTCTAATGGTCGACAGACTCGACGGCAAGACCGCTCCCGTCACCGGCGCGTCCGCTGGACTCGGCCGGCAACCGTGGTTCTGGCGCGCGCGCCAGCTCGATGCACTGGACGAGGTCTGCGCCGAGATCGCCCGCGCGGACGGAAAGCTGTCCGCCGTCGCTCTCGACGTCACCGATTCGGAATCCATTGCTGCAGCCTTTACGGAAACCGGCGGCGCGCCGGACATCCTCGTCCACAATGCTGGGGTCTCGGAAGCGAAGCCGGCGCTCGAGATGACGGCCTTAGACTTTGACCGCGTGATCGACACCAATCTCAAGGATGTGTTTCTGGTCTCGCGCAGGTGGCTGCAAGAGGAATGAACGCCGAGGGCAGCGGCGGTTCGATCGTCAATGTTGCCTCCATTCTGGGGCACCGCGTCGCCGGCAATGTCTCCTCTTACGCCGCGTCGAAGGCGGGCGTGGTTCGGCTCACGGAGGCTCTCGCACTGGAGTGGACGCTATGGCATCCGTGTCAACGCGCTGTGTCCCGGCTACATCGAAACCGACCTCAACCGCGACTTCTTCGAGAGCGAATCGGGCAAGGCCCTCGTCAAGCGCATTCGGCAGCGCCGGCTTGACAGGCCGGAGGATCTCGACGGCGCGTTGCTGCTGTTCGCCTACGACGTAGGCCGCTACATCACCGGCGCATCGCTCGCGGTCGATGGCGGCCACCTCGTCTAGAGCCTTTGAACTAGGCAACACCGAGCAAGGAAACGACATGGATTTCATGGTTTCGCCGCGCGTGGAGGATTTCCGCGCCCGCATCGTCCGCTTCGTCAAGGACCGCTTGCTGCCGCTGAAGGCGAACCCCGCAAACTACGACGCGCATGACAACATCCGGCTCGACCTTGCCAACGAACTGAGCGCGTAGGCGCGGGCCGAAGGGCTATGAGGCCCTTTGGTCTTCAATTGGTGGCCCCTAACAACGGCAACATGACGGTGCTGGAGATGGCGGCGACGCCGGCCGAGAGAAGGAGTGTTGGATCGCGCCCATCGTCGCAGGCAAAGTGCGTTCAGCCTTTGTGATGACCGAGCCGCATCCGGGCAGCGGCTCCGACATTTCGATGATGCTGACACGGCGACGAGAAAGGGCGACGGGTACGTGATCCGCGGCTGCAAATGGTTCCCAACAGGGGCGGAGGAGAGGCATTTCATCCTGCTCGCGCGTACCTCACACTATCCGCGCAACGGCTGACGGTTCGACCGCGACCAGCCCGGCTGGAAGATCGACCGGCGCATCGCGACCATGGGGCTGGACGAGCATGACGGCCATCGCGAGCTGGTTTTCGAGGGCCTCGAGATCCCGGTCGAAAACATTCTGCAACGGCGCGATTTGGCCCGGTACTGAGCCGGGAAGCTCATGTCGGCGAACACGTCGGCTTCGGCTTCATCCATGAAGGCGGCGAGCTTGGGCGTTTGGGCAGCTTGGGGCGGAGCTGGTCGGCGACCTTGCGCCACTGAGCCCTGGCCGCTTCGGCTTTGTCTTGGGCGAAGTCGGTCGCGATAAAGGCGGATGCGGATTCCGATGATCGCGCGCAACTATGCCAATCTGATCGCGCGCATATGAAGCGCCCGATCGTTAAAGGCAATTGGCACTATCGGTAGCCCGTGGTCCGATGAAGAGATCACGTCTGGTGTCGCTCGATGGAGCGAAGCTGACTGGACGCGAGCTTGCCAGGCCGACCAGCCTGCCGTGGCCCGTAGGCGGGTGGTTCGAGACCGCGGGCGATATACTTGGGTCCGCAGCGCTCCGATATGTGGGGCCTACGCGCCGCGGCCCCTTCAGGCTGGGATGCCAGGTAGGGAATTTTCGATGCCCATAATTGGGGAGTATTCACCGCCCATGACGCGCGTTGTCCAACGCGCCCTTCGGTGTCAAACATCTGCCGGCACAGCGCCCTCGTCTGCGCGATGCCTCAGGCCGCCTCGCAAACTACACAAGGCGGCCTTCGCCGGCTTTCAATTACCCACAACTTCGAGCGGGCTTGCCCAGTCTGAATCTGGCGTGATTCTGTCCATGACGCCGAATCACTAGGGCGTCATGGATGAATGTTGGATCGGAGTCCGGCCCGGCCGGCTGGCAAGATGCCGAGGTTGCGGCGGCGAGTCTTCCCGATAAGCGTTTGCAACGTCGTTTACGACGGTTGCTGGACAGCTTTCCGCCGCGCCGGGTAAGCCGGTTCCGGCGGCGTGCGGCGACTGGGCTGCGACGAAGGCGGCCATAGATTTTCGAAAATCCGCGCGTCACCGAACACGGCATGATGGCGGGACATTTCGCTGCGACTGCAGCGCGTTTCAAGGCCAGCGAAGGGCCTGTCCTGATCCTGCAGGATACGACCGAGTTCACCTACAGTCGCGAGTCGCCCGGCAAGATCGGCTACACAAAGACCATCAATGCTGGGCGCTATAAAGCCGGACAACCCACCGCCTGCAACTTGTGCGGCGTGTTGATGCATTCGAGTCTGGTCGTCACCACCAGCGGGACTCCACTCGGCCTGTCGGCGGTGAAGTTATGGACCCGCAGCAAGTTCAAAGCAACGGCTGCGCTCAGGCGGCTCCTGAACCAAACGCGCGTGCCGATCGAGACCAAAGAAAGTTATTGCTGGCTCGAGAATTTGCGTCAGTCCATCGCGCTTCTGGGCTCGCCCGAGCGCTGTGTGCACATTGGCGATCGCGAAAGCGATATCTACGAACTTTTTTTGCCTGGCGCAGGTTCTCGGGGCACGGTTTCTTGTGCGCGTTCAGACCAATCGGCTCGCCGAGCCACCGTCGAGTCCCTCGCCGACGAATGCGGCCCATCGCGTCTTCGCTCAAGTTGCCGCGGTCCCTTGGTCCGGCCGCCACCGAGTCGCGACTGGCGGTCAAGATGGCGAAACTGCTTTCCTGCAGATCAAGTTCGCCTCGGTGAAAACATTGCCGCCTATCGGCAAGCAAAAGCGCTACGCGCTACAAACGCTCATCTATATTTATGTTTTGGATGTCGATCCGCCTTCGAATCGTGACCCGATCGACTGGAAGCTCGTGACCAATTTGCCTGTCGACGATCTGGCAGCCGCCGTCGAAAAGCTCGACTGGTACGCCTTGCGCTGGAAGGTCGAGATGTTCCATAAGATCATGAATCTGGTTGCCGTGCAGAGGACGCGAGATTGCAGACCACCGAGCGGCTGGTGAAGCTTCTCGCTCTCATTACGGTTGTCAGCTGGCGCATTTTTTGGATCACTATGTCCGCGCGCGCTCAACCGGATGCGAGACCCGAGACTGTCCTTACCCCCGCGGAGATTGAAACACTCGACCGCATAGATGCGGCGCGTTCCAAACCGCGCATCCTTCGCCGAACGCTCGCAACTTACCTTTTGCAGATCACCATGCTCGGCGGCTATCTCGCCCGCACACGTGATCATCCTCCAGGAAACATCGTTGTTTGGCGACGTCTGACCAAGTTGCAAGATATCGCCTTCATCGCTATCGGGTCACCCAGAAGATGTGGGTAGTTGAAAGCCGACGGAGAGATACCTTCATGCGCCGAAGCTATGGAGCGCCAAGGCCAAACTCGCACTAGGGCGGTTCCCGACCGGATTGAAGCATTTGGGATTCCCAAATCACGCCGGTTCTGATTCAAACTGCCTGCTGGCGAAGGAGGCCGGCAGGCACGGCGCCACCTCTTTCGATTGATCTCCGCAAGCGTGTAGTTGGAGCCGTCGCGGACAGCATGTCCTGTCGGGAGGCCGCAGCGCACTTTCGAGTGGACGTGTCGAGCGCGATCAGATGGGTAACACAAGCGCGCGAGACCGGCGAGGTGACGCCGAAGCCACAAGGCGGCGATCGACGCTCGCAGGCGATCGAGGCGCAGCCTGAACGCATCCTCGCGCTGATTGCGGCTGAGCCCGACAGCACATTGGAGGAATTGAAGGCAGCGTTGCCGCCGATGGACATACGTTCAGCGCCTCCGCGTTGTCTCGCTTCTTCCAGCGTCGCAAGATCACGCTCAAAAAAAGGCCGCACACGCCGCCGAGCAGGAGCGGCCGGAGGTCCTGAAGAGGCGAGAAGAATGGGGCGATGGCCAGATTGGCCTCGATCCTGACAAGCTCATCTTCATTGAAGAGAGCGTGCTGCAGACAGCGGAAGAAGTTCAACATGAACTAAGAGCGGTGGTGAAGCTGCGGGAAAGATGGGGGCAGGCCCTCCGAGATCGGCTTTCAGGAGCGGGTCTCAAACCAGTCCGAGCTGCTGCGGTAAGGAGCCGTGGTGGTGAGCATCGGATCAAAAGTTCGGATCAAACCGAGCAGGTGAGTGTCCGAAAGACGAACGAAAGTGAACCCTCCGAGGACGCGTCGTTATGAATCCAAGTATCGTCAAAACCAGGACCGTCTCGTCATCCTGGGACAAGTCCGCCAGATGCCTGAGGACCGGGCGGGCGGCGACCGGCGTAGAGAGGGCGCGAGTCGGACACAGGCTTTCGCGCGGAACTGCAGGAACCAGGCTCTTGATGCCAAGGGAAAAGCGCAAGCGGCGCCAACCGTGAGGTGAGAGTTCCGATGCAAGAGACTGGGGCGGACCGATCCGTAGGAGCGTTGAGGGCCCTGTAATGGGTCGGAGAAGGGATCGGGTCAGGTCGTCGTACTCTTGTGCGGATTCCGATGATCGCGCGCAGCTATTCCAATCCGATGCCGCGCAGCATTCCAATCTGATCGCGCGCATGTGAGCCCCGATCGTTAAAGGCAATTGGCACTATCGGTAGCCCGTGGTCAAGCGGCCGCCGAAGAGATCACGTCTGGTGTCGCTCGATGGAGCGAAGCTGACTGGACGCGCACCCCCGACAGTGCCGTAGCGGCCGGTCAGCTTCGCGGGCTGCAGTCCCGGTCTTCATCGGGCCGACGATGTAATCAAGGCTGAGGAAGAACCGGCGGGCGACGCATGGAGTCACCGTTCAGTTCGAGCCTGTGAGCGTTGTGAAGCAACCGATCAAGTATGGCATCAGCGTAAGTTGGGTCATTTATGAGCTCATGCCATTTGGCAATTGGAAGCTGGCTGGTGACGAGTGTTGATCGACGGCCGTAGCGGTCTTCGAGGATTTCGAGCAGATGATGCCGGGCATTGGCGTCGATGGCCTGGAGGCCCCAATCGTCCAAAATCAGGAGCTCGACGGCGGCGATGCTCTTCATCCGCGAGGCGAGTCGGCCGTCGCCCCGGGCAAGGTCCAGTTCGAACAACCGCGGCAGCCGGGTGTAAAGTACAGAGTGGTTGTCCCGGCAGGCCTTGTGACCAAGCGCACAGCCAAGCCAGCTTTTCCCGACGCCAGTCGGCCCGACAACGGCGCAATTCTCGTGGTTCTTGATCCAGTCTCCCTTGAGCAGCATGTCGAACAAGCGGCGGTCGAGCCCACGGGGGGCGCGGTAGTCGATATCCTCGGGCACGCATGATGACGCAGCTTTGCCTTGCGAAGACGAAGCGCCAGGCGCCGGTTGTTACGCCAGGTCGCTTCATGGTCCAGCAGCAACGCCAACCATTCGGCGTGAGCGAGACCATGGACCTCCTCGTTGTCGGCGAGGCTCTTAAAAGCTTCGGCCATGCCGGTAAGGCCGAGCTGGGTAAGCAAGTGGAGCGTGGGGTGTGTCAGCATTTTCTTCCCTATTAGTGGTAATAGTCCGAGCCTCTGATGTTGTTGTGTATGATCGGCTCGCCCTCGGGGGACGCGGGCGTTGCAACACGATCCAGCCCCTTCTCGAGGATCGATTTGACGCTTGGGTAGTTGCGAGCCTGGATCTCAATCGCGCGCAGCGCGGCCGCCTCGAGGCGCTCGGCGCCAAAGCGCTTCTCAAGCCGGATGATCCCCAGGCACGAACGATAACCCTGTTCGGGATGCGGCCGATCCTCGATGATCCGGTCGACCAGCAAGCGCGGCATCGGGCCGATCCGGGTTGCCTCGCTGCGGATCTTTGCCGGCGTCCACTTGCCATAGCGCCGGTGGCTGGAAGGCATGTGGGCGCTGATCGTCGTGTGCCGCCCGTTGCCGCTGCCGCGCATGTGCGCGGCGATACGCTCGCCCCCAGGAAGATTTAAATCGTTCGCGCACAGATCCGCGCTTCTACCTCGCGACGGACGAAGCGATAGGGCACCGAGTAGTAGTATCGTTCGATCTCGACGTGATAGTCGAGCCCGACCCGGCAGCGACGCCATTCGGCATGGACCCACGGTTCGCCGGGTAGCGGCTTAAGATTCGGCGCATCAATTTCCTCGAACAGCTGGCGGCCATACTGGCGCAGCACCCGTCCGTCATTGAGCTTGGCCAGCCACTCGGCGATCGCACCGTTGAGCTCGGCCAAGCTGTAAAAGGTCCGGTTGCGCAGCCGCCCCAGCAGCCAGCGCTCGATGATTCCGACGCAGGCCTCAACTTTCGCCTTATCTCTCGGGCGACGCGGCCGTGCCGGCAAAATCGCCGTAATGCTGCGCCATATCGCTGTAGCTGCGGTTGTCCATAGGGTCATAGAGGCAGGCCTTGATCACCGCGACCTTGGCGTTGTCGGGCACCAGCAGTTGGGTCGCGCCGCCAAAAAAGCTGTAGGCCGCGTTATGTCCCGCGATCCAGTCGCCGAGCTGCTCGGTCCACGTCGCCAGCGCGAACGACAGGCTGGATGCGCCCATGACCGCGACGAAGATGTGCGCGTCACGCACCTCGCCAGTCTTACGGTCAACCACCGGCACTGTGTCGTCGGCATAGTCGACAAACAATTTCTAGCCCCGCCGTGGTGCTGGCGCATCACCAGCGGCAGCCGGCCTTCCCAGTTGTGGAACAAGTCACAGAAGCGGCTGTACCGGTGCACGTCCGGATGCTCTGCAATGTACTCGTCCCACAGCACCTGCAAGGTCACATGCTTGCGCTTGAGCTCGCGGGCAATAACGGACCAGTCAGGCTCTGCCACCTTGCGGCGACCCGGCTTCACGCCGGGCACCCCGTACAGCCGTTGCTCCAGCTCGGCGTCGCTTATCGCTTCCGGGACTGGCCATACCAGGCCCGCGCGCGCAAACCGCTTCAGTGTGTCACGTACCGTCGTCGGCCCGATGCCGACGCGCTCGCCAACCACGCGCGTCGAGAGCCCAGCCTCAAGGCTCAGCCTCACAATCTCGCGCACCTGGCGCATGATAACCCTTCTCGTCGGCATCCAATCCTACCAGCTGCTTCCAGCCGGAGAAATGGCCCAACGATCGGGCCTCACACCATCCGAAACTGCGCGCGATCAAATCGGAATGCTGCGCGGACAATGCTCGGAATGCTGCGCGCGATCATTTCGGAACGCTGCGCGCCATCAAGTCGGTACGGTGCGCACCATCACCTCGGAATCGGCACTCTTGAACCATTTGGAAACAGGATGACTTCGAACAGTGCGACAAACAAGCCGTTCTCGATAGATAAGCGGCGAGTGTACGAAGCGTACAAGGCGGTCAAATCTAATCGCGGAGCGGCCGGCGTGGACGGACGAACCTTGGAGATGTTCGAGACAGATCTTGCAGGGGATCTCTACTAGATCTGGAATCGCATGTCGTCAGGGACCTACTTTCCACCACCGGTGCGTGCTGTCTCCATTCCAAAGAAGACTGGCGGCGAAAGGATTTTAGGTGTGCCCACTATCTGCGATCGGATCGCGCAGATGGTGGTCAAACAGATGATGAGCCCGAACTGGAATCCATCTTTCTGCAGGACTCCTACGGATACAGGCCAGGAAAATCGGCTCCGGACGCCGTGGGGGTCACGCGTCAGCGGTGCTGGAAATATGATTGGGTTCTGGAGTTCGACATCAAAGGGCTGTTTGACAATCTTCCGCATGATCTTCTGCTGAAGGCGGTCTGGAAACACGTACAATGCAGATGGGCGCTGCTCTACATCGAAAGGTAGCTGATGGCGTCAATTGAAAAGGACGGGGAGCTTGTTGAGCGGAGCTGCGCAACCTCGCAAGGGGGCGTCATCAGCCCAATACTAGTCAACCTGTTCCTGCATTATACGTTCGATCTCTGGATGGCGCGGACACATCCCGACCTCCCTTGGTGTCGATATGCTGACGACGGACTGGTGCACAGCCGGACGAAGCAGAGGCCATTAGGGCGGAGCTTCAAGCGAGGTTGGAGGTGTGCGGACTTCAGATGCACCTGACAAAGACGCAGATCGTCTATTGCAAAGGACAACAGGCGTCGGCGAACGTATCCAAGGGTCAAGTTTGACTTTCGCGGCAGGTGGCAACGTCACAACGGAAGGGATTCTTTTGTGGATACACCCCGGCGCTCAGTCCGACAGCTTTGAAGGCCATGCGAGCAACGATCCGAAGCTTGCACATTCCCCGGCAAACGCCGGGGACGCTGGCTGAGATTGCCCAACAGATCAATCCGCTCCTCCGGGGGTGGATAGGTTATTACGGTCGATTCAGCCGTTCAGCGCTGTTCTCCCTGGTCGACTACGTCAATCAGAAGCTGAAGGGGTGGATCATGCGAAAGTACAAGCGCTTCCGGCTCCACAAAACCGGTGCTTCGCTGTTCTTGCGAAAGCTGGCTCGGGACAATGCGGAGCTGTTCGTACGCTGGAAGTTGTTCGGAACGGCCACGTTCAACTGACGGGAGCGGTGTGAACCGAGAGGCTCACGCACCGTTCTGCGAGAGGCAGGGGACGGAAATCGCCCGGCCTACTCACCCATGGGCATCGACCAACATGGCGCGCGCGCGCGGGCGCGCACCCTGCGGCGAGCGGCTGCGGGTCTCCATTCCGCACGGCCACCGGAAGACAACGACCTTCGTTGCAGGCCTGCGCCTGTCGGGTATGGTCGCACCGATGGTACTCGATGGGCCCATCAATGGCCTCGCCTTCCGGGCCTATGTCGATCACGTGCTCGTTCCAGAATTGCGGGAAGGCGACATCGTCGTCATGGACAATCTCGGCAGCCACAAAGGCGCAGGCGTGCCCGCAGCGATCGAAGCTGCTGGCGCAAAACTCCTCTATCTGCCGCCCCTACAGTCCCGACTTCAATCCGATAGAGAACGCCTTCGCCAAGCTGAAAGCGCTGCTGCGCGCCGCCGCAGAGCGTCGAAGGCTTGTGGAACGCAATCGGACACCGCCTCGACCGCTTCACGCCGCACGAATGCGCCAACTACTTCGCCGCCGCTGGATACCAACCAACCTGATCGGGGACTGCTCTAGCTTGAGGCGAGGAGGATTTTTGGCCGGTGAATGTAATGCCAAAGACCATAACAGCGCTCATCCTATGGGGCTCAAGTCGCACCAGCAAGCTCAAAAGATGATAAGCGCGAAAGGCAAATACGAAAATGATCTAAGCCTGAGGCGCTACGCCAGCAGCGATGCCATGAGGAGCGAAACCCCTCTTTGCTCCACAAGGGGAGGGCACCTTGCAATACCATCGAGACAGAGCTAGCCGGAAACCAAGGCGCGTACGATGAGCAGGACACAGGCAAGATTTCCCGCGCCGAACTTCAGTTGACCTGCTCATCATATTGCTTCTTGCACCACCGTTCGCTGTGCTGTGCTCAGATGTTGCGAATGGCCGCGAGCTCGACACGCCGCGCATGAGTGGCGACCATGTCGACGACTAGTGATTCATCGGCGGCGGAGCCAGTCAATACTACGCCGTAGACGTCGTACGCGCGCTCCATGGTTTCCCAGTTTTCCAAGATATCATGCAGCACACGTTTGGGGTCGCGCTCCAATGGATTTCCGTAGCCGCCACCCCCGTTGTCTACACTGCGAATCTTTTCGCCAGGTTTCAATACGAGTTTGATGACGCTGGGCAACTTGGTCTCACCGCCTTCGGCACTCACATGAAACATCGCCGCCGGCCTTCCGTCCCAACCGCCCTGCATTCCCCTAGGTGGGTTTTCCTGACCATCGCTTGTAGCTGCGACCGTCATTTCGCTGTTTCTGGGACCGTAGACGACTTCAGCGCCGGGAGCGCCGCGGAAGCGACCTGCGCCCCCGGTGCCGGGCACCAACCGCAGCTCATCAAACTGGATGGGGTGCTTAAGTTCGTCGATCTCAACTGAATCGCGGTACATGAGCCCGCCCACCACGGGAAACCCGTAGGTAACCCAGCCATCACATTTGGGATTCGCCGGGCCACCATTACTTCCGATGCAAAGCTGGTTGATGTAGGCGCTGTTAGCATGCCGGTAGTCGGTACCCGAGACCACAGCGCAGCCCGCACCTCCCGATTCGCCTCCTTCGGACAAGCCGTAGCCATCCCCCAGTTGGGCGAAGGCGCTCTGCGTAATATTTACCAAGCGATCGCCGACGTTCGTCGTCGCCACAGAGCAGCTATGCGGAAACTGCGGGATCCCGACGACACAGTTCTCGCGCAGCAGCAGCTTCAGCCGTCTGAATGAGCCGGAATTGTGGGGAATATCGGACTCTATACAATTGAACACGCCGGTGAGCGCATTGTTGATGGTGCATGCCTCCGATTGGTTAAGGCCGCAGTCGACGCAATCGATGTTGTCGCGCAGATCGAGCTCGATCACGCCAGCGTCAGGATTGATGTCTACCACAACCTTAAGAGGGATGCCTTCCGGCAACAACGGCAAGAACGGGTCGTAACGCCCTTCGTTCACCAAGCGCGCCCTGGGCAACTTGCGGACAGCTTGGGTCATTCGTTCTTCGGAATAATCCAGCCACGTGCGAATGAATGCCTTAACTGTTTCCTTGCCGTACTTTGCACAAAAATCCATCAGCCGCCGTTCGCCGATGCGGGCCGAGCCGATGCCGGCGAGGAAATCGCCGTGCCACTGCTCAGCCACTCGGATACGGCTTCGACACATGCGCACGATGTCGCCGATAGTCTGATAATTCCGCTGCACGCGTACGCAGGGAAAGATTAGGGAGCCTTCCTCATATACGTCCTTCGCTGCGGCATGGTAGGTCGTAGGAATGCTATTACCGATGTCGGCCTGATGGGCCTTCGCACAAGCGGTGAATAGATGCTCGCCCTCGAAGAACACCGGCACGAGGATGGTATGATCGGCAGGGTGAGTATTGCCTAGATATGGATCGTTGTGCAGGAAGGCATCGCCCTTGGCAAGATCCTTGTGTAGGGCGGTCATCGCGGCACTTTGCAGGTGCGAGCCGAAGATGTGGACAGGCAAACCTTCCGCCGACGACAGCAGCTGATTGTCGCCAGTAGTGATGGCACACGAGAAATCACGGGCCATGTTGATCACCGCCGAGCGCGCGGTGCGAAGCATCGTGTTAGACATTTCGCGAATTATGCCGTCCAGACGATTGGCCATCACCGAGGTGAGGACTGGGTCAAACGCTGGGCTGGTCTTGGCATTGCCGATTGCTGACATAGAGAATCTCCGCTGCTCCCGTCAATTCCGTTCCAGAATATAGTTGTCCGAGTCGCTCACCCGTGCGGTGGCCAGAGGATAGATGACGATGGTGGTCGTCGGTTCTTCGATGATCGCAGGCCCGGTAATGCGATTGCCGCGCGCCAGGTTTGAACCTTTATAGATCGGTGCTTCAACGCTACCGGTCTCACTGAAGTACACACGACGACGGGCGAACGGTTCACCCGTACGGACCGCCTTGGATTTCACGCCGTCCCTCCTAACCGAATTCGGGAGCCGTACAGTCAGCCGACCTTTCCAATTCAGGCATTCGAGTTGGCTATCTTCGTCGTAAACGGCAAACACTCGCTCGTGCACTTCATGGAACGCGTTCACGAGAGCTTCGACATCGGCCTTGTCGCAGAACCTCCTCACGGGCAGGGCCGTGTCAAGCTCCCATACTTGGAATTGGTAGCGCGCCTCCACAAAGTATTCGATCTTATGGTTCTCGAAGCCCTTTCCCGCTAGCGTCGCTAGAAAACGATGGAGCTCGTCGTCAATGTTTTGCAGAGCAGCATTGACAGCTTCGAAATTAAATCTTCGTGAGAGGGTGACGTAGCTTGCCGTATGCTCCGCGACGATGTCCGAGAACTGCATGCCACAAGCGCTCAGCGCACCTGCCGTCTTCGGCACCACGATCTTCTCGCACCCAAGCTCAGCAGCGATCGGGATAATGTTGAGCCCGGCCGCCCCGCCGCCAGCGACCAAAGTACTCTCCCTCGGATTGAACCCTTCTCTCACAGTGATCTCGTTTACCGCTTTGATCATCAATTCACTGCTCAGCTGGATCACTGAATAGGCGGTCTCTTCCGTCGTTTTGTTCATCCTTTTGGCGAGATCACCAATCACGCGATGCGCCGCGTTCACGTCAAGCTTCATACGTCCGCCAAGGAAGAATTCTGGGTCGAGATAGCCCAGCACCACGGCGGCATCTGTCACTGTTGGCTGCTGCCCCCCAGCACCGTAGCAGGCGGGACCAGGATCCGAGCCAGCGCTATGTGGCCCGATGCGGAGTAGACCACCCGAATCGATCCAGGCGATGGACCCGCCGCCAGCTCCAACACTGCGCACGTCAACCGACGAAATGCTCAGCAGATGGCCGGTCCACTGCGGTCCGAGCCATGTTTCGCGACTGTAGACAAGGCGGCCGTCGCGCACCAATCCGACGTCAAAGGTTGTGCCACCAGTGTCGCAAACGACGACATTGTTGCCCAACCCCTCCATCTCTGAGTAAGTGAGCCCGGCGACCGGCGCCATGGCCGGCCCGGATTTTGCGGTATGGATCGGCTTCTCGATGACTTCGGCGACATGCATGCAGCCGCCCACACTGGTGCTCACCAGTATTTCGCCGTGATATCCCGCAGCGCGTAGGTCTTCTTCCATCTCCTTGAGATGGGTCTGCATCAACGGCTTCAACGAGGCATCAATCGCGGTTGCTGAGGCGCGACGATATTCACGTACGATCGGAATCAGCCTGTGAGAGAGTGTGTAGGGAATGCCCGGCAATACCGTCTCGATGAGTTCGCCCATCGCCTGCTCGTTGACTGGATTGGTGATCGACCACAAAAAGCTCACAGCCACCGCCTCAAAATTGCGGTGCTTAAGTGTACGCAATATTTCGACCGCCTGTTCGGGATCAAGCGGCACTAGAACCTCGCCCTCCGAACTAACACGTTCGGTGATCTCGAACGTATAGCGTCGTGGAATGTAAGGTTCGGGATACGCGACGCTGAAGTCGTGCGGGTTATACTTGCCGCCCTCCTTCAGCACTAGAGTGTCAGGAAAGCCTTTCGTCGTAAGAAAGGCTGTCTTCGCTACTTTGCGCGTGACGATGGCATTTGTTGAGCGTGTGGTGCCGTAGATTAGGAGCTCCGATTGGCTGAGCAGATCCTCAAGTCCGAAGCCCAGCTCCTCTGCAGCTGCCGCTAGTGCCTTTCTCATTCCCTCAAATATGCGGTCGTGCGTGGTGAGTGCCTTGCCGACCGTATGATTACCGTTCGCGTCGGCAACAACCACGTCCGTGAAGGTCCCACCCGTATCAACCGAAACGCGGTATCCCATGAAGCGCTTTCCCCTAGACAATTATCGGCGCACAGCTGTGCCTCATCGGGCCAGTTGTGCAAGCATGAGTTCCGTACGCTGCGTACAGCCTGTGTCATGGTACATTAACGAATGTTCGTTTATAGTCCAGCGTGAATCTGCCCGAGCTGCGGCACTCTGGAGTCGCAGAGGTGCAGCATCAACCAAGAACCGAACGGAGGCCTCGTGCATGACCAAATGGTCGGATCCATCTTCCAACTCCGCGCAGCTTTACCGTCGTGCGCTCGATGTCTTGCCGGGAGGCATTAGTAGACTTACGATCTGGAGCGAGCCATTTCCCCTTTACGCTAAGTCCGGCTCCGGGGTGCATGTCACCGACGAGGACGGCACGGTTCGCATCGATTTTGTCAACAATTTTGCGTCCTTGATTCACGGGCACGCGCATCCGACGATCGTTGATGCCGTTTGTGCTGCGGTGAATAACGGTACATGCTTTGCGCTTCCTACTCGGCTCGAAGTCGAGCTTGCGGAGATCCTGTGCGAACGCATCGCGAGCTTCGAGAAGGTGCGCTACTGCAACACCGGTACGGAAGCAGTCATGCTGGCGTTGAAGGCTGCGCGCGCCTACACCGGCCGACCCAAGATCGCCAAGCTCGAGGGGGCCTATCACGGCATGTACGATTTTGCCGAAGTAAGCCTAGATTCCTCACCTGCTAACTGGGGTAATGAGCCGCAATCAGTGCCCTACACGCGCGGCACGCCGCGCGGCGTGCTGGAAGACGTAGTGGTCCTCCCCTTCAATCAGGTAGAAGCATCCGAGCGCATCATTCGAGAGCATTCCGACGAACTGGCTGGAGTTCTCATTGATCTGTGTCCCTCGACCTTGGGCTTCGCGCCACTGTCGCCCCGATACATCGACATGTTGCACAGGGTCACGAAGGAAATCGGCGCAGTCCTGATCGCCGATGAAGTTATATCTATCCGTCTCGGGTACAACGGTGGTCAAGGGCGTTTCGGACTTGAACCCGATCTGACCACCGCGGCGAAGCTTATCGGGGGCGGCTTTCCAGTTGCGTGTGTCGCTGGCAAAGAAGAAGTGATGTCAGTATTCGACCACAGCAAGGGCAAGCCACTCAATCCCTCAAGCGGCACCTTCACCGCTAATCCGATTGGCCTGACAGCAGGAATTGCGGCGATAAAACTGTTGACGAAGGACAGAGTCAATCATCTCGAGGCGCTGGGCGAACGTGCTCGAGCGGTGATCACCAAGGCTATCGTAGACAGTCGCTTTCCGGGCCAAGTCACTGGCGTTGGGTCAATGTTCCAAATTCACATGAATCAACGCGACATTCGGGATTATCGCAGCGTCCGCCAGTTGCCTGAAGAAGTTCAGGCAACCCGGCTGCTACAGCGCGGCATGTTAGAGCGGGGCTTCATCCTCTCAACTAAGGGGCATGGTTATTTGTCGACGCCGATGAATGCGGACCACATCGATGCCTTGGCAGACGCGATCTTGAGTACTTTGCGAGAGATGGTTCGATAGACACCATACCTTGGATGTCAGAGCTAGGCACTATGCTGCGGGCAGATCGGTCGTCTCAAAATTGTGGGACGACCGCTGCTTGCGTGCGCATTCTAGATCGACGTTTGTTACCCTTCCTAGCCCTCAGGTCTGCACACGGATGATCCTGCCAGTCTAATGACAACTTGACGATGAGCTGCCAGCGGCTTAGGACTTGCTAATAACGGTCATGAGCGTCGCATCCTTTTGCGCGTAAGTTATTGTCGAGCAACTGATCGAGCGTTTTATCGCCACGCTAGCGAACAGTTTGATTTCAGGGAGATTATCGCGTCGCCTGTGAACAAGTCTCTAAGCGATTGGGCAGGAGTCTGTTTTTGGGATTTGCGGGCGTTTGAGATTGCAGGGATTTGGTGCTTGAGCGCCCCAAACCTTGCAAATTCGTTTGAGGATTCTCCTTCGCCGTGAACCGTGCTTGTGTGGCGCATCGAGGGAGGAGGATGCGGCCGAAGAAGCACAAGACGACGGGATCGAACGATCTGTTCCGGCCCGGCTGGACCAGATCATCAACATGAAGCACGAGCTTGTTCTGCTTGCCGGCAAGATCGATTGAGACTGGATCGACGGCGAGATCGCCCCGCTCTACAGCGAGGGCGGCAGGCCAGGAATCGAGACCCGCTTCATGATCGGGCCGTTGTTGCTCAAGCACATTTACGGGCTGATGGGGGGCGAGCGCTGGGTCCACGATCCGTACTTCCAGTTCTTCACCGGCGAAGAGTTTTTCCGGCACGTTTTCCCGCACGAGCGCTCAGACCTGAGCCATTGGCGCGAGCGGCTCGGCGACAAGCTGGAGCAGTTGTTGGCCGAGAGCCATCGGGTGGCGCACGAAGCCGGCGCGTTACGTAGCCAGGACCTCAGCCGGGTCACAGTCGACACCACAGTGCAACCGAAGGCGATTAGCTTTCCGACCGACCCCAAACTGCTGCATGCAGCGATCCGGGGGTGAATCGCCCGGCGAGGATGCGCGGAGTCAGGTCGCGGCAATCCTACTCTCGCGTGCCAAAGGCGCAGCGATGATGGCGGGCCATTACGCTCATGCCAAACAGTTCAACCGGTGCCAGCGGCAGCTGCGCATCCTGTGCAGCCGGCTGGGTCGGAACATCCGCGACATCCGCTGCAAGACCGAGGGCCAGCCAGCGCTGGAGGACACGTTCGCTCTACCGCTTGGCCGGGCCGCGCAGATCCGCTCGCAGCAACAGCGCCAGCGCGGCTCCAAGCTTTATTCCTTCCATGCCCCGAAGGTGGAGTGCATCGGCAAGGGCAAGGCCGCCGCGCCTTACGAATTCGGGGTGAAGGCTCCATCGTCACCAACAATCGCCGGGCTCCCGGCGGCCTGTTCGTGCTGCACGCCAGGTCGCTGCCCGACAACCCATACGACGGTCACATCTTGCGGGACGTCCTTGACCGTACCGAGACACTCACCGGCTGTGCGATTGAGCGAGCTGATGTCGACAAGGGCTACCGCGGCCACGACGCGCAAAATCCCCGCCGCCTCTTCATCTCCGGCCAGAAGCGCGGCGTCATCGGCGCCACCAAGCGCGAGCTGCGCCGCCGCTCCGCCATCGAGTCCATCGTCGGACACCTCAAAGCCGAAGGACACCTCGGCCGGTGCTACCTCAAAGGCCGCGCCGGCGATGCCGCCAACGTCGTCCTCTCAGGTGTCGGCCACAACTTCCGTCGCATCCTCGCCTGGTTCAGAGAACTTTTGTGCCTGTTGCCGGTCGCGCTATGGCGCACGCTCAACTGTCCAGCTCAGCTCAATTCGGCTTCTTAACGGTCGACTATCGCGAGCCGCCTCAAGAGCTTCTTCGCCAAGTAGCTCTCATCGGTCAAATATACTGTTCGTTCTGCTTTACAGAACACTTGTGTCACTGCCGCGGTCCGAAGCGCTACTTGCGTTCGCTGATACCCATAGCATCCATCATGATCTGACGTCCGCCTCGGATTTCAGACCACTTTCGCCCGAGCGCCGCTCCCCCGTCAACCACAAGTTCGTGGCCGGTAACATAGCTGGAGTCATCGCTCGCCAGCCATAACGCCGCTCGAGCTATGTCTTCCGTGCTGCCCGCTCGGGGGATTGGCTGCGTCACGCCTAGCACCATTTCCATCGCCGGGACCGTCTGGTCGGCGATCTGCGTTGCAAGCCCGAACATCTTGCCGAAAATAGGAGTAGCGACACCGCCAGGACATATGCAATTAACCCGCACATTGCTCTCGCCAAGTTCAAGCGCCGCCGATTTCGTGAGTTGGATCACGGCAGCCTTTGCGGCGCTATATACGTGCGGCCCAAGTCCGACGCGGATACCTGCTACGGAGGCGGTCGAAATAATAGAGCCAGACTTCTGTACACACGTAATCCGCGACGCATGCTTGATCCCGAGGAATGCCCCACGCAATCCGACTGCAACAACAGAGTCGAATTCCTCCACCGGCGTGTCGGCGATTGGTCCGCCCGATCCGGGAACTCCGGCGTTATTAAATAGGCAGTCAAGCCTGCCGAACCTCTCAGTCGCGTGAGCAATCGCCGCCTTGACGTCTGCCTCACTGGTTACGTCACACCGCACATAGCTGACTTTCCGACCGTATTCCGAGACAAGCTGCTCTCCCTTGTCATCCTGAAGATCGGCGACAACCACTGACGCGCCTTCTTTGACAAAGAGAGCAACGGTCCCGCGTCCGATCCCGCTCGCCCCGCCCGTAATGATAGCCACCTTGCCCAACAATCTACTCATGAAACGTCTCTCCTGAACCTTTGCAGGTTTTTCCGAATACAAAGTAGCTGAGCATAAAATAGTTCTATTGAAGACAACTCTCCCCCGGTGTCGAAGAGAGAGCGGGATAAGCTTAGCGAACGCGCCCGTCCATCATGCTGAAACTGCGAGAAAGCAGAAAGAAAAATCTTTTGCAAAGCTGTCACTACCGTGAGAGAGCCCGCTCTTCACACCGTCTCCCGATTGCGGTGGCCATCAACGTCAAACTGGCGTTGATGGAATGATGAATTCCCACCACTGATAATCGGAGCGATGTTGCTCTTGGCCGTTAGCAGGCCAAGATCTTGCCTGGATTCATTATGTTTCGCGGGTCGAGGCTTCGCTTGATGCTTGCCATCATTTCTATATCAAGCCTTGGTTTAAATTTCTCAAGCTCTTTGACATGCATCATGCCGATACCATGCTCCGCGCTGATGCTTCCTCCCAATTCGACACTTGTTTCATGAACGATAAAGTTGGCGCGCGCGGCAGCAGCCTCCTTCTTCGCAGCGGTATCGTAAAAGCGATTGCAAAAGACGATGATGACGTGGATGTTGCCGTCTCCGATATGTCCGCAATGATAGATATTCGCGAAAGGAAATTCGGTCTTAAGTCGCGCGTCGACACGCTCGATGAACGTCTCCAGCTTTGAGATGGGAACGGACGTGTCGTTAGCCACTGAAAAGCCCTTATGCATATTGGCTTCAGAGACATGATGTCGAAGCCTCCAAATACGTTCAGCCTTCGACAAGTCGGAAGCTATGATCGCGTCATCGATCTGGTTCCGTTCGAGCGCCTCGCCCAAAATCTGCTCGAGCAGTTCAGACAGTTCCCAATTCAAGTTGCTGTCGGCAAGCTCGATTATCGCGTACCATGGGAACGAGATATCCAAGGGGGACCGTTCGTTCAAATGGGCAAGGACATTTTCTAACTGTCCTCTGGACATCAGCTCGAATGCTTCAACTTTGCTGCCGCTTCGTTCGGTCAGCAACGTCAGGAGATCAAGGGCTGCTGAGACGCGGGAGAATGACGCCATTGCTGTTCCGCTGTTCGTCGGCAACGGAAACAGCTTCAAGGCTGCTGCAGTTACAATCCCAAGCGTTCCTTCGGCGCCGATGAATAGTTGTTTTAGGTCGTATCCCGAATTATCCTTTCGGAGCACTTTCAAGCCGTTCCAGATTCGACCGTCCGGCAAAACAACTTCCAATCCAAAGACGAGATCGCGCATATTGCCATACCTGACGGCGCCGGTTCCACCGGCGTTGGTGGAAATAAGTCCTCCTATTTGGCAGCTTCCAACGCTTCCAAGAAGCATCGGAAACTGACGCTGTTTCTTCTTTACGACTTCTCTGAGGGATCCGAGAACGCAGCCAGCTTCAGCGATCACGGAGTTATTCTGAATATCGATCTCTCTAACCCGGTTCAATTTGGAAACGTTCAGTATCATCGAGGGACGATTTGCCAGAGGGATAGCACCACCTGTCATGCCAGTGTTTCCCCCCTGCGGCACGATCGACACGCCCAACCCACAGCAAACCTTCACAAGCGCAGCAACTTGCTCTGCACTCTTGGGCAGCGCCACTGCCAATGCGCGGCCCTTATAGCGCCGCCTCCAATCCTCAAAATATGAAGCAGTGTCTTCGGATTGGTACAGCATTCCGTGACTTCCGACAATTTCAGTACCCGCTGATACCAGTTGCTGACGCAAATCCCGATCGTCCATGCCAAGGCATCTCCAAAGCATCGATGCTACCCGAAACATCCGTCACAATGCAATACGGAATGGATCACTTGGTTCACTCGCAGGCAGCGCTTGACTTTGGGCAGCCGCGTAGACCGCGCATCGCTGCGCAGTCGTTGACCATCCTCAGTCGATTGATCGTCTTGTCGGTCTTTGGCAAGGCCAAAGTCCCGTCGGTTCAAAGCTCCCGCTCGTCGGCAGCGACTCCACGCGTAGCGGCCGTGCCTACTTGGGACATTTGCATACGCAGGACAGAGGAAATAGGACACGTTGCATGCGTCGAATGCGCGCGATCCCTATTCAAGAATGCGATTCTGGCGAGAATTGTGTCAGATCTCGCTGCGGCACTCCCTAGAGCGGATTGTTCTCAGAGAACGTATGGTTCCGGAAGAGCCGCGAAGGCATCCTGATCACTCTATTTGAGAGAGAGGGTCCTGGTCTCAGTGAGGATTGTCGCGGAGATCGTGTCCCTGAGCGTGGTGTAACTTGCGGTGGGATACCGCGTTCGCCGGCAAGAGCCAGACTGGTCAGCTGGCGATAGCCCGGAAGCTGACGGTTGGATCATCGCTCAACGGCGCGATGGTTTCCAGCGTCATGTAGCGGGCGCGCTGGACGGCCCATTCATCGTTCTGTTCGAGGAGGACCGCGCCGATGAGGCGGACGATGACGTCTTCGTTGGGGAAGATGCCGACCTCCTTGGTGCGCCGCTTGATCTCGCCGTTGAGGCGCTCGATCGGGTTGGTAACCGGTATTAGATTTCTCGCTGCCAACGTTCCGCTGCGATATTCCACATCGTAGCGTATGCGCGACCATCGGGACAGAGGCACCGGGAGCACGAAGTTCGGGCAGGCCGATACACACGATGAGCCAAGAGCCGCCTCTGCGACTCGCGCGGTTGCGCCGAGAGCACGAATCCGTAGTTGTCGTGTCGCCCGCGGCTCCCCGTCATGTGGCGGACAGGAGGAGCGAATGCGACGGGTGATTGGCATCGACGTCCACCGAACTTTCGGAGAGGTGGTGTTTTGGGAGGACGGCAGGCTCCGACGTGCGGGCCGCATTGATATGACGCGGACTGCGCTGGAGGGGGTTGGCAAGACCTTGCTGGCCAGTGACGAGGTGGTGCTCGAGGCAACCGGCAACAGCATCGCGGTGTCGCGGGTTCTGGCACCATTCGTGGCGCGGGTGATTATCGCCAATCCGCTGCAGGTGAAGGCGATCGCCCAGGCTCACGTCAAGACCGACAAGATCGATGGAGCACGCTCGCCAGTCTGCAGGCGGCGCGGTACCTGCCGCAAATCTGGACGTCCTGACGCGCAGACCGAACGCCGACGCAGGCTGGTGGCGCGGCGCTACCAGGTAGTGCGGCATCGCACGCGGCTCAAGAACGAGGTACATTCGATCCTGCACGCACACCTGATCCCGAAGTGCCCACATGCCGATCTTTTCAACGCCCGCGGTCGGACGTGGCTGGCCGCTCAACAATTGCCGGACGACGAGCGAGCGGCCATCGATCGGCGCGTCCGTGAACTGGATCGGCTAGCGGAAGACCTGGCCCTGCTCGACCGCGAGATCGCACAGGACGCAATCGAAGATTCCGCGGTCAACAGATTGATGACGATCACCGGCGTGAATCTGGCGGTCGCCGCCGGGATCATGGCGGCGATCGGCAACATCAGCCGGTTCAACAGCCCGCAGGTTCGGTCATCTCGGGCATAGACCCATAGCTAGGCCGTCTTTGTCGATCCGGAGCCCGGAGCGAGCGTCGGGCAGGAGGCCATCTACGCCCGGTAGAGCGGCAGGCCATCGGCATATTTGGCGACGGCGATCTGGGTCAGAAGCGCTTCCGTTGGAATACCTCCTTCAATGATATGGGCCAGGGCCAGAGCCTGGATGACGCCGTCCGCATTCTTGAAGGCATACTTGGGACGGCGCGTGACGATCACCCGGAACTTCGCCGGCACCACATCCAGACGCTTCGACACTGTCCTCGCCGATCAGCACCTTCTGCTTGCCGGCATGCTCAGCCAGCTCTTCCGGCTCAATGACGGTTTCGATTCGTTCCAGATGGGGCGCAAAGCCCTTGCGCCGACGCGGTGCACGCTTGCCATCCGCTTGCGCACGGCCCTCGCTGACCTGGGCCTTTATGGCGGCGATGCCGGTCTCGATCTCCTCGAAGACAAAGGCCTGCTGTTCATCGTCGCCGTTCGCCGAACCGAGCTTTTCCAATCGTCGGCCGAACCGGGCGCGGTCGAAGGCCTTCAGGATCTGCGTGAGCCGCTCGATGCGCGCATCGGCATCGGCATTGCGGGCCTTGAGATCGGCGACTTCGCTCGCCAGAGCATCGGCGCGGGCCGCTTTCTCGGCCATGGCAAGTACCATGGCCTTCAGCGTCCCTACGTCATTCGGGAGGCTGGGATCGGGCGGCGTCATTGACCCGACCCGAGCACATTTTGCTCCGGATCTCTTGCGCTTTCAGCTCACTGATTCACTTCGCCACAGTGCTTTTACCCAACAATCTCCGGCGGCTCGACCGCCGCGGTCCGGACCCGCTTCCAGTCCATCCCATCCACCAGTGCCATCAACTGCGCAGCATTCAGCTGCACCCGATGATATCCGATCCGCGGCTAGTGTCCCGAATCTGAAGTTCAGCGGACTCCAAATCGACTCGAAGATAGCAGACTGTCCTGATGGTTTGAGGAGGATGGTTATGGGTCGACGCTTTGCTCCGCTGGAATTGACTGAGGTTGAATGCGCTGAGTTGACGTCGCTGGCCTCGCGCCGAAGCACGGCGCAGGGCTTGGCGCAGCGAGCCCGGATCATCCTGGCCAGTGCCGACGGCGAGCAGAGCAAGATCGTGGCGGCTCGCCTGGGTATTGATCCCGATACGGTCGGCAAGTGGCGCCGGCGCTTCGCCGAGCATCGGCTTGAAGGTCTTCGGGATGGGCCGCGATCAGGGACGCCGCGCACGATCGAAGATGCCCGGATCGAGGCGGTGATCGTCCGCACCCTTGAGACGAAGCCGCCCAACGCCACCCACTGGAGCTCGCGCAGCATGGCGCGGGCCAGTGGACTGTCAGTCTCGACGGTCCAGCGGATATGGCGCGCCTTCGGCTTACAGCCGCATCGGTTGGAGACCTTCAAGCTTTCAACCGATCCCGACTTCGTCGCCAAGGTTCGCGACGTCGTCGGTCTCTACGTGGCCCCGCCCGAGCGGGCCATCGTGCTGTGTGTCGACGAGAAGTCACAGATCCAGGCACTGGATCGCAGCCAACCCACGTTCCCGATGCGACCTGGTCAGGCGGAACGCCGCAGTCACGATTACAAGCGCCATGGCACGACATCGCTATTTGCCGCCCTCGACATCGCAACCGGCCGGGTCATCGGCAAGTGTTACGGGCGCCATCGCGCCACAGAGTTCCGCAAGTTTCTCGATGAGATCGAGGCCGCCGTTCCAGACGATCTGGACGTTCATCTCGTCATGGACAATTACGCAACCCACAAGACGCCGCTGATCCGCAACTGGCTGGCCAAGAGGCCGCGCTGGCACGTCCATCTGACGCCCACCAGTTCATCCTGGCTCAATCAGGTCGAACGTTTCTTTGCCCTCATCACCGAGCGCAAAATCAGGCGCGGCATCTATCGCAGTGTGGCGGCGCTACGTGCCGAGATCACGGCCTTCATCGAACATCACAACGCCGACCCAAGACCATTCCGATGGACCAGATCAGCCGACGACATTCTCAGCTCCATCGAACGCTTCTGCGCTTACAATGCGCCAGCCAAAGCCTAAAATGCCATGAACTTCCGGTTCAGGACACTAGCAGAACCTCGCCTTCTCAAGCCTTTTTAAATAGAGGCACACGCCGGAGCCATATTGCTGGGTAAATTGCTTCCATCGTGCGCGCGTTAACGTATGGGAGCGGATCGCTCGTCGGTCCGATCGACCGATTTTTTTAACTTGCACGGGCGCCGCAGTGCTCCAAGGAGGGCTGCGACTACGTTTTGCCGAAGCTCGACCCTTAGTTTCCGGTGCGCACGGATGATCATTGAGCATGCCGTCCTTGGAGCTCACGGTTCTGTTTCAGCGAATTTTGGACTCGTGCGCAATTGATTCTGCGAACTGCCGGATGGGTGGCTCGCTTGGATTAATGTCGTGCTATGCGTCCGAGAACATTTGAGTTTTGAGCGCCACTTCTATCCGCAGCGCACGAAACGAACGATACGAAGAAGTACGGTACGTACCGTTGTGACGCGATTAGAACACGCTTACACAGCGCGCATACGCATTGGTTCGTTCCGTGCAAAGTTTGCGCGCGGACAACGAACGCAATCTGTCAACATAATCGAGCGAGCTGCGGAATGGTCCGCGCCGCGACGTTCACTGGTTCGATTTATCAGTCGGCGTTCGGGGAAGGGCCCTGCAGGTCGAGAATGATTGGGGGCGACAGTGGCTGCGTCGATTGAGGCGGCCGCTTTTGAGATGAAACAATTCGGAGGATTTTATGAAAACGGTGAAGAGCCTTTTGCTCGGTTGGGCGGCAGGTCTGATCGCCGCAGGCGGAGTGCAGGCAGCCGATCTGCCTGTTAAAGCCAAGGCGATCGAATATGTGAAAATCTGCTCACTGTATGGTGCTGGCTTCTACTACATTCCCGGGACTGATACGTGTATTAAACTTGGGGGATACCTGCGCGCTGAGGTAGCGCTAAACACCAACGGGATTTACGCGTCAGGGCGAGTGAACGGTGTCGGCGGAGCTAACAACCGCCTGAGTAACTATTACACGACTCGTTCTCGTGAGGATCTTAGCATCGATACGCGCACCGCGACGGAGTACGGCGTGGTCCGAACCTTCTTCGACGGCGTGTTCAGCTGGACTTCAGGTGGCTATGCTGGTGCCGGCGGTGGCGGTACCGCCTACTCTGGTGACTTCGTCGCAGGCGGCTCGCTCGGCGTCTACTATGCCTTTATCCAATTCGCTGGTTTCACGATCGGTAAGGCAACCTCGCAGTTCTCCGCGCCCTGGATGAACTATCCTGGGAACAATTTTGACGGTCTGCCGGGAGGTGGCGGCTTTGAACCTGTGAGCCAGTTCACCTACACCGCGGACTTCGGTCAGGGCGTTTCGGCGTCCTTCTCGGCTGAAGATCAAGTCCAACATGACACGACAAACATCTGGAACGTGAGCGGCACGACCGTCGCAGGCCTTGCGACCGGTGCTTACGGTGCCAACGACATCGGCGGTTCGCGGTCCCCCGACCTCGTCGCCATGCTTCGCGTCGATCACGCCTGGGGGCTCTTCCAAGCGTCGGTCGCCGCGCATGACAATCATGCCGCTTACTACGGTGCCACCGAAAACACGAGCTATCCGGGCGACAAATGGGGCTGGGCTGGTCAGTTGGCCTTGTCGATCAAGAACATCCCGACTGGTGCGGGCGATACGATCAACATGTCCGGCGTATATACAAACGGTGCAAGCCGTTACAATTTCCAGCAATACACGTCCACCACCTACGCGATGTACGGTAGTACGGGCCTCGCGGGCGCTTACCAGAGCGTCGGCCTTGCCGGTCTTTCTGACTCCGTGTTCGTGGCCGGCGCCGGCCAGGAACTGACCACGACCTATGGCTTCAGCGGTGCTTACACCCATAACTGGGACCCTCGCTGGAATACATCGGTCTATGGTGGGTGGGGTGCCGTGCGGTACAATGACACAGCCAAAGGCTACATTTGCGGCGCCTTCGTCGCGGGCCTAGCGCTCTCTAGTGGAATTGGCGGCTGTAACCCCGACTTCAACTACGCGGTTGTTGGTACGATCACACGCTGGACTCCGGTCAAGAACCTGACCTTCTCGGCCGATCTGACTTACACCATGCTCGACCAAAAGTACGCGGCCGGAAGCACGGTGGCGTTGCCGACGCAAGCAGGTGTCGCCAAGCCCGGCGCCACTTACGAGCTGAGGGACCAGAGCACGGTGAGCCTACTAATCCGAGCGCAGCGCAACTGGTGAGTCTTCGTCAAACTAGCGGAAGGAGAAAAGGACCGACTAAATAGATCAAAGCTTAACCTCCAAGAAGGCCTCCGGCATGCCCGCCGGGGGCTTTTTAGACTTCTGATCCACTTTTTGATTGAGGCAAGTCTCGCGCGATGCTGCTCTGCTCAAAAGGACTCGCCCCGAATTCGACTGTAAAATAAAGGTGGCTGATCTCTGCGGTAACGGTTGACCGGCCGTCTTTGAGGTCCGCCAATTCGGAGAATTCTTATCAAGATCGTGAAAAACCTTTTCCTAGGTTCGACGGTGTGTCTGGCCGCGGCAAGCGGCGTGAGTGCAGGCAGCTGATCTGCGCATCAACACCAAGGCGGTCCAGTACGTGAAAATCTGTTCACTTTATGGCACCGGTGGCATTTAGCTCTCGGGATTCGCCCTCTTCCTGTAATGCAGAGCGCTCGCGTTTCTGGTGTTGCGCGCAACCGACGTCCAGCGCGGGCAGTCGCGGCGGTGCGGAACACAGCTCGCCCAAAGACAGCACAAGTACAGGAGGTGCGCCGGATCGGTGCGGATCAAAAGAGTTTCAAAAGCCTCAATGCGGCGACCGCCTACTTCCTCGAGCTCACCAACGCTTGTAGCCCAATCGTGCGACGTGAGTGGTACGAAAGCTAAGCCACTCTGGTGATAACTGCGTGGCTACACTTCTACCGTCCGCCAGGTCTTTCGTAACCGCACTGCTCGCAAACTGCACAAGGCCGCGGAGGCGCTAGGTGGTTTGGATTCTAGGGATTCCTTTTAGGAGCAAATCAGATTCAGGACTGCAGTCTCGAGCGGATGATGTCGCGCATTGGCGTCGATGGCCTGGAGGCCCCAATCGTCCAAAATCAGGAGCTCGACGGCGGCGATGCTCTTCATCCGCGAGGTGAGCCAGCCGTCGCCCCGGGCAAGGTCCAGTTCTTCGAACAACCGCGGCAGCCGGGTGTAAAGTACAGAGTGATTGTCCCGGCAGGCCTTGTGACCAAGCGCACAGCCAAGCCAGCTTTTTCCGACGCCGGTCGGCCCGACAATGGCGCAATTGTCGTGGTTTTTGATCCAGTCTCCCTTGAGCAGCATGTCGAACAAGCGGCGGTCGAACCCACGGGGTGCGCGGTAGTCGATATCCTCGGGCACGGCATGATGACGCAGCTTTGCTCGAGCCCCTTCTCGAGCGTCGCCATGCTCAGCCACCCCATCTTTGCCCCCGCTCGTTCCCAAGGGAGCAATTTACGTGAGGCAACGGCTCAGCATCCGGTAACATTTAGGGCGAGGCAATGCAGTCTTCAACCAGACGTCGCCGGCGGCGAGCGCCATCGCCTGAGCCTTTGATAGCATTGGCACGCTCTCGAAGTCGAACGTGGCGAGCGTCTTGCCGGCGGGCAAACGCGCTTCCGCCATGTGTCGCTCTATGCGACGGCGGGTACGATGCGCGGCCTCGTGCTCGGCAAGAGCAGCGAGGAAGCGGGCGGCAGGCCAGCCTTCGTTGTCCGACCGTGCGGCGAGCTTCGGCCAGATCGCCTTGACGCCCGGCAGGCAGAGCTCATTGAGCAGCAGCTCGACGCGGGCGGCATCGATTGAGGTCACTATGCTGGTCATGCTGCTTCTCCCAGATTCGAGCGGTCCGACACGATGCTGACGGAGGCCAGCTCATCGTATACGTCGAGCGGCGCCAGCTTGACGGCGACACTCGGGATCGACGTCGCCTAGGGTCGGAAGCGAGCGCGCAGTGCGCCCGGATCGGGTAGCCGTCCGGCATCGACATCGGTCGCGATCGCCTCGGCGAGTTCGGCCTCGCAGGTTCGCTCGTGGGCCAGCGCCAGAAGCTCGACCGTCACCTTCCAGGCTCGCCGGTCGTCACCGTGCTCCCGCAAGGTCTCGAACAGACATTTGTAAGCCGCGCGCGGGAAGAGCTGGTCGCGATAGACGAGATTGACGAGCGCCATCTGCTTGCGCCGCAGGGCATGGATGACGTGCCGATAATCGACGACATGCCCGCCCTGGCTCTCCGACACAAGCCGGCCGCGCCGCAGCGTCCCGACCGGCGTGACGCCGAGGAAGCATTCGAGCCGGTCGTCGAAGATGCGCACAGGCAGGCAATGGCCAATCGCGATCCGCTTGGCGAGGTTGGCGTTGCGCCGGCCGACGATCTCGTCGACAAAGGCCCGGTAGGCATCGCGACTGGCGAAGTCGCGCGTGCCCCGCAGCAACAGCGCATCCTCCAGGGCTCGTTTGAGATGACCGTGCGCACTCTCGATCGAGCCATTCTCGTGTGCGATCCCCGCATTGTTGCTCGTTGGCGCCATACCGTAGTGGTCCATCAGCGCGGCGTAGCGCTGTGTCAGATCCTCCCGCTCGTCGGCCGCCAGATTGCGGAATGCTGCCGACAGGCTGTCGCTGCGATGCTCCCGCGGCACGCCGCCGAGCGCCCACAGGGCGTTCTGCAAGCCTTCCGCCAGGGCGACGAAGCTTTCGCCGCCAAGCACGACATGGGCATGCTCGAAGCCGGAGAACACCAGCCGGAAGTGATAGAGCCGGTGATCGAGCGGCTCACCCGCGACGACAATGCCGAGCGCGCTCACGTCGGTGAAGTCCGACAGACCCAGGCGGCTGGGCTCGTGCTCCTGGCGGAAGATCACGTCCTGTTCGGGGCCGTTGAGCGCCCTCCAGGCATCGATGCGCCGCTCCAGCGTGCGTCGATGTTGGGGTTGAGGTCGGGATGCCGGCGGCGAAGCTCGTCCAGCACGCCGATCACGCGGATGCCGGGCGCCGCCTTCAGGATCGGGATGATCTCGGCGTCCCAATGCCGCCCACCTCGCCGCAACGGACGATCGGCTGCGCAACCCCGACCAGCTCCGCCGATCGTCCGTTGCTCCAACCGCGCCACTTGGCGTACAAAACCCGAGACTCTCACCGCTGCTGGATGAAACTTCAGCGGCAGGTCACCCACGATCCGTCATGACCATCGCTGGTCAAGAGTGATGCGGCGACTGGAGCTGACTGCGGGCGCTTCTTGCTCGCGCCCATCCGACGTCACCGTAGTCGCCTTAGCAGAGAAGATGGGCCGCACCGTCTGGGCGTTACTCCGCCATGAACGGACTTATCTGCCGTGTCGATAGCGGCATAAGGAATAAGCGCCTGACGGATACTTTGTCGGACGCGACGAACCGTGAGCGGTGCGGAAAAATGACTTGCAGTTGATGGATTCGAGGTCGCTACCCTTTATGAGGATCGGGACATGCTGATCTCCATCTTGGCAGCGGCCAGAGCGCCTGTGCAGAGTATTCAAACCATCGCTCCTCACGCTCGCACTGGGGCGGGCCATACGTTTTAGCATCGGCAGTCTGGTGGGTCCGGACAGTGGTTGAATCGACGATCAGACACTCGAACTCCGGATCCTCGGACATCGCCTCGGATATCCGGATATCTTTGGCACTCCATCGACTGAAGCGGCGGAACACACTGTTCCACTCTCCAAATGCGTCCGGAAGATCATGCCAGGAAGCACCCGTACGCACGGTCCACAGGTGAGTTTCTACGAACATCCGATTGTCGCGCCCGGGTTGAGCCCTTCTGATCTGACCGAGTTATGATCAGCGGCGCGATCCGCTTCCACGCCGCGTCGCTCAATACCAATCGATCCATGACAGCCACGGCGACCTCCGAAAAGGCAGCTTTGAATCCAATTTGCTCTCAAAAGAGAATCCTTCGAATCCTCCACCACCTGGAGCTTGGCGCGGCAATCCCGGACAACTACCAACGTTGGTAATTGATCTACATAACAGAAGCATGGCACCGCTGGGCTAACCAACAGGGCGGCCTAAAATCAATGTAAGGACTGGAGACATGAGACATTATTGCGATCTGTCGTCGCCAGCGGCTCGGATCACTGCGTCCTTGCCAACAGGAGTTCAGGGCAGTCATGTTTGCTCCAATTGGGATTGGATTCGCATGATGAGCTTTGCGGCTCGAGTTGCGGTCGCACCGGTCTGAAAGGAGTCATGAGCGTCGGGCTCGTCAAGGGCCGACTCTCCCGGTGTCGACCGAATTCCGACAGTATCCACATCGAGAGTTCCAACAATGTGCGCTTCCTTACGCGCAGGCAGCGTTGTCCGCGCTCGCTGGCTACACAGCCGGTCGCTGCTCAAGATTCGACTGAGAATGAGTAGGATTGATGGGCATTTGTTCTGCCGAAACAGCCGGCGGCGGCACAGCAAGCATTTTCGGCGGGTCCTTTGAAAGATCGTAACGTCATGTGACTCCCATCCTGCTAGCGCTAGTAACCTGGTTTCGAAGAATTCGGCGAAGCGTTGAACGTCTGTGGAGTCGCTGATCCGGGAATATTTAGGGAAGCTCAACAGAGGACGAACATTGACCAGGCATTGAGGGCTCTGGTCGCCCGCGTTCCAGCAACTTTGCCCGGAGTGCACGCGCTAAGTCAGGCTGACATGTAGCATCAACGGCTTACGATCCACCGGCTAACGGCGCGCAGACAGTCAAAGGAAAGGAGATAAGGTATGCGGCGAAATGACGAAATGGCACTCGGTGTGATGGTCCTTCAGGCGGGACTACACGAAAGTGCGTGGCGCGATCCAAGCGTGCCGGTGAATGGCGGAGTGGATATCGACCATTCTGCTCATCTGGCATCACTTGCCGAAGCTGCGGCATTTCACTTCATATTTCGGCCCGATAGCCCAAGCATATTAGATCAAGATAATGCGACCATAGCCCGTGTAAGCCGAAATGATGGATTCGAGCCAATTACACTCCTGTCAGCGCTTTCATCGAGAACAAAAAACATCGGTCTCGTCGCGACAGCGACGACGACGTACCACCAACCTTATCATCTGGCACGCATGTTTGCCTCACTTGACCACATGTCACGTGGACGTGCGGCTTGGAACATCGTTACCTCGGGATACAAGTTTGAAGCGGCCAATTTCGGTGAAAGCGAACTTCCAGATCACGACGCGCGCTATGCTCGAGCAAAGGAGTTCGTAGAGACTGTCAAGGGTCTTTGGGATACATGGGAGGATGACGCGTTCCTTCGCGATAAGGATAGTGGGATTTACGCTGACACTACGAAGCTGCATTTGCTCAATCACCAAGGAGCTTACTTGTCAGTGAGAGGTCCGCTTAATATCGCGAGGCCGCCGCAAGGGTATCCCGTTTTAGTTCAAGCTGGCGCATCCGAGGCCGGAATAGATTTCGCAGCTGAATTCGGCGAGGTCGTGTTCACCGCGGTGTCTTCTTTAGAGGACGGTAAAAGATACTACGCAACCCTCAAAGGGAAGGCTCGCGCACTGGGGCGCGAGGATGATCAGGTCCTAGTCATGCCGGGCATTGTCCCGATTGTTGGGAGGACAAAGGAAGAAGCTTCCGCAAAACTAGAAGGGCTACATTCTCGTGCGCACATAGACGTTCTGACAGGAGTGGCCAATCGTTGGCTGGGACTGGTGGTCGACCTCCGTTCAATGGATCTGGACTCATTCGTGCCTGACGCCTTACCGCAGACGAATTTGTTCCAGAGTCGTCAGAAGTCGCTCGTAGACCTCGCCGTCCGCCAGAAATGGACTTGGAGGCATCTCATCCGCTTCATAGCGGATAGCCAAGGCCACTTCATGGTCGCTGGAACACCGGACGAGGTTGCCGATAGCATGGTGGATATGTTCGATCAACGTGCGGCTGACGGTTTTAACATACTGCCAGCGATCGTCCCTAGCGGTCTGAAGGATTTTGTTGAGCTCGTCGTTCCAGAATTACGCCGACGAGGAAGGTTCAGGTCTAAATATTCCGGACAAACATTGAGAGAGAATCTTGGTCTTAAGCGACCCCTTAATCGGTTTAGTCAACGAGCTGTAAGCAGCTGTATATGAACAAGAGCGGAAGCTGTGGGTTGGCTATGGACGGGACGGCTGGTCTTGGCTTCTCAGCTTCCGAGCTCCGGGACGGTCGCGCTCATAGCGCCGGATCGCCTCGGCCGGCTCCAGAGCAGCCAGCCGGTTCAGACCGAGCCGGCGCAGGATCCGGCTGACGGTTGCTGGCGAGATGCCAACTTCGAGCGCGATCTGCTTGCCCGTTTGGCGCTGCCGGCGGAACGTCTCGACCGCGGCGCATGTGGCTGCGGGGGTTTGGCTTGGCAAGGAATGCGGCCGCGAGGACCGATCCTGCAACCATCGACGCCTTCTGCGCGGAAGCGCCCGACTCATCTGGCGACCGCGTTCGCTGTGACATTGAATTGGAGCGCGGCTGCCGCCTGCGTCAGACCGCCCTCGATCACGCTCCGCACCATCGCCTCTCGACCTTTCGGTGTCAGAGGCGCATTCTTGTGGACGTTCATCTGGTCTCTCCGGGGAACCCTGAAGCGTCGCAACCTCAGCTTCCTTGCTTCAGACCAGATGGACAACCTCCTGAAAGCTCACACCTAGTCGACAATAACAGCCCGGTCCGATTCTACTGGAGGCTCGCGGTGCGTGGCCGTGGCGGCCCCTGGTGCGCGATCAGACCCCGAATGCCCGACAACACCAAACCATCACTGGTCGCTCGACTTCGCTCGCATCAGCTCACCGACAGCTCTGCATTCTTAGTGTGGTCCACGATTGTGCCCGCGCGAGCTGACCGCAAAGTCCGCAGGCAGGTACGACAGATGGAGCTACTTGACAGCAGATTCATCATCCATTCGCGCGACAGGCCAAGTTGATTCCAGCAAAGTGTTCAGAGTCGAACTGAAGCGTTGCCTTTACGACAATGCGACGTGACGAAAACTATCTATTGCTTAGAAGGTTGGGAGGAATCCGAGCGTGGCATGCCGCTTGCTCAGAATAGCACGAGCTAATCACAAAACGGGCTTGTCATGACCGCTGCCGCCAGCGCTAACAAACTGCCGTTATCAAGATGTCCTGAACGAGGCCGATCCTGAAGTGACAGAGAGCAGGCACGCAGCGTTGCGTGCGAAAAGATATCGATCGCCGCCCGATGATGCGAGCCCGGCTGAGGTAGATCGAGACCTACGATGAGCAACCCAGGGCCGAGAGCGCCCGAGGCGCACGCAAAAGAGGCGAGTAATGAACACAGAGAACGCTCAGATGAACGTCGAAACCGCGAGAGCCACCCGTTCAGTGTCCCCCGCCACCGAACATTTCGACGTACTGATAGTCGGCGCTGGTATTTCCGGGATTGGCTCTGCGTATCACCTGAGGAGGCAGCTTCCCGGAACCAGGTTTGTTATCCTCGATGAGCAGGAGAGCTTCGGCGGCACATGGATCACGCACAAGTATCCCGGCATCCGCTCCGACAGTGATCTTCACACGTTCGGCTATAGCTTCAAACCTTGGGTCGGTCCGCCGATCGCGACGGCTGCCGAAATTCTGTCCTACATGAATGAAGTGATCGAGGAGAATAGTTTAGCGAGGCACATTCGTTACAAGCACCGCGTCCTGTCGGCGTACTGGTCGAGCGAGACAAACCTCTGGACGCTCGAGGTGGGGATCGCCGATAACACTGAACGTGCGACTTTTACCGCGAGTTTCTTGTGGATGTGCCAAGGCTATTATCGCCATTCGGAAGGCTATACGCCCGATTGGCCCGGTCTGAAGGATTTTGCCGGGCCCGTCGTGCATCCGCAACATTGGCCGGATAATCTGAATGTTTCGAGCAAGCAGGTGATCGTGATCGGGTCCGGCGCCACCGCAGCAACCTTGATCCCGAACCTGGCAGATCGGTGCGCCCACGTAACGATGCTGCAGCGCTCGCCTACATACTTCTGGATCGGGCGCAACGCAATCGAACTCGCGGAAGAACTGCGCCGGCTCCAGATTGATGAAGCGTGGATCCATGAGATAGTCCGACGCAAGAAGCTATTCGAGCAGTATGCGTTCAGCAGACGCTGCCTGACCGAACCGGAGCAAGTGAAGAAGGAGCTGATCAGCCAGATTGCCGCCGTGCTAGGGCCAGAGTATGACGTCGCCACCCACTTCACCCCGCGGTATAACCCGATGCAGCAGCGTCTGGCTTTCGTGCCAGATGCCGACATGTTCTTGGGTATCAAGAATGGGAAGGCATCTGTCGTCACCGACGAGATCGAGCGCTTTACTAAGCAAGGCATTCTATTGAAATCGGGTAGGACACTCAAAGCAGACATCATTGTCACTGCGACTGGCTTCAATCTTTGCGTGCTCGGCGATATCGATTTCGCGATTGATGGCAAGCCGCTGCAATTCGCTGAGACGGTCACCTATCGCGGGATGATGTTTACCGGCGTTCCGAATATGGTATGGGTATTCGGATACTTCCGTGCCAGCTGGACATTGCGTGTAGACCTCGTTGCTGAGTTCGTCTGCCGCCTACTCAAACACATGACGGAGAAGCGGGCCAAGAGAGTGGAAGTTGCAATGCGTCCCGAAGACCACAGCATGCGTCTCTTACCCTGGATTGACCCGAATATATTTAATCCTGGCTACCTGATGCGTAACATGCACCTGTTTCCCAAACGCGCTGACCGATCCGAATGGCAGCACAGTCAAGATTACTGGACGGAGAAAGATGCGATTCCGGCGATCAATCTGGACGACGAGATGTTTGTATATGGTTGATTGGGTGGATCGGGCGACGTGACAAGCACTATTCTCTAGGGGCACGGCCGGCCCCGTTTCCTAGATTCGATGAGGAGGCGGCGCTAACAAAGCCTAAATGCCGGGTTAAGCCAGACATTCGTCGATAAGCGCTGGCGCGCCTGAACGAGCAGAGTTCAAGACATGAACAAAGTTGCTAAGATCCGCACTTCACCCGGAGGCCATCGCGCCGCCCAAAGGAAAAGATGGGCGGAACGCTTTCACGCTTACAATCAGATCTGGGTCCTTGTCGAGCAGCAGCAGGGTCGAATACATCCTGTGTCGTTGTAGGCCATGGACGCAAGATTGCCGACAAACTGCAGGCCGACCTCGAGGCTGTCGTAACCGGCCAGGAAGGCGATGTCACAAGCAACATCGCGCTCGATGTGTTCTGCTACGAGGCGGACCTAGCCGACCTCGTGGCCAACTATGTGCTGGCGGGTATGCCAAATGAATTTTGCGTCAAGACGCTGACCGAACTCATAAATATCTATAAGCCCAGAATCGTGCTGTTGGGAGCCACCGGGCTTGGTCGTGATGTCGGGGCCTCGGTAGCCGCCACTCGACCGACGGTCCTCATAGCTGATTGCACCGATTTCGACGTCAACTGGATGGTTCACTTGCAATCGCCGGCTCGAGCTCGTGTGGCGGTCCCCTGCTTTACACGAGTTATAAAGCGAAACGCCGACCGCAGACGGCGACTGCGCGGCCGGGCGTGATGTCCATGCCAGCTCGGGTCGAGCGCGATGGCGGCCCGTATAGTCATTCATCCGCTTGATCTCGTCGAAATCCGTATCTTACCAGTGTGCTGTTATCCATACAGTATCTCAGTTACGAAAAGTCGATCTCTCCGATGTCATGGCTGCCGGCGGCACACCCGGATCGCAGGAGAGATTTGACTTCGTACGTCAACCACCCGCTGCGCTTGGCTCCGAATATGGCTGCTCGCGTTTCCTTACCTAGAATGGGTGTGCTTCGCGCTGACACTCAGATCGGCCAAGATAGTCTGTCCGGACGAAGCCCTATATCGCTGCCAGCCATTATTCCGGGACAACCCAGCATAGGGTGGGCGCGAGTGGGCCGATGTGCCGCGATATCAACACGGACACTCCAATAAGTGATTTCGCACACCTTAACGTCGGCTTCTACGCAGTTGCCAGAGCTCATAAGCGCATTCCGCGTGCGGCTGTCGTCGCATTTGTCGGCTCAAAGGCGTGCTACCGGAACTTGCAAACTTGAGGAACGTCGATGCAATCGCAGGCCGTTCCAGCACCGCTGGTCCGGGCCGGCATGAACGCAATGCGGCTCAAGCTGGTACTTATCTAAGGACACGTGTGGGCAATTCTGTCCGCAAAAAGGGACGGCTAACTCAACTGTTAGCGTCTTGTCCAATGTTCGAAATTTGTCATTCGCTGGCCGTTCGTGGGGAGGCTGCAAGCCTTCTTGGTCCGTCTTTCTGGCGAGGGCGTTTTCTGATATTCTAAGATCTGTGGAACTGGAAGGCGTGGCGCCGCGAGATCGCGTAGTTCTAGCGCGAGATCCGGTCAAAACTACTCTCAGCCTGTGCGCGCCAAACGAATGCTGGCCGCAATGCGCTCGGGATCTCATAGAAGGCACCAAGAAGCTCATAGGCCCGATGTGGCGTGAGTACGCTCACGATGGACATTGTCGTTCACCACATCCACACTCGATCTTCATCTAGGAGAACATTCTGGCTTGAGCGCGGGGGGGCAGTGACGCATGAGATTGTGACCCGGTATGAACGCGATGACTGTCTCCACTGACGCTGGTCGACGCGCTGCGCACGCTATCGAGTCGTTGGAAGCGTTATCTATAAATCGATGGCGCCGATCGAAGTAGCCAGTCGGCGGCTCTACCTTGGCAATGTCGGTCGTTAGGTAAAAGGCCGTGCACGAATGTATGGCGAACGTCGCGTCCCGCGATCAATCTCGCGTGATTGCTAATGTCAACCACTAAACTGGAGAGTGGCAACGTCCGGATGAATCCGGGGGCTGCTCGTCGTCGCGATCCATGACGCCAGTTTGTGGCTCTGGCTATCTGCCAGCATCGGTACCAGCGCACAAATGATCCGGCCTGACGTGATAATCATCGTATCGGAGCATGCTGCCATTCCCTTGAACGTTGGCGCCACAAGCATACCGAGAGATGGACGAATCATAGGAACAGAAAAATGCGTTCGGCCTACCCGCGTCGGTAGATTGACCGATCACAGCAACAGTCTGACAGTCGTTCATGCCAGAGCATCCCACGTCGGGAGATGCCGCGGCATAGAGTGAGTGGCGGTCGCTCGGTCATAACAGAACGGCAGGAACTGAAGTGCGGGCAGCTTCCACTTTGATTAGCCAGGATAGCAGATAGGAAACGAGAGACGATATGTATGGATTTAAGCAAGAAACACAGGCTCTGGTCGAACTGGTTCGGCGGATAGTCAAGGATCACCAAGCGCCGCTGGAGGCGCGCAGACTCAGAGGTGAGAAGCTGACCTCTGCTGACTTTCAGCCTGGACGGGAAGCGGCTCGAAAGTGTGGACTGTGGGGACTAAGCCTACCACGCAATCTAGGTGGCGCGGAGCTTTGTCTCGTGGATCGACTGGCTGTAATTGAAGAAAACAGGAAAAGCCTAACACCGATCCGTTTTGGGGGCGACGCGTTGCCTGACCTGCTGCACCTTGAGGGCGAGCAGAAGGCGCGATACCTCGACCCGTTTCTGTCTGATGCTACTGCGATATGCTTTGCGCTGACCGAGCCGAGCGGCGGTTCTGATCCGGCTCGCAATACTTCGACGCGTGCCAAGCGCGACGGTAGAGATTGGTTGATCAACGGTTCCAAACTCTGGGTCAGCGATTACGATGAAGCCGATCGGGTATTCGTTTTCGCTCGCATAGCCAACGAGAATACAGATTCCAGTATTTCGACGTTCGTTGTGGAGAAAGGAAACCCGGGGCTTATTGCACGTGCAGTGCCGATGCTCGGGGGGTACACGACGCATCAGTTGATTCTTGAAGATTGCAGAGTGGACGAGATCGCGCGCATCGGCGCTGAAGGCGCCGGATTCAAAGGTGCACAGAACGCACTAAACGCGACCAGGTTCGCAAATGCGGCGGCTACCCTCGGAATTGCGCAGCGCTGCTACGACATGATGGTAGAGTATGCCAAGGGGCGCGTGCTGTTCGGAGGCGCGCTCAGCGACAAGCAAGCGATCCAGTCTATGATAGTCGATTCATGGATCGAAATACAACAGAACCGGCTGATGATGTACACCTGCGCCGAGAAGCATGATCGCGGCGAGGAGACCCGTGTTGGAGCAAGCATGACCAAGTTGACCTGCACGGAAATGGTCGGCCGCGTCATTGACCGTGCTATCCAAATTCATGGCGGCGCGGGTTGCACATATGAAAGTCCACTTGCTCACTGGTACGATACTCAGCGAATGTCTCGCATCTGGGTTGGGCCGAGCGAAGTGCTCAAGTATCGTGTGCTTGCTCGGCATCTGTTGACGTCCACAGGGATCTAGATAGATCGCGACCGGCGCAGACTCCGCATTTATTTGCAAGTATCAACGAAGCTGGAATGCTACAGCAACACCCAATTGCGGACTGCGGGTAGCACGCAGCCGGCGATCCTCGATCGTGCTGCATCGAAGAGAAATGAGGCAAAAAGTACATGTATGCGTTCAAGGAACAAACACGGGCACTCGTAGAGCTTGTCCGTAAAATCGTGAAGGATCACCAGGAGCCACTCGAAAAGCGTAAGCTCAGAGGCGAGGATCTATTTCTGGCGGACTATGAGCCTGGACGGGACGCGGCCCGGAGGGCTGGCCTGTGGGGGCTTAGCCTGCCGCCCGAATTTGGCGGGGCGAACCTTTCTCTTATCGATCGACTTGCCATTATTGAGGAAAACCGGAAATGCCTGACGCCCATCCTCTTCGGGGGCGAGGTCCCCCCTGACTTACTCCATTTGCGCGACGAGCAGAGAGCGCGTTACCTCGATCCCGTCCTCTCCGATACCAAACGGTGCGCCTTTGCGTTTGTTGAGCCGGAGGGGGGGTCGGATCCGGCTCGAAAAACGTCCACATGTGCGAAACGGAGCGGTAGCGGATGGGTCATCGACGGTTCAAAGAGTTTCGTTAGCGGCTTGGAGGATGCTGACCTCGTATTCGTTTTGGCCATCACAAGTGCAGAAGAAAAGCTCGGCAGTTTGTCGATGTTCGCGGTGGAGAGAGGCAACCCGGGGCTCATTGAAGAAGGCCCGGTGCCGATGCTCGGTGGCGCGAACTCAATCGACAGGGGAGCTTATATCACTACATACCGGCTCATATTTAGAGATTGCAGAGTGGACGATCTTGCCCGCATCGGCACCGAAGGCGCAGGATTCAAGGAAGCGCAAAACGCACTTAGTTGGACCCGATTCGGGAATGCTGCGGCGGCTACCGGCATTGCCATGCGCTGCTACGAGATGATGGTCGAACAAGCCAAGCAACGAATGCTGTTCGGGGGGGCGCTTAGCGAAATGCAGGCCATTCAGTCCGCTATCGTGGACTCATGGATTGAAATCCAGCAGCATCGACTGATGATGTATAAGTACGCCGAGAAAGGTGATCGCGGTGATGACACCCGCGTCGAAGCGGCGGTCACCAAGTTTACGTGCACGGAGATGGTCTGGCGCATCATCGATCGTGCCATCCAGATTCATGGCGGTGCGGGTTGTACCTATGAGAGTCCACTAGCGCATTGGTACGACAAGCAACGGATGGCTCGCATCTACGAAGGCGCAACGGAGGTTCTGAAATACAGAGCCCTCGCCCGCAGGCTGTTAGCATGAGGGGTGAGAGAATTTGCCAAAAGGTCGGTGCTGCACGGCTCTTCCATGGAAGTGATCGTTTTACCTTTCGAGACACAACCTCATGAGGAGGTCTGGCCTGCTCAAAACGAGCCGGGCAGGCCAGTCTCATCCTTGCGATTTTGCGCGATCGTCCAGCCTCGACAAGTATATCCAAAGCCAGCGAAGGGCCTGTGTCCTGATCCTGCAGGATACGACCGAGTTCACCTACAGTCGCGAGTCGCCCGGCAAGATCGGCTACACAAAGACCATCAATGCTGGGCGCTATAAAGCCGGACAACCCACCGCCTGCAACTTGTGCGGCGTGTTGATGCATTCGAGTCTGGTCGTCACCACCAGCGGGACTCCACTCGGCCTGTCGGCGGTGAAGTTATGGACCCGCAGCAAGTTCAAAGCAACGGCTGCGCTCAGGCGGCTCCTGAACCAAACGCGCGTGCCGATCGAGACCAAAGAAAGTTATTGCTGGCTCGAGAATTTGCGTCAGTCCATCGCGCTTCTGGGCTCGCCCGAGCGCTGTGTGCACATTGGCGATCGCGAAAGCGATATCTACGAACTTTTTTTGCCTGGCGCAGGTTCTCGGGGCACGGTTTCTTGTGCGCGTTCAGACCAATCGGCTCGCCGAGCCACCGTCGAGTCCCTCGCCGACGAATGCGGCCCATCGCGTCTTCGCTCAAGTTGCCGCGGTCCCTTGGTCCGGCCGCCACCGAGTCGCGACTGGCGGTCAAGATGGCGAAACTGCTTTCCTGCAGATCAAGTTCGCCTCGGTGAAAACATTGCCGCCTATCGGCAAGCAAAAGCGCTACGCGCTACAAACGCTCATCTATATTTATGTTTTGGATGTCGATCCGCCTTCGAATCGTGACCCGATCGACTGGAAGCTCGTGACCAATTTGCCTGTCGACGATCTGGCAGCCGCCGTCGAAAAGCTCGACTGGTACGCCTTGCGCTGGAAGGTCGAGATGTTCCATAAGATCATGAATCTGGTTGCCGTGCAGAGGACGCGAGATTGCAGACCACCGAGCGGCTGGTGAAGCTTCTCGCTCTCATTACGGTTGTCAGCTGGCGCATTTTTTGGATCACTATGTCCGCGCGCGCTCAACCGGATGCGAGACCCGAGACTGTCCTTACCCCCGCGGAGATTGAAACACTCGACCGCATAGATGCGGCGCGTTCCAAACCGCGCATCCTTCGCCGAACGCTCGCAACTTACCTTTTGCAGATCACCATGCTTGGCGGCTATCTCGCCCGCACACGTGATCATCCTCCAGGAAACATCGTTGTTTGGCGACGTCTGACCAAGTTGCAAGATGTCGCCTTCATCGCTACCGGGTCACCCAGAAGATGTGGGTAGTTGAAAGCCGACGGGAGCCGTCTTACGTGACGGGTGGCAATTCGCGAAGCGTGTTGCCTTAAGTCTAGCTTTAAGGTCATCAGGCGATGCGGGTCGAGGTTTTGGGCGGGCTGGAGCGGCGGCGCTGGTCGTAGGACCACAGGGCACGGATTGTCGAGGAGACATTGGCGCCGGGCGCGAAGATGACTGAGGTTGCGCGTCGCAACGAAGTAGCGGCCAGCCTGGTGTTTACCTGGCGTCGACAAGCGCGGACATCGGAACAAGTTGTACATCGTTTACGCCGGCGCAGATCGCCGCCGTAGCGGCATCGGCTGAGGAAACTCCGATGCTTTTGCCTACGGTTGATGGCCGAGTTCGCTCCGTCGCAGCCGCGCGTACTGGAATGATAGAGATCGATCTCGGCAACCGACGGTGCATCCGGCTGGATGAGCACGTCGATCCAGAGGCGCTGGCGCGGGTCCTCGATGCGCTTGGACGCCGATGATTGCGATACCGAGGAATGTGCGAGTGTGGCTCGCGACAGGCTACACGGATATGCGCATAGGTTTTCCGTCGCTGGCACTCCAAGTGCAGGAGGTAAAGACCAGCTCAACGGTCATCTGTTCGTTTTCCGCGGTCGCCGCAGCGATCTTGTGAAGGCGATCTGGCATGATGGCGAGGGAGCCTGCTTGTTCACAAAAAGACTCGAGAGAGGAAAGTTCATCTGGCCATCGGTTGCCGGTGAATCGGTATCGATCTCGCCGGCGCGGTTGAGCTATCTGCTGTCCGGGACCGATTGGCGTAACCCTCAAGAAACCCATCGGTCGACGCGGGTGGGATAGCCGTTTTTCCGGCTTGAATCTGCAGCTTGATCTGATTCACCGGCTTCATGATATCGAAGCCGGACGATCTTCCATCGGACCTTGCGAGTGCCCTGGCTGCGCTGCAGGCCGAGCGTGAGGCGCGGCTGCGAGCCGAGGCGGTGGCTGCCAGTGTGCGGGCGGAGCTGTCGGACAACGAGGCGCTGATCGCGCATCTTGAGCTGCGGATCGAGAAGCTCAAACGCGAGCTGTACGGACTGCGCTCCGAGCGCACGGCGTGGCTGCTTCAGCGAGCTGGAGTTGGAGCTCGATGAACTCGTTACCACGGCGAACGAGGATGAGCTTGCCGCGCAGGCTGAAGCAGCAAAGACGCAGAACATCCGTTCCTTCACGCGCAAGCGGCCGGTGCGCAAGCCCTGGCCGGATGACATCGAACGCGAGCGCGTCGTCATTGAGGCTCCAACGACCTGCGCCTGCTGCGGTGGATTCGCGGCTGGCGAAGATCGGCGAGGATGTGACCAGGACGCTGGAGGAGATCCCACGCCGGTTCAAGCTGATCGAGACGGTACGCGAGAAGTTCACCTGCCGCGATTGCGAGAAGGTCAGCCAGCCGCCCGCACCGTTCCATGCCACGTCGCGCGGCTTCATTGGCCCACAATTGCTGGCGACGATCCTGTTCGACGAGTTCGGCATGCATATCCCCGCTCAACCGCCAGAGTGCGCGCTTCAAGGCCGAGGGGATCGACCTGTCGTTGTCGACGCTGGCCGACCAGATCGGCCACGGGACCTTCGCCGTCATGCCGCTCTTTCACTTGATCGAACGTCATGTGCTGGCTGCCGAACGTCTTCATGGCGATGACACCACCATCCGTATCCTGGCGAAGGGCAAGTGTACGACCGGACGGATCTGGACTTATGTGCGGGATGACCGGTCCTTCGCCGGGCCCGCCGCCGGCGGCGGTCTATTACGCCTCGAGCGACCGACGAGGCGAGCATCCCCAGAAGCATCTGGCCTCCTTCATGGGTAGCCTGCAAGCCGATTGTTACAGCGGCTTCGAACCGCTGTTCGACCCGCAGAAGAAGGTGCGGCGGACTACGCCGGCATTTTGCTTTGCCCATGCACGACGGGGCTTCTTCGAACTGGCCCACATCGAGAAAAATGCTCGGGAAGGCAAGAAGGGCAAACCGGCCTCTCCGATCGCGCTGGAGGCGGTCAGGCGCCTTGATGCATTGTTCGAGGTCGAGCGCGCCATCAACGGCCGCTGCGCCGACGAGCGGCGCGCCGTGCGCCAGGAAGAGAGCAAGCCGCTTCTCGAGGGCATGCACGCCTGGTTGTTGCGTGAGCGCGAAATCCTCTCACGCTCCTCCGAGGTCCTTAAGCCGATCAACTACATGCTAAGGCGCTGGGACGACTTCGCCCGCTTCCTCGACGATGGCAGATCTGCTTGACCAACAATTGGACCGATTGAGAGGCATCGCCCTGGGAAGGCGCAACTGGACCTTCGCCGGCAGCCAGCGTGGCGCCGACCGTTCCGCCATCACACTGACGATGATCACGACCTGTCGTCTCAACGACGTCCGAAAGCCTGGCTCGCCGACGTCCTCGCCCGCATCGCGTCTGCACGAACTGCTGTCCTGGGAATGGAAACTCCTGCGCCAAGCAGCCGGTCAGCAGGCCGCCTGACCTTCACCCAAGCAATCATAGAACTCACTGTGCCCGCGCGCGTGCGTCAATCACGCGGTCTTCGTCGCATGCGTACCGGGGAGCCGCCAGCTGCTGTAGTAGCAGAATGTCGGCGCCACGCGATGGAGATAGGATCAGTCACCCGGCACCGCTCCGTGCGCGACATCTCCGCATCCCAACCTACTCCATTAGGTAGCTGCGAAGTGCATCTTTCGTAGTTAGTTTGCGTCGGCCGGAGCTTGCAAGAGACAGAACCTTGCGATTTGGCGCGATATTGTCAGGAATGGTGGTCGCGCGCTGTCATTTGAGTGGTCAAGCACGTTCTTTCGGCAGATCGGAACGGGTAATTAAATGCAGCAAGAGCAGCAAGGGTTGACGGTTCCGGATAGTCGCCGCAAACGTGGACGCTTTCGGAACACTGCTTACGTGGTCAACGAAAGCAAGCCTTATTTCGATGCTGCCCACACATCTGGTCTTATGGCCCTCCAGGCAAGGTCCAGGGGCGGGCGCATGGTCGCCTTGGGTACTGGTCCTCTCGACAGTCGACCTCTAGTGACTGATTTCGTGCGCTGCTCCTATCTTGGCCTCGATAATCATCCGGTGGTCATTGATGGCGCGATGGAAGCAATCGAGCTACATCGCTCTCTGCACTGGTCGTGCGCACGAACGCGGCTCAATTTCGATCTCCTGGCAGAGCTTGAAGAAACTCTTTCCGAGATGTTCTGCGCGCGCGTGCTCGCATTTTCCACGGTCATGCTGGCCAATCTTGGCGCGATGCCCCTTCTCGCATCGGGCCAATTGACGAACGGAAGAAAACCAGTCGTCGTATTCGATCGGACCGCGCATGTATCGCTCGCTTACCACAAGCCGGTCGTCGCTGATGAAACCCGAGTTGAAACCATTGCGCATAACGATGTCGATGCTCTCGAGCGCCTGTGTCGCGAACACCCGCTTGTCGCCTACGTCTGCGATGGTGTCTACTCCATGGGTGGGAGTTCGCCGATAAAGGAGCTCCGCGAACTCCAGGAGCGATATGGGCTTTTTCTTTTTATCGATGACGCCCATGGCATATCTCTCTTTGGACGCCAAGGCGAAGGATTTGCTCGCTCTCAGTTTCCGCAATCGCTGGGCGACCGGACGATCATAGCGGCATCGCTCGCAAAAGGGTTCGGCGCATCGGGCGGCATGTTGATGGTTGGCGGAGCCAACCATGAAGCTCTGTTTCGACGCTACTCCATTCCCTATGCCTTTTCCGTGGCGCCAAATCTGGCGGCAGTTGGTGCTGCGCTTGGGTCGTGCAAGATTCACCGCTCTGCAGAGCTAGGCGAGCGGCAGCGGAAGCTGGCGCAGCGGATCAGTATCTTTGACCGTCGTGTCACGACCGCGGAGAAAGGCAATCGTTTCCCTATTAGGATGATTGAAATCGGGGAAGAAGCCAAGGCGATTGCGATATCAAGAAAGCTCCTCGACGCCGGCTTCTATACTTCCGTAACCTTCTTCCCGACCGTCCCTCGCGGAAAAGCGGGAGTTCGCGTGTGTATCACGGCAGATCACGAAGCGAACGATATTGAACGTCTGTGCGACTGCATCTTGGAAACCGCGGCCGGCACAACCGGAGTCGCCACGGTATCCGCGACTCCCGATACGATGATAGAGTGAACAAGTCGGCGCTGTCGAAACGAGGATGACGTGACGCCAGACATGGAACGTGCAACGGCCGACGGAATGCACCGATTATCACACGCGCTGAGTTTCGAGCGGTTCGCCTTTCGTAGCAACGCGCCTCGCTCGGGAAGATCCACGGATTTCCGCATCTTCTTGCTGTCGGGCCAATGATGGGAAGCTGCCTAGGATGGCTGTACCTAAAGCTCCAGAGAACCCGAAAGGATCGTAAGAGACGCATCCTCTCTGTTCGTACGTAGCCTGCCAGCCGCCGTGCAAATCAAATTCATGTCGTTGTTGAGTTGCCGAACACATGAAAGCAGCGAAGTCCAACGATCAAAGCGACGGGCGGGTTGCGCTCGTTACCGGAGGAGCGCGAGGGATCGGATTCGAAATCGTACGCAGATTCGTGACCGACGGCTATCAGGTCGCCTTCATTTCGATGAGAGCCGAGCACGTGGAGCGGGCGCTTGACGCCCTTGGCCGGCCGGAGGGCCGACTCTATGCTGAAAACGGTGATGTATCGCGACAGGATGTGGCTTCGGGGTTCATTGACCGCATCCGGTCTCGTTGGGGCGACATTGCCGTGTTGGTGAACAATGCCGGCATCTCGCCCAAACGGCTCGATCAGAATACACCATGGATATCGCAGACCTCCCATGAGGAATGGATGCGGGTCATCGATGTCAATCTCAGCGGACCGTTCATCTTCATGAGACTGATCGGGCCAGCAATGATTGCGAAAGGTCATGGGCGTATCATCAACGTGGGGTCGGTCGCCGGCCGTACCATGCCACTGATCGCAGGGCCGCACTACGCCGCGTCGAAGGCTGGTCTGGTCGGACTAACCCGCGCTGCTGCGCGAGATCTGGCGCCGTATGGTATCACGGTCAATTGTATTGCTCCCGGCAGGGTTCTCAGCGATCTGAGTGGGCCAGCCGAAGCCCCGATCAACGTGGCAGCTCTCAACCGGATTCCAGTCGGGCGATTTGGAACAGCTGAAGAAGTGGCACACGTGGCGGCCTTTCTGGCCTCGCCGATGGCAGGCTTTATCACCGGTGCCACCATCGACATGACAGGAGGAGAGTTCGCCGCCTGAGGCGATGCACATTGCAGTCCTGGCGCAAGCGCCTGATCTAGCTCCAATGAGTAACAAAGAATTCGTGCCCAGCAGGATGTGCGGCCTGCAGCATCGAGCCCTTCTGTGGAGGCGATATAGATTGTTGGAACAGCGATTGTCAACGATAGCGCTAGATGAAGAAGTCGAGCGATCGCGACGCGGAGAGGTAAATGATCGTGGCGAGGCTAAGATGAATCTTCGCACGCCGTCACAACGGTTCGATATCTGCGGTGCTGCAGGGTTGTTAACCCTGAAGTTCCAGTGGCTCCCTGTGGAGAGCGCGCCAGAGAAGAGTGCCGATCGAAAGTGGCGGGGACTTGGCGCAGACAAGGGCGCTCGTTCACTCGATCACAGGAGCGCCTGTGCAACATCAGCGGCAGCGTGCTCTATGAGCGAAGCTGTGGGCAACGGCTGTTGGAGACTTGATGGCCGACATTCTGGCCGGGCTTTCCGGTGGGAATCTATGCGACAAGGAGAGGGTTGGGTGTTACCAGGGTAACGCCAGCACAATGGCGCGCATTTTGAGACATGCTTGGTCTTTCCGACTTGCTTGATGATCCTGCTCTCATGCTTGGGGAAGATCGCCTGAAGCGGGCGCAAGAGCTGGAAGGAAGGTTTGTTCCTGAATTTCAGACGCAAAATCCCGATCATCCCGGTGCCCGAAATATCTGATCTATTCCTCGATCCCGAGAAAGGTGAACGTGGCGCCATCGTGCCTGTCGTCTTGGGCGAAGAAAATGGCCTGACGGTTGGCTCGGTCCAGCGGCTTACGGTCACTCCGCCGCGTCGGGGCGGGAAGGTACCGGTCCCCGCGCAGCAGGAAGCTTTCCCGAGTTCGAGATATGTAAGCTGCGCCGCTGGATCGAGAGCCCATCCCATGAATCCGGCGGGACCGCCGTTGCATGGAATTCGCGTGATCGACTTTCGATGGGCCGGGCGGGGCCGCTATGCACCCGAACATTGGCTGATCTTGGCGCTGACGTGCTCAAGATCGAGGCCATTCAATATCCCGATTGGTGGCGCGGTGTTGACCGGCGTCTTGCTTACATCGATGGCGGATGTACGAAAAGACGATACAATTTTGCGTTATGAACCGCAACAAACGCGGTATCACGCTGGACTTGACGCGGCCGTAAGGCGCAGCGCTCGCCAAACGGCTTGTGGTGGGAGCGGACGTCGTCGTCAATAACTATTCATTTGATGTACTGCCCGGGCTCGGGCTTTGTTATGATGTGCTCAAACAGCTAAACCGGCAGCTCGTCACGATGTCGACGCCTGCGTTTGGTGCAGACAGCATGCATCGCGATTGCCGTGCCAATGGCTCAACTCTCGAGCAGGGATCGGGCTTACCGAGCGTGATTGGAAGACCCAATGGCCCGCCCACAATGAGCCACACCGCCTTTGGCGATGCAGTTGGCGGGTTAAACGGATGCGCTGCGGTTCTGGTCGTCCGGTTCACGCCCGGAACACCGGGCAGGGGCAATTCATCGATCTGGCGCGGATAGACTGCATGATGCCGTTCGCAGCGCCGTGGATCACCCTCCACCCGATAGAGGGTGTCCCACCGCTGAGATACGGCAATCGACACCCCCAAGTTCGTGCCGGATGGGTGCCTTCGCTATGCCGGTGAGGACAACTGGATCATGACAGCGGTTACTGGCGCGGACATGTGGCGTCAGCTCACGCGCCTCATTGGCCGGCCGGACTGGGGCAGGGACCCATCGTTGGAATCAGCAGAAGGCTGCCGTGACAGATCGTGTCCCTGAGCGTGGTGTAACTGGCGGTGGGACACCGCGTTCGCCGGCAAGAGCCGGACTGGTCAGCTGGCGATAGCCGGGAGACTGACGGTTGGATCATCGCTCAACGGCGCGATGGTTTCCAGCGTCATGTAACGGGCGCGCTGGACGGCCCATTCATCATTCTGTTCGAGCAGGATCGCGCCGATGAGGCGGACGATGGCGTCCTCATTGGGGAAGATGCCGACGACCTCGGTCCGGCGCTTGATCTCGCCGTTGAGGCGCTCGATCGGGTTGGTCGAGTGCAGCTTGGTGCGGTGCTGCGGCGGGAACGTCATGTAGGCCAGCACATCGGTCTCGGCCTCGTCGAGGAAGCCGGCGAGCTTGGGTAGCTTGGGGCGGAGCTGATCGGCGACCTTTCGCCATTGCGCTCGTGCGGCTTCGGCATCGTCCTGGGCAAACGCAGTGGCGATGAAGGCGGAGACGACACGCCGTCCGCTTTTGCCGGCATGGGCCAGCGCGTTGCGCATGAAGTGCACGCGGCAACGCTGCCAACTGGCGTTGAGCACCTTGGCGACGGTCGCCTTGATGCCCTCGTGGGCGTCGGAGACGACCAGCTTGACGCCGCGCAGGCCGCGGCGGGCGAGCTTGCGCAGGAACGCCGTCCAGAATGTCTCGGCCTCCGAGGGACCAATGTCCATACCGAGAACTTCGCGCCGGCCATCGCTGTTGACGCCGACCGCGACGATCACCGCGACCGACACGATGCGCCCCTGCTGGCGCACCTTCACGTAGGTGGCGTCGATCCACAGATACGGCCAATCGCCCTCGATCGGGCGAGCGAGGAACGCCTTCACCTTGTCGTCGATCTCCGCGCACAGCCGCGAGACCTGGCTCTTGGAGATGCCGCTCATGCCCATCGCCTGCACCAGGTCGTCGACCGAGCGGGTGGAGACGCCCTGCACATAGGCTTCCTGCACCACGGCGGTGAGCGCCTTCTCGGCCATCCGGCGCGGCTCCAGAAAGCCGGGGAAGTAGGAACCCTTGCGCAGCTTGGGGATACGCAGCTCGACCGTGCCGGCGCGGGTCTCCCAGGTCCGGTCGCGGTAGCCGTTGCGCTGCGCCAGGCGCTCGGAGCTCTTCTCGCCATAGGCGGCCCCAGTCTGGCCTTCCACTTCCAGCTCCATCAGGCGCTGGGCGGCAAAGCCGATCATCTCGCGCAGCAGATCGGCATCAGGGGTCTTCTCCACGAGCGTGCGGAGGTTCATCATCTCATCGGTCATCGGTGGTTCCTCGAATCAGGTTGGTATCAGCAACCCGACCCTACCGGCGAACTGCCGGTGACCACCGCAAAGCCGCCCGCCCGCTACGGCGCCATGGGAGGCCGCGCGTGCGGACGGCTTTGCTCTACCGAGCTACACCACCAATGGGGACACGACCGCCGTGACATCGATGACCTAATTGAAGCAGGCATTGCAGCCTGGACGATCTCGCGGGACGCAGATCAGGCCATGTCTGAGTTGCAGGCAGCAGGGATAGCTTCTGGCGTGGCTAGCCTGCCGATTGAACTTCCTAAAGGTCGGCATCTTGCGTCGCGAGGATTCCTGCAGGATGTTGAACGAGCATTCATTGGCCGACACCCGCAGCCATCAGCCCGTATACGTGAAGGTGCCATGTCGTATCCGCGGCTGCGCCTACCGTCGGAGAGCACAATGTAGAAGTGCTGTCGGAACTTCTCGGGCTTCCGAGTGCTCGATTGCTCAGTTAATGAAGGATGGCATTATAGGTACGGCAATGCTCTCTGAAAACGAGCTCGCATCGACGAAACCGGCGTCAGCTTGACATATCCAATCCAGGGCGTGGATCCGACTGGAGATGCGAATGCAAATCTGGAGATCAAAGCTCGTTATCGCGGGAGGTTGATTGCGAACAACGGTAGAGCTGGCGTCTTTGCGCCGATCTGTGCCGTCAGCATGATGGCAGACCGGTTCGTCGCGAACGGCATTCACCGCTTGATCCATACGAGTCGCTGCTTTTCCGGGAAAGATGTTTTGGCCTGCCAAAAATCTCTTCGCGCCTCGAGGGCGCATTCTGGCAGGAAGAACTCGGCATGCCGCGTCAAGCGACGATCTGCTGGTGTGCTCCTCTGGCGCGATTACCGATGGATGTCCTGTCATATCGGTCGGACTTTGATCAGGCTATCTGGGCGAGAGGCCAACCGAAGAAGAGGCAGTTAGGCAGTCAATGCTCGATTAGACGTCGGCGTTTGTCTCTGCGCTCTGGCATGAAAATCTATTGCAGGAACAGTGCTCCACGCATGTCAGCAGGAGCCTTCGTTTAAGGCAAATACCTAGATGGCAGATGTATTTGCGAGCAAGATTTCCAGCTTCACGCAGCAGATATTGTTTGAGTACTGCTCAAGGTTGGCATCAGCCGACGTACCTGATGATCACCAACTACTTGATCGGCAAGTCAGGCCATAAATGCCTTACCACCTCGTTGCCCCTCCGGTAAGCGCAGCAACTGTCGATCAGGCCTGGGCGAGGATGCCTGTCGAAAGCTCCTTGTTGCTGCAGGACCGGCAAGATGGTCTGGAATATGACTGATCCGACAGAGCCAATAAGTTCGTAAAGGTGCGTGCAGCAAGCACTTTGAGGGACGCGCTCCCTGACATTCTTTTTCCAGCCAGGCTCGATCGTAAGACCCACGAGCGGAGCAAAGGCAGCCGCTGCTTCCGAGCATGGCGGATACGGATTACTGTCGCTGACAGCATCGACTGCGCGTATCCTGAAGCTTGTATCGACAGTCAACCGCAGTGACATGTCATGCATCGCTTGCCCAGGGAGAACTTCACGCCAAGGATTCGCGTACGCACCGGTTTTTGAGTCGATCAGGCGGGCCTCAATATCCCAGAGGAGATCGCGACGATGGTAGCCAATCACTTCTATTACCCGGCGATGAAGCATTTCTCGTTCGACAGGATCGGAAAGTGGCATGGAACTCACCGTTTTCACATGCATGCAGCGACGCGGCTAGCTCACACTATGCTGCCCAATGGCCTCGTTTGCAAGATTGAACTCTTACTATGGGTGTTTTTGTTGATTGACATGTTCTCATTATAGGTGCATCATCAGGAGGACCTAAGCTACGGCTTTCATATGGACGTGATCAATCGGAGAAACCATGGCTATATTGGAAACCGAGTCACGAGGTGAGGTTCTGGTCGCGCGGTTCAATCACGCAACGCCCCATAATCCGATGAGCTTGGAACTCGAGACTGCAGTCCGCTCGATATGCCGGGAAACAAATGACAATCCTGAGGTGCGGGCTCTGGTATTGACAGGAGGCAATGAGAGATCCTTTTGCGCTGGCGGCGATTTCACGGAAGTGGCCCAGCTTTCCGGAAGTGTGGCAGTGGAGGCGTATATCGACCGGTTGATTGACTTTTATTCGACGATACTCAGCATCAAGAAACCTACAGTTGCCGCAATTGCTGGCTATGCCATAGGTCTGGGCTTTCAGCTCGCGCTATGCTGCGACTGGCGCGTTGGAGTGCTCGGAACGAAGCTGATTATGTGGGAACTGAAGCACGGCATCGCTTGTATTGTCGGCGGGTATCTGCTCGAGAGTTTCGTCGGTCGGGCCGCGATGTCCAGCATCGTCTACGGGTGCGAGGCCGTTCCGGTTTCCTGGGCGCTGGACCACAAGTTGCTTCACGAGGTCGCGGATCCAGGAGACCTTATGGAGACGGCTATTGCGCGCGCGCGGATCCTCGGCGAATTTCCCGGAATCACCTTCCGCCGAACGAAGGAATCGATCAATCAAGGCTTGCTTGCTGGTTTGCGCAGCATCTCACTCGAGGCAAAACAGGGACATGTTGCTGGTGTTGCGAGCAGTGCCGCACAACAGCATTTCAAAAGCGTGCTATGCAGTGGCCAGAAATGCGATGGCCCAGCCTGCAATTGTTGATCTCGTAAGCCGTCTGACGGCAACTCTAACGCTTGGCGTTTGACTTCGAAAGTTTGGCGACCAACGAAACAATGTCCGTTCGGGCACGCTCATCCTTGATCTTCATGAAATCCGTGACAAGTTCAAGAACCTGCTTTGCCAGCTTGCCCCTTTGTGCGCCGACGATCGCGGAAACATCCGTGAGTGGCGACCTCCGCCGCTGTGTTACGCTGTCATCAACTTCATAGAAATGTGTGATCGGCGTGTTCAGTGCTTGAGCGATCTCGTAAAGCCGACTGGCCGGCACTCTGCTTGTGCCATTTTCGTGCTTTTGCAGTTGCTGAAAGACTATGTCCAATCGACTGGCGAGCTCTTTCTGACTCAGGCCAACCAGCTTTCGCTGCGTTCGAATGCGTTCGCCAATTCTCGCGTCAAGGTCGTTGTATGTCACGGATTAGGTCCGGCCTCAGGCTCTTTTCGCATTGACAGATAAAAATCGATAGCATTCTCAGATAGTTCGTTCAACTGCCTCTGCTTAGGGATGCGAATGAGGCTTAACGAACTTTTCAACCTCAACAACGTCCGCGCAGGTCAGTAACTCCGGTCGGTTGGCCAGGATCGGAGTCGCAGGGCGACGCCGGCGAGCTGTTCAGGCGATCCGAAGCGGGTCTGGCTCACGGGCGAACGTCGCGAGAATACCGCCTTGACATCGAGAGAGGCTCGTCAGGATCGTCGGTCAGATCCCGAATTGATGGCGATCAAACGCTCTGTTTGGCCCTGCCCGGTGGAGACCTCGGGACTGCACCGGGTCGCGATCTCGCTAATTCTTCTTCGAGAGCGCTTTGAAAGGATGTAGTTCGTTAGGTGCGAGCAGCCATTCTGCTGGACCCGGTTAGCCTCTGAATGATTGCTGTCCGGCAGCATCAGCCTTCGTCGGGACCTGAGCCTCAGTCAAACTCCTGAAGCCTGAGAGCTGGCCTGTGCCACATTTGCCTGGACGAGAACAGCCATGTTTCCGGGCCGGTGCTCGTTCCTTGACATTTTCATGTGTGCGCGTGGGATTTCCTCCCAGGTAAAGACTTCGGAAAGGCATGGATCGATACGCCGCTCATGAACAAGCCGGTTCACTTCCCACAATTGATATGGATTTGCGAAATGGCTGCCTTGTACTCTCTTTTGTCTCATCCACACGAAGCGAGCGTCCATAGTAAGGTGGTAGCCAGAAGTCCCACCACAGAACACAACCATTCCGCCCCGTTTCACGATGTAGCAGCTCACTGGAAATGTCGTCTCTCCCGGATGCTCAAAAACAATGTCAATATCGGTGGCTCCTGCAATCTCCCGGATAGCTCTGCCAAAGCGGCGCACCTCCTTCATGTATTCCCTGTAAGCAGTCACGTCATGACTATCCGGAAGCCGCCCCCAACAGTCAAATTCTTTACGGTTGATCACGCCTTTTGCGCCCAATGACATCACATAGCGGCGCTTTGAGTCATTGGAAACAATGCCGATTGCATTGGCGCCCGTCAGTGATACAAGCTGGATCGCCATCGAGCCCAACCCACCAGCTGCACCCCACACCAGCACGTTCTGACCTGGTCGAACGGCATGCGGGTGATGGCCAAACAGCATTCTGTATGCAGTGCCTACCGTGCCCATATAGCACGCGCTCTCCTCCCAGCTGAGGTGCATCGGCCTTGCCAACAGTTGACGGGACTGTACGCGAGCGAATTGCGCCAAAGCTCCGTCCGGAGTTTCATATCCCCAAATTCTCTGGGAGGGCGACAACATGGGATCTCCGCCGTTGCACTCGAGATCGTCGCCATCGTCCTGATGGCAATGGACAACGACCTCGTCACCCACCTTCCATCTCTTTACTCGCTCTCCAACCGACCAAACAATTCCGGAGGCATCCGATCCCGCGACGTGACGGGAGTGCCGATGAAGATCGAAGGGCGAAACAGGCTGCCCCAGAGAGGCCCAGACGCCGTTGTAGCCTACCCCTGCCGCCATGATCATGACTAGGGCATCCTCGGGTCCCACAGTGGGGGTCTCAATCACCTCCACCTTCATTGCATCCTCCGGATCTCCATGCCGCTCCCGGCGTATGACCCATGCAAACATGTGCTTCGGTGCATAGCCCAATGGTGGAATTTCGCCAATCTCGTAGAGATCCTTCTCCATCGGCCGGACACTCTTGACAGTCGACGGATCCTGTCCGTTGCATTGATTCATTCCGCTCATCAGTCACCTCATGAAATAACGACGGGCACGGGAAACCGGGCCAGTCGCCCTCGTCCCTTCATGTGCCCGTCAAACGATCCCCTGCAATGTCAGTCGATGCTTGGCTGCAAGGCGGCATTTGCGGCCCATTGCTCGGCTGCCGAGATCCCTTAAGCCCGTGAGCTCTGGGAGTGAGACAACACTACGGCCACTCCGGGCATGGGCGCCTGCGCATGGCGGGTAGCGCATCTGATATCCATTCACGCTGAACTGCCATCCGATCGGGTGAGAGATCCAGCTCGACGCGATCGCGAGCCTGTCCAATGAGGCACGATCTCTTTCTCCAGGCACTTGTACTTGCGGCGGGCAAAAAGCGGCTCTCCGTTTCTGTTCAGGTATCTCTCTTCCGGAGCGCCAGCGATGCCTAGTGGCTTGTCGTGCTGCGCAACTGAAAAGCACAATACACCTGCTAGGAGATTTTTTGAATGGGTAACTGCATCTCGGTTGAGAAATTGGTTGTTGGATTGAATGGCAAAACTGATAAGGTTCAGACGCGAAGGAGCGGCTCCAAGCACCAGGAGAGGTGATGGACTGGCCCCGGCTTAATGGTCGGGCTCGGTTACACGTTTCCTGATCGTATTTGGGCCTACGGGCTGCCAAGCGGTGGCGTTCCTCCAACCTGACCGGAGATTTCCATGCCAGCCCTAAATGTTCATAAGGCGCGGACCGTTCTTGTGGCGCAGTTCAACCGCGAGAAACCTCTAAATCCACTCAACCGCGAACTCGAGCAAGGTATTGTCGAGACATGTCGATGGGCGCAAGCCGAACCGGCCATCAGGGCAATCGTCCTTACTGGTGGAGTGGATCGCTCCTTCGGTGTCGGTGATGACTTAAACGAAGCACGCGAAATCAAAACCCCGGCCGGCGTCGAAGATCTGATAGATCGGACAATCGGGCTTTACGTTGCCATCCTCAGCGTGACCAAGCCCATCGTCGCAGGAATTGACGGATATGCCATAGGCGCCGGGCTCCAGATCGCACTCTGCTGCGACTGGCGTGTAGGAACGGCCGCGACGAAGGCACTGGGGTGGGAGCTCAAGCAGGGGCTGGCCTGTCCAATCGGCGCCTACATGCTTCGGAAATCATTTGGTCGTTCCGCGATGTCTGATGTTATCTTCGGCTGTGAGGTTGTGCCGCCTGACTGGGCTCTAGAGCACAAGTTCTTCAATGAGATTGCCGAGAGGCAGGACGTCGTCGAGAGAGCAATTTGGAGAGCCGGCGTGCTTGGGGAATATCCGCAAGTCGCTTACCAGCGAACGAAAGAGTCGGTGAACCGTTCTTTCATTGGGGGACTGGAGGAGCTGAAGCCAATGGCGAAAGATATCATTCTGGATGGATTCCGTAGCAGCTTTGCCCAAGCGCATTTCGCTCGAATTACGCAAAGAAAATGGAAGCCCTGATACTACAATGAGGACGAATGGCGTTCGTTGCCTCTGGATTGCAAGCGAAGTTGACGGACCGGAATCAGCGAATTTGCATCGATCGATCGTCGTTTGGATAGGAGGGGAGCCACGACGTTGCTAGAGAGCTACTGTCCTGACCGGAAGTTCGCAACATCGTGTCGTGTTCTGCCCGGGCGTTGTATCGGCAGAAGCGCTCGATGGATGAAAGGATGTCATCGGCGGATTTGGTCCATCGGAACGGCTTGGGATCGACGTTGTGTCTGTCGACGAACGAAGTGATGTCGGCCCTGAGGGCGACGACGCTGCGATAGACACCGCGCCTAATCTTCTTATCGGTAAGGAGCGCGATGATGTCGAGGGCGGCGAACAGCGATGTGGTGCCGTGCCTTTTGTCGTCATGGCTCCTTCGGGCCGGCTGATCGGGACGCATCGGCAACATCGGCTGACTGCGGTCCAACGCCTGGCCTTGCGACTTCTCATCCACACACAGAACGATGGCATGCTCCGGCGGTGAGACGTAGAGATCCACGACGTCGCGCACCCTGGCCACGAAGTTTGGATCGGTCGAGAGCTTGAACGGCTCCAGCCGGTGCGGCTGGAGCCCGAAGGCCCGCCAGATGCGTTGCACCGTTGACACCGACAGGCCGCTGGCCTTCGCCATGCCGCGGGAACTTCAATGGGTGGCGTTCTCGGGGCAGTTCTCCAGCGTCTGCACGATCACGGCTTCGATGCGGGCATCGTCAATCGCGCGCTGCGCCCCGGAACGCGGCTCCTCCTGCAGCCCGGCCACGCGCCGCTCTACAAAACGCCGCCACTTGCCCACGGTCTACCGGCCCAGCTCCAGCTTGGCTGCCAGTTCGTTGTTCTGAGCGCCTTCCGCGCAGGTCAGCACGACCCGCACTGTCAGAGCCAGCGCCTGCCCTCTTCCGAAGCATCGTCAGCGACTGTAGTTCGGCACGCTCATCATCGGTTAATATAAGGGCTGCAAGTTGCCATCGCCTGTTGCACTCGCCATCTCTGGCACACCGACGAGAATCTGATGCGCAATCTACGATTGCGAACTTGTGACTCGGGACATTGGCGATGCTGGCGGCATGTTCGTCTTCTATTTAGGAGTGATTCGCGAAGAAGTACGCTTCGCTTGGCGATGAATTCTGCCGGTTTAAGAAACGTGCGGATGAGGCACAAAGCCCGAAAGCCATGCAGAAGGAGGAGCCAAAGTTGTAGCATGTGTACCGTCGAGGCAGCATTGCGCGGTCGCCGGGGTGGATGAAACTGCGACCCGGTTGCCCTGAGCCGATGCGTCCGAATACCCGTTCTCGAATGCCACGAGCTCCTAGCTAGGGCCGGTGAGCTTTTCTACTGTTAAAGGCCGAGCGCATGCCGAAGCGGTTGATTAGGAGCGCCGATTTATACCGACGTATCGAATTCGAACGCTGGTATGCAAGCTGACACCATCGACTACCTCAATCCCTGCGCTCGCTTGCACTAGGCTACAGCACACCGGGGCCGCGCCAAGTTGGGAGACTGAGTCCAATGGACTCACGTAGCGGCGGGGCTCTTCGCATATGGAACAAGCTCAGGCGCAGCAGCGGTCTGCATTGCTGAATCAAGATGCCAGTCCACTGGCGGCAACCCACAACACCAATCCAAGATCCGCATCGAGACGCTGTTGAATGCGCTTCGGGTACGGTCGGGGCCTATTCCGTCGTATCGCACTTCGGGAACCGAGATCCATCTCAACGAGGCGAACACCCATGAAAGCTAAGGCTGTCCACAATCTAATCCAAAAATCGAGTGAGATCGGTGATGGCTGCTTCCAAAAGAACGGCCGATGTTTCAAGGTTCAACTCGAGCACCTCAACCTCAGCATAACGAATTAGGTCAATAATGACCATAAGTTGCTCACGTCGTTTGTCAACGGCATCCGCAGCCGACTCCGGCTTTCTGTCGCGCACGATTTGGTGAAGGAATCCTGTGGTGGTCATTGCCTGAGCAGGCGCTCTCATGAAAGAGTTCCCGTTGGGTTACAGTTTCGACCGGTTCGAGGCGACTAGAATATTTCGGTTGACCTATGCTCGATGTAGACGCTCATAGGTAGCTCCAAATGGAGTAAATACGCAAAGGGCTGACCCCGTCGCCTATCACTTTGGGGGGGAGCCGCTGGGTATGCTGTCGCCTTCGAGAGCGATGCGGTGCGCATTGTGGATGATCCGGTCAAGGATGGCGTCGGCGATGGTGGGTTCTCCGATCATGTCATGCCATTGCGCAACGGGCAGCTGGGCCGTGATCAGGGTGGAGTTGCGCCTGTAGCGCTCTTCGAAGATTTCCAGGAGATCGAGGCGCTGCTGGTCATTGAGGGTGTGGGTGCCCCAATCATCCACGATGAGCAACTGGACGCGCGAGCTTGTCGATCAGACGTTGGAAGCGACCGTCGAGGCGGGCCATGGCGAGGTGTTCGAACAGGCGTGGCATCCGCAAGTAGAGGATGGAATGATCGAGCCTGACGTCCGAAGGCACAGGCCAGCCAGTTTTGCCGATACCGGTCTGGCCGGTGACGATGAAGTTCTCATGGGCTTTGAGCCAGGCGCCTTGCGCCAGCTGCAGGGTGTTACGCCGATCAAGCCCGCGGCGGGACGCGAAGTCGATATCTTCGATACAGGCGTCGACGAAGCGCAGCTTTGCTGCGGCCAGGCGATTGGTCAGGCGTTTGTCGGCACGCGTGGCGGCTTCGCGATCGAGCATCAGGCCAAGCCACTCCTCCCGGCTGAGATCGGCGGCATTGTCCTGTTCGGCCAATTGCCGGTAGGCGGCCGCCATTCCGGCCAGGCCGAGTGCCTGCATCTGGTCGAGGGGCGCGGGGCAGCATCACGATGGTCCTTTCCTTCATTGATAGTAGGCCCGGCACGGATGTTGGCGTGAGAGGGCGTGGCTTTGACGGGTTCGGTGGCAGAGCTCGCACGGTCGAGCCCGGACTTGAGGATGGCGCTCACGGAGGAGTAGCTGATCGCGTTGATGGCGAGCGCCCTCTCGCGGGCTGCTTCCAGCCGACTGCGCTCGTAGCGTCGCGCCAGAGCGATGATGCCCATGGCGGAACGATAACCCTGTTCGGATGCGGGCGCTCGCGCATCAACCGCTCGACCAGCGTGGCGACGCAGATGCGAATCCGCGCCGCCATCTTGATCAAGGCCGCCGGCGTCATATAGGCGTAACGCTGATGGGCCTTGGGCATGTGCTATTCACCGTAACATGGCCGCCGCGCCGGGAACGACGCACATGGCTGGCGACACGCTAATGATCCTGGAAGATCTCGACGGCCCGATACGTAAGCCGGACGTCCACTCGACGACCAGTCAGCCGGTGCGGCACTGAGTAAAAGGTCTTGTCGACCTCGACATGATAATCGGGGGTGGACCTTGGCCGTTTTCCGGCATATTCGAATGGTTCGCCGGGGAGTGGCGCCAGCGCGGCACGTTCGATCTCCTCGAACAGCTCCCGGCGGGATTTCCCGACATGGCGCATCTGCCGGCTGTTCAGCTCCTCGAGCAATTCACCAATCGCGCTATTGAGATCGGCCAGGTTGAAGAACCGCCGGTGGCGCAGCCGTGCCAGAATCCAGCGCTCGACAATCAGCACCGCGCCTTCAACCTTGCCCCTGTCGCGCGGCTTGCGGCTGCGGGTCGGCAAAATCGTCGTGTCGCAATGCTTGGCCACGGCGGCAAAGGTTTGATTGAGCGTCGGCTCGAACCACAACGCCTTGACGACCCCGGCCTTCAGATTGTCGCAGACGATCGCTTTGGGAACGCCGCCGAAGTACGCCAAAGGCCCGGGTCTGGCCTTCAATCCAGTCTGGCAGTCGCTGACCGAAGCTCGCCATAGCGAAGGTCAGCGACGAGGCCCGAGCACCGCGACAAAAATCTGAGCCTGACGGATCTCGCCGGTTGGCGGTTGATCACCTCCACCGTGTGGCCGGCATAATCGGTCTGCATGACCGCCCCTGCCGCACGGCGATGGCCGAAGGTCGGATACGCCCGGCGCTGGTGGACGGCAAACTTCTCGCAGAACCATGTATAGCCTTAACCGTCGGGATGGGCCGTTCGGTATTCCTGCCACAGCAGCATCAACGTCACGCCCTTGCGCTTGAGCTCCTGCGCAACGCGCGGCTACTCAGGCTCTCTTGTCCTGAGGCGGCCGTCCGAGCCGGCGGAACAGGGCCCGCTCTAACGCCGCCTCGCTCTCGTAAATCGGCGGCAGCAGCCAGCTTACGCCGGCTTCGCGTGCCCGCAGCAGGTAGGTGGCAACCGAGGTCTTGCTGATCTGCAGCCGTTCCGAGATAGCCCGGACCGACAGGCCTTGCTCATATGTTAGCCTCAGGATCGACCGAAGGTCCTTCACGGTTGTCCGTTTCGCTTGCTTCCATCTCGGCGTTGCCCCTCTCAAACTCAGCTTGAGAGGGAACCTTGCCCGAACGGCGCTCCCGAAAACCAACCTTCACAACTGTCCGCGATTTAGCGGAATCCCTGTCCCGGAATTACTGAAATCGCTGTCCGCGAATTACCGAAATGCCGTGTCCGGTAATTGCCGAAACACGCACGAAGCAAGTGCGGAGGGCCTAATCAGGTACCCTTCATCGTGCATGGGCGGATGTGGAGCCGCGGCAGACGGAATGCCGTCAGACGCTTTGTAGCCGGCAAGAGCGCCGACGCCCTTATAAGATAAGCAGACCTCGGACGCACAATCGGAAATACGGTAGCGAACCCACATCAGAGCGTCGTTCTCAGGCCACGGCTTTGAATGCGTGACCTCGGTAAGCCCAAGGCAGTAGCTGGTCGATGTCGCGGTTTGGATGCCCATTGACGATCCTGGTCGAGACGTCGGTGAGATAGGCGAGTGGATCGACGTCGTGAGCTTACAAGTCCCCGACTAGGGACGCAACGACAGCCCAGTGTTCGGCACCGCCGGCGGATCCGGCAAACAGCGCGTTCTTGCGGCTGAGCTTGATACCGCCGATCCATCGTTCGACGGTATTGTTGTTGAGTTCGATGCGGCGTCATCGATGAAGCGTGTTAAGCCTTGCCAGCGCGAGATGGCATAGCGGATGGCCTCGGCGAGCTTGATCTTCTGTCTGATGAGAAGCAGCCCGCGCACAATCATACTTCGAAAGATCGGCTGGTGGTCGGCTCTGCTGCCGCACGAGAGACGTTCCTCCGCGCTGCGGCCGCGGATCTCTTCTCGATCACATAGAAGCGGCGATGTGCTTCAGCGCCTCACTCGCGATGGGTGCCGGGCCAGGTGTTGCGAGCCCATAGAACTTGCGTCTGCAGTGTGATCAGCTTGCGTCAGGACAAGTCCTGGAAAGGAGGAAGAATGTGATCTGAAACCTTCAACGTGACCCAGAGGGTTCGACGCCCTCCCGGCAAAGCCGGAGCACGCCAGCCGGAAGCGAGTCTTGCATGGGTGACGGAAACGTCACTCGTGAAGCGTAGACAGCGGGTACTGAAGCCCTGTGACTAGCCTCGAATCATGGTCGTGCTGAAGCCTTCGCCGTGTTGGATCCGGGGGCAGCACTGGGAAAGCCGCTATGGCTAGGCTGACCGGTTCGGCCGGGGTCTCTGAGCAGGGCAAAGGTACGGGATGGGCCACCAGGAAACCTGAGAGGTCCCGTTTGTGCCCACATGGGAAAGCCGGCACGGAGCACCGGCCACAACAACGCTCCAGGCCTGATGACCGACTTGACGAGCATCGGGAGCGCGCACGCGAACACGAAAACATCAAGGCATGTGGAATCCCGAGGTGAAGACATAAGCCGACGGACGCGCACGGCGGGAAGTCGTAGCGGCTTCGTAGTACCGAGGAAGGTGGGGAGCTGGGCTCACCGGGACCCGCTTGAGGGAAGGGAGCCGCCACGCGTTAAGACCCATTGACGAGAAACACGGAGGGAACGCTGAGTCCCACGAACCTGTCCACGAAACGACAATGGATAGCCGATCTGGCGAGGAAGAATTCCAAGCGGGTGCTGACCTGGCTGCATCACCTGATCGACCGCGAATGGATGCTCGAGGCCTATCGCCTGACGCGCAAGGATGGCGCGCCCGGCATCGACGGCATGATGGCGACGGACTATGAAGCGAACCTGGAGGCCAATCTCGGCGAGCTCCTGGCGCGCATCAAATCCGGACGTTACATCGCGCCGCCGGTGCGACGGCACTACATCCCGAAGGCGGATGGGATCGAAACGGCCACTCGGCATCCCGACATTGGAAGACAAGGTGGCACAGCGGACGATTCTCCTGCTGCTAGAGCCGATCTACGAGACTGACTTCCGTCGTGCTCGTACGGCTTCCGACCGGGACGATCGGCCCATGATGCCCTACATGCCCTGAGTAATGGGTTCATGGAGCAAGGGCTGCGCTGGGTGGAGGACGTCGACATCTCGAAATACTTTGACACCATCGATCACACGCACCTGCGCCGATTCCTTGATCAGCGAGTCACGGACGGCGTCGTCCGGAGGATGATTGATAAGTGGCTGAAGGCGGGGTGTTCGAAAAGGGCGGCTTGCGCCGCACGACTGGTGGAACGTCCCAAGGCGGCGTGATCTCGCCACTGCTTGCAAACATCTATCTGCACTATGTGCTGGATGAATGGTCCGAGCAGGTGGCGCGACCGCGGCTCAAAGGGCGATGCCAACTGGTCCGATACGCTGATGACGCGGTGATCGCCTTCGAGGACCATCTGTCCGGCAAGCGATTGCTGAATGTGCTGGGTAAGCGGCTCGGTCGGTACGGGCTTCTCCATCCGACCAAGACGCGCTTCGTAGACTTCCGGTTCAAACGCCCCGGTGGGCGTCATCCCGCGACGGCGGGGACCACATTCAACTTCCTTGGCTTCACCCATGTATGGGATCAATCGAGGAAAGGTAAGAATGTCTTCCGACAGATAACGGCAAAAGACCGTTATGGCTTCCGTGACGGAATGGTGTCGGCTCAACCTGCATCGCCCGTTCCGGGAACAGCACGCGCACTTGTCGCGCGTGATCCGGAGGCACTGCGCCTACTACGGCATCTCCGGCAACGGCCGACGGATCAGATGGTATCACCACCAGCTCACGCGGATCTGGAAGAAATGGCTCGCGCGGCGAGATCGCCACAGCAATCTGCCGTGGTCACGCTTCCGGGCCATGCCCGCGCGACACCCGCTGCCGACAGCCAAGATCGTCCACCAATATGCCGTCTCGTGAGCGAAGCTTACGCGTGAAGAACCGGATGCGGGTAATCCGCTCGTCCGGGTCTCTGAGGGCGGGGATCGCAACATCCCCGCCTCGTTGGAGTACGCGGTGCACCCGATGGAGTGGACGCCCCATGACAGCATCGACCCAAAGTGCGGGTGTTTCAAGCCAGCAAGGAGGACATCCAGTTAACATCATTGGTTTGGATTTGACCAAGAACGTACCTCAGCTCCATGTCGCTGGGCAAGACGGAAGCACCGTTCTAGCTCAAGCGTAGCAAATTGCTCGACTTCTTCGCCAAGTTGCCATGGTGTGTGGTCGCGATGGAGGCCTGCGCAGCGCTCATTATTGGGGACGGGAGATCGGTAAATTCGGTCACGAGGTCCGGCTGATCCATTTTAAGCGTATGGTCAGGCATAGACACAAGCGGACCCATTCAAAGGCATCGTGAAACTCGCCTATCTCATGTGCCGCGAGAATGGGAGCGGGACCAAGCTTACCCATGAGCGGCGCTAATACAAATTGTCCGACGTGCGCCGATCGTTGCTGCTTTCACGTCCGCCGAACGACGGCGGCAACGATCAGGTCACGTGAACCGAGCTTACCAGAGCGCGTCGTTATGTCCCTCGGTCCGCCTGCACTTGGCCGTAACCGGGCCTGAGCGCGACTATGGAACCGACGATCAACTCCCCATCATGATGCCGCAAAGCCCGCAACATAGTCCTTCCTGGCTGCATCGACACGTGAGGCGAACGACCTCTCGCTGGCGGTTTGCGAATTGGCCGGGAATTCGAGCTCAATGTCGTGCAATACCTCAATAATGGCTTGTCGACGGTTGCCATTCTTGAAGCGCGCGTATTTGAGCGCTTGGGCACGGTTCACGAAGAGCCCACCGAAAAGACCATTTCGTTCGCGGGCGATCCAGTTGCCACACTGTTCCTTCCTACAAATATGATCAGGATTGCCGGGCTAAATGCAGGCAGCAAGTACTCCATGTTCATGATTGCTCCGTCGCATTCAAAACCGCAGCAAATTGGCGACATAGCCAAGCAATCCCGTAGCTGTTCAAACCCCAAGTTCGCTAACCGCGCCGAGTATTGGCCAGAGCTGAGGACTCGAACGGGGTATGCCGATCTTGAGAAGCTCACATCCTCTACTGAACATGCTGGCAACTTGGCGTCTGCGTGCCGTCGCGGCATTTGCGGCCATCCAGCATGGCTCGGTGTACGTGATGCCTGGTTCTGAGAACGACGGCGCGCTATCCTCGTTTGGTTGGAAAAATCAGCCAGAAAGAAGCACTCGAAAGGAAACGCCTAACGTACTTTGCCTCAAGGCAGTCCACTTGCGCATGAAAGACTCCGGTATGTCATGCGTTGCTTGGCGGACGTGACGTCCGACTTGCTCCTTGAATGTGCGGCCCTCCACCAAGTAGCTGCATGCTCTGGAGAGCTTTATACGAGCTCTGAGCATCTCGAATTGACCATCAGTCTCGGTCAACAATATATACCTCGATGAAAAGAGAGTCCCCCTACCAGTTCCTGAAGAAAGAATCCTTTCGCTTTACAGATTTGCTTGGGCTTTCACAAATGCGGGCATTTAGGCCTATGGTGAAGCCTTCAATAGTGAAGGATGAGTTGAGACGCGAGTTGTGATTCGCTCGTTCTCTGGAATAGACGGGGGGCGATGGGCTGCCGCGCATGAGGAGATGGTGCCCAATTAGATGCCCGCGCTCCAAGATCAACCGGGGAGATCTTGCGATCGACGAAAGTGCTGGTCCGGCGCAATTCATCGGTTCGGCTGGCTTGTGTCGACGTTCAGTTCCTACAACCTACGATCTAACGTTATGAGACAAGAAAAAAGAACGGATCTCAATTCGCGCGAGCGCGCGAGTTCTGCGTACGAGAAACTACAACGTACGGGCAGAAAGCGCGACCTAACACAACGCTATAGCGACGCGAGCCTATTGCGCTCTGAGTTTGAAACAATGTGCGACCTCGCCGAAGGGCGCATCCAGGTGCTTGTATACAGTTGTCGGCTGTGCTCGAAAGCTTCGCTCAATGTGCATGAGCACGATACCGTTCGCTAATCATCCTCTCCGCTTTCGAGACCGCCTCTAGTTTAGTGCGCCTCGCTAGCAAAAGCCCAGCTCAATAGCAAAGCTCGAGACCGACGGTCGGGGTAGGCTCGATGTCCACGACGGTCGCACGGCGCCTGCCAATTCCCGAACTGACGTTTCATTTAAAGATGCTGCCCTCGGTGACGAGACTAAGATGAGCAAGCTTCTCTTCGGGGGTGAGCACTTCGCGCCGTCGTTCGCGATTGGCCCGGTGTTTGCTTGGAGCACTCGGGGCAAACGTCAGGTGCGGGACACGACGCTCCCGAGTTCGTGCACAGTTGAACGACAGCAGCTGAATGGATTGCTTCTGAAGGAAGCTCAAATTTGGAGGACACCTATGAGTGGAACCGCCGTAATCAACGACGTCATCCCGCGCAGTGACATTCTCAAACGAGCAGCCCGCATTGGCGCTGAAATCCTAAATATCAAGTTGTCAGGCGATTTACCGGACCAGACAGTTTCTGCAATTACCCGTGTCCTACACGAACACAAGGTCATCTTTTTCCGTGACCAAGGTCATCTCGATGACGCGGAGCAGGAGCGCGTTGCCCTTCGCTTAGGAAAGCTCGTGCCGCCGATGGGCCGTGTCACGGAAGGAACGGCCTCGGTCCTCAAGCTTGATTCCGCTTGCGCAGGTCACCGAGCCGACGCGTGGCATATCGATTTGGCCTTCTTCGACGCTTATCCCAAAATCACGATGACGCGAGGTGCCGTGATCCCAGCATTCGGCGGGGATACGATTTGGTCAAACACCGCAGCCGCCTATCTCGACCTTCCACCACAGCTGCAGCGACTTGCCGACGAACTCTGGGCCGTCCACAGCAATGCCCTTGACGCGGCCGTAATGGCCGCAAGCAACGAAGCCGACAAAAAGTTTTGGGACGATATTATGACCAGAACGATTTATGAGACCGAGCATCCCGTCGTGCGCGTCCTCCCCGAGACCGGGGAACGTACGCTGGTGCTCGGAAGTTACCTGCAGCGCTTTGTTGGGGTTGAGAGATATGATGGCCAGAGGTTGTTCGATTTGTTCCATTCTCACGTCACTGCGCCGGAAAACACCGTGCGCTGGACGTGGAAGGAGGGCGATGTCGCGATTTGGGATAACCGCGCAACCGAACATTATGGGATTAGGGATTACGGTGAGCAGCATCGGGTCGTCTGTCGCTCCACGATCGAGGCAGAGCTGCCCGTAAGTGTCCATGGACAGTGTAGTGTAACGCACGTCAAAGCCAAAAAGCAGCCCATCCCGAACGTCGGCTAGCTAGGGCGTTCGCAAACTGCACTAAGACTACTCTGCTTTGCGCTGATCGGTGCGTCGCTGCTTGCAGTATCCGCAGGTCAAGCGGCGCGCTGGGTATGACGACCGTGTCTCGGGAAGCGGCGGCCAGCCTCTTAACAGTCGGGCTAGACCGTAGTCGCTGCCACGCCAAATTGAATACACCCAGTATCTTGTCTGCAATTACCAAAGCAAATTTTACCGGAGCTCGGAATTTCTGCAAGCAAACGGTTCGTCTCGTTGGGCGCGGGAGCACTGGTTCGGCGGGCAAGATCACCAATTGCGAGATCGGCGTGTTTGCCCGCGCCGCTTGTCTACTGTGGCCATGGTGCTAATCACCGATGACTTCAGGCTCAACGCTCTTAGCCGCTTGGCATTGGTGGGCTGGTGGCATTAGGGACAGGGCATATGAGAGGTGGATGGAAGGGGCCATACATTGTCAGTCATCTCCCGACAAAGTCGTCATCTTCCATTCAGCGGCTACATTTGCTTGACGCCGATAGTTTTGGACCGCGCCTGGTCCGCTGGGTTGTATTGCCGGCACCGTCGATCATCCTCGCCTCCGTGCAGGCTTCCCAATGAGCCTGCCCCGAACTGAAATCCTCTACCAACTTTGCGAGTAGACTGCGCGGCTCAGGTCAGCTAAAGGCTCCGATCAACCTTTTTGTAATGTCCCGTTCCATCCGCAGCCGCTCGTTCTCCTCGGGCAGCCGAGCGACCTCGGCAGCTTGGTCCACCGACATCGGCGCCGCTTGCGTGGTGGGGAGCCGGCATCGCCGAGCAGGCTCCCGCCGGAGCTTCTCTACCCAGCCCCGAAGAACTGGGTCGCGCAGTCGAGTTCGTTGCGGCCGCCGTGATCGCCCGGCCACTCGATACCACCAGGTCAGTGGCCTGCCGCTTGTTCCCTTGGTACCACCGGATCGACCGAAATCATCATCGAAAAGCTGGACGTCTTCCTCAGCCAAGGTGCCGCGCGCGTGCGACCTAGCCATATTGCCGTCGTTGGCTCTCGAAATTGTTGACGAGCTGATACGCTGTAGATTGTCGGATGTGCAGGAAAGCGGCACGGGCCAAGTGCGCGGGGCGTGGTCTTACTCGTTGTCTGCTCCCTTTTTGCAGTTGGCCTGAGGCTCGCTTGCCGGCTCCGCTGTCGCTTCTGCAGCACTAGCAGAAGCGCCACCGACTTGTGGTTGCCGCATCACAAAATAATGAACACCGTCGTTCTCACGGTCGCCGGTCACTAGGCCCGTCCCCGACCAGCGGGTTGTACGGATAGACAATGACGGCTTCGAATGTCAGAAACCCGGTACTATGGCCCCCGCTCGGACGGCGGTGCCCAGCACTGGGCCGTCATCGCCTCCTTGATCGAAACCTGCGGGCTGAATCACGTGGACCCGCTGGCCTATATCACCGATGCCCTCGCTAGGATCGTCAATGACCGACCCCTCAAGTGTCGCGCGCCATGGAAAACTGCCCCCTCGGCGTCACGAGGAATTGCCCCCTCCCTGGATAGCCGAGGAGAGAGCGAATGAACGAGGAACGAATCACGGAAGGCTCGTCGTGGAGTGATCCACGGGGGCAGGTGATGAAGACGCCGGATGACGTGGCGGAGATGTTGCGCCTGAGGGCGTGCGGGTGGGGTCTGAAGCGGATTGCGCGGCAGCTGGGCTGCAGCCATCACACGGTGAAGGACTACGTGGCGGCGGGCGGGGTGAAGCCGTTCAAGTCGCCTGACCGGGCGAAGCGGCTCGATGGCCTTGAAGGCTGGCTGCGCGAGAGGTTCATTCGGCATCGCGGCAATGCGGATGTGGTGCGCCAGGACCTGTTGGCCGAGAAAGGGGTAGCAATCAGCCGGCGAACGCTGCAACGCGCCGTGCAGCCCTATCGCCAGGCGCTGAAGGCGGAGGCGCTGGCGACGACGCGGTTCGAGACGCCCCCAGGCCGACAGCTGCAGATCGACTTCGGGGAGCGTCTGGTCGAGATCGGCGGGGTAAAGATCAAGGCATTCGTGTTCGTGGCGACGCTCGGGCATTCGCGGCGGCTGCATGTCCGTGCGTTCCGGGGCGAGAAGCAAGAGCACTGGTTCGCCGGGCTCGAGAGCGCATTCACGACCTTCGGCGGCGTGCCGGAGGAAGTGCTGATGGACAATCCACGCGCGCTCGTGGTGCGCCACGACGCGGTGAGCCGATCGGTTCAGTTCAACGACAAGCTCATCGCGTTTGCAAAGCATTGGGGCTTCCGTCCTCGCGCCTGCGCGCCGTATCGGGCGCGCACGAAGGGCAAGACGGAGAATGGCGTCGGCTACGTGAAGAAGAACGCGATCGCGGGGCATTCCTTCGCGAGCTGGGAGGCATTTGAGGTGCATCTCGCCGAGTGGGAGCGTGAGGTGGCGAACGTGCGTATCCATGGCACCACCGGCGAGGCGCCGATCGCTCGCTTTGTGCGTGACGAGGCACACCGGTTGAAGCCGCTCGGCGGGCTGCCGTCGTTCGGATTGTTGCGCGAACTGACCCGCGTCGTCGGCAACGATTGTGCCGTCGAGATCGACACGAACAGCTACTCGGTGCCGTGGCGGCTGATCGGCGAGCGCGTGGCGGTGACCGTTGCGGCCGGCGAGGTGCGCATCCGCCACGGCATGCGCGAGGTTGCGGTCCACAGGCAATCGGAAGGTCGCCGGCTGCGGATCGTCGATTCCGCCCACCTGGACGGGGTTGCCGGCCGCAATGGCGCGGTCTGCCGACCGGTAATCGCGACACCGACAGTGCCGGCGCCTTCTCCACTGCCCTCGTTATTGCGTCCTCTTGCCGAATACGAAGCAGCGATCGGAGGGAGCTTCTGATGGCGCGCACAAAGAAGGCTACCGAAGCACCAATCGATCGGCTCGACGCCATGCTGGCGCGATTGCAGCTATCCGGCATCCGCGACCAGCTCGACAACCTGCTCGATGAGGCGGCGCGCGCGAACCTATCGGCGCGTGAGACGCTGATCCTGCTGTGCGAGCGCGAGATCGCGCGCAAGGATCATCGCCGCATCGAGATGGCGCTGAAACTCGCACACTTCCCGGCCGTGAAGGAGCTTGCGGGCTTCGACTTCGAGGCGCAGCCGTCGATCGATCCGAAGCAGATCCGCGACCTGGCCGCGTCACGTTGGATCGCCAACGGCGAGAACGTGCTGCTGCTCGGCCCGCCAGGCGTCGGTAAGACGCACTTGTCGATCGCGCTCGGGCGAGAGGCGATCCTGGCCGGTTACACGGTGCAGTTCACCACGGCGACGACGCTGGTCGCTGGCCTCGCCAAGGCGCATGGTGAGCGGCGCCTGGACGAGAAACTGCTCGCGCTGGCGAAGCCAAAGCTGCTGATCGTCGACGAACTCGGCTACCTGCCGCTGGAGCCCGATGCGGCGCATCTGTTCTTCCAGCTGGTCAGCCGCCGCTACGAAACCGGCGCCATGCTGATCACGTCGAACCGCAGCGTTGCCGAATGGGGCACCGTGTTCGCCGATCCGGTGGTCGCCACCGCGATCCTCGACCGGCTCTTGCACCACAGCCACGTGCTGACCATCCGCGGCGACAGCTACCGGCTCCGCGCCAAGCGAAAGAGCGGCCTCATCAAGCCGCCCGCCGCTGACGGCCCTCCGGTCGGCTCCGCCTCCCTCCGTCCCGTCAGCGGCGGAGCCAATCTTCAACCGACATCATGAACCCGATGGTGGGGGCAGTTCTTCATGACGCAAAGGGGGCAGTTCCGGATGGCGTTTGACACCTCAAGTCGACAGTCGGTTGGTGTGGCCCTGCGGACCGCTAAAATCCGGCTTGGCAAAGGAATCGGCGAACCAACATTCGAGAGGCGTCCTAGTGAGCGACAAGAACATCCTGTGGCAAAAGGACCGGATCGATCCTGGTTGGTTTACCGCCGAACACATCGGATCGATCGGACGCAGCACGAGTTCCCGCCGGGAAGGTTACCTGTCAAAGCCGAGGGACACCTCGGGCGGTGCTACTTCGAGCGTCCCTGCCAAATGATGCGATCTACGCCGTCCTCTCAGCCGCCGGCCGCAACTTCCGTCACCTCCGCACGCCCGGTTCAAAGCACCTTTGCGCCTGTCGCCAGTCTCACTCTGGCGCACGCTCAACAGTTCAGCTTAGACCGATGCGGCTTCTTAACCGGTCGACTGTTTAAGAAATACGATAAGTGACAAAGCATGCAGCCTAGCCTATCCGTCTGCGTCAGATGTATCAGCATCAGATGTGCGACGAAATTCGAAGCAAACGAAGCAGTTGCGTTTTGCTACGACGCGGGTGGGTCCGGTTCAAGGTGCGCGCTCTATGCTTGAAGAAGGGCCGTTAGGAGATCCGCAGCGTCTACTATCGTCTGTTACTCAAGTTTGCGAAACTGGCGCCCCAGGGCCAGCCTTGTGTGGTCGAGATCATGTCTACTCGTCGGGCGTTGCGGGCTGAGACGAGGTGAACCGGACCTTAGGCACCTCTGACGTTCAGCCTCTCCATCAAAGCAAAATGTTACGATCGAAATCACCTTCATCGTGGCCTGCCAAATAAGATAGCAATTGATTGCGTGAGCCCGCAGAACCAGAGGGGGCGCGAGGAGTTGCCCGCGAGCGGTGATAATGCGAGCGCTTTCAATTCCAGCAGCAGGATGTTGTCTAGCCAGAGCGCTGCGTATCCGACCACAGAGGTGACAGTACGGAAAGTCTTCGACGGCGAAATACACGCCACGGGGACGAAGCAAAATGAAGACAACTCGGCAAGCAGTGGCGAACGTTTGGCGAGCCAAGCAAAACAAAAAGCCAAACACACTATAGCCGATGCCGCGTCGCCGACACCAACCAGCACGAATTGCGAGAATTCGCCCATGTGCGCTCGGCCTCGCGGCCACGGCCGCTTGCTGATCGTCACTTGCCATGGGCGGTTGTCGCGGACTGCGGCCGCCTCGAGGCTTCGAGGACAGGCAAATTCGCTTCAAGTAGTGGCACTAGCGTCGACGCCCGCGCGAAACAGCTTGGAAATTCGGAGCAAACCCGCCGAGGATCTGTCGGCCGCAAACCGGATTTGAGCGCTGAAGCGCAGTAAGCTCAAGGGCACCTTCTTGCTTACAGGACTTTACCAAAGCACGCGCCCGAGAACTTCCAGAAATCTATGACTTGCCAACGCAATGTTTCGGCTTATTCGCGCATCATCGATCCGCTTAGGTAACAAGGAGACCTATTCGCAAGCAATGGCAAGGGGCGGATCTCCTCCCCCAAAACAGCTCTCGAAAAAGATCGCGCCGCGGAATTGAAGGAGCATGAGGCTAGGACGGCTGACCTGGCTCGCAAGCATGGGTCTCCGAAGCGACGATCTACAATTGGAAGGCCAAATTCGGCGGCATGGACGTTTCCGAGGCGAAGAGGGCCTTGGAAGAGGAGAACGCGAAGCTGAAGAAGCTTCTGGCCGAGCAGCTGCTCGACGCGGCCGCTCTTCGCGATCTGCTTTAAAAAATGGTAGGCCTGCCGCCAAGCGCGCTGCGGTCGCGCATTGCTCCAGCCGACCTGCGGACGGGCTCTGCGCGGCCAGTTGGGCGATCTCGCCAACGAGCGGCGGCGGTTCGGCTACCGCCGGCTATTCGTCCTACTGCGACGGGAGGGAGAGCCCTCGGGGATCAACCGGGTCTACCGGCTTTATCGCGAGGAAGGGCTCACCGTCCGCAAGTGGCAGACTCGCCGCAAAGCTGGAAGACCCGTGCCCCGATCCTGATCGAGGCGAGGCCCAACGCGCGCTGGTCGCTGGACTTCGTCCACGACCAGTCGCTAACGGCCGGCGCTTCCGCATTCTCAACATCGTCGACGAGTCACTAAGGAATGCTTGGCGCCATTCCGGAGACGCCGCTCTCAGGACGGCGCGTCGCCCGCGAACTGACGGCAATCGTCGAGCGACGCGGCAAGCCAGGAATGATCGTGTCCGACCATGGCACCGCGTTCACTAGCAACGCCATGCTCGCCTGGAGCAAGGACACGGTCATCGATTGGCACTTTATCGCGCCGGGAAAGCTGATGCAGAACGGCTTCATCGAGTTTTAATGGCCGGATGCGCGATGAACTGCTCAACGAGACCCCGTTCTTCGAACTGGATGACAGCGCCAAGATCGCCAACTGGGTCGCCGACTACAATATCCGGCGGCCTCACTCGTCGCTGAAATACCTGATCCCCGCGGCTTATGCCGCCCACCTCACCGCAACGGACAATCGGCTGCGCAACCCCGACCAACTCCGCCGATCGTCCGTTGCTCCAACCGCGCCACCTAGCGTACAAAACCCCGAGACGCTAACCGCTGATCGATAAAAACTCAGTGGCAGGTCACCCGTAGGCGTCAGGGCGAACCAATCTCCCTGTAACCGCAACATAGCCGAGCGTGATCAGGCCCTCGACGGCGAACGGGTTCAGCCGTGAAGGGGGCCGTTGTGGGAGCCGGCAACGCTTTCAGCGCTTTCCCACTAATGGGGTCTGAGTTCGAATTCTTCGCTCATCGCTCCAGGCACCTCAATTTCTGCGCGCTAGATACCATCTGGTGCGACCACAACGAGTCAGGATTTCGATTTGTGTGGAGGCGCCGTATCATTGGAATACTTGAATTATTCGAATCTTTGCCGACTATTGACGCGCGATGTCGTCACAGTGATTGACCGCACATCGTCACATAAGTTAATCATCAGCTGTTTAACGAGGTTAATCCTGGTTAATCGCTTGCCTTAGCCGCGCCGCACACTCGAACCGCCATCGACCGGCAACGACACCCCGGTAACGAAGTTGGCTTCATCCGACGCAAGGAATAGCGCGGCATTGGCAACGTCCCAAGCGGTACCCATTTTGTGGCGCAGCGGGACCTTGGCATCCCGTTCCGCCTCCACTTCGGCGCGGGTCTTCTTGAATTCGCGTGCGCGGGTGTCCACCGCCATCGGTGTGTTCATCAATCCCGGAAGGATCACATTGGCACGAATGCCGTATTGCGCATTCTGGTAGGCGAGCTGCTCGGTGAACGCGATCATCGCCGACTTGGTCGCCTTGTAGGCGACGTAGGGAAAGGTCGTGATCGCGGCCATCGAGGAGATGTTAATAATGGAGCCGCGTTGCTGCTTGCGCATGATCGGGATTACGTGCTTTGCCGCGAGGATGCAGCTCTTCAGATTGATCGCCATGCAGCGATCGAACGCTTCCTCTGTTATCTCGAGCAACTCCGCATCGCCGCCGGAGTGGCTGACGCCGACATTGTTGTGCAGGATGTCGACGCTGCCCCAGCGCCCATGCGCATCGGCCACCATCGCCTTGATGTCGGCATTCCTCGCGACGTCGGCTTTGAAGGCGACCGCGGTGCCGCCCTTCGCCGCGATCAGATCGACGGTTTCCCCTGCCGAATCCAGATTGTGATCGACGCACAGCACCTTGGCGCCTTCGCGGGCGAAGGTCAGCGCGGCGGCACGGCCATTGCCGATGCCCTCACCGGGGCTTTGGCCGGCGCCGACGACGATGGCGACGCGATCTTGCAGGCGCATGTCAGTTCGCTCCCTGTAGCAGGTACTGCTGCAGTACCTCCTCGTAATATGGCCGTTGTCGATCTGCATGGTGGCGAGCAGCGGCACCACACTGCAGTAGAACGTGAGCGTCAGCACCAGATCGCTCCGTGCACAAGGTGGCCGCGAGCTTCCGCTTCGAGTATCGCCAGAGTTACAGATGACGATCGCTCCACAATTGAGTTCCGTGACCGATTACGCACCTCAAGCAAGAAACCACGATGACCCACGGGGATCAAAAGGTCCTCCAGCTGGTGCAGATCGTATCTCAATGAGCCGAAATTCCGGAATCTCTTGGCTACTCATCTTGACGAAGAGATTGCTGGTTCATCTTTGACGAAGAGATTGCGTTAATCTTGCATCATGCTCTCTTGGAATTGCAGTCGGCGGCCAAAAGCTATTCAATGGACACTTGGCAAGTTTCCCTCACCTCGATCAACTGCTAGCCTTGGCAGTTGAGTGCCGAAAATCATTGCGTCGCGCGATAATAGCGTCCGAGATCGAGGCCTAAACCTCCGGATTCGCCCCCGTCATGCAGTGTTTGACGTCTGCTTCGCAAAGTCGCTCTACCTGTGGTCTTGTTGGCCAAAAGTCAACTCCGACCCTTGAGCGACAACTGCTCAACGAACCTCACCCTTCGATCTGGACGAGGACACCACTGGCTGGCGAGCGGAGTGCCCCCGAGATTGTATTCGACGCCAAAATAGTTGACTCTTGCCGCCCACCTCACTGCAAGGAACGATCAGCTACGCAGCATCGACGTGCTGAACCGATCGCCCGTTGCTCCACCACGCAAGGGGTGCAAGGCACCAAGAATCTAACCGCCGCTGGATGCAAACTCGGTGGCACTCGGTGTCAACAATGGAATGGTCGAGCTTAACAGCTCGAGACCACATCCCGCCTCGACGAGGATCGCGCAGACCGCCGCGACCTATTTCAGAAACTCTTCAGTTCAGGAAGTGCAACGACAAACGTGGCGCGCCATGTCTGATCTGCTGTTGCTGCTCCATCACCTCCGCGGCGATGTTCAGGGCAAGATCACCACCCAATTGGGCTTTCGCTCCATTAGCTCTGCTGGATCAAAGACCGGACATGGCTGGTTGGCATGAAACTGTTCTGCTTCGATGCCGCCGGATCGCAGATAGACCTGATCAGATCGTGTTTCAACCCGGCATAGTTCATCAATGTACTGCCTCTGGAAGTCGCCGTAAGCAGCGACCGTCCTGCCTGCGCACTTCTGTTCGATTAAGAAAGCCAGTAAATCATTCGTCACTTTGTCTGCTTTTGTTGAAATGTCCTGTACAAACCGATCTCTTGAAACCCCGGCGCCCTCTCCTCTGCCAACATGGTGGCGACCGTTGTCATTAGAGGCGCCGATTGCCAGCGAGGCCGTGCGACGCATCGATCTTCTGTTCGAGGTCGAGTGTGCCATCAACGGCGGAACGCCAGAACAGCGGCTTGCGGTACGTCGTGATAAGTCGAGGTCGATCGTCGCCGATCTCGAAATCTGGATGCGCCAGCAGCGACCTTGCTCTCATCAGGCAACGATACTGCAAAGGCGATCAACTACCTGCTCAACTGCTGGGTGGCGTTCACCGGCTTCCTGGACGATGGCCGCGTCTGCCTCTCGAACAACGCTGCCGAACGAGCGTTAAGCGGCGTGGTGGTCGGACGCAGAAATTGGACTTTCGCCGATTCAGATGCTGGCGGCAATCGTGCCGCCGCTGCCTATACGCTGACCGAAACGCGCGAGATGAACGACGTCGATCGGCAAGCTTGGCTCGCTGACGTGTTGGCCAAGCCGCTAGATCGCCCAGACAACAGAGTCGCCGACCTGCTCCCGCGGAATTGGAAGGCGACCCAACTATCCAAAGCAGCTTCTGCCTGCTGCGGCAGACCGCCGCGCCTCCCCGGGATGCTGGCCGGATGCGTACAAGTCATCGAGGCCCCTTGTTGCTGCGGCCAAGCTCTCTCACTTGCCAAGGCCAACGGCTTATCTTTGTTTGCAGTCATCGGCTCATCGATCGCTTGAATCACAATCAGGCTCGGATGAGAATCGTGAGCTCTAAATAGCCGGAGCTAGAGCTGCTCCCTAAGCGTCCCGCAAGATCCTATTCGTTCTTCCGTGTACCGGCTCGGCGTCATGTCCATCTCGCTCCGGGGCGGCAGGTCTACCAATGTTGGGAGGAGATTGCGGGGCTCAGGTCAGCTAGAAGCTCCTTGAGGCCGCGATGCATTGGGATGAGCCTCGTCTGTGAGTGGCGGGAAGCGATCTGTGCTGAGAGATAACTACTTTACTATTGGAAGATCATTGTCAGTCTTGCTGGATCGGACTTTGCTGGCTCTGTCCGCCGTTACCACAGCGATCCTTTTCGCTTGGCTGCTATATTACACCAGCTACGGTCTCAGTCTCAACGACGAAGGTTTTTACCTCAACTCCATCGCGAACCCATTCGCCTACGCAATCAATATGCCACCGAGCCTTTTTGGTTTCGTCTATCACTGGCCATATAAGTGGGCCGGAGGCGACATCGCAGTGCTTCGTATGGCGAACGTCACGCTTACCATGGCGCTGGGCTGGATTCTCAGCTTTCTTGTGATCCGGCGCCTCTGGACGGTGGCCTGGCCGTATGCGGCGGTGCTATCGGCAGGGATCGCCAGTATGGCATTACTCGCCTTTTTCACCCGGCTGCGGCTCACGCCGAACTACCATACACTGAATATTCAGTCGATCTCGATGGTGATGATCGGCTTGCTGCTAGCCGATCGGCCAGGGCGCCTGCGGCAGGTCTTGGGGGGGATTCTGGTTGGCGTTGGCGGCTGGGGCTGCTTCATGGCCAGGCCGACAACCGCTGCGGCCATTGCTCTCATCGTTATTCTCTATGTGGTCTTTTTGCGCCGAAAGTCGCTGCTGCCCATGCTTGGCGCGGCGCTGGTCGCTCTCGCTCTATTGATCGTTACAGCATACTTGATTGACGGCGGCATCACGGGGCTGGTTAGCCGTATGGTCAACACCGCTGAGACTGAAATCCTGTTGGGTAGCGGGCATGAGGTGTCTCGCATGTTTCGGATCGATCGGCTCCCCACCAGTCGATCCGGGATCGCTATCGCTGTGTTAGTGGCGACAGCTCTTCTGCTTAGCATGTTCATCGGGGCGACGCACAAGTTGCTCCAATCGCTGTCTCTCGCTGCGGTGTTGATCGTAACAATAGCGATTGCCGTCTTGGGGATCGATCCGATCAGCATCAAGCCCCGAGCGGACCTGTTGTTCCTGGTGCCGACATTGACATGCCTTGGCGCGACGTTCTATCATCAGGGATTGGTTCTGCGCACCCAGACTCCCAGAAGCATCGCTCTAGCGCTGATTTTTTTAGTCCTGCCGCACCTGCAAGCACTGGGCTCCAATGTTAATTACTGGGGCATCGCTGGGTTTGCAGCCTTGTTTTGGATGCTCGCGGTCGTTGCCTTTCTGAGCCCTCTTGCGCAACAGGAGCGCAGCCTCGTCACCCTAGTTCCCCTGATGGTGTTCGCACAGTTGCTGACTGCATCTGTCGTCAATGCTGGCCTCCTCAAGCCGCACGGCCAAGTGAAAGATTTGCGCTCTTATACCGCTATCATGACAATGCGGGGCGGTGGAAAGCTGGTGCTCTCGCAATCCTTCCGCGACTATCTCGCCCCGGCCATAGCCCAGGCTCGTGCAGCTGGCCTTGATAGCGGTGCCCCCATGGTCAATCTCGCTGGCCTCGGGGCGAGCTTGCTGTATGTGCTCGAGACGCGAGCGCTCGGTCTACCGTGGCTGTTTGGGGGATATCGGGGCAGCAGTGCGGTTGCGGTGAGCACGCTCGGACTTGAGGATTGCGCCGATCTTGCCAAAGCGTGGATACTAATCGAGCCTGACGGCCCTCTTCATCTTGAGCAAGCCAGTGTCTTAGCCTCCTTTGGAGCGGGGCAGTCGGACTACGTCGTCGCCGCTACGTTCGAGCGCCCCTTCATTGACCTTGAGTTGAGCTGGGTTGTCGCTGCTACGTGGGATCCTCGCATCTTTGAAGGGGACTATCCGAAACCCGTCAGGCAGTTTCTGTTGAAGCCCGTACGCCCCGCCGCGCTGGCGGAGCAATCCTGCCGTGACGCTAGGCGACAACGGTCGGATTTCCAGAAATAGAGCCAACAGTGAAAGCTGTGATCCTCGCGGGTGGTCTTGGAATCCGAATCTCGGAGAAAACCCATCTTCGGCCCAAGCCCATGATCGAGATCGGTAGCAAGCCGATTCTGTGGCACATCCCCAAAATCTACTCGCACTATGGAATCAACGAGTTCATCATCTGCTGCGGCTACAAGGGCCATCTGACTAAGGAATACATTGCCAACTACTTCCTGCACGTGTCGGATGTTACCTTTGACATGACAAGAAACTGCATGGAGGTTCATCGGCACCATGCCGAACCCCGGAAGGTGACATTGGTTGATACTGGCGAGAAGACGATGACTGGTGGTCGGCTCAAGCGAGTCCCTAATTACCTGATCGATGACGACGCTTTTTGTTTGACCTATGGAGATGATGTGGGAGATATCGACATAACCGCATTGATCGCCTTCCACCGTCGCCAAGGTACGCTCGCCACCCTAACTGCTACCTATCCGCCTGGCCGTTTTGGTGCACTCGAAAATTCGTGCTGATCACCGCGTCGCCACTTTCAAGGAAAAGCCCCGGGGTGATGGGAGGATGATCAATGGTAGCCTTCTTCGTGCTCTCGCCGAAAGCAATTGACCTGGTGGCGGCGACTCCACTGTTTGGGAGCGCGAGCCGCTCGCAGCCTTGGCTGAGCAGCAACAGCTTTCGGCCTACCAGCGCCATGGCTTCCGGCAACCCATGGATACTCTGCGCGACAAGACATTTCTTGATGCGCTCTGGATTGAAAGCAAGGCTCCGTGGAAAGTGTGGGAGGAGTGAGCGACTTCTGGATGGGCAAGCGCGTCTCGGGGCACACGGGCTTCAAGGGCTCGCGCTTGCGCTTTGGTTACAACATCTCGGCGCTCGGGTGACCGGTTAAGCCATGGCCCCGCTGCCCGCGACGCCGTGCCTCTTTGAAATCGCTCGCGTCGGGCTGGCATCGAGTCGATTCTGGGCGACGTGACCAACTACGACCATTTGCTTGGCACGCTTCGTCGCGCTGTGCTCGATATCGTTATCCACATGGCCGCACAACCACTGGTGCGCTATTCCTATGCCAATCCAAATGAGACGTATCGCACCAATGTCATGGGAACGGTGCACTTGTTGCAGGCTGTTCGGCAGGTAAACCCGGTCCGCGCCGTGCTCAACATCACCTCTGACAAGTGCTACGAGAACCGTGAATGGATCTGGGGCTATCGTGAAAACGATCGGCTCGGCGGACGTGATCCTTATAGCAACAGTAAGGCCTGTGCCGAGCTTGTATCCCTCGGCCTTCCGCGATTCCTTTTCCACCCCGGGGCGCAATGAGGGCCACACGGTAGCGCTGGCCACAGCCCGTGCCGGCAACGTCATCGGTGGTGGCGACTGGGCCCAGGATCGCTTGATCCCCGACATCCTGCGCGCCCTTTCAGTGGGGGAAGTGGCAAAAATCGGCTCGCCGACCGCTGTTCGTCCGTGGCAACATGTGCTCGAACCCCTTTCCGGATATCTTGCGTTAGCTGAGCGCCTGTTCACCGACGGTTTGGCCTTTGCTGATGCTTCCTGGGCGGACCAGTCCGACAATCTCTATGTGGCCAGCAAGGTTCGATTAGGGGATTTTATCGAGGACTTTTCCGCCAGATGGGGAAGAGTCATCCACATCCGGATGCATACCCTATATGGCGGAGGTCCACCTAGCGGTCACATTTTCCTCGGACAGATGCGCGACGCCATTGCGCGCAAGGCGCAATTTGAGATATCTCACGGAACGCAATTGCGCGAGTATCATCACGTCGCCGACGACGTAAGCGCAATCATCCACTTGCTGCAGTCGGATATCAACGGCGCGTTTGATCTCAACCACGGACAGCCAATCCGCCTCTGCGATTGCCACTCATATCTTTGCAGCCTTCGGCTGCCTTGACAAGTTTCGGCTGGGCGCCCGGCCGATGGCGTATCCTGAGAATTTAGACGTTGTGTGTTCGCCGTCGCCGCTCGTTCGAGACATCGAGTTCAAGGACGCGTGCCCGGCGATCGCTGAATATCTAAGGGTCTATGTCGATTGATGACCCAGGAAGCTCCGTCCAAGACCCACAGTGATCGACAATCGTCCCTCCCGCTGATCACGATCGCCATTTCAGTCCTCAATGAGGCCGACAATCTCGATGCGCTGTACGAGCGACTTTGCCGTCTGGGAGAAACGATGGCGGGCGCTGCACACTTGAATTCGTGTTCAGCGATAACCATTCGAGTGATCTGACCTGGACGAAGCTCTCGCAGTTGGCGAGCAAGGACTCCCGCGTAAGGGCCATTCGCTTCAGCAAGAACGTCGGGTTTCAGCGGTCGATTCTCGCCAAGTATCTGCATGTGCGCGGCGAAGCCGTGATGCAGATCGATGCCGACCTCCCGGATCCGCCCGAACTTCTTGCTGATTTCCTTGACTTGTGGCGATCGGGCCACCGGGTTGTTTAAGGTATTCGCTGGGTGCGAGCGGAAGGCGCCACGATAAATCTGTTTCGGCAGCTTGGCTACTGGACAATCAACAAATTGAGCGAGTATCCCATTCCCAGGGACGCAGGCGACTTCGATCGATCGCGCGGTCCTCGACGCACTGACGAGAATGAACGCGCCGAGTCCGTACCTGCGCGGTATGATCGCCGGACTAGGGGTCGAGCAGATCGGGGTTCCCTACAAGCGGGATCCTCGCACGCGCGGACAGAGCAAATTCAGCTCACCCAGTGGCGAGTTTCCTGGCGGCTTTTGGAGGTAAGAATGAAGGTCGTCATTCTGTCCGGGATGGGGAACGCGCTTGGCCAAAGCCGCTCAGTTGTTAGTAGGGCTTGATGACTTTCTCATCTCTTATAACTAGAAGCCAGTGGGTATCCCTTCATGATGTGCCAGAGAATCGGACGGTGACCAAGTGGATTTGCTTGATCTGAGAACCGGGTCGACTTTCAAGTCAACCTGACCGAGCATTGGACGTTCCATCGTAGCGCTGTGCCTCAGCACGTGCGGCGACACGCTCTTGGCCTTCAAAGACGGGCAACTCTTGTGAGCGACACGCCAGCAGCGACTGGAAGCTGTCGGCACTGAGCCGGCCCCCTTCCACGTTCGGGAACAACGCTGTTGCTCCGTTCCGCAACGCTTCCTTGAGCCATGCCTGGAGCATACACACCGAGAGTGTGGTCAGCGGAGTGGTCCGCTCCTTCCGCCCTTTCCGACGCATCGTACGTGTGCGCCAGACCCGGGGTGGACGGCATCCCGGTCAAGGCCAGTCAGCTCTGAGAGGCGTAAGCCTGTTTGAGCCGCGACCAGCAGCAAGGTGTGATCGTGGCGCCAGCCACGTTGTTCGATCGGGCGCGGCGAGAACCGCCTCGATCTCGGGACGCGTCAGAAAGTGCACCTGTCGCTTGTCGTGACGCTCGCTCGGTATGGGCCGATAGGGACTTCCGCAGCCGCACCTGTGCGAACATGAACAGCAGCCGGAACGTGTCTCTGTAGGAGGCGATCGTGTTGCCGCTAACATTGCGCTGGCGCATGAGGCGCTCGGTGAAGAAGCGCTCGATCAACGTGGCGACATTGCAGGCGGGCTTCATGGCGTCACCTCCAATCGCTGATCGAGACGCTGCGCCGCTTCTTCCATCAACTCTGGGCAGGCCGAGAGAGACCAGCAAGTATCGCGCACGCAGGCGTGGCCGAGGTAAGTGGCGAGCGCTGGGAGTTGCTGTTCGACGTCCTTGCCTTCGCGATACCAGTCGAGCAACGTCCGGATGGCGAAGCGATGACGGAAGTCATGCACGCGTGGCCCGGTACGATCACCTGGGCGCCGCAGCCCGATCTCTCTGGACAATCGCCGGAAGACGCGATGAACGTACTGGTGCAGCAAGCGGCCTCCCTGTTCAGCAACGAAGAAGGTCGAGCCGCAGCGTGATCTGAGCCGCGCATCGCGCCAGTGGGCGTAGTCGCGCAGCGCGGTTCTCGTTTCGGATGCAATGGTACGAGCCGCGACTTGCCGAACTTCGTTAGCCGGACCGTCAGCACGCCGGCGTCGAGGTCGACGTCACCGCGCTCCAGGCCCATCGCCTCGGATATACGCATGCCTGTCACCGCGATCAGCCCGAACAGGTCACGGTAGGTCCATCGGCGCAGCCCGTCCGCTGGCGGCAGAGCCAGCGCTCCTGTTGCAACGCGATCTCCGCGTCGCTGTAAACATGGGGCTTGGCGCGCTTCCATCCGGGCAGCCGACGGGCGGCACCTCCGGTCTCAGATCGAAGTTGGCGACATGGCGCGCGGACCCGCGCACGTCGCTCAATCGCAGCGCCCAGGATCGGGCGGCAGCGTTGCCCATTCCATGGCCAGCATCGTCGTGATGCTCCTGGCATTGCGCTTCGCCATGAAGGCGACGAAGTCAGCGAGCCGACTGGTCTGGTGCTCGTACTTGTATCCAAACCCTTGCGCATGCTCAGGGACTTATCAAGCGCGGCGCGCAGATTGGTCATTGCATGCCTCCCGGTCAGGGCAGGCTCAATGTTCTGAACGCATCGAGGTCGACCTTCGCGTAAATCCGGGTGGTGTCGTGGTTCTCGTGCCGCAGCAACTGTCCGATTTCCGACAAGGTCGCGCCCAGATCGGAGAAGCTCGGTCGCGAGACTGTGTCGGAAGATATGGGCGCGCGGTGGGCGCAACCTTCGATTCCAACGCGATCGAGAGCGGCCTTGGCGATCATGGTGATCGCACATCCGGAAGCAAAGCCGACGTGTGGCGCGAGCGTACGGACGAACAACCGTCGGCACGGCGACTTTGGCCGGCCATTGCGGAGATATGCAACGATGGCCGCGCCAACGTCTGGCGGTATCGGCTCCGAGCGCGCTGTCGGCCCTTGGCGCGAACGAGTATCTCGCTGGCGCGCCAGTCGATATCATCAAGGCTGAGCGTCGCGACCTCGTCGGCCCGCAGGCCGAGCTTGGCCAGCAACAACAGAATGGCGTAGTCGCGCCGTCCCATCACCGTCCCTCGGTCGCAACCGTCGAGAGCCTTCCGCACCTGAGCGGCAGGCAGATAGCTCCGGCAGAGTTGCGAGCTTCCATCGTCACATCGATGGAACGCAATCCGCCAAGGGCGTTCAGCCCCCGATGGTGGAGGCAACGGAGAAAGGCGCGCAACGACCAGCGCATCGCCTTGCCTGACTCCAATCCTGGGCGTGGCGCTCAATGTAGCGGATCACGTCCTCTTGGCTGATCTTACACAGGGCGGCGGTGCCACCGGAGCACACCTCGTGCAGGAACCTGCGGATGACCGGGAGATGGCGGACGATGGACCTCGGGGCCAAGCCGCGCTCTGATCGTAGTTAGGCATCGAACTCCTTGAAAATCCGTTCGTGCGGGGTGAGAGGCGGTAGCACCAACGGCGCGATCGCGCCTTCCGCCCGCAGCACCGACAGCCATCGCTTGAGAGCGGCGCGGTCACCGGGTTGGATAGACTGCCTCCCGCCTCGATGTCGGAGGTACCGCTCAACGACCTGTTCATCGAGCCAGCTTGTAGCGACGGCCGGCGATCCAACTCAGGAGCCCGTCGACCACGTTGAGGCAACGCCACGCGCCATGCCGAACGAGCCTCTCTTCGACGAGACGAGCGGCGTAGCGCTCGACGAGCTGCCGTGCGGCCCGCTTCTGAGACGCCGGTACAGCCGGCTGCTGCCCAAGTACTCTTCCATCTTCCTGTTCCCTGCTGTTGAAAGCGGGGGCACAGAACGAACTATGCCGAACCGACCAAACGCCGGTCAGCGAGAAGTCTGGGGGAAAACGACCCAACTCGGCATGGTTCGGCGGGCGGCATAAACCTGCGAGATGAATGACGTTGATCCGTCACCAGGTCGCAAAGAGCCTCGGCGAAGATGACGATTGGTTGTGGGACATTGCCACGAGATGGAGATCGAGGACGGCGTCATCTGGGTCTATGGCATCGGAGAAGACGGCGTCCAGGAGTTCACCGACTTCGGAATCGAAAACCTCATCGAGCTCCTCGAGTTCTATAAAGAGAACCCTGGACTACTGAGGCGGTACCCTGCGGCCTACGCCGAATGGGTACCCCGGCCCAAGCCGATGGTCGAGATCGGAGGTAAGCCAATTCTGTGGCGCATCCTCAAAATCTACGCGCACTTTGGCATCACCTCGGCGTCAGGGGACCGGCTACGCTGCCTGCAATGTCCAGTATAGCCTCACCATCACTTAACTGCTGCGTTTGATCTGATCGACGATAAACAGTGGCCTATTCTTCGTGCTGAAATAGATGCGACCAATATACTCTCCGATAATGCTCAGTGAGGCAAGTTGGAAGAACGACACGACCAAGTGCGAAATCATCAAGCTGGTCCAACCGGGGACCATTTCAAGGTAAAGCGAAGAGTATATTGAGTAGACGGAGACCGCGATGATCGTCACTAACAGCAAGGCTGCGCTCGCCGATAATAGGCGCAACAACGTCGACGAATAGCTGAGCAAGGCATCTATTGCAAAACGAACCATCTTTGACAATGGATACTTGGATGCTCCGGAAAATCTCTGATCCCTATCATACATAAACGCTACCTGCTTGAAGCCAACGGAGGCCACCATTCCTCGGATGAACCTGTCTCGTTCGGGCATTTCCGCTACAAGTTGCGCGACCCGGCTCGTCATTAACCTGAAGTCGCCGGCGTCGACGGGAATCGGAAAGCTGCTCGCTCGTTTGAGCAGCCGATAGAAGATGCTTGCTGACTTCGTTTTAAACCAGCCTTCCCCGGCGCGAGTTTTCCTCTGACCATATACGACATCCGCACCATCGCGTTTTAGGACCTCAATCATGGGCGAAAGCAATTCCGGAGGGTCCTGTAGATCCGCGTCGATAACGAGAACCAGCTCGCCCGTTGCCGTTGCTAGACCCGCCGTTAGCGCAACCTGATGCCCGAAATTCCGAGAGAGCCTGATGCCGACGATATTGCTTCCGCGCTCGGTCTCTGCTGAGATCGCCTGCCACGTTCCATCGGCGGATCCATCATCCACGAGCACAATTTCATAATTATCGCCGGCCACATCAGATGCGCTCCCTCGACACCTTCTAATAAGCTCAGCGATAACGTCCTCTTCATTGTAGCAGGGTACCACAATAGAGAGAGAGGTTGGTCGACTCTGCCCAAGGCGGCTTCCGGCCGAATTATCGATGACGCTCCTATCCTCGATGGCACTTTTATCCAAGGTTATACCCTATGGAAGGAAGGGAAGTGTTGTCCGCGGAGCCGCCCAGCATTCAGAAGTCGCTTCTGCCACCTATAGTCTGCATCATCCGTCATTCTCAATTCCCTATGAGTTGGGCGAGGATCCGCCGCGAATACATGCTCGCGGAGCTTTCCTCGTGAGCTCGAGTATCTTTCTTACTTTGGTCCCGCGTACTTATCTTGTAGATATCTTGATTGGAAGTCGTAGCTCTGTAGGTTTCTGGCGATGTCCGCTATCGAACCAGCTTGAGGAGCTTGTACCGCACTTGACCTCCGCAATCTCCTCCAAGAACTGGTGGAGCCATCGCCTAGGTCCGCAGAGTCCGATGGGTCTGACAATCGATCTCATTGCGGCTAAACGCTACGGGTCTTCATTGAAGCGCTGCGTCGCGATCGGAACTCGTCTTCATCGGGACCGACCAAATACCAGGTAGCGATTGACCACGTAAGAGAGCAGAGCAAGTAGCGGAAGGGCGAGAAGTTGTCCGGCAAGGGGCGATATTGCGAGAGCAGTCAATTCGTGGAGCAGTAGAATATTGACTAGCCAAACGGCTGCGCAGCCAGCCACAAATGGGAGGAGTGCGGAAAGCCTTCGATTGCGAAACACCAGCCTTCCGGTGGAATGAAAATTGAATACAGCACCGCATGGTGTCGCGAGTGTTATGGCAAGTTGATGAGATCCGAGCAGAAGGTAGAAAAGCGCAAACAAGGCATAACCGAAGGCTGTGTTGACGATACCGACCAGCACAAATTTGACGAAATTGATCAGTGTGTGCTCACTGTCTGAGTCAGAGACGCCACTTGGCCGGATGTCATTTGCCATGACCGGCCCTCACGCGACCTGCAAGCGCATCCAGAATACGCAATAGGATCTCAAAGGAGTGCCCTAAGGGTCGATATGCGAACGAAAGTGCTTTCCGAAAATTGGGAACAAACGCCGCTCGGGATCTCCAGGGGCTGTCGGCGGCCTGTGTACACTGGATTCGAGTGGTGGCACGCTCGAGGAGTTCATGTTTGTTGACAAGGCTTTTGGTGTAGAGATCGATTGCGCGCATTGTGAACTTCCGCCAGCCGCAAGCCGTCGATGAGGACTTCCAACTCGATGAATCCGACAGATTTACGCATCATCGGATCCGGCAGGTAACAAGGGCCCTGACATAATTGATGGGTGACTTGATTATATCGCCGCTATTCCTGAAGCTCGCCGTGGTCCCGCACAGCTCGAGCGTATTGATGGTATAAGTGATGCGGCTTTCTAGGAACCGCGAGACCATCCTTTGGCGAGTTTTCTTCACGCGGGAGTCCCTGGCCGGGAAAGGCATCTGAAGCGGCGTGCCTGGTTGATCCGCTTGCAAAGCCGTCCGCTTTCGCCGAACCTTATCAGGAGACGTTGATCTTCGTCGCCTATGTGGCAAGCAGAGAGCCTCGTCAGAGAATGCCCGAGGCTCAATCGGCAAAGCCCCATCGCAAACGCCTGACGTAAGAGCCATCGCTTCAGCGCCGGCTCTTTCTCAGGCCAGCAGTCGACATGCTACGCGCAGAATTTGTAAACAATTCTGGAGGTGTGGGTTGTTTATTGACCATGCGTGTGGAGCCCCAAATCTTGTGACGTGATTCTTGAATAAGCTCCTCTCCATCATGTATCAGCCTCTGGAGGTTCACGACCTCCATTCACGCCATCGTCCGAGCTCGCCGCCGCTGATAAACTACGGAGCTTTAGTCCCGGACCGGTAGTCGATCTCAACGCTGAAGAGTACAGCCAGAGGAAAAGGGGCGGCCACTACCAATTTTGGAGAGAGGCGCAAATCCACTCTCGATTTACATATTCGCTCAATCATCTATCTTAGGATGCTTGGGACTGGAGACTTGGGACGACGTTGCGCCCACCGCTGACCTCGATTCGCAATGCGTGGAATTGCCTCAGCTGCGATAGGTAGTCGTCTTGATTTCAGCAATCTTCTTTTCATCGCGCTCTTGCTTTCAAGGCGTGAGTAACCGGGCGATCGCTCCGTCAGCCATACGGGATTGAGGATAGAAGTTCGCTGCGCCAATCCGAGTGAAATGCCTTCGTAGTAGCTGCTGCCCGCCGCTCAGTTGGGGCGGCGCCCAAGTAGGGGAGACGCGCTGACAGGCTTACGATTGGCGACGCTGCTTTCGCCAGAGCGGCGAATTGCCATCGTGCGAGGCGTCGCAGTTGACATTCACGCCGCTGCTGGTGGAGGCGCCGTTAGAGTAGTGTCAGGTCCCGGCAGTCGAGCTCGAGATTGCGATTGGCGACGTCGTTGTGCGGACGAACGGGGCGATAGATGGGAAGCAGCTGTCTCGGGTGATTCCCGCGGCGCGAGCGCCACGATGATCGTGCCCGGCGCCGAGCTGAAGATTTATATCTCGACGCGGCCTGTCGACTTCCGCTTTGGCCACGATGGCCTTGCTGCGAAGGTGCAGGAGACGCTTGGTCTCGACCCGTTCTTATGCGTCGGACGAGATTATGTGGCGGGGGCGCCCTAACGCCGGCTCACGGCTGGATTCCTCTGCCACAGGGCCAGCAGTTGCGGGACGGTATCATTTGGCCTGAAGCGCGCTGCGGTCGCCTGAGACGCCCGCCTTCTCGAGTCTCCGGCGCCATCATCTCGACATCCGCAGCGGCGCATCGGTGGGTTGTGGCGACCTGAGCGTGGCCAAGCCAGGCCTGGATCGTTAGGAGGTCCACGCCTGACGGGAGAAGCTTCATGGCGAGGGAATGCCGGAAGATGTGCGGCGATGTCGGCTTGCCTCCAAGGTTGGCTTGGTGGACCCGGTCTGGGAGGCGGCACGCCGCACGATGTGTGTCGCGCCGAAACGCGCAAGCGCTGTTATGGACCCCGACGAAGATCGGCCGCGGTTCGTGATGGGCGAGGCCGCGTTCGCTCAATAGGTCAGTTAGCGATCGCACCCGACCCTGCGGAGTGGCAACAACGCGATCTCGGCATTCCGGACCGGCACGAAGCCTGTGCGCCTGAAAGTGCGCTGCCGTCGCGAACTTGCGCCGCCACACCGTCAGCAGCCCATGGACAACGCCATGGCGCCGAGCGACTTCGGAAATATTGGCCTCTTCCTCGAAGCTCTCCGCCACGATTGGGGCCTTCTCTTCCGCCGTCCAGTGCCCTGCCTAGCATCAAGCATGGCATCTGCCATAGCCCACCTCCAAAGACAGTTCATGCCCGGCTGTATCGCATCTCATTCGCGCGATGCCCAGGTGGGGGCTCATACCGGTTACGAAATAGCTACTGGCGGACTGTCAGGAGATGCTGCAGGATGTAATCTGCCGAAAGCTATGATGCCTGGCCGGAAGCGCAACCCGGTCGACGAAGTCCGCAACGAATGGCAGCGTTTCAATCCGCAGGGGTTGGCGGCGCTAGAGTTTTACAGGTCGACCTACCATTACACGCCACGTCGCTCCGGCCAGGGCCGCCCTCGAACAGAAGATCAAGGAGATCTGTCATGCTCCGCGTTCGCTGCGGCTATCGCTTCGTTCGCGTGCTACTGCGTCGTGAATGGTGGCGCCAGGCCAGAACAAGACCGGCGCGTCTACCGCGAGTGTGCCCTGCAATTGCGCTACAAAGCGCTCAAGCGCCGCGTCAAGGCCAAGCTGCGCGATGACCGCAAGCCGGCGACGCGATCCAATGACACCGGGGCGATGGACTTCGTCCATGATCGGTTGGCAAAAGGGCACAAGCTTCGCGTGCTTGCGATCGTCGATATCTTCTCGCGATTCTCACCGGCGCTGACGCCACGATTCACCTTCCGCGGCGCCGACGACATGGTGGTGCTGGAAAGGGCCTGCAAGGAAGTGGGCTTCCCGGCGACAATCCGCGTCGATCAAAGGCAGCGAGTTCGTGTCGCGCGATCTTGACCGGCGGGCCTACCCGCGCGGCGTCACGCTGGACTTCTCGCGGCCCGGCAAGCCAACCGACAAGCGTTCATCGAGGCCTTCAACGCTTCTGGGCCGAATGCCTCAACGCCCATTGGCTCCTGTCCCTTGCGGACGCCCGGGAAAAAGTGGAGGATTGGCGCACATACTATAATGAAGTACGGCTCCGATGGAGCGATCGGCATCAACCGCCGATTTTTGCTGCAAAACTGGCGCAACCAACTCGCCAAAAGTGATTAGAGGTCCAAAACTTTCGTTCTGAGTGGTTCTAACTTCGGCCTCGCTGCACACTCATGTCGGACTCTAACTCCTTCTGGAGGAAATACTCGGGGGCAGATCAGGAGGAAGACGTGTATTGAGATGTGTTTACCTAGCGGCCTCTCTTTCCGGACCGTTTCAGGAACTCAGCGGGCTCAACGTCGAGCGTGTCGGCAAGGCGACCTATGATTTTGATGCTGACGTAGTACGTGCCCTTTTCAAGCTTGCTCAAATAGCTCCTGCTAATCTCGGCCTCGAAGGCAAGTTCGTCCTGGGACCATCTCCTCGCATTGCGCAGACGGCGCAAATTGGTGGCGAATGTCTCCCGCAAATCCATGCGGGACAGGAAGCCGGTTGTTCGACATACTGCACCTCGATATACTTCACAAAACGTCGTCTCATGCGCATTGAGAACCGAAACTGCTCAATCTGCCGCGTGTGCGCCGACGGAGATCGTCTCCTGGACCAGCATTCAACGGCTACGGTAGCCAGAAGAAATGGATTGAGAGCAACACCTGTATCGAGGTGGGTCTAGCTAGCGCCCTCTCTTTGAAGGCCGTTTCAAGAACTCAGCAGGCTCAACGTCGAGCTTGTCGGCAAGGCGACCTATGATTTTTATGCTGACGTAGTACTCGCCCGTTTCAAGCTCACTCAAATAGCCCCGGCTTATCTTTGCCTCGAAGGCAAGCTCGTCCTGCGACCATCCCCTCGCATTGCGCAGACGGCGCAAGTTAGTGGCGAATGTCTCCCGCAGGTCCATGCAGGAAAGGATGCCGCTTGCTCAATATACTGCACCTCGATATACTCGACAAAATGTCGTCGCGTGTCCGTTGGGAACGGAAACTGCATCAATCTGCTCGCATGCTTAAGATCAACCGGAACCCGCCACTCAATCCTCACCGATCCTGCTTCGGATACTTCAGTGCTCACTGCCCGTGACGAGCGGCACTTCATCATCTGCTGGCAACTTCTTGATACCGAAGCCGCTGACGCCGGCTGGAAAGACGTTGCTCGGATCGTACTGCATATCAATCCAGATCGCTGGGCGGAACGTGCTCGCGAGGCGTTGGTGGGCGCAAAACGGACAGCCAGCAAACCAAGATTACGGTGTTTCCTGGCTGCGCGACCAAGCAAATCGAGACACCTGGCATACGAAATTGAGAACGAGTTCTCGCCAGCCGGCCGGGCCGCGCGACCAAGCCATCCGGTAGCGAGCACGCAACGCGTCGCGCAAATCGCACGACCTCGATTCGGTCTCGCAGGCAAGAAGTGAACACACTGGCTGGACCGCAAATCTGCTGATCAGGCTGCGAGCGACATGAACTGCAATCAGATGGAGAACGATCGACAACCAAGGATGCCAAAGTTTCCCGTGGTGGGCTCCAATCTCGGCGGGATTCCCGCGGATCGCAACAATTGGGCGGTACCAAGGTGCCGTGAATACGGTTGCCATCGATTCGATTTGGATAGAGGTTATTCAGTTTGTTAGGAGTTCCAGGCAGTGTCGGCCGATCCGAAGATTGCAGATGTGGCGCCCAACGCGCCTGAGCTTACGCCATACGACGAGCAGCACGTCGTTACCTACATGCGCCTTCTCGATGCACAGGCGGATAATGCAGATTGGCGCGAAGTCGCGCGCATTGTGCTCGGTGTTGATCCGGTCCTTGAGCCGGATCGCGCGCGCCGTGCTTTCGACACTCATTTGGCTCGGGCCAAATGGATGGCGCGTCACGGCTATCGTCATCTCCTGCGACGCGGTTGGCCGAAGGGTGAATAATGGATGCTCTTGAAGGGAACGTGATTCCTTGTCCAGCTCTAATCGCAAAAATTGATTGTTCCATCGTCGGAGCACATCAATATTCAAACAAATGCATTGACGCAACCAGAAATCGTCACAATCGCGGGCTGCAATTCCCTTGCATGGACGTGCGGGGAAGAAAGTAGGATGGCAGCTGCTGACTGGAGATCAAAGCAAGCATATCCTGACGCCAAGGCGGCAGAAACTGAGGACATAGCCTGGGAATGTCTACGTCGCGACCTTGCGTATGAAAGAGACTATGAGGTCCTGACCAGCAGCGAACGATCCGACGCGACGACGGATCACTTCCGGGGGAAGTGGGGGCTTTCGTTTCGCCGCGGATCCGCGAACGGCGTTCGACAAACAAGCCATTTTCTGGGCGCCCGAGGCGCTGTCGACCGTGCTGTCCGTCCACCCAGCTACCGCTTTGAAGTCGTCCAAACGGTACGACCTGGATCTCGGCAAACTGTCGGGTAGCGAGCTTCGACGGGCGCCAGATGGATGGCATGCCATCGTGCCGCTCGGAGGAGCGAAACACCGTCTTTGGCTGAGAGAACTGCCATCGAGCCGCTCAGTGATTGTCGTCGACCTGCCGCTCGACCGCGATTTCGACATTCGATCGCAGGCGGCACAGCGCTTCTGGCGAGCGCTCGAACAGCGTCCCCTCGGCCCGTCTCCACGTGCTCTGCCAATCCAGACCCGGCATCGGCTCATTCTTGCTCTGCGTGCCGCAGATGGATGGCTGGAAGGAAACAGCTATCGCAAAGTCGCGCAAGGCCTGTTCGGCGCGCTTCGCATGCCCGATCGAGGATGGAAAACAAGCGATCTGCGCAGCCGGATCATTCGCCTGGTCAAGATGGGGCTGCGTCTTGTCCGGGGCGGTTATCGCGCTTTGCTCCGTCACAAGCGCAAAGACAAGTACGATGAGTTATAAGCTCTGATCTGTCGCGGCTGTACCGGAAAACAACCGGCAGGTAAGCTAAGTGATGTCATCCTTGCGCTTTTGGTATCCTTGGCATTGCTTCGCTTCGGTTTTAGTGACCGCGGAAGGACTATAGATGAATGGAAAGGACTAGATTGGTTTGCACTATTCGTCTCGCCGCTTGAATGATCGGCCACGTTGGGCTGCGGTCTCTGTGTCTATATACCTAGTTTGTATTATCAGTTGATGCGGTATTAGGCGGCTTCCGGGATTGCGGCCTTTTTGCAGAGCCGAGCGATCCATCGGCAGAAGGCACGAGCGATTTCAGGATTGTCGCTGCGATCGACCGCGTAGGCGCGATACTGCATGCCACTGGGAGCCCGCGATCCTGGTATCGCATGCAGCGCGCCGCCGCGCACGAGTTCGCTGACAATGATTTCAGGCGCTACCAGCAAGCAGTTTCCCGTGATGGCAGCCGGTAGAGCAAGGTAATTGTGATCGTATCGCGCTCCCGACTTTATATCTTTTGTGGTGAGATTCATCGCCCTCAGCCATGTGGGCAGGATATCCGGCCGAGATGTGATGTTCAAAATTGGCATCGAACGAACAACGGAGAGCGTTTTTCCCGCTACGTGATTTGGAGACCCTACGCATACAAGTGTCTCATTGTAGATCTCCCAATCGTCGGCTGGTTCAACGACGGAAAGATCACGAGTAATCAAGACGTCGAAATTGTCGGAGGATGTTGGCGGAGACAATGAACTGATCACGTCCACGATTACGCCGCCCATCTCAGCAGAGAACGCCTGGAGATTCGGAATCAGAACGGAGTAGGCAAAAGTGGAAAGCGAGGTGCGGACCACAATCCGATTGGCGTCGTCAGGTCGATTCCGGCGCCGCATTCTCTTGGCGGTAAAGCACACTGTATCAAGCGGTTCGGCAACGGTGTTTACAAAAAGCCGTCCGAATTCCGTCAACTCGCTGCGCCGACCCTTCCGTTCCACGAGGTCTGCACCAAAGTAGTCTTGCAACACAGCCAGATAACGGCTGACCGAGCTCTGTGTTGTTCCCAATGTGCTAGCTGCGCGTGTTACACTTCCCTCTCGTGCAATCGTCACAAACACTCGGATCGCATTGAGGGGCACTCCATCGTGTTCGGCGGCCATCTTCCGCTCCGGTAGCATCTTGAATGTCCGCTAATTGTCGCGGTAGGTCATTGTCAAAAATGAAGGCTCCATCACATTATTCGATGTGTATAGCCGGATTACTGCCTATCAATGATACCTCGCGCGCAAAATCGGCCTCTTTGGTACGATACGTGCGATCGGACTCACGACTTCAATGATCGTCGACGGCTGTCTTCAGGGGTTTATCTAAGCGGAAGGTGAGGATGGTCGTCCCGATCACTGGCTCTCGCCTCGACGAGCGCGCAACGTTTTAGATGAAAAGCCTTTTACTCAGATTGTCCCCGACAGCTCAGGGTAGCGCTGGGCGGAGGTCACGCGCTGAATATGGTCTCAAGATCTCGCTGGTGACAGAGGGGACCGCAGCGTTCAGCGAAGGAAGCTAGCTTCGATCGCCTTAACCTCATGCATATTCTGAAACCTGAAGGTCTCCTCCACTGGCAGGATGTCCTTGCGGACGTTCTGGACACCGCTGTCGGCCATGATTCGGCAGAAAGTCTCCTCCATGGCAGTGCCGGAGGCGCGGATGCCGCAATTGCCGTAGATCATCATGCGGACATTGCGCAGCGTCTTGACCCGCTTGGCGTCGAGATCCGGGTAAGCGTTCGGCACGATCACGAGCGGCGCCGATCCGATCCAGGCGCGCGAAAAACTCTCGGTCTCGCAAGGATCCTTCTTTTTCGAGTGGATCAGGATCTGGTCGGCGCCAGGCCCCACATAGGCTTGGGCCCTATGCAGGGCTTCCGCCTCGCCGAGACCTGCTATTAGGGCTTCGGTCCGCGCGATGACAAGAAAGTCCGGGTCCCGGCAGCCTCGATCTTGCCGCGGAATTCCACCATGCGCAGCAGTTCCTGACGCCCATCGGCAACGAGGCTCGTCATTGTCGATAGCAACGGCTCGCAAATTCATCGATATATTTCCCTCCGCCAGACATCGCCTCGATGGCGGCATATTGCGAGATTGAGTGGCGTGTGAAGAGGTTTGGCTTTGGATCGGGTTCGTGGCCTTGATCAGTGGCAAGGTCCCACACCATAACCCTACGCACCAACCAGTGATTGCGTTGAGAGATACGGCTTCCTCGTTCTTCGTTTTCGTCCCCGGAGATCCATGGATCATCGCATGTTCGTAAGTTCACGTCGACTTATTCGATGAATGTCATTCTACCGTAGCAGTGCAGGTTTCTAAGGTCGTGCACATTCGCGAGATGCCTAGACGGGATAGACGTTCGATTTCTGTGATCTGCCATGTCTCATGCTGATCTCGAAGTCACGACTATGGCATCCTTAATCGTTTAAAGCGGACTCCGGAGGCGGTGATGACCCCGATAAATCTGACGCGACGACAAGCGCTCACTGGCGCCCTTTCGGCAAGCATGTTGGCCAGCACGGGCCTGGGAGCTGCCGAGGGCGACCTTCAGAAGCTGGCGCGTCCCCGGCTGAGAGTTGGAATGTCCGGATTTCCTCGCGCATTCGATCCAGTCATTGCGACCGACACTGCGATTCGCCGGATCATGCCGCAGCTTTTCGATACGCTTATCACCTTCGACCACGGCCAGGACATGACGCTGCAGCCCAGCTTGGCTGAGAGGTGGGAGCGGATCGACGCGCAGTCGCTACGACTTTTTTTGCGTAAGGGCGTAACTTTTCACGACGGTACCCAGCTGACTGCCGAAGACGTCGCCTTCAGCCTGGGTCCCGACCACCTGTTGGGACCTGGGCGCAGCGGAATGTCAGAGGCGCTGCAGTCGCTTGACCGCCTTGAGAAGGTCGAAATTGTCGATCCCTACACCATCGTCGTGCGTGCAAAGGGCGCTGACGCGCTGCTCGAGCAGCGGCTCGCCGCTTGGGGATCGGAGATCGTCAGTAAGCGCGCCTTCGCGGCGGCGGGATCGTGGGAGCGCTGGATGACGGCACCCGTCGGAAGCGGGCCGTACAAGCTGGTCGATCATAAGCTCGACATCCATGTCACGTTGGCCGCGCATAATGCGTATTGGGGCGGACGGCCGCCATTCGAAGGTATCGAGTACCGCATCGTTCCCGAACTCTCCGCGCGCGTCAACGGCCTGCTCGCCAGCGAGGTCGATATCGTGACCGACATTCCACCGGACCAGTTCGACGGCATCCAGAAGCGTACCGATCTCGAGGTCGTGGGCGGCGCTGTGCAGAATATCCGCTCCCTCGTGCTTGATCAGACCGATCCAGTTCTGAAGGATGTACGCGTCCGCCGCGCGATGAGCCTTGCACTCGATCGCAGGCTGATCGTGGAAAGCCTGTGGGAGAACCGGCTTCCGATCCCGAATGGCTATCAGCTGCCGAGCTATGGCGCAGGCTATATCGAAGAATTCCCGCCGCTTGCCTATGACCCCGAGAAAGCAAAGGAGCTGCTCGCGGCGGCGCGCTACCATGGAGAGCAGATCACCTATCGCCTGCTCAACAATTACTATCCCAATCAGGTCTCCACCGCGCAGACCATGATCGAGATGTGGCGTGCTGTTGGGCTGAATGTCGAAATCCAGATGATGGAAAATTTCGCGCAAGTTCAAGCTCAACCGGTGCGGGCCATCTTTGATACGTCCAACACGGCGCTGTTTCTCGATCATCTCGGCCATCCCTGGCGCGAATATGGTCCGAGCGGCTCCCTGCCAAAGTCGATCGGAATCTGGAGGAACGAGGAATATTTCTCCCTCGGCGAGAAGCTGCAGGAAGCCGTCCAGCCGGAACAGCGCCGGCCGATCATCCGTCGGATGCTCGAAATCATCAACGAGGTCGATCCGCCTTGCGTGATCCTGCACGTGTCAGGACAGTTCTACGGCAAGCGCCGCGACGTGCCGTGGTTGCCGGGGCTGACGCTCGATCTCAATTTCGGACCGTCCAACAAAGCTCTGATCCGGACCTGACCGTAATGATGGACGGCTCCAATCTACGATCTTGCATCAATCCCCGGTTTGGGGGCTCTCCTCAACGGAGAATCGTCCTGATGATCCCGCCCGGCAATATCATCGCCGATGGCAATCCTGCGATCCAGTGCGAACAGACCGGCCGACGCGACAACCGCGCCCTTGAGGATGCCGGGACGCTGCGTCGCGTTCATGGTGGCGCGGCTCCAAGCTATCGCCTCGATCTGACGGCGCAACTGTCGGTTACGAAGCGCCCAGAGATCGGGCATGAGGGCGAGGTGCTGGCCGCTGAAGCTATCCTGCCATTGTTCGAGATGCGTACGAACGAGGCAATTTCTGAGCCGGTTGCCACGATCGGGAGGATGCTTGACGAGCGGTCGGGTAGCCTGGCGGTCACCATCGATACCAGCAAGGTTCGGGCACGCGGACGCACATCTTGTGCAATCGGCCGCCGGCGTCTGGATCCTTGCGACGGATCACCATCCCTGGAGTTCCTCGCCGCGCTGACGTCGCGGTCCTGCGGCCGCAACGATGCCGCTCGCTTTGAACAGATGCAGCCGCGATGATGCGCCAAGGGCAGGGACCTCAGATGGAGCAGATTCTTGAGATCACTGGTCTGCGTGTCGCGTTCGACGGTGTGCCGATGCTGCGTGGGATCGATCTCACGCTCGCGCGGGGTGAATCGCTAGGCATGGTCGGCGAAAGCGGTTGCGGCAAGTCCGTGACATGGCTTGCGGCGCTTGGACTTTTAACCCGGCGCGCTCGGATAACGGGCAGCGTACGCTTGGCCGGCGAGGAGCTTCTGCACGCGCCCGCCTCTTGCCTCGATAGGGTACGCGGTGGTCGAATCGCCATGATCTTTCAGGATCCGGCGAGCGCGCTCAATCCAGTGCACACGGTCGGCGATCAGATCATCGAGGCCCTGCGGCTCCATCGCGGCATGGACCGGCGCACCGCATTGGCCGAAGCGCGGCGCCTGCTGGACCAGGTTGGCATTCCCGATGCGGCGCGCCGGGTTGGCGCCTATCCGCACGAACTCTCCGGCGGGCAGAGCCAGCGCGCCATGATCGCCATGGCACTCGCCGGGCAGCCCGATGTCTTGATTGCTGATGAACCCACGACCGCCTTGGACGTCACCATTCAAGCGCAGATCCTTGACCTTCTGCAGCACATCCAGCGCGAGACGGGCATGGCGCTGGTGCTGATTTCGCATGATCTGGGCGTCGTCGGCCAGATTTGCGAACGCATCCTGGTCCTCTACGCGGGTCACATCGTCGAAGAATTGCCCGCGGATCGCCTCTTTGACCAGCCTATTCACCCCTATACCCGAGGTCTGCTTGCAGCGCTTCCCAGCCTGGAAGCGCCACGGCACCGCTTGCCGGCCATTCCGGGTGTGGTTCCAAACGCAGCAGATTTTCCGCCAGGCTGTCCGTTCGCCCCGCGTTGTGATCTGCGGATCGAACGCTGCGGTGCATGGGTGACTGAGCTCGCGTCGCTCCGTGGCGATGCCCGACACAGGGCCGCCTGCTTGCATGTTACCGGCGAACCGCCTGGGGGTGAGGTCGTGGCTGCATGACGAGGACTGCTCCGCCGCTTCTCCAAGCCGATCGGCTGGTCCGCCATTATTGTTTGCGACAGGGCCTGTTCCGACATCAAGCGATGGTCTATGCCGTCAATGGGCTCTCTCTGAAATTGGCGCGTGGCGAAACGCTCGGATTGGTTGGCGAATCCGGCTGCGGTAAGTCCACGGCCGGCCGGCTCCTGATCGGCCTGGAACAGCCCGATGCCGGCGTGGTCACCTTCGGCGGGGAAGCTTTACCTCCCATTGGCGATATTCAATGGCGGCGTCTGAGGATGCGGATCCAAATGGTGTTTCAGGATCCGCTGGGCGCGCTCGATCCTCGCCTGACCATCGGCGCGCAGATCGCCGAGCCGCTCGAAATTCATCGGATCGGCAGCAGGTCCGAACGTGAGGATCGGGTCAACGTGCTGTTCGCCGATGTCGGGCTCAGACCCGACCACGTCAAGCGCTATCCGCATGAGCTTTCAGGCGGCCAGCGCCAACGTGCCGTCTTGGCCCGTGCGCTCGCGACCAATCCAGATCTCATCGTCTGCGACGAGCCGGTATCAGCTCTGGATGTCTCCATCCAGGCGCAAGTGATCAATCTTTTCCATGATCTACGGGAGCGGTGGCGCATGGCGATGATCTTCATCAGCCATGATCTGCGCGTGGTCCGGCAAATCAGCGACCGGATTGCTGTCATGTATCTCGGCGCCATCGTCGAAGAAGGAGTGTCCGACACGGTTCTGCTGGATCCTTTGCATCCCTATTCCAAGGCCCTCGTTTCCGCCGTGCCGAGGCCCGGAAGACGTCGCGATCGCACGACCCTTCAAGGAGATCCGCCGAATCCGGCTGCGCGACCAAGCGGGTGCGCATTCCATCCCCGCTGTCCAGCAGCGCGTCCCATTTGCGCGCGGTTCGCGCCAGAACTCAGATCCGCGCCTGACGGGCGCCGCGTCGCCTGCCATCTGATCGGCGATGGTGACCCCGAGCGCGGAAGGGAAGCATGATGGCTCGCTTCATAGCGATCCGATTGGTGCGCGCGTCGCTCACCATCGGACTAGTGGTCACATTCGCTTTCGTGGTGCTGCGTGCCTCCGGCGATCCCGCCCGCGCGCTGTTATCGCCGGAGACTCCCGCGGCAGCGGTCGAGGCCTTCCGGAAATCATGGGGGCTCGACGCGCCGATCTGGGTCCAATACGCCAGATATCTGGTTGCGGTCGTCCATGGAGATCTTGGCCAATCCATGCGTGACGGGCGGGCCGCCATCGCGGTGGTCGCCGAGCGCATTCCTGTCACGCTGATGCTGACTGTGCCCGCACTCATCCTGAATCTTTGCTTCGGCATCCCGGCCGGCATCTACGCGGCGCTCAAACGCGATCGCCTTGCTGACCGGCTGGTGATGATGGTGGCGGTTGTTGGCTTCACGGTGCCGTCTTTCGTGCTCGGCCTCGTGCTCGTGCTGCTCTTCGCGGTCAAGCTCCCCTGGTTTCCCTCGGGCGGTGCGGGCAGTGGGCCCCATATGGTGCTGCCGGTCTTAACGCTCGGCCTTGCTGGCGCAGCCGTTCTGGCTCGCTTCACCCGCAGCGCCATGCTCGAAGTCCTTGGGCAGCCCTATATCCGCACCGCCAGCGCCAAGGGAGTGCCCTGGTGCAGCGTCGTGACCGGCCACGCCTTGCCCAACGCCGCCATAGCGCTCTTGACCATCATAGGCTTCATGGTTGGCAACCTCATTGCGGGAACGGTCCTCGTTGAAAGCGTCTTTTCATGGCCAGGGATTGGCAGCCTGCTGGTCGTTTCGGTCGCAAGCCGCGATCTGGCCGTCGTCCAGTGCATCATGCTCTTCGTAGCGGCCGCCATGATCACCACTAATGTCGCGGTCGATCTGCTCTATGGCATCCTCGATCCACGCTTGCGCGAATTCCGCTCTGCCGGAGGATCATAATTGTCCGAAATTTCCGCAGAACGGGTTCTGCCGTCTTCCAGGATGGGCAGGCTATGGCGGTGGCGCGATCGTGCAATCGGCGTGGCGGTCGTCTGGCTTGCCCTCATGCTTGCGGTCGCGGTCTTGGCTGATCGCCTCGCCCCTTACGACTATGCAACCCTCGACCTTCGCCATCGACTCGCTCCACCTCTTGGCCTGGGTGGAAGCGCCGCGCACCTTTTCGGCTCGGATGAGCTCGGCCGCGACGTACTTGCGCGTCTCGTCATATCGATCCGTGTGAGCCTTCTTATCGCCTTCGGAGCCACACTGATCAGTGCCGCCCTCGGCACCATGCTAGGCGTGCTCGCCGCTCATTTCCGCGGCTGGGTCGAGCAAGTCATTCTCGCGTGCGTCGATTTCCAGGCAAGCATACCGTTTCTCATTCTGGCGCTCGCGGTGCTCGCGTTTTTCGGCAATTCTCTGCTGCTCTTCGTGGCGCTCGTCGGTCTCCACGGCTGGGAGCGATACGCTCGTGTCACGCGCGCGCTTGCGATGAGCTCGAATGCGCAAGGCTATGCGATCGCCGTGCGCCAGCTTGGCGCAGGGCCATGGCGCGTCTACTTGCGACATATTCTGCCGAACATCGCCTCGACCTTGATCGTCACCATGACGCTTGCGTTTCCGGACGTCATTCTGCTCGAGAGCGGTCTCAGCTTTCTTGGCCTTGGGGTACAGCCGCCGCTTACGTCGCTCGGCAATATGGTTGGCTACGGTCGTGACTATCTGGCGCGTGCGCCCTGGATCCTCGCGCTGCCCTCGCTGGCCATTTCGCTCACGACGCTATCAATTTCGCTCGTCGGCGATTGGCTGCGCGACCGGATCGACAAGACATTGTCTTGAGACCTCCAGTTGAGCGCCTGCTACTAATCTTACCATCCTCTCTCGACAAGCTGCAGCGGACCGGACCATGGCGGACTGGACGATCCAATGGGGGGGCCGGCATGCCGGCGCGGTCCGTGCGGTAGATCAGCCGACCCGTGGTTAGGATTGATGGAATCTGGAGCTGCCATCGCGCTCGCGATGCTGCCGACGCGGTGCATCGCTTGCAAGCGCTGGACCATCGTGGTGACATCACCAAGTGGCTGCACAAGGGGATCGGGACCGAGCGCGCGCTGCTATCTCGGGCGTGAGAAGGTCGCAAGTGTCACGGCAGGCGTTTGATCGGCTGTGTTGTCGTGCCCGATCTGCTGAAGGGTAGGGTGTTTGGGATTGTCGACGGGATCAGCGCGTACATCATTTTATGTTTGCTCGTATTGATCCTGCGCCGTTGCGCCAATCGCTAGCACTTGTGGAAGGCGTTCTGAGGATACTGCAGACGCCGAATAGGGACCTGCGTTGTGATAGCGAGCGCGACGTGAAGCCAAAAAATGGCTTTGCCGCAAATGCAGTGTGTCACAGCCCGCCCGCAGCAGAAATCCCTCTGGCCTGCTGCGTCACGAGAAGAGATTTGAAAGCGCTCCGTCGCGCTGTTTCTAACATGACCAGTACTACGCCCGATTTGCCAGCTTGGTGAGCCGACTCGCGATTGGTCCAGCAGTCGATATTCAATCGATCCATCATCAAATCGGAGCGTCCCATCGCACTATTTGATGTTTGTCACCCAATGGTTGCGTCGGAACGATACTGCCTCGCCCGCACAAGTTCTGACCTAGAGGATAGGGCAATGACATTCTCAAAGATGAGCTCTGATCTATTTCGAACGATCAAAAAGGCTGTCCTGGCGTCAGCGACAGGTCTGATCGCGTTGAGTGGAGCACGGGCAGCTGACCTTCCCGTCAAGGCCAAAGCGATCGAGTACGTGAAGGCTTGCGCGCTGTATGGTGCTGGCTTCTACTACATCCCTGGCACCGACACATGTATCAAGCTGGGTGGTTATCTACGCGTTGACTTGATCGCGAACAGTAACAGCGATTTTGATCCGGCTGCTAATGGTGCGGCAGGGGCGCGGAACCGCTTGAGTAACTTCTACACCTGGCGCTCTCGCGAAGGCTTGAATGTCGACACGCGCACTGCGACCGAGTACGGCGTGGTTCGCACCTTCTTCCAAGGCGTGTTCAGCTGGACTTCGGGTGGCTATGTTGGTGCGGGCGTAGGTGACGCCGGAGGTGCAACCACATATAACGGGGCTATTTCCGGAGGACAGGGCACTGGCGCGATCGCCCAAGGATCGCTCGGCGTCTATTCGGCGTTCATCCAGTTCGCGGGCTTTACTGTGGGTAAAGCCATCTCGCAATTCTCCGCACCTTGGACCAATTATCCGGCGAACAACTTCGATGATCTACCCGGGGGCGGCGGCTGGGTCACTGGCGTGAACCAGCTGACCTATACCGCTGACTTCGGCCAAGGCATTACAGCCTCGGTCTCAGCCCAGGATCAGGTCGCCTATGGCACGACCAACATCTGGAACATAAACGGCGGCACGGCTGCCAGCCTTGCGACAGGGGCGTACGGCGTCAACGACATCGGCGGTTCGCGCTCTCCGGACCTCATCGCAATGATACGCATCGATCAAGCCTGGGGTCTTTTTCAGGCCTCACTTGCTGCACATGACAACCATGCGGCCTATTACGGCGTTGACGAAACGAGCGGCCATCCCGGTGGCAAGTGGGGGTGGGCTGCTCAGTTGGCGTTGTCTCTTAAAAACATCCCGACTGGGGCGGGTGACACGGTCAACTTGTCCGGCGCCTATACGAGTGGTGCCACGCGCTACAATTTCAACGACCTGATGGCGACCACTTACGCGATGTACGGTGGTACGGGGCTGGCGGGCGCTTACCAGAGCGTCGGCCTAGCCGGTCTGTCTGACTCCGCGTTCGTCGCCGGCGCCGGCCAGGAGTTAACCACGACCTACGGCTTCCATGGTGGTTACACGCATAACTGGGATCCACACTGGAATACGAGCCTCTACGGCGGGTGGGCCGCCGTTCGGCATAATAGCACGGCCAAAAGCTATATCTGCAGCGCCTTCGTTGCGAACCTTTCGCTCTCGAGCGGTTCTGCTGGCTGCAATCCAGACTTCAACTACGGGGTCGTTGGTGTTGTCACGCAGTGGACGCCGGTCAAGAACCTGACGTTTTCGGCTGACCTCGCCTACACCATGCTCGACCAAAAATACGCGAGCGGAAGCACGGTTACATTGCCGCCACAGTCGGCCATCGCCAAACCGGCTGCCGTCTACGAGTTGAAGGACCAGAGCACGCTGACCCTGCTACTCCGAGCTCAGCGTAACTGGTGAGTGCAAAACCCAGCGAAAGCAGACAAAGAAAAAGGCTCTATGGACAAAAGTTAACCTCCAAGGAGGCCTCCGACATGCCTGTCGGAGGCCTCCCTGCCTTTTGTATCACAACATTCGATGGAAGATGAGACTTGATGGCCTCAACAGTCTCGAATGCGTTGCACGGCGCGAGTCAAGGGTCGAAGAGTACACCCAGCAAGAGCTTGGTGTCAGGCGCCGAATGCGGCGATCGGTTGCACCATGACCTGCATTGCGAGCATGTGCTATCCGAGTGGAGACGCCGCAGAGGTCTCGGCACGCTGAAGAACTTCGACCGTAGGACGCCAAGGCCCCAGTGTAAGGCCTGCGTAGCCCTTCGACATGCGAATGCTCATCGACCTTGATCTGCTCGAGCTGAAGCTGGGTTGAAGACCTCCAGGCGAATGATCCCGATAAGTCTTCCCAATCGACGAGAGCAGCCCTCCAGCGAGTTAGTCGCAACGTGACGGGTCACACACGAAGCATCATAAGTCCCATCATCGGACTTTGACAAGTTATCGGATCCACGACAGCTCCGATTTGAGCAACTCTGCCTCATCAAGCTCTCCATTGGCACGAACCTTGAAGAGAGGCCGCCTCAGGAGGAGTTGCAGTGATGGCTTACAAGATGATCGCCCTTCAGCTCACCATATGGTCCGAGTTCGAGGTCTCCAACCGGTGCGATCCATCGCACTGCGCGCACGACGTTAGCATCCTGATTGACCACGCTCAGGTCCCAGACGCGCCGGCAACATTGCGTGATGGCGGTGGTCGTCCATTTTTTGGGTTGCCCACCACCTGCCGCATCTTCTTTGCGACAAGGTCGAAAGCGCTGATCGAGATCAAGCAGGTCTGAGCCGTTGGCACGCTTCACCTCTGTGACGCGCAGCCGCAGCGGGCTGCGCATGAGCCAGCATCCGAGGGGCGATCGCGGATTTGAGGCAAGATGAGGAACCTCGCGGAGGAATGGCAATGGTTCGTCCGCCGACACTAGCGGGCTGCGCATTTTCATGGGCAAGACAGCCAAACCAAAGGCGGTATCGGCTTCCCGGCGCCGACTGACGAGAGGGGCGGCCGCCCATCAATTCGCTGTCGAGCTCAGTGAAACCGCGAGACTCGCCTTGCCGATGGTACTGACCCAGGTTGGTCAGATCGCGATGATGACGACTGATCTTGCCTTCATCGGACGCATCAGCGCTGAGGCGCTCGCCGCCGCAGCGCTAGCCGGCCGGTTCTACCTCATCAGCGTCACGCTCGGTGTAGGGCTGATGTCTGCCATAGCGCCTTTGGCGGCGCAGGCGTTTGGGGCGAATAATCTGGCCCTAGTCCGGCGCGCGCTGCGCATGGGCCTATGGGCGGCGCTGATTCTGTCCTTGCCGATTATGGCGATTGCGCTGCAAGGGGAGCAAATACTGCTTGCTCTTGATCAGGCGCCGGACGTGGCGCGGCTCGCCCAGCAATACCTGTTCGGACTAGCGTGGGGCGCAGCGCCGGCGCTGTGCTTTCTGGCCATTCGCAGTTTCATGGGCGCGGTCAATCGGCCGCAGCCGATCTTCTGGATCACGTCGGCAGCCATTCCGATCAATGCACTGCTGGTCTATATGCTCGGCTATGGGAAGCTCGGACTGCCCCGGCTGGAGCTGTTCGGGGCGGGTCTTGCGACCACGCTGGTGAACTGCGGCACGTTTTTGGCCGGCTTGTGGTGCGCTACAAAGCGTCGGCCGTTTGGTGACTACCATGCCTTTGCGCGTCCCTGGCGCTTCGATTGGCCTGTCTTGCGGCAGCTGATCGCGATCGGAACGCCGATCTCAATCGCCTCCTTGATCGAGTCGGGTCTATTCTGGGCCACGGCACTCCTGGCGGGCCTGATCAGCACCAGTGCGCTCGCCGCTCATCAGATCGCGGTTCAGGTCGCCGCGATCCTGTACATGATCTATTTCGGCGTCGGCATGGCGGCCGCTGTGCGGGTTGGCCAAGCGGTCGGCCGCAACGACGGTGGCGGCATCAAACGGGCAAATCGGGCCGCGATGCTGATCGGTGTCGTCATCGCCGCAACGCTAACGCTTGCGGTGATCGCCGCCCGTTTTAAGATCGCTGAGCTGTTTCTCGTTAGAACCGGCGACGATGCCGACACGACGATCGGACTTACGGCAAAGCTCCTCCTGGTCGGCGCAATCCTCTTTATCACTGATGCCGCGCAGTGCATTACGGCTGGTGGTCTGCGCGGACTGAAGGACACGCGGGTGCCACTTCTGTTTGCCAGTATCGCTTGGTGGCTCGTCGGCTTTTCCCTCAGCTACCTGCTTGGTTTGAACATCGGCCTTGGCGTCATTGGTATCTGGATTGGCTTGTCGACAGGGACGACTGTCTACGCAGCACTCCTCATTCTCCGCTTTCGACGCTTGGCAAGCCGGTGCAACGTTACGGTTGAAGCATAAATTATCCGGTGGCGTGCATGACCACCGGGGCGAACTTTTGGGGCGGATGAAACGTGCCGGCCGCAACGAGTCGCCGTTCATAGCGCGCCTGCAAAGAGACTGTGCACGATGCAAACATCGTATATTTCGATAATTTCATCCCAAAATTCGATGGTCAAATTGGCTGGCCAGTTTGACAGCGAGTAAAGTCTCAAAGCGTTCTTTAACAACTCGCGCGCTTTTCAGCCTAGTCCCTCGCTCGAAAAGCAAGTCATGAGACTCATGCGGCCGAGCCGTACGATCAAGCCGTCGATGCGATCACGCTTAGTCAGGGCAACGCCGGGTTTCAGCAGGTTTGCGAACCCGGCATCTGCGCAATCCATGACGATCGCACGAGATGTAGGGCGCCCCCCGAATCGATCCGGCCGTCCAATCCGACGGGCGCAGTCCACGGCCGATGAGAGTTGCTCGCTCGCATCGCGATCCTGGGCCGCTTTTGTCCGGCGCGGCACTGGTCGAGATGTGTTCTCCGATGCCGCCGCTCTTGCGTCAATTTGGCGCCTGCCTGCTCCCGACCCGCTACGTCTCAGCTAAGCAAGAGCCTGCACCATGTCTGACCGATCGACCCCGAACCGGGTTCTCATCGTTCTGTTCGATGGGCTTCGGCCCGATCTCGTCAAACCATCGCTCACGCCAAACCTGGTTAGGCTTCAGCGCCGAGGCGCGATGTTGGCGCGGCAGCGCACGGTCTACCCCAGCGAGACCCGGATCGCCCTAACAAGCCTCGTCACGGGCACGACGCCAGATCGCCACGGCATCGTTGGGAACGAGTATCTCGACCGGCTGTCGCCGACGCCGCGCTATGTCGATACCGGTGACGCGCGCCTGATCGAGGATCTTGATGCCGCCGGCGGCGGCCATTTATTTGGCGTGCCGTCGCTTGGCGAGGTGCTCCAGGCGAACGGCAGGACCTTGTCGGTTCTCGCTTCCAACTCGGCCGGTGCAACCTGCCTGCTGAATCATAGGGCTCGAAAGCTCGGCCACGTGACGCTCTCCGGCCACTTCCCTCACGTCGCGACCTCGACCAAGGTGCTCGCTCGGGTCGAAACCCTGCTCGGGCCGACGCCGGCGCCGTCTCCTCCGGGCGTACCGGATCTGACAGCTCAAGCCTTTCTAACGTCTGCTTTCCTCGACGTAATCTGGCCTCAAATTCGACCCGACGTCGCAATCCTCTCCTTTGGCGAGCCCGATATTTCTTCGCACGATTGCGGAACTGGCGCGCCAAAGACGCTGGAGGCGATCAGCTTTGTCGACCGCCAGTTTGGCCGTGTGCTCGATTGGTGGGAGGCCGAGGGCGAACCCCAAGGGGTGCATCTGATGGCCATATCCGATCACGGCCATGTGACGGTGCATGCGCGGGCGGATCTCCTCGAGACACTTGAGGCAACAGGGCTATGCTGCGGCCCGGCACCCGCGCCGCGGATCGACGCTATCGTCATACCAGGGCAGGTCGGAGCGATTTACCTCGCCGAGCCGTCGGATGCCCGTATCCGCCGCGCTGTAGCAGCGATGATCGAGCGGCCCTGGTGTGGGCCAGTTTTCACCGCCGGCCGAGGCGGGGTCGATGGCGTTGCACCGGGCAGCTTCGCCCGCCACTTGGTCTTCGCCGATCATGCCCGTTCGGCGGACATCCTGTTCTCGTTCCGGGCCGACGACGGTCTCGATCCATTCGGTCTTGGTGGCCGCTGCTGGAGCGAAAATTGGCCGATTGGCGTCGGCGTGCACGGCGGATTGCATGCCAAGGAGATGTCATCGGTCGGCATCTTGGCGGGGTCGCAGATCAAGAGCGGCTTCACCTCTCAGGTCCCCTCAGGGATCTGCGACCTCGCACCGACTGTGCTCCGTCTCCTTGGCATCTCTCAGCCGTCAGGGATGACCGGTCGTTCCCTCACTGAGGTCTTTATCGAGGGCGGAGAGGAGATGCCTCGAACGATCGAGACGTCCTACGAGACGAGCGAGGGCGCATACCGGCAGAACCTCCGTCGCGTGCAGGTCGGTGCGGCCGTCTATCTTGATGCCGCCGCTGCTCTATGATGTGCTCCCCGCACTTGACACAAGTCGCGCGTCGATCCGCGTTAGCGCCGACGGTCTGACCGCAGTGCGGTAGCTCGGTCTCGTCCTCAAAGCCTTTGCCTGTCTGAACGATATGCATCAGTCGGTCTTGATCCGAGGCCGTTAGGATCGAAAGGGCAAGAAAATCTCCTCAGACCGAAGACGTCACTTTCAGCAACGCATCGCCGCAGTCGGATTCCGCGGCCGCCGGCGCGATCGATTCTGGCTTTAGCCAACATCGCCGGTCTTCGGATCATCTCGTCCGAGCGAGAACGTTGCACAGAAACCGCTCATTGCGTTTAATTGGCGATGTCTCTCAGTGCTTCGACCAAAAATTCATTGTCATCCCCAGTGCGGCTTGCAATGCGCAAGTATCGTTTGCCGTTGTGAAGGGTCTTGCCGCCGTTGTGCCTGATCAATATGCGCCTATTCTTCAGAAGTCTTGAGGCGATAACGTCCCCGTTCGGCCAATGAGGCGGGAGCTCGCAAAAGACGAAATTGGCGTCGGGCTTTAGAACCTTCATCCCATCGATGCCGAGCAGATCTGTGTATAGTTTGTCCCTATCGTTGCCCGCCCTCGCCCAAGACTCCTTTGCATTGTGCGTCAGGTAAGGAAGCTTGCTCAGAAAGAACTCAGCACACGTATTGACATTCCACGTCGGGAGGGCCGCTCGAATATCATTGATCAGTTGTTCATTCGCGGATGCGGCGTAGCCGATCCGCAAACCGCAGGTCCCGTAGATCTTGCCCAGGCTTTTCAGAATGATTACATTGGGAAATTCGAACAGATGATTTTCGAGACTCGCACGATGTCCGGCCTCGCTGAATTCGATGAACGATTCATCGAGCAGTAGGAGCTGCTGTTGAGCGCGAAGCGCCGAGGCGAGACTCAGCAGATCCTCGCATCGAACCATTCGTGAGGTAGGATTATTCGGGGATATCACGACTGCACCGCTCACTCTATTCGCACGCGCGAAAGCTGCGTAATGGTGCACATCGAGTTCGAAATCTGGCGGTGGAAGAATAAAGCGCGACAACCGCCCCGGTAGGGCAGTCGTCTCATAGGGATTGAAGGATGGGACCGGGACTGCGATCTTCATACCCAGTCGACCGAGAAAGATGGGAAGCAATTCGGCCACGCCATTGCAAACGACGAGATTGTTCGCTGGGATTTTCACGACGTCGGCAAGAAGCTCGACCATCTGCGCATTAGGGGAGGGATAGCAGGTAATTAGCCTCGGTAGAGCGTCCTTAAGCTCGTCAAGGAACGCCTGCGGCGGAAAATAAGGATTGACCAGAAGGACAAAGTCTTTGATGTCATACTTCCAATAGCCGCCGGGGAATCGGTTGACGAGGTCGGAATCGTTGCCGGATCTAAGATCCACATTGATCTGGGCGGTGCTCATCGTCGGACGCGTCATCATCATAAGATGGTCTCAGTACCAGCCGCCCTGGCCCGGTAAAGTGTCGGGTGATGATCAGCAAGTTGCGCCGCGGCTGGCGAACAAAGGCGCTTCCAGGTAGGGTACGTACCTGCTCACGACCATTCAAAAGGAACGACTGGCTAAAGCCGCCGAGGACGCGACGGCGAAGACGCTGATTACCGCATACATTGCCGCGTTCGGTGACGGCACACGAATAGACGACACATGAGCGATAGCGAGAAGCAAGCAGCAGATGTTGACGGCGCCAGGAAATCCTTCAGCAGGGATTAGAGGCTTGAGAAGGAATAGGAGCGCCAGTAAAGGCATATCGTATGATAAGGGAACACCCAGGAAGCGCCCATCGGACGACCTGCCGAAATTGGCGAAGTAGCTAAGCCTGATTGCTCCCGCAACCAGCAGCGCGGTTGCGGTCATAAGGGCAAGAAGTGAGGCGTGGCTGAGCTGTATCACAATGACCGCAGGCAAAACAGCTCCGTAGACAATGTCACCGAACCCGTCGAGACTCTTTCCCATTTTTGCAACATCTGGATCGCGATCCTTCGTACGACCTGCCACGATTCCATCGAGGTGATCCGATAGAACGGCCCAAAGCGCTGCCGCGACCGACAGCTCAAGGCGCCCGGAAAGAGCAAGAAATAAGCTGGCGGAAGAACAAAGAAGGCCGCCGATCGTTATGGCGTTCGCCGGATCCCAAAGATATTTGAGCATTGGGTTTTCACCTTCTGCGGCGCAAGCCTTGGCCTTGCGCCCTCCTGAAAATGCGTTCTGCGACCTGCAGGTCTTCGGTCGTATCAATTTCGTACCACCTGAGGCCATCACATCGCACCGCTGTAAGCTGCAGGCCGCGCAGTTCGACAAGATAAGAAAGAAGCTCCTCTATGTAGGCCTGGGTCGCTCCAGACCCAATGATCTCGTCCAACGCAGGAACGATCGTTGCCTTGAGAGTCCGTGCCGAGAATCGTAACAGGTTCATCGCCTTGAAAAGCCTTGGCCCATTCGCAACTAGGTTCGCTCCACTTTGCTTCATTCGGAATTCTGTGATGAAGCCGCTATCCGACAACAGAACTGCCGACCCTTCCATCGTTTCGTCGAAAGGAACAAGTGCAGCAACGTCGGTCGCTTGGCTGAGCATCAGATAGCGCAACGCATCTTCCTCGAAGAAGACGTCGCCCTCGAGGAGAAAACAGTCTCCGGAAAGCAGCGTGTCGCGTGCCAGCCAGAGCGAGTAGGCGCTGCCGGTGCGGTCAAAGACCGGCGATTCAACATAATTGATATCGATCGCACCGAACCGGCGGCTACATACGTATTGAATAGCATCCTTGCGATAACCGACGACGATCGTCACCTCGTCGACGCCGACTGCCTCCAACTTGCGCAGGGCATTGTGGAGGATCGTCGTGCCGTTGACCTCGACCAGGGGCTTCGGCCGCAGATCCGTCAATGGTCGCAGGCGAGAGCCGACGCCGGCAGCGAGGATGACCGCTTTCTTGGGAGCATTGATTGCCATTTGAATTCGCTTTACCGTCGCCAGGTATCTCGTCTTCGTTCAAAGGCGTTCAGAGTTTTCGACGAGCCGTGTCAGGGGCGTTCGAGCCAGAGACGTCAATGAACGTTGGTCCACGCCGCTGAAATCGGCGCACAGCGTGTTCTCATCGTTTGTCGCTGAGACACCATTTCTTATTCACGAAAGTCGAATCGAGCTGTCCGTTGCGCCAACACGAGCGCGCTCCGTCGGTCCAAGTTGTTGCTGACAGTTGGCGGTTGTGGCGCGAGGTCGACGGAGACCTTGCAAAGGAGAACGCGCATTCAAGAGGAGCGAAATATTGTCCGCATCGGCCGACTCAAAGTGCTTGTAGATCTCAGTTGGCTATTCCGCTGGGTGAGAGGATCGGGGCCAGGCGCCGCAGCAATGCACAGGTCACCTTGGTAAGAAGTTTCATGCCACATGATGCTATGTCCACTTTCAAGAGGGCTAACAAGAGCCTCGCCTGAAGGTGAAATAGAGTGTTGTAGCAGAGCAGATGGTTGCATGGCGGCAGTCCTTCGAGAAGGAGTATACAAAAGCAGAATGAGGCTATTGCCGGATGTCGTCAGGATGCAGATATCGCGCTTCCGCACTGGCGAGTTCGCCGTACTTAAACAGTTCGAAGAGCTCGTCGAGCGTCGCAATATTGGGCTCAATGCTCGCAGGAGTCTCCTCAGCGAAAATGCGACCGCAGACTTGCCGCATTGCCGCTATTGCAGCTCGCATCGAGTGGTTGGCCCAGATCACTGTGGAAATGCGGGCTTTGCGGTAGGTCGAGACCGGCGTTCGATAGTATTTCGTTGGAACGATCACCACCGGCAGCCTGTTTTGCCAGGCGCGCATGAACGCAAGGATCTCGTCCGCGGCGCTCCTTCGCGAGTGAATGAGGATCGCATCGGCTCCGGCATCGGCGTAAGCGTGAGCGCGCGAAATGGCTTCGTCCATTCCTTGTCCGGCGATTAACGCTTCGGTGCGCGCGACGAGAATGAGATCGTCCGCGACCGTGTCCTTCACGGCGCGCAAGCGGCCAGAGTATTCATCGACGTCGGCGAGGAGATGCCGATCACCAACGAACGAATTCGTCTTCGGAAAGCAGCTGTCTTCCAGCGCGAGGCCGGCAGCGCCACGCTGATGGAGCTTGCGTGCCAGCAGGCGAGCGTTATTGAAGTTGCCGAAGCCCCCGTCGCCGTCGACCAGGACCGGCAACTGGCTCGTATCCACAATCCGCTCGACGGCGTCGACAAGTTGACTCCACGATGCTTCGTTGGCGTCGCGATATCCTAGAGAGGAGGCTATCGATAAACCCGACGCCCAGAGGCCCTTGAAACCCGCGCGCTCAGCGATCGCGGCAGAGAGACCATCATGCGCCTCCATGAGGAAGGAGAGTTCGCCGCTGCAGCAGACCTGCGCACGCATCGATTCGGCAAATGAGGAATCGGCAGATTGAACGGAGACGACAGATGGTGATTGGTCTTGCATGCCGATTCCTTGTGCGCCTGACCGGCCGACGTTCATCAGTGAAGGTGACATGCGTCTGGCATCTCGTTCAATCACGAGGGTGGGTAGTTGACATGAGCTCAAATTGCTGGGTCTCGCCTTAGGTGCGCGATACGTCAGACGATCACGAGATGTCCGAGCGTCCCTGGAGGAAACCACGTTGATCTTGCCAATCCTCCCTGCGGTTTGGAGGCGCTCTGCTTCTACCGAGGGTTCACCTTTATCTGCATTCGATGGCCCTTGGATCATCAGACGTCGCAGAGGCGGTCGCCGTCGGAGCCGGTTGGGGAGCCCCCAGAGTCCGCCAGCTTAGATTCTAGTCTCAGTTGCGACAGTATGACCGCCTCCCGCTGCTCGGTTCCATAGCTTGAAAGCGTAGTCTTCGGCGGCGATCCCGGTATTTGAGTTTTTGCAGGGCGCAGGGCGCGGTCTACCTGAGCCTGAGACACCGGCAGTGGGCCAATGATGGGGCCGACCTAAGCGCAGCCAGAGTCTCTGATGTTACGTGTGCGACATGGTGTAGGGACCATGACACGGCGATCGAGCAAATAGCTCTTGCAAATCAATCTATCGCTATTGGCATAGGCCTTGATTGAGGCATGTCAGCAGCAGCGCCTGTGCAAGGAGCGGCAGTGGTGGCTTACAAGATCATCGATTCTCAGTGGATTGCCTGGGGCGGGCACGACGTCAACCGTTCCAATAGCGGGACCTGTCGAAACAGGGGAGCCCGCGTGGTTTTGTCACCATGATCGATTACTGGATCATGGTTCGCGACAACGTTGCCCTGCGCTCGCGCCGCGGCGCTGCGCCCGTGCCCGGTCCTGTACCTGCCGGCGTCGACATTCGTGAGACAGACGAATTCAAATGGCTTGAAGCCGAGGTACGGCGCATGGACGTCGACGGACCGACGGCGGTTGATTGGATTAAAGTCAATACGCTGTCGCTCAATATCCTGTCGAACCGGTCCAAGGACATTCTGATCGGCTGTTGGGCGACTTATGGTTCGTTTCGGATCGAGGGATATGAAGGTCTTGCCGTCGGTCTCGGCATCCTGCGTGGCATGATGTACGCGCATTGGGAGCAGCTATTTCCGCCGATCAAGCAGCAACGTGCGCGGCTCGAAGCGGTCGATTGGCTCGTTACTCGCCTTGGGCCGGAATTGGCGAGGAATGTGCCGATCGAAGCCGATTCTTCGGCCGTGATCGTCGCCTATGACGCGCTTGATGATCTCGCCCGCCAACTCGGCGGTAAACTGGTCAACGAGCAGGCTGCATTCGCGGGTTTGTTACGAGCTCTGCATTCGCACTACGAAAAAGCCTCCCGCGAGATCGCCACAGCGGCCGAGCGTGCGGCTGAGACGATCCAAGCTGCCAAGCGGACCGAGGCCGCGCTGGTAGAACCCACATCGCCCGTGCCGCTCAACCAGCAGCCCCGTGTGTAGCGCGCACAGGCCAATCTCGGCTTCCTGTTCGGGGCCGGACGCGACTGTCGTGGGATTGCACAGGAGACACGACGGCGGGACGTGCTCAATGAGACCGAAGCCGAACCTGCCCAGACCTCGATTTTTGCGCCCGTTGGCCCCCCGCAAAACTGTGGGTCGGACCAAGTGCGAGTCTCCGCGCCGGTTGATCGAGGCTGATGGAAGGGGACATAGGCATCCATCATCCGATTGTCCTACGGGTCTCACTTCGTTGTATTCACCATGCCAAAGCTCGACCTTTTCGCAAGCGGTCATCCCGATTCATAAACGAACGAACTGGGTGGCGCGCCGATCCCCTGCGCTGGGGGCGACCAAATGCGGAAGGGTGAACGCACTGAAACGGATCAGACCTCGTTCCAATCGAAAAAGTGGATCGTTCCATCGCGTAAGTGCGTCAAATATTGAATAACAGCGAGGGCACAACCATAAATCGTCACAAGTAGCAGTTTCCTTAGCGCGCATTGAGAACATGCAGGGAAATGGTGCGATGCCTGGGGACGACTGGAGATCAGAGAGCGCGTACCAGGATGTCAAGAAAGCAGAAACAATCGACATAGCCTGGGAATGGTTACGCCGCGATCGCGACTATCAAAAAGACTATAAGGCCCTCCTCATCAGCAAACAATCAAACGCGACGGATCACTTCCGGAGGAAGTGGGGGCTGACGTTTCGCGGCTGATCCGCAAAAAGCATTCGACAAACAAGCTGTTTTCTGGGCGCCTGAGGCGTTGTCGACCGTACTAAGCGTCCACGCGGCGGTCTGCTCGACGTCCAAACCGTACGAGCTTGATTTCGGCATACTGGCAGGCGCCGAGCTCCGTCACGCGCCAGATGGATGGCATGCTATCGTGCCGCTCGGAGGAGTGAAGCATCGCCTTTGGCTAAGAGAACTTCCACCGCGAGGCTTACTGGTTGCCGTCGACCTGCCAATCGACCGTAACTTCGACATCCGTTTGCACGCAGCACATCGATTGTGGTTGGCGCTCGAACACCGTTCCCTTGGACCGGCTCCTCTTTCTCAATCGATCGCGACCCGGCACCGGCACATTCTCGCGCTGCGTGGTGTGGACGGGTGGCTGGAAGGGAACAGCTATCGCCAAATCGCCCAGGGCCTGTTTGGCACGCCTCGCATTCCCGATCGCGGGTGGAAGACACACGATCTGCGCAGCCGGACCATTCGCTTGGTCCAGATGGGGCTGCGTCTCATGCGGGGCGGCTATCGTGACTTGCTCCGTCGCAAGCGCAAAGATAAGGACGACACCTCCTGAACTCTTCGCTGATCGGCTAACTACAAGCTGCGGACTCGATCAGTGCGAGGTTGGTCGATGCGGTTATAATGGCGGGCGATATGGTGGGGGTGATCAAGCTGTCAGTGGTACCAAGGAGCAATCCGGCAGAGAGCTTAAGGGCGTGAGCAGTGACAGTTAATCGTCGAATATTCACCGCCGCGGGGTTTTCTACCCTTATGTGCGGATACGCGCTGATGCAGCAGGGGCGGACTGCGCCGGCCTCAAGCTCTGTGGTCGCCGGTTATGTCGCCCCGTGGAAGGCCCGGACCGGCGGTCCAAACATCAAGACGATCCGGGCTCGCGAACTGACCCACTTGATGTACGCGTTCGGCACCGTCTCGCCAGAAGGACTGGCTGAACTTGCGGATCGTTGCCTCGACGCCGGAGTGTGCGACGGGACCGCAGCGGCCAGACCGTTGGGCGGCAATTTCGCCCAGCTCGCCGAATTGAAGCGGCATAATCCACAGCTTCGGATCCTGATTTCATTGGGTGGTTGGAGCGGATCGAAATATTTCTCGGCGGCTGCTGCAACTGCGCGGTCGCGTGCACGGTTCGCCCAATCCGTCATCGAGGTGTTCTTTCGGCCGTATCCGGGCCTGTTCGATGGCGTCGACGTCGATTGGGAGTTTCCCGTCTCAGGAGGAACTCCAGGAAATCTCGCGCGCCCTGAAGACCGTATCAATTTCACGCTCCTGATCGCAGAGCTCCGCCGAAAACTCGCCGAGCTGTCCGCCGTCGAGCACAGGGAGCTCGAACTCACCATTGCCGTGTCGGCCGCCCCCGACAAGATTGTCAATCTGGAGGCGGCCGCTCTGGCCCGGTTGGTCGACCGCATTAATCTGATGGCCTACGACTATCACGCGGGCTCGGCCCTTGCCGCCTTCAATGCCCCGTTATTCGCCAGCGCCGGTGATCCAAATCCTGATCTCAATGTCGATGCGAGTGTAAACGCCTTGATCGGGGCCGGCGTGCCGCCCGCCAAGGTGACGCTCGGGGTCGCCTTCTATGGCCGAGCCGTCGCAGGCGTTCCGCCGGAAAACGGCGGGCTCTTCCAAACGGGCGCGACAGCGAGCGGCGAGTGGGGAGGGGGCGACGGCATCGACTATCGGGATCTCGTCGCCAGGCGGCCGCAGCAGCATGGCTTTCACAGGTATTGGAGCGACGAGGGCCAGGTGCCGTGGCTCTATAACGCCGAGCAGCGCATATGGATCAGCTACGACGATCCGCTCTCCATCGCACGCAAGGCATTATACGCGCGCAACCGTGCACTCGCCGGGATCATGATTTGGGACCTGTTCGCCGACGACGGTTCGCTGCTCGCAGCACTGCGGACCGGCACCCTTCCTTCGGGAAGGTTCGAATAGGACCGTAGTCACCGTGTCGCATTGAAGCGCGTCATCCGTCCGTCTCCACCGAAAGCAGTCGCGAAATGCGTCGGTGCTGTGAGATCAGAGCGACGTCCGGTTGGAAACGGCAATGTCGGAATTCTGACAAGGGGCAGCGTCGTTCCAGAGTCATGCTGGTAGCAAACGCATGTTTTCCGCCCTGACGCGACGTACGCACAGGACCGCGACCGGCACGCCAATTGCTGGGACGAGATGGACGACCGACCGCAAGCAGGACGGACAGCGGTCCTTCGGGGAGCTTCCGATGACCGGCGCGATTTGCCCTGATCGCCAAGACGAATAGATCGCAGTCGGCGCTTCGGCAACGTGCGATCTCTGGTGTCTTAGACGACTCCCCACCCGCAGAAACCGGTCAAGAACGGTCCCGCTGTGCCGGAAGGCCGCCTGGCATCGTTCAAGACGGATGCAAAAGAGGAAATGATGAACAGACGCGCATTCCTGACCACGGCGGCCGCTGCAGCTGCGACGGCCACAACCATGAAGACGGCCGCCGGGTCGACCGTCACGCCGTTCGGCCACACAGGCGCTCCTATCACGAATGCGGATCCGTTGCCCTTGGGACCACTCGCCGGAAGTCGCCATCCAGACACTCACATTGAGTTTCTCAAGGAGCCCAAGATTTTGTTTGGCTCCACGGACCTTCCGATTTTTTCTGGCGCAAGCGCGGTTGAGCGCATCGCGACTGGATTGCGCTGGGCCGAGGGACCGGTTTACTTCCCGGCAGGGCGCTACCTCCTGTTCAGCGATATTCCGAGCAACCGCATCATGCGGCTATCAGAGGATGACAATCACTTAAGCGTATTCCGCCAACCATCCATGAATGCCAACGGCAACACCATTGATCGAGAAAGGTCGCCTGATCACTTGCGAACACAGCGGCCGACGGGTCACCCGGACCGAGCTCGACGGCTCGATCACGATCGTCGCCGACAAGTACAATGGCAAGAAGCTGAATTCACCCAACGAGGTGGTTGTCTCGTCCGATGGTTCGATCTGGTTTACCGATCCTGCTTACGGCATCAGCGACTATTCGGGTGGCAACATAGCCGAGCCTGAGCAGGAAACGAGGAACGTCTACCGGGTCGATCCGAAATCCGGCGAGGTCAGGGTTGTTGCTGATGATTTCGTGGAGCCCAACGGCATTGCCTTCTCACCCGACGAAAAGAAGCTCTACATCATCGACAGTGGCTTCTCGGACAGTCATGACAATCCCTGCCAGATCCGCGTATTCGACGTCGATGTCGGAGCCGGAAAGCTGCTCAACGGCAAAGTCTTTGCGGAATGCCCAAGTCGAATGTCAGCGACGGGGTGCGTTGCGACACCGCCGGACGGGTTTGGTGCTCCGTGGGTTGGGGCGATCCCAGCGAGGACGGCGTACGCTGCTACACGCCGGATGGAGATTTGATCGGCAGGGTCCACATCCCGGAAACCGTCGCCAATTTGTGCTTCGGCGGTCAGCAGCCAAACAGACTGTATATCTGCGGCACGACGTCGATCTACGCACTTGACACAAATGTGCAAGGCGCAATGAAGCCTTGAGGGCTGGCAGCGCCGACTTGTCTGCCAATTCGACAACGGCCGACCGTTCGCGGACGACGAAACGCTTAACCGCGCCGAACTTGGTGGAGCGGACGTATCGACCGATCGCGATCATGTCGACGAAACGGTTGTCGAGGCATACAGGCTCCATCGGCTTTCGGACAGCGGCAGGCCGCATTCGGGAAGCTGTCGCAGGTGGTGGACGGCGCGAGCGGAAAACGAGCGCGATGTATGGCCCAGCTTGCGCAAGCAGGGTTCGGCATTGAAACCGGCTCGGTCACGACCGCCATCCCGCAACTGGAGCACAGTGATCGCCGAGCCCAACCTCGAAGGTTGGCGCCCGCGCTCGAGGTCGCCGAAGTGTGCTTTTGGCGCGATGACCCCATTCCGATTGGCATCAAATAGGTGACGAGCCTCCAGCCGCCGCGTCGCGCTCAAGCAAATCCGAACGCGGGTCGCAGGCATCGATAGCGCACGTCCGCGGTCGCAGCGGATCTTGTCAAGGACAAAATCTTAAGTGCGCCCCAGTCTTCGCAAACCTGTCCAGAATTTGCTCGAGCAAACGATTTGGCGCGGCCCGTGACCCTTGCGCGTGCTCACCAGCAGGCGCGGGTGATAGCTCGTGATGTTCCGCAATGGATTTGACCGCTTGTCCATCGAGCCGCCGGGCGGGGCAAAAAGGTCAAGTCACGGTCCATGCCTACTCCTGCATATGCTCGCAGATGCGCGCGGACGGCCGCCCAAGTGATGATCACGTAAGGGGCGATCCTGCTCCAGCGCTCGGGTCCTTGGCGTCGGGCCCGTCATGTCCTCGCCGGACCGCCTGTGGCGGCGTGCGCTCATCAAGGCGATGAAGGTCGAGCTCGTCTTCCCTTCAATCTGACGTGTCGTCGCACCTACCGCTCCGATCGAGCCGATAGTCCTCGATGGGAGAACTAATGCGGCCACTTGTACGACCGGTCAGCTTCCCGAAAGCTAGACCTGTCAGCCTTGTGAGGTGGAAATGACTGGGAGCTGATCGGCAAACCGCATCAAACGCAAACATCGTCAAACGGAGTTACGGAATGGATCGAGTCCATGACACTCTCGACGCAGCCACATCGAGCCCCGATGCTATATCATACGCCACTCAGCAACCTGACACGACAGAGGAGGCGGCGTTTGATCGACACCTGAGCGAGATCCCACTGAAACTGGAGCAACAAGCCGGCGCGGGCCCTTCCCATTGCGTTGTCTCCAGCGACCTGAATGATCGCGTCGATACGCGAGCCCGGCGACCGGACATGAAGCTGGTCGTCATTTCGAACCGCGGCGCGCCCTTCGATCCCAATGAACCCCAGGTCGGCGGACTTGCCGCGGGTCTCGAGCCGGTCGTTGAACGGTCCGGCGCGATCTGGATGTTCTCCTCGGACAGCCGCGGCGACGGGACTGAGAAGCCTCTCCCGCTCCAGGAAGCTGGCGAAGGCCATGTGGCCAAGCTCGATCTGCCGGCCGCGCATTATCCCGGTTACTATCGAGATTATTCGAACGCGACGTTGTGGCCGGTATTGCACTCCCTGCCCGATCGGATGTCGCGCGCGGAAGAGGGGTACCGCAGCTATCGAGAGATGAACGCCTTCATCGCGCGGGCAGCGTCCGGCTTGCAGGATCGGAACGCGTTCTGGGTGCATGACTATCACTTATTTCCGCTCGCGGCCGATCTGCGTCAGCTCGGCATCGAGCGGCCGACCGGCTTTTTCCTGCATACGCCATGGCCGACCCCTGACATGATCAAGCTCGTGTCCAATCATCGCGAACTGATGAAGTCGATGCTGGAGTATGATCTGCTCGGCTTTCAGACGAACCGAGACGTGAACAACTTTCTCGACTGTCTGCGTTCCCATCTCGGGCTGGAGAGCAAGGACGGCGTTGTGATCTCGGAACGTGGCCGGACGCGATGTCAAAAGTTCCCGATAGGTATCGATCCGAAGCAGTTCGCAGACTACCTGGCTGCAGACTTGTCTCCCGCAGAGCAGGAAAAAGTCTCGTCCTTGCTGAAAAGCGTCGAGGGCACCACGCTTGCGATCGGCGTCGACCGGCTCGACTACACCAAGGGCATCGACAAAAGGGTCGAAGGTTTCAATCAGGCTTTGGCGAAGGCCAAGCCGCGCAGCATCTCGCTGTTGCAGATCGCGCCCCCCTCACGCGCCGACGTCGAGGAGTATCAGAAGTATAAAAACGAGGTCGAGAGCCGGATCAACCAGGTCAATGCCGAGCACGGCACTGACGAGTGGAGCCCGATCCAGTACAGGAACGAATCGTTCAGCCAGTCGGCACTCGCGCGTCTTTACCGCGCGGCGCGTGTTGGCGTCGTGACGCCGTTGCGTGACGGCATGAATCTTGTCGCGAAAGAATATGTTGCTGCACAGGATCCGAAGGACCCCGGCGTTCTGGTGCTCTCGAAGTTTGCGGGTGCGGCTGAAGACTTCAACGACGACGAGGCGCTCTTGGTGGATCCGAACCGTCCTGAAGAGATCAGGGATGCAATTTTGCAGGCGGCCAAGATGCCGCGTGAGGAGCGTGTCAGGCGCTGGCGGTCGATGATGGACAAACTAGAAGCATATACGATCCACGACTGGTCGGCAGACTACCTTCGAGAGCTGGACAAAAGCCGAGTTACCGCAGCCGCGGTGACCGCCCACGACAGGATCAAACCCGCCGGCACGGAGCCGAGGGAGGGCGCCCATGCGAGAGAAGCCTTTGCGGCGTTAGCGGACCCGGTGAAACATCCGCAGGATAGCCTTTGCGCGCTACCGACAACGACGGCTCCGCCCATCGGCCCCAGCGGACAAGAGCCGGCCGCGAGCGACCGACCGGATGAGGAGCATATCGCGGCGGATTACGCTCTGCCGTAGCAGGCATTGCACAGGGGACGATCCGATCCGGCGGGCGCTCGTGCAGCCGCCCCAATCCTGGCTCGCGGCTCGCCGCGTGAATGGCTCGCATGGACCTTCCATGAGACAATCGTCCAGGACCAGAAATGGCAGCGACAAGCCAATGTCCTGTTCCTGCCAGGAAACGACAGTCTCGCGAGTGGCGGCGGTACCGTTTAGCCGCTGCTGCTTGCTGGCCGCTGCGCGTCGGAAGCGGCGGTTGCCTCATGCCGGTGCGCAATAGCCAGTTCGCGGCAAGGCGGCGCTAGCTCGGGCCAGCGCGCTGGCCCGGCAGCAGCGGGCGAGGGAAGTCTCGTCCTTCGTTTTTCGTGAGATACGTTTCCTTGAAAAGATGCGCAGCCTCCTTCGTCCGGTCTGCCGTCGGAATCGGGACCATCGGTGAGGGCCTGGCAATCGAGAATGGCGCGAGCTCTTTGAAACGGCTATGCAATCAGGAGCGAGCGGCGGGCTCCGGCGGTTTTTTTGAAAGGGCCGAGTTTTCGGGTTTTGAGCCTGGCCGGCCGGTTCTCACCATGTCCCGATGAGATGTCCAGCGTCCCGGTCGCGTCAAGTGCTGGCGAAGATCCGATGTGTGCGCGCCGGCCGACGCGCAGCCATCTTCATGGCCGATCTCGAGCACCTTCAAACTCGGCTTCAGTACATGACGGCCGACGCCCGGCTGCGTCCCTTGCCTCGAGGAGACGGCTTCAGATTTTCAGGGAGTTACGCGACGAGCTTCGGGATGGAGTTCACGGCCGCCTGGTTCTGCAAGGCGGATCGGACGCTCCGCTCCAGCTCGGCTCCTCATGAGTGCGGTATGGTTCCGGCTCTGCAATTGTCCTGTAACCGGTAAGCCTGCGACGAATGACGCGCAAGTGAAAACGCCGTCCGTGTCCTGAAGCCTCAAAGCGAAGTGTGCTCCGAGCCAGGGCTTGTGCTGGTGGTCCCCGCACAAAGCGGCGGGACTCAAGCCATGCGGCAAAAAAGTTGGTACGTAACGTACGCTGCCAAGCCGTGCGTTTCCCCTGCCACAAGCTTGATGACTGCAAAACTCTTCACTAAATCACCATCGTTCAATTATGGAGATAGTGCGGTGGCTATGGGTATTGTGAAGTGGTTCAGTTCGACCAAAGGGTATGGCTTCATCAGGCCGGACGATGGAGGGCCAGACGTTTTCGTGCACATCCGTGCCGTCGAAAAGGCGGGCTATACCGGTCTTGAGGAGGGCGCTCGCGTCAGTTACGAGCTAAAGGCCAATCGCTCGGGCAAGACGTCCGCCGAAAATCTGCGGATTGGCTGATCTCATCCTGCCCCGACCAACCCGCTGGGTTATCTGACGTTTTCAGCTAAAGGTTTTTCCCGCGTCGCGTCATCCCGGCGCCGGTCTATTCGGCCGCCAGCTCGAGCGGTCTTTCCCCCGCGCCAAAAAAGCTCTCGTTGGTATACCAGAAAAATCCAAGCGCCTCGTAATCGCAAACAGATTTCGGTTTGGGTCTCAAACGAACGTAAATCGCTTATGACGCAGTTTGTCGGCGCGCCTTTTTCGAGCGTGGACGGCTGGTCCAGATCGCTTGGCTCTTAAAATATTCTGGCGGGGCTTGCCGATGTCGATGCCGAGATCGCCGTGCGGTGAGACAAGGCGCGTTCCCGGCGTCTTGCACAGAACGTCTATATCGAGGCTTGCAGTTCAATCGCCATGTTCAGGTCGGATGACGCGATCGAATGATGATCTGTTGGCGCTTCGGCCAAGACGCTCGCCAGCGGGGCGGCGGCGGGCTTGATTTCGCACAGCTTGGTCCGAATTTCCGATGTCGTTGTCTTTGAAAATGTCGGCACAACGATCCGTCAGCTTCGACTGACATCAGTTCCTTCCTTCGTGATCATGATCCGCGAGGTGCGGTCATTGTCGTCGTGATCGGCCGCTGTCTCAATTGGGACACTCGCCAGAACAAATAATATGACCTACGCGATTTTGATGGCTCAGGTCATTGCGGGAATCGAATTGGATATGCACGATCAGGTTGCTGATCCGCGCTAGTCCCGGGTCAGGCGACGACGGCCCCAGCACCCGCCTCCATGGCCCCCAAAGGTGCTGGGGCCGCTTCGTTGTTGACCGTGCTCTCTGCGGGAAAACCTCACCCGACGCCAAACGAATGTAAATCGCTTGCTGCGCGCACGTCGTCCGGGCACTGCGCCCAAATCGGCACGAGCCGATCCATCACGTTTCCATCAGACGAAGCTTTCCAAGCGTCGCCTTCGGCAGATTGGAATGAGGTCTCCCGAGATCGTCAAAAACAGCTTGAATCTCTCGTGGCGTCAGATTGTAGGTTTGAGGCCATGATCAAAACAACGCGCTGGCATCGCCGGATCATCGGCAAATCATCTGTGCGCTTTGCGTATCTCTTGGGAGAATCGTACGCAGTAGAGCGCAAGGCGAGTCGTAACGACGGGTTCAATCGAATTCTCTTCGGTTGCACGACGTCGCTCCATTAGGTCGAAACAGATCCGCGTCAAACAGATCGACCAGATCTCGTCAATACGAGAAAGCTGACCTGGCGCGCTGTAGAAGACGCGTCGTCGATGGAACGGGGTGACTGGCACGTCGGAAACTCGAAGCGTTTGTGTCACGCGGGGGCGCACCGTTCCGTCCCCACATGCTGGACGGCTCGCGCGCAGCATCCTTGGGCTAGCGCGCGGGCTTTAAGTTGCGCCTTCCGGGCGAGGGCCGCAGATCTTGGAATGCGCGACTGCGAAGAAAGACGCCGATGACTTCTTACAATTTTCTCTTCGCCTCGTGGGGTACGTTGGGAAATCTCAGTCCGCTCTTGACAGTCGCCCGCCGATTGCGCCGGTATGGTCACCATGTCCGCGTGATCGCCGATCCGGCCATGCGGGTCGAAGTCGAGGCCGCGGATTTCGAGTTCGTGACATGGCGCCGCGCTCCAACAGGCGGGGCCGCGGACCCGACCGATGTCTCGGATATGCGCGAGAGGATGCGCAGGGTCGTCTTCGAGCCTTGTTCTGCCTACGCAGCCGACATTCGCGAGGAGATTGGACGCGTGCCAACGGATGCGGTGCTCGGTCTCGACCTGCTATTTGGTGCGGCGGTCGGGGCGAAAGCATGTGGCGTGCCGTTCGCGTTTCTCTCGCCTCATGTCAGCATTCGTCCGCTGCCCGGAATGCCGCCCGCGACCTCCGGACTGGGGCAACCGAAAACGCCGGAGGAACACGCCGAAGTCAGGCGAGCCTCCGATGCGCTCGCGGCAACATTCAATGCCTCTCTTCCTATCCTCAATCAAGCCCGTCTCGAGTTCGGTCTTCCCGTCCTTAGCGACGCTATGGAGCTGTTTGACGAAGCCGATCGCGTTCTGCTTGCCATCAGCCAGGCCTTCGATTTTGAGGCGGACGCTCTTCCGGGCAATTTTCGCTACATCGGGCCTTTGCTTGACGTGCCGAGTTGGTCGAAGTCGTGGCAGGGTCCCAGGTCCCCGCGATCCGATCGCCCTCGTGCGCTGATCGCCTGCAGCACGGGTGCACAGGGCCAGCGCGACGTATTTCAGCGCGTCATCAATGCCGTCGGCGCCATGGATCTCGAGGCTGTTTTCACGACCGGTCCAAATCTGGACATCGCCGATCTTCAAGCTCTGAAGAACGTCCATCTGGTGCGCGGCGCGTCTCACGACACCATTATGAAGGACGTTTCTGTTGTCATATCCCAAGGCGGCCACGGAACCGTCACCCGGGCACTCATCAATGCTTTGCCGCAACTCATCCTGCCAATGGGACGAGACCAATCAGCCAATGCAGCGCGGATAGAGGCGAAGGGAGCAGGGCTTCGATTGGCACCGACAGCGTCCGCGCCGGAGATAGCGGCAGCCATCAAGCAGCTGATCAGCGAACCGCAATTCAAAGTCGCAGCCCGAAGGCTTGGCCAAATCATCCAGGCTGATATCGACACTTCGCCTGTTGTCCAAGAGATGGAGATCCTTGCGGCGATCGGACGACGGCGGCGCAGCCGCGCATGACGAGCGAGCCGAGGTGCTGATCGGGCGGTGCTTCCGGACAGTTGCCTGATCGATGCGTTGTCTTTCCCTGATGAAACTCCTCCAAGCCCGCGACATGGCGCCCGCCTTGACGCCGATCAATGGAAACATGGCCGTGCGCATCAATCCAAATTCGTTCGCCTTCACCTTGTTGCTCGGCCTTCTGGCCTCCTTGCCGACATTTGGCATCGACATGATCCTGCCAAGCCTCTCGGCTGCGGCAGCCGATCTCGGCGTGACGTCGGCCGATGTCGGGCTCGCGATGAGCGTCTATCTCATGACCATGGGAGCATCGCTTCTCATCTATGGGCCGGTATCCGATCGCTTCGGCCGCAAGCCGATCATTATGTTTGGCTGTGCACTCGTTGTCGCCGCGAGCTTAGGCTGCCTCCTGTCAAGTTCGCTATCGCAGCTCCTAGTCTTTCGTGCCCTCCAAGGAGCAGGCGCATCCGCAACCGGGATCGCCGCGGTTGCGATTGTCAACGATCTCTTTGAGGGCGAGACCGCGGCGGCAAGGATGGCCAATGTGGTGCTCGCGATCTACGTCGTCCCGATGATTGCGCCAATCGTCGGCGCAGCGCTGCTTGCGCTGGGCAGTTGGCGGACTGTTTACCTTGTGCCGCTTGCGGCAGGATTAGTGCTGCTCGCCGCAATGTCGGCCTTCAGCGAGAGCGCGACAATCGATCCGAACCTCAAGCTCGGCCATGCGACGATGCTGCAAAACTATCGTCGCGTTCTGCGGCATCCACTCTGTGTGGGCTACATCCTTTGCAACGCCGCGGCCGCCGGAGCCGTATTCGCCTACGTTACCGGTTCATCACTATTCTTCATCAATGCTCTGGGGCTCAGCCCGTATCAATATGGTGTGATCTTCGCAGCCAGTTCGCTATCGGTCATGCTCGGTACCCGCGTTAACAGGATTCTCGGCCGTTCGGGGCTATCGCCGGCGCAAGTGATTGTGACGGGCCTCGCACTCTCGACTTTCCTGGCCACCTCCCTGGTCGTCGTGATGCTCGCGGAAGGCACGTCGGCCAGTCTGGTGGTGATCGTGATCGTCGGAGTCGCATTGTCGTTCGGCTTGATCTCGCCTCACACCACGAACGAAGCCGTGCGGCCGATGCCCGAAATCGTAGGCACCATCAGTGCTGCAAGGGCTTTCGTTCAAATGATCGGCGCGGCGTTGTCGAGCGCAATGGTCGCGGCACTTTTCGACGGGCATTCGGCATTTTCGATGGCTGCCGTGATGCTTGGCTTTTGCCTGTTGGCCTTCGCCATCTATGTCGGCCTCGTTCTTCCAGCCGAACATGTCGTCGAGGCCACTTGAACACCAACCAATTTCGAAAGGAACGATCGTGATTTCTTATGACACGTTGGAGCCCATCGTGCTTCGTCGCGACGGCGTACGTCTGGCGCATGTTGAGGCCGGACCTGGCACCGGTCAAATCCCTCCGCTGCTCCTTATCAATGGCTGGACTGGCGACCACGGCATCTTCACGCCGCAGATCGCCCATTTTGCGCAGCACCGTCGCGTGGTGGCCGTCAATATTCGCGGCCATGGCGCCAGCGATGCGCCTGAGCAGGAGTACACCATCGCGGGATTTGCGGACGATATCGCCTGGCAATGCGCTCAACTGGACCTGATCAAGCCGGTTGTGATCGGCCACAGCATGGGAGGCCGGATCGCGCTCGAACTGTGTGGCCGCTATCCGGACTTGGCCTCAGGCGTGGTCATGATCGACACAATTGTCATGCCACCGCCCAGCTTGCGCGATTCTCGCGAGCTTTCCGCGTTCCTGGAAGGTATCGGCGGGCCCGACTATCTTGCGGTCTTGACCGCAAACGCATGGGACATGGGCTGCGATTTCGACGATCCCGCCCGGAGAAAGACGATCTACGAGACCTATGTACGTCCGTCTTGCGAGAAAACGCCACAGCATGTGGCCTATTCGATGATACGGAACGCAACCTTGAACTATGATCCCGTCCCTGCCGCTCGAGCCTGCCGGATCCCTATGGCCTATATTTCCGCAGACGTTCCGCTGGTGAACATGGCGCGCGACCTCGATCGGCTGCAGGAGATCTGCCCGCAGCTGGTGATCGCGAAAACGATGCTCGCCGGACATTTCAACACGATCGAGGTTGCCGATCAGGTCAATGCCATGCTGGATCGCTTCTTGTCTGTCGGTCTTCGCCCGTGCCGACGTCGAAGCCTTGAATAGGTCCATGCGTCGCACCTCAAGAATCCCGTGCTCCGCTGGTTCCTCTGTCATGATCCTGACCGGAATCAAGGTGCTGCATTGGACCAGGCTTCCTTCATCAGGGTGATCCGGTGCAGTGCGGCGATCCTGATCGACTCCGTGAGCTCCGACGGAAATTCCTTCGGAAGCTTGTCAAGAACCCGGGCGAAAGCCGGCTCGAAACTTTCGACCAGAGACTCGAAAACTGAACGGACGAGGGGAGCTCCGACACCGGACATTTCGGCCGTCTGGATGAAGTGGCGAGGCTGGATTTCGCTCATTCTATAGTGTCGGCTCTTGCCGACGGACATCGCGAGCTTGAATACCTTGGGCTGAATCTGCTTTGCATCCAGGCTCGGTTGGGCGGTCAGCACGTCGTACAGGGGGGTGAGGCGGAAGCGCCCCCCAGGGCTCAAGAAGACACTGAAGTTCTTGGCGTGACCATCCGTTGCTCCAATCAGCCAGAACGCGACGGCCGCGCGCATGAATGTCGCCAGATCCTCCGCCGGCGCGTCGCTACCCTTGAGCAGTTCCAGAATCTCTTTCATCCCGGGGCCACCTTCCGACTGGTATTTCCTCGAAGGCGGCACCGACAGAGACTGGCAACAATCTTCCTGGGGAAGGCGCAGCAAGCGCCCGTTGCCTGTCCAGCGTCGATCAAATCGCTGGATGATCAGGGTCCGGCGTCCCCCGAACTCGCCGATCTCCGCGTTGGCAGTCGGTATGCCGAGGCCGGACAGCAGTTTCAGACAGAAATATTCGTTCTCAACGCTGTTGGAGAGGTCAATGCCGTTTGGCAGCCTGCCAATTTGCGGCTTGAGAATGTGCGTGGTCGCGGCAGTGCCGACCGGCTTGTACCATTTGCCATCGCGGCGAAGTAAGGCGGTTTTCTCCTGCGCGCCCGCAATCGAAAGTCTGAAGTCTTCATCCTCGCCAACCCCGAGCGGAGCTGTAGCGAGGTTCTGGATGATGTTGCCAATATCGGCGTCACTAACCGGCTTCCCGTCGACCTTCCCGGCCGGACCTGGATCGACCCCCTCAGGCAAAAACTGGAGCGCGCCAACGCAATCATGCCCGAGCGCGGACAGCATGCTGTAGGCGTCGATTCCACTCGCCCCGACACGTTCGGCCACGCGTCTGCGCATCGGTTCGCTATCGGGAAGCAGATTGTCGAACACGTTGACGACCGGCGCGCCGATGTAGCGGTCCTCTCGAAGGGGCAGCGAGAGAGAAATTGGAAAAGTGGATTCCCAGGCCAGCCATTGCGGATCGTACCGGAAATCGATTGCTCCGCTTGATTCGCGCCGAAGCATGCCGACCAACCGTCCGTTGACGAACACATTTAAGGGGGCGTTCGCTCGTCGACGGGCCATCAGAAGACGCTTTCAATGTCGGCAGCGCTCGACTTGCTGCGCGGGCGGATCACCAGTTCGAGATCAAGGGCTGCCAGGGCTTCCATCAGGGTGCGCAATTGAATTGCGGGCGCGCCCCCCTCCAGGCGGGAAACTGTTCCCTGACGCAGGTGAATGCGCTTACCTAGATCGGACTGCGTCAGCCCGGCCTGTTTGCGAACCCGGCGCAGGACGGCTCCAAGTTGCCTTTCCGTGCGGGCAATATGCTGCGTCATATCCAGCCTCCAAGGGGGATATACGCGATCTCGTATACTAAGTAAATACACGTGATCGCGTATATTTCAGATTTATACGCAAGCCCGTATAAGCATGGAATAAGCGATGGCCCATACGCACGGATCTGAGATCAATGCCCGGAATCGGCACAATTATGCACGTCTCTGGGATCGTCCCTCGGTAACCTTTCCGCTGATGCGCATCGCGAGGAGCGATTGTCGCTCCATGGTCGGCGCCTCTGATAAAGAGGCGATGCTGCGCGAGACCAACGTCATCGGCACGCCCCGCGAGCGCACCCTGCAACGTAAGGGACGCGGACTCGCGCGCGAAATACGTCTTCGTACATCAGGCCCGGGACGCACTGTAAATCGACGGGAGCTGGACACCGTCCCTTGGCGCGTCGCCGATGGATCCGACGAACTGAGGAGACGGCGTCGTCAAGAATGACGAAGTCGCCGATCTCCACAAGATCGCCGCTGGCAAGATCGTGGCTCTCGTCCTCCACACGTCGCAAAACGCCGTGATGAGGCGCGCCGCTGCCACTGTCCGAAGCCTCGTGATCGCCTGGTCGCAGAGGCGGCCCGATCGCCGGCACCATTCTGCTCGTCGTGACCGGCCACGTGCTGTTTTAGCGGCAAGACTTCGGGCGTGAGTGCGTAAGCGGGGGGAGGGGCGGAGGGCAGAGGCCGACCGCACTGCGTCCACCGTGCTGTGCCCTGATTATTTTGCGCGCCGGCCCCCGCCTACTGCCCACTGATCCTCTGCCACAGCCAACGTGCCACCGCGGCGGGCGAAGAATTCGCGTCGCTTCCGCCGGCGCGCAAATTGGCTTCGCGCATCGTCGCGATGTCGATCCGGCCAAGCAGCGGCTTCAGTTCGGCCTGCAACGCCGCGTCATGCGCGCGCCGCGGTGCCAGCAGCAGGACCGCATCATAAGGTGGGATCGCGTGCTTGGGATCGGCCAGCGCCACCAGGTCGTATTTCTTGATCCGCCCATCGCTGGTATAGCCCGCGATGACGTCGACGTCGCCACTGGCCACTGCCGCATACATGAAATCCGGCTGCATCTGTCGTTGCGTGCGGAATAACAGGCCATAAGCCTTGTGCAGGGAGGCCCATTCAGGGCGTGAGAAGAACTCGTAGTCGCCCGCAATCGACAGCGCCGGTGCGTGCGCAGCCAGGTCGGCGATCGAATGCATTCCCAGCGCATCGGCGCGCTGCCGCGGCATCACCAGCGCATAGGCGTTCTCGAAACCGAGCGCGCCGAGCAGGGTGATATTCTGCTTTGCCAGGATCGTCGTCAACTCGGCGAGCAACGTTTCGCGCGGCGGCATATCGGTGCGGTGAAACTGGTTGACCCACAGCGTGCCGGAATAATCCACGTAGACGTCGATGTTGTTGGCTGCGAGCGCTTGGAAGATCACGTTGGAGCCGAGGCCCTCGCGCGTCGAGGCCTGCAATCCCGCCGCCTGCAACCGCTGCTCGATCAACGCGGACAGCACATATTGCTCGGCAAACGTCTTGGCGCCGACGATGTAGGTCGACGGCGCCCGCGCTATCGAAGGGGTCAGGGTGGCCGCGATAAGTGCGGCAATCCCGACGCTGCCAAACGTCGTGCGCAGGCGCCTGCGTTCGCGCAAGCCTCGCTCAATCAGCGCCAGAAGCTGATCGACCGCGAGCGCGAGCACCGCTGAAGCGACACAGCCGAACAGCACGAACACCCAGTTCTGCGTCTGCAATCCGGCGAAGATGTAATTGCCGAGGCTGGTCTGCCCGATCGGCGTCGACAATGTCGCGGTCCCGATCACCCATACCGCCGAGGTGCGGATGCCGGCCATGATCACCGGCAGCGCCAACGGCAACTCCACCGTGAACAGCGATTGCCCCGGGGTCATGCCTACTCCTCGCGCTGCCTCAAGCAGTGTGGGATCGACGCCGTTCAGCCCGGTGATGGTGTTGCGCAGCACCGGCAGCATGGAATAGAGCGCCAGCGCCAGCATGGCTGGCAAAAATCCGAACCCGGAAAAGTCGAAGCCGAACCAGCGAAGCGTCAACGACGCAATGGCGAGCAGGAGCGGGTAGAACAGCGCGAGCAGTGCCAGTCCCGGCACTGTCTGGACGATGCTTGCGAGGCCTAGCAGGATGCCGCGACTCACGGTGTGGTTGCGCGCGAGGATCGCGAGTGGCAGGCTGATCACAAGCCCGAGCGCCAGTGCTGCCAAGCTGACCTGAACATGGCTGCCAAGATAGTCCGGCAGGTGCGCTGCCGCGTCGCGCCAACGCGGGTCGGACAGGAAACTCATCCAGTGCTTGCCCCCGGGAGCAGGGCGTTCAGCCGCTCCGCCTGACGCCTGGGCGTGCGCAACAGCTCCGCCACATAGGGATCGTTGTTGTTTGAGAGCTCAGTTGGCCGGCCTTGCGCTACAACCTGTCCCGGCCCGCATCACCGCGATGCGATCGGCAAGCAGCAAGGCCGCCGTCATATCGTGGGTGACCATGACCGTGGTCAAGGCGAGCCTGCGATGCAGAGCGCGGTAGTCCTCGCCGAGAGTGTCGCGGGTCAGCGGATCGAGCGCGCCGAAGGGTTCGTCCATCAGCATGATACGAGGACGGGCGGCGAGCGCCCGCGCCACACCTACACGCTGCTGCTGCCCGCCCGACAGTTCATGCGGAAGGCGATCGCGATGGAGGGAGTGATCGAGACGTACCAGATCGAGGAGCTCATCGACCCGCGCGGCGATCTCGGCGGCGGCCCATCCGAGCAGTCTCGGCGTGATCGCGATGTTGTCGGCGACGCGCAGATGCGGAAATAGCCCGCCACTCTGGAACACGTAGCCCATGCGCCGGCGCAAACGCACCGGATCGACGTCGCGCACGTCCGCGCCTTCTACCACAACACGACCGCTGTCGGCGTCGAGCAGACGATTGGCAAGCCGCAACAGCGTGGATTTGCCGGAGCCCGAGGCGCCCACGATCGCCACGAATTCCCCCGCTGCAATATCGAGCGAGACATCGTCGACGGCCATGACGCGTCCGGCGTCATGACCGTTACCAAAGCTCTTCACGACATGGGCGTAGGCGATCAGTGGTGTGAGTGCCATGGTTGGACTAAACAGGTGCGCGAGCGTCCGGAATCCGAAGGGCGCTTCATTCCGCGGTAAGTAGTTAGCGCCCCCCGACGATTTGAAGGACACCAGCAAGTCTACGAGACTAAAGCGGCCCGCCGTGACGCGCGGTAATGCGGTTGTTGGCTTGAGACGTCGAAATCGGTCATGGCGTCGGGCATTCCGATATGAAGCGTAGCACTATGACCCGAATAGTTCACGCTCGCCGAGCGCGCGTGTTGGTCCGTTTCGTACAGAGTTTGCCTTTGATCGGTCCTGTTCCTGCAAAGGCAAATACGCTAGTGCGAAAAGCGAAGCGGACCAGGCGGGCGCGGAGTGCGGGTGGATAGCCACGTTATGCCGCAGCTATATCGGCCTGCATGAGTCCGACGGCAAGCCGATTGCTCGCGCGACGCGTGCTCGTCGTGAGGCCTCTCAGATCTTACAGGCAAGCGATCAGTCGCCCAGGCCGCGGACATCGTCCTTCCACTATCCGTCGAGTTTACGAACTTCATATTCACGCGCGGCGGAACCGCAAAGTCCACGTCGGCCGTCCCAAATTCACGCTGCTCTGGATGCGCTTGGTAGTCACCGCACTGCTAAGCAGAGCCACGCGCTCTGAGCCTTTGCGGCGATACCACTGAACTTCTGCTGATCAGTATTGGCGCTGGAACTCTGCCATCGATCACAGACGAACGATGGCGCTGACACCAGTCGACGGCCGATCGTTTCAACCATTAGCGTTCCGTCAGGTAACCCAAGTATCGGCGTCGCCCCGGCGCGTGACGATCGTCCGTTTCGGAAGAACGAAATCGTTGCGGGCAGGCGGCGCCGTCCCGTTTTCATCGGAGATGATTTATGCGGGACATTGACGAGCGCGGGCAATCGCCCATTTCCGATCTTTGGGCCAATGAAGCTGCCAACGCCGACGCCTCTCGTGTTGGACCAGCCGCTGGCCGTACTGAAGAGCACCAATTATTCAATGCCGTCATGGACCGCATGCGCCCGGAATCTGAGGATTCGGGTGCCTTCTTCAGGGGCATCGAGCGCTACACAGCGGTGTCCGGCCGGACCGGTCTGCCCATCGCGAGTCTCAGCCGCACTCAGGAGCGTATCAAATGGCGTGCCTTCTCTGCTCCTCGAACAGTCTCGGCCGGCACGACGGGCGAGCAGATGAGTCAATTCGATCAGGCGCGGTTCGGGACCATTGCCACCAGATGTAGTATGGAGGGCGGGCCATGGGCAACGCCGCACGGAAGAGAGCGACGAAGAACTACCGTGCGCGCCTGTACGCAGCGCGGCTTCACGCGCTTCGAAGTTATGGCCCACGAGTCCGGTCGCGATCTGATCCGGACGCTGGCCCGCGGCCTGGCCGAGGAAGGACCGGAAGCAGAGCAGGTTCGCGTCGCCGTGAAGACGGTCATCGCGGGCGAGCCCTCCAAACATGGTGCTATCCTCACCGCACTGCGTCGTTCGCCTCTGGTGGGTGCTGACCTGATCTTTCCCGCCATCGTGAAGAGGGGCGCAAGGTCGGCCCGTGAAGCGCTACCTTCTCGACACCAACATCATCAGCAACGTCGTCAACCCATAGCCGTCGGGGTCGCTGCTGGCCTGGATGGTGGCGCAGCGAGATGAAGATCTGTTCATCGCGTCACCAACCGTCATCGCGTCACCAACCGTCACGGAAATTCGTCGCGCGGCTCTCGAAAAGCCGCGCGGCAAGAAGCGCGATGCGCTCGACACCTGGTGCTCGGGATCGGAGGGGCCTCAGGTCTTGTTTGCGGGGCGCATCCTGCCGTTCGACGACTGGGCCAGCCTGGTCTGGGCCCGCCTCATGGCGGAGGGTGAGGCCGCCGCCCGTCGCGCAGTGGGCATGTCACCGCCGCCGTCGCTGGTGCGAATGACTGCGTCGTGGTTACCGATCACGAAAAGGATTTCGTCGGGCTACAGATCGTCAATCCGATGCGCGAGGGCGCATCATGAACAACATTAGATCCATTGACATGACGTTCCTCGGCTTGGCTGCGCTAGAAGCGCATGCGCGCGGCTACGCTTTCGAAAAAATCTCTCCACGGTCTGTTCGATCGCCTCTGGCTTCGCGCAACGGCAGCCTTTCGATTAATGGACGAACAGATCGATGGCAGATTTCAGTTCGGTAATGAGACCTGTCTCGTCGAAGCCAATTCGGCAGTCGCGACTGCGCATAAGTATTCCACCGTGTCGAGCATTACTCCACTCATCTCCCGTATATCCCCATGGCGGACCTTTACGGGGATGAGCAGGAGCGCTGGATCATAATCATGGTACCGCCGCTACGCGCCGGCTATTGTCGAGCCTGACCGCTAGGTCCGCACTGCGGTATCTTTCTGAACGAAAAGTCGCGCCGCGCTGTCTACCAATTCTTTCGGTAGCATCCTTAGCTGCTCTGTGTCGAAGGGCAGGTGGGTCAGATAGTTCGCGACCAGAGCGCCCACGGCTTCCGCCTGTGCTGCATCTCGTTGGCGCTTCAGTGGCTCCCTGTTCGCGCGACCGGACAACCAAAGCTTATGGGCGGCCCAGGCCCGCGGATCTGGAGCGGCGATGCGAACCGGCTCGCCCTTTTCGTCGATTGCGACCGCCTCGAAACCCGGAGAATTCTGTAGCCAATCGAGTCCTTCGATTTGAATGGCAGAAGGAACTTCGGGGTCCGAGCCGATCTTGCCCGGAACCTCCTTCCAAGGACGGCTCTGCATGGGCTTGATCAGATCGACGAGATAGCCATCCCGGTTCACAGCTCGACATGGCTGCTTGGCGCGTTCGAAGCTGGTGTCGACGCGCTGAAGTATTCTCAGCAGTGAAGATTCGGAGACGTCGTCATCTCCCACGAACGTAAGTCCGCCACGCGCGTCGAACAGAAGGTCGATATGTTCCGTCGTGGCCAGGCCTGAATCGATCCTGACGCCGGAGGGGGCCTCATAACCGTACATCGCGTTCGTTCCGAGAATCCGAATGCCCGAACCCAGCACCCCGAAGCCATCGAGGGCGCGCATAATCCGGGCTCCGATCAGCGGTACGCGACCAAGGCCGAGCGCGCGATTGACCGCGGCTTGGCGCTCCATCGTATCGCGCAAATTCTTCAATCGGTCTTCCGCCGCAGCACGCTTGGCCTCAAAGTCGGCCTTCATCTTTTCGGTTCCGGGAGACCGCGCCCCGAGGGAACTTTGCTTTCGGCGGCAGGCTTTGTCGTAATAGCTGCGGACGAGGTATTCGTGGCCTTTGGACTTCATCCAGGTCAGGGAACCGCGATGCGCGGCATGGATTCCCTTAGCGTCTCGCAGGGCCTGAAACCGTTGCAGGCTGTTCACCATCTCGCGGCGCTGATCGTTATTAAGTTCTTGAAAATACACGGTTTCAACATTAGATGCTTGGCTTGGTCCTCACTGTTGAAACCGTATTTATCATTCGGGATCTGGCTTCAACAACTTGAGCGAAATATTGACGCAACTGTTGAAACCGGGAACTGTTAGCTACTCTTCGGGCCGCTTATGCGGCATTGGGGGCGATATCGAAGGGGAGCGCCCGGCAAAGCCGAATAGGGAGGCGCGGCCGCAAAACCCACGGTCAGTATGGCCGCGAGTAACATGTCGTTCGCACATAGCCGACTGTCGTGCGCTCCGCATCGTGTCTCAGGCCATAGCTACCCCGCTTGCGGCTGAAGGTCTTGCGACGCGGGGCACGAATTCGACTGCGCTGAACGAACTCGGCAATCGGCTGGTCCGGCATTTCCGCGCCGCTCGGCTTGAAACGCATGGGCCTCCTCGACGGACTCGTCCCGGTCGCGGGAGCGCCGGCAGCTTTTGGCTTTTCCCGATCAAGCTTGCTGAAGCCGCCGACGAGCCACTTCGATGGCCACGCCGAGAATGAGCACATCTGCCTGCAGCTCGCACGCGAACTCGCGCTGCCCGCCGCCGAATCTAGGGTGATGCGGTTCGAAAAGGAAGTCGCGATCGTTGTTGAACGCTACGACCGGCAAGCCAGTGGGAACGACATCATCCGGGTACACCAGGAAGATATCTGCCTGGCCATGGGCATCCCGCCGACCAGGAAATACCAGAACGAGGGCGGACCAACGCCTGCGGATGTGATTGAGCTCTTACGCACCCACTCGACGGACCGCGCGGCCGACCTTGAGACGTTCGTCAGGGCTTTGGGCTTCAACTGGCTCATTGGAGGCTCCGATGCCCATGCCAAGAACTATTCCTTGCTTCTGGCCAGCGGCCCTCACGTCCGTCTCGCACCGCTGTACGATATAGCGAGCATTCTTACCTACGACCGCATTGACCCGCGAAAAGTCAAGCTCGCCGTGAAGGTCGGGGGCGAATACAAGCTTGACCAAATTGGTGTGCGTCAATGGCAGAAATTTGCGCGCGAAACGCGCGTTGATCCGGACGAGCTTATTGCAAGCCTGGTTTCCATGGCCGAACAGATTCCCAACCGCGTGGCGGATATTCACGCGCGCGCACAAAAAGAGGGGTTGGATAACGCCGTCGTCGGGCGATTGGCAACCTTGCTGCGTAAAAGAGCCAATGACTGCCAACGTCTACTAAAGAGAACCTAGCTTTTCGGCGAAGCAGGTCAGTGCCGGCAGCATCAGCGGCAGCATGATGATCGTCGGCGTCGCGATCGATACGGCGATGATCGCGGCGATCGCCTTGGCATGACCGGGACCGCAATCGCCGGACCGCGATTGCGGTGATCTGTTCTACCACAAAGCGGCTGCGCTTCATGCTCTGGTCCCTTTGGCCAAAGCGAATTTCAAGGCGGGTTAGGCGAGTTGCGGCAAGTCACCAGGGGCATGCTTTGCGTAAAGAGCAATGCCCGCCGATCTCGTGTACTTGATCCAACTGGCTTTCGCTTTCAGACCCGGACCAAGGGTCCCGATTTCGCGAAGGCGCTTGATGCGAAGCGTCACGGCCTCGGACATGAATGCAGAAGCGCCTTCATGCCATCGAGGCCTGGTTCGCTCTTCGGCAGCTCGATCGATGCGGCATTCCAGTTCGGCGGGACCTGCCCGAGTATGTTACGAACGAAGTAGTCTAGGACCTTGAGCTGGGTATAACGGCCGGGCGTTCCGTGATCGGCGCCGGGCACATAAAGCATGTCGAAGTATTTTCCCGCCCTGATGAGCCGATCGGCAAGCTGGAAGGTGGAGGACGGATCGACGTTGCGGTCCATTTCGCCGACAATGAGCAACAGCTTGCCCTGCAGCCTGTGGGCGTTGTCGATGGCGGAGGATTGCGAATATTCGATGCCGACCGGCCAACCCATCCACTGTTCGTTCCACCAGATCTTGTCCATCCGGTTGTCGTAGTTGCCACTGTTGGCCACGGCCACCTTGTAAAAATCAGGATGGAAGAGCAGCGCGCTCACCGCATTCTGGCCGCCGGCGGACGTGCCAAAAATGCCGACGTTGGAGATATCGTACCACGGATACTTCGCGCTCGCCGCCTTGTGCCAGAGGATGCGGTCGGGAAGGCCTGCGTCCTTCAGGTTCTTCCAGGCGATATCATGGAAGGCGCGCGAGCGGTTGTTCGTCCCCATGCCATCGATCTGAACGACGACAAATCCCAGCTCGGTGAGCGGCTCGACCCAGGTCGAGAAGGATTTCGGAACGAAAGAGCCCTGCGGACCGGCATAGATCCGCTCGACGACCGGATATCTCTTGTTTGGATCGAAGTTGGCCGGCAGGTGAATGATGCCCCATATATCGGTCTTGCCGTCGCGCCCCTTGGCATGGAAGCTGAGCGGCGGCCGCCAGCCGGCAGCGCTGAGTTCGGCGATCTCGGCACTCTCGACATCCATCAGTTTGGCATTATCGCTGGCGCGATACAGCACCATGCGCGGCGCGGCATCGATGCGGGACCATAGGTCGACATAGTAGCGGCCGTCAGGTGAGAATTCGATGTGGTGATTGGCCTGCTCAGGCGTGAGCGCAGTCAAGCCCTTCCCATCGAAATCGATGCGATAGGCGTGGACGTAGTAGGGATCCTCCCTCGGGTTCATCCCGCTGGCGCCAAACCAGATCTGGCGCTTGATCGGATCGACATGATAGACCGCGCGGACCACCCAATCTCCTTTGGTGATCTGGTTTTTGAGCTCGCCGGTCCGGCCGTTGAACAAATAAAGATGCTCGTATCCATCGCGCTCGGAGGCCCAGATGATCTCGTTTCCGTCGTCCACGTCGTAGCGGAAGATCTTTCCACTATGCGGCTGGTTCACCAGAGGATGGTAGTCGACAAAGGTTTGGCTGACCTCATCAATCAAAGAGCTCGCGTGGCCCGTGGCGGCGTCTACCGCGACAAGTCGATAGAGCTGATGCCCACGTTGATTGTAGTCGAAGGTGAAGCCGCGCCCGTCCTCCCACCACTGGATCGGCGAAAGTTCATAGGGATTTGGAAACAGGGTATTATCGATTGTGATCTCGCGCTGGCTAACGATGTCTAACAGCACCGGCTGGGACAGTGCCAGGGCATCACCTGGCTTCGGATACGGTATCGTCGAATGTCTGGGTTGAAGCTGATCCCTCGGCGATGACTCCACGTAATGGATCTCTCGCTTGTGGCCCGGACGGATGCGGTAAGCTGCGAGGTGACGTGAATCTGGAGACCATTTCAGCGTCGAGACGGCATAGTAGTTGCCTTCGGATCCGTCAAAGGTCAGTGGAATGTCCTGCAAGCCGTCCTTGCTGCGCAGGACGATATTGTAGTTCCTGGTATAGGCCAGCCATTTGCCGTCAGGCGATACGCTTGCCTTGTGCGGATCATTCTCCGCGGGTGGCGTGTGGTCGTAGTAGCTCTGCTGATCGGCGTCCAGGCGCGATGCGTTTCGTGTGCAGGCGTAGCTTACAAGGTCGCAGCTCCATCGGATATTTTCAATGCTGAAGTCGATCTTATTGTCGGTCAGCTCGAAACGGGCGAAGGGCAGGTCGTCGGCCTTATAGTTCTTGTGGCTCGCCCTGTTCAGAGCCTTCGCGAGGCGGGCCTGATCAAAAGCCGGCTGCTTTACGCCAGTTGCCGCATTCACCAGCATGAACTGCTGCTTGCCTTGGGTCGTCCGTCGGTAGACGAACGCCTCGCCCTCGCGGAGCCAGAATGGTTCGGCGGGGACATTCACGGTGAGCCGGCCATAGCGAGCGCCGATCGTGAGCGCTCGCTCGTAATCGGATAGCGCCGGCGGTGGTTTAGCGATGTCCTCGGGCAGAGTCCGCGCGGCTGCCGAGTCCTGCGCAGCCAACAGCGCAAGCATCAAGGCGCCGTACTTGTACATGATCCCTCCTGTTTGTATGTCGATACCGGAATGCTGGGATTGAACGTCGCCAATCACGTGCAGCAGCGTCAATGTCTTCTTGGGGAGAGCCGCTCTGGCCGTCTTGCGCATGACGCGACCGCGAACGTTGGCTCGAGCTGGGCAGAATCACACGGCGCACTGGCGGACATCTGGATGGGCGGTTCTGGTTGCTCTCAATGCGAAGACAGCCGATGAAAACGTAGGTGCCCTCGACGCGGGTATTCCTCTCGAAGATCGGCAAATCCCACCCGACGAACTGCTCCCTGTATCGTCACCGCCCCGGTTCGTTCGCTGCTCGATTAACATGAACGTTTCATGGCCTCCGTCGCCGTTCTGCGCTCTGAGCGGCAAGTGTCCGATCTGCTGTATGCATTCGTCATGCCAAGGTGCAAACGCAACAAAGTCGTCCGCAACGGCCAATGTCCGATATCTGGGGTCGTCGTAGATCGGACAATGTCACTCGACATTGTGCTCGGCCGTCGGTGGCATCACGGAGCGTGCGGCCACCACAATGCGCCGTGACCGCACCTAGACCTCATCAACCTGTTCATGCGGTCGTTGCGGCTGCTCGGCTGGCCCGATCAGCTGGAACCTCGATGTCGTTGGTATCTTCGCCTTGGACGAGTGTGGCGATCGCGTTGGCAAAAGCTCCGATGAGCACCGATCAGGTTCGGGATATTCACCGGCTGAACGCAAAAAGTCGCAAGCAACCAAGGACCGTGGCGCCACGTGCTCAGCGATCCATCGCCAATACACGAGTCCGCTATTCCCTTCGAGCTCGAGCGGGGCAAGTTGGCGAGCCCAAGACCTATATGGAGGTCGCCCGCGTGACCGCCGTAGGGCTGTAGTCTCCTTGAGGAAAACCAAAGAATTCGCGCATCTCGGTGAGTTGGTTGTCCATCATCACGACGCCCGGCTGCACGTAGCAGCCGCGCGCTTGTGCGGTAAGCAGCAGCGGGGTCATCTGGGGATGAACGACAACGTCCCCAACCAATGCCCAAGGCACCAGATCAGTGCAGTCGATCGAGATCGGATCATCCGGTTTCATCCCGACCGGACTGGCATTCACAATGAGATCGTATCCTCGCGCCGATGCTGCCGAAATCCCGGACGGGATTCCGGCTGCCTGAAGTCGGCTCGCGAGAGCGTGCGCGCGATCTGTCACGATGTCCGCGACATGGACAGATGCCGCCGCCGCTTCTGCAATGGCGAAGGCGATCGCAGTGCCAGCTCCTCCCGCGCCAACGACGAGCGCGCGACGTCCCTCAATGCGTTGACCTGCGCCCAGCAATCCCCTGACGAACCCGACGCCGTCGAGAATGTCTGCATGCCAGCGGCCTTGGTCGTCCCGCCGCATGACGTTCACAGACTGCACCCGACGTGCCCGGTCTGTATGGATGTCCGCATGGTGCACAGCCGCCAGCTTGTGCGGGATCGTAACGATCAGACCGGCCAGGTTCCGGATCGTTTGCAGACTCCTGAGGGCGGTCTTCAGCTCGGCAGGCTTGACATGGAGCGGGACGCAGACCGCATTGAAGCCATTTGCGCGAAACAGAGCGCTCCAGACTTCAGGTGCGCGCACCTGCTCAATCGGATCCCCAACAATACCAAGGAGCTGCGTCGAGCCGTCAATGATCTTGCGCATCAAGCCTTCGCTTGCGAACCGAGCCCGCAGTTCGCTGAAGGACGGGCTACGGCGCTTCGCGAGCCCCGGCGCGCAGCTCGCCGTCGGGTTCTCCCGTGTTGAGCTTGCAGGGACCAGCCGCGCCAGGCTGTGTTCGGCCGATCGACCTGAAGATGCCGTCGCGGCAAGTGTTGTTGCGGAGCACGCGCGTCAGCCGATGTTGGCTTAGGACGACAAGATGGCTCGCGGGGCCATTGACAGGCCTCGAAGTCTTGGACGAGCGGACGGCCGCGATCACGATCGGCGCGACAGTCAAATCTTTCGATCGACACAGGAGCTAGACCTTGGCGAGCGACGGCAACGGCCCGGACGGATTTCATCAACAGTCTCGCATGAGCGGGATCTCCTGTCGAGCGACGATCCGCTGGTCGGCAAGCACGCAAGCGCAACCGCCACATTTGAGCGTGGGCGCTCCCGTCGTGAGAGCCACCGGCCCGCCTCGAGGACCTTCGAGCTCGTCACCAAAGACGACTTTTTTGACTTGGCGATTCATCCCGTCTTGTCCAAACGGCGTCGGGGTGAAGACACTATGTGTGTCAGGAGTCCGACAACTGACGTCCAATCTTCGGGCGAGGGACGTGATGCCGCCCTCTCAGGCAGGCTTATGACAGCGTCTTTGCGGCATGCCGATTGCTCTGACATCCCCTGACAGAGCCTTTACGACCCAGACGGTCTCAACCGGTCACCGGCCTTGGATTTCTGATGGAACTTGCTCGATCTCAGCTGATCAATCCGTTGAAGGCAGCTTCATGGATCGAAGCGCTGCCATGTGGCTCGAGCGCGTCATTGTTGCGCGCGCGGCGGCGTCGGTCCTTGAGGGCAGCAGAGGGAGCTCCCAGGCACTCGCCGGCGGAGAGCTCTTCCATGAGATGGAGCCGGCCGACGTCAGTCTGGCCAACCGGATGCTCGAACCGCGGAGCGAAATGCGGGTCGACGATTTCGGCGCTCGTGCGAGAAGCCGGAAGTGGTGGTGTTGAAGCAGCTTAAGAGCGTTTAGATCATGATTGTGAAGGGGGACAAACTCATTGCCAATCCAATGTCTGAACGTTATGGGCTCGGCAATGGCCAGTCGACGGAGCGTGCGACGTCCAGTGAACGAGATATTGACATTTTCATCGTGGCGGACAGTGCCGCACCGCACAGCATGGACGGCAGGTTGTTGCTCAGTTCGACGACAGGAAGTCCATCAAACTAACCAACGAGGCCACGCCACTCCATCTCGGCACGATATTGCGCATGCAGCACCCTTATCAGGCGTTGAATCTTATGGAGCAGATCAAGCCGACCAACGACCTATCGAAGCTCGCGTCGGCGGCGGAAATGCATAGAGCCGACGAATTGCTCTGCCGCTCACTTCGAGTTCGCACGCTAAGTGCAGTCCAGGAAAGCGGGGGTGGACACATTGGCTCATCGCTTTCGTTGATCGAAATCCTCTATTGCCTGGTTTATCGATTTCTGCGCATCGATCCGCTGAAACCAGACGATCCTGGCAGAGATCGCTTCATTTTGAGTTCATGCCAAGGAGCCGTGGCGCTCTTTGCCGTCATGCAGCTTCGCGGGTTCTTGCCGCCTTGTTCGCTGGAGCGGTTTCTCGCGCCCGGTTCTGAACTGACGATGTTTCCAACCACCAAGATACCCGGCGTGGAGATGACGGGGGGATCCTTAGGGCACGGGATCGCGTTTGGAATCGGAACGGCGCTGTCCGCAAGACGATATGGTCAATCCTACTTAACTGTCGTGCTTATCGGCGACGGGGAAATGAACGAAGGATCCATCTGGGAGGCAGCTCTGGCGGGCAGCCACCTCAAGCTGAGCAATCTTCTGGTCGTCATCAACCGAAATCGACTTCAGATTGATGGCCCAACCGAATCGATCATGGCCCTTGAGCCCGTGGCTGAGAAATGGAAATCGTTCGGTTGGACTGTGCAAGAAACCGACGGACACTCGCCATCGGACATCTTGCACGCGCTCGACCTTGCCAGGGCCAACGCTGAAACGTCCACATCTCCGCAAATCTTGATCGCGCACACGACCAAGGGGCGGGGTGTATCCTTCATGGAGAATTCTTTGGATTGGCATTACCGGGTTCCATCTGAGGCGGAGTACGAGATGGCGATCAAAGAGCTGGAGGCGTGCCGGTGCGCTCGCGGTCAATAACAGCCGTGACCTGTGGATCAGGTTGGCCCAGCTCAGAGACCTGGAATGTCGTGAGTGAGCCTCGCTGGCGAAGCGCCGGCTGGCGGAATAGACCGGCCAATGTGGCGCGCCGAGTTGTCCCGCGGCGCGAATCTTCGATGGAGCAAAAGCAACAGATGGCAACCCGCCCTCCTTGAGGATTATCGTGCTCTCCAGAGCGCAGCTCCTGCGCGCGATCCGACACGGCTGAGATCCTGCGTCAGAATCCGATTGTGTTGACGATGTCTTTTGAGGTCTGTCGACTGGACCGCAGCGGACATACCCGTCAAGCCAAAAGACCCAATATCTCCGCGATTGCGCCGACTGCAGAGTATGGTTCGCTCGCTCCGCCTTGCGGAAGAAATGCGGCGCAATGCTCATCGTCGGGGTGCCATGTCAAAGGCGTGACACAAGTTCCATCCGAGTGTCCCTCGCAACGCAGATCCAATTCATTGGGCCGTGACCGCAATAGTCGGTGCTTATGGCCAGAAGCCTGTTAAGTCCAGTCAGGAGCTGCACATAGTCGTGCCAAACCAATCTCTTGATCTTCGTTCCGCGTTCGCAGCCGCGCTCATCGGAAAAGCAAGGAAGGGACACGCCTTCACCCTCATTTCCGTTGATTCGAAGACATCATCGCAGGTCGAGCAAATCGAAGCAGAGTATCCGGCTTACTTCCTTGACCTCGGGGTGATGGAGCAGTGTGCGGCCGGCGTCGCTGCCGGACTGGCCAGCTGCGGCCACAAAGTATTCATTGTCGGCATCGCATCGTTCGTCACCATGAGGGCTTATGAGCAGATCCGCACAGTCCTGTCTCATGAAAACTACGACGTTAAGATTGTCGGCCTGTGGTCTGGCCTCTACTACACCTTCCAGGGGCATACCCATGTTCCCCACGAAGATATTTCGATCATGCGTAGCTTGGACAACGTATCCATCTACTGCCCAAGCAGCGAGCTCGACATGCGCAACATCGTCGATCGCTTATTTGCCGAACGGGGATTTGCTTACCTGCGCGTGGAGAACTCGTTCTTGCCGGCAAGGATGAAGGAGCATGGTGGAGAGAGCTTGGAACTCGGCAGGGTGCAGATCCTCAGGCGAGGCCATCACGTGACAATTCTGAGCATGGGCCGCTGCCTTCTCGGCGCGATCGACGCCGCTGATTTGCTAAATGACAAAGGGATCAGCTGCAGCCTTCTCAATGCAATCCGTCTGTGGCCGTTTGACGAAACCAGCTTTCTGACAGTGCTCAAAGAAACAGACGTACTCGTCACTGTCGAAGAACATGGGAAGGTCGGCGGGCTAGCCAGCATTGTTTCGGAGTTGCTCGTACGGCATCGCCTGGATCACGTCAGACACTTGCCGCTCTCTGGTTCCTCGAGATATCAAAACAATCTGTCCTATGAGGACGCGCTCGACAGCTTTGGATTGACGGACGTCAAAATATCGACGGCCGTTATGCAACTGCTCGACGGCCGTGACGACACGCATGCCGACTAACGCATGTTCCAGCCGCCATCCACCGTTACGGTGTGGCCTGTGATCATCCGGCTCTTGGTGTCGGAGGCGAGGAAGAGGACGACCTCGGCGATATCTCGAGCCTGACAGAAGCTGTTTAAAGGCACCTGGCGTAGGAGCGATTGCTGCTGTTCCTCCTGCAGGCGAAACATTCCTCCCTCTACTCCGCCAGGCGCGATGCAATTGACCCTGATATTGAACTCTGCAAGTTCGCGCGCCAGTGATTTGGTGAGGTTGTGGACCGCGGCTTTTGATGCGCAATAATGCAGACCGGAATTGCTGTACGGAAACCTGTTTGACGTCGCGCTTGTGGCTCCAATGAAGCCCATCACTGAGCCGATGTTGACGATATGACCCGAGCGCTGCCGACGGAAATACTCGCTTGCGGCCTTGCAGGTCAAGAACACGCCGTTCAGATTGACGTTGATCACATTGGTCCACTCATCAAGGGTCAGATCCCAAAGCCGTGCTCTTGTTGAGCCCTCTCGCTTGGGCGAGATTCCTGCCGCGTTGACCAATAGATCAAGTCTGCCCTCCCGATCAAACAGTTGCGCGAAGGCCCCGTTGACCTGATCTTCTCTGCAAGCATCTCCCGGCAAGTAGATCACCTCATCGGAGGAACGATCCCGCGATGGGGGACGTCGATCGAAAACGGCTGTGCGATAGCCCTGATCCGACAATGCGTGCACGATACTTTGTCCGATATTGCCAGAACCGCCCGTGACGATTGCAACCTGCCGGTTAGCGAGCATTAAGAAATCTCCGTTTTTGTTCCAGGCAAGCCAAATGCGGTTGCATCTGCTTGGCTGAATGGTTTCTTGATAAATATGTCCGAGCCATCCCGTCGCGCTCGATCGCGCTTTGAGAGCGTCCATCGGCGCTGGGCCATTAGCGCCCGCCCGACACATGGATCAGTGAACCGGAGACATAGTTTGCCGCATCGCTCGCGAGAAACCCGACCAAGGAGGCGACTTCCATCGACGTCGCAATTCGGCCGATCGGGATCGTTGATAGGATGCGGTCGTAAGCGTCACGCGGCAACGCATCGGCCATTCGCGTTTCCGTCATCCCAGGCAAGAGCGCATTGACCGTTATGGCGTAGGAGGCGACTTCCTTTGCCAGGCTGCGCGTAAGCCCGAGCAAGCTTGCCTTGCTTGCCGCATAGGGGCTGCCATTGGGCAAGCCTTCTGTCGCGGCTATCGAAGAAATGTTGATGATGCGACCCCAGCGTGCTTCTTTCATGGCGGGAATGACAATTTTGGTCGCGAATACAACTCCAAACACGTTGGTCGAGAAGACGTCACTCCAGGTCTGATTGTCATGCTGTTCGAACGGGCTGACCGGGCAATGGACCCCGGCATTGTTGACCAGGATATTTGCATTTCCCCAACGGACCCTGAGCATGTCGAACGCAGAACTCACCGCATGGTAATCAGAAACATCGACGCGAAGCGTCAGGAGCCGATCGCGGTGCTCCCCAACATGTTCGCGCAGCTGCTTGGCAGCCTGCTCGTCACTATGAAAGAAAGCGCACACATTGGCCCCCTGTTCCAGAAAAAGCGATGTGATGGCGCCGCCTATTCCTTGCGTGCCTCCAGTCACGACCACGGTCTTGCCCTCAAACGCGGAATGCATCCTGTTACCCTCCTTTGCCGCGGCGACCCGCAAGGACACCGCCTCCATTCGAGCGTGTGCCGGTTGGCGCGAGGCAGGCACGCGGAGCAACGGGTCGGCCCAACGACATGGAGTCTTTGATTGCCTGTATGACAGACAATGTCGACGCGGCGTCTTCCAGGGTAATTGCCGGATTGCACTGTCCCTCGATCACGGCAAGAAAGTGCTCGACCTCGCGTAAAAGAGGATTGCACGAAGCATTGTCGGTCACGTCTGCAAAGATCGAGTGTTCAAGCCGCTCCGTCCATCCCTTACCGGGCCGCTTGGTCGACCAGATCTCTCCCGATGGAAAGCAAATCGTGCCGGTTGCTCCGAACAGGAGGTAACAGTCCTTGGGATATCTGTGAAAGACGCCGTTCTCTGCAGCGTCGTTCTCATAGCTGAACGGTGAGGGGCTTAGGTCAGAGTGGATAAAGGTGAGGTGACAGGCGCCGCCCATCCTGTTCTCGATTTTGGCCGTGATCGTACATGAATGATCGAGTTCATCCCGAGTACGTATCGTCTCCTGACCGACAGCGCTCACCTCGCAGATCGGACCAAGAAGATGCTGAAACGTATCTATCTCGTGCACGATGTTGATCATCATCATGCCGCCACCAGCAGACGGTTCAACGCGCCAGGAACCAAAATAATCGTCTGGCTTGCGTACCAGCCAAAGCGCAACGGCGCGGTTGATTGATCCTACGATCTTTTCGTCGATGGCGCGCTTCAGCCATCCAATTTGATTTGAGAATCTGCGGTGATATCCGACAAGCACCGGCGTTCGACGCAATTTGACGGCTGATTGTAGGCGTCCAATCTCCGTCACGTCTCGAGCTCCTGGTTTCTCGAGCAGGACAGGAACGCCTCGTTCAATGCATCGCTCGGCCATCTCAACCAGGCTGTCAGTCGAGGCTGCGACGATGACGCCGTCCGGCCTGGCATTGTCAAGCAAAGCCGCGATAGAGTTATAGACTGGAGCTCCAAGGTATTCGGCCTTTTGAGCGTGTTTGGACGGATCTTTAACGCATAATCCTGCCAGCATCGCCTTTCTGGTCGCGAGAACCTGCTGCGCCATCACGAAGCCATGTCCCAGACCAACGACCCCGACCCGTAACCCGCCAGTGCACCCGGCCTCACTTGGCATGCTTTTCTCGTCCTCAAGCATCGTACCTGACGCCATTTGCTCCAGGCTCTTGACCATTTGTTCATCCGGCGAGCTTTTGTGATTTCGCTCGCGCCTTGCATTGATGCGAGTCACGATGGCGCTGACAAGCTATCCAACGTCACAGGCTTGCGCGACAATCAGCGTGCGTGGAGGCTGTGCTGTTTGAAGTCTCGCCGACAATGTTGTTCGGTCTCGCACAGAACGCGCGAATGCAATTGTCATCTCGAGCTGAAACTATCGGTCGAGTCTGATCTTACTCCAAGTGCCACCCAGTCTTTTAGTGCACCGTTGGACATGACTGGCTAATTGCCGCGGGCAACTGCAAACTGCCTCGGAGTTGCACGGGACTGCCGGACGATGTCACCGACGCGGTCCTGGAAGCGGGGCTATTCGCTATTCGCCAAGTGCGGCCCCGGCAGCCGGCACGCGGCATTGGCGCCTCGCCGAACCTGACTGCGCAGCCGTGCAAGGCCGATTCAAGCGCGGGGACGTGACGCTGTCGATCCTTGACAATCTGTGGGTCACCCCTCGATGATAGCCCTATACTTCTCCTCGATCCCTTCGGATTCCGGGTCGATCCGGACACCCGGTCCTCCAAAAGCTCTCGCCTCCGGCGTCCTCAGAACTTCACGTTGAAGTTGGCGTGGAGGCTGTTCTGTGCGACGCCTGAGCCGAACTGACCCTGATAGGCGACGCCAAGGGTCGTGTTGCTGGAGAGCTGGAAGTCCACACCGGATTCTACGAGTGCCAAGTCCCTGCCAATGGATAGGCCCGAAGCTGCAAAGGCGCTAGAACCGGCAGCGAAGCTGCCTGTTGACAGCGGAATGTAGTCCCCAAAGGCATGGCGCCAGCCAAGGCCGGTCCGTACTGTCGAGGCTACGTGCCCAAACTGAAGGCTGTTAGTGGCTCGGATGCCGAGGGTGGAGAGGGTCGTTCTTATTGTGTCGGCGCGCATATCAAGTGTCGCTCCGCTCCATCCTTTCTCGCTAAAACCGTCCGTTTCGCCCTGAACATAGGCGAGATTGGCATAGGGCTCGACCAAGGAATGGTCGCTGACGTGAGCCGTGTAGCCGAGCTCCCCGAAGATCTGGAAGGTGCGTGCATCGTAGTCGGAGCTCAGATTGTCCCTGAAGCCCGGGAAGGCAACGTTGCGGGTCATCTGCAGATCGTGCCATGTGAAGGCCAGGCCTGAGCGGAACGCGATAGCTCCTTTTGGTGCAGCCCACTCGGTGCCGGCGTAGGTACCGACTGTGTACTCCTCGCTGCTGCCGAACGACCGAGGAGAATTAGCTATCAAGGTAGAGCGGCTGTAGCCTGCAAGAACGCCGAAACGCCAGTCGTCATCGACGGCCGTATCAATACCAGTTAGGAAACCGCCAATGGTGGATTTGGTCTTGGCGGCATTGCTCTCACCTGATTGCGTTGACCAGCCACCAAAGGCGAAGCCCCACGCCGCGTAACGCAGCAAGTCATCGGATGGAGCGCCGGGAGGCGTCTGTCCGATCGAACCGACAGCGGTGCCGGATTTGCCGGTAGCCTGCTCAGACCCATAAGTCATCACCGCAATCGGGTGGGATGGCGCGCCGCCGAAAGCCTGCTTCAGACGGTTGTAGACCGCCGAACGGGCATAGAAGCTGTTGTTGACCTGCTCGGCTGTGGCCGACGCATAGGCCGCTGGCGAAAGCTGACCCAGCGCAGATGTAACCCCTGTACCGTCCGGCGCGGAGAAGTCGAGTGCTCCGACGAGGGTGTGCAACCCTAAAGCGGCGTTGCCCGCGACTTGATCAAGTGCCGCTCCCACCTGCCGGCTGTTGGAATCGGCGGCATAGCGAGAGTAAGCCTCGGGTGGACGCGAGAACGTCACAGCGTACGTATTGTTGCCCTGAGCCGCGGCCACGGCTGTCAGGGTAGGTGATTGAAGAGATGTCGCCACGTTCGTGAATGAACCGGTGAGAGCTGTGGCGTTCAACCACTGATTGGATGCAAACTTGAAACCGCTGCCATACCAGCCACGCTGCGGCGCAATCGTGAACGTACCGTTGACAGCTGCATTGCCGTTCACCACGAGTCGGCTGAATGCGCCAGTATCGTTCAGTGCGACTTGCAAGCGGCCGCTAGAGGTCTGTAAGAAGTCGCCTTTCACCGTTATGCTGTTGTCACGGCCATTGATTAGCGGCGCGAACGTGCCGCTATTGATGAAACGGCCATCGGTGTTGAGCAGGTAACTGCCATTGCCAGTCAGCGTTGCACTTTGCGCGACATTCGCGTCGTACACTTCGTGATGTCCGGTAAAAAAAGAGCTGCCGCCCAACAATTGCAATGACAGATTGTTGTGTCCGACGATATTGCCATGATAGCGAAATGCAAAGCTTGGGTCTGGTTGCCCTGTAGAGTGACCACTCGCATCGGGCGCTATGCCGAACGTCAACTTTGTTAGCCGCGGCGCACCGTTTCCATCAACCTGGGCGTAATCTGAACGGATGTCCCCTGATAGCACCGCCCCACGCATCACATTGATCTGGCCCACATAAGCGTTGTTCGACATGTACATCGCCGCATAGTTGCCAGCCAGACGTCCGGTCAGGTCGAACGTGCTGACCAGCGGACCATTGATTTCATCGAGAATTGGGGCCGGTTCATTACGCGTGGTGTGAATGTACGAGCCACGATACTCGAAGCGATTCCCTACCACGTTGTTGCCGAAATCGAAGCTTGCGGCGATGCCATGGTTGCCGACAGCCTGCACGTCACCACGCTGGGTAAATGTGTGATCCTTGCCGTAGATGAACATGACGGCGCGCCCATTGGCGCCGTCCGCATAGACGCGAGTCCCGGGCAGGATTGTTATTGAATTGTTTCCGCCGTCGACGCGGATGCCCGCACCGCCGACGCCGCGTGAGAGCAGGTCGGCGCGCTGAACCACCGTATTATTGCTGCCATACACGTGCAATCCCAGCCCAAGCATGGCCGTATTGTAGGTGTTCGGAAGGTAGGCGGTACCACCGGCGTTGCGGCTGAAGAAGGGGTTGTCGTTCACCAGAGTCTGGCCACTGCCGTACAGTGAGTAGCCGAAGAAATTGCGCCGATCGATGGTGTAGCCGAGATCCTGGAGCGCTGCGAGCTCCGCCTCCATCAGATTGGTGTAGTTCCGGTATTTCTGATGGCTCATCAAACTGTTGTTGAGCTCGATATGCGACATGCCACTCGTCGATCGCAGCGGAACACCTGGCATGGCGCCGGCGAGCACTTCGCTCACGTGCCTCCCACCGAAATAGCCTTGATCGCGCCGGAGGTCGAAAACGTCGGCAGCTGGTGGGTTCAAGCATCGGGAACAATAAATCGTCTGCCCCGGCCGAGCCTGTTTGCCATTGTCATCGTACCAATGGCTCGTCCACCCATCTATCGTTTTGGAAAAAGACACCCAGTTAGTACCGTCGCCCAGCATGCCCAACGCATGTGCCATCTCGTGCACTACGACCGCTGGTAGATTCGTACTGGGTGTCATCGACACTTGGGACGGGATATACGGCTCGGATGAGAATCCCATCTGGCCGATTCCAATCACGCCATGCGCACCATCGTCAAGCTCGCCCGGATCCTGACCGGTGAGTGCCGCCTGCACCTTCGTGACGACCCCCTGATAAGCGGAAAAGCCAGACGCGTTGTCACTATGGTCTGCGACGATATTGATAATGGCCGGCGATTGACCAGGGACAACCTTGATGATTTCAGCCCAATACTGAATCCCGGCCAGCGCCTGATCTGTTTCCCATTGCGACAAATTCCGCACCGAGGACACCGGCTCCGCATTTTCGCAACAATAGGGGGCGTCGCCGGTACCGAATATTCGCGCCCGTATAAACGGCACACCGTTCGAATCCCTGACATCATAAGTTTCAATGGCCTGGCTGGGCGTGGCGAGCAACGCATAGGCCGCGACGGCCGTAGCCGTCCTTGCGAATTGTTTCGTTCTCAATTTATAGCCTCAGCTCGGGGGACCAATAGAAGCGCGCGTAGCTCAGCGTCGTCCGGAATTCGCAATTACGGGAGGCGCGTAGACATGCAGCTAGGGAGCAACAAAGCTCCGTCAGCCGCTCCCGCCTCTATCCAAAGCGGCGCGCCAGACGCTGCATATGCGTTTTGTTCGGATGCACCATGGCTGACAGGTTGGTCTTCACTGTTGTTCCTTCGAATGAGATGATCGCTCGTTGAGCTCGGGCGGCACCTGCCAAATCAAGACTCGTGCCGACTGCTGCGAAAGGCACCCCTGAAACCGTTCTGCATTTTATTCAGAGACTTAAGTGAGCGCGAAACAGCAAGGGTCGAAACACCACCTGTTGCGAACTCGACAAACCCAACAATAGTCGGCGCAGAGCTTTGAGGCGGGAGCGAACGAACGCTTCGGAGGTGACGCAGCGCAATGGCATCGGCCCGGACTGCTCACGGGAGGGCGCCGCCAGGTTGCGGCGCCGGCGGTCAAGACGCCGAGCTTCGTGCCGATCTAAATTGGTGTCGAGAGCCGCAGCGCAGCTGACGTGCGTATTTCATCGGCGAGGCCTTTGGACATCAGCGCGCGGCCGACGAAGGCCTGCGGGCTGGTCGAGATCGAGCTGAGTGCAGCGGATCGCGCCGGAGGAGCTGGCGTGGCTTTCGACCGCGGCGCTTCGGGCCATGCGTGGTTGCACTGAGCAACGAGCTCAAGGTGGAGCTCGCGGCACAGTCGGTCGACCTTCGCATTCAGTGCAAGCGATCGAAATCTTTAGAGTTGAGCTTGGTTGCGCCTGAGGATGCGCGAGCCGGGCACGAGCGCGCCGCAGTCCAGCACTCTTCGATGACCCCCATTAAGCGTAGCTGGAACCGGCTCAGGTGCCCGGCGTGGGTGACGCGGAGCGCATTGCCGCGCTGGGGGAAGAGTCCGCCACCTCGAACGCGGACGTGCGCCCGGCACCTGCCCTGGGCGAGATCTCAATCGTGCGTCGAGATCGTCGAGCGGACTTCTGGCTAGTGCGTCCGATTGGTTGCGACTTGCGTGCATCGCTCCGTCGACGACAGTCGCGCATGCCTAAGAAGTACTTGGATGAGCCGGATACCAGTACCGCGCCCATAACGGTGAGTAGCAAAGCTGTGCCGCAGAACATGTGCCATCACCCGCTGATCGAGGCGGGCATGCTGCCAAGCTTTGCGGCAAGTCTCCTGGAGGTGGCAACGCTCACCAGATCGCCCAGATTGCATCCCGAAGACAGCCAATGGCGCGGTTTGGCAAGATACCAATAGGATCGCAGGATGATGAGCAGCCGCAGCGACAGCATCATGTAGCGATCGTTGCCGCCCTTGCGGGCCGTCATCAGGATCAGCATGCGCTTGCTGTCGATTGCGCTGGCGTCAGGCGGCCGACCTCGCCGACCCGTAGCCCCGGCAGCGTAGGCCGTCACCAACGCAATGCGGTCGCGCAGGATCGGGACAGCCTCCAGGAAACGGGCAACGTCCTCCGCACTCAGCGCCAGCGGTGCTTGATCGGCTCGCTGGCCCATCATTGCGACGTGCCCAAGCTGCGTGAGCGCTATCGGTGTCGCGGGCGTCACGGTTGCGGCGAGTCGCCGGTCACGCGACGGACGCTGGTGACGCCACGGCGATGCTACCTTGCTTGTACTGTCTTGCTCATTCAATAGGTTGGCTCCGGATTGCGCTCTCCAGAACACCGATCTTTTGCTTTGTTGAGACGATCGTCTCGCCGCGGTCGCGTTCGCATCACCGGCGTCATGTCTATTGATAGAATGTTCTACTCGATAGCGCGCCACCCGAAATTGGTGAGAGCATTCTGGCTGCAAGGGAGGTTTCTCTTCAGTAATCGCGGCTATCGACGTCGTGCTGCGACGTTGAACTGTCTCGTTCAAGACGTCGCTTGGCTTAGGCGCGACAACAAGATGTCTGCATCCAGACAGTGCGGCGAGAGCTGTCCTTTCATCGAGAAAGCTCTCAAATGTCTTTGGCATGCCGGTTGCTTGAAGATGCGGCGAAATCCGTCGCGATCATGATCGTCGTCCAACCCTGATCGACATATTCAGATGAGACTTGCTCAATTGATCGCGGTCAGAGCTGTCCTGATGCGCTCGCGTCCAAAGCGCGCAGCTGCCTCGCGACGTCTCTCATCTTCGGGTGGCGTTCAGTTTGTCGGCCGCTATCCAATTGCCCGGTACAAGGCATGGACGAATGGCGGGACTCAAAGAGATGGTGTGCACCATAGTCAAAACGTTATGCCACGAGGCAATCGACCGCGCGGCCGTTAACCTGAGGCTCAAGCGCAAGTATCGCATGGCGGCGAGATGCCGAACCTGTGTTCTTAAAGCTGACCGCCGGACACGCATCGGCAATTATAGATAACAAGAAAGATGATGCAGGGCGATTGGGAGCTCGAAGAAATATCGAGGCGACGAGACGAGCTCAAGATAACACTCCTTCGCGCTCAACGGTTGTAATCGAGTGCAAGGCAGAATTGGCGGACCTCGAGCAGAGGCTTGAGCGTGGGGAGGGCCTGTCGGCGCTCGGTGAACGCCAGAGCAGCGCTGCGGCAAGTGCTGCGGCACGGAGCGCGCGACTGCGCAAGCCTCGAACCGCCGCGGAGCCTATTGGCCCGCAAGCGGATGCCATGGCGTTGACGCCTCGATCGCGGATCGTTGACAGCGGCGGCCGCGCGCGTCGTCGGAGAAAGGTGGTGTCATGAGGCACAAACATCACGGAGCCATGCATCTTGGGCGCATCGCGTTGCGAACTCGGCGGCGGGATCGGGTCGGTCGCGGTGCTTGGCGATCACATGCGCGCGGATGGCAACGCAGATAGGGGTGCGATCGCCGCGTTATTTTATGGCGATGCGCCTGTTACGTGCTTTGGCTGCCTACAAAAATATGTTGTCAATCACGAATACAGAGCTATCCGCCCGGGGCAGGACCCGTTCGCTCGCGTAGATACTCTCCTTCGTTCGTGTTGCCCGCAGATGTGTTTGAATGTGTGCTCGCGAAGCGATTGTCCGCTGCGATGATCCGCTATGCGCTCTGCGGACAAGCAAGCTCTTCAAGCGACTGCCGCAGCAATGCCATATCGAATAGCGTCCTTGCGATACCTTCGATTGCACCGCAAAAATGCTGCAGCATCTTGATGACAAATGCCTGTTCCTGCCGAAAGAGGGGAGCGACCATTCGCAGGAAAGTCGCTACGCAAGGCTCATCGCCGAAAGCGGAGCATTGAACCCGCCGAGTTGGTTCAATAGGGCAACAACCGCCGTGCCCGCGCAAAGCGAACGTCCTCGGCGAACTCGCATCCTCCTTTGCCGCCCTCAATGCCCCCTGACTCGCGCGCCGTTGCGAGCCTCGGTGTCGTCTGTAGGACATCCGACATAGCGATGTCGGAGTGGTCGTATTGCTCTGAAATGAGTTTCTCATTTGGCACGACGCCTGCAAGGGATCCGCGAACGCGCTGTATCATGGACTGAGAACAACTCATCCCTTGGTCGGGCGCGCCGAACATACGGTTGTCAGCAGTGGCTGCGCTCCCGAGCCGACCCCGCGCATTGGGGGCCCAGATGGAGACATCCGGCAACGCTTTATGAGGGATGCTCTTTGCGCGGGAACACGGTAGGGGCCGATAGAACGGAGCCGGTCGTCGCAAACGTGTACGCCGCATCGCGTCAATCCGTCAGGGATCGTCAACAATGCTTGTCACCTAAATCCGAGGAAAACATATGCTAATCAATCAAGGAGAACTTGCCAACCTCACTGATAAATTCCAGTGGGGGCACGCAGCGATCTCGTATGTTCTATCGAAGTTCAACAATGTGGCCGAAAACGGTCCTGGATTTCCATGTTTTTTCGGGCGGAGCGCGGTCAAGCGCGGCAAGTTGCGCTTTCTCCTCATTCCATACGATTACGGAAAATCACGGTACGAGCTTGATATTCTAGCTTGCGGCTTACGAACTTACATTGAACAGATCGATATCGACGCTCTCGATGTTAAGGGCCACCACCCACTCCTCGTGCTTTTTGAGCCAGTCGCCGCGCTCTCCACCACGGATCACTTCAAACAGGTCTTCATAGAAGCGATGCAGTTTCTCATCGATGAAGATCGGCGACCTTGGCCTGTGCACGTGGCCAAGGATCCTGCGCACCACACGTGGACGATGTGCTTTCACGGATGTGAACTCTTCGTGAATGTAAGTCATCCTGCCTACGTTCTTCGCAGAAGCAGGAACATGGGAGCCGGACTGGCCTTCGTTATCAATCCGCGAAAGATCTTCGACATTGCAGCTCCCGCCGATCAGCGAGGCAGAGCTATTACAGCGAAGATCAGACGCAGCATCGACATCTATGATGATGTCACACACAGCCCATTGCTAGGATCGTACGTTCTAGGGGAAGCGCAGTGGCAGCAGTACATGATCCCCGACAACAATGAGGACGCTCCACTCGAGTGCCCTCTGCACTTCAAGTGACTGGCGGCATGTCAACGGCTTCCCTCCGTCCTTCTCTCCACCTGGATCTTGAGACCAATTTGGGTGTCAGGCAATGTGGCCGGTCGCGCTTCGCTTTTGTGGCCGTACAATGATTGAGCAGGGTCAATGGTCTTGCAAATGAGAGACGCTGCGGTGATGCCCGCTTGCGACATACTGTCGGTAGTACGCAGACGCACGACTCGGTGTGGTTACTACAGAGAATCTATTTCTCATTCCGAGGACTGGTGTGAAAGATGAAAGTCAAGGTGAGTTCAAGGGACACCTGGGACTTGCCTCAGGGATATTGCTTATAGTCACAATAATCCTTGGGTCCGGCATCCTCGTGCTCCCAGGACTTGTGTTCCAGAAAATCGGGCGGGATGGCATCTACGCTTGGCTCGCATGTTCGCTGCTCTCTGTACCGATCCTAACAACGATGGTTGTTCTCGGTAGCGCATATCCGAACACTGGCGGGGTTGCATACTATGCAAAACTTGCCTTCGGCCAGTACCCAGAGTTGCTCGTGGCACTGCTCTTTCTTGGAGCGACATTATTGGGTTTGCCATCGATCGCAATTGTGGGATCGGCCTACTTACAGAAATTAACCGGCTCCAGCGTGGATATTCATCTGCTTGCCGCGCTGTTGATTTTGCTTGCTGCCTTCATTGCCCTGTCTGGCGGCGAGACACTCTCAAGTGGCGTGAGGCTGGTGGGCGGATCGTCGTTATTCCTTCTGGTAGGCGCTCTCGTTGCCCTCATCGTGCTAGCAGTGCGAGCCAGCGGTGTTGGGTTCAGTCGCCCCTCAGATTTCTTGTCGGTTGCGAGTCAGATCCCGTTGATCTTCTTCTCCTTCACGGGTTGGGAAATCGCGTCCCATTTGTCCGCGGATTTTCGGAATCCTAAGAATTTTGGCCGAGCAATGTTCTTCGCATTTGTTCTGGTTTGTAGTGCATACGTCGGCAGCGCGGCGCTCGTGCATATCGCTGATATTAAGGCGAATTTCAATACACCAATATTTCAGGCTGCGGCGCAAGTCGCGCCATTCGCACCAGGCTGGCTGGTTCCTTTGCTTGGTGTATCGCTGATCGTTGCCAATCTCTTCGGGTCAGTTGTGGCCGTCTCACGACTTGTTCTTTACCTGTCCGGTCGACGCTTCCTTCCTGCCAGCCTCGGATACTTGCGCGACGGTGCGCCCCGCAACAGTGTCTATTTCGTGGCTGCATCACTGATCGTAATCGTGGTCTGCGACAAGATTGGGTTGCTCGATATTGAAATGATGTTCAGCTTGGCTGGAACGAACTTTATTGCCGTTTACGTGATTTCTGCGATTGCATTGGTTAGGCTCCGAGGAGGATTGGCTGCGTGGTTGCTCGCTGCTGCGATTTTGATTCCCTCCGGGTTGATCATATTCAGCGCCGCGTCTTCTGTTTCTTATATCGCATCGACTGCCCTCATTGCCTACGTCTTAGTCCGAAACAATCGAACGAGATTGATATGAACCAGCTCCATATCAATGAGGTATTCAGGGCCATCTCGATCGAGGAGGGCCTGTTACCCGTGAAGGTCACGCCATTCTATGAAAGGAAGATCAAGGAAGAAGTTGGGGCGCTAGGCAATCATCTGGGACCGCTTCACCGGGTGTCCTTTCCAACGCGGGACAGAATCTCATTGAGGGCCCCCAACGAGGTAAAGGACTTCGTCGACGACCGGTCAAATGCGTGTGGCCCCGCCAATAAGACCTCCGCCGTCAGAAAGTACGCCGATCGCGTGCTTTTCTTGACCACCTCGAGGTGCTTTGGGAATTGCCAGTATTGCTTCCGCACGGACGTACTTAGAGAGAACGCCGCCATTGACGGGCGATCTGAACTAGATGCAGATCTGCGTTATCTGCTCGAATACCTTCGTAGCCAACCAGAAGTCACTGAGGTGATCCTGTCGGGTGGAGATCCGTTGATCCTGCCAGGATCACGGCTGGAGGCAATCATTGAAGGAATTCGATCGGTTCCATCGGTGAAGTCAATCCGAATTCATACAAGGGCGATCGTGTATGAACCGAAGGCTTTCACTGCGGAGAAAATTGATCTCTTTGCGAAACATAACCTCCGTATCACCTTCCACATCGTGCACCCATACGAAATTTGTGACGAAGTGTCCGAAAAGATCGCAGAGCTTCGACAGCGCAAGCTTAGACTTTACAACCAATTTCCGCTGCTACGTAACACTAATGATCACCAGTTGGTCCTTTATCGACTCCTGGAAATGCTCGACGACAGGGGCGTGCGCAATCTGTCGATCTTCATTCCGGATCCCATCAACTTCTCCGCAGCCTTCCGCGTGCGTTTGAGTCGCGTCTGGCACATTTCTGATCGTCTTAACTTCATTTCACCATCATGGATCAATTCGACACGCTTTGTGTTCGATTCCAGTCGCGGGAAGGTAAGGCGAGAACATTATTCTGAAACGAATAGCGGGACTGATGTTGCCATCTTCGTACGAGACGGAAAGTCAGTTTCCTTTCCCGATTTTCCTGAGCATCTTGATGTCCCTGGCAAGATCGAATTTATGCTGTGGAAAGAAAAGTGGCCATAAGGGATGATATGTCGCCGGTTTGGCGGATGCCGATATAGGGTGATTTTCCGGCGCTCCCGCGGGTTCTTTTTGGCAAGCGGGGGGTACGATTGCTCACTTTCAGTCCAGCTTTATCGTTCGGCCGCGATCCGGGAATCTGTTCTGCAATGACGAACCCGCTTCTCCGGTGAGTTCGCGCTGGTGAGTGTTATCACTACGACCAAAAGTAAGCGTGGCGTTGAGGCCCTTGAGAATTTTGGTACTCAATCCTGAGAGCACCGCTAGAAGAGTCATCTTCTGCAAGGGTGCTCACAATGGACGACCATTCGGACGACATAAGACGACCGTTGTCACCGCGTATCGAAGTGTACGCAGGCGCAGGTCGAAAGCGCTGGCCGGACGATTTGAAGGCACAGATTGCCGCGGAAAGCCTCGAGCCGGGCGCGATTGTCACAGATGTCGCGCGTCGCCATGGGTGCCGACCCCAGCAGGTGCACGACTGGCGGCGCCGGGCGCGTTTGGGCCAGTGCTGCCGGCTTCGGCGGACACGCTGTCGTTCGTGCCGGTGGTGTCGGAATCGGCGCTACCAGCGGCCGCAGAGGCCACCGGGTCGCCGGAAGCAGCCGTAGTGACGGTTGAGCTCCAGGGGGCACGCGTGGAGGTGCGGGGGACGCCTGGCCTTGCTGTGTTGAGTGATGTTCTTGGCGCTTCGACGGACACGTTCATGCTGATGCCGCCCGCGAGCCTCATGATCTACGTGGCGACGCAACCTGTGGACTTCAGAAAAGGTGCGGAGGGCTTGGCGCTGTTGGCGAAGGAGACGCTGGGCCATGACCCGATGAAGGGCGTGGCGGTGGTGTTCCGTGCGAAGCGCGCCGATCGGGTGAAGATTGTCGTCTGGGATGGCAGCGGCCTTGTGATGTATTGGAAGCGGCTCGATGGCAGCGGCTTCAAATGGCCTCCCATCGTGGCCGGCGTGATGCGGATGAATGCCGCCCAGCTGTCCGCGCTTCTGGCCGGCATGGATTGGACGCGGATGCACGCGCCTCGAATCCCGCAGCCGAAAGCACTTGCGTAGGACATAAAATCTTCGCTGCATCGGGGCGCGAAGCATGGCAGACTTGGGCCAATGAGTGATTTGCCTGATGAGCTGCCCAGCGATCCAGCCGAGCTGCGTGTCTTTGCCGCGGCTCTGCTGGATCGCTGCGCCAGGCTTGAGCGGTTGCTCAAGCTTGCGAAGGATGCGCAGTTCGGTCGGTCCTCGGAAAAGCTGGACGCTGATCAGCTCCAGCTTGTTCTGGAGGATATCGATCAGGCCGTCGCGGCTCTCGAAGCAGCCGAAGATAGTGCCAATCCCAAAACATGCGAGAAGAGAGCTGCCGAGCGCAGAGCCAATCGTGGTCAGTTGCCGGAGCATTTGCCGCGCATCGTCGAAACCCTGATGCCGGCTGCAACCTGCTGCCCGTGCGCCCTTTTTGAGATCGGTCACGATGAGAGCCAGAGGCTGGACGTCGTACCGGCGCAGTATCGCGTCATCGTTACCCGCCGACCCAGACTGGCCTGCCGCGCCTGTCATGGCGTCGTCCTCCAGCACGCCGCTCCCGAGCGATTGATCAGGGGAGGATTGCCCACCGAGCGGCTGGTCGCGCATGTGATCGATGCCAAGTATCATTGGCATTTGCCGCTTTACCGCCAGGCGCAGATGCTGGCGACGCACGGAATAGCGCTGGACCGTTCCACGCTCGCCTTCTGGGTCGGCTACGCCGCCCAGGAATTGAAGCCCTTGTGGCATCGTCTGCGCCAGCTTCTGCTCGCCTCTTCGAAGCTCTGTGTCGATGAGACCCCGGCGCCGGTGCTGGATCCAGGGCGCGGCAGGACCAAAACCGGCTACTTCTGGGCGCTGTCACGCGATGACAGGCCCTGGGCCGGACCTGACCCACCTGGCGTGGTTTACGCCTATGCACCGGGCCGTGGGGCCGTTCATGGCTTGAGGCTGCTCGAGGGCTATCGCGGCATCATCCACTGCGACGGCTATCAGGCTTACAAGACCATGACCCGAGAGACGCGTGCGGACGCCTTGTCCGGAACGCTCGCCTTCTGCTGGTCGCATCTGAGGCGCCAGTTTGTGAAGATCGAGCGCGAGGCTGCTCCGGCGCCAGCTCCGGTTGCCCGCGAGGCTCTTGAGCGCATCGCCCAACTTTACGCGGTCGAGAAAGCGCTCCGCGGCCGATCGGATGCCGAGCGCCGTGCTGGCAGGCAGGCGCATGCCCGACCTCTGGCTACAGCCTTGAAGCAGTGGTTTGAGGCCAAGCTTGATCACCTTGCACAAAAGAGCGACACGGCGAAGGCCTTGCGTTACGCGTTGCGTCATTGGGACGGCCTGACGCTCTACCTTGATGACGGGCGCATCGAGATGGAATGCTGTCGAGCGTGCGATGCGGCCGATCAAGCTCAACGCCAAGAACTCCCTTTTTGCCGGTTGCGACGAGGGCGCCGAGAATTGGGCAGTTCTGGCTTCGTTAATCGAGACCTGTAAGCTCAATGGCGTCAGCGCCGAGCACTGGCTCGCTGATGTTCTCGCGAAGCTCGTCAATGGTTGGCCTGCGGCGCGACTGGACGAACTGCTCCCTTGGGCGTCGATCTACACGATGCATGCACACGATCCGAGGCTGGCGGCATGAGCCTGAACACGACCGCGGTCCGGATCAAGGTGACCCTCAAGGATGTGAAACCGGAGGTGATGCGATGCCTTGTCGTGCCGCTCACGCTGCGCCTTGATCGGCTGCATCTGACGCTTCAGGCGGCGTTTGGCTGGACGAACAGCCATCTCTTCGAGTTCCTGGCCGGCGAAGGACGTGGGGTATCCCTGATCCCGATGGAGATTTTGGCCCTCAGCCCATCGATGCCCGCAAGACGCGGCTCTCTAATATCGTTCAGGAGACCGGCGCGAAGACGATCCATTATCTCTACGACTTCGGCGATAGCTGGGATCACGTGATCAAGCTCGAAAAGTGGTTCGACAACACGACAACAGAGGGACTTCCGTTCTTGCTCGAGGCCGCCGGCCGTTGTCCTCCGGAAGATGTCGGCGGTGCGCCAGGCTATGCCGAATACCTCGACGCCATCAGCGACCCCACCCATCCGGAGCACGAACATATGCGCCTCTGGGGCCCGCAGCAGTTCGATCCCAACGTCATCGACCGGAAGGCGCTTGCGGCCGCTGTCAATGCGTTGTCCGACATATGGAAGCCGCGCCGGCGCACCACGCGCTCAAAATAGACGTCAAGCGCCAATCAAATGGGCCTCAGAGCTACGCTTACGACCAAAACGCGAGCGTTGTCGATGCATGCGGGTCATAGGCGAATGCCGGCCTGGCCGCGTGATGATAGCGGTAGCCGTAATAGGCGAACGATAGGGGCTATGTCAGGATTACAACAACGTTCAGAGAGGCAGTCCGCGCATCCATCAATTGCTTTCGCAGCCGCGCACCGACGCCCTGCAGGATCGCTCTTCCTCTCGCGAATAGAGTCGATCCAGCTCGACGAAAGGCACGGTGAGACGGGTCTACGAGAAAGTGCGCCCTCGCGATAGCCATCCTGAACGGGTGACCTCTTGCAGGAAAAGTCTTTCTTCGCGCAGCGCTCCTGCGAGTTCGTCAAGTCCACGTCTGCTTTGCGTCTTACAATTGTCATCTTGCACGGGCCAGTGCGCCGAGCGGCGGTTGATCTGGTCTGCGCGCAGCCCCGACAGGGCAGGCCGCAAGGATGCACGCAGCAAAGCATGAAGAGGTCGATGACAAATCTGTTTCGCGACTGGATCTTGTTGTCCATAGTTGGCGTGATGACTCTTTGCCCCGCTGCCAGAGCGCAAGACCGCCGCGTGGTCGTCGAACCCGTTGCACCTCGTGCGGTCTGTGACCGGCCGGTGCCATCTGGCAACAACGATACGGCCAGGCTGCAAGACGCGATTGACCATTGTCCAGCTGGCGCAGCGGTCTATTTGGGGCGTGGTGAGTTCAGCTCGGGTCCACTCGAGATGAAATCGGGCGTAACGCTCTGGATCGGGCGTGGGGCCAGGCTTTTTGCCATTCCCGAACCAACTGCGTATGACAAGGGCTGGGGCCATTGTGGGCGCATCGCCGGCAAAGGTGACGGTTGCCGGCCGCTCATCAGCTTTTCCAAAACGCGTGGCGGCGGCATCTATGGCGAGGGCATCATCGATGGCCAAGGCGGCACAGCCATGGCCGGCAGTGCCGAAACCTGGTGGCAGCTTGCTCGCCGTGCGCAGGCAGAGGGCGGCCACCAGAACGCGCCGCGTTTGATTCAGATTGACCATGCACAAGACATTACTTTCCACGGCATCACCTTGCGCAATGCGCCCAATTTCCACGTTGCGATGAACCGCGTCGAGGGAGCCACCTTCTGGGACGTCACCATCGATACGCCCGCGGACGCCCGCAACACCGATGGCATCGATCCGGGCGCTAGCCAGGATGTCACCATCTCCCATAGCATGATCCGCACTGGAGACGACAATGTCGCGGTAAAGGCTGGCAACAACGGTTCGACCCGGTATATCTCGATCATCCATAATTATTTCGGATGGGGACACGGGATGTCGATTGGCAGCGAAGTGAACTCCGGTGTCAGCGACATCCTCGTGCGCGACCTGACCCTGGACGGCACGACATCAGGCCTGCGCATCAAGAGCGATGTCAGTCGAGGCGGCCTGGTGGAACGGGTGACCTATGAGAATGTGTGCCTGCGCGGCAACCGGTGGCCAATCATGTTCGATACAAAATACGATCCTCGCGCCGATGGTGATAGAATTCCGCTCTATCGCCAGATCGTTCTGCGTCATGTCCGCGGCGATAATGGGACGCTGTTGATGCGCGGGCTTGACCAGGCGCATGCTCTTCAGATTACGATGGACGACGTGCGCTTTGGCAAGTCAGCGGCTTGGCAGATCGAAAATGCCGACGTGACGGTGGGAAATTCCGGCGTATCGCCGCCCCTGCCGGGGCGACTGCCGGACCGCTAGCTATTGGATGGGAAGGCTGTTCGCAGACACTTCCCAATCACTAGGCCGTCGGAACAAGCTGATGTCGGACGCATCCGGAAAGCGATCGCAACGCGCAAGCGGGCGTGAACCCTCGGCATCAGCGCACGGACGCGCTCAAACCCCGACTGCGACTATTGCGGCGGTTAGATGACATCTTGGGTCATCATCAACAGTAAGATTGTTGTGAGGATTTTCGCGCTTTCCGCCGTCGTTCTGGCCGGATGCTTTGATCCCTCGCAAGCACATGCGCAACCACTTCTGGTCTCGCAAGTCGACCAGAATGCGTATCACTCCCTTCAAGCGGCGATCGAGGCATTGCCGGCGCGCGGCGGCGATATCCTGATAGCGCCGGGCACCTATCGCGAGAAAGTCAAAGTCGTCAAGCCTGGTGTTCATATAAAAGGCTCCGGCAAGAAGCCGGACGACACGGTTGTTGTCTACAACGACGCCGCGATCAATGTGGGGGGAACCTCCCATTCCGCGACCCTGGAGGCGTCAGGCGACGACTTTCGGCTCGACAATCTGACGGTCCAAAACGACTACTCCCTAGACAAGGCCAATCCGCCCTCCCAAGCGGTGGCGTTATCCGTGACCGGAGACAAGGACGTGATCACCCACGTCCGCGTGCTCGGCGCACAGGACACGCTGTTCGCCAATAAGGGGCCGAACGGCCGAATGTCGCGTCAATACTTTTCGGACTGCTACATCGAAGGCCATGTCGATTTCATCTTTGGCAACGCGAAGGCTTATTTCCATCGATGCGAGTTGCACGCCATCGCCCACCACACGGTCGTGTATACCGCGCAAAGCAAGGCCTCGCCGGACGAGGATAGCGCCTATGTGTTCGATCACTGCAGGCTGACGGCCGATCCTGCCGCGCGAGAGATCGCCCTCGGGCGCGCCTGGCGGCCCTATGCTGCGGTGATCTTCTTGTCGACTGAGATAGACGCGCCAGTGATCCCACAAGGCTGGCGCGAATGGACGCCCGGAAAGACTGACACACTGACAACGGCCTACTACGCCGAATACAAGTCCACCGGCATCGGATCCAATCCCGCAAGGCGCGAACCTTACTCCCATCAACTGAATGGCAGCGAAGCCATGCAGTGGTCACTCAAGACGTTCTTTGCCGGCGAGACGGCGTGGCTGCCCCACTAGCCATCAAAATGGGATCCGGTGGCATATTCGAGGCTCGCCAAGATGATTCCAGACCTGCTGCTCGGTTGAGGCACGTCTCGGACGCTGTCAGCACGATCAATGTCCTCGTTGTCTGACTGCGGACAGGATTTGTCGGCATTCGTACATTGCGCGACGTCATGGCCGCTCTTCGGGAGAAGGACACGCGTGTCCTTGATCATGATCGCGTCGTCATCTATCGCGGCATGGCCCAACCATTGCAGGTAGAGCAAATGATGCAGTGGGAGATGTTCGCAAGCATGGTCATGTTCGGCCGTGATTTCACTTTGTTGAGCAGGGCTTGCGCAAGAGGAGGTCGCAGTGGCGGATAAATATGTTAGTCACGCGCTCTGTTTGCTAGATCGAAATGAGCGAATGTGGGTAAAGCGCCTGTCGGGTCCCGTTCGGCCATGTTCGAGTCCTGCTGCCCACGGACAATCGAATTGACCCTGTTCGCCGCGCTGTTGATAGGCGTTGTCTCGCTGTTGTACGCGTCCACCGGCCTGGTCGGGGGGACAGCGTTTCTCGCTGTCATGGCCTTCGCAGGGCTTCCGGCCGAGCAGATGCGTCCGACGGCGCTTGTTTTAAACGTGCTTGCCGCCGGCTATGCGACTTTCGTGTTGCATCAGCACAAAAAGATTGAGTGGCAGCTGCTTTGGCAGCTCGCAATCCCATCGATGTTGACCGCCTTTGTCGGCGGATGGTTGGCGCTTGACGGGTCGCTGTACTGTGTCATGACCGGCGTTCTGCTGATCGCTGCCTCCATCCTGATGTTGCTCAAGCCTGGACTTGACGGCACCAGGCACCGCCAGGTGTGGCCCGCTCATGCCGCGTCGGTCGGTGCTGCCACGGGGCTGCTCTCCGGCTTGACGGGGATAGGTGGTGGTGTCTTTCTGATCCCATTGATCCTGGCGCTTGGTTGGGTCTCGCCGAGACAGGCAGCTGGACTCTCTCCTCCGTTCATCCTTGTCAATTCGGTGCTCGCACTGGCTGGAGTGCTGGTGTCCGGCCAATCGGTGAATTCCGAGGTCGCGTTCTATGCGATCGGTGCGGTATTTGGCGCAGTGCTGGGAACCTTCATTGGGCTGCGCTGGATGTCGAATTGGACCACTCGATATGTTCTGGCAACGATTTTGCTTTTTGCAGGCGTGAGATTGTTGTTGCGGTCCTGACGTTCGGCTTGGCTTGTCCGCGGCCGCTTTCGAACCAGTTGCGTGTTGCTCTCGGCAGAGCGCAATGTCGATTCGAGGGTATCGGCGATTGAGGGAACTCCGACTTCGAGATCGATGAGACGTTTGGGATGGCACCCGCGTTGCGCCAATCTCGCAATTGTTGTGTTTGGCGATCAATTCGACGGCGCTTCTATGGAGAGGCTTGATTTAAGAGGGCTTTCGCCATGAGTGCGCTTTACGCGATGCACACTTTGTTGGAAAGGGCGGAAGGGGTGGCGGTGCCGTTTATGTTGGTAATGGCAAGATCGTCGGGATCGATGTCGGAAACCTGCGCTATACAGGCACCTTTACGGAGCAGGGCGGCCGCTTGCAGGGCACTGTTGATCTTTATGCGCCGACCGGTGGCACGCTTGTAACCGACGCTCAGGTACCTGCGGGCAGCAGATGGAGCATCGCGCTCGATTGGCCGGACGATTTTGCTGATGGTAGCGTCCAGGCCCTTGTCGTCCAAGGGAGCCCAGTACACGTCGTATTTGAGAAGGTCGGGGATATCTAACGTCCTCATAGCTCGGCAGTTGTTAGCCGGCAGTCGTCATCGTTCTGTCGTTGTCCGTGCGATTGCGCCGGTGCGCCCGAATCACAATAGGCATGCCGGTTATGATAACCGATAGGGAAGCTATCCTGTTCGTACTCGCCATCTAAGGCGCGGCGCTCTCCAGTTGGAATCTGTAGAACGGTCTTTGCAATGATCGGCGCGCCGCGTCACCTTTGGTCTCGAAAATTCCGTCGACACGAGCTCGCTTAGCGCATGACGCCCGATGCTGCGGCCGAGCCTGCCGCGTGGGACATGAATGTCGACAAGCGCTCGCTGGCGGGTCGGCGTTAACAAACCTCCGGCGATCTAACCGCTGCCGGTGGACCGTGCGACGCGCTCAGGCAGCCATTGCGGGCTCGCGCCAGTTATTGGCGGCTCCTTCGAAGACGCGGGCGCGATCGCCGTTTCCGACTTGCGGCTCCCTACACTCGTCAGCTTCTCGAAAGCTAGCTCCTGCAAAAAGCACAATCTAGCTCTGACTGAAAACGCTGCTCGCTGGCACTCCAGGCCGAAGTGTAAGTCCAGATTGCGCAGCACCTACACCGTCAAGAGGAGAGCAGGATGGATCCAATCGACCCATTTTTCAATTCAGAAGCCTGGATACAGGAATACGCTGCCAGGCAGGAACGGCAGCGGGCGGGGCAGCAATCGGGCAACGCGAGCCAGCAAGGCGGCTTTGAGCAGCAGATGGAGAGTTTGCAACTCAGTTCACCTGATCGGAGTTCAGCCAGCTCAGCTTCGCCTGATGAAAGCCCCGCAGAGCGGACTGCACAGCACCAGCACGCTGGCCTCGGCGGTTCGATGCGGATGCCGCCGTATCCCCAGCTCAGGGACGAGTTATTCAGTAGCGCGCGCCACAGCGTGGACGTTCCCCGCCCTCGTCCTGGAAGTGCGGCCCAGCTGCCGCGCTCCAATTTGCGCGATAACGTGTTCAGCAGCGCGCGCTACACCTTGCCAGATGCAGAGCCTGCGATTCAATCTAAGAGCAGCAAAGGCCGCGGACTGTGGTCGCGCATCAAGTCAGGGGTCGGAAAGGCGTTCGGAGGAGGTCGCAGTGAAGGCTCGTCCGGCGCCACGATGCAGCAAGAGGCCCTTCCAACGTTTCGCGTGGATTACGCCAGGCAGCCCGGCCGGGCGCGCGGTGGCCCTGTCCCTGCGGCGGACGAGGCGCTCATGCAGGATTTCAGAAACAAAGCGGGAGGCAATCTCAGCGACGGCACCATCAAAAATGCGGCCGCAGATCTGCGTCATTTGAGCGCGCGCCTGAGCATGAACGGCAGGCCATCAATAGCAGACCGGATTCGCCGTGAGTTGGAAAACGCGCAATTGGAAAATCCGGAGGTGGACAACCATCAGCTGGAAGCCGAGCTCGATCAGGATGTGGACACCTATGCAAATGACCGCGGCAGGCGGATCAAGGCGGCCTTGAAAAAACTTCGTGAGGTTGGCGCCGGACGGGCCCTATCGGCCGATGTTCGCCGACTGAATCCCTATCCTGCAGACGCAACGCTTATCGACATGTGGGCTGCGGCGGAAAAGGCGACGCACAGGATCGAGCCGAAGACCGTCGACAGGCAGGTTCGTCGCCTTTACAGGCTGAGCGAGTGGCTGCAAGCCCGAAACCTGGAGCCCATCGCTGGCCGGCTCTTCACCGACGGGCTTTCTGGTGACGTCGAGGACTACAAGCGTGAAACACAGGAGACTAAAATTGGCCCTGATTTGATGAGGCTTGGCCAATACCAACAAGTCCTCGACGCGAATAGAGCGCTCGGGCTGTCTCCTGCCGCGGGTGCGCCCCCGTTCGCCAGGGAAGGTGCGCAGCGATCGGCGCCGCTGGAATTGCCGGCAACGCCAGCTACCCCAAGCGCGGGAGCCTGGAATTGGCTCGGGGAGCAGATCCATGGACCCTCATCATCGTCGTCCACACCGCAACGCGGCCCTCAAGGCAGCTTGTCGCAGGGCCTTCCCACAACGCCGGCCACCCCGAGCGCGGGAGCCTGGGACTGGCTCAGCGAGCAGATCCATGGATCCACGTCAGCATTGCCAGCGCCGCCACGGGACCGGCAGCCCAGTTTGTCACACGGGCTTCCGGCGACCCCAGCCACGCCGAGCACGGGAGCTTGGGATTGGCTCGGGCAACAGATGCACGAAGCCGCCTCACCATCATCTGTGAGGCGCCCGTCGTCAGACATCTACGGCAGTCTCGATCAATTGGTTAATCTGGATCCGCCCACGCCGTATGAACTGCGTGACGATGCCCAGTCCGTGCCTGCGCCTCGGTTCGCTGGACCGCCGTCGGTTGCTGGACCATCAGGGACACCGCAGGAACTACGGGACATCGGAACTATCGTTGGCGAGGACTGGCAGCACGGCTCACAACCGGCCTCAGACGTCCTGATCGACGTACTGGGCAATATCAATCTGCTGCCGAACCAATACGGGCCAAGCCAGTTTGCGATCAACGGTGAGCGCTACTCGGCTACGTTCGGACCGGGAGGACGCAGGGACGTTCGTCTCATCCACTATCCTGGCACCCGGCAGATCAATCAGTCAGCCGGGCCATCGCGGCAGCGCCATCAGCCGCCGCAGGTAAGCGACGCTGGGCCATCGCGCGAAGGCGTCGTGGATCTTGGTTATCTCATTCACGGAGGATGGCAGCACCGCGAACGCTACCTTCCGTCTTTCCTTGTCAGCGCACTGGAGGGCCAGAACCTGATGCCGGACGCCGAGAACCCAACGTATTTCAACATTCGCGGCGTGCCCTATAGAGGCGAATTGGAGGAAACAGGCGGCCGCCGGCGCGTTCGCATTCGCCCTGAACCTGGCTGAAGAATCCGCCTGGCCTGCAACCTCACAGGATCGCTGGCGCAGCTCACGCGAGCGGCGTTCTAGTCAGGCCCTAGCACGGGATCGCGATCGCTTCAGGATATCGTCAACAGCGCACGGGAGCAGCTCTTGGAGGTTCGCCACGCGTCGAGCCGGCCTTTGGCACAATCCTGCGGTGATCGCGAGTTGAGGTCTCGCGCTTGAGCAAGAGATAGATGTCAAGATGGACCACCATCCGTGCTGAGTTAACCTTGATGCTACTCATCCTCCTCCAGGGCAGCTTTCATTTCCAGGAGGGCTTCCTTGAGCGGGCAGATCGTCCTTCACCGCCTTCCAGACAATCTGGCTATCGGCTCGCTGATACTCGTGCCGCAGGATGTTGCCGATGCTCGACTCTCGCTTTGGTTGTTTCGACGATGTCATCGTCCTTGCAGACGACGATCAAATCGAGGCCCACGCGGTTCACCGAACGTGTCGCCTTTCACGGTCACGAAAAGAGGGTGGCTTGCGCAAGAAATTGTCGAGTACGAGAAACAGACCAGCCTTTTCCGAACCATCCTACCAGAAAGCAGAGGTGCAGATTCAACGAACTCCTCTATAGGCTGCGCAGGGCGCGTTCAACCGGTCGAGCGACTTGGGCGGATCGGCCACTCGATCGGACAAGCTCGCGTGAGCGGGCTCGCCTCCGTTTTCTTCTCTCGCTCTGTTTGCGTCTCCGTCGCTGTCGTGCGGTAGATTTGATGAGTCTGGACCCCTGGCAGACTGCGTTTCGTTTACTCGGCCACCAGGGTTGGTACACGCTGCCGCGACCGGCGAAGGACATCGATGGCGAAACAGATACCCGCATTGACCGGCATCCGATTTATCGCCGCAGCAAGCGTGGCATTGTCTCACGGCGGCAGCCTGTTCCTGGAGGGCGCCAACCTGACACTCGATATCAGTATCGGGACGCTTGGCCTGCTTGGAATGTCGGTCTTCTTCGTATTGAGTGGTTTTGTTATCCAATACAACTACGGCACCACGATTGCCGACAGTCCGCGGAAAGCGATACCGGACTTCCTGGTGGCGCGCATAGCGCGAATCTATCCACTCTTTGTCGTTCTTTTCCTTGTTGAACTGCTGACCGGACCGATGGCCTGGCGCTGGCTTCTCGGAACGCCGGGACCGGCAGAGGGATTTTCGTGGCACATTGTGCCGTTTCAACTCGCAATGCTCCAAAGCTGGTTCTTCGCAAACGTCGCTGGTGTCGCGCCGATCTGGCAGTATGAGTCGATCGGAACAGTCAGTTGGTCGGTCAGCACCGAATGGTTCTTCTATCTCGCCTTTCCGATCGTTTGCCCGTTACTTTCGCGCATCAGAACCGTGCCTGATGCAATCCTGTGCGCAATCGGGGCGGTCACAATCGAACTGGGAATCGACGTTGCGATATTGACTTTTCAGAACCATATCAATCTGTTTGCGCTTCATACCTATGGGACGGAGACGGCTCTGCCGAATTGGAACAACAGCCCCATCCTTTGGCTCGTTTACTTCTCGCCCTTCTGCAGGGTATGGGAGTTTTTTCTCGGCTGCTCTTTGGCTAAACTTCACGAGCTGTGCCTGGCTCAGAATTTGAGACCATCTCGAGTTCTCCTTGACATCGTCGCAGCGATTGGTGTCGTCGCGGTAACCTCGGTGTTCTGGTTTACTGCTCATAAATCGCCATTTGGCTTGCAACTCACCCTGTTCGATATCGCGCGCTGCAACGTCGCCCTGACGGCGCCGGTTGCGTTGATCCTTGTTGCAGCCGCTCATCCCGTCAGCAGTGCAGGACGGTTGTTGTCGGCAAGATGGCTTGTCTTCCTCGGAGAAGCGAGCTTTGGCCTGTATCTTGTTCACTTCATCATCTACAAGCGCTTTCCCGTCGTGCATTGGCAGACGAGCAGCGAACTGTTCGCCCATCTCGGGGCGCTCGCATTGGCTTTCACGCTGGCTGTTTGCGTCGCCGTCCTGCTGCATTTCAGTTTTGAGGTGCCTGCACGAAGGCTGATTCGAGGATGCTTTCAAGACGCCACCGCTCAGCAGCGCAGGTCCGTGATTCGATTGTGCGGTGCAGGCTTTGTCACCCTTGCCGCCGCTGCCGTTGTGTATGCAGTCCAAGGTGCAACCGCATACGCCGTCACACAGCCGGGTATTTCAGTTGTCGCTGGCACTTATGGCGGTAATTGCCGCTGGATGTCAGCGCGCGGCAACGCCACGCGCGCGCTTGCCGCGGCCTGTAATGGCAAGAACGAGTGCACATTCCGGACAAGAATGGAGGATATTGGAGATCCGGCTCCAGACTGTGCGAAGGAGTTCACGGCAGCCTGGATCTGCAGGGGTGATCGATCGATCCGCTCTGGCTCGATTCCTGCCGGGGCCGAGCTGGGCTCGGCGCTGCAGATCTCTTGCGACCATTAAGCTCGCGCTTTTCCGCCGGAGCGCTGCGCAGGCCCTTTAGCAGAGGATCGCACGGTCAGACTTTCGCCGCAGATCGTAAACTGGACGGTCGGCGCCATCCGCCGGCGCCGTTACGAGAATTGGGACGCTGATTGATCTGAAGACATCGATGCGGATAAGTGGCCGCCATGCCGAGCAACCCGCGCTGGTACCCTTTGTCGGGCAGTCGGACATCAATGGTGGCATTGACTGATCCGGGAGCACCGACACCGGTTGAGGCCCCGACGATGCTGATTGTGAGCCGGTGCCGAACCTTCAACTGCCCCGCGGCTGGGTTGTCTACCTAGCCAGGGCCCATCATCAAGCGCCCGGACTTTGCCGATCTCGGGCCTCGGGCGACAATGGACGCCACAGTCCTCACATCGACGCCCGATCATCGAGATGTTGGATCATGTCTCGTTCCCAGTACGTCGCCATGATCTGTTTTCCAAGGTCAAGAAGCCAGCCGCAATTGCGCTATGTGAACATCGGCTTCGACCACCAGAGCAACCTTTCCGCGCGTAGTATAGGCCGGAGCCGTCACGAGGCGAGCTAACAACCTTGCCGGCCAACTACCAACCTTGGCAATTGATGGAGCAGACCGACGCATGGCAATCCTGCTCCATAAATCGTGAAGGAAGTCGCACCGGAATTGGGCTCAAGAATGAAAAAGGTCTTGCTGGGCGCCGTGGCTTTCATCGCGCTGGCCACTCCCGCCTCCGCCGCCGATCTGGAGGTGAGGGCTTCGCTGCACCGCTTGCCATGGCATGCCATCATGCGACAGGAGGCCCATTCGGCGACGAGATGGGCCTTGGTCGTCCGTGAGCTCTCGCGGGAATGGCCTCTGCAGGGACATCGACATTGGTTTGCTCCGTGCCAACGTCCACCGAAATGGCGCGGACGTCGTGACATACTGATCCTGGCATTGGATCAAGCCTTCCGCACAGCAAACAGAGGAACCGATGTCCAGAATTTTGGCTGTTGGGACGGCGCTACCGCCATTCCGACTTTCGCAGAGCGACGCCAAGCAACTGGCGGGGGGCCACTTCGGGTCCAGGGTACAGGCGCTTAAGAGGTATCTCAGCGTATTCGACCACGCGTTAGTCGATCAGCGTTTCCTTTGTGTTGCCCCCGAATGGCTTCTCCGCGAGCATCGGATAAGTGAAACAAATCAAATATATTTGGAGTGGGCAAAGCAGCTCGCGTACGAAGCGACAGTGCGCTGTCTCGACAGCGCCGGCATAAAGCCCGAGCAAGTCGATAGGGTCATATTCATTTCAACGAGCGGGATAGCGACCCCCAGTCTCGATGTGGATCTGATCTTGAAGGCAGGATTACGAACGGATGTAAAACGGACGCCCGTCTTTGGCCTCGGATGCGCGGGGGGCGCATCCGGGGTGAGTTTGGCAGGAGCGATCTGCCGCGCGGCGAACGAACGTGTTCTTCTTGTGGCTGTCGAACTGACATCGCTGACATTCCAGCCGAATGATCTCACACCGAAGAACGTTGTCGCTGCGAGCCTCTTTGGTGATGGCGCTGGCGCGGTCCTGATTGGCCCAGCTGAAATCGGTGTCGGCAAATTGGATATCGTGAGAAGTACGAGTTTGCTTTACCCCGAAACGACGTCTTTGATGGGCTGGCATTTTGGCGACACCGGATTTGAAGTCGTCGTCTCAGAGCGTATCCCATCAATGATCAGCGAATTGATGCCCAAGGCGTTGCGGTCGTTGCTAGGGGAGGATGGCATCCATCTTGATCAGGTGAAGAGCTTGATCTTTCATCCAGGCGGCAGGAGAGTCTTGGAGGTTTTTGAGCAGAGCCTGGGTAGGCCGTCTAATGAATTCATGTCCAGTTATGAGACCCTTCGACGTCATGGAAATATGTCGAGCGCAACCGTATTGTTCGTTTTAGATCACGTGCTCGCGCATGCGGAGCAGGCGCCAGGATCATACGGAATCCTGGCTGCGTTCGGACCAGGGTTCTCGGCCGAACTGTCGCTACTGAAATGGGCTGAGGACGAAGGAGCCGGACGGCAGTAGCAGCTCGGCAGCACAAGATATGTTGAGCTCCGGCCAAGATGCCCTTCACTTTGGCCGGTAGCGCCGCGATGGCGTTGCAGCAAACGGAGCAACAGCAATCACCGACCAATTGTGAATCAGTCCATCAAGGATGGCGTTTGCCGCAACGGGACATCAGACGGTACGCAGTCGACCGCCCAACGGTCGTGATACCAGCATCCTGTCAAGTCATTGTCGGCGGCCGCTGCTGCGTAAGCGCGTAGGTCACCCCACGTAGCGGATGATGTTCGATTGTCGGAGAATCTCCTGGTGATTTGTCCCAGGAGTTCATGAGAGCGAACATATGTCTGATAGCAAGAATTTCGAAGTTATCACGGCTACAGCTGAGCGGCTTTCGGTCAGTCCTGGGCGGAGCTACCGCACTTGGTCGCGGGAGGAGAAGGAACGGATCGTCGGCGAAACGTTTGCACCGGGAGCGAACGTTTCGGCGATCGCGCGCTCCCACGGGCTCGATCCATCGCAGTTGTTTGCGTGGCGACGCAAGGCGCTGGCCTCGGGGCTGGTTGCGCCGGCGTCTGGGGCGCGAGCGCAAGCGGTCAAGTTCGCGCGGTTTGAAGCCGTGGCGGGCGAAATGGTGGAAATTGTCGTCGGCGATGTTGTGGTGCGCATTGGCGGAGAGGTGGAGGTAGAGCGGCTTGCCGCCGTGATCCGGACGGTTCGGCAGGCATGATCCCGGCGGGTGTTCAGGTTCACGTAGCCAGCACGCCAGTCGACTTCCGCAAGGGAGCGATGGGGCTGATGGCGCTGGTGCGGGATGGTGGCATCGATCCGTTCTCAGGGGCGCTCCACGTCTTCCGCTCGAAACGAGCGGACAAAATCAAGATCGTGTGGTTTGATGGAACTGGGGTTTGCCTTTTTGCCAAGACGCTTGAGGAAACAAAGTTCTGCTGGCCGAGGATTGCGCCGACCCGGGTGCAGCTGAACCATGCGCAATTGCTCGCGCTGATCGACGGGCTGGACTGGACGAAGGTCCGTCCGGTGGTTGTGAAGCGCCCGGAATCGGTGGGCTGACAAGCTGCGGCGAATTGAATCAGGGCGGCTGAAAGGTTTGGGAGATTGGCGGCGACTCTGCTGTGATGGCGGCGATGACGACGCCCGTTGCAGAGCTTCCGACGACCCTTGCCGAAGCCCATGCGCTGATCCTCGCTTTGGCGGAAGAGCGGGCGGTGATCGAGGCCGAAAACAGCCGCATCGCCTCTGAGATTGCAACACTGACGGCAGCCAACGCCGATCTTGCCGCGGTCAATCAGGCGGCCGACGGGCGGATCGTGGAGCTGACGGCGATCGTGAAGATGTTGGAGCGCACGCTTTACGGCACGCGCTCGGAACGCTTGCGTAGCGACACGCCGAGCGATGAGCAGATCGCCTTCGTATTTGACGAGATCGCCACCGGCGTGGCGGCCATTGAAGCCGAACTGGCCAAGGCGGGCGGCCGGGACAAATCGAAACGCGCGCCGCGGCCGCGCAAGGAGTTCGGCGCGCATCTGGAGCGGGTGGAGATCGTTGTCGAGCCCGAGGTGCCCCCTGGGTGTGAAGGGTTGGAGAAAGTCCTGATCGGCGAGGATGTGTCGAGGCGGCTGGACGTGACGCCGGCGAAGTTCCGCGTGATCGTCACGCGCCGCCCGAAATACGCGTATCGCAACCGCGATGGCGTGGCTCAGGCTCCGGCCCCCGCGCATCTGATCGAGAGCGGCCTTCCGACCGAAGCCCTTCTCGCCCAGATCGCGGTGGCCAAATATGCCGACGGGCTACCGCTCTACCGGCAGGAAGCGATCTACGCGCGTGACGGCGTCGATCTCGACCGGTCGTTGATGGCGCAATGGATGGGCAAGGTCGGTTTTGAATTGCAGCCGCTGGCCGACTATGTGCTTGAGAAGATCAAGCAGGGCGAACGGATCTTCGCCGACGAGACGACCCTGCCAACGCTCGCTCCCAGATCCGGCAAGACGCAAAAGGCCTGGTTGTGGGCCTATGCGCGCGACGATCGGCCATTTGGCGGCATCGGTCCACCGATGGTGGCTTATCGCTTTGAGGACAGTCGCGGCGGCGAATGCGTCGAGCGGCATCCGGCGGGCTTTGCCGGCATCCTGCAGGTCGATGGCTATGCCGCCTACAATCGGCTCGTCAGGTCAGCGGGTGCCAATGAGGGCGTGCGACTTGCGGCTTGCTTCGCGCATGTCAGGAGACGATTCTACGAGCTGCACGTCAATGAGAGCTCGCCCCTGGCGACGCAGACTGTCACGACTATGGCGGAGCTGTGGGCGATCGAAGCGGAAATCCGCGGCCTCGATCCTGACACGCGAGTGAAAGCGCGCCAGGAAAAAGTCCGCCGCGATCGTCGCGGCGCTCTTCGATCTGTGGGACAAGGGGCTGCCGCGCCTGTCGGGCAAATCCAAACTCGCCGAGGCGATCCGCTACGCCACATCCAGACGCGCCGCCCTCGAGCGCTTTCTAAGCGACGGCCGTATCGAGATCGACTCCAACACCGTCGAGCGGGCAATCCGGCCGCAAACCATTACAAGAAAAAATGCGCTCTTTGCGGGTAGCCATGGCGGCGGCCGGACCTGGGCGACCATCGCCACGCTTCTGCAGACCGCGAAGATGAACGATGTCGATCCGTACGCCTGGCTCACGCAAACTCTCGAACGGATCGCGCAGGGCTGGCCGATCTCTCAGATCGATGCTCTCATGCCCTGGCACTTCAAAGCATGAACGGCCTCAGCTTCGCGCTTACGCTGCTGCAACACCCATCCGCAGCGCATTCGCGTTCGAGGGGGCCGGCCCTACCACAAATTGGTCGAAAGCCGGCAGATGCGCGTCGAGCCCTGATTGGCCTGCCTTGCAGGCGAGATATTCGAGATGACGCAGGTCATGGGTCCCTGTAGGGAAGGTATTTCGCATTTCAGACGGGCCGTTAGAAGAATATAGATGTCGATACCAGGAGATTCAGGGCATGTCCTGTTTCTACCGCGTGCGTGATGCTTGTCGGGGTATGAATGTATGTCAGACCGACGCTTGCATAGATACCTGGTGCCAGATGCGCGGTATATGTTGCCGAGATCGCCGTAGTGTCGCGATGCGCAAGTTGCTGTTTGGTCAAGGCGGCATCCACTGCAAACTTGCTCCAGACCATGTTGGTGGCAACAAGAGCAATCTGATCAGTCGGCCTGCTATCAAACAGTCCCCTCGCATAAAGGCGAAGCTCGTAATACTGGCTGAGCCTATTCACGTCGGGCGGAGCGCCCATGACCGAGAAACCACCATAGATGCCATGAGATGGTGCACTCCGGGCATCACTTTGCCAGAGCTGTCTGTCGGCAGCGACATAATAGAAATGATTGTCGTTTGCCCTTGGTCGAGCCGGGTCCACGACGTTCCTGTAATGACTATTGTTGAAGCCAAAGCCTGCCCGCAGCCAAGTATCGGGTATGCCAGGAGCAGCTTTGGTCTTGTAGCCAATTTCATCGATGAGAAGAACGCCGGCGTTGGCCGTGCTCCAGTTTAAGCCCGTCGGGTTCTCGGTTATTTCCGCATATTGACCGTCCGGATTGAGCGAGCGTTGGATCGAGACTTTGTCATACAAGCGATCGTCAAAATTGTACTTCAGGTTGACGGCAGGCCTTGGCGCGGCATTGTTGCTCATGCCGGCCTGGTACAGGAGAAAAAGGGTCGCGCCCGTAATCGCTCCGGTCACTGCACCTGCGAACTCATTTTGATTCCTGAGATAACCGAGCTTGAGTTCGAGTTTCCTGTCGAAAAAGGTCTGATAGTAGGCCAGCGTATTGAGTCCCAGTCGATCCGGGCCTGGCCGCTCCCATGTCCAGTATTGCTGCTCGGCGCCCACGACAATCTGGCCATCTGAAATTCCAAAGCGGCTGAGATCGTAGGTTACGGTCACGATATTTGCGCTGTAGAACGTCGGATTCTGGCCCATGTAGAGCTGATTGGCGATGGTGCTTCGAGCCGCATTTGGAAGTTGATTGTCGACAATGGCGTTGAGCGTCCAGCCGGCGTAACCGATCCCGAGGTCGGCTAGCGCGGATCTAACGCCGCCAGTATCCTGATCTATCGTATCAGCGGGACCGGGTATATTGAGCCACATGCCTTTTTCACGAAGGTTCTCGAATTTTGCGAACGGATCGATCTGCTTTTGAGTTCTCTTCAAAGCAACGTCATGCGCGCCGTCGCGCTTTGCGGCAAGCATACTGGTGGTCGGTGCCAGCGCTAAGCTGCCGATTGGACGCGGTGCCTGGTTCAGCTGGCGGCGTCGGGGCGTCGTCGCCGGATTCGACGCCGTTTGAGCTTGTCTTTTGCTAGCTTCATGCAGAATGTCTGTTCCTGGGTTGAGCACGTTGACGCTTTGTGCCAGCGCGGGACTAGGAAGCAGACTTGCTGCCACAGACAATGCGACAACATGCGCTCGCTGTATCGGAGTCGATCGACGCTCGAGTACGGCTGCCGCAGCCGGATACATCAAAATCGATATAGCCACGAACAGGCGATCATGCATCGTGAACTCCGCGTCTGTACTGCTGGTCTTGAATGAATTGCGCTGCGGCTCGACTGGTTGTTGAGCTGCCCGGTGACTGAGGGCAGTCGGGATTTGACAGCACTTGGCCGACCAGCGAGCCGCAGCTCAGCCATCCCCCGAGCTAGATCGCAGGCCGTTACGTCATGGCAGGCAAGGCGAGTACACGATGACGACTCGTTGGCGCGCATGCGGCGCGTTCCGCAGTGCTGGCCCTAAACATATCTCGTCAAAGACCTCTCCTTCGAACATATGCCAGTCGCCCAGAAGGAGGTCCTCGCCCGCCAGGGCGGGACTCCAGGACGTGCCGGAGGCATCGTGTCGCCGAACGACCATGGGCCCGGAGACCAAGGACCTTTGACGCATGAGCGCCAGGCGATCGCGTCCGAATGTCCTATATGGCGTTCGAGCGGATCTGAAAGCTGCAGATGAGGAGTGGCAAACCCAACAGGTCCGTTGGTGCGGCCAGATTGATACTGCAATCCCAAGTTTCCTGACCTGTGATCCGTCCGGTATTCGCTGGCCACGATTGCCATGTCCCGGTCATCTCGATCAATTGCCAAGGTTGGCAGTTGACTGGTTCTCAAGGCGTCACCCGAGACCGTCGCGATCCCGCGCTTGGGTCGCGGCACAATCAGGAGATTCGGCAAGGCCGGCTCGTCAGTTACAAATCGAGTGTCAGTCACTCCAAAGTGCTGCTGGCTGACACCCGCTCTTATGCGCCGCTGTCTCGGCGAGGCGGCGTTGAACCGCAAAGTTCTGCATCGCGAACGCCGCGCTCTGCCGATCGAGGGCCGGATAGATAGACCCGCAACAAGCTGGTCGAGTCTGCAGTTCAGTCGAGCATCGAAGATCCGTGTCCGGGGGCGGTGAGATTGGCGAGTGATCCACATGATTGGTCTTGCGGGTTATGCCGGCTGCCGCGTTACTGCCGGGTGACCTGGCGTAAACCGGCGAGCAGCTCGTCGAGCAGCCGCGGTGCCCGATCAAGACTTTGCTGGCCATGCCAAGTGACGAAGCCAGGCTGAGCTGCCGAACGGCAATCGAGGGAATTTCGGCTGGCGCGCATTCGAGCGCCCAAAAAGACGAAAGATAATCTGCAAGGTTCTTCTCAATGGCGACAAAATGCTGCGGCGGGGTCAATAGTGACGAGAACTGTTGCGTCGCGGTGGCGCGATGATGTAGAGGCGCGCGTGCGCAACGGTGTCGCATCGCGCTCCTCATCAAGTGCGCCTCATAGGGCACATGACCCAAAACGATGGGATAACGTCGCCGCTCAAGATGTTGTGGCGGCCGCGGTTCGCTGACCCGCTTCTGGGCGCGTCAACGGAGCCGATCCGGATCGGTGCGTCGGACGAGGGATGATGTAGATGATGGATCAAGCCGTGACGTCGGAGTTGCCGCCGATCTTGCGGAGGTCGTCCAGGCGCCCCCCTGTGTGTTCTGGTGCTCTTAGTTTTCTGCCTCGGGCTGGGCGCTGCGGGAGTTTATTTTGGGGCAAGCATCGAAGAGGTTGGCGAGGTAGCGGCCTCCCGTGAAGCTGTCGCACCGCTGGCCTTGTCTGGCAGGACAAGGCAGCCCTGTCTGAAATTCAATCAGGACAACGCGAGGTCGGCGATGGGATCGCCGAGCTCAAGCTCAGCATCGATGCCCAACGGGCCGACCTAAAGCGAATCGCGGATCAGATCGCAGCCTTGGCTTTACGAATCGATTTGTTGCAGAAACTGACGTCCTCCGCTTCTTCTTCTTCTTCCTCTTTTGTTCCTCGTTCGCCAGACCAAGCCGTTGCGAACCCCGCCAAAAGAATGCCGCGGTCCGCCAAACCACAAGGGCCAGTTTCAGTCGGAGGGGCGCCGTTGACATCGAGCTCAAAGACAGACGAGCCTTGATGCTCTCAAGAGTGCGAACGGCGCAGTCCCGCCCGTGAAAGGCGCGAGAAATACACGTCGGACCGGTAGCTGATGCTGTTTGCCGGCCGAGCATCACGCGGCTTTCTACCATCAGATGCTTCGCGGGGAGCGGCACGCGTGGACTATCCCAAGAGTCATCGTGAGGTTTCTCGCGGCTCGCTTCGCTCAGTCAGCAGAGCGAATAATCAGCCGTGTGAGAGGAAGGTTGCAGCTCCATCGCACGCTTCGCCGGCAATGTTGAGCCGATGCTGTCAGCCGCACCACTGCAGAGGAGCGGTTGATGAATACCGAAGCGCCCGACCGAAGATGGAACGGAGCCGCAGCAGCCGCAATCTTATCCTGTCTGGCCCTGTTAATAGGGTGAGCGGCCGAGATAGGCGTCGAACGCGGAAGCAACCGCGCGAAGTACAAAGCGGTGCTCCTGCTTTACGCGGATGAAACCCTTATCGATGTCCACGAGGCCGTCCTCGGCGAGCATCTCCAGGCGTTCAGCCGAATCAAGAAAAGCGGCCGGGTCGAACCCGTGAGCGGCGCAGATGGCCGACACATCGACCTGCAAGTCGCACATCAGCCGCTCGATGATTGCGGCGCGGAGGCGGTCTTCGTCGGTGAGAGTGTAGCCCCTCGATATTGCCAGACGGCCGGCCCTGATGTGCTGGTTGTAGGAACCCGTCGCGATTTCGTTCTGGACGTAGCCATCACCAAGACGGCCGATGGCCGACGGGCCGAAGCCGATCACGGTCTTGCAGGTGTCAGCCGAGTAGCCCAGGGAGTTGCGTCGCAGCCGGCCGGCTTTCTGCGCCAGCGTAAGTTCGTCGTCCGGCAAGGCAAAATGGTCGAGCCCGATTTGACGGTAGCCGGCGGCAACCAGCGTATCGGCCACGGCCGCAGCTTGCTCGGCGCGAGCGGCGTTATCCGGGAGTGCTTCCTCGTCAATCAAGCGCTGTCGCTTCATATAGGACGGAACGTGCGCGTAGCCGAAAACCGCGAGCCGATCGGGGCGCATGGCAATCGCCGTTTTCGCAGACTGGACGCAGGACGGTACGGTCTGATTTGGGAGACCGAAGATCAGGTCGAAATTGATGCGGCGTATACCGTGTCGACGCAGACGTTCGACCGCGGTCGCCGTCTGAGCCTCGCTCTGGACCCGGTTGACCGCCTTTTGAACGATGGGATCGAAGCTTTGCACGCCGATGCTTGCGCGATTGACCCCGGCGACTCCCAGGGTTTCGGCCATCTCAGCCGTCAACGCGCGCGGATCGATCTCGATTGCGATCGTTGCCATTTTGCTGAACATGAAGCAGCGGCGTAGAAGTTCCAATAGCTCCAGGAACGCCGTTGGCCCGATGCTGGTCGGTGTTCCGCCACCGAAGTGCACGTCACTCACCGGTAACGCCTGCGGCACGTGATCTGCCACCAAACGGATCTCTTCTCGCAGCATTGCCACAAAATCGAGGATCGGCTTATCCCGACACGTAAGCTGTGTCGGAAAGCCGCAGTACCAGCAAATCGATCGGCAGAACGGAACGTGGAGATAGAGCGATACAGGATCGTCACCAGGAAGACGCCTCAACCATCTCTCACAGGCGCCGACGCTGACTGCCGCTGAGAACTCCGACACAGTTGGATAAATCGTGTACCAGGGCAGCCGAGCATCGCAGTATTTATCCAGGATTGAAGTCTGCAATGCTTTGCTGTCCCAGAGTTCTGTTGCCATTAACCTGTTCGCTGCGCGCGAACCTGTCTTTGCGCTATGTCAATCGGTCCGCCCTCGTTGCAAAGCCTGCGTTCCGTGATCTCCTTGCGAAGCGCGCGGCTTAGCGGCGGATCGCCGGTGAGGTGGCGTGAGACTAAATTTATCGATGATCGGCCTACATGCCGTGCCTACCTGCTAACCACCAACTCGACCCTGGTGTGATACGGCGCTCCTGCCAAATGGTTCACGCCGTGAATGACGCCGATCGAATAAGCCGGATCGCTCGATTAAGACACCTCTCGGACAGAGGCCTTGAACTCCACGTCGAGTTCCCGGGGTAATGAGTGCCTGAACGCGATCGTGCTCGGAGGACACCCAGCTTCGCCGCTGGAGGGTTTCGCGGAAAAAATATTTGAAAGCTTGAGGAGAGCGGACGCGTGAGGTCCGTTCTGCGGTGCATGACGACAGCGGCAATGTTGTGAGACGCTGACGATGAGAGCATCATGCCTTCCTTGATCGTTGTCGCAAGGCCCGCGCGATCACGAACGGGAAACTGTTTACGGAAGGGTGCGCCGAATTGGAAATCATACAACTTGACGCTACGTACGATTCAAGCTCCCGCACGGTTGCGCACGAATGTATTTTTGAACACCCGGGCTCAAGCGCAGCGCGCCTCAATTCCGCCACGCTACTTGTTTCATTCCCGGCAATATCATCCGGATGTACTGATGATGTGGGGTGGACCCGGCGCACTTATTACCCGGCAAAGTGCGTCGGGGGCGCCTTGGTTCAGGGCCTTCGATGACCAGAGCCAAGCAGCTCATCTAGCTTTCATAAGAGTTTGGAACGTTCGATCCTGTCAGCACGCGCACGCGATGCGCTCTTGTGCGTCAGCACCTGCTGTCGTCTGCTCTCACGCAATCGCTTACTGCCCGTTAGGGCCGGAGCTTGTGTCATTCGCACAAAATCGCTCATGCTTTTCATCTCGGCATCGCGACGCCGAACATCGCCAAACGGACGTTCGATGGGTGGGACGCGCCAGGACGAACAGGCTCCCCAAGGGAGGCGAGGCGTGTGAAATGATATAGATACAATCTCTCGATGATCCAGCGCCGGTGGCGAGCGCCGGCCGATCGGTCGCCCTTGAACGCGTCCCGATTTTCGCTGTTTTGGAAACGAAGATTTGTCACGGCAGCCATGAATACTGGCCGAGCCAGTTTTGGGGCGGGGCGGTGAAGCGCGACATCGCCCCAAGCCGCCGGCTTGATCGCCAAGCGCCGTGCGCTCTTCCTAAGATCGTACTCACGTATGATTAAACTAACGGTTGCATATGGAACTGAGCGAAGGCCGACGGAAGATCGCCGCGATCAAGTTCGACCGGGATGGAACCAGGGCTCAATCACCACAATGTTGAGCAGGAAGCTGCTATTCTCACCGGAATAGGGGAGGGTCGGGTTTTCATTTTGCCCGCAATTGCCAATCTGTCCTTGCCTAGTATATCTAAATCTATATATGCGGATATACGCGTAGTGTAGAGAGCTGCGTCATGGCCTTCTATATTAAGAATCCGGAGCCCGATGCGCTGGCCCGCAAGGTGGCCGCGCTCAAACGAATTGGCCTCACCGAGGCCGTGCACACCGCGTTGGCCCATGAGCTCGAGCGCGAACAAGGCACTCCCTCCCTAGTCGAGATCGGCGTTCGGTTCTGCAGCGAGCTGCGCGCGAAAGGCAATCCGGCGAAGGGCCAACCGGCCGACCGGGCGTTCCGCGACAGCCTGTACGAGGATGGCTGATGTTCATCGATGCCTCGGCGCTGACGGGCGCTGTTCACTGATGAGAGCGAAGCGCGCGAGCTTCTGGCCCGCCTGCAGATGACGCGAACCCGCCTGACTTCGCCGCTGGCGGCGTGGGAGGCGGCAATCGCGGTCGCGCGGGTGCTCAACCTGCCGATCCACGAGGCGGCGCAGGCATTAGAATCCTATCTCGTGCTGGTCAAGATCGAGATGGTGGCGGTGCCGCCGCAGGCGGCCAGGATCGCGCTCGACGCCTTCGATCGCTACGGCAAGGGCCGCCATCCCGCGCGGCTCAATTTCGGGGACTGTTTCGCCTATGCCTGCGCCAGACACCTGGGCCAGCCCTTAATGTTCAAAGGTGGCGATTTTGCGCAGACTGACATCGAGGCGGCCTGACCGGAGTGCGGCAAGAGGCCGACGTCGCCCCCAGGGCGCAGCCAACCCACCAACGTGACAGAGGCGCAAATCTCTAGTTCTCGGTGGTCCAAACTTCGGTCTCGCTGCAACAATTCCGAGAGGTTAACCGCAACTCAGTGGCAGGTCACGAGGGAAGGTTGAGAGTGCCTATCACGGTGAAAAGACACGGCTATCGCATATGGCACTGGCGAGCTTATGTGATGGACGCTCCGAGATTCGTCGGGCACCTTGTCCCGGCAATGACGTCTTTTTCGCCGGGAAGCCAAGACATGGATGCCAAGGGCGGCCCAAGGCCGGCATGACGAGTTTGTGGAGTTATCCAACGTAAAAAGGGCGCATCGAAACCGCGGCACGAGCCGCATATGCGACAGCTCTGGGTAAAAGCGGGCGGCAGCCACCTAAACCGGCTGGCAATAAGAATAGTAGAGCTGCTGCGAATGAGTTGTCACAGCATCGCAGTGACCTTGGCATCGAGTAGTCTCTCGACGCGCGCTTGGGCTGAAATCCGGCCTGGAGGTGTCGTCTTACAGCGCCTTGCTTGATCGACGTCAACCAATGTCAGGCCGCACGAACGGCATTGTCGCATTTCCTCCTGATGTCGCGATTGCTTCAATCTGCAGTGCGCTGCAATCCTGGTCAAGTACTTGTCTTGATGGTCGATTTTCTCAGCTCCTGCGATTGGTACGACACTTGCTGCTGCCACCCCAGTTCTTCTCCCGCCTGGAGATGCGCATGCAAAGTGTCCTCTGCGTCAAGCAGGTCTCTCGGCTCCACGAGTGCCTGGGTAGCCCGGCCGGCATGCACTGGGGAAGCCGATCGCCATTGAGCCATACGATTTGTTCGCGCCGAACTGAGAGCTGCAGACGCCTCATAGTCGCGCAAGGAGCGCTCCATTCGCAACGATTAGGCCCGGCACCTCACCGATCGTGTGCTCGCCCGCAGCCACATACTGACGACCAGATGCGGGCCGGTAACGCCGATCTGCAGGATCGGGACGGGATATGACCCACTTGATTTCGTCTTCGCCGGCAAGCCGAGCATCAACCGCGCAACAGCCTTGGTGGTGTCCGGTGTCGCGAAGCGGGTCAGCACGCTGTAGTTCACCAAAGTGGAGAACCTCGTCATCCCGGCTCTGGCCGAACGCTCCCTCGAGATGCAGCGAAGCGTCGTTGATGCCGCGCGGCGACCTCGCAAGAGCAATTGTCGCCTCTAGCGACTTCCGAGGGTTTCCGGCACGCCCGGCGTGCTGTTTAAGCCTGGAAAAGCGAGCGTCGCCGCAGCGCTGCTGCTTGATCGACCCGCCCGCGATTTTGCACCTGCCGCAAAGAGTAACGGATCCGACAACAGCGGCTGCCACGGGCGGAGCGTCTAAGCGCGCAAAGAGTGGAGTCGGACAGTGCAGTTGATCGTACAGAACTTGCCTTCGCCCAGAGCAAGCTCAATAGAACGGCGCGAGGCTGACCGTTTGGCGCGCCCTCCAGAGGCGCCCATAATGGATCTTTTCAGCTTCACCGAATGCGCAAATCAAACGCAATCCCTCAGAGTGTTATTCGAGCTCCTGGTGAGCTGCGCGAGCAAGGAGGGATTCAGCGAAGTTGCCTACGGAGCGCTCAATTTCGTGGAGCCGCTTCGTTTTCCGGAGTATCCACCGCCCACAGTGGCCGTGAAATGGCCTGCAGATTGGTGCGATCGATATTTTAAACGCAAGTACCATACGATCGATCCAATCGTCCGCCGAACACCAATGCTTGCTCGGCCGTTTCTGTGGGATCAGCTCCCCGAGTACTATCAACTCCAGGCCGATGAAAGGCGGGTACTGAATGAAGCCAGAGAAGCGGGACTGAAGCACGGAATGAGTGTGCCATTGTTCGGGCCGCTTGGACGACTCTCGGTGGTATCGTTTGCATCGCCGTCTGACGATGTTGATCCTCGACATCGCATCAGCCATCTCAACGCGCTCGCTTGGCACTTTCACACCGCGTGCGTGGAGATCGTGCGTCCCTCCGACGACAGCTGCAATAGGAAAGTGACGCTCTCCGAGCGCGAATTAGAGTGTATGCGGTGGGCGGCAGAGGGCAAATCGTCGTGGGAAATGGGGGTAATATTGAAGATCAGCGAAAACACAGTTAACTTTCATCTCAAGAACGCGATGCGTAAACTGGGTGCGACAAGTCGGATCCAAGCCATCATTATTGCGATGCGTCTCAATCTTCTCTGAAACCAACTGCGTGGAAGTCGTGTTGAGCGAATGCAGATGTGACATCGGATCCTGACACGTCCAGGAAGTTGGCGCGGGACGTGTTGCAACGATCACAAAACGCCTCTGGGCATCGCGAACCAGAGTAGCCCATTGAGGACGATCGGTCCTGACGAGCCGAACCGGCTCGCCGGAAAAACGAGCCCGCGATCTCGAATCGGGGAGCTTGGAATGCGGCAGCCGCATGAATGATTGTTGCTCGCGACAGACGCACCAAAAGCAGGAGCCCCGACCAAAGGTCGGGGCTCCTTGATCCGTCGCCCCAAGCGCGCAGAGATCAGTACTTGGGCAATGCCGGGCCGAACTTGTAATTGAGCCGCGCGGTCACGAGATCGATATCCTGGCTGATACGATCGGTGGCGACCCCGCCAGCGGCCGTGGTGAAGGTGAGATTGCTGTCTGGCATGAACAGGTGGTCATACTCGACGCCAACCGACCAGCTGGGCGTCAGGCTGACTTCAAAACCCGCGCCGATCGTACCACCCCAACGAATATTGTCGCTCTTGGCAAGCTCGGTACCGGTAGACGCCGCGTTGATCTGATAGGTATTGCTGGTCACCGCAGCTCCGCCCTTTGCGTAGAGCAGAACGTTATTGAACGCGTAACCGATCTGACCGGTAAGCAGACCGAACGCATCGACCTTGGTGCGAATCGTATCTGCGGGGAAGGCAGCGCTCACATTGGAGCCGCTGAAGTCGGCCCAGTTACCTTGGGCTTCGAGACCGTAGACCGTGTTGAATATCTGCCAACGATGGCCGATCTGGCCACCGAGGGTTCCGCCAACCGCGTCATGGCAGCCCTCGGGTAGGATGCCCCCGGCGTCCCAGCAGTTGCGGCTCGAGCCCCAGCCGCCATTGATACCGATATAGTAGCCCGTCCAGTCATTGAGCGTGGCGGTTACGGGGGGCGGGGGAGCCTTGGCGATCGGCTGCGCAGCGAGGTCCGCGCCAAATGCAGGCGTCAACGCGCCAAGCGCGAGGATGCTTGCAGTCAAAAGCAGCAAATTCTTCATTCTGGTGTCGTTCCTTTCGATGTGCCCGGCGCTGCGCGTCTTAGCAAGATCGTCACGAATTGCTGTAACTTCAGCACAACATGTTTTCGGAAGAAATGGCTGCAATCGTACGCTGCGTCAGCTTGCAGAGTCGTCGTGATGATGCGTGATGACGACGGCAGCCGCTTCGTCCTGCCGCAGGCCATTGTCGAAAGCGGCAGGTGCGAGCTCCCACCGAGTATCATTCGTCGGGCGGGACGCAGGTCGTGTGCCCGCACTTACGACGTCATGATACTCGCCGAGTCGCGGACATTGGCGCGCCACCCGGATCTTATCGATCGCTCGGTCGTCGCTCGTTTTGATCTGGCAAAGAACGATCTCGACCGTCCAGTGGACTCGTGCCTCGATCATAAATGCTTATTCGGCGCTGGGCATTGCCAGACTGAGATCCTCAGACGCCCACCTTTAGTCCGGAAAGCGGTCGCTAACATCTCTCTATCCCCGCCTATCGTTTTGGTGGCCCCGCCAGTTCGGCACGTAGCTTTGCTATCGCCTCGTTTGCTAGCTTCAATGTGCTGCGTTCACCGCTCATAATTGAGCATTGCAGATGAGCTCGCAGTCGGCTGTGCAAAACTGTCTTGCGAGTGTGTGCCAAGATCGGATCGGCCTCGACAAAGCGCCACGCCTTATCAAATGCAGCGCTTACGAGAGCCTGCGGCGTTTGATCGGGCTTGGATAAAGTCTGGTCCATCTCAAATGCTCCTGCGACATGCTGATGCAGAGGGTGATGAGCAATCCGGCTCCCCGATTTGCGTGCTCAGCGTGCCATAGTGGAGCATTGGATCCGTTGGCGGCATGCCCATTGAGGGAGAACTCGACGCGGCCGCTGACATTAATAGCAACGCTCGTTGAACTTGAGATGACCCGCCGTCAGGTCTCGAAGTAATTTGCATTGCTTGTGGCCGAGTACTCTGCTTGCGGTGGCGGCCGTGCGACATGGACTTTGAAGTCGTAACCGGCTTTTGCGCTCTTCCGGTGCAGCGATCCGATCGTTCAATTTAGCGCTTCCGAACTTTAGAGCGGCTTTCTGCAAATTTGTTTCCGGGACGCTCGTATTCGTGACATGCCCATCCGGATCGGGACTGTTGCCGAGGTGCCCGGATGCGGAAGTCCGGCGCGCGTGGCGCAGCGTTTGCTTCTCAGCGGAGCGAATCGTGCATGAGAGAGGAGTGGTGGTTCAATTGAGGCGATCATGCCTAGCAGCGCGGGCACGCTTGCCCGATTGTGGGCTTCACGCAGCGTTCGACAGGTGCGGGGATGTCGTTCTTGGTGGGTTGATGTAACCGTCAAAAGTTCGCGGTTCACCGAGTTGCATTGCATGCCGGCTTGCATGCCGGCGCAAACGAACGAATCGCTGCCGTATCAGCTCTCGTCGGCACGCGGCCATTGCGATAAGCATCTTGTCGTCGTGGCTCCGGCGGTCTGCAGCGTAAGCCAGGTCCCCGGTTGCTTGCCGGCTTTCGCTCGACAGCGGAAAGGATGCCGCTTAGTTCGTCGTCTGTGATGCTGGCCTCGCGCGACGGACGCATGGCGCCCGTGCGCCTTGCATCACGCCAGCAGGACAACGACGATTTGTGTCGAAGAGGAATTGCGGCAGGCCGGAAAGATGCTTGTTGGCAGCTCGCAATCTGAGAGAATAGTCTTCGGATAATGCGGCATCAGAGCATCTATGAACTGCACGCGCAAGGATTGGAGGTCGGCTTTATCAATCGGCAGGAGCAAAGTGCCGCAGGAGTTGGATCGGAAACATGCAGCCGACCCTCGGTAATCACGGCATGCGACAAAATGAACTTGGCGACTGTCGACCGGTTGGTTGGAGTTTGCAAGGCTTCTGGTAAGGCAGCGATCGCGAGGTCAAAAATTCTGCCGAGAAGCTGAAGGTCTTCCGGATAGTAGACAACGTTGGGTCCCTGTAATATTCGTCCGGTTTCCCGCTCGCCAACGCCATCGCTGGTTCTCGGCCTATCGAGGCTATCGCGCTCTGTTTCCGCCACTATCAGTGCGCTTGTCAGCGCGTTGAGCAACTGAATCGTTTCGCGAGCACCCTTGTCTTCGCAAACGGGTCCTGCGCTGGCGTCTGCCAGCTGGTTGGCGCCGTGTTTGAAGCAGTGAGTGCTTGAATCGCAACGCTCGATGTCCACTGTAGTTCTCCGGATTAATCGAAAATGAGTGATAACTGCGGGAAGACGAGTTGTCTTCCCAATTCCGCTTGGTAGGTCTTGACCTCGCGCGGAAACCCCGTGTCGATCAATGACCTGCGTCTTCGCAATCGACGTCCGTTGAAAGTCAGGCGCGTAGGTGCCGGACTCGGGACCGCAGCGCCCTGGTCTTCATCATCGTTACAAATCGCACAACCTCCCCATGACGTTCCGGTATGATCGTGAACTGCTCTGATGCGCGGCGGGTGCACGGAGCGTATCTTGACGCTGAGATACGATGACATCGACCATTGGCGGGGGCGTGGAGAGCGATCACGTCATCGGACACTGGCGAACGGCTTTCCGACAAGCACACAGCGCTTGTCGCTTCCAAAAAATCGGCGAGAGCCGGGCATAAGACGCGAGCGAACTATCGGCCGTAGCGGGCAGGTCCACTGCGAGATTGCTTACTCATCGAGATTGCCAAGCAGGCGGCTTGAGAAGCGCTGTCATGAAAAGCACGAAAAAAACCGGACGAGCTGCGATGATCAAATGGCCGAACGTTCTGTCATTGGTCCGACGCAGAGGAGCAGATGCATTGCGTAAGAGCACAAACTCGTTTCGCCAGAGAGCAGCCCGGACTGATCGGCGGAAGGTGGCGGCCGTGCCGGTGGCCAGTCTGACGACCCGCGCAGGGCTGCACAAGGCGGTCCTGGCGATTGGCGACAGTTCGTTGGCTTGGCTCTCGCGCGGCGTACCCACGCGCACCAACCGATGAAAGGAGGCGAGACCCAATCGTTCTGATTGCTCGCTTGGCGAAAGATGATTGTTATTGGCCGAGCGCGTGATCGGGCGAGGTGAACCGACTGCCACGGCTGCGCGATGATCGCAAGCTGACGGGCAGGGACCTCGATGTTGGGGCAACAGCTTGCTCGCAAAAGGTCGCTTCGGCCTGCAGGGACCGAAGATCTGGAATTGCTCGTGATGTGACATTCCGGGGATGCTTTTTAAGAATTGGCAGTTGAGTATGGGCGTTCGACTGGAACCGGTAAAATCCATTGTGTTTATGGAACGCATCCAGGCCACCGATCGGCCGTGGTCGATGCGCGGATAGCCTCATGCGTGTGCCTTGAGGCAAGTGCGGGATATGGGTCGATGGTCATGATTGGCGACTGCGTCCCTGAACCACGAGCACTCAGCATATATCCGTCATAGGTGCGATATGGGCGGACTTGGTCCGGCTTCTGCGCGCTTCGACATACGGACCGATCGTCTCAAAATCGAGGACCTAGGAGCTTGCCAATGACCAGGGCGGACTCGCCGAAGCGATAAGCAGATCCGAATCTGTATCGGCTTGGGCGAGGGAATAGCGTTGCGGGAATGTACCCCCATAGCGTCAGGCAGGCGGCCTCGGACCGGGTTTCGATGCCCTCGGCGACCGGGATAAGCGATACGAAAGCCCGCTACTGTACTGGACTTTCGGCTTCTGCAACGAGCAGGTGTCGTCAGTCCCGACATATGCAAAGTGCGGCCCAGCCGGGACGATGACGATTGGTCGTGACCGTGACCATCTCCTCGAGGAGAGCGCTTGAACGTCAGCCTGCCGACGGAGCAAATTGACTTCGGCATGGAACATCGGAGAGTTGTTAATCGGACCGATCGGGAGACGAGCCCTACCAGAACTCGTAGTTGGTCCACTCTCGGGAATACGACTACCTGTGGGGCGGACTGTTCGAAGGCTGCCGAGGTTGGAGTGAAGCGTGGTCAAGGCAAAGTCGCGAGTTGAAAAGCCCACGCTCGCTGATCCAGACGATGATCCCTATCTGTGGCTGGAACAGATCGAAGGCAGAAGAGCGCTTGACTTTGTCGAGCGGCAGAAGAGTAGAACGCTGCAAGCGTTTGGCGGAGCGGCAACCGGCCGCGATCGCGACACGCTCACGGCGATCTACGACCGGCCAGACAATATTCCCTATGTCAGCCGGCGCGGTGGCTATCTCTACAATCTCTGGAAGGATGCTGACAATCCACGCGGGCTCTGGCGGCGAACCACTTTAAAGGAATTTCGCAAGCCGGAGCCGAGGTGGGAATTCCTCCTCGACATCGATCAGCTCGCCGCCGCCGAGGGTGAAGACTGGCTATTGAGGGCGACAGCCTGGCTGCCTGGGTCTCATTCGCGGACGATTTTGAGCCTGTCGCGCGGCGGCGGCGATGCCGTCACTCTGCGAGAGTTCGATACCGAGGCGAAAAGCTTTGTTCGCGGCGGCTTCCTCCTGCCGGAAGCCAAGAGCAGCGTCGATTGGCTCGACCCGGACACGCTGGTGCTGTCAAGCTCTTATGGAGACGGCATGGCGACGACCGCCGGTTATGCACGCACGGTGAGACTGTGGCGGCGCGGCACGCGAGCGAACCAAGCGACAGTCACGTTTGAGACCACAACCGATCATGTGGGCGTCCGTTGCGCAGTCGACCACACCGCTGCATCGCCAAGGATGTGGTACGTGGACGACGCGGACTTCTTCAATTCTGTCGTCTGGCTCGGCGATAGATCGGGCCCCACGACGAAGCTGGATCTGCCGAGCAGCATCCGGATACAGCCTCATCGCGACTGGCTTGCCATGAAGCCCCGCGAAACCTGGTCTCCGGCCAGGCAGACCTATGCCGCGGATACGGTCCTCGTCACCTCATTGGCGGCTTTCCTCGGAGGCAACCGTCAGTTCGACATTCTCTTCGAACCGGGCCCGCGCCGCGCGCTGCAGGGATTTTTTTGGAGCGCAGGCAGGCTTGTGCTCTCCATTCTGGACGAACTGCGGCCTGTCTTCGAAATAGCTACGCCGCACGCAGACGGTTGGACCCGCGAGCAGTTGCGTGGACTGCCCGATATCGGTGTCGCGGACGTCTGGCCTCTCGATCGCTATCCGTCCGAGAGCAATGGCGACTTGCTCGCCAACATCCAGGATCCGCTTACGCCTCCGTCACTGATGTTGATCGAGCAAGGTGTCGCCAGTCCAGCCGTGCTCAAGCGGGAGCCCAAAGCGTTTGCCGCGGATGGTCTTGTGGTCAGGCGACATGAGGCCGTCTCGGTCGATGGCAAGCGCATTCCTTACGTAGAAACTGGTCCTGCGGACCAGACGGGCAAAGCGCCGGTCCATATGAGCGGCTATGGCGGCTTTGGGCTTTCGATGAAACCATATTACAATTCGGCGCTCGGCAAGCTGTGGCTGGAGCGCGGCGGCACCACGGTGCTGGCGAATTTGCGCGGTGGCGGTGAGTTCGGCACGCGCTGGCACGACGCCGGCCGCTTCGCCGGCAAGAGATTGTCGCACGATGATTTCGCAGCGGTCGCCGCCGATCTTGTCCGCCGCGGCGTGACACGGCCGAAACGCATCGTCGCCGAGGGCGGATCGAACGGCGGCCTCCTCATCGCCAACATGCTCACGCGATATCCTGAGCGCTTCGGCGCGCTGTTCTGCACGGTCCCGCTGATCGACATGCGTCGCTACACCAAGCTGCTCGCGGGAACGAGCTGGATCGCTGAATATGGCGATCCCGACAAGGCAGAAGACTGGAATTGGCTGAAAACCTATTCGGCCTATCATGCCGCAAAGCCTGGCCGGCCCTATCCGCCGATCCTGATCGCCACCACGCGGCGCGACGATCGCGTTCATCCCGGCCATGCCCGCAAGATGGTGGCGAAGCTGCAAGCGATGGGCTATGAGGCCTATCTCTACGAACTCGCCGCGGGCGGCCACAGCTATGGCAAGAACAACAAGGAGCGGGCCGGCTTTCAAGCGCTCGGTTTCAGCTTCCTGAAGAGCAAGATCGGCTGGCTGGATGATGAAAATCCAACGAGGCAAGTGTCCACGACCTCGTAAATGCCAGTGCGATTATTGAGCAATATTTCGGCAAGCTCGGCTTAGGACGAGCCAAATCTCTGTGCCATGTGCAACGATGTCAGCCGCGGCCTGCGCTAATGGCCAAAGACAGGCAGAGTGCCTTCGAGGCGATATTGTTTGCCGCATCAAAAAAGGATGACAATCTGTCTGCAGAGATTGTCGCGCTACCATTTGTCGAAGTGACGATTGGAAATCTGGTCGGATCTCCAGGCGCCTTCTCTCACAGCGTAGCCTTCCAACGCGGCGGAGCGACAGCCTGGACCTCATCATTTCGCCGAACGCTGGGACCGACCTGGAGGCGCTCGTGGGGGGCGCGCAAGCGTCCTCCACGGACGTTCGTCGATCACAGGTTCATGTTCAGGATTTTTGTCAAAGACGCGGATGGTCCATGGTCACGCTCATGCTCGAACGCGGTGAAAAACCAGCGTGGCCGGAAAATCTATCCGAACGGGGCTGGAACTGAGGCTGCCCTGCCACACGATGTGATCCCAAGGGCCGCATGGCGGTCAGCATGCCCGAGCGATGATTTCGGATTGGATCGTGCTTGCGGTGTACAGCGAGACATCCAGCGGCAGATTCCCAAAAGCAAGCTGACAAAGCAGGTAGTTGGCGCCTGCCTCCTCCATCTGGTTAAGAAGGTCCTGTCGCACGGAAGATGGCGTTCCGACGACGCACAACTCACTCTCAAGTGCCGCATCGAAGGTCAGCGGCAGGTTAGGTGGTGTGGGAATGGCATTGAGCTCATAAAGAAATTTAAAGCTCTCCAGCCATCGTTGGTAAGCCGTTGCCGCCAAGGAGTAGGCGTCTTGGTGGTCGCGCGCAATCACAACCATGCGGAGCAACCCAAGGAATGGCTCCCGATCGCTCGCCTCAGCGCTGTGCGTTCGATGAGCTCGGAAGGCGTCCGTGACTGTTCGCACGATTGAGGAGGGACCTACACATGCGAGATTGGCGCCGTTCGCGGCCGCCCAAGCCGCCGACTCGGCTCGATTGCTGGCGATCCATGTCGGCGGATTGGGACGCTGATGAGGCCTCAGCGTCACAGGGATGCCGCTGAGTTCAAAATGCTGCCCCTGATAGGACAGTGAATGCTGTTTCATCGCGCTCGCAAGGATTTCGCTGGCTTCGTCATAGCGGCTCGGCGCGACGTCGGCGCCAATACCGAAATAGCCCAACTCGATCGGCACCGAGCCTCGTCCGATGCCGAGCTCGAGCCGGCCGCCGCTCAATTGGTCCAACATACAGACTTCTTCAAACGCGCGTAATGGATGATAAAGATTGAGCAGCATGACCAGAGGACCAAGACGAAGGCGCCGCGTGCGCTGCGCGACACTTGACAGGAACAGATTCGGCGACGGACCTCTGCCGTGTGGGGTGCAGTGGTGCTCTGCCAGGTGATACGCGTAGAAACCAAGAGAGTCGCACTTCTCCGCCAATGTGAGACGGTCCGCGTATTGCTGAGCTGCGTCGCGGCCGTCGTCATCCAGATGGTCGAAGATGCCGCAGGTCAACTTTGAAGGAATGCCGTTGTTCATTCGAATTGTCTCCGATTGTAGGTTACTGCAGGCCGGCCCGATCCGCGCCGTCGAAGGAGCAGTGTTATCGACGTTCATGCATGCGACGGCTTGTCAGCATTCGTTGCCTCTTTGGCCGGTTGCACGATGCGCAAGCGCGAAGATGATCTCGGCCGCCCGCCGCCGTCACCCGGCGTTGGTTTCTACTTGTCGTCACTGTTTGCCGTTTGGACATCTGCACCCGCTGCATAACGTTCGCGCCTGGTTGCTGGCCGTCTTCAAGTGTGCGGAAATCGCGTGGACCGCGGCGAGAAACGCATCGATCTGGCTTGTTGTCCCGATACTAATGCGAATGCTGTTTTCCAGACCCTTGTCGGCAAAGAAGGCGACAAGGATCTTCTGCTTCTCCAGGGCTGCCTGCCACCATCTGCCGTCTTGTGGTCCCGGCACGCGGGCAAGCACGAAGTTTGCGTGGGACGGCGCCACGCAGAAGCCAAGCTGCGACAATTCGGCGCTAACTCTCTCCCGTTCTTGCTTGATATGCCGATGATTGGCTTCATAAGCGCTGCGATGTGCAAGAATGCTGATGCCAACCGCGTGAGCGATCACATTCATATTGAAGACGTTCTGGATGTTACGGAGTCTGCCAATGAGCTCGGGATGACCGATACCAAAGCCAACGCGAATGCCCGCGGCGGCATAGCTTTTCGAGAGCGTCCGCAGGATGAGAAGATTTGGATAACGGCTAAGGAGACGCAGGCCGTTGTCAGGAGCGAAGTCGACATAAGCCTCGTCCAGAACGATCAGGCGATCGGATTGGGCCAGCAGGCGTTCGATATCGGCGATCGGAATGAAGAGTCCGGTCGGATTATTCGGGTTCGCCAACAGAAGAAACTTGGCAGCTGTTGCAGGCCCGGACAGAAGCTGTTCGATCGGCAAACGCTGAGGAGCTGCGCATTCGACCTCTATCAATTGGGCAGCTTGCAACATGGCGAGCTTGCGGTTGAACGTGAAGCCTGGGGCGACCATTGCGATGCGGTCGCCAGAGACAAGGAAAGCCTTGTAGATCAAGCCGAGAAGTTCAGATGATCCGTTGCCAGCGATCACATGATTCGTCGGGACGCCGTAGGCGTTGGCGGCTGCCTCCCTCAAGCGGAGGTTGTCATGCTCCGGATAGAGATGCTGCCGTTCAAGGGCCGCTAGCGCGCCTTGCATAACAATGGCGGGCATGGGGAAGGGATTCTCGTTCATATCCAGCTTCACGTAGCTTGTGTCTGGAGCCGCCCGGGCAGTTGGCAGAACTTCCAATCCGCGCGCCACCGGGCTGAGGGCGGAAAGCACGCTTCGCAGTTTATCGTCCGACATGGTGTGTTCTCCCTAAGAATAGCCAAGTGCCGGCGCAGCGTATGCGGGTCGATTGAGCTGATGAGACGTTGCAGGAGATTGATGATTGTTATTCGCGGACGACGCTGCAGGTAACCAAAGCCTCGCAGCGAGGGGAGGTCGAACCAGGAGTCCTCGACGCGAAATGACCGATACCAGACAGACTGTGACGAGCTCGACTTGTCGGCGCGAAGCAAATCATGACTCGTTCCGCGAGGAAGCGCTTCCGCGCCTAATCAGCTTTGGCGTCAGTGTTCCGGGTGCGAATTCGTCGTTCGGCACATTGGCATCAGACAAGTCCGATAGCACGACAGCGAGCACAACGAACGCGATGATGATCGCGAACGCCACGACAATCGCGAGGATCGCAACGCCTAGGTCGAGAGGATGTCTCGTCATGCGATGGCCTTGCTCAATATCCAGGCGCTATTCGGATCGGGACGATCAGTTCTGCTCGGCGGCTTCGATGGCGTTATCGTGCCAGCGATAGACGACGAAGCCTGGAGACGCGTTGTCTCCATTGGGATCGAATCGGACCGGGCCGATCACCGTATCGATCGGCTGCGAACGAAGCGCAGCGGCCACCCGTGTCGCGTTGAAGGATCCGGACCGTTTCACCGCTTCGGCCCATGCTTGGACGGCTGCGTAGGCGTAAAGCGTGTAGCCTTCGACGGATGAATTCGAAGCTTTGAGCCTTGCCACGACGTCGGCTGCGCTCGCGTTCTTGGCGGGATCTGGCATGAAGGTGAACAAGGTACCGTTCCCAGCACTGCCCGTGATGGCCCAGAATTCAGAGGTCATCAGTGGATCGTTCCCCACCACCGTCAGGCCGGTACCAGCTTGTGCCGCCTGTCGCACAATCAGCCCGATTTCAGTGTGATAGCCGCCGATATAGGCAATCTGGATCCCGTCCTTTTTCAGTCTCGAGACGAGTGCCATGTAGTCCTTTTCGCCGGCCACATAGCTTTGCCGCACGACACTTGCGCTGCCGTCGCGAAGCCTTGCCTCGACAATATCGGCAATGCCCTTGCCAGCTGTACTCTTGTCGTCAAGGACAGCGATCGCCTTGTTCGGATAGTGCCGCAGGATGTATTCGGCTGCCACGATGCCTTGGTGGTCGTCGCGGCCGCAAATGCGAAAGACGGTCTTAAGTCCGCGCTCTGTCAGCCGCGGATGGGTGGATCCAGGCGAAATCTGAATAATTCCCGCCTCGGCGTAAACATCGGAGGCTGGAATCGACGAGGACGAGCAGAAGTGGCCGACGACCAGCCGGACCCGATCGATGGTCAGCTTGTTTGCAACCGCGACGGCCTGTTTGGGGTCGCACGCATCATCGACGACACTCAATACGATCCTGGTGTCGGCAAGCAGGCCCGATGCGTTTAGCGCATCGACGGCCGCAGTGGCACCATCGCGCATCTGCTTACCGAATGCAGCGCTGCTTCCACTCATTGGACCAGCTACCGCAATGGAGACATCGGCGGCAGACGCTGCGGAAGCCAGGGCACAACACAGGATGGCTGCGCTTGCAGCGCAACGGATATGCCAACTCGACATTGTGGAGCTCCCGATGTTTGCCTTGTGCTGTCAGCCTGGTCGCTCCGATCATGGGCTGGTCGGTGCGATGGGCCAGGGTTATCCCCGATCGTTCGTCGAAGACCGTGGGACCCGGGTTAGACCGTACAATTTGACGCTAGGTGCGTTTCAAGCCCCTTATCGGGAGCGCGCGATCAATAAGTCAAAAATTCGTCGGCTGATGAAGCTACAGTAGAAAGAGATATGCGATAGCTCGCTCACCCCCCCCCCCCCCCGCGAAGGTCGGAAACCGGAGGTCAGTGACATCAGCATCAGGAGGCAGGTCGGCAGTCTCGTATGATCAGGCGGCGCCGCTCAGTACGGCTGATCCTCCAGGGCGGCGAGTGCGAGATCGAGATACTGCATGAGATTGGGATCCCAACCAGCAAGGCTCTGAGGCGCACTCAATCGCGCGAGCACTTTCAGGATTTTTGGGACGGTCGAATCGGCTCCTGCGATTTCGCCGATCAACTGGCGTGCCTCAAGAGCCACCGATCTTGTCCGCTCGCTGCATGGATGCTCGTCGCGATCCACACAGTCACGCAGTTCATCGCGGATTCGTCGCCACCGCTCCTCGCGATCCGCAGCCAGGGTGCACGTGCATGGTCGTGGCTCGGTGCGTTTCTCCACCCGCGCCATCGCATCCAGCGTGGCGGGCAGCTCATCTACACTGACGCGAACTTCGCCATCGGTTGTCATATTGCGTAAGCGGTCTCGCAACAGAGTCGCACGAGCAACTTGCAGCTCGATACGCTCCAGATGCTTGCGCAACAAGTCAGTAAGCGAGGTGCGTCCCTCCATTGCTCTGCGGATCTCCTGAAGGGAGAAGCCAAGCTCGCGCAGCGCTCGAATCTGATGGACACGTTGCATGCTTTCGCGATCATACATGCGATGACCGCCATCCGTGCGCCCCGAGGCGGCAAGGAGTCCGGTATGCTCATAGTGATGCAGCGTGCGTACCGTTACTCCGGTAGCATCTGCAAGTTCGCCAATGCGCCATCGACGCCTTCGTTGTGTAGCTTTGGTCATGTTCTTTCGATTTCAAAGCCTACAACCTGACGTCACGTGAGATTCAAGCTATTTCAATGACCTAGCTGAATCTTCTTCCATTCCGGCGCAAGCAAGGGGACGATCTTAGGGTGCCGCTCGATCAAGCGGCAGGGGAAATAGCGTCCATCAAGCTGATCAGGGACGCCAAGCCAGCTTCGCTCGTCGCTGCTCGCTCCAGAATGAGCTTTGCGATTGCCGTTCGGTTTTCAGGAGTGCGCATCGAGGCGGGCAGCGCAGTGACGGCTTTGTCAAACATCGTTCCCAGGACTGATGGATCCTCGGGATCGAAGATACCATTGTGCTGCTGCAACGTCGGGCTCCCTATTTGTCATTGTGCGAGGCGCGCGCCCATGGCCAAGACGTTTGGCTGCGGTAGGGCCAAAAGGAGACGGGCTGGCGGCGTGCAGCGGCGATGATGCGGTATGCCCTCAAGTGATGCCGTCGAGCAACACAATCGTGCATCGCTTTGTCTTGATGTCTCGCGAGCGATTGAGCGAGCCGTTCTTCGCACAATCTATCAGCTGACGACATTGGAGTGGCCGAGCAAAGCGAGAATAGCACTATATTGCTGCCGTCGGATGTTGGGCTCTGTTTCCTGAGCAGACTCTATTGCCGGCTGAGCGCCGTTGCTCGGGCGGGCGGCTCGATAGCAATTTGCGACGGGCTGCACAATAGGGTGGTGCAAGTGGTCAGTCTGAAAGCTGTCGCGCGCGAGACGACAATAGCAATCGGCAGAGTCCAAATGTCAGGCGGTTGAGGTGGCCAAATCCGGCATCCGATTCACGGGTGTGGCGCGCTTTATGGAATTGCGCTCACGATGAATGGGAGTCCGCCCTCACGAAGTATCCGGACGGGCGCTGATTGGTGGGAAGAATGGCTGAAGCGAGGTGCCGACTGGACTTCGAGCGTTTAGATGCTCGCGCGACGTCACGAGGAGGGGACATGCATGACGCTTCCTGTAACAGTATGTCTCGCATCCATATGCTTGCTGGATCACTATTGTGAAGAGCAGGCCACTGGACGGCTTCAGTGAATGCGGGAAGCGAGAACGGAAGTGTCACAATGCGCAGTGGCGTCGTTTTCTCGAAGTGCTTAACCAACCTTAGAGGCATCATTCCGATTCGGTCAGTACCTATCAGCATCGGTGGGATCATGCTGAAGCTTTGCACGACGAGGTCGACGCGGCGCTTGAGCCCATGTCTAAGCAAAAAATATTCTTCGATCGAGGGCTTTCGCGTCAGATCGCATCCAACGGCGACCTGCCCGATAGACATATATCTTTCGAGTGTAAGCCGACGCGATAGCCGCTTGTTCGTGTGACAGCCGACGCAGACGAGCCGTTCCTCGAATAGCGCTGCTTTAGGATGCCCGTTTGACATGAATGAATCCGGAAAAATCAGAAAGTCGACTTCCCCACGCCGGAGCAGCTGATCGTGGTCGTCGGCGACCGGCAGCAGTTCGAAGCTGACCGTGGGCGCTTCCTGCGCAACACGTTCCACGATCCGACGAAAAAACACCAGCGTGACGAAATCGGAAAGGCTGATCCTGAACCGGCGCTCCGATTGGGCTGGATTGAACGCCTCCCGCGAAATCACAGAAAGCTGGATGTGCAGCAAGGCCTCGCGAACGGGACCAGCGAGCGCTTCCGCCCGCGGTGTTGGGACAAGTGTTCGGCCGCTCATCGCAAACAAGTCATCGCGGAAATAGGCGCGCAGCCGGGCGACGGCAGCACTCATGGCCGGCTGACTGAGATTGATTCGGCGCGCTGCCGCGGTCAGGTTGCGCTCGGTCATCAGGGAATCGAGGGCGACGAGAAGATTCAGGTCAAGGCCCTTGAAACGCATATCTTTTCACCCCGCTGAAAGCGTTTGCGTTGCACTCCTTGAGCCGCAACGGTTAGGTCTGGAACGATCGCGCTAACCGTCCAGGAGGTCTCGATCTGGCGGCGCGATCGTGAGAAACAGCTCACGTGTTTGGGCCAACAGGCTGATCGACCCGAGGTGGAGCGGGCGAGGAGCGTGTAACTCGGCGGTTTCGGACCTGATCGTTGCCGCACTCCGGCAACAACATCCCTCAGCGTGAAGACCATTCTAGGTAGAACGCTGGTGTTCACGCCGACAATGTCGCAAGTGCGCTATCGACATCCGTGTGACGGAGCGTTGCTCACGATTGCCAGCCTACAACCTGACGCAGTGTAAGGTTCAAGCGTTTTCGTTCCACTGCTGTTGTTATGGTCCGTAAAGTGGAGCGTTCCTAGGTCTCTGCTGCCTTCGGCGAAGGCGCACGGTCGAATCCAGAGCATCACCATCGTGCAAGAGCCGATCGTGGTGCTTGCTTGGCAAGGTCTGGCAGCATCGGCAGGCGGGAGGCGCCCGCCAAAACCGGCTTTAGATCTGGATGAGTGGGACGTCGGCACCGGAAAGCTCGGCGGGCACGTTGGGTCCGCGCCGCGGCTATCGTCCGATCGAAGCCGGCCCTGCCAAGATGCCGTGAACGCGGTCCTGCTGAAACGTCGCAGGTCAGCGACCGAAGGGCCTTCGAATGCTCTCAGGCGCAAATCAGTATCCCCGCCCGCAACGGCTTGCGAAGGTTCGCGATCAACCTAGCAGCGTCTGCGACGTGGTGGCGTCTCGGGTGGCAAGGTCATGCTTGACGCTTCCTGCAGCAATATCCGCCGCATCCAGATGCTGGCCGGATCGGTATTGTGGGTGGCAGGCCATTGGATGGCTTCGGTGAAGGCGGGAAGGGCCAGCGGTGGTTCGACGATCCGTAGGGGCACCAGTTTTTCAAAGTGCCGAGCCAATCTTAAAGGCATTGTTCCGATCCGAGTGGTGTCCAATACGACCGGGGGGATGAGGCTGAAGCCCTGCACGACGACCTCGATTCGTCTCTTGAGGCCGTGCTCAAGCAAATACCACTCCTCGATATTGGGCCTCAGGGCTCTGCCGAACTTGGCCGCGACATGTCCCATCGACATGTATCTCTCGGCCGTGAACTTGCGTGCGAGCTGCTTATTTGTACGGCAGCCGACGCATACCAGTGTTTCCTCAAACAGACTGGCCTTGGGGTGCGCGCTCGACATGAACAATTCGGGCACGACAAGGAAATCGACTTCGCCACGTCTGAGAAGCTCGCCGGGTTCATCTGAGAACGGAAGCAACTCGAAGCGGACAGCGGGAGCCTCCCGAGCGACGCGGTCTATGATCTTTCGGAAGAATACGATCGTCATGAAATCGGAGAGGATAATCCGGAAGCGCCGGCTCGATTGAGCCGGGTCGAACGCGTCCCGCGAAATGATGGAGAGCTGGATGTGCAGCAAGGTCTCCCGAATTGGAGCAGCGAGCCCTTCTGCGCGCGATGTTGGGACAAGTTCGCGACCCCTCATCGTAAATAGTTCGTCGCGGAAGTATGTCCGCAGCCGTGCGATCGCGGCGCTCATGGCCGGTTGACTGAGATTGATCTTGCGTGCCGCTGCAGTGAGATTGCGCTCGGTCATCAGAGCATCGAGCGCAACGAGAAGATTTAGATCAAGGCCCTTGAACCGCATCTTGTGACTCTATCCATCGTATGGATGTGTTCTATCAAAACAATCGATTTTACCCAATCATGCCGAATGTTGGATAGCAAACATCAGTTGGAGAAAGTGAATCAGGCATAGCAAGATGGCTGTCGCTCTTCGCGCCGTGGTTTCCGAAAACAGTTCCAGGGAATGCGCGCAGCGTCAGCCGGGCCACGCTGGGCCGGTCTGTCTTGCTGGACTATGCGAACTGAATTCCGTCAATTTGGTTCGGCGGGCGCTTGGAAAGACTGACAGGCACCTACTTTCGATAAACCTTGGTATGGTTTTTTCATGCCTTTCCATACCGGCGATTTACCCGCGTACACTTGAGGCAACGATCGTCATTGACTTAGGTTCGCGACGACACGGCAGACGCGGATCGCGCGCGCAACTCTCCGTACCACCTGCGAAATGGTTCGCGCGTCCATCGCGTTCAAAGTGTATCGAAAATGCAAATGACACTCATAGATCGGCGGCCTGCGGTGCAGGAGATTGCAACCATCGCCCGTGCCGATAGCTCGTTCGACAGACCGCGAGGCCGTCGAAACGCTTCCGTGCTTTCGGCGTGTGATTGCCGGTCGGGCGGACGTGGTTGGCGGACTGCTCACGTCACCGAGGCCGCTTTCGAGCCGCTGTCGAAGGAGAGCACGCCATGAATATTGCTGTTTCAGGCTCGACGGAAGGTGTTCCCATGCGCTCTCAAGTGCAGTGGATCGTGCGCTGGGAAAGCGAGCTTCAGCTCGCCGACCATATCGAGCTGTCCGAATTCTTTCGAAAGAGCTACGGCCCGACGGGCGCGTTCAACGCGCAGCCCTTCGAAGGTGGTCGAAGTTGGGCCGGTGCGCGGCCTGAGCTGCGCATAATCGGTTACGATAACCGCGGCGTAGCGGCACATCTCGGCTTGTTGCGGCGCTGCATCAAGGTCGACGAAGTCGACCTGCTCGTCGCCGAACTGGGACTCTACGCTGTACGACCGGATCTCGAAGGACTCGGCATCAGCCATTCACTGCGCGTGATGTATCCGGTCCTCCAGCAACTCGATGTCCCATTCGGCTTTGGTACGGTTCGTCCAGCACTCGAGAAGCATCTCACAAGATTGGTTGGCCGACAAAAGCTCGCGACCCTGACCCCTGGAGTTCGCGTACGGTCGACCCGTCCAGACGTGTATCTCAATGTGCCGCCCACTCGGATCGAAGAGGTCATCCTCGTCGTGTTCCCGATTTCACGCGCAATCAGCGATTGGCCGACCGGCACCTTCATTGATCGGAACGGGCCCGAGCTGTGAAGCGGCGCGATTGTTTGTCCGTGGTGCGAAGCGAGTACCCGGACATTGACGGGAGTCGGAGCGTCTATTTGACGTTTGACGATGGCCCAAATCCGCTCTGCACGCCGGCGATCCTCGACGCGCTGGCGGAGCACCAGTGTCCGGCGACGTTCTTTGTCATCGGCGTTCATGCAGCCGATCAGCCCGGGCTCGTCCGACGAATGATTGCCGAAGGGCATGAAGTAGCAAACCACACAATGACGCATCCTGACCTGTCCCGATGCGAGCCAGCCGACGTGGAACATGAAATCGTCGCGACAAGCAGGCTCATCAATGCGGCGTGCCCGCAGGCTTCGGTCAGGCACGTGCGCGCGCCCTATGGCCGATGGACCGAAGAGGTTCTCGCTCTGTCAGCTCAGAGCGGGCTTGCGGCCCTCCACTGGTCGGTAGATCCACTGGACTGGTCTCGACCGGGCGTTGATAGCATCGTGAACACGGTACTGGCAGCTGTCCGGCCGGGCGCAGTTGTGCTGCTGCACGACGGATGTCCGCCTGGTGAGTTGGAGCTGGACCATCAAGCTGGTGATCGCGACCAGACCCTCATTGCGCTATCGACTCTGATCCCCGCGCTGCGCACGCGCGGGTTTGCAATCCGTCCGCTTCCTCAACTCCACTGAACAGACTGGCTTCCTATGGATTTGCTCGCCGCAACCAGTACCGTCGCTGTCTCGTCTTATGCGCTGCTCTCGACCGTCTATAAGAGCGTGCAGGCGCTCTATGCTACGCCGACAGAGGCGCCATCTCCGCCGCCCGGACTGCGGCAAACGGCTGCCGGTCTGCCGAGTGTAGATGTCATCGTGCCCTGCTTCAACGAAGACCCGCAAATCCTGTCGGCGTGCCTGCAGTCCATTGCAAATCAGGATTATGCCGGCAAGCTCCAGGTCTTTGTCGTCGATGACGGTTCGGCAAACCGGGATGCGGTTGGGGCCGTCCAGAGGATCTACGCCGATGATCCGAGATTCAGCTTCATTCTGCTGCGCCAGAACGCCGGAAAGCGCAAAGCGCAGATCGCCGCCATACGCCGCTCATCCGGTGATCTGGTGCTCAACGTCGACTCGGACACTGTCATCGACGCCGACGTGATAACGAAACTCGCATCGAAGATGAGCGATCCTGAGATCGGTGCGTCCATGGGGCAGTTGACTGCCAGCAATCGGAATGACACCTGGCTGACCAGGCTGATTGACATGGAGTACTGGCTGGCCTGCAACGAAGAGCGGGCCGCACAGGCCCGCTTTGGCGCGGTTATGTGCTGCTGCGGCCCATGTGCGATGTATCGCAGGTCGGCGCTCGTTCTGCTGCTCGATCAGTACGAAGCGCAGTTCTTTCGCGGAAAGCCGAGTGATTTCGGTGAGGATCGCCATCTTACGATTCTCATGCTGAAGGCAGGGTTTCGAACCGAATATGTTCCTGACGCTATCGCCGCAACAGTGGTTCCGGACAGGCTTGCGCCGTATCTGCGCCAGCAACTGCGGTGGGCGCGGAGCACCTTCCGCGACACGTGGCTGGCGATGCGCCTGCTGCCCGGTCTCGATAGCTACCTGACGCTGGACGTGATCGGACAGAATCTCGGCCCCCTGCTTCTTGCTGTGTCGTTCCTGACCGCGCTCGCGCAGATCGCTGTCACGGGTACAATGCCATGGTGGACCGTGCTGACGATCGCATCGATGACCATGATTCGATGCAGCGTGGCAGCGTTTCGCGCTCGCGATATTCGATTTCTCGGCTTTTCGCTGCATACGCCGATCAATATCCTTCTCTTGCTTCCCGTGAAAGCGTACGCCCTGTGTACCTTGAGCAACAGCGATTGGCTGTCGCGTAAGGTCACCAGTCTACCGGCTGGCAGTGAAGAACGCCTCGCCGTTCATCAGGCCAACACTCGACGAAAAGCCGCAGCGGGCGCGGGCACTGACGACGCCGTTCGGCGGGCCGATCTTTCGCGCAGGCCGTCAGGCTTGGTGACGAGCGACAACGTTTGCAGCGGCGAGTGACCAAAAGACCGACAACTGGATGGGGTTTCTCGTGACGCAGGGCACAATGTACCACTTGCTGGAGCGTGAGCTCGCGGCCGATGATCCGTGGCGGCTCGACGGTAATCCGTTCGAACACGAGCGTCACGCGCAAATGCTCCGGATGTCGCTTTCCAGAGGTGCAATTGCAAACGCACTCGAGGTCGGCTGTGCAGCCGGAGCGTTCACGGAAAAGCTGGCGCCCAATTGCCAGCGGCTCACAGTGGTCGACGTCATGCCGCGTGCGATCGCGCGTGCGCGTCAACGAATGAGCAAATGGTCGCACATCACGTGGGTCACCGCCAGCATCCAACTGTTTTCACCCCCGGAGCAGTTCGATCTGATCGTGGTGGCGGAGGTTCTGTATTACCTCGAAGACATACCCCAGATGCGCGAGGCCATCGCGAAGCTGGTGAAGATGCTGGCGCCGGATGGACGTCTGGTGTTTGGGTCCGCGCGTGATGCCACGTGCCGGCGCTGGGGGCACGCGGCCGGTGCCGAGACCGTCATTGACATTTTCAAGGAGACCTTGATCGAGGTCGAACGTCTGCACTGCCAGGGGGATCTGATCGACGAAGGCTGCCTGCTGGTCCAGTTCCGCAGTCCGATCCAATCTTCAGACCAATCGAATCGCCGCGACTAGGCAAGGGGGACGTATGCGTATCTGTGGTATCAAACTAACCCATGACGGGGCGATTGCTGTTGTCGACGACGGGCGGCTTGTCTTCTGCACCGAGCAGGAGAAGCGGAGCAACAATCCTCGCTACCAGCTCATCGACAACCTCGATGCAGTCGTGACTGCCCTCACCGAGCATGGTCTCGATCCGCGGGATATTGATCAGTTTGTCATCGACGGCTGGGACGGGGAAGTCGAGTCCAAATTCCAGGTTCTCAGCGGGGCGGTACCCATCACGCTCAAAGGGGGGCCCTATGTCGAGCGCCATGGCGAGGGACTGCTCGATTCGGTGGACGGCTTTGGCCTGATCCTGGCCAATAAGGTCTTTCCATATAAGAGCTATCCGCATGTCACGGGCCATGTCGCCTCCGCATACTGTACGAGCCCATTTGCCAAAGCCGGGCGACCCGCGTTCTGCCTGGTCTGGGACGGCTGCATCTTTCCGCGCCTTTACTATGTTGAACGCCGCGGCGCGCGCCTCATTGACTGCCTGCTTCCCATGATCGGTCACGCCTATGCTGTCGCAGGCCATCATTTCGGACCTTACAAGCAGGCGAACCGCAGCAATTGGGATTTAGGCGTCGCCGGCAAACTGATGGCTTACATCGCTCTCGGAGCCGTTGATGAAACCATCGTGGCGGTGTTTCAGGAGCTCTACGAAAAACGCTTTGCATCCGATACGGACGAAGCTCGTCGTTATCGTGCCGATATCAACAACGCGGAGTCCTCGCTTGCGGCTCTGCACGACTTCTTCGACGCATGTGCGCTGCGATTGGGCGAGAAGCGGCCGGAAGATGTACTTGCATCATTCCATGAGTTCCTCGAACGCCTGCTCGTGCGGGAAATTGCGCTTGTCTTGCTGCGGCACTCATCACTTCCGGGCGCACGAAATCTCTGCGTCGCCGGTGGATGCGGCCTCAATATCAAATGGAACAGTGCGCTACGCGCGACCGGTCTGTTCGATGATGTCTGGGTGCCGCCGTTTCCGAATGATAGCGGCTCGGCAATTGGGGCTGCTTGCGCTGCAATGGCGGCGCAGAATGGCTACGTTCCGCTCGAATGGTCAGTCTACAGTGGTCCGGCCCTGCAGGCCGGAGAGGTCGCCCCGGAATGGGAGGCCACGCCCTGCAGCATGCAGGAGCTTGCAGCCATTCTCGCCAGCAACAAGCCCGTGATCTTCCTTACCGGACGCGCCGAGCTCGGACCGCGGGCTTTGGGTGGCAGAAGCATCCTTGCAGCCGCAACGTCTCCCGAGATGAAGGATCACCTCAACGACATCAAGCGTCGCGAACACTTCCGACCGGTCGCCCCGATTTGCCTTGAGGACCGGGCACCGGAGATCTTCGATCCTGGAACGCCAGATCCGTACATGCTCTTCGATCATCAGACGCGAGCGGAATGGCGCCATAAGGTCCCCGCTATAGTCCATCTGGACGGATCTGCGCGATTGCAGACCGTTCCCAGGACATCGCAACACAAAGTCGCCGAGCTCCTTGTCGAGTACGAGCGCCTCACAGGCCTTCCTTTGCTTTGCAACACCAGCGCCAATCACCACGGACGCGGCTTTTTCCCAGACGCTGCCGCGGCCTGCCAATGGGGTCGCGTTGAACACATATGGTGCGACGGCCTGCTCTGGACCAAAGCGGTTGTCAGGAATCCGTTGTCGCCTGAACCGCTTCTTTCAGCCTAAGGTAAACATGTCGAGCGTAGCAATCGACCTTGCCGGCGTTAGAAAGTCATTCGACGACAGGATCGTTGTCAACGATCTGTCGTTCAGCGTGGCACGAGGGGAATGCTTCGGTCTGCTCGGGCCGAACGGCGCCGGCAAGAGCACGATTGCGCGGATGGTCATGGGGATGATGGCGCCCGATGCGGGAAAGATTACAGTCCTCAACGAACCTGTGCCGGCCCGCGCTCGGGTGGCACGCCTGCGTATCGGCGTGGTGCCGCAGTTCGACAACCTTGAACTCGAGTTTACGGTACGAGAAAATCTGCTGGTCTTCGGTCGCTACTTCGGCATGAGTTCACGTCAGGTCGAGGCGGCCGTGCCGGAACTGCTCGATTTCGCCCGCCTCCAGAGCAAGGCCGACGCGCGCGTCGCCCAATTGTCGGGCGGGATGAAACGGCGGCTGACGCTGGCGCGTGCGCTGATCAACGATCCGCACCTGCTGGTCATGGATGAACCAACCACCGGTCTCGATCCGCACGCGCGCCATCTGATTTGGGAACGTCTTCGAGTGCTGGTGGCGCGCGGTATGACGATTCTCCTCACCACCCACTTCATGGAGGAAGCCGAGCGGTTATGCGATCGGCTGTGCGTGCTAGAAAATGGAGTCAAGCTCGTCGAGGGCAAACCCCGCTCGTTGATTGATGAGCAGATCGGGTGCGACGTGATCGAAATCTACGGCGGCGACCCACACGACCTGCGTGCGCTGATTGAACCGTATGTACGGCACGTCGAAGCGAGCGGCGAGACGCTGTTTTGCTATGCGGCAGATCCAGGCCAGGTTCGCAGCAGACTGCAAGGTCGGGCGGGGCTCCGCCTTCTGCAGCGCCCGCCAAATCTCGAGGACGTCTTCTTGCGATTGACTGGGCGCGAGATGGAGAAATGAGGATGGTTCAAGGTTATGCGGCGACCTTGCCCGCCAACGCATATAACTGGATCGCGGTATGGCGACGCAACTTTCTGGCATGGAGGAAAGTGGCGATCGCATCCGTTCTCGGCAATCTCGCCGATCCCCTCACCAATCTGTTTGGTCTGGGCTTCGGCCTCGGCATCATCGTTGGTCGTGTCGAGGGTACCTCATACATCGCATTTCTAGCGGCCGGAATGGTCGCGACTAGCGCGATGACGTCGGCGACCTTCGAAACAATGTACGCAGCGTTCGCCCGCATGGACGCAAAGCGCACCTGGGAAGCGATCCTGTCCACGCAGCTTACGCTCGGCGACATTGTTCTGGGCGAATTGGCGTGGGCGGCGAGCAAGTCCGTCCTGGCGGGGACGGCAATCGGAATTGTCGCGGTCATGCTGGGCTATGCGCCGTGGCGCTCCGTTTTCTACGCAATGCCTGCAATTGCCTTGACCGGCGTCGTATTCGCGAGCCTAGCCATGGTCGTGATATCTCTCGCGCCCAGCTATGACTACTTCGTGTTTTACCAGACGCTCTTCATCACGCCCATGGTATTCCTGTGCGGGGCAGTCTTTCCCGCCAGCGAACTGCCGGGCGCATTACAACGCCTGGCGAGCTTATTGCCGCTGGCGCATTCGGTCGACCTCATCCGCCCGGTGATGCTTGGGCGGGCCGATGGTGGCATTACCCTGCACATCGCAGCGCTGTGCGTATACGCGATATTGCCGTTCCTGGTTTCGACAGCACTGTTCCGTCGGCGCCTGATGCGTTGACCTCACGTGAGGCTGAAGGAAGAGGTTACAAAGGATGCGGCCTGCGGTTGGGGTCGCGGCACCTCGGAACGCCGCAGCATGACACGTCGGGCGCACACCTGTCTTCGGACGGACAATGCCAGTCAGTGCCAGGTCGCAGCCCAGGGCATGCCGTCTCGGCGCCACGAAGCAAGAGAGGCGCGATTGATTGATCGCAAGTCGCCAAGTCGGGCGAGACTTGTGAGGAGCTCGGTTGGGATGTTTGTCGCGCGGGTTTCAGGAGGACTTCGAGGGGACAGCCCAATTTATTGTGGGATAGGCAAATCCCGCTTCCGCGACGCCTTCTCTTATCCAACCCATATCCCGGAACGAGGCAAAGCAAATGCTCGCTGGTAACTCGACGAACGATCGCTTCGTTGTTTCTCGACGACGCACAGGGTTCGGTGATTGCCTATGGTCCCTGGCCGCAGCGTGGCGGTATGCGCGGCGAACCGGGCGCACGCTTGCCATTGATTGGCGGGGCTCCTGCTATCTCGATCAACCATTCACCAATGCATTTCCAGTGTTTTTTGAGCCGGTTCAGGAGATCGCCGGTGTGCCGGTCATTTGCGATGATCGGATCAATCAGCTTGCATTTCCGGGCCCCTTCTTTCCGCAGTGGTGGAATAAGCCACCGATCGAGTGCGTTTATCGGCCAGATGAGCAGATTTTCCGAGAGCGCGACGAACTGGACAAGCTGTTCCAAAGCGAAGAGGACACCGACGCCAATACGGTAGTGTGTGACGCCTGCCTCATGTGGCGTTGCGATTCTGACGCCGAGCGGCAGATATTCCGGAGTGTCAAACCGCGATCGGAAGTGCAGACCCGGATTGACGCGATCTACCGCGAGCACTTTGAGGGGCGCAGCATCATCGGAGTTCACGTCCGTCACGGCAACGGCGAAGACATTATGGGACATGCGCCCTACTGGGCGGACCCGACACTCGCTTTGCGCCAAGTCTGTGCGGCGATTGATAAAGCCAAGGCGATGCCTCACCCAAGACCCGTACGGGTGTTCGTGTGCACGGACAGTGAGCTCGTCCTTGAGAAGATAACAGGTATATTTCCTGATGTTTTCACGACCCCAAAGCGGTTCCAGGCGCCTCATGCCGGACCCTTGCATAGTGCAACACTCGGAGCAGACGGCGGCTTTTCGGCCCTCATCGAGATGTATCTCCTGGCGAGGTGCGAAACTGTGGTTCGGTTTCCGCCGACCAGCGCGTTCACCCGCTATGCCAGCCTGTTCGTCCCGCGTGTGATCGAGTTCGATCTAAATGACCCGAGCCGCTTGATCGTGATTGAAGAGCCGGCGGCGGAGTGTGCCGATTGATGGCGATCACAGCTGTGCATTTGTGAGCTCGGCAGCATCCGCGTCAGTCGCCCCGGCGATCCTCCATTGCGAGAATCTGTCCCTTCACAATAGATGACGCTGGGTGCAAGTGTGATTTTTGGCGGGGGCGGTAGCCTTGAAAGGCGACGGCCTCATCAAGCTGACGGAGTGCGAACAAATGGTCTTGCTTATGCATGGCGCGCGGCCAACGCGTGCGTACCAAGCGAGGCCGGAAAGACCAATCGCGACCCGGCCGATCTGACGGGTCTCCATCACGAAATCTTACGCATCGCGTCCGACGCCGGCATCCAAGAGCCTCAAGCCGGAGCGTCAACGTATCAATGGCCGGTTTCCGACGCCAAATCGGGGAGCGACGCTGTGCGTGCAACGGTCGTGCACACTCGTATGAACCGACGCGCAGTGTAGAGTTGTTGCGGGCGGATCAGCTTTACGACGTCTCCCTCGTTTCGTGGTGTTAGCGGCAGACCAAACTTTGCAATGTCATATCGATGCAAAGCGCAGTCGTAGGCAAACCTGACGTAGAAGCATGTCGCGTCAGATTTGTGCTTGCGATCGTGCGCCGTTGGAAGCTGCGGCGACGCGCCTTCTTGACGCAGCACTCCGATCCGGCCAGAAGTAGCTCGTCTGCGCTCTCACAACCAGCTTGCGGATGCGATCGGGCGAGGCCAACTCTATCGGGTCAATGAGCGTGGGCCGGCAGCCTGTCGGGCACGCGCGAATTATAGATGAGTTCGATAGCGCGCGACGGGCAAGATGTGTCGGTTAACGTCGGATGGATCACATGGCGCGCGCCGCCATGCTCAAGGGGAGGGCGCGTGCCCTACGATTTGTCATTGTCAGAATGCAAACGCGCAATGTCTGGAACAGAACAGGCTGTGCGCGAACGCGACATTGGGCTGCAAAACCGACGCGGACATCGTCTGCCTTGCCGTGGCCCAAATCCTGCAATGCATTCGGGAGCAGGCTGAAGGATGGGGAGGCGTGCTTGAATCTCAATTTCGCAAATGCCGATCCGGCAGCCACCGCGCCTTTGGTGAGGGGCGTGGCTTGCCCGTTTCATGCCGATCAAGCGCGCGTCCGACCGGGAGAACAGAAAACGCTGTTGCTGACAGGGGCATCGCGTGGCATTGGCCATGCGACCGCCAAGCTGTTTTCGGACGCGGGTTGGCGTATCATTTCCTGCGCGCGCCAACCGTTTGATGGCAGCCGCTGCCCATGGGAATCAGGGACTGACGATCATGTTCAGGCCGACCTCAGCGACCATCGGATGCTCCCGCGCGCCATCGCCGAGGTCAAGGAGCGACTTGCAGGGACGCCGTTGAATGCGTTGATCAACAACGCCGGCATGTCACCGAAGACACCAGATGGCACCCGCTTGACATCATTGGCGACGTCTATCGAGACCTGGATGCAGGTGTTTCATCTCAATCTGGTGGCGCCGATCCTGCTCGTACAGGGTTTGTTTGACGAGCTGAAATCAGCGTCAGGTTCGGTCGTCAACGTGACCTCGATCGCCGGCTCACGGGTGCATCCGTTTGCGGGCAGCGCCTATGCGACGTCGAAGGCTGCGCTTGCAAGTCTCACGCGCGAAATGGCGCACGATTATGCGCCACACGGCATTCGCGTGAACGCGATCGCTCCTGGCGAAATCAGGACCGAGATGTTATCGCCGGACACGGAAGCCCAGCTTGTGCCAAACATCCCGCTACGTCGGATAGGCACGCCCGAAGAAGTCGCCAAGGTCATCTTCTTCCTATGCTCAGACGCGGCAAGCTATGTCACGGGTACCGAGGTGCCGATTAATGGCGGCCAGCATCTGTAGCCGGCAGGATCTGGCAATTCATAACTTGATTTGAGCAGATCAATGGATCTCGCGTTCTCCGCCGATAACGTGCAGCGATCCACGAACATGAAGATGGCGGATCAACGCTTTGTGAAGTTGCTGTCGCACCATGAAAGGATGTCATCTATCTATGTCATCTCGTCAAACTGGGCGCTAGATTGAGCATGACATGCAACACGAAGCTCGCAGACCCGAACAAGATGCCAGGCAGGATGATCATAACAACGGAGACCTTCGCATGCTGCATATGGCTTGCGCGCGCGAAAGATCACAGTCAGAGACAGACCGCGAGATCTGTGTTGAGCCGCGGCGCGAGAGTGCGCTGAGCGGCATCTTTGAAATATCGAAGGTGCTCGCCGCTCCGTGCCGGCTCGAAGTCACGTTGACCAATGTCGTGGATCTGCTGCAATCGTTTGTGCAGATGCGACACGGCATCGTCTCGCTGTTCGACGATGATGGCATGCCGGATATCACGGTCGGAGCCGGCTGGAGCGAAGGCAGTGATGAGCGTTATCGGATGCGTCTGCCACAGAAGGCGATCGATCAAATTATGGCGACGGACAGGCCGCTCGTCGCTCAAAATGTGGCTGCTGAGCCGGCCTTTACTGCCGCGGACCTGGAGGTGCTTGGGGCGTCCGACAATCAGCCGGTCTCCTTCATCGGTGTGCCCATTCGCATCGACGCAAAAGTCGTCGGGACCCTGACCATCGACCGCATTCTCGACGACAGGTCGGACGTTTTGCTCGATTACGACGTACGTCTGCTGACCATGATCGCCAATCTGGTCGGGCAGACAGTGAAGCTGCATCGCCTGTTCGCCTGTGACCGCGAGCGACTGATGACGGAAAAGGACCGGCTGCAGAAGCAACTGCTCGAGCTTAAGCCGCCCGCGCGGGAACGTAAGAAGGTTCATGTTCAGGGCATCATTGGCGACAGCCCGGCTCTGCGAGGCTTGCTGGACAAGATTGCCGTGGTTGCCAAGTCTAACAGCACGGTTCTGCTGCGCGGCGAATCCGGAACGGGTAAGGAGCTGGTCGCCAAGGCTATTCACGAGCTCTCGCCGCGTGCCAAGCGGCCCTTCATCAAGCTGAATTGCGCTGCCCTCCCGGAGGCGGTGCTGGAGTCCGAGTTGTTCGGTCATGAGAAAGGTGCGTTTACCAGCGCGTTCAGTTCGCGCAAGGGACGCTTCGAGCTCGCCGACAAAGGCACTCTGTTCCTTGATGAAATCGGCGAGATCTCGCCCTCGTTTCAGGCAAAGTTACTACGCGTCCTGCAAGAGCAGGAGTTTGAGCGCCTCGGCAGCAATCAGACCATCAAAGTCGACGTTCGCGTGATTGCGGCAACCAATAAGAACCTCGAAGAGGCGGTCGTAAGGAACGAATTCCGCGCCGATCTGTATTATCGGATCAGCGTGGTTCCTCTGCTGCTGCCGGCGCTGCGCGAAAGGCGCAGTGATATTCCGCTGCTCGCCGTTGAGTTTCTCGCCGCTTTCAACAAGGAGAACGGCCGCGCGCTGACGTTCGATACCAGCGCGATTGAGGTGCTGATGAACTGCGGATTTCCTGGCAATGTCCGCGAGCTTGAAAATTGCGTCGAACGCACTGCCACTCTGGCGCCGGGACCTTCAATCGTCAGGAGTGACTTTGCATGCTGCCACGGTCAATGCCTTTCCGCGATGCTGTGGAAGAGCAAGCCGGAAGAGGCGACGCCCCAACCGGGACTTGCTGCGCCAATGTCGGTGAGGCCGGCCACGCGGCCCACTGAAGCGGCTGCGCCGCTCGTACCTGTCAGCGATGATCGGCCTCCGCTGCCTGCTGCCGGCACAGCTCTCGTGGCGGGCGGGAAGACGGCCGATCGCGAGCGCGTCATTGCCGCGATGGAACGGTCGGGCTGGGTGCAGGCAAAGGCAGCACGGCTGCTTGGACTAACGCCGCGGCAGATTGGCTATGCATTGAGGAAATATGGAGTCGAGATCAAGCGCTTCTGAACGCAAGAGCGCGTCGCGACGGCAATCAAGTGAGGCAAGCGGTCGGCACAGAGCAAGGCTCAAGGGTTCGCGCGGACTCCTGCATATGATTAGTCGCAGCGGTGAAGCGCGTCAAAGGCTGCCCGTAGGTAGTTAACTGGACGCTGAGAGCGCCGCCAAAGCGGCGCGATCACCAACGGCCCGCCACGTCAAACCTGTCGTCCGTTGGGCGCTGCGGCCTTGCTGCCGCTGCCTGATCAGCGTCGGGATTGACGCCAGCAACACAGATTCCATTTTGAATGGTGCGCCGTAGGTCGCAGGTCAACTCCACATCAAGCAGGCCGAACCTGCTGTCGCACCCACGACGAATGTCGGAGTTCTGTCGTCGCCGGAGCTTGGGCTGGTTATGCTGGAATCGTATAAGTTGCTGTACTAATTAATTTATTACTGGAATCTGCGATGGTACGACACTTGCTGTTCCCGTTGGCTGTCGAAGCCTCCGGAGAACAACATGCACACCGTCGTCTGCATCAAGCAGGTCCCCGATTCCGCGCAGATCCGCGTTCACCCAGTCACCAATACGATCATGCGCCAGGGCGTGCCGACCATCATCAACCCGTACGATCTCTTTGCGCTTGAGGCCGCACTGGAGCTGCGCGATCGATTCGGCGGTGAGATCACGGTGCTTACAATGGGGCCGCCGTCGGCGGAGGATTCGTTACGCAAGGCGTTGACCTTTGGCGCCGACCGCGCCGTTCTGCTTACCGATCGCTGCTTCGCCGGCTCCGATACTCTGGCAACGACCTATGCGCTGGCGACTGCGATTCAAAAGATTGGTCAGGAATATGGCGCGCCAGACGTCATATTTACCGGCAAGCAGACTATCGACGGAGATACCGCGCAGGTCGGGCCCGGCATCGCCAAGCGGCTCGGCGCCCTGCAGCTGACCTACGTCGCCAAGATCAGAGATCTGGATTTGACAGCGCGTACGATCGAAGCGGAGCGACGCTCCGAAGGCGGCGTCCAAGTTCTGCAGACCAAACTGCCATGTCTCATTACGATGCTCGAGGCGACCAACCAGATTCGCCGCGGTGCCATGGCCGATGCATTGCGCGCCGCTCGCGCGTCAATCGTGAAATGGAGCGCGCAGGACGCCGGCGTCGAGGACCTCTCCAAATGCGGACTCAAGGGCTCGCCGACCGTCGTCAAGCGCGTGTTCGCTCCCTCTGCGCGCGCTGAAAAGGCGGCGCTGGTGGAGGCGGCCGAGCAGCCGGCGCAAGCGTTGATCGATGCCATCTTCAAGCACCAGCCAAAGCTTGAGACCGATCTTGCGACACTCGTCCGCGATGTCTGATCCGCAGGATCGTTTGGCGATGGGCCACGTTGTCGGAGCAGCGCGTTGCCGGCGAGTGAGCATACCCTCGTCAAAAGAGCTGTTCAGTGCGTACAGCGCAGCTCGCGGGTCGCGAATATTCTCGTATCGCATGACGGCTCGCTGAACTGTCTGCCCAGTCGAGCGCGTGTGGTATACCATCGTATCACTTCAAGGTGGCGCGATACTTCGGCCCTGATGATGAATTCGCTCTGTTTCAGGCGGAGGATGCAGCCGGGTCGAGGCCGACCTCTGCGAGGTGAAGCGGAGCGCCTGCCAGCCGAGCCACAGTGGGGATCAGAGGCCACCGATACCGATCCACGAATCCCAACTGGAGCAAGTCGATGATCGCGATGATGGTCGTGTCCTCGCGGCGCGGGCGTCAGCGCCAGAATTGCGCTGATGGCGATCGCGAGCGGGGTCGAGAGTCCATCCGCCAAGACGGCCCCTGACGATTCGCGTCAGGGGCCGTCATGACGGCCAAGCGATTGGGGCTAGCGCGGTGTGGCCTGCAAAGCCCCGGTGGGTCGTTCGGGCCGCGCCGGCTTCGCAACTCTCGAGGGCTTTTTGGTTCCGGGATAGACCGTAAGTGCCGCAATGATGCCGAGCAGGGCCGCGAACATCAGCCAAAAGCCGGGCGAAGCCTTATCGTCAGTTTGATTGATGAGCCAGGTCGAGGCAAATGGCGTAAAGGTGCCAAACAGGGCGGCCGCGAGCGCAAAGGCCAGGGAGAAGCAGGTGGTGCGCACATGCATCGGTACGATCTCAACAAGCGCGCCCAACATGGTGCCACTGTAGATGCCGAAATAGAATGAGAACATCATCGCCACTGCCAGCATCTTGGCGAACGAGGGCGCGCTGACGAGCCAGGACAAGGCAGGATAGGTGGTCACCAGCGCGAGCCCCGCAATGGTCAGCAGAACCGGCTTGCGGCCGATTCGGTCAGAAACGGCGCCGCCAACCGGATTCCAGATGAAATTGGTGACGGCAACCAAGAGTGTCACGAAGAGAGCGTCCTGGCTGGACAGTTTCAAGATACTCTTGCCAAATGTAGGCGTGTAAACCGTGACGAAATAGAAGGTCGTCGTGGTCAGGATTGCGATCATCATGCCGAGAATGACCACGCGCCAGTTGGCCAGCGCCGAAGCAAACACCTCGCGGGTCGTGGGATGCTTCTTCATGGCCAGAAATTCCGGCGTTTCCTCCAGCGTCCTTCGCAGGAAGAAGATTAGCGGAATAATGAGGCAGCCGAGAAAGAACGGGATGCGCCAGCCCCAAGCGGCCACCGTTTCGGCCGGAATCGATTCGTTCAGGACGTAGCCTATGATCGCTGCGACGAAGATCGCGACCTGCTGGCTGGACGACTGGAAGGAGGTGTAGAAACCGCGCCGGCCCGGCGTTGCGATTTCCGACAGATAAACCGAAACGCCGCCAACCTCGACGCCGGCAGAAAAGCCCTGCAGCAACCGCCCGACCAGCACGATGATGGGCGCTGCGATGCCGATTGTCGCGTAAGTCGGACAGAAGGCGATAATCACGGTGCCGATTGCCATGATCGAGAGTGTGACGATCAAGCCTTGCCGACGTCCGAGCTTGTCGATATAGGCTCCGAGCACGATCGCGCCAACCGGACGCATCAGGGCGCCGAGCCAGAACACGCCGAAGGTGTTGAGCAGCGAAGCTGTTTCGCTCTCCGAGGGGAAGAACGCCTTCCCAATGGCGCTGGCGTAAAAGCCGAACAGAAAAAAGTCGAACTGCTCGAGGAAATTGCCGCTGGTCGCACGCAAGATCGCGCCGATGCGCGACTTGGCCGTTGCATGCGAATTGGACGCTTGTGACACCGCGAGTTTCCTTCCCATCTGAAATGGCCGGTTGCGGAAGACCCTCTCGCCGGCCGAGCTGTAATTCGGGCCGGGAATTGCCATGATTGGGTATTGCCGACCGGTCGGACAGCGCCTGATCTTTTCGGCATATTTTCGGCGGTTGCCGCGTGGTTACACAGATTATCAAGACCAGTTTTTTTCTGTTACGTCAGGAACCAATCGCGGAGGAAGTGGCAGCTTTGGCCGTTGGTAGGCGCACATCATCGACCGCCCGCGCAAACTTCTCGCAGCTGCGCGATCGTCAAGCTGTTTAGCCGAATCAGGCCTGCCTGAGCAGGTCAAACCTCCAAGGCGATCGTGCATCTTGTGATGGACGGCGTGGATGTGACCGTTCTCGTCGATGACGTAGCTGCACACCAAATATGCAGGTGCAACCCAAGGTTCACGTCATCAATCGGCGATGTCCTCATATCGGCGGTCGAAAATCGAGAAGCCAACGGATGCGTACAACTTCACCGCCTTCGGACTGTCGAACTCGTCGGTCCGAAGCCAAATCCGGCCTGGCTGGCGAGCCCATGCAATTGTAAGGCATTTCGACAGAAAATAACGTCCAAGTCCTTGCCCTTCCAGTTGGGCATCGATGCCGAAGAACAGGAGCTCGACTTCGCGGTCGGATTGTTGGCGGAATTCACATAGACCGCGGGCAACATCGCTGACACGCAGCACGAGCGTCATCAGGTCGTGCGCGCTGATCAGCTGCGCTACCTCGGCCTCGGATGCCTTGGTGCGAAGGTCCCATTGAACGCGATCCCCGACCAGACGGAATAGGCGCAGGTAGTCCTTCACAGCAAGTCGCCGTCCGGTAATCGAGAGCGGCAGCGCTGGCGCTGGAAATCTCATGACCTTCGATGGATCTGTCATCTCAAGATAGGTAACCCACGCCTTCATTGGCTTCGACCGTGTGAGCTGACAACAAGCGGAACCTGGTCGTTCAAGGCAGAAGGCCCATCGTGGCGAACGATCGCAACGACAAGCACCGTCGCCGGAGGTGGGTTTTCTGGACCGCCTTGCTCGTCAACAGTCACCGGCTCGCCAAGCACATGATAGTCCGTTATCGGGAGGCTGGATCGCAATCCGATCTTCAGGTCGGCACCGCGCGAACTGCCGTTATAGGCTGAGACACTGGCCAACTGCGGCACGGCCAAGACCGACGATAGATCATCCCTGATCCGATGCTGACAAAGTCTGATCCGGGAAAACGAGGTGATGTGAAATGGAAGCAGGAGCGTGGTCAGTCCGCCGACGCCTTGGACGACCAGGTTCATCTGACTTGTTCGCTTTCGGGGGAGCGGTCTTTGTGCGGGCCCAAGCGGGCTGCGCGCGTGGTGTCTTTCATCGCGCTCTGGTGGGCTGCGACGGCGTCGGGATCAATTGGGTGGGCGATTCAGTTCGTCTTGCTCTGCGGCTGTGAGCGGCTTTGCGATATTTCTCAGGATCGTGGCGCGGCACCTGGCAAGCATTTCCTTCGTGTACACCCGGCCGAAGTAGTCCAGAAGGAAGGTGCCACGATAAGTCGGATCATTGACGACGCCGCTGATCAGGCGATCGAGAATTGCGCCGGCTTCGCGAACGCGACCGCGATAGCGGGCACGGATAACATTAACAGCGTTCATCGAATGAACCGCCTCGTCGGCGATCAACTCCCTCAGCCAACAAACGAAGCTCTGGTTCTGAAATACGGCATAGAAATCCTTATCCGCAGCGTAAGCGCGGCAAGTACACATTTCATCGAATGCGATCACGACCATCAGTGCGAATTCGTCCTTCAGAAATTCGGTGATGTGACTAAAATCATGCGGTCGAGCGTCCAGTCGCTCCCAAAGATCCCTTTCGGATCCACCAGCGACCAGTTCAATGATGCGGATGAAGCCATTGGTGTGGCGCTCCTCGTCCACCGTCCAGGCATTAAGAAACGCCTCGGCTTCGCTGGTCGCAATCAAGTGGCGATTGGATAGCTCTGCCTGCAGATACCTTGCATCATATTCCGTGTACAGGTCTGGCCACAATTTGTCCCAGCGAGCGCGGACAACTGGTGGTTCGGCGGCGAACATCGCCGGCGTCAATGAATTGAATAACCCTTTCGCATCCCAATTCCGCCGAACCGGCGTGATCATCTGATTGCTCCGAACCGGTGCAGGCGATCTGCCAGACGCTTGTTATCTTGTTGAATGATCGCCGCGCATACTGTGCTACGCACAACATGCTGTCGCCTGTCGATTTGGGTGGGATGCAGCTTCGCATCGATGCTCGGTGAACGCGTCGGGCAGGCTTCCTGGATGAAGCAAGCATGCGCCAGATCGTCGCGAGCAATTTGGCGGGCACGGAACCGGTGCGGGCGTGACAGCGTCACTTCGCAAACCTGACCTACGAAGTCGTGACGTTCGATAGGGTTCAGAACCGCTTGCGAGCCGCTGCGACAGCTGCTGCTGTCCGAATGTGAACGTTCCTGATGTTTGGAATCCGCCAGGATGTTCGCGAACACGACATCAGGCAAGTCGGCCAGTTGCGTGGTCTATGGTTCTTGTAGAGGAGAAGAGTATGCAACTCAGTGGCAAAGGCCTGTCGATCCTGTTGTCCTTGCTTATGGCTGCAGCCGTGAGCCCGATCGCCAAGGCCGATGAACCATCGCCGAAATACGTTGAGGTGCTCAGTGCACTGCAAGCCGGCAAGAATGTGAAGCTGATCCTGGACCTCAGTCGTTGTGCCACCGTCGATGGGGGCAAGCCGGGGCCGGCCACGCAGGGAGGGCTGGTAATCAGTGCCTTCAGGGTGACCAGCCAGAATGGTATTAGCTTTGCCAATGCGCATCAGACCTTGGATAGTTCCGGACGCCCGGTGACGGAGTACATCCGCCACAGCCTCAGCCGCGAAGGCAGGCTCACCGTGCGGGCCGCTAAGCTGGCCGCGGGGGCGACCGAGGTCGTGAACCAGGGCGAATTCGTCTGCGAACTGCCGGACGGCGCCAAGTTTATCTGGTAATTGGAGAAGCACCGCGCACCCGACGGGTGCCGCTCTTCCAGCCTGATCCGCGAAACGTTCGTCGCAGCCATGTCTCGGTGGCCGCGATCGCAGGTACGTCCGGATAGTTTTTTGGCCTTCCTCTCGTGGCGGCTAGCCGCCACGAAGTTGGTTCAGTTTGGCGAGGCCGCACTCGACCAGGTGGTCCTCCGCATAGAGGTGTTTGTCGAGCGAGTATTGGACGGACCGCGCGGAGAGGGAGGTGGCATGAGCGTATGTCGGCTGCCGCGCCGCGGACGTCATCTGTCGCGACATCTGCGATAACTTCGGTTGGGCTCTCTCGAGCGACGAGTTCGCTTGGGGAGCGGCACCTTTTATCGGGATCTGGATCCCCTGTTGTCACTGGGAGGTGCGCGACTAGATTAATCTTGCCGCTTGCTCGCCACCAGGGCCGCTCCTCTAATCGTGCTCGTCGGCTGTGCGAGCTGCATGCCCAACAAATTGCTATTGATTGGCGGCGCCTTACAAGCGGGCGGCGACGGAAATATCCGTCGCTGCCCCATCAAATTGAAGGCAATCCGCCTCAGATCCGTGATGCCGTCAGATTGTCAAAATTGACGGAATTGCGAGGGCGCCGCGACGCTTGTGGCGGTCAGCGAAGGCAAATATCGCGCAATATACGCGCACTCTCGCAACACTGATGTCGTTTGCGGGTTCTTACTTTCCTCTTGCAAACCTGCCTTGTCCCGCGAGGTGCGCCGTATACCTATCCGGTTGATACCCGCACCAAGTCGTGCCACTGTTGTCACTGGAGACGCCGCAATGACCGAATCTGTTCGAAGCGCAGAAATGCTGCGGCTCGCGGCCAAATACGTCTGGTGGACGCCCCCCCGACATCGTCGTGTCCGAAGGAATGTCAAGGCTCGTTGCCAATGTGATGGAGATGGGTACGTGGGAAGACGGCACCGCGCTCATCGAATGCGTCGGAGTTGACGCGTTCAAGGAGGTTCTGAAATCTCCGCCAGCCGGCGTAATCTCCAATCGATCGCTCGCTTTTTGACATTTTCGATTGGGCGAATGTGGAACATCGCCGAGGTCGAGTCGCCGGTTTTCCTGAAACTGGACTTGCTCATCGTGCCACGGCGTCAGCCCGCAGCACCTGCAAGCGTGCCTCAACGAGTTCAGCTTCCGGTTCGGCTATTCTGTCCGTTAACGGCTTCCGCGCTCTGCTCGGGGTCGCTGGTGAAGCCGGCGCGCCGGCTTACGAAGCGCCTCATTGGGGCGAGGGGCATCCTACATATCGCCAGATGAGTGAAAGAAGCTGATCGGGCTCTTGCTCGTCGTGAGGGCGCAGGCGCTAAATTCACCGTATCTTGTTTCCCCATGAATGGCGTCCCCTGCGCCAGCAAGTGGACTGTGCGTTCATGTGTCCGATTCCTCGGGCTAGTTGGTGATCTGTGAGCAGCGCTTTGAGCACCACGATTTCAACTACCTCTGGTTAGCGGAAGTGGCAAACCGTCGCTTCTTAGCCGTCGCCATTGTTCACTTTCTGACCGCCCATCAATCCTGTCGGATTCAAAACATTTGGCGTGATCGGTTAGTTGCGCACCTTCAACGCATACTCAGTGTCTTACAATGTGAGGACGGGTTGGCACGGCGGTTGCTCTGAGCATGCTACAACGCGGAATGAGGCGAGGGCATGCGGAGGCGCGCCGCTTTCCTTCATCTTAATGCGTCTCACATGCGTGCAACTTTTCGCAAAGCTGCCGATAGGAGAGTAACATTGCTGCCTGCCGCTCGTCCCGATCTGCAAACATGCGGCACACCGATAAGGAGGTCGAACTGACCAAGACGCTGGCCACGAAGCTCAGCCGCAACTCGCTGCAACGCGACAACGTCGTGAGACATGTGGACTTGCATCGCGCGATGCATGGGCCGACCGGGCGATCACAGCCGCAAGCACACATGTCGGACGACGTTCTACTGGTCTCTTTGGCTCACCACGATCTCTTGCCAACCGCCAGAGCTATTGAAAACGAAAGGCACCCATCTTGGTTAGCTCCTGTTTTGTGTCTTTCCCGCTTATCCAGGGAAAGCTCTCGTGCATAGTTGGGGTCGCATGACGTCGTCTCTCGCTTCTCACTCTAAGATGCAGCAACCTTCCGGGCTATCAGCCGGCGATCACCCGGTGCACCAAGCTCGGGCCAGGTTCGGCCCCCATCCGTTCGCTGCGGAGATGTCCAAAGAGCAGCTTGCGACCCTACTGCCTGAATACTTCGCGATGTCACAGGCGTTTCCGTATCTGCAATCGGGATCACAAAGCGATCTCATCTTCGATGCAATGCATCGCAATCGAAGCGTGCCGAAGGACGTTGAATTAACCAGCGTGGTCGCAAATTTCATCTGCTGGGACGAGACGGGAGGCCATGGTCGCGTTCTCAAAGGCGGCAACGCTGCGTTGCCCGATATTCTGGACACAGACAGCTTTCACGCCAATCTCTTTAGAAGAGACGCGTCGCGGCTGCTCGGCCGGCCGATACAGCCTAGTTACAGCTCCACGACGCGCCGGTACCTGCGAGCGCTGTATCATGGCTTGTCATCTACAGACGCCATAGTGCGTTGCGCCTACATGGTCGCGTTTGAGCTGCACGCTGCCGAGATGATCCAGGCGCTGTGGGGCAGTGTGGTTAAAACCTTTGATGTTCGCTCTGACGACCTTGAGTATTTCCGAATCCACGTCGGTGGAGAGGATCCCGCGGAGAAGTACCATGGTGAGATGACAAGCCGCCTTATCAGCGAACTGGTCCCCATCGACGCCTATAGCCGTTTCTCAGATGAGTACGATCGTGCGTACCGCCTCAACTTGGAATGGTGCCGCAACGTCGCTCGATCCGGCTCTCCTGGTGGAGACGATCGGCTCGAGATTGAGCATTACGGTCGCTGCCACTGCGGATCTGTCAAATTTTGCGTCCGTGCGCCGCAGGACGTAGCTGCAGTGAGCTGCAATTGCTCAATCTGCGATATGTCCGGATTTCTGCACCTGCTCGTTCCTGGCGACAAGTTCAGAATCGAGTGCGGCGAAGAATTCCTAACGACATACAAGTTCAACAGCAATATTGCTCATCACACCTTCTGTCGGATTTGCGGCGTAAAGCCATTTTACCGGCCGCGGTCAAATCCTGCAGGATTCAGTGTGAACGTTCGCTGCCTGGATAAGACCACCATCGAAAGCATCACAGTGGATGAGTTCGACGGTGAGAATTGGGAGCAGGCGATCCGCTCATGGCAGATACAGTAGGCTTCCCTAAATTCGAATCGTTGAATGAACCTGAAAGGCGTGCACAATGAACGATAAATCCAGCCTGCTTATAGAAGAAGCTCTCGCGAAATACCGAGGCGAGCTAAGAGATAAAGGTACCGTCCTGGTTAGTCCCGGGGTGCTCTTCACCCAAGACGACCTGGCGGAGATCAATCAGCTGCAGTCAGATATCCCTGAAGAGGTGGTTCTACAGGGAGATGCTGGAGACTCTCACAATCTGTTCGTGAGGCGGCTCCGCACAGATCACCCCGGCCGTCGTCCCAGCAACGTAAATGGGAAATCATCAGCGCGGATCATCGAACTTCTCGAAAGGAAGGACCGTAGTTCCGTGCTTAAGAAGATCTTCGGAGCATCGTCAGAGTACGTCGTCCGGCGATGCCAAATGCATCGCATGCCGCCTGGGTCCTTTGTCGGCATTCATTTGGATGCTGAGAGCGACCCAGACTTTGAGTATTCTGTGATTGTTCAGCTCGCGAAAGACTTCGAGGGTGGTGAGTTCGTCGTATATCCAACCGGGCGCGAGCCCGAAATATTTCGTCCATCGCTAGGTACGGTGGTTATCACCACGTGCAAGTTCCGCCACGAGGTCAAGCCCGTGCATAGCGGGGAACGCCGCTCATTGGTGTACTTTTGTTCGAGGCGCGGCGGTGCAAACCGCCGGATGATCGAAGACGTCGTAGTTGCCGGATAATCCAGGCCAGCTGAGAGGAACGGTCGGATTCGGATCCGGACGAGGACGATTGATGTATGCCGGCAATCTCTGGCATGCTGAATAGGCTCGAGCTGGGCCTTCAAGTCGTGCATGAACGCCGTACCGGTGTGCGAGCCACGGTTGCCCACATGCCAAGAAACGATCAGTTCGGAGTCTGGATCCATCGCGGTCCACGTCCAAACGTCGCCAGCATCGGCCGGGGCTGACTTGGCGAACTTGACATTCCTGGCCTTGGCGTAGCTGAACGACCAGATTTCATCACACTGGACGGGCTTTGAGGGCACGTTGCGCCGGTTGCGTCATACCCCTCGCGGATTTGGACGCGGGTTTGGAGCGACAGCTTGTTCATGCCCCGAGTATTTATGCTTAGCGTCAATGTGAAAATTCATTTACTTGACTTCCCGCAACTCCCTCTCTCCCGGACGGCTCTCCGGACCTGCTAGGTTCCAAATCAGTCCTTCAAGCTCATCAAGGGGCAAATGGAGGCTTTTTGCGATGTCGTTCTTCGTAGTTCTCTCGCTCCATAGCTGTGTAAGCACCTTTCGCCAAATTGCTGACGTTTCTCTTTGAATGCCATTCGGTTCTCCGTCGCGATATCCCCATTTGCCCAAGTCCATGATGATCGACTTGTAACGCCAGTCTGACAGCATGCCTAAGGCATGCAGACGATATGAGAGAGCCATCGCGGAAACGCGCCACCTGGACTTCGCTCCTAAGATCGCCTGCGTGGAGATTGGTCTTTGAACTTGGGCCCGCACATCTCTTGAAGGCATCAAAAATGCGGACGCGAAACCGTTGGCCTCTCGTTCGGCAGCTCTCGTTTCTTTAGGGTCACCGTGCTTGTGCATTACGAGATGGCCAAGCTCGTGAGCCGAGTCAAAAATACTGCTTTCCGCTGTCTTGAAATTGTTCAGGAAAATATACGGCTTATTATCTCGCCAGAATGAGAACGCATTGACTGACGCGGTGTTCTCGGCAAGGGAAAAAATCCGCACTCCTTTGGTTTCCAGAAGGGCCAGCATGTTGGCTATTGGGCGCTCGCCCAGTCCCCAGTGCTGACGAAGCGCCGCAGCAGCGGATTCCGGCTCGGTCTCATAGCTTAGATCTATCAAACTCGGCTGGGGAAGCTGAAAGCGCTCTTCTACCCATGCGCTCAACTGCAAGCCCATCGTGCCAGCGGCAATAGCCGCATCGCGCTCCTTCGCGCTCATTTTAGTGAAGCTGCGAAAGCTAACCGCGCCTGTGTCAATTTCTTCCGGATCACGGTCGAGGAAAAACTCACGCGGAAACTCTAAAGCCTGCACAAGTTTGTCGAATGTTGCGGCATCAGGCACGTTGGTGCCCTTCTCCAGCCGAGATATTGTTAACTCGGCTAGCCCTGTCTTTTCCGCAAGCGCTCGCGCTGTCAGCCTTCTGCGCATTCGCGCAAGGCTGAGCCTCCTAGGATTGAACATCTACTTACTCAGAGCTTGCGCGCAATCTGCGGATCAAATTCGACGGGCGCGTCCGGTGTATCTTGCAGGAGCCCAGTCCCATCGTCGTCAGCTCCGTAGGATAGATAGATGCGCTCGATCATGGCTGTGAATCCACCGCCTTTCACCACAGGCCTAGATAACTCAGCCGCCCCGTTTTCATCGACCATAAGGTAAAAGAACTGCCATTCCCCTTTGGGACGCGGCGCATACTGGGGAAGCTGCTCGAACAATCCGGGCTCGGATGCTCGCTCAACACCGCTTCCTTTCTTCGTTCTTGGTTGAGGTTTATGGAAATCCACGCAGGCAAGATCGACGTTGCAGAAACTCACCACCAGTTTGAGTCTGTCGTTCCGGATCGTTTCTACCCCGTTGGTCCGATCCACTCGCCAATCGGCTCCGACGAAGCGGTGTCGGAGCGCCCAAATGCCGTGGTGATATGAGAACGTGCCGGGTGCGTTGGCGGCATGGAACGCCGTCGCATTGGCCCTTTCGTGCACTGCAATATCACGAACCTCTAGCAACTTATTCTTGTGGAGAGTTAGTTCCTGCAACCTAGGCGTCACTTCCCAAGGCTCGCGCAGTATGATGGCTTGGACGATATCCATAGAGCCCTCGATGTTGATTTTCTCGCCCTACAAGTAGGTCACAAAAATCAACATTACAAGAGGCCGCCACGAAACCCACGAGAACCGTTCCCACGTTGGGAATTTTTAAATTGATCCCATATTGGGAACATGCTATGGCAATGAACGTAATAGCGAGGAGGGCGCTCAAAGTCTTTTGGGAGCGGTACCCCCAAGCAGAGACCCCTTTGGGAACTTGGTACGAAATCGTTTCCAAAGGTAACTGGGGTGGCCCAGCAGACCTGAAGACGGCATTTGGGAACAATGTGGACTTTGTTGGAGATAATCGGGCCATTTTCGATATCGGCGGCAACAAGTACCGCCTCGTGGTCCATTTCTCCTACAAGTTCAAAACCGGCCTGATCAAGTTTGTAGGCACGCACGACGAGTACAACGGAATTAATGCGGAGACTGTGTGATGATGGACGTAAGGCCTCTCCACAACGAACAGGACTACGACTGGGCGATCCGCGAAGTAACCCGTTATTTCGAGGCAGAGCCCGCTCCAGGCACGCCCGATGGTGATCGTTTCGAAGTCCTTTCCTCACTTATTAAGGAGTACGAGGATGGGCACTTTTCCACGCCTCGCGGCGACCCGGTAGACGTTCTCCATTTTGCGATTGAGTCTATGGGCAAATCTCAAGCCGAACTCGGCAATCTTATCGGGCGCAATCGCGCATCTGAAATACTGAACCGAATTCGACCTCTAACGCTGGAAATGATCCGCACCATTAGCAAGGAGTGGAACATTCCAATTGATGCCCTGACGGCTCAATACGAACTAGCCCGCGCATACGCCTAAATTTTGAAGGCCCCGCTTAGGCGGCGCCCTTTTCTTAATTGGCCAAAATACTACTTGCCCCAACGCTTTGACGACCGGGGCCAGACAGATCAAGCAGGCACGACCCAGCGGTAGATACCCGATTTGTGGGCGTTCGTGCTCAACCTCGGAAAGAGTCGCCATGATCCAAATCGGATTATCTCGGTAGTCGATACTGCAAATTGCGAGCCGACAGCCTGTCGTGCGCGATCACCAGACACTCTACCGTGCCTGCATCTTGGTCGGCGGCGAGCGGAATGAGCCCTTCCTTGCGTGTGTCGTCGAACAGCCATCCCCTCTTGGCGAAATGGTCAATTGCAGCTCGCAGGGAGCTTGATCGAACGTCCCGTACAGACGAAACCACGTAGGAATCAGAATAGTCGGAACCGAGCAGCCGGGCTGCGATGCTGTGCAACACCGAGCCTCCACCCCACCGGCCGTTCGCCTCATTGAACAGCAGTCGACCGTCCGTCGAGAAGATGGCGTCGATGTTGATCAAGCCGCGGTACCCCAAGGTCCGCGCCAACTCTGCAAATCGATAGGCGTGAGCGTGAGCGATCGAGCGTTGACGATTGCTCATGTCACTTGGAAGCTCGAGTCCGGTCCAGACGAGAGCTCTTTCCGACCGATCTTTGCTTCGACGCAGACGGATGTCTCCACTATTGACGTATGTGATTGCACCTTTTTCCTCGATCTCGAACTCGAGGTAGAACATGGACCGAGCCAGGTGGTACGATTCAACAACCAGCGTCCTGCATGACGGTGTTGTCATCTCGGACCAAACTGCATCGGGATCAAACGTCGGCCAATGGACTCGCCGAGTTTCTCTTGCGCCGGGGAGCGGCGTGGTCTTCTTGCTGGTTAGGACGATATTCCCCGCGCCGCCGGCTCCGTTGTCCAGTTTTAGGATCACGTTGCCGGTCTCAGACCTCAGGCAGGTAACGGCTGCGAGGAGTTCGTCCGAGCTCGTCGCTACGCATCCATTGGCCAACGGAAGGGCGACACTCGTTGCCAACTGACGAAAGTGGCTCTTGCGATTCAGTAGGTCGGGCCCTCGCTGAAGAGCGAACTTGTCCCCGTCCTTGGCTATGCCGAGCACGGCGGCCAGCCGGGCAACACCTTCAGTTGCGTAGCAGGCGGATATCTTCCAATGTGTATTCTGACGAACGATGTGGCTTATTCGTTCGACAACAGCATCGGACTGTAGGGTGACATCACAAAGGACCGGATGGTCGTGCGCGCCCTCAGGAACAAACAGCAGCAGGCTCGCAGGATCGAACTTAAGCGTCGAGCCAACGAATGACAGCAGATCTGCTGGGATGGGGATCGGCGAGACAATCAAGTCACCCTCCTGTGCCAGCCACACCGAGCGCCAGGCCGACTTCGCGGCAAGCGAAAGCTGGATCGCCGTCAAGTCGGTCCCCGACATTTGAGCCGTACCGGCGTTCATGATGAGGATCTGAGGCATCAGCTGTCTCGGGCGCTTTTGGCTTTGTTGGCCGCAGAGGGCCGCCATCCGTGACGACAAACACCTAGCCGCAAATTCGCGTGGTCTTTTTGATCGCCGCGACTTTCATCGCGGCGAGAATGAACGTCGTCCGTGCCTGGTTGAGGGATGCCGTGCCGATTCCAGGTGACGGAGTTCAATTGTTATCGCCTTGCTGTGGTGATCGCGTACCGAGTTGCTTCAGCATGAAGTGCTGGACCTTACCCAGCGCCGTTCGCGGCAATTCTTCTGTGAAAATGATCTCGCGCGGCACCTTAAAGCCGGCGAGTTGCGATCGCAGATGGGCGATCAGCGCTTCAGCCTCAATTTGTGCTCCAGCTCGTTTGATCACATAAGCGACAGGAACTTCCTCCCAGCGTGGGTCCGGACGACCGACAACGGCGCAGTCCGCGACGTCGCCATGCTCCCTGAGCACACGCTCAACTTCGGCAGGAGAGATATTCTCCCCACCGGAAATGATCAGATTCTTCTTGCGATCTTGGATCCAAAAATACCCATCACCATCGCGTCGTCCGATGTCGCCGGTGCGATACCACCCGCCATGTAGGGCCGCCTCGGTTGCTTGTTTGTCACCCCAATATCCGCAGAAGACGTTGGGGCCGCGCACCACGATCTCGCCTGGGCTATCCGGGGGCACCGTGGTGCCGGCATCATTGATGATCGCTGCTTCACAGCATAGACCGGGCAAGCCGCTCGAACCCTCGTGCGCAGGATCGCCGCCAAGCTTCGTATAGACAGCAATGGGGCAGGTCTCCGTCGAACCGTAAACCTCCAGAACCGGCACCCCCCGCGCGGCAAAACGGTCGGTAAGATGCCGCGGCACCATCGTTGAGCCGGTGCAAATTGCTTTCAGCGAGGACAAGTCCGTCGTCGGCCATGATGGATGGTTTGTGAGGGCCTGAATCGCTGCCGGCACCAATGCCGCAAGCGTCGGCCGATCGCGCTCAAATGCAGCGAGCGTCGCCTCCGGCGTAAACCGCGCGTGGAGAGTGATGGTCGCGCCATTGTGCAAGGCTGGCGTTGTCTGGATATTGAGGCCGCCAACGTGAAACAGCGGCAATACTGTCAAGACATGATCCGACGAACTGAGGTCATGCATGTGCTGACTCATGACCCCATTCCACAGCAACGCGTCCTGCCGTAGCACGGCGCCTTTCGGCCGACCGGTGGTGCCGGAGGTGTAAACAATGAGAAGCGGGCAGGAGAGGTCCGCACCCGGATTGCGACCATCGCCGGGGGCACGGTCCAGCAGGCTGTCCCACTTGCTGCCGCCGGGAGGCGCAAAATCCAACCCGACAACGGCGGTATCAGGCGATTTCTGTGCAAGTGCGGGCAGCAGACCGTCGAACGCCTGCTCGAGAAGCAGCACCTTGGCCCCGGCGTCGGACAGGATGAAGAGCTGCTCGGTGACAGCAAGGCGCCAATTCAACGGCACGACCATGGCTCCGAGCCGTGCACAGGCATAAAGCAGCGCCAGATAGTCAGGCCGGTTGAAGCTGAGAATCGCGACCCGGTCGCCTTTATCCACACCGAGCCGGCTTTTCAAGGCGCCAGCGATCTGCCCGATCCGTTGATTGAAGGCCGCATAACTTAAAGTCTCGCCCTCGAAATGGATCGCCGGCCTGTTGGGAGCGAACGCCGCATTACGCTCAATCAGTGTTGCGAGATTCATTTCCGTTCCCCTGGATCGGTCCATGCGCGATCAGGCCCTTCCTGAAATTCTTTGGAAAGTCTGTTGATGGTGATGCTATTGTGTTGATAGGCATCTCAGATGCGGACGATCGTCAGACTGTCTCAGTGAATGCCAGTCAAACGATGTTACAATCGTTTCGGTGAAGGGCCCTCGAGAGCTGGTGATCCGGACGCTTCATTTCGCGCTGAGGGTTGCTCAACGGATGTTGAGTGCATCTGTCCGTAATGATAGGCGCACCACGACGAAATCTTCTTGCCCGGCTTTCTAAGTACAGGTTCGCCGCACATATACGCCTCTCTCTCATCCTCATCTTTGAAACCGACAATGGCCCGGCATTGCCCCTCAGTATGGTCGATCAAGAGAACCTTCCTGGCGCCATCGGGTTTTTTCACTTTGCTGCTCCGATCTGCCAAGCAATCGAAGCGCCGCTTATGCAGAGCGGCCCTTTCAACCTAACGCGGTTGAAAATCTCCACAGTAAGACCGATCGTCATGGATTTGCGCGATAGCAGCACCATACCATTGCTCATCGACCGCTGTGAGCGGCATGTTCGCCAAACTGGTTTCGAGGCGCACGTCGGCTGGCAAAGGTGCTTGTGTTCGGATGTGTGAAACGGTGGACCCGCGCAGAATCTCTCAGGCGATGCCGATCGCAGCGGGCATATGGCCTCGGTTCTGGATTGCCCTGTCTTTCACTATCGTTCGCCAATAACGGCGCCGCAGTTGACGATCGATGCATCACCATGTCGGCAAGCTCGATGTCGGGATCCAGTGTCAAGATGAGATCTCGTGGCGTCAGTCTTTCAATTTGGGGCATTCGGAATCCTTACCTCGATGCAAGTCAAAGACTGGCCACCTCAAGAACGTACAATTTAACGTTACGTGCGATTCAAGTCCCTCGGAGCTGGTCATGTGGAATATCTACAACCGGACGTGGGAAACGCGACAAGAAAGCTGGATGATCCCAACCCTTTGGCGCGAGCCCGAAGCAGTCCGTTCGCCGCTCGTGTGTGCTGGGACGGCGGTAGCGAATTCCAGGACACAACCGTGCACGATTTGCTGCGTAACCTGCGATGGTCAAAACGAGTGCTCGGCGGTCGTAAGTCAGGCTAGTCGCGACGAGCGAAAGGCACGTCGCCTTCTGGTGTTTCCCGCACTAGCGTCCGCGTTGTCCGGTCGTCCCCTGGGCGCGTCATGGTCGCCGGCATCGCGTGGAGCAGCGATCATCGCAGCGTCTGATAGAGGCGATGCAGGAGCCGCGCGCGCGGCTCGAGCGAGGAGATATAAAGCTGCTCGTAATGGGTATGCGCACCCTTGCCGTCGACGCCGAGACCGTCGAGGGTCGCGGTGTGCGGCGCGGTGAAATTGCCGTCGGAGCCGCCGCCGGTGAAGACATCGAGCAGATCGAAGCCGAGCTCGGCGGCGACCGTCCTCGCGTGCTCGTAGAGCGCGGTGCCGGAATTGCTCTTCTCATAGGGCGGACGATTGAGCTCGCCCGTCACCGTCACGGTGACGCCCTCGGTGCGCGATGTGATCCCGAGGATCTTCGACACCAGCTCGTCGGCGTCGGCCATGGTCGGCACGCGCAGGTCGACTTCGGCATAGGCCTCTTCGGCGATCACGTTCGGCTTGGTGCCGCCGCGGACCACGCCGACATTGACGGTGACGCCGCGCTTGAGATCGTTCATCGCCTCCAGTGTCAAGATCACGTTGCCGAGCTCGCGGATCGCACTGCGGCCATCCTCGGGGCGCGTGCCGGCATGGGCCGGCGCACCCTTGATGAACACGTCGAACCGGGCGACGCCCTTGCGCCCGGTGACGATCTTGCCGCCGGCGCGCGCCGGCTCGGTGACCAGCACGTATTTGGCCTTGCGGCCCTCGGCCTCGATCAGCGCCCGCGAGGTCGGGCTGCCGACTTCTTCGTCGGAGACGTAGAGCTGGGTGATGCCGAGCGGCGCGCGTGCATCGTCGGCGCAGATTTGCCGGAAGGCGTGATAGGCGAGATAAGCGCCGCCCTTCATGTCGTAGATGCCGGGGCCGAACGCGCTGTCGCCGTCGATCCTGAACGGCAGCCGTTCGATGAAGCCCATCGGGTGCACGGTGTCGAGATGGCTCAGCACCAGGATGCCCGGCGCTTCCTGGCCCCAGGACGAGCGTGCGACCAGGTGATCGCCGCGGCCGTCGCGCCCCGCGATACGTTCCACGGTGGCCGGCAGATCGCGATAGCTTGAGGCGACGAGGTCGGCGAGCTTGTTGACCTGATCGGGCCGTTCGGTCGGCGACTCGATCTCGACCCAGCGGCGGATGCCGTCGAGGATCGCGCCTGATTGGAACCGGTTGCTCGACATGGATGTTGTCGCCGCCTGTGAAATGAGATTGTCATTGCGGGCACGAGATCATGATACGATTCGCCTGGTCCCAACCATGATGTCCCGCGAGGATACGTTCCGCTCGCAACCCGTTACCGGCCGAGAGTGGCCCTGTCGGCGGAAACTGATGTTACTTACTTGCCGGCAGGAACGGAGCTGTCAACGTTGGTAGGTGTCGACGCAAATCATGCAGGACAGATCTGACTCGCTCTCGAAATGAGCGATAGCGTCTCCGACCTTAGGACCTTCTTTCGATGTGTGCGCGAATCGCATCTGCGTCGACGTCAATCCAGCCGTACTCGCGAGCGCTCGCCACCATCTTGCCATAGGCCACTTGCCAGGCTTTGCTTTCCTTGGGGCAACCGGACAGCGTAGGCACCAAGTCGACAGGGACAAGCGCATTGCCTTTGTCAACGAGGGTGATGCCCCTCAAGGCTTGAGTGTTAGAGCAAGTGAGCCCTTCAGCACGAGTTTGAATCCGCCAAAGTCCAAAGGATCCACCAACTGTACGCCGCTTTCGGGTGAGTATTCTATGATCATTTGCTCCGGTCCTCATTGCGGTCTTCAACGTGATTGAGCCGGCTGCTCGTCCGCCTCTTGCGTGCAAAATGCATTCAATCTTCCGGTATGGTTCGAAGCGTACCGCGGAAGTTGATCAACGGATCGCCCTGGCCTGGCCGGGTCGCGACAATTCGTCCGACAAAGATGGTATGCGTGCCAATCCTCTTATGGTCATGCAAGATGCACTCGAGCGTAAACATCGCGCTTTGCAAAAGCGGTACGTCGAGAATACCCTGATTCCACTGCGCCGAAACGAAACGGTGAACTCCTTTCGCGCCATCCCGCCCCCCAAACCGCAGCGCAAGGTCTTCCTGATCGCTGCACAGAAAACTCACTCCAAAACTGTTGTTGGCGAATATCGCGTCATGCGTCTCGGAACTGGCGTTAATGGCGACCAGAAGACAGGGAGGCTCCATGCAGATCGAAGTCACAGAACTGACTGTTAACCCGCGCCGCCTGACGGCCGCTCCAGTCGTCACAATCGCGACGCCACTCGCCAGATTTCGCATAGCCTGGCGGAACTCGATCGCCTGGACCGACGGAATATCGTGCATCTTGAAAGGGGACCGGCAGCTCATGATGATTGGCCTGTAAAGGGGCGTCGAGTTGGCTGTCTCATTCGCCGCGCGGAGAGTGCCGTGGTGGCCGTTCTCGAACTTGCGGTTCGGCGTACGGGCTCATGACCGCCTTCTGGCGGCAATCGGCGTCAGAGCGCGCCTGCCAGGTCTGCAAGTGTTTGGCGGCGCCATGTGAGGCCGATTCCGATATTGGACCGCCGTTCGTGTTTCTCTTCGTATAAGGGGCATCATCGCACCGGTTGCGTATCCAGAACGCGCTGTTTTGCCGCGCACAGATGCTCATCGAGCGTGATGTGCAGCGTGCCCCGCAGCTCCGGCGGGATCGAGCCATCTGTATCGATCAGTTCTCGAAACTTTCGAATAATGTGTTCTATCTTCGCGATCGATCCGAGAACTTCCAGCGTTTGCCATGACATCGTCGATTGTCTCCTTTGACGCACTGCGTGTCTTTCACTAAGTTGTAATGGCTGCCATCGGCGCCAGCAGCGAACGTGTTGCGGTGCGTACATCAGCTTGCCGCATCAAGCTCTCACCGACCAGGAAGGTCGAAATCCCAACACGCGAAAGCCTCGTAAGATCGCCGGGCCCGAGTATGCCGCTTTCCGAGACGATCAGACGATCTTTCGGGATGAGCGGTGCCAGGGTCTCGCTCGTTGAGAGCGTGGTTTCGAACGTGCGCAAATTGCGATTATTGATGCCGATCATCGGTGAGCGAAGGGTGAGAGCACGGTCGAGTTCCGCGACGTCGTGGATCTCGACCAGCACGTCCATGCCGTGCGTTAGGGCAGCGGCTTCGATATCGCGCGCGGCAGCGGCCTCCAGCGCTGCCATGATGATCAGGATGCAGTCGGCGCCATGGGCGCGTGCCTCGGCCACCTGATAGGTATCGAACATGAAGTCCTTCCGCAGCACCGGAAGAGTTGTCTGGCTACGCGCCGCCACCATGAAATCGAGATGTCCCTGGAACGATGGCGTATCGGTCAGGACAGAGAGGCAGGCTGCGCCACCCGCCTCATAGGCTTGCGCGAGCGCAGGGGCGTCGAAGTCGCCACGAATGCAACCCTTGGAAGGCGAGGCCTTCTTGATCTCGGCTATGAGAGCATGCTCGCCGGAAGCCTGCTTATTGCGGATCGCGTCGACAAAGCCGCGGGGAGCTTGCGCTCGCTTCGCGAGTGCCTCGACGTCCGGCAGCGGTAACGCCCGTTTGGCAGCTGCAATTTCCTCGCGCTTATAGGACTCGATCCTGGTCAGAATATCGGACATCGGTCAGCTCGGCGGTTAAGCGTTGGAGACCGCTATCAGACGTTTCAATCGTGCGGCGGCAGCGCCGCTGTCAAGCGAGCGCTGGCCGAGCGCAACACCCTCCTCCAAAGTCGCAGCCCGGCCGGCTACGATCAATGCCGCGGCGGCATTTAGAAGCGCGACGTCGCGATAGGAGCCTGGTTTGCCGTCGAGCACGCCTTTGAGCGCTACCGCGTTGGCGTCGGCGTCGCTGCCTTTCAGTGAATCGACGTCACAGCGGGCCAGACCAGCGTCTTCGGGCGCTACTTCGAAGGTGCGGATCGCACCCGCATCAAGCGCGGCAACAAATGTGGAGCCAGTGAGAGTGATCTCATCGAGCCCGTCTGAGCCGTGAACCACCCACACCGACGTAGCGCCGAGGGTCTGCAACACCTGCGCCAAAGGCTGCACCCACTGGCGCGAGAATACTCCGACGATCTGCCGCTTGACCCCAGCAGGATTGGATAGAGGTCCGATCAGATTAAAGATCGTGCGGGTCCCAAGTGCGGTCCGAATTTGTCTAACGCGCTGCATGGCCGGATGATGGGTCGGCGCAAACATGAAACCTATGCCGGCCTCGTGCATACAACGACCAACGGCTTTCGGCTTGAGGTCAATCTTCACGCCAAGGCGCGCCAAAACGTCCGCGGCGCCTGATCGCGAGGACACCGCGCGGTTGCCGTGCTTGGCCACCGGAACGCCGGCGCCGGCGACGATAAAGGAGGCGCATGTCGACACGTTGAGCGAGCTAGAAGCATCGCCACCCGTGCCCACGATGTCGACGGGATCGCCCGGTACGCTCACCGACAGCATTTTGCTTCGTATCGCTGACGCTGCCCCGGTGACTTCTTCCACCGTCTCGCCGCGCACCCGCATTGCCAGCAACAGTCCGCCGATCTGCGAGGGCGTCGCCTGGCCTGACATGATGATGTCGAAGGCGATCGCTGTCTCCTCGCGGGTCAGGGTGGCACCGCTGGCGACTTTGCCAATGATCGATTTGAGGACGTCCATCGTGCTCCAGAGCGTGCCTAGTTGTCCCAATTAGCCGTATGCGCATGCAGCCCCATCGACCGGCTAGCCCGCCTCATCTCCTGGTCCGAGACGGAAGTGGCGAGTTACCCGTCGCCCGAACATAGACCCAGCTGACGCGCCTTCGACGGATGCGTGGTGTTAGCTTGATCCCGGGAGCGCTGTGGAAGCTACAACCTGACGTCACGTCAGATTCAAGCCCTTCCATTCCAATCTGGCGGTGGGCCAGTGCAAAGCGCAAGGGTGGTCGCGAACGTTGCAATCTGATCCGTGGGATGGACTGGTGCCGTTCGAGTAAGTCATCATCCGACCGAGGTTGCCAAATGAAAATTGTGGTGCGCGGGCCGAAACGCAGAGGTGGATCATCAAGGCGGTGCCCGGCTTTCCGGTCTGACCGACGCCGGCTCTGCTGTGCCGGCGCGCTGCGAACGACCTCGCGACATTGCAGACAAATTGCAGGCACGTTCGACAAGCCGCGTAGGGATAGCTTGGCGACCCGTTTATCGCTGCATTCCGCCTGACGCATCGCCTCGCTGTTTCCGGCTCGTGGAGCTCTCGTCAGCTCAAAGGCTGATCGAGAGCGATCCGCAACAAGACGAAATCCGGAAATTCATAGATGAGCGGTTTCGCGCTGAGGTTGGGCCGGCACTTGGCGCTACGGATCCGCCACGCTCAACTGCGGCGCAGGCGACCGGACCGCATCACTGATGATCGCGCCCTATCATGGACCGTGGCGCCCTCGCGAACCCAAGGTCGCATCCAGCTGCACCGCGTACCCAGATCCGCCGCTACATTCGGAATACGCCGTAATGCGGTGCTTCAATTGGAGCACTTAACGAAGCACTCAGGGCAACCGCGAGCGCGCTTCTGGTATCGATCGGATCAAGAATGCCGTCGTCCCAGATTTCAGAGGTTGCATAGTAGGCGCTGGAACGCTCCCGATACTCTTCGAGAATCGGTTCGCGAATGGTTTCCAGCTCCTGCTCCGACAGACGACCGCCCTCGCGGGCCAATTGCCTTGCCTTGACATGAGTGAGCACGCCGGCCGCTTGCTCGGCGCCCATCGCAGAGATCTGAGCTTGCGGCCAAGTGAACACAAAACGGGGATCGAAAGCGCGTCCCGCCATCGCGTAAGTACCTGCGCCGTGTGAGCCATTGCAAATGACGGTCAATTTTGGCACCGACGCGCCGGACATCGCCATGATGAGCTTGGCGCCATCCTTGGTAATACCGCGCCGTTCGTACTCGCGGCCGACCATGAAGCCCGTGACATTCTGCAGAAAAAGCAGGGGCGTGCGGTTGCGGTCGCACAGCTGGATGAAATGAGCACCCTTCAATGCGCTTTCGTTGAACAAAACGCCGTTGTTTGCGATTACGCCAATTTGATAGCCATGAAGCCGCGCGAAGCCGCAAACCAGCGATGTACCAAAGCGCGGCTGGTATTCGTGGAATCGGCTGCCATCAACCAGTCGGGCGACGATCTCCCGCATGTCGAACTGGACACGGGGATCCTTCGGGATGATGCCATACAGTTCGCACGGATCGTAGAGGGGCGGCTCCGGGGCAGCTCGATCAATCGACGCCTTGGCGGGACGCTTAAGGTGAGCCACGATGTCGCGGGCAATTGCAATCGCATGCATCTCGGAGCTTGCGAGGTAGTCGCTCGTGCCCGACACGCCGGTATGCATATGGGCTCCGCCAAGCTCCTCAACCGATACATTTTCGCCGGTGGCGGCCTTCACGACCGGCGGGCCGCCAAGAAAAATCGCTCCCGTTCCTTCAACGATAATGTTGTAGTCGCTGAGCGCGGGGACATAGGCGCCTCCCGCCGTGCAGTGGCCCATCGCAATGGCGACCTGCGGTACTCCCATCTTGGACAGGATCGATTGATTGCGCAGAATTCGACCAGCGTGGTAACGATCTGCAAAGAACTCGGCCTGCAACGGCAGGAATCCGCCGGCGCAGTCGCATAGATGGACCACCGGCAAGCGATTTTCGATGGCTATGTCCAACGCTCGCACGATCTTCTTGACGGAGAGCGGATACCATGCCCCGCCCTTGACGCTGGCATCATCGGCGTGAACAATCACCTCGCGACCTGCTACGATGCCGATGCCGACCACCTGGGCTGCACCGGGTACCTCGCCCTCGTAAGCCTTGTTGGCGGCTAACGTCGAAAATTCAAGGAACGGCGTGTGTGGATCGAGCAACGCTTCGACCCGATCTCGAACAAAGAGCTTATTCTGGCGACGCAAGCGCTCGAGCTCTCGCTCCGGCCTCTGGAAGCGGGCAGCACGCTGCCGCTCCTTCAATTCGTCCGCAAGGCGTCTGTTGTGGAGCTCGTTGTTGCGGAATTCGTGCGAGTTGACCTTCAGAACAGAAGTGATCCGCTGCATGTCAGCGTCCTTCCTTGGTCAGCGTGACCAGCACTGCGTCCCGCTCGAAGCTGTCCCCTTCCTCGAAGTGAATTCGATCGACGACACCGTCCTGCGGGCAGCGTATGATGGTTTCCAACTTCATGCTCTCGATCATCATCAGCGCCATGCCCGCGGAGACCGATTGGCCCGGTGATACCGTGGTCGTTACAACCACGCCCGGCATCGGCGCGCGGGCCACAAGGGAATTGTCCTGTCCAGCTACGGAAGCGAGCGTTCGCAGTGGGTCGCGGTAGCGCAAGGTACGCGTCCTGCCGCGAATGAGAACGTGAATGACATCACCGTCGACGACGAAGCGGACTGGCTCGGCTTCGCCGGCAATGGTCAGCAGACCGCAACTGTCGTTGTGATAGACGAACTTGACCGGAGCAATCACCTGGTCAGTTAGGTGAAGACGGTACCCTTGCCGGCAGGGTGAAAGCCACAGCTTGTGGTCGACGCCATCAACCTCGAAAGTGTGATACACGTCAATTTCTCCAACTGCCGATTGCTGCGTGAAGATCAGGGATAGCATCGGCCGAATCACGGACGGTTCGCGTCAAAAGGGCTGCCGATGCCAGGAAGGCGGACAAGCCGTCAGAAGTATTGCCCACTGCGATGTGCGGGTTCTGTTCAAGGTATCCGGTATGGAATTGTCCGCCGAGAAATGCTTCGTCGGCGAGAATGCGGGCGAGAAAGCCGGCATTCGTCTCGCAGCCGAGAAGCACCAGTTCCTGAACCGCCCGATGGGCCTTTGTCACGGCATCCATGCGCGTCGGAGCATGAGATATAATCTTGGCAAGCATCGGATCGAATGCCGTCGTGATGTGCTGACCTTGCAGGATACCGCTGTCGATGCGCACGCCGTGCGGGTACTCCAGAAGCAGTACCTTGCCGGTCGTCGGAACGTATCCGCGCTCGGGAGCTTCTGCATACAGCCTGACTTCGATCGCGTGTCCGTCCGAGACTATGGCCGATTGCGAGAAGTCGAGTTCTCGGCCCGCGGCCGCATAGATCTGTTGGGCAACAAGATCTATGCCGGTGGCCATCTCCGTCACAGGGTGCTCAACTTGCAGGCGGGTGTTCATCTCCAGAAAATAAAACTCACCTCGGCCGAAAATGAACTCGACGGTCCCTGCGTTCTGGTAGTTCGCGGCGCGGGCGATGCCGACCGCGGTTTCGCAGATCCGCTCCCGCAATTCTGGTGACAGCGCTGGAGAGGGCGATTCTTCGATGATTTTTTGGAAGCGACGCTGGACAGAACATTCGCGCTCGAACAAATGCACCACGTTTCCGAAGGCGTCGCCAAGCACCTGAACCTCGATGTGCCGTGGGTCTTCGACATATCGCTCGACGTAGAGCCGGCCATCGCCGAAGTATCGCCGGCCCTCGCTCCGCGACAGGTCAATAGCGTCTTCCAGGGTATCGAGATCGCGCACGATCCGCATGCCCTTGCCGCCACCGCCTGCCGACGGTTTGACCAGCAGGGGCGCGCCGATAGCCCGCGCTTTGGAAACAAACGTCGCCGGATCATCCTCCTCAATCGCAGAGGGGGCGACCGGAAATCCGTTCCGCTGCACGAAGTTGCGGGCCCGGATCTTATCGCCCATGAGTTCTATGGTCTCGGGAGTGGGTCCGATGAACGCCATTCCGGCCTGTATCACCGCCCTGGCGAACTGCGCATTTTCGGAGAGAAAGCCGTAACCCGGATGTAGCGCGCCGGCGTTCGCCTTGCGGGCCGCGGCGATGATCTGCGCGATATCCAGGTAGGCCGCGATCGGCGTGCGAGCGCTGACCTCAATCGCTGCGTCGGCCATGGCGATGGCGGGAGTTTGCGCATCGATCTCGTGATAGACGATTGCGGACCGAAGTCCCAGCTTGCGTAATGTCTTGATAATTCGGACGGCGATCTCGCCCCTGTTGGCGATCAGAACCGTATCGAAGGGGAGTGTGTGCATTCGCCGTTCCGAATCAATGCGTGAAATCAGACAGTCCATTGGTTGCGAGAGCGGGTCGTTCGTCCCGAACGCCCGTGCCGGCGAGCAGTCTCCGTCAGGCGTGGCTCTGGAGGAGCTCCCCGAACCGAAGGCGCCCGGAGATACGGGCTGCCCTGTCGCACTTCATCGGGAGTCAGCTTTTCCTTTGGTCGTGTCTCGCGTTGACATCACGTAGCGGCATTGGTGGCTCAGGCTCGCCTGCTTGGCCCTGAGACACGCAGTGATGGCGGCCCGATCCGGTATCTGGCTGCTGCACAGGCGGAAGACGTCCTCCATGCAGGCCTCTTTCTCATCCGCGGTCGGTGTCTGATCTCGCGCACTCACGCATCCGAAACCTAGAAAGGTTGCTGTAAGACCAGCAACAATCCCAATCGCACAGCGATTGGCCTTGGGGCGCGAAGACCTATGCGTTCGTCGTTGTTGATTCACGATATCCTCTTTGGATGGTGGTGCCTGCGGTAGCGGTTTTCCTGCGCGAGGCGCACTGTGACCTGACTACCGATAACAGGCCGAAGTCATTGAAGGTCTCGACCGTCGCGATCTTTCTGCGGGCTTACCGCGGTGGTGGCTCGGTTGTTGGTCGCTGCTCGGCCACGGCCGCGATTGAAGCGGAATCAGATCCGCTGGAGTTGCAGCAAGGCTCGCTGCGCAATTGATAGGGCGACCTTCCGATGTGTGCTCTTGGTTGTACCATGGCTTTGATGTGTAGCTTTTGTCGTCACACGCCGGTCGCTACCGGAAATCGTCGGCGATCCGATGAGATCATCGACCGGAACGCAAAGTGAGACTTGCGGTCCCGATGGGAGACGGTCGCGACGGCGGAGAAGCGAAGGCGATTAGCGCTGGTTGCCCGCGAGGCGCCACAGGGATGGCTCGCGATTAAGCGGAGCGCCCTGAAGCAGGAGTGAACGCTCGATCGAGGGCCAATGCAGTCGGCAGTTCATGATTGACGTCGTCCAACGTCGCTCAGCATGCTTGAGAATGGTGATTGAGCTTTCAGGTGTGAGACATTCGCAATTCTCATTGGCTGTCATGAATCGTCTAGATTGTCCGGGGTGGCTCCCAATTGTCCTTGATCGTACAATCTGACGCTACGTGCGATTCAAGCCCATTCGCGATGGTCGTGCGAATATATTCGCACTTACATATGTTCGAGATGAACCTCGCACAAAGCGAGGGCGGAAGGTCACAAGCGGAATTGCGCGGCTCGCTCTCGCTCGACTGGATGGCTGAGCGATGGTGCGCGATACGCACGATAGTGCTGGCATGGCGGCTCGGCGTAAGCGATAGAGGATCTCGTGGCTTGTAGGCGTGCGATCCGGCTCATTTGCGCATGGCCGCTCACAGGTCTGTTGCTGATCGCCGGACGTGAACAACGATCCGAACGAATGCGCGTCGAATCAGCCACTCTCGTTTTGCGAGCAACCGCGCACCGCCTTGCTGGTGAGCACACGGATCGACCGTCACAACGCTGCAAGAGCGTGCAAAGCTCGGACGTCATTTCGACAATTCGTGTTGCGAGGGAAGGCGCTTACGTAATCGTACGGAGCCCACATGTCGCATTACTTTGATCCGAAGACTGCATCTTGGTCGACATGAATCCGAAGAGTAAACTCTACGATCCCGACCATTGGCGAGGCCGTGCGCGAGCAACGCGAACCAAGGCCGAATCGTTGGCGAATGGCAGGCCCCGAGACAAACTCCTCAGGGTTGCCGAAGAATACGAGAAGCTGGCCCGGCGTGCCCAAGAATGGCAAGCGCGCAGAAACGACGACGAGCCAGATCCTGGTCAGGAGTTCTGATGCTTCGCTGCGTCTGGGCTAAGTGAGAGTTGGGCGGGCCGACGCTCGGTCGGAGCCCTTTGGGAAGGCCAGCCGGCCTTGTTCGATATCGGGTTTACGCACATGCGAGCGTGGCTGGTCGAATTCGCAAGGCCGAGAAGGGGAGCGATCTCGATCTATTCCAGTGACAAGCGAGGGGTTGAGCCCGAACCAAGTGCTTGGACGCTTCCTTGCAAACGAGAAGGTCGACTTGATGGTGCGGTCAAGCGATCTGCGAATGGCTCGGCACGGCATTTGCAAAAGCAAATATGGGCATCGCGATGGCCGTGCGCCGGGAAGCGCCACGATGGTCCACTGCCTCGCCGATGCCCTGAGCGGCTCGACGCACATTGATCTCCTGCAATGTGCGCCGGGTCGGCTCATCTTGCCCGAGCCAGCTCATCACGCGCTCCCAAGCATCCCATCTGGGGGCGCATGTTCCCGACAGGTCGTGAGGCGCGTGTTCGGTCGACAGCCCGACGCGCGTCGATCCGTGGCTCCGACGACAGGCTTGCATGTGCGCTGGCTTACGACGTTCGGTGGCTTGTTCCGGTCAAAAGAACACGGCGAAAGCCCAGGCGATGGCCCAGCAGATCAAAATCCAGAGCAGCGCGTTGAGGAGGAGCGCCGCAAGCGGCCAGAAGTTCCAGACGGTCCGCGCTTGTGAAGCGCTGAGGTCCGATGCGCGGTTGTCGTGTTTGATCACGGAATGTCTTGATACGCGCCAGTGTGTCATCCGTACGCTTTCTTACCCTGCCGTCGTCACGAGCCATGGCTTGGCTTATGGTCGAATAAGGTCACTCAAGGCCATACCTCGTTCCGATGCCTGGGATCAGGGTCGTGAGGACGAGGTCATGCGGTGGGCCTTGGTTCCTGCATCTTCATCTGAGCAATCGCCATGCCACGAGTGAAACGTACCGAGCGTCGCTATAAATGAGAAACGAGCGTGTTCGCCGCGGGGCGGCGGAATGATTTAGCTGCGCAATCGTCGCATTCGCTACGACGACGTCTTAAACACAACGCGATGCGTGAGAACTGGGTGACTCCTCCCGAACAGTCCGCGGCTCTTTCGCTTGAAATGCGCATGCGCATCATGGTCTCCAGCGATGATCTCCTTTTCATAGCGGCTGCGCGACAGACAGTTCGATTGTCGGATCCGTGCGCATGGAATTAACTTTGTTCCGCGAGGGAATCATCCAGGAGCTCACGAGCAGCAGCGGCGTCGGGCGGTTCTGGGTCGGTGAACGAACAACCCATGCGCCCCGGCAAGGGCGCCGAATGAGGATCGCGGTCTGGCGCTGCGTTCTGGCCAGAGCTGAACGGGGCGCATCACGCGGGACGATATCGGTTGGCACGACTTGACTTCCAACGAGCTCGCGATGGGCGCGCTAAGGAGAGAATCGGTGTCTGCACGATGGTGAGGGGCAGCGCGAAAGCGGATACCGTTGGCGTGGGCGCAGGTGGAATGCCCAAGCGCGTCGTAGACCTGCGAAGCGGCTGGCCTGACGTTGTCGGAGGCTCCGACGGCTCGCGCTGCGCCCCGCGTTCAGGCTTTGGATTGGTTCCATGTCGTCCGAATGCCAGCATCTTGTCGCAATCCTCCCGGGATTGGCTCCCGGCTTGCGCGCGAGGTTTGCGAATGCGCCCCAGCACGGCGGAATTGGACGGGCGTGGCTCATCAGTGAGCCAGAGCGCGCCAGCCGCAGCCGAAGTTGAAATGGTCCGGATGTACCTGCGCTACCGGACGTCGTTGTGGCCGGCTCAAGATGCTCGCAGCAAGAGATGCTCGGCCCGCAGTGGGCGATCGCTGGGAAGCCAAGCCCACGCCAAAAAGTGACCCAGGCGATCACGCACGCGCCAGCGTCTTGCGATCAGCTGACCAGTCCAGGTTTGGACAGCCCTTTTATCAATCGCAGGCCTTAGCTACGCGGCTCGTCTGCATGCGAAGCAATTTGGCTGACGGATCGGTCAATGCGACGACCACGGCTGAGGGTGTGCATACGCGTCAGCCTGCCGAACATGCGCGGCTCGCGTTGCGAGTATCTTTCGTCCAGAATGCTAGCTGGCTTTCCCTGAAATCGATTCCAACTGTATTCAGAACACCCTTGCACGAAATATGGGAGCGGTCGGCTGCTCCGGTGCTGGCCCGAATCCTGCACCATCGTCTGCGCGTCAGAGAAGACGGCTGCGGCAATGGAACGGGAGTCGCGTTTGAGCCTCGATCTGCCAATGGACGATGCGGTTGCCGGTCAAATGCCGACTTCGCAGGCCGCCCATGCGCATGCTGGAGTGAACACCGAAGAGCCTTGCGCTCATCAAAGCATCCCGCAGCGCTGGCCTCACTGCCGGAAAGCCACTTTCGAAACTCCGTTGGCACATCGTGATCGGCATATCGCGTCGCTTCGACGGCGCGCGATGTCGGTCGAATGGCGGAGCCAATCATCGGCCAGCACCAGTGGTCGCCGAGGTCATGGAGCGACCCGCGGCCGCCGCGTTACGGGCACCGATCGACAATGCCCGGATTTGGCTCCAGGCGCGGGGCGGTATCCAGCTGACGTCCTGGACGGCCTTAGCCCAAAGCTGAAAGACGCTATTCCGTCCCTGGTTGCCGACGCTGATTCTGCTCCGGGAAAAAAGCTTTCAGGTACTGAAGGCGACCTCGGAATCGGTCGTCGACAAGACTGCAGCCCACGGCTGGGGTGCCCGCCTATGGCCCGCTCACGCCAAGGCCGCTCATGCCAAGGCTGACGGTTGTTGCTCTTCTGAGGCGGGTCGTCACAATATGCTCGATGAACTGGATTTGCGAATCTTCACGCTGCATCCGCAACGCGAGGCCGCCCTCGGTGAAGTGCATGCCCGGCCTTTCATGCGCCTCGTTTCACCATTCACCGTGGTCCACTTTGCTCTCCTAGCGCAGGGCGAGGTGGCCGCTAGCGATCGTCGCCGCTTTCTTGAGTTCTGCCGGCAGAATAACCTTCCCGTGCCCGAGCTATCGGCGAAACATCATGAGATAGGGATCGGACCTATTGTGCTGCGTTGGGAGCAGCATTCGGAATTTGCGACATTCACCTTGATCTGGAGTACCGCGAACAGTCCGACCGCTCACCAATTCGACCCAGCCGGAGGTACGGTCCAGTCGCTGATGCGCGCGCTGCGGCAGGATGGACAGCTGCTGGTCGCGATCAAGTTGGAGGCGGAGCGCGACGCGTTTCCGACTAAACGTGCGGAACAGATGTTTGACAAGAATAGCCTGGCTATGGTCCGTATAAGGGGCGGTGCAGCCGTGGTGGCCTCGGACTTTCGTGTCGACGACAAGGGCTTCACCAAAATCCGCATTTGCGATCTCGGACTGACGCCGCACGACCTCGGCGCGCTGGTGCAACGGCTCCTGGAAATCGAGACCTATCGTCCGCTGGCACTGCTTGGCCTGTCGGCCGCCCTTGAGCTGTCGCCGACAGTCGATCGCATCGATAAACGTCTTGTTGAAGTGCTCGAAGAAATGCAAGGCGCGGAGGGATTGAAGCTCAACAGCCATCTGCTTGCGGAATTGACGGCTCTGGCCTCATCTTTCGAGCGAAGCGCAACCGGCAGCCTGTTTCGATTCGGCGCCAGCAGGGCCTATAACGAGCTGGTCCAATCGCGCCTGTCCATCATCGAAGGCAACGAGGTTACGGGTTATCCGACCTGGTCGTCGTTTCTGGCGCGCCGCATGGCGCCTGCGATGCGAACCTGCGCAACAGTGGAGGATCGTCAGGCGACATTATCGATCAAGCTGGCCCGTGCTGCCGATTTGTTGCGCACCCGTGTCGATGTTGAAATCGAACGACAAAATCGTGACCTGTTGCGCGCCATCAATGATCGCACTAAGCAACAATTGCGGTTGCAATGCACGGTAGAGGGATTATCGGTTGCGGCGATCGGATACTATGTCGTCAGCCTGTTTAGCTACCTTGCCAAGGGCGCGCACGATGTCGGACTTCGTGTCGAGCCGTCGTACTTGACCGCGGTCTTCGTGCCGATCGCCGTCGGCGTGATCTGGCTGGTGAGTTACAATATCCGAAAGCGTCACCTCAAGCATGAGGACGTGCCTTCCGGCGCCGGCGACTAAACGTCCTTGTGTCGGATGTAGCAATTGCAAGCAGGCGGCGAATAGCGATCACTTCCGTTGTCGGAGCCCTGGCGCCTGGAGTTGCGCGACAGCCGCAGGCCTCAACCCATGCCTCGTTGCCGATCGGCGAGTTCTGTTGCGCTCTCAGGTCAGCGGCCATCAGGCGTCACGTGGCCAGAATCGCTGTTCACTTTGTTCGGCGAGCCCAACCGCAGTCGGACTATCGGACGATTGCGGAATAAACGATGTCCTGGACCTGCTCACGGTAATACGTCCGGATTTCTCCGGGAGCTGCCGTTCCCACCACGACGACGAGACGTTCCTTGGGATCACAGAAGAATTGCGTACCGTATGCGCCTGCCCAGGTGAACTCGCCTGGATTACCTGGCACTGCCGACAGACCCTCATTCGTCCGGACCGCCACTCCGAGCCCGAACCCGAAGCCAGCACGATGTGGCTCCACATGAGCGACGTTATTCTTGATCTCCGGCCCAAGATGATTGGAGATCATGTGATGCACCGTCCTGGGACCGAGAATGCGCCGTCCCTCGAGTTCCCCGCCGTTTAGCAGCATTTGTGCAAAGCGCACGTAGTCACCGACCGTCGAAAATGCGCAGGCTCCCCCGCAATCGAACTTCGTTGGCGTGTCGAGCAGCTCAATCGCCTGTGGCTTGCCGGTCAGCGGATCGTGCGGAAATGGACGCGCGAGACGTTCACGTTGCCGCGCGGAAGGGTGAAACGTGGCATCGTGCATCCCGATCGGATCCCACAGGGCCTTCGTAAGGTACTCCCCCAATCGCTGTTCAGTGACCAGCTCGACGACGGCGTCCAGCACATCGATCGAGCAGCCGTATTCGAATTCCGTCCCCGGTTGGTGCGCCAGTGGAAGCCTGGTAATGCTGTCGATGAAAGCCTCTTTATCGCCTCTGATCGCTGGAGTTGCAAAATCCGGATAGAGGCGCGCGACCTGGTTCGAGCTGTCCGGCCGCCCACCATAGGCGAGGCCTGACGTGTGGCGATAGAGATCATGAATGCGGATCGGCGAGGCCTGCGATTTGAACTCCAGCGATTCGTCAAACCGCGGAACGCCCACTTTCATGTTAGCGAATGTCGGATAGTAGTCCGTAAGCTTGGCCTGCAGGGGCAGGCGGCCTTGTTCCATGAGCGTAAGCCCGGCAACCGCCACCATCGGCTTGGTCATGGAGGCAAGTGCGAACACTGCATTGAGCGGCATGGGCGTGCCTTTTGCCGGATCGAGCTGCCCGTACGCCTTGTAGTGAACCAGCTTGCCGTCTCTGGCGATGGCGACCACCGCCCCTGGCACGCGCTGGTCCGCGATCTCGCGCGCGAAGAACTCATCCAGCCTGGTGAGCCGCTGCTGCGAAACTCCGACGTCATCGGCCTTGACCTCAGGTAGAGGCGCGGCCTGCCCCGAATTGAGGCCGATTACCGCTGCCGCCGCGCCGATGATAAGCTCCTTCATGGGCATCTCCCTCACAGGATGGATGGATCTTTCGTCGTGCAACCTGTCCCTCGTGTTTGCATGATCGGATCACATTGTTGATAGCCCGGTTGTTCGCCTTAAAAACGTGCGGCCATCCGGCCCTGTGCAGAGCGCGGCCTTTACACGACGAGCCGCGTCGCATCCGCGGCGCCGTCCCTACCTGCCTTGATCCGACCGCAGGCCGGCATCTTGAGCGATGTCTGCCTTGACCATCTTTGCGCAAATGGTCCGAACATCGAACAAGCGGTCGTGGATTGATGGATGCGCGAAAGACCCCGTCTGTCGATGTTTGGCCTCGCCATCGATTGCGGAGATCGGCGCCGAAACGCTCCAGCTTCGAGGATGAATCCGGACCTTGGTGGGTCGCGGCCGAGCCGGTCTGAAGATCGCAGCCTGGCCGCCGGCTGCCACATTGAGCCCCATCAAGCCGAGATGCTGCTGCCTCGGCTGCTAGGGGCGATCCGATCCGGCGTGGGGCACCTGTCCTCAACTGCCCCTCTTTCCACAGTATTTGTCGATCACGCCTAGGCTGAGGAGCACTGCAAAGGCGAACAGCACCATGCCGCCGGCGACCCAGCTTGCTTCCTGCCAACGCGACGCTTGAACATATTCCAAAACATAGGCCGACACCACTTTGGTGCGCCCAGGAATGTTGCCGCCGATCATCATCACGACGCCAAACGTCCCGATCGTATGAGCAAAGCCTAGCACAGCTGCCTTGAGACATTCCGGCCGAGCCAACGGCAGGGCGACTGCGAAGAACGAATACATCGCAGAGGCGCGGCGAGCCGCCGCATCTTCCAGCGGGCGGTCACCCATTGCGACGAAGGCGTTTCGGATTGGCTGCACCACAAGCGGTAGCGCGGAGAAAACCGAGCCGACCACGACACCAACAAAGGTGAAGGCGAGCGTGTGCTCGCCCCACAGAGAGGCCAGAAAGCCCCCTGGACCGTTCGGACCGAGCAGGATAAGCACGCAGAATCCGAGGACGGTCGGTGGCAGAACCAGCGGAAGCGCAACAATCGTCGCGATCGCGCTGGCCAAAGCGCCTTTCGAGCGCGCCAACCACCACGCGAGCGGCGTGCCGAAAATCAAGAGAATTGCGGTCGTTATGCCCGCAAGCTCGATTGTCAGCGCGACCGACTGCCAGATCTCGGTCGAAAAGGCATCCATCCACGCTACCCCAAGGTTGACGGCAGCAAGCCGGGTCGCGCTACGACCGCCTGGACATCAAGCTCGCTGGCAAAAACGGCAAGGATGCCCATCGCCGTCGTAGCAGCGTCACTGAGCAAGGACGCGGCACCCATCCAGCTCGGATCACTAAACTGCTCTGCTTCCGTCCGGTGCGTGCTTTCGCTGCTTGGTCGTAACGGAGCGGCGGGGCCAACATCGGCGCCTGCGATCTCCACACGTCGATGAAGCTCAGTGGTGGCTGCCAGCGCAAAGAGCGTCTGCCGCTCCGCATCAGGTGTTGCGAACGCATTCATCGTCTGCATCTTGCCTGCGCCGTCATATCTCAGTGCGCCCCGACGGCGCGCATCACCAGTGGAGGAGGATTCCACCCAGATAGTTGTCGATTGATCTGGTAGCTGACGAGCGGATCGGTCGGGTAACCGGCCGGTTCGAAGCCTCGTGACAAAGGCCGCCTTGGGCGGTCGAGCAATCCAGCGGGCCGTAATATGAGTGAAGTCTGAGCAGGCCTCGAAAGTGAAGATGCGGATGCCGACCCGCCTGAGATACGGGGAAGGCCGTGTGGATAGGGAAGCAATCGACGTGCGCACCTGTTTGATCCGCCGGGGTAGTGGACTCGGCACGCTGGAAGGGCGATGCGGGTAATCGGGGGAGACCCGCAGCGGGCGGAGGTCGCGTCTTCAACGTCGCAATTGGCGGCGGCCTGCAGCGGGAGTCGGACAGGGACGCGGTACCGTTGAAACCGGGTAATGCCGGCGGAGGGAAGGTCCCTGACTTCTGGTGTGCTTTCAAAGACGGTGAGGAAACAGGTGATTGGCGATGAGCCTCGAAACGCCTGAAAGGATCAGGACCCTTCAGAGAAAGCTCTATTGCAAGGCGAAGGCGGAGCCTGCCTACCGCTTCTATTTGCTCTACGACAAGATCTGCCGTGAGGACATTCTGCGCCACGCCTACGCGCTGGCCCGTGCCAATGCGGGTGCGCCTGGTGTTGACGGGGTGACCTTTGAGCAGATCGAGGCGTCGGGCGTGGAAGCATGGTTAGCGGGGCTGCGCGAGGACCTCGTTTCGAAGACGTACCGACCCGATCCGGTGCGGCGGGTGATGATCCCGAAGCCCGGGGGAGGCGAGCGCGCGCTCGGCATTCCCACGATCCGCTGTCGCGTCATTCAGACTGCCGCCAAACTCGTGTTGGAACCGATATTCGAAGCGGACTTCGAGGACAGTGCTTATGGCTATCGTCCGCGTCGCAGCGCGGTCGATGCGATCAAGGAAACGCACCGGCTGATTTGCCGGGGCTATACCGACGTGGTTGACGCCGATTTGTCGAAATATTTCGACACGATCCCGCATTCGGACCTCCTCAAATCGGTGGCCCGACGCATCGTTGACCGGCATGTGCTGTGGCTGATCAAGCTGTGGCTGCAAGCGCCGGTCGAGGAGCGGGACGGCAACGGGAAGCGGCGCATGAGTGGCGGCAAGAACAGCAAGCGCGGCACACCGCAAGGCGGTGTTGCAAGCCCGCTGCTCTCCGTCATCTATATGAACCGGTTCCTGAAGCATTGGCGATTGACCGGACGCGGCGAAGCCTTCCGCGCCCACATCGTCTCGTACGCCGACGACTTCGTCATCCTCAGCCGCGGCTATGCGCACGAGGCTCTGGCGTGGACGAAAGCGGTGATGACGAAACTCGGGCTGACGCTCAACGAGGCGAAAACCTCGGTGAAGGATGCCCGGCGCGAGAGCTTCGACTTCCTTGGTTATAGCTTCGGGCCGCATCGGTACCGGAAAGATGGCCATTGGTATCTGGGCGCGAGCCCGTCCAAGAAGAGTGTTCAGCGGCTCAAAGCCAAGGTGAGCGATATCCTGGTCCCCGGCAACACCGGGTGCTGGCTTGACGTGCGTGACCGGCTCAATCGCTTGTTGCGAGGCTGGAGCACGTACTTCGGCTACGGCACTCGGAAACCGGCGTACCGGACCGTCGATAACCATGTGTACGAACGGGTCCGCGGATTCCTGGTCCGACGTCACAAGGTGCCGTCGCGTGGCACCCGCCTCTTCCCGCGAGAGGCTGTGTTTGGCGCGCTCGGGGTCTTGCACCTCCGACGCGTCCACTTGGGACCGCCGCCGTGGGCCTTGCACTGAAGCCAGTCGGAAAGCCGGATGCGGTAGCTCCGCACGTCCGGTTTGATGAGCGAGGAAGGGAAACGGGGCGTTGCCGAATGGCCCAAGCTACCGCGCCCTTCCCCGACTCTACCGGCGCGGTCGCGGATACTCAATGTTGTGACAGCTGTCATGACCACTGTCCTGGCACCATCCATGACGTCGGAAATCGAACGCGACGGGCAGAGGTCGCCAAGCGTAGGCATGAAATGGACCTTCGCAGCCGTATGGGTGTTCTCGATGAGCTGGATCGGGCGGACGTCGCCAGGCGAGAGCGACACCTGAAATGCCACGGCGTTGGTGAATTCTCTGTAAGACCTCTCGCTGGAGCGCACGTTCAAGGCGATCCTTGGGCCGGTTTGCCTGCTTCGACGACCCCGCGGGCGCGTTGGCCAACACAGGAAGGTTCGGGACGACCGGTATATTGATGTCCGACGCGTCCGCGCTTCCAAGCAGGAGAGGAATCAGAACCGAATTGACAAGCATCAGTTGGGCGAGCCTCATCGAAATCTCCTGAGACAGCGTCGCCTCTAGCGCTGGGCCGCGGCGACTCATTGCTCCCCATCCAGCAATCGCCGTGCCGCTCGCGAAGCACGGCGCGTTCCGTGCCCAACGAGCACGAAACGGGGATAGATGCCCGCGCTACTCTGGAATGGACAGAACCCCGTTGTCAGGTTTCCGGCCTGCTTTGTCCTCAAACAGACGCCGATGGTAGGACGACCCCAAGTGATGCCGCTCAAGTTCGAGCATCAAGCGCAGGATCTGGACGTCGCCCCCGTGGCGGCCGCCGCGTTGCGGCTTCGGCGTGCCAGACAACCCCGGGCTCGCGGCCGATCAAGGTCGCTTGACGATCTGGCCCTCGGCGCGCCGTCAGTTTGGAGACAGTGCCAGCGAACCATCGTCGCCCTTGGCTTGCTCGCTCGGCTTGAAACTGACGTGGCGATGGCAGTCCGTCAGATACTGGAAAGCATGTGGTCTTATTCTGCAAAGCGCATCTGACAGGCTGATGCAGATCTATGGCGGGAGCTCGCCGCCGGCATGGGACATTAAAGAGGGGCGGCATCGGCGCACGTGACCGTCCACCCCGCGAATGCAGACGCTTTATCAGGCTTTCGAGCCGAACTTCGCTCATGCGGCCACATAGATGACGCATTGGCCTGTTTCAGGCTCGCCGAGGAGCGAGGGCCTAGGAATGATCGAGTACTACGGCGACAAGCGCGCATCTGACCGAGGCGGCAACGCTTGTGGAAGCCACAACCATGTGAGGGCGCCACACGGCTTGCTGGCCATGACGGAAAGTCCGGACGAAACATGCTCGATAGGATTGTATTGCGCACGCCAGTCGACGCATCCGCGATGAAGGAGACCATTTGTCAGCGGCGCAAGTCCTGTGCTGCTCATTTATTCCGCCCACCGCCGCGACTATGCGCTCTCTGCGTTCGATCGGGTCGCTCGCAATGATCGCGTCGTAAACGAAGGCTGGGCGAGACGATCACCGGCCGAGCTGTCACGGGTTCGTAGGCCTGCCTTCGGGCGTTCTTCCTTCGCTTCCAACCGGTCCGTGTCAGTCGCGCGTCTTGCGGCCCGGATTGCGGTCGGCTCGCAAGACGGATCGTACGTGGGCAAGAGCGAGGAAAACCAAATCTGGGGTTGGCAAAGTCCTCCGGATCCCTGTCGCGCCGGGTTCTGTGAGAGCCGCTTTGCCATTAGGCGGTGATGAATCGGGAAAGCGCCATTCCGGCGCGCCGGCAAGACCGCTTGATCGAATTCTTCGAAGAGGGTCCTGAGCTTTCAAAAATGGGTAGTGGAGGGATGAATGATGACCGGCATCTGCGCCTTGCTTCGCAGATTGTTCGTGCAGCCGCTCACGCAGGCTGACCGGAATGTTGCATTGAAAACTCAACTCGCGCCGATCAATGGGACGCGGGACAACGTAATCCACGTGGATTTCAAAAGGATCCGCGAAGCGAAGGAGGGGGCATGCGATCACGGATCATAGAAAAGCTGGAGGCTGGCCGTATACGATCCGGCCGATTCGCCAGTGTTCCGGGATCAGGTCCCTGCGGCCTGTTCTTGGTCCAAGGGCCTTGCGGCTGTGAACTCAAGATCAGCGGACTGGTTCGCCCAGGCTGGGAGCATGTCTCCGCGTCGACGGCGCGGCGCTGCCCGAACTGGGAAGAGATGTGCTTTGTCAAGGATCTGTTCTGGGATGAAGAGGAATGCGTGATGCAGCTGCATCCGCCTCATTCGCAATATGTGAATAACAGCCGCTATTGCCTGCATCTGTGGAAGCCGACATATCGGGACATTCCGATGCCACCGCCAAGCTTTGTAGGCATTGTCGGACTTGGACCGTCGGACTCTGCAACGTTGTTTGCGCAGATGACGGCGACATCGTGACTTGATCGATGATGTCGGTAACTGGTCAATGACGTCGAGCGGCTGCAAAGGAGATCTGCTCGCCTTCGTTGAGCATCTCTGAAGGTCGGGGAAAGACGTTGCCTTGCAGCTTCGCGGACCGGACGCCGAGCGCGGCGAATTGCCGCGCAGATTTCGGTTGGACGACGCTCGCCCATCCACCAACACCAGCGTGATCTAGGTGAGTCGCTTACTCGCGAACGGGCAGAAAACTGCTCCAACACGGTTTCGCTCCCAACGCTTGCCGATAACCGGCCCGTCCGCGCCAAGCTCGCAGCGCTCGCCACTCTTATTTCGAGCGTCGGCGCGGCGATCACGACCTTCGTCGTCCCAGTCAGTTCGCTGGCGGCGAACATCTCGCGATAACGCCATCGCTCACTCCACACTTGACGTCCGTTGCTCGGAAGAGGCAAACACCACATGCATGCCACTCGAACTATAGCACAAGAGGTCGAAGCATGATCGGGAATGAGCGATGAGGCAGTTGCTGCGCCCAGTATTGCGCTCGCCCTTACGACCGCAAGGCGAGAGGCTGCAATGCGCCACTGGCCCGAGCAGCAAAGCAATGCCGGCGATCTCTCTTGGCCCGCAAGCCAGGAGAGCGGCTCCGCTCGTTCTTTGGCGCCAGGGCCGTCGGGTGTGACGGCAGGAAGGACATAAGAGGATGCATATCGAACCGGGACTCGTAACGGGCACGAAGCTCGTGCTGGGCTACGCGACGGGTATGGCCGTAGGCGGCGTCGCACTCAAGCTCGCGGTCGAAACCGTTCGTGAAAAGGGCATCGCGTCGTTTCTGGTGCGGACGGGCGTGGCGACTGCGCTCGTCTTCACGTTTTTCGAGATCTTGCCGCACTTTCCGGTCGGGGTGTCCGAAGTGCACTTCATCCTCGGCTCGACGCTGTTCTTGTTGTTCGGTGCAGCGCCAGCTGCGCTCGGATTGGCGCTCGGCCTTCTGGTGCAAGGCCTGTGCTTCGTGCCGACCGACCTACCGCAATATGGCATGAACGTAACCACACTCTTGGTCCCGCTGCTCGCGATTCAGGCGCTTGCCCAGCGTATCGTTTCCCGCAACACCGCTTATGTCGACCTCCGATACTCGCAAACGCTGGCGCTATCGACCGCATATCAGTCGGGTATCGTGGCGTGGGTGGCCTTCTGGGCCCTGTATGGCGCCGGATTTGGCGCGGCGAACCTTTCCAACATCGTAACTTTCGCCGCATCCTATGTGATCGTCATCGTCATCGAGCCGTTCGCCGACCTTGCGGTGTTGGCGACAGCCAAGGCAGTGCGTGATCTGACCGCGGATGCGCTGGTGACGACCCGCCTCCACAACTCTGGCTAGCGATGATCGGCGGGACGGGATGTGCCGCCATTCAAGGGATGTGGCTCTGTTCCCGATTGTGTATCGGTTGCCGGAATACCGGGAAGCTGACCCTCGCCGCGGCTCGCACGGATAGCAAACCGTCGACATTTCGTGGAGCTATAGGAGGAATGGGCCGGACTGCGCATGAGGGCTGCTTCTCGCTTGCTCGTCGTCGATCATCGGGCAGACTGGGCGGCCACCGGCGTGGGAGCTGCTATGGCCGCGAGGAATTTGGTTCGCCACCCTCAGGCCTCCGACGCGACGGGCTGCAGCGAAGTCGGCGTCAAATCCAGTCGGCAAGCGGTGACTTCGCTATCCTGCAGTCGCTCAGCCTCGCCTTCAGGCGACTCTCTCTCGGTTCTCTGGTGCCGGCGTTCATCCATCACGCTGGATTGACACCCAGCCTACGCAGTTATGCGTGCCTGCCAGCGCGGCGCAAGCGGCGGCAACTGTGAAGAAGTGGCCCATCGCGGACGGGCGTCTGGCCTGATCGTCCCGCTGGAAGACCGGCCCAAAAAGCCCGGCCGCCAGCTACAGCGACCGGGCGAAGGCAAATACGAATTTCATGAACGCTCCAATCATATGGCAGTCCATTCGGGACGGACATCCCCCGCCAATGCGGGGCCGCACCCGGTGGGCCTGCCGGCTTACAATGAAAATTGGTATCCTCCGGGTTCGATAATTCTCGCGCCAACGTTGCGGAACGGGCCAGAGCACGCCGAACTCAACTTGGACGAATGTCACGCCGAGACATCGTCAATCGTGAGTGATGCGGTGGAATCAGCCGGATCCGTTGTGAGCGCCGCCAGATAGCGAGCGAAGAGTGAGATCGTTCGGGTGTGCGACTCGAGGGCGCTCTTGCCGCTGCGGCCTCCAAGCCAATCGTTAAACAGTCGTTTGCGGCTAGCGCCAAGGTCGGCGTTTTCGACGAGGGTATCGCGTGCTGAATAGACCCTCTCCCGCAAAGCGGATCGGCCGAGGAAGCCGCCATTCCGCCAAAGCATAATATGCGCCTCCTTGGCGGACCGCGGACCACCGTCTCTGTCCGAATGCATCCGCTGAAAAACTCTAGCCTCGATCGCAGCGAACGGACCGATGTTCAAGCGGATAGCCTCCAAGGTGTGCCGCCCATTCTTGTTGTAGACATTGATTGGCAGCTGGCGCCAATTGCGAAGTGATACGCTGGTCTGCAGGAGGTCGAGCCGGAAAAGGCAAACGGTTTCGCGGCTTCCACTACGGCGTGCGGCTCCAGCTGAGACGAGGTCAGTCTCGCCCCAGAACGTCGGAGTGGGGGACAGTCCAGGAATTGGTGCCTCGCCCCGAAGCCTGCGCACCGCGTCCGGGCCGATCTGCCGGACCTGGTCGGCCGCCGTCGCCCGGTGGATATCCAATTCGATCGCGAGGCCCCCAAAGTTATCCTCGTTGTGAGCCAGCATGCCGGAAAGAACGTCGATGTAGTGATAGCCGGAATGACAAAGCATTCCGTAGCCGTACCGGTAGGGATGGTCTTCGCGGCAGAGTATCTCCTCCTCGGTGTTCCATACCCCCGCGTGATGCTCGATACCAATATACGTGACCGGGGTACCGAGCTTGCGAGAAGCGTGGCGCGCATACCGTCCAATCAGTTCGTAGACGGCTTGTAACGGCGAGGCGTCATTACGGCGCAACGGCCGCCTGTGCGCCTGCAGATCTCCTTCAGCTCCGTGATTGCATCAACGATGCGGTTGGCTGCAGGGCGCCCACACGAAGTCATGGGAAGTATGACGGGCTTATCGACCAGACAATCGAGGCCAAGTCCGAGAGCCGCTCGGAGGTAGCCTAGATGAGCCTTTGGTTCCGTTGAGATGATTACTTTCGTGGCTGGAGTTGCTCTGGCTTTGAGAACGTCCTCCCCATCACGGGAGTACCAGATTCCGTATCGGCGCAGATCGGGGACGTATGAGACGCTCGCCGGCTTGCATGCGCGACTCCGAAAGAAGGCATTCACGCCATCTCTGGCGCTCTCAAGCTCAACGACATGAAAGTCCGACGCCAGCCTGCCGGCGACGGCATTCTCGATCAGAGGAATGTACTTCGCCCGGGCGTAGGGACCAAGCCCAACGAGTATGAGATCCCCTTTCATTCTTCTATCGCCCTCTCTTCTTTATCATGGATCGGAACTTCAGGTTCGATGTCAGCAGACAGCCGGCCCCAGCGGTGAGCGTCCAGCGGCTTGCGGCCCCCAATCGTTCAATCAAGAAAGTGCTCGCTGCTTGGCATTGTTCGCAGCCGGCGTCGGCAACAGGCGCTGCCGCCGGCGTCTGCTGGTGGTTGGGGCCGACGAAGGTCCGGCAAGCGGCCGTCGGACGGATTTTGGTGATCGGTTGCTGTTGAGGCCGGACCGCCAGCCGTCAATGGCGCCGGCCACGAAGATGCCGCGTCAACGAGCATCCGTGATCGGAGTGTGAAGCGATGGGATAGACCTGCAGGTTCTCCGGTTTCTTCAGTCACGCCCAGCGGTGCGTCTTCGTTGTCGATAGAAAGACCTGCAGCGACGCCAGTCTGATCTCGAAGGAGCCGAGACACGCGCAATGAAGAAGGTGGGAAAAAGATGCATCAATTCATATCTGGCGAGCGATGGTTGAATGTGGTGTCGAGGCAGATGACTTCACCTCGATCTTCTTGGTCTCGAACAAGAAGCAGGATTTGGGCCATTGCAAATGTTGAGAAATACCGACATTCCTTGTGCGGCAAATGTCGCGCAGCAGACAGCTTGGCGGACTGCAGACACCGGATGGCTTGCCTGCAGCGAGCAGCACGCGGACGCCTTGGCAGTCCAAGCCAATCGTCGAATCTCGTCAAGTATTGACGTCATCAGCCTTTTTGCTTGCAGTAAAGGAGATCCGCATCATCATTCCGCCGAGAGTATCGAGCGCGCCGGCGTGCAGAACGCTCTTCTTGCAGAGATTCGAGATCATCTGATGTGCTCGAGACGCGATCCTTCGCTGCCACCGTTTTCGGTTCTTGGAGCGTTGACCCTCCGGTGGGCAGTAGATCGCCAGGCTCGCGTGCGAGTGGCACCATCGATGCTAGCGACGCCCTGAACCATGGCCAGTTTCGGGATATCTACAATATACGTTGATATACGTTGTGCGTGGAGAGCTGCCGTGTAATTGCGCTTTTCGGACAAGGTATCAATGGACCTCCACGCCGATGGGAAAAGAGCCCATGTCTTCCGCAGAAGTGCACCGGCACATTATTTCGCTTCTCCAGAAGCCAAACCCGGTCATCCTGGACATCGGTTGCAACGACGGCACCGATACGAAACATTTTCTCAAGCTGTGCCCGCAGGCGCAGCTCTATTGCTTTGAGCCGGACCCTCGAGCGATCGCTCGTTTCAAGAACAACCTGGGGCCGTGCCTCGACAAGGTGAGGCTGTTTGAGGTCGCGATCAGCGATCGAAATGGAACGATCGAATTCCACCCAAGCAATGGGGAGGGAGAGGCGAAGGAATGGGATCTCTCGGGCTCGATACGCCGGCCCAAAAACCATCTGACCGAGTACGGGTGGGTCCGGTTTGACAAGCCATTCTCGGTTGAAACGCGACGGCTGGACGACTGGTGTAGCGAAGCGAAGCTGGACAAGATCGATTTCATTTGGATGGACGTGCAGGGAGCAGAGTCCGATGTGATCGCGGGCGGCAGAAAGGCCTTCAGCAATACGCGCTTTATTTATACAGAATACAGCGACCGGGAGCTCTACGAAGGGCAGCTATCCTTGCAGGCCATTCTTGAGCTGTTGCCTTCGTTCGAAGTGGCAACCCATTATCCGGGCGCGGTAGAAGGCGATGTGCTGCTCAAGAACACGCGATTTTAGAACGATCGCCGCTTTTGGGCACGACAGGCGTGCCATCCAATGTTCGCATCGTGGCCGACCGTGAACCACAGGGTACTCGTTTTGTGATATCGACCCTGCCAGCTTCTATGCGGCACGTTGCGAAGAGGAGCGAGATGGTGCACGATTGGTTTTGATGGCGCATCCTCGCTTCAATCCCGACCGTCGCGCTTGAATGGTTGCAATCGGCGCAATCTTCAGTCCTAACGGTACTTGGCAGTCAGCACGACCCATCTTCGTCCAGCATCAGACCCGCCATGCTCCTGTCGAGCGATCTCGCGCGCGACTATTGATTCCCGGCGCCGCCTGCGACCCTGCATCGATCAACGGCATCGACCGTCTTTGCCTCGCCTCAGGCGCGGCAAAGGATCTGCAGGCCAACGAGGTGAAATTCGTCGCGCCGGATCTACGCGATCGTCCCAGACGGCCGGGTTTCCCCGTCGGTTGATCTGGTTTCAGATATTACAATATGACGCCACGTGCGATTCAAGACCCTTGAACTGGCGGTCGCTCGAATATTTCAAGGCGGCCGCTTCTCACAGGCGAGAGCTCATCCGCGCACTATGTCCGAGGCGTACGCTCGCGCCGTCTTCGGATGGGCTTGTTCCGCATAAGCAGTTGAGGCACATTGCGCTCCATACTTTTTGAGTGACGTCCCATGTGTCGGCCTGCTTCAGAAGCTCGCCTATTTCTCGTTGCCCTGTAGTGGTCCATGAATCTTCAGGTGACCATTTTGAAGCTGCTTGTTAGCTATCCGAATGGCCTCGCCAAGCTCGACGATCTCAAGCGCGACATTGCCATTCTGGCCACGAGCGGCCAAGATTGGTCCGAGCGCACCAAGCGCCTCGCTGCCAGGGTACCTGATCTGAGTATATTTTCCATGAGGCTTGTCGAACGCTACTCGTTCGGATGGCACATCACGGAGAAGGGGCGTGGCGTGCTGGAATACATGGAGAGCCACGAGCGGCCGTCAGTCGTCGACACAAACACTCCAGAGCCCGAATGTGCCCTTGGTAAAATCCCGCCGATGAGGGGTAAGGCATCTCGGCGAGCTCGTGGAAGATCGCGGCAACGGCGCAGTCCACGCGCCCACATCGCCTGAATATTCGATACGCGGTCGATCAATTCTATCTCCGCGGCCGTGCGTCAGAACGTCATGGTTTCCTGGTGGTGATCAAGCCTATGGAGCGAGCCGATGGGTTCCGCCGAAAGAGCGCGTTCAGGAGCTCAATTTGTCCTGCCTGGCTCAAGAAGGTTCCGTGTTTGCCCGAGGTTCGGCAAAAGCCGTCGGTATCGACTGACGTTGCGGCCCGGGCCGAGCACGATCGGCGAGAAACCGTCCTCGGAATCGTCAATGACCAGATGATTGCGGCGTCCATGTCGTGGACGCAACGCGGGCGCTGGTTGGACGATTGGCGCAGAGCGAACGGCCTCAGCAGGAGCCGATGTACCTCGATAATCCGGCGAGGCGGATTTCGTCCTATATAATACGGCCCGCATCATGGGAGAATTCGAGCAGTTCACCAGCACTCTCTCTGGAACCAGGACATCGAGGGTCAAAATGATGGTCGTGTTGGATCGCGTAAAGGCCGGCTTTGCTGTTCCAGAGGAGACGCCATCCGACCACTGAGCGAATGCTGACATGTCGCGATCTTGCCAATCGCTGCCTTTGCGTCTTATTGCCTACATCTGCGCGACCGTTTTCTATAAGCCGATCGTGAAAGTCCTGGGTCGTCCTTCGTTGGTGACGGCGTGTTTTCGTCAATAATCCTCATTTTGATCTGAGGTGCTTTTATTCGGCCATGGACAGTCTTGCCTCGAGGTCCGCACTGATCTCGCGCTGGCCTGCAAGGGCACCAACGCTGGTACGATCCGGACGGCGCCGAAACTCGTCGGCCGCCCAGCGCCGAGCAGCGAGGTATGGCAGGCGCTGGTTTCGTCTAGGACGAGGACAAATTCCCGTAGTCTGCCAAATTTGACAGTGACAATGGCGGGTGTCTCAAGCGTCGCCCGATCTGCCTGGCATGCTTGACAGTTGCCGACGCTTTCGCAGATATGGCGGCCTCTCGCAAAATAGAGTGGATACCCGCGTCGATGATCAAGTCCGAGCTCGTTCAGCGCATCAGCGACCGCAGCCCGCATCTTTATCAGCGTGACGTCGAGAAAATCGTAAGCGCAATCCTGGACGAGATCGTCGACGCACTCGTGCGCGGCGACCGGGTCGAGTTGCGTGGCTTCGGAGTATTTTCGGTCAAGCAACGCCGGGCTCGCACGGGCCGCGACCCACGAACAGGGCGGAACGTTCACATTGACCAGAAGCGCCTTCCGTCCTTCAAGGCCGGCAAGGAAATGCGCGAGCGCCTGAAGCGCGAGATGCAATGCGAGACGGTATCCTCACCATCCGACAAGCAGCTCGACAGATGTATTTGGCCAAAAGAAACCGCGTGACCACAGGGCAACTGATCTTCGCCCGCAATCACCACAAGGCTGTCTTTTGTTTCGTCTATGCGCAATGCGGCCGTACTCGCCATGCGGCCGGCGCGGACTCAAATTGAAGCGTTTTTCTACCTGACCCATGACCGTCACCGCTGAAATCGGATGGTTAGGTTGACGACGGTGAGCGGTCAAACCACGACCGTCGACAGCGGACATTCTCTGCGGCCCTTGATATGAGGCCGGCTGCGCCGATCAGCGCGGCAATGATCCATTTCCACCGAGGGGTGAGCCATTCGAAGCTCGTGACGATCGCGCAGAAAGAAGGGCGCTTATGCGACGTCGTCCAGGACAGTCTACGTGCCTCATGCGCCTCGACGAACCCAGACATGCATATGCACGCAGTTGTGTCCGCTGTCCTGGCTGTAGGCTGCACGTGCAACGCGACGTTCTCAGCTTCCCTCGGACAACGACGGCATCAAAGTCCTTGCCGGCTTTGGGCCCCGTGGAGCGCGGTGGTTCGCCTTCACGGCGCGTGTAAAACAATCAGGACGTCCGGCTAAATGAAGGCAAGGACGAGCAGGCTCGAACAGAGCAGCGCGAAGCTGGTCGCAGTCAGTGCGAGAAGGCTGCCGGAGACAAGGTCATGATTGCGCATCAATCACCCTCGATTGCACAATTAGACAAGCCAGGAGCGGTAGTTCCAATGCCCACTTTGATATAAAACCGATAACTGATTCCGGATGCACTATTCCTGCTTCTTCGAGGACATCATGCATCTTCGCTGCGCCATTGGACTGAAGTTCGTTGAACTTTGGCGCAGGCAGGCTCTTTGAGAGCCTTCCGAAAAAGGCAGGATCTGATGCGGCGATTGTCGAATGTTGATCGGCACGCCAGGCGAAGCTGAGACCAATGACCCGATCGCGGGCCGATGGCCAGCCTTTGAACTCGCTGTGGAACCTGCGGGAAAATCGGTGTTCGGCTGTTTAGTGTCCCAGACGGTTCAACTCTCAGCAAGCTGGTCCACCCGATCGGCCGGGGCGGCCGGCTATTGGTGCCTTTGCCGAGCTTGCGGCCGTATTATCGCGGGTCCCAGTTCGGGCGTGTCGTCCTTCCAACGGACTGAGCCGAACGGCCTCTCCAACATGCGGCGGACGCGTACCGGCGCAGGGCCGATATGGAAACGAATGGCCCGCTGCTCTAATTCACGTTCCCACTGGGTCGAGCGGTTGCGCCAGCGCAAGTAGTCGAACCAGGTCGGGCAGTGATAGCGCTCGGTCCACAATTCGGGATCGGCAATGTCGCGCGCGATCGACCAGCCATAGGCCCCGTTGCGCTGGCGTGACAGTTGCACGTCCTGCATCACATTATGAAACGCTCGCGCATTCTCCTGTGCAACCCGATACTCGATCTCGACGACGAGCGGTCCGCTACGCCCGGTCAAGGCGAGACGTACCTCGGGATCGCCGACAAGCGCGGCTTCTTCTCCTCTCGCGCCGACGCGGGGCATGGGCAGCCAACGGCCGATCAGTGGAGAGGCCAGCATCAAGGCGGCCGACACCATGAGCGCAGTTTCGACCCCTGCCGCGTCGGTTAGATGACCCCAACCCCAGCTGCCGACGGCAATTCCGCCTGAGCTCGCCGCCTGATAGGCTGCGAGCGAGCGTCCGGCCACCCAGCGCGGTGCCGACAACTGCACCCCAATGTTGAACACGGTCCACGCCATCATCCAGACGGCCCCGGCCAGGACCAGTGCCGCCGCGGTCAACACAGCTTCGCGGCTGAGCGCGACCGCGGCGATCGCCGCGCCCATCGTCAGCGCGCAGGCGCGGATTGCGGCCTCGCCGCTCATCCGCTTGCGGATCTCGGTGATGTTCAGTGCGCCGACCACCGCGCCCAGGCCAAAGGCGCCGAGCATGATGCCGTAGGTCTGAGCGTCACCATGCAAGAGGTCGCGCGCCACCAGCGGCATCAGCGCGGTGACTGCGCCGCCGACGACGCCGGTCACCAAAGTGCGGACGAGCACAATCTTGATCGATGGCGAATTGCTGATGTAGCGCACACCGGACACTATCGCGCGGCTGAACCCTTCAGGCGGCAGGCGTGAGGGCGCGCTGCTGCGTTTCCAAAGGAACAAGGCGATTACCAGCGGCAGATAGAGCAACGTGTTAAGCGCGAATGCGGCCACTGCGCCCGCAGTCGCCACCACGACGCCGCCGATCGCCGGACCTACGCTGCGCGCGATATTGTAGCTGATGCCGTTCAGCGCGACTGCCGCAGGCAGCTGCGCTTCCAACGGCACTTGTTCGCCAACCGACGATTGCCAAGCCGGTCCCATCAGCGCCATGCCGCTGCCGACGATGAAGCAAAGCATGAGCAAGAGGTTCGGTGTGGCTAGACTAAGCCAGGCGACCACGGTGAGGGCGGTTGCGCCGGCGCACGCGATGCCAAGCGAGATCAGTGCGACGATGCGACGGTCATACATATCGGCGATCGCGCCGGCTGGTAACGAAATCAGCATCACCGGCAGCAACAGTGCGGTCTGCACCAATGCGACCTTGTCGGCCGAGGACGTCATCTGCGTCATTGCCCAAGCCGCACCAACACCTTGAATCAGGATGCCGAGATTCGAGAGGAGGCTCGCAAGCCAGATGCGCCGGAAGGTCGCGTGCCGAAGCGGCGCCGTGATGCCGTCGGCAGCGCTACGCATCTGGACTTTGGCTCGATCGATCATATCGGTTCGTGATGATCTACCATGATTCGAGTCGGGTGCGGATCACAAGGATGTTCCCGGCGCGATGCCGCGCTCAAAAGTCTGGCATGCGTGAAGCGCTGCGTCGATCGCCTGTGACGCAGACGATGATAATGGCGGCGTGCGAAGCGGCACCCTTACCGGCGTGATATCTGCAATCTCCTATCACGACATGATGCAACGAAGATGCAACAGGGAAGCGCCGATCGCGCTCTCGCGTACGCTTTTGCTCCTCGAGCCACCTGTCGCAACTTGTCCCACAACGTCCGGCGATCGCTGAAGACGATGAAGGCGCGCTATGCCACGAGAAGAAGGCGGGCGTAGAACGATCGCATTGGTCCGTTTCGTACAAAGTGCGCATCCAACTGCGAGCACAATCTGTCAATATAACCCTGCCAGCGGTGTACGAAATGTTCTGCGCCGCGAGATGCGTGGTGAACTGCGCTCTCGATCAGACGGAGCCGACACATTCCATGTCGCGGGACTTGTCCAATATCAAACTCACACAGGTGTGCGGTGATTGGTGGAGTTTGCTGTCGCCTACCGAATGGCTTCGTGCCAGTGTGTCTGGCGCGGGTTCTAACCCGTCTCAGGCGGCGATGCTAGCGAACGAGCTCCGCCGAACGCAAGATGGCGCAAGAGATCGATCTCGATTGGAGCTGCGGGACCAACGATTGTTGAGGCCGCGGAGAGCGGGTCTATCGCAGGTGGAATGAAAGTATTCGAGAATCGAAATACTGACACCGTTGCTTGATCCACCATGCAATCTTCATCCTAGGGAAGCGAACGTGACGGCATACCGTGGACCTGTCTTTGACATGGCCGTGAAGCAATTCGAGGTCATCGCAGATTATCTATGCATACCGCAGGACGCGAGAGCTCGGCTACTGATGCCAAAGCGCGCGGTCACGGTCTCTTGTCCGATTCATCGTGATGACGGCACGATGGCGGTCTTCGAGGGCTATCGCGTGCAGCATCACCTAACGCTTGGCCCAACGAAAGGTGGTACGCGCTTCGCTGCAAGCGTTGATCTCGGCGAAGTTGCGGCACTCGCCATCTGGATGAGCTGGAAGTGCGCACTGGTCGGATTGCCCTATGGTGGCGCGAAGGGAGGAATCAACGTCGATCCCTCAAGCTTGTCCAAGCGCGAACTTGAGGTGCTTTCGCGTCGCTATATGCAGGAGATGATTCCGTTCGTTGGACCGCATACAGATGTGATGGCGCCCGACATGGGAACCAACGAGCAGATCATGGCCTGGTTCATGGACACCTACTCTATGTATCAAGGGCAAACAGTCACGGAAATCGTGACGGGAAAGCCCGTCAGCGCCGGCGGAACATTGGGACGTCGTGAAGCCACAGGCAGAGGCGTCGCTCATTTGGTTCATCGTGCCGCAGATGAGCTTAAGATCCGTCTCAGTGGTGCAACCGCGGTCGTACAGGGGTTCGGAAATGTCGGTTCGATCGCCGCGCTCGAACTGCACAATATGGGTGTGAAAGTGATTGCGGTAAGCGATCACACCGGCGCGCTATATCGGCCCGCGGGCCTCGACATTCCCCAGTTGGTCAGGCATGCAGCCTCGCGAGGGAGCCTGAACGGCTACTCCAGCGAACTTGCTTTGGACTCAATGGAGATGCTGACGTTGCAGTGCGATGTGCTTGTTCCAGCCGCCGTGGAACGGGTCATCAACGGCAAAATTGCCGGTAACCTGCGTTGCCGGATACTTGCTGAAGGAGCGAATGGTCCGACCACGCCAGAGGCCGATCGAGTTCTCGAGAAGCGTCAGAAGGAGATCTTTGTGATCCCGGATATTTTGTGCAACTCAGGAGGTGTGGTGGTCAGCTACTTCGAATGGGTGCAGGACCTTCAGCGATTGTTCTGGGAGGAGGAAGAGGTGATGCGGCGAGAGTACCAAGTGCTCGATCGCGCGTTTGAGCGCGTATTGTCGCGAAGCAGGCGAGACAAGATTTTCAACCGGAGCGCCGCTATGGCAATTGGTGTGGAGCGGGTCCGTGGTGCAAAGGACACGCGTGGACTGTTTCCGTAGCGATATCCGAGCACCGAATTGACTGAGCGCGACGCAGCCGCGAGAGACTCTCAAGTGGAACGGCCAGCGACCGTGCTCGCGTGTCGTTTGGCGACCGCGATGACGGCAGGCATGTGTCGAGCGGTTACGACCGCACCAGGGCGGAGCACGGTCGCCCCGGCGCTCTGCTCCTTCAGTCCATTTGGCGGTGCGTCGGGACACAGTCAGAGCCATATTATGCTGATGCAATGTCTGGCGCATCCGTACGATACGCATGATGAATGGGTCCAGATGCGGCACGGCTCAACCCGAGTTGCCGTCGGCGACGCTTCCGCCGCCGCACGCGCTGGCTCAGGCTTCTGTTGCGGCAAATCCTGTCTCGTCCCGCCGCCGCGTCCTTAGTCGTTGCTCCGGCCTGAAATCAGGGGCTTTCGCCGACGATTGCCCAGGCGCAACCGAGGGTTGAGGTGCCGGTGCTTGTCGGAGTCGAGGAGCGCGCTCGTCGCACCAACAGAGTCCAGAACGCCTCTCAGCCAGCCTGCCGTCATCCGAGACGGCAGACCCAGCAGCGGGGGCTCACCCTTCTCCTCGCGTTAGTCAGCTTCTCGAAAGCCAACCTTCCTAGCATTCGAACCTGGTCTCTAGGTGTCGATGCCGTCCATGACTGAACTGGTCACAAACCTTGGGGTACCCGCTGGGCGGATCGGCGAGAAGCTTAGTTCTCATAACAGCGAGGAGGGCAATATGGATTCCAATCGGATAAGCGGTACCGGCTCGCCAGCGGCGCCAACGCGGTATATTGGCGCACAGGAGGATCATAGTCTTCTATTTGGGCAGGCTCTGAATGAAGCCAGGTCATCGTCTGCCACGCCTGGAAAGGCTCCGATCTGGAGTTCGAGCGCTCCATACGGGAACTTCTCACGCGATGGCTACGCTTGGAACAACGACGTATGGGGCGCGGGCGCCGGACCTCAGACGATTTCTGTGCGTGCGGTCAACCAGTGGGGCGTGTGGTCGAACCAGCCTAATACCGGGGGAATCAAGAGCTATCCGCACCAGGCTTTCAATGTCGGGAAGCCGCTGAGTTCAATCAACACGCTACGCTCGAGCTTCAATCAGGGTGTTCCTGCCGGCGGCGCCTGGGACGTTGCCTACGATATCTGGGACAGCTCAAACCAGTATGAGATAATGCTATGGACAAACTACACCGGAAACTCGGACGGCGGCGGCAACGTAAAGCCCATTTCATATCATTACTCTCCTTCGCGGGCGGCGATCCCGGTCTATCGAAATATCGATGCAGGCGGGGCGACTTGGAACGTGTTTGAAGGCTTCAATGGTCACAAGGTCATCTCACTCCTTCGCACTTCGAAGACCAACAGTGGGACAGTGGACATCAAGAGTATCCTGGAGTGGATCAAGTCGAAGGGCTACTTTGGCGACATAAACGTCGGTAGCGTCCAATACGGCGTCGAGATCACCTCGTCCCCAGGCGGAATGAACTTCAATTTCAACGACTGGACCGTGACCTCAAAATGAGGATCCACGGGCCGTGAGGTGACCTGCGCTTATCCAGTCGTGACCATGCGCCGTGGCCTGCCTCGTTCTGGCTGCGGGGATCGATGCTCGCCCTTTGACTTGCCGGAGGGGTCTCCACACCGCACCCCATGCCCTCGGGCAATGCGATTTCCGTTCTTTGGCGCGAAGCCGGATTGGAGGGATCGCCGGAGTTACCTTCAACTGGCTTAACGTTTTGGCATACCGCCAAAATGAAGCCGAGCAACTCGCTTGCCACCGCCGCAACTGCAGTTGTCTTGGCGTGCCTTCCATGCGAGGTCTTTGATAATTTGCTGCGCGTCCGCTCAACGGGTCAAGAGACACTGACCAACGCTGGCTCTGCTGTGACGACGCCACGCAGCATCCAGCAAGCTCTCAGACGGCAACGGCTCTAGCTCGTCGCAGAGCCGTTGGCGCCAGTGGCTCAGGTCCGAGCGCACCTGCGGGAACCCGTGCTGAAAGAACGTATGCTTCCGACCCCATGTCGACCAGCAACTCCCTTGCTTAGGCCGGGCCACATCGCGTCGTGAGCAAGGCCCGGCAATGCACAACTGGATCGTCCCAAGCCTGCGAGACTATGCTGTGAGTGTCTTCGGCAGGGTTTATCGCTCCCGCTGCGTGCCGTTCGATCGATCACCATTTCTGCCACGCCGTCACTTGCACATCGCTCTTGAGCGGGCCGAAGGGTCTCCATGGCCCGGCCCGCGTTATTTGATCCGCTGATGAAAGTCGAGCGCCAAGCGGCCGCAGCAGTATCGATCCATTTGCGGCGTTGGGCTTCGTGTGAACCTGTGCCGGCTCTAATCGGGAGCGGGAGCGCGGCCGCACGTGCACTGACTCTCGACTGATCGTTGCTGCAGGACCACCTGCTTGGCGGCCCTTGAGAAGCGGCAAGCGTATTCTTTAGTTCTGACGATGGAGAAATTGATGGACGCAGGACAGGCACAGCGGAGTGCAGGTTCTTCCCCGAACACGTTTGAAGAGGGGCCGCAGGAAAGTTACCTCGGCGGCTCCACCCGAGCCGTGGCGGATTGGGTCGAAGCCTTGACGGGGTATCAGACCTCCGCCTCCTCGCGCGAGCGAATCCTGAGAGACTGGGCTGGCGAGGAGGGGCTGGGCGAAGCCGAGGATCGGCAACGGGGGGTTTCACGAATTAGGGCTTCAAACAACATCGGCTCGCGTTCGGTGGATTTGTCATCCCTGTCCCTGACCGCTTTGCCCGCCGCCCTGCCGCGAAGGTTGCTGCAACTTCGCGCCACCCACAACGAGCTGAGCAGCCTGCCCGCTGGATTCCCGCCCGGTCTCCGACAACTTCTCATCAGCCACAACCGTTTGACCAGTTTGCCGGACACCCTTCCGGCGAGCCTCGTTGAGCTGGACGTGAGCGATAACATGTTGGGCAGTCTGCCGGCCACTCTGCCGGCTCAGCTCGAAATCCTGAGCGCAAATAACAACCAGCTAAGTAGCCTGCCCGCCTCTCTTCCGAGCACACTCTCCTCGCTCGCGATTAGCGGCAATCAGCTGACCGACCTGCCGTCCCTCCCATCGGGGCTCATCGAGCTCGACGTCAGCGGCAATCAATTGACCGACCTTCCCGAACCCCTTCCGAGCTGGCTTCAATCGCTCAATCTCAGCGGTAACCGCCTGACCAGCCTGCCTGAGGGGCTTCTTGAGGGCCTTCTACTTAGTTACCCGCATTTGGCGAACCTCGAGTTCGGGGATAACCCACTGCCGGCCGCCGTCCTCGCTCATCTGGCGGCTGAGGCGTTACCGCGGCTTGCGCAGCCGTCTCTGGACGAGGCGGCCGCGAACTGGCTCGGGGACGACCCGGCGGCACTGGCCGAATGGCAGCACTTTGCGGATGAGCCAGGCGCCCAGGACTACGCACGGTTTCTAGAGAGGCTACGAGGAACCGTGAACTACCGCAATGACGCATTTCGGCAGGCAGTGGCTGATGATCTGCGGCAGGCGACGACCAATCCGAGATTGCGCGAGCTGTTTTTCGCACAGGCTTCCGAGGCCAATGAGAGCTGCGAGGATCGTGTTACTTTGCACTGGAACGGTATGCGGACCGCGCGCCTTAACGCTGACGTCGAGGCCGGGGTATATGACGATCGGCTTGCCGAACTGATCCAACATGGCCGTGTTGCGTTCCGCTTGGAGGCGCTGGACCGGATCGCGCGCGACAGGGTCAACTCCGACCCGAGCATAGACGACGTCGAAGTCTACCTGGCCTATCAACATCTGCTGCGCACCCCGCTCGAGCTCAGTCACGTCGCCCCTGACATGCGCTTCCTGGGGGTCTCTCACGTAACTCCGGATGATGCTGCGCGGGCGCTGGACTTGATTCGAGAGCAGGAAGCGAACCAATTCACCGACTACATGGCAACCCGCTGGTAACCGTGGGAGACGGTGCTAGAGCGTATCGCTCCGGACGAACATGCGGCGATGCCAGACCGGCTCGTCGAAGCCATGGGCGAGGAGTTTCAAAACCGCCTGGATCAGCGACTGGCCGAGCATAACCTGCTCGGCGACCTGGATGCCGAGCGGGTGCTCGGAGCCCAAGTCCGAAACGAAATCGCCGGCGAGATCAAACGCGAGGTCATGCACCGTGTGCTCGCAGACCGTGGCCTCGAACTATGAGACTTCCCAAGATTCTCGGAGAAATATTTGGGTGCACTGTGGCGCCGCCGAAAGATCGATCGTGCTTGACATCATCTTCGAACTTCCGCCGACGATTGCTTCCTGCCGTTTCGTTGACCGGATAAATCCGGAAAGGCCGTCAACGCGGAAGCGTGCTGCCGTTAGCAGGCCTACCTGTCAATTAGCTGACGAGCGTCGCTGCAGAACACCCGGTTGGCTCGACTATGGCCATCAGCGACCGAAGCGGGTCCACGTTGCGGGTGAGCCGGTCAAGCTTCGCAATGAGCAGTTTGGCGCCGATTGCCTTGGCATGTGAGAGGGCCACCGCGAACTTGGGCGGTCGAAGCGCCTGCCGCTCCCGGGTTCCACGTACCCGGTCGAAAGCGTCCACTTATAGCGCGACAATCTGGATGGGAAGCGCGCGAGCAGGGGCTTGCGCAGATTTGGAGCAGCTCCCTCTTCGCGTATCGTCCTGGATGATGCCAATAGTCGGCTGACCGTCCCGGTGGCGAGCGTATCAAGCGCGTCGGCGCCTTGACTGCGTCAAGCGGGCGGACGTTCTGGCCCAAGGCAATAGTGCAGCAAGCTGTTGCACAAATTCGCCATTCGACACGCCTCAGCGAAGGCGCTCATGTCTTTAACGTTTCGGGCAGACAGCCTGGTCAAACGAGGCCGAAGTCGTCTTCGGCCGGCCTCCCTCGCTCCCCTTGCCATCTGGGATGTCAGACATACTGCACCAATTTGAGGTAATCGTCCGTGAGGACTGGTGAGCGGATGGAAGAAGCCGCGTCGTGAAGGAAGGTATTCAGAGTCCGGCGAGCGCGAATGCGGTCTTCGAAAGATAGCCGCTTCGGCGCGCGAGTACGGAGAATCGCTAATTCGGAACTGACCAGGTCCGCTGCGGCCGCCGAACAATCTGAGGCCGAGAAGCAACCGGCAGACATGACAGCTTGTGCCAGTCCGAGTGTGGTGAGCCAACCCGCATAGACGAGTACGGCGCCGTCTGTCTCATTGAGCCCAGACAGATCCTCAATTGCAGCAGCGTGGACTTGTGCCGCACCGAGAGACCGAAAGAGAGCGGCTATTTCGTCACGTGTGGCTCGAGAGAGAAGGCAGCGGCCGAGATGTGATAGCAGCGTCTCGGTCGGACCTTCGAAGATGCGGAGAATGCGTGCGTCTCGATAGATCTTAGCGACAGGCGTTCCCTCATCGTAACCACGTCCGCCCAGCAGTTGGACGCATTGATCAGCGACGAGGCCGCACCACTCTGACGACAAAACCTTCGTTGCTGACGCAAGGTGGACGTTGGGTGCGCCCTGCGTTGAGACAAGTCGGCAGGATGCAGCCAGCATTGCCTTCACGATTTCCCGCCGCAGTACCATCTGTCCAAATAACTGCTCGATATAGCTGTTCTCGAGCATGCGCAGCTTGCCTAGTCGACGATGGCTTGCATATGAGGCTGCGACCTGGATGGCGCGTTCAAGCGCTCCAAGGCCCATGGCTGCCACACCGATGCGCCCGCGGTTCATACTGGATGCTGCCGCTCCCCAGCCGTCCTGATCGCGAGAGAGCACGTAAGCACTCGGCAGCTCGACGTCGTGGAACTCCAGGGTATTCTGAATAATTCCGCGTAGACCGAGCGTGCGATGCTCGTGCGTGACCTTTAGGCCAGGAGCCTGCCTATCAACCAATACGCCAACGACCCGGCCTTTCGCATCGGGACCGGAAGCGCGCGCAAAGCAAACGATCCAACGAGCCCAGTCAGCGAGGCCGATCCAAATTTTGCGGCCAGAGACGCGAACTCTATCTTCGTGCATGAAAGCCGAAGCCTCTATATGTCGCGGGGCGGAGCCAGCTCCAGGCTCTGTTAAAGCGAAAGCGCAAAGGTCGCCGCGTGTTGCGCCCCGCATGACCTGCCTCTGTTCAGGGATATGCGGTGCCGCTTCGATGCAGGGCAAGGCCAGGAAGTTATGGATCACGAGGGTAGAGGCAGCCGAGACGTCGAAGGACGCAGTGGCGGAGATGAGGTCGATGGCGTCTTGCAGGGGAAGAGCTAGCCCGCCATGCTCTGTTGGTGTCGTGAGCCCGAATAGCCCATGCTTTGCCAATACGCTGTGCAGGGTCGGAGGGAATGCTCGACGGTCATCCGCGTCTGCGAAATTCAACTGACTGAGGTCATCGATCAAACGGGAATATAGGGCAGTAGGTGCACCAAGTTCAGACGTGCGTTCCTGCGCCTCATCGCATAAGGGATAAGCTTGAGTGTACATAGCCATAAGAGCAGAATGATTGCGTGCGCGCTTCGTGCCAATCATCCGCGTGGCTAGCTCGTATAGACATTGGTATAGATGGATGCCAGCGTAACGTAAGCAGGCTATCCCGGATCGGGATTTATCGCGAATGCTGCTGGGCTGGCTTCAAGATGCCTCTTGCACGACGAACCCCAGCGTGTTCGCGACCGCGCAGTACCGCACGGTGCGCACCAGGGGCTCGTTGTGCAGACCACCGCCAGGCTGATGGTGTGATCGCCGCGTCAAGGATCTGGGGCAGCTCAAAGACACGGATCAGTTGCCGAAGCTCACTGCAGACGTCAGATTCGGATGTCGGCGAACCAGCCGCCTGAATAACCTCGTCACCTAAGATCCCGTATAGAAACCAGCGAACTGATTGGCGGCCAGCTCAAGTGCAAGATATTTATCGCAACTTCGTGAATCGCTCGACATGCCCAATTGCCATGGAGGCCTGTGGCCACGCGAAGGTTGATTACGTCGAGCCACGTAGTATCAGAGTGATGGCAGAAGGCTGGGAGGATCCGAACTATTGGGCGAGGTGGACGTGCGTACCGTTCCTCACTCGTCAGCTTCTCGAAAGCTCCCCTTGCAAAAATCTAGCCGAAACGACCCAACTCGACCCATGCCGAGATTTCATTGACGTTATGATCTCCTGCGCGAGCAACGACTATTGGAGCAACAACCGGGTGACTTTGACGCACACTATCCGCGGGCGGCGGCCGACGCCATTCCCCCGAGCGCCTCGGCGCGCTGTCAGCGCCGCTTCGAGGTCTGCGCTGATCACCTCATCCTCCGACTTCACCTCGCCCCGAGCTGAAGTGCTGGGTTCTTCACGGACGACCAATGAGGCTGGTCAGCTGATCGACAGCTAAGCCCTCTAGCATACGAACATCTCTATCCAGACAAGGGCCAAGTTTGATGGGCTCACCAAAATCTGGAAGAGAAGGACCTGCCCCCCCCTCAACATACCGAACCGTTCGAGAAACCAGATCCGATCATTTTACAGACATTTGCGCGCGTCTCGATTTCTGACTCGTGACTCGCTCAAATCGGATCAACTTTGTTGGATTGATGTCGATAAGGCTACCAAAGGAAAAATGGAATGGACCCATTTCACAATGTCGACCCATCCGCGGCTCGGACAAATTACGTCGAGTCGCAACAGGAAGAGACAGGGCAAGCAGACTTTGAGCGGCGGCTTAGAGAGCCTCAGCCAATCCTTCGAACATCAGCTTCACCCGGGGCTGGATCGACCCGCACTGTGACGGAAGGCAATGTGAGAGCGCAGTCTATCCAGGAGAACGAGCGGTGCGCAGCTGCATCCTTTGTCAGAACGCGCGCTCAGCTTGCCGCAACGCTGACCTGCGCAAACGTTGCGGAACTCAGAAGAGAAATCGAACTTGCTGCGCAAAGATCAGCACAATGGTCAAGCGCGACCAGGCCGTCAGCCAGCGGCGTCGATAGTGGTCGCGTTTACGACGACGTAGTGGCATCGTCGTACGCGGAGCTGCAGCGCTTTCAAGACCACGCCAGCCATTGCAAGCCACATGTGCTGGACCGTCAAAGCGCGTTGGACCATTTGCGTTCCATGGCGGCTTTGCGTTTCGACGCCGCTCCCTGGAATATTTGGGGAGGCCAACAACTTGATCTGGGTCGCGCAGCGGCAGAGCACATGAGAGGGGACACCAATTCTTCACCTTTTGTATCACTGTCCGAGGACGCTTCACAACTGCTCGTTTCGCCGGACGATGACGACGGGTATGGCGCCAAAGCAATCGCGGAAAACGCGAACGAGTTGCACACTTACACGGTGCCGAGGGTCACCACTTGGACGGCCGAAGAGATCGTCAGGATTCTTGAGGACGGGACTGAGAATGATGAACCCAGTCTAGCATGGGTGAGCGATACCCCAACTGAGGAGCGGGAGGTACTGTTTCTGGGCGGGAATCTGGATGACTATCGGACCGCTAGCGAATCGAATCCATACAGAAAGTCAGAGACAAGAGGCTGAGGTAGAAGATCCAGAGAGGCGATATGTCTTGTTGCGATGCTCGAAAAAATCGGAAGCAGCGTTTGCGGCATCTATGATAGTCCGATCGAAGTGGCGAGCGGTGGAGCTGGCCGCGTACCGCACTTCGACAATCAGAGTTTCCCCCGAAGCCTGTACCGTTTTCAGATTCGCCGCGCTTGTCGTCGGACTGAAGACAGGGTATTTCGCTCGCCAAGATCCCAATATAGCACCGCTATAGTCTGCAGAGCTTCATGCGCGAGTCTGACGGCAATGCCAGCAGAGCAACAACGAGCTTCGCGCGACGGTGACGCAGTCATCATTGCACGAGGTGTCGCAGACCAATCTGACGACGGTCATGCGTGGCGACGACTATGCCGGTTCGCAGATCCTTTTCTCGTTTGAACCGATGGAGGCCGGGCCCCTGCCGCTACACGAGGGCGTCGCAGGCTGGTTGAGCAGGTCTCCAGCATGGCCGTGTCATATTCCGTTTGGGGGCGCTGGACGAAATAGCGCGCTAGTGCGCCAGAGTGTAGCCCTTGGCCGGTCCGAGCCGATCAATGATATCGAGGTCTACCTCGCCTACCAGACCCCGTTGCGCGAGCCATTGGAGCTACGTGCGCTTTCTTACTGTCTCTCACGTCGCCCGAGACGACGTTGCCGGGGCCATGGCGACGGTGCCGGGCGAGGAAGCTAGAGGCTTTGCGGACTATTTGGCTACACGTTGGCATCCTTGGGGCACCGTGCTGAGGCGCATTGCCTCGGATGACCATGCAGAGATGGAAGATCGGCTCATCGCGCGATGGGCGATGAGTTTCAAACTCGCCTGAACCAGCGGCTCGCTGAAGAGGGTCTGACGGGCGACGCCGCTGCCGAGCGGACGCTTGACCTCAAATCGTCAGTGAGATCGCCCGGGAAATCAAAAGCAAGGTCATGCTGCCGGGCGGTTGGGAGGCTTAGTGTCGAACTGTAAAGATCGGCCAGACCCATGATACAGATTGCTGTCATGAGATCGCACCCCTACGCAATGACGGCCCTGCCGAGGTGATCGGCTACGGAGGCATCGTCTATCGGCGATGCCATCGTTACTTAAAGGGTGATGGCGACTGAAAGGTACATGGCTGCGGTACGCCTATGTAAGGCTTCGTACCGCAGTTGTACCTTGGCAGGAGCGCCTCGCCATCCGCTTTGAAGAGGAGCAGCTCCGACCTCATGGGCCGAAGGAACTTAAGGAAGAACGAAAAGCCCCAGCACGTTCTGCGAGCCGTGGAAGCCAAGGTGCTGAGGCCGTCGTAGCCTTATCCAAGAGATGCAAACGGATAGGCGGCGTCATTGTGCATCGCGAAGTCGATTCATCAAACCGGCGGGAATGATTATCTCGCTGGCTTGCCAACCATCCGAAAGCCAAGTCTCGCCGGACGTTTGCCCGTTGGGTTCACGGCGGACACAACCATAGACCCTTCACGCCGAGCGCGACGACACCGTTTGGCTTCTGCCCTGAGATGAACATCCTGAACTTGTAGTCGGGTGGCGCATCGTGGTCGCGATAGCCTTTGTCGAAAACGAGGCGCTCGATGATGTTGCCGATCAGCGCCTCCATGTCCGGATCACGGTTTTGAGCGTGTGGCCGTCATAGGGGTTGCCGGGCAAGGCCTTCACATGGGTGACGAACTGGCCGCCGCAGGCCGGCGATAGCGTCGTGGCGACCGAGACCTTGACGCCGAACTCGTAGGGCCGGTGCACCTTGCCTTGCCGATGCACTCTACCTCCGGCGCGTGCAGCGAGTAGACCTTCGGTCCTCGCTGGCGCTGCTTCTGGTCAAGCACCCCTCGCGCCAGCGCCAGCATGCGGTCGAGCGCGATCTCATGAAGCAAGCCGACGCTGCCTTCGAGCTTGCGGGTGATATCGCGGATGACGCGGCCGAGATAGGTTCGCAGCGTCCTCAAGGCCCGGTTGGCGCGCTTGAACTGCTTGGCGTGGGCATCGCGCTGGTGCTTGATCAGGGCGAACTTGCCCATCGACAAACATAGTATGGTCGGTGAGCCCGCCAGCCACGGTTGAGGCGACGCCCATGGCCCCGCTGGAGCTTGCCGAACGGGTCGCCGCGAACGCGCCGCTGACAAATTTCGCGGTGCTTCAGGCGTTGCCGATGATCGCGGAGGCCAATCCGCAGACCGGGCTTTTGATACAATCCCTGATGGCGACCGTCGCGCAGAGCGACAAGGAAGCCAAGCGGCGCATCCACGCGTTCCTTGATCGCAAGACCGCTAAGGTGAAGCCGACATGAGCGCAAAGCCTGATAGGCCTTCGCCGCTCGCCGGCGCGCATTTGCTTCGTCCGATCTCGTTCGGCAATCCCGAGATGACGGTCGAGCGTCGCGCCGACGGCACGATCTACCTTCGTCCGAGTCCTACATTCGCAAAGCCGAAACCGGAACGCTCGTGGTCTATGCCGACAAGATCATTCGCAAAGAGACGAATTCCGAGACCGGCGACGAAGCCGAACGGGCGATTCCTTTCATGAAGGGCTACACGGTCTTTAACGCTGAGCAAATCTACCAAGGGATGTGCAGGGTAGGTTCTGAACGTCGGTCGCTCTGAGGTTGGCAGTGCCGCTATTCGAATTTTAGTTCTATGGGCATCGCCGCAGTCGCGTTGGCCGGCGGCGGCGGAGCAATCGCTGCCCCCCCCATAGCTGGTAGTTTGTACCTGCCGCTGAATAGTTAAGATACTAGGAAGACCGTTCAATGATCAAGCGACGGTCACGCCGAGCTATCCCGCCCGAGCGCGCAATGCATTCGCGAAGGAAGCCTCTTGTCTTCGTGATCAATTGAGGGAGCGCTGATGATGCAAGTCACCGCTTTGGCTACTTCCGACGCGTGCGCGACGAACCGGGGCGATGCGCAGTTGTCCGATCGACCCGTAGCGATTCGGCATCTTGCCGTCATCCTCGACGGCAACCGGCGGTGGGCGGAACGACTCGGCCTGCAGTCGATCGAAGGCTACCGGGCAGGGGGACGCAACGTTCATGCCCTGTTATCGTGGTGCAGCGAGGCCGGCATTCCGATAGTCACTCTATGGCCGCTGTCCGCAGAAAACCTCACTCGCGATCCGGAAGAACTGCACGCACTGCTGACCGTCATCGCCGATGTTTTTGAGGAACTTGCATGCAGCCACCTCTGGCACCTGCGCGCGATCGGCGACCTGTCCCGTCTTCCGCCCGATGCGGAGCGCCGCATTCGCAACGCCGAGTGCCATACTGCAGGCATTGCCGGGCTCGACGTGAACATCGCCGTCGCATACAGCGGCCGCCTCGAATTGCTGCATGCCATCAGGACGCTGATCGCGGACCACCTCACGGCCGGCACCGTGGACACGCTGCAAACTGACCTGGGTCCTGAATCGATCGCGAGCCGGCTCTATACGGCAGGGCAATCCGATCCGGATCTCGTCATCCGGACGTCCGGAGAGCAGCGGCTGTCGAACTTTATGCTTTGGCAGTGTGCGTTCTCCGAGTTTCATTTTACGCCGGTCTGTTGGCCTGATTTCAGCCGCGCGGATTTCGAGGAGGCGCTCACGGTCTATCGGTTGCGGCATCGCAGATTCGGGCAATGACGTCTCCCTATCCCGAAGGATGGTTCGCGATCCTGGCCAGCGACAAGATCCGGCCGGGCGAAGTCGCCGCCGCGGGTCTGATGAACGAGGACGCATGCTCTATCGTACAGACGCGCGGGTATATGTGACGTAGTGTCTGCACCTCGACACGCATTTGGGCTACGGCGGTTGCGTCGACGGCGAAGATCACCTCGTCTCCCTGTTCCACGCATTCGCATACGACAAGCAAGGCGCATGCGCACGCACGGGGCGCGGCGACCGGCCGCGGCGCGTCTCGCTCGGGCACCGCCGGCCCGCGCACGAAGTCAACGGCCTGCTGTACATGTGGCATCGCCATACGGGCTCGCCGCCGGCGTAGAAGCGACAGAATCGACAGTAACGATACGTCCCGGAGATCGCATATGAATCAATCGGCACATCCGAGCAATCCCGAAAGCAGGCTCCTCCCCAACAGCACACTGCTCGGCAGCAAGCTGCGTCTTCCAGCGTTTTACTATCCGTTTCCGGAGGAGCGCGATCCGAATACCGACGCCGTGGAAGCGGAAGTCGTGGAATGGGCGGTCCGCTATGCGCTCGTCGGGCGCGGCGGCAAGGGTGAAGCCATGCTGCGCAGCCTCGGCCCAGCCGACGTATGCGGCCGGATGTATCATTGCAGGAACCGCGAAGCATTCCTGGCTGCATCGATCTGGAGTGCGTGGATGTTCCTGGTGGACGAGCACTTCTGCGAGACCGGCGCGTATCACGGTTCGCCGGGCCGACTTGCACAATTCCACCTCTGGCTAAGGGCGATCTTGACCGATCCGGGCGGATACGACTGGCGGTCGATGTACCGGGAGATTGTCCGCGGCCTTCCGGCTGAATATGCCGAACTTTGCATCAGGACGGGAGAGGCGACCACCGACATGGCGCAACGCATCGAGAAGGTGAGCAGCCCGATGCAATACGTGCGCTGGATGGAAAGTATGACGTGCTATTTTCTCAGCACCATCTGGCAGCTGGGACTCGACATGAGCGGGCCGCCGCCAAGTGTGCAGGAGTATTTGCTCGGCCGGGCCAGCTTTTCCGGCGCGCCACCTACCTGCGCGCTGGCCGATATCGTCGCCGGATACGAGGTGCCGGCCAACGAGCACCAGCGCGTCGAGGTCAGACGGCTACAGACTCTCGTGGGTATCGTCCTCAGTCTATGCAACGACGTCATGTCGTTCCCCCGCGAAATCGGCGTAATCTGGAATCTGCCGAACATCCTGATCGCACAGGGCATGTCGCAACAGGAAGCTATTACGAATACGGTGCGCATTCACAATGATGTGGTCCGCGAGTATCTAGACCTGGAGGCGCGGATCACGCCTTGGTCGGGTGCCGAGCTTCGGCGTTTCCTCCACGACATGGGCACGCTGATGCGTGGTCACTACGACTGGGCACGCCAGCAGAAGCGTTATGCCGCGACTGACAACTATTTCTTCGATGCTCCGGTCGAACCAGACGAATTTCGGGCCGCCTGAACAGGCCAGCGCACGGGCGGTCGGACGTCAAAGATAATTGAGCAGGGACGGCATTGTCTGACTGCCCGGTTCAACCTGACTATTGATACGGGCGGCGACGTCACGCCGCCATCATGTCAAACTCGACATGCACGCGGTCATAGGGGAATTCCACACCCCCACTTTCGGTGCGCTCCAAAATCCCCGCAGCAGGGTCACGTCAGAGTGGAACCCCCTTGAAGTCACGATCGACCCGACGTGCGACTTCCCGGATCGTCAGGGGGCCGGTTCCGGTCATAACGCGCACAATTTCCATGCGTTTGGGCGCAAGCACTCGCCAACGATCGCTGACGCTCTCGAACGAAATTCGGTCGTCGCCGGCTTTACGCTGCCCGTGCGCACTCGCCAGGATGCGGCGCATCACGTCGCTTTGTGTCTCGACGCTCAGGATAACCGTCCGCATGCTCTATCTCCGTTTATTCACGTCGCGCGAAAAATCCGCCAGCAGCCGCTCCAGCCCACGAAACGCATATGGGCTTTCCTTGCCATCCAGATGGCGATGATCGCCCTTGCCGCGTTCATTGTCGTAACGCACGCGTCAGACGCCGTTCACCACATAGGCGAGCTGAACTGAAGCGCTCATTCACGATGTTCCAGTCGATCAGCGCTGCCGACCGCACCCGCGGATGACCCATGTCGATGATCTGATCAAGCGGCGGAAGCAACAAGTCTTTCTGGCGATCATCCCGCGGCTTGCTCATCGCAATTCGCAATGTCGACGACGCCGTCAGGGAATCACGAATCGCCCAAAAGCAAAACCAAAAACGCAAGAAAGCGAGGTCCAATATCCCCCTTTCCTACAAAATTGAATGCTACATCAAGACCAATTCTGCTTATTTCTCAGATCAATCCGCATTCTTCACGGACGACTCATTGCTTGAAGAAAATCCAGTCCTTGCGACTGTACCGAGCGGCGAGGATTCGCGCGGGCGCGCGGCGCTTGTCGCCAACAAGGCCCGCGCGGTGCACTTCGAGCCAGGCATCCGCAACACACCGCGAATAGCCTAAGCTCACATCACTAAGGCGCCGCGCGACCGCGAGAATTGCCACCCAACCCCGGCAAGGCTACGAACGATTCGAGTTGCAATGAAAACCCTCGGCGGCAAGAACCGGCGCGCCGCCGCCTCAGCTCGGAAAGACAAAATGGGCATTGGCGCTTGCAGTCAATGCGCTACAAGATCGGCCGCCCTCAACAACTATATCGCGGCGATGGCAAGTTCTAGCCGGGAATGTAGTCCTGTTCCCTGCCAGCATGCCACCGTGCTCGAGTCGGTCGAAGCCGTGTGGTGCGGCCTGCAGCGCAGCCGAACAAAAGAATGGAATTGCAGCGATCTCCCCAGTCGCCATCTTGGACATGAAGAAATTGCTTGTCCATCTCATCACGGAAGGTGACGTAGGGCCGTTGGCAGCACACGTCGGGCCTCGAACCAATGCAACTCACTGGTCCGGTGCGGACGACATAGTCGGGGTTAACACGTGATGTTCGATGCTCCGAGAAATGCGTCGGCCATTTCGGAGCGGAGCGAGAGGCAGACCATAAGCAGCGTCGCTCGTTCTGCGCGACTTAAGATCAAGGCGGCCGCGATGTCCGAGCTTATCCATGCCGTAGATGGACCCAATCAAGAAAATCAATTTTACCACTTGTGGCGTAGTCATATAGTCCTTGAAGGACGGCTGGGGCCAACCTAGGGAAGCGACTCTCGAATGAAAAGATTCGTGTTTGTGACTGCGAGCGCCCTCGCGCTTGGAACGGCGGCGGTGCCGACTTTTGCTGCGAAGGTTGCCGCGCAACGGGTCACCACCACGGTGCAGGTAGCCGATACGTCATATCCTCAATGCGCGGATGACCCGTTGGACGGTATCTGCGATCTCTTCTTTTGTTTGACCGATCCGTCGTGCGTGCAGCATTAATAACAGAAAACAAACCAAGCAGAGAATAGGATGGAGGTCTCGTGCACCGGCCGCTCGCGGGGACAGCGGCCGCGTCCTCTTCGCGTACGAGGGTGCGCTGCTAGATGGTACAAGGTGCGCCATCTTCAGTGTCTTCTCAGATGACAATTCCGCCCGACTAAGCCCACAACATAAGAGACAGCAAAGTTTGCGGATACTGCCGTTACTTGGGCATGTTGGTACTCGCCCGGCACTGCGGTCGGGCTGGCCGAGAGCGTAGGTGTGCGTAAGGACCCCTAACGTCCGGACCGTTTCCCGCGCTGGCCATTCCGATCGAGAGCGCCCGGCCTTCCCAACGATACTCGATTGTGCGCTCAATAATCATATTTAAACACCATCGAGATCGCGCGCGCTCTTGAGCGGGCTTTGCTGTGACACCGGAGGTCGGAGGCCAATGGTGCTTTCAGAAAAGGAATGGACAGCGTGAAAAGGGATTGGGCAGGCGTCACGCCCCGTACGGGCTGACTACATCAAGCGGGATCTCATCGAGCCCCGCTGGATTGGCTCCCGGCCGTAGCGCGAAGCACTGAATATGCGCCTCGCCGGGCAGGATGCCTCCCGGTATCAGACCGGGTGCTCGCCGACTCGCAAGATGAGCCGGAACCTCCTGTCGCTTGCAATTGCGGCCAGCGCAGTGCTGTTGAGCGCACTCGAGTGCGCGCCAGATCGGAGCGGAATTCCCATCGAGACAGACAAAACCGTTCGATGGCCGGAATCTCAAACAGTCCAGGGCACTGCTGGATGATCAGGCACAAATCCATCCAGGACCGCCTCGATTGCCCGAAGGTTCTGGCTGGGTCTGGCGTCGGAACAGGCGCCAGGATTCGGCAGCACTAGCGCAAGATTGAAGATGCTTGTGGAGCGCGAGCTTGCCTGTGACGAGGTCCTGGTCGGCTTACTTCATCATCGCCTCGACTTCCGCACGAAAAGCCTGGCGCGAGGCGTCCCGTGAATAGAACATGTGCCCGCCCGGAAACACCATAAGTTTGACACGCGGTGTGGAGGCAAATGGCGGCAATTGATCAAGCACGATCTGTGATCCGAAATACGGCGTGACGAGGTCAAAAAGGCCATGCGCGACCAGCAATTTCATCTTGCGGTCCGTTGCCAGGATCTGGCGCAGCTCCGAAAGAGACTCCGGAGGGCTACGGCCGAAATCCCAAGCCGGCCGGACCGTGTCGTTGAGCAGCTCATAGGACCCATCCGGTCGCCAATTAAGTTTGCGCGTGAGGAGATCGACGGTGGCGCTGGTCAGAGGCGCCAGGAGCGTATCGCTCGAGGGATCGCCGGACAGCTGGAAATCGAACTCCGGATATGGATCGAGGCCACGCACTGAGGCGTCATAATTGCCGATTAACTTGCCGTTCTTACGGTCGAATTCACGGCGGAACTCGGCGAGCCCAAAGCGGCCCGCGAGCCTGCGACTGACCGCTTGGTCGATGCCGGTCAGCGCCGCGGCCTTGTCGGCCAGACGCGTGGTCGCTTCCTTATCCGCCTGGCCTTTGATGAGGTCGACCAGAAATTCGCCGCGAGCATAAGCTTCTACGTCGGCGAGATCGGCTCGCTTCACCGGGCTCTCGGCTTCACGCATGGTCGCGACATAGCTTGGTAGCCTTGCGACGTATTGCAGTAGGCTCGTGCGGGCAAACTGGCTGTAATCGAATGCTGGCGAGACCATGATCAGGCCCTTGATGCCTATGCCCTGCCGCGTCTGCAATTGGTGGGCAACCTTTGGCCCGCGAATGCCGCCATAGCTTTCACCCGCGAGATACTTCGGCGACAACAGCCGGTCATGCTTTTCGAGCCAGCGGCGAACCACCAGCGCGAGCGCGTTGACGTCGCCCTCAACGGAATAGAGCCGCTTGCGCACATCCTTGCCGGTCCCCACGAAACGGCTAAAGCCGGTGCCCACGGGATCGAGAAACACCAGATCGGTGAAATCGAGCCAAGTTTCTGCGTTTGGCCTTACTTCCGGCGATGTCGATGGCGTGACCTCGTCAGCATTGATTGGCAGCCGCCACGGTCCGGCATTGCCGAGCTGCAGCCAGGCCGATGATGAGCCCGGTCCGCCGTTGAAGAAGAATGTTACCGGGCGAGTGCCGCGATCGGTGCCGTCAAGCTGATAGGAGGTGTAGGCGATGTCGGCCTGCGGCTTGCCCTTATCGTCAAACAAGCGGATGGAGCCAGCGGTCGCGATGAAAGAAAGCGTCCGCCCAGGGAGCTCAAGCGTATGCCTGGTGCTGGAGTCCGGCGGCAGGCGATGCTGCTCGGTCGCCGACGGCATACTCGGCGTCTGGCCGGCGCCACCATTCTGGCCGTCCGCCGTCGTGATCTGGGTAGGCGGCGGCGGATCTGCGGCACGCGCGCTCCCCATTACACCGCAGGCAAACAGGATCACCGCAAGAGACGTGCGGTGCGGCGCGGTCAATTGCATCGAGTTGCTCCTGTCCCGACGCGCACTTTGGTGCGCGTGGCGTCTGTCAAACCAGCTCTAACCACTAGCTCAGGCCGGAAAGCAACAAACCTACTAGATCCAGTAGTCATCACCATCGCCAGATGCTCTATCAATCACGATGATAACGTGTGGCTGGTAGACGACGAACCGAATGGGCGTAACGATCGAATAGGTTGGATGAGGACAGCCAGCTACAGCCGACCCGTACGAATGTGAGATTTGGACCTGGCCCGTGGATCACCATACCGGCGGACGGCTTCTGCAATCGTCGAAAGAGAAAGACCTGACAGACGACCGCGCTCAATCACAGGTCGGAGGCCTTGCACAACGGCGGCAACCGCAGAAGCGGCCTACATGAAGCACCGCTAAACCGACAACCGCCAGCGGTTAGCACCGAATCCCCGATCGCTTGTGCGAACGGCCGCCGGACCAGAAAGCGCGCCGACTATCGTCAACCTGCCGATCGTCTTGCCGACGATCGCAGCCGTCAGGGGACCGACTACGATTGCGGAGCGTTCGTGGTGGATGGCACGTGGGCACTGATTCGCCGATTGGCGCAAAGACGACGGCCAGCCGTGCCACAGCTCGACAACCTCCGCGCCGATCGGCGGCCACTCCAAAACCTAGTCAGGGCTCATCCGGCTTGGACTGATCGAGCTGGCTGGAACGGCTCTCGCCGATAGATCGGCAAAGCGCCGTACATAATGGTTGTAGACGCGGACCGTCTGGCAGTCGTAAACGGAAGGGGACCGGCTCGTCGAGCGGTCCGAGGCTCGGACCTGCCGGTTCAAAATTAGATCGTGAGTGCCCTGGCAATCACCGTCGAATGGACGGCGATCCTTTGGCCCATGCACAAATAACGCGACCTCATCGCGGCGAGGTCGGCCCCGATGCCGCGTCACTTGGCGAAACGATTGTCCCGTCTGGGCAAGGGCGCATGCGCCATAAAGAACGTGTACAGCAAGCAAAGGTCGATCAGCATCGTGGCCGCCATGACGCCATAGGCCCATGGGCTTTCCATCAGCTTCAACTCGATCAGCACCCGCGATAAACCGAAGCCAACGACCCACGCATCGAAGCTCATGCAGATGCGGCGGAAGGTCTCCGCATCAATCCGCCGGATGACATAGGATCCCGCCGGGATACCCAGCACGACGCTGGGAACAAAAACATAAAGCAGGCTCGCGCTTTCCGAGACGAACAGGCCGAGCTTGTAATAGACGATGGCAGTCACGCTCGATTCCACCACGCGAACCAGCGCAAGGCCGGCGCGAAACTCGTTCTTGACCAAGCCCTGGTTGTTGAACAGCATCGCCAAGGGAGGGCCGGAGATGGTCGTCACGGAATAGAGGACACCCAGCATCGAACCGAACGGCAGACCTATCAGCCAGTTCGCCCTGATCGAGCGCCGCCACCCCGCCGCCTGCAGCAAGATCAGGGGCAGAATACCTAAGTAGGTAGCGAACTTCATCCAGCCCGGCTGAAGCGAGGCCAGAACATAACCACCAATCGCAATGCCCGGTAAGAGGCCGAGCAAGATGGGAAGCACCCGTTTCCAAACCGCCCGGACTCCGTTCAGATTGATCAAGAGGACGTAGAAGTTGACGAGGACCTCGATAATGACGATCGCGGGATTGAGGATACGATTGGTGTAGACAATGAGCGCAAGCGGTACTGTGAGGGACGAAAAACCATAACCGATGGCTCCGTTCACAAAGGCCGCAAAAAAGGCCGTTGCGGCCAGAAAGATCGCGGCGGCATCGAAAGGGGGCATTTCGTTAGCTTCCAGTTTCGGCGTGGCGCCGGACAATGCGTTACGCCACCAGGACGTGAGTCTTCATCAGGCTCGCAGCGGCTTCATATCACTCGCAAATCAGCTCCGGTTGGCCTTCAAAGTAGCGGGGGCTGCAGTCAAGCACCGAGCCTTAATAGGTGCGCCCGCTGCCAACTCCAGATCGATCGCAACATCCCGGGAGCCGTGCGGTGTTTCCCACTACCTGACCAGGACAACTCAGCCAATATGGGGCGATATCTTTTTTTATTGTTTGCGATCGAACCCTTTACAGCCGTCCCTCGTATCGAAATCTCCAGATCGAGCTGTTACGGCCTTCGCTGCATCGGTGACCGCTGATTTGGCTCAGCCCTCGGGATTGGTCGTCCATTCACATACGCTCCATGATGGGTCCGTCGGTCCGCTTACTGAAGGCGGGCTCTTGCCGTCCAGTGTCGGACGACCGGCCTTTAAACGGACGTATCCAAGCGCTGAGCTATACAGGCAACGTGGTCTGAGGTTGCCGAAAGCAAAAGCTTCTCCTCTGAGAGCCAATGAGGCAACGAAAGTATTGCTGTATTCGTTGAAGGAGCATGACTTCTCTCCTGGCGCGTGACCTGTCTCTTGGACCATCTCGAAGGCATCGACATCTGCTCGCAGATCGCCGATCTGCCGATCCGCTTTCTCGTGCAGCGGGATGCCGACGCTCCGTCGGTCCCATCGCGGTGGCAATTTGGACTATCGCTCGTAGGCCAATCCTATCGGCGCGTACCAGAGCGGCGTCCATCAGCTGCGCGGGGTCGGGCATCATTTTGAGCCAATGTTCGACCTGGATTGAGAGGCCGGCCGACACCAAGTCGGCACCCGGGCTACTCTGTTCAGCCGTGTTCGGTTGGAGAGGTCTTATGTCAGAAACGATCAGGCTCGCTCTGCCGCGCCTTGCCGCGACGGCGAACAGGATTCCACGTCCGTTGGGGTTGGAGCAACCAGTATGAGTCAGGAAGACGCCGCTCCATCAGCTACCAGGATTAGTTGGGGGATCCTGCTCAGGCTCGGCGGAGGAAAATCACGTGCTGCAGGCCTGGAGGCCCCTGCATGGCCGTGTAGTTCACGCCGTGAATGGTGAGATTTGTCTGCGGCTGAGACGGGTTCGGCAGGACGTTGTGCAAGCGCATTCCTTCAATGAGGTCTGGCGGCGCCCATTGGTCGCCATGCTGCCAGGGCCCGGCGAGGCACAGTGATAGATTAGGCGGGGCAGGCGCCGCGTCAGCCGGTTGATATGGCGAGCCCAAGATCGACTCCTCGAGGCTGTGCTCCCAGCATGCCGAACTTGGTTGATTGACGCTTGGCGCTGGCAAGTGAGGCATTGAAGGGCCGCTCTGCCAGACGTTTGCCGCACCCCAGCTGTCGGCTGGCAACGGGCCGGCTTGATCCACCGCCCGCCAAAGCTCCTCTGGATCGAAACTTGCACTGGCGACGGAATGGTCTGCCCCTCCGCCTGGCCAGACCCGCCCGCACCGCGGGTAGCCTCGCCGAGCTCACGATACTCTCGAAGCGCCGTCAACGCGGCCTTCATTGGACGGTTGTTCGGGAATGACTTGTTGGCGTGAGCGAGCAGCGAGTTGTGACCGAGTGCAGCAATCGTTTGGCCGGGCCCGAGGGAATTCGCCAATCTTTGAAGAACCCCAGCATAATTCTGGGCAGACGTCGATTTCCATCCATGACGCTCAGCGCCTGCCCGGACCGCAGCGTCGATGAGGCTCTTGTCGTCCGCAGAGAGTTCATATCGCCGCTCGTCAGCGGATGCGTCGGGCTCGCGATATTTGCGAACCGCCGCCAATGCAGGCCTCATGGCTGTGACGCGCGGAAAGACCTGTTCGGCATGAGCGACCAGGGAATTGTGATCGAGCGCATCAATCGTTTGACCCCGAGAGCCGAGATCATTTCCCAATTTGCGAAGAGCAATCGCATAACCCAGGCACGTCTTTTCTTTCAGAGTCCCGTGCTCGGCCTCGGCCTTGATCGCGGCCTCGATCAGGCTCCGGTCTTGGTGAGACAGATGAGGATACCGGTCCAGAGGCGGCGGAGCCGCTGCGATGGGAGCGCTATCGGCTCGGCGCGCCCGGTCCAGGTTCTGCTCAAAGTCCTCTTGCCCGGCCTGCTGTCGTTCCAGCATGGCGTGGTACATATCCCGCCACCCCGGGTCGAATGGATTGAAATTGTGCGGGTCCATTCTCACCTCGTACGTTCGCAGCACGACTAGCCAGTCTAGTCGTGCTAGCTTTCGACAAGCTGACGAGCCCGCCCTTGCGTCCGGATTCAATTTGGCATTGTGCTACGGCAGGAGCACTTGGCGCGAGGAGACTTCGTGAGTTGGACCCGGCAGGCATTGCGCGTGAAGCGGTTGCCGAACAGGGCATCGCGCTGCAGACCGCTTCATAGCCCAGACCCGGCAACCCCGCAGGTAAATGGACAGACGATTGGGGATGCCCCCATGTTGATCTCGCAAGCGTCTTATCGCGCGAAGGGCGGAAATGTTCGCAGAAGAATGATTTTATAGAACGCCCGGCTGCGCCGGATATCCGAGCAAGAGTCGGCCAGCGCTCTGAAGTGTTCCCTCGCTGAAGACCGCATGCTGGGCCACCACGAAACTATCACACATCGCACGCGCGAGATTGCTCGTCGTGTACACCGAACCGGCTCCAGCGAGACCGCAGGCGATCTTGCAAACTTCGGCGCTCTGCCGCGCAGCGTTTGTCGCGGCTAACCGCATCAGCATCGCCGTGTTCGGATTGATCACGCCGTTGAGCGCTTCGTTCCACAGCTGATCGGTGGCCTCATAGAAGAAGGAGCGGGCGGAACGCAGCATGGCTTCAGCTCTGGCCATCTCCAGTTGAACGTAGCCACGCTCCGCCATCACCGGCGCTCCAGTGATCGAGGTACGGCTTCCGGCCATGGCAATCACGTCGTCCAGCGCGGAGCGCGCAATGCCGACGCCGACGATCGCGTGCGCCTGGGCCGCGAAAACCACGGACGGATAACGGTAGATCGGCGCATCGAGCGTCGACGGACCGCCGCGGATCAAGGTCCATTCCTCCGGCACAACGACATCTTTGACAACCAAATCGTGGCTGCCAGTGCCTTGCAGGCCGATGACGTCCCAATTGGGGCGAATTGTCACCTTCTCGGCCGGAATGACGGCGATACGAGGAAGGCCATCGACTGGATCACCTTCCACCGTGATGCCGACGCCGATCATCTCCGCACCGGGCGAGCCGCTGGCGAACGGCCACACGCCATTGACAACAAAACCGCCGATGCTCCGCTTGGCGGGCTGTAGCGGGAAAAGCGCACCTGCGTAGACCACGTCGGGGCCATTCGCATATAATTCGCCAAGCGTGTCATCCGGGAGAGCAGAGAGATAGCACGCCCCATCACCGAAGCTCGCCACCCAACCGGCGGAGCCGTCCGCCTCGGAAATGCGCTCGATCAGGCGACAAAAATCGGCCGGAGTGCGCTCCTCGCCGCCGAAACGTTTGGCGACCATGGCCCGATAGACGCCAACGCGCTTGAAGCCGTCGATGATGTCATCTGGAACCTTCTGTGCGGCGCCGAACTCGTTTCGACGCGCACGGATCTCGGCGAGGAGCGTCGACAGGGTGTCCTCGGCTGCAGCCGTAATGTCAGTCTCTCGCGTGATCGTCCCTGGCGGCGCGTTCATAGCTGGTCCTCGATGGCGTGATGCGAGTGGCGCTGCTGCACTGCGTCTTGGAGCGGCCGCGCACGTTTTGTCATGGCTTCCCAATTGGCGGTTTCACCAAGCGCCAACTACGGCAGCCCACATCTGTGAACGTCTGGTCGGTGACTGCGAGACAGCCCCAGCCTGCGGATCCTTTACAGTCCTCCAGCAAACGACGTGCCATCGTTCTGGCTGCGTTTGAACGGAGGCGGGACCACGTGGTTCGGTCTCCTCAACGGGATGCTTGCGCCTCAGTGTCTGATTCAAGGCATAACGCGTCGTCAACCGGACATCGTGAATTGAATTCGGCTGGCGTGCATCCCGGCCGGGGGATCTACGCGGCGGGGTGGATTGTAAGTTGGATCGTCGCCAGCTCCGATCTCTGGGTATTGCGGGATCACTGTGACCTGCAAAAAAGCCGTCGCCAGTGTCAAAAACCTTCGCGCGGCGCAGCGGGGTCCGGCATCTTGGCGAAAGCGTTGGCCGATCAGCCGAGGGCGGAAAATAGGCACAAAAAAGCCCCGCCGAAGCGGGGCCCAAGTCTGGGAGTGAGCAGACATCGCCCGAGCGATGCATAAGCGAGTGGGTGCGTTGTCGGTGCGCAAATTTTGTACAGAATGGACTGATGTGAAGCCGACGCCTGGCAGGCGTGTTCTGGTAGCAACATAACGGTACGGTCCGTGCCACGTCCCACGATCCAGATTTGCCGCCCCCAGCGGAGATCACTTAGGAGGAGGCCGCAGGCTCGAACTGAGCCTTGGGTGGCCGATCCGGCTGGTCATGTTACCGCAGGCGGATCGTGAAGCCTGACCAAACTCGATCATCGGTTTCCTCGTCGCGACCTCGTTGCGTGCCGTCCTCGACATCGTCCGCCTGGTCAATGAAGGCGCAGGTGTCCGACCTCAACTAGGTTGGACTTTACAAAGGGGCGTTTCTGGTGGTGGCCGTGCCAGTGGGTCGTCGTCGCACAAAAACCTCCGGCCGCAGCGCGGCCGGAGGTTTGCGGACGTAGGCGTACGCGTTATTGGCGTTTGCCGCTTACCGGCGCGCCGCTGGTTGCGGAATCGCCAACTGTCCCCTTGTGCGTGGCGGTGCCGGCCGCACCCTTGGTGTCCTTAGTCGATTTCGTCGATTTCACGCCCATCTTTCCACCCGTGGCGTGAGGCTCAGGGGCCAAGTCCTCATCTTCGCTCATGCCGCCCTGGATGCTCTGCGCGCCATTGCGACCCTTGGTGTCGGCTGACGGACCTTGCGCAAGCACAGGGCCCGCAAGCAAAGCCGAAAGGGCGCATGCGATCACAGAGGTCTTCACTAACGTCATCCTTGTCTCCTGGATTGAGTGTTTTGCGAGGGAACGATTTGATGATTCCCCGCGCCATTCGCCTCGACAGACCCGTCACATCGCGTCAATCGTGCGAACGGCGCGGCTGTCATAACAATCTGCTTCGTGTGGTCATCGTTGAGTGATTTTCAGGCGATTTCGCGGAATTACTCATCTCACTTTGCGGCGGCACAGAAGTTTGCGTGCAGCAACGATCGAGAGCGTCTTGTCGTGATCACAGAGCATTCAGCTGGCGTTCACCTTGCATCGCGACGGATGGCCAGCGGGGACCTTCGTGAAGTCGGGCCAGGGCCGGTTTATCAAGCGGGGTCACCTGCGACCGGGCAACGTAAGCATAAATGTCCGCCCATCGATCAAGCGGACCTCGGCGCGCCGGGTGCAGGCTGAACCCGCGATGCGCTGAAAGGAAAGCTTTGACAGTTCATGGACCCCGCCAGGCAGGATGCTCGATCCGCGCCTCCGGCTACACGAGGGCGGCTGCGTTCAGATCCTGCGTGCGCCGCGCGCTTCTTGCGCAAACGTGCGGCCGGTCGAAGACCTACCAAATTCTGCGAGCGCGATCGGCTCCTTGGCGCCACGGAGGGACCAAGCCATTCTTGCCGCGGCAAACCAATAGTCGAGTGCTCACGCGGTTTTAGTGAGTTCGGTTGCCTTCACGTCACGACCGCAGCTCTTGGAGAGCAAGTCCAAGCTGGCGGCCAGCAGAGCGTTGGTACGATTCGTTCCAATCTGGAGCTGCGGAGACACGTTCGCGTAGGAAGCGGGATCTTCCGTACGTTTCGTGCGGTGCTCATCGGAGCATTTATCTTGGGATATGGCAGCAGAGTGCGTCTGAGCTGGTGTGACCAATATTTGCGCAATGAGAGGTTCAATTGCGATCCTAATCCGATTGGTCCATGACGCGCGGCACATAGTACCGAAGCCGCGGGGGTGATAACGAGCATCTTGCCCGACTTTCTTCGTCGCCGGAGCACACCCAAGAGGGTTTGGCGCCTTCCGGCGGCGGCGGAGATCGCAATCGACAGGATTTCCGATCGGCCGCTTCCTTTGAGGTTCTATGTGGACAAACATCCGATCAATAACAATACGGGCGCTAATGTTCGACCGTGACGGTGAATTCTGGCCTCAACTTGCTGTCTATCTCTACGCTGTGGGCGTGGCACTGTCTGTATTGTATGGCATTGGTCAACTTCTAACGACGAGCTCGCTTGACCTTGGATGAGCGGGCGTCAGGTACCTTTTCCGTATGGGGCGCACGCGACCTCAGCGAATGAGTGACGGAAGTGCGCAAACGGGATCTGCCAGCATCCGGGACATTGCAATGAACGTACCTCTTCCTCCGGGCTCTTGGCGGCAGGCAAGCAGCCTGTGACGAGGGCCTCGACCAAGGTTGGGAATCGGCTCCTGGCCGCACTGGCGCCTGCAGACTTCGGTTTGCTCGCGCCCCATTTTCGCAACCTGTCGTTGAAGCCAAACGCCCTGCTGGTTCGATCAGGCGAAGAGCTCGATCAGGTCTATTTTCCTCATAGCGGCGCCGTAACGTTGATGATCGATATGCCTGACGGCCAGACAGTCGCCACCACGTTGATCGGGCGGGAAGGCGCGGTCGGGCCGTTGCTGTCCATACTTGGACACTCGCAGTCTTCAGTTACCGCCATCGTTCGCGTGGCCGGCACCGTGTCGCAGATCTCCGCCGCAAAGTTTCGGTTCGCTTACGCGCGAAGTCCAGCCATCAGGCACGTTGTCGAGCTTCACACTCGCGCGCTCTTCCTTCAGCTGCAACACGTGGCTGCCTGCAACGCGCTGCACCCTGTGGAGGCTCGTATCGCACGCTGGCTTTTGCAGCTGCGCGATCGCGTTGCGGACGACGTCCTGCCTCTCACCCAGGAAGCACTCGCGCAACTGCTCGGGGTGCAGCGGACGACGGTGACGCTGGAGATGAGCAAGTTGCGGGCCGCCGGTGCCATCAGGTCTGACCGGCGGGGGATGATCGAGATCGACCGGCCGCGGCTCCAGGCCTCGGCTTGCGCATGCTACGCGCTGATGCGTCGTCGGATCGACGGGATGTATGCCGAGGAGGGGGCAACGTCGCGGTTTGAGTAGGCCTCACCACAAGGCTGCTCCAAGGCACCGCCTCTTTCGACGACTGGCGAGACGTCCCTGTAATCGGAACGTCGTTGCCGGAAGGTGAGGAGAGGCGATCAGCGGCCTGTCGCCTCACCCCGTTTGGCGCGATCCGCAGATGCTCGTCGAGCTTGGCAATCGCGCGTAACACTTTGGCCACCTCGCGCAGCTCGTTGCGCGTGGGACCCGGCTTCATCCGCCGTGCCCCTTCAAGAAAGTCCTTGGCCTGCAGCCGCCAAGTAGACATTGCGGTTGAATTTGCATGTCGGCCATGATGTCGGTTCCATCGCAATCGTTGACCAAGCAGAGGACTTTCCTCAGACGAACGACTGTTGGGGCTTGGCGGGGCGGCACGGCGGCAAGGTGTTCGGCTCGTCGACCCACGCGTCCTGCGCGAACCACATATGATCGGCGCGGCAGATCGGGCAGTGGGTTCTGCTGAAGAAAACTGCGCTACGCCGAAAACCCTCACGATCGATCGTGAGGCCAGTCGGGATCGCGCGTCCGGTCTGCGGGCATTTGACCATCACCATACCCATGTGAGCCTCCTTGGATTTGGTTCTCGTGATTGAAACCGTCCGATTGGAGCAGCGCCACTTTAGCTGGGTTGACACAGAGCCTTCGTGACGCTCTTCCTCATCGGCTCTGCGGTGTCCTTCGCAAGTTTCTGCGCAAGCTCCAGGAGTTCGCGGTTCAGTGCCGATGTGGTCTCGAACGACCTGCGCGCCTCAGTTGCGGACAGGATGAGGACGTCCGTCACTGATTTGCTCTCCAGGAGATGGGTGAAAAAATCGATCGCGGACGTGGTATTGGCGTTGGAGAGTTCGATGACCTTGAGGCCATAGTCAGTTACGCTTCTGGCGTTCCGTGAGTACGTTTCACGCAACGTCGCCGCCATCTCCTGCGATATGGCCTTGATCTTCCTGCAGGCGTCTTGAGCGCTGGCGATGCTCTGGGCGGCGTGTTCGCCAGTTGTGGCTGGCGACGTGGCTCTCGGGAGCGTGAACAACGACATCGCGAAGCCGTGTTGTCCATTTGGTTCGCTCTCACTCATGGCGCCGTACCTTTCTCAAGCGAATACACATCCCGAGATTGCGGTCGCAAGACTGTCGCGGAGGCGGACGGTAGTTCCGCTCCGATGTTCGGCTATGAGCTGAGCTTCAATCCAACACGGATGGCAGTATGCTCGGCCAAACTCACACTGTCTGTTGGGTTTCCGACGCTTGTCCGCAAATTATTCTTGGAGAAGTCAAGACATACAATCGTCATATCTACAGAATGATTCGAAATTGCAGATAACCGGCGCGACCTGGCGCATCAATTTGGGCAGTGTGGCAGCCACGGCCGCGTCGATCAGTTCATGATTGTGACGAGCGCCCGTGAGCTAAAGAGTTCATCATTCATCTCTGACGGGGGAGGCGTTCTTCAAACATGTACCGCACGTCTGGTCAGGGCTGAGCTACGGTGTTGGCAGGCCTCGCGCGCGAAACTGGCCGGCCCCGCGGCAGAAAGCTGGCCGAGCGGATCGTCATATCGATTGACGGGTGAGACTTGAGTCGCCATCTTGAGCGAGCGGTCGATCTCGGTTCAGCGAATGGCTCTGTGGCCGCCCTATCTGATCGACCAGGACAGAGGAGCTCTTCATGCGCCGTCTTCTGTTTGTATGCGCTGCTGCCGCGCTGGCAGCGGCCGGATCAACTTCCGCCGCCGCTCGAGATTATCCTTACTGCCTGCAGGGGCGGATTTGGGGTTATCCAGGCAACTGCCAATTCGCAAGCTACGCGCAATGCATGGCGACGGCTTCCGGCACGTACGCTTATTGCGGCATTAATCCGAGGTTTGCCTTTGCGCGCGAGCGTCGTGTCTATGGGCGGCCCTACTGACCCAAATGCTCAGCGGTCAAAGCTGGTCGAGGGCATGACAAGCCGGCCTGCATGCCGGCTCGCGGGGCAAAGCCATCCTAGTTCTGCCAGTTGAGCAAGGGGACATCACCCCGACCCGCTTGGCGGCCAGCGGCATAGATCTTGAACAACTCGACTCCAAACGCGCCGATCGCATCGGCGTCCGTGCGACAGCGTCACGATCGACCGCGGTATCGACGGACGAGCGACGAGTTGCCCGGAGGTCAACAGAACGAGAAGCGCTGCAGAGTTTCTCGCGCAACACAAGGTATGTCGAACCTGATCGGTGCGAAGAGTACCGTTGCCGTCGAGGAAGCCTCCAATCGGCAGGATCGTTAAGAAGCGAGCGTGCATGTGATGCACTCCACCTGGAGAGAACGATGGGTTGATCGCGGCCCGTTCTTGACGTTGATCGAGCCCGATGACGCGAGATGCCAAGCTTGGTTGCGCCTTGCAACATCAGGCAGCCCTTCGCGATTCTCTTCTAGAACGATGGCATCAACAGCCATTCGCCCTGCGAATCGCGCTCACGCTGGTGCCAGAGCGTTCTCGGTCTGTCGGACAACCCCATGCGGGCTTGGGACGCCGCGATGTCGTCGTGCCCCGATCATCTGCGGCGCCATGGAAAGCTCCTGAGATCCATCCGCCAGCTGTACGAAACGATCCAATCTGAGGCCGGGATCACACACTCCGCCCAGAAGCTCGATTGTTTGTACCCGACGTGCGGTGTTCGTCGGAGCATTCTTGTCTTGCGCAGGTTTTACATCAATCATGACTGAACCATGACGACAAAGTCTCCATGAAGCATCAACAATGACAGACGAGCGCGATGAGCTGGAGCGTTGCAAGCAAGAGAATGCGCGCCTCAAAGAGCTGGTTGTATGGCTATCCGAAATTGTCTTACGCGACGTCGTAAAACGCGCGGAAGAGCCGAACTGCCGCGAGCCTATGGCGCAGCGCGATTTATCGCCTCCTGACAAGAGGGACCCGGCCCGGCCCTCGTTTCGGTAGAGGCCGGGCTACTGACTGCGTGATGCACAAAACCGCTCGGCCGGAGAGGGACCATGACCGACCACGTGTCCGCCGTCGTCGACGCGCCTGCCGGTTCCAGAAATGCAGCTCGCAAACCGGTGTACGGCGCATGGCCGATGCCGCACCGGCCCTTTGCGACGCGTAAGAAGCGGCCTTTTGTCGAGAATGCGATCCTGACGAGCCTCCCCCTGCGAGACCGTACCGCGATCGGAAAATGCCTTGAGCCGATTGTGCTGAAAGAGCGCATGATCCTGCAAGAGCCGAAAGGACATGTCGAGCACGTCTACTTCATCGACTCAGGGCTCATCTCGCTTAGGGTTGCCGCGGGGGGAAGCATGCTTGAAACGGCGGTCGTGGGCTACCGGGGTCTGGTCGGCGGTTCGTTCTTGTGGGGAGGGCGTCGTTCGACGCATCAATCGGTTGTGCTCTTTCACGGGCGCGCGCGCAGGATCCCTGTTGAGGATTTGCGCCGGGTGATAAAGGGACGTCCTGTGATCCGAGATCGCCTTTTTGAGTACGTTCAAGCGCTGACGTTTCAATGCGTTCAGACGGGATTGTGCGGAGTTCGGCATAATCGGGAACAGCGGCTCGCGTCCTGGCTCTGTTTGGCGAGCGATGCTGCCGAAGCCCGCATGCTGCCCGTGACGCGTGACTACCTTTCCAACGTCTTGGGACTGGGTCGTGCAGGCGTCACGGAGACGCTGATCCGATTCGAAGAACAAGGACTAATTCGCAAGATACGGGGCTTTCTGCAGATCGACGAGCGCAAGAAACTCGAGCAAAAAGCGTGCTGTTGTTATAAGCTTGTCTCAAGCGCCTACGTCTCGTGTCAATCTGCAATCTCGGCAGAAGAACCAGTTGGTTAATCGAGGCCAAGGCGCTCTTCTTCAATTTTTCAGTTGATTGGCTTGGGTCGCGATCCGTCTCAAATGCTTGCTTAAGCGGGCTGGTGAGCTGGGCGAAACATGCGCGGCGCGAGGACGACCTTGGTGTGGTTGACGCGCGCTCCTCGCGGACGAGCCGCCCGAAAAGCTGAGACGGGCCTGGGATTTTCCGAAAATCTCCTCGAGGCCAGCGAGGTGGCTGATAGGGTGATGTTCTTGCTGACGTGGACTCGCGACGTCGTCACGAAGTACACGTCATGCTGCACACGCGAAATCCGGCCTTTTAGCTTTTGCGGAAATCTTGCTCAAGTACGAAGCCAAAGCGCGATGATCAATGATCCCAATCTCATCGCGCTTTAGGGGCATCCGCATTCGAACGGCGCGGGCAGCAGGTGCATCCTCGCGGTTATGGGCCACGATTGCCATCGCTCATGCGAGAGTTCGTCGCGTTCGAAGATCTTGGCGCCGGGATAGACCCGCCCGGCGTAAGCAACAACCAACCCCCGGTCCTGGGTCTCAACAAACGGCGTCCGAAGCGGAATCGACGTCGGGGATTTGTCGTGGAGCGAGAGTGGACTCCCGTCGGAGGCTTGAGATGGTGGCCGTCGCGGCCGATGCCTTAGTGATGCGGTGCCTTATTTGAGCATCTGTCCATCTGCCGGTCCTCTTGCCTGTGTTCTGGCTGATGTTGCGTGCAACCGAATTGCTCCAGGGAAGGTTTAAGGACCCAGCAAGACGATTATCGATGATGACAGTCACAATGTGGCGGACGTTTCAGCACGAAACGCGTCAAATATCCGCTGCGCCTTGGCGAGCGTCTCCTCGTATTCGGCCTCTGGATCCGACATCGCAGTTATCCCGCCACCTGCGTGAAACACGGCCAGACCATCGTCGATCGTGACAGTTCGAATCGCAATGTTCGTGTCCATCTGCCCATTGAAGCCGATGAAGCCGATTGCCCCGCAATAGACCTCTCGTGCCACTTGCTCGATTTCGGAGATGATTTCCATTGAGCGCACCTTCGGCGCCCCGGTCACGGAGCCGCCGGGAAAGCAGGCCCGAAGCAGGGCGACTGCATCCTGATTGTCTGCCAGCTCACCCGTAACGACGGACACGAGATGGTGTACTGAAGCGTAGGATTCGAGGTTGCACAGCGCCGGAACGTCTACTGAGTGCGGAAGGCAGACACGTGACAAGTCGTTACGCAGAAGATCGACAATCATAATATTTTCCGCGCGGTCCTTTTCGGACGCGAGAAGCAGTTCGGCGCGGCGCCGGTCCTCTACACAATCCGTAGACCGCGCACACGTGCCCTTGATGGGGCGCGTTTCGACCTGTCGTCCGTCAAGCTTGAGAAAACGCTCCGGCGAGCTCGATGCGATGGTCAGCTTGCCGTAACGCAGCAGAGCTGCAAAAGGCGCCGGGTTCAACGAACGTAGCTGGGAATAGAAAGTAAGTGGGTCGAATAGACGCGACACCCTGGCGCTGAAACGTTGCGCGATATTCGCTTGAAACAAGTCACCAGCCAGGATCAATTCGATAACGCGCTGTACTGCCGCAATGTATCTCGCGCGGCTGAAGTTCGAACGCCATGCGCCCGCTGTGCCAGGGAGCACAATTCGCGGCGACCGTGGCCTGGCCAGCAATGCAGCGAACTCATCGGCTCGACGGCGCGCACGTTCGGCTCGTCGCGCGGGATCCTGCTCTGGCCATCCGGTCGAGACGATCCAGCATCTCTTGTCGCGGTGATCGAAGCTGACGACCACGTCATAGAAGTGCAGGATCGATTGGGGCAAATGCTGACCGGCAATCGCCGGCGCCGGCAATCGCTCCAGTGTCCGGTTGAGATCGTAGGCAAGAAAGCCGGCTGCGCCTCCTTGAAACGGCGGCAGATCGGGATCGTGCTCCTGCGGATACTTGGCGAGAAGGCTGCGAAGCACTTCCCATGGGTCGCCATCCAGGGGCTCTCCATCGTAACTTGCCTGGCCGTTCTCGACCACGTAAGTGCTGAATGGTTCGCAGCTCAGATAAGAGTAACGTCCGAGCAAGGTATGCATCGCTGCGCTATCGAGAAACGTCAGATGCGGTCGGTGCGCCAGGCAGCGCATTGCGGTGACAGGCGCGATCCATTGCAATTCTCGGATGTGCGTTGAACGATTTGTCACGAAAATCACTGGCGACCGAGGCGCTTCCATTGTGAGTCCCATCCCAAAGCGAGAGCGCCGCTCGCCGGGATCCCGTAAGTCCTTGACGTCAATTGTCGGGTGGTCGCTCGCGTGTAGGCGCGGTGCGTCGGCAAAGTTGAATCATTCCTCCTATCGCCGCGTAGCGCGCATCTGTGGATACATTGTAGTCGGCCGCGAACCGCAGCTCCCGAAACGGCCTTACCAGCCTGATCGCCTGCTGGTACAGGCCGTGCGCTTTGTAGGCCGCGAGCTCCGTCTCGTTGTTGAACTCCGCATAGACCACGACGTCGATATCGTTGTCGAACTGGTCGGTCTTGCGATTGTGAGCAATCTCGATGCGGCGTGCATGCGGGATTGTGGTGAGTACCGCCAAGCCTTCGATGAGCTGATCAAGCCGAGCCTCATCCTTGGCAGCAAACAAGACGATGTGACGAATCATGGGTGAGGGAGCTTCTGTCGCAGATCGGTCAGATAACTATCTTGAGATCGACGGCTTCGCAACGCCGCTCCGGCCTGGCGCAACACGCGGGATGGCGGTTGGTGGTTCGAGACGACGAAGTGGGCGGTCGCGTTAGGAAAGATATAGTACGTATCGTACGTTTATGATGCGATTAGGTCACGACCGCTAAGTGCGGGCGCATTTGTCCGTTCTGAACGAAGTTTGCGCGCGCATAGCGAAGCGCAATATGCCAACAACACGACGCGGAGTGCGGAATTGCCCGCGCTATTCTCTGGTTCTCGTTCTCTCGGCGGCATTCGGGAAAGGCCCTTTAAGGTGCGAACGATCGCGGGTGCGGACGTCTCTGCATGGCGCTGGCATTGAGGTACGCGGCGGGGGCGGCACGGCATGGGCGAGCGTGTCGATGGTTGCCTCGGCATGTTCGCCCTGCTTGCCGATCCGCTTTGTGCAACGAAGCCAATCGTATGCCGATGAGCGACGCTGCCGCTGAGTGCCTCGATCCGACCGCACCGGCACGCTTGCTCGCGACGACCCAAACCCTGACGCATCCGGGCACGCGTCCTCGTCGCCGGACGTCAGTTCATGACCGATGACGTGCAGGCGCTGCGCGTTTTGGGACGGCGCGCATTGGATCTTCTTGCAAGTTCGTCGCGTGACAGAAGCCGATCTGCACTATCAGGATTCGATCCATCGCGGTGCTCAAAGCGACAGGATACCTGATCAACAAACACGCCGAAACCGACCAATATCGAAGCGAAGCGCACCCTGTCATCGATGTAATCAAGGTGTGCCCAATGATTCCAATCAGACCCGAATGGTGGATACACGAGTTGCGGCATCCGCAGAGAGGTGAACGCGCGAGAGAGCGAAACGTGCAGGGCCCTGAGTTGTGCCGGTTGACGGAGACAATTGTGGATCTTTCATCTGTCGTTTTGCGGCCATGAGGCCGTCATCGCGATGATGGCATCGGGCGGAGTGAGCAATGAACCCAACCTACATCGGCAAGCTTAACCGCTATGTCACGGCCTTGGAGGCCCTGAAGGACGATGACCGGCTGCGCGGGCTGAAGCCGCGCACAGGACTCGATTTTGCATCGAATGATTATCTGGCACTGGCGAGCGCGCCGCGCATGAAAGAGGCTCTGTTCGCCGCGCTTGGGGCCGGCACGCCAATTGGCGCAGGTGGATCGCGGCTCCTGCGCGGCAATTGTGAAGAGCACGAAGCTCTTGAAGCTGAAGCGGCGCAGTTCTTCAGAGCCGAATCAGCCCTTTTCTTCGGCGGCGGTTACATCGCCAATTTTGCTGTTCTGACAACGCTGCCGCAGCAAGGCGACCTACTTGTTATCGATTCGCTCGTGCATGCCAGTATCCATGAAGGCGCGCGAGCCGGTCGAGCCAAGTGCCAGATAAGCGGCCATAACGAGCCCCAGTCGGTCGAAGACACGATTGGCCATTGGCGCGCCAAGGGCGGAATGGGGCGCGTCTGGATCGTGGTGGAAAGCCTGTACAGCATGGACGGCGATTTTGCGCCGCTGAAGGATCTGATGGCAATCGCCGAACGACACGAGGCGTTCCTGGTGGTGGACGAGGCTCATGCCACAGGCGTTTACGGCAAGCAGGGGCGAGGGCTCACCGAGCCCTATGAAGGGCGAGAAAATCTCGTGGTGATCCACACCTGTGGGAAGGCGCTTGGCGCAGCGGGCGCGCTTGTCACCGCCTCCGGTGTACTGCGTGACTTTATGATCAATCACTGCCGACCATTCATGTTCGCCACCGCGCCGTCACCCCTGATGGCGGTCGCCGTGCGGGAAGCACTGTTGATCCTGCAGGAGGAGCCTGAGCGGCAGAAAAAATTGGTCGATCTGATGGAGTTCACGCACCGGGAACTCGCTTTGTGCGGCCGCCCGACCACCTCGAACTCACAGATCATTCCTTACGTTGTGGGCGACAACGCGCGCGCGATGCGGCTAGCCTCTGCGCTGCAGTCGCGCGGCTTTGACATCCGTGGAATACGGCCGCCAACCGTGCCCGTGGGAACGGCCCGGTTGCGAATCTCCCTGACGCTTAACGTCGGACAAGACGATGTATCCGATATGGTTGATGCCTTGGTCGAAGAGACGTGGGGTGACGCGCGGTGAATCCGCTGATCGTGATCATGGCGCTGCCGCCAGAGCGACACATCCTTCCATACGTCCAACAGCTCATCCAATGGCGACGAGATACCCGTGACGAGGCAGCTCAATGATGAAGCCATGCGTTGCGCACCAATGTTGTCCCGTGGGCACGGTGCGATCGACGCCTTATGGGAGGCCTGGGCTGGTAAACAGCAGCGACGTCGATAGAAAACCGAAGGAAATGGCGTTTCTGCACGTCCCCTCTCACTGATCCGCATCGGACCCCGCGTCGGAGCGCGCAGACCCCAGAACTGGCGACAAAACCCAGCGGACACGTGAACGTCGCTACCGGAGTTAACGGAGCGTCCCGATAGGACTCGACCATGAGCGGTTGCTGAACCGGACCGGCAGAGGGATGACGGCAATCGTGCAGAATGCGCTCGTGGATCCGTCCGTATCGTACGCCGGGTGTGTCGCTTTCGCAACGTCGTAACTATTCCACTCGATCGCAAGCTGTTTTTACTTCACACCCGCGGAAGTTCCGAGCTTATGGCGGGTCCAAAGTCATGGCGCGAGGTGGACCAGACCGCTTTTGGCGTCGGCGGTCCCTTCGTTTGCCTGATGCGGGAGAGCCTATCCGAATGCCAACGCGAGCATCAATCTTCCTCACGTCGGTGGGCTGGGCAGCTGTCGTGGTCGTAATCCTGCTCTATCTGGTCTTCAGTCCAGGCTGACCGCTTGATCCTGAGCAGGATGATTTGTATCGACGGCAACGGCAGATGAGCCACGAGAATATTTGCCAGATTGTCTCGCGTCGGCAAGAAACTCCATGGGGACAATGGTATCGAGCTCACCCACCCGTCCGCGTCGATGGGCTATGACTGGTCGATCTGCGAGGATGAATTCAACCACGTCGCTGAATGGATGTTCCGATGGAAGGTGGTGCTCAGACTCGGGTCGATGATGCTGATTAGTTCTTCATGCGGTAACAGTTGAGGGCCGGCCCGCCGGACTGATCCGGCGCCATTCATGACGTTATGAACGAAGCGGTCTCCGCGCCGGGTCTGTCCTGCCAGGTTGGAGTGCACTCGATATTCGGCGGCCGGTCAAATCCAACGTGCCTCGGCGCAATCTGCCGCTCCAATCAACTCTGTTGGCTAGGGCGCATTGACGGCAGGTATTGACGCCGTCGGCCGTGGCGCGAATCTATCTTGGTACTGGCCCCGCGTTGCCAACATCACTACCAAGAGTACGAGGAGGATTAAGAGCCCACGCATATCAAAGCTTACTCCTGAAGCTGTACTGTAAGTGTGACGCAGCCCACGTTCGGCGCGTTGGCCTAGGTTGTGGCGAGAAGAGCCTATCGCCACACCCAATTTTGTAAGGCCCGCAACGGGCGAGGGCTCCTCGATCGAAAACTCGGAACTCGAATATCTCCTGTCTTCGCCGCAAGAGGGTCAAAGATCTGTTCATGTGGCTGCAACACTGCGCCAAATCAAATGGTCGTTGTGCGTGGCGCGGGTGATCTTTGAGTGTGGTCGTTCGCAGTCGCGCGAAGCAACGTCCGATGTCCGCGTCAGTTCAGCATATCGACCCTGCCGGTGTCGAGCCGATAGAGGCCGCCTAAGACCTTCAGCTTGTTCTGATCAACTGCCGCGTTCAGGATGGGGGTTGCCGTTTTGAGCTTGTTGACGTTATCGATCACGTTTTGCCGGATCGCATTGGCGAACACATCGCCGCTTTGGTGGCGAGATGCCTCTACCGCGGGCCTCAGAGCGGTGACGAGGGACGAAATATGCCCCGGCGGTGGCTTGTTGTCCTTGAGCGAGTTGATCGCGGCGTCGACGGCGCCGCAACGGTCATGACCGAGTACGAAGATCAGCGGCGTATGCAGCACGGCCACCGCATATTCCATACTGGCGACGGTGTCGTCGTTGGCGAAATTGCCGGCGAGGCGGCAGACGAACAGATCGCCAAGTCCGCTGTCGAAGGCAAGTTCAGGTGCTATACGAGAGTCGGCGCAGCTCAGAACCGCCGCATAGGGATTTTGCCCATCGACCAATACTTCGCGCTCGTGCTTGAAATCGTCGCGGCGCGATACGCCCTGGACATAGCGGGCATTACCTTCCATGAGCCGCTTTAGGGCTGCGTCCGGCGAAAGCAAGTTATCCGGCTTTGGCGGCGCCTTTACGTCCTTCGCATCAACAATGCTGTTGCCAAGCAGCAAGCCGACAGCCGAAGCTGCGAGCAGCATCAGGGAACGACGAGAAGGGGAGATCGCGATCGGACGAGACATATTTGGGGAGAGGTCTGCACGCATATGGGTCATCTTATCGCGCGGCTTTGCGCCAACCAGTGGCCTCGGCCTCCGCTTCGCTGCAGAGCCAGCGCTCATCCGGTTTCTTCGTCATGTTGATTTGTCCGTAACTGAGTTGTCCGGGCAAGTGATAAACGCGCTTGCCCTTGCCGTCCACGGTGCCCTTTATCAGGCATTCGGGTGAGGGCGGGTCCGACAGCAAATCGGGTCCGAGCAGCAGTTCCTGAGCGTTGGTTGGTACCGAGCTCGCGCCGACGATGATCGTCGCTTTGTTGCGGTGACGCCAGTCCCAAGGCGCGATGAACGCCCCCGACCACAGGCCTGCATAGGCATTGCTCGCCACAACTTCATAAATATCGTAGCTATGGGTATATCGCCCCAATGAAAGTGCCCAGCCCGACCGTACCATCCAAGCGCTCACGTCTTCGCCTGCGATGAAGCAGTTGCCGAGTGACCTGCCGTACTGGTCGACACCTGTGGTATGACAGTCCCAGAGTTGGCCATTCGAATGCTTGATAAGTTCGTCGCGGGCCTTTATGCCACAGGCCCATTTCTGGCCATGGACGTCGAGGCAAATCTGATCTGTTTCCGGCGCGTCGATGCCCGAGAGCCGAATTTTGGTTTGCTCGATCTCGATCGTATTGCCGTCGATGACGCGCGCCGGGCCGCTGAGTTTTGCCGCGCAAACCGGAGCTGCGGTGACAGCGAGCAACGTCGTGATGACAACGCAGTGCTTCATCACAACAACGGTGTGCATTTGACCGATCCGCTAGTAAACACGTTCAATTCGGCCTTCCCATCGGGCCGCTTGATGGCACCATGTCTGTTATTCGGCTTGCGTTGCATCCCCATCCGGCGTCCTGCTTTGAAAAAGCGCGCGTATGAGTCCTACGCCCTGACGCAACGTGAGGTTCAAGGGATTTATTCCGATAAAGAAGTGGCTCCCTCTGCTCCGGAACCGCGACCTCGTGAATTTCGGCGCGTTCGCAAAAAAAACGCCCGGCCGCTGTTCGGCGGCCGGGCGGAAGTGAGCCCGGGAGGAGCGACGCTGTTACACATCGCGCCAACTTCCATCGGTAGAGGGAGGGCTACCGACGGCTCGACTACGGCGAGGGCATTCGCCGTAAACTGTGGTCGCGAAAAACCCGATGGCTGAGCGAAATCGGGCCTCGGATCAGTCTGGCCGACTTGGACAACGTCCCGTGAAAGTCAACCCGGCCTTTGCGTGCAACAAAGTCGGTAATGGAGTCTGTGTCTCCTTCGCGTAACCTTGGATGGCTGTCGCGTCCTTGGGAACGCCGACGACACGTCACGAGCCGGCCCATTGTCATCCGGACAAAATGTGACAGTGAACGAGCAGAGCATTCGCGTCAGATCCACCAAGGAGGTTGCCTTCATCGTTCAACCGACTTGACTGCATTGGACATTGGATCAGCGAGCTCGACTGTACGACCGCTTGGCGCCGGAAAATCGCTGGTCCGATAGTCGGTAGGCTAGACGCAGTTGAGACGTGGCTCAATTGCGCGGCGGTATGCGGCCAATATAGAATGGGTTTGGGAACATATACGAAGGTTTGCGACGTAAACCGTTCTTTGGCGGCGCGGTGCGCTCGACCAGCGGGCGTCGACATGGCTGACCGTGCCTGGATCGGTGCAATCGGAGCTCTTTTGCTGACAGGCTTGTTGAGTTGCTCGACGCACCTTAAGTGCGTCCGGGGACCATGAGCTCGTCCAGAATCTGCTTTGAAATGAGTGAGTGAAGCGCGAAGGTCCCCTTAACGGGGTGGGCTCTGCAGGAGCCAGGCACTTGCTTCTGCGACAGATACGATTGTCCTGCGCCGGAACGAAGTGGTCTGCTGGATGTGCGATCAATTTGTGCGCCGAGCGCCTCTTTCAGCGACTGTCTGGAGACGGTCGTCCTTCTGGACAGGACGGTGGCGAGTCGAGTTAAACCGCCCGAGTGTGGGGAGCTTCCGAACGAGGAAGATGAGCGTCGAACGCCGAGGCGACGCTTCTGACAAGGAACTGTGCACCGTCGCTGACGGTAAGGCGGTCACCGTCCATGATCACGACGCCGTCCGCGACAAGCCTGTCGAGCCGAGAACGGTCGATGATGGCCGATTCCGGATCCTGGCCATGAAGGCGAAGTATTTGAGAAAGATCGACGGACATGTCGCACATGATCCTTTCGATGATCTCGGCGCGCAAGCGATCGTCCTTCGAGAGCAGGTAACCCTTGGCGGTTGGGAGCCGATCGTCGATGATACGAGCGAGATACTCGCGTATCGCGACGGTGTTCTGGACAAATCCGTGGGGCAGGCGACCGATCGCACTGGCGCCGAGACCGATGAGAGCGTCCGCTGAATCGTCCGTATAGCCCTGGAAGTTCCTCCTCAGCGTGCCTTGCCGCCTCGCCAGAGCCAGCTTGTCGTCCGGGAGGGCAAAGTGATCGAGGCCAATGCGTACGTACCCGGCATCGACCAGAACTTCCGCGATTGTCTCGGCTTGGAGGTGCCGTGCGACGCTGTCAGGCAAAGAGGCTTCGTCGATCTTGCGCTGATGTTTCTTGAACGATGGAACATGACCATAGCCAAAAACCGAAAATCGAGCCGGCCGCAGCTCGAGGCACCTGGCTACGGTGTTCCGGCACGACGCGACGGTCTGCACGGGAAGGCCATATAACAGGTCGAAATTGATCCGGTTCACGCCGGCACGGCGCAGCCACTCGACCGAAATTGCGGTCTGTTCGAAGCTCTGCCGGCGATTGATGGCGCGCTGCACCAAAGGATCGAAGCTCTGGACGCCAAGGCTCGCTCGATTGACCCCGCAATAGCCCAGCGCCTCCGCCATCGGCTCTGTCAACGTCCGCGGATCGATCTCGACCGCGATCTCGGCACCAGGCAACACAAGGAACGAATAGCGTAGCGCGCCGACGAGATCAGCGAAGGTTTCGGGCATCATGATCGTCGGAGTGCCACCCCCGAAATGGACATGAGAGATCGACAGTTGCTGACCGATGGCTTCTGCGACGAGGTGGGCCTCAGTGCGCAGCCCTGCCGCATAGGTCGCGATCGGTTCGCTCCGCTTCATGACAGACGTGTGGCACCCGCAGTACCGGCACATCGAGCGACAGAAGGGCACGTGCAGGTAGATCGATGCCGACTGCCGGCTCCGCAGCGACTTGAGCCATACGCGGTAGTCTGATTCCCTGATCGACGACGAGAAATGCGGAGCTGTGGGATAGCTGGTGTAGCGCGGTAGCCGGTCCTGCCCGTAGGAGTTTGCCAGATCCGGTCGCATTCGGTTTCCTTTCTTTCTCTCCGGCGCGACTATCGGACTTGCGGCAGACGATCATTGCGCTTGCTCAAAAAAATTGCCCGGCGTGCCCATGCAACCATCCTCAAGTCGGGATCGGCTAGGCGATGACCACACGGCGCATAGATGAGTTCGCGGATGAACTGACAAGGTACGAGCGATATGCGCGTGCTACCAAGGTACCGCAGTTCTCGTGGCGGCCCATTCGCGCCTGTCATCGCGCAGAGTGGCCAAAGCCGTTCGCGCCCCCAGCATGTTCGGTGAGGCCTGTCCGTTGCCTGCGTCGGATCGCCTCGAGCCGCAAGTGACAGCGGTTCAAGGCAGGCCGTCTCGATCCGCCGGGATCGCTCTTCGTCCGTTCGCCGACGTCGTGGGCGTCTGTCTTGACACGCCATCCAGCCGAGGTTTGCCAACCGGCGATAAACGGGCATGTCGTGAGGAACTTGGAGGCGCCTTCGCGCATGCAGTGTGGTTATAGGCAACGATGCCCATCCGGCTTGGTGTGATGTGGTCCGGCGCGGGACCCGAATATGCACATTCTGCGACAATCGCCGAAGTCGCCGGTTTGCAGTTACTTGACATCGCCGAAGATGACCCGCCGTCAAGGCAACGGCCCGTTTGCCTCGGTGCCGCCGCGTGCGACCACCGCCATCGCGGATGAAAGCGCGGCCGAGCGTCGTTCGGCTTCAGCCTCTTGCGCGAGTTCCAGAATGTGCGCTCTTAGCGCGTCGGAAATCGCTTCGGCATCCTCACTAAATAGCGGATCTCCATGATCGTTGAGGGCGGAAGCAGCGTCCGCCCAATCCTCAGCTGATAGCACCTTGAGGGCGGTGGGAAAGAGATCCCGTTCTTCCCACGTCATGTGATGTCGCTCGTGCATTATAAAATTGCGCACAATGTTGCCGACATCTTGCCGAAGGATCTCTCGATCTGCGAGAACGCCATCGATCGCTTCAGCGAGATGATGCAAACGATCAGCGCCTTCGTGATGCTCACATGTGATGTCTCCGAGGCTTGCAGCCGCATCCGGATCACGGATCTTCAGTTTGGCGAAGATCAAATCTTCCTGCGGGTGATGGTACAGTTCCGGGTAGACTTCGAAGTAGCTGATAATCGCGCGAATAACTTCATAGTCGGGACGATCCCCACGTTCAAAAATATCCAGTTCGCGCTGAAGCGCGTTGAGGAGCAGGTCGATATTGCGATGCTCTCGACGCAAACGATCGACGATCATTGTAGTGCTCCCAGGCAAGAACCTTCGACTTAGACAATGTAAGCTGAAAGCGATTGTGCCCAATTGCGCTGGATCAAGCCCGATCCGAGCCGGGATCCACCGGGCGCTGCCAGCCTAAGTCGCAAAGAGGAGGCCGCAGTTCACCAGCCGTTCCGTCGCGCGCAGATCAGCTCAGGCCAATTGCGGTGCAGCAGGAAAACCGTCGACTTGCCGATCAAGCGAACGTTCCTTAATGCAACACGCTGCTTGGATGAGCTGATCTGGGAAAGGACCCGTCGCCTGGGTCCGCATGGCAGCATCGCAGCATCTGATCGATGGGTCTCGATCAATCGCTCGTGACGAAGAGGAAACCTGAGTACGTCCCGTCGGATCGACGGCGTCGCTGATTTGGTTCGCCGACGCTCATCGGCCATTAGCTTCAGATGCCCTCGATCGTGATGACTCATATCTGGCTGGCGCTGGGAGCATGCAGGAGGGAATGGCGGAAAATCGCATGGATGATCCCTCGCTCAGTGCGACATTAAGGTCGGGACGGTCATTGACCGAAGCAGATCGCGCCTCATACGGCCGAGGAGCTTTCCGTGCAGCCAGGAGGAGCTGCACGCGCTCATCACTATGAGATCGAAGCTATCGTCCATTGCGCGCGAGAGGATCGATTGGAGCTTCGACCGGCGCACCGGGAGGACCGAGGTGACCTTCGCCGCGAGGCCCAGCCTTGCCAGATGCGTTACCAGATGGTCGCAGGAGCTTTCGGGCGAGACAGTGCCGCGGCCGGTGACCATGATGATGGTGAGAGCATCGGCTTTGCGCAGCAGCGGCATAGCATCGTGCACCGCGCGGGCTGCCAGCCGGCTGCTGTCCCAGCAAATCCCGATTCGCTTGGCTGAAAAAGGGCTATGAAAGGCGTAAGGCATGAACAGGACTGGACCTCCGGCCCTAAAAAGGATCTCGCTTGGCATAACGTTATCATAGCTGTCGTGGTCGCTCCGCGGCTGCGTGACGATAGTCACGTCGTGGACGCGCGCGCTCGCGCAGAGGAGCGCGCGCGCCTCGGATGGGACCGCACTGACCGCGCGGGTCGCGTAGGAGATGCCGGCGTTCCTCGCCTCCCGATCAAAGACGCGAATCGCCGCCTCAGCTCGCTTCAGCGCCCGGTCGTGCTCGACTTCGAAAATCGAGGTGACCGGTGCGCCGCCGGTCGCAATGAGGGGCATGATCGTTCTCTCGTATCCGATCGCCGTAGCGTCGAGATGGGCACCCGTGCTGACGGCGAGGGAGATCGATCCGTTCAGCGCAGGACGCACCGGAAGTTCCGTGGGAATGTGGACCAGTATGGTTCCGAACATTGCCCTTCTCCTAACATGAAAGGACGCGTTGCCCGTCAGACCCTGGCCTTCGCGGGGACAGTTGGACGTTTCGCATAATCGTTTGCCGACTTCGTTTGAGCGAGATCAACTCGGCCGCGGCGTATTTCTTGCAATGCTCTGATGCCGAGTAAGGAGAACCGGCATGATGCCTGTCGCATTAGTAATCGGTGGAGCTGAGAAATCGAGACCCGTTCCCGCGCGTCATGGGTGGCGGCTCGGACGATGCCCCACGATGCCGTCAATTCAGACCATGCGATGGGCGATCGCTCGGGCAGGCGAACTCTACGGTGGCAAAATCGGTCGAGCGCAGCCACTACACGCGCAATGTCACCCCAATCTGCGGGTTCCGGCGTTGTGATCGACTGGCTGCGTCTCGTGCATGTCAACACAGGCCTGCTGGTCGCGATAGCTCGCGATTCATGCAAACCGCCATTCTGCCGCAGCACAGATCGGACAATGAGGCCGACCCGGAAAGCTCGTCGGAGCCTTCGCATTCCTAGCTGCCGACGTGTGGTCGTCACGGGCGCGCTGTTTGCCACGGAGTGTCGACGATGTGGCCGAGGCGTTAGACATCTACGGCGTTGCTCAGGTCCCGTCGTCGCCGCAGGAACCGCAATCGGTGCGTCAGCCGCAGTAAGGCTTGCGGCGGCAGTGCTCCGATTGAGGGAGTAAACCGCGAGAGGGGATATTGGAGCCAGTTCATGAGCGGAATGACAGTTCGAACGCATGTGCACTCAGTCATCTGGATCGATCACTTCATAGCCAAGATATTTTCTGTCGGAATGACAGGCGCCAGCGCAACGGCCGTGCGTGCGCGTTTGCCATCCCAGCAGCTGCATCACAAAGCGAATACGACCGGCCCTGGCTGCATCCATGAAGATCCCACATTCTTCATCAGGGTCGGCGAAGCTGTCGGCGGCTGCACTGATCTGCTCATCATTGGGCCAGGTGCCGAGAAGACCGACCTTATGCACTTTCTGATAAGGGCGCGGCCGGACCTCACCGTGCACGTTGAGTCGTGCGATCGGCCGAGCGACCGGGAAATCGTGGCATTGGGACGAAAGCGATTCCACCTCGACTGAATGTAGGAGAGCAACCAGAAAGTCGGCCAAGACACGATGAGGGTGGTGCCCGAGTACATCGAGCCGATCAACCGTGAAATTTCGAATGGGGGCGGTCGGCACACTCTCGAGTGAAGCTCTCACTGGCGGGATAATGAAGAAGTTGCAGGTGGCTCGGGGGTAGCTGAGGATTGTGCCGCGAACCTCGCCGCTCTCAATTGTCCTTGGCTTGCGCCACTCGTGTTTCAAGGCCGTGGCGAGCGATCTAAATTAGCGCGGTGCTCGGAACTCGCCTGGTGCGATCGTGCCGATTGCATTGCGGCTTCAAGGGTGGCAGTCGAGCCAGCAGATGCGTCCCGATCCGCGGTGATGACATCCGATGCTATTCGCACCAGACGCGCCAATGGGTGGGCTGCACGGCGACGCGTTCTCCCGTCTGTACCTTGATCCAGCCACCGAAGCTGCGGCGGCAGGGGAAGACCAGCCGGTGAATGATGTTCCCCTCGATCACGGCAATCTCCAACACGCGATCAAAGGGCGCCGTTTCGATGCGTTCCCAAGTGAGATGGCGACCGGCTCCGCGGTGCCGTTCATCGTTGCTGGTTGACAAGATCAAGCAATCTTCCGGGCAGTGCGGTCCGCATCGCCTGTCTCGCCCGCGATGGCAAGACGCAACCGACCCATGTTGCAGGTCAACGAACGTCAAACGCGGCGTAGAATGGACGGCGGCGACGAGCCGGCGAGGCTAGCTGGATGTCTCCGCTGAATCGGCCGGGGCAGTGCAGCCATCTGAGCGGATGTGATGATAATGACCAAGATCAGACCGATCGACGCCGGGAGAATGTGTATCATGAATGGTGTGTCCTATGCGTTTTAAGCGTGCCTTCATCCCCCCGCGTGGTACCTTATCAGGCCGGTGCGCAATCGGATTGAGCGAGATCAAAATCTCGAATGCGCAATGATGTGAGGATTCTGGTGGGAAGAGAATCGAAGGAGAATCGCACTGGTTCGCTGTAGATCAGGGCGAGACGTGTGGTGACGTGGGCTGCGAAGCAGTTGGCGGATTGATTGCTTACCGCGGATTGTCGATGGTCTTTCCGGCACTGGTCGCGGCCACAGCTATGAGCACTGAAGAACCGAGTCTCGGCGGCATCGTGTAGGCTCGCATCAACCTGATCACTGGCTATGCGATCGCGGCCGCTGAGGGGCCCTCAAGAGCGACAACGCGTTGGTTTTCAGTTGCTCGCGAACATGAGATTAGGGAGACTTCTCTGTCGCCAATCCTTGTTGGCCAGCGGGGCTATCGCCACCGATAGACGGGTTTTTGTCACCAGGGAACGTAGCTAGCTCGCTGTCGCCGCAGATGCATTTCGGTGGGCGTTACCCGGGGAGTTTCTTCCCGCAAGTCGGGGTCCTATTTGATGGATGTCAAAAACCAGCCAGGCTCGGGCAGCTAAAGCAAGCTTGAGAAGTATCGCGCATGGTTACTCAACCTGCACATATTCGTGGTTCTGGACTGTTCAAAAATCTGCTCCGCAGGTTACGGGCGAGCCTCTCCCAGCAATCAGAATTGGCTTACTTGAGCCGGCAGGACATCGACTTTATCGCGCGGGAGCTTAATCTCTCCACGTCCGATTTTCGAGCGCTGGCGCAAAGTCCGAGCTTGCCCGAGCTCTTGAGCAAGCGTCTCGCGCGTGCCGGCATTTCCGAGGAATCGCTTGCCTCCGCGCAAGGCGACGTGTTGCGCGATCTTCAGCGCGTATGTGGACTGTGCCACGTCAAGGCCCGATGTGCGGCCAGCCTTAAACGAGAGAAGCCGGCAAGTGCCGTGAAATACTGCCCGAACGAGGCGACGCTGCACGCCCTCGCTCGTGAGGCGGACAACACCTGCAGTACGTTGGGGATTGATGCCAATCCGTCGTGCTCGGGGATACGATCCGATAGCCATTGTTCGATCCGAAGATGAGCGGCCTGGCTGTGCCCCTGCATCGCCCAACTTGTGGGCCAGTGATCGCTTAACACTTTACGCCACGGGTGCTGAGCTTGCCGTTCCTTGGAGTCAGCTCTGATCGGCTCTGGGCGTCTTATAGCGCAATGGACAAACCTGGCGTTCGGCGCCAACGCAATTGTCGTGGCCTCGATATATGGGCTCCAGTCGATCTGCAGCGCCCGCTTCGTGGGGGCTCGTACTAATCTCCAAGAAGCGCGCTGAGGGGCTTGACTATTCGTAGCGCTGTTCCATCTGATCGGGCCGCACATCGACAACATCCAGCGCCGCCGGACTGTGCTCAGATCTTCGGCATCATGCTCTCGACAACGCCGTGGATACCATCGTGAATGACATGATCAACAGCGGTGCATCGGTTGCGTATCGCAAATCCGCAATCGTTTACCCCAAGGCGTCAATCCGGCCAGTGAGCACTTCCGGGTCTCGACGAACGCCATCATGGTGTGCATGTCCGCGATGTGAGCGCGCGGAAATCTTTCGGACGCGTATCAGTCGGATCCGTCCCTGCACGGTGGACGAAGGTCAGGAATCCGGTGACGAAACAAAACGCGGATCGGAATCAGATGAGGAGACGGTCCAGGCGCCCGCGGTATGCTCCGATGAGCAAAAGGATTCGTCGGCTCGCCCGGAATAGGCGGGGCTGAAGCCGAATATGTTCCGTGCGAAGGTTGAATCGGCGATACCGCATGGAAGGGCCAGTAGTCGACTGCGTGGATACTCGTGTTGTCTCCGCGCCTGTTACTTCGTCATCGCGGCGGGGAGAAGCGCTTGTTCAGCGGCACATAAGTTGTATCCATTTCGCAGAAATGTCCTGCGCTATGGTTATGATGCCTCGCATCTCGTGTGAATCGTGCCGGTCAAGTAGCTGCACACAAAGTATATCACAGCAAGGCTGCATAGTTATATGGTGTATGTGTGAGCGGTGATCCAAACTACAGCGTGCGCTCCTGTGATTCCATGAGACGGGCCCATCTCTCAAAAAGGCGTCCAACAGGATGGAAAAATGAAGGAAAGAAACAGGGAACTCCGGGGTCGGATCATTTTCAGGCGTTGTGCGATTCGTCCTCGCTCAATAGCGAGCGCTGCCCTGTTGAAGCCCGTAAACGCGGATTGCTGCGTTTGCAAATGCGTAGCCAAGTCGGGCCGAAACCTGACGAATTCACGCAACGCCGCAGCTGCCATTGATAATCGCTTTAGCTCTTGGGTCGCCAAAGCAGCGCGAGTTCCTGTGATTGATCGTCTTTTATGGGTCGTCGCTGCGGAAAAGTTGTGCTACAAGCCGCTCCTCTGAAAGGAGCATCTACTGTGAAGCAAGCAAAGAAGAAACGCGTTAAGCGGCGCGAGTGGACCAAGGCAGATATCAAGGAGCTCAAGGCCCATTCGAAGGCTCGGACTCCGGTCGCAAAATTAGCAAAGATGACCAAGCGTACTGTCGGTGCGCTACGCCAGAAGGCCTTGAATCTCGGAATTGGACTCGGACATCTGCGATAGCAACTCCGTGTCGCGGAACAGAGTAGGGCGGCTCGCGAGCCGCCCTTGTGAGCGATTGGAGATTGTGTCTTAGACCTGACTGCAGACTGCGTTGTTGTCCGCCACTCGTCCTCTGCGTTGTCCCGCACCATTTTCTGTTTGAGCGGGGTAATCCTGGAAACCTGCGGACCCCCTGCCGTACATTGTTGAGTGGTCGAATTGCGAGCGAAGCAGCTTGCTTATCGGCTTCCTCACAAGCGTTTCGTTTTCTTCACATGCTGCCGAGTAATTTGCATCGCCGCGGCAATCGGAATGCTAAGGTTCACCGCGGCGGGGAGGCCGGCTTCGCTGGCCGTATCAGTGCAGCAGAGATGAGAGCATTGCTTCGCCGTCCATGCCGAGTTCGTCGTGAAATTCAGGATCGCACGAAATAGATCGATGTACCCAGTAAGCCAGTAAGAGGCTTCCGGATTCCATCCAGGAGACGCAAGCGGCGGGCGTATGACGTTCCCGCCGGGGTTCGGCGCAATAGTGCTGCACGGCCAATCCCACTTAGGCTGGAGGGCCCATATCCTCGAGGTTGAGGCGATTTGCTGATACCGCCAAGTGCGGATCCAATGGTTTCCGAAGACCCCGAAATCCGCGGCAAGGTGCCAGAATGGCGGAGCAATGTGATCGCCTGACCCGAATGCACCGGCTGTTATCTTCAGCCGATGCTTGCATCGACTCGACGGGATAGCAGCCTTCCGCGACACTAGGCCGAGGCGTAATGCGGCAAATGCTCAACAACCGTCGTCAGTCGCGCAGGCTCAAGAAGAGACAAATTCCGGAGCCGGCCATTCATCGAAGAGCCCGGTGGGCCTGAAGTGTAGGTGAAAGCAAGCGCTGCGGATGGGTCTCCTGCTCGGTTTGAGTCCTCGACGTCCCGAACGATACGGTGCCCTGAGTAGCAACAAGAAAAGTGCTCGCGTGGCTTCATAGTTGGCGGCAGATCGGCTCCGTCCTGAGCATGTCATAATCGGCGCACCATCGATCGTGCAAACTGACCACAGCCAGCGTCGTCTGCGTTGCTTTAACAAAACGTCGAAAGTTGAAAGATCGGACACGGCATTTGCCCCTCGTTATTTCTGAGGATCGTGCAACTGGTCCTCAGAACTCCAGGGCGATTTTCAAGCGAGCCTTTTCCAGACGACGCCTGACGGCGGCCAGCTTGCCAGCGAACTCGGCGAACTCCGCAGCGCTGAATTCGCCGAAAATGAACTCATCCAGTGCCTTCTGTTGCGTAGCAACGTTCGCTAGATGCTTGTAAGCTGTTTCCGTCAGCGACAGCCGCACAACCCGAGCATCGCTTGTGCAGGACTTGCGACGCACCAGGCCCTTTTTCTCCAGTGCCTTTGATTGGAGCGTGACGAATGAAGCGTCGGCGTGTATCAGCTTTGATACCACATTAACGGGAACACCATTCTCTGCCTTCAAATCTGCCAAGCCGACCAAGACCATCCACTGCGGCCCGGTAATGCCAAGCGCGTGCGCCAACAGTTGACGAACGTCCTCCAGGCATCCGTTGATGGATCTGATCTCCCATGAGAACTTTCGCACCATCTCCTGATGTTCAGCAATGGTACGACCCCGCGCTTTCGCGGAGCTGGGCGGATCCGACAGCATTGTAAATCAAGATGTCCTTCTCGATTGTTCTCTTACCGCGAATTGGGCGTGTGGGTAAATGGCAGCTTGCGGAAAGCGGATCAAATGCTTGGTACGATCTGGACGGAATAAGGGGCTGAACGGCACGCGATGAAGGAGGCAGCTGTACCTGCAGGCGAGTTCGCGACGTATACTAGCATCGAGCGTGCCTGCAAGCTCCTCGTGCGTTGACCTGGAGTGGGTATCCACGCGGAAGGCGATCTCGTTCCGCCTAGGTGAGATGCTTGCGAATATCTCGCGGCACCCGGCTTGTTGGTGATGTATCGGCTGGGCCTCCCGCGTGGTGAGTTCCTTGCATCGTAGCGGCCTCGTCCACGCATCTCCGATCGTGTCGACCGTCTCTCCGTTCGACTAGCTAGCGATCTTGGAAGCAGCATCGAGGGCCGAGTCGTCCCGACAACAGATCCATGCGGATGAGCACTTGCGCGATAAACGTTCGTATAGTTTTTCGAAGCGATTCTATATCGGCTGCTTATCTTCGTAGAATTGAACTCGCCGTTCTGTCTGCGTTAGCTCTGTAGGCCGTCGGGCGATCCCGGGCCAGGACCTGAAATTGCTGACATCCGGCCAGGTCATCCGAGTTTGATGGCTCCCGGATGAAGAGTTGCAGCCGAAATCCTTCGTGCACGATGGCTCGGTCCGAGCGGTCCGCCTGTGTAGAATGCCGCGGCCACCATCATTTCTTTCCGGTGGGGAAGGGGTGGGCTGCGCTTGCGCTGTCCAAGGGGCAGAGGGAGCAGTATCATGAGCCGGGATGTTAATTGCGCACCTGCAGTCTGTTTTCTTCTCGGTCTTCCACGGTCCGGGACGACGCTGCTGGCGCATTTGCTCCAGCAGCATCCGGATATTGCGGCTCCGCCTGAACCTTGGCTCATGCTGGCGCTTGAGGCATTTGGCAGGTTGCGCCACGGTCATCCGGCTGGGTCATCACTGATTGAAGCCGCGGCCTCCGAATTCCTGGGTCGTATCGACCGCAATATGGTCAGCCGCGCTTTTGCAGATGCGGCATACGGTCAATATTTGGCTGCCGCGGGCAAGCGCATCATCATAGATAAGACCCCCCGCTATTGGATGGTGCTCGAATTTTTGGACGCGCTTTATCCGGACGCTCCGCAAATCCTCCTGATGCGCAATCCCTACGCCATTGCTGCATCCCTGAAGTCGACATGGGGAATTCCACTTCAGGCAGAAAACACTCGATCCGTCAGCGTCTCGTCTCTCGCTGATCTTATGCTCCGTCTACCCGACGGTATTGCGTCGGCGCTCGCCGACCTGGTTCTGGGCCTGCCCCGGCTTGCGGCGCACCGCGCTCGCCTACAGACGCAGGTCGTGCAGTATGAACTGCTGGTGGCACGTCCGGAGCAGGAAATACAGCGCCTGGTTGCTGGCCTCGGCTGTGAACCAATCAGCATTGGGGCGACTATGGAGCAAGCGGGCTATTTGCTGTCCAGCAGTTTTGGAGATCGAAAGATCCTGGAAAGAAGGACCATCGATGGCGGCTCCGTCCACGCGTGGCAAGCCCAGTTGAGCATCGAAGAAATGCAAACGGTAACCGATCTGGTCGGCGCCGAGCTCATGATAAAGCTCGGTTATGAGGAGGAGCTTCGGCATGCGCAACAAGCTGGAATCGTGGATAAGGGACGTGACGTAACTGAACTATATCGCCGGATATTTCGAATCTGGTGGGATTTGCGCACGTCCTCCGGCTTCCCAACCAACGCCGGCGAATTGACCTCCGTGGCTCGGCAGGCTTCAGACAATGCTTGCTCCCCGGAGTCGCAGCAAACATCCGAGACCATAGTCGAGGCGAGTGCGCGGCTGGAAGCTGCGATGGCGGCTCCGTTGCGCAACGCACTTTCAGCCTCTGAGGCCGCTCGAGGTACGCAAGTGGAGGCAATTCGCGATCGCGATGCCACGATCGCGGCGTTGCGGGCCGAGATCGTGCGGCTCGAGCAAAGCCTCAAGGGAATCGAGCGATGACCGATAGGCTTGCCATCAAACTGAACGACCTGACCTTTTGGTGATCGTTGTCTCGCGACGAAGCACGTCAACAAAACATCCGATGGGCTGGTCGTGGAGAGCAACGAAGGAGCGGCAGGACGTCCAGATAACTAGCCTTGCGACCGTCGCGGTATTTGACCCAATTGAAAGCCACGCGATATAGCACACCCGATCGCCGGAACGGCTGTGCGGATCGGAGCAAGTACGTCAATACGGGACTGAGCGAGCAGAGATCCTGCATCGAAGAAAGACATATGCTGCCGAAACATCTGCGCCGACTCGAAGCTGAATCGATCGAAATCATGCGCGACGTGGTCGCCGAGTTCAAAAAGCCGGTCATGCTCTATTCGATCGGAAAGGACTCGAGCGTCATGCTGCACATCGCGATCAAGGCCTTTTATCCCGCGAAGTTGCCGTTTCCCCTGCTTCACGTCGACACGACCTGGAAGTTCCGCGAAATGATCACGTTCCGGGATGAGACGGCCAAGCGGCTCGGCGTCGATCTGATCATCCATGTGAACAATGAAGGCATCGAACGCGGGATCAACCCGATCGTATCCGGTTCGGCTCTCCATACCCAGGTGATGAAGACCGACGCTCTGAAGCAGGCACTCGACCTCTACCAGTTCGATGCAGCCTTCGGCGGCGCACGACGTGACGAAGAAAGGAGCCGCGCAAAGGAACGAATCTTCTCTTTCCGATCAGCGCGTCATGTGTGGGACCCCCGCAATCAGCGGCCGGAGCTCTGGAATCTCTTCAACACGCGAATTCGTCAGGGCGAAACCATGCGCGTGTTCGCGCTGTCGAATTGGACCGAGCTCGACATCTGGGAGTACGTCATGTTCGAAAAGATCCCAGTCGTGCCGCTCTATTTCGCTAAGCGAAGGCCTGTCGTGCGACGAGGCAGTGCGACGATCATGGTGGACGACGAACGGTTGCCGCTTGAATGCAACGAAACCCCGGAGATGCGGATGGTCCGGTTTCGCACGTTGGGGTGCTATCCCCTGAGCGGAGCCATCGAGTCAGACGCGACCACGATCGAGGGCATCGTCGCGGAAATGCGCTCGGCAACGGCGTCGGAGCGTCAAGGACGCCTGATTGATACCGATGAGGCCGCTTCGATGGAAAAGAAGAAGCGGGAAGGCTACTTTTGATGGCTTCCACAATGACAACTGCACCCGTTGAGGCCGGAACAAAGGATCAGCTGCGATTCATCACCTGCGGTTCCGTAGACGACGGAAAGTCGACGCTGATCGGACGCCTGCTGCATGACGGCAAGATGATTCCCGGCGATCAGCTCACGGCGCTGGAACTCGATAGCGCCAAGCACGGCTCGGCCTGCAATGACATCGATTTCGCGCTGCTCGTGGACGGGCTCGAAGCCGAACGGGAGCAGGGCATCACGATCGACGTCGCCTACCGCTTCTTCACGACGTCGCGGCGCTCCTTCATGGTGGCCGACACGCCCGGGCACGAGCAGTACACCCGCAACATGGCAACCGGCGCCTCGAACGCCCAGCTCGCCATCATCCTGATCGATGCGCGCAAAGGCGTGTTGGTCCAGACCCGGCGCCACTCCTTTATCTGCTCGCTGCTCGGTATTCGCCATATCGTGCTAGTGTCCTGAACCGGAAGTTCATGGCATTTTAGGCTTTGGCTGGCGCATTGTAAGCGCAGAAGCGTTCGATGGAGCTGAGAATGTCGTCGGCTGATCTGGTCCATCGGAATGGTCTTGGGTCGGCGTTGTGATGTTCGATGAAGGCCGTGATCTCGGCACGTAGCGCCGCCACACTGCGATAGATGCCGCGCCTGATTTTGCGCTCGGTGATGAGGGCAAAGAAACGTTCGACCTGATTGAGCCAGGATGAACTGGTGGGCGTCAGATGGACGTGCCAGCGCGGCCTCTTGGCCAGCCAGTTGCGGATCAGCGGCGTCTTGTGGGTTGCGTAATTGTCCATGACGAGATGAACGTCCAGATCGTCTGGAACGGCGGCCTCGATCTCATCGAGAAACTTGCGGAACTCTGTGGCGCGATGGCGCCCGTAACACTTGCCGATGACCCGGCCGGTTGCGATGTCGAGGGCGGCAAATAGCGATGTCGTGCCATGGCGCTTGTAATCGTGACTGCGGCGTTCCGCCTGACCAGGTCGCATCGGGAACGTGGGTTGGCTGCGATCCAGTGCCTGGATCTGTGACTTCTCGTCGACACACAGCACGATGGCCCGCTCGGGCGGGGCCACGTAGAGACCGACGACGTCGCGAACCTTGGCGACGAAGTCGGGATCGGTTGAAAGCTTGAAGGTCTCCAACCGATGCGGCTGTAAGCCGAAGGCGCGCCATATCCGCTGGACCGTCGAGACTGACAGTCCACTGGCCCGCGCCATGCTGCGCGAGCTCCAGTGGGTGGCGTTGGGCGGCTTCGTCTCAAGGGTGCGGACGATCACCGCCTCGATCCGGGCATCTTCGATCGTGCGCGGCGTCCCTGATCGCGGCCCATCCCGAAGACCTTCAAGCCGATGCTCGGCGAAGCGCCGGCGCCACTTGCCGACCGTATCGGGATCAATACCCAGGCGAGCCGCCACGATCTTGCTCTGCTCGCCGTCGGCACTGGCCAGGATGATCCGGGCTCGCTGCGCCAAGCCCTGCGCCGTGCTTCGGCGCGAGGCCAGCGACGTCAACTCAGCGCATTCAACCTCAGTCAATTCCAGCGGAGCAAAGCGTCGACCCATAACCATCCTCCTCAAACCATCAGGACAGTCTGCTATCTTCGAGTCGATTTGGAGTCCGCTGAACTTCAGATTCGGGACACTAGCGGTGAACAAGATCGACCTCGTTGCATACAAGAAGGAGTGCTTTGATCGGATCGTCGGTGAGTACCTTGGCTTTGCCGCCGGTCTTGGCTTTACTTCGATCATTCCGATCCCGATTTCGGCCCGCTACGGCGACAACGTCGTGGACCGCTCCGCGCATACCAAGTGGTACCATGGTCCATGTCTGCTCGGGCATTTGGAGAGCGTCGATATCTAGTCCGACGCCGCAAGCCAGGCTTTCCGTTTTCCGGTCCAATGGGTGAACCGACCCGACTTGGATTTCCGTGGCTATGCCGGGTCAGTAGCCTCGGGGAGTATTTCGGCGGGAGACGAGATCGTTGTCGCCGCATCCGGACGAACGACGCGCGTCAAGCGGATCGTGACCCAGGCGGGTGACCTGCCCCGAGCCGAGGCTGGCGATGCCGTCACCCTTACGCTGGAAGATGAGATCGATATCAGCCGTGGCGATCTTCTGGCGCGGCCAGGCGAGCGGCCGAAAGTCGCTGATCACTTCGCCGCTTATCTGATCTGGATGGACGAGGAGCAACTCGTTCCGGGACGCAATTACATCCTGCGGATCGGATCGCAGACCGTGGCCGGCAACGTTACCGCAATCAGGCACCGGATCGAGGTCAACACATGTGAGCACCTCGCAGCCCGGACGCTTTCTCTCAACGAGATCGCATTCTGCAATGTTGCGACCGCATTGCCGGCCGTATTCGATCCTTACGATGTCAATCGGAAAACCGGATCATTTATCGTCATCGATCGTTACACCAATCGTACGGTTGGCGCGGGCATGATTGCGTTTCCGCTGCGGCGGGCCACCAATGTTGCCTGGCAAGCGGTTTCGGTGGGCAGGAGCGAGCGCGCCGCACTGATGAATCAGAAACCTTGCATCGTCTGGTTCACTGGCCTGTCAGGCGCGGGAAAATCGACAATTGCCAACCTCGTCGATCAAAAGCTGTTCGCAGCGTCGCGCCACACCATGCTGTTGGATGGCGACAACGTCCGCCACGGATTGAACTGCGATCTTGGCTTCAGCGAGGCTGACCGCGTGGAGAACATCCGGCGCGCCGGCGAAGCCGCCAAGCTGATGGCCGACAGCGGCTTGATCGTGTTGTGCTCGTTCATCTCGCCCCACAGGGCCGAACGAGATATGGTGCGAAACCTCGTTGCTGAGGCGGAGTTCATCGAAGTCTTCGTCGACACGCCGATCGAGGAATGCGCGCGGCGCGATCCTAAGGGTCTGTATGCAAAGGCGAGGTCCGGAAAGATCAAGAACTTCACGGGCGTCGATGCGCCCTACGAAGCGCCGACGAGGCCCGAAATTCACCTCAGGACCGTGGGGCAGACGCCCGACAAATTGGCGGAGACTGTCGTCGATTTCTTGGCGGCGCGCGGAATCATTGGCGGTCGCTAGCATCGGCACGCCCTGTAGGTCCATCACCGATTTTGCAGCACATGACTATCACCGGCATCCTGGCCCGGTCGGGTCGACTCGGGTTAAGCCGTGCTCATTGATCAGACGAACTGGCCGAAAGGAATAAAATGGTCGCACCCACCCGTGGACTGCCGACTTCCGGTTACGTGCTCGAAGTCGACGGCCAATTGAAAGCCGAATTCTCGACCCGAGATGGAGCCTGGGCACGAGCGGAGGAGCTTAAGGCGCGTCGTCCGATGCTTCAGGTCAGAATCTACAACACCCTGACAAAGGCCCGGGAGGAAGTCCGGCTTCCACGCGCTTGATTGTTCCGTAGACGTGTTTTTCCGCGCGTGCGGCTGGCGCCGCACCGGGCTCTCGAACCGAGCCACGCAGCGTCTCGGGCCAGCCGGCGTCGATCCCTCGCGCACCAATGAGGTATCCCCGTCGTGACTGGGCCCGGGCGATGACCTTCTGCCATACGCTGTGAACCACTTCGGGGAGAAGCAGTCGGTTCCGAATTCTCGCGACCGGCGGCGCCATGCTGGTCCTTTCCTCGTGGCCTCGTTTTTGCCGGCCGCTCGGCCGGAGCGCGAACAGATAGACGGTTCAAGAGGCAGGCTGCCGGTCTGCCCGCGAACAAATCGGCACCGAGGGCCGCAGCTGCAGAGCAGAGTGAGAGGAGCGCCCGCTTCGCCGTGACGGGTTTGTAGCCGCGAGAGAGTCTCGCGACGCCCGTCGCGGAGACTCGCGATGAAGCGAAATCCTTCCCGGGCGCGCGCCGGCCAGGACCGGGCCTGCCTCTATGACGAAATCACCGATAAGATCATCGCCGAACTCGAAGCCGGCCATGTGCCGTGGGTTCAGCCCTGGAGGGCGGCGACGGACGGGGCGCCGCCGGCCATGCCGAGAAACGCCGCCACCGGACGCCGCTATGGTGGCATAAACATCCTGCTTCTCTGGAGCGCAGCGACGGTGCGCGGATTCGCAGCTCAGAGCTGGATCACCTTCCGTCAGGCGCTGTCGCTTGGCGGTCACGTCCGCAAAGGCGAGCGCGGCGCTACTGTCGTTTATGCCGATCGTTTCGTTCCGGCCGACGAAAAACGCCGTGCATGCGAGGCCGGCGATGAAGCGCAGGCGATCCCGTTTCTGAAACGTTTCACTGTCTTTAACACGGATCAGTGCGACGACTTGCCCGCGGAGATTGCGACGTGCGCGACACCTCCACCGCCGGGTATGATCGAGCCGACCGTCGACAATCTGATCAAGGCGATCGGCATCGATTTTCGCATCGGCGGCGACCGCGCCTTCTACGTTCCGGCCGAAGACTACGTGCAAGTGCCGCCACCGGCGGCCTATTTCGAACCGATCAATTGGCACCGCACAGCCTTGCACGAGATCGGTCACGCCAGCGGCCACCCCTCACGCCTCAATCGTGATCTCAGTGGTTCATATGGCACCAGGAAGTATGCCTTTGAGGAACTGATCGCCGAACTGAACGCGGCTTTCTGCTGTGCCTCGCTCGGGATCACGCCGACTGTCCGGCATGCCGATTACATCGCGTCATGGCTTGAAGTGCTGCGCGAGGATAATCGGGCCATCATCCGCGCGGCAAGCCAGGCCAGCAGGGCCGCGGATTACATTCTCGGCTTTTTGCCCGATTCCGACGTGGACATCGCAGCAGAAGGCACGGATTCACGTGGCTTGAAGCCTCACTTTACGGGCGAAGAGTGAGAGGAGGCGGGCGGGTTTCCGCGACGGGTCGGAGGTCGAGAGAGAGGCTCTCGGCTGCCCGTTCTGGAGAACCGAAATGATGATGGCTGTCCGAAACGACTACGGCGCGTTCGGCGTGCTGGCGCCCGGCAGGCAATATCGAAACCACGCGGCAACGGTTGTGCAAAGTTGTCAAGGAGCATCGGTAAACGGGAGGTCCGGTGATGCCGCGTGACGCTGCCGAGCTGGCGCGCCGCCTTGCCCGTGATGCCGAGGCGGTATGCCGCCATTACCTGTCCAACGGACGGCGCCAGGGCCGCTACTGGACGGTGGGCGACGTTCGCAACACGCCAGGCCGGTCGATGTTCGTCCGGCTGAGCGGACCGGAATCCGGTCCCGGCGCCGCCGGGCGCTGGACCGATTCCGCCTCGACCGAATATGGCGATCTGCTTGACGTGATCCGCGAGAGCTGCGGATTCATCGACTTCCGCGACGTCGCCGATGAGGCACGACGCTTTCTGAGTCTGCCGCGCGCCGAACCGCGCCGCAGCCCAAAGCACGTGGGCACGCCTGTCCCCGCCGGATCGCCGGAAGCAGCGCAGCGGCTCTTCGCGATATCGCAACCGATCACAGGTACGCTCGCGGCAGCGTACTTGCGCCATCGCGGCATTACGACGTTGCACGACACCGCATCGTTGCGCTTCCATCCGCGCTGTTACTACCGGCCGGATGAGCACAGCACAACCGAGACCTGGCCGGCGATGATCGCCGCCGTCACCGACCTTGAGGGCAAACTCACCGGCGCGCACCGGACCTGGCTCGACCCTGACGGATTCAGCGAGGCGACGCTCGGCAAGGCGCCGATCGACACGCCACGACGTGCCATGGGCGGTCTGCTCGGCCATGCCGTCCGCTTTGGCGCGGCCGACGACGTCCTCGCTGTCGGCGAAGGCATCGAGACGATGCTGTCGCTGCGCTGTGCGCTGCCTGCCATGCCGATGGCTGCCGCGCTCTCGGCCAACCACCTTGCCGCCTTGCTGCTTCCGCTGACGCTGCGCCGCCTCTACATCGCCCGCGATGCCGATGCCTCAGGTGACATGGCGCTCGCGGCATTGACCGAACGCGCCGAAGCGGCGGGCATCGAGGCGCTTGCCCTGTCGCCGCAGACGGACGACTTCAACGAGGACCTGCGTGCATTCGGCCTCGGCGCGCTGCAAGCGGCACTGCGCATCCAGCTCGCGCCACAGGAGGTCGTTCGTTTCATGCTCTTCACTGAGGCCGAGGCGGATTGACCGATCGGCCTCCGGCGCCGCCGGCAATTGGGCAGATCATGTCGTGTTGTAGTGTTGCGGACTGCCGTCCATATTGGACGCTGGAGCGCACAGCCGGATTTGCCCACCCCTGCCGACTTGCGCGGTGCAGCAAGTCGGCAGCTATCCGGGGTACACGGGTCGTGGCACTGACGCATTCCGGAAGGCAGCACATGACCCAATGCGGGCCTCCCTATCAATGCTATAATATGGGCATTCACTTAGACGGCGGAGTGAGCACACTGTGACGGCTCGAGAAGGCAACACGGCTAACGATAGCCTGATTGACCTTACGGCAACGGCCGCAATTGACTTGATGCGTCGAGGCGACGTCTCTGCGGAGCATTATGCGAAAGCTCTGTTGGAGCGGGCTCGAAGTTTTCTGACCTTAACGCCTTTCGAACGCTTGATCCCGAAATGTTGCTCGAAGCTGCTCGCGCTGCCGACATAAGGCGCAGGGCAGGCGGCGTGCTTGGCAAGCTGCACGGACTGCCCATCCCCGTGAAAGACAGCATCAACACGCGCGACTTCCCGACCTCCAATGGCACCCGTGCCTTGCGCGATTTCAGGCCCAAACAGAACGCAGCCGTTTCGAGCCACTGCTGACCGAGGGCGCAATCGTGATGGGAAAGACAAACCTGCACGAACTCTCGTTTGGCTGGACAAGCAATAATGAAACCTTCGGCAGTGTGTGCAACCCCTATGACCGCGCGCGGATTCCGGGCGGCAGCAGCGGCGGATCGGCCGCAGCGGTCGCCGCGCGCATTGCGCCACTGGCAATCGGCGAGGATACGTTCGGGTCGATCAGGGTGCCGGCAACATGTTGCGGGCTGGCGGGCTTGCGGCCGAGCTTTGGTCGCTACCCCGGTCAGGGCATCATGGCGCTGACCGACAACAAGTTTGATCAGGTCGGTCCGCTGGCGCGCGCCGTCGTCGATCTCCTTCTGTTCGATCGCGTCGTCACCGGCGACGACACGGCGCCGACCGCGACGCCGTCGCGCGGTGTCAGAATTGGCCTGTCGTGCGATCATCTCCTCAGCGGCCTCGACCCGGAGGTCGGGCGCGTTGTCACTGAAGCGTTCGGCAAGCTCCGTGAGGCCGGCGCGACGCTGGTGGAGGTCGCCACCCCCGATGTTGTGCGGGCGGCTACGGACATTGGAGGGACGATCCTGATCAGCGAACTCGTCCAGGGGGTCGCGAGGTACTTGCAGGAGCAGGGGACTGGCCTGACCCTTCGAGGCAATGTTTGCGCAAGTCGGCCCTTCGATGAAAACATACATCGAGACTCGAGCGCTGCCACCGAGCAGACCCAGTCGTGAGGCTTATGAGGCAGCGCTGGCCAGGCGCGATCAACTGAAGGCTACCGTCCGCGATTGGTACAGCCAACACAATATTCTGATGCTTGCACATCCCGTGATCATGGGTCTCCCACCGAAGATGTCTGACCGAAGTGAAACCGAGGTCGGCGGACAAAAGTGTCGCGATCGGGCGCAACATCGCCTTGGGAGTCTGTGCAAGCATGTCTAGCTTGGTTCTGCCAGCCGGTGAGACCCCCAGTGGTCTGCCTGTCGGATTGGAATTTGACGCATTGAGCGGACAGGACCGGGAGCTGCTGTCCGTCGGCTTATCGCTTGAGGCAACGTTGGGCCGCGCCAACCGGCCTCCTCTGTTGGGGTAGCCGCCTCGCCGCATGGATCGTTGTAAGTCTCCACGGTCGACCCAACGAAATGCTATGCCAAGCGACCGGCATCACGTTGCTCCATCGGAAACAGATCGGATCTATTACTGTCGCGGCTTTACCCCGCTTCCAAGAATGGCAGGCATGGGGACCCGGAAGCGGTCCCCGTTTCGGAACAGCTGATCCACGCCTTCAGCGACGGCGACGTTGATTGCCGAGAGAGCAGCGCTGTCTTGAGCAAGAAGAAGGGCCCTTATCCTTACCCCTCCCTGCAACGCCAGATTGACCAATCCGGTCGCAGTTTTCAGCAGCAGCGTCTGAGCCACAGTAGTTGCAGCGACATCGGAGAAGTCCACTTGCGCAAGCGCGGCCTTCATATCCTCCGGATCGCCGAACTGGAAGAAATCGGGACCGTGCGGCAGGGGAACGTCAACACGCCCGTGAGCTTTCACCGTCCCCAAGATAAGGCCGAAGCCATTGGCTGGTGAGGGTCGTTCCCAAACGCTGATCGCCACGCGGCCGCCGGGACGAAGGACACGATACATTTCCGCCAAAGCGCGGTCCGGCTCGGGCACATGGAGTAAACCGTAGCCGCAAACAACGGCATCGAACATATTGTCGGGATATGGCAAATCTTGCGCGTCCCCTTGGCGACAATCGACCGAAGGAGCGTTCCGGCGGGCGGCGGCGACCATGGCCTCTGAAAAATCGACAGCTGATACCTTCGCACCGCGCTCCGTAGCAGCCAGCGCGAGCACGCCGTGTCCCGTGCAGACATCGAGCACGTCACATCCGCGAATGACCCCAGCTGCATCGAGCGTGACATCAACCGACTGCGCCGTCAGCGGACCAAAGACAGCTTCGTAACCCTCGGATACTGCGTTCCATCCGCTTCGTTCAAAGTCTCGAAAAGCGTCCGGCTCGTTCGACACCTGAATTGGCATGTTCTGAACCCCGATCAGAGTTTCTTGGTGGCGTTTAGAAAGAGCCGCGGCAGTCGAAGATATCACCAACCAGAGGCAACGAACAGAAGCTGGGAGGTATCGGTGACTTCGGAAGGGCGACTGACCATTCCTGGCCCAACTCGGACCTCCCGAGTTGAGCGTTCCGCGCTGTGGTCCCGGCAAAGTGCCATTTGAGGCAATCGGGCTCCTGCGATTACCGCTCACATGTCGGCAACAAAATGCTAGGGTACCCCTTGTGCCAGCGGCGTGGTTAGTCTGGTCGTTTAGAGGGCGCCTTGACCGAGCAGCGGGTTCAAAGGCGATTGGCGGCGATTTTGGCCGCCGATGTGGTCGGTTACTCCGCGTTGATGCAACGCGCCGAGGAAGCCACCTATTCCGAGTTTGAGCGGCTCAAGCGGGAATTGATCGAGCCTGGCCTCTCCCGCCACGAAGGGCGGCTCATCAAGACAACGGGCGATGGTGCGCTCGCCGAGTTCGCGAGTCCCGTTGCCGCCGTGAGATGCGCGGTCGAGATCCAGGATCATCTTGCCTCAGGCAGCAGCCCCCTAAGGTTACGTATCGGGCTGAACCTCGGTGACGTTATTGTTGGGCAGGACGGAGACCTTTATGGCGACGGGATCAACATTGCTGTCCGGCTAGAGGGTGTCGCCGATCCCGGCGGCATCCTGATTTCCGAGAAGGTGTACAGCGAGGTCGAGGGTAAGCTGGACGTTGGCTTCGAGGACCGGGGTCAACAGCACCTCAAGAACATCTCCAGGCCGGTCCGCGCTTTTGCTGTGCGCGCGGGAGCGTCTGGCGGGCTGAGCGACAGGCTGAGACCGCCTCCGCCACTCGCGGACAAGCCGTCCATCGCGATCCTGCCGTTCCAGAACATGTCCGGCGATCCCGAGCAGGAGTATTTTGTCGACGGCATCGCTGAAGACTTGCTGACGACTTTGTCGAAAATCCAAGAATTGCTGGTCATCGCACGCAATTCGAGTTTCGTGTTCAAGGGACAGGCGCGGGATATCCGCGAAATCGGGCGAATACTTGGGGCTCGCTACATACTGGAGGGGAGCGTTCGCAAGGCCGGCAATCGCGTGAGATTGTCGGCACAGTTAATCGACAGCCTGAATGGCAGTCATGTGTGGGCCGACCGTTTCGAGGGCGACCTCGAGGACGTGTTCGAACTTCAGGACCGGATTACGCAGGACATCGCTGCCGCGCTCGAGGTCCGGTTGACGCTTGGCGAACAGGTGCGGGTGTGGCGCAAGCGCTCCGGCAGCCCGCTGGTTTACGAGCATTTCCTCAAAGGCCGTACCCTGTACGTCAATTTTGCCAAGCACACTCATGCACAAGCGCGCCTCGAATTTGAACGGGCCTTGGCCATCAACCTTGACTATACTCCGGTGCTTTACCTGTTGGGGCTCACATTAACCGACCAGGTTCGCTTTGGCTGGGAAAGAGACGAGGCGACAACCTACGAGGCGGCGATGGAGTGTGCTGCCCGGGCTCTGGCGGCCGACCCAGACAGCTACATGGCATACGTGGTGATAGGTTATGCGCGGTTGTTTCAACACCGGCATGATGAGGCTTTGGCAGCCGGCGACAAGGCGATTGCCCTCGGCCCGAACTGCGCGGATGCGTATCACATGGCTGGCATGTTTCACGGCTACGCTGGCGATTTCCGAAAAGCCGCTCAGTACGAGGAGCAAGCACAGCGGCTCAGCCCGCTTAGTATTAGTCAATCGATGGTCGATGAGGCACGGGCAAAGTTTCACCTTGGTAATCTTACCGCTGCACGCGACATTGCCTCGCGCGTCCTAATCGAGAGGCCACACTGGCTAACAGGGCAGGCCGTTCTTGCAGCGTCGCTCTGGAACCTCGGCAGTGAGGACGAGGCTCGAGCAATCGTCAGGAAGATGCTGACAACCCATCCCAACCTTACCGCAAGCCGCTGGGCGCAGGGATTACCTTACCGCCACCAGGAACACCTGGACGCACTGATGAAGCCACTGCGCCTTGCCGGGTTACCCGAATGATCCAGTAGCCGCGATCAGCGGACGCTCGTCTATGCCGAAGTGGTGATCGAGTCAGGCAGCAGAATTCGAAATGGTAAGGAAACGGATACAGATGCGGGAGACGTCATTGGTTAGCTTTAGCGGGTGTTTACTTTGCGCGACGGCATCAGTGAAGAAGAGTTTTTGCCAAGATTGCACGCCTTCCTCCAGCATTTCATAGATATTGGGTTTGCTACCAGCTATCGCATCATGCGCCGCGAGGCACTGACCGGTTTCGGCAGAACGCTGCCGGTTTTCATGTATCGAGGCGAACTCATCTATCCAGACCTGGAGCGGGAGCATGCCGCGTACGAATACGTCAAACAACGTGGCGAGCAGGTACACTCGCTGCATGTAACGATGAACTCGATGGTCAAACCCGACGCCGACTTCTTTTTGGAGACGCAGATCGGATAGACCGCGAATGTCTGCCTCTATGCGTCGGCTGTCGGGGATACACCGGGCAAATTGTCTCAGGGGCCGGCCGTCGTTCTTGACCCAAGCGGTCCGTAGTCGATTTTAAATCTCCAGGATCGGCCGAACAAAATACCATGCCAAGCGATCGGCGTCACGTTGCTCCATCGGTAGATGAGGGGCGCCTTTGTTCGACGTGGTGAATTGTGTTCCGAACAGGTGCGGATCGAGTCCTACACTGGTAAGCCAATCAGACAGTAGCCGTGCGTACTGGTGCGTGGTTAGGCTGCAGTTAGGTCCTCGCCGGCCGGTGAATAAGTATTCGTCCGGCTTCTTGCCCGTCGCCCTCAGATAGGCGTCGATGGCTTGGCTCGTTGACCCGGTGAGTTCGAATCTGAGCGGCCGTCCCGTCTTCTTTTGTCGGACGCTTGCACGATCGGTCGTCGACTTTCAGCGCCACGACATCGCAGCCACGAAGTTTACCGTCGATGGCCACGTTGAACAGCGCCAGATCACGGACCCGGCCTTCCTTCTTGGTAATGCGCTTCGATTCGGGACGGCCGACGAAGTGCTCGCAGCGGGAGAGGGCATCAAGACCACGCTGTCGCTGCGATGCCCAGCTCCGATGCTGCCAATCGTGCAGCGCTCTCCGCAAAGCACCTTGCTGCGCTCCAGCTTCCGGCCGGCTCTACATGGTGCGTGGTGCCGATTCGGCCGGCGATACAGCAGTGTCGGCCCTGACCAGGCGCGCCGAACAGACAGGTATCGAGGCAATCGCACTGTTGCCCGGCTCGGGGAGTTCAATGAGGAGCTGCGACATTTCGGGCTCGGTCACTTGCGCTCAGCCTTATCCGCCCAGTTCAACTCCACAGGACGCCGCGCGCTTCATCTGTCCCGTCATGACCGGGATTGGCTGAATGACGAGTTCGTGGCGTCGTCATCCGATTCCACGAGGGCGTCCTCTCCCGGCCAAATCCGCACCCCAGCCTTCTGAAGGGCGATCGGACGGCAAGCGGCTCGGCCCTTCAATGGCATGGATCGCGGCTATTTTCCGCCGGCGCTTATCAGCGCCTTTGCATCGCGAAACAAAATAGCCGCGCCTCTGCCATCCTCCGCTGACGCTTCGGCCCTTCGCTGCGCTCCGGGTTCTGGTCCATTCCGCTTGCCGTCGGGTGATCGCCACGAAGGCCGCGATGGGCGCGGCCGAGCCGGCCAAAGGAGCCCACCCATGGCAAGCGACCACGACGACAGCGACCTCGAACCGCCCCACAGTCCGTCCCCGACCGCTCACATCCTCGACGAGCTTCAGCTTTATGGCTTCCGTCCCTTGAAGGATGAACCCGACCCGAGGCCCCTTCCGGAAGGCAACGCTGTCGCCGGCGCCGTTTCCGACATTTTCGGCGCCCTGGTCTCGACCTTGCACGGCACTCGCCTCGAATCGGACCTCGAGGACCTGCTCTGGCAGACCGTCAACCTGTTTCACCGTGCAACAGGCTGGATCGAACGCGAGCTCGACGCCAACGAGCAGGCACAGCAGAGAAGCCAACACGAACAGAATGGCTCAGAGGTGCGATCCGTCGAACTCGAACGGCTCACGGCCGAGGGAATCACACTCGTCGAGCGCCGCAACGCGATGGAGCTCTTCCGCGATCAGGCCGCCGAACGATTCGAAGTCCAGATCGGTTCGCCTTGGCGCCCGCGCTCAGGTTCTGTCGTCAGCCACCGCACATTGACCGCCGCAATGATCGACTCTCGCGATTTCCTCGCCGCAAAGCGCCGCGCTGACGCCGAACTGATGCTGCCGCCCGGCCCGAAGATCGCGCTCACGGGCGGACTCGACTTCAATGATGTGTCATTCATCTGGGATCGGCTCGACAAGGTCCACGCAAAACATCCCGACATGGTTCTGCTCCACGGCGGATCGCCGAAGGGCGTCGAATTGATCGCTGCAAGATGGGCCAGCAATCGCAAGGTACCCCAGATTGCCTTCAAACCGGACTGGACGAAACATGCCAAGGCTGCGCCATTCAAGCGCAACGATGCCATGCTGGCGGTCATGCCGATCGGCCTCATGCACTTCCCAGGCACCGGCATCCAGGAAAATCTTGCCGACAAGGCGAAGAAGCTCGGCATCCCTGTCTGGAGGTTTGGCAAGGATCGCGCATGAGCGAGAATCTCCATCCGCCTCACGTGCCTGCGGGTGTCCGAAGCGCGCAGGCCGAAGTGCCGAACCTTGCGTCGAACTCTGAGACCCGATCCTACCGCCAGGGCTGCTGCAGCTGCGTCTTCTTCCGTCGCATGAGTGCACATGCAATTGCGCAACTGGTTTCAAGAACAGCAACCGTACGACGCCGCGGGCGCGGCTCGGTCCCGCGGTCCCTTCAATTCGGCCGCCGACTTTGACCTATTCGCCACTAGTTGAGGTGCGTGTCAGGAAATATTCACGCGACAACATCTCGGTGAGGGTTGAATCGCACCTAACGTCAAGTTGTACGGTCTCGGAATAGGCAGTGTTGGTATTCACAAACCGAAAAGCTTCGAGCGAGCAACAAAGGTACGAATGTCTCAAGTCTCAGTCTCAGTCTCATGCAAGACGAGCCCCACTGTTAGCGACACTGTAAGGCGGGCGATCTCCGGATCAGGATCGGCACGCGATGGTCTGACGGGCGCCGTTGGCCGAACGTCGACATCCTACGTAAGCAGATCGGCTGACCTGCCTCGCCTGCGATCGAAGATTGGCGGCAAGCTCAACCTGCCTGTGCGCAAGCTCAGGATCGAGCTGACCATTGTACCAATTGCGATCGGAGGCGTGGATCGTAAGCGCAATGTCCAAGAGAGCTCAATGACGTCAGCCACTGGTTTTGCGGAGATCGTTCCGCATCTGCGTAGATATGGAGGTTGTTGTTCGCGGACCTTCGAAAGGCCGACACGCGAGGCGCCATCCTGATTCCGCCGAGTGCCGTGTCGTTCAAAGCGGCCGCAATGAGGGAATCGTCGCCGGCTTCCGGGCTTGACAAAGCGCCGTTTCTCGGTCGCGCCGCAATGCTTCAGATCCGTTGAATACAACAATGAGGGGGATGGTATGACAAGGCAGCGCTCTCTGCTGACGCCTGGTCCAATGTCGCTGTCGGCGGCGGTTAAGACCCAGATGCAATTTGATCTTGCATCGCGTGATTGCGAGTTCAAGGAAGTAACCGCCCGTATGAGGCGGCTGATGCTCAATCTGTCGGGGAACCCTGAAACCTATTCTGTGGTGCCTATTCAGGGTGGCGGCTCTTTTGCCATGGAAGCCGCTCTCTGTTCGTTCGTTGCCCAGGCCGACAAGCCGCTCGTTTGCATCAACGGGATCTACGGGGAGCGCATTCTCAAGATCTTGCGGCTATGGGGCGTCGACGCGCTCCACTTTGTCAAGCGAGCCACCGAGCCTTTGGATCCCCAGGAGGTTGCTGAGCGTCTCAGTCAAAATCCAGGCATCACGCACATCTGCTTTGTCCATTGCGAGACCACGACCGGGATCGTCAACCCGCTGGAAGCGATTGTGGCGGAGGCGAAGCGGCGTGGCGTGAAGACCATTGTCGACGGGATGAGCTCGTTTGGTGCCATCAACACCGATCTGAGCCACGACGGACCGGAAGTCCTTGTCACGTCTAGCAACAAGTGCATAGAAGCGCCGCCGGGAGTCGCTTTTGTCATCGCCTCTCGCGAGCTGCTGGAGAATGCGGCTCACGAACCAAGGTCATTTGTGCTCGACGTAAGAGACCAATGGCGTTCGTTCGAGCGCACGGGAGAGTGGCGATCGACCCCTCCCACTCATATCGTTCAAGCGGTTACAAAAGCGTTGGAGATTTTGCACGCCGAAGGCATTGATGCCAGGCGCCGCAGGTATGAGAAGATAAGGGACCATCTTATCAAAGAACTCGAAGGAGTAGTGTCTCCACTTCTGCCAGCCGACCTGCAGTCGCCCATTTGCGTCGCGTTCACCGCGCCGACCGGAATCTCGGACCAGGTCGCGTTCGATGGCCTATATCGTCATCTGGCGGCTCATAACCTTTACGTCTACTCCAAGTTGCATCCTCCTACCCGCAGCTTTCGGATCGGTTGTATTGGAGAAATCCAATCCAGTTGGATCGAACGGTTGGGGTGCGCTTTTCGCACATATTTCAGGTCAGGTCCGGCGCCGTTGGCGGGGCGGATGTCACCCCAGGAGATTGCCGGCCGGCAAGGCGAGATCTCGCGTCCGGTCGCGACAACCTCCCAGCCCCCATTTTCCACCGAAACTGCCGTTCTGCATGCGGGATACCGGCGTGATCCGACAACAAAAGCTGTCGCGGTGCCGATCTATCAGAACACGGCTTATGAACTCGACGGCGATCTGAACCATATCGCCGATGTCTACAACGTAAAGGCTGATGGTTTCACCTATACCAGGATCATCAACCCAACGACCCGAGCGCTGGAACGAAGGTACGCCGCCGTCGACGTGGGAAGCGACGCGCTCGCGGTTGCATCGGGTCAAGCCGCGACATTCCTTGCGATCGTCAACCTATCAAGCGGCGAGGTGGGGGACAACGTCGTCGCCTCTCCGTATCTGTACGGCAATACCTGGAACCTGCTCCACAACACGCTAAAGCGTCTTGGTATTAGCGTCAGGACAGCGGATCCTCGTAGGCCCGAGACCTTCGAACGTGCAATCGATGATCGCACGATATGTCTGTTCGGAGAGGTGATCTCGAACCCATGCCTTATTCCGCTCCCTGTCAAGCAACTGGCGGAGATCGGCAGAAAGCACGGCGTCCCCCTGGTCGTGGACAATACGACGACACCCTTGGTGTGTCGGCCGTCAGCGCTCGGTGCGGCGATCACGACGTACTCTGCAACCAAATACATATGCGGCCACGGCACGACACTAGGCGGTCTGATCGTTGACAACGGAGAGTTCGATTACCGGGGAGCGTCTCGCTTTCCCCTGTTCAATCATCCTGACGACGCGCATGGGGGAATTATCTGGCGCAACGCGCTGCGGGATGTCGAAGACCTCGGCAAGAGCGAGTTTCTACTGAAAGCGCGAATGACATGGCTGCGCGATACCGGGGCCGCCATCGCCCCCTTTGCGAGTTTTCAACTGATCCAAGGGCTCGAGACACTGCCTCTTCGCATGAAGCAGCACTGCGAGAATGCCAGGATCGTGGCCAGCGTTCTTCAGGAGCATCCAAAAGTGCGGCGCGTCTTCTACCCAGGGCTCTTTGAAGGAGCCGATCGGGAAACTGTCGATCAGACCCTCGATGTCGCGTACGGATATGGGGCGATGGTGATGTTTGAGGTGGAGGACGAACAGGCAGGGCGCAGGTTCATCCAGAACGTCGACTTGATGTATCACGTGTCCAATGTGGGGGATGCCCGCACGCTCGTGACGCATCCTGTGTCCACGACCCACACCACTGTCCCACGGGAAAAGCGTGAGGCCGCCGGCATATTTGGTGGCTCAGTCCGACTGTGCGTCGGCATTGAAGATGTCAACGACATCATCAAGGACTTGGACAAGGCGCTTTCCGCAATCTGACAACCTGTAAGCCCATCAGGAAGGGATTTCTCATGACACAGGCAGAGGCTTGGAAACTGAGGTCGTCGCGCTATGAGGCTGTTCAATTCAGCCGCGAGATCAACAAGCAGCTCTCCGAGCTGAGACCGGACAACATAACGGGAGCCGCCTATATCGCGAAAGATTACGCTGTCATTACAGCTTGCGCGCTCGCGACGGTCTACGTCTCATGGTGGCTCTATCCGCTCGCTGTTCTTCTGATCGGCGCCTACCAGCGGGGATTGACAACGATCGCGCACGATGCGGCTCACCGCACCCTCGCGAAAAACACGACCTGGAACTATGTCCTTGGCATTCTGTTCGCCGCCTATCCCTTGTTTCAGCGCCACTGGGCTTACCGGATTTCACATGTCTACCAACATCATCCCTATCTCGGCGACCCGCAGAAGGACCCTGATCTGAAGTTCTTCCTGGCCAGCGGCGTCTACGACGTCCAGCCCCCGGGACGCTACGCCTTCAACATGATCTGGAAGCCGATATTGGGTGGCGCGACAGTCGCGTACCTGAAGTATCTCTGGACCAACCGGTTTTCGATAACAGATGCCGACGACGCGAGCCGGTCGGGCATACTTATCGACAAGTATGGCTTCTATCTTTTCTGGACGACCATCTTGGTCGGATCATATGCCCTTGGACTGCTCCACATCGTCGTGCTGTTCTGGATCGTGCCCTATCTCTCCACGTTTCAGGTCCTCGGCTGGTTTATCGAGCTCGCCGAACACTCCCCCATGTGCGAGACGGAGACGCAGAACGTCTATCTAACCCGGAATAGGAAAGGAAACTTCCTCGAGCGAGCCATCTTTGGTCAGAACCTGGATGAATATCACCTCGAGCATCATCTGTCGCCCGGCATTCCGTTTTGGCTCCTGCACAAGGCACAGAAGATTCGAATGCAAGATCCTCATTACGCAAGCGTTGCTGCGACCTGGGGAGGGCTCTTCGTCAAGGGACCCCAAGGTCAACCCAGCGTCATGACTCAACTAAAGGAACGAAATCGACGCCTGTATGAGCAGTCGTTGACCAGCGTCGATACGAAAGAGCAACCAGCTTGACACCGCAACGGAGACTCTCGACCCGAGCCGTCGTGGGCGTCACGTCAAATCGCCTCTTGGTGGATGGCGTGCACCGCGACTGGTTGCGCCGCAAGTATCTGCACGCCCTCGCTCACTATGCCGGCGCGACCTGTGTGATACTGCCGACCATCGATGCTGAGGATGTGAACGCCGATGCCGGACTGGCGATCATGCCCAGATTGGACGGCCTCGTGTTGACAGGAGATGAATCGAACATTGATCCTGCAATCTTGCGCGCGCCCGCTTCCCTTGCGAAGACAAGCGAGCAGGACGTTGAAGGAGGCATCCGCGACCGCCCACGCGACCGGCTGTCGGCGGCGGCCATCGAGAGGGCCGTTGCCTACGGGATGCCGATCTTGGGTATTTGCCGTGGGCTGCAGGAGCTTAACGTCTACTTCGGCGGCACGCTTCACCCGTCGCTTTCGCAGTGGAAGTCCGAAAGTGGTCAGATGCATGCCGAGAAAGCAGATCTTCCAAGGGATCGGCAATACGATGTGGCACATAGCGTAAGGATATGTCCTGACGGCGCGCTCTTTCCGATCGCCGGCGCGATCGAAGCGCAAGTGAACTCCTTGCATAATCAAGGCATCGAACAGCTTGCCGCTGCGCTGAAGCCAGAGGCCTGGGCGTCCGACGGTCTGGTTGAAGCGGCGTCTGTCATTGGCGCGCCGACGCTGCAGATTGGCGTGCAATGGCACCCCGAATGGCACGTGGCAACCGACCGCGTGAGCAAGCACCTCTTCAGCGCATTTGGCGACGCGTGCGCTGCGTACTGCCAAAGCAAGACATACTAGGGGCGGATCGTGAAGTTCCGATCGAAATGCGGCCCTGCGGAGCCGAACGGAGAATCCCGCAGGTCCGGTTCGCCGCAAGCCGCGCCCGGGCTGCTGACCAATCGCTTCGCCGCGGGAGTGGTCTTTGTGGCCCTCTACGTCACCGTGAGTGCCGCAGGTGAGGTCTATGCTGCTTCATATTTCCAGCAGGCAGACGCGGCCATCGCTCTTCTGCTGTCCTTTGGTGTGGTATGTATGACCTTCAACGTCTTGGCTCGCGGGGCAGGCGGACGAGTGGAAGTCACGAAGTCGTCGCTTCCGGTCTTTGTCTCACTCAATTTCGTGACCGCGATAAGCTGGGTTGGGCTGTTCGTCGGACTGACGTACGCCGAACCTGCCATCATCGTCGCGTTCATGGTGGCGTTGGGGCCTTCCGCAACAGTGTGGCTAAACGCGCTGATCAGAAAGCAGGGCATTCCCCCAAGGTCAGATATTGTCGTGAGCCTTCTGATTGCGGTCGTTGGCAGTTACATGATCTGGATTTCGGCGACCGGAAACGCCGGCGTCGCGTGGGGACCTCAATCGTCCTTTGGCATCTTCCTGGCAGTCGTGGCCGGTCTATCGCTTGCCCTTACCAATATCCTCGTGAAAATGCTGTTCGATCGTGGATTCTCCGGTCGTCAAGTGCTGGCCCATCGCTTCTACGGGGCGATCCTCTTGCTGCTTGCGCTGAGCGATCATTCGTCTATCGCGTCGGAGATCGCGCAGCATTGGTGCGCAATCGTAGTGATCGCGCTATCGACAATCATTGTGCCTTTGCTCTTGATACAGGAGGGCATTCGCCGCGTGGAGCCGTTCACGGTGAACATGGTCCTGTCCACGGCTCCGATCATCACATTTTTGTTCCAGTATTTCGACGCTCGCATCGTGCCGTCTTCATACACGTTCGTTGGAAATCTTCTCATCACGGCTATCGCCCTGTGCAACATCTACTTGCAGTATCGGAGATCCGCATGAAGGAACGGCATTGTGTAATAGTGGACGCATACTCAACCGGCCGATACCTGCCGGAGGAGTTCAAGCGGTATGGAATTGGAACGGTGCATGTGATGTCGTCTGCACAGATTCCGGCCATCTTTCGCTCGCATTTCGACGATCGGTCATATGATGAGGTCATTCGTCCGAGCGAATGCATGGCTGACGATCGGCTTGTCGAGCATCACCTGCAAGCCCTTAGAGGTCGAGAATTCGACTTCGTGATAGCCGGATGTGAGACAGGAGTTGAGCTGGCCGATTGCCTGTCCGAACGGCTGGGCTTGCCGACGAATGGGACCGCCATGTCGTCTGCAAGACGAGACAAATCGCGCCTGGCTGAGGCGTTGAGGTCTGCAGGGGTACGATCGATCAGTCAACTGGTGTCTGATAATGCGGAGGACGTCATAAGTTGGATGCGTCAGGAACATTTCGACGAAATCGTCATCAAGCCGGTGAACAGCACCGGTACGGAGGATGTATTTTTCTGCGCGACTGATGCGGATGTCCGGCGAGCGTTAAGTGTCATCGTCGGAAAGACGAACCGGGTCGGATCGTTGAACCGCGTTGCCCTTGCTCAGGAGAAGATAAACGGTCAACAGTACACCGTAAATGCAGTCTCGATCGAGGGGGAAACGTTCGTCACCGAGGTGTGGACCTATGACACCGTTCCCATAAAAGGGGCGGGGTCGGTCTGCTCGCTCGAGCGACTGTTGGGAGGTAAGGAGCCCGTCGTTCAAGAGCTGTCCGACTATTTGGTCCGAGCATTGCAGGCGCTGAAGATCGTCAACGGACCCGCTCATGCCGAGATCTTCGTTGATGATCGGGGAGCGGTTTTGGTGGACTTTGGAGCAAGGCTTCAAGGGACAATGTCGACAAAGGCCCGGACGATGGCTTTGGGTCACAATCATATGACGCTGACTGCGTGGCGCTATGCAGATCCCGTCGGCTTTGCGGAGTATATGAGGCGGCGCGGGCCGTACATGCGGCGCGCTCACTCGCTGTGTGTCTCGCTCATCTCCGATGTGGGCGGTGTTGTTGCTGGATATCCGGGACTCGAGGCAATCCGCGGACTGCCGAGCTTTGCGGATGCGATTGCATTCGTTCCGATTGGTCAGAACCTGGTACCGACGATTGACTTGGCGTCAACACCGGGCATCGTGTATCTCGTCAACAATAACTTGATCCAGCTCGAGGATGACTATCGAGCGTTGCGCGCCATGCGTATGGACCAGGTGTTCGAATTGAAGACGCAAGGACAGCATTGATGTCGGGCGAAGTACGGGGGAGCGCCGCGAATGGAGCCCGTGCGGCAATGATTGGCGTGTGCGACTTTGACGGCGTCCTTCGAGGCAAGCACGTGATGGCCGACGATGTCCTTGATGGAGATAAGCTCATCAAATTCTCGGAGGCCGTGCTCGCCTGGGACTGCGCAGACCAGGTGATCCCGGCGACTGTTACACAAAAGCCGACATCAGCATTCGCAGATGCCGACCTGCGGATTCTCTCACGCACTGGTCGCCCGGTGTCTCCTGATCGTCGTCAGTACCTCTATCTTGCTGAGTTTGTGGGAGCGCATGAGAGCATCTGCCCGCGTGGCGTCTTGCGTAAAGTCCTACGAAGAGCTGCCGATCACGGATATGGCTGCACAGCCGGATTCGAGTTCGAGTTTGTGCTATTCAAGGAAACCGCCGAGACAATTGACGGCAAGCCATTTGACCAATGGACTCCTTTGACGCACGGTCCGTTCGGCTATTCAGTCGCACGCGCCGTCGCACACAATGAGCTGTTCGACGAAATCCGCGTGCTTTGCAAGAACGCTGGAATACCTCTCAGCGGGCTTCATTTTGAAACGGGGCCTGGCGTTATTGAAGCGGCACTTCGCCATTGCGATGCCCTGGATGCTGCCGACCGTGCCGTGATATTCAAGTCGATGATAAAATCGTGGGCGCAGACGCGAGGCCTGATGGCGACCTTCATGGCCAAGGTGTCCGAGAACTGGCCGGGCCAGTCGGGCCATATTCATATCTCGATGTCGTCGGGCGGCGAGAATCTATTCTACGACCGCGAAACTAACCGTAACGTCTCGAAAGCCATGCGTCAGTTCGTCGGCGGACAGCTGAAGTACATGAAAGAGTTTTGTGTGCTCGCCGCGCCCAACGTGAACAGCTATAAACGGCTAAGGCCCGGCTATTGGGCTCCAACCTGCCCGAGCTGGGGGCTCGACAACCGCTCCTGCGCAGTACGCGTCATTCCGGGAGAGCCAGCCGCGCACCGCATCGAATACAGGCTGAGTGGCGCCGACGTGAACCCCTATCTCGCCCTCTCATGTGCTATCGGCTCCGGCCTGCTGGGGATCGAGGAGGACGTTGGCTTGACAGCTCCAGTTGCCGGTGATGCAAGTGCACTAAACTGCGCTGCGGCCGAGCGTCTTCCCCAAGATCTATCGGAGGCGACAGGTCGGTTTGTACAATCTCCAGAGGCGGTTGACCTTTTTGGAGGCGAGTTTGTCGAAGCTTTTTCGTCGTCCCGCCGCTGGGAGTGGGAAGTGGTTCAGCACCGAGTCACTGACTTTGAACGTCAGCGGTACTTCGAAATCATTTAGAGCAGGCAGCGCGTACGGTCAGCGAACCAGTCGGACGACGGCTCAAGCGCCGGACGATGCTCTCGTCTGCATCTGAGTGGTTCCGGACAGCTGGTACGACCGCCTGCCTCTGTGCGGCCGTCAGTGTCGGCATAGCGCGGACGCGGATTATTGTTCTGGACACGCGCCCAGGCCGGAGGGCGTCGCCGGATGACGTGTCGGCGAACGCGCGGCCTGGGTCGCACTGAGCGTGCCGAGTGTCATTGGGCCGATGATGTGCCGGCGGCAGGCGCGTCGTTGCGGCATTGTGCCATTCGACGATTGCGCCTTTTCTTCGCATGCTCTTTCCTTCTCTACGCCCAGCCCAGACGACCCCTTGTGTTGGACAACGACGTCCGCCAAGTCTTGCTCTCCAGAGTGTTCAGCGCTCGGACGCACCTGACCTCGTTGGCTCGATCTGGCCGACGACCGGCTGCGCCTCGATCGTCTGAGCCGCAACGCCGGCAATCAAAACTTTCTTCCCCTGGGCTGACGCCCATTCCTCGCGAGACAAGAAAGTTTCTCGCCGGCGTCCTTCGCTGCGCTCCGGCCCAGAAGCGGGTGCGCCGCCGATCGTCGTCGGCCTGTAGATCGCCATCGAGGCTGCGGTGGTCGCGGGCTCGAACAACAGAAGGAGAAGAGACATGGCTAACATCGGTTCTTTCAAGAAGGTCGGCAACGATTTTCAGGGAGAGATCATCACGCTGAGCCTGCAGGCCAAGGGTGTCCGAATCGTCGCCGAGGCCAGCCGCGGAAACGAGAACGCTCCGAGCCATCGCGTCTATGTGGGTCGAGCGGAGATCGGAGCGGCCTGGTCAAAGCGCTCCGAGGAGGGCCGGGATTACCTGTCACTCAAGCTCGATGATCCGTCGTTCAACGCGCCGATCTATGCGAATTTGTTCGACGATGAAGCCGGCGAAGGCTATACGCTGCTCTGGTCGCGGCCGCGCAAGAACGGCGACTGAGGTCGATCCGTCGAAGCCCCGCCCGGTTCATCGGGCGGGGCGCTTCGTTGTTTTGTCCACTGGTCAGCGAGTATCCGTCGTCGCCGGATGACCCGCTCGCATCGACTACTCGATCTGCGCCCGAGGCGCTCGCTCGGCGTCCCATGCGATACAGTTGCGACCGCCAGGGCGCTCGCGGTCGCGACTTTGCTATGAATCAGGGCGGGCTGGTTCGCAGCTGGCGTACGCGCCGGCTGTTCGGGGAAACTCCAGATACGCGCGATCTCGGGCGACGGTTCGCCGTCGGCAGCCGACAATGGGCCCCCTCTGTAGTCGTCGTGCTGACTCCCATCGAGGCGCGGCGTGCAATCCCGCCTCGTTCTGAAAACGGTGCAGCTGCATAGCACGATGCCAGCACCGTCTTGAAAACGCTGTCGGTATCCACACTGCTGACGAGCGATCCGGTCATTGCAGGCCACCGTGTTGATCGTTGCTCAGCCAGCCCGATCTCACTCCTGAGCACCTCGACATTCGCCCGGCCAGCGATGCAGCAAGTTCGGTGCCCCCCCTGACATATGATATCGCCAGGCAGCGATCGGCTTCTCGGACAGGGGGCACTCGCGCATCGCGGCTCGTCATTGCAGTCGGCCCAGTCTCCGAATCTGTCAAAATGGTAACGGCATCCAATGTTTGCTGGATTGGCCGCAACTCACTTAGCTGACACTCGAAGGCTGGTTGATTGGCGGACGCGTGCGCTGGTGAGCTGGTTTGTGCACTCGGGGCAACGGCCAGCCGACTTCAATGCTTCGTGGATCGATCTTCATTCTGTCCCCAACGTAGGCCGTTCAAGGTTTCTTCAGTATTCCAGGCGCGGCTTTCGAAAAGCGGACCTGACGGAAAGGAAAGCCATAGAGGCTCAAATTCGTTTGACTGTGGCCGGCTCGACCTCCATCGCTGAGCAGGAGAATGCCGCGCGAATGCAGCATGCGCCGGGTAAACCCCGCCCTTCGGCGCATCTAAAAGCTCCCGTTTGCCCCGTTTCGGTGCGCCCCAGTGGCCAGCGAACAGATGAGAGCGCCGACGGGGCCTGCCACTGATGCAGGGTGGATATGGCTGACTTCCATGAGCTGGACGTAGAGAGCTAGCGCTATCAGCTTGGGGTATCGAAAATCGGCCCCTCAATATTCGGCATCCCGCTCCGAAAACAAGCTCCTCCATAATGACCACACGCACGGCGGCGCTGCCGTGCGCAGCGTGCTGTCATCCAGGAGCTATCTAATGCCCGATCCAATGGCCGGCCTACCCCCACGCTTTCTGCGTACGGCAGAAGCGGCGCGTTATCTCGGCCTGTCCGGTCGCACGCTTGAAAAGCACCGTACATACGGCACTGGCCCGACCTATCGCAAGATTGGCGGTCGCGTCGTCTACGCCTTGGATGATCTGAAAGCTTGGGCCGATCTCGGCTCCCGGACATCAACTTCCGATCCCGGCAAGGGGGCTGTACTGCCGGCCAAGAAGCACCCGACCCTGCGCCCGTATGCGGGACAAGAACGCCGGTGAGCATCGGGGGGAGCTTGCGATGCGACTTAAACATCACTCCGAGCGAGACCAACTCCAGCTGTTTCGAGCGCTGCCTGGCGATCTCGCGCCCCGGGACACCCAGGATCTTATGGCGTATCCATTCTTTTCGCTCGCGAAAACGAAGCGGATCGTGCCTATCGATTTCCGCGCCGGCACAATAGCAATTCGCGTTGAAGCCGTGCCGGAGCACGGTATGGCCACCATCTGGGATGCGGATGTTCTGATCTGGGCAGCTTCCCAGATCGTCGAAGCACGCGACGCGGGCTTGAAGACTTCACGCCTCATGGCTGCAACGCCTTACGAGATTCTGACGTTTGCCGGCCGCGGGACAGGCGCGCGAGACTATGATCGGCTGAAGGCGGGCCTCGACAGGTTGCAGTCAACGACGGTGCTGACATCGATCCGTCAACCTGCTGAGCGGCGGCGACATCGTTTTTCATGGATCAACGAGTGGAAAGAAACTGCCGATGCAAACGGGCGCGCACGCGGGCTGGAGTTGATCCTCCCCGATTGGTTCTATGCAGGCGTTATCGACGACTCGCTCGTGCTCACGATCGATCGCACTTACTTCGATCTGACAGGCGGACTTGAGCGCTGGCTTTATCGGCTCGTGCGCAAGCACGGTGGCCGCCAGGTCGGCGGCTGGAGTTTTGACCTTGTGCACCTCCATGCCAAGTCCGGCAGCCTCTCGCCGCTCAAGCATTTTGCATACGACGTACGGCAGATTGTCCAGCGTCAGACATTGCCCGGCTACCGGCTCTTGCTCACCCGCGATCGGACCGGCGCTGAGCGGTTGAAGTTCGCGTGCAACCCGATCGGCCCGCTCACCCAAGGACTTCGCGGGCGCGGTATCACTCCAAACTCGGAGGACGGCCTGTGAATCAGCTCGTGCTATCGGGGACTGCGCCCCTCGTGCTATCGAGGACCGAATCCTCGTGCTATCGAGGACCGAAATCGAGCTCAAGTGCCTGTTTTTCAGCGCTTTGCGGTCGCTGTAACGTTACTAACATACTGACACTAACTTCTTGTTGTGAATCAGTGCGTTGTGAACAAGTCGTGCGCCGCTCTGGTGAGGATGCCTCATGCACGTTCTCTCTCTCGCGCGCCGCCCTTCTGCAATCCGATTCTCCTGTCGAAGCCACGCGTGCCTTCGCAGTCGCACGCAAGCGCTCGCGATCATCAGTATCGACATCGCTGCGTCGTGTTCGTCACTTTCCCTTGCGGCAGCTCACGCGGCGAGAAGAACTCTGCAATATCCGTGGTGGGCACGATGCCCGCAGCATGCCGGAAGCTGCAAAATGGGCACTCACGCTAAGCTGCGCCGTTCGTGATGACCTCAATGAGGGGCTCAAAGCCGCCGGCAACAAAAGTTCCGGTCTCACCCACAGCTCCGCCTCCTCGAAAGACGCCGCTCCGCCGTGGCGGAAGGCGAAGGCCCTCATGGAAGGGGCCGGGTCGCGGAGGTCCTTGAGCGGACGCCGCGACCCGGCGGCGCCTGTTGCCGGCGTCAAACTGGAAGGTCGTGCCGCCGATCCAGACCTTGAGCAGCAGTATGGTGTGCGGCCGCGCCATCAGCGCCGGGCGCTGCAGTTCGGCCAATCGCGGCGGCATCGCGTTTCGGGCGTGGACCAGCGACGCGATAACCGCCTCCGGTTTCTTCTTCCCGGCCATGATCTCGTGCACCCGCGCGTCAAGGCGGTCGACCGAGATCCTGCCGACTTTGAGGCAAAACGGGCGCAACAGGCCGCGGATCATGTTCTCCATGGGCAGCACCCTGCCGAGCATTGCCCTGCGCCGGACCAGCAGCGCCTGCAGGGTCTGTACGTCCTCCGACTTGACGTGCACAGCCCGGAACCAGCCGGTCCGTGCCTGTACGATGTCTTTTGCGTCGTTCCGATCGACAGACAACGGCGGTCGACGAACCGTACCAAGATTTACATCTCTGCCCCGCCGCCGCACTGGTCCGCATCCAGGGCTTCGACGGATAGCGCTTGCCTCCACAACGGAAGAGCTGACGCATGAGCGATCTCACGCAAGTGGAAGTCCTGTGGCTTGAGAGGCGCATCGAAAACCGTATCCGGTTCGGTCGCATCATCGAAGAAAAAAAGGTCGATCGTCACCGCCGTATCCTGTCATTTGCGCCGCACAGCATCTTCGCCTTTGTCCGCTGGACATCGAACGACTTTGGAACGGTCGTCTCACGAATTGACATCTTGCGCGCAGTTGCACCGGGGCAGCGCTGCTCAACCGTACCCTATGTGAAGCCTGGAGGGGAAATCCTGCTACGGCTTTCCGGTTGGCTGAGGGTCGAGCGGGTGTTGCAGATGATTGATGCGATTGAGGCGCTCGACATTGATCCAGCCGATGTTGCTCCTGATCATTGGCATCACGTTCACAACCGCCTCTCTGTGAATGAGAGCCCGCGTCCGTACACGAAAGCGCGACATCAGGCTTGGCTTCACCGGCGGAGAGTCATGCGATGATCAGCAAGCTGAAGATCATGATAGCGATGTGTGGGGCCGCTGCTGCGCTGATAACGACAATGGTGCTCGAATCAAATCCACTCTACATCTGGAACGGGTCTGCGAGTGTCCCGATCGGCCTCTATCGCTTGCGGCCCCTGGAAAAGCTCTTCGTCACGGAGCTGGTCGCCGTTCTGCCGCCGGAGCCGCTCGCGACCTTTCTCGACCTGAACGGCTATCTGCCCTCGGGCGTCCCGATGCTCAAACGCGTGCTAGCGGTTCCAGGACAGACGGTCTGCAGAACCGGACTCACGATTTCGGTCGACGGGATTGCGGTGGGCGAGGCGAGGGATCGCGACAGGCGCGGCCGACCGCTGCCCAAGTGGGACGGGTGCCGCGTGGTCGGGGACGCCGAACTCTTTCTCATGAATTGGCAGTCGGATGATTCACTCGATGGCCGGTATTTTCGTTTTCTGCCCGCATCGGCTGTCATCGGCCGTGCCTTTCCCATGTGGACGTGGGAGGAGTGATCGTGCGTGTTTCATGTGGCCAGCGCGCCATTCCTCTGTTCGATCAATTGAGGGACCATTCCTCCATCCCGACCAATGTCTGCAAGGCCGACGTGCGCAGCGGCGGTCCAGGGCGGCCGAACGGCCGGCGCGAAGCAGCTTTACCCTGGACGGGCGTGAGCACGGTGGCATGCTTGGCTGGGTCGGGAGCGCTCGTCTGGGCTGTCGAGCCGCTGCTGTTCGTTTTCACGGTCTGCGGCAATGCCGCTGTTGCCGGAGAAGAATCTGCTAGCCAGCCAGCCGAGGAACAGGTCAGCAATGCGTTTGCGCTATTCATTGTAGAAGCCTCACAACGGTTCGCAGTGCCCGTGCGCTGGATCAGATCCGTGATCCGGCTGGAGAGCGCCGGCGACGTGCGTGCCAAATCGTCGAAAGGCGCAATGGGATTGATGCAAATCACGCCAAAGACCTGGGCGGATCTTCGTCGGCGGCACGATCTCGGCAACGATCCCTACGACGCTCGCGACAATATTGTGGCCGGCACGGCATATCTGGCGGAACTGCGCGACAGGTATGGCATGCCCGGTGCGCTTGCAGCATACAATGCTGGGCCAGCACGCTACGAAAGGCATCTCGCCGGCGCCCCATTGCCAGTCGAGACTCAAGCCTATGTCAGCCATCTCGCAAATTTGTTGGCAGTTGAGCTCGCTTCCCGTCGCTCCTGTCGCGAGGTCCTTTGGACCACCGCCCCGTTCTTTGTTAGGCGATCGGAACACAAGAGTCGTCCGGATTGGGAGCAGGCTAGAAGCGTCGCGAACGGGGCACTCGCTTCTTCAGGTGTTCACCCTCTATCGTCCATGATTCCCACAGGGACCGGTCTGTTCATCGTGAGATCCGATGTTGGAGGCACACGATGAGCAACTGCGTGAATCGACGAGCGATGGGAAGCGGTAGAGGGAAGTTGGCGGAAACGAGAGGACAGGAGCGCACGACAGCACGACGGCAAGATAAAAGGGGCTCGCCCGTCAAGCCGCAAGCCATTGTCATGGCATGCGTTCTTCCGTGCCGGCCGGTCGTGACGCGTGCCGCGCCTTTCGAATTCACGAGCAAATTCAAGACTGCCTTCGGCACTCCTGGCTTTCTTGCATCGGCGGAGGACCTGACATGATTGCGCGCGATAGCGATCTCCGCATCCGACCGGGACGAATCCGCAGCACACGGGCGCCAAAGCAGAAGAGCTTCATCAACCAGGTGCTGCGTGCGGCAATGAGGGCTGGCCACACCTCGACTCACGCAGGGGTCTATCGGTGCGCTTCAGGTCGCGGACGCTCGACGTTCGGGCGCGGCCGAACCCATTTCAGCCGTGATCGCCTGTTCAGCCCGACGCGTCGCGTCACAGTGAAAGCGCGCGTGGTGCGTCATCAGGGACGTGCGTTCCGATCTGCGTCGCTGAACGCTCATCTCGTCTATTTGAAGCGCGACGGCGTGAGCCGAAGCGGGCAAGAGGCCGCGATGTTCGATGCGCAGAGCGATCACGTCGATGGTGCTAGCTTCGCTGCCCGATGCAAGGAGGACCGGCATCATTTTCGCTTCATCATCTCGCCGGAGGACGCCAGCGACCTGACCGACCTCAAATCATTCACGCGTGACCTGGCCAAGCATATGGAACCGGATTTAGGCACCCGGCTCGAATGGATCGCCGTCGATCACTGGAACACAGACAATCCTCACATCCATCTGCTTATTCGTGGGGTGGACGAGACAGGCGGCGATCTCGTGATCTCCCGCGACTACATCAGTCGCGGTTTGCGCTCGCGTGCCGAAGAGCTGGTCTCGATTGAGCTCGGACCCAAACCGGAGCACGAGGTTCGCAATGCTCTTGAACGGGAGGTTTCCGCCGAGCGCTGGACGCGGCTTGATCGCGAAATTCGCCTCGCCGCCGATGAAACGGGCTACATCGACCTCCGTCCTGACAATCCTGCTACCTTCGATCCCGAAGTCCGTCGCCTCATGATCGGGCGCCTCCAGCATCTCCAAAAAATGGGGCTGGCCTCCTCGGCCTCCCCCGGCGAATGGATGGTGGGGCTTGAAGTCGAGCGCCACCTCCGCGATCTCGGCATGCGCGGTGACATCATCAAGACCATGCATCGCGCCTATGTGGAGCGTGGGCAAGAGCGCAGCGTTGCCAACTTCGTTATCGAGGGCGAAAAATCTTCAGCGCCGATCCTCGGACGGCTGGTCGGAACGGGACTTCACAACGAGCTGACCGGTGAGGCATATGCGTTGATCGATGCCACTGACGGCCGTGTCCATCACGTTCGCTTTAGAGGTGTTGAGGCCTTCGAACATGCGCCGCCAGTCGGAGGGATTGTCGAGATCCGGGAATTTGGAGCTGCCGAGGAACTGCAGCCGACGCGACTGCTTGCGAACCGATCGGATTTCGACCTCGCGGCTCAGATCAAGGCGCAAGGTGCGACCTGGCTTGACCATCGCCTTGTCGAGCGAGAACCCATGCCACTTGCGCTCAGTGGGTTCGGCCGCGAGGCGCGGGACGCGATGCAGGCCAGAGCTGAGCATCTCGCCGCAACAGGGTTAGGAAGACGGCAGGGCCAACGCATCATTTTCCAGCGCGATCTCTTGAATACCTTGCGCCGTCGAGAACTCGATGCAGTCGGATCTAGGATCGCTGCCGAGACGGGATTGCCGCAACGGAAGGCGGCCGTCGGTGAGCAAGTGTCGGGCACGTACCGGCAGCGTGTGACGATGACCTCAGGCCGCTTTGCAATGATCGACGACGGGTTGGGCTTTCAGCTCGTGCCTTGGTCGCGCGAGCTCGAGAAAAGGATCGGCCGACATGTCACCGGTACCGCCAAAGACGCCGGTGGCATCGAATGGAGCTTCGGTCGGAAACGAGATCTTGGACTCTAGTCCGACGTGATCCGGCCCGAACAGAAGTAAGAGCACTCAGCATGTCCGGAACCAAGATTCTATGGGGACAGATCATCATCGTGGGAACGATCGTGCTCCTCGCAATCTGGGGAGCCACACAGTGGACCGCCTGGCGGTTGGCCTACCAGCCAGAGCTGGGGCAACCGTGGTTCACGGTACATGGCTTTCCGCTCTACTACCCACATGCCTTCTTCTGGTGGTGGTTTGTCTACGATGCCTATGCGCCCAGCATCTTCGTGGAAGGCGCCTACATCGCCGCGTCGGGGAGTCTTTTTTCGATCGCGGTCGCCATCGGGATGTCGGTCTGGCGGGCACGCGAAGCCAAGGATGTAGAGACCTATGGATCGGCGCGGTGGGCGGACCCGAACGAGGTGAGGAAGGCCGGGCTGGTAGGTGTTGACGGGGTCGTTCTCGGTAGGCTTGCCAAGGACTACCTCCGCCACGACGGACCGGAACACGTGCTTTGCTTTGCGCCGACCCGTTCGGGCAAGGGCGTCGGCCTCGTAGTTCCATCGCTGCTGACCTGGCCAGAGTCAGTGATCGTACACGACATTAAGGGCGAAAACTGGCAACTGACGGCTGGCTTTCGGTCGCGCCATGGCCGGGTACTGTTGTTCGATCCGACGAACGCCAGATCTTCAGCCTATAACCCGCTCCTCGAGGTTCGCCGCGGAGAGTGGGAGGTCCGGGACGTCCAGAATGTCGCCGACGTTCTTGTTGATCCCGAAGGCTCTCTCGACAAGCGGAACCACTGGGAGAAGACCAGCCACTCTTTGCTGGTCGGAGCAATCCTGCATGTGCTCTACGCAGAGCGCGACAAGACGCTGGCCGGCGTCGCCGCCTTTCTGTCGGATCCTAGGCGGCCGATCGAGGCAACCTTGAAGGCGATGATGACGACGCCGCATTTGGGCGAGGAGGGACCGCACCCGGTCGTTGCCTCAACGGCGCGGGAGCTCCTGAACAAATCCGAGAATGAGCGCTCTGGGGTGCTCTCGACCGCGATGTCGTTCCTCGGGCTCTATCGGGATCCGGTCGTCGCCGAGGTGACAAGCCGATGCGATTGGCGGATTGCGGACCTGATCGCAGATCATCGTCCGACCACGCTATACCTTGTGGTACCGCCATCCGACATCTCCCGAACGAAGCCGCTGATCCGTCTGGTGTTGAATCAAATTGGCCGCCGCATCACGGAAGAGCTGCAGGCCAAGGTCCGCCGGCATCGTGTTCTCATGATGCTGGACGAGTTTCCGGCATTGGGGCGCCTCGACTTCTTCGAATCTGCACTCGCCTTCATGGCCGGATACGGGATCAAGGCCTTCCTGATCGCGCAATCGCTGAATCAGATTGAGAAAGCCTACGGTCCAAACAACGCAATCCTGGACAATTGCCATGTCCGTGTGAGTTTCGCGACGAACGACGAAAGGACAGCAAGGCGTGTCTCGGACGCGCTCGGTACCGCGACCGAGATGCGAGCCATGAAGAACTATGCTGGTCACCGCCTCAATCCCTGGCTTGGGCACCTGATGGTCTCCCGGCAAGAGACCGCAAGGCCGCTGCTGACGCCTGGCGAGGTGATGCAGCTTCCTCCGACCGATGAGATTGTGATGGTGGCGGGCACGCCACCGATCCGAGCCAAGAAGGTACGTTACTACGAAGACAGACGCCTCACGGAACGAGTTCTCGCGCCGCCAGATTCGGCCGGGTTGCCGCGGTCTTCGCGCGAGGACGGTTGGTCTAATCTTAGGCCGCTCGTGCCGACCAACTTGGCTGTGGAGGCCGAGCAGACCCAATCGGATGCCGCCAACACTGGTCTTCGCCGCGAGCCTGAGCTTCCAGATCATATCGCCATCGTCAAGGAGACGACTGACGTGACGCCAGCGGAAGAGTTCGCCGTTCTCGAGGACGACGATGACGCCGTTCGTCAATCCCGGCTTCTCTGCCAACAGATGCGCGGTGTCGTCCGCCAAGTAGCTCTCGACCCGAACGACGGTATCGATCTGTGAGGTTCCATGCGCAATCGCATGAACGTGTATTTCCCGCCCGAGTTACTGAAGCAGATTTCCGATCTTGCGGATCGCAAGGATCTCTCTCGTTCGGCAATCGTCGAGGCGGCTGTCAACTCCTTTCTGTCGCCCGACGGAGCTGACCGAAGAGAAGCGGCCTTCGTCCGCCGTCTTGACCGATTGTCGCGTCAAATGCAGAGGCTCGAGCGTGACGTCGGTGTGACGGCCGAGACTTTGGCCCTGTTCGTGCGCTTTTGGCTGACGATCACACCGCCCTTGCCGAACGAGGCTCAGACAGCCGCACAGATCAAGGGCCGCGAGCGGTTTGAGGGATTCGTTGAGACCTTGGGGCGTCGCCTGCAGAAGGGCCAGAGTTATTTGCGCGAGATCCCTGCGGACATTTTGCGCGGCGCATCGGATGATGTCGCCGACTGATGGACCTGGGCATTTCCTTTCACGTCAGCTGTTCTTATCCCGCCAGAAAACTGGCCGATCCTTTCTTTCCTCACGCCCGCCTACGATGAGGGGCCTTGCACTCTTGAAGCAGCGATCGCCCTGTCCTTTGTGAGGCGCCGTATCAACGGGGCAATTCATCCAGTCCGAGTGATAGCTAGGTTTGCACTCTGCGCGACCGTGCAGAGACCGCAATTCTGCGCTCGACGGAGCTACTCGCGCAAACAGCTGACGAGATGCGCTCCTTAGTGAGGTTCGCAATGACAAGAAAGGTATGCGTCCAGCTTTCCGAGCAGCTGTTCGAACAGCTTAAGGCCACAATGGAGCACTCGAGCGCAGGTAAGAGGATGGTCGTAGAGGCGGCTCTTGAACGGTACCTTGATCCAGTGCCAAGCGGCGAAGACATCGCCCATGGGCATCTCGATCGGATCAGCAAACAGCTTGAGCGTCTTGAACACGAGCTCCGCATCATCGGCGAAACTGCCGCTCTTCACGTCCGGTACCGCCTGACCGTCCCGCCGATGCCGCAGTCGCAGCAGCGCGAAGCGTGTCAGATCGATCATGACCGGCCCACGGTTCTCGCCGGGCAAGTCGACAGCCGCTTTCGTCTCGGCCGATCACTGATCCAGGAAACGATCAGCGGGCTAACCGTGCCCAACGTCGCGGGATCCCTGCTTGAGAGTCAGAAGGATACTTCGAAGAGTTCGAGAACAGCCGATCAAGAGACGCCTCCGATAGCCGCTGAGGTCCCGAACTCCGAGTTAACGGCTGCCGTCCGGGAGGACGGCAGCCCAATTTTCGGCACCTGCCGAACAAATTCTGCTGAGACGGCCGGTAAGGTCGAGCCTAGCGCGCCACGCGCGAAGGGCGATCGATTCGACAGTCAAATGTGGGGTATCGCGCGACGCCTTCCGACCTGGCGCCTAATCGCGGGTGTATTTCTGCCGTTCGCGGCCGGTTACTACCTTTCCTATCTATTCCGGACGATCAATACGCTGATCTCTGGTCCACTTGTCAGTGACCTCGGTCTCGATGCGGCAGAGCTCGGGCTGCTGACATCGGTGTATTTCCTGGTCTTCGCAGCTGCCCAGATTCCTGTTGGCACCCTCCTGGACCGGTTCGGACCGCGTCGGGTTCAGAGCGGGCTGATGTCAATTGCTGCCGCGGGTGCGGGCTTATTTGCCACATCAACGGCATTTGTCCCGCTCTTGCTCGCCCGCGCGTTGATCGCACTCGGCGTTGCGGCCTCCTTGATGGCCGGGCTGAAGGCGATTATCGTATGGTTTCCGAGAGAGCGGGTCGCGCTGGTCAATGGCTACATGGTCATGCTGGGCTCGCTCGGGGCCGTAACCGCGACCGCGCCTGCCGACGTCCTGCTGGGCTGGATAGGTTGGCGGGGGTTGTTCGAACTCCTGGCCGTGGCAACTGGCGGGGTGGCCGCGCTGATCTACCTGTTGGTTCCTGACAGTCCACCGGCTCAGAGCCAGCACTCTCACTCGCGCGCTCTCAAAGAAATCTATCTGAATCGGCGCTTCTGGCGAATAGCGCCTCTCTCTGCATCCTGCGTCGGATCAGCCTGGGCCCTCCAGGCCTTGTGGGCGGCGCCCTGGCTTACAGACGTGGAAGGACTGGATCGGCCGAGCTTGGCCACGCACCTTTTCGTTATGGCGCTAGGGATCAGCGTTGGTGCGTCGCTTTTAGGCATCGTCGCGGATCGGTTGCGTCGACGTAGGGTCCAAACCGAAGTCTTGTTTGCCGCACTGGCGGTGGTGTTTGTTGCGGCGGAGCTTGCGCTGATTCTGCGTCTGCCGTTCCCTTCGCTGTTACCATGGTCTGTCGTGTCAGTCGTGGGAGCGGCCTCCGTCCTCAGCTACGCGATCATAGCCGACTATTTCCCAACTGAACTTGGCGCCCGTGCCAATGGCGGCTTAAACCTTCTTCATTTTGGATGGGCCTTCGTGGTCCAATGGAGCACTGGCCTCATCCTTGGGCAATGGTTGCCGCAGGATGGCCATTACCCAGTGGTCGCCTACCGGATGGCATTTGGTGCCAGTGTTGGCTTCCAGGTGCTGGCGTTGGCATGGTTCATTTGGCCCAGTATCCGTCGTCTTGGCCGGACGACTACACCGTCGTTCGTGCGAGAGCCTTCAGGCGACTGGCACGAGTCGATGGTGCCGTCGGCGGACACCGCCATCCTGGAGCCACTTGAAGGAGCGGAATGGTGACGCCGATCTTTTGCGGTTCATGTCACATTCGAGGATGATCGTATACGGCATGGGTCCGGAACCTGCTGTGAGCCACTCCCAACCTTTCTTTTCATACGCCAGGCTACGAACGCGGCAACACCCTTGTTGATCCCGGTCTATTTCTGCCTTTTCTAATCATCCCCATCTGAGGGCGCTGCTTGTTCTGCCCTCGGTCGGCGGGGGCGGCAGTGGCAATCCATTCGTTTCAATCGGAGGTGACCTCGCGCGGTGCGCGAATGCTCCGCAGTGCACTAGGGCCCGCTATTGCTCGTTACCTTGAAGACGAGGCAATCGTCGAGGTGATGCTGAATCCCGATGGACGGCTATGGATCGACCGGCTGCCAGGCGGCCTGACCGAAACCGGTGAGCAGCTCTCCGCGACAGATGGAGAGCGTATCATCCGCCTGGTGGCGCATCATGTCGGTGCCGAGGTCCATGCCGCTGCGCCGCGCATTTCTGCGGAACTACCCGAAACTGGAGAGCGGTTCGAAGGACTCTTGCCGCCTGTCGTGGTCGCGCCAGCCTTCGCTATCCGCAAGCCCGCGGTCGCGGTATTCACGCTCGACGATTATACTGCCGCGGGCATCATAATGCCTGAGCAGGCAGTTGCTCTGCGTCTGGCTGTCGGCGCACGCAAGAACATCTTGGTCGCCGGCGGTACTTCGACGGGAAAAACGACGCTTACCAATGCCTTGCTTGCGGAGGTCGCGAAGACCAGCGATCGCGTGGTTCTAATCGAGGACACTCGCGAATTGCAATGCAAGGCGCCGAACCTCGTCGCGCTGCGCACCAAGGACGGGGTGGTCACGCTTTCGGATCTTGTGCGCTCCTCCCTTCGACTGCGCCCAGATCGTATTCCTATCGGCGAGGTTAGAGGCGCTGAAGCGCTCGATCTGCTCAAAGCCTGGGGAACGGGGCACCCCGGCGGCATCGGCACCATCCATGCGGGCACCGCCCTCGGCGCGTTGCGCCGGCTCGAGCAGCTCATTCAGGAAGTCGTCGTCACGGTACCGCGCGCGCTGATCGCCGAGACCATCAACGTCATTGCTGTCCTTTCCGGGCGCGGCGCCGCCCGCCGGCTCACCGAGCTTGCACGTGTCGACGGCCTTGGGGCGACCGGCGATTACAGCCTCTCACCAGCAGGAGACTTGACATGAGCTTTCCATTTTCAATCTCGCCGCGCGCGACTTGGCTGCTCGCAGCGGCGATGGGTATGCTTGCGAGCTCACCTGTCCGAGCTGCGGGCTCCAACATGCCATGGGAGCAACCGCTGAACCAAATCCTGCAGTCGGTTGAAGGACCGGTCGCGAAGATCATCGCTGTCATTATCATCGTGGTCACAGGCCTAACGCTGGCGTTTGGCGATACGTCCGGCGGCTTTCGCAGGCTCATTCAGATCGTATTCGGGCTTTCGATTGCCTTCGCAGCCTCGAGCTTCTTCCTGTCGTTCTTCTCCTTCGGCGGCGGCATGGTGATCTGATGGACGAGCCAGTTGCAGGGTTCGTCACGCCAGTGCGCCGTGCGTTGACCGAACCGATCCTGATGGGGGGAGCGCCTCGCGCGGTCGCCATCGTGAATGGGACCCTTGCCGCGGCTCTTGGACTCGGACTGCGTCTGTGGATCGCGGGCCTGCTGTTCTGGGCCATCGGCCATGCCGCAGCCGTCTGGGCCGCCAAACGCGATCCCGCCTTCGTCGAGGTCGTGCGCCGCCATCTGCGGGTTCCGGCTCATCTCAGCCTTTAGAGCCTTCCATGATGAATCTTGCCGAATATCGCCGATCGAATACGCGGCTTGCCGATTTTCTGCCGTGGGCGGCCCTGGTCAATGAGGGGATCGTCCTGAACAAGGATGGCTCATTCCAGCGGACAGCCAGATTCCGCGGACCGGATCTCGACAGTGCTGTACCGGCCGAACTCGTCGCCGTCGCGGGCCGGCTGAACAACGTGTTGCGTCGTCTGGGTTCCGGCTGGGCGGTGTTCGTGGAGGCGCAGCGCCATTCCGCTGGAGTCTATCCGCTGAACTCGTTTCCGGATGTGGCGTCCGCGCTGGTCGATGCGGAGCGGAAGGCGCAGTTCGATGAGGAGGGCGCCCATTACCAGTCGAGCTATTACCTGACGTTTCTGTACCTGCCACCGGTAGAGGACGCGGCGAGAGCCGAACGGCTTCTATATGAAGGCAGTAATCGCGCTCCGAGCAGCGACGCGCGCGAGGTTCTCGGTGGGTTCGTCGATCGAACCGATCGCATTCTGCAACTCGTCGAGGGGTTCATGCCGGAATGCGCTTGGCTCGATGACTCGGAGACGCTGACTTACCTCCACTCGACGATTTCCTCGAAAAGGCATCGGGTTCGTGTGCCGGAAATCCCGATGTATCTGGACGTGCTGCTTGCGGACCAGCCGATGACGGGCGGGCTCGAGCCAATGCTGGGCGCGGCACACCTGCGTGTGTTGACAGTCGTCGGATTTCCGACCGCGACAACGCCCGGCATTCTTGACGACCTCAACCGTCTGGCATTTCCGTACCGATGGTCGACGCGGGCTATCATGCTCGACAAAACCGATGCCACAAAACTACTGACGAAAATCAGGCGCCAATGGTTCGCCAAGCGCAAATCGATCGCGGCGATCCTCAAAGAAGTGATGACCAACGAGGCGTCCTCGCTTCTCGATACCGACGCCCAGAACAAGGCTATGGATGCCGACGCTGCGCTCCAGGAGCTGGGGGCTGACCAGATTGGTGAAGCCCTCATCACGGCAACCGTGACGGTTTGGAGCCAAGACCCGCGTTCGGCCGATGAGAGACTACGGCTGGTCGAAAAGGTGATTCAGGGGCGCGATTTCACCTGCATGATCGAGACGATCAATGCTGTCGAGGCTTGGCTCGGCAGCTTGCCCGGACATGTGTACGCGAACGTCCGGCAGCCGCCGATCTCGACACTTAATCTCGCGCATATGATTCCCCTATCAGCCGTGTGGGCCGGCGAGGCGAGGGACCATCATCTCAAGGGTCCGCCCCTGTTTTATGGCAAAACAGAGGGAGCGAACCCCTTCCGTTTCTCGCTTCACGTCGGAGACGTCGGACACACTTTGATTGTGGGCCCGACCGGTGCCGGAAAATCGGTTCTGCTGGCGCTCATGGCGCTGCAGTTCCGCCGCTACCCCAACGCCCAAGTCTTCGCGTTCGATTTCGGCGGTTCGATCCGCGCGGCCGCGATCGCGATGGATGGAGATTGGCACGACCTTGGTGGAGTGCTGTCGCAAGATGCGACGGGGCCGGTCGCGCTGCAGCCATTGGCCTGGATCGACGATCCGGCCGAAAGAGGCTGGGCCACCGAATGGGTTGCTTCAATCCTCACCCGCGAGAAGGTCGACATTACGCCGGAGGCGAAGGACCTTCTGTGGTCGGCGCTGACGTCCCTGGCCTCTGCACCCCGCGCGGAACGGACGTTGACGGGACTTTCAGTGCTTCTTCAGTCGACGGCTCTGAAGCGCGCCTTGCAACCATATTGCCTTGGCGGTCCCTACGGCCGACTGCTTGACGCGGAGTTCGAGCGCCTCGGCGAGGCCTCCGTCCAGGCATTCGAGACGGAAGGATTGATTGGAACTGGCGCGGCGCCCTCAGTACTTGCCTATCTATTTCACCGCATTGGCGACCGTCTCGACGGCAGTCCGACCCTCATCATCGTCGACGAAGGATGGCTTGCGCTCGATGATGTGGATTTCGCCGGTCAGCTCCGCGAGTGGTTGAAGACGTTGCGGAAAAAGAACGCGTCTGTCATCTTCGCTACCCAGTCGCTATCGGATATCGATGGGTCAGCCATTGCTCCGGCCATCATTGAGAGCTGCCCGACCCGGCTGCTTCTGCCAAACGAGCGGGCGATCGAACCTCAGATCACCGCGATCTATCGCCGCTTCGGGCTCAATGATCGCCAGATCGAGCTGTTGAGCCGAGCCACCCCGAAGCGGGACTATTACTGCCAATCTCGCCGCGGCAATCGCATGTTCGACCTCGGTCTCGGCGAGGTTGCGCTCGCCTTTACGGCCGCATCCTCCAAGACTGACCAGGCGGCGATTGAGAGGCTGATCGCAGAGCACGGCCGCGATGGCTTCGTGGCCGCCTGGCTCCGGCACCGCGAAGCGAGTTGGGCCGTGGATCTCATTCCCAGTCTCAGCAATCTGGAGAAGTCACAATGATCCGTCATAGATTCCTAGTCATCAGCATCATCGTATTGTCATTTGCAGCTACCGGACCGGCGCGGGCACTGATCGTCTTTGATCCCAACAACTACGTTCAGAATGTTCTGACCGCAGCGCGCGAGCTGCAGCAGATCAGCAATCAGATCACCTCGTTGCAGAACCAGGCACAGATGCTGATTAATCAGGCGAAGAACCTGGCGAGCCTGCCGTACTCTTCGCTGCAGCAGCTTCAGGCGTCGATTCAACGGACCCAGAAACTCCTGGCCCAGGCACAGCGTATCGCTTACGACGTGCAACAGATCGATCGGGCCTTCGCGACCAGTTACGCGCCGACGAACAGCAGCCAATCCGATTCCGCGCTCTTTGTAGGTGCACAAGCACGCTGGCAAAACTCGGTTGCGGCGTTTCAGGACGCGCTTCGTGTGCAGGCGGGTGTCGTGGGTAACCTCGATACCAACCGCATTCAGACCTCGGCCCTCGTGAGCTCAAGCCAGGGCGCAAGTGGCGCCTTGCAAGCGACGCAAGCCGGCAATCAGATCCTTGCGCTTGAGGCGGAGCAGCTCGCCGATCTGACCGCAACTGTGGCGGCGCAGGGCAGGGCTCAATCGCTTGAATCCGCGCAGCGCGCCGCTGCCCAAGACCAAGGGCGCGAGCAGCTTTGGCGGTTTCTGAGACAAGGCCAAGGTTATCAGTCCTCCAACGTCCAGATGTTTCACTGATGACCGACCTCAAGGCCTTTAGAGCACTATCGCTGGCTATTTCGGCGATCGCCGGACTGGCAGCCATCGTTGCCTGCACGATCCAACTGCGTGAGCCTCACAAGGTTGCGGGGCCGACGCAATCGAACGAGAAGGCGAACACTGCGCTCGAGTCGGATCTGGCACGTTGCCGTTCGGTGACGTCGGAGCAAGCACCCGCTTACGAGCGCTGCCAAAGGGCTTGGGCCGAAAACCGACGGCGATTCTTTGGTCACAAGGCAAACTCGCCCGGTATCGCCGAAGCTGATACCGGTGGTTCGCCATCATTGTCCGCACCAAAGGATCAAAGCCGTATCCCGCAGGGCAGTCCCTCGGTCGTTGCGCCACGGGAAGGTGATCAATGACGGGCACCGGAGTCATCGACCAGTTCCTCGAAACGTTCACCCGCTACATCGACAACGGCTTTGGTCTTGTCGGAGGTGAGGTCGGCTATCTCGCGACGACGCTGGCTGCCATCGACCTTACGCTGGCAGGTCTGTTCTGGAGCTGGGGCACGGATGATGACGTAATCGCGCGGCTCATCAAGAAGATCCTCTTTGTCGGGATCTTTGCCTATCTGATCGGGAACTGGAACAGTCTCGCCAGGATCGTTTTTGAAAGCTTCGCCGGTCTTGGACTGAAGGCATCAGGGACCGGTCTTTCGGCCGGTGATTTCGTTCACCCCGGGAAGATTGCGCAGGTCGGCCTCGATGCCGGCCGGCCGATCCTGGACTCGATCTCGAATCTAATGGGCTATGTCAGCTTCTTCGAGAATTTCGTTCAGATCGCCGTTCTGCTCTTCGCTTGGGCCGTTGTTCTGATGGCCTTCTTCATCCTGGCCATTCAGCTCTTTGTCACGTTGATCGAATTCAAGTTGACGACGCTTGCTGGCTTCGTGCTGATTCCGTTCGGTCTGTTCGGCAAGACTGCATTTGCCGCCGAGCGGGTCCTCGGCAATGTCGTCTCATCCGGCATCAAGGTGCTGGTGCTGGCCGTGATCGTCGGCATTGGATCGACCTTATTCTCCCAATTTACCTCCGGCTTCAATGGCGGCCAGCCGACTATTGAAGATGCAATGACGCTGGTTCTTGCCGCGTTGTCGCTGCTGGGGCTGGGGATCTTTGGGCCTGGCATTGCCAATGGTCTGGTTTCGGGTGGCCCGCAGCTCGGGGCGGGCGCCGCAGTCGGTACGAGCCTCGCTGCCGGTGGCGTTGTTGCCGCGGGTGCCGGTCTCGCCGCCGGCGGCATGGGACTCGCCAGCGGAGCGATCGCAGGTGCTGTGCGGGGAGGCAGCGCGATCGCAAGCGGAACGGCTGCTGCCTACCGGAGCGGCGGCGTTCTCGGCGTTGCCGAAGCTGCCACCTCCGCGCCAGGGAGTCCTCTACGCCGGCTCGCTGCGGCTGTGGGCGGCAGCGCCCAATCCGTCGGCCAGGTGTCAGGGGGCTCGGTCGAAAGCCCGCCGGAATGGGCACGGCACATGAAGCGCACCCAGACGATCAGTCAGGGCGTTTCGGCGGCAACACACGCTGTTCGGTCAGGTGATCCCGGGGGAAGTGGCGGCTCAGTCGATCTGTCGGAGGGCGGGCGCTAGTTGGTCAAAAACTCTGCTCTGTTGGGGAAATGCTAATGTTCAAAAGGTCTTCAGTTCACTACGGGCGAGCGCCAGCGCCAGTCACACCATATCAAAAGGCCGCCCAAGTGTGGGATGAGCGTATCGGATCGGCTCGCATACAGGCGAAGAACTGGAGGCTAATGGCATTCTGCTGCCTGGTGTTGTCGTGCGGCCTAGCCGGAGGATTGGTCTGGCAGTCGACGCAGGGAGCGATCACGCCGTGGATTGTCGAAGTCGATCACATCGGGCAAGCACAGAGAGTTGCGCCCGCCAACTCGGATTATGAGCCGACCGATCCGCAGATTGCCTATCATCTAGCCCGCTTCATCGAAGACGTTCGCGGCCTGCCGGCAGACGGCATCGTCCTTCGTCAAAATTGGCTGCGGGCTTACGATTTCACCACCGATCGCGGAGCTGCCGCGCTCAACGAGTATGCCAGGAGCAATGATCCATTTGCCAAGCTCGGCAAGGCGCAGATCTCGGTCGAAGTCTCCAGTGCGATCCGCGCCTCTATCGAAAGTTTTCGTGTCGCCTGGATCCAGCGTTCTTATGAGAAGGGATCGCTGGCATCGACCGAACGCTGGACCGCTATTCTGACTGTCGTCATTCAGACGCCTCACGACGCCGATCGCTTGCGCAAGAACCCGCTCGGGATCTACGTCAACGCAATCAGCTGGTCGAAGGAGCTCGGACAATGAAGCGGCAACCTTATGAACGCCGGACCGGAGTCATCGCCCCCAGATGTGCGCTGGTCTCAATGATAGCCATCTTCGTGTGCCCGTTGGGAGGCTGCTCAACATTCATCCCGCCCGAGATCTCATACGATTCCGACGTGCCGCCGTTACCGCCCGCGCCGGCGACCTTCGACGATCGGTCGCGGCCGCTCCACGTTCCGCCGGCCTGGAAGCCAACCCTTGGCGGGAAAGCAGGAACCAAGGAAGAAGCCGAACCGGTTGGCAGGATCGAAGTCGCGAATAGTGCGGCTCGGGTCGAACCGCGGAGACGAGGATACTTCAACGCCGCACAGATCTACAGTTTCAGTGCGGGCGCGCTCTATCAGGTTTACGCGGCGCCGGGAGAGATTACCGACATTGCACTCGAGGAGGGCGAGCAACTGGTCGGTTCCGGGCCGATTGCAGCCGGTGACACCGTGCGCTGGGTCATCGGTGATACCGAGAGCGGTAGTGGTGAGGCTCGACGGGTCCATGTCCTGGTCAAGCCGACTCGTTCCTCGATCGAGACGAACCTCGTTATCAACACCGACCGGCGGACCTATCTCATTGAACTCCGCTCCCGCGAGAAGCCCTACATGCCGCTGATCTCGTGGTACTATCCGGAAGAGCAAATAAAGGGGCAATCACTATCTCTAACGCCCACCTTGCCTGATGCCTCACAACGCCGCTTCCGTTACGCGATCGAAGGTGATCGCCCGCCTTGGCGACCGCTCGCGGCTTACGATGACGGCCGCAAGGTCTACATAGAGTTCCCCCAAGGTATCGTTCAGGGCGAGATGCCTCCACTGTTCGTGCTTGGCCCGGACGGTAAGTCCGAAATCGTCAACTATCGTGCCTACAGCAATCTGCTCATCGTCGATCGTCTGTTCGCCGCTGCCGAACTGCGCCTGGGAGGGGAGCATCAGCAGAAGGTAAGAATTGTTCGGACCGACGGGAGGCCATCATAATGAGCCAGAATCTTTCGGACGATCGTCCACCTGTTGAAATGCAAGGTCCTGCCGAAACGCCAAACGCCTTTCGGCTCAGACCGGGGTATCCACGCGTTACGCGACTCTCTCGAAAGGTTCTCCTGGCTGGCAGCGCGATGGGGTTGACGGTCGTCGCTGGCGCAGCGTTTTGGGCCCTACAGAAGAACAAGACAACGGGCCCTTCCCCGGAAGAGCTCTATAGTACCGACCATCATAGCATTGCTGATAGCATTGCGGCTCTACCACGTGACTACGCTGCCGCCCAACGTCAGGTGCCGCAACTCGGGCCGCCGCTTCCGGGCGATCTTGGTCGTCCGATTCTTTCTGCTCAAGGGCAGTCGCCAACAGTCTTTGGGACTACACTTGACCAAGATCAGCAACGGCAGAACCAGGAGAACGAAGCTGCGCGTGTCAGCCGTCTCTTCGTGTCGACAAGCGTTCGAGGGAGTCAAAATCCGACAACGAACGAATCGACCGGCGATCGCGTGATTCCATCTACGTCGCCATCCAACAATGAAGATGGACTAACGCTGAACGCGCAGGACAGAAAGCTTGCTTTCGCCAACGCCGTCGTGGATCGCCGCACCACGAACGCGGATCGCATCACGAAAGCGGCGTCAGCATTTGTGGTTCAGGCAGGAACCGTCGTTCCCGGAGCACTCATCACAGGTATTCGCTCGGATCTACCTGGCCAAATCGTGGCGCAAGTAACAGAGAACGTATATGATTCTCCAACGGGACGTTTTCTGCTGGTTCCGCAGGGAGCACGCCTGATTGGTCTTTACGATAGTCAGATCGCCTTCGGTCAGTCTCGCGTGCTGCTCGTATGGACGCGGCTGATCATGCCGAACGGACGTTCCATCGTTCTCGAGCGACAGCCTGGTGCCGACGCCGCAGGTTATGCTGGCCTCGAAGATGAAGTCGACAATCACTGGGGTGAGTTAGTCAAAGCCGCGGCGCTGTCGACCTCATTGGCAATCGGCACGGAGCTAGGTGAGGGCTCAGACGCCAATAGCAATAATGGCGCAATCGTTCAGGCGTTGCGCCACGGCGCGGCCGATTCGCTGAGCCAAACCGGACAGCAGGTGGTTCGACGCGGCCTGAATATCCAGCCTACTTTGACCATACGGCCGGGGTTCCCGGTCCGTGTCATTGTCCATCGTGATCTCGTTCTTGAACCGTACAGAGGGTGAAAACATGCCAAAGCTCAAAATTGGAGCGCTCCCAGACGACAGGTCGGTCAAAGTGAGTGTGGAATTGCCGGCGGCGGTGCACCGTGATCTCATTGCCTATGCAGAAGTCTTGACACGTCAGGGTGGTCAGCCGATCGAGGCGACCAAGCTCATCGCACCTATGTTGGCGCGCTTCATGGCCACCGATCGAGGATTTTCCAGGCTGAAGCGTGGAGCTCACGTGCCTGTCGCTGGTGAAGGATAGTCGTCCACTACCGCTTCACGAACCTGTCGACCACTGCTGAAGACATGCTCCGCATCAGCCGAAGCGGATCGCTCTCGTTGCAACGGCCGAGCCCGCCGGCATGTCGGGCGAGTGGGCGTGCGCAACTTGATCGCGGCAGCCCGACACGGAGTGCGCGTGGAGATGCCCTGTCGGGAGGTGTGCACCCGCGTCTCCCGGGATACCGCCGCGCTCACCAGGTTCTGTCGAGTTCTTAGCTTCGCGAGTGTTGAGCGACGTCGATAGGCGGCTGTTTGTTGACCTTGAGCCGCCTGACACTGTTTCGGCCGTCAACGCTGACGGGCACATCACCGTCGATTGTGGCACGTCGCACGACGCGATGCTGATCGCCATAGTCGTTGACCGCATAATGCTGTGTTGCGCGGTTATCCCATATCGCGACATCACCTTCCATCCAGTTCCAGCGCACGGTATTTTCGGGCGCGGTGATATGAGACTGGAATAGATCGAACAGCTTCTGGCCGTCATATTTGGGAACGCCGACAAAACGCTGCACCAAGGCGCCGAGCACTAGCGCCCGCTCGCCTGTCTCGGGGTGAACTCGCACGACGGGATGCTCAGTCTCGAAAATCGTTCTGGTAAAGACCTCGTCAAAATGCTTCTTGTCAATGTCGCGGACGCGAGCCATTCCGGCGTAATCGAAAACGTTGCTGTGAACGGCCCAGAGCTCGTCGGCAAGTCGTTGTAGCGGTGGCGCCAGATCGAGATAGGCTGCCGCTGTATTCGACCACACCGTATCGCCGCCGAACGGCGGCATTACAACGGCTCGTAGCACCAGAATCTTTGGATAGGCATCGGCGAATGTCCCATCCGCATGCCACACATCGGCGCGACCGCCGCCGCGGGTGGAATCCAGTTCGAGGATCGATGCCATTCCCTTGGTAACGCCGAGCATCGGATGCGGCACTAGAGTTCCTAAACGAGCGGCAAAGCGCTCCTGCTCGGCGTCATCGAGATGGCCTTGCCCACGGAAGAAGATTACTTTGTGTTCGAGCAGCAAGCTGTTGATCGCTGCAATCGTCCGGCTCGGCAAGTCCCCCGATAGCTTGATATTTTTGACCTCGGCGCCGATACGCACTGCTCGTTTTACGACGTCGGTACGCGAGATGACATCATCGATCAAATCCGTTTCGCTCATAGCGGTATTTTCCAAGCTTGCGGTTCGCTTCCTAGGCCCCTCGGTAGCGAATGATCAGCAGCAAGCATTGTGCCAGTCGCAAAGATCGAGCCTGAGTGGCTACGGACCGAGATGAGCAATAGGAATCGTGCGGTCACCGGATAGAACCGATGACTGGAACGGACAGTCAACGGGCTCGGTCGCCGGCATCATCCTTCAATATCATGGAGTCGCGAAGAAGCAGTGATTAGCAATAGTGACCAACGGCAGACCTTCGATCACTCAATTGAGAATGCGGTGTTTCTGCAAAATGGGTACTAGGTCATGGTGGTCATGTATCATGTAGTCCGGCCGTGCGGCGCGCAAGCGCGATTCGGAAACAAATCCGCCCGTGATCGACACGCTGATAAGGCCGAGATTGCGGGCGATCTCCGTTTCGATTGGCATGTCGCCGACGACGACGGTTCTTTCGACGGACAGATCATTGGCCTGCATGTACAGGCGCAGCCGGTCCTCCTTGCTCATGCTCCTAAACTGAGTTGCGCGGCTCTCAAACGCCAAAATCTCGGTGACGCAACTCTTGATGCCAAGTCTTCGCACCTGTACGCGAATTGGTTCGACAATGTGATTGCTCAGAATGACGGTTTGAACGGCTTGGCGATGTGCAGCTAGCAAGATATTTCGTGCGCCTTTCCGTAAAAGAGCTTTACTTGCCAAGGATTCGTAGGTGTCGTGAAAGATGGCGCTGTCGTTACTATGCACGACTTCGACTTCATCTTCCGACATGTCCAGATTGCGGTAAAGAACGGAGAGCGGAAGCTCAAACTCCTCGCGGAACCTTTGCATGTCTACGGTCGCGCGACTGAACCGGCTCAAAATGGCATTGACGGTTTGCAACACCGCATTGGCATCGTCGAGCAGCGTACCATTCCAGTCGAATACGATCGCGGATTTCATGCGTGAACCTAGAGCAGTGGTGGCGCGGTAAGTCTGCTCGTGATTGTTAAAGTTTGGATCCATATGTCTGCGTCGAGCAGATCGTAAGGGTCTCATCTGAGCATACGAGCCACAAATGTGGACCTGCCTCAGTTACGTTTAGGCTCCAGTGAGGGATTGAGAGGTGCGTTGACCGCGTTGACCATTCTTCCGAGAGCTAGACACGAGGATTTAGGAAAGGAGAGATTGCCTGCCGGTTTCGTGCCTTTGGATGCTCTAGGTCGGCTTTTGCTGGAGCAATGGTCGTGCCAGCTCTGCTAGTGCGTACTAAGCGGCTGAGTATCCGTTGGAAAATATCAACCCGTGCTTTCGCGGGGTGTACTGAAGCCGACACAACAATTGTGCCGCTGTCGGAACATGGACAAGAACCTGCACGGCGGGCGGGGCCGAGGTGTCGAACTGACGACTGGTCATGTTGTGGTATTTCGGCTGTACGTTGAATCGAGGCTCGAGTCTCGCCTGCCGAACTTGGACCGATGACCATGGATTCCATGGACACGTCCATGCATGAGGGCCAAGCTTGGAGACCCAAGATACTCACCCGACGTTGCATCAGCTGTCGTTCCTAACTGGTCTTGTACATTTTCGTTACGCTCGCCTCAGGCCTGAGCTAGAATCAGGGCAGCCACTTCCTGATCCCGTGGCTGTTTGCTCGCCGCGAGGCCGGTGGCAACACCGATGCGGTCAGCCGCGGGACGATTTTGGCTCATCTTGCGCTTGCCTTCGATCTTGGTGATGGGAATGTGCACGCCAACAATTCCACAGAGCTGGGCGGCGATGAAATCAGCGGGGGCATCACTGACTGACCAAGGCGTCGCGCGTAACGTCTCGTGAATATTGGTCAACCGCGTAACGACCGCAAGCAGACGTTCGGGATCCTCGAAGAACTCAATCGGCCCGTGGGCGTGGACCGCGACGTAATTCCAGGTCGGCACCACACATTCAGCTTCTTGTTTGGTGACATACCAGGAGGGCGTCACATAGGCCTCCGCCCCCATGAAGATCGCCAGAGCTTCACCGATCGAGGCCGCACGCCACTGCGGATTGGCCTTCGCCAGGTGCCCGTACAGTGCTCCGTGTTCGCCTTCGGTCTCGTCTAGGAAGAGCGGGAGGGGTGTCGCAAGTGGTCCGTCTGACGTAGCCGTGATCAAATTGGCGAGACGGCCGGAGCGGATCGTCTCTCGAATGTTATCGAGATCGTCATCTCTAAAGGCCGGTGGTATGTACATGAAAGCTCTCCGGTTTGTGGTTCTGAGATAAACCCAGGTCGGCACGCTGGAAACTGCCAGTTCCGGTCGGCCCGGCAGAGGCTCGCCGGTGGATCCAGCGGCCTTGCTCATGACCTGGCCAGCCGATGATCAGGCAGAGAACGTCGCGCCCGTTGGAAAGGGATGTGGCTAAGTAAGGCGGTTGTAATGGCCCAGAGGCCGCCGGTCCGCGAACTTAAGATGGTAAAAAGTCCACGGCTGCGCGTCGGATCTTGAAGGGATCGGCTGTGGGCTCAATCACTTTGGTCGTGCCGTGGGCCGAGTGTTCGTTCCGACCGCGAGTTCGATTCTAGATCAAGCCCGAATGTGGCAGGGGACGCATGGGCCGGCGATCCGAACGGCGGCATTCGCACACGGCAGCCGCGACGGCGTGCGAGTTCGCTAACGGCGCAATCATCCGAGATGATCGCCGAAGATTGCAGCGCGGGTAGTAGCTCGTCTGACGGAGCGCTTCGCTGGCCGGAATACAACGCCTTGCGACACGGCCGTGGCCTCTGCATCATGCGGCAATTCACGCAACCGTGTTGAGCCAGCTTAGACGATCTCTTGGGTGCGTTAACGTAGGGAATCGAACAATGACGCCGGTCGATAAGCTCGATAAGCCGCCTCACAGAGCAGCAGGCGCGCGGCAAATCGACGATATATGAGTTCAGCCTCTTCGGGTATGCGCGGAGGTAGCTCGGTCTTGTTCGTTGCTCGGAACGTCTGGCTTCGTTTGAACTCTGCTGGCTGCACGGCAGCTTGCCCATCGGCCGAGCCAAGCTCCCAAATCGGAATCTTTCGTGAGCGACTTACCAAGAGCGGAGAATACAGCAGTGCTGATAGCTTGCTGCTGGCCGCGCAGGTGATCCTCGAGGAGTTTCTGTCGGGTAACGTAGCCGGCGTTCACGCCTGGAATCGAATGGTTCATAAGAAGCTTCGCATCGAATTCGGACACTCCAGCAGCCGATGCAACAGTGCGGAACGTTTGGCGAAGATCATTGCCCCATTTCGAGAGTGTACCCCGATCCTCCTTTGTTTCAGCTAGATGCCCTGACGCGCTGTCGCCGGGAAATACCCATTTCTGCGACTGCAACGGATAAATTTGTCTGCCGAATCGGATTGTCCGAATGAGACACAGGATCATTTCGCGGGAGAGCGGGATGTCAAAAGCTCGCTTCCTGCCACCCTTCGGTTTTTCGATATGCAAAGTCCGGCGGTGAAAATCGATGTGGCTTGGCTTTACTTGCTGCAACGCGGTGGTCCGGGAACCAGACAGCAGCGTGAGCAGATGAAATTCACGACGGACTGGATTCTCAAGAGCGGCCAACTCCCTGAACCATTCGGTCAGGTCGATGATGCCCATGCCAGTATCGCGACGTTTTTCCTCATTCCAGTCGATAGCGTCTGCTGGATTGTCGCGCGGCAGTGATCTGTTGGTCTTACGAGCGTGATTGTAAATTGCGCGCAGCGTTCGCATGCTGCCATTCGCAATATAGGGACCGTTCTGCTTCGTGAGGTCGTCGTGCTTGTTCGCAACACGAGCAGGATTCATCGCAAGTTCGCTCAATGGAGTATCAAGCCACTCCGCAAAGAGACGTTCTACATGGTCGCGATAACCACTTATGGTCTTCTCACTACGCCCCTTTCGGATCAGATGGGCCACCAGATATCGCTGCCATGCTTGCCTGAGTGTAACAGTCGCGCCGACCGTATTTCCGACCGGGACGGAGCCACTGTGCCCCACTTCCTTTGTCGCCTTCGGGTGCTGTCCCTTGCTGATCTGGGCCAGATATTCCTTCGCCATCGCGCGCGCGGTTCGGGTCGTCAACTCGCGCGTATCACCGATAGAGACTCTGATGGAAGATGACCGCTTTCCTCCTTGCCGGAGGTCGCCTTGGACAGTGAAGGTCCTTTTCCTCCGCCCCACGACGACGAAGAAGCCCTTCAACTCGGTGTCGCGGGCTAGGTACCATCCGTCCTTCGGGGTAGGTAACTGAGCGATGGTCTTGTCGCTCAGGAGAATGCGAGTGTTGTTCATTGGAGGGAGCAGTCAACTAAAACGGTTTTTCAAACGGTTTTGGCAAACCGGGGTGTTTGGGGGTTCGGGTTCGACGAACTGCGAAGCTATGCGAGAAATGCCCATAAACAAAGGACTTCTCGATCATCGTCGTAGCGCGTCGTGGATTCAGAAATTGCAGCGAAGCGCTGATTTTGAACTCTTAATCAGCGGGTCCCAGGTTCGAGCCCTGGTGCGCCCACCATGAACTCCTCAGCAATATCAAGCATCTAGCGTTCCATTCACTTAGCACAGAGTGTGAACGTTTAGACGCTTTTTGGGGCTATTTAGACGCTCTCGTACGACAAGTGTTCTTAGCCGTCGAAGTCGTCCGCATCGACTGGTGGGACGTTTTGGCTTCAGGGCGCGCTGGCGCAAGCAGGACCGGGCGCGCGTCGCTGCGGGGACTACGAAGTTCGCTAAGAGGCAAAGAAGACCCGCAAGTCGGCGGCCTGAGTGAAGAAGGCGGTCAAGAAGGTGGGCAACAGCCGGAAGCGCGTCGTAGCGACGCCTCGGACGCTGATCATTTGGCCTCGTCCGAGCAGTAGGACGGCCTCTGGCCGGCTCGGATGCAGGTCCGGTAAAGCCAAGGGGTGACGAAGGATCCCGCCCACATGCCGCGGCCGGCGGCTTGTGCTTTGGCTTGGGCCGCCGCGTAGTAGCGGCCGGAGTATTTCGGCCAATCCAGAGCCAGCCCCTTTCCGACAAGGTAATGGGCCATGTCGGGACCAGGATCGCCCACCTTGCAAACGGCGACGGTCCGGCCGTACTGGTCATGGTCTTTCGGTGCGGAGATGACCGGACGCTTAACCAGGTATAGGAGCGCATCTAACGCGGTCGCGGCCCGCTGGCCGCACTGGTAGAGCTCGCTATCACCGTTTCTGCAGAGTTGATCGCTTTCGGGGGCGTCGATGCCCCACAGTCGAATGCGCGTGCCGTGGATTTCGATCGTGTCGCCGTCGATCACGGTAGCCCGACCCGCAACATCATCTGCTGTCGCAGGTGTAGCGATGAACAAACCAGCCACCGCGGCAACGAGACGCCAGCACGACCTCTCACCTGACACCAAGATATCTTCTTCGCCTCGCCCCTGGCGACGATCCTGAGCGCATCGTCGGCCAATGGGCGCTGCAGTGCTTTCGCTTCGTCCCACGGTGCGCGCATCCAGACGTCGCGCTCCTCGTCGGTCGTCAAGATCACATGCATGGCTTTGGGATGGATCGGCTCGACGACTACGTTCGGCTCGGTCGTCAGGAAACCATAGACCAAGTGGGGCCCCGGGACCGGCGTGGATTTGGTGCCGCGGTCCCCCTTGAACTCGGTCCAGATGCCGGCGAACGAAGTCAACGGCCGGTCATCGCCGAGCGCGAACCAAACGACGTCCTTTTTCTTGGTCTCCGGATTTGCCTCGGGCGCATATTCGGCAAAGCTGTTAAATGGCACTAGGCAACGGTTTTCCAGCTTGAGCCACCCTCGCCAGTGCGGCGATGACGTATTACGGATGTTGGTCGCCGGTGGGCCGCCGGTGCGCGGCGGCGGAGGCATGCCCCAGCGCATCAGCACCATCTCGCGCTCGACGCCGGCATTGCGCACGACAGGAGCTGGGTAATCAGGGAAGACGCCCGGCATGGGGGCGAGGTTTCCGACGTATCGGTTGACGACCTTGAACAGGTTCAGGATCGCGGCTTGATTGGTGGTGATACTGTAAAGGTTGCACATCGGCGCTGTCAGTCACCTCTCCCCCGGCCACCATGTCGATGGCGGGTTCATGGTCGATATCCTATTGGTCCGCAGCGCCACAAGGTGGCTGCGCTTGAACGGATAGCCATTCGATCGAGAACACTGCTTGCACCGCATGTAACGCTCGAGCTCGTGGATCGGCGTCCACTTTGGGCGCCGGACGACGTCGAGCGCGACCGTCTGATGCGTTTCGCATCCAAGGCACTTCACTTCGAGGTAGCGATAGCCGGCGTTGAGCGCGTCGCCGAGCGCAGGGGACGGCTGAGCCGCCCCCTGGAATGCGAGCATGCGGGCGTTCCAGGCCTGGCAGGCCGCCACGTCGGCGTTCAGCCGCGCCTCCTCGGCCCGCTCGGCCAGATGCCGAACGGTGGCGCCGAACATATACTCGCGCGATTTCGAGCCCATGCTGGGCATCAAAGCGGGGGTCAGCGGTCGGCGCAAATCGTCAACATGTGGGGCACGGAACGCGGGTAAGCCACTGCAGATCGCAGTCATTTCCCAGCACATAGCTTGTGGCTAAGCCTTGCAAATCCACCCACGAAACACTGTAACCTATTGCGCGGTTGCATAAACCACCTGAAAAGTGAGCAAAATACATCTCTGGAATCAATCGGGAGCAGACGCGGGCCCCGACGGGACGGGCAAATCAATGGTCGACTTGTCAATGCTGACGGACGCCAGTGAGTTCGCGACCTGGCTGCGGCCGCAGCCGCTACAGTGGTCGACGGTCATTGCCGTTCGGGCGTCCCTAAGGATCCTACCTGCCTCTCAGTTGGATCAGCTCGGAGATCTGAACGTACTTTCGATTTTTCGTGCAAATTCGCTAGCCCGGTTTTCTGCCAAACATCCGAACGACGCGGTGGACTTACCTTTCGTCAGGCTGGCTGTGGAGGCAAGCACACAAGCCGCATCGGTTCCGTCGGCCAGCGCTCAATCAGCGTCGGCCGCCGCCCGGGTCGCCGCAGAGGTCGCTAAGGCTCGTATTACTCGGACGGAGGCCGCTTCCGCGCACTCCGCTGCGGCCAACGCCGTTTCAGAAGCATTCCGTGCCGCGGCCATGATGGATGTTGCTGCAGAATTTCTGAGAGCTGTGACTGTCGACATAGAGCGCCTGCAAACGGGCGCTTCTACCTTTGAACAGTTGGCGGATGAGCCACCTTGGCCTAACGGGCCACCCGCAAAATTCGATCATTGGTGGCAACGGCTATCGCAGCACATGCTCGACGATGGTGATCACTGGGAGGTGTGGATCAGTTGGTACGAAGCTCTCCTTCATGGTCCGCGCATGGCCAAGCTTGCAGATGCTGCCGTGACGGATGTTCCTGGAGATTTGCCTTGGGATCAGGGTGCGGAAGCCGTTAATGCCGAGATCGAACGTCGATTGTGGGCCACGCAACCTGATCCCGTTGCAGTCGAGGGTATCGTCAGTCCGATAACGATCAACCGTCTTCCGAACGGCCGTATCGGAACTGAGCCCGGCTCCTTTTCATTGCCAACGTTGCCACCATCCTTCACGTCCGGCCACCACCGCGACGCGCTGATGGCGTGTCGAAGTCGAGCACTGCAGCTTGCAGAACTGGCGTCATCACCGAAATTCCAAAGCCGCTCTGACTACGCGCAGATTCTTACCGCCTACGTCGAATGGCTACCGACTGAGATCGGAACGGGAAATATGTTGCTGGCGGACGGCGAAGCCAGAACCCTCAACAAGCTTTTTACAGCAGATGAACCTATTCTCTCTCCCGCGTTCGCGAGCAAGCTTGCCGTCTTGCTGGAGGATCATATCGGTCTACGATCGTTCTATCCCGAGATTGAAAAGCACTACCATGCAGTGTCGATCGGCCGCCTGGTAAAGCCGCTTGCGCGAGACGCGGTCGAGGCAATTCAGAGGATAATTCACGCTCAGACTCCAGAAGTCTTCGATGAAACTCTCTCGCCCGCGATCGATGAAGCGACCAAACCGGAGCAGGATTTCAAGGCGCTGCCAGCTGAAGACCTGCCGCCGGCAGACGCAACTCGGCCGAAGCCACCGAAGGATCCAATCGCTGATGCCGATCCCCAAAAGTCGCGAAGCTACATCATCGCCAGCGCCTTCAATCGGATCTGGTGGATTCTACAAAAGGGGAAGGAAACCGCGCAGGCCGCCGAAGGTTGGCGGAGGACGTATCATCTGCTGAGGCCGCACATTGGTCCGATCATCGATTTTCTGAGAGACTTTGGATCAGGTGGTCATGGCGGCGGCCCGCCCCTTCCGCCAACCATTGGCGCATAACCACAGTTCTCAAGGGGGAGTGCCGAGTTCAATATCTCAGCGGCACGAAGGCTATGTCACCACTGGTTGTTGGCCTCCTCAAAGCACCCAAACCATTTCCGGATGCTGTAAAGTGAACATTCAGCTGTCCGGATGGAGCGCGATGGAGCCAATATTTTAGGTTTGGATGCTCTCCGGCCCGGACATCAAAGATGGTGCTTAGGTGAGTGAGGACATCGTGAAAGACGATGTATTCGACCTTTAGGTCAGTATCGACCGGAGGCAGAAGTGCGATGTTGCTCAGGATGCTGTCGACTACTTCTCGCCGACTTCGTCCAGTGTTGACGCCGAAGTTGGTTGTGAAGCCGCTGTAACTGGGACCAAAATTATTACGGACAAAGAGAGTGTCGAGCCGCGTGCAGGTCAAGACTGTGGTGAGAACGTCGTTCGACAGTTGATCCGCCATTTCTCCTCTGAGGATAACATGCAAGGTGTCGGGAGCCCAGCAAAGCCCCTTCTTGCTCACCGAACAGCCGGCTATCGCGCCACCGATCCCGTGCGTCTCCAAGATATTGAGGAGAATGCTGACGCGCTGCGAGATGCAAACGGTGCAAGCAAGACGATCCGTTACGTCAGAGTTGAGCGGCATCGTCTGTAGAGCAGAGCGAAGATATTCCTTGTCTTCTGCAGCGATATTGCCAATGCTTGCAGATGTCACTTCAGTTCCGGCAACCGACGTCGCATCGTATCTTACAAGGTGCGGCCCGCCCTCGTCGTGGTAGGCGAGCAAAGCTTGTAAATTTCGCCCATCGTGTGAACTTGCCCAGGCGTTGCCGAACGCCTGCTGGGGAGACCACATGCGCGACGCACTGATGTAGTTGGAAAATAGATCGTTGATCGGGGATGCGTCCCCCGCAAACGCTGCGGCCGTCTCGCCGTGCCTCAGGATCTTTAGGGCGGACTCTTCGACGTTGAAAACGGGGGTCTGAGGCTGCTTTTCTCCAAACGTGCTGTACTCGGTGTTCAGCGGTCTGTGCGGAACGGTCACGGCTGAATCGGCAGTAAGGTAAACCGCTTCTGAATCGATGAAGCCAACACAAAGCGTCATTCGTTGATCCTGATGTGATGTTGGCAACCGGTGCCCCTGAGCGCCATTTCGCTTCAATTTCTCCGGTCGCCCTACTGTTTTCTATACGGCTGCGTACGGACGCCGCCCGATGCCGGTTGAACAGCCTCAAGCAAGCGCTCAGGTGCCTTCGTTCGATGCAAGTCCCGAGCTTGCCGAGACCCTGCCGTGAAACATTGCCTCAAGCTTGCGTGCGGCACTCTCCGCCAACCTCACGTCGCGGCCGAGATAGTGCTTATCTAGGATGGTCTCTACGTCTTTCAGGCTGTGGCCAGTGAAGGTCGCGATCTCCGGGACTGTCGATCCGGCAAGCGCCAAACGGATCACCGCCGAGCCGCGCAGATCGTGAAATGTCAGATCCTCATTGATCCGGGCGCTGGCGAATGCCTTGCCCCATGACGAGCGAAACCCATCCTTGGTCCATGGGCGATCGCGAGTGTTCATCAGAATGAAGATGCCTCGCTTCTTGCTCGCGTCGAGATAGGTTTTAAGTGGCCCGCTGACTGGAATGGTCACCCGCTTTGCCTTGCTCCTCTTGCCGTGACGGATCGACTTGGATTGAATGAGGCGGATATATCTTCCGTCATAATCGGACCATTTCAGCTTCAGAAGGTCGCCTTCACGCTGGCCGGTCCAAAGTGCAAGCATCATGGCATCGACCAGAGGCGGGGCTGCGGCTTCGATCATCTGCTGGATGGCGTTCTCACCCCAAACCTTCTCCAGGCGATCGCCGCTTTCATAAAGCCGGCCGCCGCGCTCGCAGGGATTAATTGTGATGCGTCCGCGATCCTTGGCAACGGAGAAAATACGGGCCATCACTGTCCAGGCGTAGTCCGCCTTGCGTGGGTTGTTGGCCATGCTGTCGCGCCAGGACTTGAACTCACCGCGAGCACCGGGCTCTTCGATTGCCTCGAGGGGCATGTCGCCAAACTCTTCCTCGATTAATTTGATGTAGCGAAGGTAATCTTTCTTCGTCTTGTCGCTGAGCTGTTTGAACTCAGACGAGATCTTGAATTCTGCGATCAGCGCGAAAACCAGGCCCTGTTTCGGCTTCTTCCTGGAGGCGATATGCTCGTTGTACTCGCGGATAAAATCCTGGGTGCCGTACTTGGCCTTAATGCGTGGGCCTTTCTTCCAAGCGTAGTAGTACTTGACGAGAGTGCCATTGGCCAACTTGGCTTGGGTCCAATATAGGCCCACCAGGTTCATACGCATTGCTGGCTTCCAAAAGGTCTGAAACGAAAGTCTATCACTATTGGCGTTTGTATCAGTCAATTTGTTCGAGCCGCACGCCTTGTCTTCCAGTCGGCCAAGGCGCTGCCTGACAGTGTCGTCGAGATGTTGGACGCGCGATCCAAGTATATATCAATGGCCTTGCGATCCCAGCGTTGTGTCCCCGGAATTGGACCGGGCACGATCCCTTTAATGACCCAGCTATCGAATGCTGCCTTAGTGTCGCATCCGCAGTATTCTGCTGCCTCATCCTTCGTCATACCTCTGGGCGCTACATTCCGAAATCGCGAAGGCAACTCGACCTGACCGCTTTTGCTCATTGAGACGTCCTAACGATCTGCAACCAGCAGAAATCTAGATACTTGACGGCTTCTTCGCGAGTATCGGTGTGGGGAAGTACATATACACTTCCCAAACTTAAGCTGCGGGCCGCAGAAGATGTTTCAGATGATGAGAGCGAACGTCATGTCGCTCTCTGTCATCCGGCATAAGCTGCGTTCTGGTGGAACGGGACGGCGCGATCGAGGTGACTTTACAGGCGAGGGATCACTGTGATCGGCCGGAGTATGCCGTATCGCAATACCAATGGTGTTCGCGGTGGCACGTAGACGTAGTAGTCAGGGGGCTGAATGAACTGACAGTGCGATCCCCTAAGGCCAGTGCAGGCATCGTGTTCGTGGACCTGTCCGCAGTACGGGCAAATAACTTTGACCACGTCCCGAAATTCCCAAGGGAAGATATGCACGCTCCTTTCAAAAGCGGTGGCAATTGGGCGACCTGTCCGAACGTGAACATAGAAGCCGCTGTCGGCATCGTAGTGGAAGTCGTTCATCGCATGACCCCCGCTGTGCTTGCCAGACTCAAGACGTATTCGTTGAAGCCCCAGTCCTTCCAATTGATGCCTTCAGGTGTTGCACTTCCCCGGCCAAGCAGGTCGACCAGGTGTGCAGTCAATCGGCAGACTTCATCGCCGCTGAGATCGTTAGTCTGATCTCCATAAATCTTACGCAGATGCGGCCTCCAGATCTCATGCGGTTCGCGGGTGTCGCCAAGCCAAGCCAAAATATGATCGACCCGAAAAACCAAGGTGTTGGTACGGAACCACTTTCGCGGCATTGGTGGGGGGAGGATGGTACGGTAGTGCCACACGTTCAGGAGCGCTCGGTCTACGCTGAGAGCCTTGGCGAGAATTTTTGTGCCAACCACACCCCAAGGATTTTGACCGGCAAGATCCAGTTCGTCCGGGGAAGGGAGATGATGGAGGCCTGTGGACGATGCTCTCGTCCTTCTAATATCAGCCGGCTGCGCCGCTCCCTCCGTTGGGGAGGAGTGGGGTTTGCAGAGAGTGGAGGAGGTGGAGGAGTTTTTCATTGTTGTGATCTCGAGTAACTAGTTCTGTATTGAACGTCTGCTGACTAACGTCACCGTCACCACTCCTCCACGGCGGATGTCACCCCGGAGGAGGCGTAGTGGCGGGTCGGGCTACCGCCCAGGCTCCCAACGCAGGCCATGCCAGACCTGACCCTTGTTGGTCTTCCTCTGGCGGAAATGCTTGCGGAGGAGATTTTCCTTGAACTTCCGCATTGACCAATCGGGATGGCCCTGCGAGCGCGTCCAGAAGCGAAAATGCTGAAACAACTCGCTCGCTCCGACCTGGAGCTCGTCGGCCTGCTTGCATTCTTCTGTGAGGAACGCACCCAGGACATCGACATCCTGCCGATAAGACTGCCGTGCGTCCCTGATCGATGCCGGTGGGACGATGCCGGATTTCAGCCAGTCCTGAGCGCCCTCGACGAGCCAACGAAGAATTCCGGGAGCTTCGGCGCGAAGCTTATCGAGTAGAAGAGGATCGGTCTCTTCATCCGGGATCACGATCTTGAAGGGGATCGGGATGAGCCGGCGCCACAAGCCGTAATCCTCAGCGTCAGCCTCGGGGAGGTAGTTGGTCACGAACCAGTGCTTCGCCGTCGGCGAAAATTCGAACTCATTACCGAACAGGAAACGAGCCGAGATCTTGGCATCGCCCGTGAGCGACTTTAGCAGGGCGGCGTCGAAGCTCTGGCCTTCGGGAATCTCGGACGTGTAGGCGAACCGTACCCCAGCCAGTGAGGCGATGTCCGACCTGATACCGCTCTTGCCCTTCAGAAAGCTTCCCGACGCTACGGTGCGCGCGTAGGCTCCCAAGACGTGCGCAATGGCGTCTATAAACGTGTTCTTGCCGTTGCGGCCGATACCATACCCGATGAAAAAGATCTGCTCGCGTACCTCGCCCAGCATGGAGTAGCCGGCGGCCCGCTTCACGAATGCAATCATCTCAGCATCGTTATCGAACGTGCGCGTCAAGAAGCGGTGCCAAGTGGGTGCTTCGGCTGCGGCATTGAACTCAACGTCGAGGTTCTTCGTGAGCAAATCTTCGGGCCGGTGCTGGCGGAACTCAATCTCACCACTCGCCGCAAATCGAAGGACGCCATTCGACACGGAGATAAGGTCGGCGTGCTGGTCAAAGCTCGTTCTCGACCACGAAATCTCGGGCTCAGACTTGGTGAGGTTGAGGACCGCTGCGATGTCACGGCCCTGGCCGAGGCGCCGGGCGACCTTCGACAAGCTCTTGCGAAGGTCCAAGTCGGGGAGGGCCTCGGCATGCTCGATAAGCAGCTTGACCCATCCCTTGATCCGCCTCTCGACGTCACCGGTGATGTCTTTCTGCCAGACCCGGCCGTCAAAAACACGCCAGGTCTTTTCTTCGGGTACCCATGAGGCGTAGCCGCGAATGAGTTTCCCGAAGTGCTCTGCCGCTTCGATGTGGGTCGTGGGAATGACGGTAGGCACCCAATCGAATGCGGACTTGACCAGCCGCTCCACCTCTCCGTCAGGTAGCGGCGGACGACAACGGCCCTGATTCATCTGGTTGATAGCTGCGAGGACCTCATCCTGGGCGAGGCCATGCAGACGAAGTCTGGTAGCCTCGCGGTGCAGATTAGTGTTCCGGCTTCCCTCGGGGATAGATGCTCCAGCTGCTGCGCCCGAAACGCTTTTTCCGGGGCTCGGAACAAGGTTCTGCAGAATAACATCCGGGACAGTAGCGATAGGAATCGCCGGATCGACGAATTCGTAGCGACCACCGTTCGAATGGACAGAACCAGGGCCAATGACAAGATTGCCGTCGGCGCGGATGTCGACGCCGGCATAGCCCATGAAGGGGGCGGGCCCCTTAACGCGGTGCGGCAACCCGCTCGGCAGGGCGAAATAAAGATGCCGCCCTCCGCCACCGGTGCGACAGGTCAGAGTGAGGATATCGGCGATTCCGAGATCTGCCTTGAGCTGCTCCCAACTCTCGTCGCCACCATTCTTCGGATCAATGTCAACGACGAGCAGGCCAGTGTCCCGGCCTGTTTTGACGCCAATGTTGTAGCCGTCTCGCGAGAACCATTCCCGGATCTGGTCCTCATTTGTGGTAGCGTGCTCCTGCCAGCCGGAGAGCGCCGGCACCTTGTCGCGAGCACGAGCAGGAAAGATCTTAAAGCCACGCCGGATAAGATCCAAAGCGGCGGTCAGGGTGGAATTCGTCTCAACACTACATAAGTCGTGCATTCTGTCGCTGAGGTGAATACTTCAATAAAGCCGCCACATGCTCACCAGCAGCGGGCGACGAACACCCTATGAATGTGAGTTTCATAGGGGGGTACGAATTAAGTCTCAGTGTCAGTCTCAGTCTCAGTGCAATCGTCAGTTTAGTAATGGCGGTTGTTCGTAAAGTATTCTCTTTGGATTTGAATGAGGTGGAGAGCCGTTGTCCAAGCTTCAAGCCTTCGATTTGTCGAGTAGATACACACTCCCCTTCGCCTGCCCATCGCCGTTTGTGTGCATTTGACTGCGCCAGCAGATCAGCAATCCGAAACGCTTCGAGGCATAACCCGACCGGTCTGACCCGGGTGGAGTATGAGGTCCTGGCTCTAGCTTCGAACCACACAATTTATCTGGTTAGCTGTTACTCGAGGTCCCGTATGCTAGTCCCCGGCTTGAGGCACTCGCTAAGACGCTTCTTCGTCACCTATTCCAATGCCAAGTACTCGTTCAGGATCCGCCTGATCATTTCCGGGCGCCCGGGCTTATCTGGTTGCCGCTTGATCCATGCGTCAAGGGCAGCCAGCTGCTCAGGAAGCAGGCGCACCATAATCGGCGTCGCGTATGTCGGTGGTCTTCCGAACCTACGTGCTTTCTTTTTTTGATTGTATCCGGAACTCATTGCGACTTTCCAATATTAACAAGTCGGCGGTGCGCAGGGCCGTCGCCTGTCCGACTAAAGCGGTCTTTTCATATTGAGCAAAACCAAAGGCTTTTTCAATGACAGCAGATGAAATCGATCTGATCGGCGCCTTGGCCGCGGCCCTGGCACTCGAATTTGGGGACGTCGACGACGAAGATCTCCCCAGCATTCACGAGGGCATCGATCTCCTGACGCGAGCGCGGCAGTGCATCGAATGTTGGGGCCGCACGTGCCCCGATCCTGTCGGACTTCTCATCGAGCACTACAAGCAGCGTGTTCAGCCATGACCACGATCCGCTCGACGGGCTGGTTTGTCAGGCCGGCACATCAATCAATCCGAAAATGTCTTTAGCTGATCTCACCGTGGAGAGAAAATGTTGCAGTTGGTCCTTTTTGCAATTCGCTGTGTCGACACCAAAGAGGCTGTCGGGCTCTATTGGGCGCCGGACCTTGAGACGCTGTGGTGGATGGTCGAAGCGATCATCGATCCTGACGACTGTGAATATTGTGTGGTCGACGCTCCGGCGGCCATAACCTGGCCGGGCAAAGTGCCTGCAATCGGCGTCGAACGCGGGGAAGTCGATGAGGACATCGAGGCACTGTCACGCGACGTGTCATTCGAATTCGCGCTCTCAGACGTCGTCGGCGGCGAAATCATAAAGGGCTGGATTAGGATGCCGTCTGCTCCCGAGCCGGAGGAAGAGTATCCGGAGATTCTTAGAGAGTGGAAACGCTAGGGACTCAGAGCGAGAAATAGCGATACAGATCCGGCTGATGCCGCTCGAGCCTCAGCCGGATCCGATGCTGCTGGTGTGCGCAGCTCCCGCGCGGCGTTCGAGCCAGCCCATGGATTCAGCGAGCGTCGCTGCTACCGGATTTCAATCGAAATTCTGATGCGCGCGGGTTTCAAGACGATCGGTCAGCCGCAGTCACGCGCCCTTGATGGTCCACCGTGACATCGAAGGGGTGGATGGTTTTATAGGGGCGACGATCGCATCGCGTTGGCATAGTGCCGCGGAGATCGCGCTCAAAAATTTCTAAATTTCGGCACTATTATCATCTCCGACGAGACTCGTAGATAGTGAGCTGATCGAGGGGGCATGAAGATCGCCGAACTCGGTATCGACTAGCTGCGCTCCCACCTCGACCGATACGTCATAACGTCCGTGGTCAGGCGGCGGCTGTCGAGCAACAACGTAACTTCCTTGACCTCGCGCCGTGCAATCACGGGATCGACCGTCCAGGCGATGGCGTGAAGGGTGATGTTCCGGAGACGACGTGGGTATCCCGTCTAACTGATGCGTAAGGATCGACCTTGGATCGGTCTCGTGATGACGATCGCGCAGAATCTGAACTCGTCGAAGATCTCGCACTCTGCTCTAGATGTGAGCCAAGGTAGATCTAAAACTGATAGTTGCATTTGGAAAGTTTCTCATCTTGACGTTCACTGTTTGTGCCAAAGGTGTGTTTTAAGTAGATAAATCAATCGGTTATTTGGTCGGAGGGGAAGATCTCGCTAATCGTAGCCATGATCGGATCTTTGCCAGGTAGTGAGATACCTGATTTTCAACCCGAACCGTGTAAATACGGTGTTCCAGAGACGCGATGGCCAGGGGCTGCATGCCTTCTCCAATACTGGCAGTGAGGGCGGGACTGAAGTTCAGTTGTATAAGAAAGAATTGACACGTACTTGTTTCGAGTGACTACAGTGGGGGCAGTCTTGGGGGTTCTCGGTACACCGTTGCTCTGGCGTGGCTGGTTTCGCCTGGCGCTTTTCTGGGGAAGCTTCGCGGCCACTCTAATTGCAATGGCCCGATTCGCTCCCCACTCAGATTGGAACCATGTTCTCGATGTGCTGCGAGAAGTCAGCAACGGGGACATCGAGCACGTGTCAGAGCGGAGCTTCGCTTTTGCGTTATCGTCCGGGATCGGACAAATAGCGATCGCGCTCGCCGGCGCCTTCTTGATCTCGCACGTACTTCTGCTTCGAGCTACGTTGAGGGGCGCCCGAGGTTTCCTCGGGCGTCCCGGTGATTTTGCAGGTTTCGCGCTGGCATTTGACGGGATTTCAGGCCGACTGGAGTGCAATGCTGTGGTCGGCCACGGATGGCGCCAATTCTCGGCGACAGTTATCCGAGACGACAACGTAGTTCGGTATACCGTCCGGCCGCAAACTTACATCAACCTAGCCGATGCTCGTGGTGAGCTCTTCGGGCTCAAGATGATGAGTTCGATCCCAGGCTACTTCGTCGGGCTCGGACTCCTCTTGACATTCATTGGTCTTGTCTTGGCGCTAAATCGGGCTGCGGGCAGCACTGCTGCAGGTTCAGCTGAGGCAATGACCACTTCTCTGAACGAACTGCTCGCTGCGGCGACATTCAAGTTCTCAACCTCAATCGCGGGTTTGGGTGCGTCGTTGGGGTTGGCCCTGACGTTTCGAACGTACCAGATTTGGATCGAGGGCGCTTTCGAGGGGCTATCACGCGCGATCGAGCAGCGGATGATATTTTCGCCGCCCCAGCGCATTGCAGAAGAGTCGCGTCAGATACTCGCTGCGCAAAGGGATCAGTTGAAGGAGATAAACAGCGAACGCTTCTTTGCGCGTCTCGGCGAGTCGGTGGCTCCGGCGTTAGGGAGTGCGATAACGAAAGCAGTCGCTCCTCTTTCGGATCGGCTCGAGCGGACCACGGAGGAACTCGCGCGAACCTCCCGGACGGGTGCGGACAGCTTGGTTCAAAATTTCGTCGAGCGGCTTGATCAAGGTGCCAGTCGTGAGATGCGAGAGATTGTTGATACGCTCAAGAGCCTTCGCGACTCGCTGGACAAGACACAACACAACTTGTCGGGTTCAGGACAAGACTTCTCTAGCAAGTTAACGCAAGCGGCGGAGGCGATCGGCAAGGTGCTCGCCACCGCGAGTGAGAACCTGAGCGGCTCTGCGGCGGATGTCGCAAAATCGGTTCAAGCCGGTCTTGCTCAGGTAATGGAAAGTCTTGAAGCGCAATCGAAGGGGTTCGGCGGTACGCTTACAGATCTGCAGAAGCGACTTGCTGATCAGCTGGAGGAAAGCACTCGGCGATCCGTAACTGCAGGAGAGCAAGCGGCCGCGGCCGTGCATGCCGGCATAGATGAAGTGGTTGGGGTGCTACGGAGCGATATTGCCGCTCTTTCTGACACATTGCGATCAGTCTCATTGGCTCTTTCTGGGCAAACTGCGCAAATCGAGACGATCAGCGATCGTTCGAGAGAGACGGCTGATGCGTTCAGCCAAGTGGCAAGTGATGTCCGTTCAGCGAGCGAGCCACTTTTGATGCATTCAGCTCGTGTCGCCGAATCGACTGAGCGCATGAGTACGTCCATGGCGGAATCTGTGGAAGCACTTTCCAGCACGCAGGAATCTGCGGACAACGTTGCTGAAAAACTTTCAGCGCATCTCGCTCAGATCGCACAGGTCTGGGATCAGTACGAAACAAGGTTCAAGTCGGTTGACGAAGACCTCGGCAGGGCCGCAGACCGCTTTCACGAGGAGGTTTCTCGGCATCAGGAGTCTATGCGCGACTTCGTCAAGCAAATAGACGATCACACGGGAGCCATCTTGGGCAAGATTAGCTCCGCAGTGGTAAGTCTTTCTGAGAACGTGGAGACCCTCCATGAAACGCTCGACGGGTTTCTGCAGGCCATGATTACCCGTGAGCCTGCCGAGTAACATGATATGACCTACCACGATGCAGCTTCCGACTTGCCGCCTCAAGGTTCTTCGGATTCGCATGAGGAGGGCGAAAATTATTTCATTTCGATGACGGACATGATGGTGGGGGTGCTGTTCATCTTCATCATCTTGTTGATGAGCTTCGCTCTTCTGTTTCGGCAGCAGACTGATGTCCAGGTGGCCAAGACAAAGGTCCAATCCAAGAAGATTGAGGTCGCAGAATCGGTAGGACGAGAGCTTGACGAGACGGAATTGCGGATCCGGAGGCGGCTTGACGAAATTCGCGAAGCAAGTGAACTGCGCCTGCGCCTCCTTACTGAAGTTCGAGATCAATTGAGTCGGGAAGGGCTAACTGTTGAGATATCGCCCTCAGGTGATGTGCTCCGCCTGACGGAAGCCGCGGTTCAGTTTCCAGTCAACAATTTTTCTCTTCTTGGTGACGCAAAGAAGAATGTTGACAAGATTGCGCATGTCCTCTCTCGGGTGTTGCCTGCCTATTCGATCTGTCCCGGCCCGCGCTCTCAGTTCGCATGTCGGAATCCCGATCAAGCATCGGTCGAAACTGTTTTCATTGAGGGGCACACCGACGAGACTGGGAATGATGATCAGAATTGGTCGCTCTCGGCTCAGCGTGCTGCCAGTACCTATCGCGAGCTTATAGCAGTAGCGCCGGAGCTCCGTAGGATCGTCAATCGGCGTAAACAAGAGATTCTATCGATTTCAGGATATTCGTCGACCCGTCCGATTGATCCGTCAGAAACTACAATCGCTCGGGGAAGAAATCGCAGGATCGATTTGCGATTCGTGATGGATACTGACCCGACCTCTGGACTTGAGGAGGTGCAGGGCCTGCTTCAGAGGATGAGGGCTGCCATTCAGGAACTGAAGGGTGGTTCCCTATGATCTTCCGTGACGCTTTAAAAGCGCGGAGAAGGCTTCCCCCGCCATTGTGCGGACCGACAGCGGTGGCGCGCCTTCTTTCAACGCTATCGGCAAGACCATCTGGCGAGTTCGCGAAACCGACGGTTGATCTCAATGCAGTAGCGGAGAGGTTTGTTTACCAACTGTCTCGCGGTGGAGAGCCCACCGTCGGAGACTGGAACAAGATCACCTGGTGCATTTGGACAACGAAACCTGCCATAGCGGAGTACAATGGCGCTCTCGAGGCTGTCCTCGCGCGAGTGGCTGAGATGAGACGCAAGCGCCCCTATCGCCAGCTCGCCTCTGTGTATTTGATGGAGTTCGCACCAAATCGACCTCAATTAGATCGAATATCATACGTCCTCAGCAGCTTTGCGCCCGTTGCAGGAGAACCGTGGATCGGTCTGAACGCTCGATATGACATTTTCAATGGAGCTGCTCGAATCGTTCAACTGGCACAGGCAGCGCTTGGCAAGCAGCTGAACGTCCAAGCATTTCTGGAGACGATTGGACTTTCCAGCTCATTCGCTGAGGGAGAATTTGCGGCATTCATGCACGCAGCGGGACTCAAAATCTTGCAAGGAGCTCCCATCGTGGCGGCTCCGGAGCGACTGGACATCATTCGCAGATGGTGCCTCGGACCAGATGACAGGCTCATCTTCCCTGTCTGGCGCAAGGAAATGGCGCGTGCGCTGACGTTGCCTTTCGGAAACGCGCTTCCGGCTCAGGCCGATCGAGACCTTATTTCCAACTTCTTGGTTGGCCGTTTCGGCGATCCCAGAATCAATGGCGCGCAATGGATAGGTTTGGATGATGTCGCCGACATTTTGAAGCGGTGGCTAACCGAGCAGTCGTTGCGACAGTTCTTCGACGTTGTCGACAGAATAGCGCCGGATGGAGCCTGGAAATATCGTCGCAAATTCTGGCTCGCTTTTCATAATCATGGGCTTATCAGAAATGCCTGGGTTGTGTTCGGAGAGGATGGAGCCGCAGAGGCGCGCAGCGCATTTGGCCGCGAAGCGCCTTTTGGGGTCTTCAACTATGGCGGGCGTAAGGCTGTCCAAAGAGGTCACGCCGTGCTTCTGCTCGACTTCGGACAGTGCATCGTTGCGGATTGGAGCTACAACGGATTTTGCAATATTTGGCCGAACAATAGCCGGGCAAAGCCACCAGGTCTCAATTTGAGGGCATACAGCTCGGATGATGTCAGACGACCTGTTCCAACCGATCGCACCGAACAAAGTCTCACGCGCCACGACATCTTTGGTCATGGCGGTTCAGAAAATTACGTTTGGCAGAATCGAGTCGCCCGCAGATTGCAGGAATTGACGGGAGTTCGTATCCCGCAATCTGAATACACCGTGCGCTAAGATGGGAGCGTCCTTCAAGGCTGAGTTTACGACGCACGGCGTTCATGTTCGTGCTCTCGAGAAACGTAGGTTTGGCCGGATGCGTGACATTCCACGCGTGGATTGGTCTGCCGCCGGGCTAGACCGCGAGTGTCTGCTCGAATTGGAGTCTCTGGTCGAGAACGGAGCGACCAAATCGACAGACATGGATGTCTGGATATCATCAGACCAGGCGGTGTCGTTGCCGGGCCGAATTTGTGACGCCCTGGGATTTCCGCCTCCCGCCGCGCTCGGGCTATCGATAGCGCTGGATGGAAGAATCGAAACTCCCGCGGGCCTGCTCAGGCTCCGTTGGACCGACAAGTGGGGGAGGGAGGTGCGGCCGGAACGAGCCGGCCTGCTGCTGCAATGGGGAGAGCAGGTTGGTCGACTCAATGCGACATTGTTTCGACTCGTGGATGCGATCGGTACGTATAACGGCACCATCGGGAGCGATTTTGAGCGGCGGGTGTCTGCCTGGCTTCCGGTGCAGGATACGTTGAAGCATCTCACGGGAGCCGAGGTGAAGCGCGACGGCTTTCTGGAAACGTTTACGCTATATCAGGCTGGCGCCTTTGCTCTAGACGTTCGCGAGACCGCAAATGGGGTGGATTTTGCTCCCGTGCTCATGAGTCGAAATCGGGAGTTCACTGCGCAGGACGACGAACCGGCCGATGCCGCCGAAAGCCCAATAGAGTCCAACGTAACCGATTCGATTAAGGCCCATGCATCGGAGGACTGGAACGCGGCTCTGCTATCAGCCGAGGATCAGCGGTCGTTTGTTGTACAGGCGATCGGCGGGGCGGGGCAGGCGAGAGATGCCTATCAGGTCGGCCGCAATCGCTTCGTCCTGATAGATCCTGCGCTGAAGCTGGCGCTTGACGTCCTCAAGGAAAAGCGAAAAGGCTCGGAAGAGGAGCGGCGCGCCTTCGTTCGAAATCCCCGGGCAGCCATTGCTCACGCACTGGAAAGCGCCGGTGAGGGCACTGTGCCCGGACAGTTGTTCGTGGAGACCAAGCACTATTCGGACCGCGTGGAAGGACTGGGGCTGTGGGAGCGTCCACAACTACCCTGGTTGACGCGCCGCCCGAATGCTTGGCTGCCCGAAGCCGGCTGGATCGTGGACGGGCCAGTCTCGGAATTGGCGCCACTCAGCGCGGAAGAACTGGCACAGGTTGAGGAAGATATACAAAAGGCCGAGATCCGCGGTGATGCACACGTTGTCATTCGCGGCTGTCCTATTCCAATCGACTCTGCTCCAGAAGTACTGGCGGAAGAGCGCCGCCGGTCAGCTACGGTGCCGCAGGAAGAAGTCTTAACTTTGGAGGATATTCAGACTGAAGGCCACGGCAAGGATCCCAAACAGCGGTTGGTCTTGCTGATCAAGAAAACCAATTTCGATGGAGTCGAGTACGAACTCGGACTGAGACGGCGGACGGCTTTGATCGACGCCGAAACGCCGCCGGCGGCGCGGATGGGGTCAACCCCTCTCAAACCTCATCAAATCGAGGGCTTCAGGTGGCTGGTCCAAACTTGGACAGCTGGCTGGCCGGGTGTTCTTCTTGCCGATGACATGGGCTTGGGTAAGACGTACCAGGCTCTTGCGTTTCTGGCTTGGCTCAAGGCCAATGCGGCGGCATTGCGCGCCCAGGGCGCAACTCATGGACCATTCCTTATCGTTGCGCCGACGGCTTTGCTGAGGAATTGGGAGAAGGAAAGCCTCGACCGACTCTCCGGGCTTGGGCTAGGACAGCGGATCGACGCCTATGGCAGCGCGCTCAAGCAGCTCAAGCTACCGCGCTCCGCAGAGGGCAACGATCAGGACACACTTGACGTCGCACAGCTGCGCGAAGCCGACTGGATTTTGACCACTTATGAAACCTTGACCGATCATGAACGATCGTTTGCGCGGGTCGCCTATTCGGTTGTGCTCTTCGACGAGATGCAGAAAATCAAGTCGCCGGATACTCTCAACACCAAGGCGGCAAAAGCGCTGAATGCTGAATTTGTGATTGGTCTGACCGGCACCCCGATAGAAAACCGGATGGAGGATCTCTGGTGCCTGTTCGATCGGCTAGTTCCAGGGTTCTTGGGTGATCTGAAAAGCTTTTCAAGAACATTCCAACAAGACTCTCCGGAAAAGCTGAGCGAACTGAAACGAACGCTCGATACTCCACTGCAAGCGGCGCCGCCGGTCATGAAGCGTCGTATGAAAGTCGATATCTTAGAGGGTCTTCCAACGAAGCAAGAGAAGAAATATCCGACTGAGATGCCTGCGGGACAAGCTCAGGCATATCGAGAATTGATTCAGGAGGCCCGTGGCAGCGGCGATCGATCCCGGGGCTTCATGCTGAAGGTCTTGCACGGAATGCGAGGCGTTTCGCTGCATCCGGAGGATCCATCTTCAATCGATCTGACGGGCAAGGCTCGCTTCGATATGTTTGTGCGTGGGTCCGCTCGCCTGTTGACGACGGTCGAGCTACTCGAACAAATCGCGAGCCGGAACGAGAAGGCTCTGCTCTTCATAGAAAACCTAGCCATGCAGGAGGTGCTTGCGCGGGGGCTTGCCATGTCTTTCGGGTTGGACCGAAAGCCCGCGATCATCAATGGCTCTACGCCCGGCGAGCGGCGGTTGGCCATCGTCGAGAGCTTTGAGAAATCTGGGGATGGCTTCGGATTGCTGATTCTCTCGCCAAAGGCTGCTGGCGTTGGTCTTAATATCGTCGCGGCCAATCATGTCATTCACCTCAGCAGGTGGTGGAATCCCGCCGTCGAAGATCAGTGCAACGATCGCGCATATCGGATTGGGCAGACCAAGCCGGTTAACATCCACATCCCTATGGCTACCCATCCGGATTTGCCCAACGAGTCCTTCGATGAAGTCCTGGACAGATTACTTGAGGCCAAGCGCAGATTGTCGCGCGACATGCTGACGCCGCCGACGAGCGACAGCGACATTGAGAGCTTATTCGGCAAAACCGTGCGGAGCTGATCGCGAGCTTACATCGCAGCATCGAGAAATCGCGATGGGTTTCCGGACCAGGTTATCAGCAGTTGATCGCGAGCCCTGGTGCAGCCGACGTACAACAGGCTTAGTTCCCGTTCTTGGGTCAGGCGCTTCTCGTCAGGCTCCTTCATCAAGTCCAGGGCGACCTGGAGGGGCACTTGGGAGTCGTCGCATGCAACGATTGCGACTGCTCGAAACTCAAGGCCTTTGGCGGAATGAAGTGTACCCAGAACGACGTTTCCGCCTTCATGGGTCTTGTCCGGCACGAGCCAGATGCTGCTCATGTCAGCGCGTTTCAATGCGGGGGCGGCCCTTTCCTGAAGCACCCGCCTTGTGCGCGCAAAGATCGCGATTTCACTGGGTGCAATACCGCGTTCACGAAGGCCACTGAGCCAGTTGGCCAGGATCTGTACTTCTCCAGCAAGGTCGGTCGAACCTTTGAGATCCGGTTTGGGCCCGCTCAACAGTGAGACGACCCCACGCTCTTCCGCTTCTCCGTCCACCTCGGTAAGACGAGCTGGCAAGAGGCGGTCCGAGAATTGGCGTATCTCGGTAGTCGTTCGATAGTTGACCTTAAGACGGTGAGATCGTCCACGAACGTCAATGCCGGCGCTCAGCCAGGAGAAGGGCCAGCGGAAGATGCGCTGACCCACATCCCCGGCAAATGTCAGCGAGCGAGGGCCGGGCGGTGCCAGGGCGGCGACTAATCTCAACTCACGCGGACCCAGGTCTTGAGCTTCATCCACTACGACATGTGTGAATGGTCGGGCCCCGTCTTCCTCGATCCGCTGTCGTAACCGATCGCAGACCTCGCCAAACGTATGCAGTTCTTTTGCAGCTAGTTGCCGCTGCACACGTTCGAAAACGTCCCATAATCGCCGACGAAGACCAACGCTAATGGCCGCGCCGCGGCCGGTGCGTGCGATGCCTTTATATTCGTCAAACGATCTGATGCCCCAATAGTCAACGACGGCGTCCCATTCAGCCCTTAGAAACTCGTTCGTTATGGTTGCATCCAAGTCATGCCGCGCCTGTTCAATGAGGTCATCGATCGCGCGGTCGTCAGCAATCGCCAGCGGCTTGAGCCGCGACGCATGACTATGGGCGTAAGCATGAAGGTGGATTACTTCAACTTTTTGCCGTACCTCAGATGAGAACCCCAGCAACGTATCCATTCCCTCGGATAGTCTCGCCGATAAGACTTTCGAGAACGTCGTCAGCAGGATTCTTCCGGACTGAGTTTCACGTGCCAAGTGAGCGGCGCGGTGCATGGCAACGACGCTCTTTCCGGTTCCGGCCGATCCGGATATTCGTGCGGGCCCGATAACATTCTTCTCGACGGCAGCTCGCTGTGAGGGATGAAGAAAAACGAGCCACTCCGCCCACGGCTTCTCAAGTGCCTGAGCGACCATCTGCTCGTCACTAGCAACCCAGAAGCGCCGCAGAGCATCGGGATGTGTAAAGGGATCGGCTTCAGCGCTGGTTTGTATAACCGGACGAGGCTCCGGACGCTCACCGGTCGCGATGGCCATCAAAGCTTCCTGCGCTTCCTCCGGTAGCCGTGGTAGCAGTTCAAGCAAGCCGTCTTCGTCAACTTGTTGCACAAGCTCGAGATAAGTCGCGGGCACGCCGAGCGAGAGCAGATAATCCTGGTCCTCATTCGCGAGGACGCTGGCCCTCGTGGCCTCGCGAGCAACAGTTCTGACTTCCTCGCGAACAACTTCAACGAGTTCGATTATTTGCGCCGCACCGGTGACAGGGTGTACCTCGAACCGCCGACGTGCTGCCCAGGAATAGGCGTCGTCGTGATGAGCGACGTAGCAAAAGACCGACTTTTGGTGCTGCTTATAGACCACGATGCGCAAGTCACGGTTGACCCTGATGGTCCAGAATCCCTTGTCCCTAGCCCTGTCTATGCGATGCGCCGACAATCCAGGTCTGGATGGGTCGGCCATATAGTCGAACACTACGGTCTTGGTCGCCATTTGCTCGGCATTTGTAAGCCGATCCAGGCTGCGATGAAATGTATTAGCGAGCTCAAGCACGGTTGGCGTCTCAAGTGTTAATGTTTACGAAGAGGCTGATTTTCGGATTAGATAAGCTCCAATCGGAGGGACGCGTTCTGGAAAGATTTAAGCAGCCCGAACCAGGTCGCGGAATAGCTGCTACTTCGATCTTTCGCTGCTTCGCATGGATTTTTGCCAGAAGAGATCGCAACGTTAGAATCCATATCGGCTCCGGTGATGAGCAAGGTTGGCGCGGTGCTCGTCGTGCAAGCGCAGAAGTTGAGGAGCGGCAGCCAGTCCGAGCGCGTTGCGCGCCTTGACGTCCAACTTCGGACTTGCGAGCACCAATCCATCGTCGCCAAAACTGACAAGCCCACGATCGAACGCAGCGTCCCATAGTGCTGACAGCAGCAGACCATTGTGTACATCAAGCCGCTTTTCATCCGTGCACTCTGCCCAAGGGACGATATGTGACGCACGAAGCAGCGCGGGTTGGGTGATGCCGGTCATTGGGCAGCGACTGCCCCAATAGTTCATCAAGGCGTCACGGAACACGTCTTGCCCGATTCGCTGAACGAGCATCCTCTCGGCCTCCGTGGTCCGAGGAAGATTGGCCGTCTTGGCTTTGAAACGGTCGAGCGGCGCCTCTGGAAGGCTGATAGCCAACCGATAGATATGGTCAAGGGCGCTGTGGAGCTCCGTTAGAGTTTGCAGAACGTAGGTTATCAATCCAGGCCCTCTAACGGACGAAGTAGGAAGGTCTCCGATTTCGGCCGCGATGCTCGATCGGTCGAGCGACAGATGCCATGGGCCTTGACCAGAGTCTCCCGCTATCCAGATAGAACCGGGCGCAGTGGTTGATGCGTAGTGAAGCCAGCCGGCCTCCACGCCTCGCTCCAGCCTATACCCATTCTCCCAAGCCACCTGTTGCACCTGTGTGCGTAGAATAAAGCCGGGAGGATCTTCAATGCTTTTCATCTCATGCCGCCATGAAAACCAAAAGCTGCCCGCGCCCCTCCCGCTCAGCGTGTCTTTAGGTAGTCGTGCGTTTCTGCTGGGTCGAGTGATCGCGTCGTGTTGCCCTGCCTGACAAAAAACTCGTTACCTTTCTCGGTCTTCACAAAGACGCCGCCATCACGAACTGGATCGACTTCAACCACGCAAACTAGCTTATCATCGATCGGCTCGAATCGAATTCTGTAATAGGGGCCGAACGCTGCTCCAATCGCTTCGAAGATGATGTTGACCAGCGTCTGCTCGAACCTGTCACGTGAGCCGCCGAACAAACTAAAATCATGACTAAGCCCAAGAACGTTGCCGTTGTCTTCGACGCCTATCAGAAGTGTTCCTCCATCCGAATTCATGAAAGCAGCAATTGTTTTCAAACACTCCCTGCGCAGCCCTTTGTTCGCCTGCTTCTGAGTAACATCCCATTGTAGGGTGCTCTTGAACTCCAGGACGGAGCTTTCGCCAAGCTTAACCAGTTCGGCAATAGGGCGATGTTTGACCTCGTCGGGCTCAGCGATCAGGCTGTCGAGATATTCATTCAGCTTGAGCGACAGGAGTTCACGTCTCGCATTCAAGAAGTCTTCGTACCGATCCACGCGCCAGAGCGCCGGATCCATGGGTATGAACTGCTTCTTAAGCGCACCGGGATATTTTTCTTCAATCGTAGGGAGATAGGCGCTTGGCTCTGTATCGGAGAGTGGGATGTTGCTAACTGCCGTGAGGAAGGCACGATTTGCAATTTCATTGACCATCTGCCGATGTACGTGATTGTCGGCATCCAGTCCCGAACGATACAGCAGCGCTTGGGGGAAGATATGATGGCTATGGATCGCATATGACGTTCCAACCGTCTTACCCAACGGCACTCCATTGAACCAATCGAATGCGCCGTGGGCCTTCATCAGGATGTATACCATTCGATACAATGGGTGTTGTGCAGTGCGGCCTTCAAAGTCGTCTGACTTTACATCGATCCTGCCACGTTGCTCGATGATGTTGGCGCGAAGCGCCGACCATGGCTCTACTTCCTTGGCAACGATCGACAAGTCCGCTTCCAGGCGTTGATCCGTCTGAGATCCATACCGCGCCCACACAAGAGCTGAGTACAACCAATTGAGCGCATGCTGCGCTGATTTCTGATCTGGAAACACGCCATTGCTTCGGGCCAGGTACGCGATGATTGGAATCAGGGCGTTGGTTGTGCTCAGATCGTCGGTGCCGTGCACATGCGCCGTTTTAGGCAACAAGTTCATCAGGTAGTCGAGCACGTTGCTGAGGGTCTTCCAGCCGCTTTGTAATTCCCCCAATGGTCTCGGATGAATCAGTTCATAAAGCGCGCGACCCGTGACGCTCGTCACAAGTGCGCGTGTCATGAAGGTAAGATTAAAATCAAAATCCCGATCTGCGCAAAAGGTCATCTTCTCCTTTAACGCGCGTCGTGCCTGGGGCCATTTCGCTGTTACGTGCGTAAGTGCTAGCTCGGCATCAGTCAGCTTGGTACCCTGGCTATTGATCCGATCGAAAATATCAATCGCTTCCTCCAGCTCTGCATGTTGCGGGACAACTTGAGCGGGAAGATTGACGTCCTTAATCGCTCGCAACAAGTTCAGGTTCTTGTTGAGTTGTTGGGCAAGTTTTGGAACGATAGCGCTTTCACGCCCGCTTTCCATTGCGATGCCGATGGGGTCGATGCTGTTATCTACGAAGCAATCGACAACCCGTCGCCACATCGGATCGCCGTGCATCCGTGAACTTTGATAGTATTGAAATTCGCCACTCTCTAGATTGAAATACAGCTCCCGCGGATCACTTAGAATATCTTCTTCGCGGTAGTAGGCGGGTATTGCTCCGGTGAGCAGCATATGAAGCGTGGTCAGGCGTTGCTGCCCATCAAGCAGAACCTGAACAGTTCCCATCTTGTCTGGGAGCCTTGCAACATTCTTCAATTCGGGTGGTCGATCCGTTTTCCAGATCAAAAGGCCTCCAACTGGATATCCCTTTACAAGGGACACCAATAGTTGCTTTGCCTGATCTAAGGTCCAAACATATTCGCGCTGAAACTCGGGCAGAACCAGATCTTGGGTTCGAATATCGTCAAGTAACTCACTAATCTTCGTCACTGTATTGCCCCCGTCGCAATTGTAGCTGATCAGTTGATGCGATCAGATGAGAATGAGGAAGACATCGAGCAAACCGCGCGTCAACGGGTTCCGCGTCGTGCCATTCGCCAGCGCTCATGTCGTAAGCTCTCCACGTTCCAGACGATCCCAAACCTGCAGCACAAGCCGCGCGGTACGATATTCGCCGTATCTCGCAGTCTCATTCTTCTTCAGAACACGGAAAGTCTCCGACGGATAGTCCGGGCCCTTGACGTCAGTGGGATCGAGGACGTAGCGAAGCTCGTCGCGTGTAAGCCCATAGGCCCGGGCGTAGAAGGCGTCGAGCTCGGCCCGCAGCCGTGCGCGGCGGTCCTCATCCCAATTGAATGGAGGGCCGTCATAGCCGAGGTCGCGCGCGAACGGCGCCATAGAATGGCTGGTGTAAGTGAGCTCGAGCACGCGCGGTGTGATGAAGGAGAGATCGGCGGGGGTGTAAAAGGAAGGTGGAAGAATAGGAATCTGCTTAATAAGGTAAAGCTTGAACGACGTGGCGCCAATTTTTTGTCTCGCCACAAAATCGCATGCCAAGCTATTCAGGGATGCTAACAAGGCGGCGCATTTAGCCGGCTCAGCAACAGGAAACATTAAGAGGAACTTGTCCCCTGATCCAAACGCTGGAATTACGTCCGATATCAATGTTCGTTCGTCCGTTGCGCGCGCGATGTCCCGCCAGCCCATGAGCCAGCCTCGCGTCCACCCCTGATGGGTTAGGCGATCAGCGACCTCGCGTTCGGGCACCCAATAGCGCGGGGTCGGCTCGAAATCAGGATCGGTCTTCTCGGCGACGGTCGTGTCGCGGCTGTCGCCAGCGTCATAGGTCGCCCAGCGATGATCAAACTGGTGGATCATCTTGGCTTCATAGAGCGGCACGTAGCGCTCCCGGTCGCGGCCTGGCGATCCGCCCTTCAAAGCGAGACTGCGGTTGTCGTGCCCGCCTGCAAGCGCAAGCGCGCTCTGGCGCGGCCGCGCGCCTATCGGCGGGTCCCAATGGCTGCCGTCGCGCACAAAGCCTGCTTTGTGCAATTGCGCAGCGGTGCGGAACCATTCCGAGTCCTCTGCCATGTGCCAAATTCGGGTGTGGAAGGACATGCCCCAGGGATTGCCGTCCTTGGCCTTCGTTTCATCGCTCAACACCGGTACGCGCGCGTAGATTTTCGCCGTCAGCTCGGCATCGGCCCGCGAGCGAAAGATAGGTGCTGTCTTGGTATTCGGATTGATGTGGGCGATGTCGTTGGTGGAGAGAGTGAAGCGGCGCTCGCGTTCGGCGAGCTGACGCGGCTCAGTCAGGAAGAAGACAAAATGACTCTGTTTGACGTGGCGGCCGATGGTCAGAAGACTGAACTTGTAGCTTCGATGAACTGCCGGAAAGATCGCATCACGGTTCTCGAAATCGATCAGTTGCGCCAATCGCTCTTGACTCACAAGTGCAGCGAAGAACGGGGCAGTGGTCGCGTCAGTCGCAATGCCGGTAGGCACGATCACGCCGGCGCGTCCGCGGGTGGACGTGAGGTTTGCGAACAATTCGGTAAACAGCGCGTAGGTGTTCACGTCGCCGCGGCCGGTGAGCGGAAAGCGGCCACCGTCTTCCACTGGAACGCGGGCAAAGACCGATGAAGCCTCGGCTGTGCGCTTGGCTGTCTCGAACTCCTCGTACAGCGCTCGCTCTCGCGTACCGGGTGCGGCGTCCTTGAGCTTTTCGATTAACCTGCCGCGCGCAGATGCGTTCGGCGCGGTTGCGATTTCGGGATCGCGTGCAGCAAAGAACTCCTGCTCTTGGAGTTTGACGCGCTCCCAAGGTGGATTGCCAAGCACGACGTCGAAGCCGCCCGCCGCTATAATATCAGGAAATTCCAGCGGCCAGTGGAAGGCCCCCGCGTGCCCGGCCAAGACCTGCGCACGACCGACCAGCGGATCATAGGGCATGCGGCCGGCGAGCGCCTCCCAGACATGCGCCGTCGTCGGAATCGTGGCCGTGTTGCGGTTGATCGGAACGCCCCCGATCTTGGTCTTAAAAAATGCAGAGATGTAAAGATCAGCAGCGACCCGCAAACGCCAGCGGCGCGGATCGCTGAGCGCGACATCGAATTGCTTGCGCTTGGCCACGATCTCTTCGGGGCTGTCTTCTGGCATCGCTCGAAGGGCTTTCGCCTCGCCGGCAATCGGCGTCGCGGCCGGGAGCCGGCCCGATCCAACAGCAAAGTCGAGAGTGCCTTGGCCATCACGTTCGGCCTTATTGTTCTTCTCGAAATGCTTCGCTGTTTCCCTGTCGTCACCCGCTAGTGGTTTGTAGGCGGGATCGGGGATACCCTTCTCCAGCGCTGTGAGGTCAAAGACACCGATTAGCGCATCGCCACAGCGAATGTTGGCGTCGAGAAAGCCGAGCGGCTTGCCGGGCTCGACCGTCTCGATCCACAGCGCAACCTTAGTCAATTCGACCGCCATCGGGTTGCGGTCCACACCATAGACGCAGGCGCGCGCTACGTCGCGGAGCGCGTGCCGATAATCGGCCGGGGTCGCTAGACCACCGGTGCGAACGCGAGCCAATCGGGTGGCGATTCGCCGCGCGGCGGCGAGCAGAAAGTGGCCCGACCCACAGGCCGGATCGAGTACAGTTACGGCGAGTAGAGCCTTCGAGGAGTCGTTTGTTTCGGCCTCGACCCGGTCAAGGACCGGATCGAGCGCGCTGTCGAGCAACGCCTGCACCAGATTATCGGGCGTATAGTAGCTGCCGGTCGTCTTGCGGGCGTGCCCCTTGGCTGCACCGCCTTCGGCGAACGCCAGCGCCCACCCGTCATCGCTCAATTGCGGGGTGAGTTCGAGCAGACTTTCGTAGACCGAGCCAAGCTCTTCCGTCTCCATGTCGCGCCAGTTTACCGGCATCAATCCGGATTCGTCGCGTAGCCAGGCGAGACGAAAAATTGCCTCCATGAGGTTGCGGTTGGCGAGGCGCGAATTCTCCAAATTCGGGATTACGTCGTGCGCAAATAGGCCAGCAAGTGCCGGCAAACCTAACCGCTTCTCGCCTCGGATAAGCGCGGCAAAGGTGATCAACAATCCTTCCCAGCGGTCGTGGTACCGGTCCCAGGCTGCGCGCTTAACCGCACGGCCGCGCAGCGCGCCCACCGAATAGCCCTTGGCGTAAAGCTGACGAGCGCCGACTGCCGTGCCAGGCTGGTGGAGGAGATCGCGATCCTCGGCGGCGAACAGAAAGATCAGCCGATAAACTAGGCGAAGCAGCTCGCCGAAAAACTCGGGGAGCGGCAGGTCGCCGCTCTGCAATCGCCCACGTAGCGCGCCATTGTCGGGATGCGACAGAAAACCGGTACCGAGGCTCAACAGGGCGTCCTCGACCCCGTCTCGTAGCTTATCCCGCGCCGCCACGCCTTGCTTTTGGCCTGCGTCACGCCACCGTTCGAGCCCACAGTCGCTCGGCAGGGTCCCTGGAGCTCCAAAACGGCTGGCATGGATGAGCAACCATAGGGCGGCGAAATCCGCAAAGGCATCGCCTTCGAAGATGCGTCGCAGATCAGCCTCGACAAAGGCAGGCCGCGTGAGACTCGCATTGTCGCGCACGAGACGTAGTAGTAGGCCGTTGCTACACAAACCCCACAGCGCAGAGTCAGAAGCATTCAACCAATTCTGGAGCGCCGACGAGGCAGAGCGTCTTTGTCCATCGGTCAGTAGCTGGGCGCTTGGCCGATCCAGGTCGTCCGTTGCCGGGACCACCGTCACCGGTACGCGGCCCCCAAGGGCCTCGAGGGAGATTGTGAATTGGCGCTCCTGCAGGACACGTGCGCCGACCCGAGCGATGTCGGTGAAGCCGAACACGTCGCGCAAAAGCTTTTCGACAAAATTGAGCGTTGTCGTGGGGGAGGGGGCGTCGCTTGCAGTAAGCTCTCGGAATATAGCCTGACCGATGCGGAAATAGCGGGCAATCTCGTCTCTGAGTGAGAGACCTTTCGGCACACAATAGTCCGCCTCGGTCTGCCCTCCCGCCTGATGCTGTGCGATGAGCGCCAGCATGGCCGGAGAAATCAGCGCACCTTCCACCTCGATAGCATCGAAGATCAGCGCGGAAGTAAGATCTCTGCGAAATCGTGCCATCGTCAGTGACCCGCTGGCGCCAGGACGTAAAGGCCTATGACGTCGGCCGGCAGGACGGGTTCGACCGTGACACGCGGGCTGCCAGAGGCGGCGGCGCGTACGCGCGCGTGATCATTCTCAAGTGCCTTTGCACGCTCCCGTACATGGATGGTAATCGGCCCCTCAAGCATGGCCGGCGTTTGTTCGAGGGCCTTTGCGATCAGGCGCTTTCGCGCGATCTCCGCCAGGTCGGCGCTAGCGGGCTGATCGAGCAACGTCGCGATCTCTTTCGCAGTTAACAGCCTCGTGTTGCCGCCGGAATCCCACGCGATCATGACCGCTTCCTCGGCCAAAAGCATGCGCTCGCGGCGACCGTGCACAATCAGCTTATAACGCAATCTCAGTGCGGCGACGGTTGTAACGGTTTTGACCGCCGGTGTTGGCCACACACCGGCCCGCCCAAGAGAGGGAAGTGGGCCTGAACTTGGATCGAGCGCACTTTCCAGCAGTGTCTCTGCCAGCGTCGCTGGCAGCGGATGGCTACGCGAGATCATTTCTGCGCCTGACGGCGCAGGCTCATCAAACGCAATCTGAACCGTGCCCTCGAGACCGCGCAATGAAAGCCGTTCCCGCACCGCTGCCGGCAAGGCCGAAATGTGCGCGCGTACGGTGCCATTCTTGCCGTTGTCGAGCGCCGCGTCGAGCCTGCTCATCGCGCGCTCCACGAAACGACGGACCTCGTCGGGACCACCGAGCAGATCGCGCCAGCGCTGCCACTCCGGCTTGACCTCCTCGGGTCGGATCGTGTTCTGCGCGAAGCGTGCGCGCGAGCGCCGTTCGCCTTCTTCGGCGTCGCGCCAGATGGTTTCCATCTCTTTCGCGTCGCCAGCGAGGCCAAGGTCCAGGCTCAGCTGTTGGCTTCGACCTTTGCGCAGCAACACGGCATTCATCAGTGCCCCAGTGACCGCGCCTCGCTCGTCGGGCAGTGGAACAGTCACACCGGTTGCCTTGCGGATTTGCTCCGCCTTGCGCAGGATAACCTCGAGAACCGCGCCATCGATCGCGCTGTCGGGGGAGAAGAGAAGAACAGAGCGCACGAGCTTGGCGGGCTGGCCGAAGCGATCGACGCGCCCTTCGCGCTGCTGATGGCGGGTCGGGTTCCACGATAGATCGTAATGGATCACCGTGTCGAACAGGTTTTGAAGATTGATGCCCTCAGAAAGGCAGTCTGTCGCAACGAGAAGTCGTTGCTCGGCTCCGACCATTGCCTCCACGCGCTCGCGGCGCTCCTCTGACGTAAGCTCTCCCGTGACGGCCTCGATCCGGAGTTCTGGGAAGATCTTGCGTAGCGCGCTAGCGACGTGCTCCGCCGTCGCAATGAAGCGGCAGAAGATAACCGGATTTGCACCTTCATCGACGAGCGGCTTCAGCAGCTTCGCGACTGCATTGAACTTGGGGTCGGGTGCCTTACCTAGGCGCTCTGCTTGTACCACCAGCGCCTCAAGCGGACCATCCTGCTCAAGGCCGGACGTGGGTTCAACGTCTACTGCGTCGCTTTCATCAGAATCTTCATCGAAGACTTGACCTTCCAGGCGATCAGGATCGGCGGCGAGCCGGTTGCGCAAGGCACTCGCGGCGGCTGCCGGCGAGGAGCCGACACATCGCATCAGAGCTAGTGTACCCCAGAACGCCAGTCGTCGTCGGTTCTGGCTGGCGCCGGCGCTCTCGACCACGCCAAGGCAATAGTCGAGCACAGCGTCGTGAAAGGCTTTGTGAGCGGGCGTCAGCTCGTAGGCCTGCTCAGCCGTGTCGTGTTTCGGAAATGCGCGATCCTCTCCCCAATCGCGTCCGGTAATGTCTATTCGCCGGCGTTGCACGAAATGCCGCGCGAGCTTCGTGCGGCCTTGCTCGCTTTCAAGCGCGCCTTGGCTGAACGCTGGATCGAGCAGGCCGAGTAGCCGGTCGAACGCAGCCTCATCACCGCTATGAGGCGTCGCGGTCAAAAGAATGAGGTGTCGCGCTTTGTCTTCGGCAAGCCTCTTCAGCAGCTCGAACCGCTGGTGCCGGCTTTGATGCGTGCCGACACACGCATGGGCCTCGTCGACAATGACGAGAGCGGGGCAGGAACGGGCGAAACTGTCACGACGGCGGTCCGCCTTGATGTAGTCAAGGCTTACCACGGTATAAGGGTGAGCATCGAACAGGGTTTGGGACGCCGGAAGACCACGCTCCAGCCGTGCCGCTGAGGCTGCCGTCACCGAGACCGCGTCGAGATCGAACTTGGCGTTGAGCTCGCCCGTCCACTGCTCGACCAGATGCGGTGGGCACAAGATCGCGAAGCGATCGGCCTCTCCGCGATCGATCAGTTCCCGCAGGATCAATGCCGCTTCAATTGTCTTGCCAATACCGACATCGTCGGCAATCAGCAGTCGTACGACATCGAGACGCAAGGCCATCAGCAGCGGCACGAGTTGGTAAGCGCGCGGCTCAAAGCTCAACCTCGCGGCCGAGCGAAACGGCCCGGCTCCTCGTCTGAGCGAAAGACGAAGCGCTTGCGACAACAGCCGAGCGCCCTCCTGTGTAGATATCTCTTCACTGGTCGGAAGCGCAAAACGTGCCGGACGGACGGGTTCGCGCTCGAGCGCTGGATGAATGACTTGGACGTCACTCTCGGCGCCGGCGAGCGGGCGAAGGCAAAGAGTTTCATCGGCGGGCGAGGGCAGGGCGACCCATTCTCTTCCCCGCGCATAGACGAGATCGCCCGGAGCGAACAAGGCACTCATGTCGTGGCCCCAAGTAGGGCGACGAGTTCAGCTGGAGGCTGCTCGCCGGGCTCTGCGGGCAATGTGGCAACGGCGTAACCGAGCTGTTCGGCAGCCATGCGCGTCTTGTCGTCGATCGGTCCAATAGACGCAGCAGCGAGATGAGCGGGCCATGTCAGCGGTAAGGTGATCCCATCCACTGTGAGCGGAGGGCCGTCAGGTGTGGGTAATCCCCAACGGTTGAAGGCGGCACGCCACTCGGCGTTCCCGGCGCCCGCGGCCGCATCGCTGGTCGCTGCCCATGGAGCGATTGCCACTTCGCTTGCTGCGATCTTCAGCACGACTGACAGGACGTCCTTATCGGTGCGATCGATCAGCTCGTGATCCGGTTGGTTATAGTATGACAGAAGACAGCGATAGCAGCCTTTGACGCAATTGGCGTTATCGACCTCTTCAAGCAGCGAGGGATCAGTTGCCTCGATTGCCCGAGGAATCCTGCGGTAGTGCATCAGGTCCAATGCTGCCCGCGCTACCTTCGCGAGCGCATCCCGATCGCTTGTGAGGCGGCCAAGCACGCCGGCACCGCCCTCCGTCGCTTCGAACGCCAGAATTCCTCGCCGGTTCTCACGCGAGGGGACAGGCTCGGTCTGAATTTCCCCCTCTTCAAGCTGGAAGACGATTTCGAGGCCGCGTGCAAGCGCATGCTGAAGGGTCGTCATCGCGCCTTCGGATAACGGTCCATCTCCGACCCGGAGCAGGAGCGCGTTTTTGTGGTCCTGTACGATGGGCACGACCCGCTGTTTGACCGGTTCATCAGGATCGGCGTCCGGGTCATCATCGACTGGACTCCCGGTCCAGCGGCCCGTCGCAGGATCAATACCAAACCCGAAGATCGTCTTTTCCTTCCGTCGGCGGAGACCTTTGTTCAGTCGGCTGATCGAGGCTCCAGGGGCATAGCTCAATCTCGCAACAGGATCTGCGCTGTCACCGGCAATCGCTGGTACAACGTCAAAGCCTGCATCCCGTTGCGACCACGCGAAAATAGTCTGGATCTCAAACCCCTGACGTTGACGGTCTTCATCGTTCGCGGTGATGCGCTCAGCGGCTTTCGTCTCGACGTTATCGATACGGAGAACATTTCGAATCGGATGAACGCCGACCATCGAGCCGCCACAGGCGTGACACTTTTCCATTTCGTTTGCGTGCGACGCCCCGCACTCGTCGCAAATAAAGACCGCAGTCGTGGCGAGACGGCTGCCGTCCTCTGTCCGCGTTCCTGGAGGCAACTTGGCTTTCCAAACCCGATAAGCGCGGCCTTCGTGATAGATCAGGCTGCGGGGGCCAAATTCCGAGATGGCAATAAAACGCGCTCGCTGCAGATAAGCGGCCCTTGAACCTTGGCCCGCGGCCGGAACGTAAGCGTAGAGCGGCAGGCGAGGGAAGTTATATCCTGGGAGGAATCCTTCTGTCGCGAGATAGCGATAGGTATAGAAATCCGAGCCATTGCTGGCTGCGCCCCTTTCGAGGAGGGCCAGTTGTTCATTTGCTTGTGCTTGCTGGGTCTTGGCCTCTTTGCGCTCTGCCGGCGACAGGCCGTGCATTTCTGAGCGGCGATTGGCTTCCAGCAATTGCGCACGCGCCCCCAAATACAATTGCCTCCATCTTTCGAATGCGTCCGAGAAGCTATTTGAAGCAAGCGCCGCTGTGCCTTTCGCAAAGGCTGCGCGGTCGGCCGCCCAGGGCGCGGCCTCGTTCGTGAGTTCGCCTTTCACGCTGTCGAGCACTCGCTGCATTGAATTGGTAGCGCGCTCGGTCAGTTTCGGGTCGGCGAAAGCTTGTGCGATGTCAGGCTGAACCGGCAGCGCGGCGTTGGTGAGGTCAAGTACATGCGGAATGTCGGCTTGCAGCTCCTGTGCTGACTCTGCAAGCCATACGGCATGGAGATGAGATTCAATGAGTTGGCGATTAGCAAGTTCAATCGCAGGCGGCCGCACGATTCCGCTTACCATCGCCTCTCTTTTGCCGAAGTAGTACTGGTCGTGGGGGCCTTGGGCGGAGCAATATGTCACGACGAGCGCAGCCTGGCCGGATCGTCCGGCACGTCCGCTGCGCTGGGCATAGTTCGCCGGCGTCGGCGGCATGTTACGCAGGTACACGGCGTTTAGGGCCGATATGTCGATGCCGAGCTCCATCGTCGGCGAACAGAATAGGACGGGAAGAAACACGTCCGGCTCTCCGGCCAAGCGGAGTTCGTCCTTGCTCTCCGCGAGCTTGGCCTTATCGTCCTCTCCGTAACGAAATCGCCACTCGCGCCACTCGCGTCGGTTCTGATCAACTTGTGCAGTGTGTTCGCGTCCTTCGATCCCGAATAAGGCATGGCTCTTAGCAACGAGTGAATCCGCGAGCGTGGTGTATAGCTCGACGAAGTAGGAGTTTACGACGCGACCGTCGAGCGTCCCATCGCCCGCAACGAGCCTGATTGCGTCCGCCTTCAGTCTCCAGCCTTCAACCTCAAACGGCGTGGCCACGTTGGCCACAAGTCCGTACTGTGATGCAGCTCCCAAGAGCGCCCTGATTACATCAAGGTACGTCTTCTGATCGAGACGTTTGCCCCAGAGTCCAGCACGGCTCATCTGTCGCGCTAACCGACTGCGCGGTCCCGCACGCACGATCAGCGGTTCGCCGCGTACGCCAACTTCAGCTCTCTTTGGAGCATCGATGATCAGCGAAGCTGCGATCCTTGGGGTTTCCTGGGCGGAAATAGACCAGGGATCACGCAGGGCTTGACGCGCAGCATTGCCCACTGTCTCTACAGATCCGGGGTCGAGTGAGTCGGCGGTGATGGCAAGGCCCTGGCGCATGTAAGTGAGGAGGTCCGTCAGTGCCTCTTTGCGCTTTTCCGCTGGCGCGTTCCGGAGCTCAGGTGGGGACTCTGCAAATGCCGCGTCGTCGGTAGCGAGTTCATCGATGGAGAGGTACTCTGCGCGGACGAGGCCCAGCTCTTCCAGATTGGGGTTTGTAAAGCGCCAACCGCGCCGCTGGTCGGCCCAAACCCGGTAGGCCAGCACCCGGGAAAGCGTTTGCTCCGCGTTGAGCGGAGCCACACCTTTGCTTTGAGGGTCTAGCATCCACTCCTGTCGACGTTCATGATTGGCGGCCGTGAAGCCAAGGGCTGCCTGCACATGCCGGCCGAAATCTGCTTCGCTCAGACCTGCACAACCGGTGTTCCGGACTGCCGCAAAAATGGCCGCGCGCAGTTGTGCGACAAACAAGAAGTCGTTGAAATGGCCCGCCTGCAGCGCCGCATCCTGCCGGTTATCGGTGAAGCCCAGTAGCTTGCGGCTGTGCTTCTTCAGGACGCCATGTTTGTGCATCCAGCGTATGGTGCTGGACACGAGAAGAGTAGTTGCTGAGCTTCGACCTTCGGCAGAAAGACCGGCAAGCTTGTTGATCTCACGGGCCTGGCTAGGTGGCTGATGCTTGCACGCCGGACAGAAACGGAACTTTCCCGGCATGAACCAGGACGCCTGTCCAGCCGAACCGACAACACCAGAGGCGTCAACTGTCAATGGCTCGGGTGCAAACGCCCTACGGTCCTTGCGAAGCTTGGGCGCTCCACCGCGGTCTAAGTCGAGCCAATCCTCGGGATAACCATCGAGATCGCCGTTGAAGATGAAGTCATCATCCTTCTCCGGGACCGGCATCAGGTAACCGGGCCGTTCTGCGACAGCGGAATCATCGAGTGGCGTGTCGTCAATGTCCCGAGGAAGGACGTGAGCAATGCCGTCTGCAATAGTTAGAGCGACCGGATGGTGCTCCTGACCGCATCGTCGGCAGAAGAAGGTCTGATAGAGCCGCGCATCCTTGTCCCCCGGATCGAACTGTTGTCCGTCCAGGGTGACTCGCCGCTGGCCAGCACCACGCAACGTCGCATAGACGTGGCCGGCCCCTGAGATGAACCGGTGCAGCTTGAACGCCATAAAGGCACGTTCACCGGTGCCGCCACGCTCATGGGCTGGACGGCTGGCCAGAATTAGGAATGCCTGTAGCTGCGATCTGCAGCGCGTTTCATCGCAACCCGTCTGTTTGCTAAGTCGTTTTGCTGCCTCGGTTACGGTGATGGGCTGACGACGGGACAGCCGCTGACCATCTTCCAAGCCAACTTCGAGCTCGGTCCAGACCGCAAGCGGATGCCGACAGAGAGCGTCATCGTCCAAAGTTGGCGGGAGGTCTGATAAGATCGCGTTGACCAGGGCATCCTTGAGAGCTGCCGGTTTCAGCGTTGGATCAGTGCATCGCTCTAAACTCTCCCCGATTACGGCATCAGGCGTGATCTTCGTTCCGAACAGTCGAGACGCAACATTCGCGACCACTTTCGCTCGCTCGGCATCATCGCCTTCAGTCGCCATCGTTGCCGATGTGCCGATGCAGATCGGGGCTTCATCAGGACACAACCTGTCTCTTACGCGACGGACCAGCATAGCAACGTCGGCACCTTGCCGACCGCGATACGTGTGAAGCTCGTCCAGCACTATGAAATTGAGCCCATGCGCATTCGCGATCACAGCCCGGTCAAGCTGATTCTGGCGCGTCATCAGCAGCTCGAGCATCATGAAGTTGGTCAGAAGAATGTCCGGCTTAGCGTCCCGGATTTGCTCGCGCTCTTCTTGGCTCTCTTGCCCGGTGTAGCGGGCGAACGTCGGCCGGAGATGGTCCGGCAAACCAGACTGTTTGAGGAATTTGTCCAGTTCCTCGCGCTGGCTGTTAGCCAGAGCGTTCATGGGATAAATCACGATTGCGCGGGTGCGGGGGGCCTCGCCGGTCGCGCGGGCGCGGATCGCCGCGTCGATAACTGGAATGAAAAAGCAGAGGGACTTGCCTGATCCGGTACCCGTTGTGACGACAAAGCTCTGGCCGGCTGCGGACTTCGCCACCGACTGCGCTTGGTGGCGGTGGAGCGTTATGCCTGTCCCGTCGATGCTGAATACGCGTGCCGTCGATTCGTGAAGTGTGCCCTCGCGAACAAGCTTGCGCACCGATTCGCCGCGTTCGAACCGGGGATTAATGCTGATGAGCGGGTCAGGCCAGAAGCGATCGCTTGAATAAAGGCTTTCAACCTGTTCGCGAATGTCCTTTGCACGAATTTTTGTGAAAGACCGAGCAAACCGCTCGTAATCTCGGACTAAAGCACTATCGAGATCGAATACGTTCACGATAGCCAACCCCTCCGCTATCATCTATTGGTTGATACGACATTACATAACGGCTCTGTAATTTGGTAGGCGTTTTCATTGGGTTAGCCCCAAGTCTAATGCATACAGGTCTGTGTTTCACTCGCGGAGGGAGGTCCAGGCAGTTTTCGAGGAACGCACGCAGCCGTTGTGGGAGGGCGCGGGCCCAAGCCGATTTCGCAGCGATCCGGCTCTTTTCATCAACCATGCCCTGGCTGCGTGCCGAACGGCCGAGCGATTCGATCCTGCTCAATTCGGTCGAGCTGTTGTTGCCAGACATCATAAGGGGCTGTTTAGCGTTTGTCGGGAAACTAAGATCCGTCTGATCAGGGTTGCTGAGCAAGGAGCACGTCGAAAAAATTGTTGAAGATGTCTGCCGCGAGATGGAGCGTGTCGCGAATGAAAGCGCTGCGTTACGTGATTCCGAAATTGTGGTCAGAGCGGAGTCGCTCGGACTAGCGCCGGAGGCGTCACCGTGCCCGGCGAACGTGGCACGCTCGATGCCCCGGAACCAATCACACCTTAGAACTCCAGCCGGATCGAAGCCTGTTCTACTGCGGGTACTGCAACGTCGGCGGTGGAATAGACAAGCTCAAGAATTTTGTCGCCCTTAGGAGTAAGGCTGCAAGCTGAATTGAGCGGGATCGCGCGGCTTAACCGATTGATCTGCCCTTCGACCCTCGACAAAGCCCAACGTGGTTACCTAGAAGCGGCGCGAGACGGCGCAAGGCGCTATTCGCCGGACCGCATCGGATATCTACCTCATTCAAAGATATCACGCCGGTGATGACCGAGGAAATGGCGTTGCGCTTTGGTGGGCGGGCACCGTAGTCGTCCTGGTAACCCCAGGAGCTTGCGATCGTGAACGCTGATGCGCTTGGATATCATCATGGCCCCATCATCCGAGAAAGTTATGAGACCTTGATCGAATAGGGCGTCAATGTGTGCCGCAAGCAGAATCCCATTTTCCGGATCAAGGCGTTCCTGATTGTTCGACTGAGACCATGGCTTGATGTGCGAAGCGCGGAGCACTGCGGAAACCCTGCAGCCCGTCACCCCGCATGCGCTTTCCCAGAGCTTCTCGACGGCGACACGAAACTGCCCCTGCCCTAGACGGGCGTCGATCAAGGCCTTCCTCGTTGTTCGATCCTTGACCCCTTTCTTGATTTGCTCCAGGTCTGCCACGAGTGAGGTCCGGTCTACAGTTAAGTCGATGGTCACCGTGCACCGTGGGAGCTGCTCGAGGGAACGGATGATATTGCGGTCGGACAAGCGGTTGAAACCGTTGCGGAACGATTGCTGCTGGCGCAAAAGCTGCTTGAACCAGGGCAGGTCAGTGACCTCCATCGCATCCTGGGTCAGGTCCACTCTGTAGTGGATTCGTTTTCCGTATTGACGGCCGCGCTTACGGTAAACTGCGGGGCGCTTCCATGGCGACAGCCGCTTGATCAGGCCAGAACTGACCAAGTGGTATCGCTTTGGCGATCCTACACCTTCGAACACCCAGAGGCGTTGATTTAGTAATGTATCTTCGCGGAAGGGTTTGGCCGTAACAAAGCCAAGTTCATCGCCTTGACGGACCGTGTCGCCCTTAAGATAAGGACCCTGCTCGTCTCGATTGTGATATCCGACGAAATGCTTTGGAGACTGACGGGAACTGTCCACCTCTCGAGATGATCTTATCTGTTCGAGGTGGCGAGCAACGAGCGACCATGGCAATATACGCCGTACCTCCTTGGCTTGCGTTTGGCGGCGAACGTGACGGGCGACACTGTTAGTCGCCTTTCGGATCAAACGAGTATTGATCCCGCTTGCTTCAGCGAGCCACACAATCCATCGTGGTTGTTGCACCCGATTGTAGATGGTGCGTGCAGACGCGTTCTTTTTTTGCCGGCCCCTGCTGTAATTCGAGACCCAGTCAATCCATCGTTCCTTCAGAGGTGCATCCGCTCCGGGAAGCGCCTCCGCGATTGGTGCGCGGTCCGGTAGCTGCTTCAATCCGTCTAATAATGCAGCGCGGGTCCATCGTGTCGATTTGGTTTTGCGCGCCACTTCAGTTCTCCGAAAGCCGCGAAGCCGTGTCCCTATGGTCGGGACGGTCGCGCTGGTGTGTAGAATCGTAATCATAGACGCACTCGCCACTGTCCATGATGCCGGCGTGCAGATGATCGGCACCTCGATTGTCCGAGTGATCAGCATGGACTAGGAGCAGCTAGACGAGTTCCCTGTCCGCAATCTCCGCTTGCGTAATAAAGAGCCGGTTGATCTTTCCATCCTTCATCGTCGGCTGTGCGAAGACCTTAAGGATGAGGCCTTCATTAAGTGCGCGAGTGTACACGTTCCCAGGCTTGCCAAGTTCATCGTCGGCGATCTTCCCGGAGACGATCTTCTTCTTTGGCTCGTTCAGGATTTCGACGCGACAGGCGCCGTTTGTCTTAAAGACGCCGTGAATGCGAACAACATACTCCTCCTTATCGCCGAGGCTGAGAGTATCCGGCGATCGGAGCACTTCAGCTGCGGGCTCGTCGATCACAGTAGCGGCGGTCGCATCGCCGATCTGCATGTGATTGACAGTCCTTCCGACCGGGTCGGGGAGCTGCCGGACCGAGGCGCGGTTCTCGCGCGCCATCGTTGTGATCATCCGTTGTAGCCAGACCTTATCGCGCATATGGCCTTCGTGAACCTGCTTGGCGAACTCGTTGTGGGCCATCGCGAGTTCATGGATCCGGTCAACGACACTGCTGCTGTCCTTCTTCGATAGGACTTTGTCGATGATCGCTTTGATCGAGAGCTCGATGAACTTCTTCGCAACCGTGATGAGGATCGGACTATAGAGTGGGAGCTGTCCCGAATTGGAAATGGCGAAGATCTCCTGCAGCAGACCGTTCTCGCGACTCGGCCCGACGCAAAAGCGTATGTGGTAAGAGCGCGGGTCGTGGGTGATGCTCTCCCAAAAGAGTTCGTGACAAATGCTGTTCGCGAGCTTGGTCGCGCCGATGAGCGATCGCCCGAACTGCTGTGCGTCCACAAAATGCTGGTCGGCAAGTAGTCCTCTGTACGCAATAGGTATCGGCTCGAAAAGTGGTTCCGGCATTCCGAATTTCCCCCTGCCGGCCAATAGCTTACTTGTACTTTATTTCGGGGTCTACCGGCGGTTGCCGGTCTTGCGGGATGCGCTGGGGGTGTCCTTCGACCTTGCCGACTCCGACGTAGCTAGGGCAGGTACCGGTCCTCTGGATGCGCTGAGAGCCATCAGGCTTTGGCGTCGGGGGCTATCGGCGAAAGACGCGGAGGTCGTGAGCGCGAAAGTAATAGCGGTAAAGTTGATAGCCTTCATTTCGAAATCCGTTCGTAAGTGATTGATCTTCCTTCTGTGCTCTATCCGCTCTTTAGAAGCCAAGTCATTGAAATGATTTGGATTGTCATCGGACTCTTAATCAGCGGGTCCCAGGTTCGAGCCCTGGTGCGCCCACCAAGGAAATCAATCACTTGGACGACCCTCAGTGAGAACGGCACCGGAACGGTTGCGCCGGTTTGGTGCTCAGTTTGCAGTTTCTGTTCGTAATTCGTTCAATACACCTTCATTTCGGTCGAGCTCCGTGCTGAACTCTCGCGTTAGGCGGGGGCCTTTCAGTGACACAACTTGCGCAAGCATACATTCATCTAAAGCCGTATTCTGCCTCTCATAAGCAAATTCGATCGCTCGGGCGTTACGCAAAGCGCGTCGCCATTAGGGCTGCGGCGGACATTTATGGCGGCGAAGTCGAAATCGAAGTTCAGATTGAAGAGGGCTCGCTCATCACGCGTGTCACGGTCGCTGGCTCGATCTTCTTGGGAGTCTACGGGTTCGTCGCGAATTACAAAGGCTTTAAGGAAGGCGTCGTTGAAATGTGCAATGACGCGCGGGAGTTCGCGGTAGATGTTTGCAAGCCGTTCATCAAGAAAGCTGGAGTTCCGAAAGAGGATGTTTATCGATTTGAGCGTCGGTTGAAGGTCCCGGGAAAACTGTATCGTCTTGATAAACGGCTTGAACAACTAGAAAAATCAGTCGGCGAGTTGAGCCCGCACGACATGCAACGAGAATTAGGAAGATTGCGGTCAGAATTGGAATCTATCACGGAGCACCTTTCGCCTGAAGAGAGGCAGTTGCTCTCACCAACGCTGAAGCGTACCAAGCTGCCGCCTCCTGAAAACTGGCCGGCTCCCGAGGAGCCAAAGGCGGCTTTGCGGAAAGAAGATGATTTGGAGCAGTCGCTTTTGTTTAGCGACGAACCACAGATCGTACCGGAAGATTACAAACCCAAACTTGTGTTTCGAGAAGTGGCAAAGGTCCCACGACGAAAGAATGGACGCCGAGGCAAAAGGCGTCAGTTGGAGCGTTCAGATTTACTCTCCTGATGGCCATTTCCATACCTCGCCAGCAACTTTAGGTGCGCTTGTTCGGCCAACTCAGCCTGGCCGCCGAGATAATTAGCGTTCAGAATCACTTCGACGTCCCGCAAGCTATGGCCGGTGATTGCCGCTATCTGCGGCACGCTGCACCCTGCCATCGCCAGACGGGTCACCGCTGTTCCTCGTAAATCGTGGAAGTGCAGATCGAAATCGGCGAGATTGGCACTACTTTCCACATAGTAGAAAGTCAACGGAAATTTTGAGATGAAGCTTTCTCAGCTCATTCCGCATACCTCAGAGCGGCTGCGGATCGCGGAAGCGAACGTCAAAACGGTGGCCAGGGTCTTGCAGCCAGCCGGGCTGATTTCTTCGGTCGGTCGAAGTCCGCGCGGTGCGGAAATGACTGATGACGATAAGATCAATCTTTTGCTCGGCGTATGCGGAGTGGAAGTGGCCAACCGCGCGGCCGAGCATGTCCGCATTTGGCGTCGACTCGTTCGGATTGACGCTGCAGCGCGAGACGATCGTTTCGCGTTCACACGAGCACAAAATGTCAAAGACTTCCTCGTTGGACTAATTCGGGAAGACCTAAACGGCGGCGCGCTTGACGCATGGCTGAAGGAGACCGGCGACGAATTTGACCGAGTGAACGGGGGCAAAGGGGCCATCCGCCATCAGATGACGCTCGATTTCTACATCGACGAATTCGCACTTAGATTGGTCGTTTCGCGCAATCGCGTCTATTCACGGGATCACACTGAAGCCGACACGATTGAGGTTCGGTTCATCCAGCCTATGCCCGATGCTGAGAACGAATTTGTTTCACGAAAACCCGGCTCACAATTGATCCGCCGTCTTGACGCAGACACCATCCGAGATTGGGGGACGTGTCTCATCGACGACGGAAAGGCGGTGACCGAATGAGACAACCGCTCGACGTTGTTCTCGAAAATCGTCGCAATGCCATCATCCGCCATTGCGAATTTTATCCGCTCGACGGGGATCCGTTGGTGTTGATCGGCTGGCAAAGAGTTTTTGATCTTCTTCGCGAAGACCTCGAACGACTCGAATTCGTGAGAGAGCGTTGTCCGTCCCTCATTGCTGCCCGAGGTAGCCGCCTCTGATCTCAAAAAGAAAACCCCGCCGGCCAGGGCGGGGCTTCTTGGATGAGCGCCGTAGGAGGGCGCATATTGAATGACGAACACAATATCATGCTCTGCGGATTCCGCAAGTAGTTTGCTGCCACATGCCTTGAACTTCGCTGACAAATGGAAATTGGCTGTATTTCCGGCGCGGATCGAGGGCAAATCCAAGAAATCCTATAAGAGCGCAGACACTGCCGAAGGCGAAGGCGCTGGCATCAATTGGGGCGCGACGCGTAACTTAGATGAAATCCGCAACGATTTCGCCGACCCAACGCGCCAAATGATCGGTATTCCGACTGGCGCGCGCAATGGCATTTTCGTTCTCGATGTCGATACGATCGAAGGTGGACACACCTTCGATGGGTTCGCATCCCTTGCGATGCTGGAAGCCCGGCATGGCCCGCTACCACCCACACTGATGGCGGAAAGTCCGTCGGGATCTCGGCACTATTTTTTCAAGCATCCCGGTTTTGAAGTTAAGACTATCGCGGGTACGGATGCGAAAGGTCTCGCTCCCGGAATCGACGTCAAAGGCGACGGCGGCTTTGTCATTGCACCGCCGAGCATTAAGCCAAACGGCGACCAGTACAGATGGCTCAACGCGGGCCATACGATCGCCGAGGCGCCACAGTGGTTGCGCGATTTGCCTGTACTCAGAAAGTCGGAACAGATCAAAGCCGATCGCAACCTCCCGACGATAGTTGCACCCGCCGGGCATCGACCCTCAGTAGGGACACACGCCGCTAAGGTGCTCGCCGACGCGTGTGAAAAGATCGCCACGACCGAGACCGGCCGAAACGACGAACTCAACAAGCAGGCCTTGAAAGTCGGGCGTTACGTCGCAAACGGCGAGATCGCTACAGACGTTGCAGTCCATGATCTGCTCGCGGCTTGCGGAGAAAACGGACTGCTCGCAGAGGATGGCGAGCGTCAATGCCTGGCTACGATCCAAAGCGGGCTCGGTGCCGGCAGGAAAGATCCGGCCAAGACGATCACGGATATGTTCGGCAATAGTGCCGATACGATAGCAGCGCCTTCCTTGGCGCCCGCTGCAACGACACTGATCAAGTCTTCTGGCGAGTTCCTTCGCGGGTTCGTGCCGCCGGATTACATTTTGGACGGCGTCTTGCAGCGCGGCTTTTGCTATTCGATGACGGCAAAGACTGGCACGGGCAAAACCGCAGTCGCCATGTGCTTCAGTGCCCACGTGGCTACGGGACGCCCGCTCAATGGCCTTGGTGTGTCACAAGGCTCGGTCGTCTACCTGGCCGGTGAAAACCCGACCGATATTCAAATGCGCTGGTTGGGCCTCACGCAGGAAATGCGGATCGACCCTGAAACGGTGCCCGTCTACTTCCTCCCTGGCGTCGTATCGATTTCGCAAAACGTCGCGAACATTGAGCGGGAAGTGAAGGACAGGGCGCTCTTTCCGACCTTGGTGGTCGTCGACACTGCGGCAGCGTACTTTGAAGGCGACAATGAAAACGACAACGTCCAACAGGGAAACAATGCTCGCCTGCTTCGGTCGCTGACACGGCTTCCGGGCGGTCCATGCGTACTGATCCTGTGCCACCCCACGAAGCGAGCGGCTGATGACGATCTCTTGCCACGCGGCGGCGGTGCGTTCCTCAACGAGGTGGACGGCAATATTGCCCTGAAAGCGAACGACACCATCGTCGGCGCCGAGGCGCAGGGGAAGTTCCGCGGACCGGCGTTCTCGCCGTTGGCGTTCAAACTCGACGCCGTGAGAGAGCATCCGCTGTTGAAGGACAGCAAGGGACGCAACATCCCGACGGTGATCGCACGCGCAATCAGCGATAGTGAAATGGCGTCCAATGCTGCCAGCCAGGAACGTGACGAAAACCGCCTGTTGCGGACAATCGAAAAGCACCCGAAGGCGTCCCTTCAGGAATTGGCCGGCCTGCTCAGATTGAACAAGTCGAAGGTAAATCGGCTGGTCGAAAAACTGACCGCAATCAAAATGGTCCGACGCGAAGGCCGCAAATTGGTGTTGACGCAAATTGGCGAAAAAGAACTGAACAGCCTAGATGCGATCGTTTCACCATCGTTTCAGCCGCTTCTTGGGGGTGGGCGTTTTCCACTACCGATTTTGCCGCAAAAGCAGTGAAACGATTTCGGAACGATCGCGGAACGACGATTCAAGAAACCCTTGCAAAATGGGCGTTTCACACGGAACGACATCTGAAACGACACCCCCATGGCGGCGGGGCGTTTACGCCTCCGCCAGGATCGTTCCGTTTCATCCATATCCTTGGGGTGAAACGAACGAAACGATGTAGGAGTCAACTCATAATTACACGGAGACAAAACCACTGGATGGAGAACGGCATTACACCAACGTCGTGGTGTCCAGTGGCGTCCAAACGCCATCCAGGTTTTGGTTATATTGCCAATAAACTACGGCATGAAAACAAGCGAACGTCATGGTGACGGCACATCGACCGAGAAAGCGTCGGGACATGGATCCCGCCGTTCGTGATGCCTTTGCGAACGTACTGAACGAATATCCGTTGCGTGATTCTGTTTTGGCGCAAGCCATAATGGTAGCACGCGATGCGTTTCGAGGCGCCGATCTGCGGAAGGCTACGCGTAATGGTCCGCTGAAACCACTCATTTTGAAACTTCTCTCCGATGAAGTGCTTCCGGCTAATTCGCAAGCCCTATTAGCCGATCTAATTGCAGGAAGATGTGTTCCGCCGCGCGGGCGGCCGAAGAAGGTGCCGGTACCGATAGACGACGAATTTAGAGCACTGGTCTTGAACGCCGGAAGGGCGTTCTCAAAACGAGGCCGAAAACTTCGAGAGGCCGCGTCCAATGCCACAACTACTTTGATCAGTTTGCTTAGAGCAAAGACGTTAGATCGCGCCTCTCGTCTCATGCTTGCGGAACTGCTTTCGGGAGAACTGCATCCGGAGGGATCACCGGGGTATGGAGCCGCTAAGAACACGGCGGATCGCGAGCTTGCATTCGCTATGCTAGATCGCATCACTTTCGGTAAAGGCGACTACGTTACGTCGTCGACCGATTCTCAAATGGAAGCTGCCACATGGGCTGCCGAGAATGATCCGAGAGCCTCCGGTCGTAACGAAGATACTATGCTCCGCTTGATGCAGAAGTGGTCGCCGGCTTGGCGAGTCATTCGACAACGCAGTTACTAACGGTCGTTAATTGTTCAAACTTCGACGCGGTGACGTGCGCAGCTTCCTGTGAGACAATTCTGTCCAGATGAACTTCATCGGATGGGAAACACTCAATGTCGTCCACTATCGCCGCCTTAAGCATTCCTGAGGCCGCCGTGTCGGCCGGCGTGTCCAAATCGCTCCTCTATCAGTTGATCAAGGACGGCCGTGGTCCTCGTGTGACCAGGATCGGCTGCCGATCGGTCATTCGGATCGAAGACCGCGACCAATGGCTCAAGAGCCTCGCCGACAGCGCTACCCCATGAGCCGACAGCAAGGAATTGAGGAAATGACCTACGATCCACTCGCGCCTGCGCCGTTCGTCACGCGATCGACCTTTGACGGTCTCGATCAAAGGCAGCGCGCGACCTTGATCAAGTCGGGTTATCGCATCGTGCCGGACCCTAAGAAAGTTAGGCCCGCATTGAGCGGCAACCAGATCTATCGCGCCGATTGGGACAAATTAGACCCCATGGGGAGGGCGGAGAAGATCCGAGACGGATGGAAACTTGTCGATTGATCCTCCAAATATGATTCCGCAGCCCCCGCCGATTGTTCTGCCACCTCCGCCCGAGCCGATCACGCCACCGGCTCGCCCACCGGGGCGTCCGCGCGGATCGCGCAATAAGCGGACAGTGGCACTCGAAGCGCTGTTCGAAGGTGAAGCGGAGGCAATCGCCAGGAAGGCAATTGAGTTGGCAAAAGCAGGCGATTCACCCGCCATTAAGATGGTCATCGATCGCCTGGCGCCGGTCCGGAAGGGTGCCCGCATCGAGTTGCCGGATTTCCCGCGGGTGAAAACTCTTGCCGATGTGCCAGCGGCGCACGCTTTCCTGATCAATGCCGTCGCCAAGGGGCGCATTTCACCGGAGGAGGGCGCTGCGATCGCCGCGACCTTGGATCGGTACTGCTCGGCCGTCGATACGGTCGAGCTGGAGCGGCGCGTGGCAGCAATCGAGGAGCGCTATGCGTCGCATACGCCTGACTGATCACCGGCTCAAGGAAGCAGAGAAGCACGCTCCGAAGCGATGGCGGCGAGTGACCATCCTCAACACCATTGTAGCTCCGAACCTGGACAGTATAGGCATCCCCATCCGCAGCAAGCCGATCGTACTTGGCATTGGGTGCATTACGCGCACACGCCGCAATGCACCGCCCATCGAAATCGTCTTCGTTTCACCGCGCGCCGATCTGCTTGGTGTGGAACTTGGGAAGTGGACCGACGAGCAAATAGCAGCGCTGGGGGAGCCCGCGTGAGCAGATTGAAGGATCGCATCAGGTCCCTTGAGGTCGCTCAGATCGACGCCGATCGGTCGAAGATATTCACGATGTGCGAGTCTGACGGACGCATCATGTCAATTTCAATTTGGGGCCGCTCGAAAGATGGTCAGCAGTGGCCGGCGGATGAAAAGTTCGACCCGCCAATCGAGCGCGATCATCTTCCGGAGCATTGGCTGAAAGCTCTCGCAAAATGCCCCGGCCAACCAATGAAGTTCGATTTGGCCGGCGTCTTCGGCGGCATGATTAAGGGGCAACATCAGTGACCGACCTTGCAACACTCGGTATTGCCGTAACGACGAACGGCATCGACGATGCGAACGCGAAACTCGACAAGCTCGTCGTTACGACCAATTCCGCCGGCAAGGCTGCGGAAGATTTTGGCACCAAGGCCAGCACGGCGGTAAAGAACGTTGGAGCGTCGGTTACGAACGCCGATCGCGTCAACTCAAGCTTCGCTTCAATGTCGACCGGCATGACTGCCGCCAAGACCGCCACGGATGCGCTCGCCGCGTCACATGCCGGTCTCTCGACGCAGAGCATGTCGCTGTTTCACGCGATCCGCGGCTCGATCGAGCAGATCGGTATGGGTGTGCCGGTAACGCAGGCGCTCACCGCTCAGATGAATCACCTGACCTACGCAGCCTCGGGTGAAGGTGGCCTGGCGGGCGCGTTCAGCGGTGTTGCCACCATGGCCGGACGCCTCGTGTCGTCGCTGGTCAACCCCGTAACGGCAACGGCCGCACTGGCGGCTGGTGCGCTCTACCTCGGCAATAGCTGGTCGGAATCCTCCGCGCAGGTTGACCGGGCTCTGATCGGTATCGGTGCCCGAACCGGAGCCACCTCGACGGATCTCAACAACTTCGCGAGGGCGAATTCGTCGGCGACCGGTCTCACCATCAGCGAGGCTCGAAACGTCGCGATCGAGTTTACGAAGACCGGTAACATCGCGGTTCAGGGTTTGAAGGGTGTTGGCGACGCCATCCATGGTTACGCGGTCTTGACTGGCCAGGACGCAACGGCCGCAACGAAAACATTCGCCGATGCGCTGAGCGGGGATCTGGTTAAGGGTGCAGAGAAGATCGACCAGACCTACGGGGGCCTGAATTCCGGTACATTGGAATACATCCGGACGCTCGAACTCGCCGGGGATCGATCCGGGGCCATACAAGTCGTTCTCAACGCGATGGCTCCCGCCAATCAGAAGGCAGCCGACAGCGTCGGCGTTCTGACCAAGGCGTATCAGGGGTTTGCCAACGTCATCAGCAACGTTTTCCACGGCGCCCCGAATACGACGTCTGACGCCGATAAGCTCGCGCAGTTGCAGGCACAGCGGGCGGCGGCGGCGGCCTCTCCGAGTCTCGTCGGTTCGAATGCCGGCGGCTATGGCCTCCTGAATACCGGTGCTCTCGCGGGCGGCAAATCGCAGCAACTTGCTGACCTCGACGCGCAGATCGATGCTCTGCAGAAGAAGATGGATGCATTCAGCGCTAAGGGGATTAGCGGGCAGCTTAATGCCATGTCCGAGGCCGGTGACGCTGTCGTCAAATCGGTCATTCCGCAGATTGATCAGATTAATAGTCTGCAAAAGGCATTGACCGCACTGCAAGCCGCGCAGGACACACCCGGCGTGAGCAGGTCACTTGGTCAAGACGATAACGCCGTCACGGCACTCCAAAATCAAATTGCCGCGCTCCAAGACGCGCAAGAGAAGGCCGCAAATTACAATCAGCGCGTCAAAGAGATCAGCACGCAGTGGGGCGACGTCGGCCAATCGGTCGCTCTCGCTCTCGAAAAGCCCACTGATCAATCGGTTGTGGCGCGGGCCATTCAAACCCTAGAGGGACGAGGATAAATTTATGTCTGCAGTTATCATGTTGCGGCAGAAAGATCGCATCCATCTTCTAACCGATGGTGCTGAGTACTTCGAAGACGGGATTGTTGCAAACTTTCGGGAGAAGACGAAAGCATTTCCCGACTTGGGATGCGCAATCACGACGCTAGGGCCGACGAGTTGGCAGCCGATCGTGTTTGATGCCATCCGCGACAACTTCAGATCATTCGATGATCTTAAAGCCGGGATTGGTCCGGTTTTGCAAGAGTTGTTCGATCGTCATGCCCGAACCATCACGAGATGGAGCCGTGTGACCTGCATGGCCTGGGTCGTCGGTTGGTCAAAGCGTCGTCGTCGTCCTGAAGGCTTCACGATCTCGATGGATCACATGGCGGATTACGAAGAGAGCAACGACCCCCATTTGCTTCGACCGTTCGTCGTTAGCGAACTTCACCCGATCGGAATCCATTTCAACCCGGTGCCGGACCTGTCTCAGGCACTCTTTCCGACGTCGCTCACCGCTTCGGACAAACTCGTTCCTGAAATTGATCTCTTGCAGATCATGGAACTGCAACGACGTCATAGGTTCGAAAGAACAGGACACCATTTGGTCGGCGGCTTTGCCACGTTGACCACCGTAACCAGGCATAATGTAAGGCAACGGCGAATTCACACGTGGCCGGACGTAGTGGGTGCGCGGATTGAGCCGACACCTGTCGAGCGCTACGTGGGTTGGCTCCATTGGCGGGCTGAGCGGCAACAGTCATTCCGGAACCCTTTGAACAATAACGCGCCCGCCAACGCTCGGAAGCTTGTCGCATGATCAAACAAGATAACAATGCGGGCTTGAACCACGCAGAGATCGCGGCCCGTTTTGCCGCGGAGCTATCGCCCGATCACAAGCACGAGGCTGGGTTGGAGTTCATTGCGCACGGGCTCACGCTAATATTCGGGCCAGCCCTTGGCTACGGAGCGATGCGTCAGTACGCGCCGTTCCTCGTGCATGCTACGGGACTAGCCTTCAAGCAGGCTTTGGAAGTGGTCGATCCGAAAAGCTAGTTAAACACAATCAGGGGGACAGGTCTAATGGCGACTAACATGCAGATGTTGATGTTCGCTGAAGCGGCTACGGCCGGCGGCGCGACGTTGACGATCGACGGAACGGCGGGCGGCCAGTTTAGCGGGACCAACACCGGCACCGTCACCTTGACGACTACAAAGGCGAACGACGTTATCGTTCTGATGTTTTATGCCGAGCACTCTGGAGGAGCCGCGCAGACGATCTCCAGCGTCACGTCTCCGCATCTTACGTGGGCCAAGCGTAAGGGATATTCGTGGACGTATACCGCTGCCGGGCCGGTCCCGAGCACTCATGAGATATGGTGGGCTCCGGCAAGCGCGGCGCTATCGTCAGAGGTCATCACCATAACGATGACTGGCACAATTGACGATGCAGCTTATCAGGTGTTCGGCGTCAATGGTTGCTCGAATATATCGTCGCCATGGGACACAAATGCGTCTTTGCCGTCGGCTAATGCTGATACGGGCGCTACATCATTCAACACGAGTCTGACCGTCAGCGGAGTAAGCACAGATAACCCTGGCATGATCATCGGTTCTTGGGGATCGTGGCGAAGTATCGTCGTGACATTGCCGCCCGGTACCACGGCCGTTCGAGCGCCTCAGCAAAATGGTGGCGGATCGCAATTCGCCTACATACAGGCGTTTTATGAGACGATTTCTTCGCCGGCTTCTGGCTTGTCGTTCACCACGTCAAATACGTCGGCCAGTTGGAGCGTAATTATCGACGCGCTGCATTAAGGGATCCTCTGAATGTCCGAGATCTATTGCGTCCGCGCGACGCCGCGAAGCGTGCCGATGCCTCTGCCAGTCTTTCCCAACCCGACGGACCGGCCGGAAGGCGTCGGGCCGTCTTTGGTGTTGGAGTTTCACTCACCCGTGCCGGCGGGTGAGGACGTGGCGGCGGGAAAAATGCCCCGCCGCGATACTCTTGCCTATCTCCAGGCCATCCGAGGCGCCGGCAATCGCAGTATCGAATGCCGGATAGATTGCGCTGGCGGTCGGGAAGACGATGCTCTGCCGATCGCGCTCGCCCTTTTGCAGCATCCGTTTCGAGTAAGCGCGCGCATTGTCGGGCGCTGTTCGAGTGCCGCAGTGCTCATTGCGCTGGCGGCAGACCGGCGAAGCATTGTTCCTCACGGAACGGTGTTGATCCATCGCGCCGCCCGCATTTATGTGCGTGAGCAATGGGACGCGATTCAACAGATGCCCGAGGCAGATAAGGACGTTATCAACGAGTCGCTGTTGGCCAGCGACGACAAGGTAGCGGCCCTGCTAACAGCTCGGCTCGGCATTTCGGAAGAGGTTGCGCGCAGTTGGATGCGTGAGGGACGTAAGTGGGGCGCCGACGAGACGCTTTCGCGGGGATTTGCTGACTCGATCGCGGATGAGGAGATCGCGCAATGACCGGCGAAATCTACATGGTCGAATTCACCGCAGAATCGATCCTTCGATGCGACGTGGAGGCGCTGACCACACCGCCGCCGACCATACCGCTAACGCCGATTCCAGAGCTGACCGGGCTGATCGGATGGTGGGATGCGAGCATCTTCGACAGCATGACACTCGCGGTTAACGGCACCGATAATGCGATCCTGAGCATCGCCGATCAGAGCGGACATGGGAACAATCTCGGTGACCCTGGTTCAGGCACTCCGAGTTATAGTGCGACCGGATTTAACGGCAGTCATCCTGCGATGGTGTTCAGCGGGAACGGCCAGCAGGCCCTGAGAAAGGCAAGCTTCGTATTCGGGGGCGGCAGCACGCTGACCGTTTTTGCTGCGGCCTCTTTCGAAACCGGCTTCTTTATGGATCAGAGCGGGCGCCTGATCTCATACACGGCGACCGGGCAGTCTCATGATGACCAGAACGTCGGCTCGTTCGCTCTTGCGCGGGATGCCCAAACAAGCAACGCACTTTTCGTCCGAAACTCCCTGCAAACTCCGTCAACATCGGTTGGCTACGGGACACCCCGTCGCGTCATAGCAACGGTAAAAGCCGACGGTACGATGACAATCTATGTGGATGGTGTTGCATCTGCCACGGTGACGTCCGCCGGTACCTTTGCGGCTACAGGTGACCTGGTCGTCGGTGGTTCGCGAGATGCGAGCATCTTCGGCCACTATTTCCACGGTGCGATTGCCGAGATCGGCATCGCGACAGGATATCACGACGCAGCCACCGTCGCCCTGCTGGATTCTTATCTCAAGAGCAAGTGGGGGATGTAGGTGCCGACGCGAGGAGAGCGTGGCATGCGATTGACCCATCGAGCACAATCAGAAACTGATCACCCGTAAAATGTCGGCGCGCTGATCGGTCCAGAGATACTTAGGTTGTGCCGGCGGAAGCGCTTTCCAGCCATCCTTGCTTGATAAGGCGTCAAGGTCGCTGGTTTGAGCAGCGATTATGACTACCAGCGCCGCCGAGCGTCGCAAGGGCGACGTGCCAGGAGGCGGGCTGTCAGACAATATTCGTGCTGGGAAGCCCGCGTCTGCTGCCAAGGCTCCGACCACGGGAGCCAGGTTTAGTCTTCGACTGCTGATGTGGAACAAGAGCCGTCCGCCCGGCGCTAGCTTTCGCATATAAAGCGCGAGAGCTTCCCGAGTCAGTAAATGCATCGGGATGCTATCCGAACTGAATGCGTCGACGATCAGCACATCGTAGGCGCCGTCCCGCGCATGTCCGATGGTCATCCGAGCATCGCCCAACACGACGCGCGCAGCAGGGGCGCACTTTTCTAAAAATTGGAAACGGTCTCGCGCCAGCCGCTCAACGACCGGATCGATTTCATAGAAGGTCCAGTCCTGCCGATCTTTCGCGTAACAAGCGAGGGCGCCTGTGCCCAATCCGATAACTGCGACATGTCGCACTTTGTCCGGGGCTGATGCGTTGAAGAAGCGGCCGAAGGGACCTTCCTTGCTATAGTACGTCATCGGCAGCGTGGCTTCATCCGACCGCAAACTCTTAGCCCCGTGCAGTGTCGTGCCGTTCATGAGGACGAGGGTCGGCGTCTCCGCATCGGAAATCAGCTCGATCCGATGAACGCCGAAGAAGCTTCGCTCGGCGATGATCTGCTTTCCTGTATTATGAGGCATCAATTGAAAAAGCAGAATGAGTGCAATGGCAAGACCGAAGCGCCATCGCCTTCGGGAGAAATTTACTAGCGCCAACGCGGGCACAAGATACAGCCCGTAAAGGAGCACCATCGATAGCGGTCCCGAACTGATGGCTCCAACGAGGATGCTTCGACCAATCAGCAAACCCGCCGACAGCAGCAAGGGCAGCACAATATCCATCGGCAGGTTGCGCTGTTTGTCGGCAGGCATCCGGGGCCTGATCAGCCACGCTGCGATCAATGCTAGCGGATATTCCCATATGCCGTTGAAGATGAACGGTGCGATCAGCGCATTAAAGACGCCGCCCAAAACACCGCCCAACGAGAGAAAGAAATAGAATCCGGTCAGTTGCGTGGTGGGTGGCCGCCGTTTTGCTAGCTCCCCATGGCAGACCATACCGACGACGAAGAAGCAGCCGAGGTGGAAAGCTAAGGCCATTGGAAGGGGAAGCAAATTGCCGCTAGCACCACTGGTCATCACAACTAAAATTAGCATTATCGGAAGCGCGCGTAGCATGATTGCATGAGGCAAGGGCGGCCGTCGCGCAAAGGCAAAAATGAATGTCAGAAGATACAGCATCAGTGGAAACACCCATAGCAACGGCGCGGACACAATGTCCGCGGCGATATGTTGGGTGACTCCGAGCAGTAGAGACGAGGGAATAAACGCGAGCACCGTCCACGCTAAGCGGTCTCGCGCGCCGACGGCTGTCCTTTCTTCAATGACTCGCTTCGGCGCGTCCAGCCGTTTGTGTGACAACATGATTGCCGCGCACAAGGCGACACCTAGAGTTAGCGCTGCAAATCCGGCGGACCAAAGTGTCGCCTGCAGGTCAAGTGGCAGCAACGGCTCAACGATCAGTGGATATGCAAGCAGCGCTAGAAGACTGCCGGCGTTGCTCACGGCATAAAGGAAGTATGGATCGTGCGCTCCCTTATGATCGCCATCCGCAAACCAATGCTGCAGAAGCGGGGCGGTCGCCGAAATAAAAAACACGGGGATCCCGCACGCCAGGGTGAGGCGCAGCAAAAGCCACCAGATGGGGGATTGCTCTGCTGAGGGGCCGTCGGCGCCAAGCGCTAATGGAAGCACAGTGGCCGCTATCGGCAACAGGATGCAAACGTGAAGAATAACCTGGGCTGCTCGCGATGATAGTCTCGTTAAGAAATGAGCGTAGGCGTAGCCAAGTAGCAGCATGGCTTGGAAGAAAACGAGGCATGTGCTCCAGACTGCTGCGGCCCCGCCCAGTTTTGGCAACACCATCTTCGCTACCATTGGCTCGACGAGAAACATCAAGCTGGCGCTTAGAAACAGGGTGGCTGCAAATGCCGGTATTGCTATCGTTGAGCAACGGAACGGTATCAAAATCATCTGGAGAACTCGCGTTGAAAATTGGCTTTGGTTTAAAGCCACATCATCCCGCAACCCCGACGCGAGCGCAAGCACTTTACCTGGAGGTGACTAACTACATCAACGTAGCAAAACCGCTGTAAAATAAGTACTTTTCGTGATTTCGAATCGGCGTTACGTTGCCGCCCTATGGTAGAACCCCGTTTGCTTTCTGGTGCCGACGCCGCGGCTTATTGCGGCGTTACAAGGGTGACATTCTCCAAGTGGGGCCGGAATCATGCCGTCACCAATCACCGGTACACGTCGATGGGATCGCCACGCGATCGACCTGGCGCTCAACAAAGCGTCGGGGATAGCGTCACCGGCTACGGATGAAGCGGAATTAGCCTGGCAGAAGTGGGAGCGTGAAAATGCGGCGCGCAAAGCCCAAGCGGCTGAGGAGGAATGGGAGCGTCGATACGCAACCCGGAAGGTCGCGCGATGACCATCGACTGGACCGACGACACTCCGCTGCGACTTAAGGACGCCGCGGCCTTGGCGTTCCCGAATGGCGGAATGACTGCCGCTGGCTTGAGACGCGAGGCCGAAAAAGGTCGCCTGGTTATGGAGCGAATTGCCGGCAAGGACTACGTTTCCCTAAAAGCAATTGCCGAGATGCGCGAGAAGTGTCGCGTGAAACCCAAGCCGCATCCAATGGATGGTTGGAAGGCGCCTCAACCAGAGCCGCCGTTGCCGTTTGGACTGACCGGGGAGCGAATTGCCAACATGGCTCTGGACAAGGCACTGGCCAATTTGACGACCAAGAGACGCGAGTTTGTGGAGCAAGAACGAGCCGAAAGAGAGAAAAGACGGCTCAAGAAAGCCGGCCGTCCTTCGCGATGACCGCGATCTTGAGTCCGCCTTCCCAAATCGCGAACGCCGCTTCACTCCCGGCGGTCAACGGAGCATCTTTGATCGTTGCAATCGGATCTTTGTCATCAGTCGGACAGTCGACGACGAAGTGGCAGTCAACGTCGGTCCAAATTCGAACCAGCACGGTGTCAAGTTGCAGTGCATCAGACGCATTTGACGCACTGCCGATTTCGATCGGAGGTTGATTATAGGCCGGTTCGACCCCGACACCGTTCAGGACCTTCGAGAATTCCTTGATGTAGAGTTTGGGCATGGTCGTTCATCCGTGTGAGGTGGGGCAAGTCTCTAAGCATCCTCCAGAACCCGCACAGCTTCGCCACCACTGAGTTTCGGGGCAGGGCGCTGCGTTTGCACCGGAGCCGGCGGGTTGTCCCGCTCGGCACGCTCGAAGGCTGCACGGACCATCGGGTCTTTGATGAACTGAGAAAGCCGCAGCATGGCTGTCACTCCGGGTTGAGGGCTTAAAATGATGAGGCGAGACCGTAGATCGTCCGCGGCTGGTAGGAGCGGTTCGCGATCACGGCTTCAATGGATGCGTAGTCCCACTGCAACTCTGTCAGCGCGGTCCAGAGCGAGGCTTCGTCGCCGTCCTTCCGATAGTCGGCGATGATCTTCGTTTCGCGGATCGCGCAGGGGAGGTTTTCGTCGATGCTCTGCTGATCGAGGAAGATCGCGAACGGGGCGCGGGTGTCCTTGATGGTGGCTTTGGTGCGCTTGGGCATTGGCTGTCTCCGGGTTGGCTTGCTCTCGAATGAAATATAAGATATATGCTCTATATGCGTCAATAAGACATATGCGATATATGCGAAATATTTTTGGAGGGTGCAGTGCCGCGTACCGAGCTTTACCCGGTGAAGAAGATCATCGGGTTCAATCAGACGATGCTGGATGCCATTGAGAAGTGGCGGGCGAAACAGCGGCCCATCCCGAACCTGTCGGACGCGATCCGGGCTCTGATCGAGGCCGGGCTAAAAGCCAGCAGAGAGAAGTAGGCGAGGAATGACCTTTAGACCCGATCCCCTAAGTTACCCACCCCGCGGCATGTCCGGGGGCGGCGGTAATCCTCGTTAGTCTGAAATGTCAGCGCGGTCGGATGCTCCGATAGTTTGAAGAGTTCGAATTTCTCGAATCGAATCAATGGCCCCTCAGGCCGTCGGTTTGCTGCCAACTAATTGATAAGGCGGATAAATGCAGGACTCTTAATCAGCGGGTCCCAGGTTCGAGCCCTGGTGCGCCCACCACTCTCAAGTGATGGCCCGTCAAGGGCCTGTTTTATTTTCCGCAGATCGAAGGTCACGACGATCCGTCGCGGCGTGCGAGCGCTGGCGGTGGCATCGGATCGCCGTTGTCAGCTGCGCGCCTGTCTCAACAGCGGTTCGCGGGCGTATTCCTTCGAACGCAGCAGCGCGTCGACGAAGATCGGCTCCCAGGACCGGATGTGGCTCCTCAGCAGGGTCGTCAGCGCCTCGGTCTCGCCGGCAAGGGCGAGCTCAATCAGCCGATAGTGCTCGGGGACCGACGCCTGCTGCCGCTCCAGGCCGGCGCGCGAGCTGATGCCGTAGAGCCGCATCTTGTCGCGCAGGCCCATCACCATCTCGGTCAGCAAGTCGTTGCCGGCGGCCGCAATGAACTCGCGATGATAGTTTCGGTCGGCTTCCAGATAGAGCTGGACGTCGTCGGTCGCGACGGCCTTCGCGATCTGGTCGGCCCACTCACGCACCGCGGGTAGATCCTGCGGGGGATTGGCGGCGACCAGCGCGGCCGCGTGCAGCTCCAGCACCTCGCGCATGTCGAAGAGGTTGCGCAACTCGGTCAGCGTCGGCTCCACGACCTTGAAGCCGCGATTGCGCATCGGCTCGACCAGCCCGCCCCGGCTGAGCTCCAGCAGCGCCTCCCGCACTGGCGTCGAGGAGACGCCGAGGCTCGCCGCCAAGCTAGGGACCGAATACATCGTGCCGGGCGCACTTTGCCCGGAAATGATCTCGGCGCGCACGCGCTGCAGCACCTGCTCTCGCAAATTCTGGTCTATGGGTGGTCGCGGCCGCCTCTCGTTGGGAATTCCGATTCGTCTCTGATTATTACTTAGTCTTGACGAGGCTGGTAGTGTGTGACGTAAATGTGTAACGCATTACAAAGATGCGTTACAATTGACCCGCGCTGGATTGCGAGACCAAGATGAAACAGCGGCTGCCCGGCTATTTGTCGCTCGCGCTGCGGTGCCCTCAGCGTCGTCGAGGACGGGCGCCTTGTCGGTGTAGAGGTATTAAGTAACCATCCGACCGGAGGCGCGCTCTGCGCAAAGGGGCGTGCGGCGCCGGAAATCGTGGCGAGCCCGCGGCGCCTGACAGTCCCGCTCAAGCGCACCAACCCGCGCGATGCAGCCGACCCCGGCTGGGTCGAGGTGTCCTGGGACCAGGCGCTGACCGAGATCGCTGGGCGGCTCGGCACCATCCGTGCCCAGAGCGGCGCCGAAGCGGTCGCCTTTGGCGTCACCACGCCGAGCGGCACGCCGATGGTGGACAGCTTCGAGTGGGTCAAGCGCTTCATCCGCGGCTTCGGCAGTCCCAACCTGATCTACGCGGTCGAGATCTGCGGCTGGCACAAGGATTATGCCCATGCCCTGACCTTCGGCCTGGGCATCGGCTTCCCCGATTACGACAATGCGGATGCGATCGTGCTGTGGGGCCACAATCCGGCCCGCACCTGGCTCGCCCAGGCGACGCGGATCGCCGACGCGCGGCGACGCGGCGCAAAGGTCGTGGTCGTCGATCCCAAGCCGAACGGGTCGGGCGAGCAGGCGGATCTCTGGCTGCGCATCCGCCCGGGCGCCGATGCCGCATTGGCGCTGGGCGCGATCCGTCACCTCATCGCGACCTGCGCTTACGACGCGGAATTCGTCAACGGATGGACCAACGGGCCTCTGCTGGTTGATCGCGCGACCGGACGCTTTCTCCACGCCGACGCGCTGTGGTCGGATGGCGCGCCGGACAACTTCGTTCGCCTGGATGCGGCGGGCTCACCTGTGCCCTGCGATACCCGTTACGCGCCGGAGACCGGCGGTCAACTGCGCGGAACATTGTCTATCCGCGGGCGCGACGGCCGCCTGATCTCGGCAGCGACGGCGTACGAACTGCTGGCCGCGCGGGTCGCCGATTACACGCCTGAGCGTGTGGCAGCGCTGACCTGGCTTCCTATCGATGACATCGAAGCGTTCAACGCGCTGTTCGCTGGTCGACCACGGCTCGCCTACCACTCCTGGACCGGCGTCGGCCAGCACACCAACGCGACCGGGATCGAGCGCGCGATCGCGACGCTCTATGCATTGACGGGCGCCTGCGATCGGCCGGGCGGCAATCGCTGGCCGGTCCCGCCGCCGACCCGCGCGCTCAACGACTACAACATCCTGCCGCCGGAGCAGCAGGCCAAGGCGCTTGGCCTTGCCGAACTGCCGCTCGGCCCGCCGGCCAAAGGATGGATCACGGCGCGGGATTTCAGCAGGGCCGCGCTCGATGGCGAGCCTTACCGGGTGCGCGCGCTGGTCGCCTTCGGCACCAATTTCGTCGTCTCGCAGGGGCATTCGGAACGAAACCGCGAAGCGCTGAACGCGCTCGAATTCCAGGTTCATATCGACATGTTCATGAACCCGACCGCGGAGAGCGCCGATTTCGTTCTGCCGGCGAGCACGCCGTGGGAGCGCGATGCGCTCAAGATCGGCTTCGAAATCACGCAGGAGGCGGTCGAAACCGTGCAATTTCGCCCGCGCATGGTCGAACCGGTCGGCGACGTGAAGGCCGACTACGAGATCGCAGCGGCGCTCGCGCTGAAGCTAGGGATGGATGAGCTGTTCTTCGGAGGCGATATCAAGGCCGGCTGGAATTACCAGTTGGCGCCGCTTGGGATCGGCGTCGACGACTTGCGCGGCCATCCCGAGGGACGCCGCTTCCCGCAGAGCGTCCGCGACGAGAAATACGCCGCGGCGCGGGACGATGGGACCGTGACGGGCTTTGCAACGCCGACACGCCGCGTCGAGCTCTATTCGGAGCTCATGCTCGGGCACGGCTATGATCCCTTGCCCGATCATGTCGAACCCGCCGGCAGCCCGTTCGCGGCGGCGGACGAACACTATCCGCTCGTGCTCACCACGGCCAAGAGCGGATGGTTCGTTCACACGTCATATCGGCACATCGCCTCGCTGCGGCGAAAGTCACCCGATCCCGCCGTCGAGATCAGTCCGCAGCTCGCCGCGCGGCGCGGGCTTGTCGAGGGCGATTGGGCCGTGGTGCAGACGCGCGGCGGCGCCGTGCGCCTGAAGGTGCGTCTCAATGCGGCGCTCGACGAGCGCGTGGTCGTTGCCGAATTCGGCTGGTGGGAGGACTGTCCGCCGCTTGGCCGCGATCGCTCCGCGGCGGCCGGCACTGGCACGCGCAACATCAACGCCGTGCTGCACGACGATGCGCGCGATCCCGTCAGCGGCTCCGTTCCGCTGCGCGCGACGGTCTGCGACATCAGGCGCGACGCAATCGCAAGCCGCGGCGTGTGGAGCGGCCAACGGCGGTTCGTGGTCGGCGGCCGGCGCACTGAAGCCGGCAATGTTGTGGCGTTTGACCTGTTGCCGCATGACAACGGTCCGTTGCCGGATTTCTTGCCCGGCCAGCACGTCATGACATCGCTGCCCGGTTCTCGGGAGGGGCGTGCCTATTCCCTGACCGGGCCAGGCGACACGCCCGGCGTCCTTTCGATCGCGGTGAAAGGGCGCTTCGTTGACGAAACGCGCAGCAGCGACGCGCCGTTCTTCATGCCGGATCGCCTGCATGGTCTCGCCGTCGGCGACGAAATCGTGTTGAAGCCGCCGGCTGGCATCTTCACACCGCCCTTGAAGGGGCCGCGGCCTCTTGTCTTCCTCGCGGCGGGGATCGGCATCACGCCGTTCATGAGCCATCTCGAGACGCTGCAGCGCGTTGCGCGGCAGGACCGCGTTCCCGAGATCCTGCTGCTCCACGGCTGTCGCTCCAGCCGCGAGCATCCCTTCGCACAACGGCTTGCCGAGCTGGAGGATGCCACGCCGGAGCTGAAGCGGGTGACGTTCTATTCCGCGCCGCTTGCGCAGGATCACGTTGATTGCGGTCCGTTGCGCACAGGTCGTCTTGATCTTGAGCTGGTCAAGCCGCTGTCGGCGCGGCGTCCGCTTGTCTACATCTGCGGCTCGCCGGAGTTCGTTACGGCTCAGATCGAGGCAGTGGCTGCGCTCGGCGTGCCGCGCTTCGACATCTTCGCCGAGAGTTTCGTGTCGCCGCCGGTTGTCCCGAGCGATCTTGTCCCGCGCACCATCCGGATCGCCCACAGCGAGCAGAGCTTTTCCTGGGGGCCGGAGCAGGGGACGCTGCTCGACGCCGCGAATGCGGTCGGCGTCGCGCTGCCAAGCGGCTGCCGCGTCGGTCAATGCGAGAGCTGCGCGGTGCAGGTCGTCGACGGAGACTTCACGCACCTCGGTCCCGTCGATGGAAGCGAGAGGCAATGCCTTGCCTGCCAGGCGGTGCCCTTAACCGATCTCACGCTCGCGCTTTGAATATCAACACAGACTGAAGGCTGTAACCGCGTCACCAGAAGGGGGATCAGATTGATGACGAATGCAACGCACGATCAGACCATGAGCCTGCAAAAACCGGTTGCTGATAACATCATGGCGCGATTTTCGCAGGCCCTGGTGTCTTTTGCGGAGCGCTGGTTTCCGGATGCCTATGTCTTCGTATTGATCGCTGTGATTGCGGTTGCCGTTGGCGCGATCCTGCATGGCGGCTCGCCGCTTGCGGTCAGCCGTGCATTTGGCGACGGGTTCTGGAATCTGATCCCCTTCACCATGCAGATGGCCCTGGTCGCCATCGGGGGGTATGTCGTCGCGATGTCGCCACCGGTGGCCGCGCTTCTTGCGCGTCTCGCAAGCCTGCCGAAGACCGGCCGCGGCGCGGTGGTCTTCGTCGGCATGCTCAGCATCTTCCTGTCGCTGTTGAACTGGGGCCTGAGCCTGATCTTCTCCGGTCTGCTCGTGCGCGAGATCGCGCGACGCTCGGACATCCGGCTCGACTACCGTGCGGCCGGAGCCGCCGGCTATCTCGGGCTCGGCTGCGGCTTCACCCTCGGCATCACGTCGTCGGCCGCGCAGCTCCAGGCCAATGCCGGCAGCATTCCTGCGTCTCTTCTGCCGATCACCGGCGTCATCGGATTCTCCGAAACCATCCTGACCTGGCAGAACATGGTCACCGTCGTGGCGGTGACGGTGATTTCGGCGGTGATCTGCTATTTCACGACGCCGGCGCCTGAACAGGCAAAGACCGCGGAGGATCTCGGCGTCGCTCTCGGAGACGATCGCATCGAAGCGAAGAAACCGGCCCGCCCCGGCGACTGGCTGGAGTTCAGCCCGATCCTGACGATCCTGATTGCCGTTCTCGCCTGCGGCTGGATGTGGCAGACGTTTCAGTCCGGCAATCCGCTGATCACGTTGTCGGGGCTGAACACCTACAATTTCGTCTTCCTCATCCTCGGCATCGTGCTGCACTGGCGTCCGCGCAGCCTGATCGAGTCGTTCTCCAAGGCCATGCCAAGCGTCTCGGGCGTGCTGCTGCAGTTCCCGTTCTATGCCGGCATCGCGCAGATCCTGACCAAGGTGCCGAACAGCCATGGCACGACGTTGTCCGACACCATCGCGCATTGGTTCGTCGGCGCCTCCAGCAACTCCACCGTATTCTCGTTCCTGGTCGGAATCTATTCGGCGCTGCTCGGCTTCTTCGTGCCCTCGGCCGGCGGGAAGTGGATCATCGAGGCGCCCTACATCATGAAGGCGGCCAACGATATCGGCGCGCATCTGGGCTGGACGGTGATGGTCTACAACATCGCCGAGACGTTGCCGAACTTCATCAACCCGTTCTGGATGCTGCCGCTGCTCGGTATTCTCGGCCTGAAGTCGAAGGATCTGATCGGCTATACGTCGGTGCAGTTCTTCATCCACTTCCCGATCGTGATGCTGCTGGCCGCGATCCTGATGGCCACCTTCGCCTACCACCCGCCGATCGTGCCCTAAGCCAGCGCGCGGCCGGACGCCGGGGACATCCTGCCATCCGGCCGGCGCGGGATCGGCAGATAATACCTCGTCATGAATATGCGACGCGGTGGCCGCCCTGCAGGGGCGGTTGCGGTCCGCCATGGAATGGACGCATATCTCCAGCTGAGATGCATCTGCTCTGGCAGATTAGGCTGCCAGGAGCGTGAATGTCGAAAACCGGAGACTGAGCGTTATGACCAAGACCGCAGGCGCAAAACAGGGCACGGGGAATCATCCCGAGCCCGTCCGCAACGACTGGACCCGCGCCGAGGCCGAAATCCTCTACGACCTGCCGTTCTCCGACCTGATGTTTCGCGCGCAAACGGTCCATCGTGCCAACTTCGATCCGAACCATGTCGAGACCGCGAGCCTTCTCAGCATCAAGACCGGCGGCTGCCCGGAGGATTGCGGCTATTGCTCGCAGAGCGCCCATTACGACACCGGCCTGAAGGCGACGCGCCTGATGGACAAGGCGGACGTGATCGCGACCGCGAAGCGTGCCAAGGATGCCGGCGCGGAGCGCTTCTGCATGGCTGCGGCGTGGCGCAATCCGAAGGATCGCGATCTCGACCAGGTCTGCGAGATGGTCAGCGCTGTCAAGGGCCTCGGCATGGAGACCTGCGTCACGCTGGGCATGCTGACGCCTGCGCAGGCCAGCCGGCTCCGCGATGCCGGGCTCGATTTCTATAATCACAACGTCGACACCTCCCCGGAGCATTACGACCGGATCATCACCACGCGGACGTTGCAGGACCGGATCGATACGCTCAGCCACGTGCGCGAGGCCGGCATCAAGGTCTGTTGCGGCGGCATCATCGGCATGGGTGAACAGGTCACTGACCGGCTCGGCATGCTCGTGCTGCTCGCCAATCTGCCCACCCATCCGGAGAGCGTTCCGATCAATCTCTGGAACGAGGTCAAGGGCGTGCCGGTCAACGCCACCGCGGAGCGGCCGGATCCAATCGCCCTTGTGCGCCTCGTCGCGGTTGCCCGCATCATGATGCCGCAGAGCGTGGTGCGGCTGTCTGCCGGACGGCAATACATGACCGACGAGTTGCAGGCGCTCTGCTTTCTCGCCGGCGCCAATTCGATCTTCATCGGTGACGTGCTTCTGACCACGCGCAATCCGCAGCGTGACCGGGACGCCGAGCTGCTCGATCGGCTCGGCATCAACTCCGGGCTGGAGCGGAGGACGCAGGTGGTGCCGACTGAGCAGTCAACGCGGGTCGCTCAAGTGGGGTGACGTTGGCTTCGCGCAGGGCACAAGCTGTCTCCTGCGCGAAAATGCCCTGGCGCCGCTGCTCAGGATGCAGCGGCGAGCGGCGGCGAAACGACCGCCGGCTCCGCTGTCAACTGAGCAGGCGCCGTCGCGAGTTGGAAGCGGATGCCGTGCAGGCTGTAGGTCAGCGGGATGCCGCGGAAATCGTCGTGGAACGCTCTGATACGGCGCGCCAGTTCGGCGGCGCTGATGCCCGAGGGAAGCTCGCATATTTCCCGGTACATCCGCCGTGTGCTCTTGATCCCGCACCAGGCGATCGGCAACGCGGCCGGCGGTGAGGGATCGCACGCGAGATTACGCGACACAATGCGAACTCGCTGTCCTCGCAGTCCGGCGTCAATATCGACGAGGAGACCGCGAACCTGAGCACGCTGCAGAACAAGTATTCGGCCGCTTCCGAGCTGATTCAGGTGATCAACAGCATGTTTTCGTCACTGATCACCGCGCTGCAGTCGGCGGGCTGAGAGTGAGGGTACGGTCATGGTGATGCGTGTCGCCACCGTTGCGCTGTCGGACCAGATGATCGCAAGCGCCCTGCGGATGCAGGCTGTGATGGCCAATGAGCAGGTGCAGGAATCCTCCGGGCAGAAATCGCAGGATTTCGCCGGCTATGGGGCCGACGCGGAGCGCGTGATTCAACCTGCAGGTCTCGGTGACGCGTTCGCAGTCCTACATCGACGCCGCCAATGTCGCCGACAGCAAGGTGCAGGTGATGTATTCGGCAGTCGGCACGATGACTAATATCATCACGCAGCTGCGCACCCAGCTCAGCGCCGCCACGACGGGTAGCAGCACGGCGACAACGTCGGTGATCAACTCGGCCCAGCAGGCGCTGTCGCAAATGGGCGGGTTGCTCAACACACAATATGATGGGCAGTATGTGTTCAGCGGCGCCCGCACCGACACCGCGCCGGTGGATCTGACCAGCTTTTCGACGGGGACCGGGTCGCTGACGACGCCCGATGCCAGCTACTACCAGGGCGACAGCGAAATCGCATCGGTTCGGGTCGCGGACAACCAGACCGTCTCCTACGGCGTCACCGCCGACAATTCGGCCTTCGAGCAGGTCATGCGGGTGCTGAAGTTCGTCGGCAACAGCACGTCGCTGTCGTCGAGCGATATCTCGCAGGCGCTCGACCTCGCCAGCAGCGCGCTCGATGCGGTGTCCACGGTGCAGGCAAAGCTCTCGACCGCGGCGTCGCAGATCGAGACGGCGAGCGAGAACCAGAGCGACTACCAGAACTTCGCTCAAACCCTGGGCGGCGACCTCACCAATGTCGACGTTGCCGCTGTCACCGCGCAACTATCGACCTACCAGACGCAGCTGACTGCGTCCTACTCGGCGATCGCCAAGATCCGGAGCCTTAGAGCACGTTGTTTTTGGCTGGAATCGGGATTCCCAGAGGAGGCAATTTCTGATTCAAACTCCATGCTGGAGGACGGAGGCCAGCATGGATGACGCGACCTTATTCGGAAGACATCCGCGAGCGGGCCTTGGCGCGAGCTGACGCGGGGGAGACAGTTCGTTCGATTGCAGAGGCGCTACAGATCAGTCCCTCCTGTGTGACGAAGTGGAAGAATCTGAGGCGGGATACCGGTAGCCTGTCGCCTGGCAAGATCGGCGGCCACAAGAAGCGGGTTCTATCGGATGCCAACGCCGACTGGCTGCGCAAACGCATTCGCTCGGGGCCATTCACCTTGCGCAAGCTGACACAGGAGCTGGCTGCACGCGGGATCAAGACAGACGTGCGGGCGGTGTGGACTTTTGTTCACACCGAGGGGCTCAGCTTCAAAAAAAACGCTTCTACCAGCCGAGCAGGATCGCCCCGACGTCGCCCGTAAGCGGACCCGCTGGAAAGCACATCAAGGCAGGATCGACGTAGCGCGGTTGGTTTTTATCGACGAGACGTGGATCAAAACCAATATGGCGCCGCTGCGCGGCTGGGGGCCCTGTGGGCAGCGCCTCCAAGCATCTGCGCCTTTCGGTCATTGGAAGACCATGACCTTCATCGCGGCGCTGCGTCACGATCGGATCAGCGCGCCTTGGGTGATCGATGGTCCCATCAATGGTGAGTTCTTCACGCTGTACGTCGAGAAGGTGTTGGCACCCACCCTCGCACCGGGCGAGATCGTCATCCTCGACAATCTTGGCAGCCATAAGGGCAAAGCGGCTCGCCAAGCCATCCGCGCCAGAGGCGCCCACCGCATCTTCCTCCCGCCCTATAGCCCTGACCTCAATCCGATCGAGCAGGTCTTCGCCAAACTCAAACACCTCATGCGAGCTGCAGAGCCTCGTGACGTGGAGGCAACCTGGCGAAAGGCCGGTGAACTCCTCGATCTCTTCTCCAAGGAGGAGTGCACCAACTACTTCAAAAACTCAGGTTACGTTTCCGTATAAAAACATCATGCTCTAGCCTGGCGAACTACCTGAAGTAACCGGCCTCCAGGGAGCGGTCCCAACCTTACCGGTTCAGGATCTTCAGCCAGACGTCGCCCAGGATGATCGGCTCGCGCGGGGCGAGGTAGGTGAGGCCGGCCGTCTGGCCCAGCTCAACGATCTTGCCGGCGGACTGCAACTCCGAGAGTGCCTTGTTCACCGCGTCCAGCAGCGCCCTATCGCTGTCGAGCGCGACGTAGCCGCGGTTGGCGCCGATCGGATAGTAGTAGCCGGACGTAGCGATCTTGGTGTCGGGATGGTTTGCGCGATAGGCATCGAACCGGCGCAGGTCGAGCAGCGTCGCATCGAACTCGCCGCGTTCGATCGAGCCGAGCAGATCGCTGCGGCCCGGGACGAGATGGGTGACGTCGTCGATCAGCTTGCCCTTGTCGAACGTCATCAGGATGGCATCGCCCAGCGTGCCGCTCTCGATTCCGATCCGGAGGCCCGCGAGATCGCCGATGCCGGCGATCTTGTGATCTCTGGCCTTGGGGCCGAGCACGACCGTCATCGGCGAATAGATGTAGGGCTGGCTCGGCACCAGCACACCGATCGGGATGCGTCGTCGATGATCGTCACGTGTCGCGCCGTCGAAGTCGGGCAGCTTTGCCGTCTTGACGCCGGGCACGACGAGGGAGTCCCTGGTCAGCGCGTAGCCACCGACCAGCGAGCAGCGGCTGTCCGACAGCAGCGCGTTGGCCTCGAGAGAGGGGCTCGAGTCCTCGTCGAGCTTGCTCTCGAACCACTGGATCTTCAGCGGCCGCCCAAGCCGTTCGGCGATCACTTGCGCGAGCGCCACGTCGAAGCCTGAGTCGGGCTTGCCGCGATGATGCGCGGAGAGGGGCGGAAGATCCTCATCGAGGCACACCTTCAGCGGCTCGGCGGCGGCCCGCACCGCGGCCGCCGCCGCCATTGCAAGGAGGAGGGCGGTCACCGAGCCCGCAAGGAAGGCCCTCATGGGCTCCTCCGACTCGACACGAAGGCCCAGACGTCGGCGATCTCCTGGTCAGTCAGAATATCCGCCCAGGGCGGCATCCTGCCGTTCTTTCCCTGCTTCACGGTCGTCACGAAGCGCGTTTTGTCGTCGGGGAAGGTCCGCAGGTCCGGTGTGATGGTTCCGGAGTTGACCATGTTGGGCCCATGGCAATGCGAGCAGTTCTTCGCGTAGGTCACCTTGCCCTGGTCGACCTGACCCTGAAGGTCAATTGCACTGGGTTGCTGGGCGGCAGCCGCAATCTGCACGATCGAGGCCGTCGCGACGGCGGCGAGGATCGCCGCCGTCAACAGAGTTGCTCTTTCAGTCACGTCCGCTCCGCGCTCAGTGCTTGACCGCGAAGACCCAGAGCGAGCCGCCGGGCGGCACCTTGCCAAGCCGCTCGTCGCCGGAGAACAGCGAGTAGACGCCGCCATAGCCCGACGTGACGGCGACATATTGCACGCCGTCCTGCTGCCAGGTCACCGGCTGACCCTCGATGCCCGAGCCGGTCTGGAACTGCCAGAGCTTCTTGCCGCTGTCGGCGTCGAAGGCTTCGAACTCGCCGGTCAACGCACCGGTGAAGACCACGCCGCCCGCGGTCGACAGCACGCCGGAGAAGCGCGGAATGTCGCTCGGTGCTTCCCACTTCGCCTTGCCGGTCAATGGATCGATCGCCTTGAGATGACCGCGCGGGCCATCACCCCATTCCCAGGGATCGGTCAGGTCCATGCCGAGATACCACTCGCCCTGCTTGTAGGTGACAGGTTCGGTCTTGTACTTGCCGCCGAATGCGAGCGTGTTCGCATAGGCGAGGCCGGTCTGCGGGTTGTACGACATCGGCTCCCAGTTCTTGCCGCCGAGGATCGACGGATAGACGGTGACCTTCTTGCCGTCGCGGGCGTCCTTGGCGACGTCGGTCTCGATCGGGCGGCCGGTCTTCATATCGATGCCGGTGGCCCAGTTGACCTTCACGTAAGGATTGGCCGCGAGCAGCTTTCCGTTGGTGCGGTCGAGCACGTAGAAGAAGCCGTTGCGGTTGGCATCCATCAGCACCTTGGTCGGCTTGCCCTCGACGTTCATGTCGGCAAGCACCATTTCGGCCACCGAGTCGTAGTCGAACGGATTGTTCGGCGAGAACTGGTAGTGCCACTTGATCTTGCCGGTCTTCGGATCGAGCGCGAGCACCGAGCACGTATAGAGGTTGTCGCCGGGACGTACGGCCGCATTGAACGGTCCGGGATTGCCGATGCCCCAATAGACCGTGTTCAGCTCCGGATCGTAGGAGCCGGTGATCCAGGTCGAGCCGCCACCCAGCTTCCAGGTGTCACCCTTCCAGGTATCGCCGCCGGGTTCATCCGGGGTCGGGATCGAGTAGGTGCGCCAGAGCCGCTTGCCGGTCGCTGGATCCCAGCCGTCGATGAAGCCGCGAGTGCCGAACTCGGCGCCGGAGATGCCGGTGATGACCACGCCGTCGGCGACCAGCGGGGCGACCGTCATCGAATAGCCTTCCTTGATATCGGCGGCCTTCTGGCGCCACAGCTCCTTGCCGGTCTTGGCATCGAGCGCGATCACATTGGCGTCGAGCGTGGTGCGGAACACCTTGCCGTCGTACAGCGCAGCGCCGCGGTTGATGATGCCGCAGCAGACGATACGCGGTGTCTCCGCGGGATATTCGACCTTGCTCTTCCAGATCTGCTTGCCGGTCTTGGTGTCGACCGCAATCGTTGCGTTGTGTGTGGTGAGGTAGATGACGCCCTGATAGACCAGCGGCTGCGATTCCTCGCTGCGGTCGTCGTTGAGACTGTAATTCCAGACCGGGACCAGGTTCTTGATTGTGTCCTTGTTGATCTGATTCAGCGTCGAGAAACGCTGAAGATTGTAGCCCATGCCATAATTGAGAACGTTCGAAGTATCAGTCGCACCCTTGACCAATTGCTCCGTGGTCTGGGCGCTTGCACCATAGGATGCAAGGATTACGAGGCTTGCGGCCAGCGCAATGCGTTTCATTGTTTCCTCCAATGGACCTTTTTTGCACGCCTATTCCTGACGTTGCAGTTGCAACCATCCGCTGGAAACCAAAACGCGTCAATACGGAAACGCGCGCGAAGCCTGCTGCTGGTGCGAGCAGGCTTCGAGCATTCGATTTTCCACAAATGTCTCCACGGCTTACCCCGCCGTGGAATACCCAACACAGCGGTGCGCCGCCGCTCGCGGCCGGCTCGACGTGAGAGAATCGATCAACTCGATGGTGCGTGCCGGCAGGCGGTCGGGCGCGGCTTGGCACCCCGCTTGTCGGGCGGCACGTTGCAATTGTCGATGCGCTGCTCATCCGTCCATTTGCGGCCGAGCCGCTCCTTGCCGGTCAGCGTACCCTGCAGGGTCGTCTGTCCGAGCGGAGCAGGGTGCCCGCTCTGGGCAGACGCAGATGCGACCAGACAGAGCGCGAAGACGCAGCCCAAGGCATTCCGGTCAATGCAGCACATGATTGGCCTCGCTCGTTCTCATGGTGCGACGCAATCGAGAGACACCGTCAGATGATCAGATAGGTCGTTTCTTTCCACCCGAAACCTGACGGCATTCCGCGGGCTGCACAATCTGTGCGAAGTTTCGCTGAAATCTGCTATGATCAGTCTCGACTTGCGGGCTGCGCTCCGCATCGCTGTCGGGGGCTCCAGGAGGAGACGAACGATGATATCGCGCCGATCTGTTGCTCTGACGCTGCTGGCAGCAGTCCTGTCAGGTCCCGCGTTGGCGGCCTCCCGCCGTACCAGCGCGCTCAAGATGCTCGACCTGGACAATGACGGCACGGTCGATCTCGCCGAGGCCAAGAAGGCCGCCGCCGATCTGTTTGCGCGGCTCGATCATGATCATGACGGCACACTCGACGTGCGCGAATTGAGAGGACGACTGACCGCAAAGGGGCTGGCTGCCGCGGATCCCGATCACGATGGCACGCTTACTCTCGACGAATATCTTGCGGTCGTCGAACAGCGCTTCAATGCGGCCGATCCGGACAAGGACGGAACGTTGGATGCGAAGGAGCTGAATTCGCGCGCCGGACGTGCGCTGCTGCGCCTGCTCAAATAGGGCTGGGGGCGGCTTCGGCGGAGCATTCGTGGGTCGGGAGCAGGCCCTGAAGGTCTTGCTCCGGCAATGATAAAAAAAATTGCGATTTCACTCCTGGACAAGACACGGTTGAAGTGACAGGGGGCGGGGATTGCCCCCGCACGTGGCGGAAGCCGGAAAATGCCTGACAGAACAGTGTCGGGCGTTGCCTGGCCAGCTCCCGCCCGGACGGATGCGGTCGAGCCATCGGTCAAGACATATGTCCAGCAGCGAAGTCGGCCATTGTCCCGGCCGCTTGCGCCGGGTTGGAGGCGGCCCTAGGTTTCGCCCCCGGCGCGAGTCTCGCGCCAGCTTACTTGGGAGCACGCGAATGACCTGGAAAACCCCGAAGATCGTCGAAGTGCCGGTGGGCATGGAAATCAACATGTACGCCTGCGCAGCGCGCAAGTGAGTTGAGACGTTCTGCCCGGCTCGTGCGGCTCGCTGCGTCGAGCCGTGGCAGGCGTCTGCGTTTCGGCGGCGACTGTGCCGCCGGGCTCTGAACCATCGATCGCCGCGATCGGCAGAGGCCGCGTTGCGCGCTGATCTGCGCTTGCAGCCAGATTTGCTCGCCGCCCTACGGCTGAGTTAGGGGGACATCGTTGTTGCAGGGGCGCGGGTTTTCAAGCCGGCCCGATGGTTTTCGGAATCAACAAGGTTAGGTGGGCAGAGACCCCATGTGCTGCGACCGCGATCGTCGCCGCGGAGTTACCGCTTGCCGTGCAAGCCGAGGAAATCGATACCGAACACATCTTCTTCGGGTTCATGATCGGATCGGATGTCGACACCGTCGGCGAGCGCGAATTCCAAAGCGAGACCACGGGTCGCTTCGCCAGGGGCCGGTTCCTGCGCTGTTTCACGGGGCTGTGAAACTGCGGATTGCCTGATTGCGTACTTTGCAGTGTTATCTGCCAATGGGCATGTTTGAGGATAGCACATGAACCTGATCGATTTGATCGTCACCGTATGTGTCGTGACGTCGCCCGCCACCTGCGAGGAGAAGCACCTGGTCTTCGACTGGCAGGGATCGCCGCAGCAATGTGCGATGGCCGCGCCACCCTATATCGCGCAATGGATCGGCGAGCATCCGAAATGGACAGCGGTGAGGTGGCGTTGCGAATATCCGCACGCTCATGACCATGCCGGCGCGGGCGGCAACATGTCGCCCGGCTAGTCTAGGGCGTTTCGAGCGAAGTGGGCACCGGTTCGCGCGAAGAAAATGCGTCAAGACTACAATCTAGAGCTTCGGTTCTGATTCGATCAGAATCGAAGGCTCTTACTTGTTGCAGTCCTTCAGGTCCTTGTCGGAGACCGAGAACACGGCGTCGGCCTTGATCTCGATGTCGCGGACGAAGCACTGCCTCGATCCGGCGTAGCTGACCTTGGCATCGTAGCGGCCGGGCTCGACGCCGGTGATGCGCAGCCTCTCGTCGTGGTCGACCTCCTTGTCCTTGTCGTTCAGCGTCTGGTTGGGACCCCACTCGTTCTTGCCGGCCGGCGACAGTTCGAAGCCCGAAATCGTCGCGCTGGTCAGGTTCCACAGGCGGATGCCCTTGCCCTTGCTTTGCGCGAGCGCCAGGCTCGGCACGGCGAGCAACGAGACAGCAACCACGATCAACGCACGCGACATCGAGAAACCTCCGTGGATTTTCCTCAAGGATGAACGCGCCTCACATATTTGCAAGGTCCAGCTGCGAGAGGCGCGTCTTGATTTCGGTGATCTCCTGCTCGCTTCGTGTCGCCCGCGGCGTCGCAATCGTTTCGACGTGAACGATCCGGGCCGGCCGCGCCGACAGGAAGAACAGGCGGTCGCCGAGGCGGACCGCATCGTCGAGATCATGGGTGACCAGGAGCGTCATCATCTTTCGACTGGCGACCAGCGTGGCGATCTGGTCCCGCAGCCGGCCGGCAAGCGCGCTGTCGAGCGAAGCCAGCGGCTCGTCGAGGATCAGGAAATCGGGGTCGATGGCAAAGGCCCTCGCCAGCGCGACGCGGCGGGCGAGGCCGAGCGACAGTTCACCGGGGAAATGGCTGCGGTGCGCGGTCAACTCCAGCACATCGAACAGCGTCGCAAGCCCGCTGTCGTCGACATGTGGCGCGGCGAGCCGCACATTCTCCTCGACCGAGCGCCAGGGCAACAGCCGCGGCTCCTGAAATACCATGCCGAGCCGAACGTCGGCGGAGCGCGCGACCTTGCCCTGGTAGTTGCGGTCGAGGCCGGCAAGAATCCTGAGCAAGGTGCTCTTGCCGCAGCCCGAGGGGCCGAACACCACGCCGACTTCGCCGGCATTCAGCGTGAAGGTGATGCTACCGAGCACGTCGTGGCGCTTGCCGGCGGCGTTCTCGAAGCTCTTGCCCGTGATATTGACGTCAAGCTGCACGGAGCCGCCACCGCGATAGCCTAGTTTCAAACGGCTGTACCAGCAGGGTTTCGATGACCAGCACGACCGCCGCAAAGCTCAGCGAGTAGGCGAGCAGCAGCGGGATGTCGAAGAGCTGGAAGGCGACGCCGATCTCGAAGCCGACGCCGTTCGGCCGGCCCAGCAGCTCGGCGACCAGCACGATCTTCCAGACCAGTGAGAGCCCGGACCGCGCAGCGGCCGCGATGTAGGGCGCAAGCTGCGGCAGGATCACGTGCCGGTACAGGCGGCCACGCGGAAACGCAAACGCCGTCGCCATCTCGTCCAGCGCCGGGTCGAGCGCGCGCGCCCCCTCGCGCAGCGTCACGACGGCGGTCGGTAGCTTGTTGATGGCGATCGCCGCGATGGCCGCAACCTCGGTGAGCCCGGCCCAGATATAGGCCAGCACGATGACGACGAGCGCCGGCAGGTTGAGCAGCAGAATCAGCCAGGGATCGCCGAGCCGGTTGACCAGCCGGACCCGGCCCATCGCGTAGCCGATCGCCGAGCCGAGCGCCATGGCCAGTGTGAATGCCAGCGCAACGCGCGCCAGCGTCGCGCCCAGATTGAGAAACAACGCCCCGGTCCTGGCCTCGGCGATCATCGCCGACAGCACCACCGGCGGCGCCGGCAATTTCGCCTCGCCGACCAGGAGCGAGGCAATCCACCAGGTCGTAATGAACAGCGCGAATGACAGGAGACGCAGCACCTCAGTCTCCGGGATTTGCTTGATAGAAGGTACCAGGGTCGAGTTCGGTCGCGTTCCCGACGAGTTCGCGGCCGCCGATCTGCGCCAGCACGCGGTAGAGCACGCGCGCATCGGCCTCTTCGTCGGCGACCGATCGGCGCGGAATGCCTTCGCGATAGCGGTCGCGATAGGCGTGCAGGGTGGCGGCATCGGGTGCGCCGGTGAGCGGCGCAATCGCATCCCATTCGGCGTCCGATGTCGCGAGGATCTCCTTTGCCGCGCGCGTCATGGCGATGAAGCGGGCGACCAGGTCGCGGTTGGCGTTGGCCCAGGCTTCGTCGAAGACGTAACCGATCATCGCAATCCGTCCCTTGGTGCCGAGCTTCTTGAGGACGTCTTCCATGCCGGCGAGGCGGCGAAAGCCCTTGGCCTCGAGCGCGGCACAGAAATTCCAGTAGTTGAGGACAGCGTCCATCTCGCCGCCGAGCGTCTTGGCCGCGAGCAGCGGTGGGGCGCCGTAGACGATGGTCGATTGCGACTTCAGGTCGATACCCTCCTGCTTCAACGCCGCCTGCAGCAGCAGCCAGTTCTTGTCGATCGCCCCGCCGGCGACGGCGAGCTTGCGGCCCCTGAGATCGGCGAGCGTCTTGATCGGGGACGACGCCGGGACCATCACGGCGCCGAGCGCGCTCGAATAGGGATAGAACTGCAGCTTGGCGCCGAGCGATCGCTCGCGCGACACCCAGGGCCAGTCGGACACCATCACGTCGGCCGTGCCGGCACGCAGCGCGATCTTGCCGGCCTCGGGACTTGCGAGTTCGACGATGTCGATCGACAGGTTGGCCTTCTTGTCGAGACCGTGGGAGCGGATGACCGCCAGTTCCCAGGCCAGCGTCCCGGTCTTCTGCGCTGCAACGCGGATTGTCTCCGCGTCGCAGGAGGTGCCGACCTGCATGACGGCCAGAATGGCCGCGGCCAGCAGCATGCGAACAGAACTCTTCATTGCCTCGTGAGCCACTTCCCCGAATGTTTTCTTTTCTGTCGTCGACTCATAGCATAGCCTGCGGCAGGAGAAGAGGAAGCAGGACCATGGCACGAGCTGGCATGCTAGGACCGATTGTCGCCGTCTCGGCCATGCTCGCCGCGACGGGCATGAGCGCGCGGGCCGATGAGGTCAACGACTATCCGACCTCGGCGCGGGCCGAATATGTGTTCGGCTGCATGAAGGCCAATGGCGAGACCCGGCAGACGCTCGAGCAGTGTTCCTGCTCGGTGGACGTCGTTGCGTCGCTCATACCCTATGACCGCTATGTCACGGCCGAGACCGTATTGAGCATGTCGCAGGTGCGCGGCAATCTGGGAACGCAGTTCCGCTCGTCCGAGCAGGCGACGAACGCGCTCAACGATCTGCGGCGCGCGCAGGCGGAAGCCGAAGTCAGGTGCTTCTAACAGCCCCTCATGGTGAGGAGCGCGGAACGCGCGTCTCTGGACGATGCTGCGCATCGCCAGGCGAACCAGGAGGCCTTGTTCTTGGCCTACATCGAGACGTCCGCGTCTCGCGGGCCCTCAGGATGAGGGTATGGCATGTGATGCAGTGAACTTTGCGTCCGTGCCCGCTACGGGCGTCAGGTCCCGGAAGCGTCGGCATTCCATTCGTGCTGGAAGACATGCCCGTCGGTGTCCTTGGCCTCGGCGCGGAAGTGCTTCGCCCCGTTCGACACATAGGTGAGGCGGATATTGGGGTCCTCGGAGATCGAGATTCCTCCCTCCATCGCCAGCACCGGGCTGTCGTCCTGCCAAAGGTGCAGTTCGTTGATGAAGAAGGCCGGGATGTAGAGGTGCGTGATCTGATCCATCTGAAGACCGGAATTGTTGGGATGGCCGATCATGATCTGGGCTTCGCGGATATTGCTCGCCGGTCCCTGTTCCGGCCTTGCGAATTGCCGGTAGCGCATCTGGCCGAGCCGATTCTTCGCTTCTTCGGCGTTCTTGACCGCCGGCGCCGAGCAGCCGCCGGACGCCTTCACATAGGTCTTGGTCACGTAGAGCTTGCCGTCGCTGAGCTCGGCGACCGCGTGCACATTGGTATAGTTGTTGACGCGGACCCGGGTGGAGATCTCGGTGACGTTGGCGTCCGGAGCCAGCGTGAACTTCGCTGCCATCGGTGCGGGGTTCTGGTCGATCACGAGCGTGATCGTCTTGATGCGGCGGTTGTCGCCGGGCGACAGCTTGGTGCGCAGCCTCACCGGGACGATCGCGGCGTCTTCCGCCCGCGCCGGCATCTCGATGCCGATGACGTCGCTGCCATCGTTCATCGGACGGTTGTTGAAGATGTCCTGGACGAGCCCCGGCCAGGGATCGTAGGAATCCGTGCTTGCCGCGGGCGCGACGGGTACAGCCAGCGCGACCGACACAAGGCTGGCGAGGCAGAGCAGGCGGATGCGATGTCGAAGCATGTTCGCTGATCCAATGTGGCCGCGTCACTATAGGGCACCGCGACGGCTATTCCCATTCCATTTCCGAAAATGCTGCAGTTGCGTTGCGCGCATTGTAATCGTCGAACAGCTGCCAGCGGGTTCGTTCGGACGCTGCGGCATGTTCGGCCGCCTCCGTGATCGGCTTGCCGCTCGCGATCAGCGCGCGAACGTCCACGGCCAGCGTGCCGAGATAACGCCGTTCGTCCGCGAGCGCCGCAGGCCATTTGCTCACGGCTCCGTGACCGGGAACCACGCGCTGCGCGGGGATGGCGGCAAGGTCGTCGAGCGCACGCAGCCAGCCCTTCAGGCTGCCGTCGACCACGGGAATATGGGTCAGGAACACCAGATCGCCGGCGAACAGGGTTCTGGTCCGCTCATCAAGCACCGTAAGGTCGTTGTCACTGTGCGCGGCCGGCCATGCCTTGAGGGTGAGGATCCGGCCGCCGAGGTCGAGCTTGAGCGTGTCATTGACCAGCACGGTCGGTGGAATGATGCGGACCTCGTCGATCAGCGCGTCGCCCATCGTCCGGCGGAAGCCGTCGAGATAGAATTGCCCGCGCGTGGCCAGCGCGTTCGGCAGGTTCTTGTGGCCGACGAACCTCGTGCCCTCCTTCACGAAGGCGGCGTTACCGAAGCTGTGGTCCGGGTGGGCGTGTGTGTTGATGACATAGCGGATCGGCTTGTCGGTATGGCTACGGACCGCGGCCAGCAACTGGCGCCCCTCGCGGACACTGCCGCCGGTGTCAATCACGGCGACGGCGCTGTCGCCGACGACAAACCCGACATTGGCGATGGCACCTTCGTTCTCATGCGTCATCAGCGCGACGACCCCGACATGCACGAATATTCCCGGGGCGACTTCGCTTACAGGCAATTCCGGTTCCTGCGCGCGCGCTATGGTCGACGCGCCGAGCATCAGGAACAGCGCCATCACTGAAACGCCATGTGCCATGTTCCCGCCTTAGTTTCGCCGGAGCGCGCGGTCGATCGCTTGAGCTCCCGGTTTGCATTGCAGCAAGCAACGCGGCGCCGTCGCGAAGATTATTCCTGTTGCATGCCACGGTGCGCGGGGCAATCTATGGATGGCGACCCATCCGATCGAGAGGAGACCATGTGATGAGAATTGTCGGATGTCGTCCCGTATTGTTCGCGCTTGCCGGCGTTATCGCCTGCCTCGTCGGACGGGACATGGCGCGCGCCCAGGTCAACGAGCAGGGCGAACTCTCCATCGAACTCGTCGATCCCAAGGTCCTGCGCATCTGCGCCGATCCGCGCAACCTGCCGTTCTCGAACGACAAGGGCGAGGGGTTCGAGAACAAGATCGGCGAGCTGTTCGCGGAGAAGCTGCAGAAGAAGCTCGACTACATGTATTTTCCGCAGGCGACAGGCTTCGTGCGGGTGACGCTCGGATCGCATCGTTGCGATGTGATCATGGGATTCCCGCAGGGCGACGACCTCGCGCAGGGAACCAATCCCTATTACCGCACGGCTTACGCCCTGGTCACCAAGCCGGGCGGCGGGCTCGATGACGTCGCAACGCTGGAAGATGAGCGGCTGAAGGGCAAGCATATCGGCATCATTGCGGGTACGCCGCCCGCGACCAATATGGCCATCGCCGGTCTGATGGGGAATGCGAAGCCTTACCCGCTGATGATCGACACGCGCTTTGATTCATCTGTGCAGGACATGATGAACGATCTCGCCAAAGGTGAGATAGACGCCGGCATCCTGTGGGGGCCGATGGCAGGCTTCTATGCCAAGAAGACCAACCCGCCGCTGCATGTCACGCCGCTGGTCAAGGAGACCACGGGACCGAAGCTCGTCTATCGCATCGGGATGGGGGTACGGGCGGCCGACCAGAACTGGAAGCGGCAGCTCAATCGCCTGATCAAGGAGAACCAGCCGGCGATCAACAAGATCCTGCTCGACTACGGCGTGCCGCTCCTCGACGAAAATGACCAACTCATCGGCCCGGAGACCGTGAACAAGGCGCCATGATCGGATTGTCTGCAGCCGTCCTTGCCGCGATGCTCGTCGCGGCGGCGCCTGCTTTCGCGCAGGACATCCCGGCGCCTGCTGAACCCGCGGGCTATCGCACTGAGGATTACCGCGCGCCGGTGCCTGCGCGGCTGGCAGGGGCACGCGTGCTCACCACGGAGGAAGCGGAGGCCGTCTGGCGCGAGAAGTCCGGCGCCTTCATCGACGTGCTGCCGCGCGCGCCAAAGCCGGCCAACCTGCCTGCCGGCACGGTATGGCGTGACAAGCCGCGCCTCGATATCCCCGGCAGCATCTGGCTGCCCGATACCGGCTACGGCATGCTTGCCGCATCGACGGAGGATTATCTGAAGCGCGGGCTGGTCCATGCCTCCGGCGGCAACACCGCGACGTTGCTCGTGATCTACTGCCAGGAGAATTGCTGGATGTCCTGGAACGCCGCCAAGCGCGTGCTGTCCTACGGCTATCGCAACGTCGCGTGGTATCCGGATGGAACCGACGGTTGGGAGCGAGCCCTCCTGCCGCTTGCACCCGCTGAGCCCGAACCGCGGAGCGGCGAAGAGAAATGACCCCTGCGGTTCGCGCGTCCGTCCGTGAGGGGCTACGGTTTCTGTTTCTCGAGCTTGTCGATCGTCTTGGTGCCGTTGTTCTCGGTGGTTGAGAAGGAGACCTTGTCGCCGGCGTGGAAGGGTTCGAGTGTCTGTCCCTTTGGCACCTTGTATTCCTGGGCCGCGCCGGCGGCCGCGCCGACCGTGCCGGACTGCGTCTGCTGGATGGTGATAGTTCCGGCCAATCGGTCAATCTTGGTGATCATTCCCGACATGGATTGCTGGGCCAAAGCCGCTGACATGACCAGGCTTGCGGCCGCAAGGCTGGTCAGGGCGATCTTAGCTGCTCTCATCGATGTCTCCCAATTTCAGAGATAGTTGCAGACAACGGAGAGGTGGACGGGTTGGTTCCGCACTTTGTCGTGGACGTTTGCTCAGGATATCCGAGGTGTCTCGCCGCAGGCGTCAGTCCAGTTCCTGCTGGATCGCGCGGCTGAGCGCAAAAAGGCGCTGATCGATGGTGGTCGGCACCTCGCAGACATATTTCACCACGTGCCGGCGATCTTCGAAGATCCGCGTCTCCCAGGTCAGCTGATTGCCGAGCTCACCGACCTTGGCCTCGTCCGGCGGCGTGGCGTCCTGCAGCGCCTGCAGCGCAAGCGTATCGGTGCGGATCTTCTCCGCCGCCTGGCGCTGCTTGCGCATGACGCGCTCCAGTCCGTTCATGACGGATGCGCGCTGCGCATTGAGCGTATCGAACAGGCCGGCAAACAGCAGCTTTCCGGCATTGGCTTTGTCTACCGCCGAAGCCGACAGGAAACTGGTGATCTCCTTCTCCGCCTCATCGAGCGGGACACGGCGCGCCGAAAGCTTCGCCACCAGTGCGCTGACTTTCGGATCGTCCTTCCATTTGCTTTCCGCGTCATCGAGCGGCGGCCCGGCCCAGACGGCGGCGACCGAGATTTCAGGCACCTTGGCCTGGGCGCACGGCCAGTCCGGATAGCGCGGGTCCACGGCCAGCGCCGCCTGGTTCCACAACGTGACGGTGAACAGCGCGCCGAGCGCGATCCGCCAGATTGTGATCCGCCATATTTCGATGTGCCATCTCATGCCTCGCCTCCGCCAGGCCCGCGGCGCACCAGGCCGCGCGATGGATCGTATGCAACGATGGCGCCGATCATGAAGACCACGGTGCAGCCTCCAACCACTGCGAGCGAGATCCAGTTCATCTTGCCGTACAATGCAAACCGTATCAGCTCCACCGCATGGGTGAAGGGATTGCACTGGCAAACGTAATACAGCATCGGGCTGCCTTCCTGCACGCGCCAGAGCGGGTAGAGGGCCGATGATGCAAAGAACATCGGGAAGATCACAAAGTTCATCACACCGGCGAAATTCTCGAGCTGCTTGATGACGGACGAGATCAGCATGCCCAGCGCGCCGAGCATCAGACCGGACAGCACCAGCGCCGGAAGCTCCGTGAAATAGCCGATCGTCGGCGGCGCGATGTCCCAGAACCACGCGATCAGCAGGAACGTGTAGACCTGGAGCAGGGAAACGGCCGTGCCGGCCAGCAGCTTGCAGAACAAGAGGTAGCCGCGCGGCAGTGGGCTCACGAGCAGTGTCCGCATGTTGCCCATCTCGCGGTCATAGACCATCGACAGCGAGGATTGCATGCCGTTGAAGAGCTGTATCATCGCCATCAGGCCGGGCGCGATATAGACCTCGTAGAGGATGTAGGTCTCGTAGGGCGGGATGATCGAGATGCCGAGCACCTGGCGGAAGCCGGCGGCGAAGATGAACAGCCACACCAGCGGCCGGACCAGCGCCGAGACGAAGCGCTCGCGCTGATGCAGGAAGCGCAGCGCCTCGCGCCACACGATGCCGTTGAGGCAGACGATGTACTCCGACAGCGAGAAGCCGCTTCGCGCGGGTGTAACCGTCGTACTGCTCATGATGGCGGCCTCCCGGTAAGCGTCTGCGTGCCGGTCAGGCGCATGAACGCGGTGTTGACGTCCTGGGCCCCGGCATCGGCGATCACGCGCGACACCTGGCCGTGCGCCAGCATCTTGCCCTGATGCAGCACGACCAGATCGTCGCTCGGCATGATCTCGTCGAACAGATGCGTCGCCCACAGCACGCCGATGCCCTGCTCGGTGACGAGCTGCCGGACATGATCCAGAATGTCGGCGCGCGCCTTGACGTCGAGCCCGACGGTCGCCTCGTCGAGCAGCAGCAGCCGTGGCCGGTGCAGCAGCGCGCGGGCGATCTCGAGCCGCCGCATCTGGCCACCGGAGAGGTTGCGCACCTTGCTGCCGGCGCGATCGGCGAGACCGATGCGGCCCAGCACCTCGGCGCTGCGCAGGCGCGCCTCGCGCCGCGAAATGCCGTGGAGCGCGGCGTGATAGAGCAGGTTCTGCGTCAGCGAGAGGTCGAGGTCGAGCGTTCGCGGCTGGAACACCACGCCCAGCAGCCGCAGCGCTTCGCCAGGCGCCCGGCTGATGTCGTGGCCAAAGATGCTGATCCGGCCACTCTGGATGCCGAACAGTCGCGTCACCAGCGAGAACAGCGTGCTCTTTCCCGCCCCGTTGAGCCCGAGCAGGGCCGTGAAGCTGGCCGGCGCCACGGTGAAGTTGACGTCGATCAGGGCGCGGCGCGAACCATAGCTGTGGCTGATATTGTCGATCGACAGCGCGGGTTGCACCGCTGCGCCGGGTCCGGGAGCCGGGTCCGGCAAAGGCTGACTTGCGATGTGCGCGTCCGTTGCTGTCATGGCTTCCCGATCGTCACTCCCCAGGGCAACTCGCCGACCTGGATGGTCTTGATCACCTTCTGCGAGGCGACATCGATCACCGAGACGTCGTTCGAGACGCCGTTAGTGACCATCAGGTACTTTTCGTCCGGGGTGAAGTCCATGTGCCAAACCCGCTGGCCGACCAGCAGATATTTGAGCACCTTGTGCGTGGTGGCGTCGACCACCGCGACGCGGTTGGCCGGGCCGAGCGCGACAAACGCGGTCTTGCCGTCCTTGGTCATGCCGATGCCGACAGGCTGGATCGCCTCGCTGCGCAGGCCAGGAATGGCGAAGGTGATCTTGCCGGTCACCTCGTGCTTGGCGGGATCGATGATCGACACCGTGCCGCCGATCTCGGAGGAGACCCACAGTTCGGAACCGTCCTGCTTGAAGACGGCGAAGCGCGGTCGCGAGTCGACCAGCACGTTGGCCACCACCTGGCGCGTCGTCGTGTCGATGAAATGCGCCATGCTGGTGGTTTCGGACGTGTTGATCAGGATCTTGCCGTCGGGACTGACGGCCATGCCTTCGGGTTCGACGCCGACCTGGATGTCGCCGAGCCGGGCACGTTTCTCGAGATCGATCACCGTGACCGTGTTGTCGTTCTCGTTGGCGACATACATGATCTTGCCGGAGGCATCCTGGGTGAACAGTTCGGGGTCGGGACCGGAGGGAAGGGTGTCGACGATCTGCCGGGTCTTGGTATCGATCACCTGGATCGTGTCGTCGTCTCCCACCGCGACCCACACGAACTTGCCGTCGTGCGAGAACTCGATGCCGCGCGGCCGCTGGCCGACCTTGATCGTGTTGGTGACGGTCCAGTTGTCGGTGTCGATCACCGTGACCGTGTTGCCCTTCTCGTTGGAGACGTAGGCGACGAATGCGGACGCCGGTGCGGCGGCGACGAGCCAGGCGAGCATCCCGGTGAACAGACAGCGGCGCCACATGCGTTAAATCTCCTTCACTGCAGCTTGCACTTCGTCTCCGGCCGGTCAACACCGAGCGTGTCGAGTTCGGAGAACTGGTGCAGGAAACCCTCCTGCGGCGACACCGAGACGACCATGCGTCCGTCGGCCAGCAGGATCGGCTGCCGGAGCTGCAGATTCCAGTCCCGTAGGGTCAGCCGCGTGCCCTTGAAGGCAGCGACCGAGAAGTTCGGCCCCTTCAGGAAGGCGATGACCTTCTTCGGGTCACCGGAATTGGTGCGGGCCGTTGCCTCTCCGATCATGCGGGCCGCGGTCCAGGCCTGCATGTCGAGCGCAGTCATGTGCCGCATGTTCAACTTCATGAAGCGGTTTTGAATCTGGACGGCGCCCCATTGGTCATGTGCGGCGTCCCAGCTGGTCGGCACCAGGCCGGCCGAACCGGCCACGGGCCGCGGGTCCCAGGTCCTATAGGGCAGATAGCCGGCGAACACTTCGCTCTCGTCGGCCGCGACGAGGACATCATAGGCCGGTGCCTGCTGCGTGAACACCGGCATCTGGCGCTGGATCAGCGTCACGCCGCTGTCCGTGCGGCGCGCGCCGCCGGTGTCCTCGAAGGTCCGCTCCTGGACGATCTTGGCGCCGAAGCGCGTGGCGGCGCGGCGCAGCGCGTCGGCGTAGAGCTTGTCCGGCTCATGCGAGCCGACCACCAGCAGCCAGCGCTTCCACTGCTTCCACACCAGATATTGGCCAAGCGCATCCGCGAGCATCGAGCGCGTCGGCGCGACATGGACGACGTTGGCGCGGCAGTCCTGCTCGCGCAGCCGATCGTCGGTTGCACCCGCATTCAAGAGCAGCGTGCCGCGATCGCGCAGGGCGTCAGCGACCTTGAGCAGCGCATCGGCAGGCAGGTCGGTGATGATATAATCGTCGCGTCCGGCGAGATCGGTTGCCGCCTTGGCGATGTCGTCACCGTCCTTGACGCGCACCACATCGAGGGCGAAGTGCTGGTTGAGGAATTTGCCTGTCGTATTGTTGTCGTCGATCGCAAGCTGCGCGCCGGCGATGCCGTTATTGTCGGCGGGTTGCTCGGCCAGCGACAGCGTTTCCTTGACGCCGGCATGGCCGAGATAGCCGATATGGATCTCGACCGGATCCGCCGCCAGCGCCTGGCTTGTCGCCAGGCCGAGCGCGAGCGCGGCGATCAGCCATCGGAACATAATTCCTCCCGTCACGTCTTCTCGTTGTCGGAGCATGAAGACCGGCTTGCACTCTTCCGGATCATGCCTTGGCTTGCAAGATGACCGAATTGTCCTAGCTTGCAACCCCGCCTTTTGGCGTTGCGAGATTACAAATTTGGCTGGTTCACAATCGTGAGATCGACGTTCATTGTCATCGTTGCAACGCTGGTGATGTCGGCGGCACATGCCGAACCGCCCAAGCTCGCGGTGTTCGATTTCGAAATGATCGATACCAGTCTGCAGGGCGAAGTGAGCGGGCCGCGGGCCGATGAGCAGGCCCGGCTCGGCCGGGTCGGCGATCAGGTGCGCAAGGAGCTGGCCGAGTCCGGCAAGTTCCGGGTTGTCGATATTGCACCGGTTAATGCTGCGGCGCACGGCCGCCATCTCCAGGCCTGCGGCGGATGCGAAGTGACATTGGCTGACAAACTCGGCGCCGATCTCGCGATCACCGGCGTGGTACAGAAGGTCTCAAATCTCATCCTCAACATCAATCTCTATCTGCGCGACGTCCATAGCGGGAAGCTGCTTGCGGCTGCCAGCGTCGACATGCGCGGCAACACCGACGAGTCCTGGCAGCGCGCCACCGACTATCTCGTGCGCAACCGCCTGCTCGCGCCGAATTACGGCGCGCCGCAGTCGCGCTAGAGTTTAGCGAAAGTTCAAGCCTTCAGTCGGGCCGCATGCCAGCGCAGGTGATCCGCCATGAACGTTGAAATGAAGTAGTAGCTGTGGTCGTAGCCCGGCTGGCGCCGCAGGGTGAGGGGAATGTTGGCCTTCTCGCATGCAGTCTTCAGCAGTTCGGGGCGCAGCTGCTCGGTGAGGAACTGGTCGGCATCGCCATAGTCGACGAGCAGGTCGGAGAAGCGGGCGCCGTCCTCGATCAGCGCGACGGCGTCGTGCTTCCGCCACGCAGCCTTGTTGCTGCCGAGATAGCCACCGAGCGCCTTGTTGCCCCATGGCACCTGCGAGGGCGCCACGATCGGCGCAAACGCGCTCGCCGCGCGATAGCGCTCGGGGTGGCGCAGCGCCACGGTCAATGCCCCGTGACCGCCCATGGAGTGGCCGAGGATCGATTGCCGTGGCGTATCGACAGGGAATTGCTCGGCGATCAGCTTCGGCAACTCCTCGGTGACATAGCTCCACATGCGATAATTGCGGGCAAACGGCGCTTCCGTTGCATCGACATAGAAGCCCGCCCCAAGCCCGAAATCATATGAATTGGCGGGATCGCCGGGCACGCCTTCGCCGCGCGGGCTGGTGTCGGGCGCGACGAAGATCAGGCCGAGCTCGGCGCATGCCTGCCGGAACTCGCCCTTCTCCGTGACGTTGGCGTGGGTGCAGGTTAGTCCCGACAGATAGGTGACGACCGGCAGCTTGGCGCCTGCCGAATGGGCTGGGACGAAGACCGAGAAGGTCATGTCGGTCTTGGTCTCGCGGCTCGGATGCCGATACACGCCCTGGACGCCGCCATGGGATTTGTTCTGGGAAACCATCTGCATTGTCATGTTCCTTGACGGCGGAGCGTAACGTCAGGCGACGCCGCTTTCGATCGCCAATCGCACCAGCTCCGCCGAGGTGCGCACGCCGAGCTTTTGGCGCATGATCGATGACGTGTTGGCGACCGTCTTGTACGAGGAATGAACCAGCCAGGCGATCTCCGACAGGCTCTTGCCCGAGGAGAGCAGGCGCAGGATTTCCATCTCGCGCGATGTCAGCTTCGACAGCGGGTTCTGCGCGAAGGCCGGCCGCGCGAAGGCGACGCTGCGCGCGATCGCGGGCGGCAGATAGACGCCGCCATTGCCGACCTCGCGCACGGCTTCCAGGAGATCATTGGGATCGCCGGTCTTGGAGACGTAGCCCTTGGCGCCGATATCGATGGCGCGGGCGGCAAACACCGGATCATCGTTCATGCTGAACATGATGATGCGGGCTCCCGCCTCGCGCGCCAGGATGCGGCGCGCCAGCTCGAAACCCGAGACCGTCGGCAGGTTGATGTCGATCACGCAGATATCCGGCTTTTCGGCGACAAAGGCACGCTCGCCGCTCTCGGCGTCCGGCGCTTCCAGCAGCACGACATCGGGATCGTCGGCGAACACGGTGCGGCAACCCGACGCGACGATGGGATGGTCATCAACGATCAGAATGCGCATGGTGTTTCCCGTCGGCCCGCTTCGATCCGTTCATCATCGCATCAGCTTGCACGACGTGCAGGCGAACACCGGTTCCAATCCGGTTGTACACCTCGTGCGGGATTGCAGTAGGGTGGGATTAGATAGCCGGGCAAGTTTGGCTGTCAACGATCCTCTGGGAGGAGGACTTCGCGGTCAGGGGCAACGCAATGTGGCGAAAACTATCCTTGCGCGCACGGATCAACCTGCTGCTGGCGCTGATCCTGTTGATCGGACTGGGCGTCAATATTGCGCGGCTCGTGCTGGAAGCGGGACCTCGGGTGCAGGCCGAGGACCAGAGCACGATCCGGCTGGCGCGCGAGTTCGTCGAGACGATCGTTGCGGGCCTCAAGGGGGCGCCGGATCCCGATGCGCGGCTCGATCAGATCGTCCAGGACCTGAGCCGGCTGCGCCATGTCAGCATCACGCGGCAGGATGACGCGACGGCCAAAGCGTCCGAGCCCGCGGAGCAAACCGGCAATCCGCGCGCTCCGCCGGCATGGTTCGTCGCCCTGGTCCATCCCGAGCAGACCTCGGTGCGGGTGCCGATTTCGATTCACGGCGAGCCGCAATCGCTGCTCATCACCTCGCACCCCGACGACGAAATGGCCGAGATCTGGGACGGCATTGTCACCCAGGTCGAGGTCGGCTCTGCAATCGCGGTCGCGCTCTTTCTGGTGACCATGCTGGTTGTCGGCCGCGCACTTGCGCCGCTGGAAGGGTTATCGAAAGCCATGACCAGCATCGAGGCAGGGTTCTACGACGTGCGCGTCGAGCCGGGGGGATCGCCCGAACTGGCCGCGATCTGTTCCAAACTGAACCATCTGGCGGCGACATTGGGCGAGGCCGTGGACGGCAAGCGGCAGCTCGCCGAGCGCGCGGTGTCGTTGCAGGATTCCGAGCGCAAGGAGATCGCACGCGAGCTGCACGACGAGTTCGGGCCCTATCTGTTTGCGCTGCGCGCGCACGCCGGCGCCCTGATGCGCATGGCGGAGGTCGACAAGCCGGATCCGGCGGCGCTGCGCAAGCACGGCAATGCCATCCTCGAACAGGTCAATGCGCTTCAGCAATTCACGCGTCGTATCCTCGAACGGTTGCGGCCCGCCGGTCTCGCCGAACTCGGGCTTCGCGAGGCTCTCGGTGCATTGGTGCGGTTGTGGAGCGAGACGCATCCCGAGGTGGAGATCGAGAGCAGCGTTTCGAGCGCGCTCGGCGACACCGGCGAGACGGCCGATCTGACGATCTATCGCATCGTGCAGGAGGCGCTCACCAATGTTTTCCGGCACGCCGGCGCGACCGCGGTCAGCATCACGATCGAACCGGCGGAGCGGCAGACCGGCGTGCGCGACAGCCGGGGATGCGCGCTGGTGAGGGTGAGCGACAACGGCCGCGGTCTCCGACCGGACTACAGGCTTGGGCGAGGTCTGACCGGCATGCGCGAACGGATCCTCGCATTGGGCGGGACGCTCAACGTCAACTCCGGCGATGATGGCGTGACGGTCGAGGCTCTCGTTCCCAAAGCCGTGCAGGCTTGAAGGCCGTACCAGCTTGGGAGCTATCGCTCGCCTTCTCTTCGGGAATTATTCCCGAATCTTTCGGGAACAGATTTCGGTGGCGTGGCGTGCAACCTGCTCACTAGTATCGCGGCACGAACCGGCGGGGACAAGCAAGGCCGGCCGTCGATGGGTGGGAAGATGGGCGGCGTGCGATTTGTGATGGTCGCATCAATCGCGACTGGCATTGTCGTTGGCAAAGACGCTGCCTTTGCTCAAGGCGGGTCCGAGCACGTTCAAACGCTGCCGCCCGTTGAGGTCACGGCGCCGAGCGAGGGCGTCAAGCGCAGTCGCTCGCGGGAGGGCCCGCGCATCGTTCGTCCCCGGCCGAGAGTTGTGATACCGACCGCGCCTGCAGCCACAGCGTCGTCCGCCTCCGAAATCGATGCCGACAAGGTTTCTGCCAGCGTCAACGTCGTCGACAGCAAGCAGATCGAACGGACCGGCTCGCCCAATGTCACGGACGCGCTGTTGCATAACGTGCCGTCCGTCAACATCAACGAGGTCTCCGGCAATCCATTCCAGCCGAACCTGGAGTTCCGCGGTTTCGTCGCCTCGCCGTTGTCGGGCACGCCGCAAGGACTCGCGGTCTACCAGAACGGGGTTCGCATCAACGAAGCCTTCGGCGACACCGTCAACTGGGATTTGATCCCGACCGCGGCGATCAGGTCAGCCACCATTGTGACCAACAATCCGGCCTTCGGCCTGAATGCGCTGGGCGGCGCGGTCGACCTCCAGATGAAGGATGGCTTCAGCTATCACGGCACCGAGCTCAACGTGATGGGCGGCTCGTTCGGCCGCATCCAGGGCTCCGCGCAGTGGGGCAAGCAGATCGACAACAACTATGCCGTCTACGGCGCCCTCGAGGGCGTGCACGACGACGGCTTCCGCAACTTCTCGCAGTCCGACGTCCGGCGCTTCTACGGCGACGTCGCCTACAGGAACGACGTCAACGAATTCCATCTCAGCATGGGCGTTGCCGACAACAAGTTCGGCGCCACAGTCACCGTGCCGGCCGAATTGCTGCAGCAATATTGGGGCGCGACCTACACGACGCCGCAAACCACAGCGAATCGCGTCGGCTACCTGAACCTCACCGGCAAGGTCGAGGCCGCCCCGACCTGGACGATCGAGGGCGCCGCACATCTGCGCTTCTTCGGCCAGAAGACCGTGGACGGAAATCCGACCGGCGTGCAGCCCTGCGACGATCCGACACTGCTGTGCTTCGGCGACGGTGCAACGCCGGCGAACGACGTGAACGGCGTCCAGCTCAGCAATCCGTTCCCGTCAAGCGCATTCCTTGGCGAGATCGATCGAACGTCGACACGGTCGACCACCGCCGGCTTCTCGTTGCAGGCGACCAACGACGACAAGCTATTCGGGCACGACAACCGCTTCACCATCGGCGGCAGCTACGACACCAGCGTCACCTGGTTCAACGCCAGCGCCGAGCTCGCCACCATCGGCACGGATTATGTCCTGTCAGGCAGCGGCATCTATCTCGGGCAATCCGGCAATCCCACGGTCGGTGAGATCGGCCCGGTGTCGCTGCGAACCACCAACCAGTACACCGGCATCTACGCGCTCGACACCTTCGACGTCACCAACAGGTTCTCGATCACCGGCGGCGGCCGGTTCAACGCGGCCCATATCTCGCTCGAGGACCAGCTCGGCACCGCGCTGAACGGCACCCACGAATATGACCGCTTCAATCCCATCATCGGCGGCACCTTCAAGATCACGCCGGAGCTGACGGCCTATGCCGGCTATTCGGAGGCCAATCGCGCCCCGACGCCGCTGGAGCTGGGCTGTGCCGATCCGAGCAATCCCTGCACCATTGCGGCCTTCCTGGTGTCGGACCCGGACCTCAAGCAGGTGGTGTCGCACACGGTCGAAGCGGGGTTGCGTGGCACCAAGGACCTCAACATCGGCACGCTGAGCTGGAAGCTCGGAGGCTTCCGCGCCAAGAACACTGACGATATCCTCGCCATTCCGAGCCCGCTTCTACCGGGCCACGGCTACTACCAGAATGTCGGTTCGACGCACCGGCAGGGCATCGAGGCCGAGGTCAACCTGAAATCGTCGGCATTCCAGGTCTATGCGAGCTACTCCTTCGTCGATGCCCGCTTCCTGGATTCGCTGCAGGTCGGCTCGAACAGCCCGTTTGCGGATGCCAACGGCAACGTCCAGATCTTGCCGGGCAACCAGATTCCGGCCGTGCCCCGCCATCGCGTCAAGGCTGGCTTCGATTACGCCGTGACCGATGCGTTCAAGATCGGTGGCGACGCTCTCTGGGTCAGCAGCCAGTTCTTCGTCGGCGACGAATCCAACCAGGCGCCGAAGCTGCCCTCCTATGCTGTCTTCAACGTGCACGCCTCGTACCAGATCAACAAGACCTTTCAGATCTATGGCCGCGTCGACAACATCTTCGACAAGCGGTACGCGACCTACGGCACCTTCTTCCAGACCGACGTGCTGCCGAACTTCGCCAATGGCGGCGCGCCGTTTACGGATCCGACCTCGCTGAGCCCGGCGCGGCCGCGCGCGTTCTATGCCGGCTTGAAGGCGACGTTCTAGCTAGAGCGTTTTCGGTTCTGATTGAATCAGAACCGAATCTCCGGATTTCCTGTCTTGACGCGTTTTCTTCACGCGAACCGGTGTCCACTTCGCCCGAAAACGCTCTAGGAGCCTGTCCAGTTAGCTCCGGGAAGGCGGGCTAATGATAGCGGCTCATGCGACCCTCGCCAGCTTGACGAGGTTGTGAGCGGTGCAGATCAGGGCCCATTCGGCCTTCACTTTGTCGATGCCGCGCAGCAGGAATTGCCTGAACCCTCTTGCCTGTTTGATCTGTCCGAAGACGGGTTCGACGATCTGCTTACGCAAGCGGTAGCGACTTCGGTAGCCGGCGCGCTTGAGCTTGGTGCTCATCCTGGCGATCAGCGATCCGGCTCTTGAAGCCGTTTTCGCAGTGGCGGACGGGGTGCCGTGCTTCTGCCTCCCGGTGGCGATGTAGCCCTCGATGCGCCGCCGCTTGATCGTGCGAAGATTGGCGGCGGAGCAGTAGCCGGCGTCGGCCGACACTTCGTCGGGATTGGTCCCCAAATTGGCCCTGATCCCGTCGAGCAACGGCGCCAGTTGCGCCTGATCGCTGGAGGAACCGGTCAGCGTCTGCGCCACGATGATCTGATGGGCACCATCGACCGCGGCCTGGGCGTTGTAGCCCTGGATGTAACCGTCCTTGGTCTTCAGGATGCGGCTCTCCGGGTCGGTGAAATTGCGTTGCGCCTTGCCGTCGGGCTCGGTTTTCGTCGGCGTCTTGCCGCTCTTCTTGCGGCCTTCGGCGACGCGACGCTCCTCGGCCTCGGCCCGCGCCTTGCTCTCCGCCTCGGCTGCAGCCTTGGCTTCGGCCTCCAGCGCGGCCTTGGCCTCGCGTATCTTCTCAAGCCGCTTCTGCTTGTCGGCCACCCAATCGGGCATTTCGTCGCCGCGCTGGTCGCCGTAGCGCTGGTCCTCCTCCGCATCGGCGGCCTCGGCGGCCTTGAGCCAGCGATCGACCTCCGCTTCAAGCTCCGCTTCCCGCTTCTTCATGCGATCGTAGCTCATCGCCTTGTGCTTGGACGCGTTCGCCTTGATCTTGGTGCCGTCGAGCGCAACGTGCCCGAGCTTCACCAACCCGGCCTTCTCGGCGAGCTTCAGCACCTGCACAAACAGGTCGGCCAGCGCCTTAAGGTGCCGCCGCCGGAACTCCGAGATCGTGCGGAAGTCCGGCGGGTCGCCGGCCACGATCATCATGAAATCCGCCCGCTCCACCGTCGCCTTGGCGATCCGCCGCGACGAGTAGATGCCGCTCGCATAGCCGTGCAGAAGCAGCGCCGTCATCATCCGCGGATCAAACGGCGGCTGACCCAGCCCACTCCGGTAGCTGCCGAGGAGCGCCGATAGATCAAGGCTTTCCCTGACCAGCGACACGATCAACCGCGAAACGTGATCTTGCGGCACATAATCCTGCACGCGCGGCGGCAGAAGCTGGGCCTCATCGATCTTCCAGGGGCGAAATTCCTTGCTCATCGCTATGTAAGGAATCAGACTCGCACCCTCTTGACCAGTCACTACTCAGACAGGCTCCTAGGATTGTCGCGGCCAGTGGACGACAATCGCCCACGCCAGCGCGAGCGCACCGGCGATCCAGAGCAGGATGATCGCGATCATTCCGGCCCGGCTCGTCGGCCGCTGCAGGGCGCTGTTTGCGCTCGCCCGGCACTCGGCCATGACATCGGGTGGGATGAGCGAGATCGCGAGCCAGATGCCGAGCGGCAGCAGGATCAGATCGTCGAGATAGCCGATAACCGGAATGAAGTCCGGAATCAGGTCGATGGGCGAGAGCGCATAGGCCGCGATCGCGACGGCGAGTGCCTTGGCGTGCCAGGGCACACGCGGATCGCGTGATGCCAAATAGAGCGCGTAGCTATCCCGTTTGAGGTTGCGCGCCCAGGCTTTGATGCTGGAAAGCATGACAGGGAATGCCCGTCGGCGTGCTTGCACGCCGAACGGAGACGTTACTCCAGCACCACGTCCGCCGGCATGCCGCCGTGCTGACCCTTGTGGACGGAGGAGGGCGCGATGCCGAAATATTTCCGGAACACCCGGCTGAAATGCGAGGAGCTCGAGAAGCCCCACGAGAACGCGACGTCGGTGATGGTCTTGCCGTTCTGCGATTCCAGCTCCTGCCGGCAATGCTGCAGCCGGGCCTTCCAAATGTAATCGCTGACCGTCATGCCGCGATCGCTGAACAGCATGTGCAGGTAGCGCTTGGAGCAGCCGAGCGCCCCGGAAATGCGGTCGATGCAAAGGTCGGGGTCGCGCAGGTGCTCGCGGATGAAGCCCTGCGCCCGGACATAGGTCGCCTCGGCACTGCCGCGGTCGAACATCGCGCCGGTCTCGCGCAGCGGCAGCAGCAGCAGGTCGATCAGCGAATCGGCGACGCCGACCGCGTTGAGCGGAGACAGCTTCGACGCCTCGCCGAAAGCGGCATGCACGAAGTCATAGGCGATGCGGCCGGTGCCGTTGCGCGCCGACAGCTTGCACGGCGCCATCTTGGAGAGCTGGAAGCCGCGCTCCTTCAAGAGGTCCTTCGGCACGATGACGACTTCATGACGAGTCAGCGACGGGCTGACGATGGTGTGCGGGCAGGACACGTCATAGGCGAAGCAATCGCCGGGCATGATGTCGAAATGCCGGCCTTCCTGCTCGAAATGCGACACGCCATAGGTCTGGAAGAGGATCTTGATGTAAGGATGCTCGCTCAACTTGATGCGCGAGATCGTGTGCGCGATCCGATGCTGGCCTACCTCGATCTGGCACAGCTTCAAGCGCGACACCGTCGTGTAGTTGATCCGTCCCTCGAGCGAGGATCCTTCCAGAGCATCGACCTCGAACTGACCACATAGGTCAGTCAATGCGTCTGACCAGCGCTCGATTTGCCGCTTGGGCGTCAAGCCGGTCGTGTTGAGTGAATGGATTGTGTCGGACATCTTTCCAGCCACCGATTCGATCCCCAAGCGTGACTGCCCACCGCGCGAAGCCTGGCCCGAGATGCCGCGCCTTTTCCCTCATTTCGCGAGAGGCAGAGGGGAGCGACGGGATTCCTCCCGGTCAATGTTGGGCAATCCTCCGTCTAAGTTCTTGCGCCGTCAAGCGCAACCTTGGAGGGCACAAGGGCCGGCGAAGGCTGCCGCCGGGCCTAATGCTTTGCAGCATAAGCCCAGCCTCCCAAACCAATTCAGGCCGGAGCGGCAAAAAATTAGCGAAGGTTCGCTTTCGAGCAAACGGGTGTTCTCTCTTGGGCAAGTCGGCAAGAACCGATCAGGGTACGGCTAGGGAACCAAAATGGAAGAAGCGGGCCGTTTCGACGGAAACCCTGAGCTCTTGAAACTGGGAGGAATCCACGATGCGCAAGGTGCTTTACGCGACGGGTGTTGGGGCAATGGCGATGTTTGCCGCCGGGGCTGCCAACGCCAACGAAGAACTCATCAAGATGGCGAAGAACCCCAAGGACTGGGTCATGCCGGCCGGGGACTACGCCAACACCCGCTATTCGAAGCTGAATGAAATCAACGCGTCGAACGTCGGAAAGTTGCAGGTCGCCTGGACGTTCTCGACCGGCGTGCTGCGTGGCCACGAAGGCGGCCCGCTGATCATCGGCAATACGATGTACGTGCACACGCCGTTCCCGAACAAGGTCTATGCTCTTGACCTATCTCAGGAGAGCAAGATCATCTGGAGCTACGAGCCCAAGCAGGACCCAAATGTTATCCCTGTGATGTGCTGCGACACGGTCAACCGTGGCCTCGCCTATGCAGACGGCAAGATCTTCCTGCATCAGGCCGACGACACGCTGGTCGCGCTTGATTCCAAGACCGGCAAGGTGGCGTGGTCGGTGAAGAACGGCGACCCCAAGAAGGGGCAGACCGGCACGTCGGCGCCTCTGGTCGTCAAGGACAAGGTGCTGGTCGGAACCTCGGGCGGCGAGTTCGGCGTTCAGTGCAGCATGACGGCCTACGACGTCAAGGACGGCAAGCAGGTCTGGAAAGCCTACTCGGAAGGGCCGGATAGCGAGCTCTTGTTCAACGACAAGACCACGGCGCTCGGCAAGCCGGTCGGCAAGGATTCCAGCCTCAAGACCTGGCAAGGCGATCAGTGGAAGATCGGAGGCGGTTGCACGTGGGGTTGGATCGCCTACGACCCGGAGCTCGATATGGTCTATTACGGTTCGGGCAATCCTTCGACCTGGAATCCGAAACAGCGCCCCGGCGACAACAAGTGGTCGATGACCATCTTCGCGCGCAATCCGGACACCGGTATCGCCAAGTGGGTCTACCAGATGACGCCGCACGACGAGTGGGACTATGACGGCGTCAACGAGATGATCCTCACCGACCAGAAGATCGACGGCAAGGAGCGCAAGCTCTTGACCCATTTCGATCGTAACGGCCTTGCCTACACGCTGGATCGCACCGACGGCGAGCTGCTGGTCGCCGAAAAGTACGATCCGAAGGTGAACTGGACCTCCGGCGTCGACATGAACAAGAGCTCGCCGACCTACGGTCGTCCGAAGGTTCTTGACGCGGCCTCGACCGAGAAGGGCGGAGAGGATCACAACACCAAGGGCATCTGCCCGGCCGCGCTCGGCACCAAGGACGAGCAGCCTGCAGCCTACTCGCCGGAGACTCAGCTGTTCTACGTGCCGACCAACCACGTCTGCATGGACTATGAGCCGTTCAAGGTGAGCTACACCGCAGGTCAGCCCTATGTTGGCGCGACGCTGTCGATGTATCCGCCTCCCGGCGACAAGAACATGGGCAACTTCATTGCCTGGGACGCCAAGACCGGCAAGATCGTTTGGTCGGATCCGGAGGAGTTCTCGGTCTGGTCGGGTGCACTCGCGACCGCCGGCGGCGTGGTGTTCTACGGCACGCTGGAAGGCTACCTGAAGGCGGTCGACGCCAAGACGGGCAAGGAGCTCTACAAGTTCAAGACTCCGTCCGGCATCATCGGCAACGTCACGACCTATGAACACAATGGCAAGCAGTACATTGCCGTGCTCTCGGGTGTCGGTGGTTGGGCAGGCATCGGCCTCGCGGCTGGTCTGACCGATCCGACTGCCGGTCTCGGTGCCGTCGGTGGCTACGCTGCGTTGAGCAACTACACTGCGCTCGGCGGGACGCTCACCGTGTTCGCGTTGCCGCAGTGAGCTGATGCAACCCTGTTCCGGCGCATGGGGTGATCTCCATGCGCCGGTCCGTCTTCAAATCGCCCGCGAGGATAGGCTTTTGCGTAAGATCTGGTTTGTGACTGCCGCGATCTTTGTCGTGGCAATGGGAGGAGTTGCTTCCGCCGAAGACGTCGGTGATCCGACCGCCGTCAAGTCCGAGGACGGAAAGTATCTGGACAAGGATGGAAACCCGACCTTCAAGGTGGCACCCGATGGCACCGTGGACTGGTACACCTATTCCGGATTCCGCCGCTATCATTCGGAGTGCCATGTCTGCCACGGTCCCGACGGCATGGGATCGACTTATGCGCCCGCGTTGGCGAATTCGCTGAAGACGATGAGCTACGCCGATTTCCTCGGCATCGTCGCGAGCGGACGCAAGAACGTCAACACAGCGCAGGAAAACGTGATGCCGGCGTTCGGCGATAACCCGAACGTTGCCTGCTACATGGACGACCTCTATGTGTACCTGCGCGCCCGCGCCAACAACGCGGTCCCGCGCGGCCGGCCCGCCAAGCACGAAGACAAGTCGGAAGCCTACACAAAGGCTGAAGACGCCTGCATGGGCAACAGCGAGAAAAAGTGACCGGCGCGGATGATAACCCTATGAGTGTTTTGGAGAGACCAAGATGAAAACGCGCGCCGCAGTCGCATTCCAGGCAAAGAAGCCGCTCGAGATTGTCGAGCTTGATCTGGAGGGACCCAAGGCCGGCGAGGTCCTCGTCGAGATCAAGGCGACGGGTATCTGTCACACCGACGCCTACACGCTCGATGGATTCGACAGCGAGGGGATCTTCCCCTCGATCCTCGGCCACGAGGGCGCCGGCATCGTTCGCGAGGTCGGCGCCGGCGTGACGTCGGTCAAGCCCGGCGATCACGTGATCCCGCTCTACACGCCCGAATGCCGCCAGTGCAAAAGCTGCCTCAGCCAGAAGACCAACCTCTGCACGGCGATCCGCGCCACCCAGGGCAAGGGCGTGATGCCCGACGGCACCTCGCGCTTCAGCTACAAGGGGCAGACCATCTATCATTACATGGGCTGCTCGACCTTCTCGAACTTCACCGTGCTGCCTGAAATCGCGGTGGCGAAGATCCGCGAGGACGCGCCGTTCGACAAGAGCTGCTACATCGGCTGCGGCGTCACCACCGGTGTCGGTGCGGTCGTCAATACCGCCAAGGTGACCCCGGGCTCCAACGTCGTGGTGTTCGGGCTCGGCGGCATCGGCCTCAACGTGATCCAGGGCGCCAAGATGGTCGGCGCCGACAAGATCATCGGCGTCGACATCAACGATTCGAAGGATAATTGGGGCCGCCAGTTCGGCATGACGCACTTCGTCAATCCGACCAAGGTGAGCGGCGATATCGTGCAGCATCTGGTGACGCTGACCGACGGCGGCGCCGACTTCACCTTCGACTGCACCGGCAACACCAACGTGATGCGCCAGGCGCTGGAAGCCTGCCATCGCGGCTGGGGCGTCTCGGTGGTGATCGGCGTCGCGGAATCCGGCAAGGAGATCGCAACCCGGCCGTTCCAGCTCGTCACCGGCCGCGTCTGGAAGGGCACCGCGTTCGGCGGCGCGCGCGGCCGCACCGACGTGCCGAAGATTGTCGACTGGTACATGAACGGAAAGATCCAGATCGATCCGATGATCACCCACGTGCTGAAGCTCGAGGAGATCAACAACGGGTTCGACCTGATGCACGAGGGAAAATCGATCCGCTCGGTCGTCGTGTTCTGAAATCAAAACACCAAGCACTAGGAGGATAGGCCAATGACTGTTCATATCCACCCATCGGTCGACAACGGCGTCAAGCAAGGCTCCGGCAACTTCGCCGGCGGCACCCTGGTCTGCAAATGCGCGGACAAGCCGGTCAAGGTCGGTATCAAGGGAGACGTCGCCCACAACCACGCCTGCGGCTGCACCAAGTGCTGGAAGCCCTCGGGCGCGATCTTCTCGGTGGTCGCGGTGGTGCCGCGCGAGAACGTCACCGTGCTGGAGAACGGCGACAAGCTGCAGATCGTCGACACCGCGGCGGTAATCCAGCGCTATGCCTGCAAGGGCTGCGGAACGCATATGTATGGCCGGATCGAGAACAAGGGCCATCCGTTCTACGGCCTCGATTTCATCCATCCCGAGCTGTTCCAGGAGTCCGGCTCGGCGGCGCCCGGATTTGCCGCGTTCGTGTCCTCCGTCATCGAGTCCGGCGTCAAGCCGACCGAGATGGCCGGCATCAGGGCGCGGTTGAAGGAGCTCGGGCTCGAGCCCTATGACTGCCTGTCGCCGGCTTTGATGGATGCGATTGCCACCCACGTGGCGAAGGCCAAGGCGGCCTGAGCGGCTTCGCTTGACGAAATCCCGTGCCGGCGGCTGCCGCCGTCGGCATGGAATGATCCGTGAGAGCGCTTCGAGCGACGTGGACACCGGTCCGCGCGCGGAAGGCGCGTCAGGGCAGGAATCTTGAGCCCCCGGTCCTGATTCAACCAGGACCGAGGCTCCAGTACCCCGTGACTGGTGAACCTTGCATGCTCTGCGGACGACCACAGGGCATGCATTTTTTTATTCGGCTTTCCCTTTGTCTCGCTCCGATCCTGGTCCTGTCGCACGCCAACGCCGCGTCGCCGGAAGACCGTTACATCGCCACCCGTGACGCCGCGGTCGCCAGGTTCGCCAAACAGATGGACGCCGGACAGACCGGCGACGCCGTCGACAAGGCCGAGGCTGCGGCGCGGGAAGATCTCAGGGCCCAGCTAACCACGATTCTGTCCGAACCCGCTCGCCCGGGCTTTGCGCCGGCCCAGCTCAATCTCGACACTCTATATAAAGGCGATGAGGGCTTCGGCATGCTGGACGGCCTGCGCTTCGATGCCGAGACCGGCAAGGGGGGCGTGAAGGTGGGACAGGCCGCCGACGGCAGCTATGTCGAGCCGAAAGCCCACATCATCGTCACGACCGAAGTCCTGTTCACCCGGTGGCTCCACGCACACAAGACCTGGTGGGACAAGGGCGTCAAGAACGTGCCGCAGCAGACCGATGCGGCCCTGAAGTTCGAAGGCCTCTATACCCAGGCGATTTCGACCGATGCCGCGGTGATCAATTTCAACGCACTGCCGATCACCAAACCGGCGGCGGTCACGTCGAGCTACGCGTTCCTTGCCGGCCGCACCCAGGACGAGAGCCCAGACATGGCCGACGAGGTGTTCGTGGCCGCGCTTGCCAACGGCAAGGTCTATATCGCCTACGGCGCCATCGACCCGGCCGTGCAGATTTCCGCCTGCACCGCGATCCGCGCCGGCTACACCAGGAGGGCGGAGGAGGCGGAGGAGAAATTCCGCCAGAAGCGGATCGACAAGAAGGCCTACGACAAGCTCGGCAATCTGCGTCAGCAGGGCGACGAGGCCTTCAAACGATGCTTCACGGAGCGCGCGCCGCAGCAACCGGCCTTCGCCGAGGCGACCAGGCAGGCACAGGTGCTCCTGGAAACGTCTCTCGGCCAATAGGGGCACACGCCGGTTTGATCGGGCGACGGCCCGAGCCTATCGTCTCCCGAGGTCTTGTGCCCCCGGGGAGACGCCATGAACACCGCCATCAGCCCGTTTCGCATTGCCGTGAGTGACGATGTCCTTGACGATCTCCGCACCCGGCTGCGCCGGACGCGCTGGCCCGAGGCGGAGCTGGTCGACGACTGGAGCCAGGGTGCGCCGCTGCAATGGATCCAGGACGTCTGCCGCTATTGGGCGGAGGATTATGATTGGCGCCAGCGCGAGGCGCGGCTCAATCGTTTCAGCCAGTTCACGACCGAAATCGACGGGCTCGACATCCACTTCATCCATGTCCGCTCGCCGCACGCGGACGCCAGGCCGCTGATCATTACTCACGGCTGGCCGGGATCGGTGGTCGAATTCCACAAGGTGATCGAACCCTTGACCGACCCGACCGCGCATGGCGCCAGCGCCGCCGACGCCTTCCATGTGGTGTGCCCGTCGCTGCCGGGCTTCGGCTTCTCCGCCAAGCCGACCACGACGGGGTGGGGCGTCGATCGGATCGCCAAGGCGTGGGCCGTCCTGATGGAGCGGCTCGGCTACATTAGCTATTTCGCGCAAGGCGGCGATTGGGGCTCGGCGGTCACGGCCGCGATCGGCGGGCAGGATGCGGCGCACTGCGCGGGCATCCACATCACGCTTGCGATGTCGACGCGGCCCAATGTCGAGGGACAGCCGACGCCGGAAGAGACCCGCGCGCTCAACGGCATCAAATACTATGCCGACTGGGATTCCGGATATTCCAAGCAGCAATCCACCCGGCCGCAGACGCTTGGCTACGCGCTGACGGATTCACCCAGCGGGCAGGCGGCGTGGATCCTGGAAAAGTTCTGGGCGTGGACGGATTGCGACGGGCATCCCGAAAACATCCTCAGCCGCGACGAACTGCTCGACAATGTCATGCTGTACTGGGTCACCGCGACGGCGACATCGTCGGCGCGGCTTTACTGGGAAAGTTTTGGCGCGAACAAGCGAACCGTGCACAAGGTGACGGTGCCGACCGGCGTCGCGGTCTTTCCCAGGGAGATCGTCACCCCGGTGCGCAAGTGGATGGAGGCGAGCTACACCAACATCCAGCACTGGAAGGAGATGCCGAAGGGCGGGCACTTCTCCGCATTCGAGCAGCCTGAGCTGTTCGTCCGAGAAACGCGCGAGTTCTTTGGCACACTGCGCTGAGATGGCTGCGGCCGGGCGAAGCGCAAAAAGGCGCGCGGGGCCGACCGGGTGCGCGAGCGCCGCAAGGAAGCGGAAGCAACCCGTCGTGGTCATAGCGAGCGAAGCATGCGGCGTCAGGTAGGAGTCATTCGGGCGAGGTCGTGGATTCCGAGCGCCTGCTCGAGCACCGCAACCCGTGCCACGTAGCGCTCGAATCCGTCCTCACCGAATTTGCGCCGCTCGTCGCGCTCGAAATCCTCCGCCATGGCGTCGAATTCGTGCGGCGAGACGATGCTCCTGAGCTTCGGAAAGAGCTCCGTATCTTCCCGCGCCTCGTGCGGCCGATACATGGCAATGAAGCTCTGCAGGCTCGTGATCACGCGGCCCCGGCTTTCCCCTGGCGCCCGGCTTGCCGGCGCAAGCGCGAGAATCGTGTCGGTGAGACGGCGGCCGGCCTGATGCTGCTGGTAGAGCACGTCGACCAGCTCGACCATTTGCCCCGCCTTGCGAAAGCGGGGAAAGAGCTGCTGCTCTTCGTTGCGCTCGTGATAGTCTTCGATGAATTCATGCACGATCGTTGCCGCGCGAGACAGAACGCCAACATCGAAATCCTCGCCCCGAGTCAGCTTTTGCAGACCCGCTTCGTAGACCAGCAACACGCGGTTGAGCACGCCGTGCTCTCGCATCAGATCTTCGGGAGGCGTCACCTGCGCGGCCTGATCGGCTTCCGCCGCGTGCGTGCCGGCCGTGCTCGCGATCAACAATGCCGATGCGGCATGAATGAGTGCTCGTCGGTGTAAAGCGGGCTTCATCTCTGAACCTCCTGCTGGCCGTGCTGCGCCTTCACGGGCCCGAGGCGTGGCGGGCTCAACCCAACTGGCCGGTCGCGGCGTAGTTCCTTGATCCCTGCCTACGGCTAGGAACTGACCCTTGGAGAAGGTGTTGTAGCCGCGATCATCAAAAGGAGTCACGCCCGTGCGCCAGGCGTTGTTTGCGCTCACGCGTCTTCTTGCCCTGACGGTAGTTGCAACCGCGTGCGGCGCCGGCTTCTGCTTCGCGGCGGGCGATCCCGTGAAGGGCGCCGCGATTTTCGCCCGCGAATGCGCGCTTTGCCACACGATCGGCAAGGGCGAACCAAATCGCTTTGGACCCAATCTGTTTGGAATCACCGAGCGCAAGGCCGCCACAGCGCCCGGATACGCGTATTCGCCGGAATTCATCACGATGGCGATCTGGACCTGGAGCCCGAACGCCATCGCATCTTTCGTCGCTGCACCCGGCCTCATGATTCCCGGCAACAGGATGTCCGTGTTCCAGGGCGTCCCGGATGCAGAGATTGACGATCTCGTCGCCTATTTGGCGGCCCAGAAATAGAGGCGCCCATGAGACTGCCGACAGGGTTGCTCGGAGTCTTGGCGATCGTTCAATCGTTCGTGTGCCCGGCGTCGACACAAGAGGCTGCTCCGGTCGAAATCGGCGCGCACGATGTCGGCGGCGTCGTCAAGAGTGCGAACGGACCGGAAGGCGGCGTCTGGGTGATCGCCGAGACGAGGGATCTCGGCACGCGCTTCGCCAAGATCGTCGTCACCGACGATGCGGGCCGCTTCGTCATTCCGGATCTACCAGAGGCGCACTATCAGCTCTGGGTCCGCGGCTATGGTCTTGTCGACGCGCCGAGGGTTGCGGCTGAGAGAGGGCAGCACGTAAACCTTGATGCGGTGATCGCGCCGGATCGTGCCGCGGCGGCGCAGTACTATCCCGCGATCTACTGGTTCTCGCTGCTCAGGCCGCCCGGCACCGACAGGTTTCCCGGCACCGGTCCGAACGGCAACGGCATTCCAACTGAGTTCAAGACCCGCGATCAATGGCTCGACGTCATCAAGACGAACGGCTGCGGCAACTGTCATCAGATCGGAAATTATGCCACGCGCACGATGCCGCCGGCCTTCGATCATTTTCAATCCGGAATTGCCGCATGGGCGCGCCGCCTGCAGTCGGGGCCCGGCGGGACCACGATGGTACACACCATGGGCCGGTTGCTGACGCCTGATGGCGGGCACCTCGCTGCGCTCGCGGACTGGACCGACCGCATCAAGGCGGGCGAGCTTCCGAAAGCCGCACCGCCGCGTCCGGCCGGTATCGAGCGCAACTTCGTCGTCACGGTGCGCGACTGGCTCGATCCGAAACATTATCTGCATGACCTCCTGGCGACCGACAAGCGCCAGCCGACCGTGAATGCCAATGGACCGCTTTATGGTGCGACCGAGCTTTCCAGCAACACGATGCCCGTGCTCGATCCCCTGGCCAACCTCAAGCGTGTCGTCCCTGTGCCGGTCCGCGAGCCGGAACATACGCCGAGCTCGGCACTGGCGAATCCGGTGTTCGCATCCTCGCCCTATTTCGGGCGCGAGCAGGTTTGGGACAGTCAGGTCAACGCCCATTCGCCGGCGATGGATCGGGAAGGGCGCGTCTATTTCACTGCCCAGGTACGGCCGCCGATCGAGGTCCCCGCCTATTGCGGCAAGGACTCGCAGCTCCGCTCTGCACAGCTCTATCCGCTGACGACGAGGCCCGAGGGGTTCAGTCAGAACTCCCGGCAGGTGACGGTGTATGATCCCCGCAACGGGAAGTTCACATTCATCGATACCTGCTTCGGCACCCAGCACCTGAACTTCGCCGAGGACGACGCCAACACACTCTGGTTCAGCAACAATACGCAGGGCAAGAACGCCGTCGTCGGCTGGGTGAACACGAACAAATTCTGGGCGTCCGGCGACGCGGCGGCGTCACAGGGCTGGAGCGCGCTCGTGGTCGACACCAACGGCAACGGCAAGCGCGACGAGGGCTATAACGAGCCCGGTCAGCCGGTTGATGCCGCCAAGGACACGCGCATCGCGCTCGGGCTCTACGGCATCTCCGTGAGCCCGCTCGATGGCGCGGTCTGGGGCTCGAGCCTGCCGCATCCCGGCTATATCATCCGCATCGATCCCGGAACGAATCCACCCGACACGGCGCTCGCGGAGGTCTACAAGGTGCCGCTGCCCGGCTACGGCATTCGCGGTATGGACGTCGATCGCAACGGCGTCGTGTGGGTGCCGCTCGACAGCGGCCATATCGGCAGCTTCGATCGGCGCAAATGCAAAGGACCGCTCAACGGTCCCGGCGCCGAGACTGGCGACAAATGTCCGGAAGGCTGGAGCTTCTACCCGCTGCCGGGCCCGCCGTTGCAGGGCGACACAGGTGCGGCCGAAAACCCATACTACTTGTGGGTCGATCAGCACGATATCCTGGGACTCGGCGCGAACACGCCGATCGCCACCGGCAATCAGTCCGACTCCCTGCACGCGCTGGTGAATGGCCACATCGTCGAATTGCGAGTACCCTATCCGATGGGCTTCTTCGCCAAGCAGATCGACGGGCGGATCGACGATCCCGCTGCGGGCTGGAAAGGCCGCGCTCTCTGGGTGAGCTCCGGCAACCGCACACCCGTTCATATCGAGGGTATTGATGCGCCTCATCCGGGAGCGCCAGGCGCGACCGAGGCAACGCGGTCGAGCCCGCTGGTGGTACAATTCCAGTTACGTCCGGACCCGCTGACTCATTAGGGTGGCTTGCGTGGGTCGGAGCGCAAGCAGGTTGTTGTGGCGGCCGGATTGCGGATCGAGCCGGCATTGTCGCTTCCATCGGCGACCGGAACATGTGGATCGCTACAGCGACAGCGCACGCCAGCTTTATGAACCAGCCCACACAAGATCGAAATGAGAGCTGAGTAGCAATTCGATATCGGTTGGCGTGTCGCTAACGTTATCGCGGAGAGCAGTCGACAACTGTTGATAGCGACAGCAGGAGATACATTCGCTTGAGCCAGCGCCTTGCCGACCAGGCTCCTTGAGCCTCGCAGGTTCGCAAGCCAGAAGCCCCATCGACGGGTCTTGAGGGACACGCTAAGAATGAAGCGTAAGGATCCCTCGGTTTCGGCCGTGAAATCAGCGAGAATACCACTAGCATGACGTTCCCATCCAACCGCCACAAGCGGCTGTTCATAGTCATCTCCGCGCGTTGGCAACGGCGGGCCATTTTCCTGCTGGGCGGCATTGCGGTTGGTGCTGCGGCTGTCGCGCTCGCACAGCTCGCCGATGTGGCACAGATTGCGTTTTCCACGCTGGTGTCGCATTTTCGATATGCCTCGCTTGTGGTGGCGCCGGCTGGATTTGCGCTGTCGGTATTCCTGACCAACCGCCTGTTTCGAAACGCCCAGGGCAGCGGAATTCCGCAGGCCATCGCGGCACGCCATTTGACAGATCAGACCGCGCGCGAAGGTCTGGTCTCGCTGCGGATTGCAGCCGGCAAGATCATCCTGACCCTGTTGGGCCTGCTATGTGGCGCGTCGGTCGGGCGCGAGGGGCCGACCGTTCAGATCGGCGCCTCGATCATGTTCGCGATCGGCCGCTTCTCGCCGCGCCGTCAACCCGGCTTGATTCTTGCCGGTGCCGCGGCCGGAGTCGCGGCGGCCTTCAATACTCCGCTGGCCGGAATCGTATTCGGCATCGAGGAAATGAGCCGCGCGTTCGAGACGAGAACCAGCAGCCTGATTATCGGCGCGGTGATCGCTGCCGGTCTCACCTCGCTCGCACTGATGGGCAACTACACCTATTTCGGCACCAGCGCGATGGGCTTGCGCAACGGCATCGACTGGATGGCCATCCCCGTCTGCGGCGTGGTCGGAGGCCTCGCGGGAGGTCTTTTCAGCCGCATCCTGATCATGATGGCGCAAGGGTTCTCCAATCCGGTGGGGAGGGCGATCAAGCGCTACCCGGTCGGCTTTGCCGCGGTGTGCGGATTGGCGGCTGCGATCTGCAGTCTCGCCTCCGACGGGGCGATCTACGGCACCGGATATTCGCAGGTCAAAGCCGCTCTCGAAGGCGGAGCGCCGTTGTCGTCGAGCTTCAGCGTGTTGAAGTTCCTAGCGACGACGTTTTCGTCGATCAGCGGCATGCCGGGCGGCATCTTCTCCCCCTCGCTCGCGGTGGGCGCAGGGATCGGCTCCAACATCGCGGCGCTGTTTCACGGTGCGCCGCTGGCCGCGATCATGCTGCTCGGCATGGTTTCATATTTCGCAGGCGTCGTTCAGGCCCCCATTACCGCCTTCGTGATCGTGACTGAAATGACCGACAACCACGCGATGGTCGTGCCACTGATGACCGCTGCGTTGATCGCTCACGCCAGTTCGCGCTTGATTTGCAAGGAGGGGGTCTATCACGCACTCGCCAAGGGCTTCATCGAGCGGGCCTCACCGGCGCCAAAGATGCCTCCAGCTTGAATTTCTGCTCCTGCTGAGGCCCAAGCTTCAATGACCATCGGCACGTCGGCCCACGGGGATGGATCGGATGCTGCCCAAGTCGGTGGTCGACGCCGCGCTTAGCCGTAGCGGGATTGCGAGATTCTCGCTCGGGAGCGCGCGAGTGCTTAGCGTCGGAATTCATCCGGGCGGAAGAGGTGGGCAGCGATCACCAGCGTCAGACTGTGTCGCGTGTCGTTGTAGCGCTGCGAGGCGATCGAGCTGGCCCGCAAGCCCCTTGAGACTTCGCGAGATGTTCTTCATGACTGCGACGCAGTCGTGCGAAAGACCGGACTGTTCGGAGAGACGCTTGTATTCTGCCGCGTACCTCTCGCAATCCTTTCCTGTCAACATGGCGCGAACTTCCAATGGTGGAATTGAACTATATATAAAATTGGCCGGCATGGGCGGGTAACATTTGCGATAGATCAAAACCGAAAATGCGGGGCAGTTTAGAGCGCCTTGTCGCACGGCGCCTGCGACAAAGTAACCCGACGGGCAATTTTTCGTTTCGCGTTTGACCCAACTCAGCAGTCTAATGCCTCTGTCTCACCCGCTTGAGGGGCGCTTCGCGATCGTCACGAGTGTTGGGTCGAGATGCGGTGGACGCCGAGCGTGTGACTGACGAGCACGCGTAAGGCGGACGGTGAAGTCGTGTGGTTCCGACGCCCCAGTGGCAGGTGTCTCCTCGCAAGATGCGGAACGCATCTTTGCGAAGACGGTGACAAAAAAGCCAAGTCTCGCCGGGGAGAGCACGAAGTAAGCCGTAACCCATCGCGCAGGGAAAGCCGGGATTGCTCCGGTTTCACCTGTGGTCCTATCTCCCGTGCTTTCCATTTGCACGGGACCCATGGGTGCGATCGGCACCCGGCTTTCCCTGCGCCCTCTGCTCGATGAGAGGGCAGAACGAAATGCAAAAACTCGGACAAATCATGTCGCGAGAATGCGGACCCATATCCTCTCATACCAATGGCCCTAAGGATTGACTGTTGCCCAAGTGCGGCTTGTGATTGAGGCGATGCGATCTGGATCATTTGCGAAGAAGTTCCAGGCTTCGCAGGTCTTGGCGACGATATCGTCGTAGTCGTCGAAGACGGTGATGGCGAGCTTGTTGGCGCGCAGGTACTGCCAGACGTTTTCAATCGGATTGAGCTCGGGCGCATAAGGCGGCAGCTGTAACAGAGTGATATTTTCCGGAGCTCGGACGGTGCCGGCACTGTGATAGCCGGCGCCGTCGAAGACGAGAACGGCATGTGCGTCGGGTGCAACTTTGCGGCTGATTGCCTCCAAATGCAGTGACATCGCCTCTGCATTTGCCGTCGGCATGACAAGACCCGCGGCGACGCCACGTTGAGGACAGGCGGCACCGAAGAGATAAGCCCAATCGTAACGTCGATCGCGCGGCGCGCGAGGCCGTGAGCCACGCTTGGCCCACACGCGTGTCAGCGTGCCCTGCTGGCCGATCCGCGCCTCGTCCTGGAACCAGATTTCGATCGGCTTGCCTTGGGCGTGAGCGGGGAGCGTTGTCGTGAGGGTCGTAGCAAAGTTTTTTTGAACGCTTCCTGAGCCGCTTCATCGGCTTGCGGATGGCGCGGCCGCACCGAGAGCCGGCGGTACCCGAGCTTGGCCAGAACCTTGCCGACCGAACGTTCGTGCAGTTTGACGCCAAACCGCCGCTCAAGCGCGTCGCGCAAATCCACCCGCCGCCAACGTACGACCCCATGCTGCTCAGGATCGGGACCGGCCTCGACCAACGCGGCCAATTCGGCCTGCTGCTCTGTCGTCAGCCGCGACCGCGGTCCCGTCGGTTTGCGCGACCGCAGTCCCGCCAAGCCTTCGGCGTTATAACGATGCACCCAGTCCCGCAGGGTCTGACGATCCATCCCGCAACTTTCGGCTGCCTTCTTGCGGTCCGCGCCCTCCAGCACAAGCGCAAGCGCCAATATCCGCCGCGCTACCGTACTATTCTTCTCTCTGCGCGCCGCCTTCCGAAGCTCGCCCGCGGTCAAATCAAGCCGCGTAATCGCTACCGCTGCCCCCATCGATATTGCTCCTGTCTACGCAGCAACATCGATTCAGAAACTCACTGATTTGGGAATCCCAAATGTGAGTCAAATCCGGGGGCCGTTGGTATCAGTCGTCATGCTCCGCGCATGCGAGGCATCCAGTACGCCGCGGCCTCTCGGTTCAAGTCCCGGCGTCACTGGAGTACTGGATCACCCGCATGCACGGGTGATGACATCGTGGACAGACTCACTGATACGTGCAGAGGAACGCCGGACCTCAATTCCGGAACGAGGGATCCACGCGGTCGAGCTTGCGCAGCAAAGCGGGCCAGGCGAGCTCGCCGTTGCGCGCGGCACGGCCGGGCTTGGGCAGCATCCGCTCATAGGTGTCTTCGAGGATGTTCTGCGGCGGATAGACCAGCTTTGTGTTGCAGGACAGGGCCATGACCTGGGTCTGGCAGGCGCGTTCGAGGCGGAACAGCACGTTGAATGCGGCCGGCACGGAGCGGCCGACGACCAGCAGGCCGTGGTTGCGCAGGATCATCGCCTCGTTGTCGTCGAGGTCGCGGACGAGCCGCTCACGCTCGTCGATATTGTCGGCGATGCCTTCGAAGTCGTGATAGGCGATGTGCAGGAAGCGCATCGAGGTCTGCGCAATCGGCAGCAGGCCGCATTCCATCGCCGAGACCGCCATGCCGGCCGGCGTGTGGGTGTGCGCGACGCAGTCGATGTCGTGCTTGGCCATGTGGATGGCGCTGTGAATGACAAAGCCCGCGACGTTGACGTCATAGTCTGTTGCGTTGAACAGCGTGTTGCCCTCGACGTCCACCCTGATCAGGCAGGACGCGTCGATTTCTTCGTAGAGCATGCCGTAGGGATTGATCAGGAATTGGTCTGTGGTGCCGGGAACGCGGCAGGAGATGTGGTTGGCGATCATCTCGGTCATGCCGTACATCGCCGTCAACCGGTAGCAAGCGGCGAGATCGACGCGGGCCTGCCATTCCTCTGCGCTCACCTGATCGCGAACCGATTTGGCGACCTTGATCGCAGGCGAACTGACGGGCGGGTTCATGCGTTCTCTCCTGAAGAAATGGAGCGGGCCGAGGCCGCTGATTGGACGGAAAGATAGCAGAATTCGCCTGAGGGAAAGCCGGACCTCGTCAGCTTATTTGCAGGTCTGGCGGGCAAAATCCGAATGCGCCATTGGCGCGCGCCGGGATCGATGTCAGTATGCAGGAAAAGAGCCGAGGCGCCCAAAATGAGCGATCGCAAGATACGTATCGCCGTCCTGCAATTCTCCCACGAAACCGTCTCCTTCCTGCCGAACGAGACCACGCGCGACGACTTCATCTGTCCGGGCTCGCCGGCCAAGGGCGAGGCGTTGCTGCGCTCCGATCCCACCAACTACATGGGTGGCTCACGCAGTTCTATCCCTACGGCAATCCGGGCTTTTCCGTGTGACGGCGAGGAGCGATATCATGACTGACGGCCGCTATCGCCTGATCGGATCGACCGCGTCACCCTATGCGATCAAGCTGCGCGCGCTGATGCGTTACCGACGGATTCCGCATGACTGGGTCATCATGACCAAGGCATTGCGCAAGGCGACCGCGCATCTGAAGCCGATGCTGATCCCGGTGCTGCAATATCCCGACGGCAGCTATCGCGGTGAGACCACGGCGCTCGCCCATGATCTGGAAGCGCGGCATCAGGGACGTTCGGTGATCCCTGACGACAAGGCGGTCGCCTTCGTCTGCGACCTGCTCGAGGACCTCGCCGACGAGTGGGCGGTGAAGCCGCTGTTTCTCTATCGTTGGTGGGATCCGGAGGACCAGGCCTATGTTTCGCGCTGGGCCGCCGAGGAATGGTCGACATCGGATGCCGAGACCGGCAGCCCGGAGGAGATCGAGGAATTCCGCGAGCGGCAGATCTCGCGCATGGTCATTCTCGGCGCGACCGCCGAGAACAAGCCGCTTCTGGAAGAGAGCCACCGCCGCATCCTCGCGGCCTTCGAGCCACATGTCGGCATGACGAATTATCTGTTCGGCAGCCGGCCGTCGCTGGCGGATTTTGCCTGGTTCGGACAACTGAGCGAGATGGCGACGGATCCCACGCCGATGCGGATCATGCGGCAGCGGGCGCCGTTCACCGATCATTGGGTGCGGCGGCTCGATGACGCGTCCGGCGTCGAAGGAGCGTGGTATTCGCGTGAGCAGGCGCTCGGCGGGTTCGCCGAAGCGCTGCTGCGGATCGCCGGCGAGCTCTATTTGCCGTTCCTGGTCGCCAATGCGGATGCCCACGCGAAAGGACTCGACCGGCTCGAGATCAACGTCTGGGGCCTGTCTTACGCGCTGGCGCCGTTCAAATATCAGGTCAAGTGCCTGCAGCAGCTTCGCGCGAAGTTCGCCGCGCTCGACGGCGCCGATCGTGCCGCCTTGAGGGGCGTACTCGAGCGCACCGGCTGCTGGGCCGTCCTGGACGGAGGGTGATCGTCAAGCCTTCGGAAAGTCCTTGCGCAGCGCGATCTCGGCTGCGTCGGCGGGGGACAGCACATTGCTGTCGAACGCCACCTGGCGCTCGGTCACGATGTCGTAGAGCGAAATCTGGTTGACCGGTTTGGCCAGCAGCAGCCGGATGCAGTCCGCCAGCGTGCCGTTGTAGACCAGGTAGGGCGCCTTGCTGGCGATCCGCTCGTTCCTGAGAGAAGGCCACTTCTTCAGGTCGGCTGGCGCATCATAGGAAATCGGGAGGCCTTCCTTGAACATGCCCGGCTCTCGATGCTCACGTCGCCGGCGAGGCTAGTCAAAGAGGGTAAACAGATTCGAAACGAGCGCGGTCGGTGTTCCCAGCTGAGTCTACTTGCGATGCCGGCTTCCGAGTGCGATCGCGATTGTCTCCGGGCGTTCGATCCGTTCGATCAGCATATCGATGCGGTCGCCGCCCCAGAACAGTTCGCCATTGAACACCATGCTCGGAACTCCGAACACGCCGAGCGCTTCGGCCTCGTCGATGATGCGGTCGTGCTCCGCGCGGGCGGGCCCGCGGACATAGGCCTCGAAGTCGCCGGCGGAGCCGCCAATCGAGGAAATCACGCCGGCAATCTCGGCTAGGTCGTCGATCTCCAGCTCATGGTTCCAGAACCGCCGGAACACCGTGTCGTGGTACGGCCGGAACAATCCATGGCGCTGCGCGAACAGCATTCCGGCGCTGGAATAGAACGCGTCGTAGATTCGGCGCGGGCCCTTCATGATGAGGCCTTGTGCGTTGGCGAAGCGCCGCGCGTCCATATAGGAGTAGCGCACCTTGCGCCAGAAATGCGGCGTCCGCTCCTCGACCGTGCCCATGAATTCGGGAATGCGCAGGGTGTACGGAAGCCATTCCAGTTCAGCGCCGTATTTCTCCTCGAGCTCGAACAGTCGCTTGTTGGCGACGTAGGCATACGGACTCTTGTAGTCGGTGTAGATGCGTACCCGCGGCTTTTCCATCATCGATCCTCGCTTGCTCAGGGCGATTGTTCCCGATCGGAAGCAACGACGCAAATGCGAGGTGGCGATCCCGGACGGGAGAGCGCAAACGAACGGGCCCCGGTGCATTCAAGCATCGCGGGGCCCTGCAACTTCGTTTTAGCGAAGGATATCTGGTACACACCAGTAGTATTTCGGGACCCAAAGCGCTTGGCCTTTGCGCTCCTGTCCTGCGGATATGTTCAGATTGTCGGCGGCGCGACGTAGCTAGCAGCTGCTGTTCGCTTCAACGTGCGCCGAGACCTTGCCGCTGAGCAAGGTCGCTGGCTTTCGCCGGTGGCGTCATGCTCCTCTCCAAGGGTGGTCCGACGGACATCTGTCCGCTTCTACTGCGTGCCGGCAGACCATATGATCCGCCGTCATTTCCTGCGACGTGGGGAGCACTCGCTCCGTCACCTCAACAGGTGCATTGCGCAAATGCTGCGGCAGATATCGCGACCTGTCAAGTTAAGGAGAAGGCGATTCAGGTCAGGTTCCCTGTCAGGCTCTGGTCTGGCGATATTGGCTGAAATCCGGATCGTGGGTCATTCTCCAGTAGTCGACGAATCGCCACGGCATCGCCGAGAACACCCGCCCTCGGCTGTTGCGGTAGTAGGTCGTCATGCCCGGATGCGTCCAGATCAACTGCTCATGCTCGGCGTCGACCTCGCGGACATACTGATCATGCGCGTCAGGATGCACGTCGATCGCCGCGATGTCGTTCTCGATCATCTCGACCAGACAGGCGGAGATGTAGCGGCTCTGGCATTCGGACTGGAAGATCACGCTGCCGCCGTGCGCGGGTCCGGAGTTGGGTCCGAGCATCAGGAAGAGATTGGGAAAGTCCGGCACGGTGAGTCCGAGATATGCGGTCGGATTGTCGTCGCGCCAGACCTGCTTGAGGTTCTTGCCGTCGCGCCCGGTGATGTTCAGTCGCGCGGCCATCTCGGAGACCTTGAAGCCGGTCGAGATCACGATGATGTCGTGCGGCCGCAGCCTGCCGTCGGCGGTGACGATGCCTTCCGGTGCGAAGTGGTCGATCGTGTCGGTGACGAGTTCGACGTTCGGCTTGGTCAGCGTCTTGAACCAGTTGTTGTCGAGCAGGATGCGCTTGCCGTAGGGCGGGTAGGTCGGCACGCATTTCTCGATCAGGTCGGGGCGATCCTTCAATTCCGACAGGATGAAATCGGTCAGTTCCTGCCGATGCCGATCGTTGCCCTTGTTGACGGCGCGGTCCGGATGCGGCCAGGCCGGATCCTTGCGCAGGAATGGCAGCAAACCGTCGCCGTAGCGCCAGAACATGTTGAAGCGGTACCACTGCACATAGAACGGCAGATGCGCGAGCAGCCATTGCGCGCCGTCGGTGATCGGATCGGAATAGCCCTTCACCGGGCGCGCCCACTGCGCGGTGCGCTGATAGACGGTCACCGAGGCGACACGATCGGCAATTGACGGCACGAGCTGCATCGCGGTCGCGCCGGTGCCGATCACCGCGACATGCTTGCCGTCGAGCTTGATGTCGTCGGACCACAGCGACGAATGAACCGTCAGGCCCTTGAAATCCTCGTCTCCTCTGAAGCGGGCCGGCGAGGGATCGTTGAGCTGGCCGATCGCGCTGACCAGCGCGGTCGACTCGAAAGTCTCTTCACCGTTGTGTGTCTTGAGGGTCGAGATCCAGCGCCGTTTGCCCTCATCCCAGCGCGCGGCGACGAGCTCGGTGTTGAGGCGGACGTTCTTGCGGATGCCATATTCGCGCACGACCTTGAGCAGATAGTCCAGCAACTCCTGGCGCTGCGCGAAATAGCGCGTCCATGGATTGCGTGCGCCGAAGGAGAAGGAATAGGAGTGGTTCGGCGTATCGACGCCGCAACCGGGATAGCGGTTGACGTACCAGGTGCCGCCGATCTCGTCTTCCTTCTCGACGATCGTGTAGGGGATGCCGAGCCGTCCGAGCGCGACACCGAGCGCAATCGCGCAGACGCCGGCGCCGACGATCAGCACATGCTGCCGCGCCAACGTCTCGTCGGAGGGGCGCTTTTGCCAGCGCGCGTCGCGGGGGATGAAGCCCATCTCTTCGCGCATCAACGGCGCATATTCCGCCGCAACGTTTTCACCAAGCGTTGCCCGCATCATCCTCAGCATCAGTTCGTCGCCGGGATCGCTGATGATGGGCTTGGGTGTACCGTGCGCGAACAGATTGAGCACGGCCGCACGGATCTCATCCTGGATCTCCCTCGGCACGCCGGCATCGGGATCGGGGATCAGGCGGACGTCGCGCTTCGGCTTGTAGGGAGGCTCCAGCCACTTCTCGTCGCCGGTCATGTGCACCAGCACCATCAGCAGCACGCGGATATCGCCTTCCGCGATGGCGGAGGACAGATCGAGGGTCTTGCGCGGAAGCTCGATGTTCATGCGTTGTTGTTCCTAGCTGACCGGCGCGTCCGGCAGGCCGCCATAGGCCGCCCAGGTGGTGCCCGCGATGTAGCCGGCGTCGACCGGCAGGTTGATGCCGGTGAGGCCGCTGCTCAGGGGCGAGAGCAGCCAGACGATCGCCTGCGCTACCTCCATCGGCTCGACCAGCCGGTTCATGGCGGTCGGGCGCGCGAGCATGTCCTTGTTCAGGGCGCCCGATGCGATGCCGGCCTCGAGCGCCGCGGTGCGGGTGAAGCCGGGCGACACCGCGTTGACGCGGATGCCGACGCGGCCCCATTCGGCGGCGAGTGTCTGTGTGATCTGGATGACGCCGGCCTTCGCCGCCGTATAGGCATGGATCGGTCCCGAGGTCATGCCGGCGACCGAGGCGACGTTGACGATCGCACCGTGTCGCCGCTTCGCCATACCGACGCCGACGCTGCGCGCGACCAGGAACGTGCCGCGCAGGTCGATGTTGACCTCGTGGTCCCATTGCTCCATCCGCACCCGCTCGATCGAATGCATCTTGCCGAACACGCCGGCGGCGTTGACGAGGCCCGTGATCGGACCGTGCGCCTTCTCGATATCGGCGACGCCGGCGACGACGGCACTTTCACTCGCGACGTCGAACGGCGCCGGCCAAAGGATGACCGTGGTTCCGACCAGCGGCTCGGGTGCGATGTCGACGATGACGACGTGATGGCCCTGATCAGCAAGCAGGGACGCGGTCGCCGCGCCGATGCCACGGCTGCCGCCGGTGACGAGGATGGTGCCGTCAGCGCTCACGACTTTCGTTCCTTGCCGCTGGCGGCGAACAGGCCGCGCGTCACCAGCTTCTGGTACGCGGAGATAACGTAATCGGGCACCGCGGTGACGCCTCGTTCGGAATACGAGTAACGGCGGCTGAGATAGCCCCGCGCACCCATCAACACCTGAACGATGGCCTCGAACTCCTCATCGCTGAACGTGTTGGTGGCTCCCGCAGCCCGTGCACGCTGGAGGATCCGCACATAAGCGCTCGAGATGTTGTCGAAGTGCTTCTGATAGCCGATTGGCGCGAAGAACTCGGCCTCGTTGAGGATGCGCAGGAACTCCGGCACCTCGCGGATGAAATCGAAGAATGCGCTGAAGCGCTCGATCTCCTGGCGTGCAGCGTCGGCAGTCCCGGTCCGGGCACGGATGAAGCGAACCATGTCGAGGCCGATCTTCGGCAGCAATTGATCGAGTAGTTCCTGGCGGTTCTCGAAGTGATTGTAGAAGGTGCCTTGCGCGACACCGGCGGCTTCCGTGATGCGGGCAACGGATGCTTCGGCGTAGCCGTATTTGCCAACGATCTTGGTCGCGGCGTCGAAGATCTTCTGCTTGGTCCAGGCGTTGCGCTCGACCCGGTTGAGCTTTGTCACCTTGGCGGATGTGGCTTGCGTCATGCGATGGCCTCGAGTTCGGTGCGGAGAACGCGCTTGAGCACCTTGCCGGACGGGTTGCGCGGCAGGCTGTCGCGAATGATCAATTGCTTCGGCACCTTGAAGCCGGCGAGCCGGGCACGGCAGTAGTCAGTAAGAGCGGGCAGGTCGAGCCTTGCGTCATCGGCGAGCACCACGATGGCAACCGGCTTTTCGCCCCAGCGGTCGTCGGGGAGGCCGACCACGGCGACCTCGCGCACCTCAGGCATTTCATAGATGACGCGCTCGACCTCGGAGGAGGCGATATTCTCGCCGCCCGAAATGATCATGTCCTTCTTGCGGTCGGTGAGATACAGGAAGCCGTCTTCGTCGAGATAGCCGATATCGCCGGTCCGGAACCAATCGCCGAAGAACGCGGACGCCGTCTTCTCCGGATCCTTCCAGTAGCCTTGGGTGACCTTCGGACCGCGCAGGCAGATCTCGCCGTTCTGACCAGCGGCCACACGCTTGCCGGCGTCGTCGCGGATTTCGATTTCGACATGGGCGATAGCACGGCCAGTCGAGCCGATTTTCTCGATCTCGCGCCCCGGCTCCATGAACGTGTCGCCGCCGCAGCTCTCGGTGAGGCCGTAGGCGTCGATGTAGCGTGCATTCCTGAAATACTCCGAGAAGGCGCGGATCCGCACCTCCGGCGTCTTTTCGCCGCCGCCGATCGCCCATTGCAGGCTGGAGACGTCGTAGCGCTCACGGTTCGGGCAGGTGAGCAGGGCGGTGGTCATGACCGGCGCGAACCACGCGGCATTCAGCTGCTCTCGCTCAATCGCGGCGAGCGCCGGTTCGGGCTCGAAGGTGCGATGAATGCACAGCATGCCGCCGTGCCAGAGCACGGCGATGCCGGGCAGGTCGAGCGCGCCGACATGATAGAGCGGACCGACAACGAGCAGTCGCGTATCCGCATTCAATCCGAGCACCAGCGTCTGGTCGGCGGATTTCCAGTAGATGTTCTCGTAGGTAAGCATCACCCCCTTGGGGCGATCGGTTGTGCCAGAGGTGTACATCAGCCGCATCAGGTCGCGCGGCTGGCACACATGCATCGGCGCCGGCGCGATGTCGGGCGCGAGGCTCGTGATGCTGGATTGCGCGACTTCGTCGAGCAGCACGACGGCTGCGCCGCCGGCCGCGATCGCCGCAAGCTCCTCGTCCGCGATCAGGAGGCGCGCGCCGGAATTGCCGACGATGTAGCCAACCTCGTCGGCCGACAGGCGATAGTTGATCGGCAGGAACACCGCGCCGATGTGGCTTACCGCGAACACCAGTTCGAGAAAGGCCGCGCTGTTCTTCATCAGGACGGCGACGACGTCGCCGGGACCGATGCCGCGTGCGGCCAGCCAGCCGCCGACCTGCCTGATCCGCAGGTCGAAGCTCGCATAGGAGATATCTTCGCCGCGATATTTCAGCGCACAGCGATCCGGCGTCCGCTTGGCATGAAAGGCGATGAAGCTGGAAAGATTGATCATTCGCCGCTCGACAAGGCCGGTTGCCGGCCGGTTTTCTCCCTGAATGAACTGTGACTCGTAATTCATATTTGGCTTGACGTCACCCCCCTTGCTCTGAAAACATCGTGGACACGGAGACGGAACGATCTCCAACAGGGATTTGGGAACGCGAACCCGACAGGGAGGGGAGAATGAAGAGAACCCGTAAACCGGGCGTCAGCCGGCGTGCGACTCTCGCGCTGATGGGCGCCGGTGCGGCGACCTTGGCTGCGCCATGGGTGGCGCGCGCACAGGCCAAGACGATCAAGATCGGCATGCCGACCATCCTGTCGGGCCGGGTGGCACAGCTCGGAACCTCCTCCCGAAACGCGGTGCTGCTGGAAGTGGAGAAGGTCAATGCGGCCGGCGGGCTCGCCGGCCGGCAGATCGAGATGGTGATCCGCGATTCCAAGGGGCAGCCGCAGGAAGCCGCCCGCATCGCGCGCGAGCTCGTCAACACCGACGGCTGCGAGATGCTGCTCGATGGCGAGGCGTCGTCGGGCTCGTTTGCAGTTCACGAGGTGGCGCGCGATCTCGGCGTGCTCTGCATCCACACCTGCTCGGAGGCCTCGTCGCTGACGGCCGACCCCAAGCAGCACATCCCGAATGCATTCCGTTGCGTCCGCCAGGGCATTCACGACTCGATCGTCGGCGGCAGCTATGCGGCGTCGATCGCAAAGGCCAAGGGCCTGAAGAAATGGGCGACCTGCTCGCCTGATTATGCCTATGGCCGCGACACCACCGGCGAGTTCGTGCTGTATCTGAAGAAGTTCGCGCCCGATGTCGAGGTCATCAGCGAATCCTGGCCAAAGCTGTTCCAGCCCGACTACACCGACGTGATCACGAAGATCCTGCAAGCCAAGCCGCAGGCGCTCTATTCCTGCCTGTGGGGCGGCGATCTCACCTCCTACATCGACCAGGCCAACATCTATGCCATGTTCGCCCAGATGGAGGTGTTCGCGGTCAATATGGCCGACTACACCGCGCTCACCGTGGTGAAGAACCTGCCCAAGGGCATCCACTCCGGCGACCGCTACATCAAGACGTTCCCGCCGACACCGGAGAATGCGGCCTGGGGCGACGCCTACAAGGCGAAGTACAACGAGTATCCGACCAACTGGTCCTGGCAGAACGCAACGGCGGTCATGTTCCTCAACGAGGCCGTCAAGAAGGCGAATTCGACGGACGGCAAGAAGGTCGCGGAAGCACTGACCGGACTGACCATCAAATGTCCGTTCGGTGCCGATGGCACAGTCACCATGCGCGCCGACGACCATACGCTGGTCGGCTATGCGATCGGGTGGGGCACCACGATTCCGCAGGAGCCTTACGTGCCTGACGTGAAGGCCGGTGACTGGAAGACCATCTTCGAACTCGAGGCCGAGTGGAAGAAGAGCAAGGGTTACACCTGATCCGCATGCCAGGCGGGACAGCGATGGGCTGTCTCCGCCGGCCATCTGATGCTTGTCGCGCGCCGGCGTTGCGGCCGCCGTAATGGATGACTTCCCGTGGACCTCGACGCGCTCGCCAGTTGTTTCGCCAGTCCCGCTTGCCTGGTGACTCAAACCACCAGCGGCCTGATCATCGGCATGCTGCTGTTTCTCGTCGCCGTCGGGCTCACCCTGATCTTCGGTGTGCTCAAGGTGGTCAATTTCAGCCACGGCGCCTTCTATATGTTCGGCGCCTATTTCGCGATGACCGCCTACCAGCTCACGGGCAGCTTTGCGCTGGCGATGCTGAGCGGCGCCGTAGGTACGGCGATCCTTGGCCTGATCTTCGAACGCGCCTTCATGAGCCGGGTCTACGGCGCCGACGTCCTGATGCAGCTCCTGGTCTGCTACGCTTTCGTGCTGATCTTCGATGACGTCGTCCGCATGATCTGGGGGCCGGAATTCAAATCGATGGGCATGCCGGCCGCATTCCAGGTCGCGCCGCTGTTCATCGCCGGTGGCGTGGTGCCGCCATATTATCTGCTGCTGATCGGCGTCGCGCTGGCTGCTGCCGTGGTTCTTGGGCTCGGGCTGGCGCGCACCAGGATCGGCAAGGTGATCCGCGCCGCGGCACATAATCCGGGAATGGTGTCCGCACTCGGCATCAACACCGGACTGATCTATGGCGGTGTGTTCGCGCTCGGCGGCATGCTGGCGGGGTTGGCTGGCGCGCTGGCAGCGCCCGTGCGTTCGTTGACGCCGGGCATGGGGTTCTCGGTACTGATAGAGTCCTTCATCGTCACCGTGATCGGCGGCATGGGCTCGATCCTGGGCGCGCTACTCGGGGCACTCCTGATCGGCCTGATCCGCTCATTCGGATCGCTCGGCTTTCCGCTGTTCACCGAAGGGCTGATGTATCTCTTCATGGTGATCGTGCTGGTGTCGCGCCCAACCGGCCTGTTCGGCAAGGAGGTCGCATGACCGAATTGCAGGCCAGTGAGTGCGCTCGGGTCGTCAAGGTGCCCCGCATCGATGCCAGGCCACAACGCTTTCGCGATATCCTGATCGCGCTCGCGGCCTTCGTCGTGCTGGCGCTCTTGCCGACCATCTTCGGCAGCAAGCAACTGCTCGACTTCGTGATCCGCTGCGCGGCCTATGGACTGTTTGCGACCTCGCTCAACCTGCTGGTCGGCTACACCGGGATGATTTCGTTCGGCCATGGCATGTTCTTCGGCCTGGGCGCCTATGGCTTCGGCCTGATGATGCAGAAGACCGGCGTGTCGATCCCGGTGGCCTTTGTTGCAACTCTGGCGATGACGTTGGTCGTTGCCGCCGTGATCGGCGCGATCTGCGTGCGGCTGAAGGAGATCTATTTCGCCTTCGTCACACTGGCATTCCAGATGCTGATCCATTCGACCATCCTGTCGTGGCAATCGCTGACCGGTGGCGATCAGGGCCTGCGCGGCGGCATTCCGCGACCGCCATTCCTCGGCATCGATCTGTCGCACCCCCTGCATCTCTACATCGCGAGCTGTGCGTTGCTCGTGATCGGCCTGCTGCTGATGCGCCAGATCGCGCAGTCGCCATTCGGTTATACGCTGCGCATGATCCGCGACAACCCGACGCGCGCGAGCTTCATCGGAATCAATGTCTGGCGCGCGAAGCTGGTGATCTTCGTGCTTGCGGCGCTGTTCGCGTCGACCGGCGGCATGATCATGGCGCTGTTCGTTTCCGGCGCCTATCCCGAATTCGCTTACTGGACGATCTCGGGCGAGGGCATCTTCATCAACATGCTCGGCGGCGTCACCACGTTCCTCGGACCGATGGTGGGGACGGTGCTGCTGCTGATCCTCAACGACACCGTCACCCGCCTGACCGAATATCACGGCATCGTGCTGGGCATCGTGATCCTGTTCTTTGCCATCGGCCTGCGGAAGGGGCTGATGGACTTCGTCGTCGAATGGTACGGCCATCGTCGCAGTGAAACCGGGGAGCGCGCGCCATGACGACAAAGGGACGGGTCAGCGTGGTCACCGGCGGCGCGAGCGGCATCGGCGCGGCGTGCGTCCGTGAGCTTGCAGCGTCAGGCGATCTGGTGGCGGTCGTCGACCGCGATATGACGAAGGCTCAGGCGGTTGCGGCCGAGGTCGGCGGCAAGGCGTTTGCCACCGATGTCGCGGACGAGCGCAGCGTCGAGGCCTGTGCGGCCGCGGTCGAGCGGGACTGCGGTCCGGTCGACGTGCTGGTCAACAGCGCCGGGATCATCCAGGTGCCGGTTCGGCCGCACGAGCTGCCGATGACCTCATGGGACGATGTCGTGCGCGTCGACCAGCGCGGCACCTACGTCGCCTGCGTCGCCTTTGCGCGGCAGATGATCGCGCGCAAGCGCGGCAGCATCGTCAACATCGCCTCGATCGCCGGCATGCGGTCGATGCCGCTGCACGCCTATGCGCCAGCCAAGGCCGCCGTGATCGCGATCACGGAATGTCTGGCGGCCGAGTGGGGGCCGTCCGGCATTCGCGTCAACGCGGTGTCTCCCGGCTACACGCTCACACCGGCGTTGAAGAATGCGATCGATCGCGGGGAGCGGGATGTCTCCGCCCTGGCGGCCAATGCGGCCTTGCGTCGTCTGGTCGATCCTGCGGAGATCGGCCGTGTGGTCGCATTCCTTGCATCGAGTGCCGCGTCGGCCATGACCGGCGCCAACGTTCCGGTCGATTGCGGCTGGCTCGCCGCCACCTCGTGGAGCACCTATGGCGGCTTGCGGGAGGCGAACGGCTGACCATGCTGGAGATCCGCTCCCTCTCGAAATCCTTTGGCGGCGTCAAGGCAACCGACAACGTCTCGCTCGACTTTGCCGACGGGTCGCTCACCGCCGTGATCGGTCCGAACGGCGCCGGCAAGAGCACGTTCTTCAACATGATCACAGGCGCGCTGAGGCCGGATGCCGGCCAGATCCTGCTCAATGGTGTCGACATGGCGGGCAAGGCGCCGCCCGAGATCGTGCGTCACGGCATCGGCCGCGCCTTTCAGGTTGCGAGCATCTTCCCGTCGCTGACGGTGGAGGAGACGATGCTGGCCGCGGTCTGCGCCGACCAACGCCGGGCCGGCGTGATGCATCGCCGCTTTCCTTTGGCCGAGACGCGGGACCGCGCCGAGCATGCCATGGAGCTGCTCGGCCTCGTCAACAAGCGCAACAGAACCGCCGCCACGCTATCGCACGGCGACCAGAAGCTGCTCGATATCGCGCTCGCGCTGGTGCTCGAACCGAAGGTGCTGCTGCTTGACGAGCCGACCGCAGGCATGGGCCCCGAAGAGCGCTGGCGCATGATCGACAAGGTGCGCGAGCTCTGGGAGAAGCAGAAGATCACGGTCGTGTTCATCGAGCACGACATGGACATCGTGTTCAAGATCGCACCCGAGATCGTCGTGCTGTGCTACGGCCGGATTCTGGCGACCGGCACGCCGGACGCGATCCGCCGGAACGATGCTGTGATCGAGGCCTATCTCGGCAGCGAAGACCATGCGGGAGCTGTCGCATGAGCGCGCAGCCGGTGGTGCAGGTCGAGGACCTCGACGTCTACTACGGCACCAGCCAGATCCTGTTCGGCGTCGGCCTGTCGGTGCGGCAGGGCGAGACCATGGCGCTGTTGGGACGCAACGGCGCCGGCAAGTCGACGACCATGAAGGCGATCATGGGACTGGCGCCTGCGCGCCGCGGCAGGGTGACCTTGCGCGGCAATGTGGTGTCGGGGATGAAGCCGCATCACATCGCGCGGGCCGGGCTCGGCTTCGTGCCGGAAGACCGCCAGATCTTTCCCGAGCATACGGTCGAGGACAACCTCGTCATCGGCCAGAAGAGAGGGCCGAACGGCGAGGACGAATGGTCGATCCGTCGCGTCTATGATGTGTTTCCGCTGCTGGAGCCGCTGCGGCACCGGATCGCCGGCCGGCTGTCCGGCGGCGAGCAGCAGATGCTGGCGATCGCCCGCACGCTAATGGGCAATCCGGTGCTCCTGTTGCTGGACGAGCCGAGCGAGGGGCTGGCGCCGATCATCGTGCAGCGAATCGGCGACCTGTTGCGGCAGCTCCGCGGCGCTGGTGCCACGGTATTGATCGCCGAGCAAAACATGCATTTTTGCCTTGGCCTTGCGAGCCACGCGACGGTTATCGACAAGGGCCAGATCGTCTACACATCCTCCATCGAAGAGCTCAAGGCCAACGACAATATTCGGCAGCGCTATCTCGCGCTGTAAGGCCCTTCGCAAGCTGTGGGAGGATAAATGGCGGGCGAACGCAAGCTGACGCCGACGCATGAGGCGCCCTATCGGGGCTTGAAGGTGCTGGATTTCGGGCAGGGCATCGCGTCGCCCTATTGCGCGATGCTGCTCGGGGTCTATGGCGCCGATGTCATCAAGGTGGAGCCGCCCGAGGGCGACTGGTCGCGCTATCTCGGGACGACCTACGGCAATCATACCACTCTGTCGGCCGTCTATAACCGCGGCAAGCGCAGCCTGTGCCTGGACATGAAGCACAAGGACGGCATTGCGATCGCGCAGCGGCTGGCGAAGGAAGCGGACGTTCTGATCGAGGGATTCCGGCCCGGCGTCGCCGAGCGGCTCGGGCTCGGCTATGAGAGCCTGTCGTGCGACAATCCCGGCCTAGTCTATCTGTCGGTCAGCGGCTTCGGGCAGAGCGGGCCGTATGCCAAGCGGCCCGGTTCGGATTCGGTGGCTCAGGCATTTTCGGGGCTGGTCTCCGTTAATGTCGGCACCGATGGCGTGCCGCATCGGGTTGGCACCACGATCTCCGACGTCGTCACCGGCGTCTATTCCTTTCAGGCAATTGCCACGACCCTGTTCGCGCGTGCGACCGTCGGCACTGGCCGCTGGATCGACGTCAATCTATGCCAGTCGACGGCGGCGCTGCTCGGTCACAAAGTGGCCGAGTTCATCCTCGAAGGCGGCGCGCCGCGCGCGCTCAATGTGCCGGCCGGCACCTATCAGACGCGGGACGGCTGGATGATGGTGACGCTGGTAAACGAGCCGCAGTACAAGCGCCTGTGCGCAGCGGTCGGCCGCGAGGATCTCGCCAGCGATCCACGCTTCGCCGATTTCGCCCGGCGCGCCGATGCGGCCGACGCGCTGATCCCGCAGTTGCGAGAGGTCTTTCTGACCCAGCCGACGGAGGCTTGGCTGACGCGGCTGCATGGCGCCGATATCATCGCAGAGCGCATCCTCAATCCGGGCGAATGGTTGCGCAACGCCCATGTCGAGGCGACCAAAGCGTCGGTGTGCCAGGATACGCCCGGCGTCGGCCCGGTCTACACGCCGCGGACGCCGGGGATCGCGAGCCTGTCCGAGGATCGGCTCTGTCCCGCGCCGGATGTCGGGCAGGACAGCCATGCAGTGCTTGTCGAGGCCGGCTTTGCGCCTGCCGCGATCGACCGGCTGCTGCAATCTGGCGCCGTGCGGCAGGCCAAGAAATAACGAAGGCAAGCATTCATGAGTACAGATCTCGTACGCTACTCGGTGAGAGACCAAATCGCCGAAATCATGCTGGATCGCGGGCCGGTCAATGCGCTCAGCCTGCCCTTGATCGACGCGTTGCTGGCGGCGCTGGCCAAGGCGCGCGATGATGAGACTGTCCGCGCCGTCATCATCGGCAGCGCCCATAAGGTGTTCTGCGCCGGCCTCGATCTCGACATCGTCAGGGGCAAGCCTGCGATCGAGACCAAGACGTTCCTGGAGCGTCTCTACTTCGCGCTGAATGACATGCAGTACCGCATGGGCAAGCCGACGATTGCGGCTGTCGATGGCGCGGTGCGGGCCGGCGGCATGACGATCGCGATTTCCTGCGACATGATCATCGCCGGTGACGGCTCGACCTTCGGCTATCCCGAGATCGACGTCGGCCTGATCCCGGCGATCCACTTCGTGCAGCTGCCGCGGCTGGTCGGAAAGCACCACGCCTTCGCCCCCTTGTTCCTCGGCGAGCCCTTCGATGCAGCCACCGCCTATCGCATGGGCCTGCTCAGCGAAGTCGTGCCGAAAGGCACGGCGCTCGATCGCGCCCGCGAGATCGCGCGCAAGTTTGCGACGAAGTCGCCGATCGTGATGAAGATCGGCCGTGACGCCTTCATGCGCGCGGTCGATGCGGATTTCCGCCGGTCGGTCGAGAACACGGCGGAAAGCTTCGTCGTCGTCGCGTCGACCGAGGATTGTCAGGAAGGACTGAATGCGTTCGTCGAGAAGCGGACGCCCAACTACAAGGGACGGTAAATGGCCGGATTGTATTTCGAAGAGTTCGAGGTCGGGCAGGAGTTCCATCACGAGTTCAGCCGGACCGTGACGGAGATGGACAACACCATGTTCAGCCTGCTGACCATGAACCCGCAGCCGTTGCACCTCGATGCGCATTTCTCCGAGAAGACCGAGTTTGGGCAGCGGCTGTTCAACAGCCTCTACACGCTCGGCATCATGATCGGCATGAGCGTGTACGACACGACGCTGGGAACCACGGTCGGCAATCTCGGTATGACCGACGTCAAGTTTCCCAAGCCCGTCTTCCACGGCGACACGCTGAAGGCGCACACCAAGATCATCGGCAAGCGCGCCAGCAAGTCGCGGCCGAACCAGGGCCTAGTCGAGTTCGAGCACACCATGACCAATCAGCGCGGCGAGGTGGTGGCGAGCTGCCGTCGTACCGGCCTGATGCATTGCAAACCGAAGGCCTGAGTGATGCGATCGTTCCTGTTCGTTCCCGGCGACAGCAGCCGGAAATATGAAAGCGCCAAGAAGACCGCGGCCGATGCGCTGATCCTCGACCTCGAGGATTCGATCGCACCCGACCAGAAGGTGACGGCGCGCGGCATCACCCGAAAGATGCTCGACGAGCGCAATCCGGGCCAGAAGCTCTACATCCGCGTCAACGCGCTGGATACCGACCTGACGCTCGGCGACCTCGCGGCCGTGATGCCGGGCAAGCCTGACGGCATCGTGCTACCGAAATGCGCAGGTGTCGCCGACGTCAACAAGCTCGCGCTCTATCTCGATGCCTTCGAGGCGGCCTCGGGCATCGAGCAGGGCACCACGCGGATCGTGACGGTTGCGACCGAGACGGCGCGTGCGGTCCTCAAGATCCTCGACTTCGAGAACATGAGCCCGCGGCTATGGGGCATGATGTGGGGTGCGGAAGACCTCGCGGCCTCGCTCGGTGCGTCGCGCAACCGCACCGACGGCCGCTATCATTCGCCCTTCATCCTGGCCCGCGACCTCTGCCTGATTGGCGCGGCAGCAGCCGGCGTCGTTGCCATCGACACGATCGCCACCGACATCAACGATCTCGACGCGCTGAAGGCCGAGGCGATCGCCGCGCGGCAGGACGGCTTCCTGGCCAAGGCCGTGATCCATCCCAAGCATGTCGACATCGTCAACGCAGCGTTCATGCCGACCGACGAGGAGGTCGAATGGTCGAAGCGAGTGATCGCCGCGTTTGCGGGTAATCCGTCCGGTGTCGTCAAGATGGACGGCAAGATGCTGGACAAGCCGCATCTTCGCGCCGCCGAGAAGATCTTGGCGTCGCGCGGAAAATAGTCAGGAAGCAGGCTCGATCAGTGCGCCGCCCTCGATGAGGGCGGCGATCTCCGCCTCTGCGAGCCCTGCCTCGCGCAGGATCTCCCGGCCGTGCTCGCCAAGCCCCGGGGGATGGCTCCGGATCGACGGCGGCGTCCTGCTCCAGGTCGCGGCGGGACCGGCGACCCGTAGCCTGCCCTCCGTCGGGTGCTCGATGGTCTGGATCAGCCCGACCGCTGTCAGATGCGGATCGTCGATCAGGCTGTCGAGGTCGTGCAAGGGCGCATGCGGAATATCCGCCTCTTCGAAGAAACGCATCCACTCGGCCGTCGTGCGGGTCTTCATCATCTGCGAGAACCAATCGTAGACGAAGTCGTAGTTGCGGGTTCGCGCCGAGATGCTGTTGAGCCTGGGGTCGCGGTCGGCCTCATGGGCGAGCCCGATCTTGGCGAAGAACGCGTTCCACTGCTTGTCGGAATAGACCAGCGCGCAGATGTAGCCGTCGCTGGTCTGATAGGGGCGGCGGTCGGGTGACAGCAGCCGGGAATAGCCCGGCGGCCCGACCGGCGGCTCGAAGCTGCGGCCGGCCATGTGATCACCGAGCACGAACTGCGCCATGGTCTCGAACATCGGGATTTCGATGGCCTGGCCTTCGCCGGTCCGCTCGCGGTGGAACAGCGCTGCGAGGATCGCGTGGAGGGCGTTCAGGCCGACGATGCGGTCGGCCATGGTCGCCGGCGAATAGCGCGGCTCGCCGGTGATCCGGCCGGTGAGCGCGGGCAGAGCGGTCAGGCCCTGGATCAGGTCGTCATAGGCAGGCTGTCCCGCATAGGGCCCGGTCTCGCCGAAGCCGTGCAGGCTGGCGTAGATCAGCCGCGAATTGACCGCGAGCAGATCGTCCGCCCCGAGCTTCAGTCGCGCCATCGCCGCGGGGCGGACATTGTGCACGAACACGTCGGCTGTGGCGGCAAGACGCAGCAACGCCGCGCGGCCACCGGCCTTCTTGAGGTCAAGCACGATCGAGCGCTTGTTGCGGTTGCCCTGCAAGTACATCGCCCCCATCCGCGGATGACGCATCGGGGCTGCATGGCGCATGACGTCGCCATCGGGGCTCTCGACCTTGATCACGTCGGCGCCGTAGTCGCCGAGGATCATAGTCGCGTACGGCCCCATCATCACGCTGGTGAGGTCGATGATCCTGACGCCGGCGAGCGGACCCGCCGGCGCGGATTGCGCGTCTTTGGTCGGCGTCCCGCTCAATGGGTCGCGGCCAGCGCTTCAGTGAAGGCCTTGTAGACATCGGTGCCGGGCTTGCCGCGCTTGTCGACGTCCTTCACCCATTCCTGCGCGACGGACTTGAACGCGGCATTGAACACCTTCTTGTCGTCGGCGCCGAAGTTGATGACCCTCATGCCCTGCGACTTGATCTTGTCGGTCGCAGCCTTCTCGCCGTCCTCGAAGCGCTTGCAGGCCTCGCGCGTGGTCTGCTCGCCGGCCTCGACCAGCGCCTTGCGCACGTTCTCGGGCAGCGACTTGAACTTCGTCTCGCCGATCGAATAGGTGAAGATTGCGGTGCCGAAGTTCAGTCCCTCGGTGCCGGATTTCAGGATCTTGCCGAAGTCGTAGGACACCGAGCTCTGATAGGAGAAGATCAGCCCGTCGAGCGTTCCGCGTGTCAGCGATTCATAAATCTCGGGTGCGGCCATCCGGACCGGCACGCCGCCGATCGAGCGCATCATCAGATCCATCGCGCCGCCGGTGGTGCGGATCTTCAAGCCTTCGAGGTCCTTTGCCGTCTTCACGTCGCGGCCGGTGGCAAGCTGGACCTGATAGGCCGGCAGCGCAAGCGTCACCAGCGGGCGGAGCTGGTTGGGGGCAAACTCCTTGGTCTCCAGGATCCCGCCATTGTGCGAGACCTTGTAGAAGGCGAGTGAGCCCTGGCATTCGTTGTCGAAGATGCCGGGAAGCTCGGCCACGGCGGTCAGCGGAAACTTGTCGGACGAGTAGGACGGCACAATGTAGGAGACGTCTGCAACGCCCAGCGCGGTGAGCTGGGCCATGTCCTTGGCCTTGCCGAGCTGTTCCGCCGGGAAGTGCTGAAACGTGACCTGGCCGTTGGTTAGCTTGCCGACGAGCTCCGAAAACGGCTTGCCGACGAACTCGTGGATCACATGGCCGGACGGCAGGCTGTCGGCAAGGCGCAGCGTGATGTTCGTCTGGGCATGGCCGGAACCGACTGTGGCCACGTACAGCGCTGCGGCTAGCGTAAGCGGCCTCATTGGACAGGCGGACATCACAACTCTCTCCCTTATTCGTTGTCAGTAGCCCATCTTCATGGGCAGCCAGAGGATGATGATCGGCCAGATCACAAGGATTGCGATTGCGATCAAATGAGCGACGAAGTGCGGAAAGACGCCGTGGAAGACCTCGGCCACGGGACGCCCCGAGTAGCGCGCTACCACGAAGCAATTGAGGCCGACCGGAGGTGTGATCATGCCGACTTCCGCGGTCACGATCTTGACGACGCCGAACCACAGGGGATCGTAACCGAGCGACTTGATCAGCGGCAGCACGATCGGAACGGTCAACACCAGGATCGCGATCTGGTCCATGAACGAGCCGAGCACGATGTAGCCGAACAGAATGATGGTCAGGACCAGCCACGGCGGCACCGGCAGGCCGCCGACCCAGCTCACCAGATTCTGCGTCACCTGCGTCAGCGTGAAGAAGTAGCCGAAGATCGAGGCGCCAAACAGGATCATGGCGATCATGCACGTGCCGTGTGCCGAGCGTAGCAACGCACTGCGCAGCGTCTTGCGGTTGATCCTGCCCTTCCAGCAGGCGAGCCCGAACGCGCCAAATGCGCCAAGCGCAGATGCCTCGGTCGGCGTGGCGACGCCGGTGTAGATAACGCCGGTGACCAGGCCGAACAGCAGCAGCATGGGTCCGACCACGCGAAGCATCCGCATTTTCTCCGCGAGCGGGACGGAGGGCGCTGACGGAGCCCGCGAAGGGTCCTGCCAGGCCAGGAACCAGACCGTGGCCATGATCGTGAAGGTGACCAGAATCCCGGGGATCACGCCGCCGATCAGAAGCGCCCCGATGTTCACTTCCGCGAGCAGGCCGTAGATCACCAGCGCCACCGATGGAGGGATCAGCATTGCGAGAGTGCCTGAGATCGCCACGACGCCGGCTGCCATCTTCGGTTCATAGCCCTGCTTGAGCATCGCCGGCAGGCTTGTGGCGGACAGGGTGGCGGCGGAAGCTGTGCTTGTGCCACAGATTGCGCCGAAGCCGGCGCCGGCCAGCGCCGTTGCCATGCCGAGGCCGCCCGGAATTCGTCCCACCCAGGCAGCGGTTGCCTTGAACAGGTCGTTGGCGATGCCGCTCACGAGCACGAATTCCGCCATCAGCAAGAACATCGGGATAGTGATCAGCTCGTAGGAAGTGACCGCCGAGAGCGGTGCGGTCTGCAGGATGCCTGTCAGAATCGGCATGCCGCCGATCAGGTACAGGCCGAGTACGCCGGCCCCTGCCATCGCCAAGCCGACCGGTGTGCCGATCGCAAGCAGCACAAAGAGCAGCAGGATCGCCAAGATCAGCGTCATTCGAACGTCTCTCCGGCGGCGTGAGAGGAGGGCAGCGCAATCACGCTGCGCCCGGTCGCGAGCGAGAGCACGTGAGCAATGAGGTGCAGCGCGAGGCGGATCGTGATCAGTCCGGCGCCGAACGGCACAAGTCCAATCGACGGCCACATCGGCCAAGGTATCGCGCCGGCCATCACGTCGGCGGACTCGAAGCTGTCGACGGCGCGCAAGTAGCCGAGATATGCGATCAGCGAGAATACGGCGATGCCGACGATACAGGTGACGATCTCCGAGACGCGGATCATCGCGGGCGAGAATTTCTGCTGCAGGATATCGACGCTGACATGCGCGTGGCTGGCGTAAGCCTCCGACAGCACCAGGAAGAAAATACCGGCCATCAGGTAGAGCGAGATCAGGTCATAAGCCCAAGAGAATGGCCTGTTGAACACGTAACGCATGATGACATCGCCAAACACGATGACCATGATCGCGAACATGAATGCCGCGGCTATCGTCGACGCGACATTCTCGATGGCGCGGAGCGCCTTTAGTAATCCGTCGATCAAACTTCGCCCCTGTCGTTTCGCGCGTTCATTTGGCCGGAATGGTGGCAACCGCCGCGTCGAACTCCCTCAATGCGTCGCTGCCGCGCTTGCCGCGCGCATCGAGCCCATCGGCCCACGCCTTGCCCACGCCCTTCGTCAAATCCTTGAGCTTTGCAACTGCGCCGGGCTGCAAGGTCTCGAAGTGGACACCTGCGCCCTCCATCGACTTCATCGTCTCGCTGTCCTGCCTCTGAACTTCCTTGCAGGCGGAGGGCAGGATCTCCTCGGCTGCGTCGACCATCGCCTTCTGGATCTCAGGCGACAGTTTCTTCCAGGCATTCTCGCTGATCGAATAGGCAACCACGAAGCTTGCGAAGCCGAAGCCGTCGGTGGAATATTTCACGAGCTTGTCGGCGCCGTAAGCGACAACGCTCTCAAGCGGAAACAGCAGGCCATCCATCGTGCCCCGCGACAGGGATTCGTAAGCGTCAGGCGCAGCCATGCGCACGGGCACCGCACCGATGGCGCGCAAGGTGAGATCTTGCGCGCCGCCGGTCGAACGCAACTTCAGTCCGTTGATGTCGGCGACGTCCTTCACCGGATGTTTCACGGTCAGGATGCGATAGGGCGGCAGGCTTACCGCGAGCAGGAGGCGGATCCCATTGGGAGTATAATCCTGCTCCGCGATGACGCCGCTTCGCGCAGCCTTCCAGTAGGCCAGCGTACCCTGGCAGGAATGATCGAACGCGCCCGGCAGCATCGCGACTTCGGAGACCGGCATCTTGTCGGATACGTAGGCGGGGGCGACATAGCCGATATCGGCGACGCCGGTTTGCGTCAGCTTGAGCATGTCGGCAGCCTTGCCGAGTTGCTGAGCCGGATAGTGCTCGAACGTCACCGCATTGTTGGTGCGCTTCTGAACCTGTTCCATCCAGGGCTCGAGCACGAGCTTGACGAGATAGTGCCCCTTCGGAAAGGAGTCGGCCACACGCAGCTTGATCGGCTCCGCTGCCGCCAGATTGACCGATGCGACGAGAAAGCCGTAACCGACCACCGCCCGCCAGAGCCCGCCCATATTTCCTCCCCTGAGGATCCGTTGTTGTTTTGATTAGCTGCGCATAAACGAATTTGCGCGTCAAGCATGGCTCGGCTGAGCAGGGCCGATCGGACAACCGGAAAGCGCGGGGCGCCATGCATCGTGCGCCCGCCGCCGCGAATTGACTTTGATCCGGGATCGACGGCAAATGCCTCAAACCAATACTGCCGAGAGGAAATCACCATGGCTGACGCGCTGATCATCGATGCATGCAGGACCCCGCGAGGCATCGGTAAGGCCGGCAAGGGCGCGCTCTCGGGCATCCATCCGCAGCAGCTCGGCGCCACGGTGCTGCGCGCGCTGGCCGACAGGACCGGTATCAACACGGCCGACGTCGACGACATCATCTGGGGCACCAGTTCGCAGCGCGGTCCGCAGAGCGGCGACCTCGGCCGGATGTCGGCGCTCGATGCCGGCTATGACGTGCGCGCCAGCGGCGTGACGCTCGATCGCTTCTGCGGCTCCGGCATCACCAGCGTCAGCATGGCTGCCAATGCCATCATGGCAGGCTCCGAGGACCTCGTGATCGCGGGCGGCACGGAAATGATGTCGATGGAAGGCCGCCGCGGCGAGGGGCCGTTCATGATGGACAACGGCAACCTTCGCCTGCGCGCCCGCCACCCGCAATCGCACCAGGGCGTCTGCGCCGATGCCATTGCGACCATGGAAGGGATCACCCGGCAGGACGTCGACGCGCTTGGTCTCGAGAGCCAAAAGCGCGCGGCTGCGGCGATCAAGGGCGGGCATTTCGACAAAAGCCTGGTTCCGGTCCGTCGCGAGGATGGCGCATTGGCGCTCGACCGCGAGGAGTATCCGCGGCCGCAGACGACGATGGAGGGCCTTGCCGGACTGAAACCGGCGTTCCCCGCCATTGCCGACTACGCGCTCGACGACAAGGGGACGACCTATCGGAAGCTGATCCTGGAGAAATATCCGGATCTCGACATCAACTTTGTCCACCACGCGGGAAATTCCTCGGGTGTGGTGGACGGCTCTGCGGCGATCTTGCTGGCGTCGCCGGACTATGCCCGCAAGCATGGTCTGACGCCGCGTGCGCGCGTGGTCGCGACGGCCAATATGGGGGACTCGCCGACCTTGATGCTCAACGCGCCAGTGCCGGCGACCCGCAAGGTGCTGGCCAAGGCCGGCCTGACGCTCGACGACATCGATCTGTTCGAGATCAACGAGGCGTTTGCCGTGGTCGCCGAGAAATACATCCGCGACCTCAAGCTCGACCGCGACAAGGTCAACGTCAATGGCGGCTCGATCGCGCTCGGCCACCCGATCGGCGCGACCGGCTCGATCCTGATCGGGACGGTGCTGGACGAGCTCGAGCGTCGCGACCTCAAGCGCGGCCTGGTTACGATGTGTGCTGCCGGGGGCATGGCCCCGGCGATCATCATCGAGCGCGTCTGAGCCGGTTCAGACCGATCAGGACGGTGCGCCAACTGCCGACTTGTAGTCCTGATGCTTCGACCACGAGACGTAGTAGGCCACTCCAATCATCGCCGCGATGCCGGCGACGCTGACGACGACCTGCATCGCCAGCGCGTTCGGGCCGGTAATCAGGATGAAGTGCGCGGCAAAGGAGAGGAACACGCCCGAACAAAACACAGCCAGCCATTCCTCGCCGCACTTGATAATGGGCTGCAGGATGAAGGACCGCAGATGTGTCCAGCCACGCGGCACCCACGGGGTGAACAGGAATGCCAGCGTCAGGAAGTGCAGGATACGGTACGGCTCAACGCTTTCCTTGTCGTCCGGCAGGAATACACCGACGAACGAGCCGGGAATCATCTCAGCGAGTATCGGGATATTGCTGCTGGCGACGATGGTCAGCGCGAACAGGAGATACAGCAGCGCCGCGGCACGCAACGCGGGCACGGCCTGCATGGCGCGGATAACGCGCGCGTAGCGCTTGCTTATGAGGGCGAACCAGCCTCCCATCACGAACAGGAACTGCCAGCAGAATGGATTGTAGTACCAGCGACCGTCCGGATAGGCCGCCAGATTCCAGTCAAGCGTATGTGCGGCCATATAGAGTGCCGCCGACGCGGCGAGCGTCACGTTCGGCAAGCGAAGCAATCCGAACAGGATGATGGGCAGGGATGCCATCAAGGCGATGACGAGTTGCAGGACATCGAGATTGAGCGGCTTGGCCTGCAAGAACAGGCCGTAGATCAGAGTCCGGATCGGGTGATCGATGAATCCGGTGATGTTGAATTCGCTGATGATCTCGGGGGCTGCGGTCCGGCTGGCTGCATAGCTGATCAATTCGACATAAATCACGAACAGTACGATGTAGGCTGCATAGAGTTGCCACACGCGCTTGAAGATGCGGGTTGCGGCTACCAGGAACCCGCGTTCCCGGGCCATCCCGGCATAGATCAAGGTCGCAGCGTAGCCGCCCACGAAAGCGAACAGGTCGGTCGCGCCGCTAAAGCCGAAGTTGCGCAGGGTCAGCATGCTGACTGCGTTGTGAGGGATGTGGTCCAGGAACAGAAACCAGTTGGCGATGCCAAGCAGCAGCGCAATCCTGAGATCGCTATTGCGTGCCGCGATCTCGGCGTTTGTTGTCGGATTCATTGAAAGCAGACGTCTACCGGCCCGAGAATCGAAATCGCTACCCTAGCGGGAAGCTCCGCGCAGTCCGAATAGACTTTGCGTGAACGATATCTAGTCTGCATTCAGTTCCGGCCAAGTAGCCGAACGCGAAGAAAATCACGTTCTCGAAATTGTCACGTGAATGATACGATGTCAGACCGGCTCGTGCTTGTGCAGGTCGCGAGCATGATCGAAGGTATTGGCTTGCAAATCTGCCTCGGTCAAGCCGACCTTGGGGAGGGCGGCCTCGGCGAGGATGTCATCCGTGACGTCCTCGACGGAGGACACCGCGATCTCATCGATGAAGCTGATATTCGCGTACTCTCCCGATGCGACCCGCGCGACCACCTCGCGTCGTGTCATTTCGGATCGACGATGGCCGCGCGACCGCGGCGGCCATAGTCGATCATCACGACCAAATACTGCATGCTCGAAGTTCGATGCCTTGACTGTCATCGGGCATCATTTCCGATGATTCGAACCAAGTCATGATTCTGATAATCAGAATTCGGCGTCGTTGACGGGGTCGCCGCGGTCTGGGCCTCGCGCGAATCGGCCGGGCGGTCCCAGGCAACTCCCTCCTACTTCTCGGAAGAGCGTCCGCCGGATGTCCGGGCAGCCTTGCGGCCCTTCGATGCGGTCTTGCCCCGCATCCTTGCGATCTGGCCGCGCGGCAAGGTAACGCAGATCTCGCCGATCCATTCGAGCTTCACGCCGTTGATCGGCTTGGCATTGAAGCTGGTCAGGTTGACGACGCCGGATGAATGACCGCGCTCGACCGTCTTGAGATAGCGCTCACCGGACTTCAGCCGGACCGCGGCCTCTTCTCCGTAGAAGCTCGACAGCGGATGGCGCTGCTCGCGATAGACCACGATGACATCGCCATTCTCGTATTTCGGCAGCATGGAATCGCCCGATACCTCGAAGGCGATGGTCTCCTCCGAGAGGGGAAACGGAAGTTCGACCTCGCCGAGACCTTCGGGCGGTACCTGCTCGTAATCCGGCTCGATCGAGGCTCCGGCGCCGATCCGCCCCATGATCGGCACCGAGTTCAGCTCGAGATACTCGACGATCAGGGGGATCTCCGCCGCCTTGATCAGTCGTATTCCAGAGAGAATCTCGGACACCGCGCCGGCCCGAACGCCCATCGCGCGGGCAAGACCGCCCTTGGACTTGCCCGTTTTCTCCAGTCCCCGTTCGATCAGTTTCGCGTCCAGCATGGCTCATCCTCTCCGAATCTCTGTACCTTCATAGCAGTTACGATAATCAGAAATCAAGCTTGATTTTTTCCTCTCTGAATATCGGAAATTAACGGCGGCGCCGGGGGAATGGCAGAAATGGGAATTTGGAATGGAAATGACAAACTGGCTGCCGGAGCATTCGGCGGCGCTACGGGATCTTCGTGCCCGCGGCATGTCCTATTCGGAGATTGCCGACACAATCAATGAAAGGTTCCACACGGCCTACACGCGAAACGCGCCCCTCAGCCGGGGCCAGCGCATGGCGCTGGGAAGTCTCGAGCGGCTTGAACCGTCGTTGCCAAAGCGGGTCGACCGACCCGAATCGACCGCACCGGTGCCGCCGCGTATCGAGATGGCGCGAGAGGTTCACAGGGAGCCAAGGGCCGACGTGGTTCGCTGGCCGAAACCCTTCTCGGGAGAAGCGCAGGCGCCGAAGCTTCACTGTGTCGAGATCACGCCGCGCCATCTTTCGCTGGTCGAACTTGAACGTGGGGACTCGACACCGTGACGATGAGCCGATCACCTTTTGTGTCCACCCGCGTCGCCCGGGCTCGAACTATTGCACGCCGCATTTCCACCTGAGCCGCGATCCCGAGCTGTCGGCAGAGCCGGTCCTGAGCGCCGCCTGGCTCCACGTCGTCGGGGCGACCTGACGCAGATCATCTCCTGAGTACCGGATTTCGGTCCGCGATCACGATCGCGCGGAACTGTCCGCGCGCCCTTCATCAGACACTACGGAGAATCATTAATGCCGTGAGCCAAACGCCGGAAACCGTACGATCCTGCGAGCGGGCACGACCGCCGCTCCCAGGACCTGCCCTACAATGCCGAGGTGGCGACGGTCGAAGTCGACGATCCTTTCGCGCTTCAACGGGGCGAAAGGATTGTCGCGCTGCGCTCGATCCGCAACGATCCGCTCGGTCGGCTGCATGCGCACCGCCAGATCGACGATTCGCAATATCGGGGAGGCCGCGCCTTCCAGGGCGATTGGGAAAAGGCCGAGCGCGGGCCGCGTGCTGTCGATACGACGCGCGAATATGTCGATGGCGGCCAGCGGCGCGAGCCGATCACGGAAGGCCAACGTCAGGCGGTCCTGCGGCTGCAGCGTGCCGAGCACGAGCTCGGGGCCGACGGTTCGATGCTGGTCCACGAAGTTCTGATCCTCGGCATGACGATGGAGCAGGTTGGGCAGAGGAGAGGGCTGCGTACCCAGCGTTGGCAGGACTATTTCGCACGACGCCTCAAGGAATGCCTGGACCGGCTGGCATTGATCTATGGCTTTGCCACACCGCATCGGGGGCCAGCGAAAAGTCTTTGAAGCGGGGCGCTTGTCTAGCACATCGATTGCCGCGCCGTTGTCCGGCGCGGCAAAAGCTCCCCAGCAGAGGTCGTCAGGTGGAGTATGCTCGGCCCCGTCAGGGAACCGAGTATAAAGTTCATCACATTGCAGCACGGTTCTGTGCCGCACCTCACATTTCCCCACGATCTGATGCGTTCGGCTTGGTTGTGTCGAAGACGGTCGACAGCGGATCGGACTTTCATGTAACGTTCTCGCCTGTGCTGATGGTCCTGTTTGCGGTCGAGCGTAGCGTCACGGCTCGTGGGTTGTTGGAGCATCAGCGCCGTGCAGGCAACCGTCTGGCGCGTCGAAGAACCGGAGTTTGCGGCGATCGTCACCGCCTGAATCCTCTCCAGCGTCTCTCTGCTCAAAACAATATCTCAAGGACTGCAGGATGTGTCTGGTGCCCGGTGGGAAGATTGACGTGATCAAATCACCCAAGGAGAACTGACTGATGAAGCACACTGGAAATTGCTTTTGCGGCGCCGTCGAACTGCAGGTCACCGGGGAGCCGGAGGCCATGGGCTACTGCCACTGTCGCTCGTGCCGCTCCTGGTCCGGCGGTCCGGTGAATGCGTTCAGCCTTTGGAAGCCTCAGGCGGTTGAGGTCACAAAGGGAGCTGATCATATCGCGACATTCGAGAAGACCCCGATGAGCCAGCGCAAATATTGCAGCAAATGCGGCGGCCATTTGATGACGAACCATCCGACGCTTGGGCTCATCGACGTTTTCAGCGCCACGATCCCGACGCTCAAATTCACCCCCGGCGTTCACGTCAATTATGCCGAGGCGGTGCTGCCGATACGCGACGGTCTGCCGAAGCTGAAGGATTTTCCGGCCGAGTTCGGTGGCTCCGGCGAAATGCTCGCCGAATAGCTCGGCGGTCGTCCGATAACGAGAACGGCGTGGCGACTCGTGGCGCCACGCGTTTGACGTGTCGTCTCGTCACCGTCCGATGCCCGATCGAGCTGGTCTCTGACGGGTTTCCACGACCGTCCAGCACGACGATAGCGAAGGTCGTCGGCCCCGTGGCCGGCGACAGCCATGTCGGGCGAAGGTCCCGCTCTGCAAAATCCGGATTTGGTTCTGATAGCACGCTTCCGCTAAAAGGCGGTCAAGCCGCCTTCAGTGGCGGCTATCGAATTTCGCCTGACAAAATAACCAGAGGAAACCTCCGACCATGACCGCCAGACCAGAATTGCCAGAGCGCACGCCGCGCGGAGAGGACGTCCCGACGGCGCTAGACGGTCTGCTGGTTGTCGACTTCACCCGCGTCGTGGCCGGGCCCGCCTGCACGCAGACGCTGGCCGACTTCGGAGCCGAAGTCATCAAGATCGAGAACCCGGACGGCGGCGACGACACGCGCGCTTACGAGCACGCGGAAATCGGCGGTGAGAGCGCCGCATTCCTCAGCCTCAATCGCAACAAGCGCGGCATTGCGCTCGATTTCAACAACCCGGCCGCGCTGGAGGTGGCGCGCGAGTTGATCGCCAAGGCCGACGTCGTGGTGGAGAATTTCTCCGGCGGCGTCATGAAGAAGTTCGGTCTCGACTATGCCTCGGTGGCGCCGACCAACCCGCGCTTGATCTATTGCTCGATCTCGGCCTATGGCCGCAAGGGCGATTTCGCGCTGCGCCCCGGCTTCGACCCGATCACGCAGGCCGAAAGCGGATTCATGTCGCTCAACGGCTTTCCGGACGGCGAACCGGTTCGCACCGGGCCGCCGATTGTCGACATGGCAACGGGAATGTCGGCCTGTAATGCCATTCTGCTCGCCCTGATCGCGCGCGATCGGCTCGGTCGTGGTCAGCAGGTCGAGGTCGCCCTGATCGACACCGCGGTGGCAATGACCGGCTTCTACGGCATGGCCTATCTGATCAATGGCAACAATCCCGGCCGCTTCGGAAACTCTCCGAACGGTTCACCGACCGTAGGCGTCTACCGGGCGTCCGATGGGCCGCTCTACATGGCCTGCGCCAACGACCGGCTCTATCGCCGGCTTGTCACCGAGGTGCTCCAGCGCCCGGATCTCGTCACCGATCCGGAGTTTGCTCAGCGCAAGGCCCGAACCGCCAACAGAGAGAAGCTGCGCGCCATCATTGCCAGCGTGTTTGCGAGCGATACGCTGGAAAACTGGATGGCGAAGATGAAGAAGGCCAACATTCCGGTCGGCTATTTGCGGACGGTCGAGGAGGGGTTCAATGCACCCGAGGTGCGCGATCGCGATCGCCTCAGCAAGATCCCGCACCCAACCGCCGGTTCGGTTCCAAACATCGAGTCACCGGTCGGCATGAGCCTGACGCCGGCGGTCGCCCCGGTCGCCGCTCCGTTGCTCGGTCAACATACCAGGGACGTCCTGCGCAAGACGCTTGGCTATGACGACCGGCGCATCGCGGCGTTGGCTGACGCAGGAGCCTTCGGTAAGCCAGGGAACACCGATTGACGCGCCGGCGTGCACTGGTTGCATCGACCGCCAATCGTCACAAGCCAACCTGATCGCAGGTGAGCAGAGAGACGCCCGCCCGCAAGCTCATGCCGACATCGTTCCCGCGACACGGGCCGACTGGCGCCCGCCGATAGCGCGGCACCGAAATCGGTCCGTTTCGATACTCAGTTCGGCTTGCTGCGCAGGTTGTTCCTTGGCATACTTTCAACCTCTTCAGGCTCCGCCCGGTCGATTTCGAGGCGCGCCATCCGAAGTATCAAGGTTGCCGTCGTCAGGCCGAGGCGCTCGGCCTCCTGAGCTGCGGTCTCGACCTTCTGGGCCAAGCCTTCACGTTTACCTGGGTATGCCATTCGTGATCCTCACTTACGGTGCGAGATGAAAAATCCCACTTATGTTGCGGAGCTGCACAAGAAGCTCGGAGCTCCATCGAGCGAAACAGTAGAAGGCCTGCGACTGTTGAAGGCCTTCCTTCGGCTTGCGCCTGACCAGCGTAGCGAGGTCATCGAGCTGGTCGAACGTTTGGCGGCTGAACCGCCTGGCGATCCCTCATTGTCTTGAGGGCTTCAATTCCCGCTGCATGTCAGTTGCTGACTGGCTTGGCCGGCGGCTGTGTCGCGATCACGTAGACTGCACCACCTTCGAGCGCCTCCGATTGATGGCGGGTGCCGGCCGGCAACAGGATGGTGTCCCCAGCGGTCACGACACGCTCGCCGCCATCCCAGATGAAGTTCAGTCGCCCGCGGATGATCATCAGGATCTCGTCGACCGGGTGCGTATGGAAGTGATGCACCTTGCCGGCTGCGTCGTGCTGCAGCTCCACGGAGCCCTGCGCTGGAAGCAGGTTCAGGATCTCCGGATCGATGGAAAATTCGGTCTTTGTGCCTGCGATGATCTGGGTCATGCCGCCTGCTCCTTGTCTGCAATGGATGGTGTCTTGTTCTGCGCGAGCTTGGCGAACGGGCAGCCCGCGCTCGTATTGTTGTCGTCATGCAGGAAGTACTGCAGATACTCGCGCCCGTCGGTTGCGCCGTAGCGACCGAGCAGCGGCGACGGGCTTGCGCTGTCGTACGGGACGAGACGCTTGCGGACCTCGCCGAACGCAGCATTGGCCGCCTTTTCGGTGCCAAGGATCTTTTCGAACACCCAGCGTGGCTGGAAGGTGAGCATGAACGCGCTGGATCGACGGCTCTGCCGCATCACATGCGCGGGCGTGGTGCACACCACGAAGATCGGCTCGCCCGCGAACGAGAACTCCCACATCGGGTGGTCGATCTGTTCCGGGATGTCGGCCGGCCACGGACTTTTGTCCAGGCGCGCCAGTTGGTCGAGCGTCATCCACATCTTGCGGTAATACGCGTCGAGCGTCTGCACCGGCCGAGGCCGCGTGAAAACGATCAACGAGGTATTGGGGCCGAACGAGCGAGCCTGAGAAACGTAACGCGCGAGTTGTTCGCCGAGTACGGCGACGTCGTATGGATCAAGGAAGAGGTACCGCAGCTGATCCTGGCGATGGCCTGTCACGCCGAACACGCAAGGAAACGGCCTCGCTTCGCTGCTCATCTGCGCCTCGAATTCCGAGAACATCACGCTTTGCCAGCTGCTCACCGGAAAGTTTGCGGATACTTCGCCTTTTTTTAAAAACAAGCGCTCCATAACACCCCCTTCACTCATAACGAGACTACCGAGATATCAATTTGCTCCTCATCAGTAGCGGCCCGGCAATGCCCGGCAGCGACATGAGGAGCAGAATGACAATCAAGGCGCCGTAGCCGGCGTCGCCGATCGATGCCGCGTTGTGCACCGCATCGGTTCCTGAAACCCGGCTGGCGGCAAGCATGGCGAAGCCGATCACGGGTTGCGACGCGCCGGCGAAGATCCCGGCAGCCGTGGTGTTCACCGAAGCGCCGACGCCGATGAGATCGGCGGTGTAGAGTTTCTTGACGCATTTCAGCACAAGCGGGACGGTGCCGCCGGCGACGAGGCCCAGCGCCGTGAAAACGACGGTGACATAGACAAAGCCAAATGCGCGTGCGACCGACGGCAGGAGCATCGCGATCAGCAGCATGCGCAACAAACAAATGCGGATCAGCGCGCGATCGAGCGTCGCCGCGGCGCGATCGGCGGCGTGGCCCAGGAAGATCGAACCAATGGCATTGCCGATCATGAAGGCGAGCAGGGGCGTGCCGGCGGTCGTCGGGGAAATGTGGAAGAAGTGCGCCACCATCGGGATGCCCCAGACGCCGGATAGCGTGGTCACAACCGCAAAGTGCGACGCAAAGGTCATTGCGCAACCCCAGTTGCCAATGTGTGACAGCGATTGCCGCGCAACCCTGACGACGCCCTTCAGCGTCTTGTTGCTGTGCGGGACCGGATCAGGCTTGAGCGCAAGCTTGGCGAAAGCAAGGTTGGCAAGGCCGATGCAGGCAATGAAGAGGAAACAGGCACGCCAGCCGAAGCCCGAGACCGCAGCCGCAAGCGGCGTGGTCGCGATCACACCCCCGACATAGCCGGAAACCTGCGAAATCCCCGACATCACGCCGAACCGCTCGTCCGCGAAGCTTTGCGCGACGAGTTTCAGGAGTGCGGTGAAGACCAGCGCGTCGCCGCAGGCGACGATCAAGCGCGCGGCAAAGACGTCAAGCAGGCTCGGTGCCAGCGCGAACGCGGCACTACCGAGAGACGACGCAATCATGCTGGTCAGAACGACGCGCTTGACACCGAACCGGTCGACCAGAAGACCCGCCGGAATCTGCATCAAGGTGTAGCCCCAGAAATAGCTGGAGGCGAGCATCGCAACACCGGCCGCATCGGTGTTGAAGTCGTGCATGAAGCTCAGGCTCATGGATTGCGGCGAGACGCGCTGCAGGAACGCGATGGCGTAAGCGATCGCCACAGCCGCCCAGGCGAGATAGGCGCGGTCGGTCAACCGCGACGTCGGCGTATAGACGGCTTGTTGTCCGAGTACCGACATCAGACCCTCGCGTAACCGACAGAGAAAAGAGCGTCCGCTGAATTCGGTATCTTCCGTGACATCGCCGCGTCGACGAGCGACGCAGTGCCGTGATAGGCTTGGCGATGATGCTTGATGTGGCCGTACGCGCCGCGCATGATCATGTCGGGCAGCTCGAGCGGCTTGCCCGGATAAAGCGAAGCGCACATCTCGACACAGGCAGCCTGCAATGCAGGATCCTGCACCTCGTCGAGCAGCGATGGCGTCACCTTCTCGCAAATCTTGGCGTTGGCCGCCCAAACGATGGGATTGCGGGTGCGCCAACCGTAGAGCACGCTGCCGTCGGCTCCTTCCGCGGCACCCGAACATTTCAGAACTTCGGCGGTGAAGAAGCCGTAGAGACCGCGGCCCTGATGAGCCGGCAGCACTTCGGTGCCGCTGCGGTAGATCCCGGGTCCGGCCGACAGCTGAAGGATGCGATAGACTGAGAAGGCCACGAGGGCGGAGCCGTCATAGACCAGGATGAGGCTGTATTTCCTGTCGAAGGGCGAGGAGATTGCTGTCCAGTGCGGCTCGGTGGCCTGCCAGTTGACGGCGATAATGCCGTTCATTGCGTCCATCAGCGACTGGCGGTCGCAGGCTTCGATCCGGGAGGCGTCGGGTAGGCTGTAGATCGCGTAATCCGGCCACGGCGATTTGATCGCCTGATATCGACCGCCCAGATTTCGCAACATGGCAGGAACTCCCGTATTCCATCGCGAGCTATACAGGGGCGCCTCAAATGGCTTAAAGGACAATATGCCCTCGAAAACTGCCAAACCGTCCCGGCCCGAGCCAGCCGACAAGACATTCACGCGACGGATCGCGATCGTCGCCTTTCCGGGCGTGACCTTGCTCGACATCTCCGGGCCCGCGCAGGTGTTTGCGGAACTTGAGGCGATCGAACTGCCCGGGCCGGGCTATTCGCTGTCGTACCTTTCAGCCGCGGGCGGACTGGTGCCGACCGATGTCGGGATGATGATCGACACTGCTCCGATCGAGACTCTTGGACCTGGCGAGGTCGACACGCTGGTGATCCCCGGTGGACCGGGCATTTGGCAGATCCGCAATGACGCAAGGCTGATGAACTGGATTGTGGGGGCGCTTCCGAAAGCGCGTCGCGTCGCGTCCGTTTGTCTCGGAGCGTTCGCGCTGGCCTGGACCGGCATTCTTGACGGCAAGCGTGCTGCAACGCACTGGCGCTATTGTCCGCGGTTGCAGGACAGCTTCCCCAAAATCCGGGTCGAGCCGAATGCGATCTTCGTCAAGGACGGGCGGGTTTGGTCGTCGGCCGGCGTCAGCGCCGGCATCGACCTTGCCCTCGCCATGATCGAGGAGGATTTCGGCCATACCACCGCGCTGGATGTCGCACGCAGACTTGTGGTTTTCCTGAAGCGACCGGGTGGTCAGAGCCAGTTTTCGACTGTCCTTGCGGCGCAGGCATCGGATGTCGAGGGGCGCTTCAGCGCGCTGCATGCATGGATCATCGAGAACATCACCAGCGACCTAAGGGTCGAGACGCTCGCGGAAAGGGCTGGGATGACACCGCGCACATTCGCCCGGACCTATGTCAGCCGCACCGGGATGACGCCTGCGAGCGGCGTCGAGGCACTCCGCGTGGAGACGGCGCGCTTGCTGCTAGAGAGCCGCCAGATCGGCGGCGTGGTCGAGGTCGCCAAGCGCGCAGGGTTCGGCGATGACGAGCGGATGCGTCGGGCCTTCCTGCGGCACCTCGGCGTATCTCCGACCGAATATCGAAACCGCTTTTCGGGCGGGTAGCCCGACTGAAGAGGTGTGTTCGGACACGGCCTATTCATGCAAAGCGGATCCATCTCGCGAGCGAATAGCTGGCCTTCGCTGGCGGGATTCACCGTTCAAGACGGTAGCTTTTCCGGTTTGTCTGCGGCTAATGTGCCGGCCAAATCGGGAGAAGAAACACCATGAATGACGGGACCCCCATTCAATCGGCGCGCAACGTCGAGCTCGGCGCCAGCGGCGAGGAATATCAGAATCTGCACGAATTCGTGCGGAAGGCCCGTGCCAAGCTGAACCAGAATGCCTGGGACTATATCGTCGGCGCCTCGGAAACCGAGACCACGATGCGCCGCAACAGAATGGCGCTGGACGAGATCGCCTTCAGGCCCCGCGTATTGCGCAACGTCGTCAATGTCGATCCCTCCGTCGAGGTGTTCGGTCGCAAAGTCCGGCTTCCGGTAATGATCGCCCCGGTCGGAGCGCTCGAGATCTTCGATCTCGACGCGGGCGCGGCCGTCGCGCGCGGTGCGGGGACGTTCGGTGCGGCGCATATGCTGAGTTCGGTGTCGGAGCCGGGGCTGGAAAACACCGCCAAGGCGGCGCCTGACGCCTTGCGTATCTATCAGCTGTATGTGCGCGGCGATGACGCTTTCGTCGAGGATGTCGTCAGCCGTACCATCGCCAACGGCTATGCCGCGTTCTGTCTCACGGTCGATACCGCGCACTACAGCCGGCGCGAACGCGACATTGCCAAGCGCTATGTGCGTGAAAGCCGAATTCGCGCCACCGGCGGCGATTTCCAGAAAGGTCTGGAATGGCGGACGGTGAAGTTGATCAAGGACAAGTTCAAGATCCCACTCGTCCTCAAGGGGATTGCCACCGCGGAGGATGCGAAGATCGCCCTCGATCACGGGGTTGACTGGATCTACGTGTCGAACCATGGCGGGCGGCAGCTCGACCACGGCCGCGGTTCGATGCATGTGTTGCCCGAGATCGTCCAGGCGGTCGCGGGCCGTGCGAAGATCATGGTCGACGGCTCGTTCTATCGCGGCACCGACATCGTGAAGGCGATCATCTCGGGAGCTGATCTCGTCGGCATTGGCCGGCTGCAGTGCTGGGCGCTTGCCGCCGCAGGCGAGGCTGGCATTGTGCGGATGCTTGAACTGCTGGAGGACGAGGTGATCCGCTGCCTCGGACTGCTCGGGGTCACCAGCTTTGCCGAGCTCGACAAGTCCTATCTGCATTCGGCCATGCCGACCAACCTGCCGAGCGTGTTCAGCGCATTCCCGCTTCTGGACATCGAACCCTACCGTTATTGAGCCGCGGGCCAGGCTCGCGCGAATGACCTGGCGGGCGCGGCGTCTCTGATGTCCATGAAGACGCCGCGGCAAAGACAAAGTCTGATCGAAATGCCGCATTAGTTGAGGCGAATGGCAGACGATTCATTCGCTGAATTTTCACTTGAGAGAGCTATCGGCTTACGCTGGATCTTGCGGGATATACAGGCCCGCCGGCTGAAACTGTCGCCGGTCAACGACGAGGACTTGCGCGTCCTCACTGAGCTCGGTCTGATCGAATTGCACGATGATGGTCCGGCGCTGACACCGGAGGGAGCCGAAATCCTGAGCGGCTAGGGCGGAGCTGCAGTGATCTAGTGGGCTTTCAGGAAGCTCTCGCCGGAATTGCACTGACCCGATCCGAATTCGGGCGGTAACGGGGTCTGAAACTCCCGGACTAGGGAACTTTTTCTTGCCAGGCCAGATCGGGTGATCACAATGGCGGTTAGCGATCCAGCGCTGACGGGACCGCAATCTATGCTAACGTCGCCGGACGCTTATGTTCAGGGGGCGATCATGATCGAGCCGAAGCTTGAAGTTCCTGCCGAGCTCCGCGACCTCGCGGAAAAGACCATCGATCAGGCCGAGAAGGCCTTCGGCCTGTTCTTCGATGCGGCCAGCAAATCGATGGCGACGATGCCGGGTAGCGGAACGGAAATCTCCAAACAGGCGCTGTCATTCACCGAGCAGAATATGAAAGCAGCGTTCGAGCATGCGCGAAAGCTGGTGCACGCGACCGACCTTGAGGAGGCGATGCGGATCCAGTCGGAATTCCTGCGCAGCCAGTTCACCAATGCCGGCGAACATATGCGGCAGATCACCGGCAGCGTGATGTCTGCCACCAAGGACGCAACCAAGGGCAAAACCTAGGACAGAGTTTCCCGCGTGCTCAGCGTCGGCGGGCAACCGCGACGCCGAGCAGGAAGGCGACGAACAGGCTGGCAAGCGGTGCTTCGCGCGTGACTGCACTCACGGTGGCAAGGGCTCCGCCCTGACGACGCGAATGAGCGATCGTGCGGCTGAGTCGATCGACTGCGGCCCGAAGCCCATCCGACACCTCCGTGATCGTGCGCGAAACATCGGTTGCCGTATCGATCGCGCGTTCGGCGAGGCTGGGTTGCCGCGGGGATTCCGGCGTTTCGAAACTCATGCGACATGCCGTGGTTGCACTGAAGGATTAGAGGCGGCCGTGATCTCGCTATCCGCGCGTGCGCTTGCCTTGAACGGTGGGTCAATGAGCTTTGACTATCCGCGACAGGCGCCGGTCTGAGCGGCGGATTACGGCCACGTTCTGAAAATGCTGCAGGTGCGGATTGGTTCCGCGGGATAACCTCGCTTTCAATGAAGGGAACCGGAAACTTCCGGGCATGTCAGGGCTTGTTGCAGTAACGACAATCGCAGCGCAGGCCCCAAGTCATGACGGATGTTCGTCCGATCAAGGAGAGGAAGCGGCACGGCGGCGCGCCGCTCGTGGTCGCAGTGGTTGTCGCTACTCTCGGCGTGCTGGGCATGTTGATCGTGGATCACGGCCCATGGAGCAAGCCCAAGGTGCAGCCGGCCGCGACGGCCAACCACACAACGACCGGCGAGGCTGCACGTTCAGCCGGTGCAAAGGTGATACCGACCGAACCCAGGGCACCGATCGAACCCGCGCCGCCGGGACCGACGCCGGTCCAACCAGCGAACCCGAGTCCATTGCAATAGATTCAGATTCCGTTGCGTGGTGGAAACCTGATCCGACGCAAACCTAGACGTGACACGACGAGCGAGGCGTCAGCATGCATCCTTCGTACGTCGAATGAGCCGCGAGACAAGAATTGACGCGGTCGGGCAAATCAGCGGCACAAAGCCATCATTCGAGATTGCAGCAGTCAGCGCACGCTGACGAGCATGCCCCACGCTGCGGCAAGGCCGGCCCCGACCAGAACCAGGAACGGACTATCGCAGAACACGCCGCCATACTGGCACATGGTAGTGCCGAGCGAGCCGACCTGATGATGACCCGCGGCATAGAACAGGCCAGACAAGACCGCGAGCATGGCAGCAACGAAATACATTGACGCCTCCTTGCGATGCGAGAACGGCGCGTGCCAATCCGGCCAACGCCAGTCAGAATTGTCCTGATGCTGAGCCGAACGATGAACTGCCCGTTGGCTTGACACGTCGGGCAACTCAGCGGCACAGTGACATCATCGCAACAAGCATAGGGCGGTCCACAGAAGCCCGTGTTGCGATTTCCTCATGCGCACGAATTTTCGATGAAGGCGGTTTCTTGCCGTCGAAACCGATGCGTCGCATTTTATCAATTCCGTTCAGTTCGCAAAAAGGGTTTGCCGCGTCGGCTAACTCACCCGCATAGCTGCTGAGCAGATCGGACCTAACGACGCCTGGTATGAGTGGGTCTTGTTCGCGAAGTCTTCTGTCCCGGCAAGTCCGCGCTGCAGGCGAAGTGGGCAAGTGCAAACTGCAAACTGCAGCCAAATCTGAATGCATCTGATCTGTGCCGGCATTGATCGAGGATTTGCATCAGACTTATTCCTCGGAGCGTCATCTCGGGATCAGCCGAGATCGTCGATTCTGCAGCAAGAGCGATACCTAAGACCGCCCTCACAGGTACATAAAAGCCGCGCTTCCTGTCAGGTTAGTGGGGGCTGGAGTGCTGTTTTGAGCATCAGCTTAGCTGTAAACGCCACGCTATTCTTGCCGACCAAGGCCGTCCCGTCGACCCTCGCCATGCTGCTGTCATAAGTGCCGGTAAAGCCACACGATACTTCTCGACCGCCGAAAATCAGACTGACGCCGATCGCGTCGGCATGCTGGCGCGTCGTCAATTCTCCGCGCCACTTTCCATTCTCGAAACTGTACGATCCCGAATAATAGAAGTAGGTTCGCCGCCCAAGATGCGACCGTTGAGGAGAACGAGAACGCCGCTCGCGTGAGCGCGTGAACCGTCTTCCATCTTGATCTCGATCGTATATAGGCCGGTTTTTTGATGTCTGACGCCGCCGATCGCTCCCCCAATTGCTCCCGGGCATCAGACTAACGCTGCTCATCATTTGGAGCGATTGTCATTTAGCCGCAGCTTCTTCCCGCGCTCGCAAATGCCGACGTGGCGGCGCAGCGCGAGGGGAGCGTCAAATGCTGACGCGATGCTCGGAGTGAGGACGTGGCATCGTGGCCGACGCAGGGTCAATCGTCGGTCGTCACGGCCGGCCGTTTTCTGTCCTCGGCGGATCATCGAATTAGAGGAAGAACCTCGAATTCGTGAAATCGCGGCGGTGAAGGCAGCGTCCATTCTAGTGTTGTTGCTCCACTGCCCCAAGGGTTACCGGCCGCCCTCGACTTGCGGACGAGAGCATAAATCACGCCCAGAAAGAAAACGACGAACCCGGCGGCGGAAATATAGGCTCCGATCGAGGAAATCAGGTTCATACCAGCGAAAGCGTGCGGATAATCGACAATGCGCCTCGGCATGCCCGACAGGCCGAGGAAATGCATCGGGAAGAACGCAAGATTGACACCGACAAACGTCAGCCAGAAGTGCAACTTGCCGAGAGTTTCGGAATACATGTATCCCGTGAATTTCGGAAACCAGTAGTACCAGCCCGCGAAAATCGAGAACACGGCACCTAGTGACAGCACATAGTGGAAGTGCGCGACGACATAATAGGTATCCTGAAGTGACCGGTCGATGCCTGGATTGGCCAGCACTACACCGGTTACGCCTCCGATCGTGAACACGAAGATGAAGCCAATGGCCCACAGCATGGGCGTTTCAAACGTGAGCGATCCGCCCCACATGGTGGCGATCCAAGAGAAGATTTTGACGCCGGTGGGCACCGCGATCACCATGCTGGCGACGGCAAAATAGGCCTGAGCGCTGCTCGACATACCCACGGTGTACATATGGTGGGCCCAAACGACGAAGCCGATGAATCCGATGGCAACGATCGCATAGGCCATTCCGAGATACCCGAACACGGGTTTGCGGCTGAAGGTCGAGACAACTTGGCTGACAATCCCGAAGCCCGGTAAGATCATGATGTAGACCTCCGGATGGCCAAAGAACCAAAAGAGATGTTGGAACAGCAGTGGATCGCCGCCGCCCTCTGGCGCGAAGAATGTTGTCCCAAAATTCCGATCGGTAAGCAGCATGGTAATTCCGCCGGCGAGCACAGGCAGCGAGAGCAACAGCAGAAATGCGGTCACCAGCACCGACCATACGAAGAGTGGCATCTTGTGCATGGTCATGCCTGGAGCGCGCATGTTGAAGATAGTGGTGATGAAATTGATCGCGCCAAGGATCGAGGATGCGCCGGCCAGATGTAGCGATAGAATGACGAAATCGACCGACGGCCCGGGATGTCCGGCGGTAGAGAGCGGCGCGTAGAGCGTCCAGCCCGTACCGGCTCCGGAGGAGCCGGGCTCTCCCTCGACGAACATCGAAATGATGAGGAGCGCGAACGATGCAGGAAGCAGCCAGAACGAGATATTGTTCATGCGCGGGAACGCCATGTCTGGCGAGCCGATCATTAATGGCACCATCCAGTTGCCAAAGCCGCCCATCATGGCCGGCATAAGTGTGAAAAAGATCATGATCAGGCCGTGGCCTGTTACGAAGACGTTATAGGCATGCGGGTTCGCGAAGATCTGAAGGGCCGGCTCCTGCAATTCGGCCCGGATCACGACCGAGAGGATCCCGCCGATCAATCCCGCGCAGATCGCAAACACGAAATACATCGTGCCGATGTCTTTGTGATTGGTCGAATAGACGTACCGACGCCAACCAGTCGGCTGATCGTGTGGGTGGCCATGGGAAGAGACATCTGTGGAAATTGACATTTTTGTTCTTCCTTGAGCTTCGAGATGCGCGGAGCCGGCTTAATCCCGGCTATTCGATTCCAGTCGAGCGGTGATCCGGCTCTCAACTCGTTCGACTTGTGTTGCTGCGTGTCGTCCGATGGCCCGAGAAAGCGCGTCGCTTAGCAATGTCGTCCACGAGACGTTTGCTTCCGTCGGAACGCGATCTTTCAGGCGGTCGTTCGGTTTCCAGTCCGAAGTTGGCCAGGTCGGGGGCAACGACCCGAAGTAGGCGGGATAGACTTCGTGCATATAACAGGGGGACGACGCAGATTCGTGAGGGCTGGGTTCGTCCTCGTATCGGTCAAAGCATCCACGGTTCTGAGTCATCGCCCGGCCTGCGTCGCGATCAGGCGCCACTTGTTGGTCGGTGGCGCGCAACCGAATGTCCAGATGTCGATGCTGTGTCGCTCTTCGGTCCTTCTTTGGCTGCTTTCCGAAAGCCTATAAGAGCCGGCGATGAAGCGGATGGAAATCTCGACACGATCATCGTCGATGCGCGCGGCAACGATCTCAGGAGGCGCGATCAGTGCGAACAGAGTGTCCGCCTTCTCGTGTCGATCCTCTCTCGCCGCGATCGCGTCCGAAAAAGCAGCATAGACCTCAGGGGAAACGTGCCTGAGCAGTGTCACTTGGTCGCCGGCATCGAATGCCGCGACGATCGCCTCGTAGGCCGCAAGTCTGTCGCTGAGGAAGTCGTTCAAGGCGATGCCGCCACAACGCTTGAGGACATTGGATGCCATCGCTTCGAGTTCTGCGCAGCGTGCTGGAACGTTCAATGCTGAAGCATTCGCAGGAGAGATTGTTCGCCCCGATCGTTGAGCGGCTCTTGCCCTCGCAAGCGATGAAAAATGCTCGAACCAGAAGGTGAATAACCCGTAGACCCAAAGTCCCCACAACAGCGCGACGAGTGCTGAACCGTTGCTATCCTCCGGCATAGCGACCTCCCGGATGTTTGTCGCCCACGGCGAAATATGTCTGTCTGGTTGCCCGAATGGTCGCTCGCCCTTTCCGGACAAACAAACGAATTTAATCGCTCAATTAAACCAAAAGAATTGCAGTGAACGTCGAAGGACTGACACGATGTGTGGGAGGGAAGAAACTTACGAAGGAGTTCGTGCCGCCGGGCAATGGGGTGAGCGCACCCCGGTCGTGACACCGGGTTGGAGAAAACACCACAGCGAAACATCCGGGTTCGATCATTGCGGTGCTGTCGGAAACGTCAGTCCGTGGCAATCCTTGCGCTGCTGCTCGTGCTCGAGTTCGGCAGGGGGGCCGTTGCGCTGGAGTAACTTGCGGAGGCGCCATCCGCCTTGTTGTTGTTGTAATACGTCGAGACGGCGGTTGCGAACAGGAAGCTCCACCAAACTACGACGCAAAACAGCAGTCGGACGCTTATCTCCGAAGCCGGCATCGAATTTGCGTCTGCTTTGGAAGACGGCAGCAGTCCAGTCAACCGCGACGCGACCGCTTCCCTCTGGGCGACGCTCCAGCTCTGTCCGGATACGTTGCGGAGCACCGAGACCAAACGCTTCTGCGCAAGTGTCCCGGCCATTGTTTCAAGACGAGCCGCTTCTTCCCAGGGGTCGACACCCATTCGTGTCAATGCAGAAATGACACTGAGCTGCGTTCCGCTACTATCCTCGCAGATCACTGCAAACAGAAAGTCGTCATATCTGGACGACGGCACAGAGGTTGTACGGATCTCCATCTGATCCTCCCCTGCGTTCCAGGTTGAAAGTGCCGGAGACGCAGACATGCATGGACGATGGTTCTGTCCCGCTCATTGCCTTCCTTTCCTCTCCGTTGACAAGCGATAATTTGTGCTCGTTCGTATCAAAGAAACGCTGCAAGACGTACAAGGACGACAGTCCTCAGGCGCGAGTTCTCCGCGGCGCGCGGGGTTATTCGAGGAGCGATCAGCGTTTTTGCTTCGAACACGCAATATTTGTCGCTTGTCAAGCGCGATCAGGCGTCGCCAAGTCTAGCGAAGCATTGGGAATGGACGCTTCGGTCGGTAGACGGCAAAGCCGATCGGAATCGTAGGGACCGTCCGCTGCATCGTCAGGAGGCGCCTTCCGGAGAGTCGCAATTGATCCGTCAACCAGCCGAGAATGAGGGGCGAGCGTGAACTACGCAAGATCCAGCCATTTTCATCCGACCAAATTGCCGCCGGTTACGATCTCAAAGACAGATCGAGCAAGACTGGTCTCTATCGCCGTTGCAGCACTGACAGACAGGCGGCGGTCCGCGGCCGCTTCAAATCTGCTGCGAGAACTCGACCGCGCCACCATTGTCCCGGACGCTCAATTTCCAGAAAATGTCGTCGCCGTCCACTCGCGGGTTCACTTGCGCGACAATATCACGGGAGAAGACAGCCGAATTACCCTCGTGCTTCCCGGCGAGACGTGCGCCGGACCAAATGCCCTTTCGGTGTTGACGCTCCTGGGAGCCGCCTTGATTGGGTTGTCCGAGGGCGCTTCGATTGATTGGTGCGCGGCCAGCGGAGACCGCAGCAGCAAAACGGTTCTTCGTTGCGAGTAGGGGGCGACGCTGGATGTCGCCTGTGGGGAATAGAGCCCAGCGCAGCGGGGCGAGGGGGCCGACCTCTACGTCCCACCAAGACCATGTGGCAGGTCAGAACGAATTGATCACGGAGTGTGCTGCTTCCCTCTCGTCTTTGGCTTCCGGCCTGACATTGTCCGTACGGGTCTCGGACTTTACGGCGACGAGCACGCTGCATGGCGGCTTGTGCAAGATGGTTTCTCCCACGGAGCCATTCAACCAACGCGCGAGCGTTCCTTGATCTCGATGACCGACCACGATCAAATCGGCGCTCATCTCCTTGGCAGCACGAACGATTTGTTCGGATGGCTTGCCGTACCTCAGGGCTCCCATTGTTGAGCAGCCGGCGTCATGCAGGCGTCTCACGCCTTCGTCAATCGCCGCCTGTACTGCAAATCGTTGGGCGTCGGAAACGACAAACGACATCGCCTCGACGACTGGCATGCTTTCGGTCCCGTCGATGATCGCGACGAGATGAACGGTAGCACCGCACGACAATGCCAAGCCTTGGGTCTGAGCGAGCGCTTCGCGGCCGTCTGCCGATCCGTCGAAGGCCAAGAGAATTCTTTGGTACACGTGCAATCTCCCTCTTTGCGATTGGTCTCTGGCGAACACGCCGCTTATGATGACATTCGGCCAGAGCTAGGGGCCTGGCGTCAACATATTCCCCCGATCAATCGCGGCAAATGAAAAGTCCCGTCATTTGACGGCAACATTATTGATTGCTTGGACATGAGGCGCGGTGGGGCGCACGACGCGAGTGTGCTGAATGTTCGAGGCTCTCCGGCATCTCGGACCCATCAACGTCCTTGCTGAAAATCGGCAAATCTTCTCGTTTGCAAATGTCGTGCAAAGAACGACAAGTCAAAATGGCCGAGACGCATCATCAAGTGAGCGGTCTTGACGGCCAATTCTCCTCGTTTGAGGAACGACATCATGCACAAAGCCTCGTTACAAGCTGGCGTAGACGATAGCGGCCGTAAACTCGCATCATCTCCATGTGGAATGAGCGAGAGCGACCCCGCGTACATCGGTTATTGGTCCAGGGGAGAAGTGTTGATCTTTCTTGATAGCCTCCTCGAAGGCGAGCGAGCAGGCATCGGAGCGTTCGCAGCGATCGGCCGCTCTATCGAACAGCATCTCGCAGACCTCATCTTCGAGTCCGAACTGGCGCAGGGAGCGATTTGCGTTCTGCTTAAAAAGGAAATGATCAGGAAAGGCGGCGCACACATGGTGGGCCGGAGAAGGGAGGCCGCTCCGTCCAATCCGGCAGGCGGCATTCGGAGTGCCATCGCATTCGCCCGCTCGCATCAGGCCCGGTTGGCGGATATGATCGAGGATGCCGTCTTGAACATCTTCGATTCAAGACTGAATGCGAAGCTGATGTATTTGCTGCTGCTGCATCGCAAGCAGGTCGAGCTACTCGATACGGTTCATGCCGGTGCCGCGAGCGGAAAGTCCCGATCTCTGTCCGAGCGGTGATAGATCGTGACGCGAGCTCCCGACGGCAAGGTCTCAAAGAACGGTAGCTGAATGCTTGCCGCGCCGGCCTTGACATTCGTTCTTGTGGCCGTTGCCGTCGGACTGGGTGCCGCCTTCGTGTGGTTTCTTAGGGAGGCCGAGCGGGCATCCAATGTGCAACGCGGCGGAAAACGGCGCCGTCAGAAACGCGGGTGATTGTTCGCCCCGTCAACGTCGGCGCAATGGGCGTGTCATATTGGATGGGGGTTGAGCTGATCCCCGGCTTGCTCCTACGTCCAGGACCGTGAGGCTTCGTTCCCAGCCATGCTCCGTCCAACGGAACGACTGTCCGGGCCCGAGGCCGATTAGAGCACTTCCGACCGAAGTCAGGACCGATATGCACTGGCGACCTCCGGCCTGCTCCGGAACGACAAGACGGGCAGGTCGAGCAAGTGTATTTGCGTGCTCGACGAATTTTACCTTGGATCCGAGTCTGACGACCGAATTCAGCACGACGCCATCCGGAACAATATCGGCGCGGTCGATCTCTTCACGAAGGCGTCTCCTACTTCTTCACGACTGTAGCGGCGCGCAGTGCGGCAAGCGCCACGTCCAGCGCGGCGGCATCAACATTCGTGGAGTACGTTGCGTAGACTGGGAAAGAGAACCGCGGCGCGCCCGGCACCAGATGGAGGTCTCCGGTCAATAGATAGGGCTGAATCGCGTGCATTCGAAAGTATCCGGAGCCTCCTTCCAAAAGAGTGTAGGTCAGGGCAAACGGACCGAGATTGGTCAGCAGGCTCGGGACCGTATCCGGAAAACTCATTGCGTGATGAAGGGAGAACTCCGAGCCCCATTCGACATGGACATACCGAGGATCGCTTTTGCGATGTTTCGCAAGATCGGTGGTCACGAGTACGAGCTCTTCCTCCATCAACAAATCGACCCCTATTCCCGGCCGATGGTGCGGAGCATACATGATGGCAATATCCACGAGTCCCGCCGCAACGTGCGAAGTCAAATCCAGGGGAACGTCGACATGAACACGAAGTGCGATGTCGGGATGGGAGCGTCGCATCATCCTGACCCAATCGACCAGAAGCGGCTGCCATAAGCTGACTTCGCTTCCGATCGTCAACACGGCGCTGTGGCCTTCGGGCACCGCCACCTGCTGCTTTGCACGCTGCCACAACTGCACGAAATTTGGGGCAAAGCGCAAGAACTGCTGACCGGCGGGAGTGAGATTCGCGCCAGCCTTGTTTCGAACGAACAGAGGCCGCCCGAGTTGCTGCTCAAGGAGGCGTATGCGCGCGCTGACCGTCGTCTGTGCGACATTCAGGCGTTCGGCAGCCTTGATGAAGCTGCCGGTTGAGACGATCTCGACAAATGTTCTGGCGAGTTCGATATCCATGCGTTGATAGCAGGATCTTTGCAGAAAAATGTCAATTCAATTCGCTTGCCTTGACTGTACCTCGTTTGGCGTAATGCGGACGCAAGGTGAAGTGATCGTCGCTTGAATTCGACGTGTGCGCTTTCGTCGCAATGCCGACCTCCAGGTAACAGACTATGTTGGCGAAAATCCATGACTTAAGTCGTCGAAATCGATTCAGGTGTCGCGCGCCATCGTCCGCATGCAGGTCGCGCATTTGCGGTCCCCTTTTTTCCGAATCGGCTGCTCGCGCCGTCCGGGTCCTTCACCTCCTTAAAACCTGAGAGAGTGGCTTCATCTTCGAAGCCCCTTCATCTTGCGAAGAACGAGGTCGCTCTTGTTGCCTTTTCCGAAGATTGCGTTGACGGCATCAGACTACCCGCGACTCGCGCGCAGCCTGGAATCGAGGGGATATGGACGCACTTCTCCTGATGGGTGAGATCAATCGGGCGGAGATCGTGTCCGACGTGGAAGATGCCGACTCGCTTGAGGATAGGATCATGGGTGACCTACCGGGCGAACTGGGGCGTTCCGCTAAAGACGGTTCAACTGGTCTGGCCTGAAGACCAGTCTTTCGATCTTGCCCGCATCTCGGTGCTGTCGACATTGGGGGCCGCCCTGATTGGCCTGCGGCGGGCGACCGGATGCCTTACTTCGTCGCCGGTTGCCTGAACGTCGTCAGGATCGAGAACGTGGAACGATCGCGCTCGAATGTCGTGCCGGTGTTCCGCGCTCCAACATTCGCAGAGGCAGGGACATCGGATGACGATCCGGGGCCGACAGCCGCATGACGGAAGGGAGCACCCCTGACGAATTCCAAGGACGGCCGCTTCAAGATGCGCTTTGGCGCGCCTGTGGTAGGGTTGATGACCCCGGATGCAGATTCGCAAATGTCGTGAGATGCTTCGGCGCAAAATGTGCTGGGGTACGCGCCAAGCGCTCGACTAGACCGCGGAAAAAGAGCGGCCTCGGTCCGGGGTAGTGGCTGGGGTTGGACTGAGGCCGCTTTGCGACAGCCATGTGAGGCAGCGCAGTCTGAGTTCGCCCAAGATTCGCGGCAGAATCGTGACCGCTATCGCTTGCTACGCTTGGCTCTTTGCGGGGCTGGAGCGGTCTGCTGTGTTGCAGCGGGGTTCTCAGCGTTCGCCGATGCCAGTGAGTCAAGTCGCGAAGTCAGCGAACCAAGCTGATCAGACAATAGCTTTTGCTCGCCCTGTTGTACTGATGCCTTCTGTTGAATTTCGTTGACCTGAGCAGCCAGCTTCTGTTGATCAGACTGAATCCCTTGCACCGCCTGTTGGAGCGACGACAAAGTCTGCCTGATCTGCTCAACCGCCGGGTCTGGGGGAGACGCCACCTCGGCCTTTTGTTGCGGGGCAACCGACTTGCTGCCGGTACTGTAGTGCACCCAAAGGAAGCTGCCAGCCGCGATGATGACAAGTAGTGCAGCCACCAGCCACAGTGCTGATGATCGCTGCCGTGTGTCGGCGGGCGTTAAAGGGTCGGTCATGACGGTTTCCCCGATCGTGGTGCGGTCCGGCCAACGAACCATCGTGGGGTTCGTTCCCAGTAGCGCGCTCGTCGTGCAGCCGCACTACTTTGGCCACATCGCCGTAAGTCCCCTGGAGATCCGAGTTTTCCCATTTTGGGGATGCTCGCAATTTAGCGGTGTGCCGGTCTGAGCCTCTCGTTTCGTAAAGCATGAGGGCCCTTCGGTAGGTTGGCGCGGAACCCAAAATCGCTGCAGTGCGTTATTCCAGTTTCCGCTGGAGGTGAGTGTGATGAACAGTCATCGAACGGCACTGATCCTTTTCGCATTCGCTCTCGCGCTCGCACTTATAGCAGCAACAGTTACCACGCTGGAGAACGTCAAGACGCGCGTGGCCAGCAATGACACGCCGCCAGGTACGACCGGGCTTGCGAAGCCACACCCGCCGCTTGATCGGGCGCCCGGCGTGCCGATAGAGATCGCGCGATAGGGCTGCCATGCCCCGCTCCGCCCCGGGGTGAGCTAATTCGAGCTTGCGGATGATCATGGCATTGTCGCAAGGCCTATCCCTCCGCCACCGTCCGAGCGACGCATTGATCTCACTCAACGGCCAGGCTTCCTGCCCTCCAGCGACTTCAGGAACAGGATGAAATCATTGACCTGATCCGGCTCGAAGCTGAACTCGGGCATGCTCGGATGGCCGGTGACGAATGCCTCTGCGAGTGCCTCCTGCAGCATCTCGACCCTCATGCAGTGTTCGGAAGGGCGGCGCGATTATTATCAGACGACAACGCGGTCCAGGGCGGGAGGTGTTCGGGTGCCGAACACACCAGCGTGTAGCAGCCTGCACACCGAGGATCAGAGGCATGCCATCTCGTGCTGGACAGCTTGGCGAGTCGCCCTTGCGCCGGCCGACATAGATGCCGTTCCGCTCCTTGCCATCTAAGCTCATGTTCAAGACAGTACTCTAGTCCTCTTCGACCTGACGAGAATCGTAGCTTTCCTGTGTGCACGCAGATCTCCCGCGTGGGCCCGACCTCGTAAATCGCGCACTCGCTAGAACCTGCTGGTATACCGTTGCGCTCGGCCAAAGCGTTGCTTGCGCGCAAGCTCGACCGTCTCTGCGGCGGGCGCGACAAATTCAGGGCCAAGCTGCCAAGACCAAGCCCAAAGTGCTTGGCGGCAGGAGTTGATGACGTGGGATACGCCGAAATGCACGGATACGATAGATCGGCTGTCGCTAGGCCCTCGCAGGGCGAGGCGCTTCGCGACGCACAAAGGCCGCTGCACACCATCAATCGCCTAGACCCGGATCGAGAAGCGGTCGAACGCGGTCAGGGTCTGAATTCGCACCTCGAGCTCGCGCTGATAGATTGTTCGCTGCAGGTAGTCGATCTCCGCCGCCTGATCGCTTTCCTCAACGTCGATGTACCAGGATCGCGGTCGACCGTCGGCGCCGTCGCTCCAGCGATAGCCGCGCCGCTTGAGCTCGTCCTTGAGTTCAAAGGGCGAGTGCTCAGCCCAGATCCTGATCGTCTTGCGCCGGGCTCGCTCGAGCAGGATGGAGAGGATGGTGCGATCGAGGTTGGGCAGGCGAAGCGCCAGGATCTCGAGCAGCGCCAGGCAATCGTCGACCGCCCGGTGCGCCTCGTGAAACAGGCCGGCCTTCATGAGGAGATAGGACAGGCGCGATCCTTCAAAACCGTGGCTGCGCCATTCCACCTCGCTGACCGAACACGCCCAGGCCTTGTGCGCGAACAGCGGCGCGTAGCGCTCCATGAACTTGCGATCGAAGGCCGCATTGTGGGCGATGACCACGACAGCATCGGAGACGAATTGGTTGACACGATCCTCCTCAAGCTGGTGCCCACGGACCATCTCATCGGTTATCCCGGTGAGGGCGGTGATCTCGGCGGGAATGGCCACCGAGGGTTGGTTGAAGCAGCTGAAGCTGTCGATGACGCGTGCGATCCGGCCGTCCGGCAGATAAGTGAACTTGACCATGCCGAGTTCAATGATCTCGTCACGGACCGGATCGAGGCCAGTGGTCTCGACGTCAAGCAAGATCGCGGTCTTTGCAGCTTCGCCATTGCCCGGGGTGAACTCCGAGCGCGGAACCAGACGGCGCAACACCCGGTAGTCGGGGGATTGCTCCAGCGTGGCCGCGATGTCGGCGAGAGTCGGATGAGCGGTCATGTTGGCGGTGGAGGACTCCATGCATGGGCTCGCAGTCTAACCGATCCGGCACAAGGCGGGCACATCCCGCCTGTGGATAGACACGTAGAACGGCCGGGGTTTGGGAAACGCTGATGCAGAGGTGTCGAGTTTGCGTGCGATTAGAGGGGTCGGATCGCCGCAAGTGGTTGGTGACTGACCTCCAGATTGGCGGGCCCGCGCATGCGTGGCGGGTTCTGGTGAATCGTGCCGCATCGAGTGATGGCTGCCGGCTTCGAAAACCCTCGCGCCGTGCATAGCATCCGCTCAATCACTTATTGCTGAAAAACAGAAATGCGACTCGACCAGTTGACCGATCGCCGGTATAATCCTGTCTCAGTGAGTTGGGGTTCGGTGATGTCGGATGAACACGTCAGGTCTTCGGACCTCGTTGAGATCGCGCGCAGAAACGGCGACTTTCGGAAGCACTATGGCGTCGTGCTTGGTGCGATCCTGTACCTCGTCTCCATCAACGCCGCGCGATCGCGGTCGATCTGGTGGAGCGGTCTGATGACGGCTTTGATCGGCGCGGTTGTTCTGTGGCTCCGGGCTAGATGGAACATCAGTTAGGTGAAGGCAGCAGGCGCGACCGATTGACGAGAAGAGCTAGAGCTGATCCGAAAGTCCGCCTATAGGCCAATTCCGAGCTCGGCGTATATGTGAAGGCACGGGAGTTCGACAAGGGTATCTTGGTGGCGCCTTCTCGTGAGGTCGTCTCTTGGATCCGTTCGTTGATGATGGGTGTCGCGGCGCTGGCATTTAACCTGTTTTTGCCTTCAATCCGGCATCGCCTCGTCAGGTCGTTCTCTTGCGCGTGGTCGCGCGTTGTGTGGTCCGGATGATGCCGTCGCGGATCAGATCGCCGCAGATCTCCTTGAGAAGGGTCGTGGTCTCATGCGTCGCTCTGCTGATGGGGCGGCCACGCGGCAGGGCGAGCACCCGTTCGGCGCGCATCCACGGCAAGAGTGCCGCTGAGAGCTGGCCGGCGTCGATCTCCTGGTAGATGCCGGAATAGGGCAATAGCGCGTAGCCGAGACCGGAAGCGACGATGCGTTTCATCGGCGTGCTGCTTTCGACGCGCACGAAAGAGGGGACTTCCGCAGGGAACGGCGTGCGGCTCAACGGGAGGACGGCACGCGGCAGGTGCTTCACGTCATTGACTGTCATCCTGCCGCGCTTGAGCAGGGGATCGCGTGGCGGGCCGATCAGAAACACCTGCTCCACCACCAACGTCTCATAGGCCAGATGATCGTTCGGCTGCGGCGCCGTGACGATTGCAAGATCGAGCTGGCCGCGCATCAGGCGGTCGCAGGCAAGCTCGGTCAGGGCCTCGCCGAGTTCGAGCTGCACGCGAGGAAAGCGTTCGGCAATGAGACGGGCGAGCGGCGGATAGAAGATCTCCGCAACGCTCGATGGCGCGCCCAGCCGTACCGTGCCGCTCGGCTCGCGGTTCTCGGTGCGCACCTCGGCCTTGATGTCGTCGACCGCTCCGAGCAGCCACCGCCCGCGCTCCAGCAGCACCTTGCCGGATTCGGTCACCGCGACGCCGCGCGCGGTGCGCGTGAGCAGCGCGCCGCCGAGCTCATGTTCCAGCTCCTTGATGTGACGGCTGAGCGCGGACTGCGCGATGTTCAGCGCGCTGGCGGCTGCGCCAAAGCCGCCGCGCTCCGCCACACCGATGAAATAGCGAAGCTGACGCAGGTCCATTCGCCTCTCCATCTCGGAATGAGATGGAGAGCATATCAAACATGTTCTTGTGAGATGTCAAAAAGAACGCATCCTACGGCGAACAACGCGTAACGGGGAAGGAAACGCTGATGGGCACCTCTGTCGAGACGCAGCGCCGGACATCGATCATGATCGTCGGCGGCGGACCGGTTGGGCTCGCGATGGGGCTGCTGCTCGATCGCTTCGGCATCGACGCCATCATCGTCGAGAAGAGCCCAACCACGACCGATCATCCGAAGTCGCGCGGCTGCTGGGTTCGGACCATGGAGATCTTCCGTCAATGGGGGATCGAGCAGGCGATCCGCGATCGCGGCCTGCAGGATTCCTCCGACATGTTCGTTCAGGTCGAAAGTATCGCCGGCCGCGAGATCAGCCGCTCGCGCCCCGAGCCCAATCTCGGCCAGACTCCGGCCTGGAAATCGCTCGTCGCGCAGGATGCGGTCGAGGAGGAGATCTACAAGGTCATTGCGCATTCCAACCTGGTTCACGTGCATTTCTCGACCGAATTGGTGGGCTTCGAGGAGGTCGAGGATGGCGTTGTCTGCGAGATCCGATCGGTGGAGACGGGTCGCAGCGAGCGCCGGCACGCCAGATATCTTCTTGCCTGCGACGGCGCCGGCAGCCAGACCCGGCGCCGCGCCGGCATCGACATGGTGGGCCCAGCGACGCTTGCGGTGATGCTCAACGAATATTGGCGCGGCGATCTCTCACGGTTTCCGATCACGCGCGAGGCCGCGGGCTACCAGGTCTATAGCGACAAGCCGGGTATGCCGCGGCGAGCGGGCATTCTCAACACCAATGGCCGCGATCGCTGGCTGTCGGTGATGCAGATCGGCGAGGAGAAGGATGAGCGGCCGCGGCCGTGGACGGATGCGGAGACCGTCGAGATCATCCGTACCCACGCAGGCGTCCCCGACCTCGAGGTGACGCTGCTCAACCGCTCGATCTGGCGGATGAGCAAGCAGGTTGCCGCGCAGTTCCGCAAGGGCCGCGTCTTCGTGGTCGGCGATGCCGCGCATCGCTTTCCGCCGACCGGCGGCTTCGGCCTGAACTCGGGCGTGCAGGACGCACACAACCTCGCCTGGAAGCTCGCTTATGCGTTGCGCGGGCTCGCCTCGGAGCGGCTGCTCGAGAGCTACGATGTCGAGCGCCGCCCGGTGGCGCAATCGAACGCCGATTTCAGCTACGGCAACCTGATCCGCTTCCGCCGGCTCGACGAGGCCGTGCGATCCGGCAATGAGGACCGCATCCGCTTCTGGGTCAACGACCTCGACAATCATCTGCACTCGATCGGCCAGGCGCTCGGCTTCTCCTATGAGGAGGGCGCCGTGGTTCCTGACGGCACGCCGCGCGGCGGCCACCTGACGCGAACCTACTTCCCATCCGACCGCCCGGGCGGACGTTTTCCGCATCTGTGGCTCGACATGGCGCGCAAGCGCTCGACGCTCGACTGGTTCGACAAGGAGTTCACCGTCGTCACCGGCGCGCTCGGCGGCGAATGGCTGGAGGCCGGCCGCGTTGTCTCCGACAAGCTCGGCATCCCGCTCAACCTCCAGCAATTGCCGAATGCGCATCAATCGGAGGGCATCCAGATGGGCTTGCGCGGCGCCGCGCTGGTCCGACCCGACGGCCATGTGGCCTGGCGCATGCCCTACATCCCGCAGGATCCCGCGCGCGAACTCGCCGGCGCTCTGCAAGCCGTGTTGCACTAGCCATGGAGAGAGTTGAGGCCAACGGCACCTCGATCAGCTTCAAACGCAGCGGCGAGGGGCCGCCGCTGTTTCTGCTGCATGGCGCGGAAGCCGATCATTCCATGTTCGATGCTTTTGGTGCTGTGCTTGCACTACATTTCACCGTCATCGCCTATGATCAGCGCGATTCCGGCGCCACGCGCAATCCGCCAGTGCCCTACGGCCTGGGCGAGCTCGCCGACGATCTTGCCGCGCTGATCGCAGCACTCGGCTATGTGCGCGCGCATGTGTTCGGCACCTCCTTTGGTGGCGCGATTGCGCAGCTGGCTGCCGTCTGTCACCCGGCGCGGATCGACCGCCTGGTGCTCGCCTCGACCTTTCGCGTCGGCGTGTCGGTCGCGTCGATCAACCCTGAAGGCGTTCCGAGGTTTGCCGAGCTGCGTGCACGCCTGCCGGAGAGCCTGCCGGCATTCGCCGAATATTTCTTCGCGCCAAGCTACATCGCGGCGCATCCGGAAGCGCTCGCTCTCTTCACGGGCAACAAGCGTGACACCGGACAGAGAGAGCGCCGCGGTGCGGTGCTGGGGCAGCCGATCGAGATCTCGCTCGGCGCGATCAAGGCGCCAACGCTGGTGTTGGCGGGAAGCGAGGACCGCCTGATTCCGCCCGCGCATACGCAGTCGCTGGCGCGTGAGATTCCGGGCGTCCGTAGCGCCGTCATCGAAGGCATCGGCCATGTCGGCACGATTCAGGATCCGGCGGCGGTGGCAGCGCAAGTGAGGGCCTTTCTGCAAAGCAAGAACTAAGGCAAATCGTGGAGGAGGACGACAATGGTGGAGTCAGGAGAGGATCTCGTTACAGCCTATGACGGCGCGCGGCTCAATGCCCGCTACTGGACCAGCATCGCACTCGGTATCTCGACCAGCGTGTTCGACTATTTCGACTATTACGTCGTCGGCTTCCTCGTCGCGGTGCTGGCGCCACAATGGCAGCTGACCTTCGGGCAGACCTCGCTGATCCTGCTCAGTGCGGGCGTCGGCGCAATCCTGGGATCGCTGGCGTGGGGCGCGCTCGCCGACCGCTTCGGCCGCAAGGTGCTCCTGGTCGCCGCTGTTACGCTCTGCGCGTTGAGCGCGGGCTCCGTCTCGCTGATACCGGACGGGGCATGGATTACCTTCGCCGCTCTGCGCTTCTTTGTCGGCTTTGGTGTCGGCGCCGCAGCCTCGGTCGCTGTCCCGTTGATCGTGGAGTATACGCCGACGCGCCACCGCACCCTGGTGACCAGCGCCACCGTCATCCCGGTCTCGCTTGGTATCCTCGCCGCGTCGTTGTCGGCCGCGACCTTGCTGCACCAGATCGGCTGGCGGGGCCTTGCTGCGCTCGGCTTCCTGCCGCTGCTGCCGGCGCTCTTGATCGGGCTGATCATGCCGGAATCCGTGCGCTGGCTGGTGTCGCGCGGGCGCGATGCGGAGGCTCGCCGCATCGTCGCGCGCGCACTGAGGGTTGCGCCCGACACATTGCCGTCGTCATCTGCGGTCGAGATGACCGTCAAGCTGCAAAGTGCGGGATTTGCGGAACTGCTGCAGGAGCCAAGGTGAGTCTGGTTGGCCCTGATCGTCTGGTTCGGCGCCAGCACGGCGAACTACGGCGTGTTTCTTTGGGGGCCAACGATCGTCGCCCTGCTGATGGGCGTGTCCGCGGTTGAGGTCGCTCATTTGTTCGTGATCGTTTCGCTCACCGGCATGATCGGGCGCGCCATCTTTTCCGTGCTGGCGCAACGGATCGGGCGGCGGCGCTGCGGCGAGATCATGGGCTACGGCATCGCATTATCCCTCGGTGCGGCAGGGCTAGTCTTCGACCGGACACTGTTCGGTTATCCTGCCTTCGTGGTGCTCCTGGTCCCCGCAGCACTCTTCTTTGACGGCGGCTTTTCCAACATCGCGCCGTATTCCGCTGAGATCTTTCCCGTTCGCTTGAGCGCGCGTGGCGTGGGGCTCGCGCAGGCCGCCAACGGTGTCGGCAAGATCGCGGGTCCGTTGTGTCTCGCGCTGATTGCCGGCACTTCGAACCTGATCACGCCCAAGGCCACCATCGACGCGGTGACGCCGGCGTTCCTGTTCCTTGCGGCGTGCGGGCTGGCGATCGGGCTTGCCTTCACCTTGCTCGGTGTCGAAACCCATGGCCGCCCGCTCGCATTGGAGATGCCGCAACCCGTCGAAGGCGCGGAAACCGTTGTCGTTCGTCTCGGCCGGGACGCGGAGGGCGTTGCGGCACGCCCGACGCCGTCATAGCTCCTGTCCAACAGCCGTCACAACAAACAAGGAAACGCATCATGCAGGACAGCGTCCAGACCAGAGCGGCCGCCCGGGCCATCCCCTTCGATACCGCCAAGCTCGACCGGCTGATGGAGGAGGCCGGCCTCGACGTGCTGCTCGTCACGTCCAAACATAACGTGCAGTACATGCTCGATGTCGAGCGGGCGATTTTCTTCGACTACATGGATGCGCTCGGCATCAGCCGCTATCTGCCGGTCGTGGTTTATGCCAAGGGCGCGCCCGACAAGGCCGGCTATGTCGGCCACGGGCTGGAGACGCATCAGCGGGAGGTGGTGCGTCCCTGGGTGCCGACGCTCAAGACCTCCGGCCATGGCAGTGTGGATGCGATCGCGACCGCCGTGCAGATGATCCGCGCCAGCGGCGTGCCCGCCAAACGCATCGGCGTCGAGACCGCCTTTCTGCCGATGGACGCGGGCAAGGCACTGCAGGACGCGTTTCCCAACAGCGAGATCAAGGATGCACTGTTCGTGCTGGAACGGCTGCGCGCGGTGAAGACGCCGGCCGAACTCGCCAAACTGCGCGCCGCCTCCGAACTCGTGACCGAAGCCATGCTTGATGTGATCGCCCAACACGGCCCGGGCACCACCAAGCGGGAGCTATTCGAAGCGCTACGGGTCGCCGAGGTGAAGCGCGGGCTCACCTTCGAATATTGCCTGTTGGCCGCCGGCAGGAGCCACAACCGCGCGCCCTCGGAGCAGCGCTGGGAAGAGGGCGACGTGCTCTCGCTTGATTCAGGCGGCAATTATCACGGCTATATCGGCGACCTTGCCCGCATGGCTGTGCTCGGCGAGCCGGATACCGAGCTGAAGGACCTGCTTGCCGAGATCGACACCGTGCAGCAGGCGGCTTTTGCGGTCATCAAGCCGGGTGCGATGGGCGGCGTGATATATACCGCGGCCGAGCGCGCGCTCAAGGAGACGAGCCAGCGTGACAACACCGAGTTCCTGGCTCATGGGATGGGCCTTGTCAGCCACGAAGCGCCCCGGCTGACCGCCTCAGGCCCCGTCCGCTACGATGCTGCCGATGCCGACCGTCCGCTCGAACCTGGCATGGTGATCTCGGTCGAAACCACGATGAAGCATCTCGAGCGCGGCTTCATCAAGCTTGAGGACACAATCGCGGTCACTGCGACCGGATACGAGATGTTTGGCGAAGACGGCCGTGGGTGGAATGTCGGCTGTGCGTCGATGCGATGAGAACCGCTGAGTCGGGCCACCCACGATCTGATGCCGCGCGCGGCGTTCCGGCTGGTGCCCAGCTTGGCCACTTCCTGAGATGGCTCCATCAAGTGCGGGTGGTGGGTCGACGTGAGGCCCTTTACGAAAGAACAGTTCTCCGTCGCGATGGAACGGCTCGAGTCATTGCAACCTGCCGGAGCTTTCTTTCAGTCTCGCACCGCAAGGGGCGGCAAGAGGCCCTCGATGATCGGCTGCGCTAGGCCCCAATTGCGGAGGACCTCATGTGTATCATCGCCGGAGATGCGAGCGGATCGTGGGATGGCGGTCGGCGTGCGGCTGAAACGCGGCGCCGGGGCCGGCTGCGTCACATCGTCGATTGTGACGAAGGTCTTTCGTGCGATGTTGTGCTGATCGGCCGGCGCCTCGTCCCAGTCGAGGACGGGCGAGACACAGGTATCGTCGCCACCCAGAAGAGCGATCCATTCGGCACGGCTCCGCGTGCGAAACATCGCCGCAAGTCGCTCCTTCTGCGCCGGCCATTTTGCCTTGTTCATCTGCTCGTCGAACAGCGGATCCGTCAGCCCGCAAAGCTTGCGGAAGCGTGCGTAGAATTGCGGCTCGATCGCGCCAAGAGCGATGAACTTTCCGTCGGCGCAGACATAGGTGTCGTAGAAGGGGGCGCCGCCGTCGAGCAGGTTGTTGCCGCGCTCGTTGGTCTGGCTTCCGGAGGCACGGCCAGCATAGCGCCCGGCGGCGAGCAGGGCCGCGCCATCGGTCATGGCGGCGTCGACGACCTGTCCCTTGCCTGACGCGCGGGCATCGAGCAGCGCCGCCATGATGCCGAAGGCCAGGAACATCGCGCCGCCGCCGAAATCCCCGACCAGGTTCAGGGGCGGTGGAGGCGGCGAGTCGGGGCGGCCGATCGCGTGCAATGCCCCGGTCAGGGCGATGTAGTTGATATCGTGCCCGGCGCGCTGCGCGAGCGGGCCGTCCTGACCCCAGCCGGTCATGCGACCGTAGACGAGACGCGGATTGTGCGCGAGGCAAATATTGGGTCCGAGACCCAAGCGCTCCATCACGCCGGGGCGATAGCCCTCAATCAGGACCTCGGCTTTTTCAATCAATGCAAGAGCGTCCGCGACGGCGTCGTCTTGGCGCAAGTCGAGATCGACGAAGCGGCAGCCGCGCCCTGTCACGTCCAAACGCGGCTCCGTGTCGAACATGGTGCCGCCCGGCCGGCGAACGCGGACGACTTCTGCGCCGAGATCCGCGAGCAGCATAGCGCAGAAGGGGCCGGGACCGATTCCTGCCATCTCGACGACGCGCAAGCCGGCGAGCGGTCCGCTCATCGGCTGATCTCGCCGGCGCCACCAAGGCTCGCAAGTTTTTCGCGGCGGACCTTGAGCCCCGCCGCTTCGCGGTCCCATGTGTCACTGGCGACGCCGTCGGCGCGCAGAAGGTGTTTCTGGACCTTTTGCGTCGGCGTCTTCGGCAGCTCCGGCATGATGCGGATGTAGCGCGGGATCATGAAATGTGCGAGCCGCGGCCGCAGCCACTCGAGCAAGGCGGCAGCGTCGACCGATCGTCCCTCGACCGGTGCGACTACGGCCAGCACCTCGTCCTCGCCGAACTCGCTGGGGACGCCGACAACCGCGACCTCGCGTATGTCAGGATGTCCGTTGATCGCAGCTTCCACCTCGAACGAGGAGATGTTTTCACCGCGCCGCCGGATCGCGTCCTTCATGCGATCGACGAAGAAAAACTCGCCGCGCTCATTCTGGCGGAAAGCGTCGCCGGTGTGGAACCAGCCATTGCGCCAGGCTCGCGCGGTTGCTTCCGGGTTGCCATAGTAGCCGTGGCTCATGGCCCAGGGCGCGTCTGTGCGCAATATGAGTTCGCCGGTTTTGCCGGGCGTGACCTCGACATCGTTTTCGTCGACGACGCGTGCGAACACGCCGGGGCGGGGACGACCACAGGTGCCGAGCGTCTCCGGATCGCGTTCGGAAATGATCGGCCAGGATGTCTCGGTCATGTTGAACACCGTGTAGACCTCAACCCCGAAACGCTCGCCGAACTGCCGGAAGCCGTCGGCCAGCGGCACGATGTTGACCACGCGCAGCGTATGGTCCCGGTCGCGAGGGCCTGGCGGCTCCTTCAGCAGAAAGGGCACCATAGCGCCAAGAAGGGTCAGGTAGGTCGATCGCGTTCGCCGCACCGTGTCCCAGAACGAGCGCGTGTCGAAGGACTCGACGAGCGCGATCGAACCGCCCTTCACGAGCATGCGGTAAACGGCGCCCGTACCGCTCATGTGGAACAAGGGCAGGTTGACAAGATTGCGGTCATCAGCGGTGAGCGGCGAGAAGGCGAGCGCGCTGGAGCCGCAATGCATGTAGGTGCAGAGCACGCCCTTGGACGGGCCGGTCGTGCCCGACGTGTAGATGATCATCTGGTTGTCCCAGGGCATGATCGGCCGCTGTAGCGCGTCCGGCTCGCCGGGCGCGGAGAGATCGGCGGCGTCATGGTGCCAGAAGCCGGAGAGGCGTTTGTCGTGAACGTCTGGCCCAATCAGCAGCAGGTCAGTCAGTGCGCACCGGTCGATATCGTGAAGGCGGTCCGCGAGTTCGGCGTGCGAAATCAGCAGGCGCGCGCCGGAAATCCGCACGGCATTCTCGAGCACCTGTCCGCGCCAGGCAATATTCATGGGGACGTAGACGGCGCCGATATAATTGATGGCGAACCAGATGCGCAGCGCATCCGGACTGTTGGGCAACCAGGTAAGGACGTGGTCGCCCTGGGCAACTCCCATGCGTTGCAGGGCTGCCGCAGTGCGTCGAACGGTCGTGTGGATCCGCGCATAGGTCCATTCGTGGCCGTCATCGAAGTGGACGAACACCTTGTCCGGCGCCTCCGCCGCGTTGCGGTCGAGGACGTGACGCAGCACGCAGACTTCGGGCGGAAGGATACGCGGGTCCTTCCAGGTCGCCTCGGCGGTCGAACTCGTGGCTTGCATGTCCGTCGTTCCTCAGATCGCGCGCTTGCGGAAGACGGCCATCGCCTTGGGATCGCGGCCCGACAACAGCGTTGCCATCGTCATGTCCTCGATCGAGATCGCAGCGTGTTTGGTCGGCGTGAAGTTCAGGTTGCCGAGCAGACCCTTGTAGTCCTTGGTCTCATCCATCGCGCGCTTGACCTTTTCGGGCTCGAACGACTTCTCCGACTCGATCGCCGCGCGCACCATGTAGAGGAAGTCGTAAAAGGGCGAAGCGGCAACATTGACGCCGGTTTCCTTGGTTTCAGGGAAAGCGTTCGCCTTCCTGGCAAATTCCATCTGCCTGTTACCGATGTCTTCCTTGTCGCTCCAGGTCAGCGTCTTGTAGTAGGTGCCGGCCGCATTTTGCAACGCTTCCGCAGGCACGAGATCGAGCAGCGAATCCGCGAACAGCGAGCTGTGGCCGGCGATCGCCGGATAGTATTTCTGGCCGTGCATGGAGTTGAAGCCCTTGGCCGTGATTGGCGTCGAGCCGGTCCAGAACAGCACGCCATCGGCGCCGGCCTTGCGAAGATTGCCGACGTAGCCGTTGAGGTCAGGCGCCGTGATCGGAAACACTTCGACGCCGACGGGCGTCACGCCAAGCTTCTTCAAGATGGTCTGGCAGGCGGTGACGACCTGCTCGCCGTAAGCAGTGTTCTCCTGGAGAATGCCGATCTTCTTCAGCTTCAGCGTCTCGACGAGGTAGCGCGAGGCCATCTCCGCCTGCAGGTCCGAATTGAAGGTGCATTGATAGTGCCAGGGATAGCGCGTGCCGTCCCCAGCTTCCGAGGCGATGGCGTACATGGTGGTGATGGTCTTCGACGCCGTCGTGACCGCGAGCGCAGCCAACGACTGGCTCGAACCGGTGGGACCGCAGATGTAGCGAACGCCACCCTCCTGAAGCTTCTTGATGACGGCCGGTTCGCGTGCGGGAGACGCCTCGTCGTCTTCTTCCTGGCGCGCGATCTTCCGGCCCATCACGCCGCCGGCGGCATTGATCTCATCAATCGCGATCAGCCCGCCGATGTAGAGCGGCGCGTAGGAGGAGGTGAGCCGGCCGGTCGTCGGTCGCACCCAGCCGATATTGAACGCATTGTCCGCCGCGAAGGCTGGCCGCAGGAGGGCGTTTGCGCCCAGGGCCGCCACACCCCCCAGAAACAGACGGCGGTCGAGTGTGTTGCGTTGGATTTTCATAGCACTCCTCCCAGTGTTTGCTTGTTTCTTCCCTGCCGCTAGCGCGCGGCGCAACGCGCCGGCACTAGATCGGCGGGATCGATCGGAACTTTGGAGGGTGATCGGGCTCGCGCCGCGGCGGTGCCTGCTCGAAGATCTCGATGATGCGTCGGCGCGTGGTGCGCGGATCGATCACGTCGTCGACGCCGAAGCCTTCGGCCGCATGGATGGAGCCGGTTTGGGCGCGCGTCTCCTCGATCATCTCCTGCCTGCGGGCCTGCGGATCGGGAGCCGACATGTATTCCTTGCGGAAAGCCACGTCGATCGCGCCCTCAATCGACATCGCGCAGATCTGCGCCGAAGGCCAGGCAAAGGAGGCGTCGGAATCGAAGGCGCGACCGCCGTTCATGGCGAAATAGCCGAGACCAAAGCCCTTGCGGATGACCACTGATGCGCGTGGCACGCTGGCATGGCCCCATTCGTAGATAAGCTTGGCGCTGCGGCGCCCGAGCGTGGTGCGTTCCGCGGCCGAGCCGATATAGAAGCCGGGCACGTCGATCAGCGAAATCAGCGGCAGACCGTAGGCATCGCACAGGGCAATGAAGTGCGCCCCTTTCTCGCAGGCGTTGGCGTCGAGGATGCCGCCGGTCCGCATTGGCTGGTTCGCGATGAAGCCGACCGGCCGTCCGCCCAGCCGCGCGAAGGTCGTGATGATGTTGGCGGCAAAGGTTGGCTTGATCTCGAACAGGCTGCCGACATCGGCGATACCGCTGATGATCCGGCGCATGTCGTAGGCACGTCGCGTCGAAGCGGGTACGATGTCGAGCAGCGCATCGTCGCCGCGATCGGAGGGATCGTCGGTCGCGACCAGGGGCAGGGGCTTGCGGGCGTTTCCGGGCAAGTAGGACAGGAAGCGCCTTGCCGCGGCAAACGCTTCGTCCTCGCTGCCGACGCCAAGATCGGCGAGGCCCTGCTTGTCCACCTGGACCGCGGCGCCGCCGAGCGTCTCCTGGTCGGTCTCTTCGCCGGTCCCGGCTCTCACCAGCGCCGGCCCTGCAAGGCCCATCACGGACTGGCCGCGCACCATGACGACGAGATCGGCAAGGCCGGCGTAGTTGGTGGGCCCGGCAAAGCCAGCGCCCAGCATCAGCGCGACCATCGGGACCCAGCCCGAGGCTCGCGCGAGGTCGTGAAACATGCCGTTGGCCTGGGCAAAGTGCCGCGAGTTCTGCCCGCCCTGGATCCGGTGACCGCCGCCATCGAGCATCATGACCATGGGGATGCCGCGGCGGATGGCGATCTTCACCATGCGCTGCGTCTTGGCGCTGCCGAGCTTGCCGATGCTGCCGCCGAACACGCTGAAATCCTGGGCGACGATTGCGACGGGCCGCCCGTCGATACGCGCCGTGCCCGTGACGACGCCGTCGGCCGGCGATTTGTTCCGGGGATGTGGCTGGCCCGCTTCCGGCTCTTCCGAGGCGAGCGCTCCGATCTCATCGAACGTGCCGGGATCGACGAGCTTCGCGATCCGTGCACGCGGCGACATGCGGCCGCGTTCGGCAAGCCGCATCATCGCTTCGGGGCGGGCCTCGTCCATCAACTGGGCGCGCTCGCTCTCGATGGCTTCGAGGATTTGCCGTTGTCCGGCGTCCGGATGGTATTTCATGATCCGCTCTGTCGTGGTTCGGAATGATGAGGTGCGCCGTGCTCGCCCATGAACGCGGCGTGCAATGCGTCTCCGGCCGCGATCTCGGGCGCTGGTCCGCTGGCGATGACGCGGCCATTCTGCATGACATAGGCATCGTCGGCGATCTCGAGTGCGCGCTCCACCATCTGCTCGACAAGGAGGATGGCGACGCCCTGCGCGCGCAGAGCGAGGATGGCGGCAAGCATCTGGTCCACCAGCACCGGCGCAAGGCCGAGCGAGGGCTCGTCGAGCATGAGCAACTTCGGCTCCCGCATCATCGCCTGGGCAATGGCGAGCATCTGTTGCTGGCCGCCGGACAGGCTGCCGGCCGGCAGATCCATTTTTTCCTGCAGAACAGGAAAGAGCTGGTGGATGCAGTCGACGCGCCGATCGTGCTCCTGCTCGGTCAGGCGCAGCCCATAGCGGCCGAGTTCGATATTGTCGGCGACGCTCTGGCGCCGAAACAGCCGCCGGCCTTCCGCGACGTGCAGCAGGCCGGCATCGACGATCGCATTCGGCCGCGCGCCGGTGATGTCGCGGCCGTCGAAAGTAACCTTGCCTGAAGTCGGGCGATTGAGGCCGGACAAGGCGCGCAGCAGCGTCGACTTGCCCGCGCCATTGCGGCCGACCAGCACGACGATGCGACTCTGGCGTACGTCGATGGAAACGTCCTCCAGCACGCGGACGTGACCATACCCCGCGTCGACATTGGTCGCCGACAGAAGCGGCCGGGAGACCGTCACCTTCATGCGGGAACTCCTGCTTTCAGGGCCCGTTCGCCCATATAGGCCCGCATGACGCGTCCGTCGTTGAACACCGCCGCAGGCTTGCCCGCCGCGAGCACCGTGCCGCGGTCGAGAACGGTCACGTGGCTTGCGACATTGGCGACGAGGTCGAGGTGGTGTTCGACGATGACGATCGTCGCGCCGAGCCCGCAGATGCGCATGATCAGCCGCTCGAGCCGCTCCAGTTCGGACATCGACAGCCCCGCCGCGGGTTCATCGAGCAGGATCAGCCGTGCACCACCTATCATGGCGCGCGCGATCTCGATCAGCCGCTGCTGGCCGTGCGGGATCTCGCCGGCCTCGACGTCCGCGCGGTCGGCCACGCCGACGAATTGCAGAAAGCCGAGTGCCTCCTGCCGCAGCCTGCGCGCCTCCGCGCGCGCAAATGGCAGGCGCAGCGCCGTCGAAAGCAGCCCGGCGCGTTCGCGCGTATACGCACCGAGCATGACGTTATCGAGCGCGGTGAGGTCGGCAACGAGGCGGGGGGTCTGGAAGGTGCGACCGACGCCGCGTGCGGCGATCCATTGTGCGCCGGATCCAAGCGCCTCGACGTCGCCGATCTTCACGCTGCCGGCATCGGGCACGTAGTATCCGCTCGCGAGATTGAGCAGCGTCGTCTTGCCGGAGCCGTTCGGGCCGACGATTGCGCAACAGCTTCCGGCGGGAACGGAGAGATCCACGCCGTCGAGCGCCTGAACGCCGCCGAATTGCTTGCGCAATCCGGAGATTGCGAGCGCGAGGCCGGCGATTGGAGGATGTTCCCTGGCTTCGGAAGCCTCCGCTGCGGCGCTCGCTCTTGGAGAGGGGCCCGCAAAGCGCCGCCAGACTTGCCGCAGCGCGCCGTACAGGCCATGTGGTGCGAACAGCATCAGGCCAAGCAGCATGCCGCCGTAGATCAGCATGCGCCAGCTCTGCAGGCCGGCCAGTAGTTCGGGGATAAGGAAGAAGACGAGCGCGCCGATGATGGGGCCCCACAGGGTGCCAAGGCCGCCGAGCACGACAGTCAGCAGGAAGAAGATCGAAAAGTCGGCGGTGAAATCGTCCGGCGTGACCACTGTCTTCTGCACGGCGAAGAAGGCGCCGGCGATGCCCGCGAGCGCGGCCGACATCACGAAGGCGACGAGTTTGGTCCGCTGCGGCGAGGCGCCGACCGCCAGCGCAGCGGGTTCGACGTCGCGCACGGCGACGAAGGCGCGCCCGAAGCGCGAGTGGACGACATTGCGCACGAGGATGAAGGCGATGATCGTGACGGCGACGACGGTGTAGTAGAGCGGCCGCGGGCCGAACTCGTAGCCGAACGCCGAGGGCGGCGGTACGCCGACAACGCCGGCAAAGCCCTTCGTGAGCCAGCGCCATTCGACGATCATTTTCTCGAAGACGAGCGCAAAGGCGAGCGTGATGAAAGCAAAGTACCAGGTGTTGAGCCGAAAGGCTGGCAGGGCCGCCAGCACACCGAGCGCGGCCGCCAGCACCATCCCGACCACGGCAGCGGCCCAGAACGGCCACTGATGATCGACGGTCAGGAGCGCGACGGAGTAGGCGCCGATCGCGACGAACGCGGCATGCCCGAGCGAGACCTGTCCGGCATAGCCCGCCAGCAGGTTGAGGCCGATCGCCGCGATGATGTAGATTCCGAGTTGGGTTGCGACGAACAGCGCATAGGAATTGGCGCCAACGACGGCGGGGAGTGCGAGTGCAACGCCGAGCGCGGCGGCCTGCGTGGCGAAGGGGATGACGGCGCGCGACATGGTCAAACTGTCCGTGCGTTCGGGCTACCGAACAGCCCTTCGGGCTTCAACAGCAGCATGGCCAGGACGACGATGAAAATCACCGCTTCCTGGTAGCCGGGCGACAACAAGGCGGCGCCGACCGCTTCCGTCACACCGATGACGTATCCGGCAATGAGAGCCCCGCGGTTGTTGCCGATCGAGCCGACCGCGGCGGCGGCGAAGCCCTTCAGCAGCAGATCCGGTCCAAGAGAGGTTGAAGCATAGAGAATGGGTGCGGCGAGAACGCCAGTCATGGCCGCGAAGGCCGCTCCCAGGAAGAAGGACCAGCGGCCGAGACTGCCAGGATCGATGCCGCGCAGCAGGGCGGCCTCGCGATCTTCGGCGACCGCCATGACGGCCTTGCCTTTGAGCGTGCGGTACACCCTCTCGACGATGGCGACGAGAACCAGGGTCACGAGGACGAGCGCGATCTCGTAGGACGAGATGCGCGATGACCCGATGTCGAGCGAATCCATGCTGAGCAGCGCGGGCGGCTTGACCAGGATCGGGTCGGGTCCCCAGAAGCGACCGACGAGATTGGAGATGATCAGGGAGGTCGCGAGCGTCGTGATGACCCAGCCTGTTCCCGTCTGCGACCGGGCAAGGATGGGGGCAACCGCGATACGCTCCTCGACCAGCCCGATGCATCCGACGGTCACGAGCGTTCCGGCAAAGGCGACCAGCCAGGGCATGCCCGCGAGCGAGGTGAGGCTCGCAAAGATCATCGCGCCGAGCATGACAAGCTCACCCTGCGCGAAATTGAACACGTTGGTCGGCCGGTAGAGGATGTTAAAGCTCACCGCGACCAGCGCGTAGAGGCTGCCGGCGACTATTCCATGCGCGAGGACGTCGATATCCATCGGCGTGCTTTCACTGACCGGCCGCGCGAGCGCGCAGGCACCCCATTGCGCGCGGATCCTGTCCCGACGCCACCGATACGAGCACGACGTCCTTTGCCCCGATCCCCGAATGGTTTTCGGGCGTGAAGGAAATGTCGCCCAGCAGGCCCTTATGGTTTTTGAGATTGTCGAGCCCGCGCTTGATGGCTTCGGGCTCGAAGCTCTTTTCCGATTCGATCGCCGCCTTGAGGCAATAAAGGAAGTCGTAGTAGGGCGCGGCGGCGACGTTGACCTCGTAGCCGTTCGACTCCGGGTACTGCGCGAGCTTCTTGGCGAACTCGACCTGCCGCGTTCCGGGTTGCTCGGTGTCGGTCCAGGTGAAGTTGCGGTAGTAGGTCGCGAACACGTTCTTCACCGCCTCGGCGGGCACGAGATCGAACAGGGCCGGCAGCATCAGGCCGCTGTGACCGGTGACCGGCGGGAACCATTTGAGCGTCTTCATCGCATTGAAGATCATCGCGGCATTGGGGACGTTCGCGATCCAGCCGATCACGCCGTCCGCGCCGGCCTTCTGGAGGTTGGCGACGTAGGCCGACAGATCGGGCGCGGAGATCGGGTACACCTGCTCGCTGACCGGTGTGAGGCCGAACGTTTTCTGCAGGATCGCTTTCGTTGCGGCCGTTCCCTGCTCGCCGAACGCCGTGTTTTCCTGGAGGATGCCGATCTTCTTCAAGCCGAGCGAGCGGACCATGTATTCGACGCAGACACCGGCCTGCTGGTCGGTGTTGAACATGATCTGGTAGTGATAGGGATATTTGCGGCCATCGCCGGCTTCCGCGGCGGCCGCATAGGTCGCCTGGATGGTCTTCGCTGACGTCGTAGCAGCGATCGATGCGAGCGACTGGGAACTGCCGGTTGGTCCGACAAAACATCCGATATCCTGTTCCCGCAGTTTGCGGACGATGCCGGGTTCCTTCGCCGGCGACGCCTCGTCATCCTCCTCGACACGCGCGATCCGGCGACCCAGAATGCCGCCGGCGGCGTTGATTTCATCCACGGCGATGAGGCCACCGAAATAAAGCGGAGCAAAGGACGAGGCGAGGCGGCCGGTCGTTGGCCTGATCCAGCCGACCTTGAAGGCTTGCTGTTGTTGCGCGAAGGCGGGGCCGACCAACGAGGCAACACCAAGCTGTGCGGCGAGCCGCAGCAGCGCGCGCCTGTCGATGACGTTGCGGGCAAGCAAAGGGATTGCGGGCGTCGTGCGCATGCGTTTTCTCTCCCGGATGAACGGCTCATTCGTCGGCCATCATTTGGCTGATCATAATACTTGCTAATCGACCAGCAAGTAGATTATTAACTTCGGCCATGGTTTCTCCAGCGCCTCAACTCAAGACAAAGCCCCCATCACGGCAGGATGAGCGGCGGCGTGCATCAGACTCACGCATGTTGCGCGCAGCGATGTCGATCATCGCGCAGAAGGGGGCTGCGGGTGCGACGCTGGCTGAAATCGGTGTCGCCGCGGGTTTCAGCCGTGGACTTCCGGCCGAGCGCTTCGGGACAAAGCTCGCGCTCCTGAACGCGCTGATGGATTTCATGGAGGGCTGGTTTGCCGAGCGCTTGCGCGACGCAATCGGCGACAAGGCAGGCCTCGACGCCGTGCAAGCGCGGATTGACGCGCATGTGGACAGTGCCTGCGCCAGCCCGGTGGCGACCGCCGCGCTCTATTCGCTGTTCGTCGAATCTCTCTGTGCCATCCCGGAGTTGCAGCCCCGCACGCGTGCGCTGAGCGCCAGCTTCCATGACGGCTTTCGCAGGCATCTTGAACAGGCGCGCCGCAGCGGTGAGCTGCGCGAAAGGGTCGATTGCTCGAAGATGGCCAACATCCTGGTCGGCATGTTGCGCGGCCTGATCATCCAGTCGCTGCTCGAGGGCGATGCCAGGAGTCTCGCAACGAACCGGGCGCAGATTCATGCATTCATTGATGCGGGCTTGCGCAAGCGGCTCAACGGTGCGGGAGGAAACGCTTCCGGCCGTCGAAAGAACGACTGACGGCGTTCGCGCCGAAATAGAACGACCGCCTGAAGGCGGCGCAATGGGAGGCGCCAATGAGTGGCGATGACGATCGGCTGTCGCTGTCCCCGTCGGACAGATACGTGCTGCGCAATCTGCTCGACCGCCATGCGCGCGAGTGGGGCGACAAGACGTTCATCGTGCTGTCGACGGGGGAAGAATGGACGTACACGCAGCTGCGCGAAAATGTGCGCAGGGTTGCCGCCAGCCTCCAAGCGCTCGGCGTGAAGCAGGACGATTTCGTCCTGTCCTGGCTCCCCAACGGTCCGCATGCGATCGCGGTCTGGTTCGCGTTGAACTACATCGGCGCGGTCTATGTGCCGGTGAACGTCTCCTATCGCGGGCGGCTACTTGCCCATGTGATCAAAAATTCCGGCGCGCGCCTGATGATCGCCGACGCGAGGCTCGCCGAGCGTCTCACCGAGGTGGAGACGGCCGCGCTCGACACGCTCGTCGCGGTGTCAGGGAATCCGCCATCGGGCCTGAACGCAATTCGCGGCCTGACCGAAGATGCGCTTGCATCCGCAACCCGCGAACCCGCCGATCCATGCCGCGCGATCATGCCCTGGGACACGCATGCGGTGATCTACACGTCCGGCACCACGGGTCCGTCGAAAGGCGTGCTGTCGTCCTACCGGCATCTGGCGGCGACGACGGAGGCGATCGATACCGTGACTTCCGACGACCGCGCATTGGTCAATCTGCCCTTGTTCCATGTCGGCGGCACCAGCGGTGTGTACCGCATGCTGGTGCGCGGCGGCTCCGTCGCGCTGGTTGAGGCGTTCGACACACAGACCTTCTGGGACACCGTACGCAGGACCGGCGCCACCACGATGACGCTGCTCGGCGCAATGATCCCTTTTCTAATGAAGGCGCCGCCAACCTCCCGCGACCGCGATCACTCGTTCCGGCAGGCGATCATGGTGCCGCTTGCCGACGACGCGGCGGAGTTTACCGCGCGTTTCGGCGTCGACATCTATACGGTCTTCAACATGACGGAGATTTCGTGCCCAATCGTGTCGGTGCGGAATCCCGATGTGCTCAAGACCTGTGGGCGGGTGCGCGCCGGCTTTGAGGCCCGGGTCGTCGACGAGAACGATGTCGAGGTGCCGCACGGCACCGTCGGCGAGTTGATGGTCCGGGCCGATGAGCCCTGGACGATGAACCACGGCTACTATGGCAACCCGGAAGCAACCGCGCGCGCCTGGCGCAATGGCTGGTTCCACACGGGCGACGCGTTTCGCCAGGATGAGGCCGGCAATTTCTTCTTCGTCGATCGCATGAAGGACGCCATTCGCCGGCGCGGCGAGAATATCTCCTCTTTCGAGGTCGAGGCGGAAATCGGTGCGCATCCGAAGGTGCGCGAGAGTGCCGTCGTCGGCGTTCCCAGCGAGTTCGCTGAAGACGAGGTCATGGCCGTCATCTCACCGGTGCCCGGTGCCGATCTCGACCCGCTCGAGATCATCTCGTTCCTGACGCTGCGCCTGCCGCACTTCATGGTGCCCCGCTACATCCGCTTCCTGGCGGAGCTGCCGAAGACGCCGACGCAGAAGATCGAAAAGCATGTGCTGCGCGCGGAAGGCGTGACCGGCGACACGTGGGATCGCGAGCAGGCGGGTATCCGCCTCAAGCGTGAGAAACTCTCAGTCGGAGATTTGAAGGTCGCACGATGAAGGACGATACGAAACTGCGGCCTGATCTCAGGCTCGTTCTGGATGCCCAAGCCGAGCGTCTTGATGCCGCGCGTCCCGGCGCCGTCGCGCGTCAGGAAAAGCGAGGACGCTGGACCGCGCGTCGGGCAGTCGAGACCATCGCAGATCAGGATAGCTTCGTCGAATATGGCGGGCTGGTGCGTCCTGCGACGAAGGGGATGGAAGGCGCGGCCGATGGGCTGGTCATGGGGATGGCCAAGGTCGGCGGGCGGCCGGTCGATATGGTCCTCTACGATTATTCGGTCTATGCCGGCACGCAGAGTGCGATGAACCACGCGAAGATTTCGCGAATGTTCACGCATGCCGAGAAACACCGGTTGCCAGTGATCTGCTGGCTCGATGGCGGCGGTGCCCGGCCGCACGACATGCATGTGACAGCCCGCCCTTCGACACCAACGTTCGTCGTGTTCGCCCGTCTTTCCGGTCTCGTGCCGACGATTGGCATCTCGCCCGGCCGCGCCTTCGCGGGGCACGCCAATCTGGCAGGGCTGTGCGATGTCCTGATCGCCACGGAGGATTCGGCCATGGGCATGGCGGGTCCGCCACTGGTCGAAGCCGCGCTCGGCAAAAAATACACGCCGGAAGAGATCGGTCCGTCGTCGGTGCACTGGGCCTCGGGCGTGATCGACATCCTCGTCAAGGACGAGGCCGAGGCAATCGCCGCAGCAAAGAAATATCTCGGTTATTTCGACATGCAGAAGCCGGCGGGTGAAGCGCCGGACCAGACGCTTCTGCGCGACATCGTGCCGGAAAATCCCCGCAGGGCCTACAACGTCCGCACGGTGATCCAGACGCTCTGTGACATCGACAGCGTGATGGAGGTCAAGGCGGGTTACGGCAAGGCCGCGGTGACGGCCTTCGGCCGTATCGCGGGCCGAACTGTGGGAATCGTGGCCAATCAGCCGATGTATCTCGCTGGTGCCATGGATACGCCAGCCTGCCTCAAGATGGCACGTTTCATCCAGATCTGCGACGCCTTCGATATCCCCCTTGTCGTCCTCTGCGATACCCCCGGCCTGATGGTTGGACCGGAGGTCGAAAAGACCGGACTGATGCGTCACAGCGCGCGCGTGCTATCGGCGCTCGCCAACGCCACCGTTCCGGTGCTGACGGTCGTGCTGCGCAAGGCCTATGGCCTCGGCTATTACATCATGGGCTCGCGTCCGTTCGAGCCGGCGATTCTCGTCGCCTGGCCCACCGCCGAGTTCGGCGGCATGGGTCTCGAGGGAGCCGTCAATATTATCTACGCAAAGGAGCTCGAGGCAGCGGCGACGCCGGAGGAACGGGCCGGACTGCATGCCAGCCTGACCGCTGAGCTGAAGCGCTCGAATACAGCTGTCGAAAGCGGTGCCAAGTTCCTCTACGACGACGTGATCGATCCCGCCGACACGCGCGACATCCTCGTCAAGACACTCGAGACGCTGCCGCAGCCCGCACTACGCGCGACGCGCAAGCGGGTCATCGAGCCATTCTGAGGGCCGCGCGATGAGCGAATGCGAGGTCGAGACGCCGCTGATGGATGTGCGCATCGTCGATTTTACCCATTTCATTGCCGGGCCCTTCTGCACCATGATCCTCGCGGATTTCGGTGCCGAGGTGATCAAGATCGAATCCCCGGATGGGGGCGATGGCTTCCGGCAATATCCGCCGCACCGCGCCGGGGAGGGCGCGCCGTATCTCTGGACCAACCGGAACAAGGACAGCGTTGCCCTCGACCTGAAAACCGAGGCCGGCCGTCAGGTTGCGCTCGAGCTCGCTGACAAGGCAGACGTCGTCGTCGAGAATTTCTCGGCCGGCGTCATGCAAAGGCTCGGCCTCGACTACGTGGCGCTCAGGAAGCGCAATCCGGGCCTGATCTATTGCTCGATCTCGGCCTATGGCCGCAGCGGCCCGTTCGCACACCGTCTCGGTTTCGATCCGATCGCGCAGGCCGAAAGCGGCTTCATCTCGATGAACGGGCGTCCGGATGATGAGGGCATGCGGGCCGGATCGTCGATCATGGACATGGCAACGGCGATGCTTTCCTGCAACGCCATCCTCGCGGCGCTGCACGCGCGTGCGCGGAACGGCAGGGGACAGCTGATCGAGACCAATCTGCTGGGCGCGGCCGTCAACATGCTCGGCAATTTCCACATGGGCTACCTCATGTCGGGCGTGAGTCCGAAGCGGTTCGGCAATTGGCAGGTGACCGCGGTGCCGGTTGGCTCCTTCGCCACCAGGACGGGCCCGCTCTACATCGCCTGCGCGAACGACGGCACGTTCAGGCGCTTGATGCGGGATGTGCTGAAGAGCCCGGAGCTTGCCGATGACGAGCGCTTTCGCACCAGCGCCAGCCGCCGCGCCAACAATGAAGCGCTCAAGCAGATCATCAGCGCGGCGCTGTCGCAGGGCACACGCGAGGACTGGCTGAGCGCGATGCAGCGCGTGGGCGTTCCTGCCGCTGCGGTGCGTAGCGTCGGCGAGGCCCTGGAATCAGACGAGGTGCGCGCGCTGGGTATCCTCGGTAAAGCCGAGCACGAGAAGCTCGGCAAGATTCCGAATGTTGGATTGCCGATCAAATTCTCGGAGACGCCGATGCGCAAGCCGGCTGGTGCTCCGCTGCTGGGATCACAGACGAGGGACGCGCTCCGGCGGGTGCTGGACTGCGACGAGGAGCGCCTGGCGCAACTGGCCGCCGCGGGCGCCTTCGGCGGCAGATAATCGAACACCTGAGTGAGTTACATTGAGACAATTGGAAGGTAATTTGGAATGGCAAAGCTGGAAGCAAAATCCGAGGTCAGCGGTTTCGTCTGGAAGGTGGAGACTGAGCTCGGCAAGCGCGTGGCGAAGGGCGACACGCTCATCGTAATTGAGTCCATGAAAATGGAAATTCCGGTCGTGGCAGAAGCTGACGGCGTGATCGTTACGATCGCGGTCGAAGAAGGCGGCGCAGTTGACGAGGGTAAGACGGTCGCCGTGCTGGAAGTGTGAGGAAGTCTGGTCTGATGCGGTTGCGCCAACCGTTCTCGGATCGACTGGGCGGTATTCTTCGTCCTATGAGTCCTAGATCGATGCCATAGCGCCGCATGGCCGTTGATTTGTTCTGTCGCGTGTTCCGTCTCGCACAGCAGGAGCGTTGCATGCGGAAACAAGCGCGGTCCCGATAAACCAGACGTCCTCACGGCATGATCCGATCGACGCAACTGATCCCCAAAAGCGGACGCGGTGGCCTTTCAATTTCCGGCGAAGCAATGCGCCGCTCACCAACTCCGTGAAGCGGACCAAAGGAAGGTTGCGAGGCTTGGGTGTCTCAGTCTCAATCATTGCGACGTGCCCGGCTCGATTTGCGCTTCAACCGTTCGGCGACTTTCACGAAGCGGGGTACCAAGGGTGACATACCGTCGGGTCGCCATACTAAGGAAATGTCGAGCGCCGCTGTCACGCCATCAAGTTTGAGTGGTCTGACACCGGGTGGCAGCGTCGGAATGAATGACGCGTCGAGGATCGTGCAGCCGAAGCCCGACCTCACCAACTGCAATAACACCGGCAGATCGTCGGCGTCTTCCACGGTATTCAGCGTCAGTCCATGGGCATCGGCCATGTCATCTACGAGCGCTTCGAAGCCGCTTTTGTCCGCAACAGTAGATATCGGCAAGTCAACCACGCCGCCATTGGGTCAGGCACCATGGCCGCGAGATGAAGCGCCGGCCGGTGATTGCCGCTGACGACCAACTAACCCCCGCGCCTCAGCTCTTCGGTCGCGCGGCGGAGTACCTCGTGAAGCCATTCGTGCGATGGCTCGTCCTCGATCCGCTCGTGCCACAGCATCCGCACCTCCACGGGAGTCGTGCTGTAGGGTAGTTCATAAGTCGTGATCGCGTGCGCTTGCTCGAAGGCGCGCGCCAACGGCCGCGGAACGATGGCCGCCAGCTCGGAATCGACCAGCAGTGCGGGCAATGCAAGGAAATGCGGCAGCGAGACCGCGATCCGTGGCGGCCGGTCGCTGTCGGACAGCGCCCGTTCAAGCGCGGGGCGGTCGTACATCTCTGAACGTCTGGCAAGCCCGCGCTCGGAAATGAAGCCGCCGATCGCGCCTTCCTGCTCTCCGCCAAAGGAGACGACGACCAGCGGCAAGGTCGCGAGCCTTGCCTTGTCGAGCCGGCCAAGCTTGCACTTTCTGCCAACGATCAGCACATCGTCATATTCGAACAGCAGTGCCGAACGGAAGCGGCTCGGCGGCGACGAGAACACGCCGACGGCGACGTCGATGCGCCCGAGGTCGATCTGCTCGGCGAGATCGATCCGCGTCACCGGCTTGATGGTGAGGTCGATCGACGGGAGCCTCCCGGCTCAAGATCTTCAGCAGCGGTGGCGCCAGCACCATCGTCGTGAAGTCATTGGCGGCGAGCGTGAACGGCTTGGTGGAGACCGCCGGAGCGAAGGTCGGCAGTTCGACCGCGGCCTCCAGCGATCGCAGCGCCTGGCGAACCTGCGGCGCCATCGTGAGCGCACGCGCCGTCGGCTGCATGCCGGTGGCGGTGCGGACGAACAGTTCGTCGTCCAGCATCTCGCGCAACCGCGCCAGCGAGTGGCTGACGGCGGACTGACTCAACGCGACCTTCTGGCTGGCGCGCAGCACGCTGCGCTCCTCCATGACGGCGTCGAACACCTTGAGCAGGTTCAGGTCCAATGTCTTGAAGGAAACCGACACGCTGGGAGTCCCGTCTGTAGCGGATCGCGCGCCTTGGCAGGATTGTGCGATCGCGCGCAGTTAAGGCCAGACGTTCGGCGGATGCAACCGATCGGATTTCATCATGAGCGTCTCGCCGTGCCGTCACCGCCGGCTATCTGAAGCCGGTTCAGGATCACCCTGCAAGACTTTCACTTCCGCAACGCGCCGTTCTGGCCAAGATTGCCGCCGCCGGGTTGGGAGGAGAAAAGCGATGAAGGTCTGGGTGAGATTGGCACGAAGCGGCGCACACAAATCGCTCGGACTGGCGCTGACACTCGTGGCGGTGGCGACGTCGGCGATTGCACAGACCGGTCCGATCAGGCTCGGCGTGCTGACCGACATGTCGTCGCTCTACGCCGACAATGGCGGCCAGGGCTCGGTCGTCGCCGCGCAGATGGCGGTAGACGATTTCAAGGGCAAGGTACTCGGGCGCCCGATCGAGATCATAGCGGGAGACCACCAGAACAAGGCGGACGTCGGTTCGGCGATTGCCCGGCGGTGGCTGGCGAACGAGAACGTTGAGGTCATCCTCGATGTGCCGAATTCCGCTGTCGCGCTGGCCGTGCAAGGCATCACGCGCGACAAGAAGAAGCTATTTCTCGCCACCGGCACAGCGACGTCCCGGCTGACCGACGATGAGTGCTCGCCGACCGGCATCCACTGGACCTACGACACCTACGCGCTGTCGCAGGGGACGACGAGAGCGATTTCACGTCTCGGCGCCAAGTCGTGGTTCTTCGTTTCGGCCGACTATTCGCTCGGCGCGCAGCTCGAGGCCGACAGCCGCAAGGTGATCGATGCCACCGGCGGCAAGGTCGTCGGCGCGGTGAAGCATCCGATCAATACGCCCGATTTCTCGTCCTTCCTGCTGCAGGCGCAAGCCTCCAAGGCGGACGTGATCGCACTCGCTGACGCCGGCGGCGATTTCATCAACGCCGTGAAGCAGGCGGGCGAGTTCGGCGTGACGCACGGGCAAAAGCTCGCCGGCCTGATCGTCTTCATCGCCGACGTTCACAGCCTCGGTCTGCAGAGCGCGCAAGGCCTGATGCTCAGCTCGGCGTTCTACTGGGATCTCAACGATGAGACGCGCGCGTGGTCGAAGCGCTTCATCGAGAAGACCAGGAAGGTGCCCACCATGATCCACGCCGGCACCTATGGCGCGGTGATGCACTATCTCAAGGCAGTCACAGCCGCGGGCACGCTCGATGGACCCACTGTTGCTGCCAAGATGCGCGAATTACCGGTGAACGATTTCATGACCCGTAACGGCAAGATCCGTCCGGACGGCCGGCTGGTCCGCGACATGTATCTCTTCCGCGTCAAATCTCCGGAGGAGTCGAAGTACCAGTTCGACTACTACCAGCTGCTGGCCGCCATCCCGGGAGATGAGGCCTTCAGACCGATGGAGGACAGCGGATGCCCGCTTGTGGAGAAGCCGTGATCGACCGCGGCGTGGCGTGTGGAGCTCCGCGCAATCCGATCGATGAAGTGATCGCTGCCCGTCTCTCGTGCCGTGAGTTCTCCGGCAGTCCGGTCTCACGCTCGACCATCGAGCAAATCCTGCGCGTGGCGCGGTTTGCGCCGAGTGGCGCAAACATTCAGCCCTGGCACGTCTACGTGCTGGCGGGCGCCGCCAAGGCCGAGGTGTCGGCTGCGCTTCTGCACGCGTATGAGAAGGAGCCGAACGAGCACGTCTCCGAATATCAATACTACGCCAGCGAGTTTCCCGAGCCGTATCTTGGTCGTCGCCAGGAGTTCGGGCGATTGTTCTATGGCTCGCTCGGAATCGCGCAGAGCGACGGTGCGGCGAGGAGCAGGCAGACCGCAAAGAACTTCGCGTTCTTCGGTGCACCGGTTGGATTGATCGTTACAATCGATCGCCGCCTGGCGATGGGAAGCTGGCTCGATCTCGGCATGTTCATCCAGAACGTGATGCTGGCAGCGGTGGGACGAGGGCTGCAATCCTGTCCGCAGGAAACCTTCGCCAGGTACCACCGAATACTGCGTCCGCTATTGTCGATTCCTGCCGAGCAGATGGTCGCCTGCGGGATTTCGATGGGTCACCCCAAGGAGCAGGCGAGGGAGCGGCTGATGCCACGCGCGGATTTGGAGGCGTTCGCCTCCTTCAAGGGTTTCGAGAATTAGAACAGGAGAAAGTCATGGGAAGCCGTGAACAACTGATCGAACGCAGCATTCCGTTTCTGCGCGAGGTCAAGGACATGACGCCGAGCGCGGCGATGGAGCGATGGCTCAACGAGACCTATGGAGAGGACAGCGCGCTCTACCAGGATCTCGCTCGCCTCATCAAAATGGGGGTCGAGGAGGGCTGGGCGGCGAACCAGGAGGTGGATGGCCCGAACTATCGGCGCAGCCGCATCCTTGAGCCGGTCCCCGAAACGTTCCAGTTCAGCATCACCGCGGTCTACATGAACAGCACCGATCCACGCCGTTTCAAGGACGAGGACGACCATCACGTGCTGCGCGGGCAATATCACGGCCATCCCTATGGCGAGCTCAACCTCGTCGTTCCCCTCGACAAGGGGGCGCAGCTCAAGGGATTGCAGGGCTGGCAAGGACCAGGATGGACGGCGCCGGATCCCGGTAGCCGGCATTATCCCGAGGTCAGGGGCGGCGCGATGATCGCCCTGTTTTATCTGCCGGCCGGGCGCATCTCCTACGATTTCAAGGCGCCGGCCTGATGTCGCGCGCCGGTGGCATAGGCCACGGCAGTAATCCGGTCTGGAGAAGGCACATGGCGTTGATCTATCCGGTCGCTTCGAACAGCGTCCATCCCGCGCGTCTGTCTCCCGCGTATCGGAGCGCGATCAAGCGCGCGCCTTCGAAGCCGTTGATCCCGATGCGGCACACGCTCTCGGAGCTCACCGGTCCGGTCTATGGTCATGAGACCGTGCGCGAGCACGACAACGACCTCACCATCCAGCACAAGGGTGAGCCGCTCGGCGAGCGCATCATCGTGCACGGCTATGTGCTCGACGAGGACGGCCGCGGCGTGCCCAACACGCTGGTCGAGCTGTGGCAGGCCAACGCCTGCGGCCGTTACATCCACGTCGTCGACCAGCATCCGGCGCCGCTCGATCCGAACTTCACCGGCGCCGGCCGCACCCAGAGCGACGCCAAGGGCTACTACAAGTTCATCACCATCAAGCCCGGCGCCTATCCCTGGGGCAATCATCACAATGCCTGGCGGCCCGCGCATATCCACTTCTCGGTGTTCGGCCCCTCCTTCGTCTCGCGGCTGGTCACGCAGATGTATTTTCCGGGCGACCCGCTGTTTCCGTTCGATCCGATCTTCAATTCGGTGACCGATGAGAAGGCGCGGGCGCGGATGATCTCGTCGTTCGATCTCGAAAACACCAAGCCGGAATGGGCGCTCTGCTACCGCTTCGATATCGTGCTGCGCGGGCGCAACGCCACGCCGATGGAGACCAAGTAACGTGTCGAACCAGCGTCCCGATGGCATCACGCCGTCGCAAACCGTCGGCCCTTATTTCAAGTACGGCCTGACGCCGAACGGCGAATATGCGTGGAACGACGCCTTCACCAACAACCTGCTGACGCCCGACGTCTCCGGCGAGCGCATCCGCATCGAGGGCAAGGTCTATGACGGCGACGGCGCCGTGATCCCGGACTGCATGCTGGAGATCTGGCAGGCCGATGCCCAGGGCCGCTTCTCCGATCCGCAGGACAAGCGCGCGCTGCCGAACTCGAGCTTCAAGGGTTTTGGCCGCTGCGGCACTGATGCGAGCGGCGGTTACGCCTTCGACACCATCAAACCGGGTGTGGTGCCGGACCCCGACGGCAAGCCGCAGGCGCCGCACATCCTGCTCGCGGTCTACGCGCGCGGCATGCTGCTGCATCTCTACACGCGGATCTATTTCGACGACGAAGCCGGCAACGCCAGCGATCCCGTGCTGGCGCTAGTGCCGGCCGATCGTCGCACGACCCTGATCGCCAGGCGCAAGGCCGGTGCGGGGCATGTCTACACGCTCGACATTCACCTGCAGGGTGACAACGAGACGGTGTTCTTCGACATCTAGCCGGCCCGCCGACGAGCAGGGTGGTCGGCACAACGTGTCGGATTCGAAGATGCTTTTGTCTACGATGCGGTCCGCGGCTCAGCCTCGGATCGTTTCAAAGGCTTGCCACATTTCCTTCGCGAAAACTTCCGGCTGCTCGAAAGTGGCAAAGTGTTCGCCCTTGTTTAACCGTTCCAGTAGAACAGGTTGGATCATGCGGCTTCGGCCCGGGTTCGCGGAGCGAGGAAAGTCTCCCTAGGGAAGATGGTCGCTTCCATCGGAAGATCGATTGGATCGGACGAGGCGCGCGAACTCGAGAAGAAGCTGTTTTGAAGAAGATTGGCCCGTCCTTCCCAAAGTTCCGCGGCGCGACCGCCTCCCAGCAAGGTCATAATGCCCAAGATTTCGATCATGCGTTCAAGATTGGGACGCATCGCCGGCCATCAGCGTCTGCGGTCGCGCCTGCTGAACACGTTCCGAAACCCTCGCAGCAGCCGCGGAATCCCATCATCCGGATTCGGCCTGTTGCACTTCGGGCAGGGCGCGCCGGCACCGCCGCACCTACAGGCGTGATTACCGCTCCAGGGCTGGTCCGGATGGTTCTCACAGACCCAGCCGGTGTCATCGCAGAGAATGCATTGGACGGTCATGCCAGCGACCTCAACTGGTCGAAGAGTTCCTTGACCTCGCTGAGCCGGAGCTTTGAGCCGGCAGGCATGTGCCCGAGGAGCGTGTGTCGCGTGCGCCCGGCGATCTCGTCACGGCGCAAGAGGTCGCGCTCCGCGTGATAAGCCTCCATGTCGGCGACAAACTGGCGCGCGACTTCCGGAGGGATCTCGATCGGCTTTCGGGTAATCGACACCCCGAAGATAGGTATCCGGGGCCGGACTTGCTAATCCGTCAGCGCCCTTGGCGCCGGCCTTCGCTCAGGTGGGGCTGGTCCGTCAGCCACTGCTTTACGTATTCGGCCTTTTCTCTCGTCAGCTTCTCAGCAAAGTCGCCGTTCTTCAGCAGCGCCGGCCCCTTGCGTTCTCGATCATAAACCATCCAGCCAGTGGTTCCTTGCCGTACAAGGAACCTAGCCTGCAGAGGTGCTGAGTCGTTCAACGATACCTCCCGAATTGTCGGGCCGGCGGTCTCAAAATGACACCGCTCGGCGGCGTATATTCCTGAACTGGGGCACTGAAATCCCCCGCAGGAAATCTACAGCACGGTTCATGCCACCCGCCGGACCTAGGATCGAGAATGTTGCGCAGTCGCACGCCCCCACCGCTTAAGTCGCTCTGACAATCACGGGATATTCGAACGCGACACCTTCAGGATCATGCTCCTCGAGCCAATGCTCCGAGGCCTCAAGGGAGGCAAAGACCTTGAGATGATCGGCATCGCCAACTTGCTTGCTTGTATTCACGTAGATTCCAAACTGCTGTCATTGCGAGACTCCATTCGAAGGCTGGCAATCAAATTGTCGAATAGCAGCGGCCCCAGTATCGAAGAGGATTGATGCCGAGGCCGCTACGCTAGACCTCTCTTCAATGGTCCGGCTCCTTCTTGTCGTTCAGGTGCCGCACGCGTGCGACATGGGGCGAGTGCCCCCTGGGAGAGAAAGACCGAATGTCGGCGGCTGACGGGCGCTTCCTGCAAACGTTCCGGTTGGGGACGTTTGCCTACGGTCGCTACTTGGCCACGCTCCTGCGCTGCGTCGTATTCATCGGCGAGGCGACGCTTGGCGCCGGCCTCGATCTCAAGCGCATCCGCCTGGGCGCGGTAGGCGGCGCCGATCAGGTCGCCGTGGTTCTACGGGGGACGCGGGCGGCGCCGCTGCGCGTTTGGCGCGCGACTTTTATGAGCCGGAGATGGGGCTTCGCCACCCGTAGATTGACGGGATTTACGCAGCTGCAGTCACGATGTTAGAGAGCCTTATAGGTTTAGGGGGCTCAACATGATTGTGGTGCAGGTCGTCCTTTTCATCATAGCGGGTGCATCTCTGTTCGGCCTAACCGGGTATCTCTTTAGCGATCAGATCACGAGCAGGCGTTGATCTAAGACTCACTCGAGAACCTCGTACTCGAACGCTACGCCTTCTGGGTCGTTCTCCTCGAACCATTTTTCCGCGGCATCCTCGTTGGCGAAGACCTTGAGATGATCCTTGTCGCCAACCTGCTTGCTGGTGTTGACATAGACGAAGACTGTCATTGGTCTCTCTTCAGATTGCGCCCAGGCGTTCCGATCATCGCATCAACTCGAACAGCTTAAGGACTTCGGAAAGCCGGAGCTTTGATCCCTTTGGCATACGATTGTACACGCCAAAAATTGCTGGCCGCCAGTCGTTTGGCTGTAAGCATCCGGTGAAGACCCCTGGTTAAGCCGTTTGGCGCGAATGGCTGATTGGCTCAGGCGGCGTGAGCAACGCTCTGAGGCTGCCAATTCCAGGGCAGCAGTTCGTGAATGCGCTTGGCGGGATGATCCGCTAGGCGGGCCAGGACGTCGGCGAGCCAAGCCTGCGGATCAATGTCGTTGAGCTTGGCGCTGGCAATAAGGGTGTAGATTGCAGCCGCACGCCGGCCGCTTTCATCGGAGCCGGCGAAGGTCCAGTTTCTTCTTCCCATAGCGACAGCCCGCAGCTCGCGTTCGGCGGCATTGTTCGACATGCAAAGGCGCCCGTCGTCGAGGAAGCTTTACCCCTCGTCGCGCTGCGACGGCGCGCAAAGTGATCATCCAGGTTACCTCGCCGAGCGCGAGCGCGTGCGTCACCGTCTACGGATGGCCGGAGTCCCGAGGCTAGTGCCTTGCTGTCAGACGAAAAATGCAATCGACTGTTCCGGCCCACGCAGAGAGCGAGACGCTTTCCGCTGCAATGAAGATCCGCTACCCGCATGGCCGGGGGTTACCAAGAGGGCGACGTCGGAGATCATGCAAGGGCGACCGGCGACGCGACGTCCGATCTATCCCGAACAGCCGATATTCCGATAGGGTCAAAGAACCGTCAGCTATAGGCCCTCAAGCCGACATTACCGGGAAAAAATGGGCTCGGGCGGCCATTGTCGGAGAATCGAAGTTGTCATCTGCGGAGCAATCTAAGCTGAGGCTTGGGTCGACCAGGAATAGTGTCCGAACAGCGAGAACAGTCGATTTACAACCTAGAATGAGTGGGTATGATTAAGCCCATACATTTGATCAATTGTTTCATGCATGCGGTGTCTAGATGCTGAGACGCCTCGCAGTCATTCTAGCAGCTGACATTGTTGGCTTCTCCGCCCTCATGGAGGCGGACGAAGAAGGCACCGTTGCGCGCGTTACTGAACTTCGGACGGAAGTTATTGAGCCCTGTCTCCAAGAGGAGCACGGGCGGCTCATTAAGACGACCGGAGATGGCTTTCTTGCTGAATTTGCTAGTCCGATGGCGGCACTCCGCAGCGCAATCACAATCCAAGAACAGGTTTCCCAACTCGTTCTACCCCTGCAGCTTCGGATAGGCCTCAATCTGGGCGACGTAATCATACAGGCCGACGGTGACGTCTACGGTGAAGGAGTAAACATTGCTGCTCGCCTAGAGGGGCTGTGTGAGCCAGGAGCGATCCTGGTATCGGAGAAGCTCTATTCCGAGGTAGTCCGCAAAATCGATGTTCGGTTTGAGGACCGCGGTGAGTTGAAGCTGAAAAACATTGGCAAGCCCATCCGAGCATATTCGGTTGGGATAGGGATGCAAAACCCAAGCCAAGCGCTCCCCGCCTTGGACGCGACCCCATCGATCGCGGTCCTGCCATTCAACAACATGAGCAGCGATCCCGAGCAAGATTTCTTTGCCGACGGCATCACGGAAGACATCATCACTGAGCTCTCTCGTTTTAAGGGACTGCTCGTAATCGCACGCAACTCCACCTTCACGTACAAGGGAAAGCCGGTAGACATAAAGAAGATCGGCACCGAGCTAGGCGTCAAATACATCCTCGAAGGGAGCGTTCGACGCGCGGGTCAGAGAGTGCGTATTAATGCTCAGTTATTAAACGTTGAGACAGGTGGTCATATCTGGGCGGAGCGATACGACGGTGACTTGGTCGACATTTTCGACTTGCAAGACGACATCACGAAGCGGGTCGTCGCGACGCTCCAGACTGAGCTGATATTCTTGGAGGGCAGCCTGATAGATCGGACATCGTCGGCTGGCTTCGATATTTGGGCTGCGAGCAAGAAGGCTTGGAAAGAGTTCTACGGACTTAATCGGGATAGCCTAGCGAAGGCGAGAGATCTTGCGAAGCAAATGACCGTCGATTTCCCGGGAAGCCCAGAGGGCGACAAATTATTGTCCCTAGTAACGAGCCACATAATATTTATGGGCTTTGCCTCAAACGTGGAGGAGCTCAAATCTGAGGCGGAACAGTCAATTCGAACCGCACTGAAGCTCTCGGTCAACGATGAGCATGTCTATTGGGGTCTTGGAATTGTATTTGGTGTCCTGAACGACCGGATTGACGAGGCGATCGGTGCCCTTCAACGCTCGATCGACATCAATCCGAACTTTTCACTCGGTTATGGGACGTTAGGCACAACTCTCGCCTACGGCGGCCGCGCGCAAGAAAGCATCGAGACAACTAAGTTTGCGATAAGGCTAAATCCGAAAGACCCCAGCATTTTCTTTCGGTACACCGTGCTGTCCATTTCGTATTTCTTGCTGGCGGATTATTCGGAAGCAGCAAGATGGGCGCGATCTTCTATCGAGAGAAAGCCTGATTATTGGGTGGCGCACGCGATTTTGACGGCAAGCCTTCAGATCGTTGGCAAGACCAATGAAGCAGCGATGGCGTGTGCCGGCTTGTTGGCTGCGCTGCCCCGTTTGTCGATCAAGTCGATGCCCATACAGCCAGTGCGGCCTAAGGTGATACAACAGCTTTTTCACCAGGCCTTAACAGAGGCAGGGTTGCCGTCGACGTAGGGATCAGTGTCAATCGGCCCGTCAATTTGCGATGTGGTATCAACTTGTCTAGCCAATGGAGTTGCATGATGCACAGAATTGCATTGTCGATTGCAGTTGTGGTTGGAATGAGCCTGCCGGCGTTCGCCCAGAAAGCCGAGATCGAGGCCGCGAATGCAAAATGGATTGAGTTTTTCAATAAGGGGGATTTTGCCGGCATTGCGTCGCTTTACACCGTTGATGCGACTGCATTTCCACCTGGCTCCGCGATGGTGCATGGCAACACCGCCATTGGAGCGATGTGGAAAGGCACAGCGAACGAAATTGGCGACCCGAGGCTCGAGACTCTTGACGTCAAGCCGCTCGGTCCGTCGGCGGCGCGCGAGATAGGGACTTTCAGTTTGAAGACGAAGGGCCCGAACCCAAAGGACGTGACCGGGAAGTACGTTGTGATTTGGGAAAAGGTCGGAAATGACTGGAAGCTTGCCGCCGACATTTGGAACGACGGTCGATAAGCTACCCGCGTACTTATGGCCTCACGAGGCGCGTCCGCACTCGCCGCGAGCGGACGTGCGATAGCTGTGGCAAGCTACCTGCCTGACGAAGCACGTCACGTGCGGCGGCAGGAGGCTTGATTGACGGCAGCCCCTAACGCGGTGACCTTGCCCCCAAGTTTTATCCAGTCCTGAGCTCGCCCTGGCTGTTGGATTTGCCCGGTCGGGCGGTGGGAGCGACGGGAGCTGGCGCGGAGCCTTCGGCATAGCGCAGCGCCAGATCCCGGCGCGGATGGTAGGTGATGGCGAACTCGGATGGGGTCTTCCATCCGAGCTGCGAGTGCGGTCGTGTGTTATTGTAATCGGCCCGCCAACATCCGAGTGCGACGCGGGCCTGGGCCAGCGACGTGAACAGCGTCTCGTTCAACAATTCGTCGCGCAGCCGGCCGTTGAAGCTCTCGATGAAGGCGTTCTGCATGGGCTTGCCCGGCGCGATGTAATGCCATGCGACGCGGCTCTGATCGGCCCAGGTCAGGATGGCGTTGCTGGTCAACTCGCTGCCGTTGTCGCTGACCACCATTGTCGGCTTGCCGCGCTCGATCACCAGCCGGTCCAGTTCCCGCGCCACCCGCCTGCCCGAGAGCGAGGTGTCGGCGACCAGCGCCAGGCACTCGCGGGTGCAGTCATCGACCACGGTCAGGATGCGGAAGCGGCGGCCGTCGGTCAGTTGATCCGAGACGAAGTCGAGCGACCAGCGGTCGTTCGGCGCCAGCGGCACCGTCATCGGCGCCCGGGTCCCGATCGCCCGCTTGCGGCCGCCACGGCGACGCACCGCAAGCTTCTCTTCCCGGTAGAGCCGGAACAGCTTCTTGTGGTTGATTGCATAGCCCTCCCGCTTGAGCAGAGCATGCAGGCGCCGGTAGCCGAAACGGCGACGCTCTTGGGCGATCGCTCGCATGCGTTGGCGCAGGCCGGCATCGTCCGTCCGGATCGTCCGGTATCTCATCGTCATGCGGCAGCTGCCGATGGTTTTACACGCCCGCCGTTCGCTCATCCCGTGGGCATCCATGAGATGGGCGACAGCTTTCCGCTTGGCCGCGGGCGTCACCATTTCTTTCCCAGCAAGTCCTTCAGCGCGACATTGTCGAGCATGGCATCCGCCAGCAGCCGCTTCAGCCGCGTGTTCTCATCCTCCAGTGCCTTCAGCCGCTTGGCCTCCGACACCTCCATCCCGCCGAACTTGGCCTTCCATTTGTAGATGCTGGCGTCGCTGACACCGTGCTTGCGGCACAGGTCGGCGACCGAAACGCCGGCCTCGTGCTCCTTCAAAATCCCGATGATCTGCTCTTCCGAAAAGCGGCTGCGCTTCATGCTCTGGTCCTTGTCGTGGGCCAGAACGAACTTCAAACTGGATTAAGCCCGTGGGGCTAGGTCAGCGGTCCTAGACTCAAACGCCTTGATCCGCACAGCCTACCGATCGTGAACAAGCTAGTGCCATCGGTCTGAGCTGGCTTAGACCTAATGTATCCAATTCGCGGAAACTGGCCATAAATCACAGCGGATCACGATAACTCGCGGATGATGGTGTCCGGCAACAGCCCCATCAGCGCGTGCGCGCACATCGACTTGCCGGAGCCGGACTCGCCGACCACGCAGAGAATCTTGCCAGGCACAAGATCGAAGGAGACGTCGTCGACGGCGTAGGGACGGTCGGAGCCCGGCGGCAGTGCGAGCTTCAGATTCCTGATCGAAACGATTGTCGCGGCCGACATGCGTCAACGCCCTCCAGAAGCGAAGCAATCGAGGCGCCATCCTGCAGCGCAGTGCGGACGACCTTTGCGGGATCGATCACGCCGGCCTTGACCAGATCCTGATATTCGCCAGTCGCAGCATTGAAGCCCCTTTGCGCCATTCATTTTGGGGAGTCTCGCCGCCTCGTTTGGACTTTCAGTTTCGATCGGGCCGTGCGGTGCTGGTTTCCTCATCGCAGCACTCGTCATCGTCCTGCTACCTGATGTCAGAGCGAAGGAATTCGAGAGCGTAAGAGTTCTGATTCCGGAGCTCGGACGATAGGCGAGTTTCGCGGGAGTATTTCGAAAGGAAATGCCAAGCGTGCGCTCCTCGACGAGCACCGCACGCTGGGAGCTAGGATGCCCTCCAGTAGGAAAAGACGGGTTCTAAAATGGTGGGTTTCGCGATGTAGCGGACCCCGCTACCACAGCCACGATTTGGTGCGCCAACTACGATCTGCTACGATTTTGTACGCCAGATTGTAGCAATCGGAGTTCACGGATCGAATTGCGTCAGCCGCCGAGCCGCGCATCGATGTCAAAAAGATCGCGGTGCGGCGTGGTTAAGAGATCCGCGATATTTCGCGAAACCGGCGCGCCATCCAGAATAAAACAACGAGCTCTTATATTATTGAAATTACGACATAATTATCCCGCCTACGATGCAGATACGCCGCGGCGCTGACCTCGAATTTTTGTCCGGCGTTGATGTGAAACCATGCAATCTCCTGCTAGGTTTGGCGCGAACCAGTGAGCTTCGCAGTTCCAGCCCCTTCCGGAGACAAATGGAGCGCGGGACGGGACGCATGGGTCATTTCGCCACGATCCGCGTTCGGTAATTGTTGAAGGGCCATTCGCAACCCCATGTCCGATCGCCAGCCCATCGTCAGCGATCCCGCGACCATCCGCGCACGCGCCATGGAAACGCTGTTTGAGCGCCTCGAGGATCTCTGCGAAGGCGCCATCGCGATCGATCGCGACGGGCGCGTGGTTTACGTCAATGAAAAATACCTTCACTCGCTTCGCCTTGATCATGTCTCCGAGGCGATCGGGCGCCCGATCGAGGAGATTATTCCCAACAGTCTGATGCGCCGCGTGGCCGAAACCGGCGAGCCGATCCTTCTGGACATCATGGAGCTCGGCGGCGAGCAGCTCGTGGTCACGCGCATGCCGATCGAGGACGAGAACAGGAACGTCATCGGCGCGATCGGCTTCGTGCTGTCAGACCGTCTCGACAACCTGAAGCCCCTGATCGCGCGGATGGGCCAACTCGAAAGCGACCTCAGGCTCGCGAAGCGGCAGTTGTCGCAGCCGCGCAGCGCGCGGTTTACCTTCGATGACTATGTCGGCAAGACCGAGCGCATCGCGCGAGCCAAGGAGCTCGCCCGCCGGGCGGCACGCCAAAGCGTGACGGTCCTGCTGATCGGGGAAACCGGAACCGGCAAGGAGCTGCTGGCGCAGGCCATCCATAACGCCTCCGCGCGTGCAGAAAAACCCTTCGTCAGCGTCAATGTCGCCGCCATCCCGGATACGCTGATCGAGTCCGAGTTCTTCGGGACGGTGCCGGGGGCCTATACCGGCGCCGACCGCAAAGGTCGCGACGGCAAGTTCAGGAGCGCCGACGGTGGCACACTGTTCCTGGATGAAATCGGCGAAATGCCACTGCACCTGCAGGCCAAGCTGCTGCGGGTTTTGCAGGAGCGGGAAATCGAGCCGGTTGGCTCCGACAAGGTGACGAAAGTCGACGTTCGCGTCATCGCCGCGACCAATGTCGAGCTGCAGAAGCGCGTCAGCGAGGGCACGTTCCGGGCCGACCTTTTCTACCGGCTCAACGTGCTCACGATCGCGCTGCCGCCGTTACGCGATTGCGCCGGCGATCTCCCGGAAATCTGCGCAAGGCTGCTGGATGACATCGTCCGTTCCGGCGATTACCTCAACGCGAAGATCACGCCGTCGGGCCTTGCCGCGCTCGCCTGCTACGATTGGCCCGGAAACGTCCGTGAGCTGCGCAACGTGCTGGAGCGTGCGCTGATTCTAAGCGACTCGGGCCGCCTCGCCGGCGACGATTTCGCCCGCATCCTGCCCGTCGGCGCCGAGGGGCGGGTCGCCGCGCCGGCGCTTCCTGCGGGGACCGTGATCCCCTACGCGCAGGCCGAAGCGGCGTTCGAAAAGCGGACGCTCGAGTGCGCGCTTCAGGCCGCCAATGGGCAGATTTCGGAAGCCGCGAGGATGCTGCGCATCTCGCGTGCCACATTCTATAAGAAGCTCGCAAAATTCGGTCTCGCCCAATCGGATACATCAGCCGTCTGAGTTTTGAGACTTCAAGGTGTCTTGAGTCTCAGACCGTTGACATGACTCGATCCGCCGCACATCCACAGGCCGGCGCTGAACCCGCTGGCCTTTCAATCATTTGATGCATCGCGAGGCAATTGGCCCGCGCCTTGCTCTGCTCCCTCCGACGCGACGCATGGCAAATGCGCGAACGTTGACCATGGGAGGGACGATATGACCATTGCGCTGGAAAGCAGACCATCGGCGCCGTCGCACGTGACGGTAGCGACCGCGAGCCTGATCGGCACCGCCATCGAATGGTACGATTTCTTCTTGTACGGCACCGCCGCAGCGTTGATCTTCAACAAGCTATTTTTCCCGACCTTCGACCCCATGATCGGCACGCTGCTCGCATTCGCGACCTATGCGCTCGGGTTCGTCGCGCGGCCGCTCGGCGGGCTCGTCTTCGGCCACTACGGCGACAAGATCGGCCGCAAGACGATGCTGTATCTGACGCTTCTGATCATGGGCGCCGCGACCGCGGTGGTCGGTCTCTTGCCGACCTATGAGACGGCGGGCGTCTGGGCAGCGATCCTTTTGATCACCTGCCGTCTGGTGCAGGGTTTTGGCCTCGGCGGCGAATGGGGCGGCGCGGTGCTAATGGCGGTTGAACACGCGCCGGAAGACAAGAAGGGCTTTTACGGCAGCTGGCCGCAGCTCGGCGCGCCGCTTGGTCTCGTGCTTGGCACGCTGGTTTTTTCGATCGTCTCGGCATTCCTGACCGACGCCCAGCTCTACGCCTGGGGTTGGCGTCTGCCGTTCCTGTTCAGCATCGTCCTCGTGCTGGTCGGCCTATGGATCCGATTCACCATCGCGGAATCGCCCGAGTTCCAGAAGGTCAAGGATTCCAAGCAGGAGGTGAAGATGCCGATCCTCGACGCGATCCGCTTCTATCCCAAGAACATCCTGCTGGCGATGGGCGCCCGCTTTGCGGAGAACGGCTTCTTCTATATCTACGCCACGTTTGTCCTGGCCTACGCAACCCAGTCGCTCGGCCTGAACCGGCAGGACATGCTGAACGGCGTCTTGATCGCGGCTGCGATCGAAACCTTCACCATTCCCGCCTTCGGTGCGCTCTCCGATCGCGTCGGGCGCCGTCCGGTCTATATTTTCGGTGCCATCTTCTCGGCGCTTATGTCGTTTCCGCTGTTCATGCTGCTTGGAACCAAGAACCCGCATGCGGCCTGGGTCGCTATCGTGCTCGGGCTCGCCGTCGGGCGCGCCGCGATGTACGGCCCGCAGGCGAGCTTCCTGTCCGAGCTGTTCGGCACCAAGGTGCGCTATAGCGGCGTGTCGCTCGGCTACAACCTCGCCTCGATCTTCGCCGGCGCGCTGTCGCCGTTGATCGCCACCGGTCTGATGGCCGCCTATGCACCCGCGACGTGGCCGGTCTCGCTCTATATGGTCGCGCTGGCGCTGATCACCATCGTCTCGGTGTATTTCGCGACTGAAACACGGAAGAACGCCGAGGCCTGACAAGCGCCCGCCTTAGAGCATGATCCGGACCCGGAGGGCCGCGTTAGACGCAGTTTTTCGAGAAGATCATGCTCAAACAAGAAGATAGAGCGGGCTGACGATCTGACGAAAAGTCATTTCCCGACCGCTCAAAGCGGCAATAAATTGGGAGGAATGCCGTGAGCCAGCAGGCCTTGTCGTATCTGCGCACGGCGGAGAAGGGCAAGATCGTCACAGCCGCCGAAGCGGTGCGCCTGATCCACGACGGCGACACGGTGGCGACCGGCGGCTTTGTCGGCATCGGTTTTGCCGAAGAGATCGCGCTCGCGCTGGAGCAACTCTATCTCGCCAACGAAACGGTCGCCCCCTACACGCAGGGCAAGCCTCGCAACCTGACGCTGGTCTATGCGGCGGGACAGGGAGACGGCAAGCACCGCGGCCTCAACCATTTCGCGCATGAGGGTCTGGTCAGGCGCGTGATCGGCGGTCATTGGGGGCTCGCGCCCAAATTGCAGCAACTCGCGATCTCAAACCAGATCGAGGCCTATAATCTGCCGCAGGGCGTCATCACCCATATGTTCCGCGACATCGCCGCGCGTCGTCCCGGCCACATCTCGCGCGTCGGCATCGGCACCTTCGTCGACCCACGTCAGGGCGGCGGCAAGCTCAACGCCCGCACAATCGAGGATTTGGTCGAGCTGGTCACGCTCGGCGGTGAGGAGTGCCTGTTTTACAAGACCTTTCCAATCAACATCGGGATTATCCGTGCCACCACGGGCGACGCCGACGGCAACCTCACCATGGAGAAGGAAGCGCTGACGCTCGAAGCGCTCGCGATCGCCATGGCGGCGCATAATTCCGGCGGCATCGTCATCGCCCAGGTCGAGCGCGTCGCAGAAAACGGCAGCCTCAATCCGCGCCAGGTGAAAATCCCCGGCGTCCTCGTCGACTGCGTCGTGGTGGCGAAACCGGAAAACCACTGGCAGACCTTTGGCACGCATTACAATCCGGCTTACAGCGGCGAGATCAGGGTGCGCGCCGGCTCGCTGCCACCGATGCCGATGAGCGAGCGCAAGATCATCGCACGCCGGGCGGCGTTCGAGCTCCAGGCCAATAGCGTCGTCAATCTCGGCATCGGCATGCCCGAAGGCATCGCATCCGTCGCCAACGAGGAGCGGGTCATCGACCTGATCACGCTGACGGCCGAGCCCGGCGTGATTGGCGGCGTGCCGGCGAGCGGGATCGACTTCGGCGCCGCCGTCAACACGCAGGCGGTGATCGACCAGCCCTATCAATTCGATTTCTATGATGGCGGCGGGCTCGACGCCGCATTCCTGGGCCTCGCCCAGGTCGATCGTACCGGCAATCTCAACGTCAGCAAGTTCGGTCCCAAGCTCGCCGGGGCCGGGGGCTTCATCAACATCAGCCAGAACGCCAAGAAGGTGATCTTTGTCGGTACGTTTGGCGCGGGACGCCAGCGCATTGGCGTAACCGACGGCAGGCTGGTTATCGCCGAGGAACCGAAAGCCCGCAAATTCGTCGAGGCAGTCGAGCATGTGACGTTCAGCGGCGCGTTCGCCGCCAAACGCGGGCAGACCGTGCACTACGTCACCGAGCGTTGCGTGCTTGCGCTGACCGAAGGCGGACTCGAGCTGATCGAGGTCGCGCCCGGCATCGATATCGAGCGCGACATCCTCGGGCTGATGGATTTCAGGCCGCTCATCCCGCGCGATCCGCTCCTCATGGACGCGCGGATTTTCCGCGACGGCCCGATGGACCTGCGCAACGACCTGTTGACCATTCCGCTCGACCGGCGCTTCACGCTGGACGAGCAGCAGAACCTGTTCTTCGTCAACCTGGAGCGCTTCGCGCTGCGCGGCAGGGGCGACATCGATGCGATCGCGCGCGCCGTCGAAGCCAAGCTCGGCCACATCGATCGCCGCGTCTATGCGATCGTCAACTACGACAACTTCTCGGTTCTTCCCGAGTTGCTCGACGACTATTCAGGAATGGTGCAAGGCCTAACCGACCGCTTTTATTCGGGCGTCTCCCGTTACACCACGTCGGGCTTTCTGCGCATCAAGCTCGGCGAAGCGCTGGAAAAGCGCGGCGTCGCCGCACATATTTTTGAAAGCGGAAGAAGCACGGTCGGATTGGCGCAACGTTGAAGCCGGCGCCATCCCCCACCCAGACCGAAACCGGCGCGCGGTCCGCGGGGAAGCAGTATAGGCCACTAAGACCTTCCCCCATCAACGTGCAGTCTGTCTCGGATTAGGCGAGCAACGTGCTGCGGAATCTCGTGCGCGCGGGGATGGCTGACCTAGGATTCGTTGTACGCGCCATGGGGCCGCACCCGATTGAAATTGCTTGTGATTCCTCCCGATGGCTCGGCGGCCGTCGGCACCGACTTCGGCTACCGTAGTGCATCTCGGTGCGCCTCACGACAACGTGTGCCTGGACCGCTCTGGTAGTATTGTCGTCTCGAGCTGTCGAAGTGTTGAGATCGAGGATTGCGCGTACGCGCTCGATCACGGTCAAGGCGATGGCGCTCGAAGAGATGCACTCCAGAATCAAGCTGATGATCGCGACTGCGGTCGGACGGTGCGGCAAATGGAGGATATTATGCCGTGGCGCGACGACAAGGCCCGGGCAACTTTGATCCGCGATGCCGCGGGCAGGGTGCAGCCGGGCAAGAGCCCCCGGGCCTTTGCCGAGCTTTTGTTCGGCTACACCAATATCGAGGACCTCGCCAATTGCGATGCCGCCTCGCTTGCCCTCCTCGCAGAGCAAGCCTGGGAGCACGTGCAGCGGCGCGCAGCCGGCAGCGCCGATATCCGCATCGTCAATCCGATGATGTCGGATGGGCGCGAGATTTCCGTGCTCGAAATTCTCAACGACAACATGCCCTTCCTGTTCGATTCCACCATGGCGGAGCTCGCCGAGCAGGGCATCGAAGTCGCCCTCGTCGCTCACCCGATCATCGCGGTGGAGCGCGATGACCAAGGCAAGCTCCTGCACTTCTACGGCGAAGCATTGCCGGAAGGGGCAAAGGGCGCGAGAGAGAGCCTGATTCACCTCCACATCACCCGTCTGGATGTCGAGACCGACCGGCAGAAGCTGATCGACGGCCTGACCGGGACGTTGAACGACGTGCGCGCCTGCGTCACCGACTGGCGAACCATGCGCGACCGGGTCGAGGAAGCGATAAAGACTTTCTCTTCCAATCCGCCGCCGCTGCCAATCGACGAGGTGGCCGAAGCCAACCAGTTCCTGCAATGGCTCTGCGCGGACAATTTCACCTTCCTGGGCGTGCGCGAATATCGCTTCTCGCCCGACAGCGATGCGTCGGACGACATCACCACCGGTGAAGGCCTCGGCATCCTCCGCGATCCGGAAGCGAAGGTCCTGCGCCGCGGTACCGAAATGGTGGTGATGACGTCGGAAATCCGCGAGTTCTTGCACGAACCCACCCTGCTCATCGTCATCAAGGCCAATGTCTCCAGCCGCGTCCATCGCCGCATCCGGATGGATTATGTCGGCATCAAGCTCTATACGCCCGACGGCCGGCTCGAGGGCGAACTGCGAGTCGTCGGCCTGTTCACCTCGGGCGCCTATACCCGCTCGGTACGACAGATCCCTTATGTCCGCCACAAGGTTTCGCGGGTGCTCCAGCGCGCCGGCTTCGACCCGAGCGGCCATTCCGGCAAGGCGCTCATGCATATTCTCGAAGAATATCCGCGTGACGAACTGTTCCAGATCGATGTCGACGCTCTCTACAATTTCGTCATAGAAATCCTGATCCTCTACGAGCGCCCGCGCATCCGGACGCTGGCGCGGGTCGACAAGTTCGATCGCTTCGTCTCCATCCTCACTTTCATTCCGCGCGACAAATACGACACCGACGTCCGCACGCGCGTCGGCGCCTTCCTGTCGCAAGTCTACAAGGGGACCCTTGCCGCCTCCTACGTATCATTCCCTGAGGGGGCGCTTGCGCGCGTCCACTACATCGTCGGTCGCTACGAAGGCAAAACGCCCGTCGTCGAGCGCGCCACCCTGGAAGCCGGAATCAGCGCCATTGCCGCAACCTGGGCCGACAAGTTGAGGGCCGCGCTCACTGCGTCGACCGACGGCATGCGGGCGCGCATGCTGACCAACCGATATGCCCGGGCCTTTAGCGGCGGCTATACCGAGGTTTTCACGGCGGAGCAGGCGATCGCCGATATCACAACCATCGAGAAGCTGACGCCAGCCCGCCCGGTGACGATTTCGGTTTACCGCATCGATGGCGACGATCCCAGGCGCTTCGGCCTGAAGGTGTTTTCGGACGCCGCACCGCTGTCGCTGTCTTATCGCGTGCCGGTGATCGAAAATCATGGTCTGCGCGTGGTCAACGAACGCACCTATCAGATCGTGCCCGGTAACCGGCCGGAGCCGGTCTGGCTGCACGACATGACGATCGAGACCAGTGACGGCCAGCCCATCGAGATCAACCCGGAATTCAGCCATCGCCTGGAAGCCTCGATCATGGCGGTGGTCACCGACCGCGCCGAATCCGACGGATACAATGCCCTGATCCTGCGCACGGCCCTGGGCTGGCGGGAAGTTTCGACCATCCGGGCGCTGTCGCGCTACCTGCACCAGATCCGCGCTCCATTCACCCAGGATTACATGTGGGAGACCTTGCGCAAGAACGCCGCGATCACGGCCACCCTCGTCGCGCTGTTCCAGGCCCGCCTCGATCCGCGCCTCGCCTTGACGGATGCCGAGCGCTCGGCGCGCGAGACGGCTCTGCTCGCCGAGATCGAGGATCAGCTCACATCAGTCGCCTCGCTCGACGAAGATCGCATCCTGCGCCGTTTCACCAATCTGGTGCAGGCAACCGTTCGCACCAATCTGTGGCAGATCGGCGAGAATGGACATCCGCGTCCGGTGATCTCCTTCAAGTTCGAGGCGCGCCGGATCGACGACTTGCCCGCTCCACGACCTCTCTACGAGATCTTTGTCTATTCACCTCGTGTCGAAGGTATTCACCTGCGCTTCGGCAAGGTTGCGCGCGGTGGCTTGCGCTGGTCCGACCGGCCGCAGGATTTCCGCACCGAGATCCTCGGCCTTGCGAAAGCGCAGCAGGTCAAGAACGCCGTGATCGTGCCGGTCGGCGCCAAGGGCGGCTTCGTGCCCAAGCGCCTGCCGCCACCTTCCAATCGCGACGCCTGGCTCGCGGAGGGCACCGAAGTCTATCGCATCTTCGTTCGCTCGCTGCTCGAACTCACCGACAATCTCGACGGCGACATCGTCGTGCCGCCCGAATCCACCTTGCGCCATGACGGCGACGACCCCTACCTTGTCGTCGCCGCCGACAAGGGCACCGCCACCTTCTCCGACGTCGCCAATGCGATCTCGGCCGAGAAGAACCATTGGCTCGGCGATGCTTTCGCATCCGGCGGCAGCCAGGGCTACGACCACAAGAAGATGGGGATCACGGCGCGCGGCGCCTGGGAGGCGGTCAAGCACCACTTCCGCGAGCTCGGCACCGACATTCAGACCATGCCGTTCACCGCGGTCGGCGTGGGCGACATGTCCGGCGACGTTTTCGGCAATGGCATGCTGCTCTCGCCGGCGACAAAGCTTGTGGCGGCTTTCGATCATCGCGACATCTTCATCGATCCCTCGCCTGATCCCTCGATCAGCTTCGCTGAGCGCAAGCGCTTGTTCGACGCGCCGCGATCGAGCTGGCAGGACTACAACAAGTCGCTGATCTCGCAGGGCGGCGGCGTGTTCTCGCGCCTGCTCAAGGCGATCCCGCTCGCTCCGGAAGTGCGCACTCTGCTCGATCTCGACAAGCCGCAAGCCACGCCTTTCGAGGTGATGACGGCGATCCTGAAGGCTCGCGCGGACCTCCTGTGGTTCGGCGGCATCGGCACCTATGTCCGGTCCTCCGGGGAAAGCGACGATCAGGTCGGGGACCGCGCCAACGATCCGATCCGCATCACGGGTGGCGACGTGCGCGCCCGGGTGATCGGCGAAGGGGCCAACCTCGGCGTCACCCAGCGCGGCCGCATTGAAGCGGCGCTGAAGGGCGTCAAGCTCAACACCGACGCCATCGACAATTCGGCCGGCGTGAACACGTCCGACGTCGAGGTCAATATCAAGATCGCGCTGGCGCGCCCCGAGCGCGAGGGACGCCTAAGTCCTACTGACCGCAACAGCCTGCTTGCCGCGATGACCGACGAGGTCGGCGCGCTGGTGCTGCGCAATAACTATCTGCAGACGCTGGCGCTCTCGCTGGCCGAGCGCAAGGGGGTGGCCGAGACCGGCTTCCTCGCCCGCCTGATGCAGTCGCTCGAGCAGCGCGGCTTGCTCAGCCGCGCGGTGGAGTTCTTGCCCGACGACGCAGCGCTCACCGAGCGCACACGGCGCGGCCAGTTCCTGACGCGGCCCGAGCTTGCCGTGTTGCTCGCCTACGCGAAGCTGACCCTCTACGATGATCTGCTCGTCACCAGCGTGCCCGATGACCCCTATCTTGCCCGCGAGTTATCTCAGTATTTTCCGCGCGAGGTTCGGGACAAATTCCCGACGGCGGTCGACTTCCATCGCCTGCGACGGGAGATCATCGCGACCAGTCTCGTCAATGCCGTGATCAACCGCGGCGGCCCGGCCTGCGTCGTGCGCCTGATCGACGAGACGGATGCCGATATCCCAACCATCGTCATGGCCTACGTGGCGGTGGACGAATCCTACGGGCTGAAGTGGCTCAATGACGCGATCGATGCACTCGACGCCTGCATCGACGGGCAGTTGCAGCTGTCGCTCTACGCGACCGTCCAAGATCTCCTGCTCTCCCGCATGGTCTGGTACGTGCGCAATGTTGATTTCAAGGATGGCCTCGAGGCGGTCATCGCGCGTTTCGGCCCGGCGATCCGCGAGATCGTCGCCGGGCTCGACACCGCCCTGCCGCCGGACTTGCAAGCCGCGCGCAGCAAGCGTCGACAGGACCTGACCGATGCTGGTGTCCCGGCCGGCCTTGCCGGCGAGCTCGCCGATCTTGACGCTCTGGTCTCGGCACCCGACATCGTGACGGTTGCCGAGCGCACCACGCGCCCCATCGGTGACGCCGCCGCGACCTTCTTCGACGCCGAGGCGAATTTCCGTCTCGACCGCATCATCGCCGCCGCGCGCAGCGTGCCGGCAAACGATTATTTCGAACGTATGGCCATTGATCGCGCCGTTGAGCAGATCGCTGGCGCCGAAAGAAGGCTGGCCGCGGATATGCTGGCAACCGGTCAGTCCGGCCATCCGGCCGTCGAGACATGGCTCGCGGCTCACCCCGAAGCGACGCGTATCCGCCGCTCGGTCGAGGAAATTGCTGCCAGCGGCCTGACGCTCGCCAAGCTGACGGTGGCGGCGAACCTGCTGGGGGACCTGGTCAAAGCCTGAGGGCGTGCGAAGCGGCGATGTAAGAAGTGCAATGCTAGCGCAGGTTGGAGCCGGCAAACGGAGGAATCCAATGATCCACGCCACTTGCCATACAGCCGACAATGTCCGCTGCATCGAGTTCGATGCCACACCGTGGTTCAGCGAGGCTGATGCTCCGATCATTATCGATTTGGCCCAACGAGGATGGACCAGCACGGCGATTGCAGATTCCCTCGAGCACCGACGAGGATATGAACGCTTGCACGACCTCATTGAGTATGCGGCAAAGCGACTGCAATCGGAATCCCTGGAGGACCCAACCTGGGAGACTTTCGAGTGTGTCGTCGACGGGCCGGAAGCTTTGGCCTGGCTCGAGAAGAACCGGCCTGAAGTTGTGGCAAGGATGAAACCTGATCCGCGATCTGCAACACCGTCATGGCAAGAATCCTGAGCTAGACCCGGCATCAGCGCCAGCACTGATCGGTTCTGATTGAAGCGGAACCGGATTGCCATTTTTCCATCATTCACGGAGCTACCAGGGCGGGGCAAACGGTGGGCAGAATTTCCGAAGGTTCCGTGTGATCGTCCGACATCTTCTTCAACATGAGGCTCTCGTGTCGCGCCGCGCGCTCCTGGGCGGGCTTGTGTCGGCAGGCAGCGCCCTCGCGCTTGGCGGATGCGCAGGCTTGGGCGCGACCGGCGCGCGCTTCGACGCGTCGTCCCTCTCCGTGGACCCCACGTGGCTCGTCACCACCACGCGCAAGCCCGTGAACGCCGGTCGCACGAAACCCTGGTTCGGGCCGGAGCGCGCGACCACAATGACGGTCGCGCGGGCGAAGCTCGTGGCGCCGGACGAGAGCCACCTACCGGCAAATGTGGAGGCTAGCGTGGCGAAGCGACAAGGGGATGCTCCCGGCCGCTACGCGCTCCGTATAGCCGCAAATATCTCTCGTCGAAGATTGAGCCGCCAACGCATGAAGCATCGCGAGCATCGGCGTTAAATCGATGCCGGCACATAACAGGACAACCGGCGTGTTGCCGGGCCGTAGCGCGAAATTGCCGCGTGCCGCGCTCGCCTGCACGATGTCGTCGACCTGAAGCTCACCGTGGTCCTGCGCCAAAAAGATCGAAATAGAGGATGAGCTTCATTTCATACTTGATCCTCGCCGTGTTCGGACAGCCATCGCCTTAGCTTCATTGAACGTTCAGTAAAACTGATTACTAAACATGTCGTCCTAGCCAGTCATCCTGCGTGCCAGTCGTCGGGGCGCGCTGGACAGCCATCGCCGAGCTAGATCGACGATCATAATCCCCAGCGATATGCGATTGGTTGAATGAAAAGGCTTCGCGGCGCTTGCGCGCGTGTACGTCTCAAATCTTTTCGTAGGGCCTGCGAGAAACCCACTTGACCGTCTCGGAAATTTAGTAATACATTTAGCGCAACAAAAATACTAAACACTGCGCATCGAGCAAGATGTGCGGGAGGAGCCCAAGTCCATCTGGACCCATGTCCGGAATGGTTCGTCTCGTCCTTCACTCATCGCTCCTCAAACTCGGTTTCAGGTCTTGGCGTCGTTCCGGCAGGGAACGGCGTGCGGGTTGGATGCATCAACGAGAGAGGAAACGAATATGCGGACATTCAATTGGTTAAAAAGCTCGGCTGCAACCACCGTCCTCGGGGCGGCGCTGCTCGGGATATTCGGCGGAGGCGAAGCGGCAGCCCAGAGCAAGCAGCTCACGCTGTGCTGGGCGGCGTGGGATCCGGCCAATGCACTGGTCGAACTAGGCAAGGACTTCACCAAGCAGTCCGGCATCGAGATGAAATACGAGTTCGTCCCCTGGACGAGCTATGCGGATCGCTTCCTCAACGAGCTCAACTCCCACGGCAAGCTCTGCGACCTGATCATCGGCGACAGCCAATGGATCGGCGGCGCCGCCGAGAACAAGTGGTACGTCAAGCTCAACGACTTCTTCGACAAAGAGCACATCTCGATGGACGACTTCGTTCCTGCGACAGTGGTCGGCTACTCGCAATGGCCGAAGAATTCGCCGAACTACTGGGCGCTGCCGGCCATGGCCGATGCGGTGGGCTGGACCTACCGCAAGGACTGGTTCTCGCGGCCCGACGTTCAATCGGCATTCAAGGCCAAGTACGGCCGGGATCTGGCGCCGCCGAAGACCTATGACGAGCTGAAGCAGATCGCTGAGTTCTTCCAGGGCCGCGAGATCGACGGCAAGAAGGTCTATGGCGCCTACATCTTCACCGAGCGTGGCTCGGAAGGCATCACCATGGGCGTGACCAACGTGCTCTACAATTACGGCTTCGCCTACGACAATCCGAAGAAGCCGTACCAGATGCAGGGCATCGTCAATTCCGCCGACGCGGCCAAGGGGCTCGAGTTCTACAAGGAGCTCTACAAATGCTGCACCGCGCCGGGCCTGACCAACGCCTACATGCAGGAAGGGCTGGATGCCTTCAAGTCTGGCCAGGTGGCGATGCAGATGAACTGGTTCGCCTTCTTCCCCGGCCTCTACAAGGATCCCAACGTCGGCGGCGACAAGATCGGCTTCTTCGTCAATCCGGCCGGTCCGAAAGGGCATTTCACCCAGCTCGGCGGACAGGGCATCTCGGTGGTGTCGACCTCCGACCACAAGGACGACGCGCTCGCCTACATCAAGTGGTTCGCGCAGCCCGCAGTGCAGCAGAAATGGTGGCAGATCGGCGGCTACTCTGCCCTGAAGGCGGTCGTTGATGCGCCCGACTTCCCGAAAAGCGCGCCGTTCGCACCGCAATTCCTGGAATCGATGAGCATCGTGAAAGACTTCTGGGCCGAGCCGTCCTACGCGCAGCTGCTGCTCGACATGCAGAAGCGGGTGCACGACTACGTTGTTGCCGACAAGGGCGCGGCGCAGCAGGCGCTCGATCTCCTGGTCAAGGACTGGACCAAGGTGTTCAAGGAGCAAGGCAAGGAGGTCGCCTCGCAATAGACCCGCTACGCCGCGACCCAACTGAACTGGCTTCCCCGAGGTCGCCCCCGGGGAAGCCGAACCAGCCCAGCCGATGGACAAGATGACGACGATCTTCCAACCTGATCATGTTACGATTCCGAGCGTGAGCGAGCCCGCCAAATCCCGCGCCGCGCTGCGCGTCCGCGGACTGTCCGACCGGACCATTGCGTGGCTGTTCGTTGCGCCGACGATCGCACTTCTGCTCGCGATCAACATCTTCCCGCTGGTCTGGATGATCCGGCTATCCTTCACCAACCTGAACCTCAGCATGTCCTACCTGCCGCTGCGGTTCGTTGGCCTCGACAATTTCAGCGACATCCTCACCGACGAGGACGTCTGGATCCGGCTCCAGACCACAGCGCAGTTCGTGATCTGCTCGGTGGCCTTGCAGGTGGTGGTCGGGTTTGGTCTGGCGCTGCTAATCAACCGCCAGTTCCGCGGTCACAGCTTCTGGACTACGATTATCCTGCTGCCGATGATGCTGTCGCCGGCGGTCGTCGGCAATTTCTGGACGCTATTGCTGCAGCCGCAGATCGGGCCGTTCAACTATCTGATCGGCCTGTTCACCGGTGCGCCGCCGAGCTCGTTCAGCATGACCGGGCAGGTCTCGCTCGCGCCCTGGACCATCGTGCTGGTCGACACCTGGATGTGGGCGCCCTACGTGATGCTGATTTGCCTTGCCGGGCTTCGATCGATCCCCGACTACATCTATGAGGCGGCCGAAGTTGATCGTGCCTCGGCGTGGCGGCAGTTCTGGTCGATCACGCTGCCGATGACGGTACCGTTCCTGATGCTCGCGGTGTTGTTCCGCGCGATCGAGAACTTCAAGATGTTCGACATGGTCAATCTCCTGACCTCGGGCGGACCGGGCTCGACCACCGAGCTGGTGTCGATCTCGCTGAAGCGTGCGGCGTTCGAGAAGTGGCGCACCGGCTATTCCTCGGCGCTCGCCATCATCCTGTTCGTGACCGTGTTCGGTGCCGCCAACATCTACGTCAAAACGCTGAACAAGGTGAAGCAACGATGACCGCTGCCGTCGCCAAATCTGTCCTGGCCAAATCGACCGCGCATTCCATCGTCGAAGCCTCGCCGCGCGCCAAGGCGTTCGCCGGCGGCCTCGTCATTCTCTATGCCCTGATCACGATCCTGCCGCTGCTTTGGATCGTTGCCACCGCATTCAAGTCGCAGAGCGATGCCATCGCCTATCCGCCCAAGGTAATCTTCGAGCCGACCCTTGAGGGCTATGTGAACCTGTTCACCGTGCGCACCCGCCAGACCCCGGATTTCATCGCCAAGTTGCCGCCGCCCGCGACCTGGTACGACAAGCTGGTGCGCAAGCACGACATGGTGATCGCCGGACCATCAAAGGTCGTGCCGCGCTTCGTCAACTCGCTGATCATCGGCTTCGGCTCGACGTTCCTAGCGGTCTTTCTCGGCACGCTGTCCGCCTACGCGTTCTCGCGCTTCCGCATTCCGCTCGCCGACGATCTTTTATTCTTTATCCTCTCGACGCGCATGATGCCGCCGGTCGCAGTCGCGATCCCGATCTATCTGATGTACCGGCAGCTCAACCTGACCGACACGCGCCTAGGAATGATCCTGCTCTACACCGCGGTGAATGTCTCGCTCGCGGTCTGGCTGCTCAAGGGATTTATCGACGAAATTCCGCGCGAATATGAGGAGGCCGCGCTGGTCGACGGCTATACGCGGCTACAGGCGCTGCGCAAGGTGGTACTGCCGCAGGCCGTTACAGGCATTGCGGCGACCGCGATCTTCTGCCTGATTTTCTCCTGGAACGAATACGCCTTTGCGGTTCTCCTGACCAGCGGTGAAGCGCAGACAATGCCGCCATTCATCCCCTTCATCATCGGCGAGGGTGGGCAGGACTGGCCGGCCGTTGCCGCCGCGACCACGCTGTTCGTCGTTCCCATCGTCATGTTCACCGTGCTGTTGCGCAAGCACCTGTTGCGCGGCATCACCTTCGGAGCGGTGCGCAAATGAGCGGTTCTGCTGTTGCCAAGGGTTCATTCCAGCGCTGGTTCCGTCGCGGGCCGTGGGAAGCCGGTGCGATGACCTTGATCGGGGGCGGCATCATCATGCTGGTTCAGCCCTGGTCGATCGACCTGTACAGCTACTCCTTCGTGACGATCCTCGCCGGAACGGTCGGCTTCGTCATCGTCAGCCATTTTCCGGAATAGGACCATGGCACAGATCCGCATCGAAAACCTACGCAAATCGTTCGATCAGTTCACGGCGGTGGAAGGCTCGACCTTCACCATCGACGACGGCAGCTTCTTCGCGATGCTCGGACCCTCCGGCTGTGGCAAGACCACCACCTTGCGCGTGATTGCCGGTCTGGAGCTGTCTACCGAAGGCAAGATCCTGCTCGATGGCGAGGACGTCACGTTCCACCGCGCCGCCGCCCGCGACATCGCTTTTGTGTTCCAGCTTTTCGCGCTCTATCCCCACATGAATGTCGGGCAGAACATCGGCTTCCCTCTGAAGTGCCAGGGCATGAGCCGGGGCGAGATCCGACAGCGGGTGCAGGAGACCGCGCGGATGTTGCGGATCGAGCATCTGTTGTCGAGCAAGACCTCGAAGCTCTCGGGGGGTGACCGGCAGCGCGTCGCGCTCGGGCGTGCCATGGTGCGGCGGCCGAAGGCCTTCCTGATGGACGAGCCGCTAGGCGCGCTCGACGCCGAGTTTCGGCATTTGATGTGCGGCGAGCTGCGCGAGCTGCACGATCGCATCAAGGCGACTACGGTTTATGTCACGCACGACCAGCTCGAGGCGATGTCGATGGCGGACCAGATCGCCATCATGAACAAGGGCCGCATCGAGCAGATCGGAACGCCGCAAGAGGTCTATGACCGGCCCGCAAGCATGTTCGTCGCCGACTTCATCGGCTCGCCGCCGATGAACTTCCTGCGCTTCGAGAGCGGCCTGCGATCCGGCGATCAGGCGGTCAGCCTCCACGACACCACGATCGCGGTGCCCGAGATCCGCGAGGACCGCGCAAGCGCGCCGCTGGCGCTCGGGGTCCGGCCGGAGCACATCCGCTTCGCCGACGCGGGCGCCGTCCGCGGCGAAGTGTTCGGGGCGGAATATCTCGGCACCACGCAGATCGTCACCGTCGACACGGCGTATGGGCGGGTCGCGGCGCGGCTGCCCTCCAGCGCGTCAGTGCGGATCGGTGAGACTATCGGTCTCGAATTCCGCTCCGAGCGGCTTGCGCTGTTCGACATCGGCAGCGGCCTTGCGATCCGGACCGCCAGGGAGGAGGGCGCGCGCCATGGCTGACGTCACCCTACGCAACATCAGCAAGCGCTTCGGCGCGGTGGAGGCGGTGCGCGATCTCTCGCTCGTGGTGAACGACGGCGAGTTCATCGTTCTGCTCGGGCCGAGCGGCGCCGGCAAGACCACCACGCTACGGCTAATCGCCGGGCTCGAGAGCCCGGATGCCGGCTCCGTCATGATCGACGGGCGCGACGTGACGCACGATCCGCCGGGCTCGCGGGATATCGCATTCGTGTTTCAGCAGTATTCGCTGTATCCACATTTGACGGTCTATGACAATCTAGCCTTTCCGCTGCGCTCGCCCGCGCGCCGCGTGGCCGAGCCGATTATCCGCAAGCGCGTCGAACAGACGGCGGAGCTGTTGCATATCGCCAGCAAGCTGAATAACCGGGCCACGCGCCTTTCCGGCGGCGAGATGCAGCGGGTAGCGATCGGCCGCGCGCTGGTCCGCGATCCCTCGATCTATTTGATGGACGAGCCGCTGTCGTCGCTGGACGCAAAACTCCGCTCCGAGCTTCGGCTCGAGCTCAAGCGGATCCAGATCGAGCTGGGCGCAACCATCCTCTATGTCACCCACGATCAGGTCGAGGCAATGACGATGGCATCAAAGATCGGCGTGATCAGGGACGGTCAGTTGCTTCAACTCGGCACGCCCAGGGAAATCTACGAAAGCCCCTCCAGCAGCTACGTCGCTTCGCGGCTCGGGATGCCTCAGATCAACTTCCTTCCCGCCCGCCTGCTTGCCGACGTGGCAGTGCCGCCCGGAACGGAGACGGTCGGCATCCGCACCGAGCATCTTCGGCTCGCCGCGCGCAATGGCGGCCAGATGGTCGGCCGCGTGCATCGCGTCGAGCACCTCGGCGAGCAGAATCACGTTCACCTGGACTATAAGGGCGAGACGCTGGTGACGCTCGCGGATCCGCATCAGCCGCTGCAGGCGGGCCAGGAGATCGAACTGCATCTGGTGCGGCCGCTGTGTTTCGACCGTGCAGGGCAGCGCATCCCCGCGGTGTGTCATTAGAGGAGTGAAAGGTTCGGACGATGTCGGTGCAACCCGAGACATTCAAGTCGTTGGTCAAGGCGGCCGCAGAGCAGGTCATCGCCAGCGCGCCGGAGCTCACGAGCCTGGACCAGGCGATCGGCGACGGCGACCACGGCACCAACATGAAGCGCGGCTTCGAAGCCGTGCTCGGCAAGCTCGATACCATCTCGGCGCAGTCGCTCGACGAGGCGCTGAAGATGATCGGCAAGACCCTGGTAATGACGGTCGGCGGCGCCTCGGGGCCACTCTATGGCAGCTTCTTTCTCGCCGCGGGCGAAGCACTTTCGCACGACAAGCGTCTGCCCGACGATCTCGCTGAGGTCTTCGGCAGCGCCGTCAACGCGGTGAGCGCGCGCGGCCGCTCGCAGGCCGGCGAGAAGACGATGCTCGATGTGTTGGTTCCCGTGCTCGAAACATTGAAGGCCGCCGCCGGTCAACCGGATCTGATCGCGCGGGTGCGCACGACCGCCTCTGAGGCGGCCGAACGGACCGCGCCGATGCAGGCCACCAAGGGACGCGCATCGTTCCTCGGGGCGCGCAGTGTCGGACATGTCGATCCCGGCGCACGGTCGAGCTGCGTTCTGGTGCAGGCGGTGTGCGCGGGTCTGGAGGCGAGGCAATGACCGAGACTGTTGGGATCGTGATCGTCTCGCATTCCAGAGACATAGCCAAGGGAACCGCGGACATGGTGCGGCAGATGGTCGGCAACGAGGTCAAGGTGGCGTTTTGCGGCGGCAATCCCGACGGGGGGCTGGGCACCAGCGTGCCGCTGATCATCGACGCCATCAATGACGCCTGGTCGTCAAAGGGCGTCGCCGTCCTCGTCGACCTCGGGGGCGCCGAGACGAACAGCGAAATGGCGGTCGAGATGCTGGAGCCTGCGCGGCGCGATCTCGTTGTCGTCTGCAACGCACCGATCGTCGAGGGTGCCGTGATGGCGGCGACCGAGGCGGCGGGCGGCAGCACCCTGGCCCAGGTCAAGGCCGTGGCCGAGGAACTCTCTGCCGACTGAGATGTCGGCGAAGCGATGATGGATGATGAGCATGCTCGATAAAGCGGACGGACAGATCTTCACCGGCAGTGTACGGCTGGTGCACGCGGTAGGCATGCACGCTCGCCCGGCGGTCAAGTTGACCAAGCTCGCCAAGAAGTTCCAGGCTCAGATCTCTGTGCGGGTCGCGGGTGCGCCCGAATGGATCAATGCCAAGAGCGTGGCCAAGATCATGGCGATGCGCGCCGCGCACGGCAGCACGATCGAGATCAAGGCGTTGGGCAGCGACGCCGAGGCCGCTGTCGCCGCGCTGGTCGATCTGATCGCGACCGACTTTCCGGATGGAGCAGGCTAGCATGCAGGGCGGCGCTGCAGGACTGGCTTACCGGGGCAGGACCGCCTCGATCGGCTTTGCCCATGGTCCGCTGGTCCGGGTCGACGCGGGCGCGGGCGGCGAGCGGGTTGCCGGCACGCTGGTCGAGGAGGCGCTCGCTTTGCGCAATGCCATCGACGTGGCAAGCAGGCAGATCGCCGATCTTGCCGCCAGCGCCGGTGGTGAAGCCGCGCAAATCCTCGAGTTTCAGGTCGCGTTGCTGGAGGATGAGGATCTGATCGAGGCGATCTTCGCGTCGATCGGCGAGGGGCGTCCGGCCGACGTCGCATGGCGTTCGACGCTCGACGCGCAGATCGCGGAGTACAGTTCGGCGGCGGATGAGTATCTGCAGGCCCGCTCGTCGGACCTTGCGGACCTGCGCGACCGCGTGATCCACATCCTACGCGGCGACGAGAGCGAGCCGCTGAAGATTCCGAGCGGAGGCGTCGTCTGTGCCGACGACCTGCCGCCGTCGCGCTTCCTGGAGATCGATTGGTCCGGCGGCGGCGGCCTGGCGCTGCTGCACGGCAGTCCGACGAGCCACGTCGCGATGCTGGCGCGTGCGCGCGGCATCCCGATGGTCGTGCAACTCGGCGCCATTCCGGATGCCGGCGCCACCGCGCTGCTCGACGGCGAAGGCGCGACGCTCGAACTCGATCCCAGCGCCGAGCAGGTGCGCATCTTCGAAAAGCGGCGCGAGAGCCATCGCAGGAGCAGGGCATCCGCTCGCGCGATCCTGCGGCGGCCGACGGCCTCCTGGCGCGGCGAACATATAAAGCTCTTGATCAATATCCAGCGCGTCGACGACCTCGATCATGCGGATGCGCAATATGCCGATGGCATCGGCCTGATGCGGACTGAATTCCTGCTCGCCGGGCGGAGCGACCTGCCGGATGAGGAGACCCAATTCCAGGCCTATGACGCGGTGTTGCGCTGGGCCGGCCAGCGGCCCGTCACCATTCGCACGTTCGATGCGGGCGGCGACAAGCCGGTGCCCGGCTTCACACTGGATGGCGAGGCCAATCCGTTCCTCGGCGTGCGCGGCTTGCGGCTTTGCCTCGCCCGGCCTGAGATTTTTGCCGTCCAACTCCGCGCGCTGGCACGCGCCGCGGTGCGCGGCAATCTCAAGGTCATGTTCCCGATGGTTACGTCGGCGGACGAACTCGAGGTGGGCCGGAAGCTGTTCGCCGACATCGTGCAAGGCTTGCAAGCCGACGGCATTACCGCGATGCTCCCGGAGCTCGGAATCATGGTTGAGGTTCCAGCGGCCGCCCTGGCGGTCTCGAGCTTCAAGGCGTCCTTCCTCTCGATCGGCTCGAACGATCTCGCGCAATATGTCCTCGCCTGCGATCGTTCCAACGGAGCTCTCGCCTCCTTGATGGATCCGCTGCATCCGGCAGTGCTTGAACTGATCGCGCGGACCGCGGAGCATGGCAGACGCGCCGGCATCAGCGTCAGCCTGTGCGGCGACATGGCAGGTGATCCGCGCTGCCTTCCCGCTCTGCTGAACTGCGGCCTGCGCGAATTGTCCGTCAATGCATCGGCACTAGCGCAGATCAAGCAGGCGATCGACCGGCTGAGCGGCGGAGGTGGCCTTGGCTGAGATGGCGGCCGATGAAACACCTGAAGCTGGCGCGGTTGCGGTCTACAAGCGCATCTTCAAGGAGGTGCTTGAGAGCCGCCCGTCCGGCATGCGGCTGCGCCTGGCCCATGCCATGGGCAAGAACCGCAGCTTCGTCAGCCAGATCAGCAATCCGGCCTATCCGGTGCCGATACCGGTGCAGCATCTCAACACGATCTTCGATGTCTGCCACTTCCCGCCGCAGGCGAAGACTGCCTTTTTGCGCGCCTATGCGCGCGCGCACCCGCGCCGCGTCGGCCGGCTGAGCGAAGGATCGCATGAGCGGACGCTCACGCTGCATCTGCCGGATCTCGGCAGTGCCAAGCGCAATGCCGAGCTCGACGCGCTACTGCAGGAATTCACGCGGCGCCTGATTGCCATCATGCGGGAAAAATAGGCAAGAAACGCCAAACCGAGGAAGCGGGGAGGACACAATGAAGAAGTTCATCAATGCGGTCGACAACGTCCTGAGCGAGAGCCTCGATGGCTTTGCGGCTGCGCATGCCGATCTGGTCGTGCTCGGCGCGGAGCGGAAGTTCGTGCGCCGCCGTGAGCTGAGCCCGAAGAAAGTCGCGCTCGTGTCGGGCGGCGGCAGCGGACATGAGCCGTTGCATGCGGGCTTCGTCGGCTACGGCATGCTCGACGCCGCCTGTCCCGGGCAGGTGTTCACCTCGCCGACGCCGGACCAGATCGTCGAAGCGGCCCAGGCGGTCGCAGGCGACGCCGGCGTCCTGTTCATCGTGAAGAATTATGCGGGCGACCGCATGAACTTCGAGATGGCGGCTGAGATCGCCGAGGGCCGCATGGCCACCATCGTGACCGATGATGACGTTGCGGTCGAGAATTCGACCCACAGCATTGGGCGCCGAGGCGTGGCCGGCACGTTGATCGTTGAGAAGATCGTCGGAGCAGCCGCCGAGAAGGGCGCTGACCTTGAGGGCTGCGTTGCGCTCGGCGAGCGCGTCAACGCTCGGACGCGCTCGATGGGGGTGGCGCTGACGAGCTGCACGGTCCCTGCCGCCGGCACGCCGACCTTTGTGCTTGGCGAGGATGAGATGGAGATGGGCGTCGGCATTCACGGCGAGCCGGGACGCCGCCGTGTCAAGCTCGAGCGGGCCGATGCGATCGCCGCCGAGATGACCTCCGCCATCGCAGACGATCTGGCTGCGCGTACAGGCTCCGAAGCCCTGCTGCTGGTCAACGGTTTCGGCGGCACGCCGACGATCGAACTCTATCTGGTGTACAATGCGGCGAGGCGGATGCTTGAGCAGCGCGGCCTGCGCATTGCCCGGTCGCTGGTCGGCAGCTACGTCACCTCGCTCGACATGGCCGGCTGCTCGCTCACCGTGAGCCTGCTCGATGCCGAAACATCACCGCTGTGGGATGCCCCCGTGCGCACAGCCGCACTGAAATGGTGATTGTGAAAGTGAGAGGTAGACGATCGTCGATTCGAGGTGCCGGCGGAGGATCGGCTCGGTGACGGCTCACCCCCGCTCCGAATGCTTGTTCTTGGCGCACAGCTGCACGGCGGAACTGGATATATGATGAATATCCGATCAGCCGGATGTTTACGGACGTGCTGATCGATCGGATCCTGGCGCCAAGAACAACGACGCCCACCAAATTCTTCCGACGGTTCATGACCGGCAGCTGCTGGACAGTCCGGCAAAAGCTGCGAAAACGTCACCTAAGATTGCGAAAATTTAGATTGCGAAAATTTCCAAGCGCGCCGGCGGCAATTCCGCTGAAAAGTGGCGCAGGCGAGCCGAGCAACCGAGTGCTGGTTCGGCCTCGGCCCTCTCAACGCTGAAACAGGGGTTCGATTCCCCAGCGCCAGAGTTTCAATTACTTAACTAAATGCGGGTGAACGGTGTCCAGTTGGTGTCTCGTCGGCTGGCGCCCGGCGCACCGCGTCGAATAGTTCCGACTCGTGGTAGTCGAATCCTTGCGGCAACAGACGCCGTGCGCAGTGTAGAAGCGTGCGGATCAGGTCCCGGCGTTGCTCCTCCGTGCAGGCTGGACGACTCGATAATGTTTGCTTGAGCTGGAGGGACCGCGCATTTGTCCCGCTTTCGCGTAACCTCAATCGCGTCCGTTTCCATTTCAAGGACTCGACGGCGAAGCTGAGACCATTTCAAATCCTTAGGTCAGAAGACTCTCTACCTAGCTCCGCGATGCCAAAAGCACCCCGCTCCGACGATCGTCCGAAGTAAGGATTCGTCGTGATGACCCGTACACACGGCGATGTTTCTCTTGACGGTCAGATCCAAAAGTTAACGAGTTCACGTAGGCTACGGTGAAGACGATCCTGGAGGCGGTTGATCGGCACCTCGGGCGCAATAACTGTGCCGTTGCGCCTGCTCAGGCTCGGTTGGATGCGCTCTTTGAACAGTTCGACATCGCCTGCAAGGGCCTCGACCGCCTGCCGGACCTCGAAGCTCGGCGCCGGGAGGCACGCCGGTTGATGGCCATCCTGATTGAGTTGGACACGGCCATGCGCGCCGATGCGCGCTCGCGTCGCGAGGACGATCTGCGGGCCTCCTTGCGTTACGACCAACATTTTCGGCTTGCCATGCGCAACTTCGAGGGGCCTGGCGAGTGGACGCAAGAGCAGTGCTTGGCCTTGTTGGCCGAAGGGGCCGAGTAATGACCGACGATCCGAAATCGCTGGCCGCCGAGCTTGACCGGCTCACGGCGAACTGGGCGGTCTTGCAGACCGTCTGCGGCAGCTCGAAACCGAAAGCAGTGTAGTCACTCGTATTCTGCGGGGCGAGCTGTTGACGTTGGAGCAGGGTGCCGACATCGCTGAGTGCAGCGACGAAAAAATCCGCAAAGCAGTGTGATCTGACCGCCGGAACGAAGCGCCGGCTTGGGATCAAGTTCGCTAACCGCTGGTTCGTCGGCCTGTTGGAATTGCTTGACGATCTCGAACAAGCGCGCATCGACCGGCGCCGTGGCCCGGAGGTGCGGGCACACGCCGAGGAGAGGGCAAAAAAGTATCAAAACTGGGCACAGCCAATTGAGCTGCTTCCGGTGCCGGAAAGCGCGGCATCCGATAGCTCCGAAGCGCCACCAGATGCCGCCTAGCGTGGCTCAGGGCCGTGATTGCGCCGTGGGTTGTTATTCCTTGCGGGCAGCAGTTACTTCTTCGTCAGTCGTAACTTCGAGACTAAACCGATTAAAGCCTGCTGGTTTGGCTTCCCATTTGACGACCTTTCCTGAGAGTTGGGCAAATGCACCGGAAGCGAACTTAAACACCGCTTTTCCAGAGGCTTCGGTACCAGCAGGCTTGCCGTCCTTCACGGCAACGGATGCTACACCTTCGGTGAGTTGAGTAACCGCAAGTCCGCCTGGCGCGCGGACAATCCCGCCTCCAGCAACAAATGTTCCATGAGGACCGTCCCACTCGGTGGTGGAAGACGATGTGTACAGCGCGCCCTTCAGCAAACCTTCAACACCGAAACAAGCATATTGAGAACTGGCGAGCCGATGACCATCCGTGTCACCGATGGGGTCTTGGCTTGCGAGGCCGATGACGCTGCATTCATAGCGGCCGACCGTTTCCGCCAGCGCAAATCCAGTTGCGCAGAATAAGCCGATGGTGGAACAGGCAATAGTAACAATGATGCGCTTGTGCATAGATGTCTCCTGAAATGAGTGTGCCAGAACACACGATAGAGAGAGTGCAGTAGGACCGCAAAAATGATTTGGTCTATTGAGGCTCAGTGCCCGCCGGTGGCTCTGACGCTGCCGCAAATGATTGGGACTTCGGCACGCCCCTGGCAGCTCCCAAAAAGTAAACACTTAACCATACACCTCCAGAACGGATATCGGAAGAAGGGCCTGCCGAGGAATTTCACGGACGAGAGGCGCGGCCCGCCCGTTTGGCGCTCGCCACAACAACCGCTTCGGCGCGTGGCGCGCGCCACAGCCCTAGCCTTCGCAAATCGGCTCGCGGTCTCTAGGCTTGCCGGCAGATGGCGACCTTCGTTGCCAACGTTTCTTCGCAGGTTGAGGTGGCAGCCGCTTTCTCGTTGCAGGAGCTGCGCGCTGCGGTATTCGCTATCCGCGATGGGACCGCGCCGATCCCGGCACCGAAACCGAAGGCTGCGACCATCGGCGTGACAGAACCGTCCGCGCCGACGATGGCTGTGTTCATGCTCAAATCGGTGTGGTTTCGCGACCAAGCCGGTCGTAAGCGGTTCGCCGGTCAGTGGGAGGATGCGACCATGCCGGTCGCTACGGCGCGCCGTGCCTTGGACAAAGGCATCGCGGTCGCCGTGACCGATCCGCGCCGCGCCCAGCTCCGCGGCTCGCGCGGTGGCGACTTCAATCCTCAAGCGCCTGATGTTGTCGATCTTGACGCGGTCGATGAGCCGAAGCCCGTGCCTCACATCAATCCGGTGCTCCGCGAAGCCAACTTCACCGTGCTCGACCGCAGCGCGGAAGCGCGCACAATTGAGATTGAGGTGCCGCGCACATGAAGGCAGCGCCTCCCGGCTGGCAGCCGCATCAAATCGTCACGTGCATCGACGGTTGGGTTCTCGATCCGAAGAATAAGGATCGCATTCCGGCCGCCGTGGCCGAGATAATCGCCCGCGCTATGCCGCAGCCTGGCAACAGCGCCGTCGCCGCTAGCTGAGGATCTTCCGCTTGTCGTCGAGATCGTGGACACACAGGAAAAGATCGGCAAGTTTCTTTACTTCCTGTTCTCGACCAGATGATGACTAGCGGCCTCGTGACCCTCGAGAAGGTGCAGGTTCTGCAATATGGGTCCGAGATGATCCGGTCGCGACCGCCTGAGCTTGCATGCTCGCCGGCGACGTGATGTCCGACCTTGTCGGACCAGTTCGGAAAGCAGGGTAGTGGCCGACGCTATCAAGGCCACGCCACTTTCTTGAAAATGATGGATCGACGGGGAATGACTTCTGCGCAGACAGCAGCTGCTGGGCAAACAAGCTCACGCAACGCGCCATCGCTGATCAAAGAGGGATTATTGCTCGTCCCAGGTTTCCGGCCACGTTCGTCCGAAGACGGATTGAGCTGATCCTTTGTGGCTCGCTCGGGCAACCACGAGACTGATGCAAGCCAGTGGCAGCGCCCCCAACACGGGAGTAGAATTATCCGAATGTTGTCCTTGCCGTCAGAACGATGAGGTAAGAATCCACCAGGAGGCAAAAGAGGAGTCCCGCATATGCCCGAGGTCATGAAGGTACAACGCGAAGCGCGCCGAAAGATCATTCGCCAATGGACGAGGATTCCCACGGACAAGCGCGGGTCCATCGCGGAGATCTCCGCCTTCGCCAAGACCGCGGCGCAGCAGAACAAGAATGCATTTGCCCACTGTCGTCGCGATCCGTACGAGAAGATCATGGGATGGCTGTTGCCCCGTGCCCATCTTGAGATGAAGGGGCACTGAGGTATTGCGAGGCCGCAACCGGGGAATCAACCTCCATGCTGAGAGTTGTCAGCCGCATCGACCCGAATAACCGTGGCCACAGACGAGCGCGGCAAGAGCCGGTTGGCATTAAGCAGTGCGCCGATATTGGCGATACTCCACAGTAGACGTTAGGAGGCTATTCGAGCGTTCGTAACGGGCGGATGCGCGTCGCCAATCGGCAAGCAAGCGATCAAACGCTTTGCCATCGGGGCATAAGTCGGCGATTCGATGTCGAACTTTACTGAGCCATGTGTCGATTCCGTCCAGCCTGACTGCGTTGGTAGCCGTGAGCAGTCGTCGCGCGTCCACAATCAACTCCTGCTCGGTGCGGTCATTGTGCTCTGCGACGATCAACGATCGATCGATCCTTGTGCGCAGGACAACTGGAGTGAGCGAAGGCTGCAATTGCGCCACGTAGTCGTGCAGTGCGAACCAACAAGCGACTTCGCGGCTGTGGGTCCAGGTGGGACCGATGGAGCGCCTGAGCGATTCATCCCTCTGCAAGAGTGCTCCGCGCCAGGCATCGATCGGTTCTGACGAGCATGGCTCGATCGGAGGTGCAACGTCTCGGAGCGCGGCAACGAACCGGTCGGGAGAGCCAAACGCCTCGATGATATCGCGATGATTATGATCCCAGGCAACCATGATGCCGCGGTAGGCGGCGGCGTTGCCGATCAGCTCACGGTGTCGATAGAGTTCGACGGCGGCGCGCCCCCGGTCGCAACCCGGTAGCTCCAGAATCAGCTTTTTGGCATCCACCTCGGACTTTATTGCCCGGTAGTCGAAATTGACAGGCAATCCGCCTGGCAGTCGCGGGAGCCAAAACTCGATGTCCGCTAAACTTTCGCTGTGATCGTGTGGGGCCATGGCCTCCTCCTATCGAGCGCGACGCATCGACAGGAGTCATTAGCCCTCCGGGCGTATAAGGCGGACTCCTCCGCCCATCAACATTTATAGTCCAATACCGTGCTGCCAACAAGCGACTGACGTGAGCGCAGCAAATTTCTGACGTGGGGCGGGAATGCGTTAGCCGACGACCGCGCCTGCACTCACGGACCGGACACAGCGCACAAACCATCTCCGCGCGATGCCGGCCGGACTCGGTTCTCTCCGTCTGCGACCGCATCGCGGCTCCGCGCTTCGCGGGGTTCGCGCTAGCATTACAGTTGCATCTTCCTGAAGGTTCTGAATCTATGGGCGACCATGATTCGGGATCTGATGATTGGTGGCGCGTCGGTTGAGGATACGCTGACGCTGTGGGCTTCGTCGTTGCGAGATGCCAAGCAACGCATCCGTCCGCTGTTTACGCAAGAGCGGGTCGCGGCCTCGGCGGGGCAATTTCTCGACGGACTGTTGGGCAACGAGCCGCGCAAGACGGGTTGGATGCGGGCGGAAGCGGCTGGCGATCCAGGCCCGTGGCGCCAGCAGGCGATTCTGGGTCGGGGGCAGTGGGATGCCGACGCGCTGCGCGATATTGTACGTGAGTACGCGCTGGAAACGCTGGGTGACGAGGACGCGGTTCTGGTCATCGATGAGACCGGCTTTTTGAAACAGGGCAAGGCCTCGTGTGGGGTCGCGCGCCAGTACACTGGCTCGGCGGGCAAGATCACCAATTGCCAGATCGGAGTGTTTGCCTCCTATGTGTCGCGGCATGGCCATGCCTTCATCGATCGGGCGCTCTACCTGCCAAAGGAATGGACGGACGAACCCGCTCGCCTGAAGGCCGCACATGTCCCGAGCGATGTGAGCTTTGCGACGAAGCCCCGGATCGCGCATCAAATGATCGCTCGCGCGATCGCCGCAAAGGTGCCGTTCTCGTTCGTAGCAGCGGACAGCGTGTATGGCACGGGAGCGATCGAAACCCTGCTGCGCAAGGCGGGCAAAGGCTATGTTCTGGGGGTTGCTTCCAATCACGTGTTCTATTCCTGGGGCAAGCAGCAGCCTGTCGCCGGCACTGCCTCTACGATCGCGCAGAGCCTTCCCAAGAAGGCCTGGCGCCGCCTGCCGTCCGGCGAAGGAACCAAAGGTCCGCGCTGGCACGACTGGGCCTATCTTGAGCTGGCCGATCTCGACGCCGGCGAATACAACGACGACCTTGCCGGGGAATGGACCCGAGGTCTTCTGATCCGCCGCAATATTGCCGACAACAGCTTAGCCTTCTTCTCCACATGGTGCCCCAAGGGCACGTCCATGCAGAAGCTGGTATCCGTGGAAGGCCATCGCTGGGCCATCGAAGACAGCTTCGAAACCGCCAAGAACGAGCTCGGTCTTGATCACAACGAAACCCGCTCCTGGCATGGCTGGCATCGCCATGTCTCACTGGTCATGCTTGCCTTCGCCACGATGGCCGTCATCCGTCATCGGGCCAACACCGGAGCATTGCTTAAAAAAACGCGACCGCGGCCCCGACCGAAGCATCGTTCTTGATCCGCTGGTCGATCCCGGAAATCCGCCGCATCGCCATGAAGCTCGCCCAGCGGCGCATCCCGCATGCCCACATCCTCGCATGGTCATCCTGGCGCAGGGCTCATCAAGCCAACGCGCGCAAAGCGCATCTCAAGCAAAAATTACAACTGTAATGCTAGGCGGTGTGGACACTTATCGCATCCATAGGACGATGGCGGCGAGAGTGACGACGGCGCGGTAATTTCGGGCGGTTTTTTCGAAGCGGGTAGCGACGCGACGGAACTGCTTGAGTTTGGAGAAGCAGCATTCCACGAGATGGCGCTGGGCATAGAGATGCTTGTCGAGCGGATATTTGAGCGCGCGTGACGGGTTGTTGGGGATCACGGCGAGCGCCTTTTTGGCGGCGATGTCTTGGCGCAAATGGTCGGCGTCATAGGCTGTGTCGGCGATGACGACCTCGGCGGGCAGTCCCTCGATCAATGCGGCGGCTTGCGGTGCATCGCCCTTCTGGCCTGCGGTGAGCGTGAACCGGACAGGACATCCAAGACCGCGAACGGCCATATGGATCTTCGTGCTCAGGCCGCCGCGCGAGCGGCCAAGCGCCTGATCTTCAGGCCCCCTTTTTTCGCCCCAGCGGCGTGCTGATGCGCCCGGACGATGGTGGAATCGACGATTAGATATTCGAAGTCTGGGTCGTCGGACATCGCCTCGAAGATCCGCCACCAAACACCCTTGGTGCTCCATCGGCTGAAGCGCCGGAACACGCTGTTCCAGTCCCCGAACACCTCCGGAAGATCACGCCAGGGAGAGCCGGTCCGCACGATCCAAAGCACACCTTCCACGAACATCCGGTTGTCTCGCCCGGTCGAGCCCTTCTGGTCGGGCCGGCCGATGATCAGCGGCGCCATGCGCTCCCAGGCCGCGTCGCTCAACACCAAACGATCCATCACACCCAAGACTGCCTCCCCAAAAGCAGCCTTGAATCTGATTTGCTCTCAAAAGGGAATCCTTAGAGTCCACACTGCCTAGTGGGGCTGATATCCCTCAATGCGCGTCAGCAGTTCTTCTTCCAGCCCCGCCCGGCGCTGCTCCAGCCGCTCGACTTCCGTCTCACGATCAGCTTCAGCCTCGTAGCCTTTCAGAAGCTCGATGACGTAGCGGTATTGGTGGCAGAGCGCGTCGAAGGTGTCGTCCGTCGCGACCAATCGGCGCACGGTCTCTTCATTCTCGGAGAACCGCTTGAGCAATGGCCGGATGCATTCCACGACCTCGTCTGTTCCCATCGCTCCTCCCTATTCCGTCCGACGCGTTCGCAGGGAGCCCGCGAAGACCTCGGGCTAAGATTTCATCTTGCGAATCTCATCGACGATCTCGGGATTGGCCAGCGTCGAAATGTCGCCGGCGTCCTCGTTGTTCGAAATCGAGGCAAGCACCCGGCGCATGATCTTGCCGGAGCGGGTCTTCGGCATGTCGGGCACGATCACGATACGGCGCGGACGCGCAATGGCTCCAATCTCGCGGATTACCGAGTCTTCCACGCGCTTGCGGATGGCTTCGTTTGGAGCGAGTCCGGGCTTCAGCGATACGTAGAGGTCGGGTATCTTGCCCTTGATATCGTCTCTGGCGGGGACCACTGCCGCTTCGGCGATCTCGTCAACGAGCAGACTGGCGGACTCGATCTCCTTGGTCCCGAGCCTATGCCCGGCCACGTTGATGACATCGTCGATCCGACCGAGGATGCGGTAGTAGCCGTCGGCCGCCTGCAAGGCGCCGTCGTTACAGAAGTAGGGCCAATCGCGCCAGTTGCGGCTCTTCCGGTCCTTGCAGTAGCGCGCGTAGTACTGTTCGACGTACCGGTCGGAGTTCCTCCAGATCGTCTGAAACGTGCCGGGCCAGGGGTTTTGGATGCAGATGTTTCCCGCACGCCCGGAGCGTGAAGGAATTTCGCGGCCCTCTTCGTCATAGATGATCGGATGAATGCCAGGCACCGCTGGCCCCGCGCTTCCCGGCTTCATGGGGTGGAGAGCCGGCACCGTGCTGCACAGAAAACCACCGTTCTCCGTTTGCCACCAGGTATCGACGATGACCGCTTCGCCCTTGCCGACGACCTCGTGGTACCACTTCCATACCGCCGGTTCGATGGGCTCGCCCACCGTGGTCATGTGCTTGAAGTGGTGATCGTACTTCAGCGGCTCATCCGGGCCGGCGCGCCGAAGCGCCCGTATGGCGGTCGGCGAGGTATGAAAGATATTGACCTCAAGCTCTTCCGCGATGCGCCAGGGTCGTCCGGCGTCCGGAAACGTAGGAAGCCCCTCGTACACCACCGAGGAGGCTGCCAACGTCAATGGCCCGTAGACGATATAGGAGTGGCCCGTGATCCAGCCGATATCGGCCATGCACCAGTAGACATCCTCCGGATGGATGTCCTGAATGTATTTCGACGTCCCTGCGACGTAGGCGAGATACCCGCCGGTACTGTGCTGGCAGCCTTTCGGTCGTCCAGTAGTGCCGCTCGTGTACATCAGAAACAGCGGGTCCTCAGCAAGCATCGGTACCGGCAAGGTTCTGCGGCGTCGGAAGCCAGACAACACTTCGTTCATGATGAAGTCGCGACCCTCGACCATTGGCGTTTTGCTCGAATACCGCCCTGGGTATCTCTGCCACACCAGCACCTTCTCGACTTTCACGCCTTCCTTTTCCGCCTCGCTGACCGCGACATCCGCTTTCTCCTTTTGATCGAGAAGCTGGCCGCCGCGGTAATAGGCGTCCATTGTGATCAGCACACGGCTTTCGGAATCGACGATGCGGTCCGCCGTGGCTTTCCCGCTGAAGCCGCTAAAGACTTGCGAGTGAATAACTCCGAGCCTCGCGCAGGCGAGCATCGTAATTGGAAGCTCCGGCACCATCGGCATGTGCAGCGTCACCCGATCACCCTTCTTCAGACCGCAGAAGTCTTGCAACAGGGCAGCGACCTCATTCACGCGTACGTAGAGCTCCTGATAGGTGACGTGCTGGATGGGCTCGTGCTCCGGCTCAGGAACGAAGTGAATTGCAGTCTTGTTCTTGTATTTGGCGAGATGGCGATCGACACAGTTGTAACTGGCGTTGATCCTGCCGCCGACAAACCATCGCCAGAACGGCGGATTGCTCGTGTCAAGCGTGACGTCCCAGGGCCGGTACCAGTCGAGAAGGTCGGCGTATTCCTTGAAGCAATCCGGAAAGTTGTCGAGACTGAATCTGTCAAAGACGGCTTTGTCCGTCAGGTTGGCCTGCGCGACGAATTTCTCCGGCGCGTTGACATAGTTTTCTTCCTGCCAATGGACCGCGATCTCGGCTTCCGACACTTCTGCTGTTTGATGTGACATACGCTGCCTCCAAGCTATCGCGTAGCCTCGCGATCGTGCAGGCCACGTGGCACTCTCGCGCAAACGGCGCTTACGGCGCTCGTAGAGCGAGGCCGGCCGAACAAGACATGTTGAAGAAATCTGATCATCCGGCACTCCCTATAGTGCGGCGGGAGCGCAATTCAGGGCTGAACGCCCACCTTGGGCGTTACAAGCTGACGGGCAGCTTAAATCGTTTCAGTCGGGTTGGCGAGGTTTGGTTCGTTTGTGCTCGCAGCATGTGAGGGTAGCGTCCTGCCGCGCTGCAGCGCTCCGAATGGCGCGGCGCAGCAAATGAATCTATCGCCAAGGACGTCGACGCCCCGTGTTGTTCGGGACCGGGAATAGGGCCGTGATTGGACTAATCCGCAACGGCACCCAGGCTCGCCGATGAGACATGGCGGGCATATTCCGCGAGGATCCCGTCCCTGTAGCGGGGTCGTGGTGCCTTCCACTTCTTCTTTCGCGCCGCAAGTTCCTTGGCTGAAACGTGGAGTTCAATGAGGCGCTTGTCCCGATCAAGGGTGATCAAATCGCCATCTTTCACGAGGGCGATCGTCCCGCCAACAAAGGCTTCCGGCGCCACGTGGCCAACGATCCAGCCCCAGGATCCTCCAGAGAACCGACCATCGGTAACGAGGGCGAGGGAGTCGAGTAGGCCCTGGCCGACGAGCGCCGCGGTTGGAGAAAGCATCTCCGGCATGCCTGGGCCACCTCTTGGACCTTCGTAACGGATGACGACGATGTCTCTGGGCTTGATCTTCTTCGAGAGGATCGACTTCAAGCATGCCTGCTCGGAATCGAACACTCGAGCGGGACCGGTGAATTTGGGCTGCTTGATGCCCGAGGTCTTTGCAACGCACCCCTCGCTCGAAAGATTCCCTTTTAGGATCGACAAATGACCACGCCCGTAGAGCGGATTGGACCACGGCCGGATTACTTCTTGATCGCCGGAAGGCTCCGAGGGCAGGTCTGCTAATTCCTCAGCCAGCGCGCGACCGGTGATCGTCATGCAATCACCGTCGATGCGGTCATGCTCAAGCAGCACCTTCAGGACTTGCGGGACGCGCCCGGCGCGGTGGAAATCCACCGCAACGAAGCGGCCCGAAGGCTTCAGATCACACAGCACCGGGTCCGGCGCGCAACCCGCTCGAAATCGTCGATGTCCCAGCGTACCCCTGCTGCTCTTGCGATAGCAAGAAAATGGAGAACCGGGTTGGTCGATCCTCCAGTGGCCATCACGACTGCGACGGCATTTGAAAGGGAGATCGCCGATGGACCTCCAACGGGTTCCCTCCGCCATGCTGGTACCAGCTCTCACTCTATGATTTGATCTGACGAGAAAAGGCAACTGGAGGAATTTGGTGACCGGCGGACGTGTCGAGCGGCGGTTGGCAGCGGTGCTGGCGGCTGATGTCGCAGGCTACTCCCGCCTGATGGGCGCCGATGAAGTCGGGACACTGACTGCATTGAAAGCGCACCGGCGCGAAGTTGTCGACCCCGAAATCGCCGAGCATCACGGCCGTATCGTCAAGACGACCGGCGACGGCTTGCTGGTAGAGTTCGCCAGTGCCGTTGATGCGGTGACCTGCGCGATGGCAGTGCAGACCAAAATGGCCAAGCGCAACAGCGATGCCGTGCAAAAAATTGCGTTCCGCATCGGCATCAATATTGGCGACGTCATCATTGAGGGCGACGACATTTTCGGTGACGGCGTCAATATCGCGGCACGCGTTGAGAATGAGTGTGAGCCGGGTGGCGTTTACCTATCCGCCAGCGCTTTTGAACAAGTCAGAGGCAAGACAAGCTTCGGGTTCGACGATCTCGGCGAGAAATCGCTCAAGAACATTGATCGACCTGTTCGGCTCTGCGCGGTCCAGCCAGCCATGAGGTCAGCGGCAACAGCTGGAGCGACTGCAGAGACAACCAAACCCTTGGCGCTGCCCGACAAGCCCTCAATTGCGGTGCTGCCGTTCCAGAACATGTCGGGCGACCCCGAGCAGGAGTATTTTGCAGACGGTATGGTCGAGGATATCATCACGGCACTCTCAAGATTTAAGTCACTCTTCGTTATCGCGCGCAATTCGAGCTTCACCTACAGGGGCAAGGCGGTAGACATTAAGCAGGTTGGTCGAGAACTTGGGGTTCGTTATGTACTTGAAGGGAGCGTGCGCAAAGCGGGCAATCGGTTGCGCATCACCGGACAGCTAGTTGACGCCGTCAGCGGCGGCCACATTTGGGCCGAGCGCTATGACCGTGCGCTCAATGACGTGTTTGTCCTTCAGGATGAACTAGCGACGCATGTCGTTGGTGCTATCGAACCAAGCCTGCGTCAGGCCGAGATCGAGCGCGCTCGGCGTAAGCGGCCCGACAATCTCGGTGCCTACGATCTTTATCTTCGCGCGCTTCCCGATGCGTTCAGCGGAAACCCGGAACCGGCTACGCGGGCTCTTCCCTTGCTCGAGCGGGCGGTCGCGATCGACCCCGATTATGCCGCTGCCCACGCGGCAATCGCGCTCTGTCACCATATCCAGTACCAGAGAGGTAGCCGCCGGGAGCAGGAAAAAGATGCCGCGCTCCGCCACGCACGAATTGCCCTGGCAAGGGCCGGCGATGATGCGACAACACTCGGTGCCGCAGCATTCGTGATTGGCTCGGAAGAACAGGACTACGAATCTGCGTTTGATGCGTTTGATCGCGCAATCGGATCGACACCGTCCTGCTTTATGGCGCTGAGTTTTGGTTCGATGATCTACGCCTGGGCCGGAAGTTACGAAAAAGCCGTCGAGTATGGCGAACGGGCGATTCGTCTTAGTCCTCGCGATCTCGCTTTGCACCTGCCCTACAACGGTTTGGCCTACGCGCACTACTTTGCCGGCGATTTCGAACGAGCAGCAGCAGCCGCGAAGCAATCAGCACGCGTCAACCCGGGCTTCGGTCCGCCGCTATCGGTGCAAACCGCGGCATTAGCCCGGCTAGGCCGGCAAGATGAGACACGGGCGAGCGCCCGGCGTCTGCTGGAGCTCGTCCCGAATTTCACGATCCGCCGATTGTTGGCATCGGGCTTCTCAAGCGCTGATCATCGCGTCAAGCTGGCCGAAGGCCTTCGGCTCGCGGAAATTCCGGAATGACCCTACACACCGCCGTCGCCGCGATCACGGCCGCCGGCGGTGACGGACTAATGTCGCACGTCTGCTTCTGTGCCATACCGACGAGTGCCAGCGTTCGTCTGCGTGTCGGCTGTCAAGACTGGACCGGAATTGTCACGACCAGCCCTCAACCGCCGGTATTGGCCCAAAGTCGTCCTCGTCAATGCGAGCCATTAGTTCAAGGGGCAGCACTGCTCGTGGCAGTGCTCAGGAACCCGTCCCTCTTCCAGGCATCGACCCGCAGGCGGGGCCCATTTGACACCTTCTGCTTCCTGGCCGTCGCAATGAGCACGAGCGCAGATGCGAGAGAGCCGACAGTCTCGGACAATATTGGAATGGCGCGCTTCCTGTTCATCGGCCGAGGACGCGGGCGCGCGACACGATCTATATGGGCTTGATGTTCGCTGTGCGGATCACCTTGGCCCATTTCGCGGTCTCATCCGCGATTAACGTCCCGAACTCGAGCGGAGTCATAGGTATCGGCGCCCCGCCCAGGCTCGCAAGGCGCTCCTGCACCGCGCGATCGGCGAGGCCGGCATTGATCTCGCGATTGAGCATTGCGACGATTTCGGCCGGCGTATTCTTCGGCGCTCCGATGCCGAACCAGGCGGTCACCTCGTAGCCCGGCACGAATTCGCCCACGCTGGGAAGGTCAGGCAGCGCGGCCGAGCGCATGGCGGACGTGACCGCAAGCGCACGCAGCCTTCCGGCCCTGATGTGGCCGATAACCGAGGCAATGCCCTCGAACATCACCTGCACCTGTCCAGCGAGCAGATCGGCCAGCGCAGGTCCGCCGCCACGATACGGGATCGGCACCAAAGTGACCCCGGCCATCATGTTGAAGAGCTCGCCCGAAATGTGCGACCCGGTCCCGATGCCGGTGATTGCCATATTGATCTTGCCCGGATTGGCTTTGGCGTACGCGATGAACTCAGTGAGAGTCTTCACTGGTACTGATGGATTGACCACCAGCGTGAAGGGCGCGCGCATGATGCCTGCGACCGGCGCGATGTCACGCATGAAATTGAACTCGAGATTGTCGTAGAGGGTCGCATTGATGGCGTTACTCGACGTGACCACGAGCAAGGTATAGCCGTCCGCAGGCGCCCGCGCGACCGCCGCGGCTGCGAGATTGCTGCCGGCCCCCGGACGATTTTCGATGATGAAGGGTTGGCCAAGCCGTTCTGACAGCCACTGACCGATGAGGCGGGCCGTGACGTCGGTCGGTCCGCCAGCCGTGAAGCCGACGAGAAGGTCGATCGGCCGCGACGGGTAGGTTTGCGCCAGAGCCAAGCGCGAGCCGGCTGGGAGCGCGATCGCGCCGGCGGCGAGTTGCAGGAATTGGCGACGGTGAGGTGTCATCGCGTCCTCCATGTCGGCTTTGCGGTGCGAAGGTCCATGGTTCGCAGGCTTATTCCGTGCCTGATGTTACGATAGTTGATCCAGGCATCAATGAATAATAGTATTATTCGATGTTGGCATATATGTTCTCATATGAGGGTCGTCCATGCAGATGAGCGATCGCATTGGCAAGCGGATCAGGCTGCAGGACGTGCATGTCCTCATGGCCGTCGTGCAAGCCGGCAGCATGGGGAAGGCCGCGCGTCACCTGAATACGTCCCAGCCGAATATCTCGAAAGCGATCGGGGATCTGGAGCGTGCGCTCGGCGTGCGTCTGCTCGACCGTCACCGGCAGGGAATTGAGCCGACCGAATATGGGCGCGCGCTGCTCGATGGCGGGACGATCGTTTTCGACGAACTGCGCCAGACAGTGAAGAACATCGAGTTTCTTGCCGACCCGACGGCGGGAGAAGTCCGGATCGGATCCAACACAGCGCTGGCCGCGAGCTTCACCTCCGCGGTGATCGATCGACTCTCTCAGCGCTATCCGCGTATGACGGTTCGCCTCGTGAGCGGATTTAATGAGACCCTTCTCGAGAAGCTTCGCGCGCGTGACCTCGATCTCCTGATCGCGCGACGATTCGGTGCAATTGACGGCGAACCGGTGGACTTCGAGTCCCTTTTCGACGACACGTGTGTGATTGCTGCCGGTGCGGAAAGCCCCTGGGTGCGGCGCCGTAGGATCGCGCTCGCTGAACTGATCAATGAACCATGGGTGCTGCCGCCGCGAGGGACCGGAGTCATATCGATCGCGCAGGAAAGCTTCCGCGCCGCCGGTCTCGACTACCCCCGCACGGTCGTTGTCGCCGATTCTCCCCTGGCGCGGATGAATCTCGTGGCCACCGGGCGCTTTCTGACGATCTTTACAGTTTCAACGTTGAGGTTTCCGGTCAAGCGGCCAGAACTCAAGGTCCTGCCCGTTGAACTGCCGCCGGCCCGCTTCCCGAACGGAATCGTCGTGCTGAAGAATCGTACGCTGACGCCTGTTGCGCGGCTGTTTATCGAAGCGGCTCGCGAAGTTGCGAGGCCGCTGGCGAAAAGATTGTGATTCCGTGATGACCGTGATTGGCCCATCAGCGAAGTGACGCCCCGTTGTCCACTTATTCGGGCATAGCTGACTAAATTTGCTCACTCTGAGTTCTTCGCATTTTGACCCTCAACCGACTTTGGGCGGCACGCTCGGGTGCGAGAGCCGCAGGTCTACGCGCCGGCGAAGACGATCGTGCACGGGCTGCTGGTCTTGATGACCTGACCAGTCGGCGTCAGCATCCCGTTCGCTTGGTTGATGCTGAACGCCACGATCGTGTCGGTGTTCTGCTCAATGCTGAAGCCCTCATCGGCGTTGGCCGCATAGAGGATTTCGGCTGTCGGATCGAGGCAAAAAAAGCGGGGGGACTTCGCGTGGGTCAGCGCCCAGCCCACTGGTGTCAGGGTCCCATTACTTTGATCGACTGCAAAAATCGCGATGCTGTCGTGTCCGCGGTTCGATGCGTACACGACGCGGCCGGCTGGCGCGACGACGATCTCGGCGCCGGTGTTGTTGCCGGTGTAGCTCGCCGGGAGCGAAGGCAGGATCTGGATCGGCTGCAGAGCGCCCCGCTGCGGATCGAAGCGGTAGGTGGCGACGCTCGAACTGAGTTCGTTGATAACATACGCAAATGGCATCTGCGGATGAAACGCAATGTGCCTGGGGCCGGCGCCAGCGCGCGTGGCGACGAGGGGTGGGTCGGCCGGCGTGAGTTTTCCACTCGTCGCGTCGAGGCGAAAGACAAAGATCCGGTCAAGCCCCTTGTCGGGCACGGCGATGAACCGGCCGCTTGGATCAAAAACAACGTCGTGTGGATGCGAGCTGGCCTGTTGTTTGCGATCCGGACCTGGTTCGCCGGGCAGGTTCACCAGATCGCTGCGCGGTCCCAAACTTCCGTCCTTCTCAACCGGCACCACGCCGACCGAGCCGGCGCCGTAATTGGCGGTGACGATCCAGCGGCCCGTTGGATCAATCGACAGGTGTACCGGGTTCTTTCCACCACAGGACTGCCGGTTAAGCGCCGTTATGCGCCCGTTTTGCTTGTCGATCGCGTGCGCACTGACTTCTTCGAGGTCGGCATGCACCGCATAAAGAAAGCGCTGCGTCCAGTCGAGCGTCAGGAAGGAGGGATTGACGATCTCAAGGAGCTGTTCGTGAGTCCAGGCGCCCGAGGTCGGGTCCACCCGATAGACGTTGATGCCGCCACCATGCCCTTTGCGTTCCGGGGTGGTGAAGGCGCCGACATAGGCGAACAGCGCCCTTGCGCGGTCGGCTCGGAGCTGCGCTTCGGCATGTCCTCCTCGCAATAGCGCCGGGCCTGCCGCGGCAAGAGCCGTTCCAGCCTTCAATATGACACGCCTGTTGATGCGCTTGTCTGCAGCAGGTGATGCTTTGGCCATTTTCCACCTACCTCGCTTTGAGATCGCGCTAGTCGGTTTTGGGGCCCAATGTCGGATTTCGCACGCCGACTTGTGCAGTCGCGCCGAAGCATCAAAAAGGGCCTATCTCGGGCGACCAGCCAATTATGCCAGCAAGATTGTGTGCCCGGAAGGCGTGTCACGAGCCCGACGTTTGTTTTCGGGGACAAAGCGGAACCAGCCGGACGATCTTCCGAACGGCGCTTGCGACCCAATCCAGTCTTTAGTCGTGATGGCATCCCACTGTCCGGTGAAGCCTTCACGCCACAACCTGCAAGACCTATCTATGGTTTGTCTTGAGCATGCCGATATGTCTGCGGCAGTCGGTAGCGAGAGGTCTTCCGATGACCATCACCCTCAACCACACCATCGTCCCTGCCCGCGACAAGAGGGCAGCGGCGCAATTTTTTGCGAGCATTTTTGGCCTCCATGCCGATCCGAAAGGCGGCCATTTCGCGCCGGTACGCATCAACGACACGCTCACGCTCCTTTTCGACGACGATGAAGAGTTCGAGAGCCACCACTACGCCTTCCACGTCAGTGATGCCGAGTTCGATGCCATCTTCGGCCGCATTCGCGAGGCGAAGCTCGCCTATGGCAGCGCACCGTGGAGCTTCGACGACGGTAAGCTCAACGACTGGAACGGCGGCCGCGGCGTCTATTTTCGCGACCCTGATGGCCATGTGCTCGAACTCATGACCGTACCGCAGTGAGCTTCAACCCCTCCGCTGAAGCGATGAGGTGTTCGAGAAATTGCGTGAGTCAGGTCCTGGCCCATCGCACCATTTCGCTGCGCTCCGGTATTTGGTCGGTATCGGGGCATAGCGGACATCGCGTAAGCCGCACCAATCAAACTCGATTATGCGACGCGCCCTAGATATTCGGCGCAAATCGCGGCGAGCGCATTGCCTTGCGGCGATCGATTGGGATTGCTCGCCTCGCGCGGCGCGGTCGCCCTGGCGATGGCGCGTTCGACGATGCCCCATTGATCGCCGTACAGGATGAAGGTCATGTCGCGGAACGGCGACCGATCGCCGTCCGGCAATTCGGGCATCTGCTCCAACTCGCCGACCCCGACCGATAGCTTCGATAGCTCGTCCTCGGTTATGCCGGTCAGCGCGATCTCGAAACCGCCCTCGACGAGGTCGGCCAATTCGAGCCGCAGCATCTCGTCGTCCCAATCGCTGGCGTCCGTCAGGCGATTATCGGCGATGACGTAAGCGCGCTTTTGCTGAGCCGACGACACCTCCTTAGTCAGGTAGAGAAGAAAACCATGTCGGTCACGAAAGAGCGCTTCCCTGGCCACACACGGAAGCAGCGATTCTGCGTCGAAGGCGGCGATGGTTCGTGCGCAGAGCAATTCCATTGCAGCTTAATGGTCTGAAGCTGGAGCTGGGTGTGCGGATGGTGCGCGAACAGCCCCTTGAGTCACAAAGTGGACGCCCACTTCCGCCCCCTCGAGCCGAACCAGCTCGCAACGCCGGAACGCCAGCCCGGTCGAGGAAAGCAACAAGAAGAACTGTCGGGCTCGGAGCACGATGGCGAGCCTTCTATGCTGAGCCTTGCTCCCGTTTCGGAAATGTCGATGAGGATGCAGTCGCGCCGCCACGTGCCATCGACTGCCAAGAGAGTGGCTCGGCATTCATGATCAAAATGAACACGCTTAACCGTTCTTGCTCCGTTTCAGTCATGGCCATACCGCGTTTTATGACCCCATAAATGTTCTAGTCTAGGTGCGCGATCGACAAGGAAACCTGGCCGCGTCTCGTGGCGACCCCTTCTCGGGCCAATCGACGGTCGCCATTTATCGGTTGGCTACCAATTGGTGCCAGCATCCCCATCCATTGCAGGCAGGTCGCGATCAGCGGCAGCGAATCCGAAATTGTTTTGAACCCGACCAGCCCGGTTGGCGGTCTTTCCGAAGGAGAGGCCCATGCTCAAAGGCTTCGCAATTGCAGCCCTCGCGCTGCTTGGTGCATCGCAGGTCGATCAGTATCTTACCCATGGTCGGTACACCGACGCCACCATGGCGATGCTGCGACAAATCCGGCACTCGTTTGGGATTTGAATTTGCCGAAGGTTGCCGAGCTTAATCGGACTTCAAAACAACCGCGCCGCGTCGATCGAGGAGAGCGTTGATCGCGTCGTTCAGTTGCTCGATAAGGAATGGCTTCCGGAGGAGTGGCACCCCCGAGAATTGGGCGGGCAACACGGTCGCGCTGTATCCGCTCACGAACAGGAACGGCAGTCCTCGGCGAGCAATGGCCTCGGCCACCGGATTGATCTCCTGGCCGCCTACATTGACGTCGAGAATAGCCAAATCGAATGCGGAGGTCTGAGCAAGCGGTTCCGCATCGCGGACGCTGCCCGCCTCAGCGACGACCCGATGCCCAAGCTCCTCCACCATCTGGCAATCATCATTCGGATGAGGGCTTCGTCCTCAACCAAGAAGATCGATGCTTGGCCCAATGTCGTGGTCCAGGAGCTTACGGTGTTGGCAAAACACGCCGACGGAACGACCACAACTACGATCATAGCGCCCGTCCGCTTCGTGCCTCTGATCCGGGAGTAGCTTTGCGCGTCTCGGTGCGCCGCACAAACCGACTGTCCCAGCCTCGCGCCTCCTGACGATCAGGGCTATTCTCGGCGAACCGCATGAAGCTTTGGCCTCCGGTGGCAGCTCCCGGGTGCAAGAGATGAGCTGCACGGCTTTCGTTGGTGATCAAATGACGCATGGGGGCCAAAAGGGTTTCGGCATGACCAAGCACGGGCGATCGGGGCACGCGACCCGATCGCCGCGTTTCCGTTTTCTGCAGAAGCTCGAGGCCCAGAAGAACGATCGCAAGGACCGCTCTTGCATCAAGGACCCGAAACAGTCCGTCGAAGAGCTATTCCATCCCCAGAAGCCAACACGAACCTGACGAACTATCCCTGGATACGCTGCAAGTCGAGGTGGAGACAGTGAATGAGGCCGTAGCCCGGATCGAGGCAATCATCGGGCGCAGAGTCAAACGCGACATCAGCCAGATGACCGAGTGGGCAAAAGGCAATCTCGCCCGCGCCGCAGAGGTTATCATGAACACGCCCAACGCGCACGTTGGCATCGTCACCGGTTTCTATATCCGGCACGCGGAGCCGCCTTCTCCAGAAACGGATGGGCTTGTGGGGATGGCCCATCTGGCCGCGGGCCTCGCAAATGTGGGGATCCCGGTAACGGTCATTACCGATGCACCGTGCGCAAAGGCGGTGTGGGCCGTAGTCGATGCGCTGCCGGCGCCCGTGAATCTTGAGATCGTGTCGACGACGGAGAGTTCGGTTCTTCGCCTACGACAGTATCTCGAAACAGGCGATCGGCCGATCACTCACTTGATCGCAATTGAGCGGGCTTCTCCGGGTTCGGATGGAAAGCCTCATCGGGAGCACGGATGGGATATGTCGCGCGAAACGGCACCGCTCCATCTTCTCTTTAGCGACCCCGCCGCGAAGCGTCGCTGGCACACGATCGGTATCGGGGACGGCGGCAATGAAATCGGGATGGGATCCCTGCCCAAGGAAATCATCGAACGCGGAATTCCCAACGGCGAGGTGATCGCAGCAACGACCCCGGTTGATGCGCTCATCGTCGCCGGCGTATCGAACTGGGGAGCTTATGGGCTCCTTGCTGCAATGGCCTGCACCAAGCCGGCGTTGCGGGACGCTCTTCTACACTATTTCAATCGTGATATGGATCAGCTGTTCCTGTCGGCGGCGGTGGAGACCGGGCAGGCGGTTGATGACAGCCGGGCCGAGCATCCCGGGCGACCGCAGATGAGTGTCGACCGCATACCCTGGAAACAGCACGCGGCGCTTCTTGAAGAGATCTCCGCCGTCGTGGCGTCGCAGCCGAGTTGATCACCTAACGTAGCATCGTGGCGGCAGGATCGCTATCCTGGTCTGGAATGTCTTGACCTCAATGACCGCCTCCTTAGCCCAACCGAGCGCGGCCATTCCGTAACAGGCCCGGCATCGCGTGCCTGTGCCCGTCAGGCGCTTCAGCGCGAGGTCAGATGATGAAACAGACGATCGACGAATATGACAGCGGCACTGACGCAAGCCGGTGCTTGCGGTGGCTGAGACGAGCGCTCGGCGACGGCAGAAGCGGTCAGGCAGATGCCGAAGGCGCTGGATCTCCTGCCTCATCTGCCAGACCAGCGCCACAATTAGGTTCGGCGCTGCTCTGAGCGGTTTGAGCTTGAAGTGACCTTCACGCGACGGCTTCCTGGCCCAATTGATCAAGCAGGGTGAGAGCCAGGACTTCCGTGGCCTTGAACAGATCCGACAAAGGCAACCGCTCGTCGGCCGGCTCGATCTGAGCACCCAGAATAGTTCCTACGGTTGCACCGCGGCCGAGCCAACCTCGCAGACCTTGAAAACCGAGTTTCCTAAAGCCGCAAAAACAGCGCTGCTGATTGCTTGCGGCCCGTCGAACAGGTGGTAGAGGATGACCGCCTTTCAACGCCCCGTCTTCCTCGAGCGCACGATCGCGCCGATGTATGCGGTGCCCATGGACATCTCAAAGGAATATGCTGGATTGGGCAGCGTCCATATCATCATGGGCGTCGCGATTGCGGGCGTCACCTCACCGGTGGCTTCGGCTGGCTGATCGATCTCGCCGGAAACTAGAATGTTCCCCTTGCGACCGGTGTTGCTATTCTCGTGATTGATGCCGCGGTGGTCGGCGTGCTACGCGCCGACTTTCCTCTGGCTGTTTCGGAAGGACCGAAGTGACGCGCTCAGGCGCAAATCATGAATCTATCTTGCGACGCAAAAAATAGAGGAGACGTTCGATGGCTCATTGGATTCGCTTTGAGAACGGTGGGAAAACGGGATTCGGCACGATCGAAGGCGAAATGATTACGGTACACAGCGGTGACATGTTCGCAGCTGCGAAGCCGACTCGCGAGACGCTGAAGCTGTCCGATGTCCGGCTGTCGATCCCGTGCCAGCCTTCGAAGATGATCTGCTTGTGGAACAATTTCCATCAGCTCGCGGCGAAGAACGATTTCCAGCAGCCGAAAGAGCCGCTCTGGTTCCTGAAGGCTCCGAACGCTTATTGGCCCGCGGGCTGTCCAATCCAACGTCCGGCAACCTACGCTGGAAGGATCATCTACGAGGGCGAGCTTGGCGTCGTCATTGGCAAAAAATGTTTCAACATCAGCGAAGCTGAAGCCCGCGACTATATCTTTGGCTATACCTGCGTGAATGATGTCACCGCCGTCGATCTGCTGCGCAAGGATAAATCGTTCGAACAATGGGCGCGCGCGAAGAGTTTTGACACCTTTGGCGTATTCGGGCCGGTGATTGCGACCGATGTCGATCCGATGAAACTGTCGGTCAAAACGATCCTTAACGGCAAGGAGCGGCAGAACTACCCGGTCGCCGACATGTTCTTCCCACCCCATAAGCTTGTCGCCGCGATTTCCAAAGACGTGACGCTGATGCCCGGCGATATCATTGCCTGCGGCACTTCGCTTGGTGCCGGTACCATGGGTGATGCCCATAACGTCGTCGACATTGTCATCGATGGCGTTGGCAGCCTCAGCAGCGTTTTCGATCAGGTATTGCCAAGCCCGTACCTGTTAGGCGCCCCACCCAGACAGAAGAGGATTTGCGTGGTTGGCGCAGGCGCCATCGGTGGCCTGCTGGCGGCCAGGTTTGCTCTCGCAGGCGAGGACGTCACCGTGATCGACCAGGGTGCGCACCTCGCCGCGATTCAGAAGAACGGGTTGAAGCTGGAATGGCATGACGGCAAGGTTCACATCGCCAGAATGAAAGCCGCCAACAAGCCGGCCGAGGCCGGCAAGCAGGATATCGTCGTGCTGGCGGTGAAGGCGCACTTCCTCGATAAGGTGGTACGGGATATCGACTCACTGCTGGGTCCGGACACCGTGGTGCTGACCGTGCAGAACGGCCTGCCATGGTGGTACTTCCAAAGGCTCGGCGGCCAGTACGACAATCGCCGGCTGGAGAGCCTCGATCCCTCCGGCATCCTCACCAAGAATATCGATCCGAACCGCATCATCGGCTGCGTGGTTTATCCCGCGGCGGCAGCAACGGCGCCGGGCGTCATCCACCACGTCGAAGGCGACCGCTTCCCGATCGGCGAACTCGACGGCAAGGAGACTGAGCGCGTCAAGGAATTGCACGATGTCTTCATCAAGGCCGGACTGAAATCACTGGTATTAACGGATATCCGTTCGGAGATCTGGCTCAAGGCGTGGGGCAATCTCTCGTTCAACCCGATCTCGGCGCTAACCCATGCTACGCTGGTGGACATTTGCCAGTTCGCGGAGACGCGCGAACTCGCGGCGGCCATGATGAAGGAAGCCCAGGACATCGCGCAAAAGCTCGGCGTCACCTTCCGCGTCACCATCGACAAGCGCATCGCCGGTGCTGAAGCGGTCGGCGCGCACAAGACGTCGATGCTGCAGGATGTCGAAGCCGGCCGCTCCCTTGAAACCGAGGCTTTGATCGGTTCGATTCTCGAGATGGCGAAGCTCACGAAGACCCCCGCACCTGCGATCGAAGCCGTCTATGCACTCGTGAAACTGCTGAACAGGGTCATGCTGATCGAGGGCGGTGGCGTCAAGCTCGATAGGTCGGAAGTCAAAGCGGCTTGAGAACGATAACGCAAGGGGAGCGATCCTGTTGCGGCATCGAGTCGTCCGCTCATTTGCTTTTGAATCACGAACGATGCCCGAAGAATGCTCGACGAGCCTTCGATGGGGCTCGCGCCGTAGATCGTCGAAGAGATCTTCGAGATCGTGAAGGATCTCAACGTCAAGGAAGCTTCTCGCCGAGCAGAACACCAACATGGCGCTCAAATACGCCAGCCACGGATATATTCTCGAGAATGGACGCGTCGTGACGGATGGCGAGGCGCGCCGCAAATGAGGATGTGAAGGAATTATATCTTGGCGTTGCCGAGGACAAGCGGAAAATCATTCCGCGAAGTGAAGCAAGCGGCGCAAACGCTGGCCCGTTTAGATGATGACGTGATTGGGGTCGATCAAGAAGCCGGTGCCCAAGAAAGCGTGAGCCGCCCGTCCGATGTAAAGCTGATGCGCACTCCCAGTCTTTGACTGTCCCGATCGAGGGTTTGTTGCAGCCAGCTAACATCGGCGTGCGATGCGCGGATTAGCTGAAAGGTCTCCTGGCTGTGTTCGACGTAAAGGCTAACCGCATCTACAACGCCGTAGGCGCCGGCAAGCGCGTCCGCGACTGACCGCTCGTCGTGAATGTTGGTCCCTACGGATTGAAGTTGCGGATCATCACGACCAGACAATCTGTGCCCCTGATCTGGATGCCTTGACGCGACCCGAACGGGAAATCCGCGAGAGCGCAGATGCCGAACGATGCGGCGGCCGAGAAAGCCGGTTCCGCCGAACACGGGGACGGTGCGACCGTTCGTTGCCATCCTCCGATTTTCTCGGTGTTCAGAGAGACAGTAGCATAGCTCCAGCCGAAGCAGATGTCAGGATGGTGGCCTTTCTGTTTCAGCAAGCCCGCCAACTTTCCCGAGCAAAGTCGCTATTGATTCTTTGCTGGTGCGCCTGGAAGCACTGCTGCCACGCCTTCCGGATTGATATTGAAGGCCAGGAAAATCAGCGGCTCGGGGCCGGGGCTTCCCCATTGGTGCACGAGGCCGTACGGTTCGAAGATCAAGGAACCCGGTCCCCTTGCTTCTGTCTTGCCGCCGACCGTGTTGGCGCCGGTGCCGGACAGGATGATGTATAGAGCGGCCCCTGACCGATGGTGTGGCGGGTTGGAGGGCATCCCTGCCGGAAACGTGACTCGCGTGAGATTGAGATCGTAAGCGCCTGGCTTCAGGTCGGGGATCGGATTCACAGAGCGATATAATTCTCTCGCAGGGGCAGATGTCGTCTCGGCAGGCCGATCCAGGTCACCGGCGGGAGCAAGCAAGAAATGGAGGAAAGTAGATGGCCCGTTGGCGCCTCCCCTCAGCGCCGCGTTCTTTCCGCCGGCGATGAACAGCCCCTCTCCAGCGTTGAGCCTTTTAGCCCAGCCATCGAGAGCGACCTGGGTCGAACCTGACATCTGGTAGAGGATGCCATTGGCCGCCGAGATGCCGGTCATCTCGTCCGGTTGAAGGGTGACGCTCACCGCTTTGAAATAGAGCGGCACGTCGGTGACGGTTGGCAGTCTGGTTGCGGCGACCACTGTTCGTGTAATTGCCGGTGGAGCCGGGGTGGTTTGTGCGGTCCCGGAGGCGGGAAGCGCCAACGCGCCGAGCAGCAACAGCCCCGTTGTCCTGAACTGCATAATTGCCTCCCAGGGTCAGCGGAAAATCGAAGCACCATACGCCCTCCAGGCGCCTCTTGGAATGGCCGGCCGCTTCGATCTGCTATTGGACGGAAACCGGAAGCAAAGGCCGCGCGAAACTCAATTCATGACCGTCCGGATCAATGAGATGAAAGAAGCGTTCGCCCCATTCGGCATCGCGGGGCGCGGTCGATGGCTTGAGGCCCATCGCCAGGGCTTTTGCGTAGATTTCATCGACATCGGTAACATAGAAGATTACCCGGCCCCACCAGGACCAGCGCCGCTCGGCAGGCTGGGCGATGAGGTTGAGATAGCCTGTCCCCGTCCGAAAGCTGGTGAATGACGACTCTTCGCCGCCATGCAGGACCTCAAACCCGAGCGCGCGGTAGAATCGGACTGCCCGTGGCATTTCGTGGATGCCCAGTGTGACCGCGCTGATCCCCTCGATCATGGACAGAACTCTTCTGTTTTATTTCGCTGCGCCATTTGTAGTCGATACTTCTCCCTGCGAAAAGCAGGACCCCGGCTGAACGGCGAGCCAGTGTGAGGTGGCCGCGTCCGCTTTCGCGACTTTTGAGCCTGCCGCTTGTGGTAAGCTAGGTCGTGGATAAATCACCCCCAAGTGGCACCCCGCGAAAGGAGCAGAGCATGAAGGGCGATAAGAACGTTATCGAATACCTCAACAAAGCGCTGCGCCACGAGCTCACCGCGGTGAACCAGTACTGGCTGCACTACCGTCTGCTCGACAATTGGGGCTACAAGGCGCTCGCCAAGACATGGCGCAAGGAATCCATTGAAGAGATGCAGCACGCTGACAAGCTCATCGAACGCATCATCTTCCTCGATGGATTTCCCAATATGCAGACGCTGGAGTCGCTTCATATCGGGAAAACCGTGAAGGCGGTGCTCGATAGCGACTTAAAGGCCGAATTGTCAGCGCACTCCCTCTACGCTGAAGCCGCGACCTATTGCCATTTGGTCAAAGATTACGTGACACGAGGGCTGTTTGAGACACTGATGCACGATGAGGAAGAGCACATCGACTTTCTGGAAATTCAGATCGATCTCGTCACGAAGATCGGCCCCGAGCTCTATGCCCAACATCATATCGGAGAACTTGGTGAAGACTGAGGTGTTGAGGTCGAACCTGCGATTTTTTCTTCGCCCGACTGGGTCGCCAATGACCGCCTTTATGTCGTTTGGGCCCGATCTCATGGACGCTACGCACTTGATCTCACAAGTTGATCGCATTCTGGAGGGTGCGAAGCCAGCCGAGTTGCCTTTCGAGCGACCCACCAAATTTTATCTCAGGATTAATCTCCACATCGCCAAAACGGTGGTGATTGAGCTCTCACCGACAAGCCCCGCCCGCGCCGACGACGTGATCGAATGAGATTCTGCCTTTGGCCCCGAACCGAAGAGCGCGTAAGCCGTTGGCACGTCGGTTGTCAGGGGTGCACCGGACGAAGTCCCGCCTACCCCTGACCGGCGCTTGTGACCCAATTGAGACATTGGTCATTTCGGTCGTGACACCGGATCGACGCTTGCAGTGACCTAGCTGTCGTAAAGGACAGTGTGACTGTCACACCCAGTGGTGGGAGGGACGGGGTGTCGAGCGCACGCATCTATGCTGGCTTTCGCTGAGGGGCAGATACCGACCAACGTATGACCAGGCGGTGCCGGGCCATCAGTGGTTGTAGCTAATAGTCCCGCAGAGCGGCGTAACGCCCGCCGGCCTTTCTCTTTTGAGGATGCGATGACGTTCAGCATTCATGCGAGGAAGGAGGACGGGAAACCGTCGTTGCGAGCCATGTCAGTCCAATGCTGGCGGTTGCGAAAGCTCGCACTCTAGTTAGGGCCGGATGGCAGGTGCAGATCACCGACGAGTACCGCAAGATATTTCAGCCTAGCAGGTTCGAGGAGCTACTCAGATTTGACCGAAAGCCTCCGATCAGGTTTTGAGCTTCCGCGCTGCTTCGGCGTCGCGAGCCAATCGCTCCGCCTTTAACCGCTCGTAGTTTGCATGGAACGCCTTTTGAGTGCGTTCATACTCGGTCATCGCTACCTTGACGTCGGCCTCCTTGAAGGCTTTTCGTGCCTTACGCAAGGCCGCGGTGGGCACCTGACGTTCGTATGTGTAATCCCTCATTTCCTCCTCCTTTTGCGTTTGCTTACTACGCAATTTTTTGTCGGTGGGTCGAAAGTCGCATCGGAGTTTCCCGGGAGCTCGAGACCTAATTTGCCCTTTTGTGTTTACACTTAACTACTTCGGCGAGTGCAAATCGCCTTGAAGCCAGCGTCCAAGAGCCTTGGACTTCATAGGATCTTCATACGCGGCCAGGGCCGTAACTACGTGATTGCAGACAGCACATTCAAACGTATGCAAGTCGACGCCTGGGCGTGCTGGCTCGATGCTGGTAAGCATCATCTCGGCCTTGCACTTCGGACAGGCGGGGCGCCCAAATGCAACCGGCGGAATGGCGGACGACATGCGTTGAGATTGGGGCATATGATGCCTCCCCTCGAATAGGCGGGAGCGCAACACTCTCTGTCACCGGTGGATGCCCGTGATGCGGCGGCGATGGAGCTATATGGATCCCGATCGAACCAAATAGCCAGTTAATTCGTGTTCGGTTGCCGAATTAGTGTAACCGTCCGGTGAGGGCCGCGGGATAATCGCGTGGGGCGACGGTCCGATCAGCGACGGAAAGCCCTTCCGCATGTCGGTATAGCCGGTCGCGAGCCATACCCGCACGCCGGCCGGCAATGGGATCATCGTGACCGCCCTTCCGTCAGCGCCGCGACAACTGCCTTCAGCGTCGTCGCGTCAACCGCGCCCGTGATCCGCATCCGAGCCCCGGCCGCGAACTCAATCTCGATCGCGCCGCAGGTCCCGGAGGGCGAGGTCAACGGTTGCCGGTCTGGCGAAATGGAGACCGCCGCAAAACCGACCTCGTCAGCTTGCCGCTGCATCGGCCCAGGTTCGAAAGCGAGGACGCCTGTGCGTGCCTGCCGCCGCCAGGCCGTGACCAGATTGCGGTGGACATCATGTCGTCGAGCAACCTCGACAACACTGGCCCCAGGCGCCAGACTCTCCTCCACGATCCGAAGCTTCTCGGCAGTCGTCCACCGCCGTCGCCGCTCTGGACCGGACAGAACCGTAACCGTCGTCACGTTTGCTCATTTGTTTGCAAATCAATGAGCAAACCATCTCACGCTCGAACACAATCCGGGAAGACGGCCCTCGCCGGGGGCTTACGAATTAGTGGTTACAGAGCGACTCAAGGGTCAAAACAGGGCCAGCGCGCCATCCGCGGGGCGATCAGGACGCTAAATATTTCAGATTGGGACGGACCCATTCACCTGGGCTGGTCTTGGTCCTCAGCAATCGGCGATCCTATCTCCGAAAGCCAAGCCACCGACCGGTCGACATTTTGCCCACCCCCGGCGGGAGGTCCCAAACGGCCTCAGATGTGCGCGCACTGAGGCCGTTTTGCTTGTTCAATGACCCATCTGCGACATTGGGCAGCCCTCAAGAAAGTGCACGATCTCACTTGATCGGCGGAATGGTTCGCCCAGGCGGCGATGTCCTGAGCCTACGCGCTTATGTTCAACTGCCGCAGCACGTCAGCGATGAGTTGCTTCACGTCCTGATGGCCACCGTTGTTGAAGGTGATGCGCGTGCCTTGTCCGTCGGGCAGTGGTGTGGCGGTCACGATCCTATCCGTGTTGATGACGATGGGCTGATCGTCCGGTTGCGTGAACTGCACGAATGCCATGAAAGATCGATTCTGCTTGTTGGGCGCACGAGCCGCGCGCGGCGCCCCGAAACCTGCGACGCGCGGGCGTCAAGGTCAAGCCTGTGTACCGAAAACGTAAAGGCGAGGCGCTTCAAATGGCTTGCGGCGTTTGTACCCGCTCCACCCGATGCGCCGCCTCGCTTCCTGGTGAGGGCAGCACTCATCTACGCGGTTGCGGAATGACCGCTGTTGGCGTGCGCCGTGATAAGGCGGCGCTTTCCAGTGGGTGCAAGTCCCACCCGGCAAACGCTCCAGCCGGAAGCAACCGGAGCAGCTATGGAGGTGACGAAGTGGCTGAAGCCTTCGGATAGCGTGTCACGATATACGGTGTGGTCACTGCCTTCTTCGGAGTATTGTTCGGCGCGCCGACGCTGAGGCTCAAGGGGGATTATCTGGCCATCGTGACGCTGGGCTTCGGCGAGATCGTGCCGATCGTAGCGCGCAACACGCCCTCGATCACCAATGGCGCGCACGGCCTCAAGCACCGCATTCACAGCCTGGAGTTCAAGCGTCAGGTCGCACAAGAGTTTCTCGCCGGCGAGACCTTGCACGGTCTGCACCGAACGAGGTGACCCGTTTGAGTTATTGACCAGGGCGACCGGGCGGGTTCTCAATTCCATTCCACGCGAGGTGTCGAAGTCCCCCAAACCCAGACACCACGATGCCCCCCACGGCCCCAGTTCCTCCAAGGCTGGGGCCGTGCCCATTCTACATAGCGAGCAAGACTGGCCACGCGCCCGTGCCCCTGGAGAACGCCAGCATGCGCGCATTCCATGCCTGGCAGGCTACCGCGTCGGCTTCCAGCCGTGCTTCTCGCGCCGGAATCCGCTGGGAGAGAAGCCGCTAGGATTTGTTCATGGTGGCATCCCGGGAAACCACACCTTGATCATGCGAGCTGCAGAGCCTCGTGTGGAGACAACCTGGCGAAAGGCCGGTGAACTCCTCGATCTCTTCTCCAAGGAGGAGTGCACCAACTACTTCAAAAACTCAGGTTACGTTTCCGTATAAAAGCATCATGCTCTGGCGTCGGGATGAACCATCAGAGTTTCCTGGATCGAGGTCGCAAGCATTGTCCCGTCGCGATCGTGGACATGGGCGACCGACAAGCCGCGGCCGCCATTGGAGGAGGGACTTTCGGTTGCGACATGCATCCACGCATCCGGTGAGAATGCTCGGTGAAACCAGATGCAGTGGTTGAGGCTCGACAGATAGAGCGGCGTCCGTGACTGCAGATCGCGGAGATGGCCGCCGACGCTGGAGAAGTTGAGCCACCAATCCGAGAGATAGGCAAACACCGCGGCCTGGGCGCGCGAACCGGCGGCGAGTGGCTGCCGGCATCTGATCCAGAAGCGCAGGCAAGGTCCTGCGGTCGCGGCCGAGAGCTGATGTTCGATCTCGGGAATTCGAAAATCCATGCTGGGCTTGATCTGCGGGGAGTAGGGACCGAGCGGCCGCAACTGCGCCATCAGCGCGTCGGGGATCATGGTCAGATCGGGCAGGCTTTTGGGATCCTCCGGCGGCGCAAACGATACTGCGTGCCGCGGGCCCGGCTGTGGCGCGCAGAACGTGGCCTGCGCGCTGAGCATGGTTCGTCCGCCGTCCTGGCTGCCGACGACATGGCGGGAGGAGAATGCTTGCCGACCTGCAGGACCTCCGGGTCAAAGGTGATGCGCCGGCCGGGATCGGCGCCGCGCAGGAACAAGAGCTGCAGCATGGCGGCCGGGCGATCCTCGGGCGCGCTGAGCGTCGCGGCCATCATCGCCTGCCCGAGGATCTGGCCGCCATAAGAACGACCGTTGAGATTGCCGTCGCCGAAGCGGCTGCGATAGCGGAGCGGTGCGATGGTCTCGAGCGAGACCAGCGCCTCGGCTGCCTGGTTATCCCACGGATCGCACGCGGCCTCGTTGCTCTCCGCGACGCGCATGGCTTGCCGTTCCATCCCGATCACATGGCCGGGAATTTCTGCGGTCCCTGATAGAGCGGATAGCCGGCGGCAACGCCATATTCGCTGATGCCAAATCCGGTCTCGTTGCCGCTCTCGAGCCGGACGACATGATCCGACAGCGTACGCGCGATGGCGCGGGTTGCGGCATCGTCGAGGTTCCAGATGTCGTGCCCGACATGATTCTCGCCGCGGTCGTCGCCATGGGTCCAGCCTTGCAGGCCGCCGTACATGCCGGCCTTGAGATAGAACCGGGTCGGCAATCCGTGCATCCTGACGCGCCGCGGCTCGCCGCGATCGAAAGTGAAGGTGAAGTCGGCCGTCGAAATGGTTTGACCGAGCGGATCGTCGGCCCATTCGATGTTGTGCTCGACCGACGTGACCTCGCGATGCGACACCGATCCGTCCGCCTCGCGGCGAAACTCCGTGCCCGAGAGGTAATGCGGCTTGCCGGGCGTGCGCTCCTTGATGAAGATCGACAGCGCCGACTGCGGAAACTGGAACATCGACCAGGTCCAGAAGAAATTGCGATGGGTCGCAACCGGCGGCCGCGTTTCGTCGGTTCGCATCTCCGAGCGCAAGCCCCAGGAGCGGTCGCGCTGGCCCCACCACAACTCGGGTTCAATGACGTAGCGCTTTCCATCGACCGCGATCCAGCCGCGCCAGCGCCCGAATTGCGAGACGCGGGAGAGGTCTTCCTCGACGACGCCGTTGCGCTCACGAAAATTCTGCTTCTCCCGCGCCGCGGGGAAGCTCGCTTTGAATTCAAGCTCAAAGCTGATGCCGGACAGGTTCTCGGCAAGTGACAGCCTGTGTTGGCCCATGCCCTCGACGATCTCGATCTTGAGCCCGCCGACCTCCGTCTCCAGCGGACGCGTCCCGAGCCGCCGCGAGGCACGGAAATTGTGCTGGCGGCGGCCGATAGTGATGCCGGCAAAGCCGTCCATCACGTTGCGGTTCGGGTAGTAGCCGAGCCCGATATCGATCAGCAGCTCGCTGCCGTCGATCGGGTGCGCGGTGTACCAGTAGCGCTCGGTGAAGCGGACGTCGCCGCCGCCTGCCTTGGCATACGGCTCTGGCGTCTGGTGGCCGATGAGATCGTCCTGGGCTGTCAACATTGTTCTTATCCTTAGTCTTTGAGCCGGTTCGGTCGGTTGGATGCGTAGCGCGGAGTCAGTCCTTCGCCGGGCCCGCGCCCACGATGTCGCCGAACAGCACCCAGGTCTTGCCGTCGAAGCGAGCGAAGCGGCGCTCGGTGATCGCAGCGTAGTCCTGCGGCGTGGTCTGGATCGTGATGCCCGGGAGCAGCATCGGCAGCTCGATGCCGCTGAGATTGGTGGCCTGCTTCAGCACATTCTCCCGCGTGAGATTGTCGCCGCAGCGCTGCAAGATGATCGCGCCGAGCTGGGCTGTGGTGTAGCCGGTCACCGCGATCACATCGTTCGGGTCCATCCCCGGCATGTACTTCGCGGCGAACGCGAGATAGTCGGTCATGCCCTTGTCGTTGGCCCACTCCGGATCGTTGGGCGTCTTGTAGGAGGTTGTGGTGAGGATGCCGGTCGACGCCTCGATGCCCGCCGGCACCAGCACGCCGGCGATCGAATTAGCGGTCGAGCCGAGGAAGATCAGCGGCTTCCATCCGAGCTCGTGGATCTTGCGGATCGCCATCGAGGCGAATTTGTTCTGCGCCGCGATCAGGATGGTATCGGCGCCCGATGCTTTCAGGTTCACGATCTGAGAGTCGATCGTCGGTTCGGTCGACTGATACATCGCTTCCTTGACGATCATGGTGTCGGCCTTGGCGCCAAGCCCTTGCTTCAGACCGAGCGCAAAATCCTTGCCGATGTCGTCGGCCTGCAGCAACACGCCGATCTTGGCATCCGGCTTCTCGCGCAGGACGTAGCGCGCAATGATCCGGGACTCGTTGACGTAGGTCGGCGAGTAGGGCGTCGTCCAGGGAAACTGCTTCGGGTCGTTCCAGCGCGTTCCACCGCTCTGCACGAGAAGCTGCGGGACCTCGTTGCTGTTGAGATATTTCTGGATCGCGGCATTGGTCGGCGTTCCGAACGGCGCCATGATCGCGAGCACCTTGTCGTTCTCGACCAGCGCGCGCGTCACCTCGACCGTCTTGGGAGGGCTATAGGCGTCGTCGCGGGTCAGGAAGTTGATGTGGCGGCCATTGATGCCGCCTTTCTCGTTCAGCATCGCAAAATAGGCGAGCATGGTCTTCGGGAAGCTCGCATAGATCGACGCCGGTCCGCTGTAGGGCGCATTGGCGCCGAGGATGATCTCGGTGTCGCTGACCCCGGGACCATAGGCCTTCTGGGCGTTCGCTGTTCCGAGCGCGCCGGTGAGCGCGAACGCCCACACTGCAAGCGTGACGATTGGCTTCCGCATCTTCCCCTCCCATAACGCCCTCTTTTGCGGGGCTCGTTGATCCCGGCGGCGGTGCCTTCAAGGGCTTTACCCGTCGCGTTGGTCGTGTAATAATAGACCGTCTGTCCGGATTATCAACTAGAATCTCCGGGCAGCGTTATCGGCCTCACGCATGACGGAAACATCCGCGGGCGTGCGCGGCCGCATGACGGCGAGGAGGAAACATGAAGCTGACGCAGGCGCTCATCTCGGCGGTGCAGTTACGCAAAGATTTACCGGGCACCATCCATGCCGGACGGTCGCGGAGCTGGAAGGAGATCGGCCGCCGCGTTGCCTGTGCCGCGGGCGGACTGCAGCGGCTCGGCGTCGAGGCCGGCGATCGCGTCGCGATCCTCGCGCTCAACAGCGATCTCTATATCGAGGCGCTCTATGCCATCGCCTGGGCCGGCGCGGTCGCGGTGCCGCTCAACACGCGCTGGGCGGTCGCGGAGAACACTTACGCGATCGACGACTCCACGCCAAAGCTGCTGCTGGTCGACAAGGCCTTTGCCCAGATCGGATCCGCGCTGCGCGGCGCGAAATCACTCACTGCGATGATCTATCTCGACGAGGGACTGGTCCCCGAAGGCATGCAGGGGTACGACGAGCTCATTGCGCACGCGCCGGTCGAGGATGCCTCAGGCGCCTACAACGATCTCGCCGGCATCTTCTACACTGGCGGTACCACCGGCTTCCCCAAGGGCGTGATGCTGTCGCACGCCAACATCATCTATGAATCGCTGGTCTGGATCTATGCGCTGCGCTTCCGCGAAGACACCAGGTATCTGCACTCAGCCGGCATGTTCCATCTGGCCGGCACATCGCCGATGATCGCGCTCACGCTTGTGGGCGGCACTCACGTCACCATCCCGAAATTCGAGCCCGAACTCGCGATGAAGACCATCGCCGAGCACAAGGTGGATTACTGCCTCTTCGTGCCGACGATGCTCAACATGATGCTCAATCATCCGTCCTTTGGGACGTATGACCTCAGCAGCGTGAAGGATTGCGAATATGGCGCGTCTCCGATGCCGGACGCGCTGCTGGTCAAGCTAATGCGCGTGCTGCCGAGCTGGCGCTTCCACCAGGGCTACGGCATGACCGAGAGCGCGGCACTCGCGACGATCCTGCCCTGGGAATATCACGCGCTCGAAGGGCCGCTGGCGGGGAAGCGGAAGTCGGCGGGGCGGGCGGCGCCTGGTGTCGAAATCCGCATCATCGATCCGGCGGGCAACGAAGTTCCGCGCGGCACGGTCGGCGAGATCGCGATCCGCGGGGCCGGCGTGATGCTCGGCTATTGGCGCAAGCCCGAGGAAAGCGCCCGCGTGCTGCGCAATGGCTGGCTGCATACCGGCGACGGCGCCTGGATGGATGAGGACGGCTTTGTCTATATCGTCGATCGCCTGAAGGACATGATCGTCTCCGGCGGCGAGAACGTCTATTCCGGCGAGGTGGAGAACGCCATCTTCCAGCATGAGTATGTGAAGGAATGCGCCGTCATTGCGGTGCCCGATCCGCAATGGGGCGAGGCGGTGCACGCGATCGTGGTGCCGAAGGACGGCAAGCGCCTCGATTCTGAAATGGTGATCGCGCACTGCCGCACCCTGATTGCGGGCTACAAATGTCCGCGCTCGGTCGACATCCGCCTCGAGCCGCTGCCGCTGACCGGCTCCGGCAAGATCATGAAGTCGGCGCTGCGCGAGGAGAAGTGGCAGGGCTATACGAGGTCGGTCAATTGATGCGGGAGGCTACGAAACGATCCGACGATGCGCCGGAGCTCGCTCGTCCCGCCGTAGTGAATGACGATGCGGTGCGGACGGCGCTCGCTCAGCATCTGTCGCGGGTATCCGGGAGCCGGACGGAGATTGTCAGCTTCGGCCGCAAATCGTCGGGCTTCTCCTGGATCACTTTCGCCTTCGTGGCGCGCTCTGCGGCTGAAGGAGATCGCAAGCTGATCCTGCGTGTCGGTCCTCCAAGCGGGTTATTTGCGCCTTACTCGGTGCTGCCTCAGGTCTATGCGCTGCAGTCGCTGGTCGGCAGCAATGTTCCGGTGCCGACGCTGGTGTCATCAGAGCAGGATGGCGCCGAGATCGGCTTTCCTTTCTTCATCTGCGCGCATGTCGAGGGCGACGTTCCCGCGCCCTGGGCAGCGAGCGAGCTCGATCCGGACCACAAGCGCGCAATTGCCCGGCAGTTCGTCAAGATCCTCGCATCGCTGCACCGCATCGACCCAGGTGCAACCCCATTTGCATCGCTGCAACAAGGTGAACAGCGTGCCGAGTTGCGCGCAATCGCCGGCTGGCGCGCCTCGCTCGCCCGTCCGACGGCGCGCTACTATCCGCTGCTCGACTGGGGCGGGCGCTGGCTGCACGAGAATTGTCCGCAGCCGCCGCGCTGTACCATCGTGCATGGCGACTACAGGATCGGAAATTTCATCGAGCACAAGGGGCGGATCACCGCCATTCTCGATTGGGAGCTCACTCATCTGGGCGATCCCCACGAGGATCTGGCCTGGGCAATGATGCCGACCTTCAACGCCAGAAGCCGCAAGCTCTATGGTGTGCTCGAGTGCGCGGAGGTGATCGATCTTTATCAGCGCGCCTCCGGCATTCCGGTTTCGGACAAAAGCCTCGCCTTCTACGAGGCCTATGCGCTGTATCAGGCCGCGGCGATCCAGATGTGCGCGGTGCGTGCGTTTGAGGTGGATCGCTTCAACGACATGCGCCTTGCGGTGATGGCAAGCCAAATGCCCTCGATCGTGCGGGCCTTCGAGCGTGCACTGGAGGCTGCAGCATGAGTGCATCCTTCGAGCGGTTGATCGACGGCATCATCGACGCACTGAAGAGCCACGTCGTGCCGAACAGCAACGACGATTTCGTCCGCGGGCAGGTATTTTCCGCGATCTATGCGCTGAACGGGCTGAAGCTCGCCGCCGATTGGAAGGCTGGGCCGCTGCTCGATCAGGTGCGTCTGCAGGATCATACTTTTGCGGCGGTCAAACGATTGGCCGATGGCATGACGCATCCCGAGATCCCGGCTACCCCACGCATCCCGCACGACAGCTCCGATGCTGCTGCGATCGAAGGATTGCGCGACGATGGCGACCGGCGGCTGGGGCAACTTCTGCTCTGGGCGAGCGGCGAGGGTGCGCGTGCGGTCAATCGCGCTGTCGCGACCGAGATCGAGCACCTGCTGCGCCGTGCGATCTGCGACCAGCTGAAGATCGAGCTTGCGACGACGCCGAAGTCGATGTTGCAGCAGATCGCAGGCGGCGGCGAACGCGACGGCGGCGCCGCACAGGGTTGAGACGGCTGCGCCGCCGGCTACCCGGAATTGCATCATTGCATGCTGCTCCGGGATTGGCTGCGGTGTTCGGAAAGAAGCTTGCCGGCCTACAGCACCCGTGCTATTAATTCATCGAACGGTCATTCGGATTATTATTGACGACCAAGGAAAGCGTCCGCGGCAAGCGGCCGGCGACGGAGACGGAGCGATGAACATGATGACCGGCGTCTCGCCATGGGAGCGGCTGATCCGGCCCGACCGGGTGCACGGATCGCTCTACACCGATCCCGAGATCTTCGAAGCCGAGCTCAAGTACATCTGGTACCGGACCTGGGTCTATGTCGGGCACGAGAGCGAGGTGCCGAACGCGAACGACTACGTCGTCAAGTCGATCGGCCCGCAATCCGTGATCATGACGCGCGACGAGCAGGGCAAGGTCAATCTGCTGCTGAACCGCTGCTCGCATCGCGGCAACCAGGTCTGTTCCTACGAGCGCGGCAATGCGCGCTCGTTCACCTGTCCGTTCCATTCCTGGACCTTTGCCAATGACGGCCGCCTGGTCGGCTATGCCTTCCCTGACGGTTACGAGGGGCAGGACAAGTCGCAACTCGCGCTCGGGCGGGTGACGCGCGTCGAGTCCTATCGCGGTTTCGTGTTCGGCTCGTTCGCGGCGGATGGCCCGACCCTGAAGGAGCATCTCGGCGGCGCGGCCGAGACCATCGACCGCCTGGTGCGCACCTCGCCCGAGGGCGAGGTTGAGATCACAGCTGGATTCCTCAAGCACCGCGTCAAGGCGAACTGGAAGTTCATCCTGGAGAACGAATGCGACGGCTATCACCCGGCCTTCGTCCACACCTCGATCTTCGGTGTCGCCGACAGCATGATCGGCAAGCTCTACGGCGGCGCCTCGACCGCGCTGACGCGCGATTACGGTAACGGCCATACCGAGATCGACCTGCGGCCCGAGTTCCGCAAGCGCGATGCGCCGATGAGCTGGTTTGGCACCAGTGAGGAGCGGCTGCCGGACTACGCAACGCGTATGAAGGCCGCCTATGGCGATACCGCGGCGCGCGGAATCATGATCGACGGCACGCCGCATGTGATGATCTTCCCGAACCTGTTCATCGCCGAGATCCAGATGTTCGTGATCCAGCCGCTCGGCGTCGACGATAGCGTGCAGCACGTCACCGCGCTGCAATTCAAGGGCGCGCCCGATCTGAACCGAAGGCTGCGCCAGCAGACCATGGGCTCGGTCGGCCCGGCCGGCTTCCTTCTCGCGGATGATTCCGAAATGTACGAGCGCTGCCACCGCGGCGTGCTGGCGCGCAATCCGGAATGGATCTTCCTTGGCCGCGGCGAGAAGCGCGAGCGGCAGGACGAACTCGGCTTCACGGTCGGCCACGTCACCGACGAGGTGCCGTCGCGCGGCATCTGGACCCATTATCGCAAGCTGATGGAGCCGGCCTGATGCTGTCGCGTGAGAGCGGCGCCACATTGATGAGCGCCATCACCGCCTTCCTCTATCGCGAGGCGCGGTTGCAGGACGAGCATCAATATGAGGCCTGGGAAAAGCTCTGGACGGACGACGGCGTCTACTGGGTGCCGGCCAACGGCGTCGACATCGACCCGGAGCGGCAGATGTCGATCATCTACGACAACCGCTCGCGGATTGCGCTGCGCGTCCGCCAGCTGATGACCGGCAAACACTTCACCCAGACGCCGCAGTCGAACCTGCGCCGGCTGATCTCGAACATCGAACTGATGGACGAGCAGCCTGACGATGGCGACATCGCGGTCGCCAGCAACAGCCTGATTTTCGAGTCGAGCCTGCGTGACGACACGCTGTGGGCAGCCCGCAACGAATACCGGCTCCGTCATGTCGACGGCGAATTGCGAATGGCCCACAAGAAGGTCATCCTCGTCAACAACGACAAGGCGATCTACACGCTGTCATTCCTGGTCTAAAGCGCGATAACTTCATCGCGCTTTAGACCATTGTTTCTGTGCATGATCTGTCCGGAAAACCGCTTCACACTTTTCCGGATCATGCTTTAGGGGAAGGTCTCGCCATGATCGACAAGGGCCCCATTCTGCTCGACATCACCGACCGCATCGCGCGGCTGCGGCTCAACCGCCCTGATGCTGCCAACGGCATGAGCGCCGAGCTGCTCCGCGCGCTGTGCGACGCCATCATGGTGTGCCACGGCCATCCGGACCTGCGCGTGGTGCTGCTGAGCGGCGAGGGCACCAATTTCTGCGCCGGCGGCGATGTCCGCGCCTTTGCTTCCAAGGGCGAGCAGCTGCCGGACTATATCCGGCAGGCCACCGCCTATCTGCAGAATGCGGTGACCGGCTTGTTGCGTCTCGAGGCGCCGGTGATCGCCTCGGTGCAGGGCTTTGCGGCGGGCGGCGGCGGCTTCGGCCTGGTCTGCGCCTCGGACATCGTGATCGCCGCGGAGTCGGCAAAATTCCTCGCCGGTGCGACGCGGGTGGCGATGGCGCCGGATGCCGGCGTCTCCGTCACATTGTCGCGGCTGGTCGGTTTGCGGCGGGCAATGTCGATCCTGTTGACCAACCCGGTGATCCCGGCTGCGGAAGCACTGCAGATGGGCATCGTCACCAAGGTCGTGCCCGACGCGGAGCTTGCCGATGCGTCATTTGCACTGGCACGCGAGCTCGCGGCCGGTGCGCCGAAGGCGCTGGCGGCGACCAAGCGACTGGTCTGGGCCGGCACCGGCACAAGTATCGAGCAGTGCCTGTCGGAAGAAGCCCGCACGGTTGCCGAGCTCTCGGGCATGGCCGACGCCCGCGAAGGGCTGGCGGCCGTGATCGAGCGGCGCAAGCCTGTATTCACGGGGCGCTGAGGTGGCGACCTTGCCATTCGGGCGCCTCGACGGCCGCCGCGCCTTCGTCTCCGGCGGCGCGCGCGGCATTGGAGCTGCGATTGTCCGCAGCTTTGCCAGGGCGGGCGCCAGGGTCGTGATCGCCGACCTCGATGTGACCGCAGCCTCGGCGCTCGCGCGGGAGACCGGGGCTGACGTCGCGGGACTCGATGTCAGCGATGCCACGGCGGTGCAAGCCGTGATGACGCAGGACGGCCCGTTCGACATCGTCGTCAACAATGCCGGCATCGATCAGCATGCCTTCTTCACCGACACCAGTGCGGACGATTGGGCGCGGCTGATCGCGGTCAACCTCACCTCGGTGCTCGCCTGCACGCATGCTGCGCTGCCGGCGATGCAGGCGGCGCGCTTCGGTCGCATCATCAACGTGACCTCGGAAGCGGCGCGGCTCGGCTCCAAGGGCGGCGCGGTCTATTCCGCGGCCAAGGGCGGCGTGATCTCCTTCACCCGGAGCATCGCGCGGGAGAATGCGCGGTTTCGCATCACCGCCAACGCGATCGCGCCGGGACCGATCCGCACGCCGATGCTGGAGCAGGCGGTGGCCAAGGGCGGTGACAAGATTCTGCAGGCGATGACTGGCGCGACGCTGCTCGGCCGCCTCGGTGAGCCGGAGGAGGTCGCGGCCGCCGCACTGTTCCTGGCTTCCGACCAGGCGGCCTATATCACCGGCGAGACGCTCGGCGTGTCCGGCGGCATGGGCATCGGCGGCTGAGATGGGCAGCGCGGGCGACGATATCGCAATCGATCCGGTCGAACGTGCGATCGAGCGCTTGCGCGCGATCTATCGCGGCTGGAGCCGCGAGACATCGGTGGCGCAGATGCGTAGCGATTGGGACTCGGCCTTTGCCAGTTGCTCGGTACAGGTGACGTGCCAATCCGTCTTGGCCGGTGGCGTTGACGGTGAATGGCTCGTGCCATCAGACGCACCGCGCGACAAGGCGATCCTCTATTTTCACGGCGGCGGCTTCCGCATCGGTTCGATCGCCTCGCATCGCGACCTGATCGCGCGAATCGCCGATACATCCGGCTGCCGCGTGCTCGCGATCGACTATCGCCTTGCGCCGGAGCATCGCTTTCCGGCCGCGCTGGATGATGCGCTGATTGCCTATCGATATCTGCGCGATCAGGGATTGCGCGCGGCGGATATCGCCTTCGCCGGGGACTCGGCCGGCGGCAATCTCGTACTCGGCGCGATGCTGGCGGCGCGCGAGCGAGGCTGGCCGCTCCCCGCCGCCGGCGCGCTGATGTCGGCCTGGACCGATCTCGCCGCGACGGGCGCAAGCTATAAGAACAGGGCCGAGGCCGATCCGATCCACCAGCGCGCGATGATCCTGGCACTGGCGAAGAATTATCTCGGCAAGGATGGCGATCCCCATGATCCGCTCGCGTCGCCGCTCTACGCCGATCTCGCCGGTCTGCCGCCGCTGCTGGTGCAGGCGGGCGACCGCGAGACCGTGCGCGACGATTCGACGGAGCTCGCTGCGCGTGCCAAGGCCGCCGGCGTCGACGTCGAGCTGCAGGTCTGGGACGGCATGATCCACGTGTTCCAGCTATTCCCGGAGATTCCGCAGGCGCGAGAGGCGATCGCATCGCTGGCGAATTTCCTGCGCAACCATCTTCACATCGGCCAAGAGAGGGCGCCACAATGAACGTCATGACGTCGGACCCGCGCCAGCTCGCTGAGACCGAATTCCATTTCTCGGAGCCGCCCAATCTGCCCGAGGAGCTGCGCATGCTGCGCGAGCAGGTCCGCCGCTTCGTCGAGAAGGAAGTGATGCCGCATGCCGAGGCGTGGGAGCGCGACGGCAAGATCCCGCGCGAGATCTACCGCCGCATGGGCGGGCTCGGCTTCCTCGGCATGCGCCATGCGGCCGAATATGGCGGCACCGACATGGGGCCGTTGGCCTCGATGGTGTTCGCCGAGGAGCTCGGACGCTCGAGCTTCGGTGGCTTCACCTCGTCGATTCTCGTGCACACCGACATGTCGGCGGTGCACATCAGCTTGCGCGGCACGCTGGAGCAGAAGCGAAAATATCTGCCCGCGATCGTCCGCGGCGAGACGGTCTGCTCGATCGCGGTGACCGAGCCCGACGCCGGATCGGACGTTGCCGGCCTCAAGACGCGCGCGCGGCGCGACGGCGATCATTGGGTGATCAATGGCGCCAAGATGTTCATCACCAACGCGGTCTATGGCGACATCCTGATCGTCGCCGCGCGCACCGATCCGCGTGCTAAGGGCAGTCGCGGCATTTCGTTGTTCATCGTGGAGCGCAACACGCCGGGCATCACGGCGACCAAGCTCGACAAGCATGGCTGGCTCTGCTCGGACACCGCCGAGCTCGGCTTCCAGGACGTGCGGGTGCCGGCGGAGAACCTGCTTGGCGAGGAGAACAAGGGCTTCTATGGCATCATGGAAACCTTCCAGAACGAGCGGATCTGCATCGGCGGCATCTGCGCCGGCGAGTCCGCCAAGGCGATCGAGCTGACGACGAACTATGTGAAGGCGCGGCAGGCATTCGGCGGCCCGCTCTGGAACCAGCAGGGCGTGCGGATGAAGCTCGCCCAGCTCGCCGCGAAGGCGGCTGCCGCGCGGGCGCTGGCCTATCACGCCGCCGAACTCGCTGCGGCCGGGAAGGAATGTCTCCGCGAAGTGTCGATGGTGAAGGCGTTGTCGCCGGAGGTCCTGCACGAGGTGGTGCATGGCTGCCTGCAGCTGCATGGTGGCAGCGGCTTCATGCGCGGCACCCCGATCGAGCGCATGGTGCGCGACGCGCGCGTCCTGACGATTGGCGGCGGTGCCACCGAGGTGATGCTGGAAGAAGTTGCCAAGCGAATGTGAGGGCCGATCCTTACGGCGCTGACGGCTTGCCCTGGCCGACCGCCTGCGCGGCGATGCCCGGCTTCAACCGCCAGTCCTCGCCAAAATCCGCCAGCGGATGGAAGAACAGCGGCTCGGTGGTCTCGAGCTGCCGTAGCCGCTCGGTGTAGTCTTCGAGATAGCGATGCCGTGTCGCTTCGTCGACGAAATTCACCGAGTACGACACGAAGGGCGGCAGCACCTTGCAGCCGGCATAGGCCAGCATGCCGTTCTGGATCGGCCACAGCACCACATCGAGTGCGCCGACCAGCCCGTCCGGCGCGCACATTCCGGGATAGGCCGCGGTCGAGGTCACGACCATCGCTCGACGCCCGGCGAGGCCGCCGGTGTCGTAGCGGCGGCCGCTGCCATAGACGGCGCCGTTGACGAATACCCGATCGATCCAGCCCTTCATGATGGCGGGGACGGAGAACCACCACAGCGGAAACTGCAGGATTAGCAGGTCACACCACAACAGCTTCTCGATCTCGGCCGTGATGTCGCCGCTGAGCGTGCCATGTTGCAGATTGTATTTCTGCTCGCGGTCATACTGCAGCCGGTCGGGAAACCGCCGCTCGCCGAAGTCTTCGGCGGTCGCCACCGGGTTGAAGCGCATGGCATAGAGATCGGAGATCCTGACCGTATGCCCGAGCGCGGTGAGCTCCGCCACCGACCGCGCCAGCAGCGCGGTGTTGAACGACTGCGCCTCCTGATGGGCAAAGACGATCAGGACCTTCATCGTTAATCCACCGGCTTGAAGCTGAGCGTGGCCGTATCGGCCTGCATGATCTGCAGCTTCTGGTTGGAGAAGCGGACGCCGGGGCCGAAGCTGATCGGCGCCATCACCCCGGTTTCGACATTCTTGGTCTTCTCCAGCTCCGAGATGGTGCAGGCCCAGGTCGGTTGCTTGCCGCAGCGCTCGATCGCCGCGATCAACACCTTTGCCGCGGCATAGCCGGTTATGGTGTAGCGGTTGATGCCCTTGAACTCGGCTTCCGACACCAAAGGCTTGGCCTTCTCCAGGAACGCCTTGCCGGCCGCGCCCGCGAACGACTCGACATAGTCGACCGCATAGATGCCGTCGCCGGCCGGGCCCATCAGCTTCAGCACCGGCTCGATACGGCCGGGCCAGAAGATGCCGGTCACCGGCTTGATGCCGAGCTTCTCGATCTCCTTCATTATCGCGATGTTCTCGGCGATGATGCCGCCGGCCAGGAACACCTCGGCGCCGGAATCCTTGAGTTGCAGCATGTCGGACGAGAAGTCCTGCTGGCCTTTCTTGTAATTGCCGCTGTAGACGACGTTCAGCTTCTTCGTCTTGACGACGGAGTCGAAGCCGTCGCGGACCGTGATGCCGTAATCGTCGTCCTGGGTGATCAGGCCCCATTTCTTGCTCGGGTTCTTGTCGGCCAGGAAGTTGACGAGGTGGACGATGCCCTCCTCGTAGGATTGCCCGATCACGAACACGTTCTTGCGTGGCGGCTCCCAGAGGTGCTTGACCGGCGCGACGTCGATCACGGTCGGGATGCCGGACTTCTCCAGCACCGGCATCACAGCGATCGACTGGCCCGAGCCGGAGATGCCGAGCATCGCAAAGACCTTGTCGACGTCGATCACCTTCTTGACGCCCTGGATGGTGCGCGCGGTGACGTAGCCGTCGTCTTCCAGCACATATTTGATCTTGCGGCCGTTGATGCCGCCGGCGGCGTTGGCCTCCGCGATCGCGATCTTGTGGCCGATCGAGGCCGCGACGCCGAGCAGCGCCGGCGGACCGGTCAGCGGCTCGACGTCGCCGATCAGGATCTCGGTGTCGGTGATGCCGGGATCGGCGGCGCGAACCGGGCCGGCGGCAAGACAGGCGGTGGTCAGCAGCAGCGAGGCTGCCGCCAGATGTTTGATCATTGTCTCCTCCTCATGGTGTTGCGTCTTTTTTGGTTAGTAGCGCAGCGGCCAATGGACCCAGGCCCGCTTGATGTCGTGCCAGGCGCCGACCAGCCCCCTCGGCTGGAAGCGCAGGAACAGGATGATGACGAGGCCGTAGAGCATGCTCTTCAGCTCCTGCGCGCCGGTCGTGAACGCTGCGTCCATCTGCGCGCTAAACAGGCTGAAGATGAGCCTGGTCGCCTCCGGCAGCAGCACGATCAGGATGGTACCGAGCACTGCGCCGAGCGCCGAGCCGAGCCCGCCGACGATCAGGATCGCCAGCGCCTCGATCGAGAGCAGGAACGGAAAGCCCTCGACGCTGACGAAGGACAGATAGATTCCGTAGAGCGCGCCAGCGATGCCGGTGATGAAGGCCGAGGTGACGAAGGCGAACAGCTTGTAAGCGTGCAGATTGATGCCCATGACGCGGGCCGCGGTATCGTTATCCCTGATCGCGACGAAGGCACGGCCCACCCGGCTGCGGCGGATGTTGAGCGTTGCAAGCAGCGTCAGCGCCGCGATTGCAAGGCAGAGATAGGTGAAGGCGGCATCGCTATCGAAGCTGATGCCGAAGATTTCAGGCCGCTGTATCTGAATGCCGCGGGCGCCATTGGTGAGCCAGCGCATCTCCAGGATCACGGTGTTGATGATGCAGGAGAAGGCGAGCGTGGTGATCGCGAGATAGAGCCCTTTCAGCCGCAGCGACGGCGCGCCCACGATCAGGCTCGCCAGCGCCGGCACCACGCCGGCGCCGAGGAAGCCGACCAGCGGTGGCATCTGATATTTGGACACCAGCACCGCATAGGCATAGGCGCCGGTGACGAGGAAGCCGACATGGCCGAGCGAGATCAGGCCAGTGTAGCCGGTCAGGATGTTGAGCCCGAGCGCGCCGGTCACCGTGATCAGGATGATCATCAGTAACGACAGCGCGTAGGAGTTCAGCAGGTAAGGCGCCGCGATCAGCGCCAGCAGCAGCACCGCCGACCACAGCCACACCGGCGGAGAATCGATCAGCGCAACCAGTTCGCCATAGGTCTGCTTGTAATCGCCGGTGCGCATCAGACCCTCTCGATGTCGCGTTCGCCGAAGATGCCGAACGGGCGGATCATCAGCACCACGATGATCATGGCAAAGCCCGCGACCTCCTTCATGCCGGAGCCGAGATACCCGCCGGCCAGGTTTTCGGTGATGCCGATCAGGAGGCCGCCGAGGCCGGAGCCCGGCACGGCGTCGAGGCCGCCCAAGATCGTGGCCGGAAACGCCTTCAGCCCAAGCTGAAACATCGCCGGCGACAGATCGTAGGACAGCGCGAAGAACACGCCGCCGATGCCGGCGATCACGGAGGACGCGGCCCACGCCAGCGCGTGCACCTTGGTTGCGCTGATGCCCATCAGGAGCGCGGTGCGGTCGTCGGCCGCGACCGCGCGCATCGCGACGCCGACCTTGCTGTAGCGGAAGAACGCCCAGATCGCGGCGAGCAGCACCAGCAGCGTCGCGATCACGGCAACCTGCCCGGTGCGCACGCCGATGCCCCCGAGATGCACGATGCCGCGGCCCATGCCGATATCGAGACCGTGCGGGTAGGCGTCCCAGATGAAGTTGATCGCCGAGCGCAGGATCACGGCGAGCCCGATCGTGACCATCACGGTCGCGAACACCGGCTCGCCAAGCATCGGCCGCATCACCAGCCGCTCGATGACGAGGCCGAGTACGACCGCAGCGAGGATGGCGCCTATTGCGACGACAAACACATTGCCGTTGACCGTGGTCGAGATGGTCCAGGCGATATAGGCGGTGATCATGGTCATCTCGCCCTGCGCGAAATTGACCAGACCGGTCGACTTGTAGATCACCGCAAAGCCCATCGCGATCAGGCCGTAGATCGCGCCGATCGCAAGTCCGGAGATCAAGAGCTGGATGAGATACTGCATTCAGCCCTCCGTCTGGTAGATGATGGCGAGCTCGCGCGCGAACTTCTTCTCGATCATGGCGCGGCGTACCTTCTGCGTCGCGGTCAGCTCACCATCGTCGTGGTCGAGCTCCTTCTCGAGGATGGCGAAGCGCCTGATGTTCTCGACCCGGGCGAACCGCTTGTTGGTCTCGTCCACGATCCGCTCGACCAGCTCGTGCACCTCCGGCAGCTGCGACAGCGACTTGTAGTTGGTATAGGCCAGCGCGCGGTCGCGCGCCCAGCGGCCGACATTGTCGTAATCGACCTGGATGATGGCGCCGAGATACTTCTTGGCCTCGCCGACGACGATCGCTTCCTTGATGAACTCGGAATCCTTCAGTGCGTTCTCGATCTCCGATGGCGCGATGTTCTTGCCGCCGGCGGTGATGATGATCGCCTTCTTGCGGTCGACCACGGCGATCTCGCCATTGTCGAGGATGTCGATGATGTCGCCGGTGCGCAGCCAGCCACCTTGTTCCAGCGAAGCGGTCGAGGCCTTCTCGTCGAGGAAGTAACCTTTGAAGACGCCGGGGTTGCGCAGCAGGATCTCGCCGTCGGCATCGCACTTCCATTCGGTCCGCGGCAAGGGCACGCCGCAGCCGCCGATCCGGTGATGGTCTGCGGTCTGGATGAAAGCGACGCCACCGCTCTCGGTCAGCCCATAGCCCTGCGACACCGGCCGGCCGATGATGTCGAAGAAGCGCAACGTCTCCGGCGAGATCGAGGCGCCGGCACACAGCCGATGACGGCTGTAGGCGAAACCGAGATGACGCTGCAAATTGCGGAACATCAGGAGATAGAGCACGCCGAACGCGGCGCGATCGAGCCGCCCGTCCTTGCCGGCCTGCCGACGGTCGGACAGCGTACGGCCCCAGGCAAGGCACGCTCTTGTAAAACTCTGCCGCAGCCTGCCGCTTTCACCGAGGCGGAACAGGAAGCCCTGCTGCAATTTTTCGTAGATGCGCGGCACGCCGACGAAGAAGGTCGGCGCGATCTCGCGGATGTTGATCGCGACCGTGTCGATCGATTCGGCAAAGGAGACGGTGCCGCCGAGCACGAGATGCGTCACCGTGCCGTAGCAGCGCTCGGCGACGTGACACAACGGCAAATAGCTCACCGCCTCGAACGGCTTATCGGCGATCCCTACGGTTTTGGCATAGGCATAGGCGGCGTAGACGAGATTGCGATGGGTCAGCATCGCGCCCTTCGGCGGGCCCGTCGTGCCCGACGTGTAGACCAGGATGCAGACATCGTCGGGCGCACCCTGGCTGATCAGGCGGTCGAGGGTGGCGTTGGCCTCCGGGTTCTCTCTCGCAAATGTCGTGCCGCGCTCGCATAGTGCCGCGAACGACATCAGTTCCGACTGGCGATAGTGCCGCAGCCCCTTCATGTCGATGCAGACAATGGCCTCAAGATCGGGCAGGCCGCCATTGTTGGCCATCGCGTCGAGCACCTTGTCGGTCTGCTCCTGGTCGCCGGTGACGACAATTCGGGCGCCCGAATGTTTGACGATATATTGCAGCTCGACCCAGGGATTGGTCGGATAGATGCCGACCGCAACCGCGCCGATCATCTGGGTGCCGAGATCGGCGTAGAACCATTCCGGCGCGTTCTCGCCGGCGATGGCGACACGGTCACCGGGCTTGATGCCGAGCGAGAGCAGGCCCAGCGCGACCGCGCGCGCCGTTTCGTAATAGTGCCGCCAGGAATACGGGTTCCAGATGCCGTAATCCTTCTCGCGCAGCGCCAGCGCCTCGCCATGCATGGCGGCGCGCTGCCGCAGCAATTGCGGTATGGTGATGGCGGCGTCCTCGAGCGCCGCCTGGAACGCATCGGCGCCCGCCGCAGGCGCACTGCGCGGGGCACTGGCCTGCAACGGCGGATGAACGGTGCGAAAACTGTCCAGCGTCGACATCACGCGCCTGCCTTTGCCATCGCCTCGGCGCGCTGGCCGCCGAGATAGGCCTCCGCGACCGCGGGATCGCGCCTGATCTCGTCGGGCGTGCCTTCGGCGATCTTGCGACCGAAATTGAGCACATGGATGCGATCGGAGATGTCCATCACGATGCGCATCTCGTGCTCGATCATCAAGACGGTCATGCCGAGCTCGTCGCGGATGTCGAGCACGAAGCGCGCGATGTCCTCGGTCTCCTCCTGGTTCATGCCGGAGACCATCTCGTCGAGCAGCAGCAGTTTCGGTTCGCAGGCGAGCGCGCGGGCGAGTTCGACGCGCTTCTGCTGGCCATAGGACAGCGTGCCGACCACGGCATCCCTGATATGCTCGATCTCAAGGAATTCGATGATGCGTTCGACGCGTTGGCGGGCCGCGATCTCTTCCTTGCGGGTGCGGCCGAAGAAGACCACGGCGTCGAGCACGGTCGAGCGCAGATGGGGGTGGCGGCCGGTCAGGATGTTCTCGACCACGGTGCCGTGCTTGAACAGCGCGAGATTTTGGAAAGTGCGGCCGATGCCGACGGCGGCGAACTTCCAGGGCGAAATGGTCGCAAGGTCGATGCCGTCGAAGGTGATGCGGCCTGCGCTCGGCCGCAGCACGCCCGAGATCATGTTGAACAGCGTGGTCTTGCCGGCGCCGTTCGGGCCGATCACGCTGCAGATCTCGCCAGGGGCGACCCGCAGGCTGACATCGGCGACCGCCTGCAGGCCGCCGAAGCGTTTTGACAGGTTCTCGATCGCAAGCAGCGCGGTCACGACAGCCACCGCTTGCGGCGCTTGTAATGCTTGACGTCGCGCAGGCTCTTGCGTCCCGTAGAGGCGACACCGAGATAGAATTCCTGGACGTCCTCGTTGGCCGTCAGCTTTCTTGCCGTGCCGTCGAGCACCACGCGGCCGGTCTCCAGGATGTAGCCGTAGTCGGCGATGTCGAGCGCGCGCTGCGCGTTCTGCTCGACCAAGAGCACCGTCATCTTCAGCTCGTCGCGCAGGCGGACGATCACCTCATAGATGCGGTCGATGATCAGCGGTGCGAGGCCCAGCGACGGCTCGTCGAGCGCCAGCAGAACGGGATCGGTCATCAGCGCGCGGCCGATCGCGAGCATCTGCTGCTCGCCGCCGGACATGTAGCCCGCGATCTGGTCGCGCCGCTCATGAAGGCGTGGAAACAGCGCGAACACCTTGTCGCGGCGCTCGCGCGCCTCGGCGCCGGTCCTGGTGTAGCCGCCCATCTGCAAATTCTCGTCGATGGTCAGCGCCGCGAACACGCGGCGGCCCTCCGGCACCTGCACGATGCCGCGGCGGACCAGCTCGTCGGGCGCGAGGCGATGCACCTCGTCATTGCGGAAACGGATGCTGCCGTTCTCGATCACGCCTTCCTCGGTGTAGAGGATGCCGGACATCGCCTTCAGCAGCGTCGACTTGCCGGCGCCGTTGGAGCCGAGCAGGGCGACGATGCTGCCTTCGGGCACTGCGATCGAGACATCGCGGATCGCCTCGATCGCGTTGTCGTAGACGATCCGGATGTTGCGGAATTCGAGCAGGGCATCCGGCGCTGGCGTGGCCTGTGGCGCTGCCTGCGGCGTCGGATGCGGGATGGTCGTCGGCATCGCGTTCAGACCCGGCCGGCTGAGCGACGCGGCCGCGCGGCGAGGATCGCATCGGTGACGATCTTGGCGGTCTCGGCGCAAGCCTGGGTGCCGCCATTGCCATATTTCTTCACCGCGTCACCGACGCACCACAGGCCCACGACACCGGTTTCGCGCGGCAGATCGTAGCCGGCGCAGCTGCGTTGCGCCGGCCAGTCGTCGCGCATCACCCGGATCGACAGGATCCTCGCCTGGTCGAAATTCGCGAATTGCTCGCGTAGATCCTCGAGCGCGAGCGCGACCTCACCATCGGAGTCGAAATCGCCGAGTGCCGGCACCGGCACGGCATAGGCGACATAGAGGTGCCAACCAGGTGGTGCGAGCTCCGGACAGGTGGCGCTGAGGTTCGCCATGTTGCAGAGCCGGCGCGTCTTGCCGAAGGTGACGATGCCGGGATGATTGATCAGCGGCTCACGGCTCGCGACATTGATGACGATATTGGCGGCCGGGCGCAGGTCGTTCTTGACCTTCGCGATGTAGTCCGTCGGAAATGCCGCGCTGCCGGCCAGCGCGACGGTGGCCTTCGGTCCCGCATTGCTGATGACGAGATCGGTGTCGATCCGCATCTTCTCGCCGTTGCGCAGCACGGTGACGCCTTCGACCTTGCCATTCGAGGTGTGGATCGTCGTCGCCGGCGTGCCGAGCCAGATGTCGCCATTGCGTCTGATCGCGCTGCCGAGGCTGTTCCAGACGCCGATCGTGCCCTGCGGGCAGAAGCCGAACTTCTTGAAGGCGCCCTTGCTGGTGAAATAGGTGAGGAAGGCGCGCGCCGGAAGCTCTGCGGCGTTGCAGGCGAAGATCGCCGCGCAGAGGTTGCGGAACAGCGCATGCACCGTGGCGTTGCTGGTGTAGCCCTTGAGCCAGTCCTCGGTCGATTGCCGCCCGTCGGGCAGGTTGCCGGAGCGGGCGTCGGCGAATTTCTCCAGGATGCGCGAGGCCTGCTTGGTCAGTTGGCCGAGCAGCAGCGACCAGCCGCCGCGGCCGACATCGATCACCTTGCCGTCGATGAAGAACGAGCTCGCGGGCTCCGGCGCCCGGATATCGAGCGGCGCGCCGACAGTGTGGAAGGTCTCCTCGAACACCCCGCCGAACTCGATCGCGATCGCGCCGATATTGACCTTGAAGCCGTCGATCTCCTCGGTCGAGGCGCGGCCGCCGAGCCGGTCCTTGTCGTCGACGACGAGCGTATGCAGCCCGCCATGGGCGAGACGCGCCGCGGCGCACAGCCCGCCGGCGCCGGCTCCGATCACGACAGCATCGACCTTATGAGCATCCACGCGCAGCCTCCCTCGATGCCGCCGGGTTGGTCCCGGCATGCGCAATCCACTTGCTTGATGACGGTCACGATAATATAATCCGACCGGTCGTTCAAATTATTTTTTGGCGCAGGTCGCCCGTCATCACGAGCGATGGAAGAGTTCTGGTGGATGGTGCCCGCAAAGGGGAGGAGAGCGCCGGGCGGCGGTAGTATAGAGGGACGGAAGTCGCCCGATTCCGGCGGCGCCGATGGTGCACGAGAGAGACGGTAATGGCGCGGACGCGCTCAGAGAATTACGACGAAATCCAGCGGGGCATTCTCACCACCGCCTGCGGCCTGTTCGCGCGGCAGGGCTATATGCGTGCCTCGATTGCGGACCTTGCGGATGCTTGCAAGCTGTCGCGCGGCGCGCTGTACCATTATTTCGAGTCCAAGGAGGCGATCCTATTCGCGATCCTCGATGCGCACATTCACGAGATGATCGCGGATGTCGAGGTATCGATGGCTGGCAAGGCGACAACGTTGGAGCAGTTCCGCGCCGCAATCCAGGCCATTGTCGCGCTCAATGCGCGCTCTAGCGACGAGCAGCGGGTAATCTTGAATGACCTGTCGTTCCTGGGGGAGACCGAGCAGGATGCTATCAAGGCGCTGGAGCGCCAGCTGGTCGACGTGATCTCGGACCTTCTGATCCGACTCGATAAGGAAGGCAAGGTCGTGAAGCGGACCAAGAAGGTCTACAGCATGATGCTGTTCGGCATCCTGAACTTCAGCCACACCTGGTACGATCCGAAGGGTGGAGTCGATCCGAAAGAGTTCGCCGATATGGTGGTGGACCTGTTTCTCTATGGATTCACAGCGCCGGCTTCTACCAACGGAGGGATGCAAGCGCAGCGCCAGCGCGCGTAGCGCTGACAGGTGCGGTCGGTGTGAGGCTATCCGTTCTCCTGAATCGAGAGAGCGCAGCGGCGTGATCCAGATTCCGCGTGGCCAAGTTGATTGGGTTCCAACTGTCACGCGCTCCAACCGTGGATATTGATGTCGCACAATCGGCGACGTGACCGATCCCGACGGAATAGGTCCTGAGGGTCGGATGCGCCTTCCGGGGACAGGCGAAAAACCTCGTGAGAGCTTTTCGCCTGAGTTCCTAATCCGCCGACAGCGGCTCACCGGTCAGAGACCAACTCGTTCCATTGAACGTCGCGATCCGGAGCGTCTTGAATGGCGTGTAGTCGCCGGGCCTAGTGCTGATCGAGATGCCCGGGAGCATCATCGGCAGCCGTTCGCCGTTGAGAGAGGTGGCCTGCTTGATCAGATTCTCGCGGGTCAGTTGATCGCCGCATTTGCGCAAGGCCAGCGTCACAGCGTGGACGTTCATATAGGCGACCAGAACGGAGTAGTCGTCCGGATTTGCTGAAGGGGCGTACTCTTTGAGAAAGTCCTTGTAGGCCTTGACCTCGTCGTCGTTGGCCCAGGCCGGGTCGCCGGGCTGCTTGAGGAATTGGGTGGTCACCAATCCTTTCGAGGCCTCGAGTCCCGCCGGTTTCAGGATGGTGTCGACCGACGCCGTCGAGCCACCGATTACGTGCAGGGGTTTCCAGTTGAGTTCGTAGACCTTGCGAATCGATTGCGCTGCCGCTTTTGAAGATGACTGCTCGATCAGGGTGTCGACGCCGGCTGCCTTCAGCTGGACAATCTGTGAATCGATCGTGGGGTCGGTGAGCTCATAAGAAGCTTGCGCTATGATCTGCGACGCCTTGGCGCCGAGGCCCGCGCGAATGCCTTTGAGATAATCCTTGCCATAGTCGTCATTCTGATAGAGCACGCCGATCCTGGCGTCTGGCTTGGCGGTGAGAATGTACTTTGCGACGACGCGGCCTTCGGTCTCGAAATCGGGGTAGAGCGGGATCGTCCACGGGAACGCTTTTGGATCGTTGAAGCGGCGCCCGCCGGCAGTGATGAATAGTTGCGGCACCTGCTTTCCGTTCAGATATTTCTGGATCGCGACATTGGGCGCGGTTCCGATGGTTCCGACCTCGGCCATCACACCGACATCCTCGACCAGCTTGCGGCTCTGCTCGACCGCCTTCGGCGCGCTATACGCATTGTCGAGCTGCGTAAAATTAATTTTGCGGCCGTTGATCCCGCCTTGTGCGTTCAACATCTCGAAATAGCCGACGACAGCGTGCCCTGCGCCTGCACCGAACGCGGAAGCCGGGCCGCTTAAGGGCGTCGACTGGCCAAGCTTGATTTCGGTATCGCTGGCGCCCGGGCCATAGGCCTTCTGTGCGAAGGCAGGTGTCGCCAGCAGGGCTGACAGCGCAATCGCTGCCGACGTGCGGGTGATGATATGATTCAAGATGATTTCCTCCCTGTTGTGTTATGGTTTTGAGTTCTGCGCTATCGCAGCAGCTCGCGGGCAATGACCATTCGTTGAATCTGGTTGGTGCCCTCGAAGATCTGGGTCAGTTTTGCATCACGCATCATGCGCTCGACCGGATAGTCCATCGTGTAGCCATAGCCGCCGAAGATCTGGACCGCGTCGGTCGTCACCTTCATGGCCATGTCACTGCCGACGCATTTCGCCATGCTGGCGAGGACGTTCAGGCGCTTCCAGTCGCCGGCATCGCCAGCTCGAGCGCACTCGTAGACCAGCGCGCGTGCTGCCTCGATCTGCATGGCCATATCGGCCAGCATGAATTGCACGCCCTGGAATTCGGAGATCGACTTCTTGAATTGCTTGCGTTCCTTTGCATACGCGACGCAGGCATCGAGCGCGCCCTGAGCCAAGCCGACCGACTGGGCGCCGATGGTCGGACGGTTGAGGTCGAGTGCACGCATCGAAGCACGGAAGCCTTTGCCTTCCTCTCCGACGAGGTTCTCGACCGGCACGCGGACATTGTCGAAGAAGATCGGCGTATTCGGCGCACCACGAAAACCCATCTTGCGCTCATGGCGCCCGAAGGTGATCCCCGGCATTTTCTTGGGCTCGACGATGAAGGCGCTGATGCCGTCGGCACCCGGACTATCGCTTGTACGCGCCATCACAACGATGAAATCGGCAACGACGCCATAGCTGCACCATTGCTTGCGGCCGTTGAGGACATAGCAGTCGCCATCCTTCCTCGCCCGCGTGTTGATGGCGGTGACGTCGGAGCCCGCCTGCGGCTCCGAAATCGCGATCGCGGTCACGACGCCGCCCTTCGCAATGATCGGCAGGTATTTCTTCCGCTGCTCCTCGGAGCCGAAATGGAGGAGGGGCATGATGAACATCGTGTTGAGGCACGCGATGGACGCGCAGGCCGGTGAAAACCTGGAGAGTTCCTCGCGCGCGATGCAAGCCATCGTCAGATTACCGTTGGGGCCGCCGTACTGCTCGGGGACCCAAAGCTGCATCAGGCCCATCTCGCCGAACAGCTTCACGAGTTCGAGCGGAAAGCGATCGGTCTCGTCGATCTCCGCTGCAATCGGCGCCACATGCTTGACGGCCATCTTCCGGACGTTGTCTCGGAACGCGACCTGCTCTTCGGAGAAACTCATGCGAACTCCCTGATCGTTTTCTTTGCCGGAAGCTGAAAAAGGGGCTTCCATTGAATGGGTGATCCATTTAATAATTCATCCCATGAACACCAAGTCAAGCCCTCGGGCGCCCATGCGTCTCCGAACCGCTGCGCCGGGCCGGCGTGAGCGAGCCTCCGAGCTCCGTGCGGCCGGCGCGCCGGCCGCGCCGACCTTCAAGCCGATCCACACCAGGCGGACGTTCGAGGAGATTTGCGAGCGGATTCGCGAGCAGTTGGCGCTCGGCATTCTCAAGCCCGGCGACAAGTTGCCCCCCGAGCGCGACCTTGCACAGCAGCTCGGCGTAAGCCGCAACGTGCTGAGGGAGGCGTTACGTAGCCTTGAGATGGCGGGCGTGCTGCGACTGCAAAAGGGCGTCAAGGGCGGGGCCTTCATCCAGGAGGGCGACACGCGCCGCATGAACGAGGTCATGCGGGACATGCTGAGCCTGGGGACGATTTCAGTGCGGGAATTGTCGGAGGCGCGCGTTCACGTGCTCGAACTCGTAGTGCAGTTGGCCTGCGCGAATGCGCGGCGGGCCGATCTCGATGCGCTCGAGGCCAATATTGAGCGGACAGAACTGGCCACGAAGGAGGGGCGGCTGCTCGATCGGGTCGAATGCTCCCGCGAATTCTACAAGCTGCTCGCGGCCTCGACGGGGAACAAGGTGATCGCGATGATCGTGGATTCTGTCACCGAGATCCACATGCGCTTCGTCTATGCGAAGGTAGCGTCAAGCGGCGTCGCGATGGCGCGCCTCGCGGAGAAGCGACGGCAGTTCCTGTCGGCCCTGAGCGAAAGGAACGTCGCGTTGGCGAGCCGGCTGCTGCGGTCGCATCTGGAATCCGTGCAGCGAATGCTGGAGCAGGACCCCGGAGCCATGTCGCTGCATGTCGCATTGGCGGATGTGCAGCCGGGAATGCGCCGATAGCGCGTACCGCCGGCAGCCAAATCAACACTCAAACGGCAATAACGACGGAGGCAAACGTGTCCAACTACGCCAAATATGAATGTCTGAAGGTCGAGGTCGCGGACAAGGTCGCGACCGTGACCCTGAACCGCCCGCAGGCGCGCAATGCAATCAATCAGAAGCTGATCCGCGAGCTGCGAACGATCTGGGACGATCTTGCCGATGATTATGCCGTCAATGTCGTGGTGCTGACGGGTTCGGGTGACTTCTTCAGCGTTGGCGGCGACGTGAAGGCGATGTCGGAACGGCCGGGCGGCGACGTGCTCGAAGAAGGAGAGGTGCACGACCCCATGATCAGCCGGCGCGGCGTCACCCGTCAGCTTGAGCTCGACAAGCCGATCATTGCCGCCATCAACGGCGACGCCATCGGCTTGGCGGCGACCCATGCGTTGCTCTGTGACATCTCGGTCATGGCCGAGGACGCCCGGATCGGGGACACGCATGTCTCGCGGGTCGGTCTGGTCGCAGGCGACGGCGGCACGGTGATCTGGCCGCTGCTTGTCGGCGTCAACAAGGCGAAGGAGTTCCTGATCCGCGGGACGCTGTTGAAGGGGCCGGAGGCGGAACGGATCGGCCTGGTCAATCATGTCGTGCCGCGTGCGGAGGTGTTGGCAAAGGCTCGCGAAATCGCGATCGAATTGGCCAATGGTCCGAGCTGGGCGATCCGCTGGACCAAGCTTTCGATCAACCAGATCGTCAAGGATCGGGTGAACATGCTGCTGGAAGCGTCGATGGCGCTGGAACAGGTCACGTTCGAGACCGCCGATCACAAGGAGGCAACAATGTCGTTCAAGGAGAAGCGCAAGCCCAAATTCGGTCAGGGCTAGTGCGTCCCATGAGCGCAGTAGAGCTCCCATCCGACGACATCAGGGAGATGCTCAGGGATTCCCTGCGCGGCTTTCTCGGCGAGCAGTGGAACGCGGATTGCGTGCGCTACGGGCCGGCTCCAGACGACGTCGCGGCGATATGGTCCAAGCTGGTCGGGCAGGGGATTGCTGCGCTCGGCAGTGATCCTGGCCAGGGCGGACTTCGAGAGATTGCGCTTGTGCTCGCTGAGCTCGGCCGCGCGGCGTGCCCGGCCCCGATGTGGGCCGCGGCCCTTGCCAATCTTGCGCTTTCGACAGCACCTTCAGAGGCGGCGTCGGGTCTGCTGACTGGGCTGCATGGCGGCACAGCCCGGCTGGCGTTCTGCTTTGGAAGCCTCGATCCGGATCCCGGCGCGGGCGCGATCAAGGTTGCGGGAGACCGTGCGAGCGGAGTGCTCCGCTTTGTGGAGGCCGCCGGAAGCTGCACGCATCTTGTTGTCGTGGCCAATCCGCGCGAGCTCGCGCTCGTTGCGCTGGACATTGCAGGCGTCAATGTCGTGCCGAGCCGTGCCATGGGGGCCTGGAGCCTTTATGAGGTCCGGCTCAATTCTGTGCCGGCGACTCTGATCCCCATCGAAGCCGGTGTCCTCGACGATCTCCTGATCAAGGCCAAGCTGGCGCTAAGTGCGCGGGCGCACGGCGCTGCAAGCCGTGCCTTTGAGCTTGTGACCGACTATGCCAGGGAGCGGCACCAATTCGGGCAGCCGATCGGCAAATTCCAGGCGATCCAGCACAAGCTCGCAAATGGCCTGATTGCGTTGGAGGGCGTCCGCCTGGTCCTCGATCATGCCACGAGGCTACATGACGAGGGCGATCGCGATTGGCGTTACTTCGCGGGCTGCGCGGTCGCGTTCGCAGGCGAAGCCCTGCGGCGGGTCTCGCTTGAAACACACCACGCGTTCGGCGCCATCGGCTATGCCGACGAGCATGAGGCGCCATTGCACTTCAAACGCGTGCACCTCGACACGATCGCGCTGGGTGGGTCGGCACATGCGAAGCGGTCGGTGGCATCCCGCTTGCTGGATCCCGGCGGTGTGGGTTTGCCCGAATATGACCTTGGTGCTGCCGGAAATGAGCTGCGCAGGCAGATCAAACGGTGGCTCGAGGAAAACTGGTCGGAGGACCGGAAGGCCGAATTCGATCGCAGGCCGTTCTCGAAGCGGGAATTTGATGCCGATTTCGCGCGCGACGTCGGCCGAATGGGTTGGATCGGACTCGGATGGCCCAGCGAATTTGGTGGGCAGGCGCGCTCGCCGCTGGAGCAGATCGCCTTTATGGAGACGATGGAGCATGGCGAGGCGCCGCGGATCGGCGCAGCGATCCAGGCCAATGCGTTGATGATGTTCGGCACGCCGGAGCAGCAGCGAACATATCTGCCGGAGATCCTCCGAGGCGAGGCCATGCATGGCATGGGCTACAGCGAACCCCAGGCCGGTTCCGACCTCGCCGCGCTCAAGACCAGCGCGGTTCGGGATGGTGACCATTGGGTCATCAACGGGCAGAAGATATGGACCACCACCTGGTGGGGAAAATACATGTTCCTCGCCGCGCGAACGGACAAGGACGCCAAATCGCCTCACGCCGGCATCAGCATGTTCATCGTTCCGATGAATGCGCCAGGCATCACGATCCGGCCGTCCACGACCATGTATGATGGCACCTTCGCCAACATCTTCTACGACAATGTTCGTATTCCCACCGAGAACCTGGTCGGCGAGGTCAATGGCGGTTGGAAGGTACTGACGGGCGCGCTCGCGTTCGAGCGCGGCCTGGTCGGTGGCGGCATCGTCCTGAAGGTCGCGCATGCTTTCGAGCAGTTGCGCTTGCATGTGATGGCGAAGGACGGCGACGAGCCTCCACTGGCCGAGGATCCGATGGTACGCGACCAGATGGCGACGCTGGCCTGCGAGATCGAGGTCGGCCGTCTCCTGATGATGCATTGCGCCGAGCTCGCCGCCGATGGGCTGACGCCGCCGGAATATGGGGCGATCAGCAAGGTGTTCTCCGGCGAGCTGATGGAACGCTTTGGGGAGGCGGCGCTCGATATCCTCGGGATGCGCGCCACGTTGTCCGAGCAGATGCCGGGCGCGATCGACAACGGCCGGTTCGAGCAGAACCTCCGGCATTCGCTGATGTGGGTCATCAGCATCGGGACGAATGAAATTCAGCGCAGCCTGATCGCGCAGAAGGCGCTTGGGCTGCCCAGGTAGGAGGATTGCATGCAGGAGCAGGACAAGGGAACGGCGCCGCTCGCGGGTATGCGGGTGCTCGATTTCTCGATCATGCTGGCGGGACCCTATTGCGCGCGCCTGCTGGCAGACGTTGGCGCCGACGTTATCAAGATCGAGCCACCGGAGGGCGACGACATGCGCTTGCGCACGCCGATACGCGATGGCCACAGCGCCTATTTCGGTCAGCTCAACGCCGGCAAGCGAAGCCTGGCGCTGGATCTGAAGAACGCAGATGCCATCAAGCTGGTCCGTCGGCTGGTTACGGAGACGGACATCCTCGTGGAGAACTTCCGTCCAGGCGTGATGGATCGGCTTGGCCTCGGCTACGAGACGCTGCGCGCGATCAACCCACGGCTGATCTACTGCTCGATCTCGGGATACGGACAGTCTGGGCCCGCAACCGAGCGCGCGGCCTACGCCATGATCGTGCATGCCGAGAGCGGGTTCGACCGGTCGCTGGCGCGTTATGCCGGAGATCGCGACCGGCCGGCCGCCGGAGCGATCTTCGTCGCAGACGTGCTCGGCGGTATCTTTGGTTACTCAGCGATCCAGACGGCCCTGGTCCAGCGCGAGCGGACCGGGAACGGTCAGCGGATTGATGTTGCCTTGATGGATTGCATGCTCAATCTGCTCGTCTATGAATTGCAGGAGGCTCAGTTTCCTATCAGTGCGCCGCGTCCGACCTATGGGCCGGTGCGGACCCTCGATGGCGACATTCTGATCGCGCCGATCACGCCGCGAAACTTTGCGGCGCTCTGCGAGGTGACGGGGCAGAGCGAGCTTGCCAACGATGCGCGGTTCAAGACCGTGCCAGGGCGCGGCGCGAACTGGACGGCGATGATGCAGGTCATCGAACGGTGGACGGAGCGGCACACGGTGCGCGAGTGCATGGCCGCGCTCGACAAGGCCGGTGTGCCCAGTGCGGAATATCGCGATCCCGGCGCGGCGTTGACCGATCCGCATCTTCTGCAGCGCGGCGCATTTGCATCGATCGTTGACGGTGCAGGGGAGTTCATGGGCGTGAATGCGCCCTGGAAGATGTCGGGCGCAGAGACATCCATGCAGCGCGAGATTCCCGCGGTCGGAGCGCATCGGGACGAGGTACTGTCAGGGGTCCTCGGCCTGTCCGGCGAGGGGATCTCCAGCCTGGCAGAGGCGGGAGTATTCGGGAAGGATCGCTAATCGTCCGATGGCGGGGGCGAACCGTCCGATGCGGTCTTTGCGATCGCCAGCATGCATTTGAGGAAATGTGCGCGATCTTCCTTGCTCAGGGGCGCCAGCATCAAGTCCTGCAGCTCGGCTGCGGCCGGGATTACGCCGAGCAGGGCGTCTTCGCCCTTTGCTGTGATCTGAACCTGGATCGACCGGCGGTCTTCCGAATTGCTCCGTTTCGAGATCAGCTTCCGCGCGGTCATTCGCTTGAGCATCTCGCTCAACGTATTCCGATCGCTGCTGATGCGCTCGGCAAGCGCGGAGGCCGAGAGGGGCCCGTTCTGATGGAGCGCGAGCAGCACGCCGAACTGCCGCGGCGTGACGTCGCTCTGGCCCGTCAGGTCCTGATAAAGCACATCATAGCGGGCTTCGAGCAATCGGAGCAGAAATCCGATGCCTCCCTCCAGTCGCCAGTTGCGCGCGAGATCCGCTGCCTTCGCTTTCGTTGCCTTGTCGGCTGGCATGCCGTCGTTGACCAGGTTGTGACTTTGAAACTTGGCTAAGCCGTTAGCAGCTTGACCAACGGCTCTCAACCCTGAGCCGGACGGGACGCGGGCTGTCCATTGGAAATCATCATCGATCACCGCATTGGCTCTTGCAACCCATTCGACAAAGTAGTACGTATACGTATTAATAAGAGGTGCTGAGGACGCCGCGACGCAGGGAGGACTGCTTGAATCTGCACGAGCTGCTGTCGATTCCCTATCTGCTTGAGGCCGAGGCGGTGGAAAGTGAGCCCGGCAAATGGCTGGTGCGGCTTGCCCATCCGGAGTTGCCTGATTGCACCGCGGAAGGCGCGGTCGTCGAGGACGTGCTGAAGGATCTCGAGCGGCGGCGGATCGAGCTGATCGTCAGCCTCGTCGAGCAAGGCAAGGAACCCCCAATCCCGCGAAGGCCGCTCGCTGCCTCCGACCCGCTCTGGACCGCTCAGGATCTCGGAATGTCAGGCCGAGTCGCGCCCCTGCTGCGTCGCACGGTGAGGTAGCGCGCATGGATACGCGACATTTAATGGAGGAAGCTCATGCTCTCGCGTGAAGACAATGAACGCCTGGTCAGGGTTGGCAAGGGAACTCCACTCGGAGAGCTTTTTCGTCTTTATTGGATTCCCTTCTTGCCATCGGCGGATCTGGTCAAGGACGGACAGCCGAAGCGAATCCGGCTGCTCGGGGAAGATCTGGTCGCCTTCCGGGATTCCGAGGGGCGCGTCGGGTTGGTCGACCAGGCCTGTCCGCACCGCGGTGCGCCGCTGATCTTCGGACGAAACGAGGATTGCGGTCTGCGCTGCGTTTACCACGGCTGGAAATTCGACGTGACCGGTGCCGTGACTGATATGCCGGCGGAGCCGGTGCGCAGCCGCCTCAAGGAACGCGTGCGGATCAAGGCCTACGCTTGCAAGGAGCGTAACGGGATGATCTGGGCCTACATGGGACCGGACCAGGCCGATCTTCCGCCAATGCCGAACGTCGAGTGGAATCTGGTTCCGCAGGACCAGGTGCACATCTCCCTCCGCGTCCAGGAGTGCAACTGGCTCCAAGCGGTCGAGGGCGAGATTGATTCCGCGCATGCGCCCCTGCTGCACGGTCGCCTGGATTCTCAGGGCACGACGAGTGCTTGGATTCAGAAGCGCGACCTCCGCCCGACCTTCGAGTGCGTCAAGCAGGATTTTGGGATGAGCATCGCCGCGCGGCGCAACTATGACGCCAACACGCTGTACTGGCGCGTCAATCAATTCATGCTGCCGTTCTACACGCTGGTCCCGCCGCTGTCGCCATTCCCGGATCTGAGCGGCCACGCGTGGGTGCCGATCGACGACGAGAACACGCTTTGCATCATGTTCTCGTATCATCCCTCTGAGCCGCTGCGTCCGAAGACGCGGCTGATCTTCGCGGAAGGCCACAACGGCCGCGAGAGTGGTCACGCCAGCCGACATTCGCTGGTTCAGCATCCGGTGACGGTCCCGTACGCAGGATACTGGACCAAATACAATCCGCCGAACGGCTTTCAGTTCGATTATGAGGCGCAGCAGACCACCTGGTTCTCAGGCCTTCCCGGACTTTGGGTGCAGGACGGCGCCTGCCAGAGCGGTGTGTCGCCGATCTTTGATCGCACCAAAGAGAATCTGTGCGCGAGCGATACCGGAATCGCTATGACGAGGCGGTTCATTCTGGAGGCGCTTGGGGCCCACCGTGATCACGGGCTTCGGCCCAAGGGCGTGACCGACCCCGATGTCTTCATGGTGAGGGCCGTGTCGCTGCGACTGCCCCCCGAGGATTCCTGGGTCGACGTCGGTGCGCCCTTCATGCGGGCGAAGCTCGGCGCCGATTTCGGGTACGAGCTATGAGCGCTCCACGCCATTGGCCACGCATCCTTCGCCGCCGCGGGAGGGGTCGTCGCCATGGCTGACCGCCTTCTCGAGGTCCGGGTCAAGCGCATCAGCTACGAGGCCGAAAACATCAATTCGTACGAATTGATGTCTCTGGCCGGCGACGATCTCGTTCCTTTCACGGCCGGCGGTCACATCGACCTGCATCTGTCGAACGGGATGATCCGTAGCTATTCGCTGGTGAACGATCAGCGAGAGCGGCACCGCTATGTCATCGCGGTCAACAAGGAGAGTGCCGGCCGGGGTGGCTCGAAGTTCGTGCACGATACCGTCAGGGTCGGCGACGTCGTCACGATCTCCGAGCCGCGGAATAATTTCGCGCTTCATGAAGACGCCGAGCACTCGATCCTTATCGCAGGTGGCATTGGCATTACACCGCTGTTGTCGATGGTCCGCCGCCTGACAGATCTGGGACGCTCGTGGCAACTGTTCTACGCCGCAAGAACGCGCGCTGCCGCCGGATTCCTCGACGCATTAAGCGCTCTTCCACCGACCCTGCACGCGAACGTGCATGTCGATTTCGACGATGAGCGGTCCGGGCGCCTGTTCGATCTTCCCGCAATTGTCGGCAGCGCGCCCGCACACGCGCATCTCTACTGCTGCGGCCCGGTACCGATGCTGCATGCATTCGAGGCGGCAACCGCCAATCGTCCGGCAGATCACGTCCATGTGGAATATTTCAAGGCCGGGCAAGCGCCGGCAATCGAAGGCGGATTCGAGGTCAGGCTCGCGCGGAGCAATCGCTCGATTGTGGTGGAGGCCGGCAAGACTATCCTGGATGCCCTGCTGGAAGCGGGGATAGCCGCGAACTACGCCTGCACCGAAGGCGTCTGCGGTACCTGCGAGACGCGCGTGCTCGAAGGCACGCCGGACCATCGCGATCAATTTCTGAGCAAGGAAGAGCAGGCGGCGAACAAGACCATCATGATCTGCTGCTCGGGCGCCAAGTCCGGCGCGCTCGTCCTGGACCTCTGAATGAACAACAACGTCGTCAATGGGTGGAAATCAATGAAGCCTCTCTCGTACCTTGTCGGAGCTTGCCTTTTGGCTCTCAGCACGTCTCCGCCGGCGCTGGCCGACGCGGCGCGCGCGATCAAGATCGGTGTCCTCAATGATGCGTCCGGCCCGTATTCGGACAATGCTGGCGAAGGCTCGGTCACGGCGGCCAGGATGGCCGCTGAAGATTTCATGCACCAGCATCCCGACTTCAAGGTCGAGATCGTTTCGGCGGACCACCAGAACAAGGCTGACGTTGGGGCCGGCATTGCGCGTCGATGGATCGACCAGGATAAGGTCGACGCAATCGCCGACGTACCGAACTCGGCCGTCGGTCTCGCCGTCAACGAGGTGGTGCGCGGCAGCAAGGCGGCGTTGATCGCGTCAAGCGCAGCCTCGTCCGACCTGACGGGCAAATACTGCTCGCCGAACACGATCCAATGGACCTTCGACACTTGGGCGGCCTCGCACACGATCGGCAGCTACCTCGTGCATCACGCTGGCAAGAAGTGGTATTTCATCGCAACCGACAACGCGCTTGGAAAGTCGATGGTGCGGGACGGAACGTCCGTCATCAACGCCGGCGGCGGCACCGTTCTCGGCTCGGTCAACGTTCCCATCAACAATGCGGATTATGCGTCGTTCATCCTGCAAGCGGACAGCTCTGGCGCCGACGTGATCGCTTTCGCGACCGCCGGGGGCGACACCGTCAACTTGATCAAGCAGTCCTCGGAATTCGGGCTGAAGCAGAACGGCCGGACTTTCGCTGCGCTGCTCACCACCACGAACGACGTCGAGGCCAGCGGACTCGCCGTGGGGCGGGGGCTCATCATCACCCAGCCGTTCTACTGGGACCTGAACGATGCCAGCCGGGCCTGGTCGGCGAGGTTCGGTGAGCGACAGCACGGGCAGTCACCCACCGCGTTCCATGCCGGGGTCTATTCGTCGCTACTTGCCTATCTAAACGCGGCGCTTGCTGCGGGCACCAATGACGCTCCGGCGGTGATCCATAAGATGAAGGAGAAACCGATCGATGACGCCCTGTTCGGACCTGTCATCGTGCGCGCAGACGGCCGGGCCATCCACAACATGTACATCCTGAAGGTAAAGGATCCGAACGCTTCGAAGGGCAAGTGGGATCTTCTCGAGAATATCGGTGTGCTGAGTGGGCCGGAGGCGTTTCGACCAGTCGATCAGGGTGGATGCGCGATGGTCGAGCAGCCGAAGAGTAACTGACGCCATGCAGGAGTGAGGACGCTCGGAGGCCGAACGTCACGACAGCCCTTCCGGAAAACCAGTGGATATAGACATGTTGGACAATCTCGAAGCGGAGTTTCCCGAGCATACGCCGCGCCCGTCGCACGCGCCGAAGGCGCTCGACGGAATACGGGTCGTCGATTTCTCGCACTTCATTGCCGGCCCCTTTGCGACCATGATCCTGGCCGACATGGGCGCCGAGGTCATCAAGGTTGAGGCGCCCGGCCGCGGCGACGATCTGCGTCGCTATCCGCCGGTGCATGCAGACCTCAAGCATGGCGCGCCGTTCGCCTGGACCAATCGGAATAAGCGGAGCGTCGCGCTCGATCTCAAGTCACCGGAGGGCGTCACGGTCGCGCGAGAGTTGGTCGCGACCGCTGATGTCGTCGTCGAGAACTTCTCGACAGGTGTCATGGAACGGTTCGGGCTCGACTATGAGGCCTGCCGGAGAATCAGGCCCGAGATCATCTACTGTTCGGTGTCGGCCTATGGACGGGAAGGCAGCTTCGCCGATCGGCTCGGCTTCGATCCGATCGCGCAGGTCGAGAGCGGCTTCGTGTCGATGAATGGCTACGCCGATCGCGAGGGGGTGCGGGCGCTGGCGCCGGTCATGGACATCAGCACGGCGATGATGGCCTGCAATGCCATTCTCGGCGCGCTGGTCGCCCGGGAGCGCAGCGGCCTCGGTCAGTCGGTCGAGATATCGCTGTTCGACAACGCGGTGCTGATGACCGGTTACGCGACGATGCAGCATCTATTCAGCGGCGCCAACCCGCAGCGCCACGGCAATACCAGCCCTGACACGTGTCCGTCGGGCGTATTTCAGGCGAGCGACTGTGCCTTCTACATCAACTGCGGCAACGACAAGATCTTCCAGCGCCTCATGTCGCAGGTAATCGATCGCGAGGATCTGGCGTCGGCAGTGATCTATGCGACCGGACCGGACCGCATCCGACGACGCGATGAGCTGTTTACGATCCTTGGGGAAGCATTCGCGCAGCAGCCCTGGTCGCACTGGCAATCAAGGATGCGGTCCGCCGGGGTTCCTTGCGGGCAGGTGCGGACCGTCGGAGAGGCCATCCGCTCGCCCGAAGCGCGCGAGCGCCGGCTCGTCAGCCGCATTCCTCACGACAGGCTGGGCTGGATCCCGAACGTCAACCTGCCGATCCGATATTCTCGAACGCCAATCGTCGATCCGGTTGCAGCCCCAGCCGTGGGGCAGCACACCGAACGCGTGCTGCGCGAGGTACTTGGCTATGACGATGCACACTTGGCGCGCCTCGCCGAGACCGGTGCGTTCGGTGCCGATGTGGGGAGCCAGTCGCGACGGGACGCAAAACAATGATGGTGCGGCCGACAACTGAACGTTCTCTCAGGGGCCGGGTTGCCGTGATCGGGATCGGCGAAACTGACTACTACCGCCATGGCGCATCGCCGGATCCGGAATTCAAGCTCGCCCTCAAGGCGATCTTGGCCGCCTGCGATGACGCCGGCCTCGATCCCCGTGATATCGACGGATTCTCCTCCTACAGCGACGATCGCAGCGAAGCATCACGTCTGGCCGCGGCGCTCGGCATACGTCGGTTGCGGGCCGCAACGATGCAGTGGGGCGGAGGAGGTGGAGGGTGTTGCGCCGCGGTTGCCAACGCAGCCGCTTCGATCGCTGGAGGCCTCGCCGATTGTGTCGTGGTCTTTCGCTCGCTGGCGCAAGGTCAGCACGGCCGCTTCGGACAGGCTGGCGGGATCGACACCATCTCCGGTGAGAAAGCCTATCTGATGCCGTATGGCGTGCTGGCGCCTCCCCAGCGGTTTGCGATGCGCGTTCGCCGCTACATGCACGAGCACGGCGTTCGCCAAGAGGCTTTGCGCGCAGTCGCACTTGCCTCCTACCATCACGCTCAGAGCAATCCCCGCGCGGTGATGTACGGAAAACCACTGGATCCGGACAAGTATGATGCCTCACGCTGGATCGTTGAGCCGTTTCATCTGTACGATTGCTGCATGGAGAACGACGGCGCCGCTGCCATCCTGCTCGTCGCTGAAGAACGAGCCAATGAGTTCCGGCAGCGGCCTGCCTATGTGCTCGGAGCGGCCATGGGATCTGGGCATCGTGCCGCAGCGACGGCCCACAATTCGTCACGCTATGCCAGTGCAAGCTTCGATACAGTCGCACCCGATCTTTATCGCATGGCAAGGGTTGGTCCATCCGACATCGGCGTAGTCCAGAGCTACGAGAACTTCACAGGCGGCGTCGTTATGGCCTTGGCGGAACACGGGTTCTTCAAACCGGACGAGGCGAATGACTTTCTTACGGTCGAAAACCTGATAGCGCCGTCCGGCCGACTACCGCTCAACACTAGCGGTGGCAACCTCGCAGAATGCTACATGCATGGTTTTGAGCTCGTTCTGGAAGCCGTCCGTCAGGTACGTGGGACATCGATGAGCCAGGTTCGACGAAACGATGTAGCCTTGGTCATCGGCGGCCCGATGGTGACGCCCGCCAGCAACCTTATTCTGGGCTCGGAGGCTACGCTGTGAGTGGGCCGGCGCGTGCGCACTATCTTCCTGCCGGGTTGCCCATTCCAGTGAGCGAGCTGGATGGCCTCTCCGCACCGTACTGGGCGGGCTTGCGCGAAGGCCGGCTACTGGTGCAACGCTGTGACCGCTGTGCTACCTGGCAGTTCGGGCCGGAATGGATATGCCATCATTGTCACGCTTTCGATCCCACATGGACTGAGGTCGAACCGACCGGCCGGATCTTCAGTTGGGAACGTGTGTGGCATCCCTCGCACGCGGCGCTGAGGCACCACGGTCCGTACGTCGCAGTGCTTGTCGAGTTGCCACACGCCGGCAGCGTACGCTTGGTGGGCAATCTGCTGGGCGATCCCCAGCAGCCCGTCGTTATCGGAGCTGAGGTTGAAGGGGTGTTCGAGCATCACCCGGAGTCCGATCCATCGTTCTCTTTGCTGCAATGGCGGCTACGGCTACGCTCCTGACCGGACAATGGGCGTTGAAACATGTTCATCAAAGATCGCCCTATGATGAACATCCAAAGAAATTCGGTGATTTAGTGCGAGCGGCTGGACAAGGAGAACGCTGCTTGCAGAAAGCGAAGAAGTGGGCGTGCGGGTGTCCGGAGACCTGACGAGCGGGCATCAGTTCTTGGGGGGGCCGATGCTTGCGCCATAAGCATTCTGTCGATGGAGGAGGCCACAAAGCATCGGCCTCTCGTAGCACGAAAGTCGTTCATTGAGCATGCGGGCCTATTGCAGCCGGCGTCCCGCTCCCCGATTGTCTTGCACGCCATGGATGATCCACTCTTCTTCCATGGCGGAGAGCATCTCTGCTGAAGAAGCTATCAGGGCGTGGGGCTGAATGTTCTCTGGACGGAGTCAGAGCTCGAGCTTGATCCAATGAACGCGGTCAACTTCGGCCGTTCCGAGATAGGGGGTGTCGCGGAAGCGGCCGGGCGGCAGGCCTACTCTTCGGGAGAAGAACCGGTTGAAGTAGGCCGCGTCATCATAGCCGAGCGCGACGCCGATTTCATTCACGGTCATATCGGAATAGAGCAGGCTGCGCTTGGCCTCAGTTAGCAACCGATCGTTGATTAGCGCTAATGACGACCTGCCTGTCGTGACACGGCAACACGAATTGAGACGTGCAGTGGTGACCCCCAACTTGCGGGCATAGAAGCCGAGTGGCGGGTGGTCGCGATAATGCTGCTCGATGAGTTCGCGAAAACGCATCACCATATCGGCATCGCGCGCCATAGCAACGGGGCGGGCGCGTTCCTGGGCGAGCAGGCGGCAATTTGTGACCGCGATCAGCGCAGATAGGCCTTAATTGCCGCGCGCCGACCTGGAGCGAACCAGACGAACTCATGCTCGAGCGCGGCAAAGAGCCCGATCAGGTCGATGTCGCTCCCGATTTGCTCCGGGAGAAACCGCGCCGGGAGACGAAAGCCGCCGACAGGCTCGGGATCGTCGTCGAGCGCGGATTGAAGGAAAGGCGGAGTCACCGTGACGACGTATCCGTCGGTGCCAGGCTTGAAGCGAATTGCGTGGATCGTGAGCGCCGGGATGATCACCAGCGCCGGCGGCGAAAGCTCCCAACTTTGCCCTTCAACCTCGATCGCACCGCCGCCCTTGCTGATCGCCGGTACTTGATGGTGATCGGGGTGTGCGTGCGTCTGAATTGTCCAATTATGTACGCACGGGAATTGGCTCGATGTGCAGGAATGAAGGTTCGACCTTCGGTGCCGATTCCTCGTAGAGGAAGTAGTGCGGGATCATATCGGTGACCTCTCCAGGACGTGTTGGGGTGACGGCCGTTCGCCCGCGCACTCATGAAAAGTACAACACAAAAGGGATTTCGTCCATTGGCCAAGTCGGATCGCGGACCTATCCAGACTCCGTATGAGCGCGTTGCGAAACAAGCGATGGCCGCAGGAGGACATGCCAATGCCAGGACAGGATCGTGATCTGTCGTGCGATGTGCTCGTGGTGACTTCAGCGATCTATGTTGCCAAGCGGCTTGCTAGTCACATCAAAGATCTCGTTCTCTACAGTCGCGGCGTCAAGATTACGAGTGGTAATGCGCTCGCAGCGCGTCTGGCGAAGACCGTGTTCGATCTGCGCATTCCTCTGCTTACAGCAACGCCCGCGCAGCGGCTCGTCACTGAGAATGGTGCCGTCACGGGCGTCGTGGTGCGAGATGCGAGGGGTGAGTACAGCATCGTCGCCCGCCGTGCGGTGGTGCTGGCGAGTGGCGGCTTCCCGCACGACGCAGCGCGCGTAGCGCGCGCCTACGGACTGCCGCCCGGGAGCAGGGTGGTGATTGACCTTCTCGGGCGACTGGACCTAGTCCGCTGCACGGCTCGCACTGCGCCGCGCCGGCTTTCAGGGAAATTTGTTCTCCTCAACACCCACTTGGGCCGACCTCGACGCCGCGGCGCTTCTGGATGGCGATGCCGACGTCGACGATGTGGACTTTCTGGGGCTTCGCCGTGTCGTATTGCCCGTCCTGCGGCAGCATCAGGCGGATGTCGCTTGGGTGTCGCTTTCCTCGGCGAATGCGTGGCAACGACATGTCCACCACGGCCCGCCTGCAGACTCCAATCGAGCACGAATGACTCAGATCCAATCGCAGTCGACACAATCGCGGCTGCGCAAGGCCGCCGCCAGAACTATCGAAACCTTGGAAACAGCTATCGCAGACGCCTTCCACACCTTCACACCGGATGAATGCGCAAACTGCTTCGAGGCCGCAGGATGCGCTTCAGCCTGACGCGAGTGAGCTGCGACCAGCCGTGAGTTTCAGCGTATTTGTAGCGCTGGAACAGCGACTTCGAAGATTCAGCTGGGATGTTGTCGCGGTTGGGAATGTCCGGGAGCGCATCGTCGAGCAGCTTCCACTTCTCGTCGGTGAGCTCGTTCATGCGCGGATCGCCGAGGAAATCGATCGCGAACCGAACGACCGCCTCTGCCTCGCCCCGGCCTTTCATCTTGTGCTGGCGTTGCGCCCCGCCGGCCGCAGAAACTCCTGCAGCAGGACGGACAACCGAATTTGCAGGAAGTAGCGACCGTCGCCGCGCCGGGCGAGATAGGAGGGACGAGCCACGAAGAGCCTTTCCGGGGCGCGGGGACGGTGAGACATCCGGGTGGGATGTAACACCGACACTTCCGCTACCCCAATCCGGCCAACGTGCTGGAAAACTTAAGGATTTCGCTTGCGTTTTGGACCTGGTAGCGCGTCCCTCCCCCGCTACGCTGCGCCACGATTTTCGACACCAAACGTATGATCCACCACGATCTTGTGCTCCTGATGGTGGCAATTAGAGCACGAGGTGCGAATTGCATTGGACGATGAGAACAGGGAAAGAGCCATTACATATTGGGTGCGTATCGCAGCTGCTGTGATGGCTACAACGCGGCAGCCCCACCGCAATCTGGGCTCGAGTCAGCGTCCCTTGTAGCGAAGCGTGTCCACCAGGAGGGAGAAAGCCGGCGAAGGCTGCCGTCGGCTGGGGTAGTATAGGTGGTACCCAGAGAACGGCGGGCACCAGTCCGCGAGCACCCGTATAAGGCGGCCTTGTGAGAGATAAGGCTGAACGTGGCCTTCCATCAGATAGGCCAGACCGAAACCCTTTAGCGCGGCGTCGAGCAGCGCGCGCGCCCCGTTGAAAACCAGTTGCCCATCGACACGGACGTGAAGATCGCGCCCGTTCTTCTCGAACTCCCAAGCGTACAAACTGCCGCCGTGCGTAGGTAGGCGCAGGTTGATGCAGTTGTGTTGCGTCAGGTCCTGCGGGGTGCGAGGCCTCTTCCGGCCCTCGAAATGGGACGGTGCGCCGACGACAGCCATGCGAAGATCCGGCCCCACTCTCACGGCGATCATATCCTTCGCGACCAATTCGCCGGGACGAATCCCCGCATCGTACTGGGCGGCGACGATGTTCGTGAGGCCGTAGTCGATCAGCACCTCGACCTTGATGTCGGGGTAGCTCGGAAGAATCTTCCCGGCATCAGAATGGCCTGAGCCGCGTATTCCGTCGCCGTGATCCGGATCGTGCCGGCGGGCTTCTCCCGCAATTCGCTCAAGCCCGCCAGCTCGGCATCCATCTCCTCGAACTTCGGCCCGATCTTTAGGAACGAGTTGGGGTGACGCTCCGGGTCGTGCGATTCATGCGTTCTTCGAGGTTGCGGATGATCTAGCTCGTGCCGACTGCGTCATACCGAGCTTGGCCGCTGCGCGCGTGAAATTGCGTTCTCTTGCCACTGCCAGGAAGGCCAGGAGATCGCTCGCGTCTTCTCGATGCATTTGATTAGCGCTCCTAATGACTGCATTCGAAATCTATCACCTAATCAGGGGAGGGCGGAAGGCTTAGGTTTGGGTCAGCAGCCAGGAGACGGCGTGTCAACAGGGAGACACGAGGCAATGACCGAAGGAATCAAAGACAAGATCGTGGTGGTGACAGGGGCGAGCAGCGGGTTGGGCGAGGCCACGGCGCGGCTGCTTTCCGCCCAAGGCGCAACCGTCGTGCTCGGGGCCAGGCGCGCCGACCGGCTGCAGTCGCTGGCGAAGGAGCTGGAGTCCCGTCGGGGCAAGGCCCTCGCCGTCACGACGGACGTTACCCGGCGCGAGCAGGTCAAGGCTCTCGTCGATTCAGCAGTTCAGACCTATGGTCGCGTCGATGTCATGATCAACAACGCAGGCCTGATGCCGCAGGCACTGCTCGAACGACTAAAGGTGGACGAGTGGGACCGTATGATCGACGTCAACATCAAGGGCGTGCTGTACGGGATCGCCGCGGCGCTGCCACATATGCAGCGGCAGAAGTCTGGCCACTTCATCAACGTTTCTTCGGTAGCAGGCCACAGGGTCGGGCCTGGCTTTGCCGTCTATGCAGCAACGAAACATGCCGTGCGCGCGCTGTCCGAGGGGCTGCGCCAGGAGGTCAAACCGTACAACATCCGGACGACGGTGATTTCACCAGGCGCTGTCGCCACCGAGCTTCCCAACAGCATCACCGATCCCGATGCCAGGACGCGTGTCAGTACCTTCTATTCGCAGGTAGCCGTGCCAGCCGACTCGTTCGCACGAGCCGTCGCGTTCGCGATCAGCCAGCCGGAGGACGTGGACATCAACGAAATCCTCTACCGGCCGACCAGGCAAGAACTCTGAAGCGCGGCCAGCATGTCGGTCATTGCTGTGGAAGAGATGGTTGCCCATCGCATTGCGGCGACGTTGTTGCCGATCATGGCGGTGGTCTTCGTCGCCTTTCTCGTGATCGGTGCCGCGATGCCGGTCCTCCCACTTCACGTCCACAATGGGCTGGGTTTTGGCACATTCGTAGTCGGCCTCGTCGCCGGCAGTCAGTTCGGTGCATCCCTGATCTTGCGGCCATGGGCGGGCCAATATTCGGACAGCCGCGGAGCAAAGCGTGCAGTGATCGTCGGCCTGCTGGCAGCAGCGGCGTCCGGTTTGCTTTATCTGCTGTCGCTCTGCTTAGAGAGTGCTCCGCTCACCTCGGTCTCGATTCTCTTGGTTGGGCGAGGCTTGCTCGGAGGCGCCGAGAGTTTCATCATCACGGCTACGGTGAGTTGGGGGCTGGCGCTCGTCGATTCCAGAAACACGGGCAGGGTCATCGCCTGGGTCGGCTCCGCGATGTTCGCAGCCTTCGCGATCGGTGCGCCGGCTGGATCCGCGCTCTATGCCGATTACGGCTTTGCGGCGATCGCGTTTGGCACGGCGTTGGCTCCACTCGCCACACTGGCGTTGGTCGCGTTCCTTCCCGCAGTTGCTCCGGCGCCCCGAACTCGCCTCTCGTTCCTCAAGGTGCTGGGTGCGGTATGGGTACCGGGCTTCGGCTCGGCGCTTGGCAGCGTAGGCTTCGGCGCGGTGACCACGTTCGCCGCCTTGCTGTTCGCAAACCGGGGATGGTCCAACGGATGGCTCGCCTACACCGCTTATGCCATCGCATTCATTCTGGCGCGCATCTTCTTCAGCCATATGGCGGATACAATCGGTGGCGCGAGAGTCGCGCTGGTCTGTGCATTGACTGAAGCAGCTGGCCAGGCGCTCATCTGGCTGGCCGCCGGGCCCGAGATGGCCCTGCTCGGAGCCGCGCTCACAGGATTCGGTTTCTCACTGGTCTATCCCGGCTTGGGCGTGGAAGCGGTCCGCCGCGTGCCCGCACAGAGCCGCGGTTTGGCTATGGGAGCATACACCGCGTTTCTCGACTTCGCCCAAGGCGTTGCGAGCCCGGCGCTCGGACTGATCGCGATTGGTGCAAGGCTGAACGTCGTGTTCCTTGCCAGCGCCGTCACCGTGCTCTGCGCTGCAATCGTCGCGTCATGGCTAATCGTGCACCCGGCAAAGCTGGAGGGAGGGCCGCAATGAGATTGCTCGCAGCATCCTTGTTTTCGTTCTGCTTGATCATTGGCGGAGCAGCCGCTGGGCAACAGACAACCGTCGAAGGAGCTAATCCCATGTCAGAATCCGAAGACATCCGTACCGTCGCGCCGGCGCTCGAGAAGTATGCCCAAAAGGTTGTTCTGGGCGATCTCTGGAAGCGGCCGAGCCTTTCGCCCCGAGATCGTAGCATCGTCACTCTTGCGGCTCTGATCGCACGCGATCAGACCGTCGAACTGCCCTTCTATCTCAATCTCGCGCTCGACAATGGTGTCAAGCCGGCCGAGATCTCCGAAATCGTTACACACTTGGCGTTCTACACTGGCTGGGCCAACGCGATGGATGCGCTTCCGGCGACACGGAGCATCTTCAAGAGCCGCAACATCGGAGCTGATCAACTCCCGCCAGCATCGGGACCGCAACTGCTCATCGACGAAGCGGCGGAGAAGCAGAGGGCGACGCGTGTCGGAGAACAATTCGCCCAGATCACGCCAAGCCTCGTCCAGTACACGACCGACGTGCTGTTTAGGGATCTCTGGTTGAGGCCGGGCCTCGCTCCGCGGGATCGCAGTCTCGTTACCGTCAGCGCGCTCGTCGCGACCGGACAGGTCGCTCAGATCACGTACCACCTGAACCGGGCGATGGATAATGGATTGACGCGCGAAGAGGCGGGCGAACTACTCGGCCATCTCGCCTTCTATGCCGGCTGGCCTCACGCATTCTCCGCGGCGCCCGTCGTCAAGGACGTCATCGAGAAACGGCCCGCCAGCAAATGATGCGGACGTACTCGCGCCGGAGAGTCATAGCCGCAACCGCAGCTGGATTCGCGGCCTTGACTGCAATCGACACGTCGGCGGCGGAAATGCCGACCACCGACGCAAGGAGGACGGATATGGATATCGAGATCAAACGGAACGGCTCGCGCCCCGCCACCAAGGGCCCGGCGGACTGGTTCACCGGATCGGTCCGTGTGGATCCGCTGTTTCAGGCGCCCGAGCCGGCACGAGTGGGAGCGGGCCACGTCACCTTCGAGCCTGGCGCTCGCACCAATTGGCACACGCATCCACTCGGCCAGACACTGGTCATCACGTCAGGACTGGGATGGGTGCAACGCGACGGCGGGCCGATTGAGGAAGTCCGGCCTGGCGACGTCATCTGGATTCCACCGGGGCTCAAGCATTGGCACGGCGCGACGCCGACCACCGCGATGAGCCACATTGCCATCCAGGAATCGCTCAACGGCAAGAACGGCGACTGGCTGGAGAAAGTCAGCGACGAGCAGTACCGCAAGTGATTGCGAGGCCGGCATGAAGCCGCACGTCATCTGTCACATGGCCGCCAGCGTCGCCCTGCGCTGGCACATCGAGCACAGGATTTGCGCAATCCGCAAGTTGTTTCGACCAGCTCGCATAGCCGAGAATTTCGAAATTTTCGATTTCAGGCTGAGTGCGGAAGACATCGCCGCGATAGACGCCCTGGACTCTGGGAGGCGTAGCGGCCCCGACCCCGAACTGGTGCACGTGGCGACTTTCCCAATCACAGTTGAGGAGTGAACCTTGCCATGAATATTTGCCTGGAAGGGAAGGTGGCTCTCGTTACTGGCGCGGGCGCTGGAATCGGCCTCGCGACAGCACAAGCCTTCGCCGAAACCGGAGCGGCCGTCGCACTGGCTGATGTGAATGAGGATGCCGTCCGCTCCGCTGCAGAGAGGCTGCTCGCTGCCGGCCGCAAGGCGCTCGCAATCTGCTGCAACGTCGCCCACAGCTCCAATGTCGCGGCAATGATTGATCAGACGATGTCCACGTTCGGCCGGCTGGATGCGGCGGTCAACAATGCGGGTGTCAATTGTGAGAGCCGATCCTTGATGGATACAAGCGACGAGGAGTTCGATCGCATCATCAATGTGAATCTTCGCGGCGTCTGGAACTGTATGAAGGCGGAACTTCGTCAAATGACCGCGCAGGGGAGCGGTGCAATTGTCAATTGCTCCTCGATTGGCGGGATGGTTGGTTCGAAAGGGCGAAGTGCCTATTCGGCAAGCAAGCACGCCGTCATTGGCCTGACGCGTTCGGCTGCGCTCGACTACGCTGCGCAAGGGATTCGTATAAACGCGGTGTGCCCGGGAATCATCAACACTCCGATGGCTGCCGCGGTCACCAAGAATTACGATCCTGAGATCGTGAAGGCCATGATGGCGCGGGAGCCAATCGGACGTTTCGGCGAGCCCCAAGAAATCGCATCGGCCATCGTGTGGCTCTGCACTCCGGCCGCCAGTTTCATGGTCGGCCATGCCATGGCTGTCGATGGAGGCGTGTTAGCGCAGTAACCGGTTATGATCCCGTTTGTTCAGTATTTGAGGAGACATGCCATGTCTTGGTCCAAAGACGAGCTTCGCGAGATCGCCGTCAGCGACGATCTCCACATCGCGCCGTTCCGGCCCGACGGGAAGACCTATGGCACTCCGACATGGATCTGGTCGGTCGTTGTCGACGACACTCTGTATGTGCGGGCCTACAGCGGCCGACAATCCCGTTGGTATCAGGCGGCCCTGACCCAAAAGGCCGGTCGGATCACTGCCGCAGGAATGACAAAGGAAGTCACCTTCGAGCCGGTCGAGGGCAAAATCAACGACCGCATCGACGAGGCCTATCGGTCGAAGTATCGCACCAGCCCATATCTCGATCCCATGATCGGCGAACGCGCGAGGTTGGCGACGATCAGAATCAATCCCCGCTCCGACGCGGGCTGAAAAGGAGGTTAATTCGGACGCGAGGCAACTTCTCGTCCTCGGTGCGACAATGATGGAATCGCTAAGCGCTCCCGCCGTCGCTCAGGACTCCAACGAACCTTACGTGCGAGTGGCCGAGATCGAGATTGATCCGGCACAACTCGATGCCTACAAGGCGGCGGTGAAAGAGCAGATCGAAGCGGCGATCCGATCGGAGCGCCGAGATCGGCCTTGGCAACGCCGGTCTTGTGGTGAGCCTCGACGCTTCTCGCTTGGCCCGCAATAACCGGGACTGGCATCAGCTTCGGATGCGCCTTCACCAAGGGGAACGCCAGAAGGCGGCGCGGGGCGAACTGCGACTGCCCCTGCCAGCCGGGCTCGCCTATGCGCTTGCACCAGCCGCCGCGCCTTCGTGTCACATCACGCAGAGCCAAACTTCCCGTAAATCTATGCCGCAAACCGGAGGCCGACCCCGTAGTTACCCCGGGATTTTCGTAGAAATCACGCCACTATTACGATCTACTATCGGACAGCTTTCTGCAGGGAGGGAGCAATGTCCTACACAATTGGGTTTATACCGAAGAACCAACGAGAGGTCTCGGCGGCTGAAGCGCCGACAGCTAACCAAGCTCTCGCGATGATTGCTGCGCTTCAGGAAAGGGCGGAGGAAATCAAATTCATCACGTCACCTCAGGAAGGTGAGATGGGGATTGAGATGCTGTTGCTGCTAGCTAGCGAAAGAGGAAGCCGAGGAGATGCCCGGGGAGGTGATCTAGCGCAGCATCGCCGCAAGACGTGCGCGAGTCTGCCGATCGATGCGATACGCAGGCCTCGAGAAGCTAGAAGCGCCGCTGCTCCTGCCACTGAGCGCGAGCGGGGTGAATCCATCTGCGCCAACTTGATCGTTGAGACTGGCCACCTGCCTTCGTGGCCTCTGATCGAAATTCGTAGGCCGTGCAATTCCGTGGCTTAAAGCCGAGCATCCGGACCATTTCCGGGCGTGCTCGTCCAAGAGGGCGGGTTGATGAGCCAACCGGAACCCTCGACATGAGCAGCTCGACGAAGAAAGGGACGCTGCTAAGCTGCCCATATGATTTCTTGAAAAGGATTTAGATAACAATTTCAATTACATATGAGTTCGCAGTTTTGTTCTGAATGGCGCGCCAAGGCCGCCGAATGTAGCCGTTTCTACGATCTTCTACGCCGACACACGAGACTTACGGCGGCCTTCGTGATCGCGCCGGAGTAAACGCCAAGTCCCGGTCTTGAAGAAGGAGTGTCGTCGATCGCTTGCCGACATTCAGAAGGCTATTCCCGAACAAACATATGGGACTTGATCTTCCATTGGCCGTCTATCTGGTGCTCATACAATTTGACGGTGCTTCCCGACAGTCTTGTTGTTTCTCCGCCGTCCTTCACCAATAGTGCGGTGAACCGGGAACTGACGTAGGCGTAGTTCCCGATTTCCAATACGTCCACAAGCTGAAGCCTGTGGTCTCTGACGCTTTTTCCTCTGGCGGCGAAGAAATCTCGGATCGCGACTGGACCAGTGGCCGGCGGCGCGCCAGGCGGCATCAATCTTGCGTCAGAAGAATACATGGGCAGCAAAGCATCGGGATTCGGATCGTTGATGGCGGCATCCCATCGAGCATTGAGGGCCGCCATCTCGTCTGTGAGGGATTCGGCGTGCGACTCAGGAGCGATGCTGAACATAACAACGCAAAGCAGAACCATCGAAGCCAAAGATGTCCGTGTCATGGCCTTGTCCTCGTTCGACCACCTGGTGGCGTGCGCGGGCGGCGCTCGCCATAGCCGCACCGCCATGCTCTAGCGTCATGCCGCGGGCAAACCAGCCCTCCGAAGGCCCTCCAGATAGGCGTCGAGGCTTGCGGCATCTTGAAATGAGGTCTGCAGATAGGCGCGCATGGTGGCAAGTGTCTCGTTCGGGTTCGCCGCGAGGAAGTTTCGCATGGCCTCGCGCGCCTCGTCGATACGGCCCAACAACCCGAGGCAGGCAGCGCGCAGCTGTAGCGCAATCCGCCAGCGCGGGTTCTCGTGGAGCGACTTCGTCACCCACGCGAGCGCCGTTTCGTAATCGCCCTGCACGAACGAGAGGGTGGCGTACCCGACAAGCGCCAGATAGGCGGCGCTCAGCACGGGGTTGAGCCGCATCGCCTTGTCGAGACTCGCTGTCGCGCTCTCCGCCTTTCCGAGATAGGCCTGTATCAGGCCGTGCGCCGCAAGCGCATCGGCGGAGTTCGGATGCAACGCAAGGGAGCGCTCGATGAGCGCCGTGCCGCCTGCGAAGTCTCCGCCCGCGAGAGCGATCACGAATCCTGCAAGCCACAGCACGTCGGGGTCGTCGTGTCTCTTCTCGGCAGCAGCCCACGCGAACATAGCGGCCTCCTCGAGCCGCGGGTCGGAGGGTGCGATGACGCCGATCACCTTCAATCGGTAGACAAGCCGCGCCTTGAGCGCGATCGCCATCGCGTAATCGGGATCGAGGGCAATCGCCCGCTCCACCAGTCGCAGTGCCTCTTCGATTGGCTCCCGCGTCGCCCGATGTAGGTTCGCGAGCGCGCGGAGGAAGAAATCATAGGCCTTGAGATTCCCGGTTGGCTTTTGGCGTGCGCGTTCCATCTCGCGGGTGAGCAGCCGCGGCTCGATCGCCGCCACCACACTTGCGGTCACCTTATCCTGTAAGTCGAACACGTCCTCGACGCCGCCGTCGATCTTTTCGGCCCAGATGTGCGCGCCCGTCGCGGCCTCAACCAGCTGACCGGTGATGCGCACGCGGGCCCCCGACTTGCGTACGCTTCCTTCCAGCACGTAGCGCACGCCCAATTCGCGCCCAACCTGGCGAATGTCGGGGCTCATCCCCTTGTACGAAAAGCTCGAATTGCGCGCGATCACGAAGATCGAGGGCACGCGCGACAAGGCAGTTATGATGTCCTCGACGATGCCATCGGCGAAATACTCCTGCTCGGGATCGCCGCTCATGTTTTCGAACGGCAGCACGGCGATAGAAGGCTTGTCCGGGAGTGTAGGAGCCTCACTTAGCCTCTCGGCCAGCGTGCTGTGCGCTCCCGAGCGTACAGCGTAAGCGCGGACTGGCTTGGAGATGTTCTTGAGCTGCTGCTCGCCGCGATCCTCGAAGCCAACGTCCAGCTTACCTTCGACTTCGCTGAACACCTTCTCAGAAATCAGGATGCCGCCCGGATCGGCGATGCCCTCCAGCCGAACAGCAATGTTGATCCCGTCGCCGTAAAGGTCACCCTCCTGACCAACGATGACGTCACCAAGGTTAAGCCCGACGCGCAACTTGAGGCGACTGCGGTCTGAGGCGGGACGATCCTGTATCTCAACCGCACATCTCACAGCGGCTAAGGGACTCGCGAATTCGGCGAGGGCGCCGTCACCCGTTGTCTTGATAAGTCGGCCCTCATGGCGGGAGAGGCTAGGCCCGATCAGCTCTTGCTTAAGCCGTTCGAACTCGGCGTAGGTGGCTTCCTCGTCGCGTTCCATGAGCGCGGAATAACCGACCACGTCAGCGGCCAAGATTGCGGCTAGTCGCCTTTGAACCCGCTGCTCGGTCACGGTACCCTCTAAACGACCAGACTAACCACCGGACGGAAAGCAGTTTAGCACTTTGTTGCGCAGCTGTGAGCGCTAATCGCGGGAGGGCCCCACGTGGTAGGACGGAATCCGCGGCCAGGGTCTTCGCATTCGCTGCGCTACTACGACCCGGCATGGGGTCGACCCGAGGACATCTTCGTGAATTCGGGCGACAGGATCGCGTGGAAGCTGGCGTGAGGCGGATTGGTCTCTCCAGCACGGTCTGCGGCTCGGAAGCCGCGCCAAACGGATCGCGATCCCGCCGGGCCCGACGATGCAGGCTGGACAAGTTAATTTCAGCACAGCGCAGTTCGCGAGACTCAAGACGGCAATTGCGCGCGTGCAGGGCGGCACCGGGCGCGGGCGCATCGTTTGCGTCGGCGATAGCACGACATGGGGCGAGGGCGGGGCGACAGCGGCACCAACAACCGGATCAACGCAAAAGAGCGGTGCCGGCCGACCATCCTGGCGAAGCGCCTTGCGGCGCTCGGCATCCCGGACAACTACGAGAACCTATTCGCGAGTAGTGCGAACTCGACCGTTACACTGATCTCGGACTTTCAGTCGCCGACATCGTACGAGTCCGGTTTTTCCTGCTCCGGCGGTTGGGCACTTTCGACCTCGACCACGGCCGGCGGCTGCTGCTTCACGAATACGGCCGACACCACCGGCGCGATCTCGATCACGCCGCAGATGCCGGTCGATAACTTCGAGATATTCGATCTCATCGTCTCGACCGGCGGCTCAATCTCCTATGTGGTCGATGGCGGCGCCGCGGTTATGCTCAATCAGGCGGGTTCGAGCCTGTTGCGGAAAACGACGATCCGCTGCGGATCGGTCGGCACGCATAAACTTGCGATCAAGCGCGTCACTAGCACGCGTTCTTTATCGGCTATCGCGCCTATAACAGCACGCTGGCGCAGATCGATGCGATCAACATCGGCCGTGGGTCCAGCCAAGCATCCGATGGGCTAGTCAACGCAAATCCATGGTCGCCCTTGCCGTGCATGCAGGACCTCTGCGCGACGGCCGATCTTGTCATCCTCGACTTTACGATCAACGACGCGCTGCTTTCGCCGACCACGTATAACACGACCTACCCGACCAATCTGCAGACGTTGATCAACACAGCGAAAGCCGGCGGCGCAGCGGTCATGCTCATGACGGGCAATCCCTGCAACACGGTCTCGAACATCACCGATACGACTCAGCAGAATGTCCGGCAGGCGATCACGTCGGTGGCGCAATCGAACAATCTGCCGCTGCTCGACCAGTATGCGAAGTTCACAAGCTGGGATGCGATGAACGCGCTCGGCTACATGTACAACAAGAACCATCCCAACACGGCCGGCTATGCAGCGCTCGGGACGTTCGTCGGCGATACGCTCGCCGCGTGGGCTGCATAGACGGCGGCGAAGGATGCCATCGTGCCCAACGCGCGAGAAATGGGGTATCGGTTGGAACCGGCTGCAATCGAGCAGCGCGTCTTCAACCTTGAGCAGCGGCAATCCGAAGACCGCAGCAAGCGCAATGCCAGCGCGATCGAAGCGCTGTCGAAATCGCTTGTTCCGCGTGGCGAGCATGAGGAGAAGTGGCGCATCATTGACGATGCGATCAAGTGAAAGCAGTCGCGGCTCGATGAAATGGCAAAGATGATCGTGTCCCGGGGTGAGCGGCGGCTCTCCATTGCGCAGCAGGAAGCGGTACAGCAACAGCGGCGGGGGCCATGATTGTCATCAAAGCACCGACGTTCTGCGGTCGTTATCAACCGCACCTCGGTGAGGGTCATGCGTGCGGCGCCCGTGCCCCCCTACGGCTCGCGTGGGATCGACTGCGCGTCATGGCCTATGCCGACCGGCCAACGAGGAGCGCGACGTCTGGACCGCCATCCCCGTGTTAGTCGTGGCGTTGGGAGACTAACTAAGCCTTCGGATATTTAACCAAGCCTTAGCCCTGTTGCGCCGATCATCTCGGTGGTCTTGCGAACACCGAGGGAGGCTACTCCCATGCTCAAAGACGGAACTTATGCAGCGTGGTTCAAGACCCCGCTGGGACAAGGCACCGGCATTGCCCATGTTGCAGACGGGAAAATTTGGGGCCGTGACAGCATCATGTCCTATAGCGGTTCTTGTGAAGTCGACGGAGATAGGTTCACCGCGATCATAACGCTCAAGCGGCATACCGAAGGACATGCAACAGTGTTTGGCGCCGATGACCTTACGCTTCGACTTGAGGGAACGTGCTCTGGAAACATAGGCACTTACGTGGCGACGGCGGATCAGACGCCGGGGGTGCTCCTTGAGGGGACGCTGATTTACAGCGAACAACAGCCGTCAGCGCCAGAGCAGGCCGCGCCGCTGCCAACGTTCAATCCTGACAGACTCCCGAAACTACCGAAGCGCTCGCGCTGATTGATACTGACATGGCGGGGTTTCCGATGAGCGCGGGACCAGCCGACATTACAAGACCCAAGACCTGCATGTGAACGTTCCGTTACGGAACCTGCGTTTTTTACGTAATAGGGCAGGCAATAGCCCGGCCGCCAATAAAGACGGCCGGGCGAACGGAAAATATGAATTTTATGAATGCCGCGATTGTGCTGCGGTGTGAGTAGAACTTCTATCCGAAAGACTACGGGTGGCAGGTGGCGCTTAGGCGTGGCCTTGCACTCGGTCCGACATCGCTTTCCGTCGTACCACCAGGTGCAAGGTAGAATAGCAGACCGGACATTCAAATGACTGGAGGTCGTGATCCTTGGTGAAAGGCACGACGGCGATGAGCTTCCGTTCCACGTGGCATGCGGAACACACGGGCGACGACATGGCGTCTCTCCCTTTGCGATCGGAGCTAGGTCGCGATCTTACGTGCGGCCGGCCGGGTCGCGGTCGCTTTTTGAGCCGTAGTAATACTGTCCGTTATTCTGTCCCGCCAGGGCGGGAGCGGCGGATTTATTTCTTGCGTAATCACTGAGCTATCGACGCCGCACCGAAGCCAAGTTAGCGTATCGCTTTCCGCCTAGCTCCCATTCCACCGAAGCAATCACTTGGGAAGTCGATCATGCTCATTGCAGACCGGTTTGACAGTCGGACCCTTGCCAATATGGACGTCGCGCTGGAAAGGGCCTGTCAGCATCTGCCGAAGGGTGCCGATGATCATAAGGCCCGCCGGCACATCGCGCGCCGGATCATCAAATGCGCGGAGGCTGGCGATCGAACCCTTGGCGGCCTCACCGAGGCCGCGCGAGCGGCCGCGTCGGAGCTCACGTCAAAAAGGGCTGCGTAACCCGGGGGCCATCTCAACGTTCACGGTCGGAGAACCGGATCGAGCGATCGGCTACCCGTTGGGGCAGAGCCGCCTCTAATTCGGCAACGATGTCGTGCAACAGGCGGAGCGCGAGCGGATCAGTCACCTCGCGCTCCATCATGCGGTAGCGCATGATGCGGTCCTGAAGCTCTCGTTGTTCCGCGTTGTCGTCCATAGCGCGCTCCGCACTTCGAGCAATGACGCCGAACGAAAGGGATGGTTGCGGGGAACTTTGGAAAATTTTCGCCGGAATTGAGGCGCCCTCTCCGAGGTCAGTCGGCATGCTTAGCTGGGCGGCTGCAATTCGGCCGATGCCATCCACCGGTTCGTCCGAAGCGCCGTTTCGATCTGGCGCAGCCTTCGCTCGATCAATCCTCGTTCTTGTCTTTGACGCGCATTGCTCAATTGCTCTTGGAGCCGCGCCTTCTCTGCGGACAGGAGTTCGTGGAACGTAGGGGGGATAGAGCGCTTGCGGGGCATCGCTCTCTCCTGTGTGGGTTCGGCGAGAGTCGTTGGTTCTCTCAGCCACCGGCGCCGGGAAAGTTTGCCGGTGATGACGATTAACGAACAAGCCGTCGCAACGGGTCCAGACGGGAACCGCAACCTCGATGGTTCCGCGCGATGTCCGCTCAAAACACTCCGATATAGGCGAAAAAAGCGATCTCGATCAGGAAAGTGACGCTCATAATCGTGACGGTGAGAAATATGTCGCTCGGCGGCAGACGGGTCATAGCGCGCCTCGCATGTTGCGAAGTCCCATAAGCCGAAAACCGCCCGAGGACGAAAATGTTTCGGTTCCAAGCGTCGAGGATCGTTACCGTATTTCGAGTTCATGGATCGCGAGAGCGGAAATCTGGGCCGCGTCTTTGACCCCGGTCTGCGCGATCTCGATGATCTTCTTCGCGATCATCTCCGTGAGTGGATCATTGCGGTCTTTGACGCACAACGTATGCAACGCTTGCTCGTAAGCCTTTGTAACAAGACTGGCCTCTTTCGGCGCCATGGCGTCGGTTTGCAAGTGCAGGTAGATCGACATGTGCTCGCCCTCCAGCCCAGTTCCAAAGGAACTGTAACGCAGGAACCGGTGGCCTGCGGAAAAATCGGCAGGCGTTTGGGCGGAGTGGGCTCGCCATGGCGATCGCGACCTCTCTGCGAGCGGCCGTGTTTCGCGTCGGTGACGGCCGTCGACTAGCTCGCGATCGACCAGAGGCGGCTATGCTTTTATGGTGTTCGGTGCGCGAGCGGCCCGGGCTTCACGCCATTCGTCGGAGGCGGTCCCATGGTCAGCCAAACAGCAAGACCCAATAGAACCGACGTCAAAATGTATCGCATTGGAAATCGGGCCAATGGCTTCAAGGCTGCCCCCGTCGGCTGCACGCTCCTTGGTTGAGGTTGCGGCAGAATTTGATGCACCGCAATGCTACTTACTTAGGAGACCCAGGGCAGCACCAGACGAGAAAAGGCCGCCACCCGGGGCAGCGTTAGCAACTCATCCACCAGCGACGCCGCGAGGCGACCTTACTTCTGGCCCAAGACCTTGCCGGTCTTCCTGTTGATAAAATGGCAAGAGCCGCAAGCCGGGCAATCGACTTCCCGATAGTCGCCGGCACGCTCATTTTCGTCAACGACATCCAGCCGACTGCACCTTCAGGCCGGAAGTCGGGCACTTGAAAAGCAGGTTGCGCGTCATGTCCGGATTTATGCGCCGTTCGGCCTGACCGCGAAATTCAGGATTGTTACCTAGGCGGCTGGAACTTTGTTCACGGCCGGAGAACTACGGAAGGAACCCTTACTCTTTCTCTCGGGGGAAGTTCTTGCGGCCCGAGAACGGGACCGAAGTATCTCCATGCCTTGAATCCCTTACCGTGTTTCCAGTCACGGGAAACAACCGCTACAGGGGCCGCGCAAGCTTTCCGTGGTTCCCCTGAATGGAGGGAGGGCGACGCGGTACGCGGGACCGCCCGCCTTTTGCGTATTTCGGGACCGCGTTTTTGGGCTTTGGTTCCTCGCAAACTCCCTGCGAACCGAGCTGTCGGGGTGCCTTATTGCTCGCGAACGCCAGCCTTTCTCAGTCCATCGAGGATGCCGTCGAACTCCCGACGAAACTGCGGATTGCTCGAAAGGCCGTAGCCGAATTGCTGGAGCCAATGGACTGTGAAGTCCGGTCGGATTGCATTCAATTCGCCTAACATGTTCTGGGCCATTTCCGGTTGCCCCATGGCCCCGTAAGCCGAAACCAGATCGACATAGGGCCAGATTGATTTGTTCAGATCGATCGAACGCCTACATTCTTCCATGGCTTCGTTATATTCGCGTAGATGCGTGTGAGCATGACAGAGGAAGAAGTGCCAAAGGCCAGCGGACGGATCCTTCGGACTCAAGCGCAGAGCGATCTTAACTGGGGAAAACGCCTCGCGCGCACGTCCCACCAAGATAAGTGCGCCTCCCTTTTGTCCATACGCGACCGGCGAATTAGGGTCGATTTCCAAAGCGGCGTCGTATTCGGCCAACGCCCCCTCGGGATTTCCATATTGCAAGATGTTTCCCTGGGCTACGTGCGCGCTTGCGGTTGCTGGGCGTTTTGCAAGAACTTGGTCAATGTCAATGAGGCTGGTCGCGATCTTCTTGTCCTCCACCACGGACGTTGACCATCCGCTGAGCACGCGACCGGATAGGCAGGACGCTTTCCCGAGCATTGCGTCAATATTATCCGGATCGAGGCGCAGCGCGCTGTCGAACAGTTCCTCTGCCTGTGCGTTCGTTATCTTGGTCCGGGGCTCATAGAGCTTCGCCCAGCCGCGCATGCTGAAATCAACAGCATCTGGGTTCGTTGACTTGTCCATTCGGCCGCGCCGGCTTTCGGCCTCGACGAGTTGGACGTTGAGAGAGCGGGCGAGCCGCGCCGTGACCCGCTCCTGCAGGACTGCAAGATTCGACCGATCACCGTCAAAGCGGTCCGACCAGACATTGCGGGCAGTCGACAGGTCGACAAGTGACACATTCAAACGAACCTGATCTCCGGCCCGCTGCACCGCGCCCTGTACGGCCCAGCGAATGCCAAGGTCCTTGCCGAGCGTCTTAAGGGCGACCTGCTTGCTCTTATAGGTAAACGCCGTACGCGCCGGGCATTTGCGCAATATCGGTCGTCAGGTCAGTCGCAATACCGTCAGCGAAATAATCTTGCTCCGGATCATTGTTGAGGTTCGCAAATGGCAGCACGACAAGCGACAGGCGAGGAACAATATCCGGCCGAGCCGTGGCCTCTCTCTGTGTCTTTTGCCCTTCCTGAAAAACGTCGGTACGGACCGTCTTCCAGACATTCCAATAACCAACGAGGCCGCCGGCCACCGCACCGACGGCGGCAACCGAGGCAAGCGCGCCGCCGATAGACCGCAAGCGTGCCCAAAGCCGGCGTTTGAAATTGCGGTCTGATGGCGCTTTGTCCGGCGGATCACTTTCAGGCGCCGGTTTCTCTGATGGCTCGTTTACCTCGGAGTTCGTCACCTCCGCCTCCCGCCCCGGAGAGTTGAAGTCGCGTCTGAGAAGATAGCAGATTTTCAGAGCTTAAGGTCCGTCAATGACGCTGACTAAAGTTCGGCCAGTTTTCGCTTCGTCAATCCACCGGTTGTCGGACGCCCGCTAATGAGGATCACAACCGGCAAGGCTCGGAAGGAGCATATGATTTCCGCTTCGCTTCCCAAAACCCGACGTCCGTTAAGCGGCCCTACAGGCGGCAAATCATGGATGCAATGACCAGCAAGCCGGCCGTGGAAACATGGCCGGTTGATCGTTTACGGCCCTTGAGCGCAATTCGCGCCGACATTCGCCCGCGCAATTCGAGCAGATCGCGGCGCCAATCCGGCAATGGGTCTGGACGATGCCGATCTTGTTGGCCGATGACGGCATGGTGCTGGCTGGGCGCGGCCGATTGGCCGCCGGCAAGCTGTTGGGATTTACCGAGGTCCCGGTCATCGTGGCGCGCGGATGGACCGATCAGCAAAAGCGCGCTTACGTCATCGCCGATAATCGCCTGACCGATGCCAGCGATTGGGATGACGAGATGCTGCGGCTCGAATTAGCCGACCTCGTCGAGGGCGGTTTCGAGATCGCGCTGACCGGCATAATCGAGGACGAGCTATCGCGCCTGTCCGTTGGGGTTAGCGAGTTGGAGCAGATGCCCGAATTGCCGGACGGCGATCGGTCGCCATTCCGAGATATGACGTTCATTCTGTACGGAGAGCAATTCGGGATCGTCGAGCGCGCCATCGCCAAGGCGACCAAGCCGCACGACCCGGACAATCCCAACCGATCGCCGCAAGGTAATGCGCTCGCCGCGATCTGCGCCGAATATCTAGGGCGCGTCGCATAAATCGAGTTTGGTTCGTGCGGCTTACTGATGTCCGCTATGCCCCGATACCGACCAAATACCGCAGCGCGCCGAAATGACGCGAGCCACGGGCTTTTTGCTTTCAGTCCCATTGAACCACAAACGAATTGGCACAACTCATTTTACACGGGGGCGTGTGTGCGGAGTAGGGGATGTGGATCCCTTAGAGCATACACTTGATGAAATTGCGGATGACGCTCTGCAGCGTCGGTGGCGATTTGGAATAGCACGCGTCCGGTTCTATGTTGCCCTTGGTCTGGTGACGGCAGCGACGCTGATGCTGCAGATCATTGAGACCAGGATCATTTCCGTTACCTCCTGGTACTACCTGGCCTTCTTCGTCATCAGTATTGCCATGTTCGGCCTGACCGCGGGCGCAGTTTTTGTCTATTTCCGCAAGGAGAGGTTCGGGCCGGAGCGATTGTCCTACGATTTAGCCGTGGCGGCGCTGGCGTTCGGGTTAACGACCGATCTTGCCATCCTCGTGCAGCTGACGTTGGTGACAGGCGCCTCGCCGTCAGTCACCTCTCTGGTCGCCTGGGCGGAATTCGCGCTCTGTCTCGCCGTTCCGTTCTTCTTTTCGGGCATCGTCGTGAGCCTTGCGCTGACGCGCAGCCCCCACCCGATCGGAAAGGTCTACGGAGCGGATCTGGTCGGCGCGGCCGCTGGGTGCATCGGTGTCCTCGTGCTCCTGAATGTAACGAGCGGGCCATCCGCGGTCTTGTGGGTCGGTGCGCTGATCGGATTCGCGGCGCTCGGGTTCGCGGGCTCCGGACTCGGCATCCTGCCCGAATCCGCTTCGCTTGGTTCCAGGCTATTTCGCTACCGCCGAAGCATCGTCACAGGGTGCCTGTTCTTTGCGATTGCCAACACGCTCACAGCCCATGGCGTTCGACCCACAATGATCAAGGATCACTTGGAGCGGTCCGCCGATCTTGCCTACGATCGCTGGAACTCATTTTCCCGCATCACCGTCAAGCAGAGCGAAACGGTCCCGCCAGCGATGTTCGGCGCCTCTCCGCGCTTGCCGCGCTCGACCATCGAGCAGCGAGCGCTGAATATCGACGGCGGCGCCGGCACTGCCCTGTACCGCTTCGACGGAGACCTCGCGAGTCTGGAGTTTCTGCGCTATGATGTGACCAACCTCGCCTACGCCATTCCGGGCCTGAAGACCGGTGCCGTGATCGGTGTCGGTGGCGGTCGGGACATCTTGTCGCAACGTCTCTTCGGCCTGCGGGATATCACGGGCGTCGAGATCAATCCGATCATCATCGACGTCCTGGAGCACCAGTTTTCCGGCTATACGGCGATCGCCGCGTTGGATGGGGTGAAGTTCGAGGTCGACGAGGCGCGCAGCTGGTTTGCACGCACCCGGCGCTCCTACGATGTCATCCAAATGAGCCTGATCGATACCTGGGCGGCAACGGGCGCCGGCGCCTTCACGCTCACGGAGAATGGTCTTTACACCGTTGAGGCCTGGCAACGTTTTCTCGGTCGACTGAATCCAGGCGGCCTGTTTACCGTGAGCCGCTGGTATGCGCCCGGCGAGGTGAACGAGACCGGGCGATTGGTCAGTCTTGGCGTCGCGTCACTTCTTGCAAACGGCGCCGCTGAGCCCAGGCGCTACCTATTCCTCGCCACGGCAGGGAACGTGGCGACACTGATCGTGACGAAGTCGCCACTCTCTCCGGCGACGCTCGGAGTGCTCAAGGACGCCGCCGCAGCCAATGAATTCACGGTGCTGTTAAGCCCGGACGTGGCGGCGCTCTCCATTATGCTGGAGAAAATCGTCAGTGCTCCGGACCGTCGCTCACTCGACCAGGCGACGACCGGCTTCTATCTCGACCTCACGGCGCCGACCGATGCGCGCCCCTTCTTTTTTAATCAGTTGAGATTCACCACCCTGTTCGATCCGAACGTGTTCTCGCATTTCACTCACACCGGGGTGTTCGCCGGAAACCTCATCGCGACGCTGACCCTCGCCATGCTCGTTGTGATTTCGGTTGCGCTCGTCGCCGCTACGATCATCATTCCGTTGCGGTCGACGGTCAGAGAAGCCGGCTGGCAGTTGGCCATCGGCGGCACCGTCTATTTCGCCCTGATCGGGGTCGGCTTCATGATGATTGAGATCGCTCTCTTGCAGCGAATGAGCGTCTTCCTCGGTCATCCCGTCTACGCGCTGAGTGTCGTTCTGTTCAGCCTGATCCTCTGGACAGGCTTCGGCAGCATGGCATCCGAGCGCATGCGCCTTGCCGGGGCCGGCAGGCTCGTGGCTTGGAGCGTGGCGAGTGCGGCTTACTCGTTTGCGTTGCCGTTCTGGCTACCCGCGCTGCTGGTCGACCTCGATGGAGCGGGCCTTCTCGTTCGCGCCGGCTTCTGTGTTCTTGTCGTGGCCCCGGCAGGCTTTCTGATGGGCTTTGGATTTCCCACCGGCATGCGATTGGTCTCGGCGATCAGCACGGGTCCCACGCCGTGGTTCTGGGGCATCAATGGCGCGGCGGGCGTTCTGGCCGCGAGTGTTGCCGTGGTCACCAGCATTGCCTTCAGTATCGATACGACGCTCAGGATCGGAGCCGTATGCTACCTCCTGATCGCCGCTCCCGGAGTGTTGTTGGTGTGCGCCGGCACGCCATCCAGCCGCACCGCTCCTCATGCGTAGATGTTATCGCGCTGGGCCAAGGTCCAGCAAAAGGCGCCGACGCGATAAGACACCGCGGCGGAGGCCGCCGGGCCGACGGGAAACTACTGATGTGTGTACATTCTTCTTCGGCAACCTCGTGCTGATTGAAGACTGACGTGCCGACGCGTTCCTTCCACGCAGGTTAGGTTAGGGTCATTCTCGACGGGTCGTAGCCAGCACCAAGTCCGGCAATGTCCGTTATGCCACAAAAGCGGAAGTGAATTCAGAGCGTTGGCGCCTCCGCGACCAGCCGTTGTAGGTTGATGTATCGCCGCGACTCCCGGAGTCTCGAATCATGCGCTTCGAACTCAGCGACTAACCATGGGACAGGCTAAAGAAATCCGCGTCGCGCCGATCGCGAAGAAGGACGCCGACGCGCTGATAATTCGGCTGCACTACAGCCACAAGACTGTCAACAATGCCTTCCTCGCGCTCGGCGTCTTTATAGGCGGGCGGCTTGAAGGCGCGATGACGTTTGGTCCGTCGATGGACAAGGGCAACATTCTCGGGCTGGTGCGCGATACGGCATGGAATGGCTTTCTCGAACTGAACCGGCTGGCGTTCTCGGAGGCGCTGCCGCTCAACAGCGAAAGCCGCGCGCTCTCGATCGCGCTGCGGATGATCAAAAAAGCATTATCCGCACATCGAATGGGTGATCTCGTTCGCCGATGGATGCCAGTGCGGCGACGGGACGATCTATCGCGCGGCCGGTTTCACGCTCACGGGGCTCAAGCTGAACAAAAGCCTGCTGCGATTGCCCGATGGCTCGGTGACGCACAAGATGACGCAAGTCACCGGCAAGGACCGCGCTGCGCATTTCGCCAAGACTGGCGGATCATGGTCGGGTCAGGGCACGCCGCTCGATGGCTACCAGATGCGTTATATCTATTTTCTCAATCCCGATGCCCGTGCGCGGTTGATGCCGAAAGAAATCCCGTATGCGGAAATCGAGCGGCGTGGCGCGGGCGTGCATCGCGGCATTGCGCGTGGTAAGCAGGCGATGGCCGATCACCAATCGGAACAGCGGCGCGGCAGCGGCGACCACCACGCTCCAGTTTTGAACCGACACCTTGGTTACCCGAGATCAAGGGAACGAAAACCCCTGTCCGGTTTTAAGCAACATGAAACCACCGCTCGCCGGTAATTAGTACGGCGTTGTCGCGGTTAGCCAAAAGTCGCTGCCTAGCGACTTGCTGTTCTCAATTAGCTAAAAGCGGCGGTCTCCGGTTCCATATTTGGCATCGCTATCTCGTGATCTGAGGGACGGCTGCGCCAATCAGAGCGGAGGCAAAATCCCATGGATATGACGACTATGTCGACTGGTATGTTGATAGCCTGCAGCTTGTTCGGGCTCCTTCTCATCACCTTTTTGATAGTTGGGATAGCGGCGGGCATCAAATATCTGAGTTCACCGAGAGAACCGAGAGCGATATCCGACGCGCAACGGTCTCTAGCGGGGCGAGCGCCATGAGCTTGGGTTCTGAACAGTGCGTGATGATCTGTGTCGTCGTCCACCGTTCGGTCTCGATGCGAGCGGCAGCGCCGGCTGCAGAAGTGAAGCGAGTTGGCGTCGATGCGAGGTTGAGCAATGACTCAGACCGAAGTCCAAGAAGCTGCTGCAACAGCAGCTTCCACTAACACGTCCGGACGCGTGCTCTGTAATGCACGAAATCACTACTTTGTCGTCGACGGCATGGGAGAAAGCGGTCCCGGCGAAGCGATCAACCACGGCGAAGTTCTCCTGTCAGGCGTGGCGGCCTGTGGCGTTGAACTGGTTCAAGCACTCGCCAAGCGGGAGAGCATCCCGCTAAAAGCTGTGATGGTAGAGATCACGGGCAGAGTGGATCGTTCCCGACCGATACGACGAGATCTTACGGTAATCAATGCCTTACGCCTGCGGTTCACGATGAAAGGAGTCGCCGATCAGCAAGGTCGGCAACTCATCGAGGGCTACCAGGCCGCATGCCCCCTATATGGCACGATCGCAGCTGCCATCCCCGATGTGCAAGTTGAACTTCGGATTGAACCGTAGCGAAGGCGCGCGCGGCGCAGCTAGCGTGACGGACGCGAACCTTGAGCAATGCGCTGACCGCCAGTTCTCGGCCTCGCATATGCATCACTCTTCCTCTTGAGCGTCCTCCGCCGCTTCGGCGTCCCGCCGAGAAGCTAGTTGATCTCGATGACCAGACGAGGTCATCGATACGGGCTGACCTTTGCACCGCTGAGCCATTTTGAAATATCAGGACGAGTCTTGCTAGATATCTTCCGCATGGTCCGGCATGGCGGCCGTCTCAGCCTCGACCAGCTGAAGGTGATGTCGGCGATCAAGAGTTGCCGCACCGCAGCCCTCGGCGGGTTGGACAACGCTGAAGCCGCATGTCAGCTGCCAGCAATAGTCCGGACATCCTTTTGATTGGTGCGGCTTACTGATGTCCGCTATGCCCCCGCAATGCGCCGAAATGACGCGAATGGCCACGAATAGACTCACGCACTGCAGCGATTTCAGCAGAAACTTCAGCGGCGCAAGAACAAGGCGGTCTTTTTCAGTGGCTTGCGATAGCTGATATCCAAAACCCGATGCCGCTCAGGGCTCCCAATCCTGCGATTGCAAACAGCCATGCCTGTCGAGTTAATACGGTCACAGAAGCGACGCTAATTGCGATTTGAAACAGGGCGAGCGCAAGAAACAAGCTTTGCCGTGGCTCCCGTAGGGCCGCACTCTTTGCGTCCGCCGCCTTGACCTGCTCCTCAAGCCCGTTGGCCCTCTGCTGAATCTCATCCTTCTGCTGAGCATATTTCGCGAGTTTTTCGTCATAGCCCGGATGACTTTGTGGAGATGTCAATTCCTTAGCCAATTCCATCAGGTGCGACTTGGTGCTGACCGCTTGGTAGTAGGCCCATTGATTGGAAGCATCGGTCTTTTTCAACACCGCCTGGTTCTTATAAAGGATCGCTTCGTTTGCGATATGACTGGCCTCGTGGCCTACTATGCCGCCCATAGTCGCAACGATTGCGGTGAAGATTGCAACCCACTTGCCGAGCGGATGATCCCCGGCGGGAATATGCGGAACGTCCAGCTCATCACCCATTTGTCTGCACGGACTCATTGTCTGGTGGCATCGTCCATCTCGGGAGCGAGAGGAGCAGAGCCGGCATGCTTGCGCGGACCATCCGTCGAAGCCACGGCACGACCGCTCACTCTAAACATCTTCTGAAAGAAGAGGTTATTTGGAATCTGCAGCACACTTCCGCTCTCTTCGCGTAGTGTCGTGAACATCAGATTCCGCTCGGTAACCCGTCCCTTCAAATTCTCAGGAAGAATCTCGACGGTCTGGCCGAAATGAAACGGCCGCCAGAGCAAAAGAAAGAAGCTGGCGGTAAAATTGCTGACCATCGCCCAGGTGGCAAGGAAGCCCACGCCAATAACCGTTATGACGCTGACCAGAACCGCCCAGATACCACCAAGTCCGACACCCCAAACGTTGAGAACGGCAAACGCGGTTAGGATCCAGAGAACGACAACGACGATGCGGTTGATGATAAGAGTGGTCTCATTGGTTAGCTGTATGCGACCCTGGAGATATGACAGCCACCGCTGAAGAAGCCGGCTGAGGACAAGAACGATAATTGCAGCCGCAATCAGGATCACGACGGTCCCGGCGACGGTCACGATATTGATGTTATGGTGATCAAGCCATTCGGCGACCTGGGTCATAACGTCAACCAGTCATTTGGAGCAAGACACACGATCGACCCTATTAGAACGCGAATATCGCCTTGCGAGTTCCGACTAACCAAGCCTGCTAAGCCCCCGCCTATGGCGGGGCGAAAACCGGCAGTTCTACAGCTGCGGGAATGAAGTCATGGAGTCTCCTTGGGGAACCGCCAAGAACCCTCAAGGAGACCATGATGGAAGCAGAGTACAATCATCTTAATCACGCGACTTGGGAGTGCAAGTACCACGTCGTGTTTACGCCGAAGTACCGCAAGAAGCTGCTGTTCGGGAAGATCAAGCGACATCTGGGCCAGGTATTTCACGATCTGGCACGACGGAAGGAGTGCCGGATCGAGGAAGGTCACCTGATGCCGGATCATGTCCACATGCTGATATCGATACCTCCGAAATATTCGGTGGCGCAGATCATCGGGTATATGAAGGGGAAGAGTTCGATCTGGATCGCGCAGAACGTCGAACGGAAGATGCGAAATTTCCTGGGCCACAAATTCTGGGCACGCGGATATTTTGTCACGACCGTCGGCCGCGATGAGGAAATGATCCGGGCCTACATCAAGAATCAGGAAATGGCCGACCAGCAACTGGATCAGTTTGAGCTAAAGATTTCAGCTGCCCCAAAATCCAAGCAATCGTCCTAACATCCCTTAAAACCGCCTTTGGCGGTTCCCAATCAAACCTCCAGCTTTGCTGGAGGTTATTGGCTTACTAGGGAGGACCGAGCCGTTTCCAGCGACGTCCGCGCGGTCCGGGAGGCGGCCGCGTTGTTGTCGAGGGAAATGGGGGAGCGCTTCAAAGGTATCGTGAGATTCGAGTCGTTTGTCCGAGGGCGGCGCCTGCTACAGGAGCCGCGCCTGAGGGGCTTCAGCAGCCCCCCAGCGCACTTACGCATTAGACTCCGCTACGGGAGTGGTCGCGGCTTCGGGACGGAGTGGTTGCCCTTATTCTGTCCCGCAGATCGAAAATTACGGTCCGGGTCAAAACGTCCCGTCTCGGGAAGGGACGCTTGTGGCGCAAACCGGACGTTCGGCCGCTCCCGCATGTCTCACTGAGCATTGGCGCCTCCGCGACGGGCCGTTGTGGGTTGATGTACCGCCGCAACCCCCGAACCGGAGTCTCGAATCATGCGCTACGAACTCAGTGACTAACCATGGGACAGGCTAGGGACATCCGCGTCGCGCCGATCGCGAAAAAAGAGGCCGACGCGCTGATCATCCGGCTGCACTACAGCCACAAGACCGTCAACAATGCGTTCCTCGCGCTCGGCGTTTTTATCGGCGGGCGGCTTGAAGGCGCGATGACATTCGGCCCGTCGATGGACAAGGGCAACATTCTCGGGCTGGTGCGCGATACTGCTTGGAATGGCTTTCTCGAATTGAACCGGCTGGCGTTCTCGGAAGCGCTGCCCCGCAACAGCGAAAGCCGCGCGCTCTCGATCGCGCTGCGGATGATCAAAAGCATTATTGGTGTTCTACGATGCATTGCGCTTCGCGCTGCGGCGAATGGCTTGCCGCGGTCGCGCTCTGCTTCGTGCGAGTCGTCGCAAAACGTTCCTTACCGCTTACCGATAAAGCTGCATCTCCGGTCGCGGATCCGGCTCGAAGCCGTCGCGATTGGGCATAACCACTTTGGGCAAGGTGGTCGCATTCATCGTCTCGGTCGGATTGATGATCGTTGCTTGCGCGAGGATATAGGCGACGACGCTATAAACGTCGTCGTCGCTTAGCGACCCGGGCGCGTTGAACGGCATCGCCCGCTTCACGTAATCGAAAAGTGTCGTGGCATAGGGCCAGTAACTTTCGACAGTCTTGATCGGAGTTTTTGTGGCAAGCGTGCCGCGCCCTCCGATCAGTTTGTCGCCGCCGACGCCCTTCGCCGGATTGCCTTCCAGATGATCGCCGTGGCACGAGGTGCAGTTCTGCGCATAGATCTTGGCGCCCAAGGTGGCGTCGCCGCTGCCCGGCGGCAAGCCGCGTCCGTCAGGCGGGATCGCAAAGAATTTCGCAAGCTCTTGCTGCGTCGTCGGCGATCCGAAGCCGAAGGGAGGAGTGTCCTGCGCCAGCGCGCCAACCGTCAATGGAAGAGCAGCCAGGCACAGCGACGCTGCGCCGACGCAGGCGTCACGCGTGAACATTGGTCACACTCCCATCGGCGGCGACGGCCCAGCTCTGGATGGCGTTCAGATGATAGATCGAGCCGAACGGCCCGTTCGCTCCGCGGATGGCGACCAGTTGCGCCAGCGTGGGCTGAATATAGCCGGTCTCGTCGGTGCAGCGGCTTTGCAGCACGGCGGGCTTGCCGTCCCAGATCCAGGGAAAGCTGAAGCGTACGGTGCAGATCGGTTCCGGGATCGACTCCATATGGGCCGGATACCAGGTCTTGCCGGCGTCACTCGACACTTCCACCGACTGGACGCGGCCGCGGCCCGACCATGCGAGACCAGTGACGTCGTAGAAGCCAGGTCCTGGCAGCTTCATCTCGCCCGAAGGGAAGGTGATGACCGACTTCGCCTCCATTTCGAAAGTAAATTGGCGCGCTTTCCCGTTCGCCATCAGGTCGGTGTATTTCGATGTCTCTTCGCGGGTCATGAACGGCTTGTCGCTGACCTCAAGCCGGCGAAGCCATTTGATGTGCGTATTGCCTTCATAGCCCGGCAGGATCAGCCGCAGCGGGTAGCCCTGCTCCGGACGGATTGCCTCGCCATTCTGACCGTAGGCGAGGAGCCCATTCTTAAGCATCTTCTCCAGCGGGATGCTGCGCGTCATCACCGCCGCATCGGCGCCCTCAGCGAGCACCCAGGTGCCGCCGTCATCGAGGCCAACTTCGCGGGCGATGGTGGCAAACTGTACGCCGGTCCATTCGGAGGTGCTAAGCAGGCCATGCGTGCCCTGTACGGTCTTCAGCGTCGGCTTGTTCCACTCGGTCAGGCCATTGCCCGAGCATTCGATAAAATACTTGCGGGTCACAGAGGGAAACCGCTTTATGTCCGCCATCGAGAACTTCTTGGCCGTACTGACCATGCCGTGCACAAGCAGCATGTGCCGCAACGGATCGATGGTCGGGATACCGCCGTGGTGACGTTCGAAATGCAGCCCCGAAGCCGTCAGATTGCCGAGCATTTTGTCGAGCGGCGTCATGCTCCACGAGGTGTATTCGTTGGGCGTAGGGTACCGCCAGCGCACCTCGCTTTCGAACTGTGACCGCGATCCATATCCGCCGTCGGCCGCGACCGCGCGCCCCAATTCTTTGGTCGGATCGGCCGGAATCTCGAAATACTGCGCGCCGGGCGGCGCCCTCTGGTCTGCGGCACGAGCCGTGCTGCCAAGCACGGCCGCAGCTGCGGCGCCCGCGGTCGATCCGGCGGCAAACAGGAATGCACGGCGATCGGTTGGCACACGGCCAGGGAACATTCCCTCTTTGCAGGCGCATTCTCCCTGTGCGCGGCGTTGCGCCAAGTGACGCGCTTCGGCGGTGATGATCTCATTGATCATTCGCCGGGTCCTGTCGTCCAATATCAGAGCGGGCGCGTTGTTCACGACCTCCTCCCTGAAATTTTCTGGCTCTCATCGGCCTCCGTGCTCATGATATCCCGCTAAAGGGTAGAAAGCTCTGCCTAATTTCGATTGTCGTGTCGGCAAACACCGCAACCCCTTGTATCTCGCGTTTAAGGTGGATGACATCGCAAACAGCTGGGGAGGCAGAGACCAAGGCACCTTCTGTCGTCTCGCCACGCGCACGGTGGTGACGGAGCGCCCGCACACGTGCAGCGCGCCGGCGCGCCGCAGCAGCACGAGCCTTGAAATGTAAATGGGGTAGCGTGAGCAAAGGAACGGTGCCGGATTGCTGGTGAAAAAAATGCCTACCGACGGCATGGTCGCGACCCGCTCCACCCCGAAGATTTCGACATGTCCAGTTCGAGGGCGGCTCGGAAATTGTACAATCTTTCCAGCTCGTTCGAAGGCGTCTCCGCTCCTCAATCACCTGCACGGTCTCACGGTCCTCAGCACGTCATGGGCGACAGGGTTCCACTTGAGGAACCCTCGCCTGCATCGTCCGCGGGAGCCGTCGTGACAGGTGGCCGGTTATTGCAATAGCCTGCGCGAGGCCAGCGCTGATTTGGTTTTCCGCAATGCCGATGCGATTCGCGGGCAAACCGCCGCGAGCATCAGGTCGGGCAAGCTTTGCGATCGTGCGCCCGTGAAAGGTGTCAATGCGAGCAGAAGACCTTGAGGTCCTGCGTGAAGATATGCTCACGGTCATCGCCGCCAGCGCCTTTACGCTGCGTGGCACCATCGGCAAGAGTGCGCTTGACGAACACGTCATGACTGCCATGGGCAAGGTGCCGCGGCATGAGTTTGTGCCAATCGAACTTCAGCCCTACGCATATGCCAATATTCCACTTCCCATCGGCTTCGCAAAGACGATCTCGCAGCCGTTTATCGTCGCCTTAATGACCGATCTGCTCGACATCGAGCCCCACGACAGCGTTCTCGAAATCGGTACCGGTCTTGGCTATCAGGCCGCCATCCTCGCGCAGCTGGCGCGCAAAGTATACTCCGTTGAAATCATCGAAGAGCTCGGCCAAGCGGCGAAACAACGACTCCGACAGCAGCGCTGCAGCAATGTCGAACTCAAAATTGCCGATGGCTATCACGGTTGGTCAGAGCACGCACCCTTTGACAAGGTGATCGTGACGGCCGCTCCCGATCTCATTCCTCCTCCGCTGATCCACCAATTGAAAGCGGGTGGAAAAATGGTGATACCGGCCGGCCTGCCCGATGCGCAGAAGCTCATTCTGGCCGAGAAGCTCGCCAACGGCAGAATGACGATGAAAGAGATTCTGTCCGTTCGGTTCTCTCAACTCGAAGGGACTGGATCCGACTTGTGATGAGCCCGGTGATGCATCCGTAACGCACAATGATCGAGAGGATCAGCCGCGGTCGCCCCGCGACCGGCGAGATATCGCGCGACGTGTACTCCGACCGCGCGAGGTCACTATAGGCCAATGTCTCGACGGCGGGCTCGGTTGTTCGAAGTCGAATGTCATCGCCACGCGCTCGCCTGCAGTGGGTTCGCTTATCATGAGCGAAAGCATCTCATCAGTGTTGCTCGATGCGCGCCGCGCAAGGACACAAGGTCTCAACGCCATCGCGCAGCGACAACGGGCTCGCCTTGGCGAGGTCGTGGCCTTCGCTCGCGCCAATTCGCCCTATTATCGCGAACTCTATCAGGATCTACCGGAGCGAATTGAGTGCTCGTCCGTGCTGCCGGTGGTTAATAAGCAAGAGCTAATGCGTCATTTTGACGACTGGGTCACCGACCGCGAGGTTAGTTTCGCGGCAGTGCAAGCGTTCGTCGATAACCCTGAGCTGATCGGGCAACGGCTCATTGGCAAGTATTCGGTGGCAACCACTTCGGGCAGCACCGGGACACCTGGAATATTTCTGTTGGACAAACCCAATTGGACGGTGACGCTCGCTTTTTCGCTGCGCATGATGATGGGCTGGCTTAGCGCCAGCGACATGTTTCGTCTTCTCGTCCGCGGCGGCCGCGCGGCGTCGGTGCTGGCAATGGGGGGCCATTACATCGGCGCAACCAGCTTTGCTGCAATCCGCACAAAATGGTCGGCCCGACGATTCCGGGCGCTCCCGGCACAGGCGCCGTTACGCGATCTGGTCGCCGAACTCAATCGGTTCCGCCCGGCGCTGCTCGTCGGATACGCCAGCGTCATGGCACTATTGGCCGCCGAGCAGGAGGGCGGTCGCCTGCATATTCGGCCGGTGCTGGTCCTTCCGAGTTCGGAAGGGCTTTTGCAGGACGGATACGACCGGATCGCAAGGGCATTCCACGCCAAGGTCCGGACCGTTTACGCCGCGACGGAATGCCTGTTCATGGCCATCGGCTGTGAACACGGTTGGCAGCACGTCAACAGCGATTGGGTGATCCTCGAACCCGTCGATGCGAACTATCGGCCGGTTCCGCCCGGCGAGGAGTCGCATACGGTCCTCGTGAGCAACCTCGCCAATCGCGTGCAGCCGATCCTCCGCTACGATCTCGGCGACCGCATCCTGCAACGACCTGATCCTTGCCCTTGCGGCAACCCGCTTCCGGCGATCCGCGTGCGGGGCCGCGCCGCCGACATCCTTACGTTTCCAACCGAACGCGGCGAGAAAGTCGCAGTGCCACTGCTCGTGCTTGAGATCGATCATGTACCCGGTGTGGAGTTGTTTCAGATAGTGCAGACTGCGCCAACACAATTGCGCGTTCGCTTGCGTCCCGCAGCCGACGCGGACCCAAACCGGGTTTGGCGGGCGGTGCATTCCGAATTGACCAAGCTGCTGAATGAGCATGGGCTTGGTCACGTGTCTGTTGAGTTGGGCGCCGAACCGCCAGTTCCATCCTCCGCCGGAAAGTACCGCACCGTGATCCCACTGGTTCTGGGTGCTTGAAGACTCATGAGACTTGGGGCGGATCGCGCTGCTGCTAAAGCGGCTGCACCCGCAATCTTTGTGGATCCGTTGCTGCCCGCTGCACCCCGTCGCCGAGCCGCCAGCTACAAGTTGCGCTTCCTTCCGTGTCTCCGCGATAACCGTGGCTTTCGCCCGATCTGAGGTTCGTGGTCTTCCAATATTCGCATTTAAGGACGTAAAAGCTGAACCCGCGACGGCGTACCCTTCGCATATGCAAAAGGCTCGGGCACAAAAGGCTCATGCAGTGCAGATGGTGTGCTGACGCGGAACGGAAGCCGCGAACATGCGGTCACGTGGTGGCATCGGCCTGTCGATTTTGGGATCCCTGCCTCTCGCTGTGCCCGATATTGAGCGCCGCGAACTCATCTGCAGCAGCCCGCCTAAAGATAGCCTCGTTCCGTTCCCATCGTCGTTACCCTAAAGCGCGGAAGGCATAAGAAATAAAGCCTATTTGCACGCCCAGGACACTTTCCTGGCGCGTGTATTGACCTGCGCTTCCACCTCGCCGTACAATTGAGCGTCGTCTGCTCAGATGGTACGCCCCATGGCGACCCCTTACGACCTGATGATGCGGGTGTCGCATCACTATTATCGCAGCCACCTCACCATGGCTGAGATCGGAAATCGTCTCGGTATTTCGAGGCACCGCGTTGGTCGACTTCTTAAGGCGGCCGTCGCCACAGGCGTGGTCAATATCGAGATCCGCGTCCCATCTGGCGAAAACGTTGAGCTCCGGAAGGCGCTCGAAACAGCGTTCAAGCTCAAGGCAGCCCTGATCGTCGATGTGCCGCCCGACATTTCACCGGATCAGATGAAGCAGGTGACTTGCCGATCGGCGGTCTCGTTTCTTAGAGACAGGCTAAGCGTGCATCGGACGATCGGAGTGGGATGGGGAAGTACGACATTTGAACTAATTAACGCGCTCGAGCCTCTAGATCTTTCGAATACGAAGGTCGTGCAAATCACCGGCGGCAACAAAAGGCTGTCGATGCAGTTCGATTGCCACGAAGTCACGCGTCGCCTTGCGCAGAAGCTTCATGTGCAGCCCATCCTGCTGCATGCGCCAGGAATCGTCGATAACAGTCGGACGCGCGAACTGCTGATGCGGGATAGCAATATCCGCGATACTTTTAGATATTTCGGTGAGCTCGATTTGGCGATTGTCGGTATCGGCGCGATTAGGCCGGCAATTCAGTCCATGCTAATCGCGAGCGGGTACATTTCCGCGACGGAATTGAAGTCCTTGAAAAGGGCAGGAGCCGTCGGCGATGTCTTTTCCTATTTCATTGACGATGACGGAGAGGTCGTACGAACCGAGCTCTACGATCGGCTGATCACGATTGGCCTTGCCGATGTTCGCCGCATTCCAACCACCTTGGGTGTAGCCACTGGCGCGGCGAAGGCACGAGCCCTTGCTGCGGCCATGCGGGGCGGATTTATCAATACGCTGATCGCGGACAGTTCGCTGGCCCGCGCCGTGCTGGCGTTGCAGCCGAAGGCTGGCAAGGTCCGCGCAGCGCCCAAGGCGCGCATTGCGCCCGCGAGTAAAGTACCGAAAGTTAATCTGCGGAGGACATGCGACTAAACGATTGTCCCAAATCCTAGGGAGGAAGACATGAGTGCTAATTTCTCTGTCGTTACCGAACAGGGTGCTGGTATGTCTCCTGATCGCACCCCCAAAGACTCTGTCTCGCGGCGAGACTTCGTGAAGGCCGCGGCAGTGGCCGGCGCTGCGACCGCCATCGGTTCCTTTCCGTACATTCAGGCCAACGCTGCTGAGACACCCTCGATCAAGTTCGGTCTTCTCGAAGATAGATCAGGCAACTTCGCCATCTTCGGCCTCAACAAGTGGCACGGGACCCAATTGGCTATCAAGGAAATCAACGATGGCTGGACGCTCGACGGCGGTGTTCAGGGGCCTGGTGGTCCTGGCGTGTTCGCCAAAACCGCGGCAAATCCGCCGACCGCCAACATCAAGGAGGTGGTGGACCGAGGTGGTGACGAGACGCTCGACGCGACGGTTTGGAAGGAAGGCGACGAGTATCTGGTCCAATCCGGCGAGAAGGGGGTGCTCGGTCGCTCGATTGAACTCATTGCGCCCGACCCGCAATCCGATAATACCCAGTTCCAGGCCTTATCACGGCGACTCATTCTCGAAGACAAGGTGGACGTCATCATGGCGGGATTCGCCAGCGCGGAGCGCGAGGCGATCCGTCCGATCATGTATCAAAACAAGATGCTCTACTTCTACAACAACCAGTACGAAGGCGGCGTAGCCGACAAATACACCTTCTGCACCGGTGCAATCCCTGAACAGCAGATCGTACCGGTCATGCAATACATGATCAAAAACTTTGGTCCAAAGATCTACACCTTGGCGGCGGACTACAATTTCGGCCAGTTGAGCGCCGCGTGGACGCGGGCGATGGCTCCACTGCTCAAGGCAACGGTGATTGGCGAGGAGTTTATCCCGCTCAGCGTTTCGCAATTTTCGTCAAGTATCGCGCGTATTCAGCAGGCAAAGCCCGATTGGCTCATGATGTACATCACGGGCCAGAACCACTCGAATTACTATCCGCAAGCAAATGCCGCGGGCCTCAAAATCCCCATGGGGTCGAGCATCAATATCGCGCAAGGCTACGAGCATAGGCGCTTCCAACCGCCGTCTCTCGATCGCTTCCACGTGACCGCAAGTTACATGGAGGAGATACCAACCCCGCGTAATCACAAGTTCGTGCAACGTTGGCGCGCGATGTTCCCCGACGAGCCCTACATGGCCATGGAAGGCCATAGCGCCTACGTCGCGACCCATCTCTATGCCAAGGCCGTCCGCCTCGCCGGCTCGACGCAGAAAGAGGCCGTAATCGAGGCGCTGGAATCCGGCATCGGCGTTGAGGCGCCGGCTGGCTGGGTTTTTATGGATCCCGCCACGCATCATCTCAGCCAATACATCCGCCTCGCGCGTTGTGACGAGAAGCATAACATCCAGTTCGTGACGGAATGGCCCCACATAGAGCCCTGGTGGACGCGCCGGCTCGGCGTGAACCTGGTGCGGAAGTCGGAGTCCAAACAGTACATCCCGGATGAGGATCCGTTCTTCAAGAAGTTTGCGAAGAAGACCTAGTCCGATTCGGGACGTCGAGGGACAGGGGAGCGAGCGCCGGTGTGCGCCGATCTCGTGGATTGCATGTTCCTTGGAGGAAGGTGGACCGATGAGCTATGCCGACCTCGTGAGCCTCGCGTATCAGTACGTGGACAACATGGCATTTCTGCTGTTGGCCGCGCTCGGGTTGATCATCATCCTTGGGGTGGTGAACGTCATCAATCTTGCTCATGGCGAGTTGATAATGCTCGGCGCGTATATCACGACGCTTGCTTACAACCGCGCCCATCTTCCACTGCCGATTTGCATGATGCTCAGCGTCGTCGGCGTTGGTCTGTTCGGCATGGCGCTGGAGCGGTTCATTGTCCGGCGCTTCTACGGTGACAGGCTCGGCGCGCTTGTCGCCACCTGGAGCGTCGGTCTGATCCTGAGCCAGGGCACTCTGCTGACGCTTGGTCCGTCGATGCAGTCCGTGCCGCTGCCGGCGTGGACCTTCTCGTATGGGGGCTACTCGTTCGGGGGCTATCGGCTTCTTCTTTTCGCCATCGCGCTTGCGGCGATTTTTGCGACCTGGTGGGCATTCTATCGCACCAAGATCGGGGTGCGCACGCGGGCGACAATGCAAAATGCGGATATGGCGCGCGCCCTCGGCGTAGACACCCGCCACATCTACCTGCTCACATTCGGTGCCGGTTCTGCCTTGGCCGGCCTCACCGGTGCGCTGTACGCCCCCACCACGACGATTGTTCCGCTGATGGGTACGCAATTCGTCGATGTCGCATTCATCACCGTCGTGATCGGGGGCGGCGCCAACCCCATCATTGGAGCGCTATCGAGCGCCGCGTTGCTGGCCGTGATCTCGACGCCTCTGTCCAGTGTTCTCGGCACCTTCATCGGGCGCATCGGCCTACTCGTCGCGGCACTCGTGGTGATCAGGTTTCTTCCGCGCGGATTATCCGGCTATTGGCAGGAGCTGCGTTACCAGCGCATGGGGAGGGCGTCGGTGTGAAAGCACCAATCACCAACACCGGGACGAGGATGTGGCGGATCCTCAATGGCCCCCAAGAGCTCGGACACGGACCCGCGTTCTGGACCTGTTTCGTGGCGGTGACGGTGATTGCCCTGGCGTATCCGACGTTTGGCTCAGCGTTCGGTCTATCCAATATTGCGAACTTTTGTCTTTACGTTCCGATGGCACTCGGGCTTTCGCTCTTGTGGGGCTATAACGGCGTGCTCAGCTTCGGGCAGAGCGCGTTCTTCGTGATCGCCGGTTACGTTTATGGATTGGTGGCGGGCAACCTGAGCGACGTTCCAGGCGGCACGCTCGTCGGCGTGGCGGCGGGAATTTCGGCGTCTGCCCTGGTGGCCGTCGTCTTCGGATACTTCGTCTTTTACGGACAGGTCAGTGGATGGATCATCCCGCTGCTGCTTCTGGTACTGTCGTTGATCCTGGAAACCTTCCTCGGGCAAACGGCGGGTTACCAGTGGCGTGTCGGCGGCGTGCTGTTGGGCGGTTACAATGGGATGACCGGAATTCCGTCGATTCAAATCGGCTCGATCACTTTCGTCAGCGCGAGCGCAGCCCTTTATTACCTCGTCGTCGTGCTGACGCTGATGATTTATCTCGGCCTTCGGATCTTGGTGAATTCCCGATACGGACACGTTGTGATCGCGATCCGGGACGATTCTGAGCGTACGCGCTCGCTTGGATACAACGTTGCCATCATTCAAATCCAGGTGTTTGTCCTGGCCGCGGCATTGGCTGGACTCAGTGGTGTCCTCTACGTCTCCTGGGGAAACTACATCAACCCCGCAAGCACGGGAATGCTGATGGCAACCTTGCCGGTGATCTGGACGGCGGTTGGCGGACGCAAGAGTTTGGTCGCTGTTTTGGTATCAACATTGATCCTGCGTTGGTTGGCAGACACATTGGCGGTCAGAGGCGGTGAATATGCCTTTCTGATCATGGGAGTTCTATTGCTCCTGACCATGGTGTTCTTCCCGGAAGGGATCATCATGTCGTTGGCGCGCGGTTACCGGCGTTGGCGACCGAAGGCACATGATGTGATGCGGGTGCGGCAATGAGCGAGCTCACTGATCGAGATGCGCGACCGCTGTTGCGGACCGAAGATCTCGTGAAATCCTTCGGCGGCGTTATGGCCGTCGATCATCTCAGTTTGCTGGTGTCTGCTGGCGAGTTACGTTGCCTCATCGGTCCAAATGGAGCAGGAAAGTCAACGTTGTTCGGCTTGTTGTCAGGCCTTCACCGACCAGACCGGGGTCACATCTGGTTCAAGGGCGAGGACATCACCCGGCTACCGCCTCATCGCCGGGTCCGCAAGGGCTTGTGCCAGAAATTTCAGACCACCCGCATCTATCGCGACCTGACGGTCGCACAGAATCTGCTCATCGCGAGCGGCGTTCAGTTCGAACGCGAAAACGAACGAGTGAGGTGGGCGCTGCACAGCCTCGATCTGGCGTCACGACCAGAGGTCAAGGCCGGCGAGCTGCCCCACAGTCACCAGCAGTGGCTCGAAATCTGCCTTACGCTATCCACCGAGCCCGACCTTCTTCTGCTCGATGAGCCAACCGCTGGAATGACTCCCGACGAGACCGCGCGGACGGCACGTTTCCTGATCGACCTCAACAAGCAGGGCCTCACGGTGCTGGTGGTGGAGCACGATATGGAGTTTGTGCGCCACATCGCGCGCCGCGTCACGGTGCTGCACAATGGACAGATCTTCAGTGAAGGCGTTCTGGAGGAGATTGAGGCTAATCAGGAGGTCCGGCGAATCTATCTAGGTGAGCGATGAGAATGACACTCGGATCTCTCATCGAGGTGCAGGACTTGGTGGCTGGATATGGTAGCGGCGATATCCTGCAAGGCGTCAACCTGAGGATCGAGGCGGGCGAAATCGTCGCAACGATTGGGCGCAATGGAGTTGGCAAGTCGACATTGATGAAGGCTCTCATCGGGCTGCTCCCCACCCGCTCTGGATCGATACGGTTCAAGGGGCGAGCAATTACGAATTTGCCGCCGCATCAACGCGCGGCGCTGGGCATGGGTTACGTGCCCCAAGGGCGGGAGATCTTTCCCGAACTCACAGTCGAGGAAAACTTGTTGATGGGGGAGGGTATCAATCAGGCGAAGGTCAGACCACGCTACGATCTGGTGTATGCGTATTTCCCGATACTGCACGCGAGACGGCGTCAGCTCGCCGGAACCTTCAGCGGCGGCCAGCAGCAGATGCTGGCGATCGGTCGTGCGCTCGTCGGTCGACCGGAACTGTTGCTGCTGGACGAACCGTCGCTCGGCATACAACCGAGCATCGTCCTGGAAATCGGCGAGAGCCTGACCAGACTCAACCGCGAAGAAGGCCTTTCGATTCTTCTGGTCGAGCAGAATGTTGGACTGATTTCACACCTGGCGCAACGCGCATATGCCATGGACAAGGGGAGCGTGGTCGCGACCTTGACCTGGGAAGCTCTCCAGCATCGAGAAGTTCTGGCGGAACACTTGGCAATCTGATCTCCACCTGCTGAAGGATATTCGAGACAATGTCAGAATCCAGTTACGCGACGTTCCTGCGTAGGTATGTCAAGGACGAGAAGACCGAGTTAGCGGACCTCTACCACGCTGTCCGCAACATCCCCTACGGCTCGGTCGGGGATCGGGATCCCGTGAAGGTCATCACCAACAATGTGGGGTCTTGTTCGGGTAAGCACATTCTCCTGCGCGATCTGCTCTGTCAAACCGGCCATGATGCAGAGATCATCACCATCTTTGCCCATTTCAATCGCGGCGTCCCGTCGCATCCTTCCATGCCGGCAGACCTGCGCGTGATGATCGAGGGTGATCCCGTCTGCGATTTTCATCACTATCTCCGCGTGCTTGAGGATCAGCACTGGCTCAAACTTGACGCGACCTGGCATGATGCCTTGATGCCATTCGGGTTTCCGGTGAACCGCAATTGGCCGGGAACCGGCGACACGGTGCTCGCTGCAACGCCGATCAGGGAGTATCCGGCCGTCGAGGATTTGGCTGCGCGGAAGGCCGAGTTGCTTGCGCAATTGAGCCCGGCGGAACGCGAGAAGCGGACGCGTTTCTTCGAGCGGCTGACCGGATGGATGGCGACACTCTGACCGAATGTGCCAATGATGACGGCAACTGATGTCTTTGTGGGGGTAGACGCGGGCACAACCGGTGCTAAGGTTGCGCTCTTCGACGGAGCTGGCAACGAGCTCGGGAGCGGCTACTGCGATTACCCTTGCATTTATCCGCACCCGGGGTGGATCGAACAAGACGTGGAGGATGTCTGGCGCGGCATCTGCAAGGCCAGTCAGACCGCGCGAGCGCAGGCGAACGTGCGCGATGGACTCATCCGATCGGTCGGCCTGTCGAGCCAGCGCGGAACTTTCATTCTCCTCGACGAGCAATATCGCCCACTCGCGCCCTGCGTGCTGTGGAACGACAGTCGAGCAAAGGACATGGAGCCTTTGCTGGCCGAGCGGCTCGGCATGGATCGCTTCCGAAGCATCACCGGCATGCCCATATCCGGAAGCTGGTCAATCGCAAAACTCGCCTGGCTCGTGCGCCATCGCCCGGATCTCATGCGGCGCGTGCGTCATGTCTGCAATGGTCAGGAGTTTTTCCTGCACCGGCTTGGGGCCGACCGTCTCGAGAGCGATCCTTCGTCGCTGACCTTGAATGGAATGCTGGACATCCGCAGCCTCGATTGGAGCAAGGACGTCATCGAGGCTGCCGAACTTAATCCGAGCCTGTTCCCAGCGGTCGGCAAACCGGCCAGCCCGGTGGGCAAGCTTTCGCGTCAATCCGCCCAGCAGCTTCGGTTGCCTGCGGGCACGCCGGTGTGCCGTGGCGGCGGCGATCAGCAGTGCGCGGCGGTTGGTGCCGGCGTGACGAAGCAGGGATTGGCCGAGGTGACCATCGGGACCGCGGCAATGATGGTCGCACATCTCGACAGCCCCGACCTCGTTACCGGTTCGGCCCCCTATGTCGGCGGTCACGCCGTGCCGAGTAAATGGGATGCCGAGGGCGGTGCATTTTCGATCGGCAGCTGCCTCAAATGGTGGCGCGACCATTTCGGTCAGCTGGAGCGCGCGCAGGCGGCCGAGCAAGGAGCGAATGTCTATGATCTGATCGTCGAATCCGCGCAAGCTTCGCCGCCCGGCAGTCGAGGCGTGGTGTTCCATCCATTTTTCGCCGGCCAGGTAACGCCTTATTACGATGCCATGGCGCGCGGCGCCTTTCTTGGGCTGGGGCTCGATCACGACCGCAGCTGTCTCGTTCGCGCAATGCTGGAAGGGTGTGCCTGTGAAGTCCGTTTCATGGTCGACGGGATGGCGCGCGACCTTAAGGGCGGCATATCGGAGCTTCGGATGACCGGTGGCGCCGTGCGCTCGCGACCGTTCATGGAAATTCACGCTAACGTTCTGGGCCGGCCCATCGTTTTGTTGCGCAATCGGGAATGCACGGTCCTGGGCGCGGCAATACTCGGCGCGGTGGGTTCCGGCCACTTCGCGGATGTCGACGAGGCTGTGCAAGCCATGGTCGTCATCGACCATGCGATCGATCCGGATCCCCAAACCGCGAACCTGTATCAGGATCTGTTCCAAGTGTTCCGCCAAGCCTATGAGGCTCACGCGCAGTCGGGCGTCTATCAAGCAATCTATCAATTCCAGCAACGCTACTTTTGAGCGCCACGGCCGGCCGGGTTCAGTTCCAGAAAGTGTCGAGCCGCTCCGACTGCGGCTAAGTGACCGAGGCCTTCTACCTTGTCCGCCCGTCACACCGCGCTTCAGCACGACGAGGAGGCGGAGCTTCTTGAAGGCTGGGTTGCGGATCTTGCCAACAGATCCGCAAACACGCGAATCCAGTTCTCTCCATGCATAAGTCAACGCTTCGCCGGACGCTCCGGACTGGTATGCCCGCTGGCCAATTTTCACACCGACGTAGACTTCGGTTCTCGCCGAAACGCGCTTCGAAGGACGAGCCCATTCGCGATGTGAGCAAATAACGCCTTAAAGGCGCCCGCGACCCCACGAAAGGCGCCCGCGACCCCACGTGAACTCGACCGAGTGAAGCTTAGCAGTCAGATCGCTTCCAGATGCGGCGATGCGGCGGCATGGAGAGGATTATTCGCCAGCGGCTAAGCTGCTTAGGCCTTTGAGTGCGGCGTGTGACGCAGCAGCCATAGCTCCACGGCCGCGATCACAGCGATGATGAGCCCGATGACAAAGTAAACGTTTCTTGCGCTTATGTCGCGGTGAAAGCCGAGGACCCACGGACATACCGCGACCCATAGGCCGACACTTAGATTGATCCATTCTTCCGATTCAAAGATTTCGGGAATAGGAACGGCTTCGAAGAGATCGACGATTGAAAAGACGGCCAGAATGGCGATCGCCGCCCGCGCGATCCAGGACATGTGCCAGGCAGCTGGTCTCCCGTGCCGTGAAGCGCGTCGGCGGATAGATCGCACTGATTGGTGGGCCAGCAGCGCTGCCTTTCGTCTCAATTATTGTTCAACGAAGGCCTTCCATCTGTTCAGCTGGGACGGACCCAGGGCGGTCATTTCATCGTCCAACTCGGCAATGCGTTTTGTGGCAGCCATCATTGCCGCCGCTGCACGATTGTAGTTGTCTGCAGTCAATTGAAACGGAAATACGAACTGACCATCTTTCACTTTGTAGATGCCAAACTCCCTCAGCAGGAGCGTCACACACTTGTCATAAGCCTTGTAATATTCGGCGTGCGCGGCCGCCAACTTGGCAGCTACGGCAATTATTTCGGTGTGCTGCGCATCGACCATGCTCATGAATCTGCGAATTGTATCGTTTCCAACACGGAGTGAGCGAGCCTCGCCTTCCAGTTTGTCGCGCTTGGAATTGACCAGAGCGATGTAGCGGGGCTCAAAGGTAGCGATACTACCCTCGGCGGCTTTCAGATCGCGAAGAAGTGCGTCTAGATCACTGCGACTGGAAGCTAGATCGATTGCTTTCGGAAGATCCTTTTGCTCGGCGCCGGTTAATAGCCTTCGAGCGGCAGCATCCATCTCGGTCGCATCCAGACTTGCCAGTGCGATCATTTTCAAAATCACGTTTGAGGGATGTTGCTTTAGCGCTTGATCCAGTTGTTCAGGATTGCTCACGCCGCGCATGGCAACATGGCCCTCACTTTTTGAGATAGCTTCCTGATATCTCGACAAATCGCCCACCACGTACAGCCCGCTGAAGCCAAGAATCGTGAACGCACACAGCAACAATAGGCCCGGTGCCAGGCGTCTCGGCGTCTTCGCGCTCTGATGTAACGGTGTTCCCAGTATTCAAACTCCCATCCGGCTATCGTTCTTTCATTTCATCGGTCGACCGAGAAGGTCAAGGTGACCAATGAGGTGAACTGCAGCTGCGCGCAGAAGTCCTTCCATTCGAACGTATACCTGTTCGCGAACCAGTATTCGTCCTAGTCGGCCTAACTGCTTATCCCGTTTGCTCAGGGGTACACCACACGTAGTGTTTGACGGTGCCATTCCCCTCGCGTAGGGGCGATGAAGGGACTGCAGGTCGTAGGATTCGTGAGGACAGGTCCCACCGCATCTAATTCTCCGATGGCTTTATGCACATCGATGATGGCGCGTGCGGCGATAGATGGAAACAAGCCGCTGATCAGAGAAGCGGGAACCGCCGATGGTTATGGCTTGGGGTCGAGCGCCCCATCGTCAGCCCCGTAGTCGAAGTCGTCGTCGAGACTGGAGCCACATCTGGCGGACGAACAGCGCGGGATTTTCATGGGCTCGTCACTTCGGTCGCCTTTGAATGAGCATTCACCTGCCTTAGCGGAATGAAATAGTGATTGAAATCGTTACGGAATCTGGATAAATTCCCGATGTTCACATATATATGTGGAGACGTGGCATGCAGAGAAACACCACTTTGAATTTGCCCGATAAGCTGGTGTCGCGGGCCAAGGCCTATGCCGCCGAGCACGGCACGACCATGACCGCGATCATCCGCTCACATCTCGAGGCAGTCACGTCGTCGGGCGAGAATCCAATCGCGGACGATCCGCTTCTCGCTTACTCGCAGGGGCAGTTGTCCAGAAGCGAGGCCATTCGGATGCTGGGGCTGCGCGATTATGCGGAGCTTCTTGTTGCGCTGGGGGATGCGGATTTGCCGATGCCGTCGGCACCGCCGCATGAAATCGAGAACCAGGCGACGACCTTCACGAAGCTCTGGAGGCAATCGTGAAGCGCTGCACCGTTATCATTCCGGATGCCGGGCCATTCAACAGTCTGTGGGTCGCAGATCGCCTGGACCTATTGTTGGCGCTCGACATGCGCTTGGTTGTGGTGGACGCAGTCTACGATGAACTGACGAGCGATACGTCCTATCCGAAGGACAAGGACGTCAAAGCCTTCATCGACGGTCACCAGCCGCCGTTCGTCATCGAGAATACCGACATTGGATCCGAAGCGCGCGCAAAGCGGAAAGCTGGCGGAAGGCCAAAGAAAAATGCGGGTGAACTCGCCATCGTCGATTTCATGACCTCAGACGATGGTATGTCCAAATACGTGGCGACGGGCGAGCCGGTGGCCATTCTGTTTGAAGATGCGGGCGTTCGCGTCTTCAACAAGCCGCCAAATCTTCATCTGCTTTCAACGGTCGGAATGCTCAGGGGGCTTGAACGGGTCGGCATCATCGATTCCGCCGACAAGATCATCCACGAGATGACGCACCCTTCAAAACCCGACAGACGTCCTGCCAACGCGCGCGCGTTTACCGATCTGCCAGACGGCGTCGACGAACCTGCGGCGATTGGAAGCTCCTGGGTGCCAGGCAATCGGTAAGACGTCTAGGAAGCCGAGCGGCTATGCAGTCCGCCGATCAATCTCAATCGTCGGCGGTCGCGGCGGATGCCGATAGTGCGCGGTGAAGCGCTCTTCACCGCGCCTGCGCGGCGCCAGCACCGGCCGTTCCGATCGACGCCTCTCGTATGGCCGTTCCGACCAGGCGGGGGCCGACCAGATCGAGCGCATCGAGAATGTCGATCTTCCTGGCCCTGGCGAGATGCCGGGCGGCTTCGTGGCGCTCCGGAGAAACCATCCCCAGAACCCGCTTCTTGTGGGCCTGCCGCCGCGCGCTGGTGTCGCCCACGATGTCCCGGTAGGTCAATCGCGGCAGGGACTGTCCGATGCCGAGCAGTACATTGAGGGACGCCTGAAAATTGCATCGCCGATTCCAGCGAAACTCGAACTCATGAAGATACGCGTCGAGGTGCTTTTCGCGGAAGCCGTGGAACGTCCCGAGGCCCCAACGCTTCAGGTTCGAGAAGACACGATGGATGCGCTCGAACTTGATGTGGGCGGGCAACGCATTCTTTGCGCTGAGGTTGCTCGGGAAATGCTTCCGATCGGCAATGCCCTCATAGGAACGGTTCGCGTCTGTGTAGATGGCGCATCCGGGGGCCGTGTTCGCAACGACAAACGGCTGGATGTAGCGCCGTTTGTCCTCCGTCAGCTTGGCCAGCCTGATGCGGCCGGAGGTCCGGCCTTCACGTTTCTCGACCGCGCCGATGATGAAGATCTTGCCGACCAGGCTCTTGCCGTGACCGCCCTCGAGCGGATCGTCGAGCGTTCGATAGGGGATACTGCTCTCGTCGATCTCGATATCGCCCCGCAACGGAGTGCGGTGCGGGTTGACCATGGCCCGGCGTAGTTTGTGCAGCAGCAGCCAGGCGGTCTTGTACGAACCGAGGCCGAGCTTGGCCTGGAGCTGGAGCGCCGAGATCGAATTCGAGTGCGTCGCCACCAGATACGCCGCGATGAACCAGGTCCGGAGCGGCAGGTGGGTGCCGTGCATGACGGTGCCGGACGATCACCGACGTTTGGCGTCGGCAGGTTTGATCGGCGCCCTTTCCGGCGCATTCCCAGACCCACGGCTTGGCTTCCAGCCGCCAGCCCTTCCTGGATGTGTGGTGCGGGCAGACGGAGCCGTCGGGCCATCGGTTGCGGGCAAGGTGCTCGGCGCAAGCGTAATCGTCGTGGAAGTCGGTCATGAACCCCTCGATCGAGGGCGGTCGATCATGCTTCCAGCGCGCCGGGAAGACGGCTTCTCTCGCCATCCGCGGATCTCAACACGACTCCGCCAAAACCTCGATCGATACCGCTAGATATGGTTACTACCGGTGCAAACGGGATAAGCAACTCGGCCTTTTCCCGCGCACGGGCGGCTTCAATCGGTTCGAAGTTGCGCGCATCCGTATAGTAGGGTTCTGCGCCTTGCATGATGTCGTAGTGGGAAGCGTCGGGCAGGGCGTCCAAGACCGCCCGAAGAACGTGGACAGACGAGCCGAGCTCGTCTGAGAAGATATGTCCCTGGAAAGTCGCCATGTTTCCTTACCCATGACTCGGGTCGTTCGGCACCACGCCATACGTCCTCAGAATGGTGGTTTTGGTTTCCGGATATCCGGTGCGAACGATTGCGGTGGCGTCGGCGTAACCGAATACTTTCCACAGCTGCTTCGCGTACTTTACCGCCGAGGCGGGGGTAGCGCACTTGAATTGCTCGCCAGCAACGAGTCCCTGTTCGGTCGACGACCTGCGCCAGCTGTTCGATTGCGCCGAGCTCGGTCGCGGCTTTGTCACGCACAGCAACCAGTTGACGCTCCTGACCAATGGCGGTGGATCGAGACAATCTCGGCCGCGTCCGGCCGCACGCTGTTGGCGAGGCTCCGCATCCGCAAGGAGAGAAGCGTGCCGCTCCTGGTGGAGCTGGGAGCATGGCTGCGCGAACAGCGCTCCCGCGTCTCGTAATCAGCCTCGGTCGCCGAACCGATCAACTACATGCTCAAGCGTTGGGACCGATTTGTCCGCTTTATCGACGACGGCAGGGTCTGCCTTAGCAACAACGCGGCCGAACGCGCCTTGCGCGGATTTGCAAGCCTTGAGTCATTGTGCGCCCCTTCTTTAAGTGCTTGTAAACATTGGAAGCGTGTCCGCGTCAATTTCGCGAGACGGGCGACCCTTTCGGGCAATCGCTGTTTTGACCGCCTCGGACGCCAAATCGGCAGCTCGAATCTGACAGGGTGCTCGCGGAACAACCTGCACAGCAGGAAGAACGCCGCTGGAGACAAGGCGGCGGATCATATGACTTGAGACACCGAGCGCTTTTGCGGCCTCGATCTGCGTAAGCCATTCGCCGTTTTTTTCCGCTGAACGGTAGGCATGGATGCCACGCACACGGCGAATAGAGCTGACCCGATGTGCTGTCCAGGTCTTACCCATGCCGGTGGGCAAGCCCATGCGATTGAGCGTGGCGGCGATGTGCTCGTCAGACCAGCGCCCGGCCATGCTGCGGACAACAGCCAAGGCATCTTCCGCCGTGGAGGAACCGTGTTCACCGGAGCGCGGCTTGCGGATCCGAAGCTCGGAGTGCTGCCCACCCTGCCAATGGATCGTGAGCACAACGTCGCGTACCGCATCGTCGACGTCCGCGATGATGTCGACAATCAAGGCTCGCAGTAGCTGCTGGCGCGCGCGCATCGTCACATCAGGGGATTTCCAGGCTACGGACAGGTTATCCACCAGATCGGCAAAGGTGCCGGGATCGACCGCGTGGCCGGATGACTGATGGTCATTCTGGCGATTTTCCAGCTCGCGCAGACGGCGCAAAGCGTATTCCCAGTTCTTCTCCAACTGCGCAGCGATCAGGCGATTATCGGGGTCACAGGCAGCGTAGCGGCGCTCAGCAAGCGTGGCATCGTACCGGGCTTGCTGGAGTTCCAGATCAAGGATCCGGCGCTTGTCATCTTGGCGTTCCCGTTGCATGCGCTGCGCCTCGAACGCGGCCTCGATCGCCATGGGTTCTACCGCTCGTAACAGTTCTCGTGCAACTGCCGCGTCGATCTTTGAAGCACCGAATATCATACAGCGAAGCCGACCTGCCAGACTACCCTTGTCACAGCGGTAGACCGGGTAGCTGATTCGACCGCCCCTGTAGCTGACGCTCAGGCGCTGACCACAACGAGCGCACGTCAGAATGCCCGACAAGAGCGCCTGGCCGCCCCGGCCTGATTTTGCGCCATCTGGGCGACCGTAGGCGTTAAGCGCCAATTGCTTCTGGTTGCGCTGGTAGTCATCCCAGGTGATGTACCCTTCGTGATGATCCTTTATCATCACATCCCAGGTGCCCGCCGGTTTGTAGTGCCCGTAGGTCCGCCGCGCTCTTCCTTCGACAATCGCGGTTCGCTTCTCGCTTTTGCCGTATACGTAAACACCCGCATAGAACGGATTCTTCAGCACACTGATCACATTGCGGTAGCGGATGGGCTGCCAAACGAAGTTTGTCATGCGACCTTCATCAGCCGGTCGGGGGAAGTGGATTTGCTCCGCCTTCATCGACAACAACACCTGGCGAGCGCTACCAAGTTCGCGAAAGCGAGTGAAGATAAGTCGAATCACCTCTTGCAGACGCAGGTCAGCATCCAGGCCCAGACCGGCTTCGCGATGCCAGACATAACCAAACGGCACTGATAAGCGTAGCTCACCACGTTGGGCCTTCGCCCTGGCTGCGTCTAGCATCCGTGCCCGGATTATGCCCAACTCAAACTCGCTTATGCTTCCCTTCATGCCGAGCAAGAGCCGATCGTTCGGAAGGCAAGGATTATAAATGCCGTCGTGATCAATCACCCTCGCTTCAACAAGCCCGCACAACTCAAGCAGATGATGCCAATCGCGGCCGTTGCGCGCGAGCCGCGATGCATCGAAACAAATCACGGCGCCGACGGCTCCTGCGCACAACCATGCGACCAGCCGATCAAATCCGGGCCGGGCCACCGTTCCACTCGCCGAACGGCCGAGGTCATCATCAATGACTTCCACGTCGGAGAAGCCGTGCCGGCGCGCAATATCCACAAGATCGTACTGTCGCCGTTGGCTCTCCAGATTGGCCATCACCTGGGATTGCGTTGACTGCCGCACATAGACGACAGCTTTGCGCTTCAAGAGCGCTTCCGGGATCTGGTCAGTGTCGGGCATCACCGAGCTCCTCGACTACCAGGCCGGCGGCCTGCATGAGGATTTGGGCGAGCGTCAGTAACGCCTTCACCCGCGCCGCCTCGTTCATCCTGTCCAGCCTGTCCGGCTCGAATATCAGGCTCAGTTGCCCGACTGAAATCTGTGCAGCTACGCGCTCCTGCTTCATCGGCGTTCTCCCATACGACTCGATCGCTCGGGGAGTTTGCGGAAATGGCGAGCGCTGTGACCAGTCTCTTCAGCTCTGATAATGCAGCAAGATCAACTTGTGGTCGCCCGGAGGTCATCTCCGCGCACGCGATTGGATCTACCATCCAGCTGGGAATCGTGATGACCGTGCCCAATGGGGCTCGGATCCGCAAAAACTGACCTGTCGCGCGTTGCTCCACACGACGCACGTTCACCATCTGGCCAAAATAGGGATGCCAGCGATAGTGGACCTCAAAATCCTCCCCGACATGGGCAGAATGAACGGTAAACGGCGCTGGGACGTAAGTCCTGGCTGTTCGCGGGCTCGGATCGCGGAGCGGACCGCACCGCGGCCATGGCAACGCTGATCATGACCTGCCTATGCCGAACTCGGCATAGACAGGTTTGGACTAAACCGCTGCCGCGGTAGGGAGCACGTAGCACGGCCGCGATAGGAAAGCGGCGCAGAGTCTGCGGTTTCAACGATTCTTCGTTGCTGCGCGTCGCGCTGCCGCAGCAGTAGCCTCACTGAATAGGTAGCGGGGGATATTGATTATAGCAAAACGTCGCCGTTCTTCCGCGTGCGTTTCGATGTCGGCCTCCACAAAAATCTCGATAGTCTCCTCGCTGGCATGAACTTCGACCCGAACCGGTGAGTCTTCAAAGTCTACTTCGTGTCGGCGACCATTCCGCCCTCGGATAATTGCATGCGCCATTTCTTTGCTACCTCCAACCCTGCTTCTTGATCTTCTTCATGCGGTGCTTTTGATAATCAAGGACGGCTGCTGCGAGCGGCATCGAACGCGACACCCGCACATGGGTCAAAGATATAACGAGTGCTCTTCCGTCCTCTTCCGAGCAGGACAAATGGCACACGATACCGCCCTCGTCACCGGCGTACGACAGGTCCGAGACGACGTGGCGCTTCTGGTCGGCCTCGATGACATTTTCGGCTCGGAGATGTTCAATTAATGACGACGTCAATTCTACTTCAAATGGCGCCGCGGCCTTAAGCGCGCCGAGGAGCTGGGCGGTCTTCTTGGGATGATCGAGCATCTGCGGCATCCATCTTAAGCAGGGGAATCAAAGAGCTGTCGATCATCGATGATAGGGAATATGGCTCAACAGAGCCATTCCTTGAACGTCCAGGGTCCGACGCATAGCGCAACGACCGCGTTCGCGGTTCCGCCTCACCAGCCGCAGTGCCATCTCCATAGCCGGACTCGTGGACCGCGGTTCAGTGCAACCGAGCTTGGACTATACCGCTTCGCGATAGTGACTCGTGACGAGCTTCGGTGCCACCCGGCGATCTTCTTCCTGCATTCCTGACGAAGTTCAATTGCGGCACTCTAGAGGCGCTGCTTGCAGCACTTTCATATCGCAACGGAGCTTCCCATGACTGTTATTCGACAACGGATGACTGAGGACATGCAGGTGCGGAATCTATCGCCGCATACGCAGGCATCGTATCTCCAACAGGTATCGCTCTTCGCACGCTACTTCCGCACGTCGCCGGATGCTTTGACCCCCGAGCACATTCGGACCTATCAGATCTACCTCACGAACGAGAGGAAGCTGTTCCCCAACCCGATACATACGGCTGTCGCGGCGTTTCGTTTCCTTTACGAGGTTACGCTCAAGAAAGAATGGACCCTTGGAGAAGACATCCCCCTCCGAAGAAGCCACAGAAGCTACCCGTCGTCTTGAGCCCTGAGGAGGTTGTGCATTTCCTCAACTGCGTGGATTGCGGCAAACATCGGGTGATCCTGACAACTTGCTACGCGGCAGGCTTGCGCATTTCGGAAGCCGTTCGCCTGAAGGCCGCCGCCATCGACAGTGCCCGGATGGTTGTTCGCGTCGAGCAGGGCAAAGGTCGCAAAGATCGGTACGTGATGCTGTCGCCCATGCTGCTCGAAATTCTGCGCAGCTACTGGAGAGCCGTTCGCCCGCCGGAATGGCTGTTCCCCGGCATCCATCACGATCGGCCGCTCACGAAAGACGCGGTTGAAGCAGCCTGCCAGTAGGCGTATCGTTTGGCTGGTCTCTCAAAACCTGTCACCCCGCATTCGCTTCGGCACGCTTTCGCCGTGCATCTCCTCGAATCCGGTACCGATCTGCGGACCATTCAACTCCTTCTTGGTCATCGCAGCCTCGCCACCACGGCCAAGTACCTGCGCATCGCTACCAACAAGGTCTGCGCGACATCGAGCCCTCTGGACCTGTTGCCGCGGCCAATTGCCGCTCAACCTCAGCCGGCACCGCCAAACCACTTCTGATTTTTCAGACCGATGGCCCGCTCGGGGCCGGAAGTGGCGGACATCTTCCGCCGCTACGGCGCAGCCTATCGTGAGAGCCATGGCGCCTCGCTATCCACTGCACAGCGTCGCGTAATGAGCGCGATCGAACTGTGCCGCACAGCGGCACTTGGTGGTCATGTCGAGCACTGCGATCGCTGTGACCACCGGCGCATCTGTTACAACAGCTGTCGGGATCGCCACTGCCCAAAATGCCAATCGCTGGCTCGCGCCCAGTGGCTGGAAGACCGTCGATTCGAGCTACTCGACACCCAGTATTTTCACGTGGTTTTCACCGTACCGCAGCCTATCGCCGCCATTGCCCTGCAAAACAAGGGAGGTCGTCTACAACATTCTGTTCCGGGCCGCCGCTGAGACCTTGCGTACCATTGCGGCGGACCCCAAGCATCTGGGCGCGCAGATCGGATTCTTTTCGGTGCTCCATACCTGGGGCCAGGCTCTTTTTCACCATCCGCATCTGCATTGCGTGGTTCCGGGGGGCGGCATTTCCACGGATGGCACGCGATGGATTTCCTGCCGGTCGAATTTCTTTCTGCCCGTCGCCGTGCTGGCGCGTCTATTTCGTCGACTGTTCCTCGACTATCTCCAGCAAGCCTTTGATGGCGGCGACCTGCAGTTCTTCTCCTCCCTAGAACCACTTCGGATACGCAACACCTTCTTGCGTTACCTTGCTCCCATCCGGAAAAAGGACTGGGTGGTCTACGCGAAGCGCCCCTTCGCGGGACCTGAAGAGGTCCTCAAGTACGTCGCACGATACACGCACCGCATCGCCATCACCAACAACCGTCTGCTCGATATCAATGACGGCAAGGTTCAATTTCGCTGGAAGGATTATCGCGATGGCAGCCGCTACAAGACGATGACGCTCGGCGCCGACGAATTCATCCGTCGGTTCCTGCTTCACGTACTTCCCGACGGGTTTCAACGCATTCGCTATTTCGGATTCCTCGCCAATCGCTACCGGGCAGAGAAGCTCGCTCTGTGCCGACAGCTCATGCAAATGCCGCCGCCCACGGCCGCCCACGAAGCCAACACGGACTACAGAGATCGATATGAGGCACTCACGGGGTTCTCCCTAAGGACATGCTCGTTGTGTCGCTGTGGCACCATGGTAGTCATCGAGACTTTCAAATGCACATCCAGTCATAGCGGATACGTCGTGACCATCAACAGCAGCAACTCACCATCACATATCGACCGACCTTGCGCGATCACGCGAACAGGACGATTTTGCTTCGCGCAGCTCCACATCTCATTTCCAAGGCGCTTTTGTTGTCCTTGCCTCTTGTCATTGCATCGCGCGCATCGTCGCATCGGCTCAAATCTGCCGCTCTTCTTTATTCGCGGCTGCCTTCTCACGTCGCCGCAACTCCACGTCGGGCTGCAATGCCCATAGCAAGCTGTGGCACCGCCGTGCTCGGCAGTTTAGTCCAACACGTTTTTAGCCCACCGGCGCGGATCAAAAGTTTTCACACAACCGCTCAATGATGGCCGCGCCACTGCGCTAAAAACGCTCTGCATTATGCCGCCCGCCGAACTATGCCGAGTCGGGTCGTTTTCCCCAGATTTCTCGCTGACCGGCGTTTGGTCGGTTCGGCATAGTTCGTTCTGTGCCTCCGCTTTCAACAGGGGAGAACAGGAAGATGGAAGTTGAAGAGTACTTGGGCAGAAGCCGTCTGTACCGGCGTCTCAGAAGCGGGCCGCACGGACAGCTCGTCGAGCGCTACGCCGCTCGTCTCGTCGAAGAGAGGCTCGTTCGGCACGGCACGTGGCGTTGCCTCAACGTGGTTGGCGGGCTCCTGAGTTGGATCGCAGGCCGTCGCTACAAGCTGGTCGATCTCGATGAGCAGGTCGTTGAGCGGTACCTCCGACATCGAGGCGGGAGGCAGTCTATCCAACCCGGTGACCGGGCCGCGCTCAAGCGATGGCTGTCAGTGCTGCGCGAGGACGGCGCGATCGCGCCGTTGGTGCTTCCGCCTCTCACCCCGCACGAACGGATCTTCAAGGAGTTCGATGCCTACCTGCGATCAGAGCGGGGCTTGGCCCCGAGGTCCACCGTACGCCATCTCCCGGTCATCCGCGGGTTCCTGCACGAGGTGTGCTCCGGCGGCGCCGCCCTGTGCAAGATCAACCAAGAGGACGTGATCCGCTACATTGAGCGCCACGCCCAGGATTGGAGCCCGGGAACAGGCAAGGCGATGTGCTGGTCGTTGCGCGCCTTTCTCCGTTACCTCCACTATCGGGGGCTGAACGCGCGCCCATTGGCGGATTGCGTTCCATCGATGCGACGATGGAAGCTCGCAACTCTGCCGACCTATCTGCCCGCCGCTCAGGTGCGGAAGGCTCTCGACGGTTGCGACCGAAAGACGGTGATGGGACGGCGCGACTACGGCATTCTGTTGTTGCTGGCCAAGCTCGGCCTGCGGGCCAACGAGGTCGCGACGCTCTCCCTCGATGATATCGACTGGCGCGCCAGCGAGATACTCGTTCGCGCCAAGGGCCGCCAGCGCGCACGGATGCCGATACCGCCAGACGTTGGCGCGGCCATCGTTGCATATCTGCACAATGGCCGCCCAAAGTCGTCGTGCCGACGGTTGTTCGTCCGCACGCTCGCGCCACACGTCGGCTTTGCTTCCGGATGTGCGATCACCATGATCGCCAAGGCCGCTCTCGATCGCGTTGGAATCGAAGGTTGCGCACATCGCGGCGCCCATATCTTCCGACACAGTCTCGCTACCGAGCTTCTCCGATCTGGCGCGACCTTGTCGGAGATCGGACAGTTGCTGCGGCACGAGAACCACGACACCACCCGGATTTACGCGAAGGTCGACATCGATGCGCTGAGAACATTGAGCCTGCCCTGGCCGGGAGGCGTGCAATGACCAATCTGCGCTCCGCACTCGATAAGTACCTGAGCATGCGCTAGGGACTGGGATATAAGTACGAGCACGAGACCCGTCGGCTCGCCGACTTCGTCGCCTTCATGGAGAAGCGCAAAGCCAGGATCATCACGACGAAGCTGGCAATGGAATGGGCAACGCTGCCGCCCGATCGTCATGCATCCTGGGCGCTGCGATTGAGCGACGTGCGCGGGTTCGCGCGCCATGTCGCCAACTTCGATCCGAGAACGGAGGTGCCGCCCGTCGGCATGCTGCCCGGAAGCGGGCCAAGCCCTATGTCTACAGCGACGCGGAGATCGATGCGTTGCTGACGGCGCTGGCTCTGCCGCCAGAGGACGGGCTGCGCCGATGGACCTACCATACCTTGTTCGGGCTGATCGCGGTGACGGGCATGCGTATATCCGAGGCGATGGGCCTGGAGCGTGATGACGTCGGCCTCGACGCCGGCGTGCTGACGGTCCGGCTGACCAAGTTCGGCAAGTCGCGGCTCGTACCATTGCATATCCCAGTGCGCCCCGACGGCGCGCATCACCAGTGGAGGAGGATTCCACCCAGATAGTTGTCGATTGATCTGGTAGCTGACGAGCGGATCGGTCGGGTAACCGGCCGGTTCGAAGCCTCGTGACAAAGGCCGCCTTGGGCGGTCGAGCAATCCAGCGGGCCGTAATATGAGTGAAGTCTGAGCAGGCCTCGAAAGTGAAGATGCGGATGCCGACCCGCCTGAGATACGGGGAAGGCCGTGTGGATAGGGAAGCAATCGACGTGCGCACCTGTTTGATCCGCCGGGGTAGTGGACTCGGCACGCTGGAAGGGCGATGCGGGTAATCGGGGGAGACCCGCAGCGGGCGGAGGTCGCGTCTTCAACGTCGCAATTGGCGGCGGCCTGCAGCGGGAGTCGGACAGGGACGCGGTACCGTTGAAACCGGGTAATGCCGGCGGAGGGAAGGTCCCTGACTTCTGGTGTGCTTTCAAAGACGGTGAGGAAACAGGTGATTGGCGATGAGCCTCGAAACGCCTGAAAGGATCAGGACCCTTCAGAGAAAGCTCTATTGCAAGGCGAAGGCGGAGCCTGCCTACCGCTTCTATTTGCTCTACGACAAGATCTGCCGTGAGGACATTCTGCGCCACGCCTACGCGCTGGCCCGTGCCAATGCGGGTGCGCCTGGTGTTGACGGGGTGACCTTTGAGCAGATCGAGGCGTCGGGCGTGGAAGCATGGTTAGCGGGGCTGCGCGAGGACCTCGTTTCGAAGACGTACCGACCCGATCCGGTGCGGCGGGTGATGATCCCGAAGCCCGGGGGAGGCGAGCGCGCGCTCGGCATTCCCACGATCCGCTGTCGCGTCATTCAGACTGCCGCCAAACTCGTGTTGGAACCGATATTCGAAGCGGACTTCGAGGACAGTGCTTATGGCTATCGTCCGCGTCGCAGCGCGGTCGATGCGATCAAGGAAACGCACCGGCTGATTTGCCGGGGCTATACCGACGTGGTTGACGCCGATTTGTCGAAATATTTCGACACGATCCCGCATTCGGACCTCCTCAAATCGGTGGCCCGACGCATCGTTGACCGGCATGTGCTGTGGCTGATCAAGCTGTGGCTGCAAGCGCCGGTCGAGGAGCGGGACGGCAACGGGAAGCGGCGCATGAGTGGCGGCAAGAACAGCAAGCGCGGCACACCGCAAGGCGGTGTTGCAAGCCCGCTGCTCTCCGTCATCTATATGAACCGGTTCCTGAAGCATTGGCGATTGACCGGACGCGGCGAAGCCTTCCGCGCCCACATCGTCTCGTACGCCGACGACTTCGTCATCCTCAGCCGCGGCTATGCGCACGAGGCTCTGGCGTGGACGAAAGCGGTGATGACGAAACTCGGGCTGACGCTCAACGAGGCGAAAACCTCGGTGAAGGATGCCCGGCGCGAGAGCTTCGACTTCCTTGGTTATAGCTTCGGGCCGCATCGGTACCGGAAAGATGGCCATTGGTATCTGGGCGCGAGCCCGTCCAAGAAGAGTGTTCAGCGGCTCAAAGCCAAGGTGAGCGATATCCTGGTCCCCGGCAACACCGGGTGCTGGCTTGACGTGCGTGACCGGCTCAATCGCTTGTTGCGAGGCTGGAGCACGTACTTCGGCTACGGCACTCGGAAACCGGCGTACCGGACCGTCGATAACCATGTGTACGAACGGGTCCGCGGATTCCTGGTCCGACGTCACAAGGTGCCGTCGCGTGGCACCCGCCTCTTCCCGCGAGAGGCTGTGTTTGGCGCGCTCGGGGTCTTGCACCTCCGACGCGTCCACTTGGGACCGCCGCCGTGGGCCTTGCACTGAAGCCAGTCGGAAAGCCGGATGCGGTAGCTCCGCACGTCCGGTTTGATGAGCGAGGAAGGGAAACGGGGCGTTGCCGAATGGCCCAAGCTACCGCGCCCTTCCCCGACTCTACCGACGAGAACCGCGCTGCGCAACTACGCCGATCGGCGCGATGCACTGCTCGGATCACGCTGCGGCTCGACCTTCTTCGTTGCCGAACAGGGAGGCCGCTTGCTGCACCAGTACATTCATCGCGTCTTCTGGCGATTGTCCAGAGAGATCGGGCTGCGGCGCCCAGGTGATCGTACCGGGCCACGCGTGCACGACTTCCGTCACCGCTTCGCCATCCGGACGCTGCTCGACTGGTATCGCGAAGGCAAGGACGTCGAGCAGCAACTCCCAGTGCTGTCCACTTACCTCGGCCACGCCTGCGTGCGCGATACTTACTGGTATCTCTCGGCCTGCCCCGAGTTGATGGAAGAAGCGGCGCGGCGTCTCGATCGGCGATGGGAGGTGACGCGATGAAGCCCGCCTGCAATGTCGCCACGTTGATCGAGCGCTTCTTCACCGAGCGCCTCATGCGCCAGCGCAATGTTAGCGGCAACACGATCGCCTCCTACAGGGACACGTTCCGGCTGCTGTTCGTGTTCGCACAGGTGCGGCTGCGGAAGTCCCCATCGGCCCTGACGCTCGCCGATCTGGATGCAACGTTCGTCGGCGCGTTCCTCACCGATCTCGAGGTAAAGCGCGGCGCCAGCGCGAAGACGCGTAACCTGCGTCTGACCGCCATCCGATCCTTCTTCAGGTTCGTGTCCTTCGAGGAACCGGCACACAGTGCGCTGATCCAGCGCGTGCTCGCCATACCGAGCAAGCGCCACGACAAGCGACAGGTGCACTTCCTGACGCGCCCCGAGATCGAGGCGGTTCTCGCCGCGCCCGATCGAACGACGTGGCTTGGCCGCCGCGATCACACCTTGCTGCTGATCGCGGCCCAGACGGGCTTACGTCTCTCAGAGCTGACTGGCCTTGACCTGGATGCCGTCCACCTTGGGTCTGGCGCACACGTACGATGCGTCGGTAAAGGGCGGAAGGAGCGGACCACTCCCCTGACCGCACTCGCTCGGTGTGCGCTCAGGCATGGCTCAAGGAACCGGCGCGGAAAGGAGCTACAGCGTTGTTCCCCAACGTGCACGGGGCCGGCTCAGTGCTGACAGCGTCCAGTCGCTACTGGGAAAGCATGTTCGTGTCGCTCACAAGAGTTGCCCGTCTTTGAAGGCCAAGAGCGTGTCACCGCACGTGCTGAGGCACAGCGCTGCAATGGAACTGCTGCAAGCCGGCGTCGACTGCTCCGTGATCGCGCTGTGGCTCGGTCATGAATCGCTCGAGACGACGCAGACGTATCTGCACGCCCACCTCGCCCTCAAGGAAGCTGCCCTGGCATGGGCTGCCGTGCACGCGATCGACGATGCCACCGTGACAACGACGCGCAATACCGGACCCGTTCGGCATAGTTCGGCGGGCGGCATAAACGGGTAATATAAGCTCAACGATATCGACCCGCAAGCTTGGCTCGCTGATGTGCTCGTCCGCATCGCCGGCATCCCCCAAGGCCGTCCTGCTGAACTGCTGCCTTGGGAGTGTAAACGCGCTGCGCCAGCTGCCATTCAGGCGGCCTGATCACGCATTACGCCGGATCAAGCGATCACGTCGAATGATAGCAACAGGATGCGCGTCAGCGCAGGCTGGCCGGTTCGACCGCGGTCTCGGCGTCAGCGGTATCGGCGTGGATCGCCTCCCGGATCAGCCGCTCGGTGGTCTGCTCGAAATAAAGCCAGAGATCCGTATGCAGCTCAGAGAACTGCCGCCACACAACAGTATCGAAAAAGCGTCGCGGTGCCCTGACCATGATTGTCGTCGAGCGCTGCCGCGGATATCGGAAGGGCCGCACGCCATAACGCCGGCACAACGCGATGAACAGCCGGACCGACCATTGGTCTGGTAGGCTAAACTTCATCTCGATGGGGGGATCGCGAGGGCTCACCTCCTCGAGCTTCGCCTTCAGCCGTTCTACCGCGGCCTCCGCGGCGCCGCGTTCCCCATCGGTGGTCGCGCCGAAATACAGCGCCTCCACCTTCTTCAGCCGTTCCCGAAGCTGGTCTTCGATCGACATGCCGTCGCTCCTCGGAAGATACGAGGCCACCAAGCCGAACGGCCGTCAATCACCAAGAGCACGCCGTCCACACATCATCGCAAGCAGGAGCGGAGCGCTCGCGCACCTGTTGCGCTCAAAACAGGCACCTCGCGGCCTTCGCCGGTCGACCTTTCGGCGTCAGAGGCGCATTCTTGTGGATGTTCATCTGGTCTCCCCGGGGAACACTGAAGCTTCGCAACCTCAGCTTCCTCGGTTCAGACCAGATGGACAACCTCCTGAAAGCTCACAGCTAGAGCTGGCTGCCTAAAGCTTCTTTCTCCGAGTCTCACAGCCATCGATCTAAAGTCGTAATCGACGGAGGTGGCGAGGCGTTCGGATATCCGCGCGCACTCAGCTGGAACATGTCGATGAGGAAGCTCGGTGGCCGGCCCGGTGCCGATGAGCCCGCTCGACTTGATCTGCCCGCTGCTCGCCGTTCCAGGACAAGCGTGAAATGGTGCAGAAAGCAACGGCTTACCCACCTTGATCTCTGTTGATCGCTCGATAAACTATTCCGCAGGTTCGTCCTCGTCCGGAATGCCGGGTTGAACGAAGGAAACGCCAATGGTTGAGGTTGGCCCCGGGCTTGACACGACTATGCCGCCAGGGCCCGGTCCAGACAAATACTCGGTCATGATCGCGCGGGCCAAGGCGCTTGTTCCCACATTGCGAGAACGGGCTCCGCAGACCGAGGAGTTGCGGCAACTGCCGCCAGAGACCATGCGGGATCTTCATGAGAATGGCCTGTTTCGGATCCTGCAGCCCAGTCGTATCGGCGGAAGTGAACTCGACTATGTCGCCCTGGTCGATTGCTCTGATGCCTTGGCTCAGGGCGACGCTTCCGTTTCATGGAACTTTGCCAATCTTGCGAGCCATCACTGGATGCTGGGGATGTTCACCCCGGAGGCGCAGAGCACCGTGTGGGGCAAGGATCCCGACACACTGATCGCGTCGTCGTTCATTTTCCCGGCCGGTCGCGCCAGGAGGGTCGATGGCGGATACCTATTGGATGGTCATTGGCCGTTCTCGTCCGGAGTGGAGGCATGTGACTGGAATATGCTTGCCAGTGTCGTTGAGACCGACGACGAGGCGGACGGGATCGAGTACCGGCTGTTCTTGTTGAACAGGCGAGATTACCAGATCAACGATACGTGGAATGCGACAGGCTTGCGTGGAACCGGATCCAACGATGTTCAAGTGACGGATGCATTCGTACCCGAACATATGACGGTCGTGCTGAGGGACCTGGCGGGAGGTCCAACGCCGGGCAGTGCGGTCAACCAGAATGCGCTCTACGCACTTCCGGTGTTCTCGTTGTTTCCGTACGTGCTGTCGGGAGTCGGGTTGGGAAATGCCCAGGCCTGCCTGGACGATTACGTGGAGATCGCGCACCATCGCGCTTCGACATACAACCGAGCCAAGATCGGTGACTTGCAGAGTACACAGATCAAGATCGCCGAGGCGTCGGCGAAGATAGATGCAGCGCGCCTGATCATGCGCACCAGTTGCATCAACGTACTCGCGGAAGTTCGGCAGGGGCACATTCCAGATATTGCCGCAAAAACGAAACTGCGGCGTGACGGTGCTTTCTCGGTCAATTTGTGCACCGATGCCGTGTCTCTCCTATTTACTGCGAGCGGAGCCCGCAGCCTGTTCACGTCAGGAGCCTTGCAGCGCCAATTCCGCGACGCTCACGCGGTGAATTCTCACCTCGCATTCAATTTCGACGCGGCAGGGACCAATTACGGGCGGGTTGCGCTAGGGCTACCATCCGAGAACCTGACGCTTTGAGGTTGCTGGATGTCTGACCAACCCAAGCATCCGGCGGATCCGTCCAATGAGTTCGCAAGCGGCAATTCGGTGATCGATCCTCGCGATTTCCGTAATGCGCTCGGCACGTTCGCAACCGGTGTGACGATTGTGACTGCGATGTCGGCCGAGGGACGGCCGTATGGGATCACGTGCAATTCGTTCGCGTCGGTGTCGCTCAATCCGCCGCTGGTGCTGTGGAGCCTGGGTATGTTCTCTCAGGGCCTCCCCATTTTCCAGAATGCCAGCCATTTTACTGTCAATGTTCTAGCTGCATCGCAGCAAGCGCTAGCCGTGCGGTTCGCCAGATCGACCGATGACAAGTTTGCGGGCGTAAGCTGGACGCCGGGTCTCGGCAGCGCGCCCATACTTGCGGATGTGGTCGCCAATTTTCAGTGCCGCTCGGTCAATCGCTATTACGGTGGGGACCACGTCATTTTCCTGGGAGCAGTGGAAGCATATTCCTACAATCAGAAGGCCCCTTTACTGTTCGCGCGCGGTGGTTTTGGTCGGTTTCTTGCTGGCGGCGGCGACAAGGCATGAGCAGAAAGGCTGTGGTCAAACCAACACGCGTGAAGCAACGGCGATTGTCAGCCGACGATCGGCGCAGTGAGTTCGTAACCAAGGCTACCGAGCTTTTTGCGGAAGAGGGATTTGCTGGCGGCACCCGCGCGTTGGCGCGGAAACTTGGTGTGACTCAGCCGCTGCTTTACCGCTACTTTCCCAGCAAGGACGACCTCATCAAGGAGGTCTATCAGCAGGTCTATCTTGGTCCACTTGAGACCGGTTGGGAAAAGTTGCTTTCGGATCGTTCGCGTTCGCTGCGTGTGCGGCTACAGGAGTTTTACCAAGCCTATACGGACACGATTTTCACCCGCAAATGGCTGCGGATTTATCTGTATTCAGGTTTGAAAGGCCTCGATATCAATCGCTGGTACGTTGGCATGGTCAAGGACAAGATCCTGACCCGCATCATACGAGAATGCCGCCATGACGCCGGACTTGCGGTGCAAGGCAGGCCCAGTGCTGCCGAGCTGGAACTGGCTTGGGTATTTCACGGCGGCATCTTCTACTACGGCGTACGAAAATACATCTATGAAGCGCCTGTGCTGGAGGACAAGGCGCAGATGATCAGTGACGCGCTGGATATCTTTCTTGCAGGATTCGAACGACTGGCCGAGAGCTCGGCCGATCGTCGGCGGGCGCCGATCAAGGTCGCTGGTTGATCCGTACTATACTACTTCGCCATCTCGGCGCGATACCAATCTCCGATCTCGCTCGCCATCATCAACGCGACGCCGTCATGGCTGATCACGTAGTCGAGCAACGCCTCAAGGTACTTGATTCGATGCGGTAACCCCGTGATGTAAGGGTACACCGAGATGGCAATGATCCGCGCGTTCTTTGAGCCTTCGAGGTGGTGTCGATCCAATTGGTAGGTGCAGCGCGTGTCAAGCGCGCCCTTTGACTGTGTCTGGATGTCAAGTTCTCTCTTCTTCTGAAGCCATGCGACAAAGTGATTCCTGCGACTGCGTGGCGTTGGCCTCGGCCACCGGCTGTAGCATGTCGATCGCCGTCTGCCTCGCCTCGATCGCCCTCTCGACGCCGCCGAGCGTCTCCATCGCCCACCTCGACTATTCGTTGCTTTACTGGCCCGGCATGCCCAGAGCTTCCCCGGCCGCACACGACGCACAGGGGGGGCGGAACCAATCCCAATTCGCTGTGTGATGTCACGCGTGGCGGGGCGGTTGCGAACGATGTTGGCGACAACATCCGCGCTTTCCCCGATTTCGCTCGCCATCGCGGATGTTCTCACGGCTCAACCGCTCCGTCTCGATTGCGCGCCGCCGCGCCCTTTGGATGCCGGTCACCAGTCCTGGCGAGCTCGGCAAACACGCGTCGAAGGTTGCCCTCACAATTGTTCAGAACGGTCTTGGCATCAACCCGGTCGACGCCCAACGCCAGAAGGACTGCCGTCTTGATGTCTCCCTCGGACTGCTCAAGTGAGCGTGTCGCGTGCGACGGATCACAGTGCGCGATTTGCGCCACCATGGCCTCGGCGCGCCGCTTCAGTTTGGCATTGGTCGGCTGCATGTTCACCATCATGCCGCGATATACCCGGCCAAGCCGCAGCATGATCCCTGAGGAGATCAGGTTGAGCACAACCTTCTGCGCGGTGCCCGCCTTCATTCGCGTGGAGCCCGCGATCAGCTCGCGGCCGGTCTCGATCACGATCGGAAACCTTGCCGACGCCAGCAGTGCGGTTCCGGGATTGTTGGCGACACCGATCGTCACTGCACCGAAAGAGCCTGCCTGCTTTAGCGCTGCGACCGTGAATGGCGTGGTGCCGCTGGCGGCTACCGCGATGACCACGTCGTGCGGTGTGAGCCGCGCGGCATTGATCTGCGTGACCGCATCATCGACATCGTCCTCCGCGCCCTCGATGCTGCTGACGAACGCACTGTCTCCGCCGGCGACGATGAAGCGGACGCGCTCGTTCGGCCAGGCGAAGGTCGGCGTCAGCTCGGCGCCGTCCTGGACCGCCACGCGGCCCGAGGTGCCCGCGCCGACATACACAATGCGTCCGCGATCGCCCAGCGCCGCCTTGGCCGCTTCGGTCGCCGCGGTGATCGCGGGAAGGGCACGGCCGATTGCCGCAACTGCCGCAAGCTGACCCTCCCACATGGCTTCCATCGCTGACGTCAGCGACCATGCATCAAGATCGGCAAAGCGAGGATCGACTTCTTCGGTGGCCATAAAATTGATCCATGCTTCCTTAACCGCGGAACCTTGAAGCCTGTTCATGGTCAGTTTCTCTCTTGGGCAGGTCAAGCCGCCCTCGCGCCACAGGTAACGCACCGACCGCTGCGTTGGCGTCACGACGCCTGACGCGGGCGCGCAGATCAGGCGACAGCCAGGCCGTAATGGCATCCGTGAGCCCGCCCACCAGCGCGAGCCGGTCAATTCCTCTCGCCAGGAACAGATCGAGCAGATCGCCAGCCGCGTGTTCGGTGATGCGACGGCCGACCGGATCGCCCTGATTGGCGTGCCGCATCACCATCGGCGCAAACGCAGCGCAGTCTGTGGCCCTGGCGTCTTCGGACCAGGTCACGGCCTGATAAGGATCATGATCGAATGCGCCCAGCACCTCCGAAAGCGATGAAGGCGGATCGCCGCGGCGATCCGCGGTCCGCAGCGCCAGTCGAACAACCTGCAGGCCGATGTCAGCACCGCTGCCTTCGTCCAGCACGGGAAAGCCGTAGCCGGCGAGACGGATTTCGCGGCTACCGATCAGGCCGACACCAACCGAGCCCGTGCCGGCTACGACGATGGCTCCGTCCGCGCCGCTATGGGCGCCACAGGCAGCCATGCCGTCGCTGATGAAGATAGCGGATGCAAAGGGATGGCCGATCTCATTGAGCGCCGCTTCCGCGCCCCGGCGGCCAAGCCCGGCGAGGCCGATTCCGCCCTGCTTTCGCGCAAAATCGTCGCGCCCCAGGGCAGCCTTTGCAGCAGCAGCTTCGGTCGCCTCGGTGATGGATCGCCGGGCCTTTTCGACGCCGATCCTAGTCGTAGCAGGTCCCGAGCTTGCTTCGCCGAGCAGCGTGCCGTGTTCGTCCTCAATCCGGGCGCGGCACCGAGTTCCGCCCCCGCCAATTCCGAGATACGTGCTACCTTTCGTTCCCATCGAGTGTTAACGCGACGGCTTCAGTCCGGGTCCCCCAATGCCTAGATGGGGAACATTTGAGGTTACGACACTCGTCTCACGGGTCTGTGACTGCCACTCGCGGATGAATGCTGATGGGCGACTGCACCTCTTCCGACATTCTCACGATTGCTGCGCCGCAAATCTTTGACGGTATCGCCATGCGCGGGCCGGGGTCGGTCAGGATTTCGAAAGGCCGGATTGAAAGCATCGCCCTCGGAGAATCACAGGCGCGCGCGGCAATCCAGCTTCGCCCCGGTGCGATCCTCGCACCGGGATTCATCGACATTCAGGTGAATGGAGGCGGGGGCGTTCTTCTCAACGACCAGCCGACGGAGCCTGGCGTTCGACGCATCGTCGCGGCGCACCGCAAGGCGGGCACCACGGGCTGCTTGCCAACCCTCATCACCGATCGAAGCGAGGTCATCGAGGAATTGGCTGCAGCAGCTCTGGCGTGCCTCAACATTCCCGGCGTGCTCGGCTTTCACCTGGAAGGGCCGGCTCTCAACAGGTCCCGCAAGGGCATCCATCTGGAAGCCGAGATACGCGTGCCCGATCGGCGCGATCTCGCCGCCATCAAAAGTTTCGGAGGCCGGGGCCGCTCCATTGTGACCTTGGCCCCGGAATGTGTGCCCGCGTCCATGATCGATGCATTGATCGGCGCCGGATTGCGGATTGCGGTCGGCCACAGCGACGCCACCGCAGCCGAAATCGGCCAGGCGGTCGATCGCGGTGTCTCGGGGGTGACCCATCTGTTCAATGCCATGTCGCAGTTGAACGCCCGGGAGCCGGGCTTGGTGGGCGCCGCGCTCGGAGATGACCGGCTGTTTGCAGGGATCATCTGCGACGGCATCCACGTTGACCGCGCCGGTTTGCGCGTTGCCTTCCGCTGCAAGGGACGCGATCGATTGATGCTGGTTACCGATGCCATGCCATTGGTGGGCACGAACGACCGCCAATTCATGCTGCAAGGAAAGCAGATCACGTTGCATGAAAATCGCCTGACGGGCCCCGATGGCACACTCGCGGGCGCTCACCTCTCCATGATCGAGGCGGTGCGCAACGCTGTTGCGCTGCTCGAGATCCCTCTTGCCGATGCCCTCATCATGGCCTCTCGGACGCCAGCGGCATTTCTAGGCCTTGAGACCGAGCTTGGACGGATCGCGCCTGGCTATCGCGCGGACCTTGTCGCCTTCAGTCCGAACTTTGAAGTCATCGGCGCATGGGTAGGCGGTGTCGGTTCGATGGGCGAACCGAGCGAGACTTCCCACCGAGGTTAGATGCGCAACCATCCCATCATCGTGCAGAAATATGGCGGTGTCTGCCTTGAAACACCGGCGAAAATTCGCGCGGTTGCGCGCAGTCTCGCCGAGCTGCATGGCCGTGGTCATCGTGTCGTGGCGATCGTCTCCGCCATGGGCACGACCACCGACAAATTGATCCAGATGGCTCATCAGGTAAGCCCCACTCCCAATCGTCGTGAACTCGACATGCTGCTGACGACCGGCGAGCGCATCAGCATGTCCCTGATGAGTATGGCGCTTTCCGATCTCGGCGTGCCCGCGATCAGCTTTACCGGCAGCCAGGCCGGCGTCATGACCGACCACTCCCATTCCTCGGCGCGCATTCTGGATGTGCGGCCCATTCGGGTGCGTGAGGAACTTGATCGTGGGCGTGTTGTAGTGCTGGCAGGATTTCAGGGCGTGAACCCGGCGACCAGGGAAATCACCACGCTCGGTCGGGGCGGCAGCGACACCACGGCCGTTGCGATGGCCGCAGCGCTGAAAGCCGAGCGTTGTGAAATCATCAAAGACGTCGACGGCATTTGTTCGGCAGATCCGCGCATCGTGCCGGATGCAAAGCCCCTGCGGCGAGTAGACTTCGCATCCCTGTCGGAGATGTGCTTCTGGGGTGCAAAGATCCTGCATTTTCGCAGCGTAGAGCTGGCGCAAAGTCGGGACGTGCCTCTGGTTCTCAAGCAGTGGGGTGGCGTTGAACACAGCACGCAAGTGATGAAAGAGGTTGCAGGGATGGAAACCGGAAAGGTTCTGGCCGTCAACTCGATGGCTCGCATTGAGCATGTGGAAATCGATTCCAAGGATCTCAGTCACGGTTTCGAGAAATTCGCGCAGCACCTCAAGCAAAGCAACCTGTCCTGGCCGCAGCTCCTGGCGTCACACTTCGCCGCGGGAAAAACCAGCATGACCGTGGCCTGTGATTCGGAGTGGCTCGACGCGCTGTTGCGCACGCTGGAGGCGAGCAAGGATCTGCGCAAGCAGCGCGAGGCTTCAAGCTCGGTGAGTCTCACCTGCTTCGGCGGCGTTTCATCGGAATTGCCGTTCAGGGCGTTGCAGATCCTTGAATATCACGGGATTGTCCCCGACACGTACGTCTTGTCGTCGCATTCGGTAAGTCTGTTTGTCCCGGTGGAGAACCGGGAGGCTGCGGTTAATGCGTTGCATTCGCTTGTCCAGCAAACATAGCTACGAGAAGTGAAAGAAACCGTTTCCACCAATTACGCGTGATCCTGGACTGGATCGGCGCGAGACGGTCACGGCCTTTCATTTGACGCGCTTCAGCTCTGAACGCGCTCGATATAAGCCGCTGGTACGTTGGCATGGTCAAGGACAGGGGTTTGACCCGCATCATACGAGAATGCCGGCATGACGCCGGACTTGTGCCGAACTGAAATTGGCTTGGGTATTTCACGGCGGCATCTTCTCCTACGGCGTACAAAGATACATCTATGAAGCGCGCGTGCTGGAGCACGACAAGGCGCGGATGATCAGTGACGCGCAGGACATCTTCCTTGCAGGATTCGAAAGACTGGCCGAGAGTTCGGCCGATGGCGGATCGCCGATCAAGGTCGCCGGTTGACCCGTACTACTTCGCCATCTCGGCGCGATACCAATCTCCAATCTCGCTCGCCGTCATCAACGCGACGCCGTCATGGCTGATCATGTAGTCGAGCAACGCCTCTAGGTACTTGATTCGATGCGGCACCCCCGTGATGTAAGGGTGCACCGAGATGGCCATGATCCGCGCATTCTCCGCACCTTCAAGATAGAGCCGATCAAACTGGTCGGTGCAGCGCGTCAAGAACTGTTCGGACGGAAGATGTTGCAGTGCGTGAATGACGATGTCGTTGGTCTCGACCGAATAAGGAATCGTGGTCACGGTGCCGTGCGGCGTGGCGATGTCCTGGGGAAGATCGTCAATCACCCAATCGGCAACATATTCGATCCCGTTGAGGCGCAAGAGATCGAGCGTTTCCTCGGTTTCGGTCAGGCCAGGACTTTCCCACGATCGCGGCGACTTCCCGGTAAACGCCGCGATGGTGTCGACGGATCGCTTGATCGCATCCGCCTGGTTCTCGAGCTTGTGCATTGGTCCCTGGGTGAATCCATGTCCCATGAACTCGAAACCTGCCTCGAGCGCTGCTGACGCCACGCGCGGATAGGTATTGCAGACGTTGGCGTTCAGGGCCAGCGTTACGGGTATCTTTCTCTCTGTGAGCGCCTTGAACTGTCGCCAGAAACCGGCGCGCATGCCGTATTCGTGCCACGACCAGTTCGGCACGTCGGGTAACAAGGGTTGGCCCATCGGCGGGCTAAGCGCGGTGCGTGGCATCGCGTGCTCGATGCGCCACTCTTCGACATTGAGGATGACCCATACCGCGAGCTTCTTGCCGGCCGGCAAGGTGAGTTTTGGTCGGTCGACCTGAGCCTGATAGGGGATACGATCAGTGAAAGCCACGTCGGAACTCCTTGATCAGTTCGACGATCCGGCGGCGCCGGCGTTGATCCGCGGCAGGACCTTCTCAGCCATCAGGATCATCGATTGGCGGCCGAGGTCGCGGTCCTTCCAGTCCTTGCCGGCGTAAAGCAGGGTCCCGAAGGAGCCGACTTCGTCCTGGAACGCGAGCAGTTGATCGGCAACGCTTTCGGGCGTGCCGTAGATGATGAGTTTGTCGCAGATCGACTGCAGTGTCACCTCTGTGTCCGGTTGGTCCCGTCGCGTCTTGAACAGCTCGAGGCGACCGCTGCGCTTCAGCTTCGTGAACAGCTGATGATAATAGTACGCATAGGGGCCGTTTGCGTCGGTGGCGTAAGCCTTTGCGATTGATGCGTCCTTTGCGACGAACACGCTCTTGGCGACCCGCCAATTGGCGGCGTCTGCCACCCGATTCACCCGTTCGCAGCCTTCGACATATTTGGGCCAATGGCTCTTCACCCAGGCTGGCATCAGGAAGTTTGCCGAGATCGGGTCCCAGCCGCGCGCCGCAGCCTCGGTCACACCCTTTGAGAATGGAGCGACGGCGGTCACGACGATCGGCGGGTGGGGCGTCTGTAGGGGACGAGCTATAAATCCCTGGCCGATGTCCTCGATCAGAGTCTTTTTGACTGAGATGCTCCAGTACTTGCCTTGCAAATCATAGGGCGGTTTGCCGGCCCAGATAGCAAGAACCTGATTGATTGCCTCGAGGAACATTGCATTGCGATCCGCATCGAGATTGCCGAACACCTCTGCATCGGAGAGCAGGCCGCCGGGGCTAATTCCGAGAATGAAGCGGCCATCGAGCATATGGTCAAGCATCGCGACAGACGCCGCGATCGCCGCCGGATGGGCGTTCGGCATGTTGATCGTGCCGGTCCCGAGCTTGATCTGCCTGGTGGCGGCCGCGATCCAGGCGATGAAGGCGATGCTGGAGGTGATATTCTCGGCCTTGTCGGTGACATGGTCGCCGACATAGGCCTCACAGAAGCCGAGCTCGTCTGCGAGCAGGAAGGCCTCACGATCCTCCAGGAGCGACTGCCGCCAATCCTTCTCGAGCGGATGGATCGGCATCGTAAAGAACCCGAGCTTCATGATCTTTTGCTCCCGCGGCCGGCTCTTTTTATCGGTCAGGAACCTGCGTCCTCCGTTCAGCGAAGACAAGTCCCAATGGGACAAATAATCACCCGATAAACAAGCTTGACCTTTAAATGAGGCGGCCCTCTAATCCGGCAAAGCCAGAAATAGGCCCGGGAGGCCACGCCCACATGAAAGCCGCGGCTTTCGCCTATGCCCGCGCGACCAGCGTCGCGAACGCGCTGGAGCTGCTGGCCGCGCATGGCGATCGGGCGAAGGTGTTGTCGGGTGGTCAAAGCCTGATGCCGGCGATGAATCTGCGGCTCGTATCTCCAGATATTGTGGTTGATATCGGCGGCCTTCACGAGTTGGGTGGCTTCACCCTGAAGAAAGACATCCTGGTCATTGGTGCACTCACCCGTCACGTTGACCTGCTCAGGTCCGGCGAAGTTGCGGTGCACGCGCCGTTGCTGCGGGATGCTGTTGCGCATGTCGCCCATCCTGCAATTCGCAATCGCGGAACGCTTGGCGGAAGCCTCGCGCATGCCGATCCAGCGTCGGAGCTGCCGGCTTGCGCCGTCACCCTTGACGCGACAATTGTCGTTCGCAGCGCCGGGGGCGAGCGCCGGATCGCTGCAGGTGAGTTTTTCAGGGGGATCTACGAAACGGCGTTGTCATCAGAGGAATTGCTCGTTGCGGTCGAACTGCCGGTTGCCGGTGAAGGCTCGACCTTCTTCTTCCAGGAGTTTGCCCGACGGCATGGAGATTACGCCATCGCAGGTCTCGCCGCTCGGTCTGTCGTCAAGAGCGGCACCTTCGCGGATCTCCAACTAGGGTTCTTTGCAGTCGGCGATCGACCCTTGCTCGCTGTGGCCGCTCGCAGGCTGATCAATGTGTCCATCACTCCTGTCACGGTTGCCGAAGCCGTGGCGGCGCTGACAGACGAGCTCGATCCCCAGGAAGATCAGCTGGCGTCTGCGGCCATGCGTCGGCACCTCGCAGGGGTCTTGCTCCGACGTTGCGTGGCGACACTGCTCTCGCGCCCCGAACTGGATGTGGGAGTGGCCGAGTGACTGCGCCGGTCCCGGTTTCGCTTCTCGTCAACGGCGACCCGGTCGAGGCGATCGTGCTGCCACGGCTCAACCTTGCCGATTTTCTCCGCGACAATCTGAAACTGACAGGCACGCATGTCGGTTGCGAACATGGGGTCTGTGGCGCCTGCACGGTCCGCGTCAACGGCGAGATTGTTCGCTCGTGTCTGATACTGGCTGTGCAAGCGCAGGGCTCATCGGTCGAGACGATCGAGGGGTTGTCCGACAGTGGCGAGATTGCCGATCTCCAGGCGGCATTTCGCGAGCGCAACGCGCTGCAGTGCGGCTATTGCACGCCGGGAATGCTGATCACGGCGCAAGATTTGCTGAAGCATACTTCGGCGCCTGATCGCGGAGCAATCCGTGATCATCTGTCCGGCAACTATTGTCGCTGCACCGGCTATCAGGCCATTGTGGACGCCGTGGAGGCAACGGCGAGGGCGCGTGCGGAACGATCCACATGACTGTAACCCGTGCAGCAGTTGATCCGCTCTCGGTGCTTGATCGCCCGAATTCCTATATCGGCAAGACGGTGCCGCGGCCGAACCTTGACAGGCTGCTGCAAGGACGTGGTCAATATGTCAGCGATCTCGAATTGCCGCGCATGGCGCACGTGGTGTTTCTGCGGTCGCCATACGCCCACGCCAAGATCGTGGCGATCAATGCCGACATCGCGAAGCGCATGCCGGGCGTGATCTCTGTCGTCACAGGCCGCGAACTTGAGGCCGTCATCACGCCCTGGGTCGGCGTGCTCTCCCATTTGAAGGGATTGAAGTCGGCGCCGCAGTACGCGATCGCGATTGACCGGGTCTGCTGGCAGGGCGAGGCAGTTGCGGCGATTGTGGCGACCAATCGTGCGGCTGCTGAAGATGCCATGGAGAAGGTGGCCGTCGATTACGAAGAGCTCGAGGCCGTCACCGATATGCGAACGGCGCTCGATCCATCGACGCCGGTCATTCACCCTTCGCTCGGCGATAACCTCGCCTTTGAGCGGATACACAGTGCGGGCGACGTCGATCACGCATTCTCCGAATCCGATGCGGTGGTCGAGGCAGATTTCGTCTTTGGTCGTCATACCGGTGTGACGCTGGAACCGCGGGCAGTTGTGGCCGACTGGAATGCGGCCGAGGCGCGACTTACGATCTACCAGGGCACGCAGGCGCCTCACATGGTGCAGAATATCGCGGCGCTGCATCTTGGTCTAAAGGACGCGCAGGTCCGCGTGGTCTGCAATGATGTCGGGGGCTCGTTCGGCATCAAGGTGCACATCTATGCCGATGAGATGGCGACCTATGCACTGTCCAAGCTCTTACGGCGCCCCGTCAAGTTCGTCGCCGACCGCATCGAAAGCTTCAACACTGACATTCATGCCCGTGACCACCGCTGCAAGGGCCGGGTCGGCGTCAGGCAGGACGGTACGATCACCGCGTTCGAGATCGACGACCTGACGGGGATCGGTCCCTATTCGATGTATCCACGGACCAGTGCGATCGAAGCCAATCAGGTGGTCAATCTGGTCGGCGGGCCGTATATCACCCAGAACTATCGGGCACGGGCCCGCGTCGTCTTCCAAAACAAGAACGTCATGTGCCAGTACCGGGCGGTTGGACACCCGATCGCCTGTTCGGTGACCGAAGGTTTGGTCGATTTGGCAGCTGCAAAGATCGGCATGGACCCGGTCGAAATCCGCCGCCGCAACCTGATTGCTGACAACGCCTATCCCTGCGCGTCGCCCTCGGGCATGAAGTTCGAGCAGCTGTCGCATCACGCCTCGCTGGCGAAGCTGCTCCAGATGATGAGGTATGATGCTCTACGAACAGAGCAGGCGGCCTTGCGCAAGCGGAACATTCATCGGGGGATCGGCATCGCAAGCTTCATCGAGGTGACCAACCCGAGCGCCGCCTTTTATGGCGTCGGTGGCGCGAAGATCTCCTCGCAGGATGGCGTTGCGGTTCGTATGGACGCACAAGGTTCGGTGATCTGCCAAACCAGCATCACCGAACAGGGACAGGGTTCTGAATCGCTTACCGCCCAGATCGTAGGCAGTGTGCTTGGCGTTTCAATGGAACGAGTCCGCGTGATCCTCGGCGACACGGACAACACGCCGTATGGCGGCGGCACATGGGCCTCTCGCGGCGCTGGAATCGGCGGTGAAGCCGCGCTGCAGGCCGCCAAGATCCTGCGCAGCAACATCGTGGATGTCGCCGCGGCCATCCTGCAATCGAATCCAGCCGCGCTCGATATCGTCGACAACCACGTTGTGAACACAAGCGACGGTGTGCCGCGGATTGAGCTCAATGAACTCGCGAGGATCGTCTATTTCCGGCCGGATACGCTCCCGCCGGGTATCCAGCCGGAATTGATGGCGACCCGCCACTTTGTCCCGCGCCAGTATCCATTTGCGTTCACCAACGGTGTCCAGGCCTCGTGGCTCGAGGTCGACACCGACACTGGATTCGTCAAGCTGCTGAAGCATTGGGTGGTCGAGGATTGCGGTACGATCATCAACCCGCAATTGGTCGACGAGCAGATCCGGGGCGGGGTGGTGCAGGGGCTTGGCGCCGCGTTGTTTGAGAAGTGCATCTATGACGAGCGCGGCCAGCTCATCAACGCCAATATGGCGGATTACCTGGTTCCAATGTCCGGAGAGATGCCCGATATCGAGGTCGCTCACGTGGTCTCGCCGACACTGGAATCCGAGTTAGGAGCCAAGGGAGCAGGTGAGGCCGGTACGGCCGGCGCGGCAGCTGCGGTCGCCAATGCAGTTAACGACGCGCTGCGGCCCTTCGGCGCTACAATTACCGAGATTCCGCTCACGCCTCAGGTTATCCTGACCGCTCTGGGACGAATCTGAAGCGGAGACGTAAGCAAGTCTAAATAAGGCAATTAGACAATTCTTGGGGAGGAATAGTCATGACGAAGAAGGTCACTGAAGGTGGGGCGGTATCGCGCCGCCGGTTGCTGACGACCGCGAGCGCTGGGGCCGTTCTCGCCGCATCGCCCTTTCGTATTAATCTGCTTCAGGCAGAGGAAGCGACGATCAAGATCGGCTTCCCTGTTCCTTTGACCGGGCCATATGGCGCCGAGGCGCAGGACCAGGTGCGTGCGGGACAGCTGGCGGTGGCTCAGTTCAATGATGCCGGCGGTCTTAATGGCCGCAAGGCCGAGCTTGTCGTCCGCGACGACAAGCTCAACCCCGGAGAGGCCGCGACGCGGACGTTGGAACTGGTCGAGAAGGAGAAGGTCAATTTCGTGGTCGGCAGTCTCTCTGCGGCCGTTCAGCTTGCGATCAACAATGTTACCAAAGAACGCGGCATCATCTTCAATTCGATCAGCCAGTCGGATGCCATCAATGAAGCGGCTGACTTCAGCAAGTACACATTCCATGAGGCCTTGAATCCGCACATGACGTCAGGAGCGGTTGGTCGCTACGCCTTCCCCAAGTTCGGCAAGAAGGTGGCGTTCCTGACTGCGGATTATGCCTATGGTCACGAGATGGTTCGCGGCTTCCTCGAAGTTGGCAAGGAGTTCAATATCGAGAATCTCGGGGACATCCGTCATCCCCTGGGAACGACCGACTTCTCCATCCTGCTACCACGTTTGCAGGCGCTGAAGCCCGATATTCTGTGCATCAGCAATTTCGGACGGGATCAGCAGATCGTGCTCAAGCAGGCCACCGACTTTGGCGTCAAGAAGTCGATCCAGATCATTGCGCCGCTACTCTCGCACGCCAGTCGCGTCGCGGCCGGCGCCCAGGCCTTTGACGGCGTCGTTGGCGGTTGTTCATTCTACTGGGGTATCGAAGACAAGTTTGCTTCGACCAAGGCGTTCAACGACGCATTCCGCAAGATGTACGACGGCAAGCTGCCCACGGACTATGGTGCGCTGGGCTATGGCGGTGTTCGGACTGTGCTCGAGGCCGTCAAAATCGCAGGCACGGTTGAGACCGACAAGGTGATCACGGCATTGGAGGCCCTGAAGTACGACTACTACAAGGGACCGCAATACTACCGCAAGTGCGATCACCAGTCGGTACAGTCGGTACTCGTCATCAAATCGAAATCCAAGGACATGAAGAACGAGTCCGATGTATTCGAGGTTCTATCGACCGAAGAGCCCAGCGAGAAGAACCTGCGTAGCTGCGAAGCGCTCGGCCACAAGAGCTGAGCTGGCGAGACGGCGCGCGCCATCGCTGGTGCGCGTCACCTTGAGGTGATCGATGGCAGGCCTGAGCTTTGACCTGATTGCGCTGCAATTGTTCGCCGGGCTGGCACTCGGCGCGATCTATGTGCTGTTTGCGATCGGACTATCGTTGATCTTCGGGATGTTGACGGTCGTCAACTTCGCCCATGGCGCGTTCTACATGGTGGGCGCCTATGTCGGGCTCTATTTGATCTCACTCGGCGGTAACTTCTGGCTCTGCCTGGTAGCCGTACCGCTCCTGATCGGGCTGTTCGGCATGGCGGTCGAGCGTGTGCTGATCCGGCCGCTTTATGGGCGCGGCATCGACTATCCGCTCCTGCTGACCTTCGGGCTGAGCTACGTGATGGTCGAATGCGTGCGGATTGCTTTTGGCAAGACCGGCTATCCTTTCGATACGCCCGAGGTTCTGCAGGGTGCCGTCAATATCGGCGTCGGATACTTCCCGCTGTACCGCCTGTTCGTGATTGGCGCGACGGCTGCCGTTCTGTTGGCTCTCTGGCTATTTCTCGAGAAGACCAGCTTCGGGCTTATCATCCGGGCTGGGGCGCGCGATCCGCAGATCGTCCGCGTCCTTGGGGTCGACGTATCACGGGTGTGGCTGATCGTCTTCGGGATCGGAACGGCGATTGCTGGCTTCGCAGGTTTGTTGGCAGCCCCGCTTCAAGGCGTCATTCCCGAGATGGGCGGCACCATCCTGGCCGAGGCCTTTGTCGTCACAGTGGTGGGCGGCATGGGCTCGATCGGCGGCGCGGTGCTGGCAGGTCTCCTGGTTGGGGTAGTCGTCAGCATGACATCGCTGTTTGCCCCTGAAATGGCCAAGGTGTCGATCTTTGCCTTGATGGCAATCGTCCTGATCGTTCGACCCCAAGGCTTCTTTGGTCGCGCCGGATTGCTGAGTTGAGCCAGGCATGAGCGAAGCCACCGAATCCATCAGGCAATCTCCGGGCGCGGCGGCCGGCTGGTACGAGTTCGCCACGAAGCATCGCGCCGGTATCGCAGCGCTGGCGATCCTGATTTTCCCGCTGGTGATGCCGTTCACGGCCCTGGCGGTGAACATCCTGATCTACGGGCTGTATGCCCTCGGATTCAACCTCGTGTTCGGATATCTGGGGCTGCTGTCCTTTGGCCATGCCGCGCTGCTCGGGACCGGAGCCTATCTTTGCGGCATTGCCATCGTGCACTTCGCCTGGCCGTGGTATGCGGCCATCGCAGCCGGTGTCTTTGGCGGCCTGTTGATCGCGCTGTTGATCGGCGTGATCGCGATCCGAACGCGCGGCATTTACTTCGCCATGGTGACGATGGCATTGTCGCAATGCGTCTACTACCTGTTCTATCAGGCGGTTGATTGGACCGGCGGCGAGAACGGCCTGCGCGGCATCAACATCCGTACGATCGATCTGTTCGGCCTGCAGATCGATTTCCTTGAGCCGATTGTTCGCTACTACGTCATTGCAGCTTTTGTGATCGCTGCGTTTTTCGTCATGTCACGCATCCTCGCCTCTCCATTTGGGGCCGTCATCGAGGCGGTGCGGGAGAACGAGATGCGTGCTCGCGCATCAGGCTATGACGTCATATTGACCCGATTGCTGACCTTCGTTCTGTCAGGCGGCTTCTGTGGCCTTGCAGGCGCGTTGCAGGCTCTTCACCTATCGATCGTCCCGATCGAAATCCTGCACTACGAGACCTCAGGTCTGGTGGTGATGATCGCCTTGCTGGGTGGCATGGGGACATTTTTCGGGCCGATGATCGGGGCGGCCGTTTTCCTTGTCCTGGAGAACCTGGTCTCGGTGTGGACCGTTCACTGGCAGCTGATCGTGGGCGCCATTTTCATTGCATGCGTGCTGTTCTTCCCGGCAGGGATCTGGGGAACGCTGATCGCGCGGGGCAGGCGATGATTGCCGCGGCAACGCCAGCGAGAGAGATCATTCTCCGCACCAGGGGGGTCGGCAAGACGTTCGGGAAATTTGTCGCGTTGAACAATATCTCGGCCGAGTTCGCCAAGGGCGCGATCACGTCGATCATCGGTCCGAACGGCGCAGGGAAGAGCACCTATTTCAACCTGCTCTGCGGCGGCTTCCCTCCGACGCGAGGCAGCATCGAGTTCGAGGGCAGGGACGTCACCGGACTGCCGCAGCATCGCTTTGCCCATATGGGGATCGCAAAGTCGTTTCAGATCACCAGCGTGTTCCCGCAGCTCACGACACGCGAGAACATCCGGGTCGGCCTGCAGGCTCTGGTGTCGAGATACGATATCTGGCGCCCGCGCGCTCGCTTAAGCGAGCTGGTCGAGCGGGCGGACGAGTTGCTGGCGCTCGTCGGGCTGTGGGAGTCTCGGGAGCGCGCAGCCAAGACGCTTGCACACGGCGAGCAGCGTGCGCTTGAGATCGGCATGGCGCTGGCCAGTCAGCCCCGCCTGCTGTTATTGGATGAGCCGACCGCGGGCATGAGCCCGGAAGAAACCCGCACCATGATGGATCTGATCATGAAGCTCGCAAGCGAGCGGACGGTGATCCTCGTCGAGCACAAGATGAAGCTGGTGTTGGGGATCAGCGATCGCATTCTGGTGCTGCATCATGGAGAACTTCTGGCCGAGGGAACGCCACAGGAGGTCCGGCAAAACGAAGCAGTGAAGCGCGTCTATCTCGGCCAACGGGAACATTGACGCTATGTTGCAGATCAGCAAGCTCAATGCCTGGTATGGAGCTAGTCATGCCCTGCAGGACGTCAGTCTGGAGGTTGCCAGGGGCGAGATCGTCTGTCTGATCGGCCGCAATGGCGCCGGCAAAACCACTACGTTGAAATCGATCATCGGTCTGATGGATCGCACGCGCGGCTCGGTGATTTTCAAAGGCCAGGAACTGCTGCGACAACCGGCACACGTGCGTTTCGCGTTGGGGCTGGCCTATGTACCTGAAGAGCGGCGGATCGTGCAGGGATTGTCAGTGCGGGAGAATTTGCGGCTTGGTTTGGTCGCGTCGCCAGAGAAGAGGCGGGAAGCCGAATTGATCGACGAGATCGCGAGCGTATTCCCGCGGCTGGCCGAGCGCCTGGACCAGGAGGCCGTCACCATGTCCGGCGGAGAGCAGCAAATGCTGGCGATCGCACGTGCGATGATCGCAAAGCCCGACCTGATCATGCTTGACGAGCCCTCAGAGGGCATCATGCCGGTGCTGGTCGACGAGATGTTTGCACTGTTTCGCGATATGAAGAAACAGGGGACGACGGTCCTGCTGGTCGAGCAGAATGTCGAACTCGCGCTTGATATCGCCGATCGCGCCTATGTGCTGGATCAGGGATCTGTGGTGCACCACGCATCGGCGCAGGAGCTGCTCGCCGATCACGAGATCAAGGAGCGGTACTGCTCGGTCTAGAGAGGCTCTCCAAAATCAGAATCATCGCCGCCTAGCTAAGGCGCCTTCTATTCTGCAGCGCTCGCGATCGCTTCAAGCTTTCGATTGGTGACGACAACCTTGATTGCGTCATCCACACGATCCCGCGCATATCTGAGCGCCGTCGGCCGGTTGGCGAGCGGGAACGTATGCATGTGAATCTTGGTCGCGTCGAGCCGCTTCGCTGCCATCAGCGCAATCGCGCGGTGGGTCGCACTGGGACCTTCGCCGCGGATGCCGTAGGCGTTGATGTTGTTCCGCACGAGATGCGCAATGTCCAGCGTTGCGGCCTCATGCGGGAAGGCGGCAAGGCAGATTCTGCCGCCGCGAGGGGTCATCCGAATAGCCTGATTGAGCGTCGCTTCGGTCCCGGCGCATTCGACGACGTAGTCCGCGCCGCTCCCGCCGGTCGGCTGCTTCACAACCGCAAGCGGGTCCTCATCGTTGATGTTGATGACGCGATCGGCGCCGAGTTCCTGACCGATTGCCAGTCGCTTGTTGCGTGTCCCAGTCAGGATCACCGGCCTTGCCCCGAGCGCCTTGGCGACCGCTACCGCGAGCAGTCCGATCGGGCCAGGCCCGATCACCACGACGCTCTCGCCAGCAACAATCCCCCAGGTCCGTCAAGCCGTACATTGACGCCTCCGCCGTCATCACGAGTGTCGCCTCCGCATCGCTCATCGTATCGGGTACGCGCGCAAGCGTATTGATGTGATTGACGGCATATTCGGCAAATCCGCCTGGTCGGGATCGCCGAGGATCCAGGCTTTCATCACGTCTGGAACGGGAAGGTCGGGCGATGTCCTGACGCCAGGAGGATGGTACATAGGCGCTTCCTGTCGACAGACCAGCCAAGATTAGGTCCTTGCCACGAGCGTCTGGATTGTTCAGGTCGGCGTTCGGCGTTTGCTGCAAGGCAGCAAGCACGTCGCAAAACCTTCATGCGCGGCCTATACTTGATCGCCCCATTGATGTTGAAATCCTCATTGCACTGCTGACCGACCGGAGCCTCCCATGAAGACCGTCCGCCTTGTCCTTGCCTTGCTGGCGCTGACGCTGATCGCGCCATGGCAATCCGCCAAGGCCGCGGACGTGATCTGCTACAACTGCCCACCGGAATGGGCAGACTGGGCTTCGATGCTGAAGGCGATCAAGGCTGATCTGAACTACGATATCCCCCACGACAACAAGAATTCCGGCCAGGCGCTGGCGCAGATCCTGGCGGAGAAGAGCAATCCGGTCGGCGATATCGGCTATTTCGGCGTGACCTTTGGCATGAAGGCCAAGGCGCAGGATGCGCTTGAGCCCTACAAGCCGGCCCATTGGGATCAGGTGCCCGCCGGCCTCAAGGATCCGGACGGCTACTGGACCACGATTCATTCCGGAACGCTTGGTCTGTTCGTGAACAAGGACGCGCTCGGCGGCAAGCCGGTACCGGCCTGCTGGAAAGACCTGTTGAAGCCCGACTACAAGGGCATGGTCGGCTATCTCGATCCGTCGTCAGCGGCGGTTGGCTATGTCGGTGCGGTGGCAGTGAATCTGGCGCTGGGCGGCTCGCCAACCAATTTCGATCCGGCGATCCGCTTCTTCAAGGAACTGCGCAAGAACGATCCGATCGTGCCCAAGCAGACGTCATATGCGCGGGTCGTCTCGGGCGAGATGCCGATCCTGTTCGACTATGATTTCAACGCCTACCGCGCGAAATACTCGGAGAAGGGCAATTTCGAGTTTGTCATTCCCTGCGAGGGGTCGGTGGTGTTTCCCTATGTCGTCGGCCTCGTGAAGAATGCGCCGGACAAGGAGAAGGCCAAGAAGGTGTTGGACTATCTGCTGTCCGACAAGGGGCAGGCGATCTGGACCAATGCCTATCTGCGTCCGGCCCGCCCGATCGAGCTGCCGGCCTCCGTGAAGGGTAAATTCCTCCCGGACAGCGACTATGCCCGTGCCAAGAGCGTGGACTGGGGCGAGATGGAAAACGTGCAAAAAGCCTTCGTCGACCGCTATCTCGCCGAGGTCCGCTGAGGCAATATGGTGCCCCTTGTTGGGGTACCGCTCTCACGATGTCGCAAAAGTCCTTTGTTTGGTTCTGCCTGTTGCCGCTTGCGGTCGTGACGACGGCATTCTTCCTGCTGCCGATGGCGCGGTTGGTGGTCGCCGGTGCGGAAGGCCCACACGGTGTCGCCGGATATCTTGCCATCCTTGCGGAAGGCCGCTATCGGGCAACCCTGATCAATACGGTGCTCCTGGCGGCAGCGACCACGATTGTCACGCTGATCGTCGCGACGATTGCCGGAATGTTCCTGCAGCGGCATCGCTTCCCCGGACGCGCCGTATTGATCGCGATGCTGACCTTTCCGCTGGCGTTTCCCGGCGTCGTCGTCGGCTTCATGATCATTCTGCTGGCCGGGCGACAGGGACTGATAGGTGATCTTTCCAGCCGTATCGCCGGCGAAAAGTTCGTGTTCGCCTACTCGATCTACGGACTTTTTCTCGGCTATCTCTATTTCTCGATCCCGCGCGTGATCCTCACCATCATGGCGGCGGTGCAGAAGCTGGATGTCGGTCTGGAAGAAGCCGCGCGTTCGCTTGGCGCCAGCCCGTGGGCGGTCCAGCGGGATGTCGTGCTGCCCGCGCTGGCACCGGCTTTCGTCGCTTCCGGCGCGATCGCGTTTGCGACCGCGATGGGAGCGTTCGGCACGGCTTTCACGCTGGCGACGAACATCGATGTGCTGCCGATGCTGATCTACACGGAGTTCACGTTGGCAGCTAACTTTGCGACGTCGGCGGCGCTTTCAGTGGGGCTAGGTCTGATCACCTGGCTCATCCTCGCGCTGGCCCGCTCGTTCAGTGGCAGCGCCGTCGCGGCCGCCGGGTGAGGCATGCGCGATCGCCTGATTTTCACTAGTCAGTTGATCTTCACGGCATTCGTCGCCGCATTCTTGGTCGTGCCTGCAGCGCTGTCCATTTCCGCAGGCCTGACCGCCAACTATTTTCGAGGGATCCAATCCGGCGTGACCCTGCAGTGGGTCGCGCAGGTGTGGGAGCTCTATGCCGGTACGATCCTGCTCTCCTTCGTGATTGCGTTTGCGACGCTTGCGGTGACGCTGCTCGTTGGCGTTCCGGCTGCCTATGCGCTGTATGTGCGCGGAGGTCGGCTGGCGCGGATCATCGAGGAAATCATTACGCTTCCGCTCGCGATCCCGGGGCTGGCGATCGCACTTGCGCTGTTGCTGGCCTATGGCAGCTTTGGCGAGTTCCGCCGTTCCTGGCTGTTCATCCTGGTCGGACACGTGATCTTCACCATGCCGTTCATGGTGCGGTCGGTCATGGCGGTGTTTGCGACCTTGGATATCAGGACGCTGGATGAAGGGGCAGCTTCGCTGGGGGCATCGCCGTGGCGGCGATTCCGCGATGTGATCGTCCCGAATGCCGTGCCGGGAATTCTCGCCGGTGCGTTGATGGTGGTCACGCTGTCGCTCGGCGAATTCAACCTGACCTGGATGTTGCACACGCCGCTGACGAAGACATTGCCGATCGGGCTTGCTGACAGCTATGCCTCGATGCGGCTCGAAGTGGCATCCGCCTACACCTTGATCTTCTTCGTGATGATCATTCCGCTCCTGGTTGCGATGCAACTACTGGCCGACAGGGATTACAAGCGATGAGTGCGGCTGGACACGGTGCGTCGGTGCGTATTGAGAGCTGCGGCAAGACCTTCACTGACGGCACGCGCGCTCTTGATCCTGCAACGCTTGACATTGCGCGCGGCGAGACGCTGGTGCTACTGGGGCCCTCCGGCTGCGGCAAGACCACGATGCTGCGCATCATCGCGGGCCTCGAGCTGCCGGATCCTGGCGGGAAAGTCTTGTTTGACGGCAAGGACGTAACGTCTGTCCCGATTGAGCGACGCAATGTCGGGATGGTGTTTCAATCCTACGCCCTGTTCCCCAACATGACGGTCGCGGACAATATCGCCTACGGCTTGAAGATCCGCGGCGTCGCCCGGGAAGAACGCACCAAGCGCGTTGCCGAGCTGGTGGCTCTGACCAACATCACGGGGTTGGAGAACCGCCGCATCGATCAGCTTTCCGGCGGCCAACGTCAGCGTGTCGCGCTGGCTCGTGCGGTCGCAATCCGGCCGGGCATATTGCTGCTGGACGAGCCGTTGACCGCACTTGACGCAGCCTTGCGCGATCGCCTGCGAGGCGAGCTCAATCGGCTGTTGCGGGCGCTCGGGATCACAACGATCTATGTCACGCATGATCAGGCCGAAGCCATGGAATTGGGTGACCGCATCGTGGTGATGCGGAAAGGTGCGATCGCCCAAATTGGGACGCCGCGCGAGGTCTACTTCGAGCCGAAGGACCGCTTCGTGGCGGAGTTTGTCGGAGCAGCCAACATCGTTGAAGCTTGCCTGGAGAAAGGCGAACTGGTTCTGCCCGGTGGGCGATTGCCGATAGGGGATGAAACGGCGACTACGAATGCGGCCGTCATGATCCGCCCTGAAACCATCCGTGTGGTGGACGCCGGAGCTGGATTACTCTCCGGCATCATTGACTCCGTCAGCTTCGTCGGCGACCGGCAGCGGCTCGTCGTGAGCGGCGCATCGACCAAGCCGCTCAATGTGGACGCTCCCAACACAGTTCAAGCCAAGGCTGGTGATCGGATCGGACTTTCGATCGCGCCCGAAGCCCTTCGCCTGCTGCCATCCAAGGAATGAGATGATCCATGTCGTCGAAGCCGGTCCTCATCGCCCAGATATCCGACCTTCATATCAAGCCTCCGGGCGCACTGGCCTATGGCCGCGTCGATACCGCGACGGCGCTCGAACGGTGCGTGGCTGCCTTGAACGCGTTCGAGCCCGCGCCTGATTTCGTGGTCATATCGGGTGATCTTGCGGATACACCGACTGTCGAGGAGTACGACTACCTTAAACGATTGCTTGCGCCGCTCCGGCTTCCGTTTGCCGGCATTCCCGGGAATCACGACTCCCGTGAGTTGGTGCGGGCCGCATTCCCGGCTGCACCGTACGTTCATGCAGCCGGCCCGCTCGACCAAAAGATCGACGCAAACGGCCTCGATCTCCTGCTGCTTGATTCAAGCGTGCCCGGGAAGCCGCACGGCTCGCTCGAGACGTCCACACTGCAATGGCTCGACGCGACGCTGGCGACGACGCCTGATAGACCGGCGCTGATATTCCTGCATCATCCACCATTCAAGGGTGGCATCTGGCATATGGACCGACAAGACCTCTTCAATGCCGACGAACTGGCAGGGATCGTCAGGTGTCACCCGCGTGCGCGGCTGATCGCGTGTGGGCACGTTCATCGTGCCATGCTGACCACCTTCGCCGGGATTCCCGCGACGATATGTCCGGCGCCGAACCACGCCGTCGACCTGGACCTGGCACAGCTCCGCGAGCCATCGTTCAAGGTGGAGCCACCGGCTTTTCACATCCACACCTGGTTTCCAGGCGAGCGCTTCGGACATTTGGTCACGCACCAGGTTCCAATTGGGCAGTTCGACGGCCCGCATCCCTTTTTTGGACCTGACGGCAAACTGCTCTGAGGTCGCTGGGGATGATCAACCTGAGGCCGCAGAGCGCCCGATAGCGGTCCGATCTGCCTGCGACATCGCCTCATGCATGTCGCGAAGATCGCGGACCGCCTAGTTTAGGGTCAGTTCCGCATTCCGGATCGCGGCAACAAACTTTGCCGTCAGCTCGGAATCGAGCTTGGTGCGGGTCAGTCCATCGCGGCTCCTCTTCCGGTCGAGCGCGCGTTGAATGGTTGTGACACGCGCCATCTCCGTGTCGCAGCCCAGCAAGTCAGCAATCTCTTGATAGGTCATCCAAAGCTGCGGCATTTTCGCACTCCCCTTTTTGAGGGGAGACTGGCCGAAGTTGATGAATGGCGAGTTGCCTGCCTCGGATACTGTCTGGACGGCGCTCAGGGGCTCTGTTCTTGGTTAAGCGAATTGCCAAGCCGGGACAGGTGAGCGCGACTGCTGCCGGGGTATCCTCCGCACCAGGGCAAACCAGCGGTTTAGGCAGTCGATCTGCGATGCAGCGTGCGGATAGGTCCTTAAACGACGATTGCGTGCTGAGCCGGTTACATCAGGCGAGATTGTGGCCGAGAGGCGAGGCTCGCTTATTCAGTCCCGCGAAATCCGGCGCAATTAACAGTGTTGCATCTGAGCATCTATTTATTCGAAAAATGTACTTTAGCGGCTTTTCAATCCGGAGCGCTCCAGCGTGGACCTTTTGTTGCTGTAGGCCCCCGGCGGGGCTATAATTCCATTTACTTTCATTGATCGATGGCTTTGTCGGCGCCCGCTCTGGTGGCGCGCCGATAGTACGCAACCCAATCGCTTTGGATAACAATGACCGGTGCGCCGCTCATAGAAAGAAATGCCGCTGCGCCGTTTTCGAGCAGCAAGCTGTCGGTGCTGCGCAAGCATCCTTATTTCGCCGATCTCGAGCCCGACGCCTTCGACCAGCTTTGCCGATACGCCAAGCACATTACGCTGAAGCGCGGCACGACGATTTTTTCCAAGGGCGATCCCGGCACGAGCCTGATTGCCGTGATCTCCGGCACGGTGAAGATCAGCATCTCATCGCCGGACGGTCGCAACGCCATTCTGAACCTGATCGAGGCTGGAGAGATATTCGGGGAGATCGCGCTGCTCGATGGGTTGTCGCGGACGGCCGACGCCACTGCCAACACCAATTGCGAGCTGTTTGTCATCGATCGGCGGGAGTTCATCCCGTTCGTGCGCAGCCAACCGTCGCTTGCGATGAAGTTCATCGAATTGCTCTGCGCGAGATTGCGTTGGACCAGCGATCAGGTCGAGCAGGTCATCCTGCAAGACCTGCCCGGCCGCCTCGCCAGTGCGCTGCTGCGCCTGAGCGACAAACACAAGCGTGAGCCGCAGGGACGGACCATCTCGATCACCCAGCAGGAGATCAGCGAGATGGTCGGCATGACGCGTGAGAGCATCAACAAGCAGCTCCGTGTCTGGGCGACGCGCGGTTGGGTCAGGCTTGAACATGGTGCGATTGTGGTGCTGAAGCCAGGAGCACTGCAGGAACTGGTCGACGCCGGATCGAACGACGGTGAATAGCCGCTTCAGCCACGCGGCCAGTGCGATAACTCACGAGTGAGTGAACTCGGTCTGCCTGTGAAACCATTCACATTGGCTCCACGTGCGTTGCGGTAAGTGACGCTTCGGGGAGCACATCGCAATGTGGAGGGATCCATGCGCGGCTCTTTCGACAGGCGGCGGCAGGACCAGCAGAGCAATTACCAGAGCTTCAGCATCAAGCTTGTCGCTCTGCCCGTGCTCGTCTTCATTGCATTGATCGGAATGGTGGTCAGCCATCCGGCAACAGTCAAATGGATCTCGGACGCGGCGCAAGCTGAGTTTGTCGGATTCGACGCGGTTGACGCTGATACGCTACCCAACATCCCGCCGCCGATGCACATGGCTCAGCCGAGGAATGAGATCCGGACGGTGGAAGCTCATTGACGGGTGGAATCCGTCGTCGCGAGAATGGCAGGTTCATCAGGCCTTCCGATGGTCCGTTGGCGCCTCCCTACGCAGCCATTCCGAGCAGTCGTGCGGCGGTGCGGCCAAGGATGTTGGCCTTGTCGTCATCACTCAGCGATGAACAGGCAAGGATGTGGTCGGCCGGGGCCAGTTGCCATGGATAGGGATAATCGCTTCCCAGCACGATCTGGCTGGCGCCGACCTGTGCCGCCAGGTGGCGGATGGCCTCCGGCGTGAAGACCAGGGAGTCAAAGTAGATCTGCTTGAGATACTCCGACGGCGCCTTCTTGAGCTTGATGTCGGGATTGCATCCCTTTGGTCCGACCAGGCAAGCATGGTCCGAGCGATCGGCATAGGAGGGCAGATAGCCTCCGCCATGCGCAGCGATGACCTTGAGTCCTGGGAAGCGGTCGAACGTGCCCTCGAAAATCAGGTGTGAAAGCGCGATCGTGGTCTCGAGCGGGTTGGCGATGGTGTTCCCAAGCCAGCCATTACCTGAGAGCCGCTTGTTTAGTTCCGGAATGCCCTGCGGATGGATGAACAGTGGCACGCCGAGCTCTTCCGCCTTGGCCCACACCGGATGAAACTTAGGGTCGGAGAATTCGACGCCATCGACAACGCCGCCGATCGCAGCGCCCTTCAGGCGCTGTTTTTTCACGGCGGTCTCAAGCTCCTGAACGGCAAGATCCGGCGCCTGCAGTGTCAACGACGCGAACGCCGCAAACCGATCGGGATTTGAGGCGCAAAGTTCGGCGAGCTTCTCGTTCTGGATCTTGACGATCTGTCCAGCAAGGTCGCGGTCCCGGTCGTACCAGAACGGATTGATCGACAGCACCTCCATATCCACCGCCTGCGCGTCCATCGCGGCGAGGCGTTTGTCGATCTCAATGAACGCTTCGGCTGCGCCATTGACCGGTGGCAATTGCAATTTGTCGGCGTCGGCGCGGAGCAGGGCGCCCGCTTCGCGAAAGTGACAATGCGAGTGAATGTCGATAGTCTTGACGCGCTTGCCGTTGACCGTGACCGGCAACTTTTGGCGCGAATGCTGTGCATTTGCGTTGTGAACGCCCCCACAGCTGCAGAATACGATGCCGGCAGCCGCCGTTGCTCCGGCTTTCAGGAAATCTCGCCTTGTGGTCATGACGATCGCCTCCCTGTTCTTGTTCTTGAGGGGCAGCGTAGGGATGCCGGGAGGTGGTCGCAAGCCACACGCTGTGCGTGTCGCGCGATCTTGATCCGACCAGACCGGCTGGAGGGCGGCGTGTGGGCGGACCAACGCGAAGGGCTCGGCGGTCTTGATCGGACGTTCCGGATAGCCGGCTGCTTTGGCTCGTCCTGCAAGACCGGTGATACGGCGCTGATCCTGATGAAGTCGCGATAGTCGAGCGCTGCAACGCAGCGCCATGATCGACGTTCACGGTCGATACGCAGCCTTCTCTAGACTTCGGCCGTCGTCATATCGGCTCGCGTTGCTGGTCGAAGAACTCCGGATTGCTGTGCGGAGTGGCCGAAATGTCGACCAGAAGGCGCTCAATATGCCTGACCATCGCAGTTCCGGCGGCGTTGGGATCGCGTGCCTCGATCGCGGTCATGATGGCCTCATGCTCAGCGACAATCTCTGCCATCCGCCCGCGTTGCGGGAGGGTGAGGCGCCGGAAGCGATCGACGTGGACCTTGACCTGCAGGATAAGCCTCCAGATGCCCGGATATCCAGCGATGTCCGCGATGGCGGCGTGAAAGGCCTCGTCGGCCTGATGGAAGGCCTCCCGATCTGCCGCCACGTTCGCCTCGCGCTGACGCTCCAGGATAGAATGCAGGGCAAGGATCTGGCTGGAACTGGCTCGCTCTGTCGCCATACGCGCTGTTGTTTCCTCGAGCGACCTGCGGACGATGATCGCCTCGGGGAGCGCGGCCAACGGGATGCGAGATACGAAGATGCCCGACTGCGGGAAAATCTCGAGTAGGCCCTCATCTGATAGCCGCAGGATCGCTTCGCGCACCGGCGTCCGGCTGACGCCGTAGGAGAGGGCGATCTGCCCTTCCAGGATCGGCTCACCCGGTCGGCGCAGCAAAGAGACCAATTCCGCGCGCAGGTCGGTATAGATGCGGGCCGCTGCCGTCTCGGTGCGGGGCCGGCCGCCCCGTCTGCGCGGGAAGCGGAGTTCGGATCTCTTCAGTGTCGGCACCGACGTTTGCTTTCAAAATTGATATATTAGTATATAATTCGGCGTAACGAAGACAAGGGCGTCCATGTGTCCGGAAGGGAGTTTTCACGTGATCGACTATCGCAAGCTGTTTGATCTCACCGGCAAGACCGCCGTTGTGCTGGGCGCGGCTTCAGGGATTGGCAAATCGTCCGCCGAAGCGCTGGCGTCGCTTGGCGCGCGCGTCTTCTGTGCTGACCGTACCCAGGAGGGTGCGGATGCGACCGCGGCAGCAATCCGCGCGCAAGGTGGATTGGCGGCGGCGGTTGGTTGCGATGCCGCTGACCGTACGGACGTGGAGGCATTGGCAGGGAAGGCACTGGCGGAATTTCAGCGCGTCGACATCGCCGTCACGACGCCGGGGCTGAATATCCGCAAGACCATCCTCGACTATACCGACGCGGACCTCGATCGCGTCATCAACCTCAACATCAAGGGCACCGTCTGGTTCTTCCAGGCGTTCGGCCGCATCATGGTCAAGCAGCAAGGGGGCAGCCTGATCGCCTGCTCGTCGGTACGCGCAGTGACCATCGAGCCCGGCCTTGCTGTCTACGGATCGACCAAGGCGGCGATCGGACTGTTGGTGAAGGGCTTTGCGTCGGAGGTCGGGCGTTCAGGCGTCCGGGTCAACGCGATCGCGCCGAGTATTGCGGAGACTGCTCTGACCGGGCCGTTCAAACAGCGTCCCGATATCTATGACCTCTATGCCGGACACACCGTTTTCAATCGCTGGAGCACCGCCGACGAGGTCGCGACCGCGGTCGCCTATTTGGCCTCGGATGCCGCAAGCTATGTCAGCGGCAGCACGCTGTTTGTTGACGGTGGCTGGACCGCAGTCGATGGACCGCCGACGGGGCTGACCCAACTGGCACGTTAGACTGCGGCATGCCTAGTGGCTCTCGAACCGCGAACCGATGATATCGCCGCGATCGCGAGGCCGTCGCAGAAGCATATATGCGAGCGCTCGAGCGCCGCCTGGAAGCTGGCCAGCCCATTGACCGTGTTGCCTCGGTCGCGAGCTTCTTCCTGAGCCGCATCGACATTTTGGTGGATCAACTGCTGCGGCAGCGGATCCTTCCCGGCGGGTGGGCGCGGAGCGAGCCCGATCCGGGGCGTCTCCTCGGCAAGGCTGCGATCGCCAACGCCAAGCTTGCCTATCAAAGCTTCAAGCGCATCACGGAGAGTGACCGATGGCCGCGCGATCGCGCTTCTGCTGGCGCAGCGGAGCGCCGTCAACTACGCCGGTCACGCGGACGCGGCCGAGCAGGTCGCTTCCGAAATCAAGGCCGGAGAGGGACGCGCCATCACAGCGCGTGCAGATGTTTCGGACTTTCGCGCAGTTCAGGCGATGATCCAGCAGACCGCAGCGCAGCTTGGCGCGGTGACTATCCTGGTCAACAATGCCGGGGTATCCCATCAGGCGACGCTCGATACCTTCGATGATCAGCAGTTCGAGCGCATGCGTCGCGTCAACGCGGACGGCGTCATCCATGCGACACGCGCCGTTATGACAGGTATGCGCGCAGCCCACTACGGCAGGATCATCAACATTACTTCGATCGCAGCGATCAGCACGGCGCTCCCCGGAAACGCATTCTACGCCGCGACGAAGGCGGAGGCCGCAATCCTGACGCGACGCTTCGCGATGGAACTCGGCCCTGACGGAATCACCGTGAACGCGGTGGCGCCGGGATTTGTCCGCACGGACATGACGCAGGGGAGGCGCAGTACTGCCGAATGGGAGGCGATCGAGAAGCGTCTCGCCGAGAGAACTATGATGGGGCGGATCGGGCAACCTGCGGACATTGCCAACGCCGTGGCCTTCCTTGCAGACCCGGAGTCGGACTGGGTGACGGCGCAAATGCTCGTGGTGGATGGCGGACGCACGAACTACATCGCGCATGGGTAAGGGGCTCGCTCAGGCCAGAGAAATTAATCTCCAGCGTGACACCGCGCGACGTCAGCTAGACTGTATGTCCCCTCCACAAAATGAGGCGACTCACCCTCGATGTTGCGACGAGGGTTGCCTGGATGGACCGGGCAGAGCCTCAAACAAGGAGGGCGAGTCGTGGGTCATCATACCGAGGTCTTTGTCGGAATCGATACGTCAAAATCGCGCAATGCAATAGCCATTGCCGAAGGCGGCCGTGGCGGCGAGGTACGATATCTCGGGGAGTTTTCTGCCACGGAGGCAACGATCCGAAAGCTGGTGGCAAAGCTTGCAGCGAAATGCTGTCATCTGACATTTTGCTACGAAGCAGGGCCGACAGGATATGGCCTCTACAGACTGCTCAAGAGCCTCGGCCATGACTGCCTGGTGGTGGCTCCCTCGCTCGTTCCGAAGAAGGCCGGCGATCGAGTGAAGACGAACCGGCGCGATGCGGTAAGCCTCGCCAAGCTGTTGCGCGCGGGCGAGCTCACCGCGGTGTGGGTGCCGGACGAGCGCCATGAGGCTATGCGCGATCTCTCGCGCGCCCGTCAGGCAGTAAAGAAGGACCTCCAGGGCAAGCGTCAACAGATCTCGTCATTGATGCTGCGGCTGGGACGCATCTATCCGGGCAAGACAACGTGGGGACCAGCCCACATGAGATGGCTGATGTCGCAGAAGCTCGAGCATCGCGAGCAGCGCATCGCATTCGAAGAGTTACTTGAGGGGATACGCCAGGAAAGTGAGCGGATGGAGCGTTTGGAGGATGCCATCCGCGAGGTGGTGGCCGAGTGGTCGCTTGCCGAGGTTGTCGCGGCCCTGCAGGCGATGCGGGGGATTGATCTCATTGCGGCTGTGGGGGTGCTGGCCGAGATCGGTGATCTCTCCCGCTTTCAAAATCCGCGCGAGCTGATGGGCTATCTGGGTCTGGTGCCCACGGAAAACTCGACTGGTGACAAGGTCAAGCGAGGCGGCATCACCAAAGCCGGTAATGGGCGGGCGCGACGTATTCTTGTGGAGGCGGCCTGGAGCTATCGATATCCGCCGCGCGTGAGCCGAGACAAGCAGCCAAAGGTGGAGGCCGCACCGAGACGCGCGCGAGAGATTGCGTGGAAAGCGCAAACCAGATTGTGCGGACGCTTCCGCTCACTCGAGCGGAAGGGCAAGCGGCGAACCGTAATCGTCACGGCGATTGCCCGAGAGCTATCCGCCTTCATTTGGGCAATCAATCGCGAGCTCATGCCACCTCGACAGGCGTAACGTCGTTGGGGGCTGTGGACCGCTCGAGTCGTGAGGTGCGCTCGACCGGCCCACAGCCCCCTTTTGTTGCAATCAGGATCAGGGGTAGTCGCAGACATCAATCGTGCAGAGGTGAAGGTGGGACCACGGCAGGGGAAATCCTGAAACCCATTATGTGGCCGATCATCCGATCGACGCCCGACGCTAGACCAGGACAGCCCCAGACGAAAAAACGGAAATGCGGTATCCAACCCGCGCATCAGAGCCTGTTCACCGACGTCTTTGGGTCCCGCCTTCTCCTCTGCACGATCCATCGGCGCAAGAACTTCACGATGAGTCCTCGTGGAGATGAGAAACCGTGCGCTGTGTGCTTGACTGGGGACATCAGAATGGGACGGTCCGGCCGTGCTCCAGCCCCGCCAGTGATCGAAGCTGGTTCGGGGCACCGAAAAGGAGCACGCCATGTCCCAGAAATCTAGCGGGTAACAAGGTCAACATCAGCTATGACGAGGCAGGTATAGTCAGGAAACGCATTCTCCGCGGCGAAGATTTCGATGTAACCTTTTTGCCCGCTGGTTGGGAAGAGATTCGGAAAACATTAGCCGACGACCCTGTTGCCGTTGCCCATTCCGATCTTGGGATGGCTGTACTCTCGACCGTGCCAAAGCCTGACACCAGTACGAATGAGGCGACAAAGCGGACGCTGCTGGCCGTCAAATCGATTGTCTATACCGATCCAAAGACGGGAGGCATCGCTGGCGTCTTGTTCGCGCGAATGATTGAGCGCCTTGGCATCGCCGATGAGATCAACAAGAAGAGCAAACTTGTAGCGGGCCAGCTCAACGCCACGTTTGTTGCTAAGGGCGAAGCCGAACTTGCGATCCAGTTATCAAGTGAAATTCATGAAGTGTCGGGCGTTCAGTTCGTCCCGATGCCTCCCGAGTTCCGCGCGAGGGTTACATTTTCGGGCGCAGTCGCAGCCGGCGCCAACGAGCCAGGAACGGCTAAGGCTTTTCTTGAGTTCCTCACCGCCCCAGGGGGCGCTTAGGCGATTAGGTCGAAAGGCTTTGAGCCCGGCTGAAGAAGCGCAGGCCACCACGTCTGCCGTGGGTCAGAGCAGGTATTTCTGGCGGCGTGAGATGTGGTTCGCTTTTGCTCCGAAGCCAGCCTTCGCGCCGACCTGATCGATCGGCGGCTCACTAAAAAGAAAAAGCACCGCGGTCATGCGCGAGCAACAGGTGCTGACCGCACCTGAGAAACGAGAGTGGATGTGCTTTCAGAGCGTTCTTGCCCCTTCCGATGGCACCAGCGCTGCCGCTAAATATCGGAGATTGACAGCTCTCGAATAAGTTAACCGTTCTTACCCGTGCCCGCAGAAGCGGGGTGCGTGAGGTCGGCTCGGGGTCAAAAGCACCGGTTTGAACGCTTGCCGATCACTTCCGGTCCACCCCCGATAAGCAGACCATTCAGAGCCAAGCCGGACTTCGCCCTAGCATCAAGGGCGGAAATTGTCCGGTCGGGCAGTCGTTAGATATGCTTGACGCGGCTTGTGGCGCTTCGGAAGAAAACATTATTGTCTTTCCCGCCATTGACCGGAGGGGACGATGACGTGGACACGGAGAGACGTACTCGCCGTCGCGATTGCGACCTCAATCACAGGCACGACGCGGGTTTCTCGCGCGCAAGCGCCGCTCGCTTCGGCGGTAGCCGCGCTCTGTCCGACCGGCAAGCTACGGGCTGCTCTGATCGTCTCCAACCCTGTTCTGGTCACCCGCCGCTCCGACGGTACACTCGGCGGGGTGTCAGTCACCGTCGCCCGCGCGCTGGCTGCGTATCTGGGCGTTCCGACCGAACTGAAGCCCTATGACAATCCCGCGCGCTACAACGAGAGCCTCGAAACGGACGACTGGGATGTTGGGCTTGCCGCGCGCGATCCTTCCCGAGCCGATCATCTCGCGTTCAGCGCCACCTTCATGGAGGTGGATAATGGTTACGTCGCCCGCGCCGGCGCGGCACCGACGAGTGCCGATGATGTCGACCGGCCGGGCGTAAAGATCGCCGTGGCACAGGGAAGTGCACCACACACGGTGTTGCGCCGTTTGATAAAGCAGGCGGAGATCGTCCCGGTGCCGGGTGGTTTCGAGGCAGCGCGCGATACGCTTGCGAAGGGAAATGCCGATGTCTACGGCGAGAACCTGCACCTCGCTCATCGGATCGCTGACGCCGTCCCGGGCGCCCATGTGCTGCCCGGACGTTTCAATGTCGTGCAGATGGCGATCGGAGTGCGTAAGCGGGCGGTTGCGGCACTGCCCGCCGTTGACGAGTTCGTGACCAAAATTCGAGCCGAAGGCACTGTACAGAAGGCAATCACCGAGTCCGGGCTGAACGGCGTTAGAGTGCCCTGAGTCCGCTCCGGGTCATTCGCGACCGGGTCGCGACAGCACCGAAGCCGGTCAAGTCCTTTATGCCCCCGAAAGCGGACCTAAATTCTGAGGCCATGGCCACGGGGCGTTGTCGGCTGGCCCTACGAATGACGGCCAGGGCGCAATTCACGCCTTCCCGATACCGATTTTAATGCGGCTGAGCGTCGACGAGGCGTTTGTCGGGTTTTTCAAAAAAAACATGTGGAATCGCCATTTTGGCGATTCCACATTTAAGCTAGGGGCTGGGGTTCTAACCGGGCTTTTTCTTGCACTATGAAAAAATGCCCCGCTCGGACCGCGAGCGGGGTGGGGAAGTCGCCGTGACGAGCTTCCAAGGCGCCACGACAATCCCGCGATAACAGCCGCGCATGACGGTTTGGCGACAGGAATTCCTCTACTAGGAATTAGCGCGTCCATACACGGTGGCCCTCGCGGTGCGTTAAGCAGTCGTGGTGCGAGCCATGATGATGGCGACGTGTCCGTCGGTGACGCCCGCCGCGCCTTCTAACTCAGTCAGTTCACGCGACGAAGTTAGGCAACGTCGCTTCAGGGTTTCGCCTAAAAGGCTCGGCGACGCGCACGGTGTGGCATTTGGGCGGCGGGGCTTTCTGATCGACGCACTCTTGCCGTCACGATCTCGAAGACCACGATAATCGCGCCGCAAATGGTGATCCCGGCCGCCGTCATTGTGAGGACCATCGTGAGCATCGAATCGCTCCCTGAAAGCAGGAGCGGTCACGACATCAGTAGATTCGTGTTCCAACAAGACAGGTGAACTACGGGGGGAGTTCGTCAGGAACTCCGCGCTCCGGCTCACTCCAAAACCTCATACTCGAATGCCACGCCCTCGGGGTCGTTTTCCTCGAACCATTTCTCCGCAGCGTCCTGGCTGGCAAACACCTTGATGTGCTCTTTGTGGCCGACCTGCTTGCTGGTGTTGACATAGATGAAGACAGTCATTGGCCTCTCTTCAGCTTGCGTCTGCCCCAATGGGGATCTTTGCGGTTCGGATTGAACTCTCGGACCTTATGGCGGTTCAAGGCCAGCATGAATCCGATCCTGGCCAGCATGGTTGCCTGTTGCGCTCCACCACCAGCATCAGCTCCGAGATCGCGGTTTGCCATTCGGGGGCTGCGGATTCCTTCTTTGGCAGCTCAGTGATGTAGGTGGCGGCGTGGTGCAACGTGACGAGCACGCGCCCATCCGGCAACACGATCGGATCATCAAACTGCCGGCGCCAGCCGGTCGCGCGCTTTGCCATCTAGAGCCCCAGCGCAAAGATCAGCGCGCGGCTCTTTGTTGGCGATGGAAATTAAGGATAGGTGGCGGTCAGTTTGTCGCCAGTGAAGCCGGCTACCAATTCCGCGGTCTGTGAGACCGCGGGAGCGGCAATCGCCTCGCGCCGGCATAGTAAGGGTTGACGAGGCAGGTCGCCGGTAGGCTACTCGCTGTCGCTGCGCACTGCGCGAAAGACGTGAAGACGCAATCGATCCTGTCACCGATCTTCTCGCCATAGACGTGCATGCAGACGGGATAGCCGGGATCGTACGTCTGAGCAGACGCCGGCGCAAAGCCCCCGAGCGTGCCCAGAACGAGAATTGCGGACGTGAGTCGTCTCATCACGTCACCTCAGTAGAACCAACTCACACTGATGAAAAGTACGACGAACGACGCCACTGCGACGCTGGCAAGCGCGACGCTATCCGTGTGAACCGGTCGCATCGGAACGCTCTGAGGATCTGGAGAGATCGACCGCATCTCCAATAAACAAATCTAGGGGTTTCCCCGTTCCACCCTCCAGCACCTGGCGGGCGTATTAACTGGCACCCGATCTCCGGCCCTTGGTGAATTGGCACGGCGTGGCAATCCTGTCATGCCAGTTGGTACGATGTTCATCGCGCCCGCCTGCGAGTTCAAGGTTTCGACGTCTAAGGTCGGCCAATTCCGCGCTCGATAGCCGCCACGGGTGCGCGTTTGAATATTTCAATGCCCGCGAATAGTGAAATCTGTCGATTCCAGCGATCGTCAGGCTGTGCGTCTGAGGAACTAGTTCCAAGCCAAGCAGAGCGACCGGGCCAGAAGGCGACCTTAAAAGCTTTCGAACAAATTCTAAGTTTCTCCAAGTTGTAGCTATTAATCCAAAGTTGATTTCTACCTTGGCGCACCGCGGGTCCCGAGGGCAAAGTCGTAGGTAGCAGCAAGGAAAAAGGCGAGCCGAGAGCTTAATGACCGCTAGATTCGTTCTGTGACGAAGCCCGCACGGCTGCGGAGTTGCCATGCATCGGGTGCCGTCAGCAACGTGATCAGCCTCCCCAACTTTAGTCTTGTTTCTTGATCAGAAGTCTAACTGCAACCTGAAGGGGCTGTCGACGAGAGACTCCGTCTCCCAGACCGGAATATTTGACGGGAAGTGGTGTACTCAACTTCGCCATCAAACGCGGGGAATCATATGAGGAAACGTCTCGGGCCATCGCGCCGCGATGTGCTGAAACGCTCCGGTGCGGTGCTTGCGGGCGCCGCCTTGTCAACGCGAGTCATGGCCGCCGCGCCTCCGGCCGAGCCAGTTACGCCAGCGCTGATCGCCGCGGCGACGAAGGAGGGACAGGTCAACTACTACACCTCGACCGATTTGCCGGTCGCCGAGAAATTGGCAAGGGCGTTCGAGGCGAAATATCCGGGCATCGCCGTACGCGTCGAGCGGACCGGCGCGGAGCGCGTATTCCAGCGCATCGGCCAGGAATACTCCAGCAACATTCACGCCGTGGACGTCGTGAACTCTTCCGACGCCGCACATTTCATTGTCTGGAAGCGGAACGGCATTTTGGCGCCTTATGTCCCCGAGGAGGTCGCAAAGTTCTATCCGGTTGAGCACCGCGACGTGGACGGCCAGTTCGCGAGCTTCCGTGTCTGGCTTTCGATCATCGCGTACAACACGAACCTGGTGAAGGCCGAGGAGGCGCCAAAGAGCTTTGACGATCTGCTCGATCCGAAATGGAAGGGCAAGATCGTCAAGGCGCATCCCAGCTACAGCGGCACGATCATGACAGCGACCTACCAGATGCAGCGCGATCTCGGCTGGAGCTATTTCGAGAAGTTGGCGAAGCAGAACATCATGCAGGTACAGTCTTCGACGGATCCGCCTAAGAAGCTCGATCTGGGTGAGCGAGCGGTGATGGCCGACGGCAATGAGTACAACATCTTCCAGTTGAAGGAGGCCGGCCGGCCGGTCGAGCCGGTCTACGCCACCGAAGAGTCTCCGATCATTGTTGGCCCGAATGGAATCTTCAAGGATTGTCCGCATCCGAATGCTGCGAAGCTGTTTCAGGCGTTCGCGCTGGGGCGCGAGGCGCAGCAGCTCAATATCGACATTGGCGGTCTGCGCTCCGTCCATGCGCAAACCCGGGAAAAGGCTGGACGCAAGCCGCTGAACGAGATCAAGACGATGAAGGACGATCCCGCCGCGGTGGAGCGGGAGGGAGAGTCGATCAAGTCGCACTACACCCGTATCTTTCGGGTTTGACTACCGTCGCCTCGGTGTGGGGTTAAATTGATCACCGAAGCGCGGGCGGTGACAGGAAGCTGCAGCGGTGTCGTTGGCTTCGCCGTGGCTAGCGAGTCACGCCGCGAGCGGGCCTGTTTGAGCGTTTGGCATGGCCTATGCCCGATTTTCGCACAAATTGTGCGGATAAAGCCCCTCGGCGGACCGGTCATTTGATGTTACCTATTTGGCCATGAACCAGCACGCCAGGGTCGACATCCGCCATTCCACCTGTCCGCACGACTGCCCCTCGGCATGTGCGCTTGACGTTGAAGTCCTCGAGGGCCGTTCGATCGGCCGCATCCGAGGCTCCAAACAGCAGACCTATACGGCGGGCGTGGTCTGCGCGAAGGTCGCGCGCTATGCGGAGCGGATTCACCACCCCGAACGGCTGGTGTATCCGTTGCGCCGGACCGGCCCGAAGGGTTCCGGCCAGTTTGCGCGGATATCATGGGATGATGCGCTGGACGAAATCGCGGCGCGCTTCGATGCTGCGGAACGCGAGTTCGGTGCCGAGTCTGTCTGGCCTTACTATTACGCGGGCACCATGGGGCTCGTGATGCGCGACGGTCTCAACCGTCTTTCGCATGTGAAGAAGTACTCGCGCTTTTATGCGACCATCTGCGCGACCATCGCCCGCATCGGATTTACGGTGGGGACCGGCAAGATCGCAGGCGTTGACCCCCGCGAGATGGGTGCCTCCGATCTCGTCGTGATCTGGGGCACCAATCCGGTGAACACCCAGGTCAACGTGATGACGCACGCATCGCGCGCTCGAAAGGAGCGTGGCGCAAAGATTGCGGCGGTCGACGTCTACAACAACGAGACGATGAAGCAGGCCGACATCAAGATCCTGCTGCGGCCGGGGACCGATGGCGCCTTCGCGTGCGCCGTGATGCACGTGCTGTTCCGCGAAGGTCTAGCCGATCGCGATTATCTCGCACGCTATACCGATTGCCCGGACGAGCTCGAAGCACATCTGAAGACCCGCACGCCGGAATGGGCCTCGGCGATCTCAGGCGTGCCGGTGGCGGAGATCGAGGCGTTTGCGCGCATCGTCGGGCAGACCAAGCGTTCGTTCTTCCGTCTCGGCTACGGCTTCACGCGCAGCCGCAACGGCGCCGCCCAGATGCACGCTGCGCTCTGCATTCCCGCGGTCACCGGCGCCTGGCAATACGAAGGTGGCGGCGCATTTTTCAACAACGCTGGAATCTGGGGCTTCGACGAATCCATTATCGAGGGGCATGACGCGATCGACCCTGCGACGAGGGTGCTGGACCAGTCCAAGATCGGCCGCATCCTGACCGGCGATGCCGAGGCTCTGAAGGGCGGCGGCCCGGTCAAGGCGATGCTGATCCAGAACACCAATCCGATGACGGTCGCGCCGGAGCAGGCGCTGGTGCGGCAAGGATTTGCCCGCGAAGACCTGTTCGTCGCCGTGCACGAGCAGTTCATGACCGAGACCGCGCAGATGGCCGATATTGTGCTGCCGGCGACGATGTTCATGGAGCACGACGACCTCTATTATGGCGGCGGCCACCAGCATATTTCGGTCGGCCCGAAGCTGATCGATCCGCCCGGCGAATGCCGCTCCAATCATGAGGTGATGCAGGCACTCGGCCGCCGCCTGAACGCCGTGCATCCCGGCTTCGACATCACGGCGCGCGAGCTGATCGACGCGACGCTGAAGAAGAGCGGTCATGGCGATATAGAGACGCTCGAGGCCGAGCTTTGGCGTGATCTGCAGCCTGACTTCCGCACCTCGCACTATCTCGACGGCTTCGCCCATCCCGACAAGAAGTTCCATTTTAAGGTCGATTGGGGCCAGGTTCCGGTGGGGACTGGCGGGCTGATGGGGGCCTGGGAGCGGATGCCTTCGCTGCCGGACCACTGGACGATCATAGAGGAAGCGGACGAGCAGCATCCATTCCGGCTCGCGACGTCGCCGTCGCGCAGTTTCCTCAACACCACCTTCAACGAAACGCCGTCCTCGCAGGCCCGCGAGGGTGTGCCGACCGTGATGATCCACCCCGAGGATGCAGCAGCGCTTTCGATCGCCGACGGCGACCCGGTGACACTCGGCAATATGCGAGGCGAGACCACGCTGACCGCAAAATTGTTCGATGGTGTTCGCCGCGGCGTGCTGATCGCCGAATCGGTTCATCCGAACAAGGCCCATATCGGCGGCCGCGGCATCAATATGCTGACAGGAGCCGAGGCCGTCGCACCTGTCGGCGGAGCCGCGTTCCACGACAACAAGGTCTGGGTCAGGAAGGCATCGGCGCCCGTATAAATCCTGCTTGCAGTTGATGCCGATCCTGCCGCAAATGTAAGCTGAAAACAGCGCACAGGCAGGAAACATGACCGACAACAGCGTCATTCTCGAAAAGCGCGGGCAGGCATTCAGGATTACCATCAACCGGCCCGACAAGCGGAACGCCCTCAACGCTGACGTGATCGCAGGCATTGCCAAGGGTTATCGCGACGCGCATGACGACAAGGACGTGCGCGTCATTGTGTTGACCGGTGCGGGCGACAAAGCGTTCTGCGCCGGCGCTGACCTGCAGAACAGCGGCGCAGCGTTCGCGATGGACTACTCACGCCCCAATGTCGATTATGCCGACCTGCTGCGGCTGTCGCAGAACTCGACCAAACCGGCCATCGCGCGGGTCGGCGGCGTCTGCATGGCGGGCGGCATGGGCCTGTTGTGCATGACGGACATGGCAGTCGCGGCCGATCATGTGATCTTCGGCCTGCCGGAAGTAAAGGTCGGCGTGTTTCCAATGCAGGTGATGAGCCTGCTGCAATCGATTGCGCCGCCACGCCTCGTCAATGAATGGGCGTTGACCGGTGAACCCTTTGACGCCAGCACCGCGCAGGCAGCCGGTCTCCTGAATTATGTCGTGCCTGCCGCCGAGCTCGACGCCAAGATCGATTGGCTGATTGGACGCATCGTCGACAAGTCGCCGACTGCAATCCGGCGCGGCAAATACGCTATGCGTGCGATTGCCTCGATGTCGTTTGACGAGAGTATCGCCTACACCGAAAGCCAGATCGCGCTGCTTGCCATGACGGAGGATGCGAAGGAGGGACTTAAGGCATTTTCGGAGAAGCGCAAACCGAGCTGGCCAGGACGGTAGGCGAGCGGCTCTAATCTGAAGCTGTCCTTTAGCACGACGGTTGCTCTCTCGCCGGGCTTTGAAGAACAGGTCAGGCAGATTGATTGTTTGGAGGGGTAGAAGCGAGCGGATCGTCGGACAAAAACTTGGGGGCCGATTGACAGTCGTGCCCCTGACGAAGCCGGACGTCTGGAAGAGGGAGGGCCTATTCTGGATGAAAAGCAGAGCCTTGATCCTCGGAGTGATAGTCGAAGAGGTCCATCGTCACGATCGCAAGATTCTTCTCTAGATCCTGCATGCCGGCCGATACGCCAAGCACGACAACATTGTCGGTGTCTCCGAAATCCGCTCTCCCATCAACCCGCGTATCCCCAGGCCTCTCACGGATCTCGAGATTGAGCAGACGATCGAAGCGTTTGTGAACTGCGCCCGATTGGCGGCGCAAGCCGGCTATGACGGCGTCGAGGTGATGGGCTCAGAGGGCTACCTGATCAACCAGTTCACCGAGCCGCGGACGAACAACCGTGGAGATCGTTGGGGTGGATCGCTGGAAAACCGGCTGCATTTCCCGGTCGAGGTCGTAACGCGCATCCGTGCGTCGATCGGGTCTTCATTCCTGATCATGTACCGCATCTCGGCAATCGATCTCGTCGAGAATGGATTGACCGCCGAGGAGATCGACGCGCAGGCGCGCGCCGTGGAGGCCGATATCCCGGATCAAGACGCCGGAGTTGGCGGAACAGCTGTTATCGGACGGGACCTGCGATTTCATCTCCATAGCAAGGCCGATGCTGGCCGCTCCCGATTCTGTGAAAAAGGCCGGACAGAACCGCGCCAGCGAGATCAACACCTGCATCGCACCAGGGGAATTCGTGCCGCAGTGTCGCGGGCGCTACGAGTCGCCGGGTATTCAGCCGCCGCGATCTATGCTTACGGTCAGTTCCTTGATGCTCGGAGATCGCGCTCGCGCAGGATCGCCTCAACGATTCGCCGCAACCGCCGCACCGAGCCTCCGGGCCAATGCCGCGCCACTGTCGCGCGCTCGACGCCGTCGAGCGGCGGCACCCAACTCCGGTCGAGACCTCGCTCACGTGCGAGGTCGGCGATCACGGCCGGCAAGAGCTCGTCGAGATGCTCCTGGCTCGGCTTCGGGAACGTCACCACGCGGAAGCGATCGCGGAGCGGAGAGGGCAGCAGATCGAGGCTGTTGGCGGTTGCGACGTAAGAAACCTCGGACAGATCGAGGTTGGTCTGCAAGGCGGGGTCCGGATACCTCGCATTGGTCTCCGGTTCGAGAAAGCCAAGCATACAATCCCAGAGCCGGCCATAATCCGAGCGCGTACCCGCCTTCTCGATCTCGTCAATCAGCACGAGCGGGTTGGCAATCCGTCCCTGCGCCACAGCAAGAAAGGGATGGCACGGCTCGGCCGAGTACCAGCGCCGATCGGTACCGCCGAACACAGCGCCGTCCGAGCGGCTGGCATCGGTGCGCCAGACGCTGAGTCCCAGGACCTCGCCGAGCCGCCTGGCGAACCGGCTCTTGCCACCGCCCGGCTCGCCGACCACGAGGAGCGGGCGGAGCCGCACCGTGGTGCGCCCGACGAGATCGGCCAGTGCAAAGTCGATGACGTCGACAGCGCACGGGAATTCGAACATCAGCGTTGCACGCACCTCGTGCAGCTGCGGTACTTCGACAAGCGGTAGGGGGGCGTTGATGACGTCCTTCAGTGGACGGAGGATTTCCTTCAGCTTTGTATTCTTCATCTCGTCGTCGCTCAGAGGCGCAACCACGAGGTGACGATCAGGAACGATTTCTGGCGCAGGTGAAGAGGCGGGCTGCTCGGATGTTGGAGCGTTTTCCTCAGCCTCTTTCTGCTTGCGGCGCTCTTCCTCCTCCTTGGCCTTGCGCCGCGCCGCGACCGCAGCCGCGAAGATGCGGTGCTCCGCAATGCGGCTTCCCAGGAGCGCCGCACTCGTTGCTGCTGAGCCGTTTCTCGGCACGAGGTCGGTGCAGGCCGGGAGCGCGGCCCACCCGAAGGTGAAACGCTCGAGGTCGCAGCACAGATTGTGCTCGGCTTGCCGCGAGATGATCTGAAACGCATGCACCAGCGCCTTGCCCACGCGGCGGTGGTCCTCGAAGTGGACGACATCGCGCGGGACGGGCAAGGCGACCAGCCGGACGCAATCGGCAAGGCTCCTCAGATCCGGTTCGTTCTGTCCGACAGCCAGGCGATCGATCTTGGCTGCGAGTGCCACAGCCGTTTCCACGGTCTGGGCTGCGGCCCAGGCAACGCTCTCAGGCAACTGCGGACAAAGCTCGGCGATCTCGGCGATCAATCGCTGCCGGATATGGCTGGCCTGCTCGACGGTGAGCATGGCGTAGCGCAGAAGCCTCGGCAGCCCCTTGAAGCGCTCGTCCCAGCCGCCGGAATCGGCGGCTGCGCCCGATGAGACGGCATCCTCAATCGGGGGCGGATCGAAGTCATCGGCGTCGTCAGTCGCACTCATGCCTCGTCCTCCGAGCTATCGCCATCCGTGGGGGAGCGTTCGACGTCAGGCCTTGTCTCCCAAAGCGGCGGACGTCGGCCCGATCGAGCGGCGGCCCAAGGCGATAGAACCGCGAGAGGGTGCGGACCCAGGCGCCGTCGGGATCGGCGAACCACAGGTGGGTGGTCGCCGCGGTGCAATCGCCGAGAATGGGATGACCGGTGACACGTCCGACCAACTGCACGCCCTGTCGGGTCAGGACCGGAACCCAGTCGTCCAGCAGGGGCGCCTGTTTCAGCAGGGGCAGCACGGAGCGACCGAGTTCGAGGCGGTTGCAGTCATCGGCGAGGTCACGCAATCGGCCCGACAGGTCCGGCGTGACGTGGGAGGGATCGAGGAAAGGAAACAGCTGCGTCAACATGGACAACACTCGAAACGAAGGAGAGGGGAAGGGTGAAAGGACGGCGGCCGAGGTGACGTCATTCGCCGATCTTGACCGTCATCGCGGGATCAAATTGTGGATTTTCGGACCCATAGCCGTGCGGATTGCAGATGATCCTGGTGGCGCCGATCCGATAATCGGAGGAGTTGTGGACATGACCGTGGACCCAGATGTCGGGCTTGTGGGTCGAAATCAGCCCGGAGAGATCGGACACGTATGCCGCGGTCAGACGCTGGCTCCGGAATTTCGGCAGGATCGAGTCCCAGTGGACCGCATGGTGGGTGATCACGACGGTGGGGCCGGCAAACGTGGCTGCCAGAACCTCGGTCAGATAGGCCCTGGACTGATGGTGCAGCAGTGCCGCCTCCTGCGGTCGAAAGCGTTGCCATGGCTGCTTCCGCCAGCCGATCAGCCTGTGATCGTTCATGCCAGCGGCACAGGTGGCCATCACGCCCGCCAGGTTGGCGTCGCCGAAGATCCGATAATCAGTCCAGAGCGTCGCGCCGACGAAGCGGACCCCGCTGAGTACGACGCCGCTGTTCTCCAACACGTGAATATTGAAGGCTGGAGCCTGCGAACAGGCGAGCTTAAGCTCGCTTCGCACGAAGCGGCGGTAGAACTCATGGTTGCCGAGCACCATCACGATCGGGATGTGTATTGGCACGATCCGCCGCAGGTGCTCGAACGCACGCGGCGCGCCCTCGCAGACATCGCCGGCGACAATCACGGCTTCGACCCCGTCGGCGATCGTGATCATCTTGATCGGAAGGACGCCGACATGGAGATCGGAGAAGATTTGGACCTTCATGCCGCGCCTCCGTCGGACAGGGAGTCATCGTCGAATTGGCGCAAGGCCGGTAGCTGCGGCTTCGTTGTCGAAGCAGACCTGCGTCGATTCGGCGAACGGCGTCCGTTCTGTGCGGACCATGAGGCCGCCACCTCAAGCGCAAAGGGATGATCGAGCTGGGTCCGGCAGAGCACGTTCGTCAGTACGAGCGATGCGGCGGCATCACCGTCGAGCACGCACTGCAGTGCGGCGGTCATCGCGATGTCGGTCTTGAGCGTGATCTCGCTGATCGGCATCAGGGAAAATGCCTCCGCGATCGCGGCGGCGGGATCGCCCCGCAGAGCTGTCGCAAACCGGTTGTCTCCGTGTAGCAGCGTGATCCTCTCGAGAGTGGCGCGAACCAGGAGATGCGGGGCATCGCGGAAGAGATCGGACGACAACGTTCGCCACCAGGCCAGCGGCGAGACGTCCTGGGGGTTGAAAGGCCATGCGACCGCCGCCGGCCTAACGATGTTCGAGGGCCGATCACCAGCGTTGGTAATTTGAGCAGCGTGGCCCTGATGCCGGAGCTTGCGCTCCGGTGTCTTCATTTTCCTGGACATGGATGTGAGCTCCCTAGGCCGCGATCAGGATCGGTTCGGGGTACCGGGGGTTGACCCATTTGCCGCTGCTGACATGTGCACCGGTCACGACCTTCGCCGCGATGGCGGCGGAGGGGAAGCAGACAGCGACGCGCAGGCGAAGCCGGTCCTGGATGCCGGGAATGGCGGCCAGGGCCTCGGCGGCAGCAAGCTCGGCACGGCGGGTGTGCAGGATGGGATTGACGCTCGTGTTCACGATGCTGCGCACCTCAGAACCCGCCGCCACCACGAAGCCGTCTCGAACCGCGTAACCGCGGGCCCAGAGGTCGCCATAGGCGAGCTCGAGCTCGCTACCCACCGGCGGCATCCCGATTGCGCCGATCTGCATCGGTCCGGCGTCATCCGGCCCGATGGCGATATCGGTGTCGATCGCTTCCGGGGTGCGGCGCTGACTCGCGAAGTTGCTGCGCAGCGCGCGGCAGCCAGCGTCGAACAGCAGGCGTTCGCCGTGTTCGACGAAGTAATCGAGCGAAGCGCGTTTGTGACTGGGCAGCTCGAGCACCTGCGGGTTGGTACCCTTGACGACGTCGACCAGGCCGGCCTGCTCGGCGATCTGCGTCAGACGGAACTGCAGATAGATCGCAGCCGTCTTGTCGAACCACGCGCGTTCGTAGCCGTAGATTACATAGACCTCGCGGGCGAATCCCTTGGAGGGATCAGCCGCATGCTCGGAGAGCCTGCGACCGGCGTTACCGGTCTCTCCGATATAGACCATGGCATGGTCGGCCAGGAGGTAGCACGCTGGCACGGCGGCGCGGCTCAGCGCGATATCCTTCACCATCGCGTAGGGAAACGCCGCGACGGCCAGGCGGCCGACGTCGTCGTGGACCTCGCGAAGGCCGGCGATGCCACCCATCGGGCGATGGACGTTGCTGGTGCAGGCGGGCTGCACGGAGGTGTTGGTGGAGAACAGGGACATTGTGAGGACCTCTCTGGCGTGAGAGATCGCGAGGCAAACGTCGTCGGACAAGACCGTGCCTTTGAGGCGTCATCCTTTCGTGCGGATCGTCGCAGCGAAAGGTGTTTGCCCTCATTGGCGTCTCGACCTCAGCCTGCGGTCGGGTGAAACGGATAAATTGGATCCGAGAGCACGGCCGAAAGATCGAAACGAAGCGGACTGGTCCATGTGGCGCATCTGCGTCACGCGACGTAAGGTCTCGCGATCTGGTCTAGCCGATGAAGAACGGGGTGACGGCCGAGGCCTCGTCAGCCGCGGCGACTGCCAAATTGGACGCAGCGCAGCTGGCGTTGGTCGCGTTGGACCGGGCCTGAATCACCAGGGAGGACGGGGGCAGAGACACCGAATCGGCGCTATAAGGGCTCTTAGCCATGACTGACTCTCCTAAAGTCGGTTTGTGGTTAGGCCGTTGTCGGTGTTACCAGCACCGGCAGCGGCCGCTTCGCATGTACCGCGAAGTGCAATCATATATGGAACTTCACCGGACAAGCGCCAGCCTCGATGATACGGCATGGTTAATGTCCTCCAGAGAGCAACGACAAATGCCGCCTGCTCTCCACCGCCGCCTGGGCAGTGCGCTGAAACTGTTTGCCAAGCTGGAAGGCCCGACTGGCGTTCTCCATCAGATGCCAGCGGTCGGCAGCTCCAGGTAAGCGAGCTAAGCAATCTACCGACAATCTTGGTGGTGTGACAGAGCAACTCCATGCCGACTTTGCGCACAAAGCGACCGGGATCATGCAGTGGGTAAGGCGTCGCGAAGCGCCAGGGCAGTAGGGGCTGCTCAGTTGAGTCACTCCGCGCGTCTAAGCTTTAGGTCGAACCATGGTTTGTCGCATTGGCGAAGTTTGCGGGATCGGCTCAGCCCGCGCACGCGAGGCAGGGTGAATTGGGCAGTTTCGGCCTGGAACGGTTAGGCAGTGGAGGTCCGTCCTTAATTGATAGACATCGAGATAGTCCCAGCGTTCGGGTTCGAGTTCATCTAGTTCGAGAGGAAGATTGAAGGACATATTGGGATCTCGGGCGCTGATAGGCTTTATCCCGGCGAGAAATCGGATAAGATCGTGTCCCCTGGCGTGGTGTAGCTAAGCGGAGTTCACCACGTTCGCCGGCATGGGCCGGATCGGTCAGTGGCGATTGCCGGGAAGCTGACGGCGGGATCATCGCGCAACGGGGCGATGGTTTCCGGCGTCATGTATCGGCCGCGCTGGACGGCCCATTCATCGTTCTGTTCGAGAGGATCGCGCCGACGAGGCGGATGATGGTTTATCTCGTCGGTGTCGCGAACCAGCATCTCGCGATCGGCACGAGCGCGATCGCGCGGTGGCGGCGAATGCGGGGCTCAATCTGGCGAACCATGACAAAGCGGGCAATGTGAAATGGCCGTGCGCAAGCGTGTTTGCGGTGGCGGGCATCGTGGGTGCGTTCGGCGGCTCAACGCTTGGCAATATGCTCGACGGCCAAAAACTGCTCCTGATCTTCGCGCTATTGATGGTCATCGTCAGCGCGCTGATGCTGCGCAAGCGGGCGGACGACGGCGATTTTGCCGTGGCGCTCGGTCAGCGAAAATTTCCCAGCGCTCGTAGGTCTCGGCCTTGCGACCGGCGCCTTGTCGGGCTTTTTCGGCATCGGCGGCGGCTTCCTGATCGTGCCCGCCCTGATATTGGCGACCGGGATGCCGATTCTCAATGCCGTCGGGTCCTCGCTCGTCTCGGTCACGGCATTTGGGCCCACCACCGCAGCCAACTACGCGTTCTTCGGCCTGGTCGATCGGAGGCTTGCGGTCGTTTTCCTTGCGGGCGGCGGCGTTGGCGGCCTGCTCGGCGCGCGGTTGGCCAAACACCTCGCCGGCAAGAGGGGCGCGCTCAACAACGTCTTCGCTGCGCTGATCTTCGCGGTTGCGATCTACATGCTCTATCGAAGCTGGATGGCCCTTGGCCAACATGCCTAGAGCCGTATCGGGTTCTGGCCTGATCGATGATCCGCATTGGCCGCCGAAGGCCCCAGGCTGCATCCGGCAGGGAGGGTGAGCGCCATTGACATGATCGCCAGTCGCAGGCGCGCGACTGCGTCAGAATTTGAGGGCGGGCGTATCGTCTTCAGGCTCCTTGCGCTTTCTTATGAGCTCCAAATTCGTTTCTCTACGTACCTTCGGGGATCTGATCACCTTTGCCACATCCTCCGCCATGGGACGAGCAACACCCAAAGGTTTAGTGCGCCATCCGGTGCGACGCTTGGCATAATGGGCCGTTGCTGTCGCCGTGGTCTTATGTCCCGCAGTTGCCGCCACCTCTTCAGGTGACATCCAGGATTTGGCGTTGGCCATTCCGATGTGACGCGTTGAATACGGCGACACTCGTTTTATGCCGATCTCCTTGCAGGCCCTGGCTATTCGCGAGGCTAAACTTCCCCAAAGATGACGAAAGCTCTCGGCTCCCTGTGCTCGCTTTCTCAAGAACACCAACAGCTTGGAAAGGTCGCTTACACCTTTGCCGCCGTAATCCTTCAAGTCCAGCTGACGATGAGTGCCCAATGCCCTCCCGTTCGTGGCCTTTCCATTTCTTATAATCAAAGTATTTCCCTGGATGATCGCCGTTCGCCACTCACTTGGGCGGAGGAACAAACGGACATTGTGATTGAGCAACCGAGCCGCCAGACGGTCATCGGGATGATCTCCTCTGTTTCTCAGCCGGTCCATGAGCAGAGCGAACTCGGCCTCCGGGACGGACTTTCTCTTCCGCGCTGAGGTCTTAGGGGAGCCAGATTTGCGGGGCTGCGGACCCGGTTTAAGGCTCGCCAACAGCTCTTCAGCACTGGCGTTTGCAAGCTCGGGTCCGGCATCCTCGATGGCTTGAATCAGCGCGGCTCGGTACAGGTTAATGGTCGACTTCACCCAGCGATTGTGCTCATCGACGAACCATCTAATGGCCCCCGGCAAGTCATTGAGATGCACTCCTGCGAGCCGGCAGAGGCTCAGGTACCGCTCTCGGTAATGAGCTATCGTTTCTCGGGTACGGGTCACCGTCCGTCCGGTCGCGTCCTCTCGCTGTGCCATCCGAAGTCTCTAACTTGCTCCCCTCGTTACTGCCAACAATCAAAAATAAATCAATGCCAATCTCTCACCCAAAAGATGCGCGGCGAAATCAGCCCAGACAATTGCTTAACGCGTCAAACTTCGCGTCGGCTAGGATTGACGATATTCAAGCGTTGAAATTATTGATGTATTTTATATACTGTCGTCATTTGGCGACTGAAATGTCGTCAAATGGCGACAGGAGTTTCCGTGTACGTTCGACGTCCCAGAGATCTTGGACTTCTCATTCGTGAGCGCCGTCTTCTGCTCGGTTGGTCACAGCGCGATCTAGCCATGCGGTCAGGCGTCGGGCGACAGTGGTTGGTTGATCTTGAGAAGGGCAAAGCGGCCGCCCCGTTGCACCTTTTGATCCAAACACTGGATGCTCTCGGGTTGGTGATCAGGATCTTTGACGACACGCCTGCTCGCCTCCCCATGAGCCGGCTCGTGGACAGCGGCCCGGAGGCAGGACCTGGAGCCGCCCGAGACAGGATTGTCCGTTGGAGGCCGCGCGTAACGGCTCCCTTCGATGTGCCTGCCCGGCAGATCGCAGCCGGCCAGGCTGAACCGCGTCACCGCGCTCAGGATCAAGGAGCGGGTCTCACCTATGAACCCACGGACTTCGAATCGCTCGGTGAGACCATAACCAAGGACAAGCTGTACCAGCCCGAATACCGAGCCGTGATCGAGCGCATGGTGACGCACGTCATCAGATCAGAGGGCCCGGTTTTCGACGAGCTGGTGGCGCGCCGGATCGCGCGCGTTCATGGTCTGGCAAGAGCAACGGGAAAGCTGCTCCAGATTACTCGGGATGTCACCGACCCAGTATTTGCGCGATCATCAGAAGATAACCGGTCGATAGTATGGCCCGGTGCTGACTCGCAGAAGTTGGTGCCGTTCCGGGATGCTTCCAAAGAGGTCCGGGACCATCCGGATGTCCCGTTGGTCGAATTGGCGTCCCTTGCAGCTTCATTTTTGGCCGCAGGTCACACGATAAGCAAGACAGCGGAGCTCATGAGCCGACGAATGGGCCTGAAACGCATGGCGGAGAATACCCGCTCTCGCTTTGAAGCTGCTGCTGAACTGGCTCGAAGCCTCGGAGCTGATCAGTAAGGTTCTTTCCTTTCTGTTGTTAGCACCGCAAACGAAGCCAACGAGATCGGGCGGGCTGGCAGTTCGTCTGCAACGAAGCTTTCTGCGCTGCTAATGGGCCTGTACCGAGGGTAAGCCACTGTTCAGCGTCCATCGGCGTCAAGGCACGGTTCGATCAGTTGGGTTGGTCGCGTGCTAACCAGAATTTCTCAGTGCGCCCCGACGGCGCGCATCACCAGTGGAGGAGGATTCCACCCAGATAGTTGTCGATTGATCTGGTAGCTGACGAGCGGATCGGTCGGGTAACCGGCCGGTTCGAAGCCTCGTGACAAAGGCCGCCTTGGGCGGTCGAGCAATCCAGCGGGCCGTAATATGAGTGAAGTCTGAGCAGGCCTCGAAAGTGAAGATGCGGATGCCGACCCGCCTGAGATACGGGGAAGGCCGTGTGGATAGGGAAGCAATCGACGTGCGCACCTGTTTGATCCGCCGGGGTAGTGGACTCGGCACGCTGGAAGGGCGATGCGGGTAATCGGGGGAGACCCGCAGCGGGCGGAGGTCGCGTCTTCAACGTCGCAATTGGCGGCGGCCTGCAGCGGGAGTCGGACAGGGACGCGGTACCGTTGAAACCGGGTAATGCCGGCGGAGGGAAGGTCCCTGACTTCTGGTGTGCTTTCAAAGACGGTGAGGAAACAGGTGATTGGCGATGAGCCTCGAAACGCCTGAAAGGATCAGGACCCTTCAGAGAAAGCTCTATTGCAAGGCGAAGGCGGAGCCTGCCTACCGCTTCTATTTGCTCTACGACAAGATCTGCCGTGAGGACATTCTGCGCCACGCCTACGCGCTGGCCCGTGCCAATGCGGGTGCGCCTGGTGTTGACGGGGTGACCTTTGAGCAGATCGAGGCGTCGGGCGTGGAAGCATGGTTAGCGGGGCTGCGCGAGGACCTCGTTTCGAAGACGTACCGACCCGATCCGGTGCGGCGGGTGATGATCCCGAAGCCCGGGGGAGGCGAGCGCGCGCTCGGCATTCCCACGATCCGCTGTCGCGTCATTCAGACTGCCGCCAAACTCGTGTTGGAACCGATATTCGAAGCGGACTTCGAGGACAGTGCTTATGGCTATCGTCCGCGTCGCAGCGCGGTCGATGCGATCAAGGAAACGCACCGGCTGATTTGCCGGGGCTATACCGACGTGGTTGACGCCGATTTGTCGAAATATTTCGACACGATCCCGCATTCGGACCTCCTCAAATCGGTGGCCCGACGCATCGTTGACCGGCATGTGCTGTGGCTGATCAAGCTGTGGCTGCAAGCGCCGGTCGAGGAGCGGGACGGCAACGGGAAGCGGCGCATGAGTGGCGGCAAGAACAGCAAGCGCGGCACACCGCAAGGCGGTGTTGCAAGCCCGCTGCTCTCCGTCATCTATATGAACCGGTTCCTGAAGCATTGGCGATTGACCGGACGCGGCGAAGCCTTCCGCGCCCACATCGTCTCGTACGCCGACGACTTCGTCATCCTCAGCCGCGGCTATGCGCACGAGGCTCTGGCGTGGACGAAAGCGGTGATGACGAAACTCGGGCTGACGCTCAACGAGGCGAAAACCTCGGTGAAGGATGCCCGGCGCGAGAGCTTCGACTTCCTTGGTTATAGCTTCGGGCCGCATCGGTACCGGAAAGATGGCCATTGGTATCTGGGCGCGAGCCCGTCCAAGAAGAGTGTTCAGCGGCTCAAAGCCAAGGTGAGCGATATCCTGGTCCCCGGCAACACCGGGTGCTGGCTTGACGTGCGTGACCGGCTCAATCGCTTGTTGCGAGGCTGGAGCACGTACTTCGGCTACGGCACTCGGAAACCGGCGTACCGGACCGTCGATAACCATGTGTACGAACGGGTCCGCGGATTCCTGGTCCGACGTCACAAGGTGCCGTCGCGTGGCACCCGCCTCTTCCCGCGAGAGGCTGTGTTTGGCGCGCTCGGGGTCTTGCACCTCCGACGCGTCCACTTGGGACCGCCGCCGTGGGCCTTGCACTGAAGCCAGTCGGAAAGCCGGATGCGGTAGCTCCGCACGTCCGGTTTGATGAGCGAGGAAGGGAAACGGGGCGTTGCCGAATGGCCCAAGCTACCGCGCCCTTCCCCGACTCTACCAGTGTTGAGGCGCATCGGGGCGCGAATCAGCGAAAGTTCTTTTGCGAGAAGGACTTTGCGATGATTCAAGGAATGCCCCGATGCCGACAGAGTGTAGCGCAGAACGGTTTGATTTTGGAGTGGTGGAAGGCCGGGCTGTGGAAGCGGCCTTTGATGCTGGCCTGGTGACGTCGGACGCTGGAGCGCTGCTTCTGGGCGCCGCCGATCGAGCGATCGATCTGGTGGGGCGTTTTGCAGATTGCTTTCGCGATCATCGCCGTCCGGACTTGATCGAGCATGCGGTCGGGACGTTGGTCGGACAACGGGTCTTTGGCATTGCACTTGGCTACGAAGATCTCAACGATCACGACGAGCTGCGGCACGACCCGCTGATGGCGGTGCTGGCGGGCAAGCTTGAGGCCAAGCGCGAGGACTGCGCGCCGGTGGCCGGCAAGTCGACGCTGAACCGGCTGGAGCTGAGCCGAAACGAGCCTTCGCGCTATCACAAGATCGCCTACGACGCGGCGGCGATCGAGGCGTTGCCGGTGACGCTATTCCTGGAGGCGCACAAGCGACCGCCGGCGCAGATCATCCTCGATCTCGACGCCACCGACGACCCGCTGCACGGGCATCAGGAAGGACGCTTCTTCCACGGCTATTACGACTGTTACTGCTATCTGCCGCTGTACGTGTTCTGCGGCCGGCATCTGTTGGCGGCCAAGCTGCGGCCCTCCGACATTGACGCCAGCGCGGGCAGCGTCGCGGAGGTCGAGCGGATTGTCCGGCAAATCCGCGTCCACTGGCCGTTCGTGCGCATCCTGCTGCGCGCCGACAGTGGCTTTGCGCGCGAGGCGCTGATGGCGTGGTGCGAACGGAACCGCGTGGATTACCTGTTCGGGCTCGCCCGCAACACGCGCCTGGTCGCCATGATCGAAGAGGAGCTCGCCGCGGCGCGGGCTGCAGCCGAGAAGACCGGCCGCCCGGCGCGCCGCTTCAAGGACTTCCAGTGGAGCACGCGCGGCACCTGGAGCCGAAGGCGCCGCGTCGTCGCCAAGGCGGAGTGGACAAAAGGGGAAGCCAATCCGCGCTTCGTCGTGACCTCGCTCAAGCGGGCCGAGGCGGGTGCGCGGCAGCTCTACGAGGACATTTACTGCGCCCGTGGCGAGATGGAAAACCGCATCAAGGAGTGCCAGCTCGATCTCTACGCCGACCGCACTTCCGCGGCGACCATGCGCGCCAACCAACTGCGGTTGTGGTTCGCCTCGATGGCCTATGTGCTGATCTGTGCCCTGAGGCGCATCGGCCTTGCCGAAACCATCTTTGCGGACGCCACCTGCGGCACCATCCGCCTCAAGCTCCTGAAGATCGGCGCACTGGTGCGCATCAGCGTCCGCCGCATCAAGATCGCCATGGCCTCGGCCTGTCCGGCCGCCGAACCGTGGGGCATCGCCGCGCACCGCCTGGCCAAAGCCGCCGGAGCCCGCGCCTCGCCGGCCTGACACGCGAAGCTGCGACGCGCCAAACCGCGGCATCGCCAACTGGCCCACCGGAGAAACCCACAACCTAATCCCGCCAGCCGCGCCTTCCCGCGCAGCAACCCTTCATGGCCATACTGGCACACCAAATCGGTGTTGTCAGATCAGTCGGCCCTGTGAGAAATGCGGGCTAGAACATCGTGCTGTTGTTCGTCGCAGTCTCCGGGACCGGCTGCACCGCGTCCCGGTGCTCGAGGATCTTGCCGCTCTCCAGCTTGAAGATGTCGATGATCGCACTGCCGCGGGTGCTGGGCTCGCGCACCGCGTCGACGTGGAGGATCACATAATCGCCATCGACGAATGATCGCTTGATCTTGCTGTGTGAGTTCGGGAATTTCTCGCGCAGGAAGGCGATGAACTTGCGGAAGCCTTCCGGGCCGTCGGCGGCGTTCGGATTGCGCATCCCGAGGTCACATGGTTGCCGGGAGAAACCTGGTTCACGCCGCCTTGGCGGCTGCACCATGGGCGTGCTTGTCGATGGCGTCGATGATTTCCGTCCACATCGGGATCGGCAGCGCGTGGCCCATACGTTCGATCATCACGAGCTTTGCGCCGGGGATCAAGGCGGCAGTGTCCTTGCCGCCTTCGGGGTGAACCAGCGGATCGACCGTGCCGTGGATCACCAGCGTCGGGGCCTTGACGCTGCGCAAACGCTCCTTGCGACTCCCGGAAGCCAGCACCGCACGGAGCTGGCGGCCGACGCCGGCCGGATTGAGCCCGCGTGCATAAGTGCGTTCCGCGCGCGAGCGGTCGAGTGCTTCATCCTCCGGGAACGAGCCGTTGCGCAGCACCTTCCAGGTCTGCGCGAACCGCGCGAAATACTCCTCCTTGGTCGCCGGCGGTGGCGCCATCAGCACCGCGGCCGCCTCACGGGTCGGCCCCGGCACCTTGGGATTGCCGGTGGTCGACATGATCGATGTCAGCGAACGCACGCGCTCCGGAAAGGTGATCGCGATCTCCTGCGCGATCATGCCGCCCATCGAAGCGCCGACGATATGCGCGGTCCTGATGCCGAGCGCGTCCATCAGCCCGATCGTGTCCCTCGCCATGTCGATCAGTTTATAGGGCGCCGCGACCGGAATCTTGAGGAAACGCAGCTTGAGCAGTTCGAGCGCCGTGAGGCGCTTGCCTCCGCTCATATGCGAGGACTTTCCGATGTCGCGATTGTCGAAGCGGATGACGCGGAAGCCGCGCGCGGCAAGCTGCCGGCAGAACTCGTCGTCCCAGTGGATCATCTGGGCGCCGAGGCCCATGATCAGCAGCAACGGTTCAGCATCCGCATGACCGAAGATCTCGTAGCAGATGTCGATGCCATTGGCGCGGATGATCTGCGGCGGCTGATGGGCGAGCGAGGTCACGGGCATCCCCTGCTGGTATCGCGGTCAGGGACCTCTATGCCATGGTTTGACGCAGCGCAGAAGGCTTTCGATGTGGTTGACGACGGCGTGGAGTTGACCGGCCTGCGACGACGGTGTCGTATGCAGAAACAAGCGGAAGCGCGGCAAGCGCCCGGAATTGGTGTGGAGGAGCGCCGAATGGCCGACAAGGGCAACGACCCTGCCGTGATCTGGCAGACGATGATGAGCGAGGTGGAGAAGGGCTTCAACTCCTTCGCCAACCAGGCGATGTCGTCGCCCGAATTCTCCAAGATGATGAACCAGGCCGGCGGCGTCGCGGCGGGCGCGCAGAAGCAGCTTTCCGAGCTGATGGAGAAATATCTGCTGGCGATGAACCTGCCGAGCCGCGCCCAGCTCGTCGGCATGGCCGAGCGGCTGCAGTCGATCGAGGGGCAGCTCAACGAGATCAAGTCGCTGCTGCTGCAGCAGGTGCACCACAATTCGCTGGCGCCGGAGGGCGGCTATGGCGCCGCGCCGCGGCCGCCACGCACCAAACGTCCGCCGTCGGAGGGAGAGCCGCAATGAACGCTCCCACCGGGTTTGATTTCGCCTCGATCTCGGAGCGGGTTCAATCCGAGGTGCAACGTGCGATCCAGCGGAGCATCAAGGGCGTCGAATATTTCTCGACCTCTGGCCCGTCGCTCGGCTCGACGCCAAAGGACGTGCTGCATTCGCGCGGCACCATGAACCTCTATCACTACCGGCCGCTGGCAGACGAAGTCTATCGTGTGCCGATCCTGATCGTGATGGCGACCACCAATCGCGGCTATATCCTCGACCTGGTGCCGGGGCAGAGCTTCATCGAATTCCTGCTCAAGCGCGGCTACGACGTCTACATGCTGGACTGGACCGCGCCGAAGCCGGAGGAGAAATCGCTCCGCATGGAGGATTACGTCCTCGACTTCATCCCGGACTCCGTTCGCCGCATCCAGCAGGATTCCGGCGAGAAGGATATCTCGGTGATCGGCTATTGCTTCGGCGGCGTGCTGTCGCTGCTCTACGGCTCGATCTTCAACGACGGACCGATGAAGAATTTGATCTGCTTCACCACGCCGATCGACTTCCGCGAGATGAAGCTGTTCTCCAACTTCGCCGATCGCCGCTATTTCGATGTCGACCGCCTGCTCGAGAGCGCCGGCAACATGCCGCCGGAACTGATCCTGCAGTCGTTCGAGATGCTGCGGCCGGCCTCGCGCGTCGCCAGCCAGGTGCAACTTTGGGAGAACATCTGGAACGACGAGTTCGTGAAGTCCTACCGGATGTTCGACCGCTGGGCGACCGACACGCTGCCGCTCGCGGGCGAATATTTCCGCGCCATCACCAAGGACCTGATGTGGGACAACAAGCTCTACAACGACACCATGACGGTCGGCGGCCGCAAGGCGAAGCTTGCCGACATCAAGGTGCCGATCCTGCACGCGGTCGCCGAGCACGATCACATCGTGCCGTATGATGCGGCAAAACATCTGATCACCAAGATCGGCTCCGAGGACAAGGAGGAGGTGATGCTGAAAGGCGGTCACGTCTCGCTCGTCGCCGGCGCCAATGCAATCAAGCGGCTGTGGCCGAAACTGGACTCCTGGTTGGGCAAGAGATCGACATGACCGAACAACGTTCCTATCCGCGCCACGTCAAGCTAGATGCCGGCGACATCGAGTTTCGCCTGATGACGCGCGCCGACGAGGCCGCGGTGCTGGCTTTCGCGCAAAAGCTCCCGACGCATGACCTCCTGTTCCTGCCGCGCAATATCAGCCAGCCGAAGGTGCTGTCGGCCTGGATCAACGAAATCGAGCGTGGCGACATCACGAGCCTGCTCGCGATCAAGGACGGCAAGGTGGTCGGTTGCGGCACGCTGGTGCGCGACCCGCACTCCTGGTCACCGCATGTCGGCGAGATCCGGATGGTGGTGTCGCTCGACGTGCGTGGGGAGGGCGTTGGCCGGGCGCTGTCGCAGGAGACCTTCGCCATCGCGCTGGGCGCCGGGCTGGAGAAATTCTCGGTGCAGATGACGGTCGACCAGCGGGCGGCGATCGCGCTGTTCGAAGGCCTCGGCTTCAAGGCGGAGGCGCTGCTTCGTGACCACGTCCGTGATGCCGAGGGCAAGACCCATGACATCGTGGTGCTAGGGCACAATGTGGCGCTGGTCCGGGCGCAGATGGAGGCTTACGGGCTTCCTGGCGCCGTTCAGAGGTAATTTGGCACCACTGTTTGCCAGTTCCCCTGGGCAATCTGCCGCACATTTACACTGATCACCAGTTCGTGATGTCGCAATGCAATATTTATGTTGCGATGCACCATTAGCTATGACACAACACTCTCGCCCTGGGCCATAGCGGACGGGGTGAGCCCATAGCTCAAACATGAGGATGGAGAGACCCCAATGACCACCGAAACCAATTCCGTGCTGAACAGCGTCAAGGAAGCCTTCGCGCCCGTCACCGAGGCATTCACTAAGCTCCAGAACCTGGAAGTTCCGGAAGCCGCTCGTGAGTTCGTGAAGAAGCAGGCCGAGGCCGCGAAGACCCGCGCCGCCGATGCCTATGCCGGTTCGGAGAAGGTGACTGCCGTGATCGAGTCCGCCGTCACCGGTTCGGTGACCGAGGCCGCCAAGATCAGCCGGAACATCCAGCAGGCGATCTATCAGGACGCCGAGGCGTTCTTCGCCGGCATCGACAAGCTCGCGTCCGCCAAGTCGCTGAGCGAAGCCGCCCAGATCCAGTCGGACCTGGCCCGTGCGCGTGGCGAAGTGTTCGTCTCGCGGGCGAAGGCCACGACCGAATATCTCGGCAAGCTCGTATCCGACAGCGCGAAGACCGCGCAGGACAACTTCGCCAAGGTCTACGGCAAGACCGCCTGATCGCGCTGCTTCGACCAACCGCTCTTTTTCGAAGGCCCGCCAATTCGCGGGCCTTCTTTTTTGCCGTGGTTCTCATACATCGTTGACGTCGCGCCTGCCGTCATTGCGAGGAGCGACAGCGACGAAGCAATCCACTTCTTCGCGGGCGATGGATTGCTTCGCTTGGTTCGCAATGACGGTAATCTGCCGCCAGTGCGATAGCCTCTCCGATCCCCATGACCCTTCCCGCCACCCTCATCGCCACTCCCGTCGACGTCGAACGCGCCGCCGAGCTGCGGCGCGTGAAGTGGCTGGCGACCGGCGTGCTGGCGACGACCTTCATCATCTTTGTCACGTCGAAGGCGCTGTTGCCGATGCATCCGGCCTTCGGCTTCATCGCGGCGTTCGCGGAGGCAGCGACCATCGGCGGGCTCGCCGACTGGTATGCCGTCGTCGCCCTGTTCAAGCGGCCGCTGGGATTGCCGATCCCGCACACCGCGATCATTCAAAGCAATCAGGCGCGCATCGCCGAGAAGCTCGGCGAATTCATCGAGAAGAACTTTTTGGAGGCCGGCCCTGTCGAGGCCAAGCTGCGCGAGATCGATTTCGGTGCCTTCATCGCCGACTGGCTGCGCGACCGCAAGCGCAGCGAGGACCTTGCGCGTTTCGTGCTGCGGATGCTGCCAGAGGCGGTTGCGGCGACCGAGACGTCGGGCCTGATGCAGTTCATCAGCCGCCGGATCACGACGCAGGTCCTCTCCGTCGATCTCGCGCCGCTTGCGGCCGGCGCGCTGCGCGGGTTCGTGCAGGAGGGCAAGCATGAGGGCCTGCTCGACGACATCCTGCGCGCGCTGCACCAGACGCTGACGCAGAAGGAAACCATGGCCGTGATCCGCGACAAGGTCCGCGCCGAGATGCCGACACTGCTCAGGCTCTACCGCGCCGACAAGTTCGTGGTGAACCGGATCATCGCGTCGGCGACGAAGTTCTTCGAGGAGGTGCGTAACGATCCGAACCATCCGTTCCGCGGCGAGTTCGACCGCATGCTGCTGTCTTTCGTCGACCGGCTCGGCAGCGACAAGGCATTCGCCGATCGCATCGAAGGCCTCAAGCGCGACCTGATGGCGCGGCCGGAGCTTGCCAATCTCGGGCGCACCGTCTGGGCCAACGTCAAGGATTTCATCCAGCGCAGCGCCTCGGGCGAGTCGCAGGTGCTGCAGCATCAACTTGCGAGAATGTTCGTCGAGGCCGGCGAGGCGCTGGCCGGCGATACCGAACTGCGCGGCGAAATCAACCAGGGCCTTGTCGCGATCCTGCGCACGGTGATCGCCGAACAGAAGAGCGGGGTCTCGACCTTCATCGCCGACCAGATGAAGACCTGGGACATGGAGCAGTTGCTACAGTTGATCGAGGTTAATGTCGGCAAGGACTTGCAATACATCCGCTTCAACGGCTCCTTGATCGGCGGACTTGCGGGCCTCGCACTTTACACGCTGGAATATGCGCTGCGGCTGCTGTGACCGATTGGGTACGGAAGTCGCTTTAGTTGTGGCAAGTGTGATCCACGCGGCTTGCAAGGAAGTGGCCGGTTCCCTAGCTTTTCCAGACAGATTGTTGCGTCGCGGAACGGTTCCGCTGTGTAAGCATCAACCTTGCTGACCCGTCCTGTCGATATCGCCCGCTGCCGAGACGTCAGGAGCCGGGCCGGAAGAGGAGCCGAAATGTCCGTTGCCGCGCAGACGCTACGCCCGCCATCCAGGACGCTGATGTTTCTGGAAGGCCGCGCCATCCACGAGCTCGGCGCCTTCCTTGGTGCATTGCCGCTATTGAGCCTCGCTCCGCGTGGCGACGGACATCCGGTGCTGGTGTTGCCCGGCCTGATCGCGTCGGACGTTTCAACTCGCCCGCTGCGCCACTTCCTCAGGAGTAAGGGCTACGCCGTCAGCGGCTGGCGCCAGGGGCGCAATCTGGGGCTTCGCGCCGGCGTGCAGGACGGGATGGTCGACCTGCTACAGGAGATGAACGACACCAGCGGCCGCAAGGTGTCGCTGGTCGGCTGGAGCCTCGGCGGCCTCTATGCGCGACAGCTCGCCAAGATGATGCCGGATCGCGTGCGCCAGGTGATCACGCTCGGCAGCCCGTTTGCCTCGGGCCCGAAATCGACCAACGCGTGGCGCGTCTATGAGATGGCGAGCGGCCGCCGTGCCGCGGAAGAAGATGCCCGCTTCGGCGGCGCGCTCGCTGGCGCGCCCCCGGTGCCGACCACCGCAATCTTCAGCCGCACCGACGGCATATGCGCCTGGCAGGGCTGCCGCGAGCAGGCCTCGTCGATGTCCGAGAGCATCGAGGTCGAGAGCAGCCATTGCGGCATGGGCCATCATCCGGCCGTTGTCTACGCGGTCGCCGATCGGCTTGCGCAGAAGGAAGGCGAGTGGTCCCCGTTCGATCGCGGCGGCTGGCGCAGCATCGTCTATCCGGATCCGAACCGCTGACCACATCCCTACCTCGCTCCGCTTGCGGGGAGAGGCCGGATCGCATGAAGCGAAGCGCAATGCGATCCGGGTGAGGGGGCTCGGCAAGATTAACTCTCATCGTGAACGCGGAGGGCCCCCCTCATCCCGACCTTCTCCCCGCACGCGGGGAGAAGGAGAAGAGGCCCGCATTGTCGTGAATCGGCAAAACGCGCTATGCGTTGAGGCATGCCGCAGCCGCTTGCCCGTATCGTCGACCAGTTGAAGCGCGAGCCGTCGCGCACCGGCTCGATCATCATCACCGTGTTCGGCGACGCCATCGTGCCGCGCGGCGGCTCGGTGTGGCTCGGCACGCTGCTCGAGTTCTTCAAGTCGCTGGACATCGACGGCAACGTGGTGCGCACCGCGATGTCGCGGCTCGCGGCGGACGGCTGGCTCGAGCGCAACAAGGTCGGCCGCAACAGCTTCTATCGGCTGAACGCAAAGGGACGGCAGACCTTCGATACTGCGACCAAGCATATCTACGATCCGCCGCCCTCGGATTGGACCGGCCGCTTCGAGCTGCTGTTGATCGGCAATGGTGAGGATCGCGACGCCTCGCGCGAGGCGCTGAAGAATGCCGGCTTCGGCAGTCCGCTGCCCGGCGTGTGGGTCGCGCCATCGGGCGTGCCGATCCCCGACGAGGCCGCGCACGCGATCCGTCTCGAAGTCTCGGCGGAAGACGACAGCGGGCGGCGGCTGCTCAGCGAAAGCTGGCCGCTCGACCGCACCGCGGACGCCTACCTGAAGTTCATCAAGACCTTCGAGCCGCTGCGCGGCTGGATTGCGCGCGGCGAAGCGCTGAGCGACGCCGATGCCTTCACCGCGCGGATCCTTCTGATCCACTATTACCGCCGCGTTGTGCTGCGCGATCCGCTGCTGCCGGCTCAGCTCTTGCCGGGCAATTGGCCGGGCAGGGCGGCGCGAAAACTCTGCGGCGAGATCTATAGAGGACTGCTTTCGCCGTCGGAACAATGGCTCGACGACCACGCCACCAACGAGGACGGCCCGCTGCCGAAGCCCAACGGGGCCGTCGCGCGCCGCTTTGAGGGGGTGTAAATATGTTACAGAAATATGTTGCATTCCGATAATTGTGTTATATATTGCTCCCAATAACACCTTGGGAGGTCGGCCATGTACACGCAGGCGCTCAATACATCCGATGGCGATGAACGCACCATCGAGGATGCCGCCCGCGCCGCGCAGTTCCAGGCGCGCATCGATGCCGACGAGCGCATCGAGCCGAACGACTGGATGCCCGCCGCCTATCGCAAGACGCTGACCCGGCAGATTTCCCAGCACGCCCATTCAGAAATCGTCGGTATGCTCCCCGAGGGCAACTGGATCACCCGGGCGCCCTCGCTGCGCCGCAAGGCCGCGCTGCTCGCCAAGGTGCAGGACGAATGCGGCCACGGGCTCTATCTTTATGCCGCCGCCGAGACGCTCGGCTCCTCGCGCGAGGAACTCGTCGATGCGATGCTGGCCGGCAAGGCGAAATATTCCTCGATCTTCAACTATCCGACGCTGACCTGGGCCGACATCGGCACCATCGGCTGGCTGGTCGACGGCGCGGCGATCATGAACCAGATCCCGCTGTGCCGGTGCTCCTACGGCCCCTACGCGCGCGCGATGATCCGCGTCTGCAAGGAAGAGTCATTCCACCAGCGCCAGGGCTTTGAGATCATGCTCACCCTGTGCCGCGGCACCGCGGAGCAGAAGGCGATGGCCCAGAACGCGCTCGATCGCTGGTGGTGGCCGGTGCTGATGATGTTCGGCCCGCCGGACCAGGTGAGCCAGCACAGCGACACCTCGACCAAATGGAAGATCAAGCGCTTCTCCAATGACGAGCTGCGTCAGAAATTCGTCGACGCCACCGTGCCGCAGGCTCAGTTCCTGGGATTGACCATTCCCGATCCCGGCATGAAGCAGAATGCAAACGGCAACTGGGAGTACAGCCCCATCGACTGGGAGGAATTCAAGCAGGTGCTCGCCGGCAACGGCCCCTGTAACCGCGATCGCCTCACCGCGCGGCGCAAGGCGCATGAAGAGGGCGCGTGGGTGCGCGAGGCTGCGATGGCCTATGCCGAGAAGCGCAAGAACCGCCAGCTCGCGCAAGCGGCCGAATAAGGGAGCGCCGACATGGCCACGCCGAACACTCCGCTCTGGGAAGTCTTCATCCGCAGCCGCAACGGGCTCGCGCACAAGCATGTCGGCTCGCTGCACGCGGCGGATGCCACGCTGGCGCTGCAGGCCGCTCGCGACATTTACACTCGCCGCGGCGAGGGTCTTTCGATCTGGGTGGTGCCGTCGAATGCGATCACCGCGTCCGATCCTTCCGAGAAAGGCATGATGTTCGAGCCGGCGGAGTCGAAGATCTACCGGCATCCGACGTTTTACGACGTACCCGACGAAGTCGGGCATATGTGACTCTTACCCCTCATGGTGAGGAGCGCAAAGCGCGTCTCGAGCCATGAGGCCCGTATTGCGATCGTGGCCCATCCTCCGAGACGCGCCTTCGGCGCTCCTCAGGATGAGGTCTGAGCAAGTGGATGCAGGTAGGAACAGTAGAATGGCAACCGCCAACATCAAGGTCTCCGAAACGCCGCTGGTGCTCTACACGCTGCGCCGTGCCGACGATGCGCTGATCCTCGGCCACCGTCTCTCCGAATGGTGCGGCCACGCGCCGGCGCTGGAAGAGGACATGGCGCTCGCCAATATGGGCCTCGACCTGCTCGGCCAGGCGCGCGAGCTCTACACCTATGCGGCCAAGGTCGAAGGCAAGGACAATGACGAAGACAAGTTCGCGTATCTGCGGGATGTCCGCCAGTACCGCAACCTTCTCCTGGTGGAGCAGCCGAATGGCGACTTTGCCCGCACCATGGTGCGGCAGTTTTTCTATGCGGCGTTCGCCGATCTCTACTGGCGCGCGATGATGGCATCATCAGATCCGACGCTCGCCGCGATCGCCGCAAAGTCGGAGAAGGAGAGTGCCTACCACCTGCGGCATTCGTCGGAATGGATCGTCCGCCTCGGTGATGGCACCGAGGAGAGTCACCGTCGGGCGCAGACTGCGATCGACGACCTCTGGGCCTACACCGGTGAGATGTTTGCGGTCGACGACAGCGAGCGCGGCCTGATCGACGCCGGCATCGCGATCGATCCGGCGACGCTGCAGCCGCGCTGGCTGAAGACGGTGACCGGTATCGTCAACGAGGCGACGCTGGCACTGCCGAATAATGACTGGATGCAGCAGGGCGGCCGCAGCGGCAGCCACAGCGAGCATCTCGGTCATCTCCTCAGCGAGCTGCAGTCGTTGCAGCGAACCTTCCCGGGGGCGACATGGTGACGACTGCGATCAGCGACGCCGACCTGCGCCAACGCGCCTGGGCCGCGGCGGCACAGGTGGTCGACCCGGAGATCCCGGTGCTGACGATCGCCGACCTCGGCGTGCTGCGTGATGTCGCCGTCCACGATGGCCACGTCGAGGTTGCGATCACGCCGACCTATTCCGGCTGCCCCGCGATGAACATGATCGCGCTGGAGATCGAGCTTGCGCTGGAGCGCGAGGGCATTCACGAGCCCAGGGTGCGGACCGTGCTGTCGCCGGCCTGGACCACCGACTGGATGAGCGAGGACGGCCGCCGCAAGTTGAAGGAGTACGGCATCGCACCGCCGCTGCCGGGCTCGTCGCGCCGCGCGCTGTTCGGCGAACAGCAGGTGATGTGTCCGCAATGCGGCTCGGCCGATACCGAGCTGCTGTCCGAATTCGGTTCGACCTCCTGCAAGGCGTTGTGGCGTTGCAAGAGCTGCCGTGAACCCTTCGATTACTTCAAGTGTCATTGACCATGTCGTGCTTAGTCGACGAGACTATGTCGTCATTGCGAGCGAAGCGAAGCAATCCATCTATCCGTGTCCGCGGAACCATGGATTGCTTCGTCGCGTCGCTCCTCGCAATGGCGGTGGGAGATAGGTGATGTCCGTTACGCCTCGGTTTCACCGTCTTGCTGTCCACGATCTGCGCCGTGAGGCGCCGGATGCCGTCTCCCTGACTTTCACGATCCCGAAGGAACTGGAGCACGACTACGGCTTCATGCCCGGCCAGTACCTGACGTTGCGCACCACGATGGACGGCGAGGAGATCCGCCGCTCCTATTCGATCTGCTCCGGGCCTGACGACGGCGAGCTGCGCATCGCGGTGAAGAAGGTCGATGGCGGCGCATTCTCGAGCTGGGCGGCGGATGAATTGAAGGCCGGCGACGTGCTCGATGTGATGACGCCGACCGGGCGCTTCGGCATCGCGCATGCGCCGGAGCAGGCGCGGATCTATGCCGGCTTTGCCGCCGGCAGCGGCATCACGCCGATCCTCTCGATCATCAAGGGCGTGCTGGCGTGCGAGCCTGAGAGCCGTTTCTTCCTGTTCTACGGCAACCGCTCGACCGAGGGCATGCTGTTCCGCGAGGCGCTGGAGGAATTGAAGGACCGCTTCATGCAGCGGCTGTCGGTGTTCCACGTCATCTCGGGCGAGGAGCAGGACATTCCGATCCTGCATGGACGGCTCGACGGCGAGAAGGTGAGGGTGCTGCTGCGCTCGCTGGTCCCCGCCGAAAGTATCGATCATGTCTTCATCTGCGGCCCGGCCGGGATGAGCGACACGATCGAGGCGGCCTGCCGCGACATCGGGATCGCCGACGAGCGCGTTCATGTCGAGCGCTTCGTCTCGGAGTTCGGCGGCAAGCCGCGGCCGAAGACCGTTGTTTCGGTCGGCGCGCCGCCGAAGGCGGTAGCCAGCCTGATCATCGACGGCAAGCGCCGCGAGGTGCCGGTGGCCGACGGCGAGTCGATCCTGGATGCCGCACTGCGGGCCGGCATGGACCTGCCGTTCGCCTGCAAGGGCGGCATGTGCTCGACCTGCCGTGCCAAGCTGGTCGAAGGCGATGCTGCGATGGATTTGAACTATTCGCTGGAGCCTTGGGAGCTGAAGGCGGGCTTCATCCTGACCTGCCAGGCCAAGCCGTGCTCCGAGAAGGTCGTGGTCGATTACGATCACGTGTGACTTTTGATCGTCGATCCGGGGTTGGTGCTGGCCACGATCACGGAGTGACGGAAGTAGCGTTGACGTCGTCGGCGTTGCGCAGAAGACTGAAGCTGACAAGAGGCTCGTTGCAATGAGCCCGACTGACAGGGAGTTCGATGTGAACGTCAAGGCCACGCTATCGCCCGAAGACATCGCCCGCGCCTGCGCGGAGGCGATGTGGAAGGAGGACGACGCCAGCAAGGAGCTCGGCATGGAGATCGTTGAGATCAAGCCGGGGCTCGCGGTGATGGCGATGACGGTGCAGCCGCATATGGTCAACGGCCAGCGTATCTGCCACGGCGGTTACATCTTCACGCTCGCCGATTCCGCCTTCGCCTTTGCCTGCAACAGCCACAATGAGCGCGTTGTGGCGGCGCAGGGCAACATCACCTTCATCCGGCCCGGCAAGCTCGGCGACCGCCTGGTCGCGACCGCGCGCGAGATCTCGCGCAGCGGCCGTTCCGGAATCTACGATGTGCGCGTCACCACTGCTGACACCGTGATCGCCGAATTTCGCGGCCATTCACGCGTGATACCAGGCACGTGGCTGCCGGAGACAGACAGCAAGACATAACGATCGATCTCAGGGGAAATGCGATGGCAACGGCAAAGCTGAAGGTCAAGGAGAGCGGTTATCGCCCGGAGCTCGATGAGGCCGAGCGCGCCTCGCGGGATGAGATCATGGCGCTGCAGACCAGACGGCTCGCCTGGTCGCTCAAGCACGCCTATGACAATGTCGCGCACTACAAGAAGACGTTCGATGCGGCCGGCGTGCATCCGTCCGATTTCAGGCAGCTCTCCGATCTTGCGAAATTTCCGTTCACGGTGAAGACGGATCTGCGCGACAACTATCCCTTCAACATGTTCGCCGTGCCGCGCGAGAAACTGGTGCGGGTCCATGCCTCCTCCGGCACGACCGGCAAGCCGATCGTGGTCGGCTACACCAGGAGCGACATCGACATCTGGTCGGAGGTGATGGCGCGCTCGATCCGCGCTGCCGGCGGCCGCACCGGCATGCTGATGCACAACGCCTATGGCTACGGCCTGTTCACCGGCGGCCTCGGTGCGCATTACGGGGCTGAGCGGCTTGGTTGCACGGTGATCCCGATTTCCGGCGGTATGACCGAGCGGCAGGTGCAGCTCATCAACGATTTCAGGCCCGACATCATCACGGTGACGCCGAGCTACATGCTGGCGATCCTCGACGAGTTCAAGAGGCAGGGGCTCGATCCGCGCAGATCGTCGCTGAAGTTCGGTATCTTCGGCGCCGAGCCCTGGACCAATGCGATGCGTGCCGAGATCGAGCAAGCCTTCAACATGGACGCCACCGATATCTACGGGCTGTCCGAGGTGATCGGACCCGGCGTTGCGCAGGAATGCGTGGAGACCAAGGACGGCCTGCACATCTGGGAAGATCACTTCTATCCTGAGGTGATCGACCCCGCGACCGGCACGGTGCTCCCCGATGGCGAGAAGGGCGAACTGGTGTTCACCTCGCTGACCAAGGAAGGCTTTCCGATCATCCGCTACCGCACGCGGGACCTGACGCGCTTGCTGCCCGGCACGGCCCGACCCGGCATGCGCCGCATGGAGAAGGTGACCGGTCGTTCCGACGACATGATCATCCTGCGTGGCGTCAACGTGTTCCCGACCCAGATCGAGGAAATCCTGTTGGCGACCGACTGGTGCGGCGGCCATTTCATCATCGAACTGACCCGCGAGGGCCGGATGGACGAGATGACGGTGCTCGCCGAGGCTCGCCCGGACAGCTGGGACGGCGCCGGCCTCGTCGTCCATGCCGACAAGGTCGCGGCTTTCATCAAGAACACGATCGGCATCACCGCCCACGTCCGCGCCGTCGCCCCCGAGACCCTGGAACGGTCGCTCGGCAAGGCAAAACGTGTTTACGACAAGCGGCCGAAGGGGTAACTCCTGCTCTGAAATTAAGCAGGACTGCCCTCAATGCCGGTTTCCCCTCAGCCTGACGCCCTCTCGGCCGACGCACGCTGCGTCCGGCTTCTGGCCAAGGCGGAGAACGCGGCGGCGGTTGCGCCGGTGGTCGAGACGCACGCGCTGTCGCGCGGCGCCGCCGACGTCCTGATCGAGGTGAAGGCGGCCGCGGTCAATCCGTCCGACGTCAAGGCGGCCACCGGGCTGATGCCCTATGCCGTGTTCCCGCGCACCTCGGGGCGCGACTACGCCGGCGTCGTGATCGACGGACCCTCCGGCTGGATCGGGCGCGAGGTGTTCGGCTCGTCCGGCGACCTCGGGATCCGCCGCGACGGCACCCATGCCACGCACCTGGTGGTCGAGGCCGATGCGGTCGTGGAGAAGCCGGCCGGCATCTCCTGGGAGGAGGCGGCTGGGATCGGGGTGCCTTTTGTCACCGCAATGGAAGGCTTGCGCCGCGCTGGGCTGCCGCAGAAGGGCGAAACCGTGCTCGTCATGGGCGTCAACGGCAAGGTCGGCCAGGCGGCGGTGCAGATCGCGAGCTGGCACGGCGCGCGCGTGATCGGCGTCGTGCGCAAGAGCGAGCCCTATGCCGGCCACACCAATTGGCCGGTTGAGGTGATCGATGCCTCCACAATCGATGTCGCGGCGCGGGTGCGTGAGCTGACCGGCGGCAAGGGCGCCGACATCGTGTACAACACGGTCGGCGATCCCTATTTCCAGGCGGCGCACAAATCGCTGGCGCTGCGCGGCCGCCAGATCCTGATCGCGGCGGTCGACCGCATCGTTCAGTTCAACATCCTCGAATTCTATCGCGGCCAGCACACCTATGTCGGCATCGATACGCTTGCGCTGTCGTCGGTTGCGACCGGGGCGGTGCTGCGCGAGCTCGCACCGGGTTTCGCCAGCGGACATCTGAAGCCGTTCCCGATCGAGCCGAGCGCGGTCTATCCGCTGGAGCAGGCGAGAGCGGCGTTCGTCGCGGTCGCCGGCTCGTCGCGCGACCGCGTGATCCTGCGGCCGTGACGACGGAATAGGAAGAACGCGCATGGACCCCACCACCATCGTCATTCTCTCTGCCCTGATCATCGGCTTGATCTACGGCTCGGTCGGACTCGTCAGCGGCTTCTGCATGATGAGCAGCCTGCGCGGCTGGTGGGCGCAAGGCGACGGGCGGCTGGTCCGCACCTACGCGCTGGCGATGGGCGTCGCGATTGCGGCCTCGCAGCTGCTTGTGACCGCGGGCCTCGTCGATCTCGGCAAATCGATCTACCTGCAGCCCTCCTTTTCCGCGCCGGTGATGTTCGTTGGCGGTCTGCTGTTTGGCTACGGCATGGTGCTGTCGAACGGCTGCGGTTCGCGCGCGCTGGTGCTGCTCGGCCGCGGCAATCTCCGTTCCTTTTTGGTCGTGATCGTGCTCGGTATCTTCGCCGAGATCACGCTGAAGGGCCTGATCGCGCCGGCGCGCATCGCGATGGTGCAGGCATCACAGATAACGGTCGCGACCAATTCGGTGCCAGCGGTGCTCACAAGCCTCGGCCTCGCGGCTCCGCAAGCGCGGATGATTGCGGCCTCGGTGCTTGCCGCCGCGCTGATCATCTTCGCATTCGCGCACGCGCCGTTCAGGAGATCCTTCGGCCAGATCGTTGCCGGCCTGATCGTCGGCGGGCTTGTTGCCGCCGGCTGGTACGCCACCGGCCATCTCGGCGCCGATGACTTCAACCCGACGCCGGTGACCTCGCTCACCTTCATCGCACCGATCGCGGATGCCCTGCAATATGTGATGCTGTCGACCGGCTCGACGCTCAATTTCGGCATTGTCACTGTGTTCGGCGTGTTCGCGGGTAGCCTCCTTACGGCGCTCGTCACCGGGCGATTCCAACTCGAGGGCTATCAATCGCCGATGCACATGCTGCGTTCGGCCTGCGGCGCGGCACTGATGGGGACAGGCGGTGTGATGGCATTCGGCTGCTCGGTCGGGCAGGGACTGACCGGACTGTCGACTCTGTCGCTGTCGTCCCTCGTCGCGATCGCCGGCATCCTGCTCGGCACCGGCGCTGGCCTGCGCGGCGCGCTGCGGGTGAGGCCGCTGGCAACAGCCTGACCTCATGCGCGCGACGGCGCGTCCGCAAGCGTGCTCAGGGCGATCCCGCCGACGATCAGGGCCGCGGCAAGCGCCAGCGAGAGATCGACGGGTTCGCCGAGCAGGAGCGCTGCGCTGACGATGCCGATGATCGGCGTCGCGGTCGTGCCCAGCGATGTCGTCAGCGCTGGCAGGCTCTTGTTGACCATCGACATCGCCCAGTAGGCCAGCGCGGTGCCGATGAAACCGGAATAGAGGAACAGCAGCGCGAGATGCGGCGACCAGGTCACGCGGGGAACGCCCTCCGTCGCCAGCGCCATCGTGCTCAGCACGACGGTGGCAACCAGGACCTGCCACAGCAGGAGCTGAAGCGGCGTCGCGATCCAGCGATGCGACCGGATGTAGATGATGTTCGCGGCCCAGCAGATCGCGGCGAGGATGATCATGCCGGCGCCGACAATGACGTGCAGATTGCCCCAGTCGAGCGATGCGGGATTGAGGATCACGCAGAGGCCGAGCAGGCCCGCCGCGACGCCGACGAGCTTGAGCATGCCGAGCCGCTCGGTCCCGGCGACGCTGGCCGCGAGCGCGACCCACAGCGGGGTGGTGTAGCCAAGCACGACCCCCTTGCTCGCCGGCAGATAACGCAAGCCAGCGGCGGCCAGTGTCGAGAACAGCGTCATGTGCAGGAGCGCGACGCTCAGCACGACCGGGACATCGGCCATCCTGGGAATGATCAGGTTTCCGGTCGCGCGCAGGATCGCGAGCAGGCCGATCAGCGCGATCCAGCTCCGGATTGCTGCGGTCCACAGCGGCGGGATTTCCACTACAAGCGATTTGGTTACCGACCAGTTGATGCCCCAGCCCAGCACCACGACCACGAACAGGGCAGCGGCTTTGGCAGGTGAGAGTGATTGGTTCACGGCAGCGTCCTTGCGGGAGAGAGACGTCGTGAATAGGATCGATCTGGCTCTCTCGAAAGAGCCAGATATTGAAGATTATAGGAGCCAGATTGATCCTCGCCGAACTGGTCACGCTGCAACGGTCGGACGATGCCGGGCTGGTGGCACAGCTGACGCATCAGCTTCGCGCGCTGATTTCGAGCGGGCGCGTCAGGAGCGGCGCGGCGCTGCCGTCGAGCCGGCAGCTCGCGGCCGAGCTGGACGTGTCGCGCAACACGGTGACGCATGCCTATGAGCAACTCGCGGCCGAGGGATATCTGCATGTCGCCGCGCGGCGCCGGCCGGTCGTGACCAGCGATATCGAGGATCGGTTTGCCAAGGCCGCGCCGGAGCCGAAGCGCGATGCGGCCCGCAAGCCGCTTCTGTCGCCCTGGGCGTCACGGCTCAAGGATGTCGAATGGCCGCTGTCGTATCAGGCCGCCTTCCGGCCGCTTCGACCCGGGCTCGCGGACGCGCGCGAGTTTCCGCACGAGATCTGGGCGCGCTGCCTGCGCCGCAGCGCGCTACGCCGCCGCTTCAACGAGCAGACGGTCATCAACCGGCCAAGCCTGCGGGAAGCATTGCGCGACTACCTCGAGGTCAACAGAGGCGTGCGCGCCGAGGCGGACCAGATCCTGATCCTGCCGACGGCGCAGGCAGCGCTGACGCTGATTGCTGCGACCGCGATCGTGCCGGGCGATATGGTCTGGACCGAGGACCCCGGATATCCCGGCGCCGCGGCGGCGTTCCGGGCGACCGGGGCCGAGGTCGTCGGCATCAGGCTGGATGAATGGGGCATGACGCGCAGGCGCGGGGCAAGGGCGCCCAAGCTGATCTTCACAACGCCGTCGCATCAGCATCCGACCGGGCGGGTGATGCCGGTCGCGCGCCGCACCGAGCTGCTGGCGGCTGCTGCGCCCGGCAAGAGCTGGATCGTCGAGGACGATTACGACGGCGAGTTTCACTATGACAGCCGGCCGATGCCGGCATTGCAGGGGCTCGATCGGGAACGGCGCGTGCTCTATGTCGGCACCTTCGCCAAGGCGATGACCGCGGATATTCGCATCGGCTATCTCGTCGTGCCGCCTGCGCTCGCGACGACGATGGAGATCGCGCAGCGGCATCTCGGGCTGATCGCGTCCGTGCAGGTCCAGGAGGCGCTGTCCGATTTCATGGCTGACGGGCATTTCCTGGCGCATGTCAGGCGCATGCGGCGCATCTACCGGTCACGGCGGGATCATCTTGCCGCGGCGCTCGCGCGGCAGCTTGGGGACGTCCTTGCGGCGGAGGTCCCGCCGGGCGGCATGCAGCTGATCGCCCGCTTCAAGGACGGCGCGACGGATGGCGAAGCCGTGACGCGGCTGGTCGCAGCTGGCGTCGAGGTGCGCGCGCTGTCGAGCCTTGCGCTGGAGCGGCCGCGCGACTTTGGCCTGCTGCTCGGCTTCGCCGCCTGGCGCGAGAACGAGATCGGCGCCGCGGTCCGGATCATGACCAATTGCCTGACCGGCAAGCGGGCGGCGCGCGTCTAACTCCGCCGCGTTCCCCTCATCCTGTGACACTTTGCAACGCTGTCATTGCGAGGAGCGATAGCGACGAAGCAATCCATTTCTCCGTTTGCGGCGCTATGGATTGCGTCGCTTCGCTCGCAATGACGTGGGTGCAGCGGTGCGCACCACCTCCTGTGAGGAGCCTGTGGCGCAGTAGGCTAGATTGATTATTCCGCCGCCTTGGTGACGATCCGTACCTCCGACGTCAGGGTCTTGTGCACCGGGCACTTGTCGGCGATCTCCATCAGCCGCTTGCGCTGGTCATCATCGAGCGTGCCCTCGATCCGTATGACGCGGTCGATCTGATCGAGCATGCCCTCGCGCGTCTCGCACTCCGCGCAATCCTTCGCATAGATCTTGCTGTGCGTCAGCGTCACGGTGACGCGATCGAGCGGCAGCGATTTGCGGTCGGCATACATGCGCATGGTCATCGAGGTGCAGGCGCCGAGCCCAGCCAGCACAAAATCGTAAGGTCCCGGGCCGGTATCTTGGCCGCCAACGGCCACCGGTTCGTCGGCCAGCATCCGGTGTGGACCCGTGGTGACAATCTGCTGAAACTTGCTGGCCCTGGTCTCTTGCACCACGACGTTGCGCGGGGCGGTGCCCGTATCTGCTGCCGGTTCCGGCGCTGCGAGCTCGACATAGCGCTCGACCCAGGCGGCAATGATGTCGGCGACATAGGCTGCGTCCTGCTTGCCGCTCAGGAGATGATCGGAGCCGGCAAGCGAGACGAAACTCTTCGGGTGCCTCGCCGCGACGAAGATGTGGGTGGCGTTCTCGATGCCGACGGTGTCGTCGGTCGGCGAGTGCATGATCAGGATCGCCTTGTGCAGCCTGGTCACCTGCGCCATCAGGTTCTGCTCGGCGACGTCGTCGAGGAATTCCCGCTTGATGCGGAACGGGCGGCCGGCCAGCGACACCTCGACCTCGCCCTGTGCGCGAATGTCGTCGAGCTTGTCCTTGAAGAGATGCGTGACATGGGCGGGATCGGACGGCGCAGCGATGGTGACGACCGCTTTCGCTTCCGGAACCTGCCCGGCCGCCGCGAGGATCGCCGCGCCGCCGAGGCTGTGGCCGATCAGGATCGCCGGCGCCGCGCGTGTCTCGCGCAGATGGTCGGCGGCGCGGACGAGATCGGCGACATTCGACGAGAAGGTCGAGTTGGCGAAATCGCCTTCGCTGGAGCCGAGCCCGGTGAAGTCGAACCGCAGGGTTGCGATGCCCTTGGCGGCAAGCGCGACCGCGATGCGTTTCGCGGCGAGTACGTCCTTGCCGCAGGTGAAGCAATGCGCGAACAGCGCATAGGCCTCGATCGGGCCATCGGGCGTGTCAAGCGCCGCTGCGAGCTGGTGGCCCTCCGAGCCGGTGAATTGAAAGCGTTCGTGCGGCACGATGGTTCTCCTTTGCCATCCATGGCCTCGTGGTTCGAGATACATGGCGTTGCCGCGCTCCTCACCACGAGGGTCTGAAACCTTGCTCGATGGACGACCTCATCCTGAGGAGCGGCCGCATCGCCGCGTCTCGAAGGATGAAGCCATCGGTCCAACTTCACCATCCGTGAAGCTCAGTCGCCAGAATAGCGCTGTTCGGCCCAGGGATCGCCGCGGCTGTGATAGCCGCGCACTTCCCAATAGCCCGGCGCGTCCTCGGTCAGGAATTCGATGCGCTGCAGCCACTTGGCACTCTTCCAGAAATAGAGATGCGGCACGACGAGCCGCACCGGACCGCCATGCTCCTGCTCGAGCGGCTGGCCGGACCAGCGATGGGCCAATAACGCGTCCTCCGCGGCGAAGTCCTCGAGTAAGAGGTTCGTCGTATAGCCGTCATAGGAATGCAGCACGACGAAGCGCGCATCCTCGCGAGGCTGGCAGGCGGCGAGCAGGTCGCGCGTGGCAAGTCCCTCCCACTGGTTGTCGTAGCGCGACCATGTGGTGACGCAATGGATGTCGGAGACGAACTGCGTCTGCGGCTGCGCGAGGAACTGCTCCCACGTCCAGTAGATCGTGTGCTCGACCGGGCCATAGACATCGAGCCGCCAGCGCGCGTGCGGGATATTGGGCGTCAGGCCTAGGTCGAGCACCGGCCAATCTCGCGTCAGGTGCTGGCCCGGCGGCAGGCGCTGCTCGTCGGGCCGGGTAACCTTGCCGGTGAGGAATTTGCCCTCGCGCGCCCAGCGCTGCTTGCTGCGCGTCAGCTTGCTCTCGGCAGGGGGCTCAGGGTCGTCGGTCATCAGCTTGTCGTCACTCGTGGCGATGCATCGCGGAGTCATGCTTGGTGTCGCGCATGGTCGCATAGATCAGGAGCGACAGGAAGATCATGCCGCTGAGATAGTAATAGAACCAATCCTCATGCCCGATGCTCTTGAAATAAAGTGCGACCGCCGGTGCGGTGCCGCCGAACACCGACACGGTGATCGCGTAGGGCAGGCCGACACCCAGCGCACGCACATTGGTCGGGAACAGCTCGGCCTTCACGATCGCGTTGATCGATGTATAGCCGGCGACGAAGGTCCACGCGCCGCAGATCAGGAGGAACGCGATCAACGGTGACTTGCTCTCCTTCAATGTGGTCAGGATGGGGACCGTCGCCAGCGTGCCGGCGACGCCAAAGAAGATCAGCAGCGGCTTGCGGCCGATGTGATCGGAGATCGCGCCATAGGTCGGCTGCAGGATGGTGGCGAAGATCAGCGAGCCGAAGATCACGAAGGTGGTCTGGTCTTCGGTCAGGCCGACCGAGAGCTTCACGAATGTCTGCATGTAGGTGGTGAAGGTGTAGAACGCCGCGGTGCCGCCCGCGGTGAGCCCGACCACCAGCAGCAGCTCGCGGGGATAGTTCAACAGTGCCACGATCGAGCCGGTCGGCTTCGAGACTTTCTTGGCTTCGATGAAGGCCTCGGTCTCGTGCAGGCTGCGGCGCATCACCGCGGCGAAGATTGCGAGCATCGCCCCGATCACGAAGGGAATTCGCCAGCCCCACGCCTTCAGTTCCTCCGGCGTCAGGAACACCTTCTGCAGCAGCAACAGGACGATGATCGCAGTGAGCTGGCCGCCGATCAGCGTGACGTACTGGAAGCTGGAATAGAAGCCGCGGTGCTTGGCGTCGGCCACCTCGCTGAGATACGTGGCGCTCGCACCATACTCGCCACCCAGGCTCAAGCCCTCGATGATGCGCGCCAGCGCCAGGATCGCCGGCGCGGCAAAGCCGATGGTCTCGTAGGTCGGCGTCACCGCGATGATCAGCGAGCCGAAGCACATGCAGACCACCGAAACGGTCAGCGACAGGCGGCGGCCGTAGCGGTCGGCGATAAAGCCGAACAGCCAGCCACCGAGCGGGCGCATCAGGAAGGTGGCCGCGAACAGCACCGCCGCGTTGAGCTGCTGGACCACGGGGTCGCTGTGCGGAAAGAACGCGGGCGCGAAATAGAGTGCGAACGCCGTATAGGCGTAAAAGTCATACCACTCGACGAGATTGCCGACCGAGCCGATGAAGATCGCCTTCACCCGCCGCTCCACGTCGTGGATGTCGAGATGATCGCTCGCGGGCTGAGCGGTTTGATCGGACATAGCGTAGCCTCCCGGACTCTTTGGCTCAATTCCGGGGCCAAGCTACCTCATTTGGCGGGCACGATGTAACCGGTCGCGGATGACCTCAGGCGTTCCTGCCGAACAGCATTGGCAGTTGACGCGGACCGCGGACCGTGCCTTCCGACCAGGTGACCCTGCCGGCCGGGTCGAGGCGGAAATCCGGAATCCGCTTCAGCCACTCCTCGATCGCCACCGTCATCTCCATCCGCGCCAGGTTGGACCCGACGCAGCGGTGGATGCCGAGGCCGAAGGCCGCATGGCGGTTCTCCTTGCGATCGATCACCACCTTATCGGCGTCGGGGAACATGGCGGGGTCGCGGTTGGCGGCCGGGAACGACAGCAGCACCATGTTGCCCGCTTTCACCGAGCAACCGCTGATCGTGGTCTCCTTCATCACCTCGCGCGCCATCGTCACTGGCGAATAGGCGCGCAGGAATTCCTCGATCGCGGTAGGGATCAAGCTGGGTTCCGCAATCAGGCGTTCGCGATCGGACGGCGTCCGGGCCAGGTGCCAGAGCGAGGAGCCAATCGCGCTCCACGTGGTGTCGATGCCCGCGATCAGGAGCAGCCGCAGCGAGCCGAGCACATGATCGTCGGAAAGCGGTTGACCGCCCGGTCCCTTCGCCTGCATCAGCGCCGAGATCAGGTCGTCGCCCGGCTGCTGCTTGCGCTGCTCGAGATGGGTCATGAAGTAGCCGGTCATCTCGCGCACGGCCGTCATCAGCTCGTTGTCGTCCTTGATGCCGAGCTCGAGGATCTGGTGAATCCACTTGATGAAGAGGTCGCCATCCTTTTCGGGAATGCCGAGCATGTGGGCGATCGCGCGCACCGGGATGTGCTTGGTGTAGCGCGCCGCGGCGTCGCACTGGCCGTCATTGACGAACTCGTCGATCAGCTCGTTGCAGATCGCGCGCACCCGCGGCTCCAGCTTCTTCATCGCATCGGGCGTGAACGGCGGCAGCAGCAACTGCTTGGCCGGCTTGTGCTCCGGCGGGTCGGAGGTGATCGGCGGCGCCTTGGCCGTGATGTCGGGGCGGACGTCGCGCACGATCACGCGGCGGGAGGAAAAGTGCTCGGTGTCGTAGGCGATCTCCTTCACCGCCTGATAGGTGGTCGGCATGTAGCAGCCGAGGAAACGCTCGGTGTGCACGACGGGCGAAGCCGCGCGCAGTTCCTCCCAGATCGGGAACGGGTTCTCGGTCCAGGTCGGATCAGTATGGTCGAAATCGTTGACCCAGTCGGTGACTGGGGGATGCTCGGGCAGATAGCTTGCGGACGGGGAATCGGACATCGGCTCGTTTCCTTCTCGTTCGTTCAAACGCTGGTCGGCTTTATGGAATGCTGCGTGCCTCTCGGCCGCGGCTACTCCTCGGTGACCTCGATCGCGATTTCCGGACAGTTGGTCTGCGCGAGCCACGCCTTGTCCTCGAGCCCGGCCGGGACGGATCCGTCGCCGACTTCATGGGCGTTACCGTATTCGTCGAGCTCGAACAGTTCAGGGGCGAGTGATTTGCAGCGGGCGTGACCCTGGCACTTGTCCTGGTCGATGCGGATCTTCAGCCTGGACATGCCAGTGCTCTCCCTCAGCTCTCGCGCGCAATGGTCCGCGCTGGGTTCCTCATTTTCATTTTGCAAGTCTATCTTGCTTGGGCGGATCAGCTTCTTAAACAGTCCGCCAAGTTATATCGTATTACATTATTGTCCCGCTTCCGCGTCAAGCGAAAATTCAGCCGTTGGACAGTCCGGCAAAAGCTGAGAAAACGTCACCAAAGACTGCGAAAATTTCCAAGCGTGCCGACCGGGCTTTTGAAGAGAGCTAACGGTCACGAGACACCTCCCTCAACAACGAAGCAAGCGACCCTCCGTTCGAGGCGTCTGACCGCATCCAGCGCGATCGGAGAGACCGGTTTGCCCTTGTTACCTTCCCGGGCATTTTTCTCGATGTCAGCCAGTTCGAAGAAGCCCCGCCGTGCATGGGCAAAGCAAAATGCCGGCGTAATCGGCCGCACCTTCTTCTGCGGGTCGAACAGCGGTTCGAAGCCGCTGTAGCAATCGGCTTGCAGGATACCACCGAAGGCGGCCAGATGCTTCTGGGGATGCTCGCCTCGTCGGTCGCTCGAGGCGTAATAGACCGCCGCCGGCGGCGCAGGCCCGGCGAAGGGCCGGTCATCCCGCACATAAGTCCAGATCCGCCCGGTCGTGCACTTGCCCTTTGCCAGGATACGGATGGTGGTGTCATCGCCATGAAGGCGCTCGGCAGAGAGCACATGGCGCTCGATCAGGTGGAAGAGCGGCATGACGGCGAAGGTCCCGTGACCAACCTGATCGGCCAGCGTCGACAGCGGCAAGTCGATCCCCTCGCTTTTGAAGCGCGCGCTCTGGCGGTTGAGCGGGATATGCATGCCGAACTTGTCGAACAGGATCGTCGCAAGCAACTGCGGGCCGATGAAGCCGCGCGGCGTGGCATGGAACGGCGCCGGCGGCTGGGTGATCTTCTCGCAATCGCGGCAGGTGAACTTCTCGCGCACCGTCTCGATCACCTTGAAGCGACGCGGGATCTCCTCCAGCGTCTTGGTCACGTCCTCGCCGATCTTCGCCAGCCGAGATCCGCCGCAACAGGCGCAGCTCGTTGGAGCCTCAATGACGACGCGCTCGTGTTCGATGTCATCCGGCCATGGCTTGCGCACCGGCCGCTTGCGCGTGAAGGCGCGCACGGTCTGCGTCTTCGCCGCCGCGGCCTGCGCGGCAAGCTCATCCTCGCTCGCCGTGGTGACGAGTTCTTCGAGCTCCAATTCCAGCTGCTCGAGCAGCCGCGCCGTGCGCTCGGAGCGCGGTCCGTACAGTTCGCGTTTGAGCTTCTCGATCCGCAGCTCCAGATGCGCGATCAGCGCCTCGTTGTCTGACAGCTCCGCCCGCGCACTGGCCGCCACCGCCTCGGCGTGTAGCCGCGCTTCACGCTCGGCCTGCAGCGCCGCCAGGGCACTCTCAAGGTCCGATGGAAGATCGTCCGGCTTCGATATCATGAAGCCATTGAATCAGATCAAGCCGCAGATTCAAACCGTAAAACGACTATCCGACCCGCGTCGGACGTTGAGTTTCTTGAGGATGCCTCCAGTCGATGCCGGACAGCAAGTAAGACAACTGCGCCGGCGAGATCGATACCGCGCCATCTACCGCCGAAGGCCAAATAAATCGCCCCCGCTCCAAACGTTTCGTAAATAGGCAGGCTCCCTGGGAGTCGTGCCAAATCACCTTCAGCAGGTCACCTCTGCGACCGCGGAAGCAGAATAAGTGGCCGCCCAGCGCGTCCTGACCAAGCACTTCCTGAACCTGCAGCGCCAAGGAGGGGAAGCCTCTGCGCATATCCGTGTAGCCCGTCGCCAGCCACACCCGCACGCCCGTCGGGATCGGGATCATCGGCGCTCCAGTCCGCGAGCAATTCGAACCACCACCTCGACGTCCACGCCGGGACCGAAGACCACGCGCAGCCCTTTCGCGCTTACGATTTCAATCTGACCTGCCTCAACAGCTTCCGTCGTTGGGGGCGGGCTCGGCACAACTATCGCAGGGACAAATGTCGGGCCGATCGAACCCTCTCCAGCCCCATGATTGGAGGCCAAAGTCTTGCGCCAATTCAGCAGAAGCTGGCGTGAGATCCCGTACCGGCGAGCGGTCGCCGAAACCAGTCGTGGCCCCGCGAAGCTCTCTTCTACGATCCGGAGCTTCTCCCCACTCGTCCACCGGCGCCGCCGACCGGTCTCCACCACCTCTATGCGGCTCAGCACCGCACTGTCCTTATGCACATCCATAAGGACAGTCAGCTACGCTCCCAACCTTTTCACAAGGCGGCCTTGCTCGGATACGTACGGTCTATGCGCTACATGCTCCGGAGGTTGAGTGCATCGGCAAGGGTAAAGCCCGCGCGCCCTACGAGTTCGGCTGCAAGGTCAGCATCGCCACCCCCGTGACGTCTCCGAAGGGCGGCCAGTTCGTGCTCCATGCCAAGGCCCTGCATGGCAATCCCTTCGATGGGCACACGCTCGGTCCCGTAATCGCCGACATGGAGAAGCTCATCGGCGTCGAGGCTCGCCGTATCCACGTCGACAAAGGATATCGCGGTCACAACCACCCGCATCGGTTCAGGGTCTGGATCTCGGGTCAGGTCCGCCGCGTCACAGCTTCCATCCGTCGCGAGATGAAGCGTTGCGCGGCTGTCGAGCCCGTCATCGGCCACGTCAAGGCCGAGCACCGCATGGACCGAAATTATCTCAAGGGACGCCTCGGCGACCGCATCAACGCTGTTCTCGCCGCTGCCGGCTATAACTTCGGGCTCGCAGAGCTCTTGCGTGTCATCATCCGAGCCTTCTTCGAGACCGTCCCGGCTCGAAACATCGCTTGAGGCGGGCGCCGCGCCAGTTCTTCACGAACGACTCCCAACTGGGGTGCTACTTTGCATGGGGTTGTTTTCGATATTTTAGTTGGATCAGACGGGCAAGGTTATCAAAAGCATCATGTTGCATTGAACCGGCGTAGCGGGTAAGCAATTGAGATGAAATGGAAATTCTCCGTCGCTCCGATGATGGATTGGAGCGAAAGCTTAAATTCTTCAGATGTTTAGAGGGCTGCGTGTGCATGACGTGTGCACCGAGAAATCAAGAAAAATCTCATCCCATCCAGTATGAGCTGCGTCCTCGCGTGGCCTCGGGATCGACGCTGCGACGGACCGGACGGTGTGGTTGGTTGCGGAAATGCTCAAGGCCGGTATCAGCGGGGTAAGGCTGAAGGGCGGCATGAAGGTATTGCCCGCTGCTGACGAAGACCAGCAATCCGCGAGATCGTCAGTCTATCGAATTCTCTTGTAGCGCTTGATCGAGCGCCTCGACCAGTAGATCGCCGTGCTCCATGCCGAATGTCAGGGGCGGACGAATCTTCAGCACATTGGCGCCGGGACCGGCCGCGCTGATCAGAATATGCCGTCTGCGCATTGCATTGACCAGTTTCGTCGTCTCACCCGCGGCGGCCGAGTCGCCGCGGCGGAGCTCGACACCGATGAAGAGACCAGCACCCCGAACCTCCGCCACGAGCTCATGCCTCGCGCGCAGCGCGGTGAGCCGCTCGCGCAAATAAGTGCCGGTGCGCCTGGCGTTCTCGACCAGGCTTTGCCGCTCGATTACGTCGAGCACGGCCATGCCGGCGGCGGCGGACACGGGATTGCCGCCAAAGGTGTTGAAATAGCGTGAGCGCGCGCCGAATTCCTTCAGCAACTCCGGTCGCGCCGCCATCGCCGCGATCGGATGGCCGTTGCCCATCGGCTTGCCCATCGTGACCATGTCGGGGACCACGCCGTGGCGGGCAAAGCCCCACATGCCCTCGCCACAGCGACCAAAGCCTGGCTGCACCTCGTCGGTGATGAACAACGCGCCGGCCGCACGCGCGGCATCCACCGCCGGCCGCAGGAAGCCCGGCGGATCGGCGAATACGCCGTCGCTGGAGAAGATCGTGTCGACCAGCAGCGCGGCCGGGCGAATGCCGCTGCGTGCCATATCCTCGAATGCTGCACGGACGTGGCTTGCAAAGGTCTCGCCCGTGTCATCGTCGGCGGACTGCGGCGCAGGCACCAGCCGGACATGGGGAGCGGTCGGCTCGGGCAGGCCGAGCGACGGCGACAACTCGGCGAGCGCGCCGGTGACGCCGTGATAGGCGGTCCGGGTGACGACGACGCCGGTCCCGCCGGTGCAGGTGCGGGCGACGCGGAGCGCCAGATCGTTGGCCTCGCTGCCGGTGCAGGTGAACATCACCTGGCCGAGCTCGGCCGGAAAGGTCGCGAGCAGCCGCTCGGCGTAATCGAGGATGGTCTCGTGCAGATAGCGGGTGTGGGTGTTGAGCACCGCGGCCTGCCGCGCGATGGCCTCGATGACATGCGAGTGGCAGTGGCCGACGCAGGCGACGTTGTTGTAGGCGTCGAGATAGCGGTTGCCTGCGGCGTCGTACAGCCAGACACCTTCGCCACGCACCACATGCAGCGGCTGCTCGTAGAACAACCGGTAGGCGGGCCCGAGCAGACGGTTTCGGCGTGCGATCAGCTCCTGGGTCGAGGCTTCGGCCGGCATTGTATCACTCCCCCTGGCAGGCACGCTCGATCTGCTGCGTAGCCTGTGTTCGCGTCAGCGTCGCGATCCGGGCGAGCCGGGCCGACGCCTGTCTGTTGTTGCGCAGAATATACGCGCTGTTCTCCCGATAGCGAGCGGCCCTGATGTTGCTGATCACGATCGTCATGACCATGCGGGTCGCGATCAGGTCGAACAGGATGCCGCGCTCGCGCGGTTCGAGCGGCGAGACCGCGTGATAGGCCGCAACCAGATCGAGCGCCGGCGCCAGCGGATCCTCGCTGTCGGTCACCTGATAGGCAGCCGCGATCGCGAGGTCGTTGATGCGGGCGGTCGCAGTCAGGTCGCCGAAATCGATGATCCCGCAGACGCGGGCCTGCGAGGCCGCGTCGACGACGATGTTGTGCGGATTGAGATCGTTATGCAGCGCTTGCTTTGGAAGCTGCGCCAGCACAGGCATGGCGTCGGCCTCGAAATGGTTGAGGACACGCTCGACGAGATGGCGCTGGGCAGACGGTACCGCGTCGAGCAGCGGCCGCAACTCGGCGGCATGCTGGATGTCCCAGAGCAATTTGTGGCCCGCGCCGGGATGAACGAAGTCGCGCAGCGCAAGCGCAAGCCGCGCTGCGCATTGGCCGACGTGGCGGCGCAGCGTCGCCGATGGTGGCGCCTGATGCATCGGCGTTCCGGCAAGGAATGACAACAGCCGTACGACCCGCATCGAGCCGTCGTCGAAGCCGATTTCGAGCTCGACCGCGCCGTCCTGTGCGGGAATGACGCGTGGGATCGGCAGCAGCGGATCACGGTCCGCGATGTGGCGCAGCGCTTCGGTCTGCAGATTGGTGACGGCACGGTCTTCGGCGGGATTGGCGATCTTGAGGACGTATTCGCCTCCGTCCTGCGTGCGCAGCCGGAAATTCTGGTCCCGCTCGCTATCGAGCCGGCGGATCTCGGCCGCCAGGCCGTAATAGTCCCTGGCCAGCGTCTGCGCCCGCGCCTCCACAATCGGCCCGGCGGCGCGCAGCCCGTCGAGCGGGTGCACGGCATCGGCGGACAAACGCGAGTTCTGCATCTGACGCTCCTCCGTGTCGCAATCAATAACCGCGTGCGCGGTCGATCGCATGCGGGGGGCGCCGTCCGGCGCGGATCGCGTCCGCGGTCGTGGCAAGCGTGGTCGCGACGGCGCTGATACTGACGTCGCTGGCGTCATGCGGCGTGATGGCGATCTGGGGATGATGCCAGAACGGATGCGCCTTGGGCAACGGTTCGGTCGCGAAGACGTCGAGCGCCGCGCCGGACAGGTGACCGCTGTCGAGCGCCGTGAGCAGATCGGCCTCCACCAGATGTTCGCCGCGGCCGACCTGGATCAGGTAACCGCCGCGGCGCATCCTGCCGAACAGATTACCGTTGAGGATGTTGCGCGTCTCCGCCGTCAGCGGCAGCAGGTTGACCAGCACTTCGGTCTCGTCGAGCATCGCGGCAAGACCGGCCGGCCCGTGGAAACTGCGGCTCGCCGATGAAATGACCTTGGCGGTCCGGCTCCAGGACATCACGGGAAAGCCGAGATGGGCGAGGTCGACGGCGACGCGCCGGCCGATCTCGCCATTGCCGAGGATGCCGACCGGAACATCCTGCGGGCGCCGCTGGGCGCGGCGTTGCCAGATCCGGTCACGCTGCTGGGCGCTGAAGGCGGCAAGGCCGCGCTGATGCCCGATTGCATGCCAGGCGATGAAGCCCGACATCATCTGCGCCTGTCCGGGATCGACCACGCGCACCACGTCGACGCCGGGCGGCAGGCTCGGGCAGGCCATGATGTTGTCGACGCCGGCGGCGATCGAGCACACCGCCTGCAGGTCGGGATAGCGTTCGAACGCGTCGTCGGGCGGGTGCCAGGCCAAAGCGAGACGGACATCCGCGGCACCGCCGGCATGATCGACTACCTCGACGCGTGGCGCAATGCGTGCCAGCTCCGCGCCGAAATAGTCGCGAAGATCGAGGCTGCTGCTGATCAAGACGCAACGCATGGCTCAGGCCGCACGCGATGAGGAAATCTGGCCGGGCACCGCGGCGAGGAGCTCGCGCGTGTAGGTATGTTCGGGCGCCGTGAACAGCGCGGCGGTCGGCTTCAGCTCGACGATCGCGCCGCGCTGCATCACCGCGATCCGGTCGCAGATTTGCGCCGCCACCCGCAGATCGTGGGTGATGAACAGCATCGACAGGCCGAGCCGCGCCTTGAGGTCTTCCAGCAGGTTCAGCACCTGTGCCTGTACCGAGACATCGAGCGCAGAGACCGCTTCGTCCGCCACGATGATTTCCGGCTCGAGCGCGAGCGCGCGCGCAATCCCGATGCGTTGGCGCTGGCCGCCGGAGAATTCGTGCGGATAGCGTTCCATCGCACTGGCATTCAGACCGACAAGGCCGAGCAGTTCGGCGGCGCGCTTATGTGCGACCGCAGGATCAGTGCCGTGCGCTATCGACCCGTCGGCGATGATGTTGCCGACCTTGCGGCGCGGGTTGAGCGACGCGAATGGATCCTGGAAGATCATCTGGATACGGCTGCGCTCCTTGCGCAGCGCCTTGCCGGCGATACGGGTGAAATCGGTGTCGCCAAGGCGCACCGTGCCCTGATCGGGCTCGATCAGCCGCATGACGAGCCGGGCGACGGACGATTTGCCCGAGCCGGATTCTCCGACCAGGCCGACAGTCTCGCCTTGCAGAATGTCGAAATTGACCTGCTTCGCAGCCTGGACGCGGCGTTCCGGCTGGAACCAGCCGCCGCCGCTGACATAGGTCTTGTCGAGGCCAACCACTTCGACGGCTCTGGCGCGATCCGCAAGCGGCGCGCGCACCGGCGGCTGCATCGAGGGCACGGCCGCGAGCAGCGCCCTAGTGTAGGGATGTTGTGGCCGCCGCAACACGTCGTCAGCCGCGCCCTGTTCGACCACCTTGCCGTGCTGGAGCACGACGACGCGGTCGGCGATGTCGGAGACGACACCGAAATCGTGGGTGATGAACATGACCGCCATGTTGCGGCGGCGCTGCAGGTCGCGGATCAGCTCGAGGATCTGCGCCTGTGTCGTGACGTCGAGCGCGGTGGTCGGCTCGTCCGCCACCAGGATCGCGGGCTCCAGCGCCAGGGCCATCGCGATCATCGCACGCTGGCGCTGGCCGCCGGACAGCTGATGCGGGTAGGCACGCACCGAACGCTCGGGCTCGGGCAGGCCGACCTCGCGCAGCAGCTGCAACGCCTTCTGCTTGCGTTGTCGGGGCGTCAGCAGATTGTGCGCCTCGAACATCTCGGCGATCTGGTCGCCGATCCGCATCAGCGGATTGAGCGCAGTCATCGGCTCCTGAAACACCATCGCGATATGGCGGCCGCGCAGCGCAAGCCAGCCGGCGTCGTCGAGGGTGAGCAGGTTCTGGCCGTCATAGGCGATCTCGCCAGCCTCGCGGATGATGGTGTCCGGCAACAGCCCCATCAGCGCGTGCGCGCACATCGACTTGCCGGAGCCGGACTCGCCGACCACGCAGAGAATCTTGCCAGGCACAAGATCGAAGGAGACGTCGTCGACGGCGTAGGGACGGTCGGAGCCCGGCGGCAGTGCGAGCTTCAGATTCCTGATCGAAACGATTGTCGCGGCCGACATGCGTCAACGCCCTTCCTTGTTGAGGCGCGGATTAAGCGCGTCGTTGAGCCCTTCGCCGATCAGGTTCAGCGCCAGCACCGAGAGCAGGATAGCGATGCCTGGGAATAGCGTGATCCACCAGGCCTGGCGGATCACGGTACGGCCGGCGCCGACCATGTAGCCCCAGGACATCAAATTGGGATCGCCGAGGCCGAGAAACGAGAGCGAGGATTCCAGCAGGATCGCGGTTGCGACCATCAGCGAGGCCAGCACGATCACCGGCGACAGCGCATTGGGCAGGATCTCGCGCCAGATGATCCAGCCGTTCGACTGTCCGGTGACGATTGCGGCCTGGACGTATTCGCGGGTCCGCAGCGACAGCACCTCGCCGCGGACCAGGCGGGCGACCGGCGGCCAGCTCACGATCGCGATCGCCAGCACGATCGAGACGATCGAGGGCTGCAGGATCGCGACCAGCACGATTGCGAGTGCGAAGCTCGGCACGGTCTGGAAGAATTCGGTGAAGCGCATCAGCGCGTCGCCGATCTTGCCGCCGAAATAGCCCGCGAGGGCGCCGACGGGAATCCCGACCGCGAGCGCGGCCATGGTCGAGACGAGGCCGACCAGCAGCGAGACGCGGGCGCCATAGATGATGCCGGCGAGCACGTCGCGGCCGAGCGCATCGGTGCCGAGCGGCAGGCCGGGCACCGTAAACGGCGGCAGGAACGGCCGCTGCACCATGCGCCAGGGCGAGGTGGGAAACAGCAGGGGTGCGAAAATCGCGATCGCAATCGCCAGCAGCAGGATCACGAGGCCGATCACGCCACCGGGGTTGCGCAGCATCGTGCGCCAGAACTTGCTCATGAGGCGAACTCGATGCGGGGATCGACCGCGCGGTAGATCAGGTCGGTGATCAGGTTGAAGGCGAGTACCATCGCCGAGCACACCACGAAAACACCGAGCAGCAGATTGTAGTCACGCTGCAACAGCGCCTCGTACATCAGGCGGCCGATGCCGGGCCAGGCGAATACGGTTTCCGTCAGCACGGCGCCGCCGACCAGCGTGCCAGCCTGCAAGCCCGCCAGCGTCACCACCGGCAGCAGCGCGTTGCGTAGCACGTGGCGCCGCTGGATCACGGCATCGCGCAGGCCCTTGGCGCGCGCGGTCTTGACGAAGTCGTGCCGCTTCACCTCGAGCATCGAGGCGCGGGTCATGCGGGCATAGGTGGCCATGAAGAACAGGCCCATCGTTGTTGCCGGCAAAATCAGATGGGCGCCGACGTCGAGCACATGGGCGAAGCCGGTGTAATTGGCGCCGACGGTCTCGTAACCGAAGCTCGGTAGCCAATCCATCGAGACCGAAAAGAGCAGGATGGCCATCAGCGCCACCCAGAACAGCGGTGTGGCGTAGAAGATCAGCGCCAGTATCGTGATCGCGGTGTCGGCCCAGGTGCCGGCAAAGCGTGCGGCCAGCGTGCCGAACAGAACGCCGAGCAGCAACGAAATGGCGAAGGCTGTGACGGTCAGCAGCAGCGTCGCGGGCAGCCGCTCGGCGATCAACTTTGCCACCGGCATCTGCTGGCGGAACGAGAAGCCGAGATCGAGCGTCACGATACCCTTGACGTAGCGGTAGAGCTGGACCGGCAGCGGCTGGTCGAGCCCGAACTTCTCGCGCAATTGCGCGACGAAGATCTTGTCGCTGGCGCCGGCCTCGCCCGCCATCACCATCGCCGGGTCGCCCGGCGCCATGCGGATCAGCATGAAGTTGAAGACCACGATCGCGAGCAGGACGACAACGGCCTTGGCAAGTCTCTGGGCAATGAATGCGAGCATCGGTGGGGTCGGTTGCGTTCGAGGAAACGGCGGAAACCGGGGCGCTGGATGGCGCCGCGGTGGGAAGCGTCGTTACTTGTCGAGCCAGGCGTCGCGGAAGCCGTCGTTGACGCCGATCGCTGTCGTGACGAGGTTCTTGACGTTGCAACGGGTGATGGTCGGGAACTGCAGTTCGAGCTGCCAGGCCACCGGCACGTCGTCGGTCAGGATCTTCTGCGCCTTGAGGTAGATCTCCTCGCGCTTGGAGTCGGGGAAGGCGGTGGCGCCGTCGGCGAACAGCTGATCGATCTCGGGGTTCGAATAGCCTTCGACGTTGTTGAACGGCGAGCCCTTGGAAATCTGGCTCGATATGTAGTTGCGGCCGACGCCGAGCGCGGGATCGCCATACTGGTAGAGATAGGTGAAGGCGATGTCGTAGTCCCAGTCGGACACCTTCTGGTTCCAGCCGGGCACGTCGGTTGCGATCATCTCGACATTGATGCCGACGTCCTGCAGATTCTGCTTCACGGCTTCGGCCCAGCGCTGCCAGGTTTCGCCATAGGGCAGCGGCAGCAGGCGGACCTTCTCGCCATTGTAGCCGGCTTCCTTCAACAGCGCCTTGGCCTTGGCCGGGTCGTAGTCGTAGGTGGTCACCTTGTCGGTGTAGTACTTGATCGTGGAGGCCGACGGGCCGGTTGCGACCTTCGCGAGACCGTTCCAGATCACGTCCTTGGCGAAGTTGCGGTCGATCGCATACATCAGCGCCTGGCGGAATTTCTTGTTCGCGGTCGGGCCGGAACGGTTGTTGAGCCACAGCCAGGAGTGCGGGCTGAAGAACTCCCAGCCGGCGCCGGTGACGCAGACATTCTTCAGCTTGGTGAGGCGCGGCACATCGAAGTTTTCGACCGAACCGCCGGGCAGCACGTCGATCTTGCCGGTCTCGAATGCCACCGCGCGTGCGGCGGCGTCGGGGATCACATGCCAGTAGATCTCGTCGAGATGAGGCAAGCCCTTGATGTAGTAGTTCGGATTCTTGACCAGGCGGATGAACGAGCCCTTCTGCCATTCCTTGAACATGAAGGGGCCGGTGCCGATCGGCGTGTTGTTCGCGGGATTGGTCTTGTAGTCGGTGCCTTCGTAGATGTGCTTGGGGATAATCGGCAGCGAGCCGACCTCGAAGATGCCGAGGAACGGGCCGAATGGCTGCTTCAGCGTGAACACGACCGTGTAATCATCCGGCGTCTCGACCTTGTCGAGCTGGGCGAGGTTGCCGCGGGCGCGCGGATGGGTCTGCTTGAGGAAATCGATCGAGAAGGCGACGTCGGCCGAGGTGAACGGCTTGTTGTCGTGCCAGGTGACGCCCTTGCGCAGCTTGAACGTATAGACTTTGCCGTCTTCGCTGACGCTCCAGCTTTCGGCGAGACCGGGCAGCGGCTCGAGCTTCGGCGAGTAGCGGAGCAGGCCTTCATAGATGTTGCCGGCGACCATCTGGGTCGGTCCGTTCTGCACCAGGCCGACCATCAGGCCCGGCGGCTCCGGCTGGATCACCGCGTTGATCACGCCGCCGGATTTCGGTTCCTCGGCGAATGCCGCGGTGCTCAGGGCACTCGCCACCAAAAGACTCAGCAACACTCGTTTCAACATGTCCAATCTCTCTTGCTGGAATGTCCCGGCGGCAGCTCCGGGCTATGGCTGGCAACTAGTTCACGAAGTCCGGATCGGTGCGCGCGAGCATGCGCTTGAAGGCGTCCCATTCGCCGTCGGGCACGCCGTTGGTCTCGATGGCGTCGTAGAAGGTCGCGTATTGACCGGCGGTCTTGCGCGCGACCGCATCGGACAGCGGCGCGATCTCGGCGCCGGCGGCCTGGATCGCGAGCTGCGCGCGGCAGGACCGTTCCAGATTGTGCATCAGCTTGAAGGCCTCGGCGACCGAACGGCCGCAGGTCAGCATGCCGTGATTGCGCAGCACCATCACGAACTTGTCGCCGAGGTCGGCGACCAGACGCTGCCGTTCGTCGAGATCGAGCGCGATGCCTTCATAGTCGTGATAGGCGAGACAGCCGGTGAACTGCATCGACCATTGATTGAGCGGCAACAGTCCCTGCCTCTGGCAGGACACCGCGACGCCGGCGACGGTGTGGGTGTGCAGCACGCAGGCGACATCCGGGCGCGCCGCATGGACCGCGCTGTGGATGGTGAAGCCGGCCGGATTGATGCCGAGCCCGAGCGGATCGTCGATAACGACACCATCGAGATCGACGGTGACAAGGTTGGAGGCCGTCACCTCCTCGAAGCGCATGCCGTAGGGATTGATCAGGAAGCGGTCATGGCTGCCGGGCAGCCGCACCGAGATGTGGGTGTAGATGCTGTCATCGAGACCGAGCCGGTGAATCAACCGGTAGGCTGCGGCGAGGTCGATGCGGAATTGCTGGTTTTGGTCCTTTACGGCGTCGGGCCGCACATGCGTCGTCATCGTTGCTGCTAGTCCCTGTCCGCGGGCCGTTCTTGTTGCGTTGCAATGCCCGCGTCACTAAACTGTCGACAATCTAAGAATTGATCAAGCCTAAACTGTCGACAGTCGGCGATTAAATGATGTACAAGGGTCAAAACGGACCCTTTTGATGCGCACGATTTCCCCTCCGGTCGGCTTGCCGGCCCTCAACGAGACAGACCTGGTTGGCCAGGTCGCCCGTCGCCTGACCCAAGCCATCGTTCAGGGACAGTTGCCGCCGGGATCGAAGGTCGTCGAAGCTGGAATCGCGCGCGAACTGGGGGTGAGCCGGGCTCCGGTGCGGGAGGCGGCGCGGCTGCTCGAGCAGCAAGGTCTGCTCGTCGCCAATCCACGCCGCGGTTTCTTTGTCCGGCAGTTTGCCGCCGATGATATCGACGAGATCTACGATCTGCGTCTCTGCGTCGAACGGCACGCCGCGGTGCTCGCGGCACGCAACCTGACGCCGGAGACGCGCGACATGCTGCGCCGGCAGATCGAGGTGCTGCACGAGACGGCGGATCTCGACGATCCGGCGCGGCAGGTCGAGGAGGATTACCGCTTTCATCGCCTGATCTGCGAGATCGCCGGCAACCGGCGGATGCTGCGGCTGTTCGACGACCTCGCCTCGGAGCTGCGCATGGTGATCGGCCTGATCGGCCGCCTCTACGACGATCCGCACGAGATCGCGCGCACGCATGAGCCGGTGCTCGCCGCGATCGAGGCGGGCCATCCCGAACGCATCGTCGCGCATGTCGACTATCACATCGGTCATGCCTGGCGCGAAGTCGGACGGCTGGTGCGTGAGATTCCGCCGTGGCCAGTGGCGGCGAAATAGACGCGCGTGATCTTGCTCAGGCGCGATGTCGCGCGATCCATCTCACTCATTCATCGAACAGGAGTATCCCGTGAAGGCCGTCTATAGTGAACTGCATCGCAGCCATGATCCGCAATTCTTTCTGGTGCGCGGCGTGGTTCAGCGCACCACCGAGCAACCCGAGCGTGCGGATCGCCTGCTGGCAGGGCTGAAGGCCGACAGGCACACGCTGGTCGAGCCAACTGCGTTCGGGCAGGGACCGCGCGCGCGCGTGCACAGTCCGGAATATCTGAGCTTTCTCGCCGAGGCCTGGGAGGCGTGGTCCGCGCTTGGCGATGCCGGGCCGGAAATGATCGCGAACATCCACCCGGTGCGCAACGCCGCCACCTATCCGACCCATATTGTCGGCAAGCTCGGCTGGCACACGGTCGACACCGCGGCACCGATCGGCCCCGGTACCTGGGCCGGCGCCTGCGCCTCGAGCGATGTCGCGGTTACCGCCGCGCAGATGGTGCTCGACGGCGAGGACGCCGTCTACGCGTTGTGCCGTCCGCCGGGCCACCATGCCTATCGCGATATGGCCGGCGGCTTCTGCTTCCTCAACAACAGCGCGATCGCGGCCGAGCATCTGCGCCAGAAGCACGAGCGCGTCGCGATCCTCGACGTCGACGTGCATCACGGCAACGGCACACAGGGCATCTTCTACGAACGGCCGGATGTCTTTACGGTGTCGATCCACGCCGATCCGTCGTTCTTCTATCCGTTCGTCTGGGGCTATGCGCATGAGCGCGGCGCCGGACCCGGCCTCGGTGCCAACCTGAACATTCCCCTGGCCAAAGGCACCGGCAACGACGACTACATGAAGGCGCTCGCGGTTGCGGAGAAGGCGATCCGTTCCTTCGCGCCGACCGCGCTCGTGGTCGCTCTCGGCCTCGATGCCTCCGAAAAGGATCCGCTTGCGGGCCTCGCCGTCACCACCGACGGCTTCCGCCGCATCGGCGAGGAGCTGGCCCGGTTCGGGCTGCCGACGGTGCTGGTGCAGGAGGGCGGCTATCTTTCCGACATCCTCGGCGCCAATCTGACGGCGGTGCTCGGTGGATTCGAAGCCGCGCGCTAATGCCTTTGCGTTACGGACGCGTCGCGCCATTCATATCGCGGGATGTTCGGTATCGTGCTTTTCATCCCATCGTTGGCCCCACATATTCCGCGCCGGTCCGAGTACTGGTGGTCGGCCAGCGTGTCGTGATTGAATCAATCCTATCAACTGGATGTTGCGCCTCGAGGGACAAGGCTTGCTGCTGGACGGCGAGAGATAGTGGACAAAGGGCGAGTTTCGGTGCGCTGCCAGGACGCCGAATTCCAAGCTAGCTGTCCTTCGACAAAGAAACAGGGCTTCCGCAATAGCGGGTGTCGCGATGTGGCGGATCCGAGACTTGACGCCCCGATAGGCCGTCAGAGTATCAATGCTCCCGATCTGTGCGGCGGCTTTTTCCTGAAGCTTATTCTAATTTCTGTAGTTTGGCTGGAACTGGCTCAAACTAGCCCATGATGGATTGGAGCGATAGTTCAGCAGTTTCAGTCGGTTAGAAGGCAGCGTGTGCACGACGTGTGCACCGGGAGATCAAAGAAAATCTCACCAGCGATAGCGTGAGCATGCTCTTCGAGTGCGGCCAAACCGCTTTAATTGGTGGCTGTGAACGACGATAAGAGCCCCCAAGGGGCGACTCGGGCGCTGACGAGCGAACCTCGGTCTGGAAAGTTCGCACTCCTCGCTCCGCCTTTGCTCAACTCCAAAGTGCGATCGAGACAGTTGAGGCGACTTGTTCGCCGGCAAGGGAGCTGAACCGCTTCAATGGCGACCGGTTGCACAATAACTCCAGTAATTCCTCGACGTGTGTGGGCCGAGTAATCACGAAAGCGCTCAGGGTCCGTGGAAGTGCGGCTTGCGCTTTTCGATAAGCGCTCTGATTGCCTCCTTGCGCGTCGGGCTACGAAGAGTCAGGAATTCGTAGGCCATGGAGGCATCGAGAATCGAGTGCGACAATTGCCCCTACATTCGCGCACACTTTGCTCCAACGGATCGCATCTCTCGGCCCGTTTGCAAGTCGTTGTGCCATCTCGAGTACAATGCGATCGAGATCGGCTCGCGGAACCACGTGGTTGACCAGACCCATGCGTTCCGCCGCGCGCGCATTCATGAGAAATTCGTTGGCGCGAGCGTATCCAAATAGCTGGGGCCAGATGATGGTACCACCATCACCCGCCACCACGCCGGCCCTGACGTGCGTATCTCCGATAGGCGCGTCGTCCGCCATGTAGATGATGTCGCAGAACAGGGCGACGTGGCACCGAGTCCCATGCGGGGTTTCGCTGTTCGGGGGAGAGAAAGTGACGTTAGGATCAAAGGGCGAGTCAGCTTGAGCCTCATCCAGTCACCACGCCACATTTGAATCGCAGGGTGCCAAATCCGGTGGATGCGCAAAATCGGTCGACTGACGTATTGCCCAAGATCGGTGAGCATCGGAAGCATGGAAATGCGATTGGCCGCAAGCCATCCAGTTCGGATGGAGTGATCGGTAGTGCCGGAAAAGGATCGCGAACGTCGGAGCCAGCATCCCGGGCTTCGTAGAAGCCGCGGGCAGCACTGCAAGGAGACAGCAAATGGATAAAGTCACCTGTGAGTCATCCTGCGCCTGCGCTTCCAGGAACGACCGAGCGGACGAGTTGCGCCATCCTCTGGATCCTTTGAAGGCAGCAGAAATTCGTTCAATTGTGGAGATCGTCCGCAATGATCCGCAGTATGGCCCGGATTTCCTTTTTGAGACGATCGAGCTCCTGGAGCCGGAGAAGGCGGTCGTGCGTCAGTACAAGCGCGGAGATCCGATAAGGAGGGCGGCAAGGGTCAATCTCTTCAAAGTCAAAGAGGATGGCATCTGGCGCCTGACGGTCTCGTTGTCGGAAGGGAAGGTGCTCACGTCGAAGTATCTGCCAACTGCCAAGCCGATGATCCAGCTCGAGCAGTTCACCGCCATTGAAGATGCCGTGCGCGCAGATCCTCAGTTCATTGTGGCCTGCAGGAAGCGCGGCATCGAAGACATGTCGCTTGTCTGCATCGATCCGTGGTCGGCCGGCAATTTCGATATTCCGGGGGAAGACGGTCGTTATCTCGCCCACGTTTTCGCATGGGTACGTCTACGAGAGAACGATAACCTTTATGCGCACCCGATCGGCGGACTTAACGCCATCGTGGACATCAAGACTTACGAAATCATCCGTGTCGACGATCACGAGATCATTCCGATCCCCACAGCTGAGGTGAACTACGAGGTGGAGTTCATCAAAAACCCACGAACTCCCTACAAGCCGCTCAACATCGTCCAGCCTGAGGGCGTGTCATTCAGGCTTGATGGACATCGGCTGGAATGGGACCGCTGGTCGGTGCTCGTGGGTTTCAATTCTCGCGAAGGCCTGACCCTGCATGACATTAGCTATGACGGCCGGCCGATCGCGCACCGTGCATCGCTGGTGGAGATGGTCGTGCCGTACGGCACCACCGACAAGGGGCACTTCCGGAAGAATGTGTTCGACATCGGCGAATACGGTATCGGAAAGCTGGCCAACTCGCTGAAGCTCGGCTGCGACTGCCTCGGCGCCATCGCCTATCTCGACGCGCACCTCGCGACGATGGACGGCAACGTGGTTACCATCGAAAATGCCATCTGCATCCACGAGGAGGATGCCGGCCTGCTGTGGAAGCATTGGGACTTCCGCTCCAACAAGGTCGAATCGCGCCGTGCTCGCAGGCTGGTCATCTCCTGCATCGCGACGGTCGCCAACTACGAATATGGCCTGTTCTGGTACTTCCACACGGATGGCTCGATCCAATTCGAGCTCAAGGCAACCGGCATTATCAACACGGCCGCGTGTCATCCGGGGCGACCAGGCAAATACGGGAAGGAGGTCGCGCCTGGAGTTGTGGGCCACATTCACCAGCACATCTTCTGCGCGCGGCTGGACATGAACGTTGATGGCGACGACAATAGCGTCGTCGAGCTCAATACGCAGGCCGATCCCTGGGGGCCGGACAATGCCTATGGCAACGGCTTCTACGAGGATGAAACGGTTCTGAAGACCGAGCTGGGCGGTTGTCGTCAGGCGAACCCGGCGACACATAGGGCCTGGAAGATCATCAATCCCAGCCGCAAGAATTGGGTCGGCACGACGACGGGCTACAAGCTCGAGGCCAGTCATCCGGTGATGCCGTTCATCCATCCCGAGTCGCCGTCGGGTAGGCGATCGACTTTCATCAAGAACCAGCTCTGGGTCACCGCCTTCGATCCCGAAGAGCGTTATCCGGCCGGCGAACACATGAACCACTCCGATGGCACGGGAGGCGTCTCCGATTTCGTCAGGAAGAACCGGAACATCGAGAACACGGACATCGTGCTCTGGCACGTCTTCGGCCTTCACCATCAGGTGCGTCCCGAAGACTTTCCCGTTCAACCCTGCATCTTCACCGGCTTCAAGCTGATGCCCAGCGGCTTTTTCGATCGTAATCCCGGCATTGATCTCGCGCCCGACAGGAACACCGCGAGTTGTCATGCGCAGGCCGCCGAGTAAGGCACGGCTCGCCACCGCACCCGTCGCATCGCAGCTCATCCGGCCGGCATCGTGGACCGGCCGCCTCCCGTCGGTCCGACGAGTTCTGCGCGCGACGTCGACGACCTCTGTCGTCGTCGCTTTAGCGGTCTTTGTCAGCTCGGCCGCGCGTGTCCTCCCCGCGCTGCTGGCCGTCCCCATCCAGCGGGACCTGGGCTGGCAAATCTCCGACGTCGCCTCGCCGATCACGCTCGGCATCGCCGTCTCTGCATTTGCGTCGCAGCTGGCGGCGCATGGCCTTGAACGATGGGGCGTTCGATTGCCGCTGTTCGCCAGTCTGGTCCTCCTCGCGGTATCGCTTGCATCAACGATGCGCGCGACGTCGCCCTGGCACCTTGCTCTGGCCTGGGGGGTAGGCGTTGCCTTCAGCGGGGCCTTGAGCGCATCTATCCTGGGCGCGATGGTCGGCAGTCGTGGCAGCGCGGCGCATTGCGGCACGCGCTTTGGCCTTCTGACGTCGATGCAGTTCCTCGGGTCGGCGGCAGGACTGCTGCTCGGATCGCGCGCGGTCGAGGCGCTCGGTTGGCGCATTGCGTTCCATGCCGCTGCAGTCGTCGTACTGGCCGCAGCCTTCGCGGTCATCCTACTTGTCCCGGCATCCGGACAGAGAGTCACACCGCAGCGGTCGGCATTGAGCGGGCACTCGCCGTCTTGTCCGGAAGCGAGGTGTTGGCAGTTCTGGGCGCTGGCTGCGATCTTCTGCATCTGTGGCGCGTCGACATCCGGCTTGATCGACGGCGGACAAGGCATCCTCTGCATGGGCTCGGGTCTCGGTCTCTCATGGAGCGCCGACGTGATGGCCATCGTCCTGCTCGGCGGTGCGATCGGAAGTGTGACGAGCGGGTATCTCGCGGATCGCTATCCCGCACACATGCTGCTGGCCATTTACTTTGTCGCCCGCGCGCTCGCGCTACTGTGGCTGCCATTCACTGGCCTCAGCTTTGTCGAGCTGGCGCGACTCGGCGCGCTCTACGGCCTCGATGCGGCGCTGACGTTTCCAGCGCTCGTAAGGCTGATGTCCGCAAACCTCGGCAGTCACCGCACCGGCACGGCGATGGGTTGGATGATGGCAGCGCACGTGGCAGGAGCTACGATCGCTTCTGCCTGCGTCGGGGCCCTCGGCCCTGCAGGCTATGCGCTCGAGTTCGCGAGTGTTGGCCTTACCTGCCTCGTGGCCGCGGGGCTCGCGATACTGCTGAAGGGACCGTCGAAGGAGGACGGGCTATCCGGCTGATGCGGTCGCGGGACCGGTCAATGGCCGGCGAGCTTTCGGGAGCGCCGCGAAGGGTTCTCAGCCAGCAGTAGTCCTTCGGACACCGCCAGCGCCGCGAGCCGCGTGCGCGAGTCGCAACCCATCTTTGCGAGGATGTGCTCGATGTGCGTGGAGACGGTGCGGGGCGACACGAAGAGCTGCTCGGCGATGTTGGGATTTGAGGCGCCGCTTGTCACGAGGTGCAGGATCTGAATCTCGCGGAGCGAGAGATTGTACGGCCAGCGAATACATTCTTCGGTGATCAGGAGGATGTTTCCGCGGCAGGGCGTGATCGTGACCTGGTGGCAGCGGCCGGCGTCGTCCGGCCAGACGAAGCGTTGCGGTTTTGAGGACTTCGCCTTCTCCAGCACGAGCCGGCGAAGCTCTCCGCCTTCCCCGAGATGCGGCCCCGGACTGCGGTTGGGCAGGTGAAATGCAAAACCGTTCGGGGAGACGGCGAGCGCATACGAGCCTGGCGCCAGCTCATCGGCCAGAAGCTGTGGTGTCCTGAGCTGATCGCAGATGTTCAGCAGAATCGGGCGGAAGCGCTCCGTCATCTCGCGGCGTTCGTCGGTGGCGTGCGCCTCCCTGGACCAGCTCATATGGATGGCCCCGATGTAGCGGCCATCTGCGACGCGCAGGCACATCGTCGAACCTTCCCTGAATCCATCGGGCATCAGGTATTCTTGGGCGGTGAATGTATCCGGCAGATAGAGATTCCAGTCACGCTTGTAGTCTCGCCAGCGCAGCGAGTGCGTGTCCTTTTCGCGCGCGATGGCGTAAGCGGGGCAAGCGGCAGGGAATCCGTCGAGCACGTAGGACATCGTTCTGTCCGTATATCCGTCGTCGGCAAGAGACCGGTGGGTTCGGGATATCGGATCCATCGCGACCAGAGCGATTGCCTCGCTCCTCACGAACTCGCGTAACAGACGGGTGACCTGGGTCGCTTGATCGATGATCTGATCATTCAGGGCTGCCGCTGGTTTGTCGAGCCGGACGGTGGCTGACATCGTATGGTCGATCGCTGCCGAGTTCACGGTGAGCCTCCAGCTCGTGAAAGATCTTGCCGACGGTTCGTGATCGAATCTTCTTCTTGGCCGCTAACGATCCGTTAGCCCGGCGGGATTGCGGAGACCTCCGCGGCCTCAGAGCAAGGACCGCGCCAACCAACGCGAGGTGCCACATCACTACGGTGGCCATTCGCTCTGCTGATCTCGACTGTCCTGGATCGAAGTCAGACACCGAGCTGAAAGCTGCAATTGCATGTTAGAAGCGGTCGCTCCTCTAGTCAAAGCAGTGTCACACTTCGCCTCATTCAGGGCCAGCAATTCTGACGCGAGAGGACCCGCAGCGCCGTCGATTGATGAAAATCTGGGCTTGGCTTGCTGCGCAAGTTGTCCCCCCGAGCCCTGTTCGCACCCGCAGCGTAGTTCTGGATCACTCCGGGTCCCTCCAGACCGGCCTTCAAAATCGGTCAGCTGACGTATTGCTGAAAATCGGCAGAAAACCGAGGCTTTGATCCATGCGGTTCGGCCGCATCCACCGTCTCAGCCCGTAGGGATACGGATCGAGGCCGCTATCACCCGACGGTCGCCTGACCGCACCGTCTTAGCCCAACAGGAAATCCGGCCCGGTCTCGGTCGCGATGCCGAGCACCCGCGCGCGATTGCAGGAGAGGTTGCTCAGATGGTCTTCAAACTCACCAGGCGTTCAGTGACCGCGGGCATCGGCGCGGCCATCGCGGCACCATTTGTTGGACGGACGGCATTTGCGGCCCAGCCGATCGTTCTCGGCGTTCCCTACTGCCAGACGGCTGCGGCGGGTGTCGCGGACCATCAGGACTTCCTAAACGGCACGACGCTCGCGATGGAGGAGATCAATGCCGCGGGCGGCATTCTCGGCAGGCCGCTGAAGCTATCCACGACGGACATGAACGTTCTGTCGCCGGAATCCTCCAAGCAGGCGCTTGCCGCCTGCGTTGACGCCAAGGTCGACGCGATCTCGTTTGCTTTCACGCTCGTCCCGCTGCCGGCGATGGACGCAACCGTGAAGTACAAATGTCCGTACATCAACGGCAACGCGCAACGCGCCGGGACCTCTGCGGTCAAGGAGCATCCGGATAAATACAACCACATCTTCCAGTTCTGCCCGTCGGAGGTGAACTACGGATGGACCTATGCTCTCTGGCTGGAGGACGAGGAGCAGCGGGGCATCTGGAAGCCGAAGAACCGCAAGGTTCATATCATTCAGGAGCAGATCGGTTACTGCCAGACCATTTCGCGCGCCGCGCAGCAGGCGATCAAGCGGCGCGGCAAGTTCGAAGTCGCCCGCATTACGGACATCCAGTATCCCGTGCAGGACTGGGCGCCGGTCATTCGCGAGATGAAGGAAGTCGACGCCGCCGCAATCCTGGTGGACCATTGGGTGGCCGCTGAATACGCCGCGTTTTGCAAGCAGTTCGTTGCAAGCCCGGTGCGCGACTCGCTTGTCTATCTCCAGTACGGGCCATCGCAGCCAGAATTCCTCGAGCTTGCCGGATCGGCTGCGAACGGCTTCGTCTGGGGCACGACCATGGGCATTTATGGCGACGAGAGAGGTCGCGCCTACAGGCAGAAATACAAGAAACGTTTTCCCGGTATCGCGGGGCTCGCCTACACCGGCATTGCGTACGATCAAACCTATTACCTCAAGAAGGCCTGGGAGGCCGTCGGCGATCCCCGGAAGTTCAGCGAGGTCTGCGACTGGATCCGCGCCAATCCGCAGCGCGGCGTCTGCGGCTACGTCGACATGGGCAATCCCTACCAGGAGGCACTTCATTTCCCCGACAACGGCGGAGACGAACTGCAGGCGCGCAAGCTCGAGGCCGGCGTCGCGCAGCTCTATGTGCAGGTTCAGGGCGGTGAGCACAAGATCGTCTATCCCGGTCCTGTCTCGGAAACGAAGCTCATCTCTGCGCCGTGGTGGAGCTGATGCTCAGGCAACTCTCCTCGAGCGACAAGGCTGAACGGGGCGGGAAGCCTGTCCTGTTCTCCTGCAGCGGCATTTCGCTCGATCTCGGCGGCCGCGAAATTCTCCGCGACATCAGCCTGCACGTCCAGGCCGGGGAAGTGCTGGGCATCATCGGGCCGAACGGCGCGGGGAAGACCAGCCTGTTTGAAATCCTCTCCGGACGGATGTCGCCGAAGAGTGGCACGGTGTGGTTCAAGGGCGAGAACGTCACCGGTCTGCCGTTGTATTCCCGCTCCCGCCTAGGAATCGGCCGCACGTTCCAGACGCCGGTCGTGCCTGACGAGTTGACCGTCGGCGAGACGTTCAAGGCCGCGAGGCAGGCGCATCGTCCCTTCCTCACCAGGTTCGACGCGGAATATGGCGCCGACCTCGTCGGCCTGAAGGTCAGCGAGGATACGCCGGCTACGCAGCTCGAAACCTTCAACCGGCGCAAATTGCTGCTGGCCTGTCTGTTGATGCGCCGGCCGTCTCTGCTGCTGCTGGATGAGCCGGCGGCGGGCCTGATCAATTCGGAGGTCGACGAGATCGACACGCTGCTGCGCATCCTCGCCAAGGAGATGAATATCGCGATTCTGATCGTCGAGCACCGCATCGAACTCCTCGGGACAATTGCCGACCGCATTCTGGTGATGGATGCCGGCGAGGTCATCTCCGAGGGCTTGATGGACGATGTGATGGCGGATCCGAAGGTCCACGCGGCCTATTTCGAGGATTTCAGCGAAGAGGCCGAAGCATGAATATCTCGGTAAGCAATCATCTGCAGGGCGATCCGGCGCGTCAGCCCCAGCGCGAGGTGCTGAACGTCAGGGGCTTGTCTGCAGGCTACGGACCGGTTCGCGTCATCCACGATCTCGATCTCGTTGTTCAGTGTGGGGAGCGGATCGGCATTGTCGGCTTGAACGGTCACGGCAAGTCGACGCTGTTCTACGCAATCGCGGGGCTCACCGGCTGGCAGCGCGGCTCGATTAAGCTGAATGGCAGGGAGGTTGGGCGTACGCGAAGCCAGGGGCCCGGGCGCTACACCCACGAAATCGTGCGCGCAGGATTAGCGCTGATTCCCCAGGGTGACGAGATTTTCCATGGCCTGACAGTCGAGGAGCATCTCGATTCCGGTGCCTACACCGCGGCGGCGTGGCGCGATCGCGCCACGCGCAAGCTTCGCATCCTGGAGATCTTTCCACCCTTGCGGAAGCTGATGGGTGTACCGGTGGGTCGCCTGTCGGGCGGCGAACGGCGCATGGTGTCGATCGGTCGCGGCCTGATGACCGATGCGTCCTTGTTCTTGGTAGACGAGCCGTCGCTCGGGCTGGCGCCCAAGATCGGCAAGAGCGTGATCAACGCGCTGATGGCGGTCAAGCTCGGTGATGCCGCCATGATCATTGCAGAGCAGAACGTTGTACTGCTCGAGGGGCGGGTCGACCGCGTTATCGGTATGCATGTCGGCAAGCTCAAGGGTGAGGCCTCCGCCGCGCTCGCGTTGAACGTTTATCGAAAGGCGTAAGACATGGATATCTGGTTCATTGTCAGCAACACCATCGTTCTTGCGTGCATTTACGGCACGCTCGCGATCGGAATTTCGATCACGTGGTCGAGCCTCGGTCTGCTCAACCTGTCCTACGGCTTCATATTCGCATTCGCAGGGTATGGCGCTTGGATGTTTGCCCAGTATGTCTCCGCTTGGGGCCCAGCAGTGCTGGCTGCGGGTATCCTCGCCGGTGCTCTCGGGGGTGTGATCATCTGCGCTGTCGGCTTTATACCGATCCACGACAAGCCGAACTTCACCATTCGCGGCCTGATTGCGACGCTCGCGATCAATCTGATCGGCACGCAGTTCCTGCTCTGGTGGTTCGGTCCGCGTTCGAAGAGCCTTCCCGAGATTTTCGGCAATTGGTCGGTGTCCCTGCCGGGTGCTGTCTTCACGGCCGACAAGGTCGGCAACGTGGTGACGTCGGTCCTGATGCTCGCAGTCGTTCTGAGGTGGATGCAGTCGAGCCGGCGCGGCCTCGAAATCCGAGCGATGATGATGAATCCTCACGCCGCCTCCATTGTCGGCATCGGCGTGCGGCGGACCTCCTTCTACGTCATGGGCATCACGGGCGGATTGGCGGGTCTCGCGGCCGTCCTGCTCTCCCAGACCTACTACATCTCGCCGTTCGGTGGACTGATGCCAATGATCAAGGGCGTCAGCATTGCGCTTTGTGGCGGACTTGGCAGCGTGCGCGGCGCCGTTATCGCCGCGATCGTGCTCGGCCTCAACGAGGCGCTGACAGGCATGTCGATCGGCGGCCGCTACGTTCTTATCACCCAGTTCGTTGTGATTATCGTCATCCTCTTGGTCCGACCGCGCGGCATCGCCGGGCTGCTCGACAAGGCGAGGGAGGCCTGAGCAATGTCCCCTGATAGCGGCATCAAATGGCGCAATCCACTCTTCGTCTGGGGTGGCAAGCGCGACGTTGAAGAACTTCCGACCATTCCGTTCCGAAGCCATCAGGAGGTCTGGGAAAAGACGCGCCAATCGAAGACGAAGCTGATCCCGGTCGGCCGCCTGCGCTACTACTACAAATGGCCGGGCCATGGCAGAACGATGTGGAACCGCCTTCGCTACTGGCCGACGCGCCGTCGGGTGCTGCGCGTGCGCGGGGAATACAATCCCAAGACCTTGCGCGCGGAGAAGACGATCGTCGACAAGCGGCCGATCTGGTGGGTGCTGGGGCTTCTTGCGCTGGCGATCGCTCCCCTGTTCACGCCCGGCGACCTGCAGAACACGCTGCTGACAGCGGGAGCCACGTTCGGCATCTATTCGGCCATCAGCCTGTGCTGGATGCTCATCATGGGCACCGCGGGTGTCTTCTCGCTCGCCACCTATGCAGTGGTTGGGACGGCCGCGTTCGTTACGGCACTGCTTGCGATCAAGATCTCATTGCCTTGGTGGCTGTTGCCGCCCATCGGCGCGCTGGTGGGGCTGGTCTTCGGCGGGATCATCGCACTGCCGGCCACGCGGCTGGATGGCTTCTACTACGCGCTTCTTACCCTCGGGCTTAACGAGCTCTGCCGGGTCTACTTCGTCACCTCGAAGGAGTTTGGGTCCGCCAACGGCGGTTTGTATGGCGCAACGACCTACGTGCCGGAAGATTGGTCGCAGTTGGGTCAGCTGCTTTTGGCCTATTACGCCTGCTTCGGCCTGATGCTGCTCGCGCTGCTGCTCTACCGGTTCGTCAACGGCCGCAGGCTTGGCCGAATCCTTCGCATGGCGCCCGAAAAGCGCGAGGCGTTCGCCGAGGCGACCGGAGTGAACTTTCGCCAGGCGCGTGTCTGGGTGTTCCTCATCTCGTCGACGGCGCTGGGCTTCATCGGCGGATTCTACACCTCGAATTTCGGCGGCGTGGCGTTCTCGATCTTCAACTTCGACACCGTCCTGCTCGGCCTCGCCATGCTGGTAATCGGCGGCGTCGGACGTGCGGAAGGCGCGGTGGTCGGTACCCTCATAGTCGTGTTCTTCGATCAGGTGCTGAACACATGGGGGCCGGCCCGCTTCATAATCATCGGCCTCATCATGCTGCTGGTCGTTCTCTACCTCCGCAACGGGCTGTTCGGGATCAAGGCGCAGTTCCGTGCATGGCGCGACAAGAAGAAGAGCGAGCGGAGGTCGACGCGGGCGGAAAAGGGCGGCGAGATGCTGCCGGAGGAGGCGACCGAGACCGACGACAAGAGCATCATCTATCAGCGTCGCTACGACAAGATGACCCGCGACCATCTCAAGACGCTGGTGTCGCCGGAGATCATCGAGGAGCATCGCCACTCCCTCAATGGACAGCACAGCGAGGCACTCGAACGGCTGCTGATCTATTTCCGCACCCGTCCTCAGGTGGAGAAGTACGCCATCATGGCTGTGGAGCGCTTCGAGGGGTACCGCATCGTGGCGCTGTCCGGCCATCGCGGCGTGGCGCCGCGCGTGGTTGAGGACAGGATTTACTCAACACCGGATGAGGCCTGCCACGGCGTCTTCATGCGGCGCGTTCAGGATCTGCTGGAATCCTGATCGAACTTGAAATGAAGAAGTTGTGTCCGCCTGCGGGACGGACTTCGGGACGATCGCAAACGAGGGAGTTGGTGGTGACACCGGTCAGGCTATTTGGCTACACGGACAGGATCTCGGTCAAGCCGGGCGAGGCCATCCAGTTTTATGTCAGCGCCGAGGGAACGGAAACGGCCGAAGCGCAACTGGTGCGCCTGATCCATGGCGATCAAAACCCCGCAGGACCCGGCTTCGTCGAGCAAGAGGTAGCGTGCACCGCGAATGGTACGTGGCGGGTCGAGCGGCAGTTCACCCAAGTGGGATCGTTCCTCGAGGTCGATGACCCCGAAGGCCGGCTGGCGTTCGCTGACAGCTTCACCCTGTTCGCCTTCATCCACCCGACCTGGCCGGCGTCCGGAAAGCGCCAAACCATCATCGGCCGGTGGGACGGCGACCGGAAGCAGGGCTATGGGATCGGCCTCGACGAGAAGGGTTGCTTGCAGTTCTGGATCGGACGCGGCGAAGAGACCGTCGAGCGCTTGGCCGCCGACGTCCCTCTGCAGGTGCAGATGTGGTATTTCGTGGCCGCGACCTTCGATGCCAGGACTCGGCAAGCGACCTTGTATCAGGTCGGCGTTGGCAACAGGTACAACGGCCTGTTGGGCAAAGTTGCACTGGTTGATTACGACTCCCACACCTCAGCGATCTTCCGGAGCAAGCCTGGCAACCTCGCCTCAACTCCGTTCCTGATGGCAGGCTCGCGCGGCCGCGATGCGCAACAGCGTGCATGCGCGTCGGAGCTTTATTGGGGCAAGATCGATCGGTGCGGCGCGTTTGATCAGCCCCTACAGCCCGCCGAGCTCGACACGATCAGGAGCGGCCTTGTCCCCGCAATGGAAAACCTGGTTGCTTTCTGGGACACGAGCGCAGGATACACCGACCGCGGCATCGGCGATCTCGTGGTCGACGTCGGGTGGCACAAGCTGAATGCCAGAGGATACAACCGGCCCGTTCGCGGCCAGACCGGCTGGAACTGGAACGGCTTCACCGACTGCTTCCGTCTGGCTCCGCACGAGTTCGGGGGGATCGAATTTCATGCCGACGCGCTGACGGACTGCAATTGGACGTCGACCAGGGTCGTCACGCTGCCACGCGGTCTCAAAAGCGGCTGCTATGCCATGCGACTGCGCTCAGGTAGCGGAACGAGGTTGAGCGAGGAGCACGTCGTCTTTTTCGTGCGGCCGGAAAAGCCGCAGGCGCGCATTGCATTCCTGTTTCCGACGCTGACTTACCTTGCCTTTGCGAACGAGCGGCTGAGCTTCGATCATCCTGAGCGCGAAGCCCTGACGGGCCAGCCGGCCGTGCTGTCCGACATCGATATCGAGATGTACATGCGGGCCGATTTCGGGCTGTCGACCTACGACATGCACGCCGACGGCAGCGGCGTGTGCTACAGCTCCTATCACCGGCCGATTATGAACATGCGGCCGAAATACAGAACGCCGAGTTTCGACGTGGCGTCGGGGTTGGCTGCGGATCTCTCGATCATCGCATGGCTCGACCAGAGCGACTTCGACTACGAGGTCCTGACCGACGAGGATCTGCATCGCGATGGGTCGGCGGCATTGTCGCCGTACGCCTGCGTCATCAGCGGCACGCGGCCTGAATACTACACCGAGCGCATGCTGGATGCGACCGAGGATTATATCGCCGGCGGCGGCCGCTACATCTATGCGGGCGGCAACGGATTCAACGCCACTGCGGGCGTTCGCGATGGCGAACCGTGGATCGTGGAGTGTCGCCGCCGTGATGACGGGTACAAGCCGTGGATATCGCGCTATGGCGAGCACTACATGGCCACGGACGGGATGCGCGGCGGCCCCTGGAAGGTGCTTGGACGGGCGACCCAGAAGCTGGTCGGGATCGGCCTAAGCAGCTCGGGCGGTGGACGAAGCGAGCCGTACCGGCGGATGCCGGACAGCTATCACCGCACCGTGTCCTGGATCACCAAAGGTGTCGATGGCGAGATCATCGGCGACTTCGGCCTTGCCAACAACGGCGCGGCGGGGCTGGCCCTTGACTATTACGACCGCGCCCTGGGCACACCGCCGCACACCAGGATCATCGCTTCGTCGGGGGGGCACACCGACAGCTATGTCGTGAACCAGCAACTCGTTCTTTATTCCTATCTTGGCCTCTATGGCTCGTATGACTGGCGCGTTCATGCCGACATGACCTACTTCACGGCGCCCCATGGAGGGGCTGTGTTCGCGTGCGGCTCGGTCGCGTTCGCGCAATCGCTGCCGGTCAACAATTTCAGAAACAACTCGTCCTGCGTGCTGGCCAACGTTGTCGAGGCGTTCGTCCGGGCGGGCAGGTTGCCCGGGTTCGCCTGGGTCAATGAGGAAAAGCAGTGGGCTTGAAACATCCGTCTCAGGATGCCGTGCCGGTACGCCCGGCCGGCACCGTTCACGACAGACATTTGCAGATTCCGGGGAGTTGAGGATGCTGCCTCTCGAGTACGACAGATCTCAGGACCGCGACATTGTCGTTCGGGATCGCTTTGACAACTTCCGCCGCGACTTTCTGCGGACCCTTGTGACGCCCGAGATGATCGAGGAGCACCGGCGGTCGCCGCTGGGCCAGCACAGCGAGCGGCTCGAGCGATTGTTGATCTATTTCCGTCAACGACCGCTGGACGAAAGATATGCGGTCAAGGTCGTCGAGCCGTTCCGCAAGTATCAGGTGGTCAGGCTGTCGGGGCATCGAGGGACCTCCCCGCGCGTGGTTGACGAGGCCATCTACGCCTCGGCGAACGAGGCCTGTCATGGCCTCTTCCTGCGCTGCATTCGCGACCTTCTCGAAGCCTAGAGATATAGCTGCAACACGCTGGATGGGGCAGGCGCCTCGCTCAGCTTCTCGATTGGAAACTCCGCACCATGGCGCAGATCAAGATATTCGGTTACGCAGACAAGATCTCGGTGAAGCCCGGGGATACCATCCAGTTCCATGTCAGCGCCGACGGCACGTCCACCGCTGAAGCCCATCTCGTGCGTCTGATCCATGGCGACGAGCACCCGCATGGTCCGGGATTCATCGAGGAGGAAATCGACTGCGTCGCAAACGGCACCTGGCGGGTCGAGAAGCAGTTCACGCAGGTCGGATCCTTTCTCGAGGTCGCCGACCCCGACCGCAAGCTCGCGCTGGATGGCAGCATCACGCTTTGTGCATTCATCTGGCCGACATGGCCGGATGTCGGGCATCGCCAATGTCTGCTCGGCCGCTGGGACAATGACAAGAACCGCGGCTACGGCCTCGGGATCAATCCGAGCGGCAGGCTGGAGTTCTGGGTCGGGAGCGGGAACGAGGTCGATTATCTGCAGACGGAGCTGCCGTTGCAGAAACAGGCCTGGTATTTCGTCGCGGCCACCTTCGATGCGCGAAGCGGTCGCGCCACCCTCTACCAAGAAGGGGTCATGAACCGCTACAATAGCTTGCTCAGCAAGGTCGCGCCGGTCGAATATCGATCGCATGTGTCAGAGGTGTTTCGGTTCGGGCAAAACAACCTGTCCGATACGCCGTTCCTCGTGGCCGGTTCGCGCGATTGGCACGCACTGCGCGGTCACTTCGTGTCGCAGCTCTACTGCGGGAAGATCGACCGATGTGGTGTGTTCGATCGCCCATTGGGTCGCGATGAGCTCGACGTGATCCGCTCGGGCGGGCAGCCTCCGTCATACGGCATGGTGGCATATTGGGACACCACGAAGGGTTACACGGATCACGGCATCGGCGATGTCGTGGTCGACATCGGACCAAACCGGCTAAATGCGAACGGCCACAACAGGCCGGTGCGAGCGCAGACCGGCTACAACTGGAACGGCCGTAATGACTGCTTCCGTCTCGCCCCGCATGAATACGGCGGCATCGAATTCCACGCCGACGCAATGATCGACAGCAACTGGAAAGTCACAAAGAGGCTTGAGCTGCCCGAAACGCTGCGCAGCGGCGCCTACGCGATGCGAGTACGCGGTGGCGACGGCAAGGGCCTGGCCGAGGAGTACATCGTCTTCTTCGTCCGGCCGCGCGTGCCAAGCGGGCGAATCGCTCTGCTGTTTTCCACCGCCACCTATATCGCCTATGCCAATGAGCGCTTCGCGACCGACGGCCACATTGTGCAGCCAATGGCCGGTCAGCCACCGACGATCTCCGAGGTCGACATTGAAATCTACGAAAATCCGGAATTTGGCGGAGGCTGTTACGACTCGCACGCGGATGGCGCGGGCATCTGCTATTCGAGCTATCGTCGCCCGATGGTGAACATGCGGCCGAAATACCGGATCTCCGCCTTCGATCTGCCTTGGAATTTCCCAGCGGATCTCTCGATCTTGGCATGGCTTGAGCACAAGGGATACGACTACGACGTCTTGACCGATGAAGATGTTCATCGCGAGGGTGTCGCCGCGATGGCCCCCTATGCATGCATTCTCAATTCCACGCATCCGGAATATCATTCCGAACGCATGCTCGATGCACACGAGGACTATATCGCCGGTGGTGGGCGCTTCATCTGCATGGGTGCGAACAGCTTCTGCTGTAATGTGGCGTTTCGCGACGACGAACCGTGGATCATGGAATGCCGCAAAACCGGTGGACACTGGATCGCCTGGGCGGCACGGCCGGGCGAGTATTACCTCGCCACGACGGGGCAGATGGGCGGAATCTGGACCGGCTTCCAGCGCTGGGGCCAGAAGCTGGTCGGCAACACGTTTGCCGGCGAGGGCTTCGCCCATAGCCAGCCTTACCGGCGGATGCCTGACAGCTATGATCCCGCGCTGGCCTGGATCACCGAGGGAATCGAGGGGGAGCTTATCGGCGATTTCGGCTTGGGCAACGGCGGAGCGGCGGGCATCGAGATCGACTGCTATAAGCTGGGGTTCGGCACACCGCCCAACACCAAAATCATCGCATCGTCGGGTGGTCACCCCGACAACTACATCGCCCACGACGAGGAGGGGGCGCACGCGCATCAGGGTTTCAGCGGGACGCACAACTATATCCTGCGGGCCGATATGGTGTACTTCGAGGCGCCGAATGACGGTGCGGTGTTTGCGACTGGATCTATCGCATTCGGCAGTGCCCTGCCCATCAACGGCTTCGAGAACAACGTCTCGCAGCTCCTAAGCAACGTGGTGAACGCCTTCGTCAGGCCGGGTCCGTTACCAAGCTTACTGCACAAGCTCCAGCCGAGCACGGGAAGGACTGAGAACGTCGCCTAGCTTGTCCTCCACCTCACGTGCGAGGTGTGCTCTACGTATCAATGTGTGATGGCAGAACCTCGATGGGGCTACTAGTCAGCAGCCGCTCGAGCTTCTATGTGGTTTGGAATCACAGATACAAGTTCCGCTAGCAGACCAGCAGTCTGCTTCCTTCGCTGAGTTGGCCGCTGCCTTTCGGCGGCTGCCCTTTCTCCAAACAAGCTGATGGAAGTGATGGGCAGCGTTTGGCGCTGGGCGACCATTGAGCGGGATCCACGCGCTGGCGAGCGGCGATATGCGATCTCTCCGCGGCTGTGCTACAAAAATAGTCTTTGATCGCGCAAGACGGTGTTTCAGATGGCTATCATCGATCCTGACCTTCGTCGCACATGGATCTTCGGAGCTGCCGCGGACCGTACGGCGCACGTTGCCATGCTGGATAGCGGTGCCGATGCGCTGATCGTGGATCTTGAGGACTTCCGCCGCCACAAAGACGGAGTGAGGCGCAGCGAGCTGCTGGAGGCTTAGGTCGAGGATTGTCGAACGCGCCAGCGCGTCGCGGCCATACGCATCAATGCCCGGGAAGCAGATGGCATGCTTGACCTGGCAGCGGCGATGAGGGCGCGGCCCGATGTCATCGCTTACCCGATGAGTGAAAGCGCGGCGCAGATGCATGCGTTGCATGCGGCGATAACGCATTGGGAAGCCGCACTCGATATCGCAGAGAACAGCACCGAAATACTGCCGGTGTGTGAAACCGCACTGGGCGTTGTCGATGTCCGCGCGATCGCCGCGGGAAGTCCGCGTATTCGCTGTGCCTTGCTGGGAGCCGAGGACCTGGCCAACGATCTTTGTGCGGAACGCGGCACCGATGCCGTAGAGCTAAGACCATGCGCGCAGACGCTTTGTTCTGGAAACCCGTGCGGCCGGGATTGAGCCTATCGATGCGCCCTACACGTTCACCGATCTTGAGGGGGCGGTGCGCGAGGCGAAATTTGCTCGCCGCCTGGGCTATCGCAGCAAATCCTTGGTTCGGCCGGACCATGCGAAGGCGCTGAATGAGGTGCTCACCCCCGCCGCCGATGAACTCACACGTGCGCAGGCGATCATCGATGGTTTGACGCCGCCCGATCTCCTCTGTATCCGATCGTTCGAACCGACGACCAAACAACAAGTACCGCGACAACGCTGTTGCGGCTAGTTCAACGATGTTGCCCTTAGTCGCTGCGCAAACCGTAGCTTCTGAGCGTGGGGTCGGAGGACGGATTCGCGTTTTGGGAGCCGTTTCGCAGAGATCGGGTGTTTGCGCCTCCTGTATCTGAAGTTGCCCAATCCACATTCGAGGCGCGTCGGATTACGTACAAAAAGCGGCTTTCGGCGCGCTATCAAGGCGTGACTGGGCCAGCTAGGCTGCTCGCCGATAGGAAAACAGCGCTTCCGAATTAGTAGGTTTAGCGGTGTAGCGGACCCCCGCTACCACGGGCCACGATTTTGTACGCCAAACTACGATTTCCCGCGATTTCGCACGCTCGATGGTAGCGCCGCGAGTATCTGCGATTCCTCACATCCCGCACAGGCCTCAGTTGCCATGACAAAAAGAAGCCGGGGTTAGGAAAGCCGGTCTGGGACAAGAGCTTGGTCAGACTTGCTTTGATGTGGGTTGCTCGCTGCGCTGGCTGAACTTGAGAACAGAGAATCCTAAAACAAAAATCGTAGCCGCTGGGGGCGCCTCCGATACAAATATGTTCGACTGATCGTAGCGTCTGGTCAGCGAAACGCTGGGATAGCCTCCAGCGGCGATGTCCGCTCACACACTTACTGCCAAGACGATACTTCATATTCATCCGACGAGCCTTGCGGTGCGTCACCAGCCGCTGACGGACGATGCGGAATTAGGTTTCTCTTCAGGTAGTGGGTCGTCGAACGAAATCGCCCTGCGCGCAAGCCGCTGGGCAAGCCGTCAGCAAACGCCCTTCCTCCGCGCCATCGACCTCCCGCTCGGCCGCTGACGAATGCGCCGATTGATTCGCTTTCTGGATCGGCGTCCGGTTATGCCGTCTGGCGATCGCCACCACTGCGTCCCAGCGCGACAAGAAAGCCTCGACGCAAGCCGGGTCAAATTGCCGCCCCTTATTTTCGATGAGGTAATCGCGAGCCGCCGGCAGCGGCATTGGCTGCTTATAGGGCCGCTTGGTCGTCAGTGCATCAAAGACGTCTGCGACCGCAACCACCCGGGCCGCGATCGGAATTTCCGCATGCTTCAGGCCGCGGGGGTAGCCGGCACCATCCCATCGCTCGTGATGAGCCGCCGCGATAGCTGCGCCGAGCTGGATCAACTCGCAGCCGCTGTCCGCCAATATCCGTCCGCCGATTATCGCGTGCGTTCGGATAACGGCCATCTCGTCTTCGTTCAGCCGTCCGGCCTTCAGCAGAACGCTGTCGGGGATGGCGACCTTGCCGACGTCGTGCAGCGGCGCTGCCAGATAAATGTCGCGGCACATCCGGGGCGGCAGCCCGAGCTGTTCAGCGATGATGCGGCTGTATTTGGCGACGCGCAGCGTGTGCTCGCCGGTATCGTTGTCGCGGTATTCGACTGCGAGCGCGAGCCGAAGGATGATTTCTTCCTCGCGCTCCTGCAGCTTCTGCGTGGCGGCGGCAACTTCACTAGCGAGGTCGGCGGCGCGGTCGTTGAGCTTTCTCACGGCAAAGCCGAGCCTGATGAGGTTGCGGAGGCGGACGTTCATCTCCACGCTCTGCGGCCGTTTCGGCAAGAAATCTGTGGCCCCGGCCTGCAGGGCCTGCATTTTGACCTTGTCCGTCTGCTCCGAGGTGATCATCACGACCGGGATGTCGGCAAATTTCGGCAATACGCGAAGCGCACGGATGAAGCTGATGCCGTCCAGCTTCGGCATCTCGTAGTCGACGAGCACGATGTCGAAATCCCGCTCGCGTGCGCAGGCGATTGCCTCCAGCGGGTCTAAGAACGCCGTCGCCTGCACCATACCGTCGGCTTCGATGTGTCGTTTCAGAAAATCGAGGACGGAACGGCTGTCATCAACCAGAAGCGCTTGAGTCAGCATGGCCGTGGCTTTCTCGGATGGCGGACACATCGGGCAAAGTATCGCAGCGGAATTTAACGTGGAGCAAATGGGTTTCGGTCGAAGGGGGCCTCTTGAAGGCAGCGCTATACGAGATCTTTCGCGATAAGGTCGCACTAGAATACCGATTTGAAGGAAACCAGTAGTTGTACGGGGCTTCTGAATTAAGATTTTAATCATGTATCCCGCCAATAGTGCCTTTCATTCGGTTCGCGCAGCGCGCGTATCCGATTCGCGAGAGACTGGGGGCCGCGATGACGTCTAATCCCACGGAGCCGAAGCGGTTGTTGCGGCTTCCCGCCGATTGCAGCATTGCGGCAATTCGGGGCGTCTATGACCTGATCCGGGAAGCTTTCGGCCGGCAGGACCGTCTTGAGATCGACTGTTCGAGCGTCGACAAGGCCGACGTGACCTCGATCCAGCTTCTGCTCTCGACTGCAAGAACGGGTCAGGCGCAAGGCCGTCCGGTAGTCCTTACCGCATTTTCCCAGGCCCTACGCAAGACGATTGGTCGCGCCGGCTTTGTCGGCGACGCGATGATCGAGCGGCATTTCCCACCAAAGACATAAGATGGCACCTGATGGCCACGATTCTGACGGTCGACGACTCCTCCAGCATTCGGCAGATGATCAAGGTGGTGCTCGAGCCGGCCGGCCACACCGTGGTCGAGGCCAGCGACGGGGCGCAGGGGCTTGCCAGGGCGCGAGCCGGCAAGCTGGATCTCGTGATCACCGATCTCAACATGCCGGTCATGAACGGCCTGGACTTGATCCGGGCCTTGCGCAAATTGCCGACGGCGGTCGGCATGCCGATCTTGTTCCTGACCACCGAATCCAATGACGCGCTCAAACAGGAAGCCAAGAGCGCGGGTGCCACGGGTTGGATCACCAAACCCTTCAAGCCTGAGCAGCTGCTCGGCGTTGTCGCTAAATTGGTGCGGTCATGAACGTCATGGACCCCGCGGAAGTCTTTCGTCAGGAAGCCAGCGAGCTCTTTGATATCCTGGAAGGGGCTCTGCTCGACCTTGGGGATCGTCCCGACGATCGAGAACTGATCGATTCTGCCTTTCGCGCCCTGCACACCATCAAGGGCTCGGGTGCGATGTTCGGCTTCGACAAGGTCGCTGCCTTCACCCACGAATTCGAAACGGCCTTCGACCTTGTCCGCAAGGGTGAAATCAAGCCGACGCGGGAGCTGATCTCGGTCGCGCTCGCCGCCAAGGACTACATTCGCGCCCTGATCGAGACGCCGGATTCCACCAACGAGATCATCGGTGACGCCATCCTGGATGACCTCAAACGCTTCGTCTCTTCGCCGGGGCAGAGCGCCGCGGTGGTGGAGAAGGTCGATACGCCGGTAGCGCGCGAAAGCAAGCCTGCCGGCTGGCAACTACATCTGGAATTCGATTCCCATATCCTGCGTAACGGCTCGAATCCGCTCGATCTGTTGGAGGATCTCTGCCAGCTCGGCCCCTGTTTTGTCGTTCCGGTCACTGAGGACGTGCCGTTCCTGGACGAGCTGGAGCCGGAATATTGCTACCTGAAATGGAACGTCACCCTGCACGCCGATTGCGATAGGGCCGCGATCGACGACGTATTCATGTTTGTACAGGATGAGATGAAGCTGACGCTGTCGCCGCTGGCGCCAGTGGAAGCGTCGCCGCCAGTGGCGGTGCCGATCCTGCAGCTCCTTGAAGATGAGCCGGCCACCGCGCCGCCGGCGGAAGCGCTAGCCCCCCTTACCGAGTTAGCCGCCTCGCCCAAACAGCCACTCGCAACGGACAGCGCGGCACAGCCCGCGCGAAAGCGCGAAGGAGAGCCCAACGTGCGGCGAGAGGAAGCAAAGCGCGAGGAGCGCGGTATTGCCACCGTCCGGGTGCAGGCCGAGCGCCTCGATGAATTAATGGACCGGGTCGGCGAACTCGTCATCGCGCAGGCGCGGCTGAGCCAGTTGGCCGCCTCAGGTTCCGACCTCTCGATCAAGATGATCGCGGAGGAAATCGAGCGTCTGGCCGCAAGTCTGCGCGACACCACCATGAGCGCGCGGATGGTGCCGATCGGTTCGCTCTTCGGCCGTTTCCGCCGCCTGGTGCACGACCTGTCGCGGGATCTTTCCAAGCCCGTCGAACTCGTCACCGTTGGTGAAGACACCGAACTCGACAAAACCATGATCGAATGCCTGGCGGATCCCTTGGTGCACCTGATCCGCAACGCCATCGACCATGGCATCGAGGACGCGGCAAGTCGCGCCGCCGCCGGCAAGACCGCGCAGGGGCGGATTGAGTTGCACGCCATTCACTCCGGCGCACAGGTGCTGGTGACCGTGAAGGACAATGGCGGTGGTCTCAATACCGTGCGGATCCGCGCCAAGGCCGAAGAGCAGGGGCTGATCGCGCCGGGTGCTGCGCTCTCCGACCACGAAATCCACCAATTCCTGTTCCATCCGGGCTTCTCGACCGCGCAGACCATCTCGGCGCTGTCCGGCCGTGGCGTCGGCATGGACGTGGTCAAGCGCACCATCGAAAACATGCGGGGCTCGATCGATCTTGCGACCAGGCCGGGCCAGGGCACCACCGTCACGCTGCGCCTGCCGCTGACGCTAGCGATCATAGAAGGGCTCTTAATCGGTGTCGGGGAAGGCCGCTACATCATTCCGCTCTCGGCGGTGGAGGAATGCGTCGAACTGACCGCCGAGGACGAGCGCTCGCGCGGACGCAACTTCCTTAATGTGCGCGGCAACCTCGTGCCGTTCCTACGCTTGCGCGAGATCCTGACCGTTCCTGGCGCCCCGGATCAGCACCAGAAGACGATCATCATATCAACCGGCGAGACGCGCGTGGGGCTGGTCGCCGACCAGATCATCGGCAACCACCAGACCGTCATAAAATCGCTGTCCAAGCTGCATTCCGATGTCACGATCTTCTCCGGCGCGACCATCCTCGGTGACGGCACCGCGGCGCTGATCCTCGATGTGGCGCAGCTGGTCGCATTGGCGCAGTCGCAGACAGAAAAGCATATCAGCGAGGCGGCGTGATGAAGCAGGGGCTTGGAGAAGCGAGCGAGCACGACGGGGCTTCGATGCAGGTCGTGATGATCGGCCTGAGCGACGAGAAATTCGCGTTCGATGCCGGGTTGGTGCGGGAAATCATCGATCCGGTGCCGGCCACGAAGGTCGCGGGCGCCAGATCCTTCGTCCCTAGCGTGATCAATGTACGCGGCAACGTCATCCCTCTTGCGGATTTACGCATCCGCTTCGGCATGCCGCAGGTTGAGAGTTCGGCCGACACGCGCATCGTCGTCATCGAAATTGAGATCGACAACGAGTCCGTGTTGGTCGGCGTCACCGCCGACAAGGTTTACGAGGTCACTGAGATTTCGCGGACCGACGCGCAACAGACGCCGCGCGTCGGTATCCAGTGGGATCCGGAATACATCCGTTTCATCAGCAAGTGGCGTGGAGAGTTTGTCATCGTTCCGAACATGGAACGCATCCTGAATTGAACGGCCTCTGGCTGGGCTCCAGAGGCAAGGGCTAATTGTAGGGGGTCAATTATGAGATTTACTGTCAAAGCGAAGCTGGCGAGCGCCTTCGGCGTTATCATTGTGCTATCCATGATTGCGGGCGGCGTTGCCTATGTGAAGCTCAGCGATCTGATCGGTGCGACCGACGCGCTGGTTATGTCAGCGAGCCGTATCCAGAAAGCGGCGGATCTGCAAAAGGATATCTTGTTGCAGATTCGTGCCGAGAAGAACGCCATCCTGGCACCGTCCGACGCGGAGACCGACCGTATCGTGGGCGACATCGGCAATCTTCGGAGCGCTTTCGCAAAGAAGAGGGACGAGCTCTATGCTATCGCTTCGGACAACGGCAAGAAGCTGATTGACAAGCTCTCTTCCTCCCAGGCTCGGATGATGTCCGCCCAGGACGAGGGATTCAAACTCGCGAAGGTCGACCGGGCGAAGGCGGCGGCGCACTCTTCCAGCGAGGTACGAAAGGTCGGAAACGAAGCGATCGCGGCGGCGGACGAGTACATTGCGCTCGTTAACAAGCAGGTGGCCGATCGATCCGAACTTGCCCGCGAGGACGGTGCTCGTGCCCAGACACTGCTGCTCAGCATTATCGTTGCATCGCTCATCATCGCGGTTGCTGCAGCAACGTGGATCGCGCTTGGAATTAGCCGCGCCATTGGTCGGGCCGTTGGATTGGCCGCCGCGGTCTCAAACGGAGATCTCGCTCAGACTATCAACATTACCAGCAATGACGAGATTGGCGATTTGGTCAAATCGCTGAACTCGATGGTCGAGAGGCTGCGTCAGATCGTTTCGGAAGCGCTAACAGCGGCCCAGAATGTCTCGGCTGGGAGCCAGGAGTTATCGGCGAGCGCTGAGCAGCTCTCGCAAGGCGCAACCGAGCAGGCGTCCTCGGCAGAGGAAGCGTCCTCTTCGATGGAGGAAATGGCAGCAAACGTTAAGCAGAATGCAGACAACGCCAACGAAACCGAAAAGATCGCGGTGCAATCGGCGAAGGATGCAGAGGCGAGCGGCGGCGCGGTCAGCCGCGCGGTGGAGGCGATGCAGACGATTGCGGAGAAGATTACAATCGTGCAGGAGATCGCGCGGCAGACTGATCTGTTGGCCCTGAACGCCGCAGTCGAAGCCGCGCGGGCTGGTGAGCACGGCAAGGGCTTTGCAGTTGTGGCGTCCGAAGTGCGCAAGCTCGCCGAACGCAGCCAGGCTGCTGCGGCCGAAATCGGGATGCTGTCCGGCGAGACGGTGAAGGCTGCACAGGAAGCTGGTGCTATGCTGTCGAAGCTGGTTCCGGACATCAAGAAGACGGCGGAACTCGTGGCCGAAATTACCGCAGCTTGCCGTGAGCAGGATGTCGGCTCGGCGCAGATTAACCAGGCGATCCAGCAGCTCGACAAGGTCGGCCAGCAGAATGCGAGCGCTTCGGAGCAGGTGTCATCGACCTCGGAGGAACTTGCATCGCAAGCCGAACAGCTGCAATCGACGATCGCCTTCTTCCGTATTGACGAGGGCTCGAAGGAGAAGTCGACCCGCGTGGCGCCGATCGATCAGGCAGTCAGCCAGCTTAAGGCGAAGGCAGCGAGCATGGCGGCAGCCGAGCGCGGCGTGAAAAAGCCGATATCCAAGCCGGCGCGCGCGCTCAAGGTCGCTGGCGGTGGCGGTTTCGCCTTCAGCATGGATAACGGCGAGGACGATCACGACGTCGACTTTAAACGCTAGATAGACGTCCGGTCCTGGGGGGGACCGGACCTCTTCCAGTCCGCACGATGAGGAACGTAAAGATGGCCGAAACGACTCAATATCTGACGCTCGGTCTGGCCGGCGAGACTTTCGGTATCGGCATCCGCAACGTTCGGGAGATCCTGGACATGCGCCCGATCTCGCGGCTGCCCCATGCGCCGCATTTCATGCTCGGTATGATCGACGTACGCGGCAGTGGCTATCCCATCGTCGACTTGCGGCTGAAGCTCGACCTGCCAAGCGTGCCCGCAACAGAGGCGACCCGTATCATCATCCTTGACGTTCCGATGAACGATCGCCTGCTGGGCGTCGGTTTAGTGGCCGATTGCGTATTCGAAGTGACCGACATCGATGAAGACGCAATCGAGCCTGTGCCCGCTGTAGGCGGGCGCTGGAAATCCGACTACATCGGCGGTATCGGCCGCAAGGGCGAGAAGTTCATCATCTTGTTCGATCTCGCGCGGCTGATGGCCAATGCCCGGTTGCCCGCAGAGCGAGAGCTCCAGGGCGACGCATCCGCTGCGGCCTGAACTGGTCGTCCGCGCAAATGTCTGACGCCGTGCTACAGCTTTCCGATCAGAATTTCAGAACGATTGCCGAGCTGATCGAGGGGCAGGTCGGCATCAAGCTGCCGCCCGGCAAACGCGTGATGCTGGAGGGGCGCCTGCACAAGCGCGCCCGCGCGCTTAACTATTCAGATCTCGGCCAGTATGTCGACCATCTGTTCGAGAAGACCGAGTTCGATAGGGAGCTCACACATCTGATCGATGTAGTGACGACCAACAAGACGGACTTTTTCCGCGAGCCGCAGCATTTTGCTTTCATGAGGGATATCGCGGTTCCCGAGCTGCTCAGGTCGCGCGTGCGAAGATCGCACGATCTGAAGATCTGGAGCTCGGCCTGCTCCACGGGGATGGAAGCCTATACCGCGTCGATGGTCCTCGACGACATGAACAGGGCCGGCGCGAGGTTTCGGTTCCGCATTCTGGGTACCGATATTTCGACCGCGGTCCTGCGTGTAGCCAAAGCCGCGATTTACACGCGCGACACCATCGCGTCCGTACCGAACAACTTCGTTAAGCGATATTTCCTGTCGTCGAAGGATGAAGCGCGCGGCGAAGTGCGGGTAGTGCCGGAACTACGGCGCTTGACCAACTTCATGCGAATGAACCTGATTGATGGAGCCTATCCGGTGGACCGGGACGTCGACATCATCTTCTGTCGCAACGTACTCATCTATTTCGATCGGGAGACACAGCGCAAGGTGGTCGAGCAGCTGGCGAGCCATTTGCGGCCCGGCGGTTACCTCATGGTGGGGCATTCGGAATCGATGATCCATAGCGCGGTGCCGAGGTTGAGGCAGGTTCAACCAACAATCTTCAGGGTCTGATCGGAGCGCATCGACGATGGCCAGGCAGAAGGTTCGCGTGCTGATCGTGGACGATTCGGCGTCCGTGCGCCAAATCCTCAACGCGATCCTGGCTGAAGATCCCGATATCGAAGTGATAGGCACGGCGTCAGATCCCTTCGCCGCCGCCCGCCGCCTCGAGAGAGAGCTGCCCGACGTGATCATCCTGGATATCGAGATGCCGCGGATGGACGGCATGACCTTCCTGCGCAAGATCATGGCGCAGCGCCCGATCCCGGTGATCATCTGCTCCTCGCTCACGGTGGAGGGGTCAAGCTTGATGTTCGAGGCCTTCGAGGCCGGCGCCGTGGATATCGTTCCCAAGCCGCGGATCGACACGCGACAGGCACTGCTGGAGTGCTCCACCCGGTTGCGGGAGGCCGTCAAATCGGCGGCGCGTGCGCGCGTGCGTCCCCGCACCGAGCGGAGAATGATCGAGAAGAAGCTCACCGCGGATGCCATCATCCCGCCGCCGGTGCAGGGTAGGTCGCGTGCGACGACCGAACGCATCGTCTGCATCGGAGTGTCGACTGGCGGAACGGAAGCCCTCAATGACGTGCTGGAGGTGCTGCCGCAGAATTGTCCGGGCATTCTCATCGTCCAGCACATGCCGCAGGGCTTTACCGCCGCCTTTGCGAGGCGACTCAACGGCGTCTGTCAGATCCAGGTCAAGGAGGCCGAAGACGGCGAGCCGGTGTTGCCGGGCTACGCCTATATCGCGCCCGGCGCCCGCCATACGCTGCTGCAGCGGACAGGCTTGCGCTACCACATCGCCATCAAGGACGGCCCGCCGGTGTCGCGGCATCGCCCATCCGCCGACGTGCTGTTCCGGTCGGCGGCCCAATATGCGGGCAGTAATGCGCTCGGCATTATCATGACCGGAATGGGGGACGACGGCGCGCGCGGGCTTCTGGAGATGCGCAGGCTCGGCGCCGCGACGCGCGCACAGGACGAGGAAAGCAGCGTGGTCTTCGGCATGCCCAAGGAAGCCATCGCCTGCGGTGCAGTGGAAAAAGTGGTCTCCCTGCACCAAATCCCGCGCGAGATCATGCTCTGGTATCAGGCCGGACAGGCCGCGGCGATGAGTTGATAGCGCGATGTCCCCACTCCCAACCGATACGCTTGTCGATGGGGTCGCTTCGATCGAGGACGTTGCGTCCCGTATCGAAGATGTCTTTGCGCAGGTCGGCCGTCAGCTCGGTCGTGGCCACACGATGTTCCAGGAGCTGAACGACGACCTTACCGCGCTATCCGGCGAACTTTTCGGTGAGGAGATCGAGGGAGCATCAATAGCTCTCCGGGAAGTCGCGGAGAGTTTGAACGGGCTGGCAGAAGCGCTGCCTGCCGAAAGCGCCTTGCTGGACAATATCGAAAGGTGGGCGACCGAAGCATCCTCGCTGCTGAAACCTCTCTTCAAACACATCCAGATGATCACGATCATCGCCCGGAGCGCCAGAATCGAAGCAGCCTCGCTCGACGGCGACCGCGGGCACTTTCTTGCTTTCACCAGCGAAGCCTACGAACTCGGGACGGCGGTGCAGCGTTTGATCGAAGGCAGCGCGCGAGATCAGGAGCTCCTTTCGCAGTCGGTCGAAACCGCCCTCGACAGGCAGAAGGATTTCCAGAAGAGATACTGCGCTCAATTGCTTTCAGCCGGTACCGACCTGATTTCTGCGCATTCCGAGATGCGCAGGCAAAGAGACAAGAGCATCCATCTGGCTGATCTCGCCGGCACAAGCACCAAGAAGATCGCCGAAGCGGTGGGACGCTCGATCATTTCCTTGCAAGCTGGCGACGCCACGAGGCAACGCCTGGAGCATATTTGCCACGCGCTGCGCCTGGCCGCTGCCTCGGAACCCGAGATTCTGCCTGATATGGTCGACAACCCCGACGGCGTGCGCGTGATCTCGCAGCTGCAGGCGGCACAGCTAAAGGACGCCCAGCACGAGTTTGAGGCCAATATCGACCAGATCCTTTGCTCGCTCTCGGCGATTCTTTCTGACGCGATTGGCGTCGTCGGCCAAGGTCGTTCCTTATATGGTGGCGAGGACAGCGGCTCCTCGTCATTCCTTGGCCGCATCAAGCAAACCCTTTCACAAGCCTCGACGTTGATTGCAATGTGCGAGAGCGCCGGCAAATCCGTTGATGACGCCCTGACGATCGTGGAAGAGACGCTCGGCAAGTTTCGCTATGCCATATCTGGGCTTTCGGAGGCCGTCGTCGATATCACTCTCGTTGGCATGAATGCCAGCCTGAAGGCCGGGCATCTTGGCAGCAGGGGCAGCGCGTTTGTCGTGATCGCTAACGAACTCAAGTCTACTGCAGACCAGGTCGCCAGCGGCGTGTCGAGGCTGAAACCTGCTCTCGGCGCGATCGAGCAGTCCGCGAATGATCTCAGAGAGCTTCGTGTGCGCGGAGATCCATCGCAATTGGCCAAGCTTGAGCCTTCGATCCTGCATGCCTTGCGCGAGGTGGAGGCGGGGAATGACCGACTTGGCCGACTGATCAGTCGCCTGGTCCAAGAGAGCAGCGAATTTGAAGTTCTGATGAATTCGGCTCAGGGAGCAATGCGGGTGCTAAACGACGGATCTGCGACATTGCCGGCTGTCGCAACGCGCCTGAGTGCCGCCAGCGCAACGGGGCCGAGCCTGTCCCTGGGCTCCGGCGATCAGGTAGTGCTCGATGGGCTGTTCGCCCGCTATACGATGGAACGTGAGCGGCAAGTGCATCGGGAATTCATGCAACATTTCGGTCTGGCCCAGGCCGGCGTGCCGTCCCGACTCGAAGCCCCGACTTTCGACGACGGTGTAGAGCTCTTCTGAAGTTGTTTTGGCCCAAAGCAGTTGCCAGCGCAGTTGCGGTCGTGCTCAACCGTCCGGCATAGTGACCACGCCCGCCGGCTTGGACCTGAAGACGTGAAGGCGCCGTCAAGCTGCCTGTGAAACGAAAATAAGCTTGGACAGGTAGTGGGTTTCGCGATGTAGAGGACCCCCGCTACCATGGGCCCTGATTTTCCACGCCAAACTACGATCTTCTGCGATTTCGCGCGCTCGCCGCGCGCAGCTCGCCTTGAATTGCGGTGCTCCGCCGACGCCTGCTCGGCTCTCGACGCAAGCAAACCTGCCCTATCTCCCACGAACCGCGACGATGGACCTTCGTGGTCCGAGGACAGCGGGTTGACCGCCAGCGTTCAGTCGCCTCGAAAGCCGGCCGGCCTTCCATCTCGGAATAAGGTCGCGGCGGCACCTAGGCGCCGCTATGGAGATCGGCTTTCGCGAACCAAACTGGAAAGCAGTCTTCCTCGTCGACCAGCTCTGAATGCACTTGAGGGAGGCGAGATTCCGTCAGGCACAGATCCAGCCTTCTACATAGATCGTCGATATCAATATCCGTGCCGATAAACACGAGCTCCTGCTTGCGATCGCCATATTTGGCGTCCGACGAGGCCTCAAGCTCGCGGCGCCATTGGGCATCGCTGGGCCAAAGGGTCTTGCTGATTGCCGACCACCACCAACTCCTTCCGGTTGTCCGCACAAGAGCGCCGCATTGACTGAGTTCGCCGACCCATCGGGGGCGGCTTGCAAGCCAGAAAAAGCCTTTTGCCCGCAGGACCCCGTTCCAAGGACTGGCGAGGAATTCTGAAAACCGGGTCGGATCAAACGGGCGCCGTGCGCGATAGACGAAGCTCGAAATGCCGTACTCTTTCGTTTCGGGAACCCTGCGCCGTTACAACACACTCTACATCAATTCCGTTCTCTATGAGGGTGGCGTCTGCGACCGCAACACGTTCTGCACCGGAACGACGCCCGCGATGAGCGAACAGAAGCCGATGGCGTGGGCTGTCGGGCAGTGGGGCAAGAGGTTCTATTCCATCGGCGCCGACTATAGCGCGCCGCGCATCATGGCCGACTGGAGCCGGGTCTACGGTGAGAAACTGGGCGCGACGCAGATCGCCAACGAGTTCTTCCCCCTCGACGTGACCGAATTCGGCCCTCTCATCACGAAGATCCAGAATGCGAGGCCCGACTTCGTCTCGGCTTGTCTGGTCGGCGCGGCGCATCTGCGTTTTTTCCGGCAGTGGGCGGCGGCCGGCATGATCGGAAAGATTCCGCTATTGTCCTTCACCTTTGGCAGCGGCAATGAGCACAAGCTGCTGCCTCCGGAGGCCAGTGAGGGAATCGTCGCCGCCTATAGTTACTTTCCCGAACTCGACAATCCGCTGAACAAGGCCTTCACCGAGCGCTATCGTGCCGCATTCGGGCCCGAGGCGCCGGACCAGACCGCAATTTCTTTCGGCGGCTACGAAGGCACATGGTTGTGGGCAACCGCAGTGCGCAACGCGCGCACGGCCGAACGCAAGGCGGTGATCACCGAGCTGGAAAGCGGCACGACCTGGAAAGGCCCCGGCGGGACGCTCGCCATAGACGGCCCGACCCATTCGGCGGTGCGTGACGTCTTCATGGGAAGGTGCACCGGTGGCCGCTGGAAGATTTTCGACAGCTATCCGAGCCAGAAGCCGCTCGACTCGATCGGGAAATGCGACCTGATCGCGAATCCCGATACCAACGTCGTGTTTGGCGCAAAATAAGTCAGCAAGGGCAGACATGGATTTCGTCGCAGTTCTTTTTCTGCAAGTCGTCATCGCGATAGCGACTATCGTGCTTTTCAGCATGGGGTTGGCTGTCGTCTTCGGGATGATGCGGGTCATCAATCTCGCCCATGGCGAGTTCATCATGCTGGGCGCATTTACCGCAGTGAAGAGCTACGAAGCCGGGTTGAACCTGTGGGCCGCCATGCTGGTGGCCGCGCCCGCCGGGGTCGCGCTTTACGGCGTTGTTGTCGAGCGCGTTCTGATCCGCCGCCTTTACGGTCGGCTGATCGATACGCTGTTGGCGACATGGGGGTTGAGCCTTTTCACGGTCGGTGCTGCAACCATGGTCTTCGGCAATACGACACGTGGGGTTCCGACCCCCAGCGGTACGATCCAAATCGGCCAGTACGGTTTCGGGGCCTATAATCTAGTCGTCGTGGCCGTAACGCTGGCGGTGGTGCTGGTCGCTTATTGGGCCCTGAGAAGAACAAATGTCGGCCTGATCGCGCGCGGCACGATGCAGGACGCCGAGATGGTCGCCGCGCTCGGCTACAATCCCCGAACGGTCTATGCAGTGACTTTCGCAACCGGAGCCGGACTGGCGGGCCTGGCCGGCGGGGTGCTTGCCCCGTTGACCGGGGTCATCCCGTCCATGGGCACGGCATTCGTCGCCAAGGCCTTCATCACTGTCATATCGGGCGGCTCCGCGGTCATCTTCGGCACCACAGCGGCCGCAGCGCTTCTCGGTAAGGTCAATCAGGCGACAACGTTCCTCTCCACCCCCGTGATTGGGGAAGCCGCGATGCTGCTGGTCGCGATCCTGCTGTTGCGGATCTTCCCGAATGGGCTCTCGAGCCGCCTTGCCAGGGGAGGCATGTGATGAGCACTCCCGTTCTCGCGCGGCTCGGACGAGGGACCTGGCTGACGGCGGTGCTTCTGCTTGCGGCTACGGTCCTGCCGCCGATGCTGTTCGACCTCTTCGCCATGCTCCAAGCGACAGTCTTTGTGGTCATGGCGATCCTGGCCTTGAGCCTGGCATTGACCTGGGGCCTGGGTGGCATCATGTGCTTCGGGCAGGCGACGTTCTTCGGGCTAGGCGCGTATGCGTACGCGGTTGGGGTGATCAACTTCGGCGAAAGCACGATCCCCGTCCTGCTGTCGATCGCCGTGCCGGCGTTGTTCGCGCTGGTGCTGGGATGGTTCATGTTCATGGGCCGACTTTCCGATCTCTACGTCGGGGTCGTCACGCTCCTTGATCCTCTACAATCTGATGAACTCCACCTCCGATCCCTGGTACCGAATCGGCGAGGCTCGATTGGGCGGGTTCAATGGGATGTCCGGGATTGCGCCGATCAACGTGCCGGGGCGACCCGATCTACCACTGACACCGGTCGACATTTACGTGCTCTGCGGCATTTCATTGCTGGTCATCTATGTGCTGTGCAAGGTCATCGCCACATCGAGATGGGGTAGAGCCATCGCCGCGGCCCGCCAGAACGAACTGCGCGCAGAGCTTTTCGGTTACGACACGGCCGCGCTGAAGCTTGGCATCTTCGTGCTGGGAAGCGGCGTTGCCGGCTACGCGGGGTGCCTTTTCGTGAACTGGAACGGCTTCCTGTCGCCTAGCGCGTTCTCGTTATCGACGACCGCGCAGATCTTGATCTGGTTGATCGTAGGCGGAAGGGAGACCTTCGTCGGTCCGATCATAGGTGCGGTGGCGCTGCAGTACATGACTTCACGCCTCGGCAACAGCCTTTTCAATCCCCCGGTCTTCTTGGGAATCTTGCTGATGTTGATGGTGATACTGCTGCCGCGTGGCTTGGTGCCGGCCCTTGCCGAAATGGTTGCTCTTTTCCGCCGCGCGCCAGATGTCCAGACTGATGAGGCGCGGACGGTTGGGGAGGACGCAGCATGCTGACCTGCGCCAACCTCGTCATGCGTTTCGGCGGAGTCCATGCGATCGACGGCGTCGATTTCGAGTTGTCCGCCGGCCATGTCCACTGCGTGATCGGGCCGAATGGAGCAGGGAAGAGCACCCTCTTCAAGATGCTGACCGGCCAGCTTCGCCCTAGCGCGGGCAGCATCCGTCTCCGCGGCATCGACATCACCGGTCGCAGCACGAACGCCATCGTGAATCTGGGTATCGGCGTTAAGATGCAGACGCCCCAGCTTTTCGAAACGGAAACCGCGCGCGACAACATCTGGCTTGGAGCCAATCGCCGCTTCGCACCGCGCGAGGCTGTGGAACGGACTGCGGCCCTGGTGGAAGAGCTGGCTCTTGGCGCGCATGCGGACAAGGTCGTCGGCACTCTTGCTCATGGGATCAGGCAGAGGGTCGAAGTGGCCGGCGTTCTTGCCAGCGAGCCAGAACTGGTGCTGCTGGACGAGCCCGCCGCCGGCATGAGCGATGCCGACGTCGCCGATCTTGCCGAACTGATCTTGCGTCGGCGTGGCCGGCAGAGCTTTCTCGTTGTTGAGCACGACATCACGTTTGTCCGCAGCATCGCCGATCTGGTACCGTGCTCCATCAAGGTCGCGTCTTCAAGCAAGGCGATTGCGACGCGGTTCTGTTCGACCAAGTGGTCAAGGACATCTACCTTGGGAAGGGGCTGACTTCGCATGTTTGAGGTCAAGGCAATCGCGATCGGATTTGGTCGCATCCCCGTCATTCGCGGTGTGGACCTCGATATTCGGCGCGGGAAATTCCTTGGCGTATTGGGCCACAACGGGGCAGGAAAGACCACGCTGCTGAAGACGCTAGCTGGCTTTCTTCCGGCGACGGCCGGTCGCGTCAGGTTTGATGGCGTCGATTTGACATGCAAGCCGCCCCATCTTCGCTCGCGGGCGGGGTTGGGATACGTGCCGGAGGGGCGGCGGATATTTCCCGCCCTCAGCGTGATGGAGAACCTGATCATAGCAGCGGCGCGCAGTGGGCGTCCTATCGAAGAAGTGCTGGCGATGTTCCCCCGGCTGAAACGGCTGACCGGGCGTCCTGGAGGCGCACTTTCGGGAGGGGAGCAACAGCTTCTCGCGCTTGCGTGCTGCCTCTGCACCGGGCCGCGCTTGATGCTGCTGGATGAACCGACGGAGGGCATCCAGCCATCGATTATCGGGGAGATTATCGAGACATTGGGTGTGCTGAAGGATCGCGAAGGGCTGACGATTCTGATGGTGGAGCAGACGAGGGTCGCCTCCGTTGGGATCGCTTGCACGACGAGGAGGGGCGAGACACATTCGGGCCGCCGACGCTCGATGCCGCTCCATGGCATTCCGATTCCCAATTCTAGCCGCTCCCATCAACGTTTGTCTCCTGGGCTCGGGAGCGCCTATTCGAGGAAGCCCTCGCGACGGGCTTGCGCCAGCACGATCGAATTAGGGGATGAGGCAAACGTGGTCCACCCGCGATACTTCGCGTTCGATGACGTTGCGGCTAGTTGGATGTACTTGGCTCAATTTTGCTCATGATGGATTGAAGCGAGAGTTTAAGATTTTCAGCTGATTAGAGGCGGCGTGTGCACCGGGAGATCAAGAGAAATCTTGCGACAGGCAACGTGAGCAGACCCTTTGAAGTCGGACAGGGCCGCCTTGGGTCGGCGCACGTGCACGGCCAAGATTTCCGAGGGCGGGGAGATAGGGGAGTGCTGACGAACAGCCTTAAATGTCGGAGGCGCCGCGCTCGCGGCCGGGTTGAAAGCCGGCATGGATCCCGCGCACGTCCCTGAGCGTGTGTAGCGGCCCAACGATCTTTCCATCTTCACGCACACATCGACGGACGGCATTCGTTGGAGGAGAGGTTCAAGCGGATCTTGGCTGCTTTCGATAGTGCGCTTGAACCCAATGAACTGGCTCGTCAGGCCCGCCGAACAGAATGTATCGCGGACCTACCTGGAAGGGTTGTCCGCAAGTCCGCGCCTGGCGAAGGCTCGCAGCATTGATTACCCACCACCAGCACCCCGGATCGCTCTATGTCCGAAGACGGCTTCCTTTTGAAGAGCACTTCCAGGGGTGAAGAGTGCTATCGAGACGAATTGGCAAAGCAGTGGTTGCGGGCGAGATATCCGAAATTCGGACGCAATCCCGCTAACTTGAACGTGAAGCCCCCATGTTCCACTTGCGCGGCGCAGGTTGCATGTCACCATCGCATTCGAGATGTGGAGGTCCACAATGCGGTGTGTCTCTATCGTAGCGGCGGTTATTGCAGGCATCCTTGGCGGTGGCGATCTCACAAGCACTGCCGCACCGGGCCAAGGACCGGAAATAGCGGACAAGAAAACCGCGCTGCCCGTCGATGTCGAACTCATTATTGCTGTCGACGATTCCTATTCGATGGATCTGGACGAGCTCGCCGTTCAGCGCGAGGGTTACGCCCAAGCCATTGTTTCAAAGGAATTCTTGCAGGCGCTGAGGAGCGGTCCAAACAGCAAGATTTCATTGACCTACTTCGAGTGATCCGCGTCCGGTGACCAGAAGATTATCATTCCTTGGCGCGTGATCGATGGACCCGAGACGGCTGACGCGGTCGCCAACGAAATTACGCAGACACCAGTCCGGCGGGGGTCGCGCACCTCGATCTCGGGCGCCATCCTCTTCGCGATGCCGCTGTTCGACGAAGATCCCTATCGAGGCTTGCGTCGTGTCATCGACATTTCAGGCGACGGTCCGAACAACAATGGCCCGCCGGTCACGCCCGTTCGCCAAGAAGCGTTGGCGAAGGGCATTGTCATTAACGGTTTGCCGATCATGGTGAAGGAGCCGTCCTATTCGACGATGGATATCGACAATCTTGATTGGTACTATGAAGATTGCGTCATCGGCGGGCCGGGCTCGTTTGTGGTATCGATTAAGGACCGCGAAAAGTTCAAGGAGGCAATCCGCGCCAAGCTCCTGCTTCGAGGTCGCGGGAAGAGTTCCCGAACATCCGCTTGTTCCGGCCGCTGAAAAGGAGCCACGCATAAGTTGCACGATCGGGGAAAAACTCTGGCAGGATCGCTGGGGGCGCTAAAAAGCCTAGTCGGGTAGTCTGGCTACTACCGTCCGGAGACTTTCAGCCACTTTCAGGTGCCCTTGAAGCGTAGACGATCGCTGTGGAGGTCGTGCAGCATCATCGGACCCGCCGCCTGGCCTAGAACTCACCATGCACGCGGCAGGAGAAGATCGAAACCGGCCCGCGGTCGGCGTTATAGGCGGGGTTGTTGATGATCTGATAGTCGGAGGTCACGGTAAAATTCTTGGTGACCTGATAGGCGTAGTAGGTCTCAAAGAATTGCTCGGGGCTGTAGTTCAAGCGTCCGTCACCAATCAACAGGCCGAGGCCGTCGGCGGCAAGGAAATCGGGATGCGGAGCGGACACGCCTCCCGATAGTTGCCGGTTGCCTCTAGCAAAGGCTCAGTTTGGCGATCGATGCTGTTTCCGCGGAGAGCTGGAGCGTTGGGCCAGTATTGGAATAGCAGTCGTCGAAACGCCAGCCAGCGTGTAGAACTAGTACGTGTGTCTAGAGCCACAATGAAGCTGGTGCTTGCAATTGGCGGCAAGGGCGTTGCTCTGGCGGCCTGGTGCCATGCGTCCCAACCCGAGCAGGGCCAATGCCCACTTTGCTCCGAATGATCAGACACGGTGGTACAACCGGCTGGCCGAATGCCTCGGACACTGTCCGCGGGTTCCGATTGTTCCACGGCGATCCGTTGCGGGAGAGAACGCATCGGCCGGGGTCGTGACGGGATGGAGGCTGGTCCCGGTCTTGGAAGAGAGCCCCTAGGTCAGCAATTGTTATCCGACGTTTTCGGTGGCGGCGACGCACCCCCGCGTTTCCGCAGTTCCCCAAAAGCCAACCAAATCTTGAGGCGTTGCCGTCCGACGCGAACGGCCATGAAGAGACATCAACTAAATTCAACAATTGACAGCTGTGGGGGAACAGGCGCGAAAAGTTCGAATTGGTCCGTGCGAGGTCACGAATGGAACGGTTGCAGGTGCGGCCACGCGTTTAGAAAAGCTTTTCGCAATACAAGCGATGTCAACAGGAGTCGAACGGTGAAAAAGCGCCTTTATTTGGTCTGTGGTGCGCTTGTTGGGATAACAATGCTGGATTGCAGTGCACTTGCGGAAACTGCCAAGCCAAATTCGACTGCCGCCGCCCCTGCTTCCTCGTCCGCACCACTCAAAACAGACGGACAAAGCTCGAAGACAGTTGTGGAGGATTGCGAGGATGAATGGAGAGCCAATCAGGAGGCAATGATGAAAGGCGGTATGACTGAAGATTCTTATGTCGAACAGTGCAGCGTAAAAGATGACGTACCGGCTATTCCCTCGGAACCGAAGGCGAATGCCGCTCCGTCGGCCGCACCCAAATAGATCCGCCGAGCCGCTAAAGGACGATAGCGGCAAGCGCCTGAAATTGAGGGGCGAGGGATCAACTCTGTGCGAGCGCCAATTCCGGGCGACTATTTATAACACTTTTCGCGTTATCGACTCTAAGGCGGGACTCGATTGCTGCAATTCGCAAATTGGTGTGCTGACGCTCAAGCATGTCACTGTTGATCGCCGCCGCCGCGCACTGTTAGGCGCCGCAGGCGCGCTCATCCTCCAATCGGTACTCCAACCGACTACCGCATCGGGTCAGACCGCCCCAAGTCCCAAGTTGAAAATCGGCGTTATCGGTGCGGGCCATATCGGCGGCACGATCGGTGGCCTCTGGATCAAGGCAGGCCATCTAGTCTTCCTTTCATCGCGTCATCCGGAGGAGTTGCAAGACCTTGTGGCTCGCCTTGGGCCACTTGCACAGGCCGGCACAGTCGATCAGGCCATTGCATTTGGCGACGTCGTCTTCATCGCGGTGCCTTACGGCGCGCTGCCGCAGATCGGCAAAGATTACGGCAAATCGCTAGCGGGGAAGATCGTGCTCGACGCCGACAATGCGGTGGCCAGCCGTGACGACGCCATTGCCGACGAGGTCGAGCGGAACGGCATCGGAGTGACGTCGCAAAAATACCTGCCGGGCGCGCGGCTGGTGCGCGCCTTCAACACGCTCTCCTACACGATCTTTGAACGCGAAGCGAGCCGTCCTGCCCCGAGGCTCGCGGTGCCGATTGCGGGCGATGATCAGAAGGCAGTCCAGGTCGCAGCGCAACTGGTACGCGATGCCGGCTTTGATCCGGTGGAGGTCGGCAAACTGGCCGATGCGAGCCGCTTCCAGCGCGGCGCGCCAGGATATGGCCAGAAAGTGAGCGCAGCGGAACTTAAGCAGAAGCTGTCGCTGGCACCATGATGACTTCCGCGGCGGCTCTCGGGGGCTGGTTGAAGCGCATGGTGCCCGGTACCGCGCGCGAACGGGCGACAGCGCTGTGGTCGTTCGCGTATTTCTTCACCCTGCTTGCCGGCTACTACGTGCTGCGTCCGCTGCGCGATCAGATGGGCATTGCGGGCGGGACCAAAAACCTGCCCTGGCTGTTCACGGCCACGTTTGTCAGCCTGCTCGTCGCACAACCCATCTACGGCGCGCTGGTGGCGAGATTGCCACGGGTCAGATTTATTCCGATCGTCTACCACTTCTTTGTCGCCAACCTGATTCTGTTTTGGCTGTTGCTGTTTTTTGACATCGAAAAAGTGATCGTGGCGCGCGTGTTTTTCGTATGGGTCAGCGTCTTCAACTTGTTCGCGGTCGCGGTGTTCTGGTCGTTCATGGCCGATCTGTTTACATCGGAGCAGGGCAAGCGGCTGTTCGGGTTCATCGGCGCTGGAGGAACGGCTGGCGCGCTTCTTGGTCCCATCATCACAATCTGGCTGTCGAGGCCGCTCGGTCCGGTCAACCTCTTGATCGGGGCCGCTATCTTGCTCGAACTGGCTGTGCTCTGCGTGCATCGAATTGAACGCGTGGCGGAGCCGCCGACGGAGGTAGATACTCGACGGCAGCGTATTGGCGGCAGCGCGTTCGCCGGCTTGTCCGAACTGATGCGCTCGCCCTATCTCCTGGGCGTGGCCGGCTGGGTCAGCTTGCTCTCGTTCGGCGCGACGATTGCCTATTTCGCGCAGGCCAACATCGTGTCGGCAACGATGATGCACGATGCAGCAGCACAAACCAGGCTGTTTGCAGGTATCGATCTCGCGGTAGGCCTCTTGAGCCTGGCAACACAGGTTTTCGCCACCGCCGCGTTCCTCAAGCGCTTCGGCACCGGCATTTCGGCCGCAGCTTTGCCCGCCATCTATGTCGCGGGCTTCGGGGCGTTGGCGATCGCGCCGAGCCTGTCGGTCGTGGTGACACTCCAGGTCGCGCAGCGCTGGATGAATTTTGCAATCGCAAATCCGGCGCGGCAGGTCTTCTTCACCGTGGTTGGGCGGGAGGAAAAGTACAAGGCCAAGAACCTGATCGACGTGGTGATCTATCGCGGCTCGGACGCGTTGTATGGCTGGGTCTATGACAGCCTGCAAGCGTTGGGGTTGAAGCTTGGCGCCATCGCGCTCTGCGCGCTGCCGGTCGCAGCGGGCTGGCTCGTTCTCTCAACCGCGCTGGGGCGAACGCACGAGCGTCTTGCGACGAAAACAGATGACGAAGGAGCGCCAGGATGGCAGTCCGAATGACTCGCCAAATGACCCGCCGCGACTTTGCCGCACTCGCCGGTGGATTTCTGGTATCAACCAGAGCCGTTGCCCAAACGGAGACACCGTTTCTCACCCGTGCGATTCCGGGCAGCGGCGAGCGCATTCCCGCCGTTGGCCTCGGCACCGCCTATGTTTTCGATGAGAATAACGAAACGACGCGAAGCAAGGCCGATGCAGTCGTACAGGCTCTGGTTAAGAACGGCGGACGGCTCATCGACACGGCCTCAACCTATGGCGATGCGGAAAGCGTGCTGGGCGAGGTCACGACAACTGTCGACTTGCGCGACAGGCTCTTCATCGCCACCAAGCTCGAATCGCCCGACCCGCAAGAACTCAAGCGGTCGTTGGCTCGACTAAAGATGGCAAGCGTCGATCTGCTGCAGCTCCATAACGTCAGGAGCAAGCAGCAATCCCTGCAACGGTTCCGCGAGTGGAAGAAACGGGGCATCTGCCGCTATGTCGGCATCACCTCGACATTCCACCGCGACTATCCGGCCGTCGAAGCCGTGATGGAACGCGAGAAGCCTGATTTCGTCCAGATCGACTATTCACTCGATAACCGCGCTGCTGAGAAAACAATCCTGCCAATGGCTGCCCAAATCAGAGCCGGCGTGCTGACCGCCTTGCCTTACGGCAATGGCAGATTGTTCAAGGCAGTGCACGGCAAGGAATTGCCAGACTGGGCGCGGGTGTTCGCGAACTCGTGGGGACAGTTTTTCCTGAAATATTTGCTCGGCGACTGTAAGCGCTCAGCCAATACCCTGGCTCCGGGATTGGATTAGATGTGCGAAGAAGCCTCCGGCTTGAACGGAGGTTTGGGATGGGATTGGACGGCAAAAAAGACGCCCATTTGGACAGCTCAACAGTTGGGTCTGGAGCAGTCAGCCGGCTTGAAGTGCTTGAGGGACCGTCCGGGCGTCGTGTGCGTTCAGATGCCGAGTGGGCTCGGATCGTCGGCGAAAGTCTGCTGCCCGGCGCTCAGGTGGCGGAGGTAGCGCGCAAGCACGGAGCGACGCGCTGGCAAATTTACGATTGGCGACGACGCTTCCGACGGCGCGGCGAATTACCGTCGTGCGAGGCTCCGCAGCCGCCGTTCGCGCCGCTGGTCGTGGACGGGCCGTTAGAGGAGCGTCACGTTCCGGCAGTCAAGCTCGAGATTGCGATTGGCGACGTCGTCGTGCGGACGGACGCGGCGATAGATGGGGAGCAGCTGTCTCGATTGATCCGCGCGGTGCGGGCGTCGCGATGATTGTCCCCGGCTCCGAACTGAAGATTTATATCGCGACGCGGCCCGTCGACTTCCGCTGTGGGCACGATGGGCTTGCTGCGAAGGTGCAGGAGATGCTTGGCCTCGATCCGTTCAGCGGTGCAGCCTTCGTGTTCCGGTCGAAACGGGCGGACCGGATCAAGATTCTGGTGTGGGATCGAACGGGCCTGGTGCTGGTGCATAAACGCCTCGAGGGTTGCAAGTTCGTGTGGCCAAAGATTGCGGACGGCGTGATGCGGATATCGCCGGCGATGTTCGCCGCGCTGTTTGAGGGCCTGGATTGGCGGTTGGTCCGCCCGGAGGAAGCGCGGCGTCCACAGATCGCTGGATAAGTGCGGCAGAATGACTCTGTGCCGAGTTGGGCATGGCGCCGTCGGCGCAGATGTGCTCGACATGGCGCATGAGCACCGCGACGCTTCGCGACGAGAATGAACGCCTGAAGGCGCTTTTAGCGCAAACGCAGGCAGCATTGAGCGAACATCAAGCGGCGTTGGCAACGTCGGAAGAAGCGCGGCGCCGGTTGGAGGTCATTCTCGGGGAACTACGCCGAGAGAAGTTCGGAGCGAAGTCCGAGAAGCTGCGGCCAGATCAATATCATTTGCCGCTCGAAGACGTGGAGATCGCGCAAGGCGTCCTGGACGCGGCACAAGAGAAGGCTGCGACGGTCATCAGGGGCCGATCGCGTGCTGAATCGGATCAGGACCGTCATCGCAATCGGGGCTGCTTGCCCGCCCATTTGCCGCAGGTGGAGCGGATCCTCGAGCCTGCGAGCACGTTCTGTCCGTGCGGTTGCGGCGCGATGACGAAGATCGGCGAGGACGTCAGCAAACGCCTTGACGTGATCCCGGCACAATGGCGCGTGCTGGTCACGCGTCGCCCGAAATACATCTGCCGCCGCTGCTCCGGCCCTGTCGTGCAGGCGCACGCACCAGAGCATGTCGTGCCTGGTGGACTACCGACCGAAGCGGCGATTGCGCAGGTGATCGTCTCCAAGTTTGGCGACCATACGCCGTTTTACCGTCAGGCCGAGATCTATGCGCGCCAGGGGATTCGACTTGATCGGGCGACACTGGGCAACTGGTCCGGTCGCGCCTGCTTCCATCTGCAGCCCGTTGCCGACCGCATGCGCTGCCATCTGGCAGCGGCGGATCGCCTGTTCATGGATGAAACCACGGCGCCGGTGCTCGATCCCGGGCGTGGTCAAACGAAGAAGGGTTACTTCTGGGCGATCGTCTCCGACGACCGCGGCCATAGCGGCCCAAGTCCGCCGATCGTGCTGTTCCGATATGCCCCCGGTCGCAGCGGCGCCTTCGCTGAGCAGTTCCTGGACGGCTTCACCGGACGCTTCCTGCAATGCGATGCCTACGACGGCTATGATCGGCTGATCGAAGTCGCTCGACCGCAAGGACCCTGGACGCTCGTACACTGCTGGAGCCATTTGCGCCGGCGCTTCGTCAAATTGGCCCGCAACAGTAAATCGCCGATCGCCGAGGCCGCCGTCCGGCAGATCGCACAGCTCTACGGCATCGAAGCCATGGCACGCGGTTCATCGCCGGACATCAGGCTGGCCGCGCGCAAGGAACACTCGCGGCCCCTCGTCGAGGCGTTGAAGCCGTGGTTCGAGAAACAGCTGTCGATGATCTCCAGCGGCTCGACGCTCGCTGATGACATCCGCTACGCGCTCAATCATTGGCAGAGGCTGACGCGCTTCCTCGATGACGGGCGGCTCGAGCTCGACACCAATCCGGTTGAAAACGCGATCCGGCCGATCTGCTTGACCAGAAAAAACGCACTCTTCGCTGGTCATGAGGTCGGAGCCGAAAACTGGGCCTTGCTCGCATCCATCGTGGCGACCTGTAAGCTCAACGACGTCAACCCGGCCGCCTACATCGCCGAAACGCTCACGGCGATCATCGCCGGCCATCCCCAAAGCGAAATCGACGACTTAATGCCATGGCGGTTCCGCAAAACGTCAAGCCAGCATCAATGGGGTGGCGGTTAAGCGCTTACCGGCGACTCGCGTGTGACCGCGGTGATCCCCGGGACCGGCGATCCCGGCCACATGACGGACAACGCCGGCGCGATGCGCGGCCCGTTGCCCGATCCTGATCAACGCCGTCGAATGATCGGGTTTGTCGAGTCGCTTTGATCGTGACACGCATCAAAGCACGAAAAACTTTAGCCTGCCCCAAAATCCGCTTGTTATCGATACTAGAAACCTCGCCAACCCTGATGCGATTTTAGCCAGCGGCGACATCATTGGCCTCTAGCTCTGCCCCCGAAAGCGGAAATCGATTCACTGTGGAGTTATCTTCGAGAAGGGGTCATCCACGACGTTTTCGCCCGAGGCGGCGCACCCTCGCATCTCCGGGGTTGCCAAAAGCCGACCAAATCTTATGGCATTGCCCGCCGACGCGAAGGGCCACAAATACCCATTCCGCATATCTTGACTGAGCAGCCGGAGGCTTCAATCTTCGTGGTGAGCCAGCCAATCGGAACTCAGCTGATCGATCTTCAGATCGAGCACGCAGTCGAAGGACAGTGTCGTGAAGAGTAGCGATACAAGATTTCTGAGCCGGCGTGAATTCAATGAACGTTGCGTCGCGCTTGGTTCGTTGGTGACTTTGTCTGGCGCGTTGGCTCTCGATGCAGCAACTGCCGTCGCGGCAACGGGCACGGCGCGGACCGTCAAGTTTCGCGACGGCACCGTTGTCCCGGCGATCGGTCAGGGCTCTTGGCATATCGGGCAGGGGAGACATCCGGCAGCTGACGAAGAAGAAGCGTTACGCACGGGCCTTTCTCTTGGGATGAGGCTGATTGACACATCGGGAAATTACGGTGAAGGCCGTTCCGAAGAGTTGATTAGGCGCGTGATTGCCGGTCAGCGTGACCGCGCCTTCGTAGTTTCCAAGGTGGAAGCCGATGAGGTCACTGGAGATGCCATGGCACGTGCTTGTGAGGCGAGCCTTACCCGGCTCGGTATTGATCATCTCGATCTCTATTTGCTGCACTCGCCAACTTCGAACGCCGAACTTTCCGAGGTCGCAGCGGGGTTCGAAAGTCTACGCGCAGCTGGCAAGATTCGTGCCTGGGGCGTGTCCAACTTCACAGTCACCCAAATGGAAGATCTGTTCCATACTCCACAAGGCGATCGTTGCGTGACCAATCAGGTCTTTTACAACCTCGGCGGCCGCAGCATTGAACGCGACCTACTGCCGTGGTGCGAACGGCACAGCATGCCGGTGATGGCCTATTCGCCGCTTGGCGGCCTCGGCGCCAACCTGCTGGGTGATCCCAATCTTGGGCGCATTGCCGCAGCACACGCTTGCTCCGCAGCCGCTGTGGCACTGGCCTGGACCATCCGCAGCGGTAACGTCATTGCAATTCCCGAATCCGGGTCCGTGGCACATGTAAAGGAAAACGCCGTCGCACTGTCACTGACACTGACACCTCAGGAGCTTCAAACACTGGACGCAGCGCATCCGCTATCAAGCCGCTAGAGTTGAATTGGCGCTGAATGACCGCTCAGGGTCCAAAATGCGACTTGGCGGGGAGGGTAGCTCTTGGCGGATTGTGTTGAAGAAGTCACCGAATGAGCCGTCAGGGATAGCGCGGAGAGCGTGGCCTGCGCAGGCTTACCGGCGCTTAGGCGGGCTGGAACGTGGGCTGGGCAGCGGGATCAACTTTGCCAGCTTCCGGAGGTTCTGGGCCGTGGCAGCAAGGAGGAGCTCGTCTCGAGCGCCCAACGGGCCGCTTAGTCTGAGACGGTCGAGGCGCAGGATGCGCTTGAGGTGCGCGAAGAGCGTCTCAATCTTCTTTCTCTCGCACCGGGACCTGACATAGGCATCAGTCTTGGCGATCTCGCGCGCAACGTCTCGAGCCATTTCGTGGATTGAACGTGCGACCTTGCGGGCGGGCGTCTTCGGACAGCAACGTGGCTTAAGCTCGCAGGCATCGCAAACATGTTTGATGGCCCGATAGAGCAGTGTTGCTCCATCATGCACCAGCGTCCCCGTGGCAGTCAGCACCTTGCCTGCCGGGCAGATGTAAACGTCGCTTTGTTGATCGTAGGCGAATGCTTCGCGCGAGAACGTCACATCCGCGTGGGCCGACTTGTCGAACACCGGGATGTGCGGCTCGATCGCCCGCTCGTTGACTAGCCATCCCAGCATCTCCGCCGATGCATAGGCACTATCGGCGGCCAGGCGCCCGGGACAGAGATCAAGGTGCTCTTCAGTACGCTCAATCATTGTGCGTGCCGCGCCGACCTCTGCCTGCCGGATCGCTCGCGTCGCCTCGACGTCGACGATGATCGCGACCTTCAGGTCGATGAGGTAGTTGTTGGCGTAGGCAAAGAAGGCATGTCCTTTGTGAGCGCCGGTCCATTGCGCGGCCGGATCCGACTTCGAGATGAACTTCGGTACCGTTTCGCTCGCCGCGCCCCAAGCAGCCTTATCCAGAGTGTCGAGATACTCCCGGACGGATCGGCGCGTCCTGGCAACGGCCTCCCAGTCAACCTCATCAGACCCGGCAACAGAACGCTGCTTGTTGGCATCAGCGGCAATCAGGCTGGCATCGACCGCAAAAGCGGCCCCGTCGACCAACCCTTCTGCCATGCAGCGCCGAACCACCGTCTCGAACAACTTGCGCAGCAGATCGCAATCACGGAAGCGGCCATGCCTGTTTTTGGAGAAGATCGAGTGGTCCGGCACCTCGCCGCCAAGCCCGAGCCGACAGAACCAGCGGTAGGCAAGGATCAGGTGCACCTCCTCGCACAGCCGCCGTTCGGAACGAATGCCGTAACAGTAGCCAACCAGCAGCATCCGGACGAGCAGCTCGGGATCAATCGAAGGCCGGCCAGTCGAGCCGTAAAATGGCGCCAGGTGGCTCCGAACGTCGGACAAATCGACGAATCGGTCGATTGCCCTCAGCAGGTGCGCGGCGGGAACATGTCGTTCAAGTGAGAACTCGTAGAACAGCGCCGCCTGATCGATCTGCCGCGGACCCATCATCGATTCAAGCCTCCACCCACATGGGGAAATGAATCAGCGATCTCACTCGACTTCAACAGCGGTGTTTTTCAACACAATCCGCCAAGAGCTGCCCTTTACGCGAGGTCGCATTTTGAGCCATACGGCTGTCCGAGATGGTCTCGTCGTATCGCTCCACGAACTTCACAAACTTCGAGCGGTCCTGGTTATAGCTCTCGATCCATCGGGTGAGCGCTCCCTGGAAGGCTCTTACGAGCTCCATGAACTCGAAGAAGTAGGTGCCATCAGCATCTGTTTCCGGCTTACCGCCAACACGGATCGAGATCCGCCGCACCTTCTTCTCATTGACCTTTCGCGAGCTCAAATTGGCCATGTGGAGAAGACTGATTGCGAAGCCTTTGAGCATGGGCCTCTCCTTCGGAAAGACCGCCAACCGGGCTGGTCGGGTTAGGACATTTGAGAATTCGCTGCCGCTGATCGCGGCCTATCTGCAATTATGAGATGCCGACACCAATTGGTACCAAACCGTTAAACGGCGGGCGGTTGGCCAGTGCGCGAGAGGCCACGAACTAAGGCGACCTTACTCTTAGTGTTTGGTGCGCGGGCGGGGCTGGTTGTATGGCATTCGTCAGCGGCGGCATGATAAACAGATACAACTTGTTTGCGATCAGCCTATTGATGTTTACTGCCGTAGGGGCCGAACGCCGCCTATGCGCTTGAGTTGCGCCGGCTGTTAGCCACCGGGCCGATGCAAAAACGTATCCACGGACGCAGCCAGCCGGGTCGCCAATTCGGCGGCGGACGGCGTGGACTGCTTTTCGAGCGTTAGCGCGCCGACGGGATGCACCGCCAGTGCAGCACCAGCGGTGAAGGCCGCGATCGCAATTGCAGCAAGATATTCGATCCTCATGGCGATGGTCCCTCCCATCGGTCCCACGAATTAACCGGACACTTTCAGAATTGGTTCCCGAGCGCGAGTGAGTTCCATGGGCATCGCCGGCAGGGATCGCTGCCCGGCCTTTGCATGATCAATGCTTCGGCACTGCGCTCCATAGGTTCCTCATTTCGTTCGCGATCAGAATTGGGAACGAAGAGCCACGCCAGGACTTTAGAAGCCATGAGACCGCCGCTCGCTGGTGAGCAACCCGGCGCATGTCGCGGATAGCCAAAGGTCGCTACCAAAGACCCGCTGTTGTCAAAACAAGCGCTCGCGCAAGATAGCCAAAAGCGGCGGTCTCCGGTTTTATTCAAAATCGCCAACTGCGCCCCGATCAGTTGCGGAGGGAGCTACTGTCGGCCTGCCGGTGGCGTTGTTCATGCCGACCGGAGGCTGTGTTATGCGCAGCCGTATCGACATCGACTACGTCCACAGCCGGCTGCAGCGCCGGACATAGTTCGTCCCCGACATCCTCAACAACCCTCTGGAATAGCTGGTTTGGGAATTGCCTTTCGACGCGCGAAACTCCAAATCCGGATAAAGTTTGCCCTCTAGGACCGGCGGCAAGCAGCCTACAAAAAGATCCGGACGCGCGCCGTCACTGCGCAGGAGCGCGAAGGTCATAAAGCGACGTTGCGCCTTCGTGCGGACCCATACGCCACGATCTCCCTGAAGGAAGCCCGGGGCGAGCGACCCCGGTCCCGGCGCCCGAATACGTTGCACGATTTTCCCATCGCCCATCGAAATCAGGGCAATTTGCACGAGCGCATCGGGACCATCGAAGGGAAGTCCGACGAGCGCATAGCGTCCATCCTCGCTGATTGCCGGATTTGGATAAAAATCGAGCCGAGGGACGGTCGCGCGAACGTCCCAAAGCTGGCGGCCCGTGTCGAGATCATAGAGGGCCGCGATGACGCTTTCGACCGGCTTGCAGGGGGGCTCGTAATGCTCGCTAATCCATAAACGGCGCGCTCTTGTTTCATCGACGGTGCCCGCATCGCAGCGGAGCCTGGCGACCAGGAGACGTGATCCGTCCCGGGAGATCGCTATCTTCTTGTTGCTCTCCTGGGGATCGGGATAAGGATTGGGCAAGATTCGCGGCGGCTCGCCTTGCGTCCACACGACCCACTGGTCGAGAGCACTCACCAAGGCGCGTAGCTTGCCATTTTGCAGTCGAGTGACCGCGGCGTTGTTGACGTTGGCGATGTAGTAGGCGTCCTTGAGACCTTCAAAGACAGTGTCCAGTATCACGCCTCGTTTTGCGTCGATCATTGCAAACGTCGGATGTTTATCGTGACGTTGCGGCTGGTATGACTGGCCTCTTGCGCCGAAGTAAGCGAGGGCCAATCCGTCACCGTCCCCCCATAGGAGCCCGTCCAGCGGGCCCGCCTTATGACGAGGTGGCTCAAAGAGACGGATGCTACCGTCCTTCAGGGAGATGAACGCGGGCTGCAAACCCGAACCGTTAATTCCACCGGGGCCGATCTTTTCCCGCGTCGCAGTCCAGATACCCGACGAGTCCGACGCCCATCCATAAGCCGGAACCGAGCGCTTGGCCTGGCCGAATTGCCACAACGGGCCCATGTTCAGCACGTAGCTGCTCCAGCTATCACGCGCATCGAGCCGTGCGACGTACAATACCTTGCGCTCCGCTGAGTAGTCGCTGCCACCCTGAAGGTACATGACCGCGCGGCCATCCGGCGACACCATAGCGGTCCCTTTGAAATTGGCTTCAACGCGCTGGAAAAAGACCTTCGTAAGCTCGAGGGGACCTGCGCCGACCGGTGCCAGATCCAGCGTGTGGTAATAAGGATCGTTGTAATTGATCCACTCAACAGCACGCGCAGCTTGTAGCGACCCGAGGTACAGAGTAGTCAAACTTAGCGCTACTGAGATGAGCAATTGCCGTCGCATCTGTGGATACTGTTCCCGAAAACTTAGACGCTCAAGAAGCCCATTCAAAGTCCAGCAGCATGTCTTTTTGTGGCTCGTATCCGCGATCAAAAGCGGCCGCGTTTCGGTGCAGGCACGCCATGGAGCTTTTCGCGCTGACATTCGAGCCAGACGAGGCGCTTTATTGCGGACTTCTTGAGCGATGCCGAAAGCTTCAATTTGGTCGCACGAAATTCGGCAATACTGATCCAGCCGGTAAGCTCCTTCAAGCTGAGCTTCCCGGCATCGTTTTCAGTGTATGGCGCTCTCGACCGCTCACCCATCTACTCAGGTCCCAAAGCCGCTTTAGTCCTTGTCTCGCTTGTTTTGCCGCCTACCTAGCCCCCACCGCGTAAAGGAGTATCTGGACGGATAAATAAAGTTTGAGCGATTGGAGCGCAGCGTCCGGCATTGGCCCGTGGTCGAAGGTCCCCTTGACCATCCGGGGGCATCGGCTCGCGGGGGTAGAACGGACATCGGTCAGCTCGGCCGCCATCGGCAGATTCTGACCCGAATGTATGGTCCGGCCGCGCGTTGCAAGAGGTTTCGGCAACCTGTCAGATGCGGTCTTGCATCAATGTATCCGGCCTCTGATTGGAGCGTGCTGTGCTCCGGGCCATCATGGATATCAGCACGCATTCGAGCTGATTAGCGGACAGGCCTCGAACGGGCCATTCGGGTCACCAGTGTTCGCATGCGCCGGGAAGACCGATCTTCCATCGTCGTCGCATCCTCTCGCAGACCTCGGCGGGTAAGGGATGTTGGTTACATCATCTCGATAGCTCCTCACTTCGCGCTGTTCCTTTGTTCGTGCCTGGCGGTCGTTCCTTCGTCCCGGCCTGCGCGCGCAGACGCGCCGCGCGCAAGGGGCCGTCAAGGCCGGCCGTCGTGCTGTCCTGACGTCTTGCTCTACGCTGCCAGGCTGCGCCTTGACGGCCCCGAGCACGGCGCGAGGATCGGCCAGGTCAGGACGCCGTCTCCTCAGCCTTGACGCACTCGAAGGCACGTCCTTTGTTGAGAACCGCCCAGGCGATCCGGGCGAGCTTGTTGGCGAGCGCAATCGCCAGCACGTTGTGATGCAATCGCTTCTTGGCAGCTTCGATCCAAGATTTGAGGCCGTAGCGCTCCCAGCACTTCACCCTGACCAGCACCACCCATGCGGCTTGGACGAACAGCGCGCGTAGGTAGCGATTGCCGCGCCTTGATATCTTGCCGAGGATCGTGCGGTCGCCGGTCGATATCTGCTTCGGCACCAGTCCAAGCCAGGCGCCGAAGTCGCGGCCTTTCGAGAACACGTCTCCACTGCCAATCGCGGCGACCATTGCACTCGAGATAAGCGGTCCAATGCCGGGCACTGTCATCAGTCGCTCGCAAGCCTTATCTTGACGAGCCAGCGTTTCGATCTCGCTAGACAGCCCCTCGATACGCGCATCCAGCCGGCGCCAGTCGCCCGCCAGATCCTCGATGATGCGTAACATGCGAGGCGAGAGCACATCGGTGCGCGTCGCGAGGATACCCGGCAACTCGGATCGCAGGGAATGCAGGCCTTGGCGTACGGCGATGCCCCGCTCCAGCAGAAACGCACGGATCTGATTGATGACGCCGGTACGCTGACTGACCAATCGATCGCGGACGCGGTGCAGCGCCTGAAGGTCGAGCTGATCGGCTGTCTTGGTTGCGACGAATTTCATGGTCGGGCGTTGGACAGCCTCGGCGATGGCTTCCGCATCTCGGAAGTCATTCTTCTGTCCTTTCGAATACGGGCGCACGTCTTTCGCCGGCATCAAGCGAGCGTCGTGGCCGAGCATTTGGAGCTTGCGACTGAGGTGATGCGCGCCGACGCAAGCCTCCATCCCGATCAAGCAGGGCGGGAAGTTGGCGAGCCGTCTTTCCACCTGGCTGCGTGACCACTTCTGCCGCAGCACGATGGCACCGCGGTGATCATGACCTACGAGGTGGAACGAGTTCTTGCCGATATCGATGCCGATCACGGCGACCGCTGTGTTGAGGTTCCGAGACATGGCGTGCTCCTTGACCTGAGCGCCCCTTGCCAGCTTCTCGCACTGGCGGGGCCGGAGCACGGCCGGACCATTCCATTCTGATGTCCCCAGTCAAGCACACAGCGCACGGTTTTCTCATCTCCACGAGGACTCATCGTGAAGTTCTTGCGCCGATGGATCGTGCAGAGGAGAAGGCGGGACCCAAAGACGTCGGTGAACAGGCTCTGATGCGCGGGTTGGATACCGCATTTCCGTTTTTTCGTCTGGGGCTGTCCTGGTCTAGCGTCGGGCGTCGATCGGATGATCGGCCACATAATGGGTTTCAGGATTTCCCCTGCCGTGGTCCCACCTTCACCTCTGCACGATTGATGTCTGCGACTACCCCTGATCCTGATTGCAACAAAAGGGGGCTGTGGGCCGGTCGAGCGCACCTCACGACTCGAGCGGTCCACAGCCCCCAACGACGTTACGCCTGTCGAGGTGGCATGAGCTCGCGATTGATTGCCCAAATGAAGGCGGATAGCTCTCGGGCAATCGCCGTGACGATTACGGTTCGCCGCTTGCCCTTCCGCTCGAGTGAGCGGAAGCGTCCGCACAATCTGGTTTGCGCTTTCCACGCAATCTCTCGCGCGCGTCTCGGTGCGGCCTCCACCTTTGGCTGCTTGTCTCGGCTCACGCGCGGCGGATATCGATAGCTCCAGGCCGCCTCCACAAGAATACGTCGCGCCCGCCCATTACCGGCTTTGGTGATGCCGCCTCGCTTGACCTTGTCACCAGTCGAGTTTTCCGTGGGCACCAGACCCAGATAGCCCATCAGCTCGCGCGGATTTTGAAAGCGGGAGAGATCACCGATCTCGGCCAGCACCCCCACAGCCGCAATGAGATCAATCCCCCGCATCGCCTGCAGGGCCGCGACAACCTCGGCAAGCGACCACTCGGCCACCACCTCGCGGATGGCATCCTCCAAACGCTCCATCCGCTCACTTTCCTGGCGTATCCCCTCAAGTAACTCTTCGAATGCGATGCGCTGCTCGCGATGCTCGAGCTTCTGCGACATCAGCCATCTCATGTGGGCTGGTCCCCACGTTGTCTTGCCCGGATAGATGCGTCCCAGCCGCAGCATCAATGACGAGATCTGTTGACGCTTGCCCTGGAGGTCCTTCTTTACTGCCTGACGGGCGCGCGAGAGATCGCGCATAGCCTCATGGCGCTCGTCCGGCACCCACACCGCGGTGAGCTCGCCCGCGCGCAACAGCTTGGCGAGGCTTACCGCATCGCGCCGGTTCGTCTTCACTCGATCGCCGGCCTTCTTCGGAACGAGCGAGGGAGCCACCACCAGGCAGTCATGGCCGAGGCTCTTGAGCAGTCTGTAGAGGCCATATCCTGTCGGCCCTGCTTCGTAGCAAAATGTCAGATGACAGCATTTCGCTGCAAGCTTTGCCACCAGCTTTCGGATCGTTGCCTCCGTGGCAGAAAACTCCCCGAGATATCGTACCTCGCCGCCACGGCCGCCTTCGGCAATGGCTATTGCATTGCGCGATTTTGACGTATCGATTCCGACAAAGACCTCGGTATGATGACCCACGACTCGCCCTCCTTGTTTGAGGCTCTGCCCGGTCCATCCAGGCAACCCTCGTCGCAACATCGAAGGTGAGTCGCCTCATTTTGTGGAGGGGACATACAGTCTAGCCGACATCAGCGCGCTGAAAACATCCCGCGGTGCGCAAGGCAAGAGGTTGCTCCACTGCCACTCGTGGGTCGGCAACAAAGTGCCAATCTCTCCAGCCCACCCGGCTGGCAGCGACCACAGTCATTTACCGCGAGGTGATCGCCCTCGCGCGTCGGTTCGTAACGAGCATTGCACGACCATTCTAGCGGCCACGAGCACGGGCACGCTATCGATTGAGCCAGCGCCGCGCAAAGCCGAGTAGGCCCTGCGGCAGGAAGATGATCATGACGATGAAGATCACGCCGAGCGGGATGAGATAGGGGAACTGATCGCCGAAAATGCGCGGCAGCAGCTCGCGAATGAGTTGGAAGAAACCGGCGCCGACGATGGGGCCGACCAGCGTGCCGATGCCGCCCATGACGTTGAAGATGACGGTGTCGCCCGAGGTGGTGAAGAACACGAATTCTGCCGCCGCGAATTGGTTCTGCACGGCGTAGAGCACGCCGGCAAGCCCAGCGAACAGGCCGGACAGCATCACCGCCACGATCTTGTAGCGCTCGACCGGATAGCCGATCGCGCGCGTGCGCGCCTCGTTCTCCCGGATCGACTGCAGCACCATGCCGAAGGGCGACTGCATAATGCGGCGCAAAAGCACGTAAGAGCCGCCGACCACCGCCAGCACGAACCAGTACAGCGTCGCGGTCGAGAAACGCGTGTCATAGAGGAACGGGATCGTGAAATGCGGGCGCGAGAAGATCAGCCCGTTCTCGCCGCCGGTCACCTCGGTCCAGGTGAAGATTATCACATAGAAGATCTGCGAGAAGATCAGCGTGGTGATGGCGAAGTAGATGTCGCGCAGGCGCGTGGAGAAATAGGCAACGAACAGCGCAGCGCCAGCCGCCCCTCCGAGCCCGAACAGAATGGCGAGCCACAGATTGGGCGGGCTGATGATCAAGAGAGCCGCCGCCGCGCCATACATGCCGAGTCCGAAGAAGGCCGAATGCCCGAAGGAGACCATGCCGGTATAGCCGATCAGGATATCGGACGACATCGCAAGCAGGCCCCAGATCAGGATTTCGGTGAGGAAGCGCCGCCAATATTCGGGCAGCACCAGCGGCGCGACAATCAGCAGCGCCATGACCACGCAGAAGCCGATCCAGAAACCGGCGCTGTGGCCCAATTTCGTTTTGAGCGGCATCGATTTGCTGGGCGGAGCGGTTGTCATTTGGGCGTCGGAGCGAAGAGGCCGGTTGGCCGGAACAGGAGCGTGAGGATGAGCACCACGAAGGAGACGATCACCGCTTGCGAAGGATCGACCCAGATCGCCGCATAGGCTTCGAGCAGGCTGATGAAGATCGCCGCCGCGATCGAGCCACCGAGATTGCCCATGCCGCCGACCACCACGACGATGAACGCCTTGAGCACCCAGTCGAGGCCCATGGTGTGGCTGACGCCGACCAGCGGAGCAAATAGCACGCCGCTCGCCGCCGCCATTGCCGCGCCGATTGCAAACACCGCGGTGTGCACCATCGGAACCGGGATGCCCATGGCCTGTGCCATCACGCGGTCCTGCGTGGTGGCGCGGATCCAGACGCCGTATTTGCCGTATTTGAGGAACAGCCAGAAGCCGCCGATGATCGCCGCCGACAATACCGCGATCAGAATGCGGTACCAGGGATAGGTGAGATAGAACAGGTTGAAGTGGCTGGTGATCGGCTCGCTGATCTTGCGCGCCACCGGGCCGAACTGCCACAGCGCGTAGTTTTGCAGGATCAGCGATATGCCGAAGGTAGTGAGAATCGTGTTGAGCGGATCGCGCCCGACCAGCGGACGCAAGGTGACGATCTGAATGGCTGCGCCGAGGAGTGCGACGATCAAGGCAGACAGCACGAGCGCCATCCAGAAGCTCCCCGTCGCGGTCAAGACCAGCACGCCGACATAGGCGCCGAGCATGAACAATTCGCCATGCGCGAAGTTGACCACGTCCAGGATGCCGAGGATAAGCGTTAGACCCGAGGCAACCAGCGCCAGGATCATGCCGGTGACCACGCCGTTCACCGTCTGGATGATCAGTAAGTCGACCGGAATGCTCTGGAAGAAATGCGTGACCGCGTCCATCCCTAGACCCCCAAATACTGCTTGACGATCGGATCGTCGACCTTGATCTTGGACGCCGCGCAATGGTGGCACACGAGGCCCTTCTCCATGATGTAGACGCGCTCGCTCGCATCGAGCGTCAGCGGCACGTTATGCTCGACCAGCAGGATGGCGACGCCCTCGCGATGCAGCACCTCGATGATCTGGCGGATTTGCGACACCATCCGCGGCATCAGCCCTTCGGTCGGCTCGTCGAGCAGGATGATCTTGGGCTCCAGCATCATGGCGCGTGCGATCGCCAGCATCTGCTGCTCGCCGCCCGAAAGCGTGCCGCCGGCCTGGTTGCGCCGCTCGGCCAGCACGGGGAAGTAGGTGAACACCTTGTCGAGCAGCGCCGCCTTGCGCTCTTCGGTGACGCCGTTGCGGTCGAGCCCGGTGCGCAGGTTCTCCATCACCGTGAGCAGGCGGAAGATGCGCCGGTCTTCCGGCACATAGCCGATGCCGAGACGGGCAAGCTTGTGCGTGGGCAAGCCGGTAATGGCATTGCCGTCGAGCAACACACTGCCGTGGCTCGGCTGCACCAGGCCCATGATGGTCTTGAGCGTGGTCGACTTGCCGACGCCGTTGCGGCCGAGCAGGCCCACCACTTCGCCCGGCTGCACGTGCAGGGTGACGCCATGCAGGATGTGGCTCTTGCCGTAATAGGTGTGCACGTCCTCGACCAGGACGATCGGTTCGGTGCGGGGCGCGGTCTCGCTCATGTCTTGAGATAGACCTCCTGCACCTTGGGATTGCGCCGGATCTCCTCCGGTGTGCCGTCGGCGAGGATTTCGCCGTAGTGCAGCACGGTGATGCGATGGCACAGTTCCATCACCACCTGCATGTCGTGCTCGACGATCAGGATCGTCAAATTCTGGGCGATGCGGCGCACGAGCTGCATGGTGTCATGCGTCTCCGCTGCGCTCATGCCGGCGGTGGGTTCGTCGAGACACAACAAGATCGGCTCGGTCGCAAGCGCAATGCCGATCTCCAGATTGCGCTGTTCGCCGTGCGAAAGATTGGCGGCAAGCTGATCCGCCTTCTCGAGCAAGCCCACCAATTGAAGCGCAGCCTCCGCTTTCTCGTTGATGTCGGGGAAGGCGGAGTGATGCGAGATCATGTTCCAGGCATGCCGGCGCGACTGCGCGGCGATGCGCACATTTTCCAGCGTCGAGGCGTTGGGCATGATGTTGGTGATCTGATAGGAGCGCGCGATGCCCTTCTGCGAGATGGCGTTGGAGGGCAGCCCGGTGATGTCCTCGCCGTTGAACAGGATGCGGCCGGAGGTGGGCTTGAGCACGCCGGTCAAGCAATTGAAGAAGGTGCTCTTGCCGGCCCCGTTCGGACCGATGATGGCGCACACCTCGTCGCGCTTGACCTCGAAATTGACCTTGGAAAGCGCGGCCAGGCCGTCGAATCGGACGGTCAACATTTCGGTCTTGAGTACAGGAGCCCACGCCGCTCCCCGGCCATTCGCCGGGGAGCGCCCGTCGTTGGTCGGTTTCAGGCTCACTTACGCAGCGGAGAACTTGCAGGCCGGAGGAACGATGGTCTTGTCCTTCGGAACCATTTCGAGCAGGTGGAACTCACCGCCTTTGACAGTGTAGAGGAACTCGTTGAGGAAGGCCTGGTGATCGGCCTTGCGCAGCGTCTTGTCCCCCTGCGGGAAGTCGTCGCTGAGTTTCATCTCGAGCCCTTCCAACGCCTCGATCAGCTTCATCGTGTCCGTGCGCGTCTCAAACTTCGACATCTCCATGCCGTGCATGAGCGCGTTCATGGCCTCGTAGTTCGATTGCACGTAGCGGTCGGGCAGTGGGCCGGACGGATCGATCTTGGCCAGCCGCTTCGTGGCCTCGTCGAAGAAGCGGTGGTGATAGGGCGTATCGAGCGCGCCCTGGAAGATGGGGATGTAGCGGTTGATGGCGACGAAGCCGTCGATCTTGTTACCGAGCGCCGGCAGATTGACGGATTCGCAGATAGCGCCGTCACCGGCCCATTTGTACTTCTTGGTGAGGCCGAGATCATAGGCCTGGTTGCCGACGGTCACGCCGTCCTTGCCGAAGAAGATGCCGAACAATCCGTCAAAGCTGCCGGAAATCTTCGACAGAAACGGCGTCATGTCGGCAGTACCGAGCGGGATGCCGGTCGTGCCGACGACCTCGCCGCCGTTCTTCTTGATCTCGGCCGCGTAAGCGTCGCGCGTCGACTGGCCCCACGAATAATCGGCATAAGCGATGTGCCATTTCTTGCCCATCTTGGCGAGCATCGGGCCGAAGGCTACCGCCTGCGCCGGCGCGTAGTCGTGGACGCGGAAGCTGTAACGGTTACACTTGGAGGTGGTGAGCGTGGTGTCGAGGCACACGCTGATCATGTTGACGACCTGGGCTTCTTCCCAGACCGGCATGCAGGCAAGACAGATATTGGAAAGGAAGCCGCCGACATGGACGTCGATATCGTCCTCTTCCACCATCTTCTGCGTCTTGCGGCGGGCAACGTCGGGCTTGGACTCGTCGTCCGCAATCACCAGCTCGATCGGCCGGCCCATGACGCCGCCCATGTGGTTGATGCGGTCGACCGCCATCTGCAGGCCGACCAGCGCGGTTTTGCCGCCGGCGGCGCCGGCGCCGGACAATGGCTGCTCGGAGCCGATCTTATACGGCTTGGCGGCTCCGAAGGCGGCGCGCCAGGGCGCCGGCACCAGCATCATCGCGCCGATCGCCCCGCCGCCCCAACCGACGACGCGACGACGCGTGACCTTGCCGCGATACCAGATGTCCTGCGCCCACTCTTCGTCCTTCCACTGCTCAGTCATAGTCGTTCCTCCCCTGCGTTCCATCAGGTCGGTACAGCCGCGCTGTTGCGCGGACGGCAATGCGGAAGAGCCAAGTGTGCAGTCGGTCGGTCGATTCGGTCATCCGGACGGGCAGTGCAATGCAAAGCTCCGCACCTTGGAACTCCACGCGCGCATAAAGCGGCATGAGCCAACATCGACCATCCTCCTTCAGCGGCCCTTGGCGGGCTCTTGCTGAGCAATTTGCTCTCTTTGGCAAACGTTAGCAAACGCGTTCCAGGGGCGAGTTTCAACCCACATACATTGATGCAGACGTACTCACATGGTCGAATATGTTGCTCGCGAAATGAGTGGACACCGCTCGCACAACCGGCGACGGATGTTGCACTGCCACGCGCGATTTGCTCGGATCGGGCCCGCTTCGCCGCGACGCCGCCCCAGCAACGGGCACGCAGCGCGGCCCTCGAAGGACGACGACCCAGGCCGTTCATCCTTCGAGGCTCGCTTCGCTCGCAGCTCAGATCCTATGGGTGGCGGGTGGTCAAGAGAGGTTAGGCCGCATCACTCGCGTTCTTGTCGAGCAAACCGGCCTCGATCAGCCCCTGACGAATGCGCATGATCTCCGAACGCTCGATCTTCATCAATGGCGGGCGCACCACTGCGCGTGGCAATTTGCCGAGCAGTACCAACGCTTCTTTCATGCGGTTGTGCATGTCGACGACAGGATCGGCATAGAACACCCGCATCAGCGGCTCGATGCGGTCGTTGAGCCGCTTGGCCTCGGCGAGGTCGCCGCCCTGCACCGCGTGGAACAGACGCGCCTGCAAATCGGCGATCACGCTGCCGGAACCTGACAGCAATCCATTGCAGCCGAGCACCAGCGAGGAGAATAGCCAGGCGCTGTGCGTGGTGAGCACATTCACCCGCCGAGGTAGATTCTGCAGCGTACGCACGTGCCATTCGTGATGCGGCACGTTGCCGATCCAGTCCTTGATGGCGCGGACGGTCGGCACCTCCTCGCATAGCTTCAGCAGTGTGTCCTTCGGATAGCCTTGGCCGGTCGCGAGCGGATACTGGAACACAATCAGCGGCAGGTCGGCCGCCGCGTCGGCGATGCGCTTGAAATGCGCGAGCGCCATTTGCGGCGACTGGCCGAGGGTGAACGGCGCCGGCGGGAACACCAAGAGCGCGGAGGCGCCGCCTTGCGTCGCCATACGCGCAAGGCGCGCCGCCTCGAGGCTGCCGTCGGCCCAGATGCCGTTGATCAGCGGCAGCTTGGCCCCGATCTCGTCCTGTGCGATGTCGAGCACGCGGCGCTGGTCGTCGAAACTGCACGAGCCGACCTCAGTCGAGTGCGCGTTGACGGTGATGGCCGAGAGGCCTTCGACGGAGGCTACGTCTCGAACGTGCTTGCGGAAGCTCGCCTCGTCGATGGCGAGATCGTTATCAAATGGCAGCAGCACCGCCGGGATTACGCCGTGCGGGACATAATTCACGTGCCGGGGCATGGCTCGCCTCCTATCCCTTGTCATTCCGGGGCGCGAGCAAAGCGAGCGAACCCGGTATTCCGGATCAGGCACCGAATTTGTAGGCGCTACGTGCCGTCCCGGAATGACGAGGCAAAATTACACCGCCACCTCACTTCATGGCTCTGCCTGCACGGTCTGGAGAAAGGTGAAGATGGTCCATATCGTGTCATCATCCAGCCGCCCCGTCCAGTTGGGCATGCCTTTGTCAGGTCGGCCATGCGTGACCGTGGCGTGGAACAGATTGGCCATGTTCTCGCCGTAGCGACGCTTGAGCCGGCGGAGATCTCGGGGCGGATCAGGGCTGACCGCATTCGGCCCGTGGCAATGCGCGCAATATTGGTTGAATAGACCGCGCCCCGCGGCGGCCCGGCTGGCATCGCCCTCGTAAGGGTTTTTGGCCGCGACCGCAGGATCGTCCACGCGCGCATATCGCGTCGCGCCGGGCAGACCAAAGAAGACGGCGAGCATGGTCGCTCCCGCGAAGATCGCGGCGGCGATCCTCGCAGGGAGTCCTTGCACGCCGCTAGGTTTCCCCATGCTCACGACGGCACAGTCGACCGGTTCAGTCTGGCAACGCGAAGACGAACAGCGCGCCGCCCTCGGGGCTCGAGGCGAATATCCGTTCGCCGGTATGCCCGAGGAAGCTTGGTGGGGTCTTGAGCCGGCCCGAGACAACGGCGACATACTGCTTGCCGTCAAGCTCGTACGTGATCGCACCCTGGCTGATCCCGGACCCGGCGTTGAACTTCCACAATTCCTCGCCGGTCTTGGCATCGAGCGCCTTGAACCAGCCCTGGATGTTGCCGTGGAAGACGAGCCCGCCGGCTGTCGTCAGGGCGCCGCCCATGAAAGGTAGCTCCTCTTTGCTGCCCCAGACCCGCTTCTGACTGATCGGATCCCATGCCACCATTTCGCTCATGAAGCCGCCTGGACCGGGCTTGTCGAGATCGAACTCCTCGGCGAGATAGAACGCGCCCTTCTTCCTTTCCTCCTTCTTGCCGACGAGATCCATGCAGAGGTTGAAGGTCGGGATGTAGACCAGACCGGTCTGCGGGTTATAGGCCATCGGCTCCCAGTTTTTGCCCCCGAACAGGTTCGGGCAGATGTCCTTTGCCCAAACGTCGAGCCGAGGGCGCTTTTCCGGGACTTCGACCGGCCGCCCGGTCTTGAGGTCGATCTCTTTTGCCCAGTTGACCAGGACGAAGGGCTGGGCCGATATCAGCGCCCCGGTCTTGCGATTGAGCACGTAGAAGAAGCCGTTGCGATCGGCCTTGAGCCCGACAGGCGTCTTCTGCCCGTTGATGTCGAGGTCGGCGAGCACGAATTCGTTCACGCCGTCATAGTCCCAGGTGTCGTACGGCGTCGTCTGATAGTGCCAGACGATCTTGCCGGTGTCCGCGTCGAGCGCCAGCGTGCTGGCGGTGTAGAGGTTGGTGAACTTGCCGTAGTCGCTCGTATCGGGGCCGCGCGCTGAGGCTCCCCACGGCGAAGGGTTGCTGGCCCCATAATAGACGAGGTTGAGCTCCGGGTCGTAGGAGCCGACGAGCCATGCGGCACCGCCGCCGAACTTCCACGAGTCGTTCTTCCAGGTTTCCGCGGCAGGCTCGCCGGCGACAGGGACCGTATAAGTACGCCACACCTGCCTGCCGGTATCCTGATCGTAGGCCGTGATGGCGCCGCGAACGCCGTATTCGCCGCCGGCATAACCGGTGATCACGAGGTTCTTGACAAGGATCGGCGGCGAGGTGATCGCGGCGCCCTCGTGGTAGTCGACGACCTGGGTCTTCCAAAGCTCCTTGCCCGTGTTCGCATCGAGCGCGACGAGGTAGGCGTCGAGCCGCCCAAGAAACAGCTTGCCGCGCGCATAGGCGACGCCCCGGTTGTCGAGCCCGCAGCAAGTCGTCGGCTGCACGTCTGCGGGGATCTCGGGCGCATACTTCCATTTCGGCGTACCATCCTTCGGATTGAGCGCGTAGACGTAGCGGGGCCCTGCGGAAGTCGTGACGAATAGAGTATCGCCCACGAGCAGAGGCGTCGATTCCTGGGCCTCCAACGAACCAAGCTGAGCCACCCATGCCACCCTCAGCTTGGCGACATTGTCCCTGTCGATTTGCGTGAGCGCGCTAAAGCGCGTATTCGCAGTGTCGCCGCCATAGATCGTCCACGATTTTCCGCTTTCGGCGGCAGCCCCTACGGGAAGCGCCAGCAGCGCCAGCAGCGAACCTGCAAGCATTCCGCTCAGTTGCGACATTGCGATATCCTCCCTGTTTGCTTCTTTTTCCACGGCACGACGCTTCGGCGTTTTTTGCACATGCCCGGTGAGCGGACGGATCATAGTCCTTTGAGAGGCCGCTGGGCAAAGGTCACCCCCCGGTTCCACGATGCTCACAGGGCTAAATTGCCGCGATTGGCGCGGTGTGCTGCATCGCGGCGTTGACGATGTGGCCGCCTTCGCGGTGGGCACGGATGTGCGGCAGCAAGGTACGAATGCCGTAACGGACTCCCATAAGGTTGACGAGCACCCACTCACCAATTGTCGAGTGAAGTGTTGTCGATGCCACTGCCGCCGGCGGCACCGGTATTGCTGCAAACCACATTTCCGAATGCCTCGTAGCCTGGCGGTACGCTCGAAATGTCTGGAGTTGCCCCCTTTGAGACATGTCGACGAACGCAGAAATTGTCCGCTTATCGGGGTAGACCGGAAGTGATTGCCAGACGGTCTGAACGACGCCTTTTGAACCCAGAGCGCATATTGCGGCGGCTGATAGCGATTTTTCGACAGGGGGCGTTATTTTCGACGGCGGCAATGCCGTGAAACGCCTGTCGACCTTGCGAGGCGCTCGTTGCAAACGAAGCATCGTCCTTCGCGGACAGATGCCGGGACGCATCAATTGCCTGGACTAGATTCGATCACGTAGCCCTTTAACGCCTTCGCCTTGGGCGCAATGCTCGCAACAAAAAAAGGTACCCGTCTTCTCCAAGCCGTGCCCGACGATTCGGATGCCGCAATGACCGCAGGTCGGCGCGAGTGCATGAATGGCGCACTCAAAACTATCGAAGGTGTGCGCCTTGCCGTTCATTGTGACCTGAAAGGTCTTGTCATAGTCATTGCCGCAGGTTTCACATGTAGCCATGATGTCCGCCTTCTTCATGTCCGCCTTCGCTTATGTACGTTGAAGTCTGCGAATGGCATTCGGTTCCGACAGCGATGCTAAACATCGGGCCATCCGCTGCGACACGGCAGCGAGACCGTAGCCCTAGATGGCGCCGACTGGAACTCAAGAGCGGGCGCAGCGGGAAATCTCGTCCTAGCGAGAAATGACGGCAGGCCCGCCGCATTAGGAATGGACGAGATTGGTCATCCTGGACGCAAGGACGATGGGAGCGCTTGAAGAGACTGACTCACGAGCAACGTGGACTTCAGCGTTGACCCCTTTGAGACATGTCGACGAACGCAGAAATTGTCCGCTGATCGGGGTAGACCGGAAGTGATCGCCAGGACGGTCTGAACGACTTGTTTACCGAAGCGTCCGTCCGCCTTGGCATTCGACGTCTGCGGCTTGGGCAGCGTCACTGTGTTGCGTTTGCGCTTGACGCTTGCGGCAGGATACGAGGAAAAGTTTCCCATCAGCGCAGACCGGTCCATGGAGGAAAACCATGCCAAGGACTTTAGCTGCGGCCACGCTTGTCGCCGCGATGGGCTTCGTCGCTGCGGCGTAGGCCCAATATCTTATTGTATCTTATTGTCGGCAACGGTGAGAAGGTCGCTTTCACCGACGGCAAGCCGGTGTTGAGCCCGCCGGGCAAGGACACCGTGTCGGCCATCGATATCCGCGATCGCGCCAAGCCACGCATCGTCGTCAATCTGTCGCTCGAGAACTCGGTCTTCGGGCCGCCGATCAACCTTGCGATCACGCCGGACGGCAAACTGGCGCTGGTGGCGAATTCGATCGACGTGGTCAAGGATGGCGACACTTTGAAAAGTGTGCCGGACAACAAACTCTTCGTCATCGATCTGACGACCTCGCCGCCAGCGGTCATCGCCACGATCCAAACCGGCAAGCAATCTTCACGCATGGCGATCAGTCGTGCGGAAATTTGGCCCTGGTTGCCAATCGTGCGGACAACAGCGTGAGCGTCTTGTCGATTTCCGGAAAGACCGTCGCCGTCGTCGGCACGGTGGCGCACGCGCCTGCCGACGCGCCGAGCCAGCAACCATCTGCCGTGGCCATCACGCCCGACGGCAAGCGCGCGCTGGTGGCCAAGGCGATGGCGAACAAGGTCGCCCTTCTCGATATCGATGGTACTACGGTGACCTACAAAGGTTATGACATGCTAACTGGCGTGTTTCCGTACAACGTCCAGATTACCGCAGACGGCAGGCGCGGCCTGGTTAATCACGACGGCAATGCCGGGGTCGCCGACGGTCAGGTGGGCACGGTGGCGGTCATCGACATGACGCTCGATCCGCCGCGTGAAGTCGACCAAGTGGTGGGGGACGGGCCGGAAGGTTTGGCAGTAAGCCCGACCGACGCCTATGCCGTGACGCTCCTGACCAATGGCTCGGGCGGCTCCGTGCCAAACAACGCCTTTTTCCGTCACGACCATGCGGTTGCGGTGATTCTCCAGACCGACGGCAAGAAGGTGCGCAAGCTGGGCGAGACCGAGGTCGGCACCCTGGCCGAAGGAATCGCCTTCAGTCCCGACGAACGGTTCCTGTATATATTGCCAATTTGGGCGAACAGGAGCTGGCCACTTACCGGCTCGCCGGTAACAAGCTGGTGCCAGTGGGCTTGCCACTCAAGCTTCCCGGCCGTCCCGTCTCGATGCGCGGCAGCACGCCCTGATCAGGTGCGCGGAGAGCCGGGGCGCAAAGGCTTTCATGATCGCTTCGCTCGCTGCGGCAGGAGCGCGTGCGCAAAGCCCGGACGGCCCACCAGCATGGGCCTATCCAGTAAACCCGCCAAATTTTCAACGCGCGCTCGACGATGGCACGATCAGGCGCGTTCCTGACAGCGCCGCCGGTTTTATATCTGTCCCTCGTTTGCTCCGATCTCCTGCCGATGTCGCCCGGCCGGAGGCGCTGAGCATTCGTCGCCGCGGACGCGCTATCGAGCTGCCGGACGGAGCGTCATGTGCGAGATGCCGAGGGCAAGATTGACACCGGACTGCCCCTGGATGGCCAGCGGTTGCAAGACAACTGCCCGATCCGGTCCGCGGGCCAACGTATTAGTTCCCGGTCCGGCACCGACGGTCACCCCCGCGGCGGCGCCTGAATAGTCGCCGGCCAGCATGCTGCGACGCCCTCCAGGGGGCGCATAGACGGCCCAGCTCATGCGGCCGCCCGACGTGGCCCCGATACTAAGGCCAGCCGTGTCCACGGTGCCGACATAGGCCTGGCGCGGCCCACGCCGCATGGAAGCATAGATGCAGCTTAGTTGTGCTTGCGACCCGATGACGAAGCCTACAGTCGGGGACATGGAGCAGGTAAGGGTGCCTACCCGCGCGCGGGCAACATCCTGAGCTATTGCTGACGTCGCGGCGAGGGCAATGGCCAAACCTGCCAATGCATATATTGGCCTGTTCATGTTGCAACCTCCTTGAGGGGACACTGCGAAAAACGCGGTCAGCCTTCCAGTGGTTCCTTCCATGTTCCGGCGAAGCACCCGCCTTCGCTTATAATCCTGACGGGGGCGATCTTCGCCACGCATCAGGCCCGTTTCTCGAGTCGAAAATCGTGCCGTTCTTGCTCGATGCTTCTTAGCGAGTGTGCGGTTCGATCTCGCGCAGCGCGCGGCTTAGTGCGGGCGCGCTGCGGGCCGCTGTAGACCAACGTCCGCAGACCCAGAGCGGCGATGTCGGCGAGCCCGACTCAGCTGGTACCATCCCGACCGGGAACGCTCCTGAGTGAGTAGGTCCGGGTTTGGCCCCGAGCCGAACTCGCGGACATAGACGCTTGACGCCTGCTGTTGGGTGACAAGCAGCCATTCAGGCACCCGATCCGCGTTTGGATGCAGACGGCGCCGCACTGCGGCGCGTCATCACTGGACCAACGATTGGCTTGCACCCCCAAGGTCTGCCCTCCGATAGAACGTCGCTCCGATCTTCCTGGGATCGAACACCGGCTCCACGCCGGCGGCCTGGAGCTCCTTCTTGACCACCAGGAAATGCCGTCGCCGCTGCCTGGCGATCGCGAACAGGGACACGAATTTGCGGTCGAACCGCTCGACCTCCTGGGCGGGCACAACGACGGTTGGACAGCGATTGATGGGGTTGATCACGGTGATCGACTTGAGGTGGCCGTGCTTGATGAGAGCGGACGCGACCTTGGCTGTCGTGGACAGCTTGTCCTTGATCTGGAGCCCGGTCAGGCCGCCATGGCCGGGCCCGCGGACCAGCGTCCGGACCTCGTTGAGATCGAGCAGCAGGGACATGTAACCGCGCTCGGAGGCGATCTGCTATTTGCGCTGGAGCTTGCCGTCGAGGATCAGCCGAACGATGTCCTCGCTCATGCAGAAGCTGAAGCCGCGCCGCCTCGGGGACGGTGACCTGGCCATCGGACGCGGTGTCGATCGGCGCCGCCCCGTCGAGCAGCCTGGCCATGAATGCATCCGGGTCCTCGGGGGCGAACTGGTCGGCCGCCCCATGGCCCCGCAGGCGGGGGATGATGATGCCGGCCCGGTAGAGCCGGTCCCGCTGAACCCGGGGTGCATTCAGGTATTCGCCGGCTTGGCGGACGGAGCGCGTGGCCGCCGAGGCCTCTGACGCGACGAGGGAGCCACGTACAGCATCGCACAGGCAATTTTTCCGTCTACGCCGCCCTCGGGAAGCACTCCTGCCGCCTCCAGGAGCTTCCGGAGCCGCTCCGGATGAAGCCTGGTCTCGATCGAGAGCGTCCGGATCGAATGCAGGACAGCCGTTCGACGGGCTGGCCGAACACGACGTTGCCGGGCCCGACGGGGAAACGGGTCCGGATGAAATTGCCGACCAGGTCGCGCAACGGATCGAAGGCTTTGTCCTCCCGGCCGAACTCGAGACTCTGGTAGATGCGACCGAATACGGCCCTTCGGTGCCGGCACCGGAGTACGGGTATGTGCTGCGCAGATCCGATACGAAGTCGAGCGACCAGCGGTCGTTCGGCGCCATCGGCACCGTCATCGGGGCTCGGGTCCCGATTGCCCGCTTGCGGCCGCCACGGCGGCGCACTGCAAGCTTCTCCTCCCGGTAAAGCCGGAACAGCTTCTTGTGGTTGATCAGATAGCCCTCCCGCTTGAGCAGCACGTGCAGGCGACGATAGCCGAAGCGGCGGCGTTCCTGGCGATCGCCTTCATGCGCTGGCGAAGGCCGGCATCGCCCGCCCAGGTCGTCCAGTATCTCATGGTCATGTGGCAACAGCCGATGGCTTTACGCGCCCGCCGTTCGCTCATCCCGAATGCTTTCCGCAGATGGGCGACAGCTTTCCGCTTTCCCGCGGGCGTCACCATTTCTTTCCCAACAGATCCTTCAGCGCCGCATTGTCCAGCATAGCGTCTGCCAGCAGCCGCTTCAGCCGCGTGCTATCGTCCTCCAGCGTCTTCAGCCGCTTGGCCTCCGAGACCTCCATCCCGCCGAACTTGGCCTTCCATTTGTAGATGCTGCCGTCGCTGACGCCGTGCTTGCGGCACAAATCGGCGACCGAAACGCCGGCCTCATGCTCCTTCAAAATCCCGATGATCTGCTCTTCCGAAAAGCGGCTGCGCTTCATGCTCTGGTCCTTGTCGTGGGCCAGAACGAACTTCAAACTGGATTAAGCCCGTGGGGCCAAGGTCATCGTCACCCACATGACTCGCTGCAGAACAAGAAAATGGCCTAGCATTCCGGCCTAGCATTACAGTTGCATCTTCCTGAAGGTTCTGAATCTATGGGCGACCATGATTCGGGATCTGATGATTGGTGGCGCGTCGGTTGAGGATACGCTGACGCTGTGGGCTTCGTCGTTGCGAGATGCCAAGCAACGCATCCGTCCGCTGTTTACGCAAGAGCGGGTCGCGGCCTCGGCGGGGCAATTTCTCGACGGACTGTTGGGCAACGAGCCGCGCAAGACGGGTTGGATGCGGGCGGAAGCGGCTGGCGATCCAGGCCCGTGGCGCCAGCAGGCGATTCTGGGTCGGGGGCAGTGGGATGCCGACGCGCTGCGCGATATTGTACGTGAGTACGCGCTGGAAACGCTGGGTGACGAGGACGCGGTTCTGGTCATCGATGAGACCGGCTTTTTGAAACAGGGCAAGGCCTCGTGTGGGGTCGCGCGCCAGTACACTGGCTCGGCGGGCAAGATCACCAATTGCCAGATCGGAGTGTTTGCCTCCTATGTGTCGCGGCATGGCCATGCCTTCATCGATCGGGCGCTCTACCTGCCAAAGGAATGGACGGACGAACCCGCTCGCCTGAAGGCCGCACATGTCCCGAGCGATGTGAGCTTTGCGACGAAGCCCCGGATCGCGCATCAAATGATCGCTCGCGCGATCGCCGCAAAGGTGCCGTTCTCGTTCGTAGCAGCGGACAGCGTGTATGGCACGGGAGCGATCGAAACCCTGCTGCGCAAGGCGGGCAAAGGCTATGTTCTGGGGGTTGCTTCCAATCACGTGTTCTATTCCTGGGGCAAGCAGCAGCCTGTCGCCGGCACTGCCTCTACGATCGCGCAGAGCCTTCCCAAGAAGGCCTGGCGCCGCCTGCCGTCCGGCGAAGGAACCAAAGGTCCGCGCTGGCACGACTGGGCCTATCTTGAGCTGGCCGATCTCGACGCCGGCGAATACAACGACGACCTTGCCGGGGAATGGACCCGAGGTCTTCTGATCCGCCGCAATATTGCCGACAACAGCTTAGCCTTCTTCTCCACATGGTGCCCCAAGGGCACGTCCATGCAGAAGCTGGTATCCGTGGAAGGCCATCGCTGGGCCATCGAAGACAGCTTCGAAACCGCCAAGAACGAGCTCGGTCTTGATCACAACGAAACCCGCTCCTGGCATGGCTGGCATCGCCATGTCTCACTGGTCATGCTTGCCTTCGCCACGATGGCCGTCATCCGTCATCGGGCCAACACCGGAGCATTGCTTAAAAAAACGCGACCGCGGCCCCGACCGAAGCATCGTTCTTGATCCGCTGGTCGATCCAGGAAATCCGCCGCATCGCCATGAAGCTCGCCCAGCGGCGCATCCCGCATGCCCACATCCTCGCATGGTCATCCTGGCGCAGGGCTCATCAAGCCAACGCGCGCAAAGCGCATCTCAAGCAAAAATTACAACTGTAATGCTAGGAGCCTGTCCAGTTAGCTCCGGGAAGGCGGGCTAATGATAGCGGCTCATGCGACCCTCGCCAGCTTGACGAGGTTGTGAGCGGTGCAGATCAGGGCCCATTCGGCCTTCACTTTGTCGATGCCGCGCAGCAGGAATTGCCTGAACCCTCTTGCCTGTTTGATCTGTCCGAAGACGGGTTCGACGATCTGCTTACGCAAGCGGTAGCGACTTCGGTAGCCGGCGCGCTTGAGCTTGGTGCTCATCCTGGCGATCAGCGATCCGGCTCTTGAAGCCGTTTTCGCAGTGGCGGACGGGGTGCCGTGCTTCTGCCTCCCGGTGGCGATGTAGCCCTCGATGCGCCGCCGCTTGATCGTGCGAAGATTGGCGGCGGAGCAGTAGCCGGCGTCGGCCGACACTTCGTCGGGATTGGTCCCCAAATTGGCCCTGATCCCGTCGAGCAACGGCGCCAGTTGCGCCTGATCGCTGGAGGAACCGGTCAGCGTCTGCGCCACGATGATCTGATGGGCACCATCGACCGCGGCCTGGGCGTTGTAGCCCTGGATGTAACCGTCCTTGGTCTTCAGGATGCGGCTCTCCGGGTCGGTGAAATTGCGTTGCGCCTTGCCGTCGGGCTCGGTTTTCGTCGGCGTCTTGCCGCTCTTCTTGCGGCCTTCGGCGACGCGACGCTCCTCGGCCTCGGCCCGCGCCTTGCTCTCCGCCTCGGCTGCAGCCTTGGCTTCGGCCTCCAGCGCGGCCTTGGCCTCGCGTATCTTCTCAAGCCGCTTCTGCTTGTCGGCCACCCAATCGGGCATTTCGTCGCCGCGCTGGTCGCCGTAGCGCTGGTCCTCCTCCGCATCGGCGGCCTCGGCGGCCTTGAGCCAGCGATCGACCTCCGCTTCAAGCTCCGCTTCCCGCTTCTTCATGCGATCGTAGCTCATCGCCTTGTGCTTGGACGCGTTCGCCTTGATCTTGGTGCCGTCGAGCGCAACGTGCCCGAGCTTCACCAACCCGGCCTTCTCGGCGAGCTTCAGCACCTGCACAAACAGGTCGGCCAGCGCCTTAAGGTGCCGCCGCCGGAACTCCGAGATCGTGCGGAAGTCCGGCGGGTCGCCGGCCACGATCATCATGAAATCCGCCCGCTCCACCGTCGCCTTGGCGATCCGCCGCGACGAGTAGATGCCGCTCGCATAGCCGTGCAGAAGCAGCGCCGTCATCATCCGCGGATCAAACGGCGGCTGACCCAGCCCACTCCGGTAGCTGCCGAGGAGCGCCGATAGATCAAGGCTTTCCCTGACCAGCGACACGATCAACCGCGAAACGTGATCTTGCGGCACATAATCCTGCACGCGCGGCGGCAGAAGCTGGGCCTCATCGATCTTCCAGGGGCGAAATTCCTTGCTCATCGCTATGTAAGGAATCAGACTCGCACCCTCTTGACCAGTCACTACTCAGACAGGCTCCTAGCATTCCATTGGCTGCCGCCGTGCTGCGACGGTGGTATATGGAAAGACGGCAAATGGTCAGGTTGTACTGATGACCAACTGAAGCCTTGGAAAGTGGCCCGAGCGCCCCCCCATTGTCACTATCTCTCATACCAGCCGACGAGGGTTGCCTCCGCGATTAAGGACTTGCGCGCCTCTCGTTCGATGTCGCGGCAGGACGCGTTGGCCTTTGCCCGAAGCTGGTCGGTCGAGATGGCAATCAGCCGGAAGTGATAATGATGAGGCCCATGGCCATGGGGCGGACACGGGCCGCCATAGCCCACTTTGCGGAAATCATTGACCGCCTGTTTCACATTTTTGTTCCGCGCGGCGCCTTCCGCAAGCTCCGTTAGGACTGCCGGAACATCGTAAGCCGCCCAATGGTGCCACGTGCCGGCGGGCGCATCTGGGTCGTCGCAGAGCAAGACAAAACTTTTGGTTCCCGCCGGCGCATCAGACCATTGCAGAGGCGGTGAGAGGTCTTCTCCGTCGCAGGTGAACCGTCTCGGAATTTGCGCTCCGTCGGCGAAGGCGCTTGAAACGAGTTTCATGGCTCCCTCCATCAGCTTGCAGGGGACATAGGCTCGGACCTGGGCTCGGGTTTGAGAGTTCCTACGGAGCCGGCGCGACCTCGCCGGATCGGCGGACGAGCGTGACCAGATTGCGGCCGTATAGCTCGATTTTGGCGAGTGCGAAATCCATAAAGTCTGCTTAGATCAGGAAGTCCGTCGTGCAGCTGCGGCAGATTGGCTTGCTATGCGACCGCTTTTTCATCCGAACCTGGTCAATGGCCGTTACGGCGACCCAACGGTATATGTGGAGACGCTGTTCGAGAAGCGCAGCCTGCTGTTCGATATCGGAGAGATTTTTTCGCTGTCGCCGCGGAAGATACGACGCATCGACCAGGTCTTCGTCTCGCACGAGCATATCGATCACTTCGTTGGATTCGACCACCTGCTTCGCTTGCTTGTCGGACACGAGAAGTCCGTGCAGCTCTTTGGTCCATCCGGCTTTACTGAGCGGGTCTTTCACAAGCTTCAGGCCTATCGCTGGAATCTGGTCGAAACCTATTCTAGCGATCTTGTCTTCGTCGTGAGCGAACTCGCAGCGGCGAATTCCATCTTGAGCACGCGGTTCAGGCTGAGGAGGGCTTTTGTCGCAGAGGCATCAGTCTCTCGCAAAACCCTTGCCGGGGTAATCTGCGACGAACCGACCCATCGCGTGTCAGCCGTGATCCTTGAACACGGTACGCCCTGCCTTGCCTTTGCGCTGCAGGAGGCGGCGCATGTCAATGTCTGGAAGAACCGGTTGTTGGAGCGCGGGCTGCCCGTCGGTCCGTGGTTGCGCTCACTCAAGCAGGCCGTGGTCGAACGGCGCGCGGACGATCATTTGATCAAGATCGATGGATCGGCGGCTTCGGGCAATCGGCTCGTTCCACTTGGGGCCTTGCGTGATCTCCTCACCGTCACGGCCGGACAGAAAGTTGGCTATGTCACCGACGTCGCCGATACGCCGGCCAATCGTGGCGCCATCGTAACGCTCGTGCAGAACGCGGATATCCTCTTCATCGAAGCGGCGTTTGCAGGAGCGGACGATGCGCTGGCGAGGCACCGGGCTCATCTAACGACCACAGCTGCTGGAGAAATTGCTCGAGAAGCCAATGTGCGCCGCGTCGAGCCGTTTCACTTCTCTCCACGTTATGTGGGGGAGCAGCAGCGGATGCTTGCTGAAGTGATGGCGGCGTTCAGGGGAACTCACTGCTAGACCATGCGCGAGGAAATATATTTGCCCGCTGGACATCGAAAATCGCTCCGTCTCTTTCTATGCGGAGACGTCATGTGCGGTCGTGGCATCGACCAAGTGTTGGCGCATCCGTGCAGCCCCGAAATTCACGAACAATCCGTGCGATCGGCGGAGGGATATGTGCTGCTCGCCGAGCAGGAAAACGGGCCGATACCACGGCGTAATGGGCCGTCCTACGTTTGGGGCGCAGCACGGGACCAGTTGGCGCGCATGCGGCCGGACGCGCGGATCATCAACCTCGAAACGGCTGTGACCCGCAGCAAGGACCGCGCGTGCAAGGGCGTCAACTACCGCATGAGCCCCGAGAATGCAGATTGTCTGGCGGCCGCCAAGATCGACTGCTGTGTGCTGGCCAACAACCATGTGCTCGATTATGGGCGCCCAGGCCTAGAGGAAACGCTGACGACCTTACAAAAGCTCGACATCAGGGCGACTGGCGCGGGGCGCAACGTTCGCGAAGCCAGCGCTCCGGTCGTGCTCAATCTTGCCTATGCCCGGCTTCTGATCTTTTCGTTCGGTTCGACATCGAGCGGCATCCCCATGGAATGGGCCGCAACCGAGGGCGCTCCAGGCGTCAACCTGCTGCCTGACCTGTCCGAAGCGAGCGCCTCAGAGGTTGCCGATCGAATCGTGGCGCTCAAGAGGCCGGGTGACCTGATCGTCGTTTCGATCCATTGGGGATCCAATTGGGGATATAACATTCCGGACGAACAGATGATTTTTGCCCGAATACTCATCGACCAGGCGAACGTGTCGATCGTTCATGGGCATTCGTCGCACCATCCGAGAGCGATCGAAATCTATCGGGATCGTCTCATTCTGTATGGCTGCGGTGATTTTCTGAACGACTATGAGGGGATTCGAGGTTACGAGCGCTACCGGGACGACCTGGTGTTGATGTATTTGGCCGACCTGGATGCGACCGACGGCTGTCTTCACGCGCTCAACTTGATTCCGCTCCAGATCAGGAACTTCCGTCTCTCCATTCCGGCGCGGCGGGATATCGAATGGATCCAGCAGACACTGGATCGGGAGTGTCGAAAGTTCGAAGCTAGAGTCATCCTTGGTTCAGAAGGACAGCTTGCAGTTGCCGGGCCTGGCTGAACGTACAGCCATTTGGGTCCGGGCCAATGATCGGGATGGCCATGCAGTACCGGGCTCGTTTTCAAGCGTAGATCGGAGACGCTCGGTGTGCACTTGCTGCGGACCCGCATTGAGAGGATGATGCTGCGCAAGAGTTGGTGTCGTCCGTCATTTCGATGGAGATCAGCGATGCGCGTACCGGTCTACTATGGCGATTACCTGCGGCTCGACCGCCTCCTGTCATCGCAAGAGCCCGAAAGTGCCAGAATCGGCATCAACGCCCATGACGAGATGTTATTCATCATCGTCCACCAGGCCTACGAGCTGTGGTTCAAGCAGATCCTGCATGAGCTCGATCGGGTTGAGACAGACTTTGGCGCGATCCCAGTCACTGATGATGCCATGGCCCGTATCGTACATGGGCTCAATCGTGTCCATGAAATCCTTAAGCTTGTCGTGGCCCAGCTTGACGTGCTGGAAACCATGACGCCATTTGACTTCCTGGACTTTCGCGACCTGCTGATGCCGGCTTCGGGTTTCCAGTCCCTGCAGTTCCGGCTGATCGAGACGCGGCTCGGCTTGCCCCCTGAAACGCGCATTCCATTTGATGAAAAGGCAATCGACGAGCGTCTTTCCCAATCGGACCGGGACGCTCTTCGAGCCGCAGGCGCTCGGCCATCGTTATTTGACTTGCTCAATCGTTGGCTTGCGCGAACGCCATTTCTCGACTGGGGAGGGGAGACATTCCGCGAGGCCTATCGCGCTGCGGTGGAAAAACATCTAGCTCGCGATGCTGAGCTGGTGCGCGCGGATCCTGCGATCCCGCCGGAAAAGCGCGATCGCGAACTGAAGAATATCGAGCGGGCGATTGCGTCGTTCTCGGAAATTTTCTCGGAAACAGATGAGGGGGGTAGTTGGCGGCTGTTGCCGCAATCAGTTCAGGCTGCTCTTTTCATCACTCTCTATCGTGACAAGCCTGCCGTGCAACCGGCGTTCCGTCTTTTGACTGTGCTCATGGACATCGACGAAACCCTAACTCTGTGGCGATATCGGCATGCACTCATGGTGGAGCGCATGATCGGTTTGAAGATAGGTACTGGCGGCTCCTCGGGTCACGCCTATCTTCAGATGACGGCCGAGCGACATCGCATTTTCTCTGACCTGTTTCGACTGTCCACTTTCCTCATTCCGCGTTCAGCTGTGCCTGAGCTCCCGGCCCCGATCCAAAAGCAGATGAGGTTCGTTTACGCGTCATGACCATGCTCGATCTTACCGCTCATTTTGCGAAGTTTCGCGCCGCGGCGCCTGAGCGGATCAACCTCGCGGCGCACAGCCACCACGACTGGCCCGACGTGACACTCGCCGCGCAAGTGCAGTGCTGGCACGATGCGGCGCGGCTCGCCGGCGAAAAATGGGGCTTGGTGTTCGGTGAGCTGATCCCGCGGGTCCAGGCCGGGATCGCCAAGCACCTCCAACTACCCGACCCATCGACCATCGCCGTTGCGCCCAACACGCACGAATTCCTGCGCAGGTTGTTGTCTTGCTTTCCGTCGGATCGGCCCATTCGTATCCTGACGAGCGACGCCGAGTTCCATACCGCACGGCGTCAGCTCGACCGCCTGGAGGAGGATGGATTGGTCGCCGTCACGCACATATCCGCCGAGCCATTCGAGACCTTCGCTGAACGCTTTCATGCGGCATGCGGGAGCAGCGAACATGACCTTATCTTTGTAAGCCAGGTGTTTTTTACCTCATCAGCAACGTCGGGAAATCTCAAGGCCCTGGTCGAGGCGGTACCTTCGCGCGATACTTTCATCGTAATCGACGGCTATCACGGCTTTATGGCCCGTCCGACCGATCTGTCTGAGATCGCGGGCCGCGCCTTTTATCTCGCTGGCGGTTACAAATATGCGATGGCAGGGGAGGGATGCTGCTTCCTGCATTGCCCGCCTGGCTACGGGCCAAGACCCCGGGACACAGGCTGGTTCGCCGATTTCGGCTCGCTTGCAGCGCCTCCGGGGAAATCAGTCGGGTATCCTCAAGATGCCGGCCGTTTCGTGGGTGCGACCTTCGATCCCTCGGGTCTCTACCGGCTTGTCGCCGTATTCGATTGGCTTGCCCGTGAGAGCTTGACTGCCACACAAATCCACCGTCACGCGCAGGCATTGATGACGTTATTCATCGAGGGGCTTGCGCTTCAGCACATTGAGGGATTGCGGTTTGCAGATTTGATTACGCCATGGGGCGCTAAGGCCCAGCACGGCAATTTTCTGACCTTCCGGACGCGGCGTGCAGGCGAGATTGAGGCAAAACTTGCCGAAGTCCACGTGCACTGTGATCACCGCGGCGACCGCCTTCGCTTCGGTTTCGGAATTTGCACGAATGCAGCGGACCTCGATCAGGCACTGGCGCGAATCCGGCGTGTGATTGGCAACTAAAGCCCGTCCAGCGCTCAATGGTGACAGTCTGCGGTTCTGCGCGTTCTTAACAGCCAGAAGCACCCGCGTCCGCGGGGGGCTTGAACGGCTTCGTTGCGAGCAGGCCGACTCGTCGATATGCCGCCGTGACATCAATGATGGAACGCCCGGTGCTAAGGCGACCGGGCGCGCTCACCGCCATTAGCACCGCGCCGCCCCATTCGCCGCCGAGGCCCTGACCAGTGACACCGGTTCGTCGTCGACGGACAAGATCACATCGAATGACGCGCTCAGCGGCATGGGCGATCCGAACGCGGTGGTGCATTTCACGGTGGACGGCGTTGCGATTGCGGCGACGGCCACGGCGAGTTCGACGGGGGCGTGGAGTTTTACGTCGACCGGGCTGGCGGACGGCTCGCATACCATCGTTGCCAGCGAGACCGACCTCGCCGGCAACACTGGCACCGCATCGCTGACCTTCACATTGGATACAGTTGCCCCGGTGATCACGAGCGAGATAAGCTCGGGAGGAAGTGGGAAGGTCCGGAACCTCGATCCCAAGTGGCGTAGTCTCAGTCTATGACGGAGCAGCGTGCGCGGGTACGAGAAGAAGCAGCCTCGTTGGCGCATGAAGACGATCATCGAGGCCGTTGATCGGCACCTCGGTCGCAATACTGGTCCCTCTGGGCCTGCTCAGACTGCCCTGGATGCTCTCTTTGAGCAGTTCGACAATGGCTGCAAGGGTCTCGACCGCCTGCCGGACCTCGAAGCTCGGCGTCGTGAAGCACGCCGGTTGATGGCCGTGCTGATCGAGCTGGACACGGCCATGCGCGCCGATGCACGCGCGCGCCGTGAGGACGAACTGCGGGCCGCCTTGCGTTGCGACCAGCACTTCCGACTTGCGATGCGCAACCTTGAGGGGCCGTGCGGGTGGACGCTGGATGAGTGCTGGGCCGTGTTGGCAGAGGGAGACCAATAATGACCGACGACCAGAAGACGCTCGCCGCCGAGCTTGATCAGCTGTCCGCCGACGCCGCGCGCCTTGCAGATAGCGTACGTCGGCTAGGCGGGGCAGGTGCCGCGGTGGGCGACCTTCGCGGGCGACTGTTCCTGACCGTGGTCGAGGCGGCCAAAGTTTGCGACGTTACCGACCAAACGATTTACTACTGGATTGCGCATGCCGCGCGGATGCGTCGCCCGATCGCGGAAAAGCGTGCAGGCGTCTGGATCATTGTTACAGCGGATCTGCTCGCGTACATCGAGAAGCATCGCGGCGGCTTACCGCGCGTGTCAAGGCACAGAACCGATTACGGGAATTTTCACCGAAGTGGTCGGAGCCGCAGGAGCTGCGGCCGCGTTAGATGGAGCGTGAAATGGGGTGAGAGTGGCGCGTTGCGCAGTGCGCCGAGGACTTGGTTGGCAGGACATAAGGGCGAGCCCGGTTTGGTTCTGGACTGCTTATGGGAAGTCACTGGCTAGGTACCTCAAAATAGGCACCGTTCACCCCAACCAGAAGTTTCCTCTAGCCGAGGACTAACCTCTCGTGCTCTTAATATCGAGGTAGCTTAGCGGGCACTTGGGGCCTTTATGGCGGAGCGTGTCGAACGCCGGCTGGCAGCGGTATTGGCGGCGGATGTCGCGGGCTACTCGCGCCTGATGGGGACCGACGAGGTCGGCACCTTGGCAGCGTTGAAGTCGCATCGGCGCGAGGTCGTTGATCCCGCAATCGCAGAACATCATGGCCGGATCGTGAAGACGACTGGCGATGGCATGTTGGTGGAGTTCGCCAGTGCTGTAGATGCGGTGAACTGCGCGATGGAGGTCCAAGGCAGGATGGCGAAGCGCAATGGTGGCGCATCGCCGAAGATCACGTTCCGCATCGGTATCAACGTCGGAGATATCATAATCGATGGCGACGACATCTTCGGTGACGGTGTTAATGTGGCGGCCCGCGTCGAGAATGAGTGCGAGCCCGGCAGTGTTTGCCTATCCGGCAGCGCCTTTGAGCAGGTTCGTGGTAAGACCAGCTTTTTATTTGACGATCTCGGGGAAAGAGCGCTTAAAAACATTGACCGACCTGTGCGACTGTACGACGCGCGGTCCGGAAGCGCGACACCATCTAAGAGCTCAAATTCGCCTGCCGAGCCTTACAAAACGCTGCCACTGCCGGACAAGCCGTCGATAGCTGTCCTACCATTCCAGAACATGAGCGGCGATCCCGAACAGGAATATTTCGCTGACGGAGTCGTCGAAGATATAATCACAGCGCTGTCTAGATTTAAGTCGCTGTTCGTCATCGCACGCAATTCGAGCTTTACCTACAAGGGCAAGGCCGTCGATATCAAACAGGTGGGTCAGCAACTTGGTGTAAGGTACGTGCTGGAAGGTAGTGTGCGAAAGGCAGGTAACCGAGTTCGGATTACCGGCCAGCTGATTGAAGCAGCAACGAACAACCATCTCTGGGCCGACAAATTCGACGGATTGATCGAAGACATATTCAGCCTACAAGATGAGGTTACCGAGGCAGTCGTTACTTTAATAGCTCCCGCTGTTGTGCGGGCCGAAATCGAACGGGCGAAACGGAAACCCACAGATAGACTGGATAGTTATGATCTCTATTTGCGGGGAGTAGCGCTTGTACAAAACGGCTCCCTTAATGAGGCGCGTGCCTTTCTCAAAAAAGCTATTGAACAGGATGGGGAGTGCGGGCCAGCCTATGCCAATCTGGCCTTGACATACCAAGTCCAACAGGCGGTTAGCGGATCACCTCTCACTGCCGAAGAGCGCACGGAAGCAATTCAGTTTGCCAACTCTGCCGCAAAGCTCGCGGCTGATGACGCATTTTCGTTGGCAGTAGCCGGACACGTTCTCACGTATATTGGACGCAGCTATGATCGCGGATTTTCGATGACTGCTGAAGCTGTGGCTCTCAATGCCAACCTTGCTACAGCATGGCATTCATACGGCTGGGTCGCGTTGATGTGCGATGAACCTGATAAAGCTGTTCAGTGCTTCGATCGGCTGCTGAGAATAAGCCCACTTGACCCACACAGAAAGTGGACATGGAATGGAAAGGCATTCGCTCTCTTTTGCCTGGGGCACTACGTCGAAGGGTGCAAATGGGCCGAGAAGGCGGTCCAATTTCGCGCTGATGCTCATTCTTTGGGGGCTTTGATAATCAACAGTATTGGTGCTGATCGAAGCGATGATGCCAGAAAGGCCGCAGCACATCTTTTGAGGCTCAAGCCAGACTTTCGGGCGTCTCATTCCTACGAAAATTACCCGGTGCGATCGCTCGCCACTCGGGAGAGAATATTTGAGGCATTTCAGGCTGCGGGGCTTCCGCCCTAGCGCTAAGCGACCTCCTCTCGCTTGCTATCGTATGCATTATGCTTGCGGTTCTTTTTAGTTCTCGGCAGTGGAGTGGAAATCCGTCTCACCACTTCGCCAGCGCTAAAAATGCTCCGAAATATGGAGCGCGCCAAGAGCAACTACACCGAATTTGGAGCGGCCCAAGTGTCCGGTCTGCGCAAATCCGCGGCTGCGGCGTAAACCGGCTCTATGAGAAATCCTTTTCGGAAAACACAGATGCAGAAAGCCGAAACCGAGATCGCCGCGCTGACTAAGCGCGGCGATCAGCTCGCCGCCATGCGCGCGGCTGCTCAGCAGGCTTTGGACAAGGCTAGCTGGTTTCTTTAGCATCGCTCTAGTTGCATGCATCGAACCTAACACCATCCAGCTTCAGGTTTGGACTGATGGATCAGGCTATCCCCAGCCGAAGCTACTAAGGACACTATCGGGACACGATCCATCCAACTTATTGAAATAACAGGGAATATTAGGCTTTCACCTCTCCCACAAGGGGAGAAGCAAGGATACACGCCTGCGAACGCGAACGGTTACGCCACCGATACCAAGAACTCAGGCAAATCCTGTCGGGGGGAACGTAGGTAGCGCTCCGCCGCTACCAATTCTACGGTCTCACACGCCTACCTACGATATCCTGCGATTTCGTACGCTCGACGTTAACGCTCTAGTCGCGACGGTTGGGCCGGCGAGTTCGTGGAGCGGAATCAACTGCGATAGGACGGCTCTTCTCGATCGAGTATCCGCTTCAGGCTTTCGAGGTGCTGTAGGGCCGAAGCAGCATCGCCGTCGCGCATCTGCTTGGCGGTCGCCGCAGCAATGTCCGGTGCAACGGGAATAAGAGGACGTCCCGTCGACATGGCGATGCACTGCACTTCGGCGGCCCGTTCCAGATAGTACAGGTCGTCCCACGCTTCGGCGATGTTGTTACCCAGCACCATGACCCCGTGATGCTTCATGAAGATGATGTCGGCGCTACCAACGGAAGCGGCGATGCGATCGCCTTCTGTGCTGTCGAGGGCGAGGCCGTTGTAGTCCCAATCCACCGCGGTGCGGCCATAGAATTTCAGCGCGGTCTGGCCTGCAAACAGCAGCGGTTCTCCCTCGGTCATGCAGAGCGCCGTCGCGTGCGGCATGTGGGTATGGAAGGCAACCTTGGCCCGAGGCACCTTGAGGTGCAACCGCGCGTGGATATAGAAGGCGGTCGCCTCCGGTACTCCTTGACCCGACAGCACGTCGCCGTGGAAGTCGCAGATCAGGAGCTGTGAGGCCGAGAGTTCGCTGAAGGCGTAGCCATAGGGATTGACCAGGAATAGATCATCATAGCCAGGCACAACCGCTGAGAAGTGGTTGCAGATTCCCTCATGCATGCCAAGTCGCGCGGCGAAACGAAAGCAGGCGGCGAGATCGACCCGCGCGTTCCACACTGATTCGCTGTCGAAGTCCGGACGGTTCGGTGCGACTGATCCTGTGTCGGCAGGTGTCCCCGGATCGGAGTCGTGGTTCAAAACGTGAGCCATGGTCGGTTCCCTGTGTGTCTGCCTCCCGTCGGGCAGCTAGGTCGTCTTCTGAGCAGATCGTTCGTCTGTCAAGGGCGCCGCGGGCGAGGGCCCGACGCCGGTGGTCAGATAGGCGAGGATCACCTCGACGATGTGCGCCTTCCGCCGTTTCAGGTCGTCGGGCTGTTTCAGATCACGATCGAAGATCATCGATAGCGTATAGCGGTTGGAAAGATAGAAATAGCCGAGCGCGGAAATCGAAATGTAAAGCTCTACCGGGTCAATGCCGGACCTGAACACGCCGCGACCTTGGCCTTCCGCGAGGATGGTCTGGATCGAATTCGACAGACGGTTGTACAGCGAGCGAATGATCGGCGATTTCGCGATGTGCTTGCCGCGGTGCAGGTTTTCGGTGTTGAGGATGACGATCACGTCGGGCTCGTCGATGAAGGTCTGGAACGTGCTCTCGCACAGCCGCCGCATCGCCTCCACAGGGTCGAGCCCGGTCAGCGGTACGTCGCCCTGACGCCGGCGCAGGGTCTCGTAGGTGCGCTCCAGCACGCGCACATAGAGTTCTTCCTTCGAGTGGAAGTGGTGATAGAGCAGGTTCTTGCTGATCTTGGCGCGCGCGATGATGGCGTCCACGCGCGCACCGTCATACCCCTTGCGGGCGAACTCCGTCTTGGCGGCAGCGAGGATCCGCTCCTGGGTCTGGATTGAATCGCGCTTGCGGGGCTTTTCGTTCACGGTTGATACAAATTCCGAACAGGTCCGTAGGACATAACTGCTGGCGAAGCATCGCGCGTCAACCTCATAGTGCACAAGTCGGGCGAGGCCCCACGAAAGGGGCGCAGCGCTCCACGCAAACCCGGGTCGTCTCCTCGGGGTCGCGTAGCCACCAGTCCAGTTTCGAGAAAATCTCGATTTCGAATGGCCCGTCGTAGCCGATGTCGTCCAGCAGGCGCCGGTAGAAGCCGATATCGATCACGCCGTCTCCGACCATGCCGCGATCCTGATAGACGTCGCGGGTCGGCACGAGCCAGTCGCACAGATGAAACGTCAGGATACGGTCGGGCCCGGCGCGGCGCAGGCCGGCCGCAAAGTTCGGGTCCCATCAGCAATGATAGACGTCCGCGACGATGCCGGTGCCGGCGCCCAGGGCGAATGCCACGCCCTCTGGATCATGCTCTTTGAACCAAGCGTCGGCTGTGTCTTCGTCGGCGAACTGACGCGCGACTTCCGGAGGGATCTCGATCGGCTTTCGGGTGATCGGCATGCCCAGCAGATAGGTCCGGATCGGTTTGGTTCACAGCGCATTTATGCGCCGCGAAGCCCAGATCAAGGAGTGCGATCGCGCCTCTGGCTTGCGCGGGCTGGGTCTCCCGAGCCGGGCGCCCAAACCCATATGTGGTGCGGCAGCGCCTAGCGCTGTCGCCGCCCTCCGACGGGAATTTGTTAGCGTGCTCCATGAGCCGGCGACGACCTGTCGGCTCACGCGCGTCACAAAACCTTGGCGGACGAGTGCCAATCTCCCCGTGCTGGGATTTCAGGGCCCAGACTGGAATGCGTGGCGGTGCCGCCGAGCGAACATACTCCGCTCGCGCGGCATTCAGCATCTATCTCCAACTGGAGGGAAACGCATGTTCGACGCGGAAACGACTGCGCTACTTAGAGCAGTGCTCGAGGAAGTGTGCGAGAATATTTCCGTGTATGAGACCGGCGCCAGAGCGCACGTTGCCTCCAAGATCCTCGAAGCCGCGGCAAGCGGACAGCTCTCAATAGATGACTTGAAGGCGGCAGGTCACAACGCTCTGAACACGCCTACGATGTGGCGCTGAGTTTCATCGGCGGGAAATTACGGCTTCCAGCCTTTGCTAAAATGGCACGGCGTGGCCAATCCTGTCATGCCAGTTCGGGACGATGTTCACAGAACCGGCCGCGCCCAGACCGTGCAAACCAGGCGCCAGCCAACGCGCGACCAGGGCTGATCTTGGGGCAAGGCGTCGAGCGGGGTTACCTCATTCCGTAATAGTAAGGTAACTCAGGAACGCATTGCAGGCCTGCTCGGCTTCAGTGAACGTACCGAAAGGCGAGCCGCCCACCTCAACCGCGGGCTTATTCAGAAAGTCGGGACGCCATGATGCAACAAAGCCCGGCTCTCCGTGCAAGCCGGGCCCAGTTCGGCTCTCGTTACTTATAACGAATGAATAGCCGTAGCTGCTTGCGATCCAAATTTCCAGATCGCCCAGAACGCGGCTGAAGTGCAGGGCCATTTCACCCTCCACCGGGAGGCCGAACTTGGTCCCCCGCAGTCATCCAGATCGACGCTCAACCTGCTTTTGTCCGGTTGGCCGCTTCAGCCTCGCGCGCCAGCCGTTCTGCCTTTAGGCGCTCTCGATTATCGTGGAACGCTTTTTGCGCCTTGGCATAATCGGTCATAGCTTCCTTCGCCCCGACCGCTTTGAATACCTTCTGGGCTTCGCGTTCCGCAGTTGTCGTTGCCCGCCGCTCTCGGTCGCTGATCATTTGTTGACCTCCCGCTGGGGCCTAATAATCCAACGCGCGGAGAGGGCTTCCGATCCTATCGGCCCTGGACCGCTCATAGATAATCGCGATCGGCTGCTGTGAAGGCTTATCGCAGCCATTGCCGCCCGCGTCGCTCCTCCGACCGATGCGGGTCACTCAAGAACCTCGTACTCGAACGCCACGCCTTCGGGGTCGTTCTCTTCGAACCATTTTTCCGTGGCGTCCTCGTTGGCGAAGACCTTGAGGTGATCCTTGTCACCAACTTGCTTGCTTGTGTTGACGTAGATCCAGACGGTCATTTGATCTCTCTTCGGGTTGCGCCCAGCGCTCGGATCATCGCATCAAACTCGAACAGTTTAAGGACTTCGGAAAGCCGGAGCTTTGATCCCTTCGACATATGCTGCAGAAGCAGGTGCGCGTGTCCGCCGCGATCTCATCGCGCTTAATGGCGTTATGTTCCTTGTGGAATGACCGCATATTAGCGGCAAACTGCTTGGCCACCGGCGGGATTTCGATGCGCTTCCGTTTGAGCCCCGGAAGATATGTGCGTGGCAGCTCTTTGCGAATCTGGGACCAGGAAAAGAGGCGGCCCCAGCGCAAGGCCGGGGCCGAGTTTTTCCTATGTCGAGGCCCATCGCCTCGAAGTTCCATGGCTAGCACAGGCCTGTTCGGGGGTGTCCTAGTCGCGCTGATGGAAGGCACAGCAAAGAAGGGGTACCGTGGTTTTGCGGGGCGCCCTTACCGCTTCTTCTGCGCCCGCATCTAGTTGCTCCGCTTTCCACCGAACTGCGTGCAAGCGCTGCACCGAACGAGGTGACCCGTTTGAGTTATTGACCAGGGCGACCGGGCGGGTTCTCAATTCCATTCCACGCGAGGTGTCGAAGTCCCCCAAACCCAGACACCACGATGCCCCCCACGGCCCCAGTTCCTCCAAGGCTGGGGCCGTGCCCATTCTACATAGCGAGCAAGACTGGCCACGCGCCCGTGCCCCTGGAGAACGCCAGCATGCGCGCATTCCATGCCTGGCAGGCTACCGCGTCGGCTTCCAGCCGTGCTTCTCGCGCCGGAATCCGCTGGGAGAGAAGCCGCTAGGATTTGTTCATGGTGGCATCCCGGGAAACCACACCTTGATCATGCGAGCTGCAGAGCCTCGTGTGGAGACAACCTGGCGAAAGGCCGGTGAACTCCTCGATCTCTTCTCCAAGGAGGAGTGCACCAACTACTTCAAAAACTCAGGTTACGTTTCCGTATAAAAGCATCATGCTCTGGCGTCGGGATGAACCATCAGAGTTTCCTGGATCGAGGTCGCAAGCATTGTCCCGTCGCGATCGTGGACATGGGCGACCGACAAGCCGCGGCCGCCATTGGAGGAGGGACTTTCGGTTGCGACATGCATCCACGCATCCGGTGAGAATGCTCGCGCGGCAAGGCCCAAGACGACATCGGTATCGGACCGTACCTCGCTGGGTGGGGCGACGATGGCCTGCCTAAGCTGAACGTGCGATTGCGCTTCTGCGCTGATTTCGAATCCGATCTTGAGAGATTCGCGTTCGAAGCAGGACGCCACAGGCAGCACGATATCCGCAAGCGCCGCCGGCGGCGTCATGAACAGATCGGCGTGGGCGTAGAAATCGAGCGCGGCCAGCGCAGCGCGTCCGCGAAGCGGATCGCCGTGGACGTTGACGGATCCTCGTGAGCCTGTTCGACGCTCGTGCGATCGGACTCGACTGGTGACGACGCGATCGGTTCTCACACGCTGATGAGCCGCGAAGGAGTCCGCCTGACGCCGGCAAAGGAAATGGTCGAGAAGAAGCTCGCCAGCTAGTTTAAGTCGGCGTAGCGCAGCACGACGCCGCCCGCGCCGTCAGCCGAGAGGTCGGGCTTGCCTGAAATGAAATCCGTTGGGAGTGAATTTTTGAGCTACGGCGCGCACGTGGGCTTCGCATGTTTCGAGTGCAATCTTCTGGGCGAGCATGACGTCTCCGATCGGCAGAGCGCCAATGGGCAGGAAACACAACCCCTCCTGTCGGCGGCCGCTTTCGTCGATCTCGCACACGTTAACCGAGGTCCCGGCGTGAATCGTGTACCGCCTTCCGCTGTCGCTTCCGACCACATCGAAGTATCCCCTTCTGGCGAATTGCTCTTGCTGCGCTGGCGAAAGCCATTCCCGCAGCAGTCGCAGGGACCGCCCCTCCGGCGTGCTCTCGGCGCCGTGCCTGATGAAGAGGGCTCGCGCCGCTCTCATACGGGAGCGGCCTGCGGGCGGTGATCGCCGAAAGCCGAACATGGCCAAGGCCGGTTACCCGCCGATCAGTCGGGGGAAGAAGACAGTTTCTTCCGCAGCAGGGTCGAACGACCGGAGGTGCGACGTCTGACCCGGACCCGTCCGGACCGCCGCGGTAAAGCCGGCATTGGTGAGCTCGTAGAACCGCTGCTCCGCCCTCGCCAGTTCTTGTGCGTCATCCGGATTGAAGAGGTGCCGGCTATCGCCGGTACGGTCCATCACGATCTGGGTCGCCATGATCCTTCTCCTCCGTTGCCCGTGGCAATGACTTGATCCAGTATCCGACCGACCTCACTGACTTTCAAGAGAAGAACATTCGATCGGAACACGCCGCTCCGCGTAATGACTTGCGCGGCACCGCGGCGACACTTGAGGGCATCCCTACCGAAGCGAGGCACTACGCGATCTCACAACCATGCGTAAGTCAGACTGGTTGCCTACAAGTAGCGGATCGTGCCTATGCGACCCGGGCGGTGATCGCGCGACACCTCCAAAGGACAATTCTACACGGCTCGAATTGAAGTCCAGCCGGAGGAGCTGTCACGCGCGACGTGGCTTCAGCAATCACATGATTTCGAGGCTGCCACAGGGCTTACTCTTCACGAGTGATGTTGATCATGCGCACCTAATCACACATGCGCAAATCCTGTCCTTCGCCCGGATTTACGAAGGCGAGATATCTGAGCCGATGGAAGTGATTGGAATGCTATAGTAACTTCAATCACGTAAGAGTTCGCAGTTTTATTCTGAGTGGCGCGCCATTATTTCAATAATTTGGTCGGATGTGGTCAGGCGGTGTCCAGTTGGTGTCCCGCCGATGCCGGTATCAACGCCGCTTTCGATACGCGTCCTCAAGGTCATTCGAATCCTTGAAAGCGACCTACTCAAAACGGACTCCTGTGTGATCGCCGAACGCCGGGTTAGTCATACTCTCTCTACGGGGAGATTGCATAGCGTGCGCAGCTTGGCTTTACGGACCTCGTCATGAAGCTTATTGCGCATCGTGGATGGTCTGCGGGTCGGGGTGAAAACTCGCTCGCCGCGTTCGCACGTGCCGCCCGTGACGGCAGAATATCTGGTGTCGAATTCGACGTCTGCCTTGCAGCGGATTCCGACACATTGGTGGTGTCACACGAGCCGCCGCGTCATGTCGAGAATGCGCTTACCCTCGATGCGGCACTGTCGCTTCTTTCGCCGACTGACCTTGAACTGTTTGTGGAGGTGAAGGAGACGGGACTTGTCTCTAAAGTCATCGAGAGGCTGGTTGCCAGCAACGTGGCCCGTCGCTCGGTCGTATTTGCCTTTGCCGCCGTCGCAAGATCCTTTCCGTGGGAGGGTGCGCGACCGGTGCGCCTGGGCATCATCGTCACGTACCCGTGGAACCTGAATCGTGCGGTGCGCAGGTATGCGCCGGATGTCCTCCTGCTCGGCTGGGACGCGCGCGCTTGGACGCGAGTCGCTTTTCGCGCCTGGTGGTCCGTTTTCTCACTTGAGCAGCTTGCGCGACGCCACCAGGTGCCGGTTGTGGTAGGAGTCGTACAACGCATGGACGACCTTCATTGGCTCTCGCGGCAGCACCTCTACGGGGCGGTTGCCGACGTCGACCGCACTATTGGCCGCAGCGCCAGACCTGATTAGGCCGCGCAAACCCGTTCGTCGCCCGTGAAGTATTCGAAAGCCAACTGGCAGTCGGCCCTATCTGGCGTGGGGAATCGGCTGTTTCGGTGACGTCGCCTTTTGGCCCACAGCGGCGGGATCTAGCGTTTCGTCCACATGCCGGCACAGGGTAGACCGGACGTGACGCGGAAGAGCTTTGTTTCCGGCTATGACGACATTTTGGCTGGGTGCTACCGAGATGATCGCTGGGCGATATCCCGTATCGATCAGTTCGTCGAGGCACGGACGACCCGTCCGATGCCAAATTGATCGCCGACGCGGCTGACCTTGCCGTGGCCAAAATCGATCTCGATCATGTCCTCCGACGAGCCGATCAGGCCCACGGACTTGTGGGTGTGAGCGTCGAATATTTCGGTGGCGTCATCGCTATTCTTGTTGGGCGCGACATAGGCGTAGTCGCCTTCGATGTCGAAGGTCACCCAATGCGCCCCGTGGCGACTTTTCATCCTGACCCGCTCGGTCAATACCGGGGCCATCGGATCGCGCATGCTCCACACATAGATGTGCGGATCGTCCGCACTGCTACTCTGCCACACCTCGCGCTCGTCGGGTGTCCATCCAATCCCGTGCAGCAGCCCAGCTTCGCCGGCTGGATGCTCCGCAAGGCTGGCGGTGACGATGCGGCCGCTCTTGAGCTCCGCAACCTGCATCCCCCACAGGCCGGTCACGTTGTTCACCACGTAGCGGCTCATGCCATCGACCGCGTAGGGCCCGAGAATGCCAGCGTAAGGGCCGACGCGGGAGACCGTGTAGCTCTGCGGATCGATCAAATAGAGGTATTTCCCGCTTCCGTCATCGGCCTTGGTCTCCTGAAAGAGCGGCCCAGACAGCGGGAACAGGGTATCGTGCAATCGACTAGAGAAATGCACCTTGCGGATGACATCGCCCGTGCTGGCATCGACAACGTTGAGAAAGTCGGCCGAGCGGCCTTCCCAGGTCGGAACGTACAAGAGCTGCCCGCCCGGATGAACCGCCAGCCGATCGACATCGGGATCGATGGCGCGATTCCAGAGCACCACGTCATCGTAGAGATTAAGGCAATAGATCATCCCGATTCCTGAGCGGGTGCGGTAGGCCACGTAGAGCCGGCCGGTCGCCGCGCTAGCGGCGATCCCCTTCACGTCGTCCACCTCACGAACGGTCTCGATGGTCTTAACTAGACGATGCTCGGTATCCATGTCGTAGACCGATATGGAACCCCGTATGGCCGCCGCTTGATTGATTGCGTAGAGGAACCGCCCGGTGCGCGGTTCGTGTGTGACAAGCACTGGGCTGTCCGTTGACGTGCTGCTCGTTGATGCAGCGGGAAGTGCGGCCGCGGCGCTCCAGACCGTAGACCCAATCGTCAAGGTCGCCGCTACAACGGCGCAGGCAAAGCGAATACGGTGCTGTTCAGCTATCATCTGCCCGCCTCAAAACGCGAACGCAATCGTAAAGCATTTTGCGCTACGCTGGAAATGATACATATCGACGAAATCCGCGTGTCAGATGTTGGAGGTAGATCGGAAATCGCCGAAGCTTGGCCAAATCGACACAGATGACCGTTGTCTCAGGGAACGTGACCGATGCGTCTCAGGGAACGATCCGCTCGGCGCGGAACTCGCGCATGAGCCGCACAAACATCTCTTCGCTATCAATCACATCGTGGAAGCCGAAGCGGCGGGATTTAGTAACGTCCGACATCACGTCCCAGTCGCAACTGAAGACGTAATCGCAAAGGGCCAGGCCACGAGCTCATCGTAGGCGTAGGGCTTCAGCCCATGTTTCTTTGTCATGACGCGCCAGAGTGGTGCGTTGTCTATCATGTGTGCGGTAAGGCTTATCGTCTGCACGTCGCCGGCTGGCATATCGAAAGCGGCCGCGAGCTTCGGCCACAGATTCTTCCAGCGGAAATAGTCACCGTTGGTGATGTTGAAAGCTTCGAGCCCGCACCGAGGCGTGCTCGCCGCCCAAAGCGCAGCGTTGGCGAAGTGCGCGGATTCAGTGACCTGGTAGATCGATGTATAGGCGCCAGGCTTTCCCGGGAAACGCAGCGGCAACCCAAGCTCCTTGCTGATCGCGGCGTAGACCGCGATCGCCGGCGCCAGACTCATCGGCGTGCCCGGCGCAAAGCCGCACAAGGTCTGTGGTCGCAGCTCCACCCAGTCCCAGCGCTTGCCGCGCTGGAAGGCGGCGAGCCAGTCGATCTGCTCGAAATAATAGTTGGGACCCATGTGGCGCGGGTCGCTCTCTCGTGCCGGTGTTTTGAATGGCCCGAGGTGTGAGCCATAATATTTTGTGCCGGTGACCAGCACCACGCGGCGCAGCGCGGACGACACGCTGTCGATCGCGGTCACGGCGTTAACCAGCATGTCGCGGTTTGGAGCGATGTTCGATGCATAGCCCGCGGCGGCGCCCGCCGCAGGCTGAAACGCCGCGTAGAAGACGTGCGTGGCTTCCGTCAGGCCGGCGAGCTTCGCCGCCGCGTCCTCACGGTCTAATAGATCGACACTGATGTGGCGGTAGCGAGGCACGGCGCCGGCCGCGCGGCGCGACAGACCGATGACGGACCAGTCATCCTGCCTGAGCAGCCGCTCGACTATGTAGCGTCCGATCACTCCGAGCGCTCCGACGACTACGGCCTCCTTGTGCTCAGCCATGTGTGCCCGTTTCTGTGCCCGTTTCCTTTCGACTACGATGGTAGTCGTGTCCAAGGCTCCTGTCGCCGGAATTGGGACGCTGCCTGGCGTGCGTCGGGGCGCTCGGCCCGGACAACCTCCTCGCGATCGCCGACGAGTTGATCGAGTGAGCGACTGATGTCAGACTTGGGACCCTGAGCGGAACTGAGAACGGCGCGAGCGGCTCAGGCAAGATACCGGCTGCCGTGCACTCTCCCTGCCGCTCACCATTCGGTCGATGCACGGGCGGGTGGGGCGCCCCGGGCGTTCCTGATGCCCAACCAGCCCACGGTCATCAATAGCCTCCGGGCTACGAACTCTGGCCGCGGATCGCGACGATTTGTTCCCGCCGGGAAGCAGGTGTCGGGAACCGTCGCATTCAATAGTCGTTTCGAGATCAGTCCGGGAACTGCATCTCGGAAGTCGGTGGGGCCATCCAAACGGGACGAAGCGCGCCGCGGGCGCCATAACTGATGGTCAACGGCAATGAAAAGCGCCGTTTCTTCCAAAAGCCAGAACTCCCGGATGCTTCGACGCATGGCCATCATGCTGGTCGCTGTCGGACTGGTTTTGGGGTCGGTGTTCGGGTTTGAAGCTTTTCGGGCCAGGATGGTCCAGAAGTCGATCGCCGGACTGCGCAACCCGCCGCAGACGGTTTCCACGATCACGGCCGGCACGCAGCGGTGGCAGGACCGCCTGGAGGCCGTGGGCAGCACCCGGGCGGAAAAGGGGGCCGACCTCAGTCCGCAGGTCGCCGGTATCGTCAAAGCGATCCATTTCCAGTCCGGCGAAGAAGTCGAGCAGGGAACATTGCTCGTCCAGCTGGAAGACGCCGATGACGTCGCGCACTTGCACGCTCTGGAGGCGACGACGGCGCTGGCGCAGCTCAACTACGATCGCGACGTCAGGTTGCTCAAGAGCCAGTCCGTGAGCCAGCAGACTGCTGATACGGACCTGGCAACGCTCAAGAACAACCAGGCGCAGGTTGCGCAACAACAGGCGCTTGTCGGCTACAAGTCGATCCGGGCACCTTTCTCCGGCCGAATGGGCATCCGTCAGGTCGATCTCGGCCAGTATATCGCGCCGGGGACGCCGATCGTAACGCTGCAGAAGCTCGATCCGATCTTCGTGGATTTCTACCTGCCGCAGCAGGACCTGGCAAAGATCAGGGTCGGCCAACCCGTCATTGCGAAGGTCGACACCTATCCTGATGAGACATTCACCGGCACGATCATGGCGATCAACTCCCTCGTCAATGCGGCGACCCGGAATGTCCAGGTCCGGGCGACACTCAAGAATCCCGACGAGAAGCTGCTGCCGGGAATGTTTGCGACCGTCGATATCGATGTGGGGACGCAGAAGGATTACGTGACACTGCCGAAGACGGCGATCTATTACAACGCGTATGGAGATATTGCCTATCTGATCAAAGATGCCGGCGGGGACGAGAGCGGGCAGGGGCAAAAGATTGCGCACCAGGTCTTCGTGAAAACCGGCCAGACCCGCGGCGACCAAGTCGCGGTGCTGGATGGAATCAAGCCTGGCGATGTCGTGGTCACGGCCGGGCAGAACAAGCTGCACAACGGATCTCCGGTCCGGATCAATAACGAAGTCACCACGCCTTTCAGCGCGAACCCTCAGGTCTCCGAACAATGAGAGGCCTGCCATGAACTTCACCGACCTCTTCATTCGCCGGCCCGTTCTTGCCACCGTGGTCAATCTGATGATCCTCGCGCTCGGCCTGCGCGCCATGAGTTTGCTGCCTGTGCTGCAATATCCGCGCACGCAGAATGCGGTCGTCACCGTTACTACCACCTATTACGGCGCTGCCCCCGATGTGATCGCCGGCTTCATTACAACGCCGCTCGAGAACGCGATCGCCCAGGCGAACGGCATCGATTACATGAGTTCGAATAGCGCAAGCGGCGTCAGCACGATCACCATCAACCTCCGCCTCAACTACGATGCCGACAAGGCACTGACGGAAATTAACACCAAGGTCAGCTCGGTGCTCAACCAGCTTCCCTCGGGGGCGCAGCAACCGGTGCTGAAGGTGCAGATCGGTCAGACGATCGACGCCATGTATCTCGGCTTCGACAGCGACGTGCTGGGACGGAATCAAATCACCGATTATCTCACCCGCGCCGTTCAGCCGAAGCTGCAGGCCGTACCGGGCGTTCAGACTGCGGAAATTCTGGGCGGACAGAACTTTGCCCTGCGGGCGTGGCTCGACCCGAAAAAGCTGGCTGCTTATGGCCTCAGCGCCGCAGATATAGCGGCTGCGTTGACGCAGAACAATTTTATCTCCGGGCTCGGCACCACCAAGGGGCAGATGGTGGAGGTGAATCTCACAGCATCGACCGGCCTACATTCGGAGAGCGAATTTGCCAACCTGATTGTCAAGCAGGCGGGTGGCGCGATCGTGCGGTTGAAGGATGTCGCAAACGTCTCGCTCGGCGCGGACGACTATGACACACAGGTCGCATTCGACGGCAAGCCGGCGGTCTACATCGGCATCCAGGTGGCGCCGACTGCCAACCTGCTCGACGTGATCGCGGGCGTGCACCGGATATTCCCGGGCATTCAACAACAGCTGCCCAACGGACTGCACGGCCAGATCGTTTACGATTCCACCAAATTCGTGCGCGCGGCGATCTATGACGTCGTGCAGACGCTCGTCGAGGCTCTGCTGATCGTCAATCTCGTCGTGTTCCTGTTCCTGGGGTCGGGGCGTTCCGTCCTGATCCCGATGGTCGCGATCCCGCTGTCGCTGGTGGGCGCCTTCACCATGATGCTGGCGGTCGGTTTCTCGATCAATCTCTTGACGCTGCTGGCGCTGGTGCTTGCGATCGGGCTCGTGGTCGATGATGCCATCATCGTCGTCGAAAACGTCAATCGTCACCTTGAGGCCGGCAAGGCGCCAGTCGTTGCGGCGATCGAGGCTGCGCGAGAACTCGGCCGCCCGATCATCGCCATGACGGTTGTCCTTGTCGCGGTCTATGTCCCGATCGCGTTCCAGGGCGGTCTGACCGGGGCGCTGTTCACGGAATTCGCATTCACCCTGGTCGGCACGGTGACAATATCGGCCGTTGCCGCGCTGACGCTGTCGCCGATGATGAGCTCCCGTCTGCTCAAGCCGCATGGCGCAACGCGCGGTTGGCAGGCACGATTCACTGCCCTCATTGAACGCCGTTTTGAGGCGCTACGTCGTCTTTATCTGAGCTGGCTGCACGGCAGCCTCGACTATATACCTGTAACAGGCGTCTTCGCACTGCTTGTGCTGTCCAGCATATATTTCCTTTATGCAGGCGCCAAGAGCGAACTTGCTCCCCAGGAAGACCAAGGTGTGGTGATTGCGACGTCCACGTTGGCGCCGGACGCGACCTTACAGCAAAAGGTGCTGTATGCGCGGCAGGTCTTCCAGATCATGAAGAAATATCCTGAGACCGATCACGTCTTCCAGATCAACTCGCCTGCGCGCGTGGTCTCGGGCATGGTGCTGACGCCGTGGGACGAGCGCACAAGGACGAGCAACCAGCTGCAGCCGATCGTTCAGCACCAACTCGACCAGGTTGCCGGGGCGCGGATCGCCGCCTTTCAGTTGGCTCCGCTGCCGGGCAGCCAGGGGCTGCCGATACAGTTCGTGATCAAGACGACCGATTCGTTCGACAAGCTCGACAATGCCGCCAAGCAGTTCCTGAAAGCTGCGATCGACAGCGGAATGTTCATCTTCCTCGACACAGATCTGAAGATCGACAATCCCGAAGCAGTCGTCGAGATCAATCGCGACAAGGCTGCGCAACTTGGGCTCAAGATGAGCGATGTCGGCAACGCGATGGGGGCGATGCTGGGCGGTGGTTATGTGAACTATTTTAGCCTTGACCAGCGTTCCTACAAGGTAATCCCGCAAGTCCATCGACGGTTTCGCCTGAATACTGATCAGCTGCTCAACTACTACGTGGCCAACGTATCGGGCATTCCCGTGCCGCTGTCGACGATCGCGCACATCGCAACCAAAACGGTCCCGGAGACGCTCAATCATTTCCAGCAGCTTAACAGCGCCACCATTCAGGGAGTTGCGGCGCCCGGCGTCGCGCAGTCCGACGCACTGGACCTCCTCAGGAATCTTGCTGCCAAGACGTTACCGCGAGGCTACACCGTCGATTACAGCGGCTTGTCCCGGCAATATATCCAGGAATCCTCCGGCTTTGTCGCCACGTTCGGATTTGCGCTGGTGATCATCTTCCTGTCGCTCGCGGCGCTGTTCGAAAGCTTCCGCGATCCATGCATCATATTGGTATCGGTGCCGATGTCGATCGCCGGTGCGTTGATCTTCGTGAGCCTTGGCATCGGCGGCGCATCGCTGAACATATACACCGATGTCGGCCTGGTGACGTTGATGGGCCTGATCAGCAAGCACGGCATTCTGATTGTCGAATTCGCAAACGAGCTGCAGCGCGGCGGCGTCGCCAAGCGCGAAGCAATCGAGCAGGCGGCCGGAATCAGATTGCGGCCGATCCTCATGACCACCGCGGCAATGGTCTTTGGCGTGGTTCCGCTGATCCTCGCAAGCGGCGCTGGCGCGGTCTCGCGCTTCAACATGGGACTCGTCATCGCAAGCGGAATCTCGATCGGTACACTGTTCACGCTCTTCGTGGTGCCGGCCATTTATTTCCTGATCGCGACCGAGCATTCCCACCAAGTATCGCAGGACGCATCACAGCTTGCGCCGCCAGGTGATGAGCCGAGGACAGTCTGACCCGGCAATCGGTCTCGCCTGCGCGGCCCGCAGAGTCTGCAGTCGGCTTCACCATGTGCGCTCGAACGGTACAGGCAACCCATTTGCGTTTGTCAGACCAATACCGTGCCGCTCCGTTTCAACGGAACAACATTGAAACTCGTCCGTCTTTCAAGATAAATTCTTCGCCAAAAAAAGTCCTCCCGGACTGACGAGTTAGCTAGGCGAGCCACCGTTTGCGGCGGCGGTAGTGCTTGCTGTCACGGAAACTCTTGCGGCGATCTTCGGAAATGCCGAGGTAGAATTCCTTCACATCCTCGTTGGCGGCGAGCGCCCTGGCCTCGCCGTCCATCACCACGCGACCGTTCTCTAGGATGTAGCCGTAACGCGCGAATTGCAGCGCCATATGGGTGTTCTGCTCGGCGAGTAAAAACGACACGCCTTCCTTCTCGTTCAGGTCTTTGACGATGCGGAAGATCTCCTCGACGATCTGTGGCGCCAGCCCCATAGAGGGCTCGTCGAGCAATATCATCTTCGGGCGCGACATCAACGCGCGCCCCAAGGCGCACATCTGCTGCTCGCCGCCGGAGGTGTAGCCGGACAACGCATTCTTCCGCTCGGCGAGGAGGGGGAAATAGTTATACACCAGATCCAGATCGCGGCTTATCGCGGCCTTGCCGTCGCGCCGGGTGAAGGCGCCAGTGAGCAAATTCTCTTCGATGGTGAGGTGGCCGAAACAATGACGGCCTTCCATCACTTGTATGCAGCCGCGCCGCACCAGCTCATTGGGCGAGAGATGTTGCACCTCGGCGCCGTCGAACTGGATGATGCCCTTGGTGACGTCGCCGCGTTCGGCGTGCAGCAGATTGGAGATCGCTTTTAGCGTGGTGGTCTTGCCTGCGCCGTTGGCGCCGAGCAATGCCACGATGCCGCCTTTGGGCACGCCGAGCGATACGCCCTTGAGCACCAGGATGACGCGGTCGTAGATGACCTCGATATTGTTGACCGACAGCAAGAGGGCGGCGGGCGTGGTCACTGGCTTAGAAGCGGCGAGTTCGGCGGTGGGCATGCCGGTCTTTCCCTTGAAGCGCCCTCATCCCGACGAGGTGCGCACGCCTCGAAGGATGAGGGCAACTGGCCTATTTATCGTCTCTCCTTTCGCGAGACGCGCCCCACCGCGCTCGGAAGGATGAGGGTCTTCTCAGTTACGCTGGCTTGTCGCAAGCCTCGGTGCGCTTCGGCCAGCCGGTGTTCTTCTCGACGTAGTCGGCAGCAGCCTTCTCCAGCAACGGCTGCACCTTGTCCTTCATCGGCTCGATCCAGTCGGATACCTTGACCCATTTGGTGCCATCCCATTGCTGCATGTAGGCTGGGCTGTGGCCGTTATGGTCGGCGCAAGTGGAGTGGACAACTGTTCCGAAGTTCGGGAGGCCGAGCTCCTTCCAGTGCGCCTCCGAAATGTCCAGCGTTTCGAGGCCGCGCCGGACATCCGGGCCAGTCACGACTTTCTTGCCGGTGATCTTTTGTGCGTTGCGGATCGCTTCCGCGATCAGCACGCTGTTGTAGACGCCCCGATCGTAGAAGGTGCTGGCGAACTGATCGCTTGCGACCTGGCTCTTGCCTTTGTCCACAACGTATTTCTTGATGTCCTGGATCGCGGGATAGTTCGAGCCCAAGCCGCTGATATTGAGCGCGAGATAGCCTTTGGCCTCCTGACCCGCGGCGCTCGCGTCACTGTCGGCTCCCGACCACCAGATGCCGACGAAGTGGTCCATCGGATAGCCATTCTCGGCGGCACGCTTGACCGCAGTCGGATTCATGGCGCCCCAGCCCCACATGATCATCCAGTTCGGACGGTCGCGGCGAACCGACAGCCATTGTCCGGACTGATCCGACATCTCCTTGCCGGCCACCGGGTAGAGCTTCACCGTAAAGCCGTAGTCTTTGCCCAGCTGCTCAAGCAGCGGAATCGGCTCGCGGCCATAGCCGGCGTCGAGATAGATGAAGCCGATCGTCTTGCCCTTGAGCTTTGCCAGGCCGCCTTCCTTGTCGCCGATGTAGCGGATGATCATTGACATGCCGTCCCAATAAGTGGCGGGCGGATTGAACACCCAGGGGAAGTCCTCGCCGATCGCCGAAGCCGATAATCCATAGGCCATCGACAGGACCGGGATCTTGTCGACCGCGGCCTTCGGAATCACCTGCAGCGTAATGCCGGTCGAGAACGGGTTGACGACTGTCGGGTTCTTGTCCTTCACCGACTCCCAGCATTCCACGCCCCGTTTGACGTCATAGCCGGTTTCGCATTCCTCCACCTTGAGCTTGACGCCGCCGATTCCGCCGTCCCGCTCGTTAAGCATGGTGAGATAGTCGTGCATGCCGTTGGCGATCGGGATGCCGGAATTGGCATAGGGACCGGTACGGTAGGTAAACAGTGGCACGTAGATCGAGTCCTGCGCCAGAGCTGGGCTGGTCAGCGCTGTGGTTCCCAGCAACCCGGCACAGGCTATGACGATAAGCAGTGGTCTTGTATTCATGACATCCTCCCATCAACCGCGCCGACAGCCGGCGCGTCTAGCTTCGCCCCCGCTTTGCAAGGCGACAATTTGGGAGCCGCGGCCTCAAACCGGCTGCGGTCGAAAATTGGCTCCTCTCGCTATATCAATAAGGAAATGGCCACACCCTCAGTTTCTGCTTTCCTATCTGCCACAGACGCGCCAGCCCGGCCGGCTCACCAACCAGGAAGACGATGATCAGCACGCCGACTGTCATGTAGGTAATGTGTTCCACCGTGTCCGCCTGCAGCGGCAGGCCGAGCGATTCCGGCAGCAGGCGCACGACGATCGGAAGAATGTAGATCAGCGCGGCACCCATGAAGGAGCCCAGCAGGCTGCCCAGACCGCCAATGATGATCATGAACAGGACAGTGAAGCTCTGGTTGATGTTGAAAGCAGAAGCTTCCGCTCCGCCGTACCAGAGGAACACCATCAACGCGCCGGCCACGCCGCAATAGAAGGAGGACACCGCGAAGGCGAGAAGCTTGGTCGGCAGCAGGCGGATGCCCATCAACTCTGCGGCGATGTCCATGTCGCGCACCGCCATCCACATGCGGCCGATGCGACCGTGGACAAGGTTAGAGGCGAGCCAGGTCATGACCATCACGAAGGCCAGCACGACGTAGTAACGAGTCTCCGACGTGGCGCGCGGCCCGGTGATGATGACGCCGAACAATTCGCGCTGCGGCACCTCGATGGCGCCCGAGATGTTGTAGTTGTAGAGCCAGGGGATGCGGATGAAGCACCATTCCAGAAAGAACTGTGCTGCCAATGTCGCGACGGCGAGATAGAAACCCTTTATGCGCAGCGAAGGTATGCCGAACACCGCGCCCACCGCTGCGGTGATGAATCCCGAAGCGATGATCCAGACAAGGATGTTCACGTCCGGGAACGACGACGTCAGCCGGTAACACGAATAGGCGCCAACCCCCATGAAGGCGCCTGTGCCTAGCGACAACAGTCCGGTATAGCCGGTGAGCAGGTTGAGCCCGATCGACGCGAGTGCGAAGATAAGAAACGGGATCAGCACAGCGTTGACGAGAAAGTCGTGCCCGGTGAATGGAATGGCGATCGCGATTGCCAGGATGACCGCGATGCCGATGCGGTCCTGCAGGATCGGAAAGATCGCCTGATCGCTGGCGTAGTCGGTCTTGAATTGTCCGGTTTCGCGATAAAGCATCGAACTACCCGCTACAGCTCATATCCGCTCGATGATCCGCTCGCCGAACAACCCTTGCGGGCGGAACAGCAGGAAGATCAGCGCAATCACATATGCGAACCAAGCATCGGTGCCGCCGCCGACTAATGGCCCCCAGTAGAACTCGGCGAGCTTCTCGCCGACCCCGATGATGAGACCGCCGACAATGGCTCCCGGAATCGAGGTGAGTCCGCCGAGGATTAGCACCGGCAGTGCCTTGAGTGCGATCACGTCGAGTGCGAACGAGACATCCGAGCGCGCGCCCCAGAAGATGCCGGTAACCAAAGCCACCAGCCCGGCAGCGAACCAGACGATTACCCAGATCTGCTCGAGCGAGATGCCGACCGAAAGTGCTGCCGCGTGACTGTCCGCAACCGCCCGCAGCGCGCGTCCGATGCGCGTCATGGAGAAGAACAGGCCGAGCCCTGCCACCATCAACGAGGCGACAACGGCGGAAGCGATGTCGAGCTTCTGCAACTGGACGATTCCACCCAACGTGCGGTAGGTGATGGGTCCCTGCGGCAGGTACAGCTCGTCCGTAATCATCACCTTCGGGTCGCCGCCGAACACCAATTCGCCGAAGCCTATGAGGAAGTAGGTGATGCCGAAGGTGGCCATGAACAGGATGATGTCGGGTTGATTCACCAACGGTCGCAGCACCAGCCGCTCCACAGCGAGGGCAAGGCAGAACATCACCGCAACCGCAAGCGCGAGCGCGAGAAAGGCCGGAACGCCAGCGTCGTGCAGGCCAACCAGCGTCAGCGCGGCGAACACCACCATGATGCCCTGCGCGAAGTTGAACACGCCCGATGCCTTGAAGATCAGCACAAAGCCGAGGGCGATCAGCGCATAGAGCGTGCCGCTGACCAGCCCCTCCCACAACGTCTGCGCCAAGAGATCGGGCGCCCGCGCCATCTGCACGAAGGGTTCGATGAAGACCATGTGGAGAAGCTCCATGACATCTCCCCTAGCGCGCGACGCCGAGATAGGCGTCGATCACGGCCTGATTGCTCCTGACGTCGTCGGGCGCGCCGTCGGCGATCTTGATGCCGTGATCGAGCGCAACCACACGGTCGGACAAATCCATCACGATGCTCATGTCATGCTCGATCAGCGCAATCGTGATGCCGTACTCGTCATTGACGTCGAGGATGAAGCGCGACATATCCTCCTTTTCCTCGAGGTTCATGCCAGCCATCGGCTCGTCGAGCAGCAGCAAGTCCGGCTCCATAGCGAGCGCGCGCCCGAGTTCGACGCGCTTCTGGAGGCCGTAAGGCAATCGGCCGACCGGCACACGACGGATTTCCTGGATCTTGAGAAAGTCGATGATCTCCTCGACTCGCAGACGGTGCTCGATCTCCTCCTTCATGGCAGGCCCGTGGCGCAGCAGCTGCCAAAAGAAGTTCTTGTGCATCTTCAGCGAGCGTCCGGCCATGATGTTGTCGAGCGCGGTCATGCCGCGAAACAGCGCCACGTTCTGAAAAGTTCGGGCGATGCCACCGCGCGCAGCTTCGTACGGGTGCATCTCGGCGCGCGTCTCGCCCTTGAAGGTAATGCGGCCGTGCTGCGGATGATAGAAGCCGTTGATGACGTTGAGCATTGAGGTCTTGCCGGCGCCATTGGGGCCAATGATGGCGCAGATTTCCCCTTTGTGGATGTTGAACGATACGCCGCTCAGCGCCTTGACACCGCCGAACGCCAGCGAGACCTGCTCCATCGACAGCAGTACGGTGTCGACAGCAGCTTCAGTTCCGCCGGGGGCTCTCATGCCGCTTTCTCCATCGCGGATGCGGCCGGCTGGATCTCCATCTCGCGGATCTTCACCAGCGCCTTGATGGTGCCCTTGCGGCCGTCCTCGAAGGTCACCTCCGTCGCGATGTTGGCTTCCTTGGAGCCGTCGTAGAGCGCCTTCACCAATGGCTCATAGCGCTCCGCGATGAAGCGGCGGCGTACCTTCTGTGTGCGGGTCAGCTCGCCGTCGTCTGCGTCGAGCTCCTTGTGAAGGATCAAGAAGCGCTTGATCTGCGCGCTCGCCATTTTGCCGTCGGCGGCAAGCGAGCGGTTCACCTCGGCGACATTCTTCTCGATCATGTCGTAGACTTGCGGGTGACCGGCCATCTCTTGATAGGAGGCATAGGTCACATTGTTGCGCTCGGCCCAGTTTCCGACCGCCGTGAGGTCGATATTGATCATGACGGCGACGAAGTCGCGGCCATTGCCATAGGCGACCGCCTCACGGATGTTGGGATAGTACTTGAGCTTGTTCTCGATGTATTTCGGCGAGAACAGCGTGCCGTCATTGAGCTTGCCGACATCCTTGGCGCGGTCGATGATCTTCAAGTGGCCGGTCCGCTCGTCGAAGTAGCCGGCATCGCCGGTTTTCACATAGCCGTCGGTTGTGAACGCTTCGGCGGTTTTTTCCTCGTCCTTGAGATAGCGGGTGAACATGCCCGGCGACTTGAACAGCACCTCGCCGTTCTCGGCGATGCGAATATCGACGTTGGGGAAGGTGGGTCCGACGGTGTCGGAGTAGATTTCTCCGTCGGGCTGGGCGGTGAGATACAGGAAAGCTTCCGTCTGTCCGTAAAGTTGCTTCAGATTAAGCCCGATCGCGCGATAGAAGCTGAATAAATCGTGCCCGATGGCCTCGCCTGCGGTATAGGCGACGCGTACGCGCGAGAAGCCAAGCACGTTCTTTAGCGGGCCGTAGACTAGGATGTTGCCGAGCGCGTAGAGCAGCCGTCCGGCTGGCGGCACCGGCTGCCTGTTGAGGATGCGTTCGCCGTAGGCGCGCGCGACGCCGATGAAATAGTGGAACATCTTGCGCTTGAGATAGCCGGCATCATCCATTCGGATCATCAGGCGGGTCAGCAGCGCCTCGAGCGTCCGCGGCGGCGCGAAATAGAAGGTCGGGCCTATCTCACGCAGGTCGGCCATGGCTGTGTCGGGGCTCTCCGGACAGGCCATGCAAAAGCCGGACACCAGCCCCTGCACATAGTTAAGGTAATGGTCGCCGACCCAGGCCGACGGCAGGTAGGCAAGCGCGACGTCTCTCTCGGTCAGCTTGTCGAAGGCCACCGTGTCGGTGGCTGCGGCAATCGCGCGCGCGCTCGTAAACACCACGCCTTTCGAGTTGCCGGTGGTGCCGGAGGTGTAAAGGATGACGGAGGGATCAAATCCCTTGCCGTTCTCGATTTCGGCATCGAGCCAAATGGAGAGGCGCGGATCCTTGGCGAGCGCCTGCTGTCCATCGGCGATCACCTCGTCCATGCAGTGCAGGCGGCTGTGGTCGTAGTCGCGCAGTCCTCGTTTCTCGTCGTAGAGGACAAGTTCCAGCTTGGGCAGGCCCTGCTGGACCGAGATGATCTTGTCGACCTGCTCCTGATCCTCGACCGCCGCGAAACGTGCTTCGGCGTGTGCCAGGACGAAGGCAAGCTCGTTGGCCACCGCATCCGCATAGACCGGTACCGGAATGGCGCCGAGCATCTGCGCCGCCATCATCGTCCAATAAAGCCGTGGCCGGTTATTACCGGCGATGGCGATCGTCTCGCCGGGCTTGAGGCCGAGCCGCTGCAGACCGATGGCGTAAGCACGAACAAGCTCGGCCACCTGGCTCCAAGTCCAAGTCTGCCAGATGCCAAGGTCCTTGTGCCGCATGCTCGGTCGGGAGCCGAACAAAAGGTCGTTGCGAATCAATAGCTTAGGGAATGTGTCCGCTTGAGCGGCGGCTTCCGCCACAGCTTCCTCCCGTCCGCCCCCGTCAGTACAGCGCGAACTTCGTGCCCTTGCCGCCTTCAGACGGTCTCGTCGGCTCCGAACATGGAAACATCAACTCCGCCACGAGGTTCCGACCGATTGGACGAGCGCGCAATTAGCATAACGGCGGATATCATCGCTCCCGATGGCCGCTCTTCGAGGCCCAATTTGGAAGAGCACCGTAGAATCCGTTGGGCTGACGGCGGGCGGCGAGCCCGACGGCGAGAACGCTGCCGCGACTAAGCGCCCTACGTGGATAAGAATCCTCAACTTTGGCGCGTCGCTGCGACATGGTTGTTTCTAAGATTGTGAGACGAGAGCGGACGTTACGCCCGGCGACCTGACGGTGCTCAAGCCCACCATCGCAGCCCAAAGTGCGAGCACACTCATCTGGGGCTTTCAGCGCGCAAACCTCAGATACTCCATTGAAGGACATTGTCGATTTAGGAACTGCCATTGCGCGAGCGAAGGCCTCGATACGGCGAGCGCCGACGCGGCAGGCCGTACCAGCCTGGGGCTCTTCTTTACCGAGACGGATGGCAATCAAAACGCAGGGAATGCGAATTCGAACAAATACAAGGGAAGGGGCCATCCGAAGATCAAAATGGTCGAATGAAATGGGCAGCGATAAAAAAACGATCGCGGCCCTTGATCCTGCACTAAGCCTTCGCGACGACCCGGCAATCTGGACCATCGGTTCAATCACTGGACCGCCGTGCGAGACGCCCTTATGAACGCACATCCGGACCTTTCTCAGCACGACGAGCTGATCGTAGCTATAGACGCCGGTTTCCTTGCTCAGCAGCGGGTGCTGGTAGCGACCCGTGGCGATCCAGAACAGTCCGGAATGTCGAGGGATCGCACACCGCTTTCAAAGCGGAAAGGTTCAATGCGCTTGGCCCGAAAGCGGCGAGCCGTACGACGTGAGGCTTTGCCGAGGCGGCGCGCCTTGCCAAGGTGGCGCGCCCAGCCGAGTGCTCCGCCATGGCTTGTTGCATGACACACGGGGAGAACGGTCATCGTCTGCTCGCGAAGCAGCGGCATGTAGTTCAGGCGGGACAACGACGATATTTGCGGCCGATATCTCGGGCTGTGCAATAAAACAGGCATGGTTTGGCCCGGTCGATCGATTCTCCTCTTGCTGCCGCGCAGCACGCAACGACCGCGATTTTATGGAGCGGCTGCGCCGGGAACTGCACAACTGCCACAATCGTGGTATAAGCCTTCAGTCCAAAAAATGAACTTAAAGTCGGGAGGACGGCATGCGGCTACGTTGTGCAAAAGTCCTGGGCTCGTTGACCGTAGGACTGTTTTTGACCGCCGGGGCGATGGCGGCGGAAGCCCCGAAAGAGATGAAGCTGTACGTGTTCAGCTCGGGGCGCTCAATCTCGACAAGTCGATCATCCAGAACGGCGCCAGCGGCAAAGTCCAGATTCCCGTGGGCTTCTTCCTGATCCGGCATCCCAAGGGGGATGTATTGTTCGACTGCGGCAACAACGACAAGATCATCACCAATCCGGATTATTGGGGACCGTTCGTAAAAGCGCTTGATCCGGGTCGCTCGCCGGATATCGCGATCGACAATCAGCTCAGCAAGATCAACGTCAAGCCTTCCGACATCAAATACGTCGTGCTCGGGCACTTCCATGTCGACCATGCCGGCAACATTGGCAAGTTCCTGGATTCGACGTTCGTGTATCAGCGCGACGAGATCAGGAATGCGTTCTGGCCGGCGCCGGGCTATGCCACCTTCTTCATCACAGACGACTTTGCCATGCTACGCAACAGCGTGGGCGGTCCCATGCCCAGCAAATACAAGACTATCGAGCTCGACGGCGATCTCGACCTATTCGGCGACAATAGTATCTACATCCACCGAACCGTATCGCATACCCCGGGCAGCCAGATCATGGTCGTGCGTCTACCGAAGACCGGGACCGTTGTGCTTACCAGCGACGCCGTCTATCTGCAGGAGAATCTCGACAAGAACATCCTACCGAGCGTCGGCAGCGTTTATGATCCGGTCGGGATGCTCGACGCCTATGCATGGGTGAAGCGGGTGCACGACGCCGAAGGCGGCGACATCCTCTTCGCGCACGATCCGGACGTGTACAAGGCACACAAGCATTCGCCCGAATTTTATGAGTGATGAACGGTAGGGTCGCGCCGTGAGCAGGTTCAAATCCTGGGCCACGTGCCCGGGATCGTGTTTGTGCTGCGGCTTCCACGCGATCGCTTGTCTCGCCTGAGGGTTGTAAGCAGATGTCCCCTCTCGTGCTGGCGCAGCATGTCACCAAATGGTACGGGCCGCGGCGCGCCGTAACGGACGTCAGCTTTACCATCGAGCAAGGCGAGATCGTTGGCCTGCTCGGGCCGAACGGCTCGGGCAAGAGCACGATTTTCCGCATGTTGACCGGCTATCTCGTGCCGACTTCCGGGCGCATCGAGGTCGTCGGCCATGACGTCGTCACCGACTCGCTCGCGGTCCGCCGCGTGATCAGCTATGTGCCCGAGGATGCGCCCCTCTACGACCACATGCGGGTCGGCGAATTTCTGAATTTCATGGCCAACCTCAAGGGCCTACGGGGGCCTGCGGCAAAGGCCGCGGTCGAGGCCGCCGCGGAGCGGCTGGATCTTGCGCGCGTCATGATGCTGTTGACTGGAAAGCTCTCTCGCGGCTTCCGCCAGCGCGTCTCGATCGCGCAGGCACTGCTCGGACATCCGCTGGTGCTGGTGCTGGACGAGCCGACCAGCGGGCTCGATCCGCATCAGGTGATCGCCGTTCGCGATCTCATCCAGTCCCTTTCTGGAAACCACACCGTGCTGATCGCCTCTCACATCCTCCCGGAAATCGAGAAGATTGCCTCAAGGGTGATGATCCTGCTCGACGGCACGCTGCTCACCGCCGACGCTCTGAAGAAGACCGGAGACGTGACGCTTCGGCTTGTCGCGGCTGCATCCGAGGCTGCTGTTCGCAGTGTCGCCACGACCGTCTCCGGCGTGCGCGACGTCACCATCGATGCCGATGCGGGCGTCGGGGCGATGCGCTATCTGATCAAGGCTGAGCCGCGTGCATCACTCGCCGCAGAGATCGCGGCTGCGTTGGTCGGGGCCGGCGTTGCGGTGTCTGAGCTGACCGAGAGCCGCTCCGGCCTCGAGCGCGTGTTCCTCGACCTGACGCGGCGATCGGCGAGGGGGGCCCCATGAGAAGCTTTGCAGTGCTGCTGCGCAAGGAGGAGATGGCGCTGTTTTCCTCGCCAATCGCCTACGCGGTGATAACCGTCTTCCTGCTCATCATGGGCTACAGCTTCACCCTCACTTTGTTCATCAGCCACCAGCCCAGCATGGTCCACGTCTTCTTCCAGATGTTCGTTCTGTTCATGCTGACCGCGCCGCTGATCACCATGCGCCTGTTGGCGGAAGAGCGAAAGCTGCGGACGATGGAGGTGTTGCTCACCTCTCCGGTCTCCGAGGTCACAATCGTGCTGGCGAAATATGTCGCCAGCATGAGCCTGATCGTGGTCATGCTGCTGCTGTCCGGCTGCTATGCGGCGGCGCTCGCCTGGTTCGGCGATCCCGATTTCGGTCCGATCTACAGCGGCTATCTCGGTCTGTTGCTGTTCGGCTCGGCGCTGGTCGGTACGGGACTGCTGGCATCGGCGCTCACGGCGAACCAGGTGATCGCGGCACTGATCTCGCTCACTGTCTTCCTGCTACTGTGGATCATCGACAATTTCGGCTGGTTGCTGCCGACCCCGGCCGATACGCTGGTGGTGAACCTGTCGCTCGCGGTGCATTTCCGCCCCTTCGCGGTAGGCTCAATCTATCTTTCCGACATCGGATTCTTTCTCAGCGCCACGCTGCTGACGCTGCTGTTCACCGTGCGGGCGCTGGCGCGGCGATAGGAGAGACGGATGTCGCGGTTTGTCCTATCCGACCTGGCCGTTGCCGCGCTGATCGCCGCCGCGATTCTGTTCGGCGCGCTCGGCTTTGCCGTCTCCGGCGACAAGCTCTCCAACAGCCTGTTCTTCGCAGCCTGGTTGATCACCCTGCTCACACTGTTTGCGCTCGCGGTCCGCCTGCCGCTCCGCGGCCGCGGCTCGCGCTGGTCCGCTCTTGCGGCCAACGCGCTGATTGTCGCCGGCGCCATCGGCGTGGCCATCTCCGCCAATGTGGCACTGTATCGCCACGACGTGCATTTCGACGCGACAAGGGAGGGGCAGAACACGCCACCGCAGCAACTCACCGACGTCGTTGACCAACTGCGCTCTCCGCTCGCGATGACGTATTTCTACAATGCCAGTGACCCCAACGCGCTTGCCACCAAGGAAATGATCGAGATCTCGGCACGAAACCACCCGCTTTTTTCATTCCGCGCCATCGATCTCGACAAGGAGCCGGGGCTCGCGCGCGACATCGGCGTACGTTCCTACAATACGGCGGTGCTGCAGGCCGGCGACCACAAGGTGCTCGTGGAGAACATTACCGATGCCGCGCGCCTCGGCTACGCCGCGCTGCGCGTGCTCCGCAAGCGCGCCGAAACGATCTGCTTCGTGACCGGCCATGGCGAGACGTTCCGTCCGGTGCCAAGCCATTACCATTTCAGTCATGTCGAGACGCTGCGCGGTCACGATATTCCGGGAGCGGGCGACGTGCTGGTAGCCGAGCCCGAGCAACTCGATCGGCTTCAACTGGCGCTGAACGAGATCGGCTTCGACATGCGCCCGCTCGTGACAGCGACAGCGAGCGCGATACCATCCGATTGCACCGTCGTGGCCGAGATCGGTCCACGTGCGGCACTCGCAGCGGGCGAAGCCGATCTCCTGGCCGACCATCTTAAAAGCGGTGGGCGGCTCGTGATGCTGATCGATCCGCAGTTCTACCTCGGGGCTGAGCTGAAAAGCAGGTTGCTCGAGCCGCTCGGAGTATCGACCGATGCAGCCATCGTCATCGATCCTCTGAATCATTTCCGCACCGATCCCGATAAAGTCGCGGTGCCCTATTATCCGCCGCATCCGATCACCGCGCGTCTGGCACTCACGGTGTTTGCGCAGACAAGGCCGATCCATCTTGCCAAACCGCCCGCGACCGTGAGAGCCAGTGTGCTTGCCGCCAGCAGTCAGGACAGCTCTTTGCGGCCGCCGTCGGCTGCTGGCAGCATCACCGTCGCAGCCGGCGGCCAGGCGGCTTCCGAAGCCGACCACGGCGCGCAAGCGCTCGCCGTCGCGTTCGAAGGAGCCTTTCCCGGAGCCGCGCCTGACAAGCACTTCCGCCTGGTAATCGCGGGCACCAGCAAATTCGCCACCAACGAATATTTTTCCTACGTTTCGAACGGCGAGTTGTCGGTCGCGATCATGCGCTGGTTGGCTGAGGACGACGCGGCGCCGAACGTGGCGCCACGTACCTACACCGTGCCCGAGATCGTGCTGACCAGCGCTCAGATGCGCAACACCTTCATCGCGCTTGAAGTGTTGCTGCCGTTCACCACCGCCTTGTTCGGCGTCGCGATGTGGTGGAGGCGGCGTTGACCTGCGCGACGACGGCGCGCGCCCCCGCGCGATGGAAGACGGCGACGGCCGCTGCCGTGCTGATCGGCCTTCTGCTTGTGCTGGTAGCATCCGGCCAATGGCCGGGGCTGCGCAGCAAACCACCGTTCACGCCAAAGGGTCTGGTCGCAATCGCGCCAGGCCAAATCGAACGCATCGAGATTCGTGCGGGCGCCGACGGTGTCGCGCTGCGGCGCCATTCGGACGGCTGGGCGATCGACGGCGCTGATGCTACTGCGACGGCCGAGCTCGCTTCGCATGTCGATACGGCCTTGAAGTTCGTCAATGTCAGCGAACCATCGCGCGAGATTCCCGCAGCCGAGCTTGCCGCCGACAGTTTTGCAGCCTTCGGGCTCGATCCGCCTGACCAGGTGGTCGTGCTCGAAACCCATGCCGGGCGCGCGGCGACCTTAAACTTCGGCATGCCAAATCCGGCCGGCACGTCGCACTATGTCAGGCTAGGCGGCGCGCCGACCGTTTATCTGATGCCCCGGCACGTAACGGAAGAATGGCGGCTGGTGTTCGATATGGCGCGACGGCTAAGAGGAAAATCCACTGCCGGCGCCGTCCCTAGTCGTGGCGCGGATCTGCTGCTGCCGGTTTCGATGGCGCAAGTGTGGGCGATCGAGATCGTTGCGAGCGGTAAGCTCACTCGTTTCGAGCGTGACGCGGCGGGAGCGTGGTTCCGCCATCTCGGCCAGCATACCCACACAGCCGGCGGCAACGTTCATGTCGCCGATCCCGTGCAGGCGCCCATCATCGATACCGCCTTCCGTGCCTTCGACGCGGCCGTGGCTGAGACGCGTGTCGGGCCGGGCGACGGTGCACGTCTCGCGCAATACGGGCTCGCTCTGCCGAGTCTGATCGTGTTGTTCTACGCGCGCGATAGCTCGACCCCGTTGGCGCGGCTCGAGTTTGGCGCGTCCGTCGACAAGCTCGATCGCTATGCGCAGCTCGCGCCCGATGGGGCCGTCATTACGGTTGCCGAGTTCGAGCCGAGGCGCCTGATCGAGCTCCTCAAGGCGGTCGGAGCAGGCTTGTGACTCCGGCGCGCTTGCTGCTTGCTGCCGCGAGCGTGCTCGGCGTCATGGGCCCGGCGCAGGCGCACCAGGTCAATCTCTCGACGGCGCGGGTGATGCTGAGCGCTGACCGCACCGTCAGCGTCGAAGTAGGACTCAAGGGCAGCGACGCGGATCGTCTTGCCGGCACGAAGATCTTCGATGCGCGGCTCGATCGGGTCGATCCGAAGCTAGTCGCGGCATTGGGCGCACCGATCGTCGCCTATGTCAGCGCGCATGTCGCCGTCACCGGCGGCGATGGCAAACCTTGTGCGCCCGGCTCGGCCGCGCTCTTGCCCGACGGCGATGGTGTGCTCTTCCGCAACAGCTTTTCGTGCCGCGATGTTGGAGGCGACATCGTCTACCGCTCGACGGTGCTGACCGACACCGATCCCGCGGCCCGACAGGTGGTTCTGATCGGCGAGGGCGACGTTGCGCCGCAGGCGCTACTCGATGCCGCCAACACCACGGTGGCGCTGTCGGCGCCGGTGCCGTCGCGGCTCTGGACGTTCGGGCGTTATCTCGTCACCGGCATCGAACACATTTTCTTGGGCTACGATCACATTGCCTTTCTCATCGCGATCGTACTGTGGGCACGGCGGCTCGTCCCGGTGATCAAAATTGTCACCGCCTTCACTATCGCCCATTCGATCACGCTGTCGCTCGCCGCGCTCGGCATCGTCATCATCCCTTCGACGATCATCGAGCCTGCGATCGCCGCATCGATCGTATTCGTGGCGCTTGAGAACTTCTTCTCGCGCGATATCGACCGCCGCTGGCGGGTGACCTTTGCGTTCGGCCTCATTCACGGCTTCGGCGTCGCCGGCGCGCTCAAGGAGATCGGAATGCCGCCGAACGCGATCGCCACCGCGCTCGCTGCCTTTAACATCGGCGTCGAGATCGGTCAGATCGCGATCGTCTCGATCGTTGTTCCCTTGCTGATTGCGGGCGACCGGTTGCTGGCCGGGGCCGGGGGCAAGCCGGCGATGGCAGCGCCCGTGGTCTATGGATTTTCCGCGCTCATCACCGTGCTCGGCGGCTACTGGTTGTTCATGCGCATCCTTAGCGCGTAGCAGCCGTCTACAACTCCATCGAGAACCGGATCGCGGGGTTCGCCGGCGAAATCGATCATGCAACGCGCAGGAACGCCGGCTTTTGGCGGATTTTCAAGGCTCCGCTCGCGCGAGTTATTCCCCTTCGATACGCAAACATGGCTCCAGCGATGGTGGGTATCGCCATGTAGCGGACCCAGGAGAAGGACCAGCGACAAATGCGGCCTTCTGTCGCCGCCAGCGGAAACGATCGTGAAAAGATGGGCTCGGGCCCGGTTGAGCTCCGCTTCGCTCAAGCGATGCCGGGCAACCGTCACCGTCACGCTCCTGGCGTCATTGGTGCTCACGTCGCTTCAAGATGATGCGTCGGCCAGGCGACTAACGGGCTCCCCTGGCGCCCAGAACGGCCGGCAGCGTTTGCAGCAGGATGTACACGTCGAGCCAGAGCGACGAATTGCGGATGTAGAAGAGATCCTGCTCTCGCAGCACCTGCAGATCGCCGTCGCTGCGCGACGAGACCTGCCACAGCCCGGTGATGCCCGGCAGAACGCTGGTGCGCAACGACCGGAATTCCTCATCCAGCTGTTCGGCATGATAGGCGGGAAGCGGGCGCGGCCCGACCAGGCTCATGTCGCCGCGGATGACATTCCAGAGCTGCGGCAGTTCATCGATGCTGGAGCGGCGCAGGAAGTTGCCGATAACCGGTAGAATCCGCGGATCATTCCGCAGCTTGAAGAATTGCCGCCACTCGGCGCGTGCCTGCGGGTTGCGGTTGAGATGTTCTTCCAGCAGGTGATTGCTGTTGGCATACATCGTGCGCAGCTTGTGCATCTTCACCAGCCGTCCCCGATGCCCGATGCGTTCCTGGACAAAGAAGGCCGGACCCGGGTCGATCAGCTTGATCGACATCGCCGCCAGAGCGACGACAGGCAGCGCGAGCAGCGCCAGTGGAACGGCGAGCAGGATATCCAACATCCTTTTGAGGAGCCAGTTCTGCAGGGAGCGAGAGTTGCGGGGAGTTTCGATGCCCAGCATGGTCTCAAGCGCGTGCATACGCAGCCATGGGCTCTGAGCGGTGCGGATGTCTTCGAGCAACATGAAGCGGCAAGGCTGCGCGAGCACATGGCAATCGCGCTGGATCGCGGCGAGTCCGATCGCGGTCGTGAAAATGGCGACTTCGATTTCGGTGCGCGGCCTGATGCTGGCAAGGTCGGTCGTCGTCCCGATCAAGGGCAACGGGAATAACCCTGCCATCGCGGCGTCGTCATCGGCGGTCCTGATCAGCCCGATCGGCTTCAGGCCGAGCTCGGATTTGCGCGTCAGCAACTGTGCAAGGTCGCGGCATTGGCTGCTTGTACCCACCAAGACGGTGGAGGCGCCCCAGAGGTCGACATGCATCAGCAGAGCCCGGGACGCGGCCTCGACGTAGTGGCCGATCAACAACAGGCAGGCCGCATAAACGGCTTGTACAACGATGAGGTCGGCGATTTTTCCCCCGCCGTCGTGCGCTATCGTGGCGATGCTCCACACCGCGACGACAACGCCAATGCCAAGCGCGCGCTGCCGGAAGCGCTGGTAAGGCCCCGGACCGGATCCGGTGTAGAGCCCGACCACGAAGAACGCGAAAACGACGAGGAGAACCGTGACCTCAAGATGCTCGGGCGCCGGCAGTCCGGCCGCTCGTGCGAGCAAACCGGTGCAGTAGCCAGCGGCGAACGCGGCGGCGACGTCGCCGCTGACCAGCGAAGACATGACGATCGACTTACGGTGTCGCCGGACCAATCCGAGACCGCGGTCGCTGCCAGAGCGCAGGCTCGGGCGGCTCGCTTGATGCAGGTTCAGCCCCTGGTCCGCCATGCTGGTACTTGCTTCCGTTCGATCCAATAGACAACGTCCTCCGGCTGCGATGCCGGAGGACGTCCGCTGCTATGCGGCTGCGATGCTGGAGAGATCCGGTTTGCCGAGAACGCGCTCCTCGATCCAGCGGTAGGTGGGAACGAGTCCTTGTCGCAGCATTGTCTTCGGCTCCCAACCGAGCACAGTCCTTAGCCGCGAATTATCGCTGTTACGCCCGCGCACGCCCTGCGGCTTCGAGGTGTCGTGATGCTTGATCACCGACTTGCCGGCGATGGCGGCAATGATGTCGACGAGTTCATCGACCGTTACCAACTCGTCCGTGCCGAGATTCAGCGGGCGGGAATAGTCGGACTGCATGATGCGATGAATGCCTTCGACGCAATCGTCGATGTACATGAACGATCGTGTCTGCTTGCCGTCCCCCCAGATCTGCAGCTCGTCTCCGCTGTGGAGAACAGCGATCTTGCGCGACAGCGCTGCAGGCGCCTTTTCGCGGCCGCCGTCATAGGTGCCGAGCGGACCGTAGACGTTGTGAAAGCGGACGACGCGCGTCGGCAGGTGCCAGTCCTCGGTGAAGTACTGGCAGAGCTTTTCCGTATAGAGCTTTTCGAGGCCATAGCCTTCTTCCGGGTCGGCCGGAAACGCATCGTCCTCGCGCAGAGGAACGACGTTGGGATCTCGCTGCAGATATTGCGGGTAGACGCAGGCCGATGAGGAAAACAGGAAGCGCTTGACCCCGTGATGCTGAGCGGCCTGCAGCATATGCGCGTCGATCAGGGTGTTGTTGATCGTGATCTCCGCGTGCTGCGCGGTGATATAGCCGATGCCGCCCATGTCGGCGGCAAGATGATAAACCTCGTCCATCTTATTGGTGACACGCAGGCATTCCGCAGGGTCACGCAAGTCGGCAATCATGAACTCGTCGGCGGCGGTTTCCTCGTATTCGGGACTTTTGATGTCGGCGCCGCGCACGGAGTATCCGAGCCCGACCAGATACTTGACCAAATGGTGGCCGATGAATCCGCCGGCACCCGTGACGAGCGCCGTTTTCCTGCCTCGCATTTTCGCGCCTCCGTGTTGTCCTGGTGGTGTCCTGCCTCAGCTGCATCAGTCGCGGAAGGGATTAAGCAACGTCGAGCGTCGATCTTAGCCGGACTGTTTCGGAGTCCCGATTGGAACGAGGTGGTAGTCCGGAATCGCCGCAAGTGCGTTGAGCCGTCTGCTCGCTCAATAGACGAGAAGACTGCCGTTGTGCTCGAGTCCGGCGCGCCGCAACTCGTCCCAGTCGAAGACGGCATGTCCCCACGCGAACCTGACCCGCGCGCTTCCACGGGAGACGCGATAGACGTTGCTGTCGAACCGATTGTTGCCGGACTCGATGATGTTGGCGTTTGCGTTGTCGGGCCCGACGTCGGAGGCGGCGCCGGCGCAAACCGCACCCTCGAATGTCATGTCGTTGTCGTGGATGTTGTTGTTGCGGGTCTTGTAGAGATCGCCGGATTTCATGCGGCGGCCCTGATCGACAAGGATGATCCCGCATTTTCCGGCGCTCACGGCCAGCGCGTTGTCATGAACATCGACGTCTTGCGACGCGGCAATCAGGATGTTGTTGCCCCAGAACCAACCCTTGCCGAGGCCGTTGTGCCGAACCCTGTTGTTGCGGATCACGGCCGAAAAAGAGATTTCGTGAAATATTCCGGCGTCGAGATTTCTCTCGACGATATTGCCCTCGTAGAGAACGTCGCGGCATTCGATGTCGCACCATAGGCCCGGGCCGCGGTTGTCGTAGACCAGATTGCCGCGCAAGACGACGTCTGAGCTGACCGCAAGCTTGACGCCGCCGGCTTCCCAGTTGGAGCTGAAGCCGCGGGTGTTGTTCTCGAAGACACGGTTGCGTTCGATCACGACGTCGTGGCCTGCTCCCGTGATCCCGATCTGGCCGTTGTGGTGAATGTCGCAGTCGCGGATCCGGGTGCCCGACCCCGCCGCGATCCCCGCCGCGCTGTTCAGCCGCAGCTCGCAATTCTCGACCACCCAGCCGTTGGCGTCCTGAGCCTGAATTGCACCCTTCTGGCCGACACTGGCATATTTCTCGATGATGAGGTTCCTGATCAGGACGCCGGGTCCGGTGCTCTCGAAGGCGAAGGCGGCGGCGGTGACTTCGACCTTGTGGGCCGAAGGGTCATCGGCGAGGAAGATCTCTCCGATTGAATGGTCGAAGTAAAAACGTCCCGGAGTGACCTCGTTCTTCGTCAGCACTTGAACGAGCGGAACGTCGTCGACGAAGACGGCCTCCGGCACGTTGCAGGCCGGCATCGACCTGACACATGATCCGACCCGCCGTCCTTGTTGGTTCTGACCACCGGCAACCCAATAACTTCCTTCGCGGCTGAAGTCGGTGAGCCGGCGGCTGCCGTTCAGGATTGTTCGACCTTCTCCATAAAAGCGCTGGTTGGCGCGTGGCCGGACGGCCTGACTGCGGTGGACGCCGTTCTTCAGGCAAAACGCCGCGCCCGCTCCGGCACGATCGACGGCGGCCTGGATCGGTTCGCCCGGCAGAACCGGGATGGCATCGGCCGGGCACGGCTCGTCGACGACGCCGCACAGCGCCGGCGCCACCGAGACGAGCCAGATCAACGCCGTCAGGCAGAACGTGAGCTTCAGCGTGCGCTGGCCGGCAGGGGCTCGCGAGAGGGGGGGGCGCGCCATAGACCGCGGCCTTCCATGTAACGATAGATCATCGTCGTGCCGATGCCGAAGCCGAACAGACTGCAGAACCAGACGCCTTGCATCGGCGCTTCGAGCGCGACGTCGAACGAGGTGTTGATCACGCACGCCGGTAGCCAAAATAGACGAAGCCCTTGCCGAGCGGCGCATAGCCCATGAGAACGCAACACAGCAGGAGGACGTAGCGGTCCCCGGGAGGTAAGGTACGCGCGATTGAGGCGTCTGTGGTCATGACTCCCGAAGGCGTAATCTCATTTCATGGAGGCGGCTCGTATCCGCAACCTGCTATCTGGCAATCGGGTTGATGGAGTCCTGGCCGCTGGCCTGTTCGGTCCCGGAGGATCGCGATTTCAGCGGGTGCGCGGCGGCCTCGTCGCTCGACGTGATGCCGGCTGGCATCTCATTTCTGACATCGATGACGTCACCGGGCTCGACGGGGGTCGTTTCGTCCGCGTCCGATACGACGGCGTGACCGTTCCGCATGCGCGTGATGCGGATCAAATGTCTGACGCCGTTGCCGGTCGCGCCGCCGACATTTTGCAGTCTGGCGTCACGCTCCGCGATCGCAGCCGGCAGCGTGATCTCGAGGTCGTTGAGGCGATCGCGGGTCTGCTGCAGGTCTGTCGCGACCTGACGCTTGAATGCCGCTTCGACATCCTTGATCTTGAAGTCGAGGTTTCCGGCGTCGACCTGCAGCCGAGAGACGTCCGAGAGTAACCGCCAGACCGCCGCTTCCTGGTTCGCCTCGAGGACGCGGTAGTTGAAGTCGTTGTTCTGTGTCCCCAATCCTTGCCTGAGAAGGGCGCCATATCGATCGATTTGCTGACGGATCAGGTCAAGCTGCTTCTTCCCGGCGTTGCTCTGCTCGGTGTTGGCGTCGATCTGCTCCTTGAGCAGCGGTTTTTGAGACCGAAGCAGGTCGACTTGGCCCCGCAAGATCGCAGCCTGGACGCGGAAGATGTCCTGCTCGCTTGCGATGATCAGGAGCGTGTCCTTGTCGTTGGCCGCGTTGCCGAGATCCGGTGGCGAGAAGCTGTCTTGTCCGTCGCGCTGCGCTTCGAGGCGCGCTTCGCGGACGAGCATGGTGCGCTTCTGGAGGGTCAGCTGGCGGACACGTTCTTCCGCCGTCAGATAATCGGAGAGCGCGGTGCTGCGTAGCGCGTCGCCTGGGCCATATCCTCCGGCGAGCGCCACCGCACTCTGCGTCGTGCTGCCGTAGCGGAAGGGGTAGGCGCCTGGCAGCCGTACGTCGCCCAGCACGTAGAGCGGCCGCAGCTCGGCGATGCGCACGCCGACCGAGGGTGTCCGCAGGATCCCGTCGGCAAGCAGTCGGTCGTTGATCCGCTTCTGGCATTCAAACACGGTAAGGCCCTTGACTTCGATGGGCGCAGCCAAGGGAAGATTGATGGTGCCGGCATCGTCGATCTGCACGTCGCCGGAGAGTTCCGGCTGGCCGAAGACAGTCACCGTGATGCGGTCGCCCGGCGCAAGCCGGTAGGTCGTCTCGCCCGCCGGCGCTGCGGCAGCGCACAGCAGGACGGAAAGGCTCACCGCCGACAACAAGCGCAACAGACGCAGGATGGGCGTGGCGAGTCCGGCACGTCCGGAGGCTATTGGTTGGCGATCGCGGTCCACGAAGGCTCCATGCGTTACCGACCGGATACGCGCAGGGGTTCCGCGGCCGGCCGCCTCTAGACTAGTGGTTGCGTGAGCCAAGCTGCGGAAAAACACGGACTATCGGCGCGCGCGTCTGCGGTACTTCGCTGGGGGTAACCCGCGGTCCGCGTCGGTTAGCTCCTATTCGCTGTTGCTGATCCATGAGCGCGATTGTTGCCGGCGTCTTGCTTCCCTCAAGATCAAGAACGCCGGAGACCGTCCGGCGGACATGCAAACGGGCGGAGACGCAACGTGAAAAAACGTGTTCTGGTGACTGGGGGCGCAGGCTTCCTCGGCTCGCATCTGTGCGCGCGATTGCTCAGGCAGGAATGCGAGGTGCTGTGCGTCGACAACTTCTTCACCGGCATGCGCCGCAACATCGAGCCGCTTCTCGGCGAGCCGGCCTTCGAGGTCATGCGGCACGACGTGACGTTCCCGCTCTATGTCGAGGTCGACGAGATTTACAACCTCGCGTGTCCGGCATCTCCGATCCATTACCAGCGCGATCCCATCCAGACCACGAAGACGAGCGTGCTCGGCGCGATCAACATGCTTGGCCTCGCCAAACGACTCCGCGCCCGCATCCTTCAGGCGTCGACCAGCGAGGTGTACGGCGATCCGGATGTCCATCCCCAGACCGAGGATTACTGCGGCATCGTCAATATCGCGGGACCGCGTGCCTGTTACGACGAGGGAAAACGCTGCACGGAGACGCTGTTCTACGATTACCGGCGGCAGCACCGGCTGGATATCCGCGTCGCCCGCATCTTCAACACCTACGGCCCGAACATGCATCCGCAAGACGGCCGCGTCGTCTCCAGCTTCATCGTGCAAGCGCTCAGGGGCGAACCGATCACGGTCTTCGGAACGGGCACGCAGACGCGATCGTTCTGCTATGTCGACGACCTGATCGACGGCTTGACGCGGTTGATGAACGCGTCCGTGGACATCGAGGGACCGGTCAATCTCGGCAATCCCACCGAAATGACGATGTGCGAGCTCGCGGAGCTCATCATCTCACTGACGGGGTCGCGCTCCCGGCTCGAGTTCTGCCCGTTGCCGAAGGACGATCCGCGCCAGCGCCGGCCCGACATCTCCCGCGCGCGTGAGGTTCTGCATTGGTCGCCCGTGGTGAGCGTGGTGGAGGGGCTGAGCAGGACGATCGCTTATTTCGACAACTTGCTGGCCGACCCGCGCGAGGCCGACAAGCTCGTATGGAAGATTCCCCAGTGAATCCAGCGGCCGACCCAGCTCTTGACCGCGGCGACGTGCTCGGCGTCAACGTCAACGCCATCACCATGAACGACGCGATCAAGAAGCTGGAGGGCTGGATCGAGGAGGGGCGCCGCGAGTATGTCTGCGTCACCGGGGTGCATGGCGTGATGGAATGCCGGCGCGATCCGTCGCTGCGCAGGATCCACAATGACGCCGGCATGGTAACGCCGGATGGCGTTCCACTTGTCTATTTCCTGCGCCTCATCGGCAAGGAGCGCACGCAACGGGTCTATGGGCCGGACCTGATGCGGGAGATGACGGCAGTTTCCGCAAGGCGAGGTTACCGGCAATTCTACTACGGTGGAGATGTCGGTCTTGCCGAGAAGCTGAGGGAGACGTTGGTTCGCGCGACTCCGGGGCTCCAGGTGGTCGGCACATACTCTCCGCCGTTTCGGACACTCACCCCGGACGAGGATCGCGCGGTGGTGGACATGATCAATGTCGCGCGGCCGGACATCGTCTGGGTCGGGTTGAGCACGCCGAAACAGGAACGGTGGATGGCGGCGCATCTCGGCCGCATCGAGGCGCCGGTCATGATCGGCGTCGGCGCGGCATTCGATTTCCTGGCAGGAACCAAGCGCCAGGCTCCGAGGTGGATGCAACGTCACTGCCTCGAATGGCTGTTCCGGCTGTGCTCGGAGCCGCGACGCCTGTGGCGACGCTATGTCTACATCGTGCCGGGATTCGCTTGTCTCGCAGCGGGCGGGCTGTTGCGACGCGCCATGCGTGGTCGAGAGTCCGCCGGCGCGATGCCGTCGCGCGAGACGGGTTGAGTCGAAGGTTGGCATGCAGGAAGTCGGAGTGAAAGACCGGCCCTTGGCGCTTGGAGCGGACCGTGGTGCGCTGCTGCAGCCGAAACTCCATATCTTGGAAGAATCCGGAAACCGGAGCGCAGCAGCGTGGCCGCGATCACGCGCGTCATCTTCGGAACACACGCCCTGGCGCTGGCGGACCAGGCGGTGGTCAGCGGCACCAGCCCGCTGTCGACGGTGCTGGTCGGTCGCTACACCCAGCCCAGTCAACTCGGCATCTACACCATCGGGCTCTCCATCTTGGGATCGGTGCTCGCGGTGCGGGACGCCCTCATCCTGATGCCTTACGCGATCCAGCGGCATCGTTCGTCGCGCAGTCCGAGGGAGCATGTCGGGCTCTCGCGCCGCGACACTTCCTGCATCAGCAACGTCTCGTTCGCAAAGCCCTTCCTCAGGTCGGCATGGCCGGTCGCAAGCCCTACCGCACCCACTCGGAGATCGCTTCTACACGTTCAGAACCTGGCGCAGGCCCGCCGCGCCATTGTCGACGATCACCCCAGCTCCTCGGTTCGGCACGATCTCGATCCAAACTGTAACTCATCGAAGGGAGTTACCGAATGACGATACTGATCACAGGGGGCGCTGGCTTTATCGGCGGCCATACAGTTCTCGCCTTTCTCGATCGGGGCGAGATTCCGATTGTTTTGGATGATCTATCGACTGGCAATAGGGCGGCAGTTCCGTCATGTGTCCCTTTCTCTGCCGGCGATGTCGGAGATATGGATTTGGTATTGCGTCTTGTACAAAATCATCGGATTGACGCGATCCTGCATTTCGCGGCCAAAATAGTCGTTCCGGAATCGGTAGCCGATCCGCTTAGCTATTATTTCAACAACACGGTCAAAACACATGCTCTGCTACAAGCTGCGGTGAGAGGAAACGTAAAGCATTTTGTTTTCTCTTCAACTGCAGCAGTTTATGGAAACCCAAGCGTTACGCCCGTAAGTGAGACAGCTGATCCAGCGCCGCTTTCGCCTTATGGAAGGTCAAAGCTAATGTCGGAGTATATGCTGCGTGATGCAAGCGCGGCATATAATCTGCGGTATGTGACCCTGCGATACTTTAACGTCGCCGGAGCCGATCCGGCCGGACGCCTTGGTCAATCGACACCTGGTGCGACGCATCTCGTCAAAGTGGCACTTGAGACGGCACTTCGCCGACGCTCCTGCATGAGTATTTATGGCAGCGACTATCCAACACCCGACGGTACATGCGTGCGAGATTACGTGCATGTTTCCGATTTGGCTCGTGCGCATCTTGCGGCGCTCGATCATCTGCGGGACGGTGGTGAGTCCCGAACCCTTAATTGCGGCTATGGACGAGGATACTCGGTCAGAGAAGTTGTTGATGCGGTAAGGAGGGTCTCGGGAGTTGATTTCGAAATTCGCCAAGCGCCCCGTCGAGCGGGAGATCCCGCCTCAATTGTGGCAGATAGCCGTCAACTTATGAAACTGGGATGGAGGCCAGAATTAGACGATCTGTCAAAGATGATTGAGCATGCTCACAACTGGGAGAAAAAGTTGACAGCAGATGCGTTCGGGATCGGCATCCATTAGAGAGGCCACTAACAGGCTGCTGAAAAGTTGCGTGCGGTTGGAGCAGCGGTCTGGTGGATCACCTGCTGCGTGCGATTCGCGTCCTGGTTGACGCTGCGCTGAAGGATCTGTCGCGCGATTTTGGCAGGCTGTACGGCCAGCATGAAGAGCTTCACGCCGAACGCAAGAGAAACCGGGTTACTCCTTAGTTGCTGTAAGCGGCCAGTCTCAATCTGAATACGCTACGAGTGCAGAAAGGACAGCGAAACCCCGACCAATGGAGGGGGGAATGAGAAGAGTTGCGAGACGAGTGATTAGATTGCTGGTCGAGAAGGCTGGATACACGATCGCCGCACGCACAAAGACGGGTTGTCCCCCTGACTTCAGCCCAGAAGCCATTTCCCTCTGCGACAGAGTCAAACCCTTCACCATGACGACACCAGAACGGGTTTCCGCTTTGCACGAAGCGGTCCGATATGTCGTCCGCAATCGCATCCCGGGCAGCATCCTCGAATGTGGCGTCTGGAAGGGCGGCAGCGTCATGGCTTGCGCCCTCACGCTTTTAGATGCGGGAGATTTACGCGATATTTGGATGTTCGACACGTTTGAAGGCATGTCACAGCCAACCGATGCGGACCGCGATCTACGAGGCGAATCGGCCGCTACATTGCTGTCGTCAGAGTCCCGCGACACCAGTCATATTTGGGCTGTCGCCCCGTTGGACGAGGTCAAGCGGAATGTCGCGTCGACCGGCTACCCGCCGCACCTCCTGAATTACGTACAGGGCCCGGTTGAGAGCACAGTCCCAAAGCAGGCCCCGCAGAGAATTGCGCTGCTTCGACTGGATACGGACTGGTACGAATCCACCTATCACGAACTCGTTCACCTTTTCCCGCGGCTCTCACCGGGCGGAGTTCTCATCATTGACGATTATGGGCACTGGGCCGGAGCGCGAAAGGCTGTAGACCAATACTTCGAAGAACAGAGCATGTCGCCTTTGCTTCATCGCATCGACTACACCGGACGTACTTTGGTGAAGTAGCGCTTGGTTAGCTGGACAGTCAGTCTACGGGGGCGTGCCAGCATCACCGCCGAAACCGCTGGTCTCGCAGCGCGAGTCCGTTCGCAATAAACCCGTCAAAGAGTGTTGTATTGAGTTGTGCTCTGGTGATCACCCTCAACACCCACGGTGGTGCAGACTAACCCATCAAGAATCCGAAACTTGCGCCGGAAGTAGATTCGCTCAAAGTGGTTGCCGCGAGAGACTGTTCTGAACTACCGTCCAAAGCGGCACGTGTTTTGGGCCTGTATGTGGCTGCTAGGGGGAAGTCCGTGATCGTGGGCTATTGTCGCATTGGTCCGCTCGAACCCATCGAGCGACTTGACGCTCAGAAGCGCGATCTGGCCGCGATCGGGGCACAGGAGTACTTTTGCGAGAAGGCCAGCGTCTTCGGGAAGATGCCGGAGTTGGAGCGGGCGATCGAGTCCACTCGGAAAGGGGACGTGATCGCGATCACCAAACCCTATCGAGTGGCGCGTTCGACCCGAGGGGTGCTGGCGCTCATCGAGCGGCTGGGCCGCAAGGGCGTCGGCCTTCGCATCCTCGGTACGCCGATTGACACGAGCACCACGACCGGACGTATGATCCTCGGATCGGCACCCCTTTGGTCGCTTGGCGCTTCCCCGCTGCGGTCTGTGCTGTGGGACCTGAGTATCGGTTGGTGGCGCGGACGGTGACGGCCATTTCCGGAGTGCGGCGGGACGCCACGTAAGACCGAGGCTTTGGAGATCCATGCTGACACGTCGAGCGCTATTCAAGACCGCAAGCGCTTTATGCGTCTCGATGGCCAACTTGAAGCGGGTTTCTGCCGCCGGCCCAAAGCCGAATACAACGGTCGCTTTTGATGTCCCGCGCGGCGCCTGCGACGCGCACGTCCATGTCGTTGGCGAGCCGGAGGAATTCCCCATGTCGCCGGAGCGGGACTACACCCCTCCCGTCGCGACCGCCGACGACTTGGTTGAAATGCTGAAATTCCTGAGTATCGAACGTGCGGTCATCGTCACCCCGACCGTCTATGGAAATGACAATTCAGTGACTCTTGCTGCCATCGAGAAGCTCGGGCGAGATCGCGCGCGCGGCGTTGCCTTGGTCGACAAGGCCACTTCGTCGGAGAGGCTCGATTCAATGATGAAGGGTGGCATCACCGGCATGCGGCTGTTCCTCGGCGGCGCCGGCGTCTTCCGTCCGGCGGCTGCAGCAAAGCACCTACAGACTGCAATCGATCTTGCTAACGTACGGGGATGGCACCTCGACATCTCGGCACCTCCCGACGTGGTCGCAGCTCTCGCGCCGCAACTCGCCGCGTGCCCTGTGCCCCTTGTTCTCGATTACTTCGGATGGGTTGCCGGTGGCGTGCAGCAGCCCGGCTTCGAGGCGGTGCTGTCGCTGGTCAAATCGGGGCGCGCCTATGTCAAACTCGCAGAACCATATCGGCTCTCCAAGAAAGCTCCCGACTACGGGGACCTCATACCTGTGGTTCGGGCTCTTCTGGCCGCAAACCCGGATCGGCTGCTATGGGGCTCGGGTTGGCCACACGTTGACTCGACCCCTGTCGCTGGTCGATCCAACACGGATCTCGCGCCCAACCTTCCGGTCGATACCGGGCATCTTCTCAATCTGTTTGCGAGGTGGGTGCCCGACGCGGAGATCCGCCGCACCATCTTGGTGGAGAACCCTGCTCGGCTTTACGGGTTCTAGAGACACGAACCGTTGCTCGACAACCGCTGCGGCGAATGTGGGTTCTCCCGCCCAGAGCTGATTAGATTGTCACCGGAACCGCTTTCGCAGTCGATAAGACGGTAGCTGCCGCGGGCTCGTCGCAGACGCAAGTTCGATGTACTGCCGCGCGACGCGAAAAGCATCGAACCGTTGGGCCATTCGGCGCGCGCCTGCGGACAGCTGTAACCACAACGCGTCATCGTTCAGGACGGATCTGAGCGCAATCGCCATCGCGCTTGGGTCTGTATCGGACACAAGCCCGTTCACGCCATTCACGAGCACATCCCGGCTGAGCCGTGAAGAACCGACAATAGGCGTTCCGCTAGCGATCGCCTCCATGACAGTTGCAGACGCGACAGGGGTCGCATAGCGAGTGGGGAAGGCAGCGACCCTAACCCGACCATGCAACCTCCGCACCGTCTGCCCATCCGCGGGACCCAGGAGGGTAACGCGCTTGCGAATCCGATCCGGGAGAGCATCCACCGCCGCTTGCGTCGGTTGAGTGATGTCGCCTGCAACGTAGAGTCCTACTGACGGATCGTCGAGCTCACCGAATGCCCGAATCGTGGCACCGGGATCCTTGTAGGGCAGGGTCCCGGAATGGAGGATCGCCCGCTCGCGGGCTGCAAGGTCAATCCCATGGTAGGCCTGAAGGTCGATGCATTTGGGGATCACAGCAAGCTGGTGCCGTGGCATGCCAAGATCGCGGACGAGTTCATCACGAAGCTCAGTCGTCGTGGCGACCACGTAGTCGCACCGCTTGGTGCTGAACCGCCGAATGATCCGCCACACCGGAGCAAGTCGCCCACTGCGAAGCTCGAGATTGTGGACAACCTGGACGATTGTGCCGCGGAGCGGGAGGGGCACTGCCTCGCTGTGGATGACGAGGTCCGGCCTGAAGCGATCGATAATCCACTTCGCGCGAAGCCAGGCCGCAACGGAGGCAAGCCCCGTCGAAGGCGTGCGACTCAATGCAAGGATCGGCAGATCGAGACGAGGAGTTAGAAGGCGCCGGTACTCCGCATGGCTCTGGAGGCTCCCCACAACGATCTTCACCTCGTGATCCAGATCGGACAGGGCTTGAGCAAGCGATACGATGAAAATATTGATGCCGTCCGGCGAGTCGAGAGCCTCGCGCCGAGTGAGGACAACACGCATGCGATCGACCTTTCCGTCTGTCGATTGTGAATTACAAAGGGCATAGGTTCAACCGTCAACAGAGGAGTACTCCATACGCTCGTGACGCCCGCCTTGAAGCAGCCATCCACGTGTGCGGCGGTGCTTACGCCGCCACCCGGATCGCTTGGCTCTAGAGGATCCTCGGCTAACTCGTGAGGCGGTAAGCCTGGAGGAAGCACGTCGAGCTAGCGTTCGGAGCGAAGTTGACCGCGCCAAGGCGGCACGGCGCTGGTGGGGGACGCGAGCATGGAACCCGCTGCAACGTCGCTTGCGCGCGCTTTGCCGTCACCTTGAGTTGCGGGAATCCGCACTCTGGCAGTGCCAAACACCAAGAAGAAACCTGCCGAAACCACCAGCACGAAGCATTCTCTCGCGATTAGTGCGATCGCGACGGCGATGGCCGCGTTCAAGAGTTGGAGAGAAAGTAGGTATGCTACGGCGAGGAATATCAATAAGCCTGATACATTGAGAGAGGCCCAAGCGCGCTCGTGGCCGTAGTTAAACATATAGAGGTTTGACGTGCAGGTATTCGCGTTTATTAGAATAGGAATGACAGACATCACCCGAACGATCGGGATCGCACCCGAAAAACTCTCGCCGAATAATAAGAGGATGACATATGGGGCGAGAAAGAACAAAAAAAGGCTGAGTGCCGCACCAACGACGAGGGTCAGCAGGGAACGCCGAATCAGAACGAGCCCAGCTTCCGGGTCGTGGTGCGCGCAATATGCGACTCTGGGCAAAAGCGTTTCGCACATGGCTCTGAAAAAAGGCCGTGTGGCGCTCACGAACTTCTCGGCGATCGAATAGTGCCCGGCGGCAACGTAACCCGCAAAATGCTCGACAAGCGGAACGGGCAGAGTCACGAACAGCCTCTCGACAAGAGTAAAGAGGAATCCTCGCCAGCCGTTGCGAAGCTGCATTCCAACCGTGGACGGTGTCACGGCCCTGAAGCCGCTGAAGCCGATGGGAACGATGAACGGCAGGCTGACAAGGCCCGCGACCAGGGGTATCGAGCTCTGAATCGCCACCGCAAGTTCGATTTGGGCGGACGAGGTCACCATCGTCAGGAAGCACACCAGAGCCAAACTGCGGCCGACGACCACCGCGACGGCCGCTTGCCATGCGCGTTCCAGAGCGATGAACAGCCAGGTCGGAAACAGGATGCCTCCCACTGAGGTCAGCATGGCGCACAAGAACATGGGCTTGCTGACAGCGAGGAGGCCGTCCGGGGCAGCGACGCCAGCGAGCGTCACCACGAAGCACAGTATAGCTTTCGTGGCAGCGACCTCCGCGAAGAGAGAGGCGATCACGGCTGGCTCATGCCGGGCGGACGCCGCCGCACGTTGCGCAGTCCAATGAAAACCATACTCCACGATCGTGGCTGCGAGCCATCCGACGCTCAGGGCGTATGCGTATTGTCCAAACTGAAGGGGCCCCAGAACCCTGCCGGCATATGGCAGAATGAGAAGGGGCTGCAGGACGTCCGCCGCATGCATAATGGCTAAACTGGCCGCTTGCTTACGCAGGCTCATAAGCAGTCCTCACTGAGGGAAGTCCCATAAGTCCTGACTCCGTCCAGGCAGGCGAAGCCGCAGACGTCCCGACCAAGGAGATCCTCAAGCCTGCGCTTGTTGGCTGAATCTGATGCGGGGCTAAACGCGGAGCGATCCTGGTGAGGCTGATGTGGTCCTTGGTGTAGCCTCTGATCTCAAATCCCCGCCCGTATTCAGCAATCTCAGCCAACCGCATGACCGGCTTGGCGTCTGAAATGGCGCCAGAAGTGGGAAGAATCCTGCTCAGCCCATGCTCCTTGAGCGACTCCGCGATACCAATCTCTGAGGGGATGGCCACCATCCGCTGACGTCGTGACGAGCAGAGAGCCGTCCGGGAGGTCAGCCCGCGTCGCGATTGCCGAAAGAAGTTCATGGCTTGCCTCTGGACACGCCCGGTTACACGTCCCAGGCGTCGCCAATCTGAGCTTGGTGAACAGCGTCTTGCGCTGCATTGGCGAACACGTTCGGAGCCGTGAGCCGCACCGCACCCTAGAGAGTGAAGCAATGCCGATCACCCCCCGGGGGCCCTCTTTCATGGTGAGCCGCGCGGCACTCCGGAGCATGCCTGCGAATGACAATCTCAAAAAGCGCTCCGAAGGGGTAACACCGATGAGCCAAGTGACGCGAAGACCCATCCGCTAACATTCTCCGTGCAGTGGAACCCGTGGGGTAGAAACAATGTCGGCGGAAACAGAGGTTTTCGACTATGTAATTGTCGGCGCCGGGGCCGCGGGGTGCGTGGTGGCCAATCGGCTCGCGGCCGCAGAAGACTGCACTGTTTGCCTGCTCGAGGCGGGCCCGCCCGACTACAGTGTCTTCCTGCGTGTCCCCGCCGGGGTCTACAAGGCCTCATCAATTCCGAAATACGCATGGCAGTTCGAAACGGAGCCGAGCCCAGCGACGGCAAACCGCGCCATACCGATCCCTCAGGGCAAGACGCTCGGTGGTTCGACCGCGATCAACGGAATGAACTACAACCGGGGCCATTACGAGGATTTCGATGGTTGGGCCCGCCGGGGCAACCGGGGCTGGGGCTACGCTGACGTGCTTCCGTACTTCAAAAGAACCGAACGGAGAATCGGGACCTGCGATACCACGTACCGAGGCCTGGAAGGAGCGCTTCCCATCACGGACTGCGATTGGCAACACCCGCTTTGCGATTCTTTCATTGAGGCTGCGCACAACCTCGGACTGCCGCACAATTCCGACTACAACGGCGCAAGGCAGGCGGGGGTCGGGTACTATCAGCGCTATATCGAGAACGGCTGGCGCGTAAGTGCGGCGCGGGCATTTCTGCGGCCAGTTACCAAGAAGAGGAACTTGGAGATTCGGACCAGAGCTCAAGCCACTGCGGTGGTGTTCGAGGGAAAGCGCGCGATCGGGGTTCGGTACGCGCAAGGACCTGGCCGTCCTGCTCGTGACTTGCAAGCACGTCGCGAGGTGATCCTCACCGCCGGGGCTACGAATACGCCGAAGCTGCTGCAGATTTCAGGGGTCGGTTCACCAGCATTGCTCGCAGACCTTGGTGTTCCGATCCTGCATGAATTGCCTGGCGTCGGCGCGAACCTGCAGGACCACTATATGATCCATTTCATCGTCCGGGTGAAGGGCAAGACGATCAGCGGGCACGGCTTTGCTCTGCTTCGGGAAGGCGCCAAATGGGCCTTCGGCCGTCCGAGCATTCTCGCCGTTAGTCCGTCTCTCGTCTACGGTTTCGCCAATTCGCGGGATCTCTCCTCCACTCCGGATATTCAGCTGGATATTGCCATTGGGAATTATACGAACCACACCCTGGAAAGTTTTCCCGTCCTCAAGCCCGGATTCTATCAGCTGCGGCCGAACAGCACCGGATTCGTCCGCGCGTGCTCGCCCGATCCCTTCCGTGCCCCGATCATTCAGCCCAACTATCTCGTGGACGAAAGGGACCAGCGTGTTGCTGTCGACGGCATCAGGACGGTGCGGCGGCTGCTCGGCGCCCCAGAGCTTCAGCCTTACTACTGCGGGGAGGAGTTGCCCGGTCCCTCGGTCACGGACGACTCCGAGTGCCTAGAATACGCGCGGGAAGCTGGACTGACAGCATATCACGTGTGCGGGACGTGCCAAATGGGCCCGCAGGACAACCCGGCGTCGGTCGTCGATGATCAATTACGTGTCCACGGTTTGGACGGCCTGCGGATAGCGGATGCTTCGATAATGCCCACTGTGCCCTCCGCCAACACGTCCGCGGCTGTGTTCATGATCGCAGAAAAGGCCGCGGACATGATTCTGGGACGGCATCCTTTGCCCGCAATGCATTCTGATCCCTCCGACTGGGTCCAGCGTCCGGCTCAGCCGGCCGTACAGGGGTAGATCGCAATCCAGAGGCTAGAGGTGGCCAAAAAGGTAACATGGAGGACCTGTCCTTGAAGAGACGAATCCTCGTTGCTTCTGACTTTAACGCGAAAGATCGAGCTCACTTCGCATTGTCCTACGAGTTCTGCCGTATCGTCACCGAATGTGATCATGCAGACCTCGTCGCGCCTGGCATCGACAACTACCTGACGAGGTATCTCAGTGGCATTCTGCCACCTCACGACAGTCTGAACGTCCAGCGCGACTTCAACAGGCTGGTCAATGGTGTCCGTAAGGGGCTTGGACTGAAGAACGCGCCGACGATCAAGCGGGTCGAGCTCGACCAGAACTACGACGTTTTCTTCTTTGTGGCCTGGAGTCCGCAAAGTTTCGTTGAGCTCTCGCGCATCCAAAATTGGCGCGGTCGGTGCAAGATCGCCGTGGCATATCTGTTCGAGCTCTGGTCCAGCACACTCGAACAGGACAGCCATTACTTGAGACTGTTGGACCAGTTCGACCACGTGTTTCTGCTTCACAGCGCAAGCGTACCGCGCCTTTCCCCATACACGTCCGCTCCCTGTTCCTTTCTGGCGACGGGCGTCGATTGCCTGATTGCCACACCGTATCCGTCGCCGCCCGAGCGGGTCGTCGATGTATATTCGATGGGCAATCGCGCAACGGGACTACATCGGCAATTGGTGGCGCTGGCTGAACGGCGCAATTTCTTCTATCTCTATGACTCGCTCTCGAGCGGCGATTCCCAGGTCAAGGATTGGCGGGAGCATCGACTGCTTCTCGCCAACACTATCAAGCGCACCCGTTACTTCATGGGCTTCAGTCCCGCGGCAGTAGTGGGTGCAAAATCGCACAAGATCGTAGGCGAGCAGGTCCTGCCGTCACGTCTGTTCGAGGGTGCCGCCGGGGGCGCCGTCATCCTTGGCACCACGCCGCAATGCGCCGAGTTCCGAGAGTGCTTCGATTGGCCAGATGCGGTGATTGAGGTTTCTCCACAGTCAAGCGATATCGCCGCCGTGATCGACGAATTGGATGCGCAGCCCGAGCGGATAGAGCGCGTGCGCCGGACGAACGCCGTGCGTTGCCTGCTACGGCACGATTGGGTCTACCGCTGGGAGCACATCTTGGCCACAATCGGAATGGAGCCGCTTCCGCAGCTCCACGATCGCAAGTCCCGGCTGAGCGAAGTCGCAGCCGCCGCCATGTCGCCATCGCCCGATAGCGCAGCCGCCTGAGATACCCGTGCTTCTGGCCCGAGATGAAGATGCGGCGGGGATTTTGCGCATCGTCGCTGCGGGAGCGCGAACGCCTCTTCGAGCGCAGCTTCACCTTCGATCTTGCAACGGATGTCGCGGATGATCCGGCCCAGCCGGCTGCGCAGGATGCGCAACTGCCGCCGATGCCGCTTGAACTGCTTGGCATGGGCCGTAGCCGGCGCCGTCGATCGTTCGGCCCCGTCGTCTGGTGCTTCTTCGGCCGCATGGTCTCCTCCGATGCACCGCAGAATCATGGTTCGCAAATGCCCCCGCATCCGAAAACAGACTCCCCGCTCAATCGCTTAGAGGCTTGTTCACTGAGAACTATTTGGCCGCAATGATCTTGTGCTGGCCAATCCGGCCTACCCCCAAAGAGTGGGTGTCGGGCAGCAAGATCTGGCGTCTAATGGATCCAGAGGTTCGAGCCATTATTCACCCTGGAGAACCGGGCGTATGCGCACAATTCGGTCTGAATCACCACATGTGCCGCCGGTGATTTCGACATCACTGGAGACATCAGACGTCATCTCGATGCATTTTGAGAATGTGCGCCGCGTGCTGGCTGAAGTTCAAGTGTACGCGGTCCAGAGACTAGTCGGGATTTTCCGTGAGGCCCGCGACCGAGGGGCCTTCATTTACATCGCCGGCAATGGCGGTAGCTCTTCAACCGCCTCTCACTGGGTGAATGACCTTGGCAAGGCAACCAAACGCTCGGGCTGCCGACCGTTAAAGGTCATGTGCTTATCTGACAACATGTCCTGGTTCTCCGCTCTGTCAAACGACGAAGGTTACGAGAGGGCGTTCGCGGGCCAGCTTGAGAATTTCGCGACCCCGGGAGATGTGCTGACCTGCATCTCTGCGAGCGGCAACTCCCCGAACCTGGTACGCGCGGTCGAATTGGCGCGAAGGCTGAAGCTCACCACCGTGGCCCTACTCGGATTTGATGGGGGCGTGCTGAAGGGTCTGGTCGACGAGCCAGTGTGCGTCGAGACCGAGAAGGGCAGGTACGAGCTCGTCGAGGACGTCCATTCAGCGATCTGTCACGCGGCCACAAGGTGCCTCGTTGCCGACAGACCAGGTCCTAATTAATGGCCGCCCTCGACGACACTTCCCTCCACGCGCGTATCGAAGGCCGGATCTATGATCGGCCGACGCAGGCGGTCATCCTTGCCGGTGGACGTGGCACCCGAATGCGGCCGATCACGGATGATCGGCCTAAGCCGATGGTGCCGGTTCTGGGGCGCCCTTTTCTAGAATACCAGATCGAGCAATTGCGCGACCAGGGTTTTGAACGAGTCCTGATCCTCCTGGGGTATTTGCCCGAGGTCGTACAGAACCATTTCGGCGATGGTCGTGACTGGGGTGTGCACATCGAGTACTCGGTAACGGCTCCCGACCAACTGACCAGCAGCCGAGTGGCGACTGCTCGGCACTTGATCGATCCTTGCTTCCTGCTGTTGTACTGCGACAACTACTGGCCGATGCAGATGAACCGGCTGTGGGCGCGGTTCCGCGAGGCCGGGAAGCCCGGTTTGATCACCGTCTACGGCAACAAGGACGGTTACTCCCGAGGCAGCGTCCTCCTCGACCACGACGGCCACGTGAGCGTATTCGATCGTTTGCGCACGACCCCCGGGCTGCAGCAGGTCGAAATCAGTTACGCGATCCTTACAGACCTCGCCCTCGCGCTGCTACCCGAGCAGGACACGCTGTTCGAAGAGGCGATCTATACGCCGCTCGCTCAACAGGGGCGGCTCACGGCGTATTTGAGCGATCACCGCTATTACGGCGTCGGCTCGCTGGAGCGACTCCCGGCAACGGAAGCCTTCATGCGGCGCAAGCCAACCGTGATCCTCGATCGCGACGGCGTGCTCAACCACAAGCCGCCGCCGGCGCAATACGTACGGAACTGGAGTGAGTGGACATGGTGCCCGGGCTCTCTCGAGGCACTGCGGCTCCTGCACGACCGGGGCTACCGCACAATTGTCGCCTCCAACCAACCCGGCATCGGTCGCGGCGTTATGAACGAGGCCGACCTCGAAGCCGTACATGACCGCATGAAGCGTGAGATCGCGCAGGCGGGAGGCTGCATCGACGCAATATATTATTGTCCGCACGATTGGGGAGACGGTTGCGAGTGTCGCAAGCCGAAACCCGGCCTCCTTTACCAAGCCCAGCGGGACTTCCACCTTGACCTCACGCGCACGCTATTTGTTGGCGACGACGAGCGCGACGCCGCGGCTGCGGCGGCGGCTGACTGCCCCTTCCGTCGCGTGACCAGTGCGTGCTCGCTCCTCGACGTCACCCGACAACTGCTTGAACGGAAAGGCACCCCCGCATATGCCTAACAACAAGCGGATCCTGATCACCGGCAACAACGGCTATATCGGATCGGTTATGGCGCCTTGGCTCCAGGGCCAAGGCTTCGACGTGGTTGGTCTCGACACCGGATATTTCTCTGTCTGCACACTTGTCCCCGACCTCGCTGACGTCCCGACTATCCGCGAGGACCTACGAGAGGTTACCGCCAAGGAACTCGCCGGTTTCGACGCGGTGATTCATCTGGCGGCACTCAGCAACGATCCGATCGGCAACTTGAACGAAGCCTGGACGCGGGAGATCAACTGGCAGGGGACGATCCGGCTTGCGAAACTCGCGAAGCAGGCGGGCGTCCCGCGCTTCATTTTTTCATCCTCTTGCATCATGTACGGGACGTCGGAAGAGGCGGTTGTCGACGAGAATGCGCCGCTCGCGCCGCGCACCGAATACGCCCGCTCCAAAGTCGAGGCGGAGATGGCGCTGCGCGCGCTCGCCGATGATCGTTTCTCTCCGACGTTTTGCCGCAACGGGACTGTCTACGGCCTCTCGCCGCGGATGCGGTTCGACACAGTCCTCAACGATTTCATGGGCAATGCCTTTACGACTGGCCGCATTGTGATCCAAAGCGACGGCACACCCTGGCGACCAGTCGTCCATGTCCAGGACGTTGCGCGCGCGTTTCAGGCGGTGCTCGAGGCGCCATTAGAGGCTGTCCACAACGAGGCCTTCAACATCGGTGCGGACGAACTCAATCACCAGATCCGTGATCTCGGGCAGATTGCGGCGGAAAGGGTTCCCGGCTGCGAACTCGCGAGCGTGCCGCAGCCCGGCGCGGATCAGCGCACCTACAAGGCGGATTTTGCCAAGTTCAAGCGAACCTTTCCGGGATTCCGCTTCCGTTGGACGGCGAGGGACGGAGCGAAGGAGCTTTATACCGCGTTCCAAAGAATCGGTCTGAAGCATGGCGTATTCACGGACAAGCGTTTTACGCGTCTGAGCTGGTTGCGGCATCTGCTCGACAGCGGATCGATCGACGAGTCGCTCAGGTGGACTGAGATCAGAGCCAATGTGAGCCGAAATCGAGCCTGAGTCTCTCAACAGGGTAGGAGGCCGAGCGCAGTGAAAACTCTATCGACGCGTGAACTCGAGCCTGCATCCGTAATCCTCGATGAGGAGGGGCACGGACCTGCTTACGCCAACTGGCGTCCGACCAGCATCGTCATGACGCGGACTCCGCTGCGCGTCAGCTTTGCAGGAGGCGGCACGGATTTGCCGGAGTTTTACGAGGTTGAAGAAGGCGCCGTCCTGAGCGCGGCCGTTGACAAATACGTCTACGTCACTGTCAAGCGCCACAGCGACCTCTTCAACGAGCCGATCCGGCTCAACTACTCGCGCACCGAGCAGGTCAACACTATTGCGGAGATTGACAACAACATTGCCCGCGAGTGCCTCAAATTTCTCAGCATCGAGCCTCCGATTTTCATCAGTACCGTTGCCGACATGCCGGCCTCGACCGGCATGGGGGGATCGAGCTCCTTTGCAGTGGGGTTGCTCCACGCGCTCCACGCCTTCCGTGGCGAGCGCGTCACCGCGGGTCAACTAGCTGAAGAGGCCTGCTATATTGAGATGGAGGTTCTTAAAGAGCCGATCGGCAAGCAGGACCAATACGCCGCCGCCTTCGGCGGCCTGAATCTGCTTCGGTTCGGGCGCGGCGGCCGCGTTACGGTCGAGCCGCAGCCGGTCCGAAACGGTTCCGCTGCCCACCTGTTCAGCAACATCATGATGTTCTGGACCGGTCATCAGCGCCCGGCCGCCTCGGTGCTCACCGAGCAGAGGAGCAACACGTCGCGAAACCTGGACGTCCTGCGGCACATGCGCAACGACGCCTATGAGTTTCGTGCCCTATGCTCCGGTCACCACATCGAGCTCGAGCAGGTGGGCGAGGCTCTTCACCGCGGCTGGGTGATGAAGCGGGGTCTTGCTTCCAAGATTACCACCTCGGAGATCGACCGCTATTACGCGCGAGCCCTTGAGGCAGGTGCCGAAGGTGGCAAACTCTGCGGCGCCGGCGGTGGCGGCTTCCTCATGTTCATCGTGAAGCCGGAGAAACGCGAGCGGGTGCGTCAGGCGCTCTCGGACCTCCCCTTGGTGTCGCTTGGGTACGAGGTACACGGCTCGCGGGTGCTTTACCCGGCCGGGTGAGGCTGGTCTCGGAGGATCCGATGATTTTTAAGACCACCGAAATCGAGGGCGCCCATACGGTAGAACTTGATAAGCGAGCGGACAGCCGCGGCTTCTTTGCCCGCGGCTGGTGCAGCCAGGAGTTCGACGATCGCGGCCTCCCCAACCGGATCGTCCAGATGAATATCTCCTTCAACCGCCGCAAGCACACGATGCGCGGCTTCCACTACCAGGTCGCCCCGTACCAGGAGGACAAGCTCCTACGCTGCGTTCGCGGCGCCGTGCACGACGTGATGCTCGATCTGAGGCCGGACTCGCCATCCTTTATGCGTCACATAGCGGTCGAGCTCAGTGCGGAAAACTACCGCATGCTCCTCGTCCCGAAAGGCTGCGCGAACGCATTTTTGACCCTCGCGGACGAGACGGAGGTCACGTATCTTGTATCTGAGTTCTATACGCCGGCCGCTGAGCGGGGTGTGCGCTGGAACGATCCGGCGTTTCGCATCGAGTGGCCCGCCGAGCCCGCCGTCATCTCCGAAAAGGACTGCAGCTGGCCTGATTTTGTGGACGAGCGCAGGCTCGTCGCGACCGCCGATCAGGAGTAGACAGCCATGTTCATCGTCGACCGCGAGCTCGAGCGGCTGAAACGGGCCGGCACCCCGATCAGGGTGGGAATGGTGGGCGCCGGGTTCATGGCCAGAGGCATCGTGCGTCAGATGCTGCACTATACCAAGGGCATGGAACTCGTGGCGATTTCCAACCGTCATCTTGAGGGAGCCCGTAGGGCCTACGCCGAATCCGGCGAGAGCAATGTCACACATGTGCGCAGCGTGGACGAACTGGACGACTGCATCGCCCGGGGCCAGCACGCGATCACCGACGATCCAATGCTTCTTTGCAACGCTAATGGAATCGATGCGATTCTGGAGGTCACCGGTACGATCGAATTCGCGGCCGATGTGGTCATGCGGGCGATCGCCCGAGCTAAGCACGTCGTCATGATGAACGCTGAACTCGACGGCACCCTCGGCCCGATCCTGAAGGTTTATGCCGACCGCGCCGGGGTCGTCATCACGAACACGGAAGGTGACCAGCCAGGCGTCATCATGAACCTGTATCGGTGGGTGAAGGGATTGGGCATCAGGCCGGTTCTGTGCGGGAACATCAAAGGTCTGCACGACCCCTACCGCAATCCCACAACCCAGGAGGGGTTCGCCAGAAGATGGGGGATGAAGGCCCCGATGGTCACGTCTTTCGCAGACGGCACCAAGATATCCTTCGAGAACGCGATCGTTGCCAATGCAACGGGCATGCGGGTCGCCAGGCGCGGGATGCACGGTCCCGTCGTCGAGGCCGGCACCCCGATCCAGGAAGCGGTCAACTGGTACCCGATCGACGAGCTTCTCGAGGGTCCCGGTATCGTGGATTACTGCGTCGGAGCTATGCCAAACCCAGGCGTATTCGTACTTGGGACAACAAACGATACGATCGAGAAGCACTACCTATCGCTCTACAAGATGGGAGCGGGCCCGCTCTACTGCTTCTACTGGCCCTATCATCTTTGTCACTTTGAAGTCCCGTTCACGATTGCCCGCGCGGCGATCTTCCGAGATGCAGCAATCACTCCGCTCGGCGCGCCGCACGTCGACGTGGTTGCAGCCGCGAAGAGGGATCTCAAGGCCGGAGAGGTCCTGGACGGGCTTGGCCACTACATGACCTACGGCTTGTGCGAGAACGCGCAGGTCGTTCACGCCGAGCGCCTTCTTCCGATCGGCCTCGCCGAAGGCTGTCGTCTTCGGCGGAACGTCACGCGAGACCACGTGCTCGGATACGATGACGTCGAGATTCCGGTGAGCCGATTGTGCGACGCCCTGCGCCGGGAGCAAGACACCCTCTTTTTCGGCAGCCCGTCATCCATACGCTCTGAGGCTACGGTAAATGCCTAAGCTGGATCTACAAAGAAAACCCTGGACTGCTTAAGCGGTGACCCTGCGGCCTACGCCGAACGGATACCCACATATCAAGCTCATGCCAGGCTGCATCGCAGGCGAACCTCATGGCGAGATGGGCGCGTCGTGCCGGTTACGGAAGAAGAATGCCCGCAAGATCGCGCAAATCCTGGAACGCGGTGGCCACTTGGTAGGACGCAAGGAAAGCACACATGTAAAAGGTCGATGGGGAGATACGTTCCCATCTGACGAATCGAAGACCCAGTTCAGAACTCCACTGCATTTGCGCAAGCCACACCATAGCAGCGGCCAGGGAATAGCTTCCTATGATGTCAGTCGGGTAGTGAAGTCCTAAGTAGATGCGCGAAACATCCGCCAACATCGCGCACCCAAGCGCGAGTAATCCAAGCTTGGGTCGAATTAGAAACACGGCAATTGCCAAGCCCGCGAACATGGTCGCACGCTCGCTCGGAAAAGTGTGCGAGTTAGGAGATGAGGTGGTCCTCAGGGTGTCGATATCGCCAAGGACGGCCGGTACGTGAAGTTGAAGCAGTGGATCGAAAATGGGCCGCGGAGATGAGGGCAGCGTTCGATGCAATAGATGAGCGATGAGCCCAGCAAGGATGGCCGCAAAGGTGCCACTGACTATGTGAGCTCGCAATTCCGCTTTGATGCCAGAGAACCAGCAACACCAGACCAGCGATACTACGGCCAAACCCTGCAGTATTGGATATGCGACACTGAAGGCAAGCGCATTCGCGAACTGCCAGTCCATTGTGAGACTATTGATGGCCTTTGCGACGGGCCTGTTCAACCAATCCGGATACAGTGCCAGTATGGCGCTCCCGAGAAACAAAAGCGAAAACGCAGCTGCATTTGCCAGGCACCGGCGATGGGGGACCGCTCGCATCAGATCCGCTCCCTATGGTTCCTGCCGGCGCGTCGAATCTCTCGCAGCGGCTTTACGGATCGAACATCGGCGCAGTTGTTCAGTGGCGACCCACTCCCCGTGAAGGAAGCCGAAAGCCAAATCGATTATCCGCGGACCGGCCCTGAAAACTGCTCACCCAGGACGGCGAGCCGCTGCGACCGGACGGGCCTGCGCGGCCCAAGCCACCGAGCCAGCCAGATCCCCACCCCGAGCGCGGCGGCAATGGTAAGCCCGAGGATCAACGTGATATTGGGGCCGGAGGGAACCATGACTTTTTCGGCAGTAAGGAGCGACAGCCCCCTCACGAGCTTGACCACGTCATCGGCTGGCAACCCGGGCAGGGCCCTCAACTGCGCGTCCCAATCTTCGAGCCTTGTCCGGCCGTTCACGTAATTCGGGTGGCGTACGCCGTAGAGCGAAGCAAGGTGATTTAGGTCGCGCTCAGCCGAGGCTTTTGCGTCGGTCAGCTGTTGCAGCAATTCGCCTCGAAGGTACTCCACCGCAACAACATTGGCGAGATTGGCGGATTGTTCCGGATCTCCTGTAGTGACGGCAATCGATATCAGATAGCTACGTAGCTCGTTTGTCACCGTGATCTTCCGCATGAGCTCACTCACTGCAAGGTCGTGGGGCGACGGCGTCGCCGCCGCCTCCAGACCCAGCACTGATTGGACGTACGAACCGAGCACTGATTGGACATACGAGAAGGCTGACCGGCGCGCGAAAGCAGGATCCTTGTCGAGCCCGAGCCGAGTCACCACCGCGCTGGCGGTCGCCCGCGAGCGAATGACGCGCGCTGCGCTGTCTACAATGGCCGCAGCCTCCACCGAGGCGGTCGGTTGGATTTGCGCACCGGCGGTCGGCGCCTCGCGGCTGAAATCGAACTCGATGATGGCCTCGCTCGAATAACGTGGCCCTAATAGCACGAGCATGACTGACACGAGCAAAACGGCCGCGACGAGGATCGCTGAGATCAGCAACTTCCGTTGCCACAGGACCCGCAGTGTGTCATGCGCGAGTTGCTCATAATGGGCGGGCAAGTCAGCGGTCTCTTTCGTCTCGATCTTGAGTTGAACCGTCATTCCGGATATTCCTGTTACCTTAAGGATGACAGGTCTCAGCTGCGGTACGAGACATACCGCTCAGTCTGGGGTTGCCCCAAACTGATAGAAGTGAACGCCCGATGAAGATTGATGAAAAGGGCTCCCTGGGGGTAATCCGCATCAAAAAGGGTTGCAGCGGGGGTAACCCGAATGACCTTCTGGTTGGCGCACAACTCAACGCCGCCGCTGCGCGTTAGCAGCCTTCAGACTTGCCCCTGGATTGCAGGGCGGTCGCGTTGGCATTCTGGTTCGGCGCCAAGGCATTTTCCCGCCACGATCCCCGGCCTGGAACAGTCCCAGAAACAGACCAGCGGTGGTGTCGCTCCGCCTTCGACGCGGCGCTCACTTGCCGATTGTCCGCGATGTCCTCGTTTACAACGTAAGCGTCGCTTTTCAGGCCACGGCTTTCAGGTCTTGACGCGGGTAGGCCCACGGAAGCAGTTGATCGATATCGCTGTTGGGGTGGGCGTTGACGATCCTGATGAGGACGTCGGCGAGATACTCGAGCGGATTGATATCGTTGAGTTTGCAGGTCTCGATCAGTGAGGCGGTAGTGGCCCAATGCCCGGCGCCAAGGCCCCGCGCTCGACTTTGGGGCGGCCACAGAGGGCCCGCTCATAGATCTCCATGAGCATCTTATGGTTGGCGTCAGCGGTGAATTGGTCGTTGAATTCCTGGCGAGCGGCCTGCCGCATCGGCGGCAGTTGTGACGGCTCCGCCAGGAGCCGATGCACCTTCGCGGCGAGATCGACGTGGTCTCCCGGCTTGAAGTGCAGCCCCGTGCGGTTATCGTCGACCAGCCCGGCCATTGACCCCAGCTTGGGAACAATCACCGGTGTGCCTTTTGCAAACGCCTCGGTGATGACGCGGGGAAAATTCTCGTAGCATTGGGATGGCAGCACCAAGAATGCCGCTTCTCCAATCAACCTAAAAACCGCCTCGAGCGGGAGATTTCCCAACCATTCGATCGAGGCGTCGTTCGCCGCGGCCTCCTGGACCATCGCGGACATTGGACCATCGCCTATGATCTTCAGGGGCAGACTGCCACCGAGATGCCGCCAAGCCTCGAGGAGCGTGCCCACCCCTTTCTCTGCTGATAATCGCCCAACGAACACGGCATGCCCGCCCGTCCCCGCACCGGGGCCAGGATCCGGGTAGACGAAGTTGGGTTTGACCACGATCCTGTCCGCGGGGAGGCCCCCCTCGACGAGTTTGCGTCGAGAGAATTCGCTGAGCGCGACGTATACATGGACCGCCTTCCGCCAGGTGCCCAGTACTCGATGTGTCATGAGCATCGTCGTGATGGCAGTACTCGCCGCGCGGCTGTTGCGGTAGCACTTGTGGACGATGCCCGGCCAGGGAATCGATTTTCCCAGACAGTCTTCGCAGACTTCTCCGTTACGGAACAAAAGCGCATTGGCGCAGAGAAGACGAAAGTTGTGCAAGGTCTGGACGACGCGCACATTTTCCGCCCGTGCCGCATAGTAGCCGGCCGGTGAGATCAGAGGCAGCGTGTTGTGGAAGTGGGCGATCTGCGGCCGATGCGCTCGGAACAGCTGTCGCAACTCGTGGAACGCCGGCCGGCTCCAGATCGTGCGTGAGGCGAGGTCAAGGCGACTCATGGAATCGATCGATTCGTTGCGCATGCAGTATTGCGTCACCTCGTGCCCATGCGCTCTGAGCATGGCGACCTCGGTGGCCACGCATTGATCTTCACCACCGGGCATCTTGTAGAAATTGTGGGCTACCAGAATTTTCATCACAGAGGATATCCCGACGAAGACTGTATCGTGGGCAAGTCTCGGCCGCGGGAACATTGATCCCGTTGGGGCCAGCTTTCATCGTTCGTTTCTGATGAGTTCTCCCGCTCGCGCTGTTTCGTGGGAGGAGGCAGCCTTCAGACAGATTTGCCCGTTTGTAAGCGCGGGGGCTTGGCTCGCGAACTCACCCATGAATCGCAGGACTTCATCCAGACGCTGCCACTGGCCGGTTTCCTGCAGCTCCCATGAATGGCCCCAGAGATGGAACACGCCGCCGGATGTGAGGGCTTGACGCAACAAGGATCGCGCCAAGGTCGGCCACTCAGTCGTGCAGCCGTGAGCAACAAACCGCCACATGTTGCCGAAGGCGGCCCGCTTGATCTTGTTCCTCGCGAAGGCGAGGAGGCTGTGCGGATAAGCCTGAATCGTGGTCGGCAGCAACATGAGTCCAGATTTCTGTCGTGGGAAGTCGAGAGAAACCATCTCGACGGTGCGCAAGCCGAGGTAGCCGGCCTTTCGGACCATTTCCAGGTGACAATTCGAATACTTGCCTGTCGGCGGACAAAACATGAGGCACGGCAGACCGGTGTTTTCTTCAACCCAAGACTTGGAACCGATGATTTCCTGCCAAGCCTGCTGGTCGGTGGTACTGGTGAGAACAACATGATGGAGGGTATGTGCGCCAATCTCGAAAGCGCAGCTCAGCTCCCGGACCTGCGCCGCCGTCATCGTCCCGCTCTCTGCCGCCTTCGGTATGTAAAACGTGCCGTGCAGGCGATACTTCGTGAGCAATTCCGCCACGCGCAAATCCAATGGATGACCGTCGTCCCAACTGGTCGTGATGTATGTCTGCTTCATAGTCACCGCGCGACACTCATTGCTTTGCTGGCAGAACAGTTAGTTCGGACCGGATCTCTCAAGTTCGGTCTTGAATTCTTGCGTCCATGGGACGGGAGAGCACCGGCTTCAGCGGTGCAGAGATGGAATCCGAGCCGATCGTCCTCGGACCTGCATCCGGAAGTGTTCTCCGAACCGCTTCCGGGCCGTGCCGCGGGACGAGGGCCAAGAACGCTAGCCACCTTCCCGCCGCCCGGATCGCGGTGCCCACCAGGAATCCACAGGCGGCCCCCAACGAGCCCCACCCGGGCACCAAACACCAGACGAGAGCAACGGCGAGAATGCCTCCGAATGCACCGATCCAGAAGCTCTCACGCGCACGCTCAACGCTTGCCAGGGCGTTGAAAGCAGGCATCCCCATACCCCCCGCCAGCGTCGCCAGGACCAGGACCGTGACGGTGTGGCCGTTCCCCTCGTACTCCTTGCCGTGATAGAGTAGATGCATAACCTGCTCGCCGGCGAACAGGGCCACGATGCAGAACAAGGCCATCACTAGGCCAAGCACCAGCGATTCCTGAATGACCTCGCGCCGCAACCTCGCGCCACCTCCCTCCTTGAGGGCCAAGGCGGCTCTCGGAGCCAAGATGTTGCTAAGCCCCATGATCAGAGGGTTTGTCAATAAGGCGATGCTCATGCACGCGGCGTAGACACCTGTCGCGCTCGTGCCAGCGGCCGATGCCAACAGCCAGTAGGTGGCATTAGTTTGCGCTGCCATGATCAGCTGATTGGCTAAGAGCCATTTTCCCAGATTCCAACTTTGCCGCATCGTTTCCGGCAGATTGTCCCCGCGGACCGCAAAAGTGGCGCGCGCGCGGTACAACCAAACGACACCGATCCCAGCACTCGCTGCGCCGATTGCGGCGAACGCCGTGGTGGCGGACAACAGCCCAGTCCATGCCAGCGCGCCGAGTCCACCAAGCTGGATCGCGGCCACTGCAGTGTCCTGGATCAGCGCTTGGTTCATCTGGAAGTGCGCGAAAGCAAACCGCCGGCAGAATGCTCGCAACAACGCGAATGGTGCCACCGCCGCCAGCGCCCAGATCATTGCCACCAGCTTGGCCTTTGCGTTCCATGAGGACAGGCCCCGAGCGGTCAGGGCCAGAACGACAATGCAAAGTACCGACAGCAGAAAACTTAGTTTGAGCGAACTGTTCGAGTGTTCAGCCGGCTTTCCCAGCGGCCGATGCCGCTGGATCGTGTAAGGGAGCGAGATCAGCGAATCCTGGATTGTAACCAACGCGACCAGCAGGGAACTTGCGATCGAGTAAAGCCCCAGCTCGCTCGCAGAGGTCGAGCGGCCGACCACGACCATTGTGAGAAAGCTGGTACCGCTCACCACCGCCTGATCTGCCAGGGCCAAGGCGTGCGTTTGCCAAGTTGCCCAGGGGGTGCGCAGTTCCGTGATCCGCAGGCTGTCTTTCAAATCCCAGTTCAACCTTCCTCCTTCCCAGGTGGCGCTTCCCCGGCTTCAGGCAGCGATCTCCCTCCGCTGCTTCCGATTGCACGATGCAGGGGCTCGCCAAGAAAGCCGGGGACCGCGTAGGCATAGCGACGCCATAGGCGGCGCGGTTCCGAGCACCGCCGAAACAGCCATTCAAGTCCGTTTCGCTGCATCCAGAGGAGGCGCCTGGCGCTTGGTCTCTGCGAGGCCGATCGCGCCTCAATGCGCCTTCGCATGATGATTGACAGGACAACGATTGATAACTGCTCATAGGGGGCAATAGTGCATGAGCGGGGGGTAGTCATGATGCGTCCAGAAGGGAGTACTCATGAAGAACTAGCCTAGCCACAAATTGACCGGGACCGCGCGCGCCGGGCCGCTAGTGTTCGGACGGCCGTCGCCGAACAAGCAGCTGAGGCAGCCACGTCGCGCTCATGCGCGGCAGCTCTTGTGTCCGTTGGTCTGGAAAACGCATGGATTACGTTTCTAGCACATTACGACCGGTCAACTTGGGCGACCGTTATCTCTTGCTGCTCTGGGGCGTGCTGCTCGGATACGCGTTCATTGGAAAGGGCTTTGCATACCTCGGATTTCCGCCCCTCTATATCGGAGAGATAGCCCTCCTCACCGGATTTATCATCTTTTTGCGGACCAGCTGCCTCATCGCTGCACTTGCGAGTCTGCCGAGCCTCTTCCTTGCTGCGGCGATGGCTTGGGTGATGCTGCGCACGCTGCCGTTTGTTGGCATGTATGGCTTCGATGCGCTGCGCGACAGCGTCGTGATCATGTACGGAGGCTTCGCCTTCATCATCATCGCGCTCCTGCTGGAGGACCCGCACCGCATCAATACGATAGTTCGTTGCTATGGCGGATTTTCGAAGATCTATGTTCTGGCCATTCCTTTCATCTTCGCGTTCAATCATTTCATGGAGAACTACATTCCGAATGTGCCCGGAACAGATGTTCCCCTAATTCTCATTGCACCTAGCGAGCTTGGGACGCATTTGGCCGGAGCTGCGGTGTTCGCCGTTGTGGGATTTCGCAAGGCGACGCCGCCGTGGATTGCTCTTCTGGTCGCGGCGCTCGCGATGGTTTGCGCCCAGAGTCGCGGCGGTATGCTTGCCTTTGCCGTTCCCGTCACGTTTGCGGCCCTCGTGCTCGGGAAGATACGCGAACTGGCAATCGTTCTTGTGGCCGGGCTGGGGATCTTTGCTGTGGCTTACGTCCTCGAGCCGATTTTCACTCACTATCGCGAGACGGCCTCCTCAATAGAGCGTCCGATCAGCACGCGGCAGATTGTCAACAACATTGTGAGCATGGCCGGCGAGGGGCAAGAGCAGACCGAGGGCACGAAGGAATGGCGCGTGGAATGGTGGAACGCGATTGTCAACAATACGGTCTACGGTCCATATTTCTGGACCGGACGCGGGTTCGGATTGAATCTGGCCGAGGCGGCTGGCATTTCGGACAACCACCGACTAACACGTCCACTCCGAAGTCCGCACAATGTGCACATGACGATCCTGGCGCGGGCCGGCGTGCCGGGCTTGGCGCTGTGGGGGGCCTTCCTCACCTCCTGGCTCGGTATGATGATGCGCACGATGTGGATCGCTCGCCGCCGCGGGCAGACCGACTGGGCCGCTCTGCTCCTTTTCATCGCCTGTTATGTCATGGCGATTGTCATCAATGCTACATTCGACGTCACGCTTGAGGCGCCCGTGCAGGGAGTCTGGTTTTGGTGCCTGATCGGCTTCGGAATAGGCTCGGTCATGGTCTATCGCGCGCAACATCACGAGCCGGTCTGGCGGGGGTTCAGGGTTACGGCCAGCTGAATGCGCTCCGCGATTAGCGAGAGGCCGCGATGTGTTATGACGTGATTGGTTGCCGTTTGACCGGCACAGAACACGGTTGCGGTCCCTCGCGGGACCGGCCCTTGGGTGCCTGCTCAGTTTACCTATTCTGATGTCTTGTGCTGACGCCTCATGTCCGCGGGAAGCAATTGAGGTCGGGCCGGGTACCTCAATCCCGGCCGCCGTGGACAGCGCCAGACGGCTCCCAACCCTCTTCAACAGCGGGGAGGTGGCGACTGCTCCTGTCGGCAGCCTTGACGTGGGTGCCTATTTTTGCGTCGTGCCGAGAGTCCTTCGAGGGATTAGGCTCTCGATGTGAGCCACGTCGACGTGGTTTGCCTGGTGATTGACCGCGCATGCCAGTGTCGGCCCCTCAACTTGTCTGATTTCGCCGATGACCTTGTTGGAATCGGGGTTGCTTGAATCCGGGATCAAGGGCCGAGAGCTGTCGTTTGCCGGTCGTGTCAGCGACCCATTGTTCATCCCCCAAATTGCCGCCTGCGTCCGGTTGTGGACCCGGACTTTGCGAAGGATCGCCTTGATGTGGACCTTCACGGTGGCCTCGGCGATATTGATCTTTCGCGCGATGCATTTGTTGGAATCGCCTTCGATGAGGCAGCGCAGAATCGATTTCTCCCGTGGCGAAAGCTGGGGAGAGGTCCTGTCGTCCGATGCAATGATCGCGGTGTCGCTGTTGTCGCGCGAACCTGCCCCGTTCGGGCCATCCGCCGCGGGATCGAGGGTCCCTGACAGGAACGTCGCCGGGAAAACCGTTTCCCCCATCATCACGAGCTCAATCGACTTGATGAACACGTCGCGGGTCGTGATGTCGACGAAGTAGCCTGTGGCGCCTGCGCGGAATGCCGAAACCAGCTCGTTCATCTGGTAGCGATCGGCCACGACGGCGATGCGTCCGTCCGGACGATGGCTCCTGCAAAGTTCGATCTGCTCGACGGTGGCGTCAAATTCGTCGCCCGAATGGACGACAAGAAACAGTACCTCGCAAGACGGAGCCTTGCGTGCGTGCAAATCATCGGCGCTTGAAACTGAAGTCAGGATGCGAAAATTCGCCGATCGGAGGATGCCAGCCAGGCCTTCCCTGCGTAATCCGTTTTTGCCGACAAGTACGACTGAAAAGCAATGTTGCCGCCTCATGATGAAACTCCCTGCCAAAATTACAGTGGGGGCGCGGTTGAAATCCGACTCTTACGCCTTAATGCGGTGGCGGAAAAAATTTGAAGGCTTCGTCAATATCTGTTGGATGCAGTTTCCGATTCGTGCGGAACCTCCGTTCACTGTGACGTCATTTATGAAGTTTAGATTCGAATGCACGATATCCCTATATGCCTTTGGGTATAGGCCGATCGACCGCACGATCAACGATGCGCGAGGACATGGCGCACCTTTCGGATGAAAGTTTGATATGTGACCATCAAACATTGTGGTCTCTTGACCTCCGCGAAGAGCGCGGAAATTCGCGTTGCTGCAATGCAGCGTGCAATTTTATGAAAGATTATCTCTCCAAATGAGGTAGGCTAAAAAGGGAAATTGTATGGGTAAGGGGTAGACAGTACGCATGTCGCGAGGAGGGCGAACCGAGGTTCGGATGCGTTGTACGAGTGTGGTGATTGCGGACCAGTATCCTGTCGTCCTGCAAGGCCTCAGTAGCGCGCTGAGTGCGGAGCGTGATTTCAAAATTGTCGCGCGTTGTATCGACGGTACGAACTGTCTCGACGCGATCCGCAGGTTTGCGCCTGATATCGCTATTCTGGATTTCTCGATCCTCGACATGTCATGGCGAGAAATACTTTCTGCGGCAAATGCCGCGAACGTCGCAACGCGAATTGTGTTCTTTACAGCATCGGTCGAAGAGGAAGACTGGGTGGCGCTGGTCGAGGCTGGAGCCTACGCCGTCATTCCGAAAGAAGCCGAGCCGGACATCTTGGTTCAGACCCTGAGGCAGGTTGCCGATGGCCAACGACTGCTGCCGCGGTCATCCAGTCCGCTTGCTCCCCGTGAGATGAGCACGATCGCGGAAAAGGGGCTGGCATCGCTGACGGGGCGCCAGCGGCAGATCATGCATTTGGTGTCTGCGGGATTGTCGAACAAGGAAATCGGACGTCGATTGAACATCGCCGACGGCACCATCAAGGTTCATCTGCACAACATTTTCCAGAAACTCGAGATCAGCAATCGAACGGCTCTCGCGGCGTTCGCCATCTCGCAAAGCGAGGGCTTCGAGCTTGTTTCCGGAGGTCGGCTTTCCATTGAGTCCTGAGGACGCGGAAACCGGATTGGGCTGCCTTCAAGAGCGGCAGGGCCGGAGCGCTGGACGCCCAAGCGCGGCCCTCTCGACCGCCACCCGTTGACACGTCTCGTCCGTACTGCGCGGGACGCAGATCGCCCGGTGGTATTCCGTGGCGTTCGGGCAGCTGTTTTTGATGGACGGACCTGGCGGTTTCGCGGTTAATGGCCTGCAGATTTCGTATGCACCGTTTGGAGGAAGTGACGCAAGCGGTTGATATCGCTAATGTTACGTTCTCTGTTGCCTGACCGACCAGCGATCATCACCGCAATGGGACAAATCATTCGTAAGCCGTTCAAGACCTACCACCATGGCGATCTGCGAGAAGCCCTGATCCAGGCTGCCCTGCAGGAGGTCGAGCTTGGCGGGCCGGAGGCGATCAGCATCAAGGCGCTGGCCAAGCAACTCGGCGTCTCACAGCCGGCGCCGTATCGGCATTTCGCCGATCGCGACGCGCTGTTGCAGGCGGTCACCGCCGAGGCGTTCCGGCAATTCAACGTGATCATGCGCGAGGCGATCGACAAACCAGGCAAGCAGTCCAAATTGTCACGCTTCGCGCAGGCGGCGCTCGCCTTCGGGCTGCAGCGCCACGGCGTCTACCGGCTGATGTTTGCCTCGCGAACCATGGCCTGTGCGCCGAAGGGAAGCGAGCTGCACACCGCGGCGATGGAAACGCTCGCGCTCCTGATCGAGGCGTTCGAGGCACCGGCCGTCGGCCTGTTGCGCGAACGCCAGGCGCTCAAGATCTGGGCCGGGCTGCACGGCATCGTCATGCTAGCCGAGCAGGGACTGCTTACCGGCGAGGTCGCGCAGATCAGCCGCGAGGAGCTGCTGGACGAGATCGTCGAGCAGACCAAGCTTGCGCTCACCGTCGCGCTGAAGTCGGCGGAAGAGAAGGCCTAGGACGCCTGCCTTGTTACCATACAAGTGGCGACTTCATTTCCTCATCCTGAGGAGCCGCGAAGCGGCGTCTCGAAGGATGCAGGCCACCGCTGCGGCCTCATGGTTCGCCTGGCGATGCGCAGCATCGTCCAGAGACGCGCGTTCCGCGCTCCTCACCATGAGGATTGGTGACGGAGTAGGTCGCGTCCTTACCTCGGCGGCCGCGGATCGATCGGCGTCGTGCCGCGCAGGCCGAGAATATCCTCGAGCACCTTCGCCCCGGCCAAGAGCTGCGCCTCGGCACGGGGTTTCGCGACCATCTGCAAACCGACCGGCAGGCCGGACGCGGTGAAACCGCAGGGCAGCGACAGCGCCGGGCAGCAGGCCAGCGTGATCGCGTAGACGATGCCGAGCCATTCGACATAGTTGTCGAATTTCTTGCCGTCGCATTCGGCGACATAACGGTTCTCCACCGGGAATGGCGGCACGATGGTCGCAGGCGCCAGCAGCAAGTCATACTTGTCGAAGAAGGCAAGCGCACGTTCGGTCATTGCGACGCGCTGAGCCTCGGCGCGCTCGAGCTTCTCGACGGTGAGCTTCAGCCCTTCCTCGATATTCCAGATCACTTCGGGCTTGAGCAGGTCGCGCTTGGTGCGCAGCAGCGCGGCCTTGCTGATCGCGAAATCGAACGCGCGCAGCACATGGAAACATTCGTGGGCTTCATGCAGGTCGGGATGCGCCTCCTCGACGATTGCGCCGGCTTCTGCAAAGCGCTCCGCCGCCTTGCGCGTGATCGCCTTGACCTCGGGATCGACAGGCGTGATGCCGAGATCGGGCGAATAGGCAACGCGCTTCGGCATCTGGTTCGAACGCGCCGCCGAGAGGAACGACGTCGGCAGCGCGGGCAGCGACAGCAGATCGGCCGCGTGCTCTCCGCTCATCGCATCCAGCAGCAGCGCGAGGTCCTCGACGTTGCGCGCCATCGGTCCCTGTACGCCGAGCGTGCGGTCGACCCCGAACTTCGGCGTGTGCGCGACGCGGCCGATGCTCGGCCGCAAGCCCACGATGCCGCAGAAGCTGGCGGGGTTGCGCAGCGAGCCGCCCATGTCGGAGCCGTGCGCGAGCCAGGCCGTGCCGGTCGCAAGGGCCACGGCCGCGCCGCCAGAGGAGCCGGCCGCCGAGCGTGACGTGTCCCAGGGATTGCGGGTCGGCCCGAACACCTCGTTGAACGTGTTGGCGCCGGCGCCGAATTCCGGCGTGTTCGACTTGGCGTAGATCACGCCGCCATTGTTTTCGAGATGCTCGACCAGGAGATCGGACTTTGCCGGGATGTTATCCTTGAAGATCGGCGAGCCCTGCGTGGTCAGCACGCCCTCGACAGCGGTGAGGTCCTTGATCGGAACGCTAAGCCCTGCGAGCAGGCCACGCTCGGCGGCGGGCTTCTGCATCAGGGCCTTGGCGTGGCTGCGGGCGCGGTCGAAGCAGAGGGTGGGCAGCGCATTCACCTTGCCGTCCACCTCGGCGATGCGCTTTTCCAGCACGTCGAGCAGATCCAGCGGCGTGACCTCGCCGGCCTTCAGCTTATCGACGACGGCGCAGGCTGTTTCCCGAATGAGCCCCTGATCTGCCACTTGCTTGTCTCCGTCTCTTATAAGTCTTCTGTTCTTGCTGCTGTAGAACATTTTCCGCAGTCGTGGCAATGCGCGGGAGGCGAGCCACGCGCGTCATTGTGAGCCAACGGGTCGGCGCAAAGCGCCGCCCGATGACAGGCTCCGCGAAGCAATCCATCGCTCTGCGCGTGTGGTGCGATGGATTGCTTCGTCGCTTCAGCGCAAAATTGCTTTGCAATTTTGTCGCGAGCTCCTCGCAATGACGGGGGAGAAGGACGTGCCTAACCCCATCCTGCAGTCAGCCCGCCATCCACCGTGTAGATCACGCCCGACGTATAGCCGGCGCGGTCGGAGGCGAGGAACGCCATGAGGTCGCCGATCTCGCGCGCATGCGCGGGGCGGCCGAGCGGCAGGCCCGTCTGGAACTCCTTGTAACGATTCTCGTCGCCGAGCTGGTGCTTGGCGCGGGTTTTGAGCAGCGTGACGTGGCGATCGGTGCCGACTGGACCCGGATTGATGCCGACGACGCGGATGTTGTCGGCGAGGCTTTTTCCGCCGAGCGCACGGGTGAAGGCCATCAGCGCGGCGTTACCGGCGCTGCCGCAGATGTAGTTGGCGTCGAACTTCTCGCCGGCCGCGCCGATATCGTTGACGATCACCCCGCCGCCGCGCGCCTTCATCTGGGCATAGATTGCGCGTGTCAGGTTGATATAGCCGAACACCTTCAACTCCCAGGCGTGACGCCAGGTCGTCTCGTCGATCTTGTCGAGCGAGCCGCCGGGGATATCGCCGGCATTGTTGACGAGGATGTCGATGTCGGCTGCTTCGTTGGCCAGCCGGGCGCGATCCTCCGGTTTGCGCAGATCGACCACGCTGGTTGCCGCATCGATCTGGTGCGCGGAGCGCAGCCGCTCGGCGAGCGCCTTGAGCTGGTCGCCGTTGCGGGCGGCCAACAGCAGATTGGCGCCTTCCTCGGCAAAGGCTTCGGCGGCGGCCGCGCCAATGCCCTTGGAGGCGCCGGTGATCAGGACACGCTTGCCGCGCAGATGCAGATCCATGGGATGACTCGCTTGCTAGAAAGGAACGGATGTCGGCGAATTCGTAGGGGCAGGGTGGCGCGGCGGTCAACACTGCACTGCAGCGTTGCACTCGCGCGAAGTTTGGTCCATTGCAGGGCGATCAGGATAGGCGGCATTGCTGGCCGGGCAAATCACAAGGGTGTTCTCGATGAGCAAGAAACAGTATCGGATTGCGGTCATTCCCGGCGACGGCATCGGCAAGGAAGTGATGCCGGAGGGGCTGCGCGTCATCGAGGCGGCGGCGAAGAAGCACGGCGTCGCCGTGCAGTTCGATCATTTCGACTTCGCCTCCTACGATTATTACGAGAAGCACGGCGAGATGATGCCGGCGGACTGGAAGGAGAAGATCGGCAAGCACGACGCGATCTATTTCGGCGCGGTCGGCTGGCCGGCCAAGATCCCGGACCACATCTCGCTGTGGGGCTCGCTGATCAAGTTCCGCCGCGAGTTCGACCAGTATGTCAATCTGCGCCCGGTGCGGCTGATGCCCGGCGTGCCGTCGCCGCTGGCAAATCGTAAGCCCGGCGACATCGATTTCTGGGTGGTGCGCGAGAACACCGAGGGCGAGTACTCCTCCGTCGGCGGCCGCATGTTCCCGGATACCGACCGCGAATTCGTGACCCAGCAGACGGTGATGACGCGCACCGGCGTCGACCGCATCCTGAAATTCGCATTCGATCTGGCGCAGTCGCGGCCGAAGAAGCATCTGACCTCGGCGACCAAATCGAACGGTATCTCCATCACCATGCCCTATTGGGACGAGCGCGTGGAGGCGATGGCCAAGAAGTATCCTGGCGTGAAGTGGGACAAGTACCACATCGATATCCTGACCGCGAACTTCGTGTTGCATCCGGACCGGTTCGACGTCGTGGTCGGCTCCAACCTGTTCGGTGACATCCTGTCCGACCTCGGTCCGGCCTGCACCGGCACGATCGGCATCGCGCCGTCGGGCAACATCAATCCGGAGGGCGATTTCCCCTCGGTGTTCGAGCCGGTGCACGGCTCGGCGCCCGATATCGCCGGGCAGTGCATCGCCAATCCGATCGGCATGATCTGGTCGGGCGCGATGATGCTGGAGCATCTCGGCGAGAAGCGGGCCGCGGACGCGATCGTCGGTGCGATCGAGCGCACGCTCGGCGAACGCACGCTGCGCACCCGCGATCTCGGCGGCAATGCCGACACGACGGCCTGCGGCAAGGCGGTCGCGGAGATGGTGGACTAAGATCGCCTGCGCAGGGTGGGTTAGCGAAGCGTAACCCACCCTTTCTTTCCGCAGTCACAAAATCGGTGGGTTACGCCTTCGGCTAACCCATCCTACGATGTCTATGACTTCACGATCCTTCGGCAATGCTCCCATGCCGCGTGGATCAGGTTCTCGCTCGCTTCCGGTGTGCGGAACGCGGAGTGGGCCGACAGCGTCACGTTGGGAATCTTGGTCAGCGGATGATCCTTCGGCAGCGGCTCGATGTTGTAGACGTCGAGGCCGGCGTGGCGGATATGGCCCGATTTGAGTGCATCGATCATGGCCTGCTCGTCGACGAGCGCGCCGCGCGCGGTATTGATCAGGACCACGCCCGGCTTCATCATCGCGATCTTCTCGCGCGTGATCAGGCCGCGGGTCTCGTCGTTGAGCAGGAGATGGATCGAGACCACGTCGCTCCTGGCCAGCACGGTGTCGAGGTCAACGAACTCGACGCCCGGATGGGTCTTCGGCGACCGGTTCCAGGCGATCACCTTCATGCCGCTGCCGAGCGCTATGCGGGCGACCTCCGCGGCGATGCCCCCGAAGCCGACCAGGCCGAGCGTCTTGCCGGTGAGCTGCATACCGTCCTCGCGCAGCCAGTTGCCGGCGCGCATCTCGCGATCCATCTGCGCGATCACGCGCGCCGAGGACCACATCAGCGCGATCGCGGATTCCGCGACCGCGGTATCGCCATAACCCTTGATCAGATGCACTGAGATTCCGAGCTCGGCGAGTTCTTCCGGGTTCATGTAGCTGCGCGCGCCGGTGCCGAGGAACACGACGTGCTTCAACCCGGAGCACTTCTTGGCGACGTAGGTCGGCAGCGCCGTGTGGTCGATGATCGCGATCTCCGCGCCGTCGAGCACTGCCGGGTAATCCTCGGGCTTGATGTCGGGATTGCGGTTGATCCGCACCTTGGGATCGCCCGGCTTCTCCAGCCGCTCCGTGATCGCAGCGAGCGATTCATTGGCGTCGACAAACACTCCGCGCACGAAAGCCTCCGTCCAAAGGGAAAGATGATGATCAGGATGCGACGCCCGCGAGCGCCAGCACGGTGTGCATCAACACGTTGGCACCGGCGGCACAGTCGGCCTGCGTCGCGTCCTCCAGCTCGTTGTGGCTGATGCCGTCCTTGCAGGGCACGAAAACCATTGCCGCCGGCATCACCGTGTTGAGGTTGCAGGCGTCATGGCCGGCGCCGGAGGTGATGCGGCGGTGCGAATAGCCGAGCTGCTTTGCCGCATTCTCGACCGCATCGACCAGCTTCGGGTCGAAATGCGTCGGCGCCTTGCGCCAGACCAGATCGAGCTGAACCTCGACCTTGCGGCGCGTCGCGATCTCGGCCACCGCCGCGCGTAGGTCGCGATCCAGTGCGTCCATGATCGCGGCGTCGGCGCTGCGGCAATCCACCGTGAAGGCGATCTCGCCGGGAATGACGTTGCGCGAGGGCTTTGCGATCACGGCCTCGCCGATGGTGCCGACCGCATTCGGGGCGTGCTTTTTGGCGATGCTTTCCATCGCCAGCACGATCTCCGACAGCGTCGCCAGGGCATCGCGCCGCAGCGGCATCGGGGTCGAGCCGGCATGGCTCTCGAAGCCGGTGATCTTGCCATCGTACCACAACACGCCCTGGCCGGAATCGACCACGCCGATGGTCTTGTTCTCGGCCTCAAGGATCGGTCCCTGCTCGATATGCAGCTCGACGAAGCTGGTGAACTTCTGGCGGCCGACCGGGCTGTCACCGCGATAGCCGATGGTGTCGAGCGCCTGAGCCACCGTGATGCCGTCGGCATCCTTACGCGACAAAATGCCGTCGGTGGTGAAGTCGCCGACATAGGCCGCGGACGCCATCATCGCCGGCGCGAACCGCGAGCCTTCCTCGTTGGTCCAGTTGCAGATGCAGATCGGCAGCTCGGTCTCGATCCCGGCATCGTTGAGCGTGCGCACCATTTCGAGCGCGGCGAGCGTGCCGAGCACGCCGTCATACTTGCCGCCGGTCGGCTGGGTGTCGAGATGCGAGCCGACGCCGATCGGAGGCTTCGACATGTCGCGACCCTTGCGCAGGCCGAACATCGAGCCGAGCGCATCGACATGCACCTCGAGGCCGGCATCCTGGCACGCCTTGCGAAACCAGTCGCGCACCTGCTTGTCCTCGGCGCTCAGTGTCAGCCGCCGTACGCCGCCTTTCGGGGTGGCGCCGAACTGCGCGGTTTCGTGGATGGTGCCCCAGAGGCGGGCGGAATCGATCTGCAGGTTGGTGGCGGCTCGGCTCATTGCGGCTCTTCCCTTTACGCGATCGTTTTTTCATGACGCGCCACTGTCGCCCCGTCAACCGCCACGCTTGGCTGTGCGATCTGCCCGGCGAGATTGGCGACGCGCTCGATCGCCACCGCATCGGGGGAGGCGAGCCAGCTTGCGGTGAAGGTGAGGGGCGGCAGCTTGAGGTCGGTATCGAGCAGTTGCAACCGCCCATCGGCAAGCTCGTTCTCGACGATCGCCGACGGAATGACGGCGATGCCGAGACCTTCATTGGCCATGTGGATGACGGTTGCCAGCGACGTGCTGGCGTGCAGGCGGATCGGTGGTAGATCCGGCCCGTTGAACAGCGCACGCACGGTCTCGTAGGGCTGGGTCTTGCGCGGAAAGGTGATGATCGGAAACCGCGCCAGATCCTGCCGCGCCACCGGGCCGGCGCCGAGCCCGAGCGCAGGGCTCGCGAGGAAACCGATCGGATAGTCGCAGAGCACGCGGTTGTGCGCGCCGGAAGCCGAGACCGGTCCGAGCACGAAGGCGAGTTCGATCTCCTGTGCCAGCAGCCGCGCGGTCAGGTTCGGTGTGATGTCGACCTCGATCTCCAGCGACAAGTTCGGGTAGATCTCGTTCACGCTCTTGACCAGCCGCGGCAGCCAGGTGTGCACGATCGTCTCCGCGACACCGAGCCGCAGCGCGCCGCGCATCGCCGACCGGTCGCCGACCTCGGCCATCATCTCCGAACGCAGCCCGATCAGCTTCTCGGCATAGATCATCATCTGCCGCCCGCTCGGCGTCGGCGAGGCCACCCGATGCTCGCGGTTCAACAGCTTGACACCCATCTCGCGCTCGAGCTGGGCGATGCGTTGCGAGATCGCCGGCTGGGTGGTGTTGAGCCGCTGGGCGGCGCCGCGGAAGCTGCCGAGCTTGACGACCCAGAGGAAGGTTTCGATCGAGCGGAAGTCGGTCATTGGAAGCATTTTTCCAATCGATAAATCAAAGTTATCGATTTTGATTAGAAAGGACGATTAGACATTATATCACGCTTGGTGTTGGCTTGTCCTTGTCGAGATTATGGGCAGGAGGGTCCCATGACTGTTTTTGCGGCAGTGCAGCGATCTCAGGGGGAAGCGGTGCTTCCGAGCGTTGAGGCCCGCCAGGCCTGCCGCAACGGCATGGCCTCCACCACCGCCGGCGTCGCCAACGGCTTCGTCCAGGGCAATCTCGCCATCCTGCCGGAGAAACTCGCCGGCGCCTTCCACAGGTTCTGCCAACTCAATCCGAAGCCGTGCCCGATCATCGGCATGTCGGATGTCGGCGATCCCCGCATCCCCGCGCTCGGCCTCGACCTCGACATCCGCACCGACGTGCCGCGCTACCGGGTCTGGCGCGACGGCGAGGTGGCCGACGAGCCGACCGACATCATGCAATATTGGCGTGACGATCTCGTCGCCTTCGTGCTCGGCTGCTCGTTCTCGTTCGAAGAGGCGCTGATGGACGAGGGGCTGCCGATCCGTCACATCGAGCACAATGTGCGTGTGCCAATGTACCGCACCAACATCGCGTGCAGTCCGTCGGGTCCGTTCCAGGGACCCATGGTGGTGTCGATGCGGCCGTTCAAGCCGGCGGATGCGATCCGCGCGGTGCAGATCACCTCGCGCTTTCCCTCGGTGCATGGAGCGCCGGTCCATCTCGGCCACCCCCATTCGATCGGCATCAAGGACATCGCGAAACCCGACTACGGCGATCCGGTGCCGGTCGCGGACGACGAGATCCCTGTGTTCTGGGCCTGCGGTGTGACTCCGCAAGCGGTGATCGCAAATGCGAAGCTGCCGTTCGCAATCACGCACGCGCCGGGATTGATGCTCGTCACGGATCTCAGGAACAAACAGCTCGCTGTGCTTTGAATAGGCAATTCGTGCAATTCATTGAGGCTTTACTGCGCGCTACAAGCACTTCATCGATAAAAACAGACTGACCTAGGGGAATTGGGAATGACGATCTCTCGCCGTAACGTGTTGCTCGGTGCCACTGCCGCCGCTGCGCTCGGTCCGATGGCCGCGCGCGCGCAGACCAGCGAAGTGGTGATCGGCGTGATCTATCCGCTGTCCGGCTCCAGCGCCCAGATCGGCGTCGACGCGCAGCGCGCATTCGAGACCGCGGCCGACATCATCAACAAGAACTATGATTTCGCATTGCCGCTGGCCAAGGGCGAAGGCCTGCCCGGCCTCGGCGGCGCCAAGGTGCGTCTCGTGTTCGCCGACCATCAGGCCGACCCGCAGAAGGGCCGCGCCGAAGCCGAGCGCCTGATCACGCAGGACAAGGTCTGCGCCGTGATCGGCACCTATCAGAGCGCGGTCGCCGTCACCGTCAGCCAGATCTGCGAACGCTACCAGGTGCCGTTCATCTCGGCCGACAACTCCTCGCCGAGCCTGCATCGCCGCGGCCTGAAGTATTATTTCCGCGCGGCGCCGCATGACGAGATGTTCTCGACCGCGATGTTCGACTTCTTCGACGCGATGAAGAAGAAGGGCCAGAAGATCGAGACGCTGGCGCTGTTCCACGAGGACACCATCTTCGGCACCGACTCGTCGAACGCACAGCTCAAGCTCGCCAACGAGCGCGGCTACAAGGTGATGGCCGACATCAAGTATCGCGCCAACTCGCCGTCGCTGACCGCCGAGGTGCAGCAGCTCAAGGCCGCGAATGCCGACGTGCTGATGCCGTCGAGCTACACCACCGACGCGATCCTGCTGGTCAAGACTATGGCCGAGCTCGGCTACAAGCCGAAGAACATCGTAGCGCAGGATGCCGGCTTCTCGGAAAAGGCGTTGTACGACGCGGTCGGCGACAAGCTCGAAGGCGTGATCTCGCGCGGCAGCTTCTCGCTCGACCTTGCGCAGAAGCGTCCGATGGTGGGGCTCATCAACGAGATGTACCGCGCCAAGTCCGGCAAGGACTTCAATGACTATTCGTCGCGCCAGTTCATGGGCCTGATCGTGATGGCCGATGCGATCAACCGCGCCAAGTCGACCGACGGCGAGAAGATCCGCGAGGCGCTGGCCGCGACCGACATGCCCGGCGAGCAGACCATCATGCCGTGGCGGCGCGTCAAGTTCGACGAGATGGGGCAGAACAACTTCGCCGATCCGGTGCTCTTGCAATATGCTGCGAAGAACTTCGTCACGATCTTCCCGGAACAGGCCGCCGTCTCCGAGGCGATCTGGCCGATGAACAGCTGATCGGTCGGCCACTCTCCTTCGTCGTCCCGGGCAAGCGAAGCGCGACCCGGGACCCATTACCCCAGGCAGGCGTTTTGCGATGATTGGTTGCTGTCTCTCCTCTCGATGCATTTGTGGTTATGGGTCCTGGCATTCGCCAGGACGACGCTGGAGCCGTGCATTGATCGGGGCGCAACGGTGACAGCCGAGACCATTATCCAGAGTCTGGCGAGCGGCCTTCTGATGGGGCTGCTCTACGGACTGATCGCCGCCGGGCTCGCATTGATCTTCGGATTGATGGACGTCGTGAATTTCGCGCACGGCGAGTTCCTGATGATCGCGATGTACGCGACCTTCTTCCTGTTCGCATTCTTCGCGATCGATCCCTTGCTGTCGGCGCCGCTGGTCGCCGCGGCGCTGTTCGTGTTCGGCGCGGTGGTCTATCTGTTGGTCGTCCGCTTCGCCGTGCGCGCCAAAGCCAATGCCGGCATGGTGCAGATCTTCTCGACCTTCGGTCTTGCGATCGTCATGCGCGGCCTGGCGCAGTTCTTCTTCACGCCCGACTATCGCAGCGTCACGAGCTCCTGGCTCGGCGGCAAGACGGTGGCGGTCGCCGGCATCTATCTGCCCGAGCCGCAACTGGTCGGCGCGTTCGTCTCGATCGCGGCCTTCGTCGCGCTCTACTTCTTCATCCATCGTACCGATTTCGGCCGCGCGCTCGAGGCGACCCGCGAGGACGCCGGCGCGGTGGCGCTGGTCGGCATCGACAAGAACAGGGTGTTCGCGCTGGGCTGGGGCCTTGGTGCCGCGCTGGTGGGGCTCGCCGGCGCCATCATGGCGATCTTCTTCTACGTCTATCCCGATGTCGGCGCGTCCTTTGCCCTGATCGCTTACGTCACCGTGGCGCTCGGCGGCTTCGGCAGCGTATTCGGCGCCTTTGCCGGCGGCATCATCGTCGGCCTGGTGGAAGCCACCACCGCGCTGATCCTGCCGCCGTCGCTGAAGTCGGTCGGCATCTATGCCGTCTACCTCCTGATCGTCTTCATCCGCCCGCGCGGCCTGTTCGGATCGATGTGATGGACAAGCACTTCGCCCAACGCCGCAGGCGTGACCTGATCATGGCCGGTTGCCTGGCCGTGATCGCCGCGCTGGTGCCGCTGTTCGTCAAGGACGTCTACGTCCAGAACATCATGGTGCTGACCCTGATGTATGCGGCGCTGTCGCAGAGCTGGAACATCCTGTCCGGCTATTGCGGGCAGATCTCGCTGGGCCACGCGCTCTATTTCGGGCTCGGCGCCTACACCACCGCGCTGCTGTTCACCAAGTTCGGCGTGCTGCCCTGGTTCGGCATGCTGGCGGGCGGCGCGATCTCCGCGGTGATCGCGATGGCGCTCGGCTATCCCTGCTTCCGCCTGCGTGGCCATTACTTCGTGATCGCGACCATCGTGATCGCCGAGATTGCGCTGCTGCTGATCCAGAACTGGGACTGGGCGGGCGCGGCGCTCGGCATCGACATTCCCGTGCGCGGCGACAGCTGGCTGAAATTCCAGTTCACCCGTTCCAAGCTGCCATACTTCTATTTCGCGCTGGCGCTGGCCTGCATCGCCTGGTTCGTCACCTGGTGGCTGGAAGATTCCAAATGGGGCTATTGGTGGCGCGCGGTGAAGGACAATCCGGATGCTGCCGAGAGCTTGGGCGTGGTCGTGTTCAATTCCAAGATGGGTGCGGCGGCGGTGTCTGCCTTCCTGGTCGCGGTCGGCGGCAGCTTCTACGCCCAGTTCGTCTCCTATATCGACCCCGAAAGCGTGATGGGCTTCCAGTTCTCGCTGCTGATGGCGTTGCCTGCGGTGCTGGGCGGCATCGGCACGTTGTGGGGGCCGATGTTGGGTGCCGTCATCCTGATCCCGCTCACCGAGCTGACGCGGTCCTTCGTCGGCGGTTCGGGGCGCGGCGTCGACCTGATCGTCTATGGCACGCTGATCGTCCTGATCTCGCTGGCGCTGCCGCGGGGGCTGGTGAGCGTGTTTTCCTTGCGCAAGGGGGGCGCGCGATGACGGCGCTCCTGGAAACCCGCGGCGTCTGGCAGCGTTTCGGCGGCCTTGTCGCCAACAGCGACGTCTCGATCTCGGTCGGCCGCGGTGAGATCGTCGGCCTGATTGGTCCGAACGGCGCCGGCAAGTCGACACTGTTCAACCTGATCGCGGGCGTGCTGCCGCCGACGCAAGGTTCGATCATCTTCGACGGCGAGGACGTCACCCGCCTGCGCGCGGCGGAACGCTGCCAGCGCGGCATCGGACGCACTTTCCAGGTGGTGAAGAGCTTCGAGACCATGACTGTCATCGACAACGTCATCGTCGGCGCGCTGATCCGCAACACCGTGATGCGGGTGGCGCGGAAGAAGGCCTACGAGGTGCTGGAGTTCTGCGGCCTTGCCGCGCGCGCCGATGTGCTGGCCAGCGACCTGGTGCCGTCGGAGAAGCGTCGACTCGAGGTTGCGCGCGCGCTCGCAACCGAGCCGAAGCTCTTGCTGCTCGACGAAGTCCTCACCGGGCTGACGCCGGTCGAGGCGCAGACCGGCGTCGAGCTGGTCCGCAAGGTGCGCGCCACCGGTATCACGGTGCTGATGGTCGAGCACGTCATGGAGATCGTGATGCCGCTGGTCGACCGCGCCATCGTGCTCGATCTCGGCAAGGTGCTGATCGAAGGCAAGCCCACTGAGGTCGTCCGCAATCCCAAAGTCATCACTGCCTATCTCGGGGATCGTCATGCTGTCGGTGCGTGAAGTCACCACCGCCTATCAGGGCCTGGTTGCGATCTCCTCGGTCTCGATCGACGTTTCCAAGGGCGAGATCGTCTGCGTCGCCGGCGCCAACGGCGCGGGCAAGTCGACGCTGCTCAAGTCGATCGCCGGCGCCGAGCGGCCGCGCTCCGGGACTGTGACCTTCGACGGTACTCGGATCGACGGCAAGCCGCAGCACGTCATCACGGCCGGCGGCATCGCCTTCGTGCCCGAAAATCGCCGGCTGTTTCCGCGGCTGTCGGTGCGCGACAACCTCCGCCTCGGCAGCTATCTCTATCGCAGCCAGGCCAATCGCGACGAGCCGCTCGATCTGGTGTTCAAGTTGTTTCCGCGGCTCTCGGAGCGTCTGGACCAGCGCGCCGAGACGCTGTCGGGCGGCGAGCAGCAGATGCTGGCGATCGGCCGCGCGCTGATGACGCGGCCGCGGTTGCTGATGCTGGACGAGCCGTCGCAGGGCATCATGCCGAAGCTGGTCGACGAGATCTTCCAGGCCGTGAAGCGCATCCGCGACGCGGGCATGACGGTGCTGATCGTCGAGCAGCGCATGGCCGAGTGCCTGGAGATCGCCGACCGCGCCTACATCCTGCAGACCGGCCGCGTGCTGATGCAGGGCCCGGCCGCGGAGATCAGCACCAATCCCGACGTGCGCAAGGCGTATCTGGGGCTGTAGCGGTCATCACACTGCCGTAGCCCGGATGAGCGGAGCGACATCCGGGGATGTCCCGCATATCGCTGCGCGCATGCGGGCTACGATCGGCCTAGAACCTATTTGACGACTTCGACCTTGGCGGGGAGGTCCGGCACGCGGCTGACGCGGTAGGTCGCGTTGCTGCATGTGAGAGTCCAGGCCTCGTTATCCGGCTTCGAAAGCTTGTCATCCCTCTCGGCCTTGAGCGGCTTGTCGCAGGCATAGCCTTGGGCACGAAGCTGTGCTGCCAGCATGCCCTGCAAGGTCTCCTCGGCCTGTGCGGCCGATCCCGCCAGACCGACGACGAACAGAACCGCGACTGCCAAGCCTATGAGCTTCGTCATGACTGTCCTCCGCATGTCTGCCCTATGCGAATTCTAGTGAGAGTGCTCCGGCAGCGCGAGCCCAAAGGTCTTGATCAAATCCGCCACCTGCTCCGGCGACAAATATCGCGGATTGAGCCCGCGCAGCAGCAGATAGAGCTTGGCGGTTTCCTCCAGCTCTTCCGTCGCGAACACCGCGGCTTCCAACGTGTCGCCCGAGACCACTGGGCCGTGATTGGCGAGCAGCACGGATGAATATTCCCCGGCCAGCCCCTTGATCGCGTCCGCAACGGCGGGGTCCCCCGGCCGATAGTACGGCACCAGCGCGGTCTGGCCGCATTTCATGACGTAATAGGCCGTCATCGGCGGCAGCGCGGCGCGCGGGTCGATTTCGGGCAGCATCGAGAGCGCCACCGAATGAGTGGAGTGCAGGTGCACCACGGCGCGTGCCGCGGTGCGCGTCTGGTACAGCGCGGTGTGCAGCGGCACTTCCTTGGTCGGGGCATCGCCGGAGACCAGCCGGCCGTCGGCCGCGAGCCGCGACATTTTTGCCGGGTCGAGGAAGCCGAGTGAGGCATTGGTCGGCGTCACCAGCCAGCCGCCGTCATCGAGCCGGACGCTGATATTGCCCGAGGAGCCCGGCGTCAGCCCGCGCTCGAACAGCGAGCGGCCGAAGCGGCAGATGTCCTCACGAAGCTTTGTTTCGCTCATGACACGCGAGCCTCCCGTATTTTCGCCTTGTCTCATGCTTTGGCAGCGCGGCCAAGCCGTGATAGGCAGGCAATAACGGGCATGATCCGGACCCGGAGGGCCGCGCTAGCGCAAAGTGGCAGCCGGTTTTCCGGAGAGATCATGCTCAAACAGGGAAACATTCGAGGGATCGCCGCATGTCCAGTTCCGCCAAACCGCGCGTCGCCGTCATCGGGCTCGGTTCGATGGGTTTCGGCATGGCGACCTCGCTCAGGCGCGCCGGCTTTGACGTCACCGGCTGCGACGTTTCGGCGGATGCGGTCGGGCGGTTCGTTGCCGACGGCGGCAAGGGCGCCAAGACGCCGGCGGAGGCCGCGAAGGATGCCGATATCGCGGTCAGCGTCGTCGTCAACGCGGCGCAGACCGAGGCCATCCTGTTCGGCGCAGGGGGCGTCGCCGAGACGCTGCCCAAGGGCGCGGTGTTCGTGTCGTCGGCCACCATGGACCCTGATATCGCGCGGCGCCTCGCCAAGCAGCTCGAGGCGAGCGGCCGGCACTATCTGGACGCGCCGATCTCCGGCGGCGCCCAGCGCGCGGCGCAGGGCGAGCTGACCATCCTTGCCTCGGGCAGCGCCGCGGCATTTGCAAAAGCGCGGCCGGCGCTGGATGCGATGGCGGCGAAGCTCTACGAGCTTGGTGATGCCGCGGGGCAGGGCGCCGCGTTCAAGATGATCAATCAGCTGCTCGCCGGCGTGCATATCGCCGCTGCCTCGGAAGCGATCGCGTTCGCGGCCAAGCAGGGCCTCGATATCCGGAAAGTCTACGAGGTGATCACGGCCTCCGCCGGCAATTCCTGGATGTTCGAGAATCGGATGCCGCACGTGCTCGAGGGCGACTACACCCCGCGCAGCGCGGTGGAGATTTTCGTCAAGGATCTCGGCATCATCCAGGACATGGCGCGCAACGCGCGCTTCCCGGTGCCGGTCTCGGCCGCGGCGCTGCAGATGTTCCTGATGACGGCGGCCGCCGGCATGGGCCGTGACGACGATGCGTCGGTGGCGCGGATGTATGCGCAGGTCACCGGTACCAAACTGCCCGGCAAGAAATAAGAGGACCTCCAGATGCCCCGCTTTGCCGCCAATCTCTCCATGATGTTCAACGAGGTCCCGTTCCTTGACCGCTTCGAGGCGGCGGCGAAAGCCGGCTTCACTGCGGTCGAGTTCCTGTTTCCTTACGACCATCCGGCCGACGAGGTCGGCAAACGGCTGAAGGCCGCCGGGCTGACACAGGCGCTGTTCAATCTGCCGCCGGGCGACTGGAATGCCGGCGAGAAGGGGTTCGCCGCGCTGCCTGATCGCTTTGCCGATCTGCAGCGGAGCCTGGAGACCGCGCTGCCCTATGCGCAGGCGACCGGGGTGAAGTGGCTGCATCTGATGGCAGGGATCGCAGACCGTGGTGACCGGCACGCGGTGGAAGCCTTTTACAAATCTGTCGCCTACGCCGCGGAGTTCTTCGCGCCGCACGGCCGCGACGTCGTGATCGAGCCGATCAATCCGCGCAACGTGCCCGGCTACTTCCTCAACAACTTCAACTTTGCCCACGACCTGATCAACGAGCTGAAGCTTCCGAACCTCAAGCTGCAATTCGACATCTATCACTGCCAGATCATCCATGGCGACGTGACGATGCGGCTGCGCGAGATGATGCCTGTCATCGGCCACATCCAGATCGCATCGATCCCCTCGCGCAACGAGCCCGACGGAGAGGAGCTGAACTATCCGTTCCTGTTCGGCGAGCTCGACCGGCTCGGCTATGACGGCTTCGTCGGCTGCGAATACAATCCGCGCGGCAAGACCACGGACGGTCTCGCCTGGTTCAAGCCCTACGCCGGAGTGAAGCCGTGACACCAGCAGCGAAACTGTCTCTTGGCTGCATCGCCGACGACTATACCGGCGCCTCCGACCTCGCCAACACGCTGACCCGCGCCGGCCTGCGCACCGTGCAGACCATCGGCGTCCCCGCCGGCGATCTCGCGCTGCCCGAGGTCGACGCCGTCGTGGTGTCGCTGAAGAGCCGCTCGATCGAGGCTGATCTCGCGGTATCGCGCTCGCGCGCGACGGAGACATGGCTGCGCGGCCGCGGCGCTGCTCATATTTTGTTCAAGATCTGCTCGACCTTCGATTCCACCGACGCCGGCAATATCGGTCCGGTGATGGACGCGCTGCGCGCGGATTCCGGCGATACCATCGTGCTGGTGACGCCGGCGTTCCCTGAGACCGGCCGCACCGTCTATCAGGGCAATCTGTTCGTCGGCTCGGTGCCGCTGAACGAGAGTCCGCTGAAGGATCACCCGCTCAATCCGATGCACGATTCCAACCTGGTGCGGGTGCTGGCGCGCCAGAGCAGGACGAAGGTGGGATTGGTCGATCTCGCGACGCTGACCCGTGGCATCGGGGCCGTCAGGGCAAAGCTCGCCGATCTCACCGCCAGGGGCATTGGCGCTGCGATCGTCGACGCGGTGTTCGACCGCGACCTCGAAACGATCGGGCAGGTGGCGCTCGACCATCGTGTCTCGGTCGGCGCCTCCGGCATCGGCCTCGGATTGGCGCGGGCGCTGGTCGCGGCCGGGATAGTGAAACCGGATGCCTCGAGCGCGATGCCCGATGCTGCAGTCGGCGGGCCGGCGGCCTGTCTCGCCGGCAGTTGTTCGCAGGCGACCCTGCAGCAGATCGCGAACGCCGAGAAGGTGATGCCGGTGCTGCATCTCGATCCCGAGCGGGTGGTCACCGGCAAGGACGAGGCGCAGCGCGCGCTGGCCTGGGCAAAGGATCGGATCGGCGACGGCCCGATCCTGATCGCGAGCAGCGTGACCCCCGACGAGGTCGCAGCTCTCCAATCCCGTCATGGCCGCGACGCAGCCGGACATGCCATCGAGCAGGCGATGGCCGACATCGCCGAAGGCCTGGTGCGGGCGGGCGTACGCCGGCTGGTGGTGGCCGGTGGTGAAACGTCAGGCGCCGTGGTCGATCGCCTGCGCATCCCCGGCTTCCTCGTCGGTGCGGAAATCGCCGCCGGCGTTCCGGTCTTGCGTGCCGTCGGAATCAGCAGCGGCGACATGCTGCTTGCCCTGAAATCGGGCAATTTCGGCGGACCGGAATTCTTCTCGGACGCGCTCGCCCTGATGCGCTGAGCGCGCCTCGCCCATGCCGTCACGGGCGGCAATTCGCGGGTGCGTAGTTCAACGGAGTTTCAAATTAACCCAACCAAAGGAACGGCGCAGGCTTTGACGCCTGCGGCGTCCGTCGCGTCGCCATTTGATTCCCGCCAGGGCCGCGCCCACCAGCCAGAGACATCACGATGTTCGCCAAACTCTCGATTCGCGCCAAGATCATTTCCGTGGTGGCGTTCCTGCTTGTCGCGATGGCGGGCATGGGGCTGCTTGCCGTCAAGGATATGCAGGCGATCAACGCCAATACGGTCGACATCACGACCAACTGGCTGCCGAGCGTGCGCGTCCTCGGCGAGCTGCGCGCCGGCGTCATCACCTATCGCAACGTGACCCGCGAGCACATGCTCGCCGAGACTCTTGAAGAGAAGCTGGCGGCCGAGAAGACGCTCGCCGGCGTGGTCGAGGCCAACAGCAAGGTGCGGGCGACCTACGAGCCGATGATCGCTTCGGCGGAGGAGCGCGCGCTCTACAAGCAGTGGTCCGAGACCTGGGACAGGTACCAGAAGGGGACCGAGGACGTGCTGGCCTTGTCGCGCAAGGAAGCCGGCAAGCTCCCGCAAGAAGCGCATCAGCTCAACACCAAGGTCGTGAACAATATCGGCCTCGAGGCCGACGAGATCCTGCGCAAGGACATCGCACTCAACAACGCCGGCGCCGACAAGGCTGCGCAGGATGCTGCCGACAATTACAATTCGGCCTTCATCGTGCTTGCGGTCATTCTCGGCGTCGCCGTCCTGATCGGCGTCGGCGTCAGCTTCTACCTCGTTCGTGACGTCTCGGCCGGCATCGCCTCGATCGTCGCGCCGATGCAGGCGCTCGGACGCGGTGACCTGACCGTGGTCGTTCCCCATCAGGGCGAGAAGACCGAGATCGGCACGATGGCCGATACGTTGCAGGTGTTCAAGGAAGTCCTGATCGCCAAGAAGGCCGCCGACGAGACCGCCGCGGCGGACGCGGAAGCCAAGATCGAGCGCGGCCGCCGGGTCGATGCCATCACCCGCAACTTCGAGCAGATGATCGGCGAGATCGTGCAGACCGTGTCGTCGGCCTCGACCCAGCTCGAAGCCTCGGCCGGCACGCTGTCGGCGACGGCCACGCGTTCGCAGGAACTGACCACCACGGTCGCCGCGGCCTCCGAAGAAGCGTCCGCCAACGTGCAGTCTGTGGCCTCTGCGACCGAGGAGCTGTCGTCGTCGGTGACCGAAATCAGTCGCCAGGTGCAGGAGTCGGCGCGGATGGCCAATGACGCCGTCGGTCAAGCGCGCACCACCAATGACCGCGTCAGCGAGTTGTCGAAGGCGGCCGCGCGGATCGGCGACGTGGTCGAGCTCATCAACACCATTGCCGGCCAGACCAACCTGCTCGCGCTGAACGCCACCATCGAGGCGGCACGCGCCGGCGAGGCGGGCCGCGGCTTTGCGGTCGTGGCCTCCGAGGTCAAGGCCCTGGCCGAGCAGACCGCGAAGGCGACCGGCGAGATCAGCCAGCAGATTTCCGGCATCCAGGCCGCGACGCAGGAGTCGGTCGGCGCGATCAAGGAAATCTCTTCGACCATCGAGCGCCTGTCGGAGATTTCGTCCACGATCGCGGCCGCGGTCGAAGAGCAGGGCGCCGCGACGCAGGAGATTTCCCGCAACGTGCAGGAGGCGGCGCAGGGCACCCAGCAGGTCTCGGCCAACATCACCGACGTGCAGCACGGCGCGACCGAAACCGGCTCGGCCTCGAGCCAGGTGCTGTCGGCGGCGCAGACGCTGTCGGGTGACAGCAACCGTCTCAAGCTCGAGGTCGGCCGATTCCTGAACGCGGTCCGCGCCGCCTGACGCGCTTGCGTATCAAGCAGCCGCAAAGGCATCGTCCTCGAGCGGCGGCCGGAACCCGCATTGACGAGCTGCAACAGAACGTGGCGCGTCGGATCAGCGCACCACGTTTGATAATTTCGCAGACCTGCGATGCATCGGCTTCGTGGGGTCAAGACAATGTCGTTGGGGCGTCGATTTTCAGAGCAGGTCAGTCTCTTTTTGGGCGATAACTTGCTCGCGCGGGAGGCGTCGTGGCGGCTCGCTCACGCGCTATGCCAAGGAAGTGAAGGCGGCCGGCCCGCGACGGGTTGGCGTTTCACGGTCGTTCGGGTAAATCGGCCTGTGCACAACGGCCTTTTTCCAGCGCCGATTCCTCTGCATGGGCAGGCTCCTTCGAGAATTTCGGGAATACCCTTTCTATGATCGCACTGGTCCGTATCGCGCTGAGCCGGCCATATACGTTCGTCGTGCTCGCGGTCCTGCTGCTGATCATCGGACCGCTGGCGGCGCTGCGCACGCCGACCGACATCTTCCCGGATATCCGCATTCCCGTGATCGGCGTGGTCTGGCAGTACACCGGTCTGCCGCCGGACCAGATGTCCGGTCGTATCACGACACCGTTCCAGCGTGCGCTGACGACGACCGTCAACGACATCGAGCATATCGTCGCCAATTCCTATAACGGCGTCGGCATCATCAAGATCTTCTTCCAGCCCAACGTCGACATCCGCACGGCCAATGCGCAGGTCACCGCGATCTCGCAGACCCTGCTCAAGCAGATGCCGCCCGGCGCGACGCCGCCCTTGATCCTGAACTACAGCGCCTCGACGGTCCCAATCATCCAGGTCGCGCTGTCCGGTGAGGGGCTGACCGAGCAGAACCTCGCCGATATCGGCATCAACCAGTTGCGTACGCCGCTGGTCACGGTGCCCGGCGCGGCGATCCCGTATCCGTTCGGCGGCAAGCAGCGCCAGGTCCAGATCGACCTCAATTCGACGGCGCTGCAGGCGCGCGGCCTGTCGGGGCAAGACGTCGCCAACGCACTCGCCGCCCAGAACCTGATCACGCCGGTCGGCACCCAGAAGATCGGTGAGTTCGAATACACCATCAACCTGAACAACTCGCCGCTCAAGCTCGAGGAGCTCGGCGACCTGCCGATCAAGACCGTCAACGGCGCGATGGTCTACATCCGCGACGTCGCCACCGTGCGCGACGGCAACCCGCCGCAGACCAATATCGTGCACGTCAACGGCAACCGTTCGGTGCTGATGATGGTGCTGAAGGCCGGCGCGACCTCGACGCTCGACATCATCTCCGGCATCAAGCAGAAGGTGATCGAGGTCAAGGACCAGATGCCGGACGCGCTCAAGATCGGCTTCATCGGCGACCAGTCGTTGTTCGTGCGCGGCGCGATCGAGGGCGTCGCCTTCGAGGGCGTGATCGCCGCACTGCTCACCAGCGTCATGATCCTGCTGTTCCTGGGCAGCTGGCGCTCGACGATCATCATCGCGGTGTCGATCCCGCTGTCGGTGCTCGGCGCCATCATCATGCTGTCGGCGATCGGCGAGACGCTGAACATCATGACACTCGGCGGCCTGGCGCTTGCGGTCGGCATCCTCGTCGACGACGCCACGGTGACGATCGAGAACATCAATTACCATCTGGAGCAGGGCAAGCCGGTCCAGCAGTCGATCCTCGACGGCGCCAATCAGATCGTGACGCCGGCCTTCGTCTCGCTGCTCTGCATCTGCATCGTGTTCGTGCCGATGTTCTTCCTGACCGGCGTCGCGCGCTTCCTGTTCGTGCCGATGGCTGAAGCGGTGATGTTCGCGATGATCTGGTCGTTCATCCTGTCGCGCACGCTGGTGCCGACCATGGCGAACTACCTGTTGCAGGCGCATGTCCATCACGAGGGTGAGCCGCCGAAGTCGCGCAATCCTTTGGTCTGGTTCCAGCGCGGCTTCGAGGCGCGGTTCGAGCGCATCCGCGGCGGCTATCACGGCCTGCTGGCGCTCGCGCTCGGCCACCGCAAGGTGTTCGTGACCGGCTTTCTGGCGATCGTCGCCGCGTCCTTCCTTCTGGTGCCGTTCCTGGGGCGCAACTTCTTCCCGTCGGTCGACGCCGGCAACATCCTGATGCATGTCCGCACCCAGGTCGGCACCCGCGTCGAGGAAACCGCCAATCAACTCGCCGACGTCCAGAAGGCGATCCGCAAGCTGGTCCCCGGTGAGATCGAGACCCTGACCGACAACATCGGCATGCCGATTTCCGGCATCAACATGACCTACAACAACACCGGCGTGATCGGTCCGCAGGACGGCGACATCCAGATCAAGCTGAAGGAAGGCCACAAGCCGACCGCGGAACACGTGCAGACGCTGCGCGAGCAGTTGCCGCGGCTGTTCCCGGGCTCCAGCTTCGCGTTCCTGCCGGCCGACATCGTCAGCCAGATCCTGAACTTCGGCGCGCCGGCGCCGATCGACCTGCAGATCCGCGGCGCCAATCTCGAGGCCAACTTCGCCTACGCCAACAAGCTGCTTGCCAAGATCCGCCGGATCCCCGGCATTGCAGACGCGCGCATCCAGCAGTCGCCGAACAGCCCGACCTTCAACATCGATGTCGACCGGACCCGCGCGCAATATGTCGGCCTGACCGAGCGTGACGTTACCAACGCCCTCGTCGTCAATCTCGCCGGCTCGTCGCAGGTCGCGCCGACCTACTATCTCAATCGGGACAACGGCGTGTCCTATTCGATCGTGATGCAGACGCCGCAATACCAGATCGACTCGCTGAGTGCGCTGCAGACCTTGCCGATCACGGCGACGGGCAACACCCAGGCGCCGATCCTCGGCGGCATCGCCGACATCAAGCGCTCGACTTCGAGCGCGGTGGTGTCGCAATACGACATCCAGTCGCTGGTGCAGATCTACGCGACGACGCAGGGCCGCGATCTCGGCGGGGTCGCAACCGACGTGCGCAAGCTGATCGCCGATACCGCCAAGGAGGCGCCGAAGGGCTCGTCCGTAGTGCTACTCGGCCAGGTGCAGACCATGAACAGCGCCTTCACCGGCCTGTTGTTCGGCCTGCTCGGCGCCGTGGTGCTGATCTACCTCTTGATCGTCGTGAACTTCCAGTCCTGGTCGGACCCGTTCGTGATCATCACGGCGCTGCCCGCCGCGCTTGCCGGCATCGTCTGGATGCTGTTCACGACCCAGACGACGCTGTCGGTGCCGGCGCTGACCGGTGCCATCATGTGCATGGGCGTGGCGACCGCCAACAGCGTGCTCGTGATCAGCTTCGCCCGCGAGCGCTACGAGGAGCTCGGCGATCCCATCGCGGCGGCGCTGGAGGCGGGCTTCGTCCGGTTCCGCCCGGTGCTGATGACGGCGCTCGCGATGATCATCGGCATGACGCCGATGGCGTTGGGACTGGGCGAGGGCGGCGAGCAGAATGCGCCGCTCGGCCGGGCCGTGATCGGCGGCCTGATCTTCGCGACCTTCGCGACCCTGATGTTCGTTCCCGTGGTATTCAGTATGGTACATAAGAAACAAGGCGCCAAAGCCGCCGCCTCATCGGAGATCCCGCATGTCGCCCACTGAACAGCGCCCGCCGGTCTCTCACCGGAAACTGGGCATATTCGGCGTGGTCGCACTGATCGGCGCGGGACTGATCGTCGGCACCGGCATCCGGGCCCGTGAGGAGCAAGACACGCGGCTGAAGCAATGGACCGATGACCAGGCCATTCCGACCGTTGCCGTGGCGCTGCCCAATGCGAAGGCCTTGAGCCCGACGATCGATCTGCCGGGGCGGCTGGAGGCCTACTATCGCGCGCCGATCTTCGCGCGGGTTTCCGGATACCTTAAGAGCTGGAACGCGGACATCGGTGCGCGGGTCAAGGCCGGCCAGGTGATCGCCGAGATCGAGGCTCCCGACCTCGACCAGCAATTGCTGCAGGCGCGCGCCGACCTCGCCAGCGCGCAGGCCAGCGCCAGGCTCTCGGAGGCCACGCTGAACCGACGCAAGACCCTGGTGGCGTCGAACTTCGTCTCCGCGCAGGAGATCGACGAGCGCACCGCCGACCTCTCCAACAAGAATGCTTCGGTCAAGGCCGGCCAGGCCAATGTCGAGCGGCTGGAAGCGCTCGCCGGCTACAAGAAGATCACGGCGCCGTTCGACGGCGTGGTGACGTCGCGCGATACCGACGTCGGCGCCCTGATCAACGCCGGCGGCGGCACCGGCCCTGCGATGTTCACGATCTCCGACATCAGCAAGCTGCGCGTCTACGTCAACGTGCCGCAGAACTACGTGCCCGCGATCAAGATCGGCGCCAAGGCCACGATCTCGCTGCCGGAATATCCGAACCGGACGTTCGAGGCGACGGTCGAGGCCTCGTCGCAGGCGGTCGACGTCGCCTCCGGCACCACGCGGATGCAGCTCGGGCTGGAAAATCCCAGGGGCGAATTGATGCCGGGCGGCTACGCCAGCGTGAAGCTCAACCTGCAACGCGATTCCACGCCGCTGAGCATTCCCGCCAGCGCGCTGATCTTCAACGCCAGCGGGCTGCGGGTCGCGACCGTGGGCCCGGACGACAAGGTGGTGTTCAAGACAGTGAAGATCGGGCGCGATCTCGGCAAGGAGATCGAGCTGGCCTCGGGCCTTGCGCCCGACGACCGCGTCATCACCGCCCCGCCGGATGGTCTCAACGACGGCGAGCAGGTGCGCGTGGTCGGCGTCGGCGCCAAGGGCAAGCCGACGACGGCCTCCGAAAAGCAGGATGTGAAGGGGTAGGGCGGGCGCAAGCAGCTTCCTTTTCGTCATGCCCGGGCTTGTCCCGGGCATCCACGTTTTTGGCAGTCACCCAGTAAGACGTGGATGGCCGGGTCATAGGCGAGCGGAAGCGACGCCGTCCTTCGGACGGCTATGCCCGGCCATGACGCGGAAAGAATCTTAGCTCACCCGCCATTCCAGCATGCCGTCGCCGGCGGTGACGATGTCGCCCGTCGTACCGACCGGCGTGCGCTCCATGTTCTGCAGATGCGCCAGCGTTGCCGTGTCGCTGGCCGGGATGCGGCCGAGCGTGCGCCGGCCGTCTTCGGTGCGCAGCATGGTGACGCCGTGCTCGATCTCGCCATTGCCGCGATAGATCACGGTGAACGCCTCGACCTTGCCCTTGCCGCGCGCCTCGGTGGTGAACTCCGGCGCCTTGCGGCGATGGCGCTCGGCCTCGGCCTGCACGGAGGTCGCCTGCTTGAGCGCCGCCTTCGGCGCCTGGCGGGACAGCACGAGGCCGTGATGCTTGGTGACGAAGCCGCCCTGGCCGTAGAGCAGGCCGAGCTTGCCGCCGCTTCGCAACTTGCGCACCATCGCGCAGGCCGCGTGCGTCATGTAGGTGTTGAGCGGCGCGCCGAAGAAGGTGAGGCCGCCGGTCACGGTCGGCTGCACGTCGACGCCCAGGCCAAGAGTCCGGCGCGCCATCTTCGGCACGCAGGGGAAGCAGCTATAGAGCTCGATCGCGTCGAATGTCCTGCCGTCGCCCTCGACGAGGTCCATCACGGCCTTCAGCACCGCGGTCTGCGAATGGCTCTCGACGAACTGATCGCGAGTCAGATAGTCGCGCGGCTCTTCCGCCGAAGCGCCGCCGAGCGGATAGATCAGCCGATCCTCCGGCACGCCGGCGGCGCGCGCTTTCGCAAGGCTGGTCAGGATCAGCGCGCCGCCCATGTTCACGGTCGGGTTCGCCACCATCAGCTTGGTGTAGGGCCAGGCGATCATCCGGTTGTCCGGCGTCGGCGTCGTGATCTCCTCGCCGGTGAAGCGCTGCTTCAGCCAGGAGTTCGGATTGTCGGCCGCAACCCGCGCATAGGTCGACCACAGCTCGCCCGATTCCTTCAGCGCCTCGCGCGGCGTCTGGCCCCAATGCGCCGATGTGGCGGACTCGTAGAGCGGGTAGACTGTGATCGGCCGAAAGACGCCGAGCGTCACCGCCATCGGCTTCTGGAACGCGGCGCCGCGCTTCGGCTCTTCGACGTCATGCGCGAACGGCGTCCAGGGCAGCTCGATGTTGGCGCGCTGAGCTTTGGTCGCGGTCGATTGCGCCTCCGCACCGCAGACTGCAGCGACGCTGCATTCGCCGCGCGCGATGCGCTGTGCCGCCTCGTGCAGATAGCGGATCGGGCTCTCGCCGCCGACCGGGCCGTAATAGAGATGGGCCGGATTGATGCCGAGACGCTGCGCCAGCTGCTTCTCGGGATCGCGGTAGCGCCAGCTCAGGAAGTTGACGATGTCGAGCGATTGGACGTCGCCGAGCAGCCTTGCGCCGCTGTCGGCCTCCGCGCGTTTCAGCGCCTCTTCCAGTAGCGTGAGCGGCTCGAGACCGGCGGCGATGTCCTTTGGACGATCGACGATCTCGCCGACGCCGACGATGACGGGAATGCGGTCTTCGGGAAGGTTGTTCGACATTCTTGTTGTTCGCTCTCAGATATAGGCTTGATGTCAATTCTGGACGTCATTGCGAGCGAAGCGAAGCAATCCACATCTCCGCATCGGAGCAGAATGGATTGCTTCGTCGCTTCAGCGCAAAATTGCTTCGCAATTTTGTCGCGAGCTCCTCGCAATGACGGGGGGAGACTTACTCCGCCACCAGCGCGTTCATGTGCTCGACGGCCTCGACGAAATCCTCCCTGAACTCCTGCACCACGGCGCCTGCGGATTTCACGCTGTCGATCAGGCCGACGCCCTGGCCGACGAAGTAGCTGACGAGGTCGCGCGCCTTTTCGTTGCCGGCGGCGGCCGAGCGGTCGATGGCGTTGAAGGCGTCGCGGCTGATGATGCTCTGCAGCGGCATCGGCAGCGCGCCGGGGCTATCAGGCGCGCGATCCCACGCATCGGTCCACACCGAGCGGAGCTGGCGCGCCGGCTTGCCGGTGCGGCCCTTCGAGCGCACCGCGTCGCGCGAGGACGCCGCGATCATCTTCTCGCGGAAGATCTCCGATGTCTCCGATTCAACGGTCGCGAGCCACACCGAACCGGTCCAGGCGCCGGCCGCGCCCATCGCCATGCAAGCGGCCATCTGGCTTCCCGTCATGATGCCGCCGGCGGCGAGCACCGGCACGTCGCGGACCTTCTTGATCGCCTTGATCACCTCCGGCACCAGCACCATGGTCGAGACTTCGCCGCAATGGCCGCCGGCCTCGGTGCCCTGCGCGACCAGGATATCGACGCCGGCCGCGACCTGGCGCAGCGCATGTTCCTTGGAGCCGACCAGCGCTGCGACCGGAACGCTGTGCTTGCGACCCATCTCGATCATCGCCTTCGGCGGCACGCCGAGCGCATTCGCGATCAGCTTGATCGGATGACCGAAGGAGACCTCAAGCAGCTGCAGCGCGGTCTCGGCATCGAACGGCTGCGGCTGGTTGTCGGCGACGTTCCGGGTCGTCAGCTCGATGTCGTACTTCTTCAGCAGATTGCGGGTGAAGTCGCGGTGCTCCTGCGAGACACGCGCCTCCAGGCTCTTCCAGGTGACGTTCTTCTCGCCTGATGTCGAGATGTTCTCGGGGATCAGCACGTCGATGCCATAGGGCTTGCCGTCGACATGCGCGTCGATCCACTTCAGCTCCTGCTCCAGCGTCTCCGGCGTATGCGCGGTCGCGCCGAGCACGCCAAAGCCGCCGGCGCGGCTGACCGCCGCCACCACGTCGCGGCAATGGCTGAAGGCGAGCAGGGGGAATTCGATTCTCAGCATGTCGCAGATCGGTGATTTCATGGATGCGTTCTCTCCCCGGCGGCAGCTTCGACGGCTGCTTGTCCTGCTTCGATGGCATCAGCCTCGGCGACGCTAGCCCTGATGGTCGGCGAAGCCAAGCGGCTTTCGTCGGCGGCGATCTTGCGTGCAGGCGCTACGGGTACGGCGCTGCGCTCAACGCATTCCGTAAGGCAAAATATGCGGATCGAAGGGGCGCGCATTGTCCTCTTGCGCTTTGGCGATCGAGAGAGAATTCTGTTCGGCAAAGCGAGAAGAATTCATCGGGGAGTTTGCTGGAATGTCCGCTCAATCGTCAGCCGCCAAGACAAGCGCAGCACATTACGACGTCGTCGTGGTCGGTGCCGGATTTGCCGGCATGTACATGCTACACCGTCTGCGTGGCCTCGGCTTTTCCGCGCGCGTCTACGAGCAGGGCAGCGGCGTCGGCGGCACCTGGTACTGGAACCGCTACCCCGGTGCGCGTTGCGATGTCGAGAGCATGCAGTACTCCTATTCCTTCTCCGAGGAACTGCAGCAGGAATGGAATTGGAGCGAGCGCTACGCGCCGCAGCCGGAGATCCTGCAATACGCCAACCACGTCGCCGATCGCTTCGACCTCAGGCGCGACATCCAGTTCGACACCCGCGTCGAGCGCGCCGAGTTCGACGAGCGCGACAATCTCTGGCAGGTCGCGACATCGGACGGCAAGGCGGTGACGGCTCGGTTCGTCGTGCTCGCGACGGGCTGCCTGTCCAATGCGCGCAAGCCCGACATCAAGGGGCTCGATCGCTTCAAGGGCAAGGTCTATCACACCGGCCACTGGCCGCATGAGCCGGTGGATTTCACTGGACTGCGCGTCGGCGTGATCGGCACCGGCTCGTCCGGCATCCAGTCGATCCCTGTCATCGCCGAGCAGGCCAGGCACGTCACGGTGTTCCAGCGCACGGCGCAGTTCTCGATCCCCGCGCGCAACGCCAAACTGACGGAGGAGGAACGCGCCTGGTTCCGCGCCAACTATCCGGAGATCAGGACGTTCGCCCGCGAGCAGGCGAAGAACGGCATCTACACCGAACTGCCCGATCGCGGCGCACTCGACGACGGCGACAATGAACGCCGTGCCAAATACGAGGCGCGCTGGCAGCGCGGCGGCCTCACCTTCATGACGGTCTACAACAACCTCGCGCTCGACAAGGCGGCGAACGACACCGCGGCCGACTTCGTGCGCGGCAAGATCGCCGAGATCGTCAAGGACGCCGCGACCGCGCAACTGCTCACGCCGTCGAGCTATCCGATCGGCACCAAGCGGATCTGCATCGACACCGACTATTTCGCGACCTTCAATCGGGCGAACGTGACGCTGGTCGATATCAAGACCAATCCGATCGAGGAGATCACCGAGACCGCGGTGCGCTCGGGCGGCGAGGATTACGAGCTCGACGCGCTGGTGCTGGCGACCGGCTTCGATGCGATGACCGGCTCGGTGGCCAGGATCGATATTCGCGGCCGCGATGGCCAGACGCTGAACCAGAATTGGGCGGAGGGGCCGCGCACCTATCTCGGCCTGATGAGCGCGGGCTTCCCGAACCTGTTCGTCATCACCGGCCCCGGCAGCCCGTCGGTGCTGTCGAACATGATCGTGTCGATCGAGCAGCATGTCGACTGGATCAGCGATTGCCTGAGCTACATGCGCGACAATCGCCTTGCGATGCTCGAGGCAGAGAAGGACGCCGAGGACAAATGGGTCGCCCATGTCAACGAGGTCGCCTTCGCGACGCTCTATCCGCAGGCGGATTCCTGGTACATGGGCGCCAACATTCCAGGCAAGCCGCGCATCTTCATGCCCTATATCGGCGGCGTCGGTCCGTACCGGCAGATCTGCAACGAGGTCGCGGCGAAAGGCTACGAGGGCTTCGCGATGACGGGGGTGGAGCAGAGGCAGCGAGCAGCGGCATCATAGTTTCCGTCATTGCGAGGAGCGAAGCGACGAAGCAATCCATGCGTCAGCAAGCGGAGAGATGGATTGCTTCGCTTCGCTCGCAATGACCGGTGGGGCAACGCGAGACCCAGATTCGTCATGCCCGGCATGACGACGGGAAAGGGCGGTCGCTCGCCCAGTACCCTTGCCAATCACGGTTTCGAGGCTAGCTAGAACGGACGCGCCCTTTGCGCCGGAGCCAATTGCATGACCGATACCCCTGCCTACGAGCCGCCGAAAGTCTGGACCTGGAACAAGGAGAGCGGCGGGCGCTTTGCCAGCATCAATCGGCCGATTGCCGGTCCCACGCATGAGAAGGAATTGCCGGTCGGACGTCATCCGCTGCAACTTTATTCCCTGGCGACGCCGAACGGTGTGAAGGTCACCGTGATGCTGGAGGAACTGCTGGCGGCCGGCCACAAGGGCGCCGAGTATGATGCCTGGCTGATCAAGATCGACGGCAACCAGTTCGGCAGCGGCTTTGTCGCGGTCAATCCGAACTCGAAGATCCCGGCGCTGATGGACCGCAGCGGGCCGGAGCCGATCAGGGTGTTTGAGTCGGGCTCGATCCTGGTTTATCTCGCCGAGAAGTTCGGCGCGTTCCTGCCGACCGACATCAAGACGCGGGCGGAGACCTTTTCCTGGCTGTTCTGGCAGATGGGCGCCGCGCCCTATCTCGGCGGCGGCTTCGGTCACTTCTATGCCTACGCGCCGACCAAGATCGAATACGCCATCGACCGCTTCGCGATGGAGGTGAAGCGCCAGCTCGACGTGCTCGACCGCCGGCTCGCCGACAACGAATATCTCGCCGGCAATGTCTACACGATCGCCGATATGGCGGTGTGGCCCTGGTACGGCGGACTGGCCAAGGGACTGCTCTATGGTGCCGGCGAATTCCTCTCGGTGCATGAGTACAAGAACGTGCAACGCTGGGCCGATGCGATCGCGGCGCGGACTGCGGTGAAGCGCGGCCGCATGGTCAACCGCACCTGGGGCGATCCCGCAAGCCAGCTCCACGAGCGCCACGACGCCAGCGATTTCGAGACGAAGACGCAGGACAAGATCGGTGAGCAAGCGGCCTCGTAGCCGCGGTATGTCCCTAACCCTCATCCTGAGGAGCCCGCCAAGCGGGCGTCTCGAAGGATGTAGGCCACGGACAGGGCCTCATGGTTCGCCTGGCGATGCGCAGCATCGTCAAGAGACGCGCGTTCCGCGCTCCTCACCATGAGGGTTTGTGACGTCGCAAGACTGTTACTCCGCGTCACCCCAGCAGGTCATTGTACTCCCGATGCTTCTTCATGAAGCCCTGGATGAATTCGCATTTGACGACCAGCTTGCGGCCATCCGCGCGCACCGCGTCGAGCGTGGCGCGGGCAAGCTTCGAGCCGATGCCGCGGCCGCCGAGTTCCGGCGGCACCTCGGTGTGAACCAGCGTGATGGTGTCAGGCGTCTTGCGGTAGACGACAAAGGCAATAGCGCCGTCGACCTCCAGCTCGAACCGGCTCTGCGCCTCGTTGTCGCGGAATGCTTCGCTCATTGTCCCGTCCTTCACTTTTGCTTCCGCGCGCCCTCGGCCGCCGGAAAAACCACGCGGTCGTCGGTGCGGCAGTAGCGGTCGGCGAACATGCGCCCCATCGGATGATAGCGCTCCATGTGCACGCGCATCGCGTCACGATCCCACAATTCGTCGCGGATGTAGAAGTTGATGCCTTCGCCCATGATGAGCTGACGGTCGCCGTTGACGTCGATCAGCTTCCAGGTCCTGCACTCCATCGCCCACGGCGTGTCGGCGAGGCGCGGTACCGCGACCTTGCTCGAGGGCGCAAGCTTGAGCCCGAGATAGGCGGGCTCGCCGATCTCGGGCGGAAAGTCGCCGCTCGTCTCGTGCATCGCGCGCGCCAGCGGCTCATCGGCGAGGTTGACCACGAACTCGGACGTAGCCTGGATGTTGGAGAGCGTGTCCTTTTCGCGGCCGTCAGGCCGGCGGTTGACTGCGAACATGCAGAGCGGCGGATCCTCGCAGAACACGTTGAAGAAGGAGAACGGCGCCGCATTGACGACGCCGTCCGCGCCCATGCTCGTCACCCAGGCGATCGGCCGCGGCAGCACGAACGAGGTCAGCACCTTGTAGCGTTCGCGCTGGGTGAGATCGTCAGGGGCGTATTCCATGCGATGGTCCGAAAAAAGCGTGGGGCGGGTTAGCGCAGCGTAACCCGCCGCCGACGGACATGAAAGTCAAAGGCGGGTTACGCTCACGCGAACCCGCCCGACAAGCTATTGGCTCTCTCTTGCTTACCTCGCCCCGTTTGCGGGGGAGAGGCATAGGCCGCCTCCGGCGGCCGTTGTTGAAAAGGACGCCGAAGCGAAGCTTCGGCTATGTCGCATCGTAAGATGCGATCCGGGTGAGGGGGCACAGGTCTGTCCGCGCACACTGCTCGCGGAGAGAGCCCCTCACCCAACACTCTCCCGCGAAGAGCGGGGAGAGGGAGGAGAAGGACTACGGCATGCTCAGCTCGTGGCGGCCGACCACCATCCAGTGCACCTCGTCCGGACCGTCGGCAAAGCGGAGATGGCGGACGTCCTGGTACATTTCGGCGAGCGGGGTCCAGTGCGAGATGCCGGTGGCGCCGTGCATCTGGATCGCCTGGTCGATCACCTTGCAGGCGCGCTCGGGGACCATGGCCTTGACCATCGAGACCCACACCCGCGCCTCCTTGTTGCCGAGCACGTCCATCGCCTTGGCCGCCTTCAGCACCATCAGCCGCATCGCCTCGATCTCGCAGCGCGCCTGCGCGATGATCTGGGTGTTGCCGCCGAGATGGGCGATCTTCTTGCCGAACGCTTCGCGGGTCAGGCCCCGCTGCACCATCATGTCGAGCGCCTTCTCGGCCTTTCCGATGGTGCGCATGCAGTGATGGATGCGGCCCGGGCCGAGGCGGACCTGGGAGATCTCGAAGCCGCGGCCTTCGCCGAGCAGCATGTTGGCCTTCGGCACCTTCACATTGTTGAAGCGCAGATGCATGTGGCCGCGCGGCGCGTGATCATGGCCGAACACCTGCATCGGCCCCAGGATCTCGACGCCGGGCGTGTCCATCGGCACCAGGATCTGCGACTGCTGCTTGCTCGGCGGGGCGTCGGGATTGGTCTTCACCATCACGATCATGATCTTGCAGCGCGGATCGCCGGCGCCGGAGATGTAATACTTCTCGCCGTTGATCACCCACTCGTCGCCGACGAGCTTCGCGGTGGTCGAGATGTTCTTGGCGTCGGAGGAGGCGACGTTCGGCTCGGTCATTGCATAGGCCGAACGGATCTCGCCGTTGAGCAGCGGCTTCAGCCACTTCTCCTTCTGCTCCTTGGTGCCGACGCGCTCCAGCACCTCCATGTTGCCGGTGTCGGGCGCGGAGCAGTTCATGGTCTCGGAGGCCAGCGGGCTCTTGCCGAGCTCGGCGGCGATATAGGCGTAGTCGAGGTTCTTGAGGCCTTCGCCGGTCTCGGCGTCGGGCAGGAAGAAGTTCCAGAGGCCGACCTCCTTCGCCTTGTCCTTCGCGTTCTGCAGCACCGCGAGCTGTTCGGGCGTGAAGCTCCAGCGATCGGTCTTCTTCTCGCCGAGCCGGTTGAACTCGACCGACATCGGCTCGACCACGTCGCGGATGAACTGCTTCACATGGTCGTAGAGCGGGCGGACCTGGTCCGACATGCGCAGGTCGTTGAGCTCGTCGCCCGGGTTGAGCGTGTAGTTGGTCGTGCGGGGCACGTAGGCGTGTTTCATTGTCGTTTCTCCCATCGATGTAGGCGCTTCGCGGCGGACAATAGACGCGGCCGACGCGAAGCGCGAGCACCGATTTCGAAGACGATCTGTGCCGCATCGCGGAATTTGGCGACGGCGTTTAAAACGTTGTTTGAACGCGGTCTCTCCACACCCTCGTCATGGCCGGCCTTGTGCCGGGCATCCACGTCTTGGTCTCGCGCAACGAAGACGTGGATGGCCCGGCCATGACGAGGTGAAAACGGCAACACCAAGAAGTCCGGAGTTGCTATGCGACGCGGCCGGACGGCGGTTATCCCAGCCGATGCATCGCGCAGAGCTTGTTGCCGTCGAGATCCCTGAGATAAGCCAGATAAAGCTTGCCCACGGCGGCCTCGCGCACGCCCGGCGGATCCTCGCAGGACTTGCCGCCATTGGCGACGCCGGCCGCGTGCCAGGCCTCGACCTGTTCAGGCGAATTGCAGGCAAAGCCGATCGTGCCGCCATTGGCGTGCGTTGCTGGTTCGCCGTTGATCGGCTTGGAGACCGAGAAAACGCCGGTCTTGGTGATGTAGAAAATGCGGTGACCGTCGACCCTGGCTGGCCGGACATCGAGGGTGGCCAGCAGCGCATCATAGAACGCCTTGGCCTTGTCCAGATCGTTGGTGCCGACCATCACGTGTGAAAACATCTCAAGAATCCTCCTGTTGCTTGCGACAGCCGCAACGATGCGCGATGTCGGAAGTGACCGTCCGGTGCGTGCTGCAGCTCAAACGCTAGCAGCAGTTTTCTCGCAACGGAAGCGGACTCCGCGTCGCGCCTTGCTTGACGCGATGCCGTCTCCAACCGTCGTTCCGGGGCGGCGCGTCAGCGTCGAACCCGGGGTTGATGGAGGGCGGCCCTTGGCACTGAGTTGCCCGACGGCGCAAGGCCTCACGCCAAAAATATTTCTGTTTTTCAGAATATAAATTCAGTGTATGAATCCGCCCATCTCACCCGCCTGAGGGGCGCTTCGCGATCGTCACGAGTGTTGGGTTGGGATGCGGTGGACGCCTCACGTGCAACTGACGAGTGCGCATGCGGCGGACGGCGAAATCGTGCAGGCCTGACGCCCTAGTGGCAGGTGTCTCATCGGTAAGAGCAAGAGCTCTCACTGATGACGGTGACAACAAAGCCCAGTCTCGCCGGGGAGAGCACGTATAAGCCGTAAAACCATCGCGCAGGGAAAGCCGGAGTGTTTTCCGGTTTCACCTGTGGTCCCACCCCTGTGCTTTTTTTGTTGCACAGGGCCCATGGGTGCGATCGGCACCCGGCTTTCCCTGCGCCCTCTGCTGAATGCGGAGGAGCAAGTCAACGCAAGACTCGGACGCATCGGCGCCGCGAGAATGCGGAAGTATGACCACGCTTGTACCGCACACTCGATGTCGTCCCGGGCAAGCGCAGCGCGACCCGGGACCCATAACCACCAGCACGAATTGTCTTGCGACGCTGCGGCCGCAGTCTCTCACACAACAGGCTACTGTGGTAATGGGTCCCTGCTTTCGCAGGGACGACATCGGTGGATGCGGCGACGCCGGCCTAGAACGCCGTGTATCCGCCGTCGATCACGAAGCAGTCGGCCGTATGATAGGACGAGGCCTTGCTCATGATGTAGACGGCGATGCCGCCGAAGTCGCTCGGCTCGCCGAAGCGGCGCACCGGGATGCGAGGCATCACGTTGGCGACGAACTTGTCGTTGGCCATGATGCCTGCGGTCATGTCGCTCTTGATCCAGCCGGGCAGGATGGCATTCGCGGTGACGCCGTAGCGCGCGAGCTCGACGCCGAGCGCGCGGCACAGCGCGTTCAGCGCCGCCTTGGTGCCGGCATAGTGCTCGTTGCGCGCGGTGCCGAACAGCGAGGCGAGGCTCGAGGTCGCGACCAGGCGGCCGAACTTGTCGCCGGCCTCGGCACGCGCGGTCATGTGGCGCGCGGCGGCCTGGAAGACATGGAAGACGCCGTCGAGATTGGTCGCGAACATCCTGCGCCATTCTTCCTCGGTGCGATCGATGAAGGCACGCCGTCCGCCGCCGCCGATGCCGGCGTTGGCGAAGCAACCGTCGACGCGGCCGAACCTGTCGAGCGTTGCCTTCATCGCCGCCTTGACGGAGGCGGGATCGCTGACGTCGCAGATTTGCGTTGCGACCTTGCCGGGACCGGCCGCCATCGACGCGGCCGCGCTCGCGTTCTTGTCCGCGTTGCGGCCCCAGATCGAGACGTTGCAGCCGGCGGCGTTCAGGACCTGCGCGATGCCGAGGCCGATGCCGCCATTGCCGCCGGTGATGACCGCGACGCGGCCGGTGAGGTCGAAGATGCCACTCATTGGGGTTTCCATTTGGTTGGGTGCGCGCTAATCACGCGTTCGAGGATGGGCTTGCGGCCACCATGGACAAGCCCGGCGCAAAAATCAAATATGGGTCGAGACATTACGTTCGACCTACCGCACTACCAATGCGGGACAACAGATAGAGGAAACAATGCAGTTCAAGCACGTCACGCTCGACTTCGACGGATCGGTCGCGATCCTCAAGCTCGACCATCAGGAGGTCATGAACGCGGTGTCGATCGACATGCTGGGCGGCCTTGGCGAGGCGCTCGATGCGATCGACGACACGCGCAATGAGGTGCGCTGCCTCGTCATCACGGGCGCGGGCCGCGCGTTCTGCACCGGCGCCAATCTGCAGGGCCGCAACACGCAGCAGAAGCCCGGCCGCAGCAATGCCGGCGCGGCGCTGGAGACCGCGTTCCATCCGTTCCTGCGCCGATTGCGCAAGCTGCACTGTCCGATCGTCACGGCGGTGAACGGCCCGGCGGCCGGCGCCGGGATGAGCTTCGCGCTGATGGGCGATCTCATTCTGTGCGCGCGCTCGTCCTACTTCCTGCAGGCGTTCCGCCGCATCGGCCTAGTGCCGGATTGCGGCTCGACCTGGCTGCTGCCGCGGCTGATCGGCAAGGCGCGCTCGGTCGAGCTGTCGCTGCTCGGCGAGCGGCTGCCGGCCGAGAAGGCGCTGGAATGGGGCCTCGTCAACCGCGTCTATGACGACGGCGCGCTGATGGAGGAAGCGATGAAGCTGGCCCATGAGCTCGCCAACGGTCCGACGATTGCGCTGTCGCTGATCAGGAAGCTCTATTGGGATAGCCCGGAGAATTCGTTCGAGGAGCAGCTCAACCTCGAATTCGAGTCGCAGCGGATCGCCGGCAGCGCCGAGGATTTCAAGGAAGGCGTCACCGCATTCCTCGAGAAGCGGCCAGCGAAGTTCAAGGGCAAATGATCGAGGCCGAGCTCGGGCGCTGCGTCGCGTCGTTCTTTTCAGGCGCAACCGGCGTCACTGGCGCCGCAAAGCTCTCCGGCGGCGCCAGCCAGGAGACCTGGAGCTTCGACATCGTCCATCCCAGCGGCAATGTCGGCGCGATCCTGCGCCGCGCACCGCCGGGCTACGGCGCCTCGCCCTCGCGGGCGGCGGGGCTCGATGCCGAGGCCACGCTGATGCAGCTCGCGCATGACGCGGGCCTGCCGTCGCCGAAGGTGATGCACATCCTGACGCCGGAGGACGGCCTCGGCCGCGGCTTTATCATGGCGCGCGTCGAGGGCGAGACCATCGCGCGCAAGATTTTGCGCGACGAGGAATTTGCGAGCGCCCGGCCGATCCTGGCGCGCCAGCTCGGCCGGGTCATCGCCGGCATTCATGGCCTGCCGCAAGCCAGGCTGCCGAAGCTGCGCAGCATGACCGCGACCAGGGAGATCGAGGATCTCGAACGCGAATATCGCAGCTTCAATTGGCCGCGGCCGGTGTTCGAGCTGGCGCTGCGCTGGCTGCGCGATCACGATCCCGGCCCGTCGTCCGAGGTGACGCTGGTGCACGGTGATTTCCGGCACGGCAATCTGATCATCGGCCCCGACGGGGTGCGCGCGGTGCTCGACTGGGAGCTCGCGCATTTCGGCGATCCGATGGAGGACTTGGGATGGATCTGCGTCAACTCCTGGCGGTTCGGCGAGATCGACAAGCCGGTCGGCGGCTTCGGTTCGCGCGAGGACCTGTTCGCGGGCTACGAGGAGGCCGGCCGCAAGGCGGACCCGGAGCGGGTGATGTTCTGGGAGGTGATGGGCACGCTGCGTTGGGGCGTGATGTGCTGCGGCATGATGCAGCGCTTCCGCAGCGGCCCCGATCATTCGATGGAGCGCGCGATGATCGGGCGGCGTGCGTCCGAAACCGAGATCGATCTGTTGCGGCTACTTGCTCCGCGAGGCAATTAACATGCAGGACGAACCGACACCCACTGAATTGATCAAGGCCGTCGCCGACTTTCTGCGAAGCGAGATCACTCCGGCGATCAAGGGCCATAACGCCTTCAAGCTCCGCGTCGGCATCAACGCGCTCGACCTGGTGACGCGGCAGCTCGCGCTGGCTGAGGCAAGCGACACCGCCGAAGCCGCGCGGCTGAAGCAGTTGCTCGGCGTCGATGGTTCGCTGACGGAGCTCAACCGAGCGCTATCGGACAAGATCGCGCGCGGCGAGGTCGATCTGAAGACGCCGGGACTGTCAGAGCATCTCTGGCAGACCACGATGGACAAGCTCGCGGTCGATCAGCCGAACTACGCGTCGTACAAGAGGGAGCTCGGGAACAAGTAGGATGGGTAGAGCGAAGCGAAACCCATCACGACTGCGGCAACGGCCGATGGGTTTCGTTGCGCTCTACCCATCCTACAGGATGGTGCGGCAATGACGGCTGGCTTACCGCCCCAGCCACTTCGGCGGGCGCTTCTCCGAAAACGCCTTCGGACCCTCGATGTAATCCTGCGAGGCCACCATCGCCTTCACCGCCGGATAGTCGCGCTGCTCGGTCATCGCCTGCTCCAGCGACACTTCGAGGCCGCGCTGGATGGTCTGCTTGGAGGCGCGGATCGACATCGGCGAGTTCTTGGCAATCGTCTCGGCCCAGCGCTCGGCGGCGGCCAGCGCCTCGCCCTGCGGCACCACCTCGTTGACGAAGCCGAGCTCAAGGCCCTCCTTGGCGCTGACATGGCGCGCGGTGAGGATCATCCCCATCGCGCGCTTCAGCCCGATCTGCCGCGGCAGCCGGTGCAGGCCGCCGGCCAGCGCCGCAAGCCCGACGCGCGGCTCGGGCAGGGCGAAGGTCGCATTCTCAGAGGCGATGATCAGATCGCAGGCGAGCGCAATCTCGAAACCGCCGCCCATCGCGACGCCGTTGACGGCGGCGATGATCGGCTTGTCGCAGTCGAAGCGGGTGGTCAGCCCGGCGAAGCCGCCCTTGTCCCAGCCGCGCTTGCCGCCCGCGGCCTGCCATTTCAAATCGTTGCCGGCGCAGAACGCCTTGTCGCCGGCGCCGGTGACGATCGCGACCCATTGGTCGGGATCGGCGGAGAAGTCGTCGAACACCTTGTTGAGCTCAAAATGCGCGTCGATATGCAGCGCGTTGTAAACCTCGGGGCGCGACAGCGTTACGATGGTGATGGGGCCCTTGCGCGTCACCTTGGAGAATTTGAGGTCCATGTTTGCTCCCGTCGATTTTCTGCGGCGAAGAATATGATTGGCATCCTAGCGCGTGCGCGCCGTTCCGTGCCATCCAATTACGCAAGGCGACCGCGCATGCAAGCGTCATCCGCCTGCTTGACTTGGACGTGGGCTTCTCACCTTAATCGATCCGAACGCGCAGGCGCGATAGCGTCTAAACACAAACTCAAAATCAACGATATTTCCGGGAGAGACTGCCTTGGATTTCAATCTGCCGGCTGACCTGACAGCCTATCTCGGCGAGCTCGATCGCTTCATCGAACGTGAGATCAAGCCGCTCGAGGAAGCCGACGACAACATCCGCTTCTTCGATCATCGCCGCGAATGGGCGCGCACCGATTTCGACAATGGCGGCCTGCCGCGCCACGAATGGGAGGCGTTGCTGCGCAAGGCCAAGGATCGAGCCGATGCCGCCGGTCACCTGCGTTTTGCGATCTCGAAGCGCTATGGCGGCAAGGACGGCTCCAACCTCTGGATGGCCGTGATCCGCGAGCATTTCGCCTCGAAGGGGCTCGGCCTGCACAACGACCTGCAGAACGAGCATTCGATCGTCGGAAATTTCCCTGTCGTGACGATGCTCGACCGTTACGGAACCGACGAGCAGAAGGCGATGATCGATGGTTCGATCACCGGCAAGTACCGCATCACCTTCGGGCTCACCGAGCCCGAGCATGGTTCCGACGCCACGCATATGGAAACCAGAGCGGTGCCGGCAACCCGCGACAATGTGAAGGGCTGGATCATCAACGGCGAGAAGATGTGGACCACCGGCATGCATGTCGCCACGCACTGCGCGCTGTTTGCCCGCACGTCCGGCAATGATGGCGATGCCCGCGGCATCACCTGCTTCCTGGTGCCGGCGAAATCGCCGGGCGTGAAGGTCGAGCAGTATATGTGGACCTTCAACATGCCGACCGATCATCCGCGCGTCAGCTTTACCGATGTGTTCGTGCCTGAGGATGCCCAGTTCGGCGAGGTCGGCCGCGGCCTGTCGCTGGCGCAATGCTTCGTCCACGAGAACCGCATTCGACAGGCGGCAAGCTCGCTGGGGGCTGCGGTCTACTGCATCAATGAGAGCGTCAAATACGCGCGGGAGCGCAAGCCGTTCGGCAAGGCGCTGGCCGAGAACCAGGCGATCCAGTGGCCGCTGGTCGAGCTTGCGACCCAGGCCGAGATGCTGCGGCTGTTGATCCGCAAGACCGCCTGGGAGATGGACCAGCTCACCCAGGCGCAGGTCGAGCACACTTTGTCGGACAGGGTCTCGATGTGCAACTATTGGGCAAACCGGCTGTGCTGCGATGCCGCCGATCGCGCGATGCAGGTGCATGGCGGCATGGGCTATTCGCGCCACAAGCCGTTCGAGCACATCTATCGCCACCACCGCCGCTATCGCATCACCGAGGGCAGCGAGGAGATCCAGAAGCGCAAGGTGGCGGGCTTCCTGTTCGGCTACATGGGAGCCGGCAAGCACTGAGCCATCCGATGGAGGAGGCGGCATGAGCATGGAAGGTGGATGTACCTGCAGACACATCCGCTACCGCCTGACCGGCAGGCCACTGATCGTGCATGCCTGCCACTGCACCTGGTGCCAGCGCGAGACTGGCACCGTGCATGCGGTCAACGCGATGTACGAGGCCGAGCGGGTCGAGCACCTCGCGGCTGAGCCGGAGATCATCGATACCCCGTCGGCCAGCGGCAAGGGCCAGAAGATCGCGCGCTGTCCGATCTGCAAGGTCGCTGTCTGGAGCAACTACCCGGGCTCGGGGCCGGCGGTGCGCTTCGTCCGCGTCGGCACCATGGATGATCCCAGCCAGTGCCCGCCCGACGTCCACATCTTCACCTCGACGAAGCAGCCCTGGGTGACGCTGCCGCCGGGCGCAAAAGTCTTCGCCGAGTTCTACGACCTCAACGAGGTGTGGTCTGACGAGGCGAAGGAGCGGCGGCGGATCATGCGGGAGAAGGCGGGGAAGAAGTGATGCGCAGCGCCATTCGGCACCAGCCGGGCCTCATGGTTCGAGACGGCGCGTTGCGCCTCCTCACCATGAAGGGAAACGTTCGTGCGGCACCGGAAATCGATCTCCTCATGGTGAGGAGACCCACGACGTGGGTCGTCTCGAACCATGAGGCCGACGGCACTGGCCGACGGCTCAACGGTGACGGAGGCTAATTCACCTGCCGGTCCTTTCCCGCCCAGTACGGATCACGCAAGTTCCGGCGCAAGATCTTGCCCGACGGGTTGCGCGGCAGCGCCGCGATGAAGTCGACCGACTTCGGCGTCTTGTAGCCGGCGATTCGCTCGCGGGTGAAGTTGATGATGTCGGTCGCCGTCGCCGTCTTGCCCGGCTTCATCACCACCACGGCCTTCACCGCCTCACCCCATTTCTCGTCGGGGATGCCGATCACCGCGGCTTCCGCGATGTCGGGGTGATCGCAGAGCGCGCTCTCGACCTCGGCCGGATAGATGTTCTCGCCGCCGGAGATGATCATGTCCTTGATGCGGTCGTGGATGTAGAGATAGCCGTCCTTGTCCATATAGCCGGCATCGCCGGTGCGCAGCCAGCCGTCCTTGTCGATGGTCTTCGCAGTCGCCTCAGGCAGATTCCAGTAGCCGGCCATGTTGGAGCCGGAGCGGGTCGCGATCTCGCCGACTTCGCCGGGCGGCAGGCGGTTGCCTTCCGCGTCCAGGATCGCGAGCTCGACGCCGGGCAGGGCCTTCCCCGCGGAGCGCATGCGGTCGAGTCCCTCGATGTGATCCTCCGGCGGCAGCGCGACGATGGTGCCGGTGGTCTCGGTCATGCCGTACATCTGAACGAAGCCGCATTTGAAGACCTCGATGCATTCCTTCAGCAGCGCCGCGGGAATCGGCGAAGCGCCATAGAGCATGTATTTCAGGCGGGAGAAATCGACCTGCCGCGCCCGCGGCTGCCGCACCACGAACTGCATCGCGGCCGGCACCATGAAGAGCTTGGTGATGCCGGACTGCTCGAAGAAGTCGAGCACCTTGGTCGGATCGAACTCGCGGGCGATCACACCGCGGGCGCCGTGATAGAGGCCCATCACGCCCCAGCCGGAGCCGCCGATGTGGAAGATCGGCATCGCGACCAGGGAGACGTCGTCGGTGGTCCATTTGTTCCAGTCCGGCTTGTCGGCCTCGTTACCGGACTGCACCAGGTTGAGGAAGTTGGCGTGCGACAACATCGCGCCCTTCGGCTTGCCGGTCGTGCCCGAGGTGTAGAGCTGGATCGCGATGTCCTTCGGCGCGATCGGCACGCGTGGATCGTCGCTGCTCTGCGCGTCACGCCAGGCGAGATAATCGGACCATTCCGGTGCGCCGCCTTCGGTTGTGATGATCGTGCGCACGTTCGGCAGCTTGTCTCTGATGTTGCGCACCTGCGTGATGAATTCGGGACCGACGAACAGCACCGGCGCCTTGCAGTCGTCGACGATGAAGGCGACCTCGGGGCCCGCAAGCCGCCAATTCACCGGCGCCATCACCACGCCGGCCTTCATCGCGCCCATCAAGAGCTCGAAATAGAAGTCGCTGTTCTTGCCGAGATAGGCGATGCGCTCGCCTTTCTTCACGCCCATTGCGATCAACGCATTGGCGACGCGGTTGGTCTTGATGTCGAACTCGGCGAAGGTGGTCTGGCGTCCCTCGAATTCGTAGGCCAGCGCATCGCCGCGGCTCTTGGCGCGGTCGCGGACCATGTCGGCGAGGTTCGCCAGTGGCTGTGCAGCGGACATATTTCCCCAGGAGTGTTTTGTTTTGCTTGCGCGGAGTGTGGCGGCATCCGGCAGCAAAGACAATACGGTAGAGGCGGCCGCGATGTTTCAACGTCGTCCTGGCGAAAGCCAGGACCCATTACCACGAGTGCGCGTATGGCGCGGCGCTGGGGCCACGGCCTGCGTAACAACACACGGCGGTTGTTATGGGTCCTGGCTTTCGCCAGGACGACAGCGATGATTGATGCGCAAGCGCGAGCTTCAGCCTCGCGCTGCGCGATCCTTCTCGTTCTGCGCCTTGATCGACTCGCGCGCCTTGGTCCAGTCGTCGTCACTCCAGTCGCGAAGCTGGTAGAAGTTGCCGCCCATCGCGAGCGCCTGCGCGCCGTCCATGGCGATGGTCTCGCCGTTGATCCAGTCGCAGCCGCCGGAGATCAGGAACACGGCGAGGTTCTGCAATTCCTCCATGGTGCCGACGCGGGCCATCGGGTTCATTGCCTTGGTCCGCGCACCGGCCTCGTCGCCCGGCTTGATGCGCTTGCTCATGCCCTCGGTCGGGATTTCACCGGGCGCGATGGTGTTGAGGCGGATGCCGTATTTGCCCCACTCGACCGCGAGCGACATCGTCATGGCGTGGATCGCCGACTTGCTCATCGCCGACGGCACCACATAGGGCGAGCCGTTGCGCACCCAGGTCACGGTGATCGACACCACGTTGCCGCGGTGCTTGCCGGCGATCCAGCGGCGGCCGACCGCATGCGTCACGTAGAAGGTGCCGTGCATCACGATGTTGGCGACCGCATCGAAGCCGCGCGGCGACAGCTCTTCCGAGCGCGAGATGAAATTGCCTGCGGCGTTGTTGATGAGATCGGTGAGGGGGCCGCTGGTGGTCCAGATCGCCTCGATCATCTCGTCGACGGCCAACGCGTTGCGGATGTCGACGCCGTGGCTGACGACGCGTCCGCCGTATTCGCCCATCAGCTCGGTGGCGGTCTCGTCGCAGACGGCCTTGCGGCGTCCGCAGATGTGGACCTCGGCCCCGAGCTGCAGGAACCGCGAGGCCATGGACTTGCCGAGGCCGGTGCCGCCTCCGGTTACCAGTATGCGCCGCCCGGCGAGAAGCTGATCGCTAAACATCGTTTCCACCCACGGGGGTTGTCAGTTAATTGGTCGATTGACTAAAACCGAACAACGGCCTTTCTGTAAAGCGCCAACGAGGAAAGCGGAGGAGATTTCAATGGAAGATCGCGTTTCGATATCGATTTCGGACGGTATCGCCGATGTCCGCCTGGTGCGGGCGGACAAGATGAACGCGCTCGATGCCGCGATGTTCGAGGCGTTGGTCGCTGCAACCGACCGACTTTCCAAGGAAAAAGGCCTGCGCGTGGTGGTGTTGTCCGGCGAGGGCCGGGCCTTCTGCGCCGGCCTCGACATGGGCCGCTTCGCCGCGATGAAGGAGAAGGGCGGTAACGGGGTGCCGGGAGGCGAAAAGCGCGACCTCACCGTTCGCACCCATGGCAAGGCCAACTTCCCGCAGCAGGCGGTCTGGGGTTGGCGCCAGCTTCCGGTGCCCGTGATCGCCGCAGTCCACGGCGTTGCCTTCGGCGGCGGCTTCCAGCTCGCGCTCGGTGCCGACATGCGCTTCCTCTCGCCGGACGCGCGGATGTCGATCATGGAGATCAAATGGGGCCTAGTGCCCGACATGGCGGGCACGCCAATCCTCGCGAGCCTGGTGCGCGACGACATCCTGCGCGAGCTCACCTACACCGGGCGCATCTTCTCGGCGCAGGAGGCCCAGAGCTACGGCCTTGCCACCCGCGTCTGCGACGATCCCCGCGCCGCGGCGCTCGAGGTTGCGCGCGAGATCGCCGGCAAGAGCCCGGATGCGATCCGCGCGGCAAAGCGGATGTTGAACAATCTCTCCGTCGATCCGGCTGCGGCGCTGCTTGCGGAGTCCGTCGAGCAGCAGAAGCTGCTCGGCAGCCCGAACCAGACCGAAGCCGTACGCGCGAATCTCGAGAAGCGCGCGCCGCGCTTTGCGGATGCGTGAGCCAGCTTCCGACCTCATCCAGAGGAGCCGCGCAAGCGGCGTCTCGAGGAATGGGCCACGGGCCTCATGGTTCGAGACGGCGCGATGCGCCACCTCACCATGAGGGTAGCTATTCGAGTTGACCAAAAAGAAGAAAGAATGAGCGAAACGTCCCAACTCTTCCACGGCATCATCAGCGGCGAGCGTAAGCGCGACCATGCCGCAATCGCCGAGCGCGCCGACCGCATTGCGAGCGGCTTGCACAAGCTCGGCGTCAGGCCGGGCGACAGCGTCTGCATGCAGATGCGCAATGACATCGCCTTCATCGAGGCCGCCTATGCGGCGATGCGGCTCGGTGCCTACGGCGTGCCGATCAACTGGCACTTCAAGCCGGAGGAGATCAACTATGTGTTGACCGATTCCGGCACGCGCGTCCTGATCGCCCATGCCGATATGCTGCATGCGCTGCGCGGCGCCATCCCGGCAGGTGTCACCGTGCTCAGCGTGCCGACGCCGCCGGAGATATTGGCGAACTACAAGATCGATCCCGATCATCTCGCAACGCCGGATTTCGCGATCGATTTCGAGTCCTGGCTGGCGCAGCATCCGCGCTACGAGGGGCCGGCGGTGCCGCAGCCGCAGAACATGATCTACACCTCCGGCACCACGGGCCATCCCAAGGGCGTGCGCCGCTTCGCGCCGACGCCGGCACAGACGGCCAACGCCGAAGCCATGCGGGCGATGATCTACGGCCTGAAGCCGGGGGCGCGGGCGATCCTACCGGGTCCGCTCTATCATTCCGCGCCAAATTCGTTCGGGCTGCGCTCCGGGCGGCTCGGCGGCGTGCTGGTGCTGATGCCGCGGTTCGACGCGGAAGAATTTCTGCGGCTGATCGAGCGCGAGAAGATCGACACCATCTTCATGGTGCCGACGATGTTCATTCGCCTGATGAAGCTGCCGGAGCAGGTGCGCAGGAAGTACGACATGTCGTCGCTGCGCCACATCATCCACGCTGCCGCGCCGTGTCCGCCCGACGTCAAGCGCGCGATGATCGAGTGGTGGGGACCGGTGATCTACGAATTCTACGGCTCGACGGAATCGGGCGCGGTCACCTTCGCCAATTCCGAGGATGCGTTGAAGAAGCCGGGAACGGTCGGCAAGATCTCGCCCGGCGCCGAGCTGCGCTTCATCGGCGATGACGGCAAGGAGGTGCCGCAGGGGCAGATCGGCGAGATCTATTCGCGAATCGCGGGCAACCCCGACTTCACCTATCACAACAAGCCCGAGAAGCGCGCCGAGATCGATCGCGAGGGATTCATCACCTCGGGCGACGTCGGCTATATCGACGAGGACGGCTATGTCTTCATCTGCGATCGCAAGCGAGACATGGTGATCTCGGGTGGCGTCAACATCTATCCGGCGGAGATCGAGGCGGTGCTGCATGCGGTTCCCGGCGTGCACGATTGCGCGGTGTTCGGCATTCCCGACGCGGAGTTCGGCGAGGCGCTGATGGCGGTGATCGAGCCGCAACCCGGCGTGACGCTGGACACGGCCGCGATCCGCGCAGAGCTCAAGACCTCGCTTGCCGATTACAAGGTGCCCAAGCACGTCGAGATCCAGACCAATCTGCCGCGCGAGGACTCCGGCAAGATCTTCAAGCGCCGCCTGCGCGACCCGTATTGGGAACGGGCGGGGAGGAGGATCTAGGGGGCGGACCATGGACGCCGTCATCCCGCGGCAAGCTGGACGTAGCCGGGTCCCTGCTCTCGCAGGGACAGCGGTGGACGTGTGCACCGCGCAAGTTCATCTTGCGCTGCGGCAAAAAAGTTGCACACTCCGAGGCATTGCCGGGCAAGCTTCTGGAGTAGCCAGCTATGCCTCCCCAGACCATGCCTTCCGAGACCGAAACCCGGGCCAAGCGCGCCGAGGAAGCCAACCTGCTTGAGAGAACGGCTCAGGAGGAGGACGCGCGGCTTCGGAAAGACATCCGCCTGCTGGGCCGCGTGCTCGGCGATACCGTGCGGGACCAGGAGGGGGCGGACGCGTTCGACCTGGTCGAGCGCATTCGCCAGACCTCGGTCCGGTTCCATCGCGACGAGGACAAGCTGGCGCGGCGCGAGCTGGAGACCATCCTCGACGGCATGTCGATCGCCGAGACGCTGCGGATCGTCCGCGCCTTCAGCTACTTCTCCCATCTGGCCAACATCGCCGAGGACCAGAACAACATCCGCCAGATGCGCAGTGGCGGCCCGGGCGGGGCGCCGCGGCGGAGCCTGCTGGAGCAGACGCTCAAGCACGCCAGGGACGCCGGCATCAGCCCGGCCGATCTCCGCAGCTTCTTCAAAGGCGCGCTGGTCAGCCCGGTGCTCACCGCGCATCCGACCGAGGTCCGCCGCAAGAGCACGATGGACCGCGAGATGGAGATCGCGGAACTGCTCGACCGCCGCGAGCGATTGAAGATGACGCCGGACGAGAGCGAGGCCACCGACGAGCAGCTCCGCCGCGCGGTGGTGACGCTGTGGCAGACCAATCTCCTGCGCCGGACCAAGCTGACCGTGCTCGACGAGGTCGCCAACGGCCTGTCCTTCTACGACTACACCTTCCTGCAGGAAGTCCCGCGGCTGCACTGCGCGCTGGAGGATCGCCTGAACAAGGAGGGCGGCGAGGCCGGTGATCTCGCCTCGTTTCTCAAGATCGGAAGCTGGATCGGCGGCGACCGCGACGGCAATCCCTTCGTCACCGCGGAGGTGATGCGCGGCACGCTGCGGCTGCAGTCGAGCTGCGCGCTCAGCTTCTACCTCGAGGAGCTACACGCCCTCGGCGCCGAGCTGTCGCTGGCGGCGCATCTCGCCGACGTTTCGGAGGAGCTGCGCACGCTTGCTGAACGCTCACCCGACACCTCGCCGCACCGAAGCGGCGAGCCTTATCGGCTCGCGGTCTCGGGCATCTACGCCAGGCTCGTGGCGACTGCCGCCCGGCTCGAGGTCGAGACCAGGCGGCCGCCCGTCGGCAAGGCCGAGCCGTATGCGAGCGTCAAGGAATTCCAGGCCGATCTCGACGTGCTGAACCGCTCGCTGATCGCGAACAATTCCGGCGTGATCGCGCGCGGCCGCCTGCGGCTGCTGCGGCGCGCGGTGGATTGCTTCGGCTTCCATCTCGCGCGGCTCGACATCCGCCAGAATTCGGCGGTGCACGAGCGCACCATTGCCGAGCTGTTCGATACGGCCAATGCCGGCATGTCCTATCTGGCGCTCGGCGAGGACGCCCGGGTCAGCCTGCTGGTCAATGAGTTGCGCAACGCGCGGCCGCTCGCTTCACCCTTCGTCAAATATTCGGAGGAGACCCAGGGCGAGCTCGCTGTGTTCCGTGCTGCGGCCGAGGCGCACGCCAAATTCGGCTCCGAGGTGATCTCCCAGTGCATCATCTCGATGTGCAAGGGCATGTCCGACATGCTCGAGGTCGCGGTGCTCTTAAAGGAGGTCGGGCTGGTCAATCCGTCCGGCCGCAGCGCGATCAACATCGTGCCGCTGTTCGAGACGATCGAGGATCTGCAGGCTTCCAGCGGCATCATGGACCGCATGTTGGCGCTGCATGATTACCGCAAGCTGGTCGACAGCCTCGGCAGCGTGCAGGAAGTGATGCTCGGCTATTCCGACAGCAACAAGGATGGCGGCTTCGTCACCTCGGGCTGGGAACTCTACAAGGCCGAGATCGGCCTCGTCGAGGTGTTCGAACGCCACGGCGTGCGTTTGCGCCTGTTCCACGGCCGCGGCGGCTCGGTCGGGCGCGGTGGCGGCCCGAGCTATGACGCGATCATCGCGCAGCCCGGCGGCGCGGTGAACGGCCAGATCCGCATCACCGAGCAGGGCGAGATCATCTCCTCGAAATATTCCAATGCCGAGGTCGGCCGCAGCAATCTCGAGATCCTCGCCGCCGCGACGCTCGAGACCAGCCTGTTGCAGCCGCGGAAGAGCGCACCGCGGCTCGAATATCTGCAGGCGATGGAGCAGATCTCGGCGCTCGCCTTCAAGGCCTATCGCGGCCTCGTCTACGAGACCGAGGGCTTTGCCGATTACTTCTGGGGCTCGACCGTCATCAATGAGATCGCGACGCTAAACATCGGCAGCCGCCCGGCGTCACGCAAGAAGACCCGCGAGATCGAGGACCTTCGCGCCATCCCCTGGGTGTTCTCCTGGGCGCAGTGCCGGCTGATGCTGCCGGGCTGGTACGGCTTTGGCAGCGCGGTGGAGACATGGATCGCCGAGCATCCGGAGCAGGGCATGCCCTTCCTGCAGGAGCTCTACAAGGAATGGCCGTTCTTCCGCACGCTGCTCTCCAACATGGACATGGTGCTGGCGAAAAGCTCGATTGCGATCGCCTCGCGCTATGCAGAACTGGTTTCCGACGTCGCGCTGCGCGAGGAGATCTTCGGCCGCATCCGCAGGGAATGGCATCTCTCGATCGAGACGCTGCTCGACATCATGGGCCAGGATCGCCTGCTGCAAGGCAACCCGCTGCTGGAGCGCTCGATCCGCAACCGCTTCCCCTATCTCGACCCGCTCAACCATGTGCAGGTGGAGCTGTTGAAGGAGCATCGCGCGCAGAACCCTGACGAGCAGGTGCTGCGGGGGATTCAGATCACGATCAACGGGATTTCAGCCGGACTGAGAAATAGTGGCTAGTCCGTGATGATACGCCGTCATTGCGAGCGCAGCGAAGCAATCCATTGAGCCGCAAGCGGTAAGATGGATTGCTTCGTCGCTTTGCTCCTCGCAATGACGACGTATGACAAGTCTCTCAGCAGTTATGCGCACCCTTGGTCTCGACATAGACCGCATAGAGCGATTGGCTCGCGGTCATGAACAGGCGGTTGCGCTTCTTGCCGCCGAAGGTGAGGTTGGCGCAGGTCTCCGGCAGCAGGATCTGGCCGATGCGCTGACCATCGGGCGCGAACACCTGCACGCCGTCATAGCCGGGGCCGACCCAGCCGGCGCCGACCCAGATGTTGCCGTCGATGTCGACGCGCATGCCGTCCGGGAAGCCTGACTTGCCGTCCAACGTCATGTCGATCAGCGTGCGCGGGTTGGAGAGCTTGTCGCCGTTGAGGTCGTACTGCCAGACGATGTTCTTCGCGTTCGGATAATGTGTGATGCCGGTATCGCAGACATAGACCTTCTTGTAGTCGTGGCTGAAGGCGATGCCGTTCGGCTTGAACGGCTCGTCGGCGACCTTGGTGATCTGTCCGGTCGATGCGTCGATCCGATAGACCGCTTCCTTCTGGTAGGGTTGGAGAGAGCCGGTGTTGGCGCGCTGCCCTTCGTAGGTCGAGAGCGCGCCATAGCCGGGATCGGTGAACCAGATCGACTTGTCGTTGGGATGCACGACCATGTCGTTCGGCCCGTTGAGCTGCTTGCCATTGGCCTGTTCTGCCAGCGACGTGATGGTCCCGTCGTGCTCGTAGCGAACCAGCCGCGTGCGTTCGGCCGTGATCTGCCGTCCCTCGAAATCGAACGTCGAGCCGTTCGCTTCGTTCGACGGCTTGTGGAACTGCTCGGAAATGTGGCCGTCATCGTCGAGATAGCGCAACTGCCGGTTGGCCGGGATGTCGCTCCACACCAGATACTGGCCCTGCGCATTCCAGGCCGGACCCTCCGCCCACAGGCATCCGGTGTAGAGCCGTTTGATCGCGGTGTTGCCGACCTTGGCCTTGAAGCGCTTGTCGTCGATCACGACGATATCGGGGTCGGGATAGCGCTGCGGTTCTGCATTGCGGCCGTAGTCGCGCGCTGTCGCATCGGACGCGGCCATGGCGGTCGCGGCCAGCGCGGTTGCACCGCGCAAGATTGTCCGACGGTCGAACGCCTTCACGCTGTCGTCCTGACGGTCAGATGTTTGGATTGGATTAGTCATGAAGTCCTCCCAGGCTTTTTGTTATGGGGAGGCCGTTCATGCGCCCGCAATCTGGCACAAAGCGGGCAAGTTGCCGTGAAGCAACCGAAGATAGTGTGGTCCCGGCGCGTGCGCCGGGACCACGTTTCATAAAATTGTCAGATCGGATCCCAGGTGAAGACGTCGGCCGAGCGGTCGAGCTTGTAGAACGATCCCTTCAGCGCCGGCATGCCGTGCTCGGCGATCGTTTCCGGGGTCCAGCCTTCGCCGCGATGCACCGAGCGGATCGGGCGCGACTGGCCCATCAGGAAGATCTCGTTCATGCGCACGCCGAAGATTTGCCCGGTGACGTCCTTGGCGGCGTCCGAGAGCAGGTAGGCGCAGACCGGCGCGATCTTCTCCGGCCCCATCTGCTTGATCTTCTCGACACGCGCCTTCTCGGCGTCGGTTTCGGTCGGGATGGTGCCGATCATGCGGGTCCAGGCGAACGGCGATACGCAGTTCGAGCGCACGTTGAAGCGGCCCATGTCGAGTGCGATCGACTTCGACAGACCGACGATGCCGAGCTTGGCGGCGGCGTAGTTGGCCTGGCCGTAATTGCCGATCAGGCCCGAGGTCGAGGTGAAGTGCACGAAGGAGCCGCTCTCCTGCTCGCGGTAAATGCGCGCCGCAGCGTGAGAGACGTAGAACGAGCCCATCAAATGCACCTTGATGACAGCCTCGAAGGCTTCCACGCTCATCTTGTGGAAAATCATGTCGCGGAGGATGCCGGCATTGTTGACCACGCCGTCGAGCCGGCCGAAATGATCGGTCGCGGTCTTCACGATCTTGCTGGCGGGAATCGCTTCCGCCACCGACTCGAAGTTCGCGACGGCGGTGCCGCCACGCTTCTTGATCTCCTCGACCACCTCCTCGGCGGGCGCCGCGCTCGAGCCGGCGCCGTCGGCCGCGCCACCCGGGTCGTTGACGACGACCTTCGCGCCTTCGGCCGCGCAGAGCAGCGCGATCTCGCGGCCGATGCCGCGGCCCGCGCCGGTGACGATGATGACTTTATCCTGCAGTGATTTTGCCATGTGGTTCTCCTGATTGAGTGACCGTGCGCCCTTACCTCGCCCCGCTTGCGGGGAGAGGTCGGATCGCACGCGCAAGCGAGCGATCCGGGTGAGGGGGATTCTCCGCGAGTCTGTCTTTGTCGAGAGAGCCCCTCACCCCAACCCTCTCCCCGCGGAGGGCGGGGAGAGGGAGGGAAAGGAGCAGCGTGTCTCTCACAGATGACTCACTTCTCGTTCGTGAAGATGATGGTACCTGATGCTGCGAACATGCCGCCGACGCCGTGGCAGACTGAGATCTTCGCATTCGGCACCTGCGCCGGCGCGATGCCGCGCATCTGCCGCACGCTCTCCTGCAGCGCGTACATGCCGTACATGCCGGAGTGCATGTAGCTTAAGCCGCCACCATTGGTGTTGAGCGGCAGCTTGCCGCCTGGGCGGGTGTTGCCGTCGGCGATGAACTTGCCGGTCTCCTCATAGGGCATGAAGCCGAGGTCGCCGAGGCCGTAGAGCGGCAGATGCGCGAAGGCGTCGTAGATCATCAGATGATCGACGTCCTTGTGCGTGATGCCGGCTTCCTTGAAGGCCAGGGGGCCGGCGACCTTGAAGGCGCGCGAGGAATCGAACGTCTTCATCTGGCTGACCATCGGCGTTTCCACGCTCTCGCCGGTGCCGAGGATGTAGACCGGCTTCTTCGGGAAGTCCTTGGCGCGGTCGGCCGAGGTCAGGATCAGCGCACCGCCGCCGTCGGTGACGAGGCAGCACTGCAGCAGGCGGAACGGATAGGCGATCATCCGCGAATTCAGGACGTCGGCGACCGTGATCGGGTCCCTCATGGTCGCGCGCGGGTTCTTCGCTGCCCATTCGCGCTGCACGACGGCGACCATGGCGAGCTGCTCATGGGTGATGCCGTGGGTCTTCATGAAGCGCAGCACGGGAATCGGAAACATGCTCGGCGGCCCGTAGACGCCGAACGGCGCCTCGAACTGGCCGTTGAGACTGTCGGGCGGCGTGAAGCGCGGCTGCTTGCCGATCATCGACTTGCCGCTCTCGGCATGGGTGATCAGCACGGTTTTGCAGAGGCCGGCCTCGATCGCGGCGGCGGCATGGCGGACATGCAGCATGAAGGAGCAGCCGCCGACCGACGTACCGTCGACCCAAGTCGGCGTGATGCCGAGATAATGTGCGACCTGCTGCGGCGTCTCGACCGCGGTGGCAAAGCCGTCGATGTCGGACAGCTTCAGCCCCGCGTCCGCGATCGCGTTCAGCGCCGCATCCGCGTGCAGCTGGATCTGCGACATGTTCGGAATCACGCCAAGCTCGGTGGTTTCAGCCGCACCGACGACGGCAACCTGGTTCCTGCGCATCGCGTTACCCCTTTGCCGGACGGAAAACGGGAAGGGTGATCTTGTCGTCGAGTTGCTGGAACGCGACCTCGAGCGGCATGTCGAGCTCGAGCGCCTCCGGCGTCTGCGGACAATCGATGATGTTGCTCATCATGCGTGGGCCTTCGTCGAGCTCCACCACCGCGATCGCGTAAGGCGGCGTGAAGCCGGGCGCGGCAGGGCGATGATTGATGACATAGCTGTAGAGCTTGCCCTTGCCGCTGGCCTTGAAGACCGAGACCTTGCGCGAGGCGCAGGAGGGGCAGAACGGCCGCGGCGGAAAATAGACATTGGCGCAGGCATCGCAACGCTGCAGGCGCAATTCGCCCGCCTTCGTGCCGTCCCAGAAGTGCTGGGTCTCCGGTGTCGGTTTTGGTTTCGCGCGCGCGGGCTCGGCCATGTCTGAAAATCCTCCCGAAATCGTTCCAATCTTGATGCGACATTGGACCAAGGCCCGTCAACGGTCTATCCGTGCAGCGCGCAGCCGCCTGTGCCACGCGCATGCCGCATATTCCGCCCCTCGCACAATTGATAAGGCTGGCCTGCTTGTGTCCCTCCGGTCTCGCGCGTAGAAGGGCGCCGGTATCAAGCATCCGGGAGGAATGAGATCATGCTGAGGATGACCGGCGCGGCACTCGCTGCCAGCCTCGCAATTGCCACGCAGGCCATGGCGGCAGATGCGCCGTCCGAGATCAAGATCGGCACGCTCTATGCGTCCTCGGGGCGCTATGCCTCGATCTCGATGCCGGTTTACAGCTCGCTGAAATTCTGGGTCGAACAGAAGAACGCCGACGGCGGCGTCTTTGTGAAGGCGTTCGACAAGAAGATCCCGATCAAGCTCGTCTCCTATGACGACCAGAGCAACACCGCGACCGCCGCGACTCTTTATAATCAGCTCATCACCCAGGATAAGGTCGATCTGCTGGTGGCGGATTCCGGATCGGTGCTGACGGCGCCGGCGGTTGCGATCGCGCGCGACCACAAGATGTTCCTGTTCGATCAGACCGGCACCGGCGCGAGCTTCTTCTCCAAGGACAATCCGTATATCGCGCTGATGGCCGACCCGGTGTCGACCATCTGGCCGAAGCCGGTGGCGGACTTCATCAGCCATGACGGTCCGGGTCTCGGCATCAAGAAGATCGCGATCCTCTACGCGACCAACGAGTTCACGGGAACGCAGGCCAACGCCTTCCGCAAGTTCGTCAAGGATTCGGGCGCGCCGATCGAGATCGTCTACGACCAGGGCGTACCGACCGAGACCACGAACTACAACGTCATCATCAACAACATCAACAACGCCAATCCCGACGCGGTGATCCATTTCGGCTACGCGCCGAACGACATCGCCTTCCTGCGCAACGTCCAGGACGTCGGCATCAAGTTCAAGATGCTGTTCTCGATCTATGCCGGCCTCGAGACCGAGCTGCTCGAAAAGAACGTCGGCGCCAAGGGCCTCGAGCACATCTGGACCTATGTGCCGCCGTCCGAGCTGGATTATCCCGTCAATTTCGGGATGAACATGAAGGATTTCCGCGCCGCCTGGGAGAGGAAGTACAGCGACGGCAAGATGGAGTTCGGCTTCAACGCGGTGGCCGGCTACACCACCGCGCTGGTGATCGAGAAGACGCTGTCGGAGGCGACCAGCCTCGACCAGATGGAGCTGCGCCGCGCGGTGTTCTCGCTCAACGGCAAGCTCAAGACGCTCGACGGCACCTTTGCGCTGGATGACACCGGCGGGCAGGTCGGCGAATTGACGCCGCTCGGCCAGCTCACGGTCGACGAGCACGATCACATCAAGTTCGTCTCGATCTATCCGCACGAGACCGCGACCGGCAAGCCGGTCTATCCGGCGCCGTAATGCAGTCATCGGCGTCAATCGAGGTTATCGGGGGCGGGCGGTAGCATGACCTACGCGCTCGTCGCCGGCGTGCTGTTCGGGCTGTATTTCAGCCTCGTCGGCATCGGTCTCAATCTCGTGTTCGGTGTCATGCGCATCGTCAATCTTGCGCATGGCGACATTCTGATGCTCGGCGCCTTCATCGCGGTCGGGGTGGTCGGCATCGCCGGCCTCGACCCGCTGTTCGCGGTGCCGCTAGCCTTCGTGATCTTCGTGCTCGCAGGCCTGCTGTTGTACTGGGTGCTGGTGCCGCGTCTGCAGGGCTCGGCCAACCCGGAAATGCTGTCGATCATCCTGTTCTTCGGCCTGTCGCAGGTGATCGAGGCCGTCACCACGATCTTCGCCGGCACCAGCGAGCGGTCGATCCAGAGCCGGCTGCTGGGAACCGTATTCACGACCATCAAGGTCAAGTGGTTCGGCGGCAAGGCCGGGGCGGGGCCGATCCAGATCTTCGGCCAGGGCTTTCCGGCGCCCTGGGTGATCGCGGCTGTAACCAGCCTGATCGTGATCGCGTTCGTCTATCTCTATCTCTACCACACGCGGCTCGGCACGCTGACCCGCGCGGTGATGTCACGGCGCGATGAGGCGCTGGCGACCGGCATCGACGTCGACCGCGTCTCGGCGGCGGCGTTCGGCATCGGCTTGGGGCTCGCCGCCATCGCCGGCGTGTTCGCGCCCTTCATGTTCGGCTCGGTGACGCCAGCCTTCGGCGCGGATGCGACGGTGACGTCGTTTGCGATCGTGGTGCTGGGCTCGCTTGGCAATCCGCTCGGCACCGCGCTCGGCGGCGTCGTCTACGGCGTCTGCTATATGCTGGTGCAGACCTATCTCAGTTCCTGGGCCGACTTGCTGCCCTATGTGTTGTTGATCGTGATCCTGTTGTTGCGCCCGAGCGGTCTGCTCGGAAGGCGGGTGCGCGTTGCCTAACGCATCGAAACACCTGCTGTTCATCCTGGCGCCGCTGGTCGTGGTGTTCGCGGCTCTCCCCGGCGTCTATCAAAACCATCTGTTGCTGTTCAACTTCGTGATCTTTCTGATCCTCGCGCAAGGCGTGAACATCATCTATGGCTTCACCGGCTATCTGCCGTTCGGCTATGTCGGCTTCTTCGGCGCCGGCGCCTATGGCTTCGCCATCATGGTGATGCATCTGCAGACGCCGGCCGTCCTTGCCGTGGTGGTCGGCGGTTTGGTCGCTGTGGCGCTTGGCCTGCTGCTGACACCGCTGCTGCGATTGTCCGGCGCGTATTTCGCGATCGCCAATCTGGCGGCCTCGCTTGCCGTGCTGCACTTCGTCGCCAATCCGGCGCTCGAAGGCATCACCAAGGGGCCCTACGGCGTGTCGCTGACCGGGACGTTCAATCCGACGTACGCCTACTACGCTGCTGTCGCCGTGATGGCGCTGACGGTCGGCGGCGTCGTCTATCTGAGGAACTCGGCCTTCGGCCTCGCCTTGCAGGCGGTGCGTGAGGACGGGGTCTCGGCCTCGATGGCCGGCGTCAACATCGTCAAGATGCGGGTGATCGCCTGGCTCGCCTCCGCGCTGGTCGCCGGCCTCGCGGGCGGCATCTATGCCTGGTACGTCTCCGTGTTCTATCCGGACAACGTGTTCTCCGGCGAGTTCAGCATCTTTGCGATTGTGTTCGCGTTGTTCGGCGGCGTCGCCACCATCACCGGACCAATCGTCGGCGTGATCATCCTCTACGGCATCTACAACCTGATCGGCTTCACCACGCCGCAATATTTCCAGTTGATCTACGGCCTCCTGATCATGGGACTGGTGCTGTTCCTGCCCGCAGGGCTGGTGTCGCTGGCAACGCGCAGGGGGTGGTATGTCCCCTGAGAAAGCACCCCTCCTCAAGGTCTCCAAGCTGGTCAAGCGCTTCGGTGGCTTCTACGCGCTCGATGGCCTGAGCTTTCACGTCGTGCCCGGTGAAATCCTTGGTCTCGTCGGTCCCAACGGCTCCGGCAAGACGACAGCGATCAACGTGATCTCCGGCCTCTATGCGCCTGACGGCGGCGAGGTGGTCTTCGACGGCGCCGTGGCCGGCGGTGTCGCTTCCCACAAGCTGGTTCACCGCGGCATCAACCGCACCTTCCAGGTGCCGAAACCGTTCCTGTCGCTGTCGGTGCGCGAGAACATCCAGGTGGCGCTGGCCTACGGCCATGCCGGGGTGGCGCCGCCCTCGATGGCGGAATTGCTCGACGAATACCGGCTGAAGGAGGTCGCCGACCGCCCGGCAGCCGATCTCAACAGTGCGCAGCAGAAGATGCTGGATCTCACCCGCGCGCTCGCGACCCGCCCGCGGCTATTGCTGCTCGACGAACTCGCCGCCGGCCTCAACCCGGCGGAGCTCGACTGGATTGCCGGACGCATCAAGGCGCTGGCCGCGACCGGAATGGCGATCATCGTGGTCGAGCATCTCATGGGCTTCATCGAGCAGATCACCGACCGCGTCATCGTGCTCAATGCGGGCAAGGAGATCTTCGAGGGCACGCTGGCGACCGCGGTGCGCGAGCCGCAGGTGATCGAGGTGTTTTTGGGAGGCGAGCATGCCCACTGACGCGGCGCCGCTTCTGGACGCCAAGGGCGTCGATGCAGGCTACGGCACAATGCAGGTGCTATGGGGCGTCGATCTCGACGTCCGCGCCGGCGAGACCGTGCTGCTGCTCGGCGCCAATGGCGCGGGCAAGACCACCTTCCTGAAATCGCTGGTCGGCCTGATCGAGACGCGCAGCGGCCATATCAAGCTCGGCGGCGAGGACATCACGCGGATGCGCTCGTCGGACCGCATGAAGCGCGGCATGACTTATATGTCGGAGCTCGCGGTGTTCCCCGATCTGTCGATCGAGGAGAACATTCGGGTCGGCGCGCAGGCCTTGGGGCATACCAATCCGGGGGCACGGGTCGATGAGCTGTACGGCTTATTCCCGGTGCTGCGCGACAAGCGTCGCGATCCGGCTTCCAGCCTTTCGGGCGGCCAGCGCAAGATGCTCGGCATCGCCAAGGCGCTGTCGGCCGATCCGAAGCTGCTGGTCATGGACGAGCCCTCGGCCGGGTTGTCACCGCTGTTCGTCAAGGAGGTGATCCGCGCTCTCTCCAGCCTGCAGGGGCGGGGATTGGCGCTCTTGATTGCCGAGCAAAATATCAGTTTCCTTGACGTCGCCACCCGCGTGTTCGTGCTGGAAGGCGGACGGATCCGCTTCTCCGGCACGGTTGCCGAGATGAGCGGCAATGAGGAGCTACATCGCGCCTATTTCGGGTTGAAGTGATGCGGACGGTCAGGGCCGGGTCTGGCGCAAGCCATCTGGAAATCGACGCCGGTTCGCGCGACAATCAGATGCAAGCCATGAAGTGAGAGCTATGCCGAATAATCCGACCCTCGCCTCCCTTGCCGCCGATCTCGCCAGCGGCACCACCTCCGCCCGCAAGCTCGTCGAGCAGTGCATCGCCAGGATCGCTGATCCCGCTGGCGAGGGCCAGCGCACCTTCATCCATGTCGACAAGGACGCTGCCCTTGAGGCCGCCGACGCCATGGACAGGCTGCGCAAGGCCAACGCCGCGCCGTCACCCTTTGCCGGCATCCCGGTCTCGATCAAGGATCTTTTCGACATCAAGGGGCAGGTGACGCGCGCCGGTTCGCGGGCGCTGGAGGATTCCGCGCCGGCGGAGGCCGATGCCCCCGTGGTGGCGCGGCTGCGGCGCGCCGGCTTCATCGTGATCGGCCGCACCAACATGACCGAGTTCGCCTATTCCGGCATCGGCATCAACCCGCATTACGGCACGCCGAAGAGCGCCTGGAACCGGAGCGTCGGCCATGTGCCCGGCGGCTCGTCGTCCGGTGCCGCGGTCTCGATCGCCGACGGCATGGCCTATGGCGCGCTCGGCACCGACACCGGCGGCTCCTGCCGGATCCCGGCGGCCTTCAACGGCATCGTCGGCTACAAGCCGACACAGCGCCGCATTCCGCTCGATGGCGGCGTGCCGCTGTCGTTCACGCTCGACAGCTACGGGCCGCTGGCAAATTCGGTGGCCTGCTGCGCGACGCTCGATGCGGTGCTCGCCGACGAGAAGGTCGAACCGCTCACCCCGCGTCCAGTGAAGGGCATGCGGCTCGCGGTCCCGACCACCGTCGTGCTCGACGATCTCGATGATGCGGTGGCCAAGACCTTCGAGCGTGCGCTCGCGGCCCTGTCGCGTGCCGGCGCACTGATCGAGCGAATCGAACTGCCGGAACTACTCGATGTCGGCGTGATGAACGCAAAAGGCGGTTTCTCCGCGGCCGAAAGCTACGCCTGGCATCGCTTCCTGATCGCCAGCAAGGGCGACATCTACGATCCCCGCGTGTCGGTGCGCATCCTGCGCGGCGAGGGTTTCCTTGCCGCCGACTACATCGATCTCTTCAATGCGCGGCGGTCGTTTATCGCCCGCACCGAAAAGCGCATCGCGCCCTATGACGCGATGGTGCTGCCGACCACGGCGAATCTGCCGCCGGCCATCGCCGATCTCGCCGACGACAAGGCGTTTGCAACGCAGAACCTGCGCGCGCTGCGCAATCCCTCGCTGATCAATGTGCTCGACGGCTGCGCGATCTCGCTGCCGGCGCATCGCGAGGGCGAGGCGCCGGTCGGCCTGATGCTCGCCGCCGCGGGTAGTTCGGATCGCCGCATCTTCGAGCTTGCGGCCGGGATGGAGACCGTGATCCGTGTTTGACCTCACCTTCAACGTCGACGACAAGGGCGTCGCGACGCCGCTCACGCTCGAGATCAGGCAGGCCGTGATCGCCGGGTGGACCGGCCGCGATCCGGTTGCGCGCGACAAGCATATCGCCGAGCTCGAGGCGCTCGGCATCGCGCGGCCCGCCACGACGCCGATCTATTACCGCTGCTCGGCGCGCCGGCTCACCTTCGCGGATGCGATCGAGGTTTGCGGCGGGGACTCCAGCGGCGAGGTCGAGTTCGTGCTGATCGGCTGGCAGGGCCGCACCTTCGTCGGTTGCGGCTCCGACCACACCGACCGCAAGGTCGAGAGCTACAACGTCACCGTCTCGAAGCAGATGTGCGACAAGCCGATCGCGTCCGAGCTGTGGGAGCTCGAGGATGTGATCGGCCACTGGGACCAGTTGATCCTGCGCTCCTGGGCCGTGATCGGCGGTCAGCGCGTGCTCTACCAGGAAGGCACGCTGGACCACATGCTGCCGGTGCAGAACCTGATCAACAGAGGTTTCGGTGGGCGCGGGTTGCCTGACGGCTGCGCGATGTTCGGAGGCACCTTCGCGGCCAAAGGCGGTATCCGCCCGGCGAGCCGCTTCGAGTTCGAGATGGAAGATCCCGTGCTAAAGCGCACGATCCGGCACGGCTACGACGTGATCACGCTGCCGGTACTGGGCTGATCTCTCACCACACGCCGGGCAAAGTCGGCCGATACTCTTTCCTCGCGTCGTTCTCCGCGAGCGGGGCAGTGTTCTCTCCACGGGCCGTCTTCGCCGGACGACAGCGAAATTTGCGGCGCTGTTCCCAGCATGCTCCTGCCGGAAATCGGGTGGCGCGAGCCGCGATCATGGACCAGATTCAACCCCATGACAGCAACCGTCAAAACTATCACCCGCTCAACCACCGGCATCTCCGTCCGCGTCGACGCGTTGGACTGGGACCGGATCACGGCCGATCTCGACGGGCAGGGCTGCGCCGTCCTTCCGAGCCTGCTGACCCCGCAGGAGTGCGACGCAATCGCCGCGCTCTATCCCGATGACGGCCTGTTCCGCAGCAAGGTGGTGATGGGCCGCCACGGTTTTGGCCGCGGCGAGTACAAATACTTCTCCTATCCGCTGCCGGATCTGATCGCGGAACTGCGGCCGGCACTTTATGCGCAGCTGACCGTCACGGCCAATCGCTGGAACCAGACGATGGCGATCGACATCCGCTATCCCGCATCGCATGCGGCGTTCCTCAAGCGCTGCCATGATGCCGGGCAGACGCGCCCGACGCCGCTTCTGCTGCAATATGGCGAAGGCGACTACAACTGCCTGCACCAGGATCTCTATGGCGAGCACGTGTTCCCGATCCAGGTTGCGATCCTGCTGTCGCAGCCGGGGCGCGATTTCACCGGCGGCGAATTCGTGCTGACGGAACAGCGGCCGCGGATGCAGTCGCGGCCCGAGGTGGTGCCGCTCACGCAAGGCGATGCGGTGGCCTTTGCCGTGCATCATCGCCCGGTGCAGGGGACACGCGGGTCCTATCGCGTTAATCTGCGCCACGGCGTCAGCCGGATCCGCTCCGGCCATCGCCACACCGTTGGCGTGATCTTCCACGATGCGACATGAGTGCGGACAAGCGTGACCGCTGATCTGTTCGAGACCGTTGGCGACGCAAGGCCCCCGCGCGAGACGATGGCGGAGGGCGCCGTCGTGCTGCGCGGCTTCGCCAGGCCGTTCGAGGCCGAGCTGATCCCAGCCCTGCGCGAAATCGTAAAGCAGGCGCCGTTCCGCCATTTGATCACGCCAGGCGGCCACCGGATGTCGGTCGCGATGACCAATAGCGGCAGCCTCGGCTGGGTCTCGGACCCCAGCGGCTATCGCTATGACGGCATCGATCCGAATTCGGGTGCGCCGTGGCCGCCGATGCCGCCGGCGTTGCGCAAGCTCGCTGCCGACGCCGCGGCAGAGGCCGGCTTCGACGGCTTTGCGCCGCAGGCCTGCCTGATCAACCGCTATGTGCCGGGCGCGAAACTGTCGTTGCATCAGGACAAGGACGAGCTGGATTTCGCAGCACCCATCGTCTCGGTGTCGCTCGGGCTGCCGGCGATCTTCCTGTTCGGCGGCCTCAAGCGCGGCGATCCGACGCGGCGCTACCGCCTGGAGCATGGCGATGTCGTGGTGTGGGGCGGGCCGTCGCGGCTGGCGTTCCACGGCGTCGCGCCGCTCGCCGACGGCGAGCACGGCGTGCTCGGCCGCCAGCGCATCAACCTGACCTTTCGCAAGGTACGCCGAGGCGCCGTCGGCCTTTAGGCCGACGGCGATCGTGCCCTGCGTTAGTTGTTCTTCGCCGGGTGGATGAATGCCCAGGGCGAGACCTCGGAGTCGGTCGGCACTTCGACCGAGATCACGTAGGGGCCACCGTCGGCCAGCGCCTTCTCCAGCACGGGGCGGAAATGATCGGGCGAGGTGACGCGGGCAGCCCCCACGCCGAAGGACTCCGCGAGCTTGACGAAATCCGGATTGACGAGGTCGGAGGCGACGACGCGGCCGTCGAAACGTTCGCGCTGGTCGCGGCGGACATTGCCATAGGCGTTGTTGTTGAAGACCAGCGTCACCACGCCGATCTTGAACTGCACGGCCGTGGCGAGCTCCTGCACACCGAACATGAAGCCGCCGTCGCCGGTGATCGCGACCACCGGCTTGTTCGGGTTGGCGACCTTGGCGCCGAGCGCGGTCGGAAAGCCCGAGCCGAGCGTGCCCTGATAGCCCGAAGTGACGAAGGTGCGCGGCTCGTAGATCGGGAAGCCGTACCAGGAGGCGAAGCCGACCTGCGATAGCTCGTCGGTGATGATGGCATTCGCCGGCAGCACCTCGCGCAGGATCTTCAGGTAGGCCATCTGCGGCTGGATGCGCTGGATCTCGTGCCCGGCGGCAACGGTCGCCTCACGGATCGCGGCGCGGCGGCCGCTCGTCTTGCTGTAACCGGCCTTGCGCACGGCGGCGACGAGATCGGCGGTGCCAGCTTTCGCGTCGGAAATCACGGCGGCATCGGCCGGCCATCGGCGCATCTCGACGGGATCGATATCGATGCGCACGCATTTCAGCCCGTCCGGCCGATAAGGCCAGCGCGACATCGTCGGCAATTCCAGCCGGGTGCCGATGCCGATCATCAGATCGGTCTTCGGCCAGAGCTTGTAGGCCGCCGCCATCGTGAGCCCGAGCTCATGCGCGTTGGAGACGATGCCGCGGCCGCTGCGGAAGGCGACGACCGGCGCATCGATCATCTCGGCAAGCTCGAGAATCTCCTCGCGCGCGTCGATCGCGCCACTGCCGACGAAGATCATCGGCGTCTTGCTGCCGGCGATCAGGTCGGCGGCCGCCCTGATGCGGTCAGGATCGGGCTGCGGCGCCGGCAGCGGGTCGAACGGCTTGACCGTCGCGACCTGGGCGCGCTGTGTGAATACATCCCACGGCATCTCCAGCGAGGCCGGTCCGCGCCGACCCGACAGCATCTCCTGAAACGCGCGCGACACCATCGCGGGCGCATTGTCGGGATATTCGATGCGGTCGGCCCATTTCACGAAGGTGCGCAGGGTCGCAAGCTGATCCGGCATCTCGTGCAGATGACCGCGGCCCTTGCCGAGAAATTGCGTCGGCACCTGCCCGGTCAGGCACAGCACCGGCTCGTTGCAGCCGAACGCGGTGAGCAGCGCGGCCGAGGCATTCAGCACGCCGGGGCCGGGCACCACGCTGAACACGCCGGGCCGTCCGCTGGAGCGTGCATAGCCGAATGCCATGTAGCCGCAGGCCTGCTCGTGCCGCGCGCCGATCACCTTGAGCTGCGCCTGGTGGAACGCATCGAACAGGCCATAGATCTGCGCGCCGGGCAGGCCGAAGACGGTGTCGACGCCGTGGGCGACAAGACCGTTGACGATCGCTTCGCCGCCGGATGTTGAGGTCATGGCACTGTCCGTTCGTTTGCTAACCAAGCCTGCTAAGCCCCCGCCTATGGCGGGGCGAAAACCGGCAGTTCTACAGCTGCGGGAATGAAGTCATGGAGTCTCCTTGGGGAACCGCCAAGAACCCTCAAGGAGACCATGATGGAAGCAGAGTACAATCATCTTAATCACGCGACTTGGGAGTGCAAGTACCACGTCGTGTTTACGCCGAAGTACCGCAAGAAGCTGCTGTTCGGGAAGATCAAGCGACATCTGGGCCAGGTATTTCACGATCTGGCACGACGGAAGGAGTGCCGGATCGAGGAAGGTCACCTGATGCCGGATCATGTCCACATGCTGATATCGATACCTCCGAAATATTCGGTGGCGCAGATCATCGGGTATATGAAGGGGAAGAGTTCGATCTGGATCGCGCAGAACGTCGAACGGAAGATGCGAAATTTCCTGGGCCACAAATTCTGGGCACGCGGATATTTTGTCACGACCGTCGGCCGCGATGAGGAAATGATCCGGGCCTACATCAAGAATCAGGAAATGGCCGACCAGCAACTGGATCAGTTTGAGCTAAAGATTTCAGCTGCCCCAAAATCCAAGCAATCGTCCTAACATCCCTTAAAACCGCCTTTGGCGGTTCCCAATCAAACCTCCAGCTTTGCTGGAGGTTATTGGCTGGCTTCGTCGACGACGCCGTTGCGTAAGGTTCCGACGCCCTCGGCCTCGACTTCAATGACATCGCCCGGCTTCAGATAGCGCGGCGGATCGAACCGCGCACCTGCGCCGGTCGGCGTGCCCGTGACGATGATGTCGCCGGGAACCAGTGTCGTAAAGGTCGAGATGTAGTTGATGAGGTAGCGGAAGCCGAAGATCAAGCGCGAGGTGCGGTCGTCTTGCCGCGTCTCGCCGTTCACCCGCGTGGTCAGGCGGATGTCGGCGATTTGCGCTTCGCTGGTATAGGGCACGATCCACGGACCCAAGCTGCCGGTGGAATCGAAATTCTTGCCCTGGGTGACGTTGAATTTCGCATGGCGCACCCAGTCGCGGATGGTGCCTTCATTGCACAGCGAAACCGCCGCGATGTGGTCGAGCGCAGCGCTTTCCGGGATGTGCCGGCCGGCCTTGCCGATGACCAGCACGAGCTCGCCCTCATAGTCGAGCTGCGGCGAGGCGCGTGGGCGCACCAGGGATGCGTTGTGGCCGACGAGGGAGCGCGGCACGCGCAGGAACATGCTCGGATATTTCGGGGCGTCCGAGCCGTCCTTGTACTCGGCGTTGCGGTCCGGATAGTTGACGCCGATGCAGATGATCTTTTCCGGCGACGGGATCGGCGGCTGCAAGGCGACCGCGTCGAGCGCGTGATCGGGCGAGCGGGCGGCGGCGGTGTCCGCGAGCTTCATCAGCGCGCCCGCGGCGATCGCTTCGCGCAGCGTCGGATAGTCCTTGGCGAACCGCGAAGAGAGATCGACGATGCCGGTGTCGGTGACGGCACCATATCGGATTGCACCGTTGGCGGAATAGGTGGCGAGGCGAGGAGCAGGCATTGCAAATTCCCGTCAGTCCGCAACCAGCACGTCCGCGACGAAGCGCGGCTCGCGCACGGCCTGGCCTGCGAACGGTGAGCCTTCCTCGAACCAGGAGCGCGGCGCCGGCGCGCCCCAAAGCGTCTGGCGGCGCGGATCGCGCAGCGACCAGCGCAGCGGCTCGTGGTCGTGATCGCCGGTGAAGTAGTCGCTGGTGTAGAGCTCGATGCGATGGCCGTCGGGATCGCGGACATACAGGAAGAAGGCGTTGGAGATGCCGTGCCGGCCGGGGCCGCGCTCGATGTTCTTGAGGAAGCCGCTTGAGGCCATCACGTCGCAGAGATGCACGATGTTCATCGCGGTCGGCACCCAATAAGCGATGTGGTGCAGGCGCGGGCCCTTGCCGTTGGTGATGGCGAAGTCGTGCACATTGCCCTTGCGGTGCATCCAGGCCGCCGCAATGCGGCCGTTCGCGCCGTCCTCCTCGGCATATTCGGTGAGGCGGAAGCCGAGCCGGGCGTAGAAGTCGACGGTGTCCTGCACCTCGGCCGCGAACACGTTGAAATGGTCGAGCCGCTGCGGATGGCAGCCCTTGTAGAGGTCGTAGCGCCGGAGCAGATGCGGGCGCTTCTCCATCGTGGCGTAGAGCTCGATCTGGAAGCCGAAGGGATCGGTGAATTGCAGGGTGCGGCCCTGGAACGGCTGGTCGACGAACGCGTGCTCGATGCCGTTCTCGGAGCAGAATGCTGCCGCCTTGTCGAGGTCGCGGTCATTGCCGACCTTGAAGCCGAGCCGGTTGCAGGTCGCCTTCGGCGCCTTGCGCAGCACCACCGAGTGATGCTGGTGCTCCTCGTAGGCCCGCAGGTACACCGCCCTGTCGTCGCGGCCCTCGATGTGCAGGCCGATGGTCTTTTCGTAGAACGCGGCGCTCGCGTCGAGGTCCGTCACATCGAGAATGACGTGGCTGCAACGGATGATGTTGAACGGCGGATCGAAGACGTGCTGCGGAACGGGCATGGTGCTTCCCCTCTGGATCGTCATTCCGGGGCGGTCCGTCAGGACCGAACCCGGAATCTCGAAGTTCCGGGTTCGATGCTCCACATCGCCCGGAACGACGGTTGGCTAGATTCCCAGTTTCTGAATCTTGTGCGTCCCGCGCGCGAGCGAGACGTGCTTGGTTTCCATGTAGAAATCGAACGAGTAGTCACCGCCGTCGCGGCCGATGCCCGAGGCCTTCATGCCGCCGAACGGCGTCGGCAGATGGCGGACGTTTTCCGAGTTGAGCCAGATCATACCGGCTTCGAGCGCATCCGCCACGCGCAGCGCCCGGCCCATGTCGCCGGTCCAGACATAACCGGCGAGGCCGTATTGTACGCCGTTGGCGATCTCGATGGCATCAGCCTCGTTGCGGAACGGGATCACGGTCAGGAACGGACCGAACACTTCCTGTTGCGCGACGCGCATCGTGGCATTGGCGCCGGTCACCAATGTCGGCTGCACATAGTGTCCGCCGCCCGGGCCATCATGCGGCTTGCCGCCGACGGCGATGGTGGCACCGTCCTGCTTCGCAACGTCGAAATAGCTGCAGACCTTGGCGAGATGCCGCTCGTGGATCAGCGGCCCGATTTCGGTCGCTGGATCGAGCGGGTGACCGACCTTCAGCGCCTTCACCCGCGCCGTCAGCTTCTCGATGAACTTGTCGGCGATGCTCTGCTGGACCAGCAAACGGCTGGAGGACGTGCAGCGCTCGCCATTGAGCGAGTAGATCATGAACACGACCGCATCGAGCGCGCGGTCGAAATCGGCATCGTCGAACACGATCACCGGGTTCTTGCCGCCGAGCTCGAAATGCACGCGCTTCAGGGTCGGCGCGCCCTGCGCCATGATCGCCGAACCGGTTGCGCTCTCGCCGACAAAACCGATCGCCTTGATGGCGGGATGTTCCGTCAGCGCCTTGCCGGCGTCCTCGCCGAAGCCGTGCACGGTGTTGAACACGCCATCGGGGATGCCGGCCTGCTCTGCGAGCTTGACCAGCAGGTCAGCGGTCACCGGTGACCATTCCGCCGGCTTGTGCACGACCGTGCAGCCGGCAGCGAGCGCCGGCGCGATCTTCCAGGTCGAGAGCATGAACGGCGTGTTCCACGGGGTGATCACGCCGACCGGGCCGATCGGCACGCGGGTCGAGATGTTCCAGTGCTCCTCGCTCGGCGTGTTCAGGCCGTCACGGGCCTCGGCGCATTTGTCGGCAAAGAAACGGAAGTTTTCGGCGGCGCGGATCGCGGCCTTGGCCATGAAGCGGTGCGCCTGACCGGTGTCGATGCATTCGAGCACGGCGATGTCGTCGGCACGCTCCTCGATCGCATCGGCCACGCGATGCAGGAGCTTGCGGCGCTGTGCCGCCGGCACGTCGCGCCAGGCCTTGAAGGCGCGGGCAGCAGCGGTCGCGGCGCGATCGATATCTTCCGCATTGCCCTTTGCGACCGACGCCAGCACGGTGCCGTCGATCGGCGACTTCGTCTCGAAGGTCTGACCCGTCACCGACGGCACGACCTTGCCGTCGATCATGTGGCCGATGCCTTCGGCCTTCAGCTTGGCGAGCAGGGGGGCCGCGCGGTCGCGATTGGCCTGGAACAGGTCTGCAGATTTCGGGCTGGCCTTATCCATTGACGGTCTCCACTTTCAGCGCTTCATGGATGTTGTTGCGCTTCCAGCTCGTCTCCTTGTCGTTGATCTGCATGTCGAACGACAGCGCCAACTTGGCTTTGGCGAATACCGGATCGAGATGGGCCGACAGCACCTTGAAGATGTGCTCGCCGGCCTTCTTTCGGGTGGCGAGATCGCGGCCTTCGCCGAGGCGCAGCACCATGTCGAGGAAGCCGTAGTTTTCCCGGCCGTCGGCGATTGCATAATGCTCGCATTTGATGGCGCGGACGCGGATGCCGCCGAGCGGGAAGATGCCGGTTTCGGCCGCTGCCTTGCGCACCACTTCGACGGTCTCGGCCATGTCGACGAGACCGTCGAGATTGGCGGAGTATTCAAGCGTGAAGTGCGGCATGAGCAGTCTCCTTGCGATTGCGTCCGGCGTCAGGCGAAGTAGCAGCTCACGGAACCGTAAGCTCCATAGTCGGCCTGAATCGTGTCGCCTTTGCGGGTCTCGATCGGGCGGATAAAGGAGCCCGCCAGCACCACCTGGCCGGCCTCCAATGCGAGCCCGTTGGGCGCGATCTTGTTGGCAAGCCACGCCACGGCAGTCGCCGGATGGTTCAGCACGCCGGCGGCAAGCCCGGTCTCCTCGAGCTGTCCATTACGGAAGCACAGCGCGCCGACCCAGCGCAGATCGGCGTCCAACGGGCGGATCGGCCGGCCGCCGAGCACGATGCCGGCATTGGCGGCATTGTCGGCGATGGTGTCAAAGATCTTGCGCGTCGCCTTGGTCTCGGGGTCGACGCGCTCAACGCGTGTATCCAGGATTTCAAGCGCCGGCACCACGAAGTCGGTGGCGTTGAGCACGTCGAACAGGGTGCAGTTCGGTCCCGCCAGGCGATGCTTCATCACGAAGGCGAGCTCGGCTTCGACCCGTGTCCCGATGAAGCGATCGCTCGGCACCAGTCCGCCATCGGCAAAGAACATATCGTCGAGCAGGATGCCGGAATCGGGCTCGTCGATGTTGAGCGCGCTTTGCATCGCCTTCGAGGTCAAGCCGATCTTGTGGCCCTTGACGACACGGCCCTGCGCCACCTTCATCTCGACCCAGGCCTTCTGAATCGCGTAGGCATCTTCAAGGGTGATGCCAGGATATTGCAGCGAAAGCTGGCGGATTTGCTTGCGGGTCTTTTCCGCCTGGTCGAGCCTTGCGGCGGCAGTGCGGATATCGTCCTGGGAGAGGGCCATGCGTGATACACAAATTTGGATGTCGGGAGATGATTAACATGTTAAGTGAATTCCCGCAAACTGAATCGAGATTTGGTGCAACGCAAAAGTTCGTGGCAGTGGATTGAGCAATGGCGCGCAAGAAATCGTCGAACGACATGCGATCAGCGCCGGCCGAGGCCGAGTCACCCCGCCGCGCGCCGATGCGCGAATTCTCGCGCTCGCTGCCGATGTCGCTGCTCCGGGCGCGCGAGGCCGTGATGCGGCAATTCCGCCCGTCACTGCGCAATCATGGGCTGACCGAGCAGCAATGGCGGATCCTGCGCGCGCTCACCTCCGTCGACGAGATCGAGGTCACCGAGCTCGCGCGCGTGGCGTTCCTGCTCGGGCCGAGCCTGTCGCGAATCCTGCGCGATCTCGAGGCCCGTCAGTTGATTGAGCGCAAGGCGGCGGAGAACGACCTTCGGCGCGCGGTCGTCTCGATCTCGACGAAGGGCCTGAAATTGATCGAGGCGGTGGCGCCGACATCGGAAGCCATCTATGCCGCGATCACCCGGCGCTATGGCGCGCGCAAGCTTGCGGAACTCCAGGACATGCTGGGCGCGCTGGAGGCGAGCCTGGCCGGAATGACGTCCATCGATGACGTCGAGGTCGAGGCCGACGAGTAGTCAAGACTTCGCACGATGGTGCTCGGCAATACAGGCTAGGCCATGTAAGGCACGCGCGAAATCACGTTGATGGCGCGGAATTCGGCGATCCAGCCGGCAACTTTCGAATGGGACCACTCGATATGGCGGCGCAACGTCGCAGCCGCCGCGTCCCCGTCGCGCGCGCGCAACGCTTCAATGATCACCAGATGCTCATCCATGAAGGAATCGATCTGCGGCGCGGTCAGGGCCACCTGGATGTGTTTGCCGATCACGAAAGCGCAGTGGGTGCGCTTGAGGGCTTCGATCATCTCGCGATTGGTGCCGTAACCCAGGCACTGGATATGGAGATGACCTTCGATTTCGTCGAGCTCGGCGACGCCGACGCGGTCGCGGAACCGGATTCCCTCGCGCAGCCGCTCCGCCATCCGGTCCAGCAGCGCCGCTGGAATCCTCGTAGCAGCGGATTTCAGCAGGAGCGGCTCGAGGGTTGCCCGCACTTCGAAGATGTCGCGGACGCGATCCTCGTCCAGTGGCACCACGTACCAGTGGGCTTTGGCGCCCTTCTCCAGGATTCCGATCGCCTGCGCACGTAGCAGCAGGTTGCGGGCAACCGTGCGTCCCACGCGGAAATGCCGCGCCAGTGCGAGTTCGCTGACGCGGAAGCGTCCGAAGAGCGAGCGGTAGATGATTTCACGTTCGAGCTCATAGTAGAGGGCGTCCCAGGCGTCGCTTCGCACCGCCTCGACCGGCCCGTCGGTCAGCCCCAGCATTTCCGGCGTGATTGGGACGCGTCGAGGTTCGACCTTGCGTTTGCCGGCGATCACGCCACGGCCGTCGAACCGGCGCACCAGGCCGATGTGCTCCAACTGCTCAAAGGCCTGCCGCACCGGGGAGCGGCTGGAGCCAAACAAGGTCGCAATCGCCGATTCGGAGAGAACGGTTCCGGCCGGAACGTCACCGGTGCGAATGCGCTTTGCCAATGCATTCTTGATCAGCGCATAGGCCGGCTGTTTCCGTCTGGTCCGCGATTTCGCTCTTGGCATCGACATGGATGGCTGCCCCGCCGGTCACACTATCACGTGATCGGGGCCGTGGTCGCTCGTTGCAGGCATTTACGCACCGTCATGATGGCTATTGCGTGCAATGTGCAATCATGATTAGCTGCGCCCATACGCTTAGATCGATAAATCGCCGTTGCGCGTCGGGTGCGCTGCAGCGGCGTAAACGTTTGTTCGTCGCGCTGCGTGATGGCCATGGGTGGGGCAACAAGTCTACGCGTCTAGCTCGTCTCAATGCAGCCGACATGCAAGCTCGGCGTAATACAGGGAGGATTGAATGAAACTGACGAGACGTGAGTTTTCCGCCGGCTTGGCGGCAGGTCTCGCTGCTCCTGCGCTGCTGCGGAGCGCACAGGCGCAAGGTGCGACCATCAAGATCGGCATGTGCGCGCCCGTCACCGGTCCCGCGGCCGAATCCGGCGGGTACGCCATCAAGGGCGCCAAGCTGGCGCTCGAGGCCGTCAACAAGGCCGGCGGCATCCTCGGCAAGCAGGGCGAACTGATCATCGAGGACGATCAGACCACCAACCCCGGCATCGTGCTCGCGTTTTCCAAGCTCGCCGCCCAGTCCGACATCGTCGGCTTCCTTGGCTCGATCCGTTCGACGCAGGTCCATGCGATGGCGCCCGACGTGCTGAAGCTCGGCAAGCCCGTGATGATCGGCGGCACCGATCCGAATCTCACCCACATGGGCAACAAATGGCTATTCCGCTTCCGTCCGAACGACAGCTATTCGGGCCGCGTGATCGCCGAATACGGCGTCAACACGCTCGGCAAGAAGAAGTGGGCCGTGCTGCATTCGACCGACGCGTTCGGCACCGCCGGCGGCAAGGCGCTGACCGAAGCGCTGCAGAAGCTCGGCGCGCCGCCGGTGCTCGATCAGGGCTATGCCAACCAGAGTCAGGACTTCACACCAGTCGTGCTTGCGATCAAGCAGTCGGGCGCGGATATCCTCGGTTCCTATTTCACCTTCGAGAACGATCTCGGCATCTTCGCCCGCCAGCTGCGTCAGCTCGGCGTCAATATTCCGTGGGTCGGCTCGCCCTCGATCGTCAACATCACCGCGCTCAAGCTCGCCGGTCCTGCGCTCTACAACACCTATGGTGTTGCCGACTACGCGGAGGATTCCAGCGACGCCTCGAAGGCGTTCGGCAAGCTTTATCGTGATGCGGTCAAGGTCGCGCCCGACAACCAGAGCGCCTGGACCTATGATGCCGTCACCGTGCTGGCCACGGCGATCAACAAGGCCGGTTCGACCGAGCCCGAGAAGATCCGTGACGCGATCCTGGCGATCAAGAAATTCCCGGGCGCCGAGGGCGAATACAATTTCGACCAGAACGGCGACGGGCTTCACGGCTACAACATCGTGAAGAACGACAAGGGCAAGATCGTCTTCGACAAGCACATCGAATCCAACGGCTGATGCGGGTGAGGGCCTCTCCGGCAATAGCCAGGGAGGCCGCGCCGGCCAGCCGTTGAAACGAGTTCTCCTTCAACCGAACGCTTGTCATGGATCTGGTCCTTCAACTCCTGTTCACGGGCATCGGCATCGGCGCGGTCTACGCGCTGGTCGCGCTCGGCTTCGTGCTGATCTTCCGCGCCACCAACGTGGTGAACTTCGCGCAAGGCGAATTCTCGATGGTGGCGGCCTATCTGATGGTGGTGTTCGCCGTCGATCTCGGCTGGCCCTATTGGCTGTCGTTCCTGATTGCGCTCGCCGGCATGGCGCTGCTCGGCGTCATCTTCAATCTCGGCGTCTACTATCCGCTGCGCCATCGCACCTATCTGCCCGTGATCATCGCCACCATCGGCGCCTCGATCCTGCTCTCCAATTCCGTGCTCGCGATCTATGGCCCGCAGCCGCAGGTGCTGCAGGGCTGGTTCGATACGCCCGGCATCCAGCTCGGCCCGGTCTATCTCGACAGCCAGTATCTGTTGATCATCGGCGTCACGATCCTGCTAGTGCTGTTCAATTTCTGGTTCTTCGAGAAGACGCTGCTCGGCAAGAAGCTGCAGGCGACCTCGCAGGACAAGGAAATGGCCTCGCTGCTCGGCATTTCCGTCTCCACCATGATCATGATCACCTTCATCTATTCGGCCGTGCTCGGCGGGCTCGCCGGCATCCTGGTGGCGCCCGTCCTGTTCGTGTCGATCCAGATGGGCTCGACGATCGCGCTGAAGGCGTTTGCCGCGACCATCATCGGCGGCTTCGGCGATGTGGCCGGTGCCATCATCGGCGGCCTTGCGCTCGGCGTGATCGAGACGTTCGGCGCCGCCTATATCTCGGTGCCGTACAAGGATGGCTTCGCCTTCCTGGTGCTGATCGCCTTCCTGATCTTCCGGCCGCAGGGCATCTTCGGCGAACGTGTCGCGGAGAAAGCATGAGCGCCAGCGACAACATTCAGATTCCGGCGCCGGCGGTGCGCTCGAGGCCGCTGGTCATCCGTCACTTGCCGTATTTCATCGGCGCCGCCGTGCTGGTCGCGCTCGCCGGCAGCATGGGGTTCGACGGCTACGTCCTCAACATCCTGTTGCAGGCGACGACCTTCTCGATCGCGGTGTTCGGGCTGTCGGTCGTGCTCGGCCTCTGCGGCCAGATCAATCTGGCGCAGGCGACATTCTTCGGCTTTGGCGCCTATGCGGTTGGTCTCGGCACGACCGATCTGCACATGAGCTTCTGGCCCTGCCTGGTCGGCGGCTGCCTGATTGCGCTGATTGCCGGCGCGTTCCTTGGCATGTCGACGCTGCGGCTCGGCGGCCACTATTTGGCGATGGTGACGATCTCGTTCCAGCAGATCGTGACCCTGGTGATGATCAATGCCATCGGCCTGACCCACGGGCCGGACGGCGTGGCCAACATCCAGAGGCCGGCGCTGTTCCAGAGCTCGCAGAGCTATCTCGCCTTCTGCGTCGCGGTGCTCGCGATCGTCGGCTACATCGTCTGGCACCTGCCGGACACCAAGCTCGGCCGCGCCATGCGCGCGGTGCGTGACAACGAGCTCGCGGCCGGCGTCAACGGCATCGACGTATTCCGCACCAAGGTCTACGCCTTCGGCATCTGCGCGCTGCTCGGCGGCCTGGCCGGCGGTCTGTTCGCGGGCGGCTTCGCCTATGTCAGCCCGGATCAGTTCTCGTTCGCGGAATCGATCGGCTTCCTGACCATGTCGCTGCTCGGCGGCGTGGCCTCGCCGATCGGCGCAGCGATAGGTACGGGCCTTCTGATCCTGATCCCGGAATGGCTGCGCTTCCTCAAGAGCGTGCCGGGCCTCTATCTCGCGATCTACGGCCTGTTCGTGATCCTGATCATCCGCTTCATGCCCGACGGCATCTGGGGCTTTGTCTCGGACGCCTTCACGCGCTGGCGCGCGCGCACCAAGGCGCCGCCGGCTGCTGCCGCGCTGCAGCTCAAGCCGGCGACCGCGGGTGGCGACATCGTGCTTGAGGTGACCGGGCTCTCGAAGCACTTCGGCGGCCTCAAGGCGGTCGACGGCGTCGATATCGCCGTGAAGCGCGGCGGCGTCCATGCACTGATCGGCCCCAACGGCTCGGGCAAGACCACGACACTCAACGTGCTGTCCGGCCTCTACAAGGCCACCGCGGGCAAGATCGTGCTCGACGGCACCGACATCACCAACATGGCGCCGCACCAACGCACGGCTGCGGGCCTCGGACGTACCTTCCAGAACATCCGCCTGTTCCGTTCGATGACGGCATTGGAGAACGTCGAGATCGGCGCGGAGCGTCCCGGCAACACCATGATCGGGAAGGGCGAGGACGCACTTACCGAGCGCGCGATGGAGGCCTTGACCTTCGTCGGCCTCGGCAACCGCGCCAACGAGCTGATCTCGAGCTTCTCCTACGGCCACCAGCGCCTGATCGAGATCGCACGAGCGCTTGCGTCCAATCCGACACTGTTGCTGCTCGACGAGCCGGCCGCCGGCCTCAACTCGACCGAAAAGCTCGAGCTGCACGAGCTGCTCAAGCGCATCGCGGCGCAGGGCCTGACCATCCTGATCATCGATCACGACATGACGCTGGTCTCGGAAGCCGCCCAGCACATCACCGTGCTGAATTTCGGTCGCCGCATCGCGGACGGCGAATCCATGGCGGTGCTGCGCCATCCTGACGTCGTCTCCGCCTATCTCGGGAGCGAATGATGCCGCTGCTCGAAATCCGCAATCTCGTGGTCCGCTACGGCGAGATCGAGGCGCTGCGCGGCGTGACCATCGCCGTGGAGCAGGGCCAGGTGGTAACGCTGCTCGGCGCCAACGGCGCCGGCAAGTCGACCACGCTGCGCGCGATCAGCGGCCTTGCCAAGCCAACCTCGGGCGACATCATCTTCGACGGTCAATCGATCGCGGGCCTTGGGCCGGAAGCGATCGTCCGGCTCGGCATCTCGCATGTGCCGGAAGGCCGCCGCGTGTTCCCGGGCCTCACCGTGAAAGAGAACATCATGCTCGGCGCGTCGAACCGGAAGGTGCCGGCGTCGCAGATCTCGCGCGAGGCGGACGCGATGTTCGACCTGTTTCCGGAGATCCGTACGTTCTCCAATGCGCTCGGGTGGACGCTGTCCGGCGGTCAGTTGCAGATGGTCGCGGTCGCCCGCGGCCTGATGGCCAAGCCCCGGCTCCTGCTGCTCGATGAACCCTCGCTCGGGCTGGCGCCGGTGATCGTGCAGGCCGTCTTCCGCATCATTTCGCAGATCAGGAAGGACACCACGGTCTTGCTCGTCGAGCAAAATGCGCGCATGGGACTCTCGGTCGCCGATCACGGCTTCGTCCTGGAAACCGGACGGATCGTGCTGGGCGGCAAACCCGACGAATTGTGGGGCAACGAAGCCATCGCTGCGGCCTATCTTGGCGGTCACGCCAAGGCCCATGCCTAAAGCTACATGATCCGGAAAAGTGGGCCCCGGTCTTCCGATCAGATCATGCTTCAACAACCGAGCGAGCTAGTCTTTCATGGTCACCATCAAGGTCGAGAACCTCATCAACTTCGTCTCCGAGGTCTTTTCCCATTCGGAATCCTCTCCGGAAGAGGCGCGGCGCATCGCGACTTACCTGACGACCGCGAACCTTACCGGCCATGACAGCCACGGCGTGATCCGCGTGCCCGTCTATGTCCGCTGGAAGAAGATGGGCTCGATCGTGCCGAACCAGACGCCGGAGGTCGTGGTCGATACGCCGTCGCTCGCGGTGGTCGACGGCAAATTCGGCTACGGCCAGACCGTCACGCCGATCGCGGTCAGGATCGGCATCGAGAAGTGCAAGAAGGCAGGGCTTGCCGCGGTCGCGCTGCGCAACTCCGGCCATCTTGGCCGCGTCGGCGACTGGGCCGAAATGGCCGCCGCGGAAGGTTTCGTCTCGATTCATTTCGTGACCGCGGCAGGCTCGCTCTTGGTCGCGCCCTACGGCGGCGTCGAAAAGCGCCTGTCCACCGCGCCGTATTGCGTCGGCATTCCGCGGCAGGGCCAGGACCCGATCGTGCTCGATTTCGCCACCTCTGTCGTTGCCGAGGGCAAGTGCCTGGTCGCAAGCCGCGGCGGCAAGAAGCTGCCAGCCGGCGCACTCGTAGATGCCGACGGCACGCTGAGCGAGGATCCGCACGTGCTGTATGGCCCGTACACGCCCGACGGTCCGCGCGATCACACCAAGGGCACCGGCGCGATCCGCGCCTTCGGCGATCACAAGGGCTCGGGCCTTGCCTTCATCTGTGAACTGCTCGGCGGCGCGCTCACCGGCACCGGCGCGACGTCGTCGGACCGGCGTTTCGCCAACGGCATGATGGCGTTCTACATCGATCCCAAGGTGGTCGACACCAGCAATTTCTTCGACGGGGAGATCACCCGTTACACCGATTTCATCCGCGCCACCAAGCCGATCGCGGGCACAGAGTCCGTGCTGGTTCCGGGCGATCCCGAGCGGAAAACCCGCGCCGAGCGCACCAGGAACGGCATCCCCTTGCCTGACGACACCTGGGCGGCGATAGTGAACACCGCGCGCGAAGTCGGCGTCAGCGAAGTCTCTATCCAGCGGGCGACCAGCTAAGGCTCGCCCTCCAAGAAACGCGAAAAGGAAACGCGATCAATGGCAAACAAGGTCAAACAGATTTGGGCATCGGGCAAGGCGGTGGTGAACGCGTGGCTCGCGATCCCGTCGGGATTTTCGGCCGAGGTGATCGCGCAGTGCGGCTTCGACAGCGTCACCGTCGACATGCAGCATGGCGTGCAGGACTATCTCTCGATGGTGCAGTGCTTCCAGTCGATGCATGCCCACCCGGTCACGCCGATGGTCCGCGTGCCCTGGAATGAGCCCGGTATCATCGGCAAGGTGCTCGATGGCGGCGCCTACGGCGTGATCTGCCCGATGGTCAACACGCCGCAGGAAGCCAAGAACCTCGTTTCCTATTCCAAGTATCCGCCGAAGGGCGTGCGCTCCAACGGTCCGATCCGCGCCGGCATGTACGGCTCGGCCGGCACCTACCAGCAGACCGCGAATGACGAGATCGTACTGCTGCCGATGATGGAGACCAAGACTGCGGTCGAGAACATGGAAGCGATCCTCGATGTCGAGGGCATCGACGGCGTCTATATCGGCCCGTCCGACCTCGGCTTCTCCTACGGCCTGGTGCCGAAGCTCGATCGCGACGAGCCGGAGATCCTAAAGATCTACGAGAAGATCATCAAGGAGTGCGGCAAGCGCGGCCTCAACCCGGGCATCCATTGCTCCGGCGCGGAAGGCGCGGTGCGCGCGATCAACATGGGCTTCAAGCTCGTGACGCTGTCGAACGAGGTCGGCCTGATGCAGACCTACGCCAAGATGCAGGTCAACCAGACCCGCGAGAAGTCCGGCGGCAAGGCGTAAGCTCACCGGCAAAGCATTATGCTCTGCTCCCTCGCCCGCTCTTGCGGGGAGAGGGTTGGGGTGAGGGGCTTCCATCCGGCGAGCACATTGCTAGTGATTGCGCACGTGCCTTGCCCCTCACCCGGATCGCTGTCGCGATCCGACCTCTCCCCGTAAAGGACGGGGAGAGGTGAAGAACTCCAAAGGAGAACCCACATGGCCCCGGCACAAGTGATCCGCCTGCATCCCGACGACAGCGTCCTGATCGCGCGCGCTAGCCTGCCGCCGGGGCTGGTGGTCACCGAGGGCGTTACTACGGTCGACCGCATTCCGGCCGGCCACAAGGTCGCGATCAAGCCGATCGCGCAAGGCGAGCCGATCAAGCGCTACGGGCAGATCATCGGCTTTGCGACGCAGCCGATCGCGCCGGGCCAGCATGTGCATACGCAGAATTGCGGTATGGGCGATTTCGACAAGGACTATGCCTATGGTGTCGACGTCAAGCCGGTGCCGAATTTCGATCTGCCGGCGACGTTCGACGGCATCCGCCGCCCCGATGGGCGCGTCGCCACCCGCAACTATATCGGCATCCTCACCTCGGTGAATTGCAGCGCCCATGTCGCGGGCCTCGTCGCCGACGTCTTCAAGAAGAACCCGTTCACCGGCGACAATCCGCTCGCCGACTTTCCCAATGTCGACGGCGTCGTCGCGCTGACCCACAAGACCGGCTGCGGCATGACCCAGGACGAGCCGCTGGCGCTGCTTCGCCGCACGCTCGGCGGCTATGCGCGGCATGTGAATTTCTCCAACGTCATTGTCCTTGGCCTCGGCTGCGAGGTGAACCAGATCGGCGGCCTGATGCAGGAACAGAAGCTCGCCGGCCGTCTGCGTGCGATGGACATCCAGGAGGTCGGCGGCACCCGCAAGACGGTGGAGGCCGGCGTCGCCTTCGTGAAGGAAGCATTGGCCGACGCCAACAAGGTCAAGCGCGAGCCGGTGCCGGCAAGCGAATTGACAGTGGCGCTGCAGTGCGGTGGCTCGGACGGATACTCCGGTGTGTCAGCCAATCCGGCGCTCGGCGCTGCGAGTGACCTGCTGGTGCGTCACGGCGGCACGGTCATCCTCTCGGAAACCCCGGAGACCTATGGCGCCGAGCATCTGTTGACGCGCCGTGCCGTGAGCCGCGAGGTCGGCGAGAAGCTCGTCGGCCTGATGCGCTGGTGGGAGGAATATACGAGCCGCGAGGGCGCCGAGATGAACGCCAATCCGAGCCCCGGCAACAAGGCCGGCGGCCTCACCACGATCCTGGAGAAGTCGCTCGGCGCGATGGCGAAGGCCGGCAGCACCAATCTGGTCGACGTCCTGCACTATGCCGAGCCGGTCACCAAGAAAGGCTTCGTGTTCATGGACACGCCCGGCTACGACCCGGTCGCCGCGACCGGGCAGGTGGCGGGCGGCGCGAATCTCGTCTGCTTCACCACCGGCCGCGGCAGCGTGTTCGGCTGCAAGCCCGCACCGTCGATCAAGCTCGCCACCAACACGCCGATGTACAAGCGGATGGAAGACGACATGGACGTCAATTGCGGCACCATCCTCGACGGCGAGGAGAGCGTGCAGGAATGCGGCCAGCGCATCTTCGACCTCATCCTCAAGACCGCGTCGGGCCAACCGACCAAGAGCGAGAGCTTTGATTTCGGCGGCGCCGAGTTCGCGCCCTGGGTGTTAGGGGCGACGATGTAGCGCGATCGCGTAGCCCGGATGGAGCCAACGGGTCGCGCGAATGCGCGCCCGATAACAGGCTCCACGAAATCCGGGGTCTACCCAAGCGACGAGGGCTCCCGGATTGCGCTTCGCTTCATTCGGGCTACGAGTTCGCCATTACTTCAGGCACCGCGTGCCCGTTGTTAGTGCTTGATCCGTTCCGGCGGCAATGTTCTGCTCAAAAAAGCCGCTGGAGCCATTGGTCCGTGTCGATCTTCGTCGCACTGCATCACGTCACGCACTACAGATACGACCGGCCGATCGATCTCGGGCCCCAGACCATTCGCCTCCGGCCCGCACCACATACGCGCCCCCCGATCCTGAGCTATTCGCTCAAGGTCACGCCAACAAACCACTTCGTGAACTGGCAGCAGGATCCGCAGGGCAACTGGCTCGCGCGCTACGTGTTTCCGGAGAAGGTAACCGAGCTCAGGATCGAGGTCGATTTCACCGCGCAGATGACGGTCGTCAATCCGTTCGACTTCTTCGTCGAGCCCTATGCCAACAGCGTTCCGTTCGAATATGCCGACCATCTCAAGGCCGAGCTCGCGCCTTATCTCGAGACGGACGAGCCCGGCCCGCTGCTCGCGGCTTACCTGAACGAGATTCCGCGCACAGCCGACAGCACGGTCAATTTTCTGGTCGAGCTGAACGTGCAGTTGCAGAAGAGGATCAGCTACATCGTCCGTATGGAGCCCGGCATCCAGACGCCCGAGGAGACGCTGGCCGCAGGCTCCGGCTCTTGTCGCGACTCGGCCTGGCTGCTTATCCAGATGTTGCGCCATCTCGGGCTCGCCGCGCGCTTCGTCTCCGGCTATCTGATCCAGATTCGGCCTGACATCGACCCGGTCGAGGGGCCGCGTGAGGTCGAGAGTGATTTCACCGACCTGCACGCCTGGGCGGAAGTCTACCTGCCGGGTGCGGGGTGGATCGGCTTCGACGTCACCTCGGGCATGTTGACGGGCGAGGGACACATCCCCGTCTGCGCCACGCCGCACTATCGCTCGGCCGCACCGATCACCGGCACGGCAGGCGTCGCCAATGTCGATTTCGACTTCGAGATGAGCGTCAAGCGCATCCGCGAGGCGCCGCGGATCACCAAACCGTTCTCGGACGAAGCCTGGGCACGGCTCGATCGCCTCGGCGGGCAGGTCGATGCCGATTTGAAGACGGACGACGTGCGGCTGACCATGGGCGGCGAGCCGACCTTCGTCTCGGTCGACGATCTGGAATCGCCGGAATGGAACGTCGCCGCGGTCGGGCCGACCAAGCGTGCGCTCGCCGACGAATTGATCCGCAAGCTCCGCACGCGCTTTGCGCCCGGCGGCCTGCTGCACTACGGCCAGGGCAAATGGTATCCCGGCGAAAGCCTGCCGCGCTGGGCGTTCGGCCTGTACTGGCGCAAGGACGGCAAGCCGATCTGGAAGAACGCCGACCTGATCGCTGCGATCGACAATCCGCGCAAGGCCGAAATCGAGGACGCCCAACGCTTCGCCGAAGGTATCTCAGGGAAGCTCGGGCTGAGCACCAACTATGTCATGCCGGCCTATGAAGATCCCGCCTTCTGGCTGCAGCGCGAGGCAGGTTTGCCCGCCAATGTCAGTCCCGCCAATTCCAGGTTGACCGATCCGGAAGAGCGTGCGCGATTGGCGCGAGTGTTCGACGAGGGATTGACGACGCCGAAAGGCTATGTGCTGCCGATCCAGCGCTGGACGCCGCTCGGCGATCGCGTGCCTGCGCGCTGGCGCAGCGAGCGCTGGAAGATCCGGCGCAGCCATCTGTTCCTGTCACCCGGCGATTCCCCGTTGGGCTTGCGGCTTCCGATCTCCTCGCTCGAATATATCGCTCCCGAAGACTATCCCTACATCATCGAGCTTGATCCGATGGCGCCGCGCGATGCGCTCTCCGAGATCGATGCGGAGCTGCAGCAGGCGCTGAAGGAGATTCCCGAGCCGCTGCCGGTGCGGACCGCGATGTCGATCGAGCTTCGCGACGGCGCGCTGTGCGCGTTCATTCCGCCGGTCGAGACGGCCGACGACTATCTCGATCTGGTCGCCGCAATCGAGGCGACAGCGGAAGAGCTGCAATTGCAGGTCCATGTCGAAGGCTACGCGCCGCCCTTCGACCCGCGCATCGAGGTCATCAAGGTGACGCCCGATCCCGGCGTCATCGAGATCAACGTACAACCAGCGCAAAGCTGGCGCGAGGCCGTCGACATCACCTTGGGACTCTACGAGGACGCGGCGAAGACGCGGCTCGGTGCCAACCGCTTTCTGATCGACGGCCGTCACACGGGCACCGGCGGCGGCAATCACGTCGTGGTCGGCGGCAGCAGGCCGGAGGACTCACCGTTCCTGCGCCGGCCCGATCTGTTGAAGAGCCTGGTGCTGTATTGGCAGCGGCACCCGTCGCTGTCCTATCTGTTCTCCGGCATGTTCATCGGCCCGACCAGTCAGGCGCCGCGTATCGACGAGGCGCGGCATGACGGGCTCTATGAGCTGGAGATCGCGCTCTCACACGTGCCGCCGCCGGGCATGGAGGCGCCGCTGTGGCTGGTCGACCGCCTGTTCCGGCACATCCTGGTCGACATCACAGGCAACACCCATCGCGCCGAGATCTGCATCGACAAGCTCTATTCGCCTGACGGCCCGACCGGCCGGCTCGGGCTGGTCGAATTCCGTGCGCTCGAAATGCCGCCCGATCCGCGGATGTCACTTGCGCAGCAGCTCTTGATCCGCGCGCTGATCGCAAAGCTGTGGCGGGAGCCGCAGCAGGGTCGGTTCGTGCGCTGGGGCACCGCGTTGCACGACCGCTTCATGCTGCCGCATTTTCTCTGGGAGGATTTTCTCGGCGTGCTCGCGGAGCTCAAACAGTCCGGTTACGACGTCGAGCCGGAATGGTACCAGGCCCAGCTCGAATTCCGCTTCCCCGCCTTCGGCCGCGTCCATCACGGCGGCGTCGGCCTCGAGCTGCGGCAGGCGCTGGAGCCCTGGCACGTGCTGGGCGAGGAGGGCACTTCGGGCGGCACCGTGCGCTACGTCGATTCCTCGGTCGAGCGGCTGCAGGTCAAAGCGACCGGCTTCGTCGAGGGACGCCACGTCGTCACCTGCAATGGGCGCCGGATGCCGATGACCGAGACCGGCCGCGCCGGCGAGGCGGTGGCCGGCGTCCGCTTCAAGGCCTGGCAGCCGGCTTCGGGCCTGCACCCGACCATCCCCGTGCACGCGCCGCTGACATTTGACCTGATCGACACCTGGAACGGCCGCTCGCTCGGCGGCTGCGTCTACCATGTCGCGCATCCCGGCGGTCGCAACTACGAGAGCAAGCCGGTCAATTCCTACGAGGCTGAGGCGCGGCGGCTGGCGCGCTTCCAGGACCACGGTCACACCCCCGGCAAGATCGAGACGCCGCCGCAGGAACACACAATTGAGTTTCCGTTGACCCTCGACTTGCGAACGCCGCTCCTGCACTAATTGTGCTCAGGGGAAGTGCAATGACCGGATCGGGCGGCCAAGGCAGCAGTCAGGAGAGCAGGGCCAGTCCCGGTCAACGGCGGATGGCGCAATGGATGCGCGACTACGTCCGGCTTCCCGGCATTCCCGACGAATATCTCGGCGAGAGCGGCGCGCCGCGCCTGGTCTGGACCCGCTTCTTCGACGCCTTTGCCGCGCTGTCGCCGGTCGATATCAAGCGCCGCTTCGCCTCCGCCGACCGCCATCTGCGCGAGGCCGGCGTCACCTACCGCGCGCCCGGCGACACCGCCGACCGGATCTGGCCGCTGAGCCATCTGCCGCTGATCATCGACGCCGCCGACTGGCGGCAACTGAGCGCGGCGGTCGCGCAACGCGCGCAACTGCTCGAGATGGTGCTGGCCGATCTCTACGGCGAGGGCCGCCTGGTCGCGAGCGGCGCCATACCGGCCGCGGCGATCGCGGGCAGCAGCGAATATCTGCGTGCGGTCAGCGGCATCAAGCCGCCGGGCGGCCGCTATCTGCATCTCTACGCCGCCGACATCGGCCGCGGGCCCGATGGTCGCTGGTGGGTGCTCGGCGACCGCACGCAAGCGCCCTCGGGCGCGGGCTACGCGCTGGAAAACCGCCTGGTGCTGTCGCGCGCCTTCTCCAATCTCTACAAGTCGATGAATGTCGAACGCGTCGCGTCGTTCTTCGAAGCGTTCCGCGATTCGCTGCGCGCCAGCGCCGACCGCGACGAGCCGCGAATCGGCCTGCTCACGCCGGGCGCATTTAGCGAGACCTATTTCGAGCACGCCACGCTCGCGCGATATCTCGGCTTCCTGCTGGTCGAAGGCGACGACCTCGCGGTCTCCGGCGACCGCATCCATATCCGCACCGTGGCCGGGCTGAAGCGGCTCGACGTGCTGCTGCGCCGGGTCGATTCCAACATGCTCGATCCGCTCGAGCTCGACGCGTCGTCCTATCTTGGCGTGCCCGGCCTGGTCGAGGTGCTGCGCAAGGGCGGCGCAGTGGTCGCCAACATGCCGGGCTCCGGTGTGATGGAGGCGCGGGCGCTGCTTGGCTTCCTGCCCAATCTCTGCCGGCGCCTGCTGAGTGAAGATCTGATGATGCCGCACATCGCGACCTGGTGGTGCGGCCAGAGATCCGCGCGCAAGGAGGTGCTGTCGCGGCTCGATGAGTTCGCAATCGAGGGCGCCTATGGCCGCGGCGTTCCCGGCTTCCCCGGCAACGGCCCGGTGCTGGCCAGCGAATTGTCGGCAGCCGATCGTGATCGTCTGAAGGATGCGATCAGCCATCGCGGCATCGACTATGTCGGGCAGGAGCTGGTGCGCCTCTCCACGACGCCGGTCTGGGAGAACGGCCGCATCGCGCCGCGGCCCTTCGTGCTGCGGGTGTTCGCGGCCGCGACGCCGAACGGTTGGACGGTGCTGCCCGGAGGCTTCTGCCGGATCGCCGAAAGAGCGGATGCGCGCGCGGTGTCGATGGGCGATGGTGCCGTGTCGGCCGACGTCTGGGTGGTTTCCGACAAGGCGGTCGCAACCTCGACATTGCTGCCGGCGGTCGACACCGTGCGGATCCGCCGCATCGCCGGCGTGCTGCCGAGCCGCGCCGCCGACAATCTGTTCTGGCTCGGCCGCTACCTGGAGCGCGCCGAGGCGACCATCCGGCTGATCCGCGCGCTGTGCACGCAACTGCGCGATCCCGCCCGCAACAATTCGGCCGGCACCACGCCGACACTGCATTCAGCGGAGCGCATCCAGCGCCTGCTGGTCGCCTGGGGCGCGGCCTCACAGACCGCACGTGCCAATCCGGCGAAGGTCGCGCTCGAGGCACTGCAGAGCGAGGACAAGTTCGGCTCGGCGCTCTCGCTGGTGCGGTCGGCGCAGCGCACCGCGACCTCGTTGCGCGAGCGGCTGTCGCCCGACGCCTGGCAGGTCATCACCGAGATGGCCGATCGGCTCGCGATCGAGGTCCATGATGATGACGGCGTCGTCAGTGCTGCCGAACTGACGCTGCAGGAGCTGGCGAGCTTCGCGGGGCTTGCGCAGGAGAACATGAACCGCGCCGCCGGCTGGCGCTTCCTCGACATGGGCCGCCGCGCCGAACGCGCCATCAACACCACGCGCTTCGCCCGCCAGTTCGCCTATGACGAAGCCGGCGACGAGGACCTCGACGTCCTGCTCACGCTGGTCGACTGCCAGATCACCTATCGCTCGCGCTATCTGGTGCAACCGCTGCTCGCGCCGGTGCGCGATCTTGCCGTGCTCGATCCCTACAACCCGCGTTCGGTTGCGTTCCAGGTCGCTGACCTGAACGAGCACATCGCTGCGTTGCCGAGCCTGAAGGAGCACGGGCTGATCGAGCGGCCGCAGCGGCTCGCGGTCGCCGTGGAGGCAATGCTGACGACGGCGGAGGCCGCCAGCCTCGACGTCAAGATGCTGTTCGCGCTGGAGCAGGATCTGCTCAATCTCGCCGACGCCATTGGGCTGCATTACTTCCCGCATGGACCGAACGCCAGCCGGCCGGAGAAGCTCACGGGGCTGGCGTGATCTACGACATCCGTCACGTCACGACCTACAGCTACGAGGCCCAGGTCAGCTTCGCGCGCTGCTCGCTGCGGCTGGTGCCGCTGAGCGGGGACGGTCAGGAGCTGATCTCCCATAGCGTCGAGATCCGCCCGAGGCCCGCGGAGCGCACCGCGCGGCGTGATTTCTTCGGCACGCTGACCGACAGCGTGCTGATCGAGACTGCGCATCGCAATCTCCGCATCGATTCCCGCTCGCGGGTCTCGGTGGCGCGGCAGGCGCCGGCCCGCGATGCTGCGAGCGCGCCATGGGAGAAGGTGCGCGACACCGCGTTGGAGGCGACGAGCCTCGGTCCGTCCTCACCGGTCGGCTATGTCTTTGCCAGTGCGCTGGTGCCGCTGCTGCGTCCGCTGACCGACTACGCCGCCGCGAGCTTCCCACAGCGAGGCGGCATCCTCGCCGGCGCGGCCGACCTGATGCGCCGCATCCGCGCCGATTTCAGATACGATCCAAAGGCGACCGTGATCTCGACGCCGCTTCGGGAAGTGTTCGAGAAGCGCCATGGCGTGTGCCAGGATTTCGCCCATGTGATGATCGCGGGGCTGCGCGGGCTCGGCCTGCCGGCGGCCTATGTCAGCGGCTATTTGCGCACCATTCCATCGCCGGGCCAGCCGCGGCTGCAGGGCGCGGATGCGACGCACGCCTGGGTGTCGGTCTGGTGCGGCGACGACCTCGGCTGGATCGGGTTCGATCCCACCAACGATCTGATGGTCGCCAACGATCATATCATCCTCGCCATCGGCCGCGACTTCGCCGATGTTTCGCCGGTCGACGGCGTCATCGTCGGCGCGAGCAAGCAGAAGCTCAACGTCGCGGTCGATGTGCTGCCGGTGGAGTAGGCGGCCTACGCCGCACGGCGTTCACGCGAGCCGTCGTGCCCGGCGGGGCTGACGACCACGCGATCGCGGCCTGCGTGCTTGGCTTCATAGAGTGCAAGATCTGCGGCCGAAACGAGGTCGTGCAAGGCGCCTTCCTCGGCCGGCGTCATGCAGGCCAATCCGATGCTCACGGTCGGCAACTCATGCTGGGTTTGGCGGAACGCTGCCATGAGCTCACGAATCCGGTTTGCAATCTCCAGCGCGCCAGCCCTGCCGACGCCGGGCAGCAGCACGGAAAATTCCTCGCCGCCATAGCGTGCGCCGAGGTCGGACGCGCGCTTGATGCTCGTCGCGATGCATTGACCCACGGTGGCCAGCACCGCATCGCCGGCCTGGTGTCCGTAGGTGTCGTTGAAGGCCTTGAAGTGATCGACATCGATCATCAACAGCGAGAGCGGTGCTTGTGCGCGCAGGCCGCGGCGCCATTCGACGGCCAGGGTCTGGTCGAGCCGCCTGCGGTTGGCGAGTCCGGTCAATCCGTCGGTGCCGGCGAGGTGTGCCAGCTGGGTTTCTGCGGCGGCCCGCCGCTTCACGGCGGCCACCAAATAGAACATCAGCACGATCGCGAAGCTGCCAAGTGCAACGACTACGATGCTGATCAGCCAGAACTGCTGCCACCAGTCCGCATAGATGCCGTCGAGCGCGAGGCCCTCGGCGATCAGCAGCGGGCGGTTCCCGATCTGCTGGAAGACGTAGAGCCGATTGACGTGATCGACGATCGAATTCGTTGTATAGGACCCGGACCGCTGGCGCGGAAACAGCCGGAACACCTGGGCATCCCTGATGCTTTGGCCGATGCGGTCGATCTCGAACGGCGCGCGCATCAGCATGGTGCCGTCGCTATTGAACAGCGCCATGCTGTCAAGAGGTCCGAAATTCAGCTTCCGGAACAGGTTGTGGAAGTAGCTGAGCCGCATGCTGCCGGCGACCACGCCGGCGAAGGAGCCGTCATTGTTGCTGATGCGCCGGCTCAGGCTGATCAGATACTCTCCCTCCGATGTCATCCAGGGAGGGCTGATGAATAGTCCGGCGTCCGATCGCGCCCGGTGTATTCGGAAGAAATCATGATCGGCGAAATTCGCCTTTCGCGGCATCAACGTCCTGGAATCCAGCGTGACATTGCCGACGGTATCGAGCACGAGGATTGAGCCCAGATCCTTGGCGGTCGCAGCGCGGTCGAACAGCACGACCTGCCGAAGCTCAGGGCTGATGCTGTTGATCTCCGGAAGCTTCTCTCCGTCGACGACCGCCTGTAGCGAGAGATCGTAGAGCTCGATGTTGCGGTCGATTTCGCTTGCGATGGAGGCGACCAGGTTTGTCGCGCCTTCCTTCGCGTGCTGGTAGTCCTTCTGCGCCATCTCCCAGAGGATGGACGCGCAGACGACCGAAAACCCCAGAACGAGGCCGATGCCAAGCGCAAGTAGCCGTTTGGCTGGCACCGCTTTTGGCCGAGGCAAAAGCCCGTCCATGACTCGCTTCCAAATTCCGCGCCCCCGCGCTTTGGTCTTTTTGATAGGGGCATCAAATTGAAAAAGCCGGCGCGAACAGCTGGCAATTTATGCGAGCCGGTTAGGCTGTCCTTAACCGTAGCGGAGCGGATGCGGCGTCGCACCGACCCAGCGCTCAGGTCCCGGTCCGTCGGATTCCGTCGGCGGCATCGGTCCGCAGGTTGCGGAAGAACTGCTCGACCTCGCGCGACAGCGTCTCTGCGGTCGCGGTCAGGTCGTTCGATGCCGTAAGCACCGATTCCGCCGCCTTGCTGGTCTGGCCGATGTTATCGCGAAGCGAGCCGATGTTTGCGACCAGCGTTTCGTTGCCTTGTGCGGCCATCTGCGCATTGACCGAGATTTCGCGCGTGGCTGCATCCTGCTGCCCGACGGCGGCGGCGATCGTCGAGGTGACGTCGCTGATCTCGCGCACCGCGTGGCCGATCTCGCGGACGGCGCCGACCGAGTTGCGGGTCGAGGCCTGGATCAGGCTGACATTCTCGCTGATTTCAGCGGTTGCTTTCGCGGTCTGCCCGGCCAGCGCCTTGACCTCATGCGCGACGACGGCAAAGCCGCGGCCGGCGTCGCCGGCGCGCGCGGCCTCGATGGTGGCGTTGAGGGCTAGCAGGTTGGTCTGCTCGGCGATCGCCTGGATAAGGTTGAGCACGCCGTCGATGCGCTGGGTGGTGGCGGCAAGGCCCTCGATCTCACTGATCGATTTGTCAGTGCGCGCACCCGCCTGCTCGACCGCGTTGGAGGATTGTTTCACTTGTCGGCCGATCTCCTGGACCGAAGCGGAGAGTTCCTCGGCGGCGCCGGCCACGGCGGAGACGTTGCTTGAGGCCTGCTCGGTCGCACTCGCCGCCGTAACGGCACCTCCGCTCGCATTCGCTGCGACGCTCGCGATGGTCTGCGCGGTGTCGCGCATCGCGGCCGCATTGTCGTGCACCGCGCGAAGCACCGAGCCGATCGTGCCGCGGAACGCCTCCACCGAGGTCTCGATGCGCCGGCTGCGGGCGTCGCGCGCCTCGGAGTCCTGCACGACTTGCGCATTGAGGCTGCGGTTGCGTTGCATCGCCTCCTGGAAAACCTTGATGGCGCGCGCCAGTGCGCCGATCTCATCGCCGCGGCCGATATGCGGAACGTCGACGTGGTCAGCGCCCTCGGCCACGCGCTTGATGGTCGCGGTGATCTGCGACAGCGGGCGGGCGACCGAGCGGGCGATGATCAGCACGCCGAGCACGACCACGATCAGGGCCACGGCGCCGAGGCAAGTCAGGACAAGGGCCATGTCGCGGTTGACGGCGGCCTGCCGCGCGAGCCTCTTGCTGCGTTCGGCGTAGACCCTGGACAGCGCTTCGAGATCCTTGTTCAGGGCGGAGCGCACCTGGCGGTTGGCGTCGTTGTCGCCCCATTCGCGTCCGGCGGCGGCGCCGATCTCGACGCCGCGCCGGACCAGCTCCTTGCGGAAGTCGACGAACTGCTCGATCCGCTTCTTGAAGGTCGCAAACTGCTCGGCGTCGTCGGCCTGCACCAGTGCTTCCCAGTTCCTGACGACGGCGAGGATCTGCTCGTTGAACTTCAACAAGCCATCGCCGTATTTCTTCACCGTCGCCGGTTCGGTCGACATGTAGATGCCGCGGGATTCCATCACCACGGCATAGACCAGCGAGTTGACCCGCTCGACGTTGAGCGCAGCGCGGCTCGCGAGGTCGACGGCCTCGGTCAGTTCCGCATTCCGCCGCGTGTTGTAGTCGGACAGGAAAGTGATGGCTGCGGTCAGCGCGGCGATCAGGGCGAAGATCGAGTACAGCTTGGCTGCGAGCGAGAATCGGGATGCCATGGGACGCCTGAGGGAGGAGGCCGGGAGACGTTCGAGATGGGCATCCAGGGCACCCCAGCAGGTCGGCGAACCCCTTCGGCCGATCAAAAATTATGCAGAATCTTCGTGGACGATTCCTTAATGCGCGAGCTTTTCGCAGTTGCAACCTTCGAAGTTTGACGAGTAATGCGGGGCGTTCACATGATGCGAGTTCCGTTGGAGGTGCGCGGGCAGCGTTGCTGGAACCTTGCGGGCATCTGCCAGTCGTCATCAACGCTTCATGGGAGCTGTTAGCAAAGAGGTGCTACGCTGCACCGTCCCGCCTCCCTCCGAGACCCGAAATGCCATGGTCTACCGTCACACCGTTTTTGCGACCTCCTACGTCTTCGATGACCTGCGCCAATTGCTCGCCAAGGCGACGCCGCCGCGTTCCGGTGACCGGCTGGCCGGCATCGCGGCCGACAGCGCCGAGGAGATGATCGCCGCACGTTTCGCGCTTGCCGACGTTCCGCTCAGTCAGTTCCTCAACGAGCCGGTGGTCCCCTATGAGGACGACGAGGTCACCCGTCTGATCCTCGACAGCCATGACGTTGCGGGATTTTTGCCGATGTCGTCGCTCACCGTCGGTGGCTTCCGCGACTGGCTGCTGTCGGACACCGCGACCGCCGACGCCCTGACGAAGATCTCGCGCGGCGTCACGCCGGAGATGGTGGCGGCGGTCTCGAAGCTGATGCGCAACCAGGACCTGATCCTGGCCGCGCGGAAGTGCGAGGTGACGACCCGGTTTCGCAACACGATCGGCCTGCGCGGGCGGATGAGCGCAAGGCTGCAGCCCAACCATCCTTTCGATGACGCACGCGGCATCACCGCCTCGATCCTCGACGGGCTTCTGCTCGGATCGGGCGATGCCTGCATCGGCATCAACCCGGCAAGCGACGATCCCAACGTAATCGCGGCCTTGCTGCGGCTGCTCGATGACATCATCACGCGGCTGGAGATTCCGACGCAAAGTTGCGTGCTCACGCATGTCACGACCACGCTCGGCCTGATCGGACAGGGACTACCCGTCGATCTCGTCTTTCAGTCGATCGCCGGCACGGAAGCCGCCAACCGCAGCTTCGGCGTTGACCTCTCGATCCTGCGCGAAGCGCGCGAGGCGGCACGCTCGCTGCACCGCGGCACGGTCGGCGGCAATGTCATGTATTTCGAGACCGGGCAGGGGTCGGCGCTGTCGGCCAACGCTCACCACGGGGTCGATCAGCAGACCTGCGAGGCGCGGGCCTATGCGGTGGCGCGCGCGTTCGATCCGCTTCTCGTCAACAGCGTGGTCGGCTTCATAGGTCCCGAATACCTCTATGACGGCAAGGAAATCATCCGTGCTGGGCTCGAGGATCACTTCTGCGGCAAGTTGCTTGGCCTGCCGCTCGGTGTCGACGTCTGCTACACCAATCACGCCGAGGCCGATCAGAACGACATGGACAATCTCCTGACGTTGCTGGCGGCCGCCGGCGTCACATTCATCATGGGCGTTCCCGGCGCCGACGACGTGATGCTGAACTACCAGTCGACCTCGTTTCACGATGCGCTCTATATCCGCGACCTCTTCGGCCTGAAGCGGGCGCCCGAATTCGACGACTGGCTGATGCGCGCCGGCCTTGCGGGGCAGGACTTTCGCCTTGTTGGCGATGCGGGGCAGCTGCCCGAATTTGCTTCCAGGCTGCTGGCCTGATGCGAAAACGGCGTCCTCCGTAGCAACCATCCCGACGTTGTGACGTTAGCAGGTGCCACAATGTTGAAGAATTTCTGGCCCACCGTTCAATGGCGTGGTTAGATTTGTTGGTACTTCGCTTGAGGATGTTTGATGAGAGCTGAAGGCATTGAGACGGTGCGGCGTATCCTCTGCGTCTTTCCGCGCTATACGTCGGCCTTTGGTACCTTCGAGTACTCCTATCCGCTCACCGCCGGCGTCAAGGCGTTCATGCCGCCGCAGGGGCTGTTGCTGATCGCTGCCTATCTGCCCGAGACCTGGTCGGTCCGCTTCATCGACGAGAATCTGCGTCCGGCGTCGGATGATGATTTCGCGTGGGCGGACGCCGTGTTCGTCAGCGGCATGCACATCCAGCGCCAGCAGATGAACGACATTTGCCACCGCGCCCATGATCATGACCTGGCGGTCGCGATCGGCGGCCCGTCGGTCAGCGCCTGCCCGGACTATTATCCCTCGTTCGATTACCTCCACGTCGGCGAACTCGGCGACGCCACCGACGAACTGATCAGGCGCCTGGCGCAGGACACGCGGCGTCCGGACGCGCAGATCGTGCTGAAGACGGTTGACCGCCTGCCGATGACGGACTTTCCGCTGCCGGCCTATGAACTCGCCGAAACCAAGAAGTACTTCCTCGGCAGCATTCAGTTTTCGTCCGGCTGCCCCTATCAATGCGAGTTCTGCGACATCCCCAGCCTCTATGGCCGCAATCCGCGCCTGAAGACGCCACAGCAGATCGTCGCTGAGCTCGACAAGCTGCGCGCATGCGGCATGACCGATACGATCTACTTCGTCGATGACAATTTCATCGGCAACCGCAAGGCGGCGGTCGAGCTGCTTCCGCACCTGATCGAATGGCAGAAGCGGACCGGTTACGTCACCCGGCTTGCCTGCGAGGCGACGCTCAACATCGCCAAGCGCTCGGAGATCCTGGAGAAGATGCGCGAAGCGTACTTCGTCACGATCTTCGTCGGCATCGAGACGCCCGACCCTGACGCGTTGAAGGCGATGCACAAGGACCAGAACATGATGGTCCCCATCCTGGAGGGTGTGCACACCATCAATTCCTACGGGATGGAGGTCGTCTCCGGTATCATCATGGGGCTCGATACCGACAAGCCTGAGACCGGTGATGCGCTGCTCTCCTTCATCGACGAGTCCCGCATTCCGCTCCTGACCATCAATCTGCTGCAGGCGCTGCCCAAGACGCCGCTGTGGGATCGCCTCGAAAAGGCCGGGCGGCTGGTCCACGATGATAGCCGCGATTCCAACGTGCAGTTCCTGCTGCCCTACGACGACGTGGTCAATTCCTGGCGCAAATGCATGGAGGTCGCCTACCAGCCCGAGAAGCTGTTCGCGCGCTATCTGTATCAATGTGAATATACCTACGCCAACCGCATCAAGGTGCCGGTCAGCCCGGAGATGAAGAGCTGGGCCAACATCCGGCGCGGCCTGATCATGCTGCGCAACATCTTCTGGAAGGTCGGCGTACTCGGCGACTACAGGCGCGTGTTCTGGAAATTTGCGCTGGGACGGCTGAAGCGCGGCGACATCGAGGGGCTGATCTCGGCGACGCTGGTCGGGCATCATCTGATCACGTTCGCGCGTGCGGCCTCCAGCGGCAGGCAGAACGCGTCGAACTATTCGATCCGGCTGCGCGAGGCGTCCGTGCCCGCCGAATGAGAGCATGAAAGCCCCGGCGCCATCATCACATTCCCTTGCCGATCTCCGCGAGCTGACGCCGGCGCGCGTCGGCCTTGGCCGGTCCGGCGCCAGCCTGTCGACCGATGCGCTGCTCTCCTTCATGCTCGACCACGCACGCGCCCGCGACGCCGTTCACGCCGCCTTCGATGTCGCCGGCATCGCTGCGAGTCTCGCCGGCCTCGGCTTCGCGCCGGTCGAGGTGTCGAGCCAGGCACACAGCCGGCGCGACTACCTGCGCCGTCCCGATCTCGGGCGCAGGCTCGATCCCGCAGCGCTGCGAACCCCGGAGGGCAGGGGTATCGCCGCGTGCCCCTGCGCCATCGTGATCGGCGACGGCCTGTCGCCGACCGCGGTCAACGTCCACGCCGTCGAACTGCTCCGGCATCTCGTCCCGCGACTCGCCGCGGACAAGATCGAGGTCGGTGCGGTGGTTATCGCGTCCGGGGCGCGGGTCGCGCTCGGTGACGAGATCGGCGCCGTCATCGGCGCGCGCATGCTCGTCATGCTGATCGGCGAACGGCCGGGCCTTTCGGCGCCCGACAGCCTTGGCGCCTATCTCACCTTCGGGCCGCGGATCGGCCTGACCGACGCCGAGCGCAACTGCGTCTCCAATATTCATGGTGCCGGGCTGAGCTACCCGGAGGCCGCATTCAGGATTTCCTGGCTTGTACGCGAGGGGTCGGCACGCCAGATCACGGGAGTCGCACTGAAAGATGAAAGCGGCGGTGGATCGTCCCAGAATGCGCTACCGGAGTGTGACAAATCAGCTACTTAATGGTGGTTTTCGGCGGTTCCCCGCCGATTCGACTCCATGCTCGCGCTTGCGAGCAGGAAGGTGGGCCTGTAAAACCGGCGCCGGTCAATATTCGCGTGTTTTCAAGGACTAGCGCCGATCGGCTGCGCCCACGAGCCTCATTCGCGCCTGAGGACCCAACACCCAAGCTAGATTGAGTCGTTTTCAGAACTGGACAGGGCATGCTCGAAAAGAATTCCGAAAGTCAGGTCCACGTGGAGAAGGTCGAAGAGCCGCGGTCCGGGCCCAGCATTGCTTTCGGGATCGAGCGTCTCGGCCTGATCCCGATGCGGGCGCCGATCCTGTCCTGCATCGTTCTCGTCCTTCTGATGATCGGCGCCGTGTTCGGCGTCCAGCGGATCAAGATCGACGACTCGCTGTCACAGCTGTTCCGGTCCAACTCCAAGGACTTCAAACAGTACGAGGCGGTCACCAAGCGGTTCCCTTCGACCGAATTCGACGTCCTGGTCGTGGTCGAAGGCAAGACGCTGCTCGCGCGTGACAATCTCCAGAAGCTGCGCGACATGGTCACCGACCTTCAGCTCGTCGATGGGGTCCGCGGCCTCGTTTCGCTGTTTTCTGCGCGGCAGGCGCCGGCTCCCGGCAAGCTGCCGGCGGCGCTGTTCCCGAATGAGCTGCCGCAAGGGGAGGCCTACGACAAGTTTATCGAGACCGTCAAAAGCAACGAGATCATCCGCGGCAAACTGTTGTCGGAAGACGGCACGCTTGCGCTGATCGTGCTGTCGCTCGAGCCCAAGGTGGTCAGCAGCAACAAGCTCAGCGATGTGGTCGGCGACATCAGAAAGATCATGGCCGAAGATCTCGGCGGCAGCGGGCTCAATGCCGAACTCTCCGGTGTGCCGGTCATGCAGCTCGAAATCCGCAACGCGGTCGAGCGCGACGGACTGACCTACAACATCCTCGGCATCCTCGCCGGCTGCATCATCGCGATCATCTTCTTCCGCAAGATCTCCTTCATGGTGGCGGCGGCATTTCCACCGATGATCGCGATCCTGCTCGCGCTCGGCGGCCTCGGCTGGGCCAATTTCAATCTCAACATGTTCCTCAACGTGATGACGCCGCTCATCATGGTGATCAGCTTCTCCGATTCGATGCAGCTCACCTTTGCTGCGCGCGACCGGCTGATCGCGGGCCAGGACAAGTTCACCGCCTTCAAGAACGCGGTGCTGGTGGTAGGTCCCGCCTGCGTGCTGACCCACGGCACCGCGGGCATCTCGTTTATCGCGCTGCAGTTCTCGGATTCCGACCTGATCCGCAAATTCGGCGAGGCGGGCCTTGCCGCCACAATCATCGCGTTGATCGCGGTGTTGAGCCTTGTGCCGGTGTTCGGCGTGCTGTTCGTGCGCAACGAGCGGATCTTCGCGGTCAAATTCCAGAGCGCCGACGCCGGCGTGCAGGCGCTGCGAAATTTCTGCTACTGGATCGCCGTGCGCATGGTCGGCCGTCCCGGGCTATTCAGCCTGATCGCGCTGCTCGTCGTCGGCAGCCTCGGCCTCATCTACGCCAACCTGCAGCCGCGCTACCGGCTTGCCGATCAGGTGCCGGACAAGCGGCAGGCCGTGGCGGCGTCGAACCGCCTCGACGCCAAGCTGACCGGCGCCAACCCGATCGACGTGCTGATCCAATTCCCGCAAGGAGCCTCGCTGTACGCGCCGGAGACGCTGAAGACGATCGCTGACGTCCATGCGATGGTCGAGAAGACCGCCGGCGTCGGCAACGTATGGTCGCTGGAGACCCTGCGCCGTTGGCTTGCGGAGAAGGCCGGCACAACGGACGTCAATACGTTGAAGGAATATGTCGACCTGATCCCCGAACACCTGGTGCGTCGCTTTATCGATAAGAATCAGGACGCGGTGGTGGTGTCGGGGCGCGTGCCTGACCTCGATTCCAGTCAGATCCTGCCGGTGGTCAACAAGCTCGACCATGAGCTCGACAAGGTGCGCGCCGAGCATCCCGGCTATGAGATCGCGGTCACCGGCCTCTCGGCGATCGCCGCGCGCAACAGCGCCAGCATGATCGAGAAGCTCAATCGGGGCCTTACCGTGGAGTTCGCGCTGGTCGCGATCTTCATCGGACTGGCGTTCCGCTCGATCGTGGTGATGTTCTCCTGCATCCTGCCCGGCATCTTTCCCGTGGTGCTGTCGGGCACCGTGCTGTGGCTGATGGGGGAGGGGCTGCAATTCGCCAGCGTCGTGGCGCTCACGGTGTCGTTCGGCCTTGGCCTGAGCGCCACCATCCACTTCCTCAACCGCCTGCGGCTTGAGACCAAGCCCGGCGTGACGCCGCAGCTTGCGGTCGAGCGCGCCACGGTCCTGGTCGGTCCGGCGCTGATCCTGACCACGGTGGTGCTGGCCTGCGGCCTCGTCGTCACCGTGTTCTCCGACCTGCCGTCGCTGCGCCTGTTCGGCTGGCTCAGCGCGTTCTCGATGGTTGCGGCGCTGGTCGCGGATCTCTTCATCCTGCGGCCGACCTCGATGTTCCTGATCAACCTGTCGCAAAAGCTCCGCGGCAAGGGCGGGCAGCCGGCGCCGATCGAGAAGGCTTGACAAAAAAGCCCGGCTCCGATCATCACGGAGCCGGGCCTTCTTTGGCAGGGCAGCGAGCTCGGGAAGCTCAGCTCTTCGTCATCGTGATCGTGACGCCGCGGATCTCGCCCTTCGAGTCGATCTGCACGATCTGCTTGGAACCGTTGGTCCGCAGGTTCAGGTTCGCGGCGAAGCCGGACGCCTCGACGAACACATCGATGTGCCCGCCACCCGCGGTGCCCTGCAGGTTGCCGAAGATATTGCGGCTGGCTTCGCTCCAGTTGCCGGAGATGCGGTCGCCCTGGCTGGTCACGTCGCTGGACAGGTCGAACTTGTAGCTGTCGCTCGCGCAATGCAGGCTCTGCTTCAGCGCCATGCCGGATGCGGCGACCTTGTAGTCTGCCTTGCAGCGAATCCGTTCGGTGGTGCCGTTGGACAGTGCGACTGTGCCGGAGCCGGCCCACGAGCCGGCAAACCCGGCGAACGGCCCGCTCGATTGCGCGTGGCCCGCGGAGACCGACAGCAAGAGTGCGGCGCCGACGCCGGCAGCCTTCAGAGCCTGACCGAAAAGGCCCGAACCAGACGTTTTCATCGTGAATAATCCCATCAAAATCAACGCTTCTCGTGAAAGAAAACGTCGCTCCGCACCGAAGGTTAGTGTCACCGCGGTATGTTAGGTTCAAACGGCAGGACCGGTGTGCGTGACGCTGTTACGTCGCCGAACAGAATCAAAAACCGCGGACAGTGCCATCGCATCTAGTTTGCGCAGGCTCGCTCCGCAATCACCTACGAACTGCCGAGAAGCGGTTTAAATAATCATTTAAAATCAATGCTTTATGTGAGGGTTTACAGCGTCGCAAATTTGGCCGCATTTAGTGGTGCTTGTCGTCGGCTCGTTGCTGCGTTACGCGGCGTCCACAATCCCCACAAATCCGTCCCGGCCTTGCCGAAGCGCTTTCGAGGACAGATTTTCTGCTGTCGGAAATGAAGGAATACGATGCGTAAATTTCTCCTGGCTCTCGCCTTGTTGTCGCTCCCGCTTTCATCGAATGCCTTCGCCCAGCAGCAGCCGCAGCGCAGCGGCACGCCCGAGGAGCAGAAGGCCTGTGCGCGCGACGTGCAGCGTCACTGCCGCGCCGTGATCGATCAGGGCGATTTCACCATTCTCGCCTGCTTGCAGCAGAACCGCACCAAGATCAGCACCGCCTGCGACCTGGTTCTGAAGAACCACGGCCAATAGGCCGCGTTCAGGCCTCAAGGGATCGCCGCGAAGCCCACGGTCGGCACCCGCTGCCGGCCGCGGGCCGCATATGCTGGCGGTCACAGACAGCATTGGTTTTGGCGGCGTATTCCCCTATATGGGGCTCGCAATCCCAGCACGCGCGCCTGACACTTCGCGCCTGCGCCGTGCCATGACCAGTGTAGCCCAAAATTCCAATGACCACCGCGAGCGACCTGCGATCAGGAAAGACCCACCGCGACGAGAACTTCCCGGTCGCGTCATGGATCATTCATCCGCGGCATCGCGCCCTGATCCTGGCTTTCTATAATTTCGTCCGCACCGCCGACGATATCGCCGACCACGCCACGCTGCCCGCCGAGGAGAAGCTGCGCTATCTCGACCTCCTGGAGGCCGAGCTGCTCGGCAACGGTGACACCCAGAAGGAAACCGTCAATCTGCGCCGCGCCCTCACTGAGCGCGGCATGCCGCCCCGGCATGCGCTCGACGTGCTGGTGGCGTTTCGCATGGATGTCACGAAGCTGCGCTATGAGACTTGGGATGATGTGATCGACTATTGCCGGTATTCGGCGATGCCGGTCGGGCGCTTCATGCTCGACGTGCATGGCGAGAACACGTCCACCTGGACGGCGTCGGATGCGCTGTGCGCGGGGCTGCAGATCAACAACCACCTGCAGGACTGCGCCAAGGACTACAAGAACCTGAACCGCGTCTACTTGCCGCGGGATGCGCTGGCCGCATCGGGCGCGACCGTCGAGATGCTCGGCGAAGCGAAATCGCCGGCGCCATTGCTGACGTGCCTGCAGGGGCTCGCGGTGCGGACTGCTGCGCTGCTCGATGACAGCAAGTCGCTCGCGGCCGAGGTGAAGGATTTCAGGCTCGGACTCGAGATCGGCGTGATCCAGGCTTTCGCGGACAGGATCGTCAACATGCTGAAGGTGCGCGATCCGCTCAGCGAGCGCGTCCATTTGAGCCCGATTGAGCTGTTGCTGCACAGCCTCGGCGGGGTGGCGAGCGAGACCGCGCGCCGTGCGACCGGGCGGCGCTCGACCTCCAACACGGCGGCCGGTGCATGAGCGTCGAGGCGGCGGCCAACGCAAATTACGGAAGCACCGCGTCCGGCAGCTCGTTCTACGCCGCGATGCGCATCCTGCCGCGCGCGCAGCGCGAGGCGATGTTCCAGATCTACAGCTTCTGCCGCCAGGTCGACGACATCGCCGATTCCGACGGCCCGCGGCCGGAGCGCCTGGCCGCGCTCCAGCAATGGCGCGACGACATCGATGCGCTTTACGCCGGCAACCCGCCGCCGCGGCTTGCGGACTACGTCGCCTCGGTGAAGACCTTCGGGCTGAAACGCGAGGATTTCGTCGCGATCGTCGACGGCATGGAAATGGACGTGCCGCAGGATATCCGTGCGCCCGATCTTGCGACGCTCGATCTCTATTGCGACCGTGTCGCGAGCGCCGTGGGCCGGCTGTCGGTGCGCGTATTCGGCCTGCCCGAGGATGACGGCATCGAGCTCGCCCATCATCTCGGCCGCGCGCTGCAGCTCACCAACATCCTGCGCGACATCGACGAGGATGCCGGCCTCGGTCGCCTCTATCTGCCGCGCGAATGGCTGTGGCACGCCGGCATCACCAACAACGATCCGGCCCGTGTCATCGCCGACCGGGCGCTGCCGAAGGTGTGCGTGCCGCTCGCCGAGCGCGCCAAGATGCATTTCCAGAAGGCGGACGAGATCATGAAGCGCAATTCGCGCCGCGCGGTGCGCGCGCCGCGGATCATGTCGAAATACTACCGCGCAATCCTCGATCTGCTGATTGCGCGCGGCTTTGCCGCCCCGCGCGCGCCGGTCCGTGTGTCCAAGGCCGCCAAGATCGGCATCCTTCTTCGTTACGCGATCATCTGATGCAAAAGACCGTTCATATCATCGGCGCCGGTATCTCCGGCCTGTCAGCGGCCGTGCGGCTCGCCAATGCCGGTTACAGGGTGGCTGTCCATGAAGCGACGCAGCAGGCCGGCGGCCGCTGCCGCTCCTATTTCGACGCTGCCACCAATCTCACCATCGACAACGGCAACCATCTCCTGCTGTCGGGCAACAGTCATGCGCTGAGCTACGCGCGCTCGATCGGCACCGTGGCCGGACTCGTCGGACCGAAACGCGCGCAGTTTCCGTTCGTCGACCTCGCGACCGGCCTGCGCTGGCAACTCGATCTCGGCGACTCACGGCTGCCGCTCTGGGTGTTCGACGAGGCGCGCCGCGTCCCGGACACGGGCCTGCGCGACTATCTCGCGCTGGCGCCGCTGGCCTGGGCAGGTACCGAGGCGCTGGTCGGCAACACCATCCCCTGCAAGGGCACACTGTATGACCGTCTGGTGCAGCCGTTGCTGCTGGCTGCGCTCAACGTCGATCCCCCGGAAGGCTCGGCCGGACTCGCCGGCGCCATCGTGCGCGAGACGCTGCTGGCGGGCGGGCAGGCCTGCCGTCCGCTGATCGCGCGCGACGGCCTGAGCTCGGTGCTGATCGAGCCCGCCGTGAAGCTGCTGCAGGAGCGAGGCAACAGCGTCCAGTTCAGCCATGAGCTGCGCGCGCTCGGCATGTCCGGCGATCACGTCGGCGAGCTCGACTTCGGCGGCGGCGACAAGATCGCGCTGGCGGCCGACGATGCCGTCGTGCTCGCGGTGCCGCCGCGCGCCGCCGCGGCGCTGCTGCCCGGCCTCAAGACGCCTTCGAAATTCCGCGCCATCGTGAACGCGCATTTCCGCATCGATCCGCCGAGCGATGCTGTGCCCATTCTCGGTGTCGTCGGCGGGCTCGTCGAATGGCTGTTCGCGTTCCCGCAGCGGCTGTCGGTGACAATCAGCAACGGCGACCGCCTGGTCGACATGCCGCGCGAGGAGCTCGCGCAAGCGATCTGGCGGGATATCTGCAAGGCGTCCGGCGTTTCCGGCGAATTGCCGCCCTGGCAGATCGTGCGCGAGCGCCGTGCCACATTTGAGGCGACCCCGGAGCAGAATGCCCTGCGTCCGGGCCCTGCGACTGCGCAAAGAAACCTGTTCCTTGCCGGCGACTGGACTGCTACCGGTTTGCCGGCAACCATCGAGGGATCGGTGCGGTCGGGTGATCGCGCCGCCGATCTGGTTCTTGCCAGGCGCTAGATTTGACCTGTTGTAGCGGCTTTCGACTCTTCGTGAGCGGGGCCGCAATGAAGAGGATATCGAGCGAAATGCTTTCGAGAGATCACGGCGTAACAGTCGACCCGGTCGCGCTGCAGAACAGTATCTCCAGGGCGACAGAGGCGTTGCTCGCTCATCGCCAGTCCGACGGACACTGGGTGTTCGAGCTGGAGGCCGACAGTACCATTCCGGCCGAATACGTTCTGCTGCGCCACTATCTCGGCGAACCGGTCGACGCCGAGCTCGAAGCCAAGATCGCAAACTATCTGCGTCGCGTGCAGGGCGCTCACGGCGGCTGGCCGTTGGTGCATGATGGTCCGTTCGACATGAGCGCCAGCGTGAAGTCGTACTTCGCGCTGAAGATGATCGGTGATTCCGTCGATGCGCCGCACATGGTGCGGGCGCGCGAGGCGATCCGTTCGCGCGGTGGTGCGTCGGGCAGTAACGTCTTCACGCGCTTCCTGCTCGCGCTGTTCGGCGTCGTGTCGTGGCGCGCAACGCCGGTATTGCCGGTCGAGATCATGCTGCTGCCGATGTGGTCGCCGTTCCACATCAACAAGATCTCCTACTGGGCGCGCACCACCATGGTGCCGCTGATGGTGCTCGCCGCGCTGAAGCCGCGTGCGAAGAATCCGAAGGGCGTCGGCATCGACGAATTATTCCTCAAGGATCCGCAATCGGTCCGCATGGCGCCGAAGGCGCCGCATCAGAGCGCGTCCTGGTTCTATCTGTTCCGGTCGCTCGACGCGGTGCTGCGCGTGGTCGAGCCGATGTTTCCGAAGAGCCTGCGCCGGCGCGCGATCGACGCCGCGCTCGCCTTCACCGAGGAGCGGCTGAACGGCGAAGACGGCATGGGCGCGATCTATCCGCCGATGGCCAACATCATCATGATGTACGACGCGCTCGGCAAGGACGAACACTATCCGCCGCGCGCCACCACGCGCCGTGGGCTCGACAAGTTGCTCGTGATCGGCGAGCACGAGGCCTATTGCCAGCCCTGCGTTTCGCCGGTGTGGGATACCGCTCTGGCCTGCCACGCGCTCGAGGAGGTGGGCGGCGAGGACGCCTTTACCAAGGCGAAGCAGGGACTCGACTGGCTGAAGCCGCGCCAGGTGCTCGAGCTGAAGGGCGATTGGGTGGTGAAGGCGCCGAACGTTCGTCCCGGCGGCTGGGCGTTCCAGTACAACAACGACCATTATCCGGATCTCGATGATACGGCCGTGGTCGTGATGGCGATGGACCGCGCGCGGCGGCACACGGGGACCAAGGAATACGACGCGGCGATCGCGCGCGGCCGCGAATGGATCGAGGGGCTGCAGAGCCGCGACGGCGGGTGGGCTGCATTCGACGTCAACAACCTCGAATACTACCTCAACAACATCCCGTTCTCCGATCACGGCGCGCTGCTCGATCCGCCGACCGAGGACGTCACCGCGCGCTGCATTTCGATGCTGGGGCAGCTTGGCGAGACGGTAGAGACCAGCAAGTCGATGGCCGACGGCGTCGCCTATCTGCGCCGGACCCAGCTCGCGGAAGGGTCTTGGTACGGCCGCTGGGGACTGAACTACATCTACGGCACCTGGTCGGTATTATCCGCGCTAAATGTCGCAGGCATCGATCGCAACGATCCGATGATTCGAAAGGCGGTCGACTGGCTGGTGTCTGTCCAGAATCAGGACGGTGGCTGGGGCGAGGACGCCGTCAGCTACCGGCTGGATTACAAGGGCTATGAGGTCGCGCCGTCCACGTCTTCGCAAACGGCATGGGCTTTGCTTGGACTGATGGCGGCCGGAGAAGTCGAAAATCCGGCCGTTGCCCGCGGGGTGGAGTACCTAAAGGCAACACAGACGGAAAAAGGACTCTGGGACGAGCAGCGATACACAGCTACGGGGTTTCCGCGCGTATTTTACTTGCGATATCATGGCTACTCGAAATTCTTTCCGCTCTGGGCAATGGCGCGGTATCGGAATTTGAGAAGCACCAATAGCAGGGTGGTAGGGGTCGGAATGTGATTTTGGGGGCGGGGGCCGCCGGAACCGTGGGCAGCAGAATTGATCCTCGGCCGGTATTGATTGTGACTGGATTGGTGCAGGAGGCCCGCATTGCGGCGGGTCCCGGCATGATCGTGATCTGCAGTTCCAGCGATCCGCAGCAACTGCGCGCATTGCTGGCGACACTGGATCCAACAACATTCCGCGGCGTGATTTCGTTCGGCGTGGCCGGCGGGCTCGATCCGTCGCTCAAATCGGGCGACGTCGTGGTCGCGACCGAGGTGATGTCCGGCGATACGCGCTTCCTGGCGGCGTCCGCGCTGAACGAGGAGATGATCGCCAGCGCCGCGCTGAAGCGCCGCAGGATCGTGCGCGGTGGGCTCGCAGGCGTGGAGCAGGTCGTCGTGGCTCGGGCCTGCAAGGCCGCGCTACGCTCGATCACAGGGGCGGCCGCGGTCGACATGGAGAGCCATATCGCTGCGGCCTATGCCGATAAGGCGGGCATTCCATTTGCCGCGCTGCGCGTGATCAGCGATCCGGCGCACCGGGCGCTGCCCGAACTGGCCAAGTCCGCGGTGAAGCCGAACGGCGATATCGACCTGCGCAAGGTGCTGCGCGGCATCGTGCGCAATCCGCGGACGCTGCGCGCGCTGGTGTCGACGGGGATCGACTTCAACCGCGCGTTGCGCTCGCTGCGCGGTTGCCGCGGCTTCCTGCTAGGAAACGACGTGCTGGCTCCGGTGGAGGACGTTCTGATTACGGCGAAGGCGGCCTGATTTCCGTCGCAGGCTGGGACGGTTCCGCGCCGGATCACGCTCAAGAGCATCAAAAGCAAAAGGCCCGATCGCATCGCGACCGGGCCTTTTTTGATGCTCGGCTCAGCGCGGTTTACGCGGCCGTGGAGGCCTTCTGCGCGGCAGCCGCGGCCTTTTGCTGGGCAGCGAGCGCTTCGTCGCGACGGATCTCCGAGAGCTTCTTCTGGACCTGCTCCGAGAAGATATACTGGGCCGGACGCTGCTTGGAGAGGTCGATCTCGGGCGCCATCGGGCCGGTGGTCTTGATGCCGCGCAGCGCCACCCACATCGCCTTCAGCGGGTTGCTCAGCGCCGCAGTGGCGGCGGTGGGCTCGTAGCCGCAATGCGCCATGCAGTTGGCGCACTTCTCGTACTTGCCAGTGCCGTAGGAATCCCAGTCGGTGGTCTCCATCAGCTCCTTGAAGGTCTTGGCGTAGCCTTCGCCGAGTAGATAGCAGGGCTTCTGCCAGCCGAAGATGTTGCGCGCCGGCATGCCCCAAGGCGTGCATTCGTAGGATTGGTTGCCGGCGAGGAAGTCGAGGAACAGGCCGGAGTGCATGAAGTTCCACTTCTTGCCCTTGCCGAGCGCAAAGACGTCGCGGAACAGCTTCTTGGTCTTGGTGCGGTTGAGGAAGTGCTCCTGGTCCGGCGCACGCTCATAGGCATAGCCCGGCGACATCGAGACGCCGACGCCGAGCTCGGTGGTGAAGTCGAGGAACTTGGCGATCTCCTCGGCCGGATGGCCGTCGAAGATCGTGGCGTTGACGTTGACGGTGAAGCCACGGGCCTTCGCCGCCTTGATCGCGGAGACGGCGCGGTCGAACACGCCCTTCTGCGACACCGCCTTGTCGTGGTGGTCCTTCAGGCCGTCGAGATGCACCGAGAAGAACAAATAGGGCGACGGCTCGAACAGATCGAGCTTCTTCTCCAGCAGTAGCGCGTTGGTGCACAGCGAGACGAACTTCTTGCGCGCGACGAGGCCGCGCACGATTTCGCCGATCTCCTTGTGGATCAGCGGTTCGCCGCCGGGAATCGCCACCATCGGCGCGCCGCATTCGTCGGCCGCGTCCCAGCATTCCTGTGCGGTCATGCGACGGTTGAGGATCGCATCCGGATAATCGATCTTGCCGCAGCCGACGCAGGCGAGGTTGCAGCGGAACAGCGGCTCCAGCATCAGCACGAGCGGATAACGCTTGCGGCCAAGCAGCTTCTGCTTCATCAGGTAGCCGCCGATACGGATTTCCTTGAAGAACGGTATAGCCATTAGACGGTTTTCTTTCTGGACTTTACGTAAGGTGTATTTCGATCAGCCTGCAGTCAGTTCGGCTGGTAGCCGGAATTCGATGTTCTCTTCCCGGCCCGGGAGCACCGAGACCGTAACCGGTCCGATTCGCCTCAGGGCCTCGATCACGTCGTCGACCAGAACTTCGGGCGCCGAGGCGCCCGCCGTGATGCCGACGGCCTTCGCATCCTTCAGCCAATCCGGGTTGAGCTCGCTTCCATCGGCAATAAGGTAACTCGCGACGCCGACCTCGGTGCCGATTTCGCGAAGCCTGTTTGAATTGGAACTATTGGCAGCCCCCACCACCAATATGACGTCGACGAGTTTGCTCAGGTCCCTTACCGCAGATTGGCGGTTCTGTGTCGCATAGCAGATATCCCGGATGTCTGGGCCTTGAATATCTGTAAATTTTGCCTGAAGAGCCGTGATTATGTCCTTGGTGTCGTCGACGGACAGGGTGGTCTGCGTGATGTACGCTACCGGAGTACCGGCCGGCAGGATCAGTTCAGCCACGTCCTCGACGCTCTGGACCAGGAAAACCGGCCCGGGAACCTGCCCCATGGTTCCCTCGACCTCGGGATGGCCGGCATGGCCGATCAGGATCAGGGTGCGGCCCTTGGCGATGTAGCGCTTGCCCTGGTTGTGGACCTTGGTGACGAGCGGGCAGGTGGCATTGAGCACCGGCAGGTCGCGGGCCTCAGCCTCTTCTTCGACGCTCCTGGCCACGCCATGGGCGCTGAACACGGTCACCGACTTGGGCGGCACTTCCGACAGGTCTTCGACGAAGATCGCGCCCTTCTTCTTCAGGCTTTCGACCACGTGCTTGTTGTGAACGATCTCGTGGCGGACATAGACCGGCGGGCCATACTTCTCGAGCGCACGTTCCACGATCTCGATGGCACGCACGACGCCCGCGCAAAAGCCGCGCGGCTGGGCAAGAAAAACTTCCATAGGACGTCCGTTACGCAAATTGCACCCGTCTCATTCAATGCCGTTGCGGCATTTTCGACGCCGCACTCCACCCGGCCGGACATCGGCAACGCGAGTTGCAACATCCGAACCAACGCAGTTCCTGCACTTAATCCACGTCCCAAGCACATGGAAGTACAAGGCTTTGTGTTAAAAACTAAGCGCCCCGAAAAGGGACGCCATCTGTGAGGAAGGTCACTTTGAGGTATTATGGTAACCGCAGTCCTTCCCTGCGAACGTCCGTCCGCTCACTTGTTCGTCACTTTATCGCCCATCGGGGCGGTTTATACCGGCGGCTCGTAGCCGTGTGTGCTGTTCGGTACTCCTCGCCGTCGCGTCGAGGAAGATGACCAAAACAACATTAGATCGGCTCCGGGAACTCCGCTAGACAGCGGGCGTTTTCGGCCATGCTTCCCGAGATTAGAAAGATACGAAGTGCTGACAAATATTGTCGTCTCCGTTGTTCGGACGTGTACGCGTTTTGCCCTTCCTGTTGTCATTTTCGCTCTGCTCCTGTCGGTCGGCGCCGGCTACTACGCGGCCCGGAATTTTTCGATCAACACCGACATCAACAAGCTGATCTCGCCCGACCTGGACTGGCGCAAGCGCGACAATCAGTTCGAGCAAGCCTTCGACCGCGAGCGGCTGATTCTTGCCGTCGTCGAGGCTGCGACGCCAGAACTGACGAGCTCTGCGGCGAAGGCGCTCGCCGACAAACTGATCGCCGACAAGAAGAACTTCGAGGCGGTGACGCCGCTCGGCTCCGGCGAATTCTTCGAGAAGAACGGGCTCCTGTTCCTGCCGACCGAGGAGGTCGGCAAGACGACCGGCCAGCTCGAACAGGCGGCACCTCTGATCGAGATCATGGCGGGCGATCCTTCGATCCGTGGCCTGACCGGTGCGCTCGAAACCGGCCTTGCCGGCGTCAAGCGCGGGCAGGTCAAACTCGACAACACCGCACGTCCCTTCAACCAGATCGCCGAGACCGTCGAGACCATCCTCGCCAAGGGTGACGCCACCTTCTCCTGGCGCGAGCTCACCAGCGACAAGCCGCTGACCGATTCCGACAGACGTGCGTTTATCGAGATCAAGCCGATCATCGACTACTCGGCGCTGGAGCCTGGCAAGGCCGCAACCGATGCGATCCGGCAGGCGGCGGCCGACCTGAAATTCCCGACCGAATATCACGCGCGCGTCCGGCTCACCGGACCGGTGCCGATCGCCAACGAGGAATATGCCACGGTGCAGGACGGCGCGATCGTCAACGGCATCGGCACCGTGCTGATCGTGCTGGTCATCCTCTGGTTGGCGCTGCATTCCGGCAAGATCATCTTCGCCGTCTTCGTGAACCTGTTCATCGGCCTTGCCATCACCACGGCGGTCGGCCTGATGATGGTGGGGTCGCTGAACCTGCTCTCGATCGCCTTTGCGGTGCTGTTCGTCGGCCTCGGCGTCGACTTCGGTATTCAGTTCAGCGTCCGCTACCGTTCCGAGCGCTTCAAGAACGACAATCTGACGCTGGCGCTGGAAAACGCGGCGCGCCGTTCGGCGGTACCGCTGTCGCTCGCGGCGATGGCGACCGCGGCCGGATTCCTCTGCTTCCTGCCGACCGACTACCGGGGCATCTCCGAGCTCGGAAAGATCGCCGGCGCCGGCATGCTGGTGGCGTTCGTCTCGAGCATCACGGTGCTGCCGGCGCTGCTCGATCTGCTCAATCCGCCGGGCGAGAGAGAGCCGGTCGGCTATGCCTTCCTCGCTCCGGTCGACGACTTCCTCGAGAAGCATCGCATCCCGATCATCGTCGGCACGCTGCTGGTCGCGCTCGCGGGCATGCCACTGCTCCAGTACATGAAGTTCGACTTCAACCCGATCAATCTGCGTAGTTCCAAGGTGGAGTCGATCGCGACCTTTCTCGATCTCAGGAAGGATCCGAACACGGGCGCTAACGCCATCAACGTGATGACGAACTCGGAGGCCGACGCCAAGAAGATCGAAGCCAAGCTCGAGAAGCTGCCGGAGGTGGCGCGCGTGATGTCGCTCGACAGCTTTGTGCCGGATGACCAGCCGGCCAAGCTGCAGCTGATCGCGCAGGCCGCGAAGGTGCTGGGTCCGGCGCTCAACCCCGAATCGATCGATCCGGCGCCCTCTGATCAGGAAAACGTCGAGTCGCTGAAGAGTTCGGTCGACAGCCTGCGCAAGACGGCAGGCGACAACAAGGGGCCGGGCGGCGTTGCCGCGCGTCGCCTGGCCGACGATTTGCAGAAGCTCGCCGATTCGAACCAGGCGACCCGCGACAAGGCGCAGGACATCTTCGTCGCGCCGATGAAGATCGTGTTCGACCAACTCAGGAACACGCTGCAAGCGCAGACGGTCACGCTGCAGAACCTGCCGCCGGAGCTGGTGGCGAGCTGGAAGACCAAGGACGGCCTGATGCGCGTCGAGGCGGAGCCGAAGGGTGATCCGAACGACAATGACAATCTGCGCCGCTTCGCCGATGCCGTGCTCGCCGCCGAACCGACCGCGATCGGTGGACCGGTCTCGATCCTGAAATCCGGCGATGTCGTCGTGAAGGCGTTCATCCACGCCGGCTTTTGGGCGTTGTTGGTGATCAGCCTGCTGCTGTGGTTGACGCTGCGGCGGGTGACGGACGTGTTGCTGACGCTGGTGCCGCTGCTGCTCGCCGGCGTCGTGACGCTGGAAATCTGCGTGCTGATCGGCCTGCCGCTCAACTTCGCCAACATCGTCGCGCTGCCGCTGCTGCTTGGCGTCGGCGTCGCCTTCAAGATCTACTATGTCACTGCGTGGCGGCAGGGCAGGACGAAGCTGCTGCAGTCGAGCCTGACGCGCGCGATCTTTTTCAGCGCGCTGACCACGGCGACCGCGTTCGGCAGCCTCTGGCTATCCAGTCATCCTGGGACTGCGAGCATGGGCAAGCTGCTGGCGCTGTCGCTGGTCACCACGCTCGCTGCGGTGCTGCTGTTCCAACCCGCACTGATGGGCAAGCCGCGCGAGGTCGCGAAGGACTCGGATATCGGCAACGACGTCACCTGATGCATTGGCGGTCTGCTGCTGATCCGGCTCGGTCGCAAGCGCCACCGGGCCGGTCGGTCTCGTCGCGTGCGGTTATGCTGGCATCCCGGCACCAGTGAGCACAGGCAAGCTGCTTGTGCTCTCGCTTGCGACTGTGCTGCTGTTGCAGGCTGCGCTGACGCGTCTGTCGCCCGCGCTACTGCGTCGGGTGCGCAATGTCGGGAAGCAGACAGATGTCGCCGACGGTGTCACCAGGCGCACCTGGCGCGTTGGCGGCTTGCTTCTGACCCGGCTTGGTACCATGCGCCACCGAGCCTGTGGTCTTTGGCGGTGCCGCCGATTTGGGGGCTGCGCCCTTCGGCGGATTGCTGGCGGTGCTCACTGGAATCGGCGGACCGACGCGGGTCCAGGTCTGGCCGCCGCAGAGGAAGCCGAGCACGCAGCCCTGGATCTCGAGCTGATCGGAGCCGACAGGCTTGATCGTCGCACTGTAGAGCTGGCCGTCCTTGGCGTTATAGACTTGGCCTTCCCACGCATCGGCGCCGGGCTTCTTCTTCATGTCGATCAGGATCGGCATGCCGAGCGTCGGCCGGGTCTGCTTTGCGGGATCTGGATTGTTCTTATCCTTGCCGCCGGGGGTTTTTTCCCAGACAACCGCACCCCACATGTTGCCATTGCATTGGGCGACGCGGATGTTCGCGAAGCCGTCCGCGTCTCTCCAGTCACCGGTTGGATCCGCAGCCAAGGCCGGTGTTAATACGGTGGCCAAAAATAAACCTGAAAAGGCTATTGTACGCGCGAAAGTTCTTGGGCAGTGCAACATGGTCCAAACCTGTGCTTAACTGGACGATGAGAGCGGGGGGCAAAACGCCGCTATGGAGCGTTTTAAGTTGACGAGATGGCCATCAACCGACGTATGTAACGAATGGTAAGTTCCAATTTAGACGTTTCCGAGATTTTTGTGGAGCGTGAGGGGCAGCGCGGCGCCCTGCATACGCGGCACCTCAATGAGCAGCTCGTTCGCGTTCTCAAGACCATCGGCTACGATGTCGGCTTCCAAAAGGGGCAAGGTCAATACCTCTTCGATCGTCAGGGGGCCCGCTACCTCGATCTATTGAGCGGATTTGGCGTTTTTGCGATTGGCCGCAATCATCCGGCGTTGCGCAAGGCGCTGAAGAGCGTGCTCGACGCCGATCTGCCGAATCTGGTGCAACTCGACGTCTCCACGCTCGCCGGCGTGCTGGCGGAACGGCTGCTGGAACATGTTCCATATCTGGACAAGGTGTTTTTCGCCAATTCCGGCGCTGAAACCGTCGAGGCCGCGATCAAGTTCGCGCGCGGCGCGACCGGCCGGCCCGGCATCGTCTACTGCTCGCATTCGTTTCATGGCCTGTCATATGGCGCGCTCTCGCTGACGGATGACACGAACTTCCGCACCGGTTTCGAACCGCTGTTGCCGGGCTGCACGCCGATCCCGTTCAACGATCTCGAAGCGCTCGAAAGGGCTTTGTCGTCGCGACAAGTCGGTGCGTTCATCGTCGAGCCGATCCAGGGCAAGGGCGTCAACCTGCCCACCGACGAGTTCCTGCCCGGCGCGCTGGCGCTGTGCCGCAAATACGGCACGCTGTTTATCGCCGACGAGATCCAGACCGGCATCGCCCGCACCGGAAAATTCCTTGCGATCGAGCATTGGGGCATCGAGCCCGACATGGTGCTGCTAGCGAAGGCGCTCTCCGGCGGTCACGTGCCGATCGGCGCGCTGCTGACGCGCAAGAACATCTTCGACAAGATCTTCAACCAGATGGATCGCGCGGTCGTGCACGGCTCGACCTTTGCGAAGAACGATCTGGCGATGGCTGCTGGCATCGCGACGCTCGAGGTCATCAAGGCCGAGAACCTGGTCGAGCAGGCCGCCAAGCGCGGCGCCGAGCTCCGCCTCGCGCTGACGCGGATGGTGCCCGGTTATGAACTGATGAAGGAAGTCCGCGGCAAGGGCCTGATGATCGGTGTCGAGTTCGGCCCGCCGAAATCGCTCAAGCTGAAGGCGTCGTGGAATCTGCTGGAGACCGCCAACAAGGGCCTGTTCTGCCAGCTCATCACGGTGCCGCTGTTCAAAGACTACAAGATCCTGACCCAGGTCGCTGGCCACGGCAGCCACACCATCAAGCTGCTGCCGCCGCTCGTTATCACCGAAGAGGACTGCACCTGGATCGAAAAGGCGTTCGACGAGGTGATCGCCGGCAGCCACAAGGTGCCCGGCGCGATCTGGTCGCTCGGCAAGACGCTGGTCGACAACGCGGTGCGCAAGTCGGCGTGAGCCTCGATACATAGCCCGGATGGAGCCAACGGGTCGCGAATGCGAGTCCGATGACAGGCTCCGCGAAATCCGGGGTTCTCAAAACGGTGAGACCGTTCCCGGATTATGCTTCGCTCGATCCGGGCTACGGGCGCGTTCATCCCTCCTTGTTCGCCTGCATCGCGGTCTCGAACTTCTCGCCGAACTCCGTCAGCTCGTCGGCGCCGATATCGCTCACCGCCCAGTACTTCAGACCGTGATCGCTCCAGCGGCGGATGTTGAAGCCTTGCAGCGTCGTCATCGTCGCCGGGCGGCGTTCGGTGTTCGCGGTCTGCGCCACGAACAGGTTGATCACGTGCTGGCGCCGCTTGTAGACCACGGCGCCGATCTCGCGGGCGTTGACGTAGTCGAGCCGGCCGCCGATCAGCGTGAAGCCCTGAGCGGTGAGGTCGATCACGGGCGGCGAGACGTCGAGCTTGCCGTTGAACCACGGCTTCACCGTGTGCTGGTCGGTCGAGACCACGTCGGTGAGGTGTCCGGCCTGCAGCGAACGCAGATGCGCCGACACCACCTCGGCCTCGATGCGCTGCTCGTCGTCGTTGCGCAGCACGATCGCGAACAGGCCGGTCGCGGCGATCGCCGAGACCGCAGAGCCCATCGCGAAGCCGCGCAGCACCGAACGGCGGCTCGGCGTCGCCTGCGGCTGAGGCTGCGGCAACGCCTTCTCGATGCGACGGCGCAATTCGAGCGGCGCCTTGTAGCGCAGATCGGTCTCGGCCATTGCCTGGCGGATCTCCTGATACTCCTTCATCAGCGCGGCGCAATGCGCGCAGCCCTCGATATGGGTCTCCACCTCGCGCGCATGGCCGGCGTCAAGCTCGCCGTCGATCAGCGCGTGAAGCAGCACTTCGGCTTCCTCGCAGGTCATTTCGCTTGCTCCTGTTCCGCAAGCCAGGCTGATCGCAGCATGGCGCGGGCGCGCGCGAGGCGGGACATCACGGTGCCGACCGGCACGGCGGCGACATCGGCGATCTCGCGGTATGAAAGGTTCTGGATTTCCCTGAGCACGAAGGTCTCGCGGAACGGCTCGGCGAGCGCCGCGATCAGCTTGCGCACGGTGTCGCCGTCGAAGCGGCGCAGCATCTGCCGTTCCGGCGTCTCCGGGGTTTCGTGCCACAGCGGCGCCTGCTCGGCGCTTTCGGGCATCTCCTCGACGGTGGTGGGGGCGGTCTTGCGCCGCGCATATTCGGCGCGGCAAACGTTGCGCAGGATTGCGAACAGCCACGGCTTCATCGCCGGACCGCGATAGCTGTCGAAATGCTTGTAGGCGCGCAGATAGCACTCCTGCACCGCGTCCTCGGCGTCGGCGGCGTCGCGCAGCAGGTAGCGCGCCAGCGTGTAGGCTTCGTCGAGATAGGGCAGCGCGGCCTCGCGGAAGCGCCGCGCTCTATCGGGGTCGTCGTCCGACGCTCTGACCGCCATCGTGTTCTGCCCGGCGTTTCCAGAAGGAGCTTTCGCCCGGCCGAGGACCGAAGCCCACCGGCCGGGCCTGGTTGTGATGACCTGGCTGGTCACGTTACCCAACCTTGATGCTGCCTGTCATGTGCGGATGCAGCGAACAGAAATACTTGTACTCACCGGCTTCCGTGAAGGTGAACGAGAAGGTGCCGTCGGTGTCCATCGGCTTCGAGCGGAATTTGCCCGCACACACCACGGTGTGAGGGATGTCGTCGCGATTGGTCCAGGTCACGGTGGTGCCGACCTTCACGTCGAGCTGGGCCGGCTGGAACACGAAGTTGTCGATGTGGACAGCGACGTCGTCCGCGCGGGCCGCGGAGACAGGCAGCAGCATGGTCGCGACCACGGCGATGCCGAAGTCGCGGCGGTTGATTGAGGTCATGGCTTTGTCGTCCTTTTCTTAGCCCTGCAGCGGCGTGTCGATGATGGCGAGCCGCTCGGTGCCCTGCTTGAAGTTGATGCTGGCGACGCCGAGCATGCTGCGCAGCTTTGAATCCTCGACCTTCATCGGGCCGGGCGAGGGGGCAGAGCCCGGCGCCGGCTGCGGGAATGCGGTGGAGCGCGCGGTGTGGAAGGTGACGTTGCCCTCGACCTTCTGCATCACCTGGTGGATGTGGCCGTTGAGTACGGTGACCGAGCCGAAGCCCTTCACATATTCAAGCGCGCGGCCGCCGTCCTCGGTGCCCCAGCCCCATTGCGGATAGACAGTCCACAGCGGGATGTGGGCGAACAGTACGATCGGCGTGGACTTCGAACGGCCCTTGAGGTCGTTCTCCAGCCATTCGAGCTGCTCGTTGCCGAGATTGCCGAGGCCGCCGCCCTTGAGGTCGACGACGTTGACGAGGCCGATGAAGTGGACGCCGCCGGCATCGAAGGAATACCAGCCGGCTCCCTTGGTGCCGCGGCCGTAGCGCTCCTTGTAGAGCTTGACTTCCTCGTCGATGAAATCGTGCTCGCCCGGCACGTAGTGCACGTCGAGCTTGGCCTGCGAGATGATGCGCTCGGCGTCGTCGAACTCGGAGGCCTTCGACAGATGCGAGATGTCGCCGGTGTGGATCATGAAGGAGGGCTTGGCCGGCATCGCCTTGACCTTGTTGATGGCCTCTTCCAGCGTGCCGATGGCGTTCGGATTGGCCGGCTTGTCGAAGCCGACATGGCTGTCGCTGATCTGCATGAACGTCATGCCGGGCGCCTCGGCGGCCGCGGCCGAGTCGACAATGCCCAGCGAATGCGGCACGCCCCCGGTGATCGTCCAGAGCACGCCGGTGCCGGCCCAGGTCATGCATTCCAGCACCTTGCGTCGGCTGACGCCTTTTTCCTCATCGTGATGGTCGTGATCGCTCATGGCAAAGTCTCCCGTGGGCCCAGGGATTGGGTTTCCGGGGAAGTGATCGGCGGGCGGGGGCGTTTATTCCCGCCATCCCGGGCGGGACAGGGGAGATGACGATTTCGTGAGGGGCGGCTTTGAAATGGGGCCAAACGCTTCCGAATATGAACGGCCGCAACAAAGGTGTCTTGCAACCGTCAGCATAGTGTCAGCGCTCCTGCGTAAAGATGGCAGACTTCCTTCGCCACACTTGGAGAGCCCTATGAGCGACCACGCAGGCGTTGAGCATCACAACAAGGCGGCCGAGCATCACGAACACGCGGCGCGCCATCACCGCGAAGCTGCCAGGCACCAGGAAGCCGGCGATCATGAGAAGGCGGCGCACCACGCGCATAGCGCCTATGGCCATGCGAGCCATGCCCAGCATCACCACACCGAGGCCAGCCGGCATCACGCCGAGCGCCACGGCAAGCATTGATCGGTTCCAGTACTGCGTGAGTAGCATCTGCCGTCCCCGCAAGGGGACGGCATTTTTTCGTGCAGCGGTTGGTGATGGAACGGCCCGACAATGCCCATCATGCTGCCGCGTCGCGACCGGCGGCGCAGTTGCTAGATCTCCATCCGGCTGCCGATCTCGATCAGCGAGCCGCGCGGGATCCGGAAGCGATCGATCGCGTGCGCGGAATTCCGTGCCATGAAGGCGAACAGCGCAATCTGGAATCGGGCCAAAGGATTGCGGCGCGGGCGGCTGACGGGATCGTGGCGCTCGATGTAGTAGGTCGTGTCGTGCTGGACCGGCACTCCGATCTGCTTCGCATTCGCCAGCACGGTCGGGAGATCCGGGATCTCGACGAAGCCGAAATGCACGGTGATGTGCCAGAGGCCTTCGCAGAGCTGCTGGCAGCGAATGCGATCGGCCGGCCGGATCCGGGGGACGCTTTCAAAGCTTGCGGTTAGCGCGATTGCCGTCCGGTGCAGCGAATGCGCCTGCCTGACATAGTCGACGATGATCGGCGGAATCCTGTGGCCGAGCCGGGTGAGGAAGATCGCGGTCCCCGGCACGCGCACGATGTGCTGCTCGTGCAGGCCGGCGACAAACGCATCGACGTGCTGCGCGTGCGCCATGCTTCGCCGATGCAGCGCGTCGATGCCGAAATGCCAGGTGGTCATGATGGCAAATACCAGCGCGCCGAACAGCAGGGGAATCCAGCCGCCTTCCTCGATCTTGAAGAGATTGGCGAGGAAGAACGCAAGATCGACCGTGAGCAGCACGCCCGTGATCGCGGCCGCCCGCACCGCGCTCCAGTGCCAAGTGCGTCGCATCACCTGAAAGAGCAGCGCGGTGGTCAGCACCATGGTCGTTGAGACGGCGGCGCCATAGGCGCCCGCGAGCCGATCGGAGCTGCCGAAGCCGACCGCGAGCGCAACTGTCAGGCACATCATAGTCCAGTTAACGAAGGGCACGTAGATCTGGCCGTATTCCTCGGCCGACGTCTGGTTGATCCTCACGCCCGGAAACCATCCGAGCTGCATGGCCTGTCGCGTCATGGAGAACGAGCCGGTGATGATGGCCTGGCTTGCGATGATGGTCGCCAGCGTCGCAAGCGCCACCAGCGGGTAGATCGCCCAGATCGGTGCGAGTTTGAAGAACGGATTGGCGCCATGATCAGGCGATGCGATGAAATTGCCGACCTGGCCTGCGTAGTTCAGCACGAGCGCCGGCAGCACGATCCCGTACCAGGCGAGCCGGATCGGCTTGCGGCCGACATGTCCCATGTCGGCGTAGAGCGCTTCGCCGCCGGTGAGCGCGAGGAAAACGCCGCCGAGCAGGGTGAAGCCGAGCAGACCATGGGTGGTCAGGAGCAGAAAGCCGTGTTCCGGATTGAGCGCGCGCAAGACGTCGGGATGCCGCGCGACCGCGCTGATGCCGAGCGTCGCCATGGTCAGGAACCAGAGTAGCATCACCGGGCCGAACGCCTTGCCGACGGTTGCGGTTCCGTGACGCTGAAACGCGAACAACCCGATCAGAATCGCGGCGGCGATGGGCATCGTATACGGCCTGAACACGTCGGTTGCGACATTCAGGCCTTCGACCGCGCTCAGCACCGAGATGGCCGGCGTGATGATGCCGTCGCCATAGATCAGGGTGGCGCCGAACAGCCCGAGCGCGATCAGCCATCGGCCGCGGCCGGACCATCGCGAGCCGGTCAGCGCCATCAGCGCCAGAATGCCGCCCTCGCCATGATTGTCGGCGCGCATCACGAATAGGCAGTACTTGATCGAGATCGTGATGATCAGCGCCCAGACGATCAGCGACAGCGAGCCGAGCGCAGCTTCCGGGGTGAAGCTATCGCCCATCAGGTGAACGATAGTTTGCAGCGTATAGAGAGGGCTGGTGCCGAGATCGCCATAGACGATGCCGAGGGCAAGCAGAATGCTGGTCGCGCTCGGCGCCTGCTCAAACCGGCTGTGCGCCGCGCCGGTGAAGCCAGTCTTGTCGTCCAGGGCAGAAATCGTCGAAAAGGGCATCCGCTGCTACCATGGTCGTCACGTCCCGAGCAAGTGGGCGGCCACCCGGCTGCTGGTCACGCCGTTACAACGACGATGGCGCCGGATCGTTGCGCGGGTGCCCATCGACTTCAGCGGTGAACGTCCTGAGCGCATCGAGCAGCCGATCGGGCGCTTCCTGCGCGACGCAGTGTCCGATGCCCTCGAATGTCCACCGGGTTGCATGCGGGATCAGCGCGGCGGCACGTGCGGCCATCTCCTTGTAGATCGGCCATGACTGCTCGGCGGTGGCGATGCGGACCGGACAGCTGATCTCGGACAGCCAGGGAAACGGATTGCCGCGCGTATCGCCGCTATAGGTCTGCTCCATCGCCTGGAAGATCGGCTTGAGCAGCGCGGATTCGATCTCGGGCGTGCAGCGCAGCCGCATGCGGCCATCGTCGAGCTCGGCGAAGCCGTGGCGGACATAGGCCCAGAGCGCAGGCTCGGTCCATGGCGCGAAGGCCGGCGCCTTGCGCAGCCGCTGGAACAGGACGTCCGGACTGTCGAATTCGGCCTGGCGGCGCAGCACGCCTTGCACCGATGCTATGGCCAACTCGCTCAGGCCGCCGGTGCGGGGTGTGCGCGGATCCATCACCGTCGGCTCGATCACGAACAGGTGCGCGAAGCGTCCGGGCATCAGCTTCGCCGCGAGCAACAGGTCGGTGGCGCCGGCACTGTGGCCGATGCCGAAGATGCCACGGAGGTCGAGGCTCTCGACCACTGTGCAGACGTCCTCGGCAAAATCCTGGAAGTGATAGCGATCGGCGGTCGGCTTGTGGCTGAGCCCATGGCCGCGACGGTCGAGCGCATAGACCGTGTAGTCTGACGGCAGCGCCGCCGCGACTTCGGTCCAGACCTCGGCGACAAATCCGGTGCCGTGCAGCAGCAGCGCCGGCGGCTTGCCCGAGGCGGGCTCGCCCCATTGTGCCAGCGCAAGCGGCGCGTCGGCGCGGCCCACGACAATGCGGTGCGGCTGCGTCATCGAGCTATCGCGCGTCCTGCAGGATCATTCCCGCAGCCTTCTCGGCGATCATCGCGGTCGGCGTGTTGGTGTTGCCCGAGGTGATCGTCGGCATCACGGAGGCGTCAGCGATGCGCAGGCCGTGGAGACCGTAGAAGCGCAGACGCTCGTCGACGACGGCCAGGGGATCGTTGGCCGTCCCCATCTTCGCGGTGCCGACGGGGTGGAAGATCGTGGTGCCGATGTCGCCCGCGGCCTTTGCGAGTGCGGCATCGTCGTCGCCGACGGAGGGGCCGGGCAGGAATTCCTCAGGGTGGTACTTTTCCAGCGCCTTCTGCTTCATCAGTCGCCGCGTGGTGCGGATCGCGTCGGCGGCGACCCGGCGGTCGTCGTCGGTCGCGAGGTAGTTCGGTGCAATGGATGGCTTCTCGTCCGGCGCGGACGAACGGATGCGCACGGTGCCGCGCGAGGTCGGCTGCAGATTGCAGGCGCTCACCGTGATCGCAGGGAAGCGGTGCAGCGGATCGCCGAACTTGTCGAGCGACAGCGGTTGCACATGGAACTGGATGTTGGCGCGCGACCGTGTCGGATCGGAGCGCGTGAAGATGCCGAGCTGCGACGGCGCCATGGTCAGCGGACCGCGGCGGCGGAAGGCGTAGTCGAGCCCCATCAGGCCGCGGCGGAACAGGTTGTAATAGGTCTCGTTCAGCGTGCGAACGCCCGAGACCTTGTAGATCGCGCGCTGCTGCAGATGGTCCTGCAAATTGCGGCCGATGCCCTGCACATCGAGCACGATATCGATGCCGAGCGGTGACAGCCACTCGGACGGGCCAATGCCGGAGCGGTGTAGCACTTGCGTCGTGCCGATCGAGCCGGCGCAGAGGATCACTTCGCCCTTCGCGCGCGCCTCGACCACATCGTTGCCCTGGCGGAACAGCACGCCTGCGGCACGGCCGCTCTCGATGATCAGGCGGTCGACCAGCACATTGGTCTCCAGCCGCAGGTTGGGGCGATTGAGCACTGGCTTGAGGAAGCCGCGCGCCGACGACCAGCGCCGGCCGCGCTTCTGGTTGACATGGAAGTAGCTGGTGCCTTCGTTGTCGCCGGTGTTGAAGTCCGGGATGCGCTTGATGCCCATCTCTTCCGCGGCATCACCGACCGCATCGAGGACCTGCCACGACAGCCGCGGTGCCTCGATGCGCCAGCCGCCGCCGACGCCGTGATGCTCGCTTTCGCCCAGGAAGTGATCCTCGAGCCGCTTGAACACTGGCAGCACGTCGCTGTAGCTCCAGCCAGTGAGCCCGAGCTGGCGCCAGTGATCGTAATCGGCGGCCTGTCCGCGCATCGAGATCATGGCATTGATCGCCGACGAGCCGCCGATCACCTTGCCGCGCGGATAGCTCAGCGCGCGGCCATTCAGGCCGGGCTCGGCCTCGGTCTTGAACATCCAGTCCGAGCGCGGATTGCCGATCGCGAAGAGATAGCCGACCGGGATGTGAAACCAGATCCAGTTGTCCTTGCCGCCGGCTTCCAGCAGCAGCACGCGCTTGTTCGGATCGGCCGACAGGCGGTTGGCCATGATGCAGCCGGCCGTGCCCGCGCCGACGATAATGTAGTCGAAATCACCCTCGAGCCTTCGCGGCATGTCCTCGTTTCCCCGGCGGTCATCTTTGCTGGACTATTAGACCGATATCTCGTCAGTCTGAATCGAAATCTGCGGCGTCAAGCCCGAGATTACCCACTTACCAGACATGCTTCGAATCGCCAAAGTCGGGGCGGATGGCCTCTCTCAGAGCATCAGCGATGTCTGGTTTCGCGTCGCTTTCTCGGACTTATTCCGCGGCAGCGCGCGCCGGCGCCGCGGCGAGCCGCATCGTCAGGCTGACCGCAATCAGCACAATGAGATTCACCGCCAGTGCGACGATGCCGATGTTGAGGTCCTGGACCTGGGTCGGCAGCCACGACAGCTTGTGGAAGTTCACGCCCGTCAGGCTGACGACGGCGACCGTGACGACGCCGGCGATGATGCCCGCCGCCGCACCCTCGCGCGTGGCGATGTTGCGCTGCGCGAGGCTGAGCACCAGGGCGGGAAACAGCTGCGTTACAAAGCTGTAGCCCATCAGCAGGAGGGCCACGATGGTCTCCCCGCCCTTCAAGGTGAAGAACACCGCAACCAGCGCCACCAGCGGCACCAGGATCTTCGCAAGCCGCGATACCTGCTCGTCATCGGCCGACGGCTTGACGACGCGGTAGAGATTGTTGGCGATCAACGTCGCGGCGGTCATCAGGATCATCGAGCCCGGCACCAGTGCGGTGAGCACGCCGGTCGCGCCGATCACGCCAACGAACCAGGGATCGAACGTCTTCACCGACAGCTTGAACAGCGCAAGGTCGATGTTCGAGCCCGTGAGTCCGGGGACCTGCAGGGTCGCCGCGAAGCCGACGAAAAACACAAACAGCAGGATGAGCTGATAGAGCGGCAGCACGATCGCATTCTTGCGGATCACCGTGGCGCTCTTGGCGGTGTAGATCGAGCCGAACGTGTGCGGCCACATGTAAAAGCCGAGGGCGGTGAGCAGTACGGTCGAGGAGAACCACCACAGGCTCTCGCCGTGCGGTGGCAGCACGATAAATCCCGGCTTGGCCTGCTCGATCGCCGCGAACATCGACCCCAGTCCGCCGTAATAATGATAGGGCAGATAGATGCCGAGGAAGATCACGATGCCGAGGATCAAGGTATCCTTGGCGACCGAGGTCCATGCCGAACCGTGCACGCCCGACACCATGACGTAGGCCGCGACGATGGCGGCCCCGATCCAGATCGCAAGTGTCGAGGAGATCGCGCCGTAGCCGGCGACTTCGACGATGATGCCGAGCCCCTTGAACTGGAGCACGAGGTAGGGGATCAGCGCCGCGATGTCGACGAGCGCGACGATCACGCCGAGCGTCGGGCTGTCGTATTTGCGCACGAAGAAGTCCGACTGAGAGTAGAGCCGGTTTTCCTTGGCGTAGCGCCAGATCGGCGGCAGCATGAAATAGGAGAGCACGTAGGCGAGCGTGCCGTAGGCGAGAATGTAATAGGCCGGCGCGCCTTTGCCGTAGGCGTAGCCACTGCCGCCGAGGAAGGTGAAGGTGGTGTAGATCTCTCCGGCGAGCAGCAGGAACACGAAGATCGCGCCGAACCCGCGTCCGCCGACCGTCCACTGCTCGAGGTTCATGTCCTTGCCGCGTCGGGCGAGAAAGCCAAGGACCAGCGCCAGCAGCGCGGCGGCGGCGATGAAGGGCAGCGCTGCGTTCATGGCTCGTCCTCCCGGTTGATCGGATCGGCCGCGTAGATCACGGCCATGATGAGGGAGGTGAGCAGAATCCACACCACGATCCAGGCCAGCAGGGATGGCAGGCCGAGGATGAGCGGCGTCGCTCGGTTGACGAAGAACGGGCCGACGAGGAGAGCGAGGAACGGGGCAACGGCGAGCCAGCGGATGCTGCGCATGGACGAGGCCTCTGGTTTGCAATGAGAACCTATCTCATTCGCGAAAGTTCCCGGCGTTCCGAATGGTTGCGAAAGCTTCAGGTTGGTGGCGGGGCGGGGAGGCTATTCAGGGACGGCCGGGTTCGGCCAGCGCGACCTCCTGCCTGGGCCTGGGAACGCTTGCCCGCGGCCCGGCAGGGCTTGCCGAGCATTGTTTGCTTTCAGATCAGCTCGAATGGCTGCGCGACGGGACCGCGCTCCCTCGCCTCGTTCTTACGGGGTCGAGGCGAAGTAGAGCTCGCTGCTTCAGCGCACTCCGTTAACCCGCTTTCGCGCTCGCGGGGAACTCCAGCATCGCTTCGCCGGCTGCAACCGTTTCGCCGCGCTGGTTCTGCACGGACACATCGACCAGCACCCAGCGCGACTTGGTGGTCACTTGCTTGGCCTTGATGGTGCCGGCCGGGCGGATCGTGTCGCCGGGCTTCACCGGCTTCAGCCAGCGCGTCTCGAGGCGGCGATGGATCGCGCCCGCGGGCATCGCCCAGTCGGTCAGCATGCGCGAGATCAGGCCGAAATTGTTCATGCCGTGCATGATGATGCCGCCGAAATTGGTCTTGCCGAAATTGCCCTTCATGTAGTCGTCGTCGAGATGCAGCGGGTTGTAGTCGAGCGAGGCATCGCAGAACAGGCGGATGGATTCCCGCGAGATGGCAAACGCGGGACCGTCGATGGTGTCGCCGGCCTTGAGCTGATCGAAATTCACTGTGGTCATCCTGAACTTCCTTACATCGGACGGATGGTCTGGCCGCGACCCGAGCAGATCACGTCGCCATGCTGGTTGAAGAAGACGTTGTCGTGCACCACAAACAGCCGCTCGCGCTTGATGAACTTGTCGAGCGCGCGGGCCTGCAGCGTGATGGTGTCGCCGGGGCGGGCAGGGATGTTGTAGCTCCAGGACTGCCCGGCATTGACGGTGCCCGGTGAGCGCATCCAGTCGTCGGCCGGCGTGCAGGCGAACATCAACAGGATGTGGATCGAGGGCGGCGCGATCAGCCCGCCATAGGGGCCGGCCTTCGCCACCGCTTCGTCGAGATAGAGCGGATTGGTCTCGCCGACCGCGCGGCAATACAGCGCGATTGCCTCCTGCGTCAGCTTGTAGGGCAGCGTCTTGCGCGGCTCGCCGGGGACGATCTCGTCCCAGACCTTGCGCAGCTTCGCGTCCTTCCAGAAATCGGCTTCGAAACTGCCGGCCGCAGAATTTTCTGCTTGCGCCATCTTTGTTTCTCCTGCTAGGAGTTCGCTAGGCGAACAATTAATTCGCTATATGAACGCTAGCGCGGTCGGGAACCCCTGACAAGCGCGGAGAGCCGCGTCATGTGCAGGCTGCCATGCGGGCTGCGATGTCATGAGCAAAACGACGCCCCCAACAAAATGACGCCATGAGCAAAGAGGACGCCATGAGCAAAGAGAGCGACGGCTTCGTGCGTGCGATCGCGCGCGGCTTCTCGATCATCGAGGCGCTCGGCAAGCCGCCGGGACGGCACACGCTGGCGGAAACCGCGGATACCGCCGGCCTCAACCGCGCTACCGCGCGCCGCATCCTGGCGACGCTGGTGGCGCTGAAATATTGCGCCTCCGACGGACGTTATTTCAGCTTAAGGCCGCGCGCGCTTGGGCTCGGCCTGTCCTACCTCAACGCGCTGCCGTACTGGGCGCATGCGCAACGCGCGCTGGAAAACCTGCGCAACGAGATCGGCGAGTCCTGCGCGATGGCGGTGCTCGACGAGGACGAGATCGTCTACGCACTGCGCCTGCCGGCGCGCCGTATCCTGTCGGCCAATCTCGGCGTCGGCAGCCGCCTGCCGGCGCATCTGGTGTCACTCGGCCGCGTGCTGCTCGCGGCGCTGCCGCCCGCGAGTCGGGACACCTATCTCGCCTCCGGCACCTTCAGGCAGGTCACGCCGCGCACGGTCACGGATCCTGTGCGGCTGGGCGAGCTGCTCGCGCGCGTCGAGGGCGAGGGCTATGCCTGGGTCGACGGCGAACTCGATCCGGCGATCTGCGGCATCGCGGTGCCCTTGCGCGATCCGGCCGGCGCGGTGGTCGCAGCGCTCAGCGTCAACACCATCTCGGGCACGGTCAGCGAGGCCGGCGCGCGCAAGAAATATTTGCTTCCGCTACGCCGCACCGCACAGGAAATCCGCAGCCAGATGCTCACGTCGGGTTAGCCGAAATCATCCGGGCTGCGCAGCGCATGTTCGACAACCAGCGGTCGGCCGGCTCTGCATTTGCTGCTCCGCCGGACCCGGTCTGAGGCATGCCACAGCTGTTGGGTGGACCGGTCCTTGCATGCTAGAGAGGACAATTGCAGTCCAACCTTCGAGGTCAGAACTCTCATGCCCATCGTCAACCGCGTCGCCGATCTGCAACCCGACATCCAGGCCTGGCGCCGCAACATCCACGAAAACCCCGAACTGCTCTATGACGTGCACCGCACTGCGTCATTCGTGGCTGACCGGTTGAAGGAGTTCGGCTGCGATGAGGTCGTGACCGGCCTAGGCAAAACCGGCGTGGTCGGGGTGATCAAGGGCAAGAAGGGACCCGCCAAGGGCGACATCAAGGTGATCGGGCTCCGCGCCGACATGGATGCCCTGCCGATCCATGAGGAAACCAACCTGCCGTACGCCTCCAAGACGCCCGGCAAGATGCACGCCTGCGGCCATGACGGCCACACCGCGATGCTGCTTGGCGCCGCGCGCTATCTCGCCGAGACGCGCAATTTCGCCGGCGACGCCGTCGTGATCTTCCAGCCGGCCGAGGAGGGCGGGGCCGGAGCCGCCGCGATGATCAAGGACGGCCTGATGGACCGTTTCGGCATCGAGCAGGTCTACGGCATGCACAACGGCCCGGGGATTCCGGTCGGCTCGTTCGCGATCCGCACCGGCCCGATCATGGCCGCAACCGACGCGATCGACATCAAGATCGAGGGGCACGGCGGTCACGCCGCGCGGCCGCACAAATGCATCGATTCCGTGCTGGTCGGTGCGCAGCTCATCACCGCGCTGCAGCAGATCGTCTCGCGCACCGTCGATCCGCTCGATTCCGCGGTGATCTCGATGTGCGAATTTCACGCCGGCAACGCCCGCAACGTGATCCCGCAGACCGCGGAGCTGCGCGGCACCGTGCGCACGCTGACCAAGGAGGTCCGCGACCTCGTCGAGAAGCGCGTGCGCGAGGTCGTCGACGGCGTCGCGAAGATGACCGGCGCGAAAATCGATCTCACCTATGAGCGCGGTTATCCGGTCACCGTGAACCACGGTTCGCAGACCGAATTCGCGACCCGCGTCGCGAAGGAAGTCGCCGGCGCCGCCAACGTGCACGAGATGCCGCCGCTGATGGGCGCCGAGGATTTCTCCTACATGCTGGAATCGCGACCCGGCGCCTTCATCTTCTGCGGCAACGGCGACAGCGCTGGCCTGCACCACCCTGCCTATAATTTCAACGACGAGGCGATCGTTTACGGCACATCGTATTTCGTGAAGATCGTGGAGAACGCGCTGGCGGCGTGATTTCTCCCAGTCGTCATTGCTGCCTCACGCATCCCACCTCACCGGCAGCGAGACCGGCCCGCGGAACACCCAGCCGCGCACGACCGGCGGGGCGTCGTCGCGGAGCCGCAAATTGCGCAGTCGCTCGAACAGCATCGGCCCCACGATCTTGCCGACGGTGAGCCGCGAGACCCAGGTGCCGGCGCAGAAATGCGGCCCGGCGCCGAATGCCAGATGCGACTGCTTGGGCCGCAAGACGTCGAAGCTGTCAGGATCGGCAAACCGCTTGTCGTCGCGGTTCGCCGTGCCGACGCAGAGCCCGATCTGAAGATCCTGCGGCAGCTCGACGCCGGAGAGATCGACGCTGCGGGTCACGCGGCGCGGATACATGCCGATCGGCGAGACCCAGCGCACCGCTTCCTCGAGCGCGGCCGGCCATAGCTCCGGCTTCGCCAGCACACTTCTCTTCTGCGCCGGATTTTCCAGGAGGCCGAGCACGAGCGTGAGGATCGCGTCGCGCGGCTCGTTCAGCCCGCCGCCGATGATCACCTTGATGTTGGCTCTGACAGCCTCGATCGACATCGGCGGATCGGCATAGACCATCGACGACAGGATCGAGGGGTTGGGATGGCTGCGGTGATGATCGAGTACCGCCTCGATCGCGGCGTCGACGGCCGCCCCGGCCTGCATCGCCTTGCGCTCGATCTCGGCATCGCCGGCGTAATTGCCCGCGCCGTCGATCAGCGATTGCGACCATTCGGCTAGGATCTGCCACGGCATCGGGTCAAAGCCGATCATCTCCATCAGGCTGAGCGAAGCCATCGGCGCAGCGAGCGCCGTGAACAGATCGGCCTCGCCCGCGCCGGCGAGCGCGTCGATCAGCGTCACGCAGATCGCCGTGAACTTCGGCGCCCAGTGCTCCTTGATCATCGCGGGCCGGAAGGACGGTTCGATCGCCTTGCGGCCGATCGCATGTTCGGCGCCGTCCTTGCGCATGAAGGTCGGCCCCATCACCTTGTTGACCAGCGAGGCGGGATTGTCAGCCGAGTAGGTCGCCGGATCGCGCTCGACCTTTGCGATGTCGTCGAAGCGCGTCACCAGCGTCAGCTTCGCCGTCTCGACGAACACGGCGGGCGCCGTCTCACGCAGGCGGCGGAAGATCGGATAGGGGTCGTCGAGCAGATCCTGATACGAGATATCCGTGACGACCGGCACGGTGCTGGTCATTGATCCTCCCGGGCGGCTTTTTGCAAAGGCTAGCCAGGGGCGCGCAATCACTCAATTCGATAGACTCAATCAAGGTCATCGAATTATTGCATGGCCATCAGAAGTGAGCGGCGTCAGCCGCTCACTTCTGGGCGATCATTGCGCTGTCTTGAGGTCTCGGCTCGCATCGCGAACAATGGCCCAAGCGGAATGGAGAAACAGGCCGGCAATCACGACGGCGACGACCAGATCGGGCCACGGCGTTTCCGTCCACCAGACGAGGCCCGCCGCAATGACCACGGCCGCGTTGCCGATGGCATCGTTGCGGGAGAACAGCCAAACCGCACGAACGTTGGCATCCCCCGCCCTGTGAGGGAGCAGCAGCGCAGCCGACGCAAAGTTCACCCCCAGGGCAATGAAACCGAAGATGCCCATCAGATCGGCCTCCGGCTGGTTCAAGACGACTGTGCGGTAGGCTGCGTTCAGTAAGACGAGGATCCCTAGCGCCCCTAGAAACAGGCCCTGCAGGAGCGCTGAGCGCGCGCGCCAGCGAAGACTCCAACTGATGGAAAGCAATGCCAGAAAGGTGATCGATCCATCCCCGAGGAAGTCGAGCGCGTCCGCTTTCAGGGCTTGGGAGCCCGAGATGAAGCCTCCGATAATTTCCACCAGGCCGTAACCGACGTTGAGCAGCACCACGATCCAAAGAGCGCGCTGGTAGGCTGGCGTGACGTGGGTGGGTTCGGGTGTGTCGCGGCAGCTATCGCCGCCGTCCGTGCGGGCGAGCTGATATCCGAGCCCCGTCACCGTCTGTTCGACAAGCGGCAACCGATGATCACCTTCGCCCAGCCGCAGCGTCATGATTTGGCTGGCGATCGAGACGTCCACCTCGTCCACGCCTGGCACCTTGCTGACTGCGCCCTTGATCTTGGCCGCGCAGTCCGAGCAATCCATGCCGGTGATCCGGTATCGGACGGTGGAGTTCGAGATCGCGGTTTCGTTCATTTCGTCTATGTCTTGTTCTTGTGTCCTGCCTTCCTCGCGGAGCAGCTTGCGATCCCTTGATCGCATCGGCGAAGGCCCTCGGGCTGTCTCGTCACACGCTACTGTTTGAACTTGACTTGGCCGGACTTGCCATCGGCGGTCTTGATGGTCAGCGTAATCGTTGTGTTCGGCGCTATCGCGTTCCTGGCATCACCCTTCAGCGAATTCTCGCCTGAGGGGACAAGCGTGACCGTCTCGCGCCCGGTAGCGCCTGTGATCAGCACCGCCGCGACATAGCCCTTGGTCGAAATCGGCGTCGGACTGAACGCTTTGAAGACGTTGATGGTGACGGTGGTTCCGGATGTCAGCAATTCAGCATCGATGCCGGCAACGTCGAGCGTGAGACCGCCATGAGGACCCTTCTCATACTCTTCGGCGAGGGCAGGAACTGCCATCACAAGGGCCATGACAACAAGCAGGACGCGACTCATTGTTGTGCTCCAACGGCTCATTGTTTGGCTCCAACAGTGGTTCGATGTGCAGCCGTGCCACGCTCCCGCCGGAACAGGACGTAAAGCGCGGGCAATACCAGGAGCGTCAGGATGGTTGACGAGATAACGCCGCCGATGACGACGGTCGCAAGCGGCCGTTGCACCTCAGCACCGGCACCCGTTGCTGTCGCCATCGGTATGAAGCCGAGGGAGGCGACAAGGGCCGTCATCAGGACCGGCCTCAGCCGCGTCAGCGCGCCCTGTCGCACGGCGGCGGCGAGCGGGAGTCCTTGTCCTCGCAACTTCTCAATGAACGTGATGATCACGAGGCCGTTGAGTACGGCGACGCCGGAGAGTGCAATGAACCCGATGCCGGCGCTGATTGAGAGCGGGATGCCCCTCAGGAGGAGCGCCGCCACGCCACCTGTCAGCGCTAGCGGGACGCCGCTGAAGACCAATACGGCATCGGACGCCGATCCAAGGCTCAAGAGAAGCAGCAGGAAAATGACAAAGAGCGCGACCGGGACCACAACGGCCAGTCTCCGCGCGGCAGAGACGAGCTGCTCGAACTGCCCGCCCCATCCGATCCAGTAACCGGCAGGCAACTTCACCCGTTGCGCCACTTGATTCTGGGCTTCGGCGACAAAGGATGCAAGGTCGCGGCCTCTCACATTTGCCGTGACGACAATCCGCCGCTTGCCGTCCTCGCGGCTGACCTGGTTCGGACCGGGCGCGAGCTCGACCGCGGCGAGTTCCGACAGCGGGACGTAGCGGATTTGCCCAAGAGGTGAATTGCCCCACAGGGCCGGCGTCGCTCTGGCTGAATTTTCCGCTGGTGGCAGCGGGATCGGCAGCGACCGGATCGCTTCGACATCCGAACGCAAGTGTTCGGGGAGCCTGACGACGATGTCGAAGCGCTTGTCGCCTTCAAACACCTGCCCCTCGCGTTTTCCTGCGACTGCAATTTCCACCGCGTTCTGGACGTCGGCGACGTTTATCCCGAAGCGAGACAGAGCTTGCCGGTCGACCTTGACGGTCAGCACCGGCAGCCCCTCCACCTGCTCGCTCTTCACATCGGCGGCGCCGGGTACCTTCTGCAGGACGGCTTGCACCTGCGACGCAGCGCGAACCAGAACGTCGAGATCGTCCCCGAAAATCTTCACGCCCACATCGCTCCGGACGCCTGATACTGTCTCGTTCATACGTTGCTGTATCGGCTGGGAGATTCCGTAGGCGCTTCCCGGAACGTCCTCCATGGCTTCCCGGAGGTCGGAGACGACCGCCGCTTTCGGCTTGTTCGGATCAGGCCACTGGTCCCGCGGCTTCAACATGACGTAGCCGTCACCGGCCGATGGCGGCATCGGATCGGTCGCGATTTCAGCCGAGCCTGTCCGCGCGAACGCATCTTTAACCTCAGGCACTCTGAGCAACCGCTTTTCGAGCATCTCCTGCATCTCGACCGACTGCGTCAGGCTAGTTCCGGGGATGCGTATGACCTCCATCGAAACATCGCCCTCATCAAGACTCGGTATGAACTCGCCGCCCATGCGGGTCGCCGCAATCGCGCAAACGACGACCAGCAGCGCTGCTATGAGCGCGACGCCAATGCTGTTGCGCAGCGATCCATCAAGCAGTGGGATATAGATCCGTCGCGCCGCGCGCATAAAGAAATTCTCGCGTTCGGAGACTTTGCCGGTCACCAGGATAGCGACCGCCGCGGGTACAAATGTCAGCGAAAGGATGCTGGCTCCGGTCAGCGCCATCAGCACCGTCAAAGCCATCGGTGTGAACATCTTTCCTTCGACGCCGCCGAGCGTGAGGATCGGCAGGTAGACCGCGGCGATGATGAACGTTCCGAACAGGCTTGGACCGATGACCTCGCGCGATCCTTCCAGGATCGTCGCGAAACGCTCTTCGCGGTTGAGAATGCTACCCAGCCGGTGCTGTTCGGCTGCAAGCAGCCTCAGGCAGTTTTCGACAATGATGACCGCGCCGTCGACGATGATACCGAAATCGATGGCGCCCAGGCTCATCAGGTTGGCGCTGACCCGGTTCTCCACCATGCCGGTGATCGCGAACAGCATCGAAAGCGGAATGACGCACGCCGTGGCGATGGAGGCCCTGATGTTCCCCAATATCAGAAATAGCACGGCGATGACCAGGACCGCACCTTCGAGGAGATTGGTCCTGACGGTTGTAATGGTCGCTTCGACGAGGCGGGTACGGTCGTAGACGGTATGCGCGATCACGCCGTCGGGTAGGGACCTCCCGATCTCCTCGAGCTTGGCTGCGACACCCTGCGCCACCGTGCGGCTGTTTTCGCCGATCAGAAGCATCGCGGTGCCCAGCACGACCTCTTGTCCGTTGAGTGTGGCAGCCCCGGTACGCAGATCGGTGCCCTCGCGGACCTCGGCGACGTCGGAGACCCGCACCGGAACGCCGTTGCGCGATCCGAGTACGATCCGCTTGATCTCGTCGATGCTGCTGACCTGACCAGGCGTGCGGACAAGGTATTGTTCGCCGTTGCGTTCGATATAGCCGGCGCCAACATTGGCGTTGTTGGCGGCCAGTGCGGTCATGACGTCGCGAAAGGTCAGCTTGTAGGCCATCAGTTGCGCCGGATCGGGCAGCACATGAAACTGCTTCTCAAACCCGCCGACGGTATTGACCTCGTTGACGCCGGCGACGGTCCTCAACCTTGGCCTGATGATCCAGTCCTGGATCGTCCTCAGATCGGTCGGAGTGTACGATTCCCCGTCTGCCTTTCGGGCTCCGGCCTTGGCCTCGACCGTGTACATGTAGATCTCGCCGAGGCCCGTCGAGATTGGCCCCATTGCGGTCTCGATGCCGGCGGGCAGTTGATCCCTGACCTGTTGGATCCGTTCGTTGATCAATTGCCGCGCGAAGTAGATGTCGGTCCCATCCCTGAAAATCACCGTGACCTGGCTGATGCCGTAGCGCGACAGCGACCTTGTACTTTCGAGACGCGGCAATCCGGCCATCGCTGTCTCGATAGGGAATGTAATGCGCTGCTCCACCTCAAGCGGTGTGTAGCCCGGCGCCCGGCTGTTGATCTGGACCTGGACGTTGGTGATGTCAGGGACCGCGTCAATTGGCAATTGCGCGAAATTCCAGATGCCGAACCCGGCCAGCGCCAGTACGCCGACCATCACCAGCCAGCGATGGCGGATCGAAAAGGATAGGATGCCGTCAATCATTGTCGGCTGCACCTTTCCCCATTTCCGATTTCAAGATGAAACTGTTCCGGGCCGCATAGACGTCTCCCTCCAGCACACCGAAGGTGATCTCGACAAATTGCGGATCGCGCTCACCGAGCTCGACGTCGCGCGGCTCAAACCTGTCGCCGCTGCGGACGAAGACAACGGTGCGGTTCTCGATCGTCTGCAGCGCCGACGACTTCACGGCGACCGGCACCTTCCGTTCCGACAATGTCAGGCGGCCGGTCACGAACAGGCCGGGGCGCAACCGCTGGTCCGGGTTTGGCACAATCGCTCGGGCAAGCGCACTCTGCGTTTCGCTACTGCCGACCGGCGACAGGTAGCTGATCTTGGCTTCGATTGTGGGTCGACCATCCGCCGGATCGATGAACACCGGGTCGCCGACGTGCACCCGGCCGATGTCGCGCCGGTAGACTGAAAAATCGACCCACACGGTTGACAGGTCCGCGATCACAAACGCCGGCTTCTGCTCGGAGACGTATTCGCCGAGCGTGGTCTGCCTGTCGATGACGGTTCCGGCGAGGACTGCCTTGAGCTCGTAGGGCGTAAGACTTTGGTTACTCTCCACGACGGCCAACACGTCGCCCCGCTGAACGCGATCGCCGATCCGCTTGCGCACTTCCCGTATGATGCCAGGAAAACGCGGTGTGACCTGGACGAGCGATTCCTGGTTGGGTTGGACCGCACCGTTCAGTTGCAGGCTGTCACGCAGCACCGCCGGGGACGCCGTCGCGAGCTCGATCCCGGCTGCCGAGACCTTCGCGTCGCTCATATTGACGCCTTCCGAAGCTTCCTCCTTTTTCGCCTTCTCGGTCTTTTCCGTCACAGCACTGTTTGTGGTTGCAGGCACGATCATCCGATAGCCGCCGTAGATCAGGCTGGCGGCGACGAGGATGAATGCAAGATATCTGACCGTCGTGGAAATCATCGTGAGCTCTCGCGGGCGAGCGAAAAAGGATTGCCGACCAGCCCCTCGATGGTTGCGACGGCGACGTGGAAATTCTGCAGGGCTTCCTGCTCGCGCAATCGGGCCTGGGCAACGTTGGCCTGAGCATCCAGCACTTCCAGGAGGGTGTAGCGGCCCTGGCCGTAGCCTTCCGAAATGGCATCCGCCGCCTGTTGGGCTTTGGGAATCGCGATCTCGCGCAGGATTGCAAGCTCGCGCAGCGAACCCTGCAACGAGTCATACGCGCGCCCCGCGACGACGATCAGCGTGTTGCGGTTGGCCTCCCGCTCCGCCTTCGTCTTCGCCAGAGCTTCCTCAGCGGAGAGAATGTTGCCTTGGTTCTGATCGAAAACCGGGATGGGCACAGAGAGGGTCAGCCGGACCGCATCGTCGTTTGTGGTGTTGAAATGACGCCATCCGGCGGCGACGCTCACGTCCGGATATGGCTTCAGCCGCGCCAGCAGGAGTTCGGCGTTGCGCTGGGCATAGACGGCGGTCCAGCGGACCAATTGCGGGTTTGCATCGATCGCCGCCACCACGGACGGAAACGAGGGCGGCCGGCCTGCGATATCGAAACGGCCGGAAACAGCCGCGAATTTCGGCGTTGCGTCTCCCATGAGGACTGCCAGTTCGCGCCTCGCGCTCGCCAGCGACGCTCTGACGCGTTCACGATCTGCCTTCACCAGGGCGGAAGCCACTTCCGCCCGCCCGGTTTCCGCGGGGGACGACGCACCGGCCTCGACGCGGCGCTGGAGCAGTGGAGACAGCCGGTCAATGGCGGCGACCTGCTCATCGAGGATCTGGATCCGGCGCTGCGTCCCAAGCACGTTCAGGAAGGCGATCGCCGTCTCGGAAAGGACCTCCAACCGAACGGCCGTCCGCTGTATCGCCGCCACCTCGACGCCCGCGCGGCCGGCCGCGATCCGGGCCTCGCGCTTGCCGAACCATTCGAACGCCTGGCTGATCTGCAGTGTGGTCTCCGCTGATTTCGTTCCCCGGTACACGCCCGAGCCGAAGGAATTATCCTGCTCGTAGGACAGCTCGGGATTCAGCAATGCCCCGGCCTGCATGCGTTGGCCGGTGGCAATTCCCACGTCGCGTTCGGCTGCGGTCAGACGGGGGCTGGCGGCGAGCGCGCGCGCCAGCGCAGCCCTCATCGTGAGGGTCTGCGAATATGACGGACCTGCGAGCCACGGGCCGACCAGAAATGCGGCCACGCACGCAAGACGCGTAATTGTCTTGGCGAACATAGAAGAGCTACCTGACGAACCGATCAGTCGAGCGTTCCGCACTCCGAAGACGCGTTCAGGCCGGATATTTAGGCGGCGGCGTATCGAGCCCGGGATGAGCCTTGAGAACGAAGGTTGGCGTCCTGAGGGTCAGTACGGCCGGCTTCGCCGGTGGCTCCGCGACCAGCACCGGGGCCGGCAGCAACAGAGGCACGCAGGTGTAGCAATGGTCGACGACAGTGGCCGATTTCTCGGTCCCCGGGTCGGCTTTGTCTTGCGCAACGTCTACCGTGGCCCGACTGTTGATCTCAAGCGTCTCCGCGGCGCAGGAAATCTCTCCACCGGCCCCGACGACGACATAAGCCATCGCAAGAAATGCGGTTAAGAGCCCACGGAGGAAAGCCGCGCTGGAGCGCGATCTGCCGATTTTTCGCCTCATCCACCTACCGATAGCAAGGATCGGCAATCAGCACTATCACAAACTCGGCCCTGTGCGCAGCGAAGAGGCCGGCCGCCCGCGGCCACAATCGGGGTCATCGAGATTCTGCATGGCCTTGTGCTAGGCTACCGGCCGGAGGCCAATGCGGGAGGTCAGGCGTGGCGGCCAATTCATCGATCGATCCGATCGACATCGGGACCTTGCGGACCCTCGTGCTGGTGTACGACCTGCAGTCGTTCTCGGCTGCGGCCAAGCGGCTCGACGTCAACCAGTCGACGATCAGCTACGCGATCGAGCGGTTGCGCGGCGTGCTGCGCGATCCGCTGTTCGTTCGCCAGGGTAATGGCGTCAGCGCGACCGAGCGCTGCGCGTCGCTGGTCGCCTGGGCGCGGGACATGATCGGCGAGATGGAGGGGCTTGCCGTGCCGGCCGAGTTCGATCCGGCCGTCGCGCAAGGCACCATGACGATCTCCTGCAACTATCACGAACGCCAGACGCTGATCCCGCAATTCTGCGCCCGGCTGCGCGCGAGCGCGCCGCAGGCGCGGCTGGTGCTGCTCGATGCCGCCGGACATGGCAACGTCCATCTCAAGCAGAACCAGTGCGACATCGTCCTTGGTCCGGTCGGGATCGTCGGCGGGAGCTTCTATCGGCGCCACATTCTTACTGATCACTATGTTTGTGTGATGGATCCGGACAATCCGCTCGCGCGCGGTCGCGTCGCGCTGTCGGCCTATGCCAGGGCGCAGCATGTCTTTGTGACCCATAGCGGCGAGTGGCAGCCGCTCTATCTCGATGTTCTCAAGGCCAAGGACATCGCGCTGGAGCCGGCGGTAACCCTTCCCAATCATGACAGTCTGGAGCGCATCATCGCCGGCACCCGGCTCGTCGCCACCATTCCGTATCATCTGGCGCGCGCGATGCGCGGCGGGCTGCATGTCGCTGCCCTGCCGTTCCGGGTGCCGATCTCGATCGACATGTACTGGAGCGCCAGGACCGCCAAGTCAGGCTTGCACAAATGGGCGCGCGGTCTGCTCGCCGAGGTGGCCAAGGGCTACGCCGCCTGAGCATCCGGCCCTGCGCGGTGGCCATTGCCTCACGGCTAAATGCAAAAGGCCCGCACCGGATGGTGCGGGCCTTGTCGTCCGGCGCGGGGCATCGCCCCGACGGCGTTGTCGTCAGAACACGTGATAGAACACGTAGTACAGGACGCCCGAGAGGATCATCGCGGCCGGCAGCGTCAGCACCCACGCCATCGCGATGTTGCGGATCGTCGCCCATTGCAGACCGGACCCGTTGGCCGCCATGGTGCCGGCGATGCCCGATGACAGCACGTGCGTGGTCGAAACCGGCAGGCCGTAGCCGTCGGCGGCAGCGATGGTCGCGGCCGCCGTGATCTCGGCGCAAGCGCCCTGCGCATAGGTCAGGTGGGTCTTGCCGATCTTCTCGCCGACGGTGACGACGATGCGCTTCCAGCCGACCATGGTGCCGAGGCCGAGCGCGATGGCGACGGCGAACTTCACCCAGCTCGGGATGAACTTCGTCGCGTTGTCGAGCGAGCCCTTGTATTCGCTCAGCGTGGCGACGTCGGCGGCGGAGAGCTCGGCTTCCTTGTCCTTCATCAGGAAGCGGATCGCCTCGGAGGCAAGGTACATGTCGTTGCGGGTGTTGCCGACCGCGTCAGCCGGAAACTTGGCCAACGATCCGTACTGGGCAACCTGCTGACCGATGTCGCGGACCAGCACGGCGAGCGACGGGAAGGTGCCTTCGTTGATCTGGTGCTGGGAGACATAGTTGGTCACGGCGGGGCGGGGGTTGCCGATCACGTTGTAACCGGAGGCCTTGCCTTCGATGACCTTGCTGGCCGCAGCCGAATGCGCGGCGAACTGCTCGATCTGGCTGCTCGGGAGCGCGCGGTTCAGCGCATAGGCGGTCGGCACGGTGCCGATCAGGATCAGCATGATGAGGCCCATGCCCTTCTGGCCGTCATTGGAGCCGTGGAAGAAGCTGACCAGCGTGCAGGTCAGGATCAGGATGCCGCGGATCCACCACGGCGGCGGCTGGTCGCCGACCGGCTCGCCGAACAGTTTGGGTGTCGCGCGCAGCAGCACGGCCTTGAGGACGTAGAGCAGAAGCGCCGCGAGCACGAAGCCGAACAGCGGCGACAGCAGCAGCGCCTTGGCGATGTTGACCGCCTGCGACCAGTCCACACCCGAAGTGCCGTCGCGGCCGCGCAACAGCGCGTTGGTGATGCCGACACCCATGATCGATCCGATCAGGGTGTGCGAGCTCGAGGCCGGCAGGCCGAGCCACCAGGTGCCGAGATTCCAGATGATGGCGGCGATCAGGAGCGCGAACACCATCGCGAAGCCCGCACTGCTGCCGACCTGCAGGATCAGTTCGACCGGAAGCAGCGACACGATGCCGAACGCGACCGCGCCGCTCGAGAGCAGCACGCCAAACAGGTTGAACATGCCCGACCAGACCACGGCAACGTGAGCCGGCAGCGAGCGGGTGTAGATCACGGTCGCGACCGCATTTGCGGTGTCATGGAAACCGTTGACGAATTCGAAGCCGAGCGCAATCAGCAGGGCGACGAACAGCAGGATGAAGGGGAGATAGGAGGTGACGCGAGCGCCGGTGGCGTTGATGTCGGCGTAGATGCTGTAGGCGACGAAGAGGAGCGCTGCCGCGACCACGCCCATGTAGATGATGCCGGTCAGTGGGTGAAAGCCCTTGTCGAGATCGGGACCCTTCTTCAAGGCAGGTTCGATCGAGCCGGGTAGCGCCACGTCGCTCATTGGTAATCTCCTATTCCCAATGGCGCCGATTTTGATCAATGCATATGACAGGCAATTGAAATCCGGCGTGGCCGGTCGGCCATAATGGCGTGGGTCGAGTCATTGCTTGCAATGCAATCCATGCACAAGCCCTGAAGATTTCAGGCGCGGCAATCTTCAGTAACATCAGTAACAAACGTCACTGATTGCAGACGCCGGTGCGGACTGCGTCTTGCGGACCAGGAAATCGCGGAGGCTGCGTTGGAAGGGTCAGGCAGCGTATGGCCAAAGGATCCGGCGGGCCGACGGGTAGAGGTCGCGCGCCACGCGGTTGGGGCTAGTCGAACCGCGCAGCGCGCTGGCCTCAGGGTACGTCATGGCGTGAACATGACGCCCAATGCCTATTGAGCCTGTGATACTATCATGGATCAATTAAAGGTTGTAGATTTTTCTCGGCCTGTTTCTGATTTTTCACATCAAGGTGTGAATTTCGGGGACGAGTTGTTGCGCGGGCACATCAGGCCGCGCGAGCGGAACGGCGCAGCAAGCCGGCCGCGATTTTCAGGTCGTCGACAAAGCGTTGATATTCCTTCGCCTTGGCCTCCTCATCGGGCAGCCGCAGCAGATAGGAGGGATGCACGGTGACCAGCACCTTGGTTCCATCATGGTCGATCAGGCGGCCGCGGTTCCTGTTGATCGGCGTGATCTTGCCGAGCACGCCCTGTGCGGCCGTCGCGCCGAGCGCCACCACCAGTTCCGGTTTGATGGCCGCCAATTCACGCTCGTACCATTGACGGCAGGCGCGGATTTCCGGCGTGCTCGGCTTCTGATGCAGCCGGATCTTGCCGCGCGGCACGAATTTGAAATGCTTCACCGCATTGGTGATGTAGACCTTGCCGCGGTCGATGCCGGCCTCCTCCAGCGCGCGATCGAGCATCAATCCGGCCGGACCGACGAACGGCTTGCCGGCGAGATCTTCCTTGTCGCCGGGCTGCTCGCCGACCAGCATCAGGGTTGCGCTTTGCGGCCCTTCGCCGAACACGGTCTGGGTTGCATCCTTCCACAGCGGGCAGGCCCGGCAATCGGCGGCTTCGGCGCGTAGCGTCGCGATCGTGTCGTGGGCGTCTCTGCGGGCCATCGGCGTGTCCTGCGGTTTTTGCGGCGCCTGCGGTTTCGCCGCCTTGTTTGCGATGAAGGCGCCGCTCGTCATCCGCATCGCGTCTTCGAGCAAGGGCTTAATGATCGAGTCCTCGGGCAGGTTCCTCCAATAGGCCTGCGGCATCTCCATCACTTTCAGCCGTGCGGGATTGAAGAGACCGCTGTAATGACGCCGCCAGATCTCTTCGAGCCGCTCCTCGGTCGGCACTTCGGATTTGTCGACGCCGGAGGTGATCGAGATCGCATGCCCATCCCAATGCGCGCAGACGTCGGGGGTCAGGATCGACCACGGCATGTCGGCGAAGCGGCTGGCGAAGAAGGGCGCGGCGAGCTCGACGATGTGATGCTCCGGCTCGAACCAGGCGACGTAATGCGCCTTGTGCTCGCGACCGATTTCGCGGAAGCGCACAAGCGCGTGCATCCTGTCCATGTCGCGATAGACCGCGCGCGCCATCGCGTTGACCTCGGCGACCTCGGGATCGGTCGTCGCGCTGAGCAGATCGTGATGGCTGCGCAGCCGCCACAGGATGCGATAGAGCAGGGCGAAGCGTTCGTCATGACGATGCAGGATCGCGGTCCTTGCCAGCTCGACGAAGCTGGCGGGGACGTTGAACGTCGCATGCGGCGCATCGGGCAGGTCGTTCGCGTGAGATGACGAAAATAGTTCGGTCTCGCCGCTCACCGTCCACGCGACATCAGATGGCCTTACGTCATTCAGCGCCAGTCGTCGCGCGGCCTTGCGCCAGCCTTCGAAATCGGTGTCGCTGTCGAGCATGATGATATGCATGCGATCTGCTCCGTTTTCGTCTCGCCGTCATTTCAGGGCCCGCGCGTCCGGTGACGCCAGGGAGAGGCTGCACGGGCCGCGTCGACGCGCTTGAATCCCCTTGATTCCGCTCATGAATCGGCGATCCCACCAATCCGATTGACTCCGCCGGTCCTGTTAGCTTTATATTAGAACATATCATGAACAAATGAGCCAGACCCTGGTTCTCTGTTCAGACCGGTGACGGCTTCAAATCTTGGTTGGGAAGGAGCGGCGCTATGAACGGCGCACGCATGAGCACGCTTGCATCCTTGCGCGGCAGCATCGCGCGCATCGAGGCGCCATCGGATGCGAACATACTGAACCGCGTCTCGCTCGGGCATGTGGGCGCGGATGCGATGCTGCGCGGCGGACTTGCGCCCGCAGTGCTGCATGAGGTGTTCGCGAGCGGCCATCAGGGCGGGGCCGCGACCGGCTTCATCGCGGGGCTCGCCGGACGGATGTCACCGCGCAAGCCGCTGGTCTGGGTGCGGCAGGATTTCTCCGATCGCGAAAGCGGCGCGTTGTCGATGAGCGGGCTTGCCGAGCTCGGCCTCGATCCGCGCCTGCTCGTCACGGTGCGCGCCGCCGATGTCGATGCCGCGTTGCGCACCACGGCTGACGCGCTCGCCTGCGATGCGCTGGGCGCGGTCGTGCTCGAGGTCTGGGGCAATGTGCGCCAGCTCGATCTCGTCGCCAGCCGCAAATTGACCTTGGCCGCGCAGGCCTCCGGCGTCACCGCGCTGGTGCTGCGGATCGCGGCGAGCCCGATCCCCTCGACCGCGGAGACGCGCTGGATCGTGCGCGCGGCGCATTCGCCGCCCGGCACCGCCGCCAGCGCCTGGGGCGCGCCGCGCTTCGACGCCGAACTCGTGCGCAATCGTCATGGCCCGGTCGGGCGATGGATCATGGAATGGAAATGTGATGAGTGCCAATTCAGTGAACCGTCGGCGTATCCTCAGCCTGTGGCTGCCACGCCTGCCCATCGACCGCATCAAGCGGAAGCTCGCACAGCGCAGCGTCTCGCAAGTTGACGCTCGGGAGGTCGTCGGGCTCCCTCTCCCGCTTGCGGGGGAGGGTTGGGGTGGGGGTCTCGCCACGAGCGATGCTCTTCGTGAGGAGAGAGTTTCCACTCGGGAGGTGGCAGGGCTCTCTCCCCCCTTGCGGGGGAGAGTTGGAGAGAGCGGTACCACGGACGCCGGCGTATGTGGCTTGCCCCTCTCCCTGCCCCTCCCCCGCAAGGGGGGAGAGAATGAGACAGAAGCGCAAGTGGCACCTAGCGTCGTGGTCGCAAAGGATCACAACGCGATCCTGCTCCACGCCATCGACGAGGCCGCGGTGCGCGCGGGGCTGTCGATCGGGCTGCCGCTCGCCAACGCCCGCGCGATCTGCCCGGAGCTGACCGTCTACGACGCGGATCCCGTCGCCGATCTGAAGACGCTGAACGACATCGCCGACTGGTGCGACCGCTTCACGCCGCTGGTGGCGCTCGATCCGCCTTACGGCCTGTTTCTCGATATCACCGGCTGCGCGCATCTGTTCGGCGGCGAGCGCGCGCTGCTGCAGATCGCGACGAACGCGCTGAGCCGCCGCGGCTTTGCCGTTAGTGCCGCGATATCAGGCACCTCGATTGCGGCGCGCACGCTGACGCGGCATGCCTCGGGGAAAATCACAGCCGATGGCGAGGAGGCCGAGGCCGTCGGTCCGCTGCCGGTGTCCGCGCTCGGCGCCGATGCCGCGATCACGACCGGCCTGCGTCGCGCCGGCTTGAAGACCATCGGCGATGTCGCCGCGCGCGCACCACATGAGATCTCGGCGCGGTTCGGCGCCGCGTTCACCACGCTGCTCAGTCATGCGCTGGGGCAGGGCGATGCCCCGATCAGCCCGCGCAAGCCGCTGCCGGATTACATCGTGGAGAAGCGTTTCCCCGAACCGATCGCGACCGACACCGTGATCGCGCTGACGCTGCAAAACCTCGCCCGGATGCTGGTCGCGGCGATGGACAAGCAGGGCAAGGGCGCGCGGCAATTGGAGGCGAGCTTCTTCCGCACCGACGGCGCGGTGCGCTCGATCGTGGTCGAGACCGGGCGTCCGGTGACGCGGCCGGAGATGATCGACCGCCTGTTCCGTGAGCGGCTCGATGCGCTCAACGATCCGCTCGATCCCGGCTTCGGCTTCGATCTCATTCGTCTCGCCGCCGGCCGCACCGAGCTCGTGGTACAGCAGCAGCGCGATCTCGACGCCACTGTCCATGACAGCGACGAGGTATCCGCGCTGATCGACCGCATCGCCGCCCGCATCGGCGGCAAGCGCGTCGTCGTGCATCTGCCGCTGGAGAGCCACATCCCCGAGCGCGCCGCGCTCGCCGTGCCGGCGCAGCATCACCTTGCAGCCGCGAGCGCGGCCGCCTGGCCGGAGCGCGTTGCGGGCGAGCCGCCGCTGCGTCCCTTGCGGCTGTTCGACCGGCCCGAGCTGATCAAGGTGCCGTTCGCGACCGTGCCGGACGGCCCGCCGCATCAGTTCACCTGGCGCCGCGCGCGGCATGAGGTGGTGCGGGCCGAGGGCCCCGAGCGCATTGCGATGGAATGGTGGAAGCAGGACGGCCAATCGCTGACCCGCGATTATTTCCGCGTCGAGGATGCCGAGGGCCAGCGCTTCTGGATCTTCCGCGACGGTCTCTATGAGAGCGAGCTGAGAGACGAAGACGGCAAGCCCGTTCCCGCCAACTGGTATGTGCACGGGCTGTTCGCATGAGCCGGCCTGTACCAGATTATGCCGAGATCGGCATCACCAGCAACTTCTCCTTCCTGCGCGGCGGCTCCGATCCGCGCGCTTATGTGCATCAGGCGAGCGAGCTCGGAATTCCCGTGATCGGCATCGCCGATCACAACACGCTGGCCGGCGTGGTGCGCGCCTGGAAGGAGCTCGATAATTCCGAGGTCAAGCATCCGCCCAAGCTCCTGATCGGCGCCCGCATCGTCTTCATCGACGGCGCACCCGACATCCTGGTCTATCCGCGCGACCGCGCCGCTTACGGCCGGCTGTGCCAGTTGTTGACCCGCGGCAACCGCGGCAACGACATCGTGCGCATCGAGAAGGGCGAGTGTCATCTGAAACTGTCCGACCTGCTCGACTACGCCGAAGGCCAGCTCCTGGTGCTGGCGCTGCCGCATCGCTTCAATCCGGCGCAGGCGCTTGATCTGCTCGCACGGTTGAAGGAGAGCGCGGCCGACGGCGTCTGGCTCGCGGCAAGCCTGCTCTATCGCGGCGACGACAGGCGCCGCCTCGCACAGTTGCATGGGCTTGCCGCCGAGGCCGATGTGCCGCTGCTCGCCACCAACGAGGTGCTCTATCACCATCCGGCGCGCCGTCCGCTGCAGGACGTGCTGACCTGCATCCGCGAGAAGACCACGATCGAGGCGGTCGGCCGCAGGCTCGAGGCCAATGCCGAGCGCCATCTCAAGCCCGCGCATGAAATGGTGCGGCTGTTCCGCGATCTGCCCGACGCGATCGCGGAAACCATGCGCTTTGCCGAGCGCATCACCTTCTCGCTCGACCAGCTCAAATACCAGTATCCCGACGAGCCGGTGCCGCCGGGCAAGACCGCGCAGCAGCATCTGGAGGACCTGACCTGGGCCGGCGTCGACAAATATTTCGGCGGTGTGGCCAACATCGACACCAAGCTTCACGCCACTCTCAAAAAAGAGCTCGCGCTGATCGCCGAGCTGAAATACGCGCATTACTTCCTCACCGTGCACGACATCGTGCACTATGCGCGCAGCCAGGGCATTCTGTGCCAAGGGCGCGGCTCGGCGGCGAATTCGGCGGTCTGCTATGTGCTCGGCATCACCTCGGTCGATCCGACCAAGGTCGATCTGCTGTTCGAGCGCTTCATCTCCAAGGAGCGGCTGGAGCCGCCCGACATCGACGTCGATTTCGAGCATTCGCGGCGCGAGGAGGTGATGCAATATGTCTACCGCCGCTATGGCCGTCATCGCGCGGCTGTTATCGCCACTGTCATCCATTATCGCCCGCGCAGCGCGATCCGCGACGTCGGCAAGGCGCTCGGGCTGACCGAGGACGTCACCGCGGCGCTCGCCGATACCGTGTGGGGCAGCTGGGGCAAGGGCCTCAACGACATGCAGGTGCGGCAGGCCGGGCTCGACCCGAAGAACGCGATGATCAATCTCGCGGTCGAGCTCGCCACCGAGCTGATCGAGTTTCCGCGTCACCTCTCGCAGCATGTCGGCGGCTATGTGCTGACCCAGGACCGGCTCGACACCTATGTGCCGATCGGCAACGCCGCGATGGACGACCGCACCTTCATCGAATGGGACAAGGACGACGTCGACGCACTCAGCATGATGAAGGTCGACGTGCTGGCGCTGGGCATGCTGACCTGCATCCGCAAATGCTTCGACCTGATCGAAAAGCACAAGGGCCGGCATTTGGAATTGGCGACTGTCGAGCAGGACGATGAAAAAGTTTACGACATGCTGTGCCGCGGGGAATCGCTCGGCGTGTTCCAGGTCGAGAGCCGCGCGCAGATGAACATGCTGCCGCGCCTGAAGCCGCGAGAGTTCTATGACCTCGTGATCGAGGTCGCGATCGTGCGCCCCGGGCCGATCCAGGGCGACATGGTGCATCCTTACTTGCGCCGGCGGAACGGCATCGAGAAGGTGACCTATCCCTCGCCAGCGCCGGACAAGGGCGACAAGGACGAACTCTACAATGTGCTGCACAAGACGCTCGGCGTGCCGCTGTTCCAGGAGCAGGCGATGCGGATCGCTATCGAGGCGGCACATTTCTCATCCGAGGAGGCCAACGGCCTGCGCCGCTCGATGGCAACCTTTCGCAACCTCGGCACCATCGGCAAATACGAGGACAAGCTGATCGGCAACATGGTCGCGCGCGGCTACTCGCCGGACTTCGCCAGAAGCTGCTTCGACCAGATCAAGGGTTTTGGCTCCTACGGCTTTCCGGAAAGCCACGCCGCGAGCTTCGCCCAACTCGTCTACATCTCATCATGGCTGAAGCACCATCATCCCGACGCCTTCTGCTGCGGCCTGCTCAACTCGCAGCCGATGGGCTTTTACGCGCCGGCGCAGATCGTCGGCGACGCGCGCAAGAACGGCGTCACGGTGCGCGAGGTCGACGTCTCCTACAGCTTTGCGCAGAACACGCTGGAAGAGAAGGTTGGCGATCATTGCGCCGTGCGGCTCGGCTTCCGCCAGATCGACGGCTTTCACTGGCTGGATCCGGACGAGCAGAGGCTGAAGGAAGTTCAGCAGTCGTTCCGGGGTACGCTTGCACTCCCTCTCCTGCTTGCGGGGGAGGGCTGGGGTGGGGGTGTCTCCGCGAGTCCCATTATGGAGAGAGCCCCCACCCGCAGCGCATCCGCGCTGCGGCCTCCCCCGCGAGCGGGAGAGGTGAAGCAAGAGAAAGACTGGGCCGATCGCATCGTCGCCGCGCGCAACCGCCGGCCCTTCACCTCGCTGGAAGACTTCGCCCGCGACACCGGCCTGCCGAAGCGGGCGCTGATCCTGCTGGCGGACGCCGATGCGTTCCGCTCGCTCGGGCTCGATCGCCGCGCGGCGCTGTGGGCGGTGCGACGGCTGCCGGACGACGTGCCGCTGCCGTTATTCGAGGCGGCGACGGCGCGCGAGCAGCCGGATGAAAACGCAAAGCCGCTGCCGGAGATGCCGCGCCCCGAGCAGGTGGTCGCCGATTATCAGACCATCCGTCTGTCGCTGAAGGGCCATCCGATGGAGTTCCTACGCGAGATGTTCACGAAGGAGCGCGTCGTCGCCTGCCACGAGATCAATCGCGACAATGATCGCCGCCGCGTTCGTTGCGCCGGTGTGGTGCTGGTGCGGCAGCGCCCGGGCAGCGCCAAGGGCGTCGTGTTCATGACGCTGGAGGACGAGACCGGCATCGCCAACATCGTGGTGTGGCCGAAGGTGATGGAGCAGTACCGGAAAGAGGTGATGGGCGCGCGCCTGATCCTGGTCGAGGGCTATATCCAGAGCAGCCCGGAAGGGGTGACCCATCTGGTGGCGCAGCGCATGATCGATCGCTCCCACGATCTGATCGGTCTCGCCAACGATTCCCTCAGCCGCAAGCACCCGGTGCCGGCAGGCCCGGCGCTGGTCGAGCCGCTCAACGACGACCGCCGCGATCATGCCGATACGCCGGCGCAAAAAATCCGTCACCCGCGCAACGTCCGCATCCTGCCGCCGTCGCGCGATTTTCATTGACGAAGTTGCGGGAAGCGTAGGGTGGTCCCGTAGGGTGGGTTAGCCGAAGGCGTAACCCACCCTAACTTTGCCGCAGGCAAAACGGCAGGTTACGCTTTGCTAATCTTACTGCGTCATAAATGTTGTATCTCCTCATCCTGAGGAGACCGCGAAGAGGGCGTCTCGAAGGATGTAGGCCACGGGGCCTCATGGTTCGAGACGCGCGTTCCGCGCTCCTCACCATGAGGGGTTGCGACGTTTGTGACGCAGTAGGACTAACCCGCTCTTCAGGTTGCAGGGAAGTACATGACGGCGCCAAAGTGGATCGGAATTGCACTGATCTTTCTGTCGACGATCCTGTTTCTGAACGTAACGTCGTTCTGCTACCATCGGGGATATGCTTCGCAGCAGGAGCTGTTCGAAAATGCGATCCTGCACCAAGCATCCAACATGGGCGATCTCTCTCCCGGTGAGAGTGCTCACGCCTACCTATCGAAGCATCCGGATTGCTGCTCCGTTTGCGAATGGGCGCCACCGAGCCAATCTTTCCTCGACACTATTCTTGGCAACAAGCTCCGATACGTTCGGGTCGCCTACCGACTGAAGCAAGCCGAGCTCGATCAATATCCCAAGGGCGGCGACTTCTATGAGGCGCTGGTGGAGGTCACGCCCTGCGGACGTACACTGCACAGGATAGGCATGCGCGTGGAGGAACGTTCTGGTCGCTGCTGACCGCGGACTGAACTGATCGATGTGGGCGTTTGTCCTCGCAAATTGCGTTCGCTTGCCGCTGTAGCGAATACGGAGAGTGCGCGTCGTGTGGCACCCCTCTCCCTAACCCTCTCCCGCAAGGGGAGAGGGAACCCTTTCGCCGGTGTCTCCCTTACGTGCAATCACTGAGTTGCCCGACGGCGCAAGCCCTCGCATCAAAAATATTTCTGTTTTCCAGAATAACAACTCAGTGTATGAAGAGTCCGTCTCACCCGCTTGAGGGGCGCTTCGCGATCGTCACGAGTGTTGGGTCGGGATGCGGTGGACGCGGAGTGCGCAACTGACGAGTGCGCATGAGGCGGACGGTGAAGTCGTGTGGTCTCGACGCCCCAGTGGCAGGTGTCTCCTCGCAAGATGCAAAACGTCTTCGCGAAGACGGTGACAAAAAAGCCAAGTCTCGCCGGGGAGAGCGCGAAGTAAGCCGTAACCCATCGCGCAGGGAAAGCCGGGATTGCTCCGGTTTCACCTGTGGTCCTACCTCCGGTGCTTTTTGTTGCACCGGACCCATGGGTGCGATCGGCACCCGGCTTTCCCTGCGCCCTCTGATCAAGAGAGGGCGGAACGAGATGCAAAGCTCGGGCAATTCGTGTCGCGAGAATGCTGACGTGTAGCTTACAGCTGACGTGTAGCTTACAAGTGGTCCCTATCGGATGGGTCTTGCTTTCGCAGGGACGGCGGATGAATTCTTCAGCAGCCGCACACTACTCCACCGCGGCACCCACCGGCGGTCCGCCCGGCGGGCGATGCAGGAAGGTGATCGATGCATAGGCGCCGACCCAGGAGCCGGCGGCGGCGAAGGCGACATAGACCCAGTTCTCGGTGTAGCTGATCACGGCATAGGACGAGAGCAGGTACCAAATGCTGCTCCAGGTCGCGGCCGGCACGCGTTTGCGCGCGACGACTGCCGAGGTGAACATGACATAGACCGCGTCGGTGGCCGCGGTCGCAAGAAAAACGCCGCCGGCGGTGAGGGGATCGATGGCAGCCATTGCAACTCCTGTTCCGGTCGGGCGAAGCCCTTGAAAAGCCCAACTTGACGGGCCAAACCGGCACCGCCTTTCTGTCATCATGCTCGGGCATACAACGGTCGGAAAGAGGCATGCGCATGCAGGACGTCAGTGAAATCCTTGCCGAGATCTGGACCGGTGCCGGCGGCGCGCCGTCCGCGCTCGATGCGGTCAGGCTGACCGGCGCGGAGCCGCAACTGCCGTCGTCGTTCCGTGTCGGCGCGGCGGCGCAGGCCTCGATCGCCGTGGCGGGCCTGGCGGCTGCGGAGATCTGGCGATCACGCAGCGGCGAGAGGCAGGACGTCGCCGTCGACATGCGCCACGCCGTCGTCGAATGCCGCAGCGAACGCTACCTGCGCGTCGACGGCAAGCCGCCGCCACCGGCCTGGGACAAGATCGCCGGCGTTTACCGCACACGCGACAACCGCTTTGTCCGCCTCCACACCAATTTCCCGCATCACCGCGACGCCGTCTGCCGGGTGCTCGCTTGCAAGGCGGAACGTGACGACGTCCAGGCTGCGCTGATGCAATGGGACGGCGAGGCGTTCGAGACCGCGGCCTACGCCGCCGGCGGCGTCGTGGCGCTGATGCGCTCGTACGACGAATGGTCCGCGACGCCGCACGCGAAAGAGCTCGCAAAACTGCCGCTGATCGAAATCGAGAAGATCGGCGACGCCGCACCAAAGCCTTGGGCCTCGGGCGACCGGCCGTTGGCCGGCCTCCGCGTCCTTGATCTCTCGCGTGTGATCGCGGGCCCCGTCGCCGGCCGCACGCTCGCCGCGCATGGCGCCGACGTGCTCTTGATCTCGGGTCCCGACTTGCCGGCGATCCCGTGGCTCACCATCGACACCGGCCGCGGCAAGCTTTCGAGCTTCGTCGAACTGCGGAGCGAGGAGGGGCGGCAGGTGATGCGCGATCTCGTGGCGCAGGCCGATATTTTCTCACAGGGCTATCGTCCGCAGGCGATCGCGCGTCTCGGCTTCTCTTCGGAGGAGGCCGCGCGGATCAACCCCGGCATCGTCTATGTGACGCTTTCGGCCTACGGGCATGCTGGTCCGTGGGCGGACCGCCGCGGTTTCGATTCCCTGGTACAGACCACGACCGGCTTCAATCACGCCGAAGGGCAGGCCGCCGGGATCGACGGGCCGAAGGAGCTGCCGGCGCAGATGCTCGACCACGCCACCGGATATTTCATGGCGTTCGGCGCCATGATGGCGAAGGCCCGCCAGGCGCGCGAGGGCGGCAGCTGGCACGTCCGGGTCTCGCTGGCGCAGACCGGGCGCTGGCTGTGGAATCTCGGCCGCGTCGCGGGCGGTCTGGCCACCGGGGACCTGAAGGCCGATGCGGTGACGCCGTACATCGAGCAGCTCCCGTCCGGTTTGGGCACACTGAGCTCGGTCAGGCACGCGGCCGTGCTGTCGAAAACGCCGGCCCACTGGTCGCGCCCGGCGATGCCGCTCGGCAGCCATCCTCCGGAGTTTCCCGGATGAGGCGTTCAGGCGTCATTCAGGCTATCCAATCTTTAACCGCAGCCGCTGCCGAACGGCGATTTTTAGGTTGTTTACAACACCAAATCAGCACTATTAGCGCACCGCTGGGGCCGTCCCACCGGAAGCTGAAACGATCGACCCCCGGACCGCATGCTTAAAGAATTCACCAAACGAACACAGAGCTTTAACCGCCCGCGAATGGTGACGGCCGTGGCGGTGCTGGCGCTGGCCGGGGCCGCTGTCTACGGCTACGCGTATCTCAGCGCGGCCAAACCGACGCCGTCGGAGGTCTCCAGCCAGTCCCGCAAGGCAGGCTCGCGCTACACCCCGACCGCGGCCGAATGGGCCAGCCTGACCTTCCAGACAGTGACCGAACACACCTTTCGCTCCGAGCTCGTGACCGAGGGCAAGATCGGGATCGATGAAGACCGGTCCACCCCGGTCTATTCGCCCTATACCGGCCGGGTGACCCGGCTGCTGGTGCGGCCGGGCGAGAGCGTGGCCAAGGGGCAGCCGCTGTTCGTGATCGAGGCGGCCGACACCGTGCAGGCCCAGAACGATTATGTCGCGGCGATGACCGGCCTCAACAAGGCGCAATCGGCGCTCGACCTCGCGCAGATCCAGGAGAAGCGTGCCAAGGACCTGTCCGAGGGCAAGGCGATCCCGCTGAAGGATTATCAGCAGGCGCAGGCAGCGCTGGTACAGGCCCAGAATGACGCCCGCTCGGCGCAGACCCAGCTGGAAGCCGCGCAGAACAAGCTGCACATCCTCGGCTTCGGCGACGACGCCATCGCGACGCTGCAGCAGAAGGGCCGCCTCAATCCGGAGACGACGGTGTTCGCGCCGATCGGCGGCACCATCGTCCAGCGCAAGGCGGGCCCAGGGCAGTATGTCTCGACTGGCGCCAGCGATCCGGTCTACGTGATCGGCGACCTCTCCACGGTCTGGCTGATCGCCTATGTCCGCGAATCCGACGCGGACAACGTCGCTGTCGGGCAGGACGTCAGCTTCAGCGTGATGGCGCTGCCGGGCAAGGTGCTGAACGCCCGGATCAACTACGTGGCCGCCGCGATCGATCCGACCTCGCGCCGGCTTCTGGTCCGCGCCACCATCGACAACAAGGACAACCGGCTGAAGCCTGAGATGTTCGCCAATGTGACGCTGTATTCGACCGGCGATCACCCGGCGGTCGGCGTGCCGAAGCAGGCGCTGATCTACGAGGGCGACCAGGTTCGGGTCTGGGTCGTGCGCGACGACAAGACGATCGAGTTGCGCCAGATCAAGCCCGGCCTCACCAATGGCGACCTCGTCGAGGTTGCCAGCAATCTGAAGCCCGGCGAGCAGATCGTGACGAAGGGGAGCCTCTTCATCGACCGCGCCGCGTCCGGCACTTAAGACAGCATGATCCGGAAAAGTGGGGTCGGTCTTCCGACGAGATCATGCTCAATCAAAGCAGTCCTTCCAGCCTGAAAGCTCCGATCTGAATGGATCGCCTCGTCGCCCTTGCCGTCAATCGCCGCTACTTGATGGTGGCCATGTTCGTGGCCGTCCTCATCGGCGGCCTGCTCGCGTTCAAGCAGCTCAACATCGAGGCCTATCCCGACCCGACCCCGCCGATGGTCGACGTGGTGACGCAGAGCCCAGGCCTTTCGGCGGAGGAGATCGAGCGTTACATCACGATCCCGATCGAGACCCAGGTCGCCGGCATCAAGAACCTGCGCACCATCCGCACCATCTCGCTGTATGGGCTCTCCGACGTCAAGCTGCAGTTCTCGTTCGATTACACCTATGATGAGGCGCTGCAGCAGGTGCTGAACCGCCTGTCGCAGCTCGCTCCGTTGCCGGGGAATGTGCAGCCCGGCATTTCGCCGACAAGCCCGATCGGTGAAATCTTCCGTTACCGGCTCAAGGGCCCGCCGAACTACAGTGTGCTCGACCTCAAGACCTTGCAGGACTGGGTGCTGCAGCGCCGCTTCCGCGCGGTGCCCGGCGTAATCGACGTCACTGGCTGGGGCGGCAAGACGAAGACCTATGAAATCCAGGTCGACTTCAACAAGCTGGTCGCCAACGGCCTGACCTTGCCGCAGGTGCTGCAGGCCGTCTCCAACGCCAACATCAATGTCGGCGGCAACACCGTGAACATCGGCACGCAGTCGGCCGTGGTGCGCGGCGTCGGCCTGATCCGTTCGATCGACGACCTGTCCAACACCATGATCTCGCAGTCCGGCGGCAATCCTGTGCTGGTGAGGGATATCGGCACCGTCACCATCGGCGAGAAGCCGCGGCTCGGCATTGCCGGCATCGACAATGACGACGACATCGTGCAGGGCATCGTGCTGATGCGGCGCGGCGAGCAAAGCTCGCCGACGATCGCCCGCGTCGAGCAGCTCGTCAATCAGATCAACAACTCCTCGATCCTGCCGCCGGGCGTGAAGATCGAGCGCATCTATGACCGCAAGGACCTGATCGAGCTCACCACCCACACCGTGCTGCACAACATGGTGGTCGGCATCCTCCTGATCGTGCTGCTGCAGTGGATCTTCCTCGGCGATCTCCGCAGCGCGCTGATCGTCGGCGCGACGATTCCGTTCGCGCTGTTCTTCGCCGTGATCATCCTGGTGCTGCGCGGCGAGTCCGCCAACCTGCTGTCGGTCGGCGCGATCGACTTCGGCCTGATCGTCGATGCCACCGTCATCATGGTGGAGGCGATCTTCCGGCGGCTGTCGCAGACCACCTCGCTCTCGGAGACGGAGCAGAGCCATATCTCCGAAGACACGGTGATGGGCATAAAGAGTCACGCGATCCTGTCGGCCGCAGCCGACGTCTCGCGCTCGATCTTCTTTGCCGCCACCATCATCGTCGCCGCCTTCCTGCCGCTGTTCACGCTGGGCGGCGTCGAAGGCAACATCTTCGGGCCGATGGCGCGGACCTACGCCTATGCATTGGCGGGCGGGCTGCTGGCAACGTTCACGATCACGCCGGCCTTGAGCGCGATCATCCTGCCGGCGCATATTCACGAGACCGAGACCTGGATCGTCAGGAAGCTCGACCAGATCTATCTGCCGGTCCTGAACTGGGCGGTCGCCAACCGCAAGGTCGTGATGGCCGGCGCGGCCGGCCTCGTGGTCATGACCGTCATCTTCGCGCGCTTCCTGGGCCTCGAATTCCTGCCCAAGCTGGAAGAAGGCAATCTGTGGATCCGCGCCACGCTGCCGCCGACGATCTCGCTGCAGGAAGGCAACGCCTACGTCAATGAGATGCGGCGGCTGATCCGCAGCCGTCCCGAGGTGGAAGCCGTGGTGTCGCAGCACGGCCGGCCCGATGACGGCACCGACGCCGCAGGGTTCTTCAATGCCGAGTTCTTCGCACCGCTGAAGCCGGTCAGCGAATGGCCCGGCACACATGACAAGGACGAACTGACCGCGCAATTGCTCGCGCAGTTGCAGGACAAGTTCCCCGGCGTCGAATTCAACTTCTCGCAATACCTGCAGGACAACGTCTCGGAGGCGGTGTCGGGCGTGAAGGGCGAGAACTCGATCAAGCTCTACGGCAACGACCTGCAGGCGCTGACCGACACTGCCAACAAGATCAAGTCCGTGCTGGCGACGGTGCAGGGCATCACCGACCTCGCCGTGTTCACCTCGCTCGGCCAGCCCACCATCCAGATCGACGTCGACCGAGCACGGGCGGCGCGTTACGGCCTGTCACCGGGCGACATCAACGCGACGATCAAGGTCGCGATCGGCGGCGACAGCGCCGGCGACCTCTATGAACCCGGCAGCGACCGGCATTTCCCGATCATCGTTCGGCTCGCACCCGAATATCGCAAGAGCGCAGAGGCGATCCAGAACCTGCGCGTCGGCGTGGCCAACCCCAATGGCGGCATCACGCAGATCCCCTTGAGCGAGGTCGCCTCGATCAAGCTGGTCTCGGGCGCCGCCTACATCTACCGCGAGCAGCAGGAGCGCTACCTGCCGATCAAGTTCTCGGTACGTGACCGCGACCTCGGCAGCGCGATCCTGGAGGCACAGCAGAAGGTCAACGAGCAGGTGCAGCTGCCGCCCGGCTCGCATCTCGAATGGGTCGGCGAGTTCGGCAATTTGCAGGACGCGATCAAGCGGCTGTCGATCGTGGTGCCGATCAGCCTCGCGCTGATCGCGGCGCTGCTGTTCTTCAATTTCGGCTCGATGGTCGACACGCTGCTCGCCATGAGCGTGATCCCGATGGCGATCTTCGGCGGCGTGCTCGGGCTCCTGATCTCGGGCATTCCGTTCAGCGTGTCGGCGGCTATCGGCTTCATCGCGCTGTTCGGCATCGCGGTGATGGACGGCATCATCATCCTGTCGCAGTTCAACCAGCTGATCGACGAGGGTTACGACCGCATGCGTGCGGTGATCCGCACCGGCGAGCTCCAGCTCCGCCCGGTGCTGATGACCTGCGTCGTCGCCGGCGTCGGGCTGCTGCCGGCGGCGGTGTCGGAGGGCATCGGCTCGCAGGTGCAGAAGCCGCTCGCGATCGTCGTCGTCACCGGCATGATGCTGGCGCCGCTGGTGATCCTGGTCACGCTGCCGGTGCTGATCTCCTATTTCTCGCGCCGGCCGCGCGAGCGCTAGGGAGCGATCCCGCAGGCAATCAGGTGAAGCCGTAGAGCCGTGCCGGATTGTCGACCAGGATCGTCTTGCGGACCGCGGCATCCGGCGCCCAGACCGGCAGCTGGTTGAGGAGGCGGCCGTCGTCGATCTGGTACAGCGGCGTGACGTCGGTGACCTTCTTGCCCGGCGGCGTCACCGAATTCGGGTGCGGCCAGTCGGTTCCCCAGACGATCCGCTCGGCATTGGCCGTGATCAGCGCCTGCGCCAGCGGCACGGCGTCCGGATAGTCGGGGGCGAGCTTGGAGGCGCGGTAGGCGCCGGAGATCTTGACGTAGGCCTTGCCGGATCTGACGAGCTCGAGCAGGTCGGCAAATCCCGGCTGCGCGACGCCGAGCGCGGCCTCCGCGCCGCCGAAATGATCGAACACAACCGGCACCGGGGCGGCGGCGACGAGATCCTTGATCGCCGAGATCACGGCGAGGTTGGTGAAGAGCTGGATGTGCCAGCCGCGTGTCTTCATCCGTTCCACGGCGGCCGAGAAGCGCTGCCGGCCGACATTGGGATCGTTGACGCCACTGGTCGCGAGGTTGAGGCGGATGCCGCGGAAGCCGGCCTTGTGCATGGCGTCCAGATCGCTCTCGCTGGTCTTGTCGTCGATCACGGCCACCCCGCGCGCGGTGGGGCCGCGGGCCATGATGCCGAACAGCGTCGCCGAATTGTCGGGACCGTAGACGCTCGGGGTCACGATCACCACGCGCTCGATGTGCAGCGCCTTGTGAAGGGCGGTCATCTCCTCGGGCGAGGCCTGTTCCGGCGTATAGACGCGGCCCGCGAAGAACGGGAACTTCGCGGGGTCTCCATGGATGTGGGTGTGGCAGTCGCATGCCCCGGCCGGCACATCGAAGTTCACCGGGGTCGATGGCTGCGAGGCCCTGGAAAATGCGTTGCTGCTGGTCATGGTCACTCCCGCCGCGATGGAAGCCAACATCATACTGCGTCGCGTCAGCATTGGACGTCTCCCTGCGTGCTCGGCTGTTATGCGCGTCATCCGCGCCTCGGCGTTATCTGTCGCCGGCGGGGAGGGAGGTTATCGGGGGATCGCTCGGGCGGGAAGGGCTCGGCGCTGGTCGTGCGAACGGTTCCGCGTCGACGTCTATTGTCCCGACGGCGTGCGGAGGCCATGCCAGGCGTCGCGGACCTGATGGTAATGGACCTCGGGCAGATAGTCCGGCGTCTTCAGATTGAGCGTCTTGACGTCGAGGCGTCCGATCGCGCTGAGCAGCGTGTAGGAAGCGACCACGCGATCGCGCTGCGCGCCGATCAGCCGCGCCCGCGCCGTGATCAAATCCTGCTGAGCATTGAGCACGTCGACCGTGGTGCGCTGGCCGCCGGCGGCTTCCTTCTGCACGCCGGCCAGCGCTACCTCCGCGGCCTTCATCTCGGATTCGGAGGCCGACACTGCGATCTTGGCGCCCTCGCTCGCGACCCAGGCGCTGACCACGGCGGTCTTGGCCTGATTGCGGACCTGGTCGAGCACGAGCCGGCTCTGCGCCGCCACTTCCTTGGCCTGCCGGGTCTGCGACGCCGCCGTGCCGCCGTCATAGATCGGCTGCGTGACCTGGCCGATCACCGAGGCCTGATCGGTTCCGAAGGTGCCGAGCGTGGAGTCGGAGTCGCGGCTCTTGCTGACGCTGCCTTGCACCGTGACGTTCGGCATCAGGCTGCTTTCGGCGACGCGGATCGACGTCGAGGCGACGTCGACGTCGTAGCCAGCCGCCAGCACGGCTGGATGCTCGCGCAACGCAAACGCGATGGCTTCCTCGCGGCTGCGCGGCAGCAGCCGGTCGATGGACTCAGCGGGACGCAACTGTGACGGCGGGTTGCCGATCACCTGCGCGTAGGTGGCCTGGCTGACAGCGAGGTTGACCTGCGCGGCATTGAGATCGGCCAGGCCGCGATTGAGCCGCGCCTCGGCTTGCGCGGTATCGGTCGGCGTGACGTCGCCGGCATTGAGGCGCCGCTGCGTGATCGCCTGGGTTTCCTTCAGGAACGCGACGTTGGCGCGCTGGGCGTCGACCAGGGTCTGGTTGGCCAGCACGTTGGTATAGGCGGTGACGGCATCGAGCAGCACGCCCTGGCCGACATTGCGCAGCGCCTCGCGGCCGGATTGCACCTGCAGTTCCGCGACGCGCACGCTGTTGGCGGTCTTGAAGCCGTTGAACAGGGTCTGGGTGACCGTCAGGCCGATCTGCCAGGGCTTCAAGGTCGCGGTCTGGATGACATTGCCGGGCAATTGGTCGCGCACCGCCTGCAGGCCGACCGAAAGGCTGGCCGCGATCTGGGGCCGGTAACCGGCAAGTGCCTGCGGCACGTTTTCGTCGGTCGCACGCTGGCGTGCGCGTTCGGCGTTGAGCTGCGGGTTGCTCCGATAGGCCTTGGCCAGCGCCTCTGGCAGGCTCTCGGCGCGGGCGGCAGGCAGGGCCAGCAGCAGCGTGCACACGAATGCGCCAACGCAACTGCCCGACAACAGCACGCGTCTCTTTACGTCGCCAAACCTGGCGGCACGCTCAACCATGTGATCCCGCAAAACCAACCCCGGCAGGCCGCCCCCGCCGACGTGTTCGACACATCTACCTGTTTAGGGGGCGGCATCGCCACTGGCAAACCGCCGGGCGACATCTGCACATCAATTCAATTGTTGTCTGTTGCCGGTTCGTCACAGGGGAACCTTAATGTCATATGCAGTATAAATTTCGGCCACCGGCGGCCGATTCAGGATGCCGGTTGTCCACAGCCTCGCCGGGTTCAACCGTGATGCCGAAAATCTTCTCCGATCCCGAGGCGATCGCCGAACACATCATCCGTGACGTCGGAACCGATCTGGTGGTCGGGCTGCCGCTCGGGCTCGGCAAGGCCAACCACATCGTCAATGCGCTGTATGCGCGGGCCGCCGCCGACCGTTCCATCAATCTGACGCTGCTCTCGGCGCTGACGCTGGAAAAGCCGAGGCCGAAGAACCTGCTCGAGCAGCGCTTCATCGGTCCGGTGATCGAGCGCCTGTTCGGCGGCTATCCGGATCTCGCCTATGCGGATGCGCTGCATGCCGGCGCCCTGCCGCCCAACATCAAGGTGATCGAGTTTTTCTTCCTCGCAGGGCAGTGGCTGCATCAGCCATTCGCACAACAGCATTACATCTCCGCGAACTACACCCACGCGGCGTCCTATTTGCTGTCGCGTGGACTGAATGTCGTCACCCAGCTCGTCGCCAAACGCGTGGTCGATGGCGAGGCGCGCTACAGCCTGAGCTGCAACACCGATACGACCCTCGACGTTCTGCGTGCCCGCCGCGACGGGCGTGCGGCGTTCAAGCTGATCGCGCAGGTCAACTCCGAGCTGCCGTTCATGCCCGGCGCCGGCGACCTGTCGGCCGATGAATTCGCGGCTGTGCTCGACGGCCCTGCGGTCGACTTTCCGCTGTTCGCGCCGCCGTCCGAGCCGATCAGCGACACCAAATATGCGATCGGGCTGCATGCCGCAGGCCTGGTGCGCGACGGCGGCACGCTGCAAATCGGCATCGGTCAGGTCGGCGATGCGCTGGCACAGGGGCTGGTGGTCCGTCATCGCGACAATGGGCAGTTCCACGGCATCATGAAGCGACTTGCGCCCGGTAGCGAACAGCTCGCCGCAGCCGAAACCGGACCGTTCGAGAAGGGCCTCTACGGCGTCAGCGAGATGCTGTTCGAGGCGTTCCTCGGGTTGATCGACGCTGCATCCTCAAGCGCGACGTCGACGGTGTGATCCTGCACGGCGCCTTCTTCCTGGGCCCGCGATCGTTCTATCGGGCGCTGCGCGAAATGACAGCGGAGCAGCTCGCGCGGATCCAGATGATGCCGGTATCCTTCACCAACGAGATCTTCGGCGACGAAAATGCCAAGCGCCGCGCCCGCGTCGATGCACGCTTCGTCAACAATGCGATGATGGCGACGCTGCTCGGCGCGGCGATCTCGGACGGTCTGGAGAACGGCCAAGTCGTGAGCGGAGTCGGCGGCCAGTACAATTTCGTGGCACAGGCGTTTGCGCTCGAGGGCGCACGCTCAGTGTTGACGCTGGAGTCCACACATCCGTCCGCAAGACAGATACAGTCGAACATCCGCTGGAGCTACGGCCACGAGACCATTCCGCGGCACCTGCGCGATATCTTCGTCACCGAATATGGCGTCGCCGACGTGCGCGGGAAATCGGATGCTGATGTCATTGCAGCGATGCTGCAGGTGGCGGATTCCCGCTTCCAGGGCGAGTTGATGCGGCAGGCCAAGGATGCCGGCAAGCTACCGCGCAATTACGAGATTCCGGTCGCCCACCGCGAAAACTATCCCGAGCGGATCCGCGCTGCGCTGAAGCCCGCGCGTGACGCCGGCTTGTTGCCGCCGTTCCCGTTCGGCAGCGATTTCACCGAGGTCGAGCAGCGGCTGATCCCCGCCTTGCAGATCCTGCAGCAGGCGCAGCGCACACCGCTCCAGCTGCCAAGCCTGCTATGGCAGGGCATGCGGCATCCGCCCGACGCCCCCGACCGCGAATGCCTGGCGCGGCTCGGCCTCGACAAGCCTACCCACTTTGCCGAGCGCGCCTATCGCGCCCTGGTCAGCGCGGCGCTCGCGCGGAGCAGGGGACGCTAGCGGTTCTTGTTGACCGGCTTCCGCTTCTCGATGAACGCGGCCATCCCCTCGGAGCGGTCTTCCAGCGCGAAGGTCGAGTGGAACAGGTTGCGCTCGACATTCATGCCCTCCGAGAGCGGCGTCTCGAAGGCGCGGTTGATGGCTTCCTTGGCCATCGCAGCCGCCGGGCGCGACATCGAGGCGATCTTCTCGGCCGCGGCGAGCGCCTCTTCCATCAGCTTGTCGGCGGGCACGATCCGCGACACCAGACCCGAGCGCTCGGCCTCGGCAGCGTCCATCATTCGCCCGGTGAGGCAGAGATCCATTGCCTTCGACTTGCCGATCGCGCGTGTCAGGCGCTGCGTGCCGCCGATGCCGGGAATCGTGCCGAGGGTGATTTCCGGCTGGCCAAATTTGGCGGTGTCGGCGGCGATAATGACGTCGCACATCATCGCGAGCTCGCAGCCGCCGCCCAGCGCATAGCCGGCCACCGCCGCGATCGTCGGCTTGCGGCATCTGGCGATACGATCGCCGCCGATCGAGGCGAAGTCGCTGGTGAACATGTCGATGAAGCCCTTCGGCTGCATCTCCTTGATATCGGCGCCGGCCGCAAATGCCTTCTCGCTGCCGGTGATCAAAAGGCAGCCGATCTTGTCGTCGGCCTCGAGATCGTCGACCGCTGCGGCGATCTCGCGGAACACGCCGAAAGACAGAGCATTGAGCATCTTTGGCCGGTTCAGCGTGATGACGCCGACCGGTCCTTTGCTCTCGACGATGATGAATTCGAACGTAGCCATGGACGCAAACCCCGTGCCTGATTTGCCCGGCAATGTGCCCGCTGGCGGGATGCGCTTCAAGTGGCTGAAAGGAGGGCCGGGCCGGTTGCGGCGCTACGCGCGCCGCGCCCGTGATGGTCGACAGACTTACGCCATGAACATGCGCGCGGCGGAGGCCACGGTGAGCAGGGCGCCAAAGCCGATAAAGATCTTCCCGATCAGCGATGTCTGGTCCCAGGTCGAGCCGTCGCCGCTGGCCACGACCGGTGCTGCCGTGGGGGCAGCCATTGCCACGGTTTGCGGCTGCGCCGGCCGGGTTTCGGGCTGAGCTGCCTGCTGCTGGGCTGGTTGTTGCTGTTCCGTCGGCTGTGCCTGCTGTAAGGCACGATCGACGTCGTTGAGTTGGTCGGAGGCGACCACGTCAGTGTCGGCGGCCTGCGGCTGCGAATCGGCTGGTTTGTCGGCTGCGGCTACAGTGGAATTGGCGTTGGCGGGTGCGGCGTTGGTGTCGCCGGCGGTCAGCTCTGCATTGGCGTTGGCAACGGAGGCGGGGATGCCTGTCGACGTGACGCTGCCGGCGTCGCCGACGGCGGCCTTGCTCTCGGATTTGTCGGCGGCCTTGGAGGACTTGCGGTGGGCATGTCGCTTGTCGTGCCGGACCGATTTGTCAGCGGTGGCGCTGGTGGATTTGGACGCCGTGGTGTCCGCACCAGCCGCACGCATCGGCGAAGACCCGGCGACACACACGAGGAACCCTGTCGCAACCATCAAGGCCAAGCGCCCGCTGGCTTTGATTTTCATTTGATTATCTCCCCATTCGCCTGGCCCCGAGGCGAAAAGAGACCCTGCTGCGTGTCCACACCGGGGCAGAAAAAGGGAATCTTCGGGCCACAACGGGCGAAAGCTGGGCAATTCCTGCGTTGCCGACTTGATGTGATGGCCGGGAACGGCACCGATGCTTGTCGCTCCGATCGGTGTTATGAGCCAGAGGTCCTGGAACCCCACGGGGGCGATTCTGCCAGCCGGTCGTCGGTGCCATCCTCGCCGGAGCCTGATATCACGAATTCGTGATGTGCTTGCTCTGCGCGTAACGAATTGAAAGATCGACCGAATTGCAACTCAGGAGCGGGCGTGCGGGAACGTGAGGATGAGTGGACCGACTTGATGCGGTCGGCCATTTCAGGCGATGAGGCAGCGTATCATCGTCTGCTCAAGGCCATCACGCCGGTGCTCCGCGCCGCGGCGCGCCGGGGATTGGCGCGCGCGGGACAACCGGTCGATCAGTCCGAGGACATCGTGCAGGACATCTTGCTGGCGGTGCATTTGAAGCGGCAGACATGGGACGCTAACGCCCCATTTGCGCCGTGGTTGTTCGCGATCGCCCGCAACAAGCTGATCGACGCGCTGCGCCGTCGCGGCAAGCGCATCTTTGTCAATATCGACGACTTTGCCGAGACGTTGCCGGGAGAAACGCCCGAGCCGACTGCATCGGCGAGCGAGGTGGCGGCCCAGCTGCAGTCCTTGCCCGCGCGGCAGCGCGACGTGCTGCAATCGATCGCGGTCGACAGCGCCTCGATCAAGGACACTGCGGCGAAGTTCTCGATGAGCGAGGGCGCGGTGCGGGTCGCGCTTCATCGTGGGTTGGCGAGCCTCACTGCGAAACTACGGGACCGATGAGCATGGACACGGATCAACTCATTCGAACCCTGGCCGCCGACAATGCCTACCGCCCGCGGCCGATCGGTCTTGCGCTGATGTTGGCGCTGCTTGCCGCGGCCCCGGTCTCGCTCCTGATCTTCTTTGCCGAGCTTGGTGTCCGCCCCGACGTGATGACGGCAATGCATAACCCGTTCTTCGACCTGAAATTCGCCGTCACGCTGGCGCTTGCGGCCTCCGCGATCGCGGTCAGCCTGCATCTGTCGCGGCCCGAAGCCTCGCTGCGCGGCTTCGGCTGGTGGTTGCTGGTTCCCGCCGGCATTCTCGTTGCCGCGATCAGCGGCGAGATGATGATGCCGCAGCGCGCACCGATGATGACGCGGCTGATCGGCAAGAATTCGACGGCCTGCATGTCCGCGATCCCCGCGATGTCGCTGCCGCTGCTCGCGGGCGCGCTGCGCGCGCTCCGGCAGGGCGCGCCGTCGCGGCCGGCGGTGGCCGGCGCGGTCGCGGGCATGTTGTCGGCAGGATTGGCGGCGACGATCTATGCGTCGCACTGCACCGATGATTCGCCGCTGTTCGTCGCGACCTGGTACACGCTCGCAACCGCGATCGTCGCGACCGTCGGCGCGTTCGCTGGACGGCGGGTGCTGAGATACTGACCGATTGTAGCGCGAATGGAGCCAACGGGTCGCGCGAATGCGCGCCCGATGGCAGGCTTCATGAAGCCCAGGAGTCTTTGCGCGGCTGATGGATCCCGGATTTCGCCGCGCTGCATCCGGGCTACGGGAGATCAGGCTGAGAAATCAGGCCGCCGGTGCGGACTGCTGCATACGGTGGAAGCGGAGCACCTGCTGCGCGGTCGAGGGCCGCAGCCGCTCGTAGGTGTCCTTGCAGGCCTGCAGGTCGGTCGGTTCGCCGCCCGAGATGTCGTCGCGCAGATTGATGATCGCCCGCACCGTCGACCACGACAGGCCCGATACCTTGGCGAGGATCATGACGCCTTCGGCGCGGGTTTCGATCATCATGTTCTCGGCGACGCCGACCGTGACATTGGCGAGCGCGGCGAGCGAGGCATTGGTCTCGTCGAACTTGCCGGCCTCGGCAAACGCCGCGAGCTGGAATTCGTCGAGCCGGCCGTCCTCGTAGAGAGACTTGACCAGGGCACGGGCGATGGTGGTGTCGCGGGTCACGGCCGCGGGGGCCGAGCGCGCGCGTCGCGTCGCTTCCTTCACCGCAATCGGGATCTCCTTGGCATGCTGCGGGTTGGCGGCCTCGAGCCGCTGCCGCACGGCGTCGGATGCCTTCGCGACCAGCTTGAGATAAAGGTGCCGCGGAATGCTCGGATGCAGGCCGACGCAGGTCGACAGGTTGTCGTCGCCCTCGGCACGGCTGACCAGGCGGGTGAAGCCGCGTTCGGTGAATTCCGCGCCGGGATTGTTCACGGTGCTCTGGATCACCTCGTCATTGCCACGCAGCACCAGCACGTCGGTGACGGCGCCGCTCAGTGCTTTCCTGGTCGAGATGGCCAGGAGATGCGCCTGGCTCTTGCTGCGCGCCGTCTCGATCAGGGTGTCGTCGTCGACCCGCGCCGACTGCGCCAGCACCGGGCCCGCGACCTCGATCAGGTCGTCGAAGGCGAGTGTGCGGATCGTCTGCGGCGGCGCGGTGTCGATAGGGGCGAGCCGATTGGCGAGCAGGGCCTTGGCCGAGCTTTCGATGTGCTCGAGTAGGCACTGGAAAACGTCGTCGAACAGGCCGATCTGCTCGTGCGAATAGTCCACCGAGCCGCTGATGAAGAGGTCGGTCACGCGACGCAACGTCTCGACACGGCGTGCGACGGGGCCGTGGGCGAGCGTCGCCTGCAGCTCGTCGAGCAGGCTTGCGGGGGCGGTCGCGGACTTCGAACTCATGACTCTATCCTGGAGCGATGGCGACGGTTTCTCCGGCGCCGCTTGCAGAACGGGGGCGATCAGGCACCTACAATGCGGTTGCGTCCCCGGGCCTTGGCCGTGTAGAGCGCGCCGTCGGCGCGCGCGAGCAACGTGTCGGCGCTTTCACGCGGCCGTAGCGTCGTGACGCCCGCGGAGATCGTCACCTGCATGCCCGGCGAGAACGCGCTCCAGTCGAGATCGGCGATGATCGCGCGCAGACGCTGGAGCGCGCGCATGGCCTGGTCTTGCGACAGGTCAGGCAGTACCAGCAGGAATTCCTCGCCGCCGTAACGGCCGAAGCGGTCGATGCTGCGGAGATTGGCGAACATGCTGATCGCGAAAGTGCGCAGCGCCTCGTCGCCCATCGGATGTCCGTAGACGTCGTTGACCCGCTTGAAATGGTCGAGATCGATCAGCGCGACCGCGCACGAGCTGCCGTTGCGGGTGCAGCGCGCGATCTCCTCATCGAGCATGCGCATGATGCAGCGGCGATTGAACGCGCCGGTCAGCTCGTCGATCTCGGCGAGCTCCTCGATACGACGATAGGCCTCCTTGAGCTTCAAGCTGCTCTGATACAGCGATTGCTGCATCGAGCTCGAGAAGATGCCGAGGCACATGCAGCGTCCGATGGTCAGCGCGAACACCAGCATGGTGGCAAGGCGCTCCATCGTGGTGCCGGTCGGCATGCCGATCGGCTTGTCGGTTCCCAGGAGCAGCGCCGCCAGGCCCAACACCATGACGGTCCAGACGATGGCGGTCTGCCGCGCCGAGATGCGCAGCGCGCCAAAGCCGAACACGACGAACAGGTTGCAGAGAAAGAGCACGCCGACTTCCGGCGCGATGTAGGTGAACGCGAGCAGGTTCGCCATGTTGATGGCCGATTGCGGCGTGACCAGATAGTGGTCGCGGAAGCGCTCGTGGAAGCCGCGCTCCGAGAGCAGCACGTAAATTGCCACCAAAGCGAGGCCGGCCAGAGCATAGCTGGCCGCGACTTCGACCGTGGTGGTGCCGGCATGGGCGTAGATCAGCAGGACAACGGCATCCAGCAAATAGCAGCCGGCGATCATCGCCTGGATCTGGCGGCGCTGCCTGGCCCGAAGCGCCAGACGTTCAGCCGTCAGCTTCGGACGGTCGCCGTCCAGTGCGCCCGCGATCGGGCCGAGAAATGACGACGCAGCGCCGGCCATGGTCTCGCCATTGGTGAAATCCGGCAAAAATCTACGTGGGAAAGCCTTTAGGTTTGGTATCTTTTGGAGCCGAATCCGCTCCATTGGAATCCGGTCCTCGCCCTTGTTTCGTAAGGGAAATCCGTGTCGCCAACGGTGCCGCGAGAGGCCGCGCGGGCACGCTCGCGTTGGGGGTGCTGACTGCAAGTGGCGCTGGCTTGCCGGTGAAGCCTTGGTAAGGTCGTGCCGGAGAGTGCGGTGTCAGAGAGAGCATTCGTTATTATGATACCGTTTTGGAGCCCCGATCGCTTCCAGCAATTTTTCTGCAGTCGGGAGTTGGTCAGTGGTGTAGATCACACATGCGGTTAGAGCATTGCCGTAATGTGAAGAATCTTGGCTTCCGCGTCGAACCGCGCGCCATCCCCTTTAGACCAATCTTGCGAGACGGCCATTGAGCGCGACACAGGCGGCTTCAGACGAGATTCTGATCGCCCGGATCGGCCAAGGCGACCGGCTTGCCATGCAGGTGCTGTACGGACGGCACCATGTCAGGGTGTATCGTTTCGGGCTTCGGCTCGTGCGGGACGAACAGGTGGCGGAAGACCTCATCAGTGAGGTGTTCCTGGACGTGTGGCGTCAGGCGGGCAAGTTCGAGGGTCGATCCGCCGTTTCAACCTGGCTCCTGGCGATTACCCGGTTCAAGGCGTTGTCCGCGCTGCGGCGCAGGAAAGACGCGGAACTGGACGATGAGGCCGCGAACGCGATCGAGGATACGTCCGACGATCCGGAAACGGTGGTGCAGAAGAAGGATACCGGTGAAGCGCTGCGCAAGTGCCTGACGGCATTGTCGGCGGAACATCGGGAGATCGTCGATCTTGTCTACTATCACGAGAAATCCGTGGAAGACGTCGCTGAAATCGTTGGCATTCCGCAGAACACCGTGAAGACGCGTCTGTTCTACGCGCGCAAGAAACTCGCCGAGTTGCTGAAGGCAGCCGGCGTCGAGCGAGGTTGGCCATGACGGCAGCGAACAGGAAGGTGCTGGATCAGGAGCCGGGCGATATCGAGCTGCTGCTGCCCTGGCACGCGGCCGGCACGCTGAACGCGCGTGACGCGCGCCGTGTCGAGGACGCGCTCGCCCGCGATCCCGAGCTAGCGAGGCAATATGCCGTGACCCGCGATGAATATGCCGAGACCATTCGTCTGAACGAGAGCCTCGGTGCGCCCTCGACGCGCGCCATGCAGAAGCTGTTTACGGCGATCGATGCCGAGCCGGAGCGCAAGCCGTCGATGGTGGCGCGCATGTCGGCCGGCATCTCGGAGTTCTTCGCGAAGCTGTCGCCGCGGACGCTGGCCTGGTCGTCCGCGCTCGGTGCGATCCTGGTGCTGTTGCAGGCCGGCGTGATCGGCACGGTGCTGATGCGGAGCCAGCCGACGTCGTTTCAGACCGCGTCACTGGACGAGGCCGACCGCGGCGTACCGGTCACCCGCGACCTCTCTAGCCCGGCGCCAACGCCACCGCAGACGGCCGAGCGCAGCGCGCCGTTGACCCGCGACCTCTCGGCTGCCCCGGCGGCCGCGGCGTCACGCGTGCTGGTGCGTTTCACGCCGGATGCCAGGGTCGCCGACATCAGCGCGTTGCTGGACAGCTATCAGGCGTCGATCGTCGATGGCGCCAAGGGTGGGCTGTTCCGCCTGCAGTTCGGTAACCGCGCGATGTCCAGGGGCGACGTCGCAGCGCTGGTCGCCAGGCTGCAGAAGGAGAAGATCGTCAGCTTCGCGGCCGAAGCGTCGTAGGCTGTCGGTTTTGCGTTGAGCCGCACGTCAATACCAACAGCCGCGGGCAGGGCGGATGTCTGCGATGCCGGACAAACCGTCGCAGCAGCCGAAGGCCTTGCAGCATTCAATAACACTTCCGTGAGCCCGCGCGCAGGACGACGCAGCGCCATCGACGGCATGGGACAAATCCGCTGCAAATGACGCAAATCGCGCTGCTCCGCAGCGATTTTTCGGCGCTGAACGCGCTGGCTCACGCAGCGGAACTCGGGACGAGAAAGTTAAAAAAATCGTCGAGGGTTTGAACGTCGGCGTTCCTGTCACGACTTATGTGTGTGGGAGCGGTTATCCCTCCCCGGCTATATCAGGCGCGAGCGCCCATCCACCCCAAGCGCCCATATGGCTTTGACCCGTCCGGTTGTCCCCCCGGACGGGTCTTTCATTTTGGGCATGCCCTGTACGGTGTTGACCCGATGCAGCTGGTGATCCCGGCATCGTTGTCATGCAAGCCCATGACCTGACTGCGGATCGAGCGAGAAACTCCTTAGGAGTTTAGTGGTGCAGACTTTCTTCGTCGACCTGAGGCGATTAGGAATTTAGTTAGACTTTATTTACCTTTTCCACAGAATATCTCCGTTACGTCCAGTTGATTCGGTTCGGTTGCGTCTGCGTCCGCCTTCTCTCCTTCCGGGCAAGTTGAATGACACATCGGACCGACGTGGCCAGGGGTCACGAGATTGTTGCGCGCTGGTGCAACCTTGCCGAGCAAAGGCTGGAACACCTCACCGAACTGTTCGAGACCGGGCGCTGGCGCCGCTATCACACCGAAGACGCCTTTCTCGAAAATATCAGGGAAGCCAGGGCGGCGGTCGACATCTGGCGCGAGCTTCTGTCGCGCGAGGCCTCGCTCGACAACTCGCCGATCGACCTGTCGTGGCTGGGGCGCGGACGCGCGAAATTGCCGCCGCGGGTCACCTTGTCCGCGCCGGACCGCGAGCCGGAGGTCCTGACCTTCGCGGAATCCACCATGACGGCCATGACAGCCGCGCTCGATACGGCGGCCGAGGTGCTGGAGGAAGCACCCGCCGTGAAGGATGCGCCGCCGCTCGAGATTCCGGCGCCGGTGTTCGATCTCAACGCGATCCAGGCGCGCTATCCGTTGCTACGCAACTCGTTCTAGCGCGTATCGCGCCTCAGCGCCGTACGGCGTTGGAGCCAACCATCAGCTGCGCATATTGCTGGGCGCCGCCGGCCGAGAGGTCGGTGGTCACGGCGCGGGCGTGATCGAGCCCGACCACCGCGCCGCGCGGCGTTTCCGAGATCATGTTGTTGTTGATCAGCGCCGTGCCCGCGCCCGGCACCACGGAGACGCCAACGCCGATAAAGGCGTTCCGGATCACGTTTCCGGTGATCGCGACGTCTCGTAGATACTTGCCCCAGCCGCGGACATTGCTGACGCTGTTATCAGTGATGTGGATGTTGGAGGCCGAATTGCCGCGCACTGCCGAGTAGTCGCAGTTACGGATGCGGTTGCCGCGCACGATCACGTTGCCGGCGCGGAAGGCGTTGATGGCGTTGCCATACTGCCCTGAGCCGCCCGGGCCGGCCTTGATGTCCTCGATGCGATTGTCGGCGACGATGGTGCCGTCGTCGCCGATCGCAGTGCGCAGGATCTCGATGCCGTTGTCGCTGGTGCCCTTGATGGTGTTGCGCGCGACGATCAGGCCCAGCGCGTCGAACGAGACCAGCGCTGTGGTCGCGATGTCGGTGAAGATGTTGTTGCTGACGTCGCCCGACACCTGCTCGAACCAGATGCCGTTGCCGCCGCTGCCTTTGAATTCGCAATCCCTGATGCGGATGTCGCGGCCGGCCAGGCAATGCACGAGGCCGCGCCGGGTCGGCAGCGGGATGTTGCCGCCGTCCAGGGTCAGGCCGGTGAGGCCGGCGCCGTCGGCGCCTTCACCCGAGAGCATCGACGCGCCGCCGGTGAAGGCCAGCCGGCTCGCGCCGCGCACGCCGATCAACTGGCTGCCGGGCGCAAGCCGCAGCAGGCCGGTGCGGTAGACGCCGGGCGGGAACACCAGCGGCACCTGGGCACGTGCGGCCTCGCCGATGGCGCGCTGCAGATTTCGGCTTTGATCGTCGGGACTGCCGGGGCGAACGCCATATTGCGTGACATCGCGGCCGAGCGACCCGGCCGCTGGCGCCGCGCGCGCGGCGTCCGGCGACATCGCAAGCGCGCCGGCGACGCCGACGGCGGATGCTCCAATGAGATGACGGCGGTTGACGTCCATGCTGCATGGCCCTCGCAGACGCGAGCGATGACGTTCGCCCTTGCTACGTAGCGCGAAACGCGGCGCTCCATGGTGAATGGGCCGGCGGAACAGGGCAATTGTTAGCGGTAGGGTTAACCCCCGGTGCAGCGATCATGCATGCCGGTGAGCGTAGCCTGCCGGGTCAGTTTCACCAGCTCCATCAGCATCGCCTCGCCGGCATCGACAAGTTGTTCGAGCGCAATCGACGACATGCCACGCGCCGCCGTTCCGTCATGGGCGAGCGGCGGAACGTGGACAAATTGCGCAAGGTGAAGGCCACCGTTGCGGCCCACGGCCTCGATCGCGCGCCAGCTCAGATAGTTGCAGAGATAGCTGCCGGCATCGCGCGACAGGCGCGCGTCGATGCCGGTTGCAAGCGCGGCGCGCAGCAGCTTCTCCGAATGCGGCCCGAACATTCGGGCATCGGCGCCGTCGGCGATCGATCCCTTGCGCGCGTGCTGGCGGCCGGCATCGGGAAAGCGCGTGGTCACCGCGTTGCGGGCGCGGGTTTCGATCCGCAAATAGCCGGTGCGGCCGGCCAGCCCAAACATCAACAGCGCCTGCGGGCGATGCGTTGCGAGCAGCTCCGGCAATTCGCGATCGACGGCAGCATAGGTGACATCGAAGATATGGCTCGTCAGCGCGGCGTCGTCGAAGGCCGGGCGGCGCAGCTCGGTCAGCCGCTTCACCAGCGCCATGGTCGGGTTGAACGGCGCGCCCGGGAACGGCCCGAAGCCGGTGACGAGGAGGCGCAGCTTGCCGCTCACCTCAGCATCTCTGCGATCTGTTCGGCGGCGAGCGCGGGAGCGATGCGGCCGTCGGCGACGTCGCTCTCCATCTTCTTCACCTTCGCCCGGATCGCGGCATCGGCGCGCAGTCGCGCCATCATCCGCCCCTCGAACATCGACCACATCCACTTCACCTGCTGCTCGCGGCGGCGGCTGGCGAACTCGCCGGAGGCGGCCATCGCGGCGCGGTGCTCGAGGATCTTCTTCCACAATTTGTCGAGGCCGGTACCCGACAGCGCCGAATAGGTTTCGACCGGCGGATGCCAATGCTCGGAGCGGGGCGAGAGGATGTGCAGCGCGCTGCGATATTCGGCCGCAGCGAGGTTGGCGCGCTTGATATTGTCGCCGTCGGCCTTGTTGATCGCGATCATGTCGGCGAGCTCGACGAGGCCTTTCTTGATGCCCTGCAACTCGTCGCCGGCGCCTGGCAGCATCAGCGCCAGGAAGAAATCGGTCATATCGCAGACCGCGGTCTCGGACTGGCCGATGCCGACGGTTTCGACCAGCACCACGTCGAAGCCGGCCGCCTCGCACAACAGCATCGCCTCGCGGGTTTTCGCCGCGACGCCGCCGAGCGTACCCGAGGAAGGCGAGGGCCGGATAAAGGCCTGATCGGAGGCCGCAAGCCGCGCCATCCGCGTCTTGTCGCCGAGGATCGAGCCGCCGGTGCGCGCGGAGGAAGGATCGACCGCCAGCACCGCGACCTTGTGACCGTGCTCGATCAGAAACATGCCGAGAGCATCGATGGTGGTCGACTTGCCGACGCCGGGCGAGCCGGTGATGCCGACCCGCACCGCCTTGCCGGTGTCGGGCAGCAGCGCCTGCACCAGGTCGCGTGCCGCCGCCTGATGGTCGCTGCGGCGGCTCTCCACCAGCGTGATCGCCCGGGCGAGCGCCGCACGCTGGCCGGCGCGGAGCTGCTGGGCGAGGGCATGGATGTCGGGAGAGGCAGTCTTCGGCGACGTCATGGGGCATGGTTTACAACGGCTGACCGTTGCAGGCGAGGGCAGATTCCCCGTTATCCATGGCGGTTGCGGGATCGGACCGGTATCAGGGTTTCGCTCATTCGGCGATTTACGTTCCGCATAGTTTCCGGTCGTCAAGCAACCTGCGCATCGGGCCATCCTTGATGGCGTCGCAGGCCGGACGTGCGGTCTGCAATGCCTCTTCATGACGGTCCTTGTTGATTGCAAGGGCGAGCACGACCCGAAGGTTGTTGCCGAACTGCGGAACGAGCAACTGACGCCAGCTATCCTCGTCAGCCAGACCAGCGCGAGCTTCACGTTCGGCGCCGATCGGGTCGTTGGCGTCCAGCAGTTCGGCAGCTCTGATGAAGCGTGGTCGGGGGTCGTGCGGGTACTTTGCGATCAGTTCCGTGGCGCGGGTGCGCATGTCCGCACTGGTCTTGGGAAGCTCGTTCGCGGGAATGAGTTGGCTCGCAAACGACATGCCGCTGTAGGCGTGGGACACGGACATTGCAGGATAGATCAACGCTGCGACGCTTGCGAGGGCAATCGCTGCAGCGGCGCGCCGGAATCTCGGCAATGCTTCGCTGCGTGACCAGATGCCGAGTATGAGAAGGCCAATAGCGACGCCACCCAAAGCTCCTCCAAAATGGGAGGCATAGTCGACCTTGTGTCCCTTCAAGGCGCCCGCCAGCGGCAACAACGATGGGATCAGGACGTAGATCGCGCTCATCTGCAGTCTGGTCCGGATGGCTCCGGGAGGAAAATGGGCGCTGATGACAAGCATTGCCGCGAACAGGCCCATGATTGCGCCGGATGCACCAACCACAAGGGTCGTAGCAGAATTGAGCGTCACTGAGAGCACGGAACCATAGAGCGCTGCCATGGCGTAAATGGTTCCGAACCAGGCACGGCCGACCAGCGGCTCAAGCACGCGGCCGGCGAGCCACAATGCGATCGCGTTCATGATCAGGTGGCCGATATCGGCATGCAGGAACGGAGCAGATAGCAGGCGGTACCACTCACCGGATTGCAGGACGAAAGACTTCATGATGGCGCCGAATGCGACCAACGTAACATTGGTTGGCTGCAGCAGCTTGGTCCATGGGCCGATCCCGAAGATGATCTCTGCCGCGAACACGGCTGCCAGCACCAGCAGGATAGATGCGGTGACGAACGGGAATGAGGAGGGTGACGTGGCGACAACCGGTGGCGTTAGATCCAGATTGGCTTCGCGCGGCACCGTGAGAAGCTTCTCGACGAAGCCGTGATAGGGCCCCTTCAAGAACCCGCGCGTTTGACTGCTCCAGACCGAGCGGGAATTTGTGTCGACGATCATGCCAAATGGAATGACCCTGGCGCGGAGGGACGATCGTCTGAATGCCTGTAGTCGGGCTTGTTGATCCAGCGTACCCGGACCGATCTCAAGGACTCCAATGCCGACCGGCATCGTCCTTCCGTTGACCCGTCCGGAATATTTTAGGCAGGCCTCGCCGATCTCTTCCAGCTCTTCCGCTGGGATGCTGAAGGTCGCATCGGGCCGTGCTTCGCGATCGACCATCCCTAGTACCCGGAATCAGAGCTGGGTGATACGGCGGCCTTTGAATCGGCGTTGACGGACCTTTTTCTTGGTCCAGACGAAGGGCTCGGCTCTGCCGTTGTATGCGGTGACGTAGGCATCGATGTGATCCTGAAGCTGCTTGAGGCTTGTGAAGGAGGTGCCGCTGAGCGACTGCCCCTGCAGGATCGAAAACCACACCTCGACCTGATTGAGCCAGGACGCACTCGTCGGCGTGAAATGGAATTGCACATTGGGATGGGCCTTGAGCCAGTCCTCGTTCTTCTTGTGGATGTTGAGATTGTCGAGGATGACGTGAAGCTTCCGGCCCGGAAAGGCCGCGGTGACGCTGGTCATGAAGCCGAGAAACTCGACGCGGCGCCGCCGTTTTGAATGCGTCGCGATGATCTTCCCGGTGGCGACTTCGAGTGCCGCAAACAATGTTGTGGTGCCATGCCGCTTGTAGTCGTGGCTCTGGCCGGTCAAGGCGCGGCCATTGGGCAGTTTCAGATAACCCTGCGCTCGCTCCAAAGCCTGGATCGAGGGCTTCTCGTCCACGCACAGCACAATGGCCTTCGCGGGCGGGGCGACATAGAGGCCGACAACATCGGCGGCTTTGGCCGTGAAGTTCGGGTCGTTGCTCTCGCACCAGGACTTGCGAGCCGCGAGGTCGATCTTGTGGCTGCGCAGAAACCGCCAGACATATTGGACGTCAACATCGCCCAGCGCCTCGGCCAGCAGGGGCCCGGTCCAGCGTGCGAACCCTTGCGGGGGCGGCTGGTCCAGCAGCTTCAGAATCCGCTTGTCCGTGGCCTTCGTATAGATCGGCTGCTTGCCCGGGCGCGGCTTGTCTTGCAGCCCTTCAAGGCCTTGGTCGGCATAACGATGCCGCCAAAGGCTGACAATCCGCGGCTGGACCCCAACTTCCTTGGCGATCGATCGGGTGCTGCGCCCGTCCGCCGCCAACAGAACTATCCGCGCCCGCTTCAAATCGCGCAGCAACGTCATCGGTGAGCGACAGCACGCCTCAAGCACCTTGCGATCTTTCCTCGAAAGGTGGACTTCTCTTGCTTCGGGTATCATCCATATCTTGAATCACGACTCACGATCCAAGAAAAGTGGGTACTAGCGCACTGAACGTATAACCGTCGGAGCGCGTGAGAACGATCGCGCAGACGTCGTACAGTCGCTTAATCTCGGGAATCCGGGCGACCTCGAAACCTTTCTTTGCAATGAACTGCTTCGCGAGGTAGGTGCAAAAGGTCTCGGAGGACACGTTTGCATCGCCGGAATCGAAAGGTGACTCAATGTAAGTCATGTATGAACTCTCGAAATGAACCTACGGACGCGACCCTACGCAGTGCCTCCTAAATTTACAACCAAAACGTGTTCAATTTCGAAATTTGAGCCAGGCGTCAGTGCTAGCCCGGATCGTCCTCATCGCCCTTCGGCCGGGCGCCGCCGAAGATCCTGACGCCTTCTGCGGTGAGATAAGGCTTCAGCGTCTCCCAGGGCACGACGACGACATATTGGCCTTCGGCATAGGGGCCGACGGCATAGGGCGGATAATGGAAGGTGAGGCCTGAACTCTTGCCGGCTTCCGTCGACGGCGCCAGCGTCACGGCGCCGATTTTCAGCAGCGTCGGCTTGAGCTCCTTGTACCACTCGGCCGTTGCCGTCTCGCTTGCGCCGCGCTTCTTCTTCTCCGCGTTCAGCGCGCTGACGATGGCCTTCCGCATCGCCTTCAGGGTCGGACCATTGTCGGCGGTCTCAGTGAAGAAGGGGCGGATGCTGATGCGCTTCTTCTCGGCCGAGTCCCACAGGATGGTGTCGACATCGGAGTTCGGATGCGCGCCGTGAGTGTCCATATAGTCGTCGCGCAGGACGCTCACATAGCGGTTGTCGACCACGGAGCGCACGGAATATTTGCGCCCGAACGACCAGCCGCCGCGGTCCTTGAAGAACTCCGGCTCCTCCTTGCGGGCGGAAGCCGCCTCCGCCGCATTTTTGTCGATCCACTTCCGGCCTTCGGCCAGGCAATCGGCGGCCAGGGCCGCATCCGCCTTGATCTTGTCGTCGAGATAGACATTGGCCTCAACGCTGTTGTTCTTGACCGATGCATCGGGCTTGGGATCGTCGGCACGCGCGGGAAGGCTGAGGCAGGCAAGCACGCCGGCAAGACATAGGATGCGGGCAGGCGTCGTGATGCGAGCGGCGCGCATGGAAAACTCCGTTCGGGACGGAGGCGGCAGAGCTACTCTGCCGCCTCGCTGTGGCCGAGCCGCGCGTTGAGCTTGTGGATCAGCTCCTCGGCGGCATCCGAGATCACCGTGCCCGGCGGGAAGATCGCCTCGGCGCCAGCCTTGTACAGCGCATCGTAATCCTGCGGCGGCACCACCCCGCCGACGATGATCATGATGTCCTCGCGGCCATGCTTCTTCAGCGCGGCCTTCAGCTCCGGCACCGCGGTGAGGTGCGCGGCCGCCAGCGACGAGACGCCGAGAATGTGCACGTCGTTCTCGACCGCCTGGCGGGCGGCTTCGTCCGCGGTCGCAAACAGCGGCCCGATATCGACATCGAAGCCGACATCGGCGAAAGCGGATGCGATCACCTTCTGGCCGCGGTCGTGACCGTCCTGGCCGATCTTTGCCACCAGGATGCGAGGACGGCGGCCTTCGGCCTCCTCGAACGCATCGATCAGGGCCTGCACCTTCCCGACCCGGTTGGACATGGTCGCTGCCTCTCGCTTGTAGACGCCGGTGATCGACTTGATCTCGGCGCGGTGCCGGCCGAACACCTTCTCCATCGCATCCGAAATCTCGCCGACGGTCGCCTTCGCTCGCGCCGCGTCGATCGCCAGCGCCAGCAGGTTGCCGTTGCCTTCGCCGGCCGCGCGGGTGAGCGCCGAAAGCGCTGCGTCGACGTCCTTCTGGTTGCGCTCCTTCTTCAGCCGCGCGAGCTTGTCGATCTGCAGCTGCCGCACGGTGGAATTCTCCACCTTCAGCACGTCGATGGGCTTCTCGTTCTCCGGCTTGTACTTGTTGACGCCGATCACGGCCTGGCGGCCGGCGTCGATGCGCGCCTGCGTCTTGGCGGAGGCCTCCTCGATACGGAGCTTCGGCACGCCGGCCTCGATCGCCTTCGCCATGCCGCCCAGCGCCTCGACCTCCTGGATATGGCCCCAGGCTTTCGCCGCGAGATCGCGGGTCAGCCGCTCGACATAATAGGAGCCGCCCCAGGGATCGATGATGCGGTTGGTGCCGCTCTCCTGCTGCAGGAACAATTGCGTGTTGCGGGCGATGCGCGCCGAGAAGTCGGTCGGCAGCGCCAGCGCTTCGTCGAGCGCGTTGGTGTGCAGCGACTGGGTATGGCCTTGCGTCGCGGCCATCGCCTCGATCGTGGTGCGCATCACGTTGTTGAACACGTCCTGCGCGGTCAGCGACCAGCCGGAGGTCTGGCAATGCGTGCGCAGCGACAGCGAGCGCGGATCCTTCGGGTTGAACGGCTTGAGCAGCTTGGCCCACAACAGCCGCGCGGCGCGCATCTTGGCGACTTCCATGAAGAAGTTCATGCCGATCGCCCAGAAGAACGACAGCCGCGGCGCGAAGCGGTCGACGTCGAGCCCGGCCGCGAGACCCGCGCGCAGATATTCGACGCCGTCGGCCAGCGTATAGGCGAGCTCGAGGTCCTGCGTCGCGCCGGCTTCCTGCATGTGGTAGCCGGAGATCGAGATCGAGTTGAACTTCGGCATCCGCTGCGAGGTGTAGGCAAAGATGTCGGAGATGATCCGCATCGAGGGCACCGGCGGATAGATATAGGTGTTGCGCACCATGAACTCTTTCAGAATATCGTTCTGAATGGTGCCCGACAGCTTCTCCGGTGGCACGCCCTGTTCCTCGGCGGCGATCACGAACAGCGCGAGGATCGGCAGCACCGCGCCGTTCATGGTCATCGACACGCTCATCTGGTCGAGCGGAATGCCGGCGAACAGCGTGCGCATGTCGTAGATGGAATCGATCGCGACACCAGCCATGCCGACGTCGCCGGAGACGCGGGGATGATCGCTGTCATAGCCGCGGTGGGTGGCGAGGTCGAACGCCACCGACAGGCCCTTCTGTCCTGCCGCGAGGTTGCGGCGATAGAAGGCGTTGGAATCCTCCGCCGTGGAGAAACCGGCATATTGGCGGATCGTCCAGGGCTGGTTGACATACATGGTCGGGTAGGGACCGCGCAGATAAGGCGCGATCCCCGGCCAGGTCTCGAGGAAGTCGATGCCTTCGAGGTCGGCCTCGCTGTAGACGGATTTGACCGGGATGCCCTCGGGCGTCAGCCACGGCTCGGCGTTCGTGGCGGGCGCTCCACCGCCGACCTTCTCAAAAGCGATATCGGCGAAATTTGGTATGCGGCTCATGTTGTCCATCATATCACTCGGATCGTCTTGCGACGCCCCTCAATCATGGTCCGGATGCTGGTGGCTGACGATGGTCGCCATCTTCTCCGGGCCGTAATTCTGCATCGTGGTCTGGCTCGGCAGATTGGCAATACCAACCACCCAGCCGAGCCGGGACTCGCTTCCAAATTGCTGCGTCGGCACCACCCGGTCCGGCCGGTCGAAGGCGCCGGTCATGATCTCGATCCGCGGTCCGTCGATACGGCGGAAGCTCAAGGGTGTGCCGCAAGCCGCGCAGAAGTCGCGCTCGGCGATCGACGAGGACCTGAACGCGGCGGGCTTGCCGCGGGTCCAGGTGAAATCGTTGCGATCAACCTCGGCGAAGGAGGCGAACGGCGCGCCGGAGGCCTTCTGGCACATCCGGCAGTGGCAGATGCTGATCCGGGTTGGTGCTGTCGATACCGCAAAGCGGACGGCGCCGCATTGGCAGCCGCCGGTCAGAACGGGTTTTGATGGTGCTTCAGCCGTCATGCTTGCTCCAGCCGCCGATAGGCGTCGCGCAATGTCGCCAGCGCGTCGCCGCCGGCGAAGACGAACTCACCAATGCCGGCCGTCCGCAATGCCGCTTCCTGGTCGCCGGGCCGTCCCGCTAGATAGATATGCTTCGCTCCGGCTCCGTGAAGGGCCCTGGCGGCATCAGCCGCACGGTCGGCATAAACCTTGTCCGAGGAGCAGATGCAGGCCATTGCCGCGCCGGAGGCCTTGAAGGCCGTGGCCAGCGCCGCCGCGTCGGCAAAGCCCTCGCTGTCGATCGCCTCGATGCCGCCGGTCTCGAAGAAGCTCTTGGCAAAGGTGGCGCGTGCGGTGAAATCCGCCGCTGTGCCGAGATTGGCAAGGAAGATCTTTGGCCGCGCACCCTTCGCGTTCAGCGCCGCATCCGACCTGTCGCGCAGCGCTTCGAACGGTTCGGCAAGGCGCGTCGGCGCCAGTGCGTCGAACTTGATCGTCGCATCGGCCGGGGCGATCGGGACTGAAGGTTTCACGTCCAGCACCGCGATGTCGGCCTCATGCAGGTTCGGGAACTCGCTGGCGCCGGTCAGCACGTCGCGGCGTTTCGCAACGTTGGCTTCGCGTGCCGTGCGGGTCGCGGCGACCTTGTTCTGGATCAGGCCTAGCTGGAGCGCAGCGAAGACGCCGCCGGCCTTCTCGATCTCCTGGAACATCGCCCAGGCCGCTTCGCAAAGCTGCGACGTCAGCGTCTCGATGCCGCCGGAGCCCGCCGCGGGATCGGAGACCTTTGCGAGGTTTGCTTCGTCAAGCAGGACCAGTTGCGTGTTGCGCGCCACGCGCCGGGCGAACTCGTCGGGCAAACCGAGCGCCAGAGTATGCGGCAGCACGGTGATCGCATTCGCGCCGCCGAGGCCGGCCGCAAACGTCGCCATGGTCGCGCGCAGCATGTTCACATTGGCGTCGCGCTGGGTCAGCATGCGCCACGCGGTCTGCGCGTTGACGAAGATCGGCTTCGGCGCAAGCCCGCAGGCCTGCTCGACCCGTGCCCACAGCCGCCGCAGCGCGCGGAATTTCGCCAGCGTCAGGAACTGGTCGGCGTCGGCGCTGAGCCGGAACGAGATTGCGGCGCGCGCCGCATCGAGATCGATGCCAGCCGCTTCCAGCATGCGCAGATAGGCGAGCGCCACCGCAAGCGTGAAAGCGAGCTCCTGCACGTCGGAACCGCCGGCGTCGTGAACCGGACGGCCGTCGGCCAGCACGAACGGTCCCTTGAAGCCGCGCTTGATCAGGCCGTTGACGACCTTGCCGAACGGCTGCTCGTAATCGGCCCAAGCGGCAGCCGCGGCGCCACGCACCGCGACCGTGCTGAGCGCCTGATAGTTGAAGTGAAGGTCGAGCTTGGCCGGATCGATCTTGCGGGCTTCCACGACGTCGGCAAACGTTTCGCCGGCGTTCTCGCGTCCGATCACTGGGTTGAGCGCGATCATGATGCCGGCGTCTAGATGGATGCCGTCGCAAACCTTGGCCAATGTCTGCTTGCTGGCGTCGGCGAGGCCGAAGCCGCGCGCGCCGGGACCACCTGCGAATTCGAATTCGAGGCCGGTCGCCCCGTTCTCGAGATCGTGCAGCGCCTGCACGTTGGCCTGCGCGGCATCGGGATGGTCGATCCGTTGCAGGATCCGCCAGGGGGCCACGGCTGCGCGGCCGGCGATCGGGCCGGTGTTGGTGGCGCGGCGATAGATCGGATCGATCTTCAGTCCGTCATAGGTCTTGCCGACCAGTTTCTCGAACGGCGCACCCTTCAGCACGCCGTCGACCAGCTTGCGCCAGTCCTCATAGGTTGCTGGTTGAAAATCCGCTGCCAGCCGCAAATCGTCAGTCGTGGTCGTCATCCGCCCAATATATCCTTCGCCAGCCCTGCGAGGGCCTCCTGATTTGGCCGGAAATTGCCACGGGTGCGCGGCCAAGCCAAACAGTTGTTTTGGGGATATTGGACCTTAATCGAGGTTCGGCAGACGGAAAATACCGTCGGCGGAAACCTGGGCCAGCGCGTCGGCGACACGGCGGCCGGAGATCAGGCGATCGGGAACGATCTCGGCCAGCGGCACCAGCACGAAAGCGCGCTCGAACAGGCGCGGGTGCGGCAGGGTCAGTTCCGGCTTGTCCAGCTTGACGTCGTCATAGGCGATCAGGTCGAGGTCGAGGGTGCGCGGCCCCCAGCGCCGCTCGTTGGCGCGGTCGCGGCCGAACCTGGTCTCGATCTTGTGCAGCGTGAACAGCAGCGCATGCGGATCGAGGCTGGTCTCGATCTCTATGCAGGCATTGATGAAGCTTTGCTGCTGCTCCTCTCCCCAGGGCGGCGTCGAATAGTCCGACGAGCGCGCCAGCAGGGCGGCCTGCGCCATGCCGCAGATATTGGCGATGGCCTTGCGGAATGTCGTGCGGACGTCGCCGACATTGCCCCCGAGCGCGATCAGGACGCTAGCCATGGGACGGCGGATGCCGTGAGCGCGTCAGCACCACGCCGACATCGTCGAAGATCGCGGCGATCGGGGCGTGCGGCTTGTGGACGGTGACCTTGACGGCCCTGATGCGCGGGAATGCACTGAGGATGTCGTCGGCCACCGCACCGGCGGCGCGCTCCAAGAGCTTGTAGTTCGTGTCCTTGAACGCCGACGTCGCGGTCGCCACCACGTTGGAATAGGAGACGGTGTCGGAAAGGCGGTCGGTGCGCGAGGACTCCGAGAGATCGGTATAGAGCTCGAGATCGATGACGAAACGTTGCCCAACCTCGGTCTCATGTTCCATCACGCCATGACGGGCATGGATGACGATCCCGGTGATGAAGATCGTATCGGTCATTGCTGTCCCTTGATTGCTGCAGCCACCCGCAGCGCCTGAACGGTTTCCGCGACGTCATGCGCGCGGATGATGCGGGCGCCATTCTGCGCGGCGATCAGATGCGCCGCGATCGAGCCGCCGATCCGCTCGCGCGGCTCCGACGGCACAACCGTGCTGATGAAGCGCTTGCGCGACGCGCCGACCAGCACGGGCAGGCGGAACGCGTCGAGCTCGGAAAGCCGCGCCAGCACCGTCATGCTCTGCTCCTGCGTCTTGCCGAAGCCGATGCCGGGATCGAGCACGATCTGGTCGGACGCAATGCCGGCGCCGGCCGCAATGTCGAGCGAGCGGGTGAAGAAGGCCGCAATATCATGCATGATGTCGATCGCCGGATCGGCCTGCTCGCGATTGTGCATGATGATCACGGGCACGCCGCGTGCGGCGACGAGGGGGGCCATGCCGCTATCGCGCTGCAGGCCCCAGACGTCATTGGCGATCGCGGCGCCCTGGTCCAGCGCCCAGGCCACGACCTCCGACTTCATGCTGTCGATCGAGACCGGTACGCCGAGCGCGATGACGTCGGCCAGCACCGGCTTCAGCCGTTTCAACTCGTCGTCCGCCGAGACTGGTTGTTGGGAGCCGTAGGGGCGGGTCGACTCCGCGCCGATGTCGATGATGTCGGCGCCGTCAGCGACCAGCTTGCGGGCCTGCGCCAGCGCCTGCTCGGGCGCGATGAACTGCCCTCCGTCCGAGAATGAATCCGGCGTCACGTTCAATATGCCCATCACGGCCGGATAGGGCTTGGACAGCAACGTCGGCAGCAGCGCGCGTCCGGCCGGGCCGGCTGCGGCTGACGATATGGGCTTGGTCGCCATCATGCGGTCGCTTTGCGCTGACAGCGCCGGCAAGTCAAGGCATGGCGAAGCAAGGCTGGCGCCGGCGGCGACCTGGAGCCTTCAGGCGGGCTAGTAGGTGATCTTGGGAGGCAGCTTGCGCGCCTGTTCGATGAGCAACTCGACCGACTTCTCGGACGGCATGACGCGGACGAGCTTCCGCTTGAGGTTGGCGTCCTTCATGCTCTGAGCCAGCCGCGACGGATTGCGGTGCGCGAGCTCGCGCACCGTGGTGACACCGGCGGCGCGCATCAGGCCGACTTTCGCCCTGCCCATACCCGGAATCCGCATGTAGTCGGAGATGTTGGCCCACTCGAGCAATTGCTGTTCGCTGATCCCGGTCTTGGCCGCGAGCGCCTTGCGTCCCTTGACGGTGCGGGCGGCTTCAAGCAGCGCTTCGGTCGTGCGGATACCCTGTGATTTCAGTTTTGCTGCGCAATAGGGGGACAGGCCGTCGATCTCGGAGAGGGGGTATGTCATGATACTCGTGTGCAGGTAGAAGGGAGCGTATCCGCAAGGCGTGAGACGTGCTTCAGGCAAATTGGCTAAGGCCCGGCGTCCCCGAAATGATCTCGCCCATTTGATCAGCTCCGATTTTGTCGCGACCGAACACGAAAAGTTCACGCGCGATTTTCTGAATCTCGCTCATGCTCAAGCCGAGCGCCATGAGTCGGGTGCCGACGGCCATCAGTCCGCCGCCCATCAACCGCGATAGACCACCGCTGTTGTTGGAGGCGGCGATTGCCGCTTCGGCGCCGGGGATTTGGTCGATGAGAGCCTGGACTTTGTCGGAAGGTCCCTCGTTACGGAGGAAACCCAGAACGATGCCGATGGTTTTTTCAGCGACAGCGCCATCGATGCCGGCCTTCGCGGCCAGCCGTCCAACCAGTTCGTCCATCTTGCCCCGCCTCATCCGGTTCTTGCCGGATATTTATTAACAATTCATCTTGAGCGTCTGTGCCACGAAATACAAGCGATCCGCGCCGTTCAGTTTTCGATCGCATTGCAAGTGTTGCACCGATGCAAGAGTGAGCGCCGGATTCACGCCATCTTGTCGCAATGCGCACTCGTTTTCTTCGCGCGACAGGGAAGAAAGTATGAGGAACCTCGGAGCGACAATGTATGTCAGCGCACACTGACAGTTTCATTCGACCGGCAAGATGCAATATGATTGCTGTGGGTTCGGCAACCGAGGCCGATCTATCTTTGCGAAGAGACCAAGCGATGGCGACTTCCGACAACAAGCTGGCCGATACCGACGAGAAGATTTTTATCGGCAAGGGTGACGAGACAGCGTGGCTGACGCTCGCGCTGGCCAACCGGCACGGCCTCGTGACCGGTGCGACGGGAACCGGCAAGACCGTCTCGCTTCAAGTCATGGCGGAGGGCTTTGCGCGCGCCGGAGTCCCGGTCTTCGCGGCCGATATCAAGGGCGATCTTTCCGGCATCTCCGAAGTCGGCGAGGCCAAGGACTTCATTGTCAAGCGCGCCCAGGAGATGGGGCTGACCTTCCAGCCCGACCAGTTCTCGACCGTGTTCTGGGACGTTTTCGGCGAGCAGGGGCATCCGGTGCGCGCCACCGTCACCGAAATGGGTCCGCTGCTGCTCTCGCGAATGCTCGATCTCAACGACGTGCAGGAAGGCGTGCTCAGCGTTGCCTTCCGTGTCGCCGACGAGAACGGCCTTACGCTGATCGACATGAAGGATCTGCGCGCTCTGCTCGATGCGGTCGCTCCCGACGGGAGCAAGAAGGCCGCCGATGACGAGGAAGATCCGCTGGCGCCGCTCCGTAAGGCTGCGCAAAGCTACGGCAACGTGTCCAAGGCGACGGTCGGCACCATTCAACGTCAGCTTCTGGTGCTCGAGAACCAGGGCGGCACGAAATTCTTCGGCGAACCGGCGCTGACGCTGAAGGACTTCATGCGGACCGATCGCGACGGCCGCGGCATGGTCAACATTCTCGTCGCCGACAAGCTGATGCAGAGTCCGCGGCTTTACGCCACGTTCCTGCTCTGGATGCTCTCGGAATTGTTCGAGGAATTGCCGGAAGCCGGCGACCTGCCGAAGCCGAAGCTGGTGTTCTTCTTCGACGAGGCGCATCTGCTGTTCAACGATGCGCCAAAGGCGCTGATGGACAAGATCGAGCAGGTGGTGCGGCTGATCCGCTCCAAGGGCGTCGGCGTCTATTTCGTCACGCAAAATCCGATCGACGTGCCCGACAAGGTGCTGGCGCAGCTCGGCAACCGCGTGCAGCACGCGCTGCGCGCCTTTACGCCGCGCGACCAGAAGGCCGTTGCTGCGGCCGCGGAAACGTTCCGCCCCAATCCGAAGCTCAACACCGCGCGCGTGATCATGGAGCTCGGCAAGGGCGAGGCGCTGGTGTCGTTCCTCGAGGGCGGCGGCACGCCGTCGATGGTCGAGCGCATCCTGGTCCGGCCGCCATCGGCGCGGATCGGGCCGATCACGCCCGAGGAGCGCAAGGCGATCATGGATGCAAGTCCGGTGAAGGGCAAATACGACACCGCGATCGACGCCGAATCCGCCTACGAGATCATCCAGAAGCGGCTCGCCGCAACGGCGGCGCCGGCGGAAGGCGCGGAGGGCGGCGGCATCCTCGGCCATATCGGTGCGATCGCCGCCGAGATCTTCGGCACCAACGTCAAGCGTGGCCGGCTGTCGACCGGGCAGGTGATCGCGCGCAATGTCACGCGCTCGGTCACGGACAGGGTGGTCGGTGGCGTGGTTGCCGATCTCGGCAAGTCGGTCGGCGGCTCCGTCGGCGGGTCGATCGGCCGCGCGATCGTGCGCGGTGCGCTCGGCGGATTGTTGCGCAGGTAACATCCCGCGCCGGCGCGCCACGAATAAGGGCCGGCGCTTTGCCTCCGGCGGGCAGCGGGCTACAACCCGGTGCCACGTTCACCAAGAGGATGTCCGCGATGTCCAACGTCAAGCTGCAGCCGGTCCTCGACCGCATCGATGCCGATTTCGACAACAGTCTCGAGCGGCTGTTCACGCTTCTGAGGGTCAAGTCAATCTCGGCCGATCCGGCCTTCGCCAAGGACTGCAAGGCGGCCGCCAATCATCTCGCCGCGGATCTCGCAACGCTCGGCTTCCAGGCCGAGGTGCGGCCGACCGCGGGCCATCCGGCCGTGGTCGGCAAGTTCACCGGCAGCACCGACGGGCGCCCGCATGTGCTGTTCTACGGCCATTACGACGTCCAGCCGGTCGATCCCCTGAATCTCTGGCATCGTCCGCCGTTCGAGCCTGTGGTCACCGACCACGCCGACGGCCGCAAGATCATCGTCGCGCGCGGCGCCGAGGACGACAAGGGTCAGCTGATGACCTTCATCGAGGCGTGCCGCGCTTGGAAGACGGTGACGGGGTCGTTGCCGGTCGACATCACCGTCATCATCGAGGGCGAGGAAGAGGTCGGCTCGAAGAACTTCGTGCCGTTCCTGGAGGCGAACAAGGCCGAGCTGAAGGCCGACTTCGCGCTGGTCTGCGACACCGGCATGTGGGATCCGAACACGCCGGCGATCACGACCTCGTTGCGCGGACTGGTGTATGACGAGGTCAAGATCAAGGCCGCCAATCGCGACCTGCATTCCGGTGTGTTCGGCGGCGGTGCGCAGAATCCGATCCGCGTGCTGACGCGCATTCTCGGCGGCCTGCATGACGAGAACGGTCACATCACCATTCCCGGCTTCTACGACGGCGTGAAGGATCTGCCGCCGGACATCCTGGCGCAATGGAAGCAGCTCAATCTGACGCCGGAAAGCTTCCTCAAGCCGATCGGCCTCTCGGTGCCGGCCGGCGAGAAGGACAGGCTCCTGATCGAGCAGGTTTCCTCGCGTCCGACCTGCGACGTCAACGGCATCGTCGGCGGCTACACCGGCGAGGGCTCGAAGACGGTGATCCCGGCGGAGGCATCGGCGAAAGTCTCGTTCCGCCTGGTCGAGGGACAAGACCCGGAGAAGATCCGGCAGGCGTTCCGCGACTACGTCAGGGCGCGCGTGCCGGCGGACTGCAAGGTCGAGTTCATCGACCATGCCGGCGCGCCGGCGATCGCGCTCGATTGGAACATGAAGCCGCTCGCGGCCGCCCGGCGTGCGCTGACCGACGAATGGGGCAAGGAGGCGCTCCTGATCGGCTCCGGCGCCTCGATCCCGATCGTCGCCGACTTCAAGCGCACGCTCGGGCTCGACAGCGTGCTGGTCGGCTTCGGCCTCGACGACGACAACATCCATTCGCCGAACGAGAAGTATGACCTCAAGAGCTTCCACAAGGGCATCCGCTCTTGGGCGCGGATTCTCGCGGCCTTCGCGGACGCCAAATAGGCGCGAAGCGCGGAGCAGTTGCCGCACGTAAAAACGCCGCCCGGAATTGGGCGGCGTTTGATTCCGATAGTGCAGAGGGTGTTGGCAGCTAATCTACGCGAAGATTGTGAAAATTCAACTGCGGTAGCCGGGATTGACCCGGTCGAGCCTGCGCAACAGCGGCGGCCACACCAGCTGGGTCGAACGCAGCTCGGCGCGGTCGGGATTGGACAGCAGCTCGGTGTTCTTGTCGATCGCCTGCTGCTCGACCGGATAGGCGATCGGGCCGAGCGCGCGGGTCGCCACCTGCATCGAGCAGGCCCGCTCCAGATGGTACATGCGCTCGAACGCCGCGGCGACCGAGCGGCCGACCGTCAGCGTGCCGTGATTGCGCAGCAGCATGTGGTTCTTGTGGCCGAGGTCGCGCTGCAGGCGCGGGCGCTCGTCATGATCGAGCGCGATGCCTTCATAGTCGTGATAGGCGAGGTCGTGGGTGACGAGCTGCGCCGTCTGGTTCAGCGGCAGCAGTCCGTCGGGGCTGCTCGACACCGCGGTGCCGTCGATCGTGTGCAGATGGAGCACGCAGCCGGCGTCCTCGCGCACCTCGTGGATCGCCGAATGGATGGTGAAGCCGGCCGGGTTGATGCTGTAGTCGCTCTTGGAGAGCTGATTGCCGTCGAGATCGACCTTGACCAGGCTCGACGCGGTGATTTCATCGAACATCAGGCCGTAGGGATTGATCAGGAAGTGATGCTCCGGTCCCGGCACTCGTGCGGAAATGTGGGTGTCGACCAGATCGTCCCAGCCATAGAGGGCAACCAGCCGGTAGCAGGCGGCGAGGTTGACCCGCTGCTCCCACTCCGCCGCGCTGATATCCGACGGCACTTCCTTCAGGCGCGCTTCCGCTGGCGACATGGTCGATTTGCTCCGTTGATGGCTGCTGCTGTTCAAGGGAAGCCTAGCGTTGCGGCCTGAGCGCAGCAAGGCCGCGCTCCGGCGTGACAGTCATGCCGCCGTGTGACGGCTGGGGCATGATCGGAAACGATCATGCTCCAATACCGCGCCGACGCGCGATCGATTTGCTGTGAAGACATCGGCCCTTAAGGAGCCGGGATCGTGAGCAGGCTCGAAATGCTGCGGCCGCGGATATCGTAGACGCGGGCGAACACCACGTCGTCGCGCTTGATCTCGACCAGCACGGGCGCGGCCAGGCCCTTGCAGTAGAACTCGCCGAGCGTCATCGCGAAGTCGGCGCCCTTGCTGTCCCAGCCGATCGTGAAGTCGGGACCGAGCGCGACCTGGGCCGGACGTTGCGGACCGCAGACCGCGACTTTCCACTTGCGGTCCTGCGGCGGGACTTCTTGCCGCTCGGCCAACTGCTCGCGCAGCCCGTCGGACGCCTGCTTCAGCGCCAGACCCCAATAGTCCAGCATGAAGTAGTTGTCGGCGGTCCGCACCGTGCCGGCAATGTGGTTGAAGTGCGTGTACTGATACGGGTGCAGGCGGATCATTTCGCTGAGCGGCAGCAGCAGGCCGAACGCGAACACCGCGAGTGCGGCTGGCTGCCAAGCGCGGCGCTTCTCGCCGAGCCAATCGATGCCGCGGGCGAATGCGACGCCGGCCAGCACGGTCATCGGCGGGATCACGAAGATGAAATGACGGATGCCGTTGTAGAGCGCCGGCCGCTTCACCATCGCGATGACCAGCGGCAGCATCGCCGCCAGCATCAGCATCAGCATGATGGTCTTGCGCCGCGCCGGCACCTCCTTGCGCGACAGCGACATGAAGGTGATGACGACGGCCGCGATCAGCAGCACCAGCAGCACCTCCGGAAGCTGCAGCGCGAACAGGGTCGGCAGATAGGACCACGGCATGTCCGGCACCGACACCAGTGCGCCGTCGAACATCTCCTTCCAGGGCTTCTCGAAGAAGTGCGAGAAGTAGGTCACCGCTTCCAGCGGATGTCCGGGCTCCATGATCGACCAGGGCCAGATCAGGCCCATCACGAGATAGCCGAACACGAGCCCCGGCAGCAGCACGTAGACCACATGCGCGAAGCGCCGGACGGCCTCCCGCGGGCCTTGGCTGCGGTACTCATCGATCCAGAGCGGGATGAATCCGATCGCCGCGTAGATCAGCGCGAGGCCGCCGAGCACCCGGCATCCGAGCGACAGGCCGGCGCCGAAGCCGACGATCAGGATCGTGCGCGGCGAGGGCGCCGGATATTCTTCCGCGAGACGAACGAGGCCCATGATCAGGAACACCATTGCCACGGCAAACGGCGCATCCTTCGGGTTCATGAACATGTGGCCGTAGAAGGTCGGACACAGCGCCAGCAGCAGGAGCGCCGCCAGCCCGGCCAGCGGACCGCCGACGCGCCGTGCCAGCCGCCAGGTGACCGCAAGCCCGATCACGCCGACGATGGCGCCGAGCAGCCGGCGCGTCTCGAACAGCTCCAGCGGAATGACCTTGTGCAGCAATGCCGCCGCCATGTCGAAGCCGCCGCCATACATGTAGAGGTTGGCAAAGGACAGCGCGCTGGTGTCCTTGAAGCCGGAACGGTACATGCGCAGCAGGAGATCGGCGTATTCGGCGTGGGTGTAGTCGTCCCAGCCCAGTCCGTAATCGCGAAAGGTGAGACCAGCGACGACGGCGACCACGCCGAGGACCAGGATGGCGAGATCGTCGCAGGTCTTTTCCACCGAGCGCCGCGCCGGCGTATCGATGGCAGACGTCGTGATGGATGACATGGCTATTGGTACCGGCGTCCCTGTGGCCCAGTTGGCGCTTTAGGGCCTCATTCCCCGGCGTCCATATAGCGCAGTTCCATTTCCAAGTAATTGGTAATTGTGGCGTAATTTCCCCGAAGCGTTGCAATAAATTAGCAGTATTTCGTAGGCAGTAGATTTAGGGGAATCGCTGCCTGGAGGACCGGCGCCAGGCCTGACGGGAGGCCCGCACTGCCGGTTGTAATGAGATTTTCGGGAACTCCGTCCACAATTGGCGGTTGGCGGTGTGGGCAATATGACGGTATCGTGGCGTTGGTGGCCGCGGCGATTTTCATGCGGGCCGCCCGGGGGTTAGTTCGATGATGGTTGCTCTGTGGGTCGTCGGCGCGGGCTTGGTGTTGGCAGGCTTGGCGGCGATCGGCTTGGGAATTCCCTACAAGGAATTCAGTGTCGGCAGCACGTTGATCATGGCCGGCGTGACCGGAGTGTGCACCGGCGCCATCGTGCTGGCGATCGCCGTGGCCGTCCGGGAACTCCAGAACATCGCCCGGCGGCTTGGTACCGTTGCAGCGGGTGCGCCCGAGCTCCCATTGCCGGCGCCTGCAATTTCCCCGCGCAGCCCTGGTGAGATCCCTTTCCCGTCCCAGCGGGACCCCCACGCCGTGGCGCCTCCGCCGCTGGCGCCGTCATCGCCGGCTTCGTCCGCCCGGCCGCCGTGGCACGAAGAGATCGCCTCGCGCGGGTCCCCTGGCGAGGTGCCATCGCCCGCGCCTGCCGGCGCGGCTCCAGACGCCCCTCCGGCGCCGCCTAAACGGCGCAACCTGCTGTTTTCCTCGACCTCGCGGAAGGAGCGCGAGCGTACTCAGACCCGGACCGCAGAACCGCTGCCTCCGGACCTGTTGGCGCCGGAGCTTCGCCCGAATCCGGCTGAGGCCGGCGAGTCCTCACCCGCCACCTTCGACGATGCCTGGCCGAAAGCGGAGCGACCGCGGTCGGTCGATGTTGCTCCGCGGCGGGGCGCCCGCACGCCCTCGACTTTCGGAGAGGCCCAGGCCGCCCCGCCATCGGCTGCCCCGCCATCGCCCGGCCACCCGCCGGCGCCCCAGGAGCAGCCCCCGGTGACGGTGCTCAAGTCCGGTGTCGTGGACGGTATGGCCTATTCGCTTTATTCGGACGGATCGATCGAAGCGCAGATGCCCGAGGGCATGATGCGGTTTGCCTCGATCGACGAACTCCGGTCGCACCTGGAGCAGCGGCCTTGATTTGAGGCCAATACTTGCGGCGAGCCCGGTTTTGAACATAGACCATCGCCGTTCTTGTCAGATTCCCTGTAGTTCGCTCATATACGCAAAGTAGTACGAGATTCTGCGGAGGTATTGTTGCGGCCGGATACTGACCGGTCGGCACTCGGGTGCCGCGCCCTTCGAGAGCACAGGGAAGGTTGAGCCATGTCTGATACGTCGGGCAAGAGTCCGGTCGAACTGACGGCCAATATCGTGTCGGCCTATCTCAGCAACAATCCGACCCCGGCCTCGGATATTCCTAACCTCATCAGCCAGGTCCACGCCGCGCTGCTGCGCGTCTCGACCGGACGCAACGATGCGCCGCTCGAGCCGGCCAAACCTGCGGTGTCGATGAAGAAGTCGATCACGCCCGAATATCTGGTGTGCCTTGAAGATGGCAAGCGCTTCAAGTCGCTCAAGCGCCATCTGCGTACGCAGTACAACATGACGCCGGAGCAGTATCGCGACAAATGGGGGCTGCCGGCCGACTACCCGATGGTGGCGCCGAACTACGCGGTGGCGCGTTCGCAGCTCGCCAAGAAGATGGGGCTGGGCCAGCAGGCGCGAAAGCGAAAGTAGAGCGTTTCCAGCGACGCGGACGCGGTCCGCGCGAAGGAAGCGTGGCTTTACGCGGCGGACGCCAGTGCCTCGCGCGCATCGTTGCGGATGCGCTCGACCATCGACCGCAAGCCGTTGGAGCGCTGCGGCGTCAGGTGGTCGCGGAAGCCGAACTCGTCGAACAGCGCGAGCGCATCGGTGGCCAGGATGTCCTTCGGCGTGTGACCGGAAAACAGGGTCAGCACGATCGCGACCAGGCCGCGCACGATATGGGCGTCGCTGTCGCCGAGATAGATCAGCCGCGGTTCGCCATCGGCGTCGCGCTCGATCCGCTTCGACAGCCAGACCTGGCTGACGCAGCCCTGCACCTTGTTCTCGGCCGAGTGCTCTGCCTCCGACAGGGGCTTGAGCGCGCGGCCGAGCTCGATGACGTAGCGGTAACGGTCGTCCCACTCGTCGAGCAGCGAAAAATTGTCCCTGATTTCGTCGATCGTCGTCATTGCGGCCTGCGTTCCGTTCTTACCGGCTTATATAGGAAGGCGGGCCGCGAAAGCGACGGAAATGGACCTGGTTCCCCGCTTAATTTGCGGGTTACGGCGTCGGCGGCGGGTGGAATTCGATCGCCTGATCGTCCGCCGTCAGGGTGTCGCCGGATGCGGCCATGGCCGACGCAGCGTCCAAATCGTCTCCGCCGATCGAGTCCGTGTGATCGGGGGCCTTCTTTTCGGTGATGATCTGGTAGAGCTTGCGCGCGCCGTCGGTTGCGCGCTGGCCGATCGCGGTCGCGGCCTGGCCACCGACCTCGCAGGCAGCGGGTTGGCGCTTGCAGAACTGACCCATGTCGCTAATCGTCGCGGTCGCAGCCGAGACCGCGTCCGATGCGCTGATCTGCGGCACCTTGTCCGATTCAGGTGTTTTGTCCCTCGGTAGCAGCACGAGCACCAGCCCGAGCCAGAATGCCAAGCGCAACAGGAAAAACATGGCGCGACCCCGGTCGTCTGTCTTGTCTTTTGCTTCACATGCGGTCGATGCCGCATTTGGCTCACACGTAGCATCGCTCGATAAATCGGAAGTGTTTGCATTGAGGTAAATCCGCCGAAAAAACGCGGAAAATCCGCCTGATTTGATTCGGCGTAAATTTTCGATTGATGACGTGCGGCGAGGCCTGATGTGCCGGATCGGGCGTGTCCACCATTTCGAAACCATAGATCGTCACGTCCGGAAACCTGCCGTTCACCATCCCTGACAAATGCGCGGTGAATAGCGCGCCAAAGCTTCGCGAATGCACGGTGTTTGGTGGCGGGACGCCTCGCCTTAGCGTTCGCTTAAGTTCGCTCTGACACGTTGACCTGCAATCACCAAGGAGGCGTTCCGGCGCGTCTGTCCGACGATCGAGCCGAAGCGCGAGTGCTGTGAGTGTTGTGAGTCTAATTCGCGATTGCCTCGATGCGCTGCTGCATCCGTCGGCGCAATATGATGCGCTGACGCGTGCGCGCCATCGCGCCTTCATGGCGCCGCGGCTGCTCGGCAGCCTGGCTGCGCTCGCGTCCTTCCCGGCCTTCCTTGCGATGCGCGGTGCGCCTACGGCGATCGAGGTCGCGGCCTTCGCCTGGCTAATCGCGCCGATCCTGCTGTCATGGTTCTTGTCGCGCACCGGCCGCTACGAGGGCGCGCATGTGCTGTCGTCGCTGGCGCTCGCCGGTCTCGTGATGATGATCGCGGCGACCACCGGTGGAATTACGTCCTTCGCCGCCGTATGGCTCATCGTCATTCCGATCGAGGCGGCGCTGTCGGCGTCGCGGCGCGTGGTGGCCTTTGCATTCGCGCTGGCGATGACCTGCGCGGCGTTGCTGAGCGCGCTCGGATATTATCACGTGCTGCCGGCTGCTGACGCCGCGATCGCGGCGAGCAGCATGTTGGGCGGCTTCGGCGTCGTGTCGGCGATATTCTATGCAGCCGGGCTCGCCTTTGGCGCCGAGTCGCTGGCGCGCACCACCGTGTCGCTGCTCTACGTCGAGGAAGAGCGCTATCGGCTGCTCGCGCACAACATCAGCGATGTGTTGTCGCGGCACAGCCGCAACGGTGCGGTGCGTTTCATTTCGCCCGCGGCCGAGATCATGCTCGGCGTTCAGGCACCGCGGCTGTTGGGCCACGGCCTGTTCGACCGCGTTCATGTAGCGGACCGCCCGGCCTATCTCACCGCGCTCTCGGATGCCGCGCGCGGCGGCGAGCCGCGCAGCGTCGAGTTCCGCCTGCGCCGCGACGCGGCGCGGGGCCAGGCCGTCGCGGCCGACTTCATCTGGGTGGAGATGCGCTGCCGTCCGCTCGATCAGACCTCCGGCGAAGCTGAGGTCGTCGCCGTGATCCGTGACGTCACTGATCGCAAGGTGCAGGAGCAAGCCCTGGAGCTGGCACGCAACGCTGCGGAGCAGGCGGATGCTTCGAAGACGCGCTTCCTCGCGACCATGAGCCACGAACTGCGGACGCCGCTCAACGCCATCATCGGCTTCTCCGAGATGATCGCGCAGGAGGAGGCCCTGGGCCTCGATGCCGTGCGCCGCAAGGAGTACGCGCAGCTTATCCACGACTCCGGCCAGCATCTGCTGTCCGTCGTCAACGGCATCCTCGACATGTCGAAGATGGAGTCCGGCAATTTCGAGATTTCTCCCGAGCCGTTTGCCCCGCGGCCGGCGCTGGTCAATTGCTGCAACCTGGTGGCGCTGAAGGCGCGCGAGAACGGCGTCGATCTCGTGACCCGCGTTCCCGATGATTTGCCGGTCATGAATGGCGACCCGCGCGCGTTCAAGCAGATCGTGCTCAATCTCGTCTCCAACGCCATCAAGTTTACCGAACGCGGTGGCAGGGTGACGGTATCGGCTGCGGTCGAAGGATCGCGGCTGCAGCTGCGTGTCTCGGACACCGGCGTCGGCATTGCCGCCGATGACCTCAAGCGGATCGGCGACCCATTCTTCCAGGCCGGCAAGACCTATCAGCGTCGGCACGAAGGCACGGGCCTTGGCCTCTCGATCGTGAAGGGACTGGTCAGCCTCCATCACGGCGAGCTGAGCGTGGAAAGCAAGGTCGGCGAGGGCACCACGGTGTCGATCGCGCTGCCGCTCGCGTTCACGCTGCCGGTAGCGGCCGAACCGTCCAGCAATGTCTCGCCGCTGAAGCCCGCGCTGCGGTCCGGATTACAAGAGCAAGCCCATCAGGTGAAGAAAAGTGCCTAGAAAGACTTTGGACGATGATGAGGCGCCGCGCCGTCGCCGCGGCGCGAAGGCAATGGCGATCGAGGCCGAGGAAGAACGCGGCCTCTTCCTGCGCGTGCTGCTCTACAGTCCGAAGGACATGGTCGCGGGCGTGCTGGCAGCGGCTGTCATCGTTGCGATCCTGATCAATGCCTTGTTCCTGCAGGCTGGCCGTCATCCGTCGCCGATGTTTGGCGGCTCGGTCGTGACGCTTCCGCCGCCGGCGCCGGTCGCCGCCGTTACCAGCCCGTTGCCGCGTCCGCGCCCGGCTGAAGCCGCAGCGCGGTCGGTCGAGCCCGCTGCCGTGGAGACGCCGAGGCCGGTCGAGGTGAAGCCGGTGGAGACGAAGCCGGCTGAAACCAGGGCCGCCGAGGCAAAATCTGCTGAAGCCAAGCCGGCCGAGGCGAAGGCGTCCGACCCCATGACCAATCTGGTGATGAAGTCGACCGCTGCGCCGCCGGCCGCCGCGCCGTCCAACGTCATTCGTCCGCCGGCACCGATCCCGACCCCGCATCTGAGCCCGGCCGGAAGACGCATCGCCGCGGTCCAGCGTGCGCTGACCGAATATGGCTATGGTCAGCTCAAGCCGACCGGCACGATCGGCGCGGATACGCAGACCGCGATCGCGAAGTTCGAGCGGGCGCGGAAGCTCCCGGTGACCGGACAGATGTCCGATCGCCTGGTTCACGAACTCACCGCGATGATAGGCCACCCGATCGAGTGATTCCGCTTGTCAACTGACGTCCTCAAGCAGGACCTCTCTGACCTCGTCGGAGAACTCTTTCTTGCGTCCCCCGATCAACACCGATTCCGGATCGTCGGGATCCGGAATGGCCCCGTCGACCCAGGCGCGGCTCACACTGCGACAGCGAGGATATGGACGGCTGGTGCGAGGGGCAACCTGTAGGGGTGCTCGACACCGCGATTGCACGGAGCCGCGCCGCTGGCCTATAGGTCGCGCATGCGATTGAAAACCAGCATATGGGTGGCCGCCTATCTGCGCCGCTGCCAGACTGAGGGCGTGTTCGGCGCGATCCGCAAGAAGGGTGCCGAGGAGGCCGGTGCCGTCTTCGTCAAGGTGGCGCTGATGGATGGCAACGCAATGCTGTATGCGCCGGCGCCGCAGACGGTTTATGACGACAGCCGCCCGGTCGAACGCTTGTTTGTTCCGATCGCGCCGGAGCCGTTGCCCGAGCCGTCGGTCGAGCAACGATTGGTCAAGGAGGTCCGCTTCGACCCCGACGCCTGGATCGTCGAGACCGAGGACCGCACCGGGCGGCATTTTCTCGACCTCGCGAAAAGCTAGCTTCCGGATTTGTGGTTGCGAATGGCCGGCGCACTGCCGGGCTGCACGGTCGGCCGCGTCAGCGACGACGCCGGACGCGCGCGATGAGGCTCATCGTCATAGAGCGAGGAGCGATACTTGGCGCGGACCACCGCCATGGTCGAGCCGCGCCACGCCGCCAGCATCACGAGTGCGGAACGTTCGCTCAGCCGATCGTAGAGCCGCGAGAGGCGGTAGACATAGTTGACCGATGAGCCCGCTTCCGGGTTGAGGAACATCAGGATCCGCTGAAACGCCGCGCTCGACACGTCGAGCGCCCGCATCGCGCAGGCGAGCGGCTCGCCGCCAGGATCGTTCACCACTTGCGCGGCGATCCGCGATGACAGGATCAACGCTTCTCCGAGTTCCAGCGTGAAGTTCTCGACGTCCTCGGCGAACGCCGCCATCTCCAGGATGTGGATCGCGCGCGCGGCGCGGTCGGCCGGAATTCGCGCGGCGGCCTTCAGCGGCGTGTCCTGCAGATTATGCAGGATCCGCGCGCGCTCGCCGGCACCGGCGGCAAAGAACACGTCGGAGATTTCGGCCGCATCGTTCGGCCGCATCGACAGGCTCGCAGCCATCCGCAACTCGGCTTCGGTCGGGACCCTGACCGCTGGCGCCGACGGCGCGGGAGCGGGAATGGGAGACGCAGCCGCGATCGGCTGGCCAGCATCGGCGCACCGCAGCCCGAGCTTGTCGAGGATCCTGGCGGGCGTTGCCGGATAGATCGCAAGGCGGGCGCGGACGGCAGCGCGGGTCGCGTCGTCGACCTCGTCGATCAGGCGCGACGTCAGCTCGACGAATTGCTGCTCTTCGTCGGTGGAGTGGGCGCTTGCCTGTACATAGAGGTCAGTCAAGACGCGCAGCAGGGTGGGGCGGATGTCGACACCCTCGCGTCGGGAGAGCGTCATCAGCCCATCAAAGCCGGGAAATAGTGGAGCTGCGCTCATCTCGGGCGTTACGCGACGTCGGTATCGATTCGAGTTTGGGAATCCTTGTGCAAGCGAGCCTACGCGGGCTGCTTTAAGAGGCAGTTAAGGAAAATAAGTCGTGAAGGCGAAGGCTACAATTTGCGCGTGTCAAATAAGGCACAACGCCACATCCGTAACCGCCCGCATTTGCAGATTAAGATGTCATTAACCATGCCCGTTCTTAATTCGGGCAGCGCAGGGCAAATCATGTCCGTGCGGGGGCCAGAGAGAACGGAACATGGGCACCATCATCGAGTTTCCGGCGGATGCGGCTACGCGGCGGCCGAGCATGATGGACGGCGCTGCAAGCGAAGGCATGGGAATCGTGCTGATCCTCCCCGTCGTTCGGATCGAGCGAGCTGCCGAACAGACCGGCGGTGATCGTGGACCCGAACAGGGGACTGCACCGGGGCGCCGTCGCCGCCGGCGCTCCTGATTGCGGACATCGTGCGATGCCGAAGCTTGCGCAGCGGATCGCTGGCCGGTGGTCACTCCCGGCGCTGATCCTGCTGTTGGCGGGCGCCACGCTCGGCGGCTGCAGCGGCGGTGACTTCGGCCGCACCCGCGCCGACTTCCGCAACGACGACATGCATCGCTGGCTCGGTGCGGAAGCGACCGGCAGCATCGGCATGAAGGCCTCGCAGTTCCAGCTCACCGAGAATGAGCGGCAGCTGCGCGACCTCGCCTATCAGTTCATCGAGGCGCCGCTTTCGCGCCCGGCCTGGAAGAGCGTGTTCGGCGACTACCAGCCGCTGCCGTCGCCATGGCGGCAGAAAGCGGTGTTCGACCGCACCGCTTACGGCCGCAACCTGATCGATGAGCCGCACCGCTCCTTTGCCTCGCGCTATTCGCTGCTGATCGACGATGTCCGCGACGACATCACGCGCTTCGAACCGTTCTTCGCCACCGCGAGCCAGGTGATCGACCTCGACCGCAAGCGCAACGCCAGTCTCAACATGATCGCGGATGTGTCGCCGCGCGAGCGCGCCGACGCAGTCGCGCGGATGGAAGAGAACGCGCTGATCGTGCAATGGGTCCAGCAGAGCCTGGAGCGGCGCATCTCGTCCTATCGCTGGGCGCTGGAGCGGCTGGTGATCCAGGCGCCTGATGGCATGGCGGCAGACGCCGACCGCCAGATCGGCGAGCTCGCGCGTCTCGCGGCCGCTGCGCCGATCGTCTCCGCGCCGGTCATCGGCCGCGCCGTGGTGTCGAAGGGCTAGGCTTCCTTTCCTTTGGTCTTGCGCGGCCGCCCTTGGCCTGCTGCCGCGGCAGTGTCGCAATGAACTCCTTCAGCGCATCGGACGGCGGACGGACTGCGGGATAGGCGAGCCCGACCTGCCGCGTCACGTCGATCTCGATCGCGCGCACTGCGACGTCGGGATTGCCGCGCGCCACTCCTTCGGGGACGATCGCAACGCCGACGCCGGCGGCAACCAGCGCCATCGCCCAATCCTCCGATTCGGCGATCGCCACTGGGGCGCGCGGCGGCGAGGCGCGCTTGAAGAATTCCTGCTGCTCGCAATGGCAGCGATCGATCATCGGGACGCCGGCGAAATCGGCGGTCCGCAGCGTCTCCTTCAAGGTGAGCGGATGCGATGGCGGCAGCGCCGCGACGTAGCGCTCGCTCCAGAGCGGGATGAAGTGCTCGCCGGCGTCGATCATGGACTTCGCGACGATCCGTGCGTCGGCCTTCTCGTTGGCGCCGACCAGGCGCAGCGCGAGATCGGTGTTGCCGGTCAGCGGCTTCAGCAGCGCAATCGTGCGCGTCTGATCGAGCGTCCGCAACAGCCCGAGCGTCAGCGCCTGCCGCGTCGCCGGCTTGCGAAACAGGTTTCGCGCCGCGTCCGCCTCGTCGATGATCCTGCGGGCGACGGCATGGAATTGCGCAGCGGATTCCGTCGGCGCCATGCCCTTCTTGTGCCGGATGAACAGCGTGGTGCCGAGCTCGGCCTCGAGATTGGTGATCGCCGCCGAGATCGACGGCTGCGAGATGAAGCAGCGCTTTGCCGCGGCGGTGAGGTTGCGCTCGCGGTAGACCGCCGCGAAGTAGCGCAGCTCGCGGATATCCATAGGAACATCCTATCGAATAGATCAGAAGACAATATTTTACCTATGTCATGACGCGTGGCAAGCCGTGAGCTGGTTCAGCGGAGGGTTCATCATGCGCATCCATCATCTCAACACCGGCACCATGTGTCCGATCGGACAGCGGCTTGTGAACGGCACCGGCGGCTTGTTCCGGCGCGGGCGGATGGTCTGTCACTGCCTGCTCGTCGAGAGCAATGACGGCCTTGTACTGGTCGACACCGGCATAGGGCTTGACGATATCGCCGACCCGTCGCGGCTCGGCCGCAAATGGGTCAGGCAGACCACGCCGCGGCTCGACCCGGCGGAGACCGCGGTGCGGCAGATCAAGGCGCTCGGCTTCTCTCCGAACGACGTGCGGCATCTCCTGCTGACGCATCTCGATCGCGATCATGCTGGGGGCGTGGCGGACTTTCCGAAGGCCAAGGTCCACGTCCATCGCAAGGAGTACGAGATGGCGGTGACGCGGCAGATTGCGCCGCCGCCCGGTCGCTACGTCACGGCGCAGTGGCGGCACGAGCCGGACTGGGCGCTCCATGACGAAGGTGGAGAGAACTGGTTCGGCTTTGCGGGCGTGCGCGCGCTCGGCGACCGCGAGCCCGATATTCTTCTAATCCCGCTGCCGGGCCACACGCTCGGCCACTGCGCGATCGCGGTGCGCGATGGGGGCAGGTGGCTGCTGCACGCCGGCGATGCCTATTTCCATCACGCGCAGCTCGACGCCAGGCCGAGGATTCCGCTCGTGCTCGGCATGTTCCAGCGCCGCGTCGACATGGATCGCGCGGCGCGCATCCACAACCAGGAGCGGCTGCGGGCGCTGAAGGCGGCCCATGGCGACACCGTCACCATCATCAACAGCCACGACCCCGTCGACTACGAGGCCTGCCGCTGCGGCCGGCATACGGCGCCAGCCGCCGCGGCCTAGCGCTTGCGCGCCGGGGGCGGTGCCGGAGCCGGGGCGACCGGCGGCGGCGCGTCCTGCTTCGCGGCCGTCGGCTCTGACTGCACCTTGCACTTCGCGGCTGCCAGCGAGGCCTGTGCCTGCGGCATCAGGCCGGGCTCCGGCGCCAGCGCCTTGAGAAGGATCAGCCCGGTGGTCGTCGGCGAGTCGATGATCAGCCGGTCGGCGGAGGTGATGTCCTCGTCCTCCGGCAGGTCACTGTGCTGCTGCTCCGTCATCAGGTCGAGCTCGATCACCTTCTTGCCGGCGGAGCGGTCGTTGATGGCGTAATAGGCGATCTCCTGGCGGGTGTAGAACGACACCGACGTATAGGCTTGGCTCACCGGCACCGTGAGCTTGATCGGCCCGGTCGACAGATCGTAGCGGCAGATCGCGACCGCGAAGGCCGGGTCCATCAACGGCATAGGCGAGTTGTTGGGATCGGCCAGCGGCAGCTGCGTCACCTCGTTGAGCTTGGTCATCGGCGTCAGCCGCGAATAGGCGTCCTGCGAGGCGATGCTCGGCAGCGCCAGCACGCTGACGAGATGCACCACGCCGCCCAGCAGCACGCCCGCGATGATGGTGAGCAGCAAGCGGATCATGGGCAGCCTGTCGTTGCGATCGCCGGCAGCGGCGCATCACGCTGCGTGCGGGTCGCTACTCCGACCGGCGTGTCGTAGAGGCGGAGCATCAGCGCGTAGCGCTCGATGCCGCCGGTCGGCAGCCAGTTGCCGGCCCGCGCGCGCGAGGCGATGTGGATCTCGAAGGTGCCGTCGGAGGCGCGGGTGATCTCCTGGCTGGTGAAGGCGTAGCGCTGCAGCGCGTTGGCGACCAGATGGCCCTTGCGATCGAACAGCGTCAGCGTCCAGAACCGCGCCGCCGGCGTCACGCCGCTGACGACGACGTCGCAGCGGCCGTCGAGCGGCTTGTTCTTGTCGTCGGTGGTGGCGGTGAATGCGATACCGTCGCCGGTGCCGATCGGCAGCTCGCCGCTGCGCGCGATGGTCGCGCGGGAATAAGGGTCGACGTCGGAGGTGCCGTTCTTCGGCCGCGCGGTCCAGGCGCCGATCTTCAGGGTGCCGAGATCGGTGCCGCGCGTCGCTGTCATGTAGGTCAGGCCGAGCCCGACAGCAGCGGCGATCAACAGCGCCAGCAAGGTGGAGAAGAGCAGCCGCACGTCAGTTCTTACGTGGCACGGTCGCCGTCGTGCCGTCCGGCCCGGCCGCGGCGACATAGTTTTCGGGGAAGGCCAGCGCGCTGGAGGATTCCGGCTTGGGCGTGACGTTGGACGGCTCGTTCAGCGTGGTCTTGCCGATGGTCTTGGCGGCGTCATCGAGCTCCTTCTCGACGCGGACCAGGACATCGGCGCCACGCTTGGTCAGCACCGGCGGCGGGCCCGGCCGCGTCTCCAGCACCTTGGGCGCAGCATTGGCCGCGACATTGGCCTGCGGCGGCTGCGGCAGCTTCTGACCCATGCCGACACCGGTCAGTTCCTTCACCTCGACGCCCTGATGCGCGGCGAGCATGATGTCGTGCCACGTCTGTGCTGGCAGCGAGCCGCCGGTCATGCGGTTGGTCGGCGAATAGTCGTCATTGCCGAACCAGACCGCACAGGTGAAGTTGCCGGTGTAGCCGACGAACCAGGCGTCGCGGTAGGCATTGGTGGTGCCGGTCTTGCCCGCGGTCGGAATGCCGTCGAGCGCAGCGCGGCGCGCGGTGCCTTCGCTGACCACGTGGCTCATCATGCCCGCCATGTCGGCGGCGATATTCGGCGGAATCGCCTGACGCGGCTTCGGCCCGTCGCGATCCCAGCGCCAGACCAGGTCGCCGGCGCCGGTGCGGACCTCGAGGATCGCATGCGGCGTGACGGCCTTGCCCTTGTTCGGGAAGGTCGCATAGGCGACGGCGTGTTCAAGCACGGTGACTTCGTCCGAGCCGATCGGCAGCGACGGGGTGTCCGGCAGCGGCGCCGTGAGGCCGAAGCGGCGCGCGACCTCGACGATCTTGGCGCGGCCGGCCTTCGGCCCTGCCTTGCCGCCGAGCAGGATCGAGAGCTTGACCGGGATGACGTTGATCGAGCGGGTGATCGCCTGCGTCAGCGTCACCAAGCCGGAATAAGAGTGCCCATAGTTTTGCGGACACCAATTTCCGATACAGACCGGGCCGTCGACGATCTTCGAATTCGGCGTGAAGCCATTCAGCAAGGCCGTGGTGTAGACGTAGGGCTTGAACGACGAACCCGGCTGCCGATAGGCGTCGACGGCGCGGTTGAACTGGCTTGCGCCATAGTCGCGTCCGCCGACCATGGCGCGGATGCCGCCGTCGAGATCGGACACGACGGTTGCCGCCTGGGTCGCGTGATAATCGCGGCCGAACTGGCGCAGCTCGTTCTCGATCGCTTCCTCGGCCGCGTGCTGCACGTTCATGTCGATCGCGGTGCGCACCACGAAGACGCGTTCGGTGTAGGATTTCGGGAAGGTGTCGACGAGCTTACGCATCTCGTCGAAGGCGTAGTCGAGATAGTAGTTTGGCGAGTTGTCGTCGCGCCGGTCGACCGCGACGGCGGGGTTGCGGCGGGCGCCGAACACCTGGCCTTCGGTCATGAAGCCGGCATCGACGAGATTGTCGAGCACGACGTTGGCGCGGGCGCGCGCCGCGGGCAGGTTGATATGCGGGGCGTATTTGGTCGGCGCCTTGAACAGGCCGGCGAGCATCGCGGCCTCCGCGAGGTTCACGTCGCGCACCGACTTGTTGAAGTAGAAATGCGCCGCGCCGTCGACGCCGAAGGTGCCGCCGCCCATATAGGCGCGGTCGAGATAGAGCTTGAGGATCTCGTTCTTGGTGAGGCGCGTCTCCAGCCAGATCGCGAGGAAGGCTTCCTTCACCTTGCGCTCGATGGTGCGCTCGTTGTTCAGGAACAGGTTCTTGGCGAGCTGCTGGGTGATCGACGACCCGCCCTGGCGAACGCCGCCGGCCTGCGCGTTGGTGACGAGGGCGCGCACCAGGCCCGGAACGTCGATGCCGAAATGGTCGTAGAAGCGGCGGTCTTCGGTGGCGAGCGTCGCCTTGATCAGGTTGTCCGGAAAGTCTTCCAGCGGGATCGAGTCATTATGCTTGATGCCACGGCTGCCGATCGGGTTGCCGTAACGGTCGAGGAAGGTCACCGCGAGGTCGGATTTCTTCAGCCAGTCCTCGTCGGCGGTCTCGCGGAAGGCGGGGATCGCGAGCGTCAGCATCAGGACCATGCCGGCGAGCCCGATGGTCGCGGCCTCCGACAGTGGCTCGATGAACACCCAGCGCTTCCAGCGGCCGACATAGAAGCGGTCCATGAAGGTCGAGTAGCGCTCGTAGAGCTCGCGCAGCCCCTTGCCCGACGAGAACAGGGTCGAGTCGATACGCGCATCGAGGTCGAGGAAGAAGTTCCGGACCTTCTGCTTCCAATGCGGCGGTAGGATCTGGCGCACCGTGGCCCTTGATCAGTTCGACAGCGCTGCAAGCGCCCCACGGGGCACCGACGAGCGTCTTGCTTGGAGGTTGCGGCAAACCCAAGGCGCTTTTGCGTCATTGGGGACTCGCAGGCTGTTCTATCCGAGCGGCAGCCATAAACCAATGGCGCGGCTCGTGAATTTAATGAGAGGGCTAACGTCGCCCACCGGCTTTTTCGACCCCGCAAAAACCACCCCCTTGCGCGGGCTTTGGCGGCATCCCAAGAAGAGCGGCATCGGCATTTTCAGGGAATCATGACAGCACCGCCCAAGCGCCCGTCGGACCAGGAGGGATTCTTCTGGAAAACCAAGACGTTGGAAGAGATGTCCAACGCCGAATGGGAGAGCCTGTGCGACGGCTGCGCACGCTGCTGCCTGGAGAAGCTCGAGGACGAGGATACGGGCAGGATCTACTTCACCCATATCTCCTGCAAACTGCTCGATGCCGGCCTCTGCACCTGCAAGGACTATGCGAACCGCTCCGACAAGGTTCCGGATTGCGTCCGCCTGACGCCCGAGAACGTCCGCACCCTGAACTGGCTGCCGCCGAGCTGCGCCTACCGCCTCGTGGCCGAGGGACGGGATCTCTATTGGTGGCACCCGCTGATCTCCGGCGATCCCAACACCGTTCATGAAGCGGGCGTCTCGGTGCGTGGCCGGGTGCAGGGCACCGAGCTCGACGTCAACGACGCCGATCTCGAGGATCACATTGTGCGGTGGCCGGCACTGCTGCCGAAGCGGGCACGGCTGAAGAAACATCCGAAAACGACGAAGGCGTGACGTCGTAAGACGTGGGGCCACGCGGCTTTCAATCACGTCATCGCGAGAATGCCCCGGCGGGAAGCACCCATGCGCGGAGGTGCCTGCCTCGGTAACGAATTGCTGCATAAATTGCCGGTTGTAGAATGATTCCATCACGGGCACGGCCCGCGCAGCACTTATACGCCCCAAATGAACAAGTATGAACGGCAGAGCCGTTTTCCTGCCGACCAACAGACATTGCCCGACGACATTGCCGTAGAGTTGTCTGGTCTTCCGAGCGAAGTGATTGAACTCAGCGAGGCCCCGCCCATCGCGCCGCCTGCCGCGCTCAATCACGACGAAGTCCGCACCATCGTGATCAGCCTGATGCTGACGATGTTTCTTGCGGCGCTCGACCAGACCATCGTCGCCACCGCGCTGCCGACCATCGGCCGCCAGTTTCAGGATGTCACCAATCTGTCCTGGGTGATCACATCCTATCTGCTGGCGTCCACCGCCGTGGCGCCGGTGTTCGGCACGTTGAGCGACATCTATGGCCGCCGCGCCATGATCATCACTTCGCTCAGCCTGTTCGTGGTCGGCTCGATCCTGTGCGCGATCGCGCCGAACATGACCATGCTGATCCTCGCCCGCGGCCTGCAGGGGCTTGGCGGCGGCGGCATCATGCCGGTCGTCCAGACCGTGATCTCCGACGTGGTGTCTCCGCGCGAACGCGGCCGCTACCAGGCCTATTTCTCCAGCGTCTGGATGGCCGGCGGCATTCTCGGGCCCGTGATCGGCGGCGTGTTCGCGGAGCATCTGCACTGGTCGATGATCTTCTGGATCAACTTGCCGCTGGCGGCGGCTGCGCTCGCGCTGTTGCTGCCGAAGATGGCCAAGATCCCGGTGTTCCACCGCAAGCGCGAGGTCGACTGGCTCGGCGGCGTCCTGCTGATGGCATCGGCCGTCGTGTTCATGCTGGTGCTGACCTGGGGCGGCACCCGCTATTCCTGGCTGTCGCCCACCATCACGGCGATGCTCGGGGCCTCGGTCGCGCTCGCCGGCGCTTTCGTCTGGCATGCGCGGCGCGCGGATGAGCCATTCCTGCCGCTGTCGCTGCTCGGCGGCTCGGTGGTTCCTTTCGCGATGGGCGCGGGCGGCTGCGCGCTCGGCGCCATCGTCGGCCTGACCGTCCACCTGCCGCTGTATTACGAGGTGGTCTATCACCTCAGCGCCAGCGAGGCCGGGCTTGCGCTGATCCCGCTCGCCGCGATCTCGACCTGCGGGGCCGCGATCGCGGGACGAACCATGGCGAAGGCAAAGCACTACAAGCGCGTGGCGATCGTTGGCACCTCTGTCGCCGCGATCTGCGCCGTCGGGATGGCCGTCACGACCTTGCCGTTGTGGGGATTGCTGATTCTGATGGGCGTGTTCGCGCTCGGGCTCGGCACGACGTTCCCGGTCAGCGTGGTGTCGCTGCAAAACTCGGTGGCGCGCGCGCAGGTCGGAACAGTCACCGGCGCGATGAATTTCTTCCGCGCGCTGATGGCCTCCTTCACGGTCGCTGCTTTCGCGGCGATCCTGCTGATGACGCTGGGGCCCGATATCTCGCTTGCCGGCGAACATCACGCGGCGGGCGCGGGCGTCGTGAGTGCGATCCCGGTCGCCGATATGATCACTGCCTTCCGCTACGTGTTCACCGCAGCTGCCGTGCTGCTGACCACCGCCTCCATCTGCATGATCACGATGGAAGAGCGCCCGCTCGCCGGCCCCGCCACGCGGCCGGCGGTCGAGATGGCGGAGTAGGGCGGCCGCCTCGCCAACGGCCATCGTTCCGCAAAGGCCAGAGCAGCGTCCACCGCTGTCGTCCCGGCGAAAGCCGGGACCCATACGCCGCGGCTTGTGTTGTGAGCGGGACTCGCCGTTCGTCGTCCTGGTGAACGCCAGGACCCATAACCACCGCATTTGATGATGAATGAGATCTTGGCCCCAGCGTCGCGCAACAATGAGCATTGGGGGTAATGGGTCCTGGCTTTCGCCAGGACGACACTGAATGTGTGGCGCTGGTTGAGAGTCGTACATCCGCGTTCTCGCGGCGCGATGCGTCCGAGGTTTTCGTCAAGTCTTCGCCACTCTGAGGATCAGAGGGCGCAGGGAAAGCCGAGTGCCGATCGCACCCATGGGTCCCGAGCAAATGGAAAGCTCGGGAGGTAGGACCACAGGTGAAACCGGAGCAATCCCGGCTTTCCCTGCGCGATGGTTTACGGCTTATACGTGCTCTCCCCGGCGAGACTGGGCTTTGTTGTCACCGTCTTTGCAAAAGCGCTTCGCGCTTTGCAAGGAGACACCTGCCACTAGGGCGTCAGGCCTGCACGACCTCACCGTCCGCCGCATGCGCACTCGTCAGTTGCACGTGAGGCGTCCACCGCATCTCGACCCAACACTCGTGACGATCGCGAAGCGCCCCTCAAGCGGGTGAGACGGGCGATTCATACACTGAGTTGCTGTTCTGAAAAACAGAAATATTTCTCATGGCGGCTCTTGCGTCGTCGGGCAAATCAGTGCCAAGGGGGCGACGCCTCATTCGTCATTCCGGCTTCGTGGTTCGCGAGCCTCGGAATGACGGGAGTAGCGATCGGCTGTCGGCGGATTACGCTTCGCTAACAATCCGCCCTACAATTCTACAATTCCGCCACGGATGTGGTGCTGGCTGCAATTCCTTCGGGCAATTTGCGTGCACGGTGCCTAGAGCGAGTGCAATCGCTATCTCGCGAGCTGCGATCCACTACTTTAGTTGTCGTTCCCGCATGGCGATCTGCATGCGGTTTTACTTGCTGCGCGATTTGTCGTGGCTATAGTCGCGGCCCAAGAGCGCGAAGCAGCCGAAGAAAATTGACAAAAGAGGAGTGAAACAAAGTGAATAGATCGACTCGATTGCCCCTTTACGCAATGCAGCAACTCGCCGGAGCGGCTGCCCTGGGGCTGGTCGCGCTGGCGCCGACCGGAGCACTGGCCGCTGACGCCCTCAAGATCGGCGTGATCGCCGAGGCGCAGGCCATCGCGGGCGCGTCGATCCCGCAGGCGGCTCAGATGGCCGCCGACGAGATCAATGCCAAGGGCGGTATCGACGGCCGCAAGATCGAGATTGTCAGCTACGACAACCACTCGTCCTCGGCGGACTCGGTGCGCGCGTTCCAGCGCGCGGTGAACGAGGACAAGGTCAACGCGGTCATCTCGAGCTACATCAGCGAGGTGGTGCTCGCGCTCGAGCCCTGGGCCGCACGCCTGAAGACGCCGTTCGTGACGCCCGGCGCTGCCTCCAACGAGATCAGCAAGAGCGTCCACGCCGACTACGAGAAGAACAAGTACACCTTCCACGGCTACCTGACCTCGGCGGCGCTGGCGCTGTCGGTTTGCGACGCCGCCAAGGAGCTTCTGGTCGATCAGAAGCACATGAAGACCGCGGTCATCATGAGTGAGGACGCGGCCTGGACCAAGCCGCTCGACGTCGGCTACGAGGAGTGTCTGCCGAAGATCGGCCTCAAGGTCGTCGACCATATCCGCTTCTCGCCCGACACCACGGACTTCACGCCGATCTTCAACAAGATCGAGGGCTCCAAGCCCGACGTGATCATCACCGGCATCTCGCATGTGGGCGTGCAGCCGACGGTGCAATGGAAGAACCAGCAGGTGCCGATCCCGATGTTCGGCATCTCCTCGCAGGCGACCAACGAGACCTTCGGCAAGGACACCAACGACGCGGCGGAAGGTGTGCTGTATCAGGGCGTGTCGGGGCCGGGCGTGGCGGTGACGCCGAAGTCGGTGCCGTTCGCGGAAGGCTTCAGGAAGCGCTACGGCAACTATCCGTCGTATGCGGGCTACACCGCCTATGACGAGGTCTACTACATCGCTGACGCGGTGAAGCGCGCCGGTTCGACCGACGCGGACAAGATGGTCGCGGCGCTCGAGAAGACCGATTGGGAAGGCACGATCGGACGTGTCCAGTTCTACGGCAAGGACGATCCGTTCACCCACTCGATCAAGTACGGCAAGGGCCTGATCACCGGGCTGATGCTGCAGTGGCAGGGCGGCAAGCAGGTCGCGGTCTGGCCCAAGGAGGTCGCCAAGAGCGACCTGAAGTTCCCGAGTTTCATCAAGGTCACCTCGAAATAACTGACGGTAACATGCTCCCGGGCCTCTCCCGGGAGCAGTTTTCTGCAGTTGCGATGTCCTCCACAACAGGCAGCTCTGCTGCCGCGGCCAATCTGAGATGCTTGCGTTACAAATCCTGATCGATGGCTTTGCCATCAGTGCCCTCTACGCACTCGGCGCCACCGGCTTCACCCTGATCTTCGGTGTCTCGGGCGTTCTCAATCTCTCCCACGGTGCCATCATGGTGGCCGCAGCGGTCGCGGCCTGGGCCGCGGCCAGCGTGCTCCACCTCGATACCTATTCCGGCGCGCTGCTCGGCGTCGCCGTCGCGCTGATCGTGGCGTTTGCGACCTACTTCGTGGTCGTCAAGCCGATCCAGAATTCCAAGCGGATCCCCAATGAGGAGAAGGAAATCTTCGTCCTCACCGGCACCTTGCTGTGGGGGATCATGATCCAGGAACTGATCGCCTACTTCTTCACCAACAATGCCAAGACGGTGCTGCCGATCGTCGAGGGCGTCGTCGACATCTTCGGCAACCGCACGCCGCGCAACAATATCTTCACCGCGCTCGTCTGCTGCCTCGTGATCGGCTTGCTGTGGCTCCTGGTGAACCGCACCCGGACCGGCAAGGCGGTGCTGGCGGCCTCGATGAACCCGCGCGGCGTCACGCTGCTCGGGCTCGAGCTCACCCGCATCTATATCGTGGTGTGGGCGATCTACGGCATCCTGGCCGGCATCGCCGGCGTGCTGCTCGGCATGTTCTTGGGCGTCAGCTCCTACAGCGTCGGGCCGCTGACCGCGAGCGCGTTCTCGATCGTGGTGCTCGGCGGCCTCGGCAGTGTCTCGGGCTCGCTGATCGCGGCCTTCGTTGTCGGCTATCTCGAGACCGTGACGGCCTACCTGATCTCGCCGGCCTACCGTACCATTCCGGCGCTGCTGCTGCTTGTCTTCGTGATGTATATCCGGCCTCAAGGCCTGTTGGGGAGGCGCTGAGATGGCCGGGTTCTTCACGTCGCGCCTGTTCTTCGTTTCGCTGGCCTGCGTGGTGGTCGCCGCGACGCTGCCGCTCTACGTTTCGGGCTACGTGCTCGGGCTGTTGACCGTCGCCTTCTATTTCGGCGTATTCGCGATGGCCTGGGACCTGCTGTTCGGCTTCGCCGGCGAGGTCAATTTCGGCCCGACCTTCCTGATCGGCACCGGGGCCTACACCGCCGGCATCTTGAACAACCAGTTCGGCTGGTCGGTCTATCTCTGCATCCTGCTCGGCGCGCTGGCCTCGGTGATCGCGGGCCTCGTGCTCGCGCTGCCGGCGCTGCGGGTGAGGGGGCCGTATTTCGGCCTGACCACGCTGGTCGCAGTCCTGATGCTGCAGAACTTCGTCGTGGTGTTCGCCGATCTCACCGGCGGCGAGATCGGGCTGACCATTCCCGACGTCATCACCATCAACGCAGGCGCGAACTACTGGATCGCGCTCGGCTTCATGACCATCAGCGCGGCCATCCTGTACGGCCTGTCGCAATCGCCGATCGGCCTTGTGCTGCAGGCGAGCGGGCAGGACCCGGTGCAGGCCGGCGCGCTCGGCTTCAACATCGTCAAGCACAAGCTCGCGGCGTTCGTCGTCAGCGCGTTCTTCTCAGGCCTATCGGGCGCGCTCCTGGTGTTCTACTTCGGCACCGCCTCGGTCGGCACCGTGGTCGACGTCGCGGTCGGCGTGAACGTGATCGTTTCCGCCGTGCTCGGCGGCCGGCGCACCGTGCTCGGTGCGGCGCTGGGCGCGATCTTCCTGATCGTGGCAGGCGAATTCCTGCGGCCGACCGGCGAGCTCGCGACGTTCATCGTCTCGGCCGTCGCCTTGCTTGTCGTCCTGTTCTTCCCCGGCGGTTTCCTCGGAGCGGCCCTGTCACGCGAGGCGCGCTCGTAATGGATCAGACTGTGACCACCACTCCCACACTTACCGTCCGTGGCCTGACCAAGCGGTTCGGCGGCCTGACGGCTGTGAAGAATCTGAGCTTCGACCTGCGCCCTGGCGAGATCCTCGGCCTGATCGGGCCGAACGGCTCGGGCAAATCGACGGCGATGAAGAGCGTGATGGGCATCGAGCGCCCCACCGCGGGCGAAGTGATCTTCGAGGGCGAGGATGTCGCCGGTATGCCGTCGCACAAGATCGCGCGCAAGGGCTTCGGCATGGTGTTCCAGCACTCGCGGCCGCTGAACCGGCAGACCGTGCTCGAGAACATCATGGTCGCGCTGTTGCCCGACAGCCTGTTCATGCTGCTTCCCGACAAGGCGCTGATCGAGCGCGCCAGATGGATCGCCGATCGCGTCGGCCTCGGCGCGGTGATGGACCGCCGTCCGCCGACGCTGCCGTTCGCCGATCTGCGTCGCCTCGAGCTCGCCAAGGCGATCGCGCGCGACCCGAAGGTAGTGCTGGTCGACGAGCCGTTCGCAGGACTGACCAGCGCCGAGGTCGGCGGCTTCTCACAACTGATCCGCAGCTTCCGCGACGAGGGACGTGCGGTGATGCTGGTCGATCACAACGTCAAGAGCGTCGCCGCCTTGGTCGACCGCGTGCTCGCGATGTATCTCGGCGAGGAGATCACGACCGGCCCGGCCGACGAGGTGATGAAGAACGAAACCGTGCGGCGGGTCTATCTCGGCGGCGCGATCGAGACCCATGCGCGTCCCGAGACCAGCTTCAAGGACAAGGTGCCGCTGTTGCAGGTCGAGAATGTCAGCGTGCATTACGGCAAGGCGCAGGCGCTGGAGAATGTCTCGATCCACGTCCATGAGGGCGAGTTCGTCTCCGTCGTCGGCCTCAACGGCGCCGGCAAGACCACGCTGTTCAACACGCTTTCGGGCTTCCTGCCGTATACCGGCGAGATCATCCGGGGCGGCGAGAAGCTGCGCGGGATGGGGCCGGCGAAGATCGCGCGCTCCGGGCTCGTGCAGTGTCCGGAATCCCGCGAGCTGTTCGGCGAGATGACGGTGCGCGAGAATCTCGACCTCGGCGGTCAGCATCTCACCGACGAGGCGAGGGCGAGGCAGCTCGCCTGGCTGTTCGAGCTGTTCCCGATCCTTAAGGAGCGTCAGGGCCAGATGGCGCAGACGCTGTCCGGCGGCGAGCAGCAGATGCTGGCGATCGGCCGCGCCCTGATGATGCAGCCGCAGATCCTGATCCTGGACGAGCCGACGCTCGGGCTCGCGCCCGTCATCCTCGAGCAATTGTCGAAGGCGCTGGAGCGATTGCGCCAGACCACGCAGATCACGGTGCTGCTCGGCGAGCAGAACGTGACCTTCGCGCTTCCGCATGCCGACCGCGTCTATGTGCTCGAGCACGCGCGGATCGTGTGGGAGGGCGATCCCGCGCGGTTCGCCGCGGAGGCGGGCGCCGACTTCCTCTAGAACTTCATCGACAACAATAAAGCAAAGAAAGGGAGATCATCATGTCACGCTATTCGGCCGTTCGCGCGAGCCTGCTGCCGCTCGCATCCGCGCTCGCGCTCTGCCTTGCGGCGCCCGCCTATGCGCAGTCCAAGGATCCGATCAAGATCGGCGTCATCGCCGAGGTGCAGTCGATCGCGGGTGCGGCGACGCCGGGCGGCGCGCAGATCGCGGCCGACGAGATCAACGCCAAGGGCGGCGTGATGGGCCGCAAGATCGAGATCGTCACCTACGACAACAAGAGCTCGTCGGCCGACTCGGTGCGCGCCTTCCAGCGCGCGGTCAGCGAGGACAAGGTCTCCGCGGTGATCGCGAGCTATATCAGCGAGGTGGTGCTGGCGCTCGAGCCGTGGGCGGCGCGGCTGAAGATGCCGCTGATCACGCCCGGTGCGGCGTCGAACGAGATCACCAAGGCGATCCACAACGACTATGAGAAGAACAAGTACACCTTCCACGGCTACCTGACCTCGGCCGCGCAGGCGCAGCTCGTCTGCGATGCCGCCAAGGAGCTCCTGGTCGACCAGCTCAAGTTCAAGTCGGCGGCGATCATGAGCGAGGACGCGGCCTGGACCAAGCCGCTCGACGCCGGCTACGAGGCCTGCCTGCCCAAGGCCGGCCTGAAGGTCGTCGAGCACATCCGCTTCTCGCCCGACACCACCGACTTCACGCCGATCTTCAACAAGATGGAGGGCGCAAAGCCCGACGTGATCGTCACCGGCATCTCGCATGTCGGTGTGCAGCCGACGGTGCAGTGGAAGAACCAGCAGGTGCCGATCCCGATGTTCGGCATCAGCGCGCAGGCGCTGAGCCCGACGTTCTGGGGCGACACCAACGGCGCCGCCGAGGGCGTGCCGTCGCTCGCGGTGGCGACGCCCGACGTCGCCGTGACCTCGAAGACCAAGCCGTTCGCGGCGGCCTTCAAGGCGAAGTATGGCACGGCGCCGGCCTATACCGGCTACACCGCCTATGACGAGGTCTACATCATCGCCGAGGCGATCCAGCGCGCCGGCTCGACCGATCCGGACAAGATGGTCGCCGAGCTCGAGAAGACCGACTTCGAGGGCACGATCGGCAAGATCCAGTTCTACGGCAAGAACGACGAGTTCACCCACGGCATCAAGTCCGGTCCCGGCGCTGTGACCGGTCTCGTGTTCCAGTGGCAGAGCGGCAAGCAGATCACGGTCTGGCCGAAGGCGATCGCGGAAGGCAAGCTGAAGTTTCCGGACTTCGTGAAGCTGTCGCAGTAACCAAACGCAAAGCCCGGTTCTGATCGCTCAGAACCGGGCTTTGAGCATTTCGGGAGCGCAGCGCCTCAGGTGCCCGGGCGCGAGACCTCGGTCTCCTTGCTGGTAATGAATTCCAGCAGCACGGGCACGCCTTCCTTGGTCTTCTCGATGCCGCGCTTGATCGCGGGGATGATGTCCTCGGGCTTCGTCACCCGCTCGCCATAGCCGCCGAAGGCGCGCGCCATCGCGGCGTAGTCGCCGGAGATATCGGTCGAGCGGTACTTCTCGGTCGAGATCGGCATCACCTTCAATTCGATCGCCATCGAGAAATTGTTGAGCAGGATCGACATGATCGGGATGCGCTCGCGCACCGCGGTCTCGAAATCCATCCCCGTGAAGCCGATCGCGGCGTCGCCCCAGACGTTGATGCAGAGCTTGTCGGGCTTCGCGAGCTTGGCGCCCATCGCAAGGCCTAAGCCGTAGCCGAGCTGCGTGGTCTTGCCCCAGCCGATGTAGGACAGCGGCTCGACCGATTTCCAGAACGGCGAGAGCTGGTCGCGCGGACTGCCGGCGTCGTGGGTGATGATGGTGTTGTGGATGTCGACGGTGTGCTGCAGGTCCCACAGCACGCGATAGGGATTGAGCGGGGCGTCGTTGTGGGTGAGCTTCGGCATCCACTTGGCGAGCCATTCCTTGTGGGAAGCGGCGATCTCCTCGGCGACGGCGCTGGCGTCGCGGTCCGAGGTCACGGTCTTGCCGATCTCCTCCAGCAGCGCGTCGAGCACCAGGCCGGCGTCGCCGACCAGGCCGACCCTGGCCTCGACATCCTTGTTGATGTGGTTCGGATCGAGCGTCGAGTGGATGATGGTCTTGCCCTTCGGCATCGCAATCCCGAACGACGTCTCGGTGAAGGAGCAGCCGATGCCGAAGATCACGTCGGCTTCCCCTAAGAATTTCGGCACCGCGCGCGGCACGGCGAGACCGCCGGAGCCGAGCGACAGCGGATGGGTCTCGGGGAAGGACGACTTGCCGCCGAGGCTGGTGGTGACGGGGATCGCGAGACGTTCGGCCAGCCGCTTCAGCTGCGGCCAGGCCTTGGCGTAATGCACGCCCTGGCCGGCATAGATCACCGGCCGCTTGGCATTGACGAGGATAGCGGCGGCCTCCCTCACATGGACGGGGTCGGCGCCGTAGCGGGTGCGCAGCACCGGCGTGTAGTTCAGCGGTTCCGGTACCTCTTCGTTCCACATGTCGGCGGGAATCTCGACGACGACTGGCCCGCCGCGGCCGTTCTTCAGCCTGGTGAACGCGCGGCGGAAGATGTTGCCGACTTCAGAAGCAAGGTTGATCGGCTCGGACGATTTCGAGAACGCCTTCATCGCCTGGCTGGAGTTGAAATTCGGGTCGATGTTGGCGAGCCGGCGCGCATAGCCCATCGGCAGCACCAGGACGGGCACGGACTCGCCGTAGCACTGCGCGACCCCGCCCATCGCGTTCTCGGCGCCGGGACCGTGCTGCATGCAGAAGGCGCCGATCCTCTCGCCCGAGGTGACGCGGGAGATCGCGTCCGCCATGTGCACGCCGATGCGCTCCTGCCGCACCATCACCGGACGGATATCGGCGGCGGCGGCATATTCGATCAGGTGGTTGACCGGATAGCCCGTGAGGATTTCGATGCCCTCGCGCTTCATGATTTCCGCGATCGCGGTGCCGAGTTTCATGGCGGTCTCTCCCCTGGATGCGGCCGGTTTCATCCGGCCTCGTTGTCGTCCCGTGCGGCTAAAGGAACAGGATTCTGCGGAGCGGTAAAGCGCGCCTGCGCCCGGATCGGGTAGTGCTGATATGCGTTTGCGGGCAATAGCGGTGCGGCGGGCCCGCGATGGAGCCGCCGGCCGGACGACTTGATACAGGCCGGAATGGCCGAAAATCCGGCACAACCTTTAAGCGATCGTTCATCCTGTCCGTCAATGCGCCATCAACCAATATGCTGTAGTCTGGGTGGCGGATTTTTACGGCTGGGCGATTATCCGCTGATGTCGACAGGAGCTTTCAATGCGTTCGTTGCTGGCGAGATTTATGTGCGAAGAGGCCGGAGCAACAGCCATCGAATACGCCATCATTGCGGGCGGTCTCAGCATCCTGATCGTCGCCGCCGTTGGAGGCATCGGCGCCAATCTCAGCGGCCGCTTCTCGGCCATGAGCACCTCGCTGAAGTAACGCCGCCTCAGTTACCGCCGTCTTCGTTCAGCGCGCGCAGCATCGCGATCCGCGCGAACATCAGCCAACCACCGCCGGCCTCCGCCGCATTGATCAGGTGCTCGACCGCGATTTGCCAGCGCGCCTCCTGCTGGGCATCTTCCGGCAATTTCATGATGTAGTCGGCCGCCTGCTGCAGCGTCACCAGACTGCCGCCCGGGCGCAGCGCAATCGGTTCGTCGAAAGGCGTCGACCAAGGCATGTCAGGCGCGGCGGATCGAGGTCATCTGACTGCCGCCGCGAACGCCCGATCAGCAGGCCTTCTTCGAGCGCGCAGAGCCTTGCGCGCGCACCGGCTTCTCCGCCTTCTTTGGCTCCGGCTTGGCGACCTCCTTGGGCTCGCGCTTGCCGCTGCCCGAGATCGGCAGCAGCATCTCGCGCTGGCCCTCGATCCGCTTCTTCGGCTTCTTGCCCTTTGCTTTGGTAGCCGGCGGGGCCTGCTTCTCGCTGGCAAGGCTCTTCTTCAGCGCGTCCATCAGGTTGATGACGTTGCCGCCCGACTTCGGTGCGGGCTTGGCGATCTTGATGCCGTTGCGCTTCTGGTTGATCAGCTCGATTAACGCCTGCTCGTAGCGATCGTCGAACTCTTCCGGATCGAAGTCGGCGGACTTCTGCTCGACGATATGCTTGGCGAGGTCGAGCATGTCCTTGGTGATCTTCACGTCCTGGATGTCGTCGAAAAATTCCTTCTCGCTGCGCACCTCGTAAGGATAGCGCAACAGCGTGCCCATCAGCCCGTTGTCGAGCGGCTCCAGCGCAATGATGTGCTCGCGGTTGGTCAACACCACGCGGCCGATCGCAACCTTGTTCAGGCTGCGGATGGTTTCGCGGATCACCGCGAAGGCGTCATGGCCGACCTTGCCGTCGGGGACAAGATAATAGGGACGGATCAGATAGCGGCTGTCGATCTCGGCCCGCGGCACGAACTCATCGATCTCGATGGTGCGGGTCGACTCGAGCGCGATGTCGTCGAGCTCTTCCTTGGTGATCTCGATATAGGTGTCGGTGTCGACCTTGTAGCCCTTCATGATGTCTTCGGAGGCCACTTCCTCACCGGTCTCCGCATCGACCTTGGCGTATTTGATCCGGTGGCCGGTCTTGCGGTTGATCTGGTTGAAGGAGACCTTTTCAGTGTCCGACGTCGCCGGGTACAGGGCAACCGGGCAGGTCACAAGCGAAAGGCGCAGGAAGCCTTTCCAATTGGCGCGGGGGGCCATGGGAAACTCCGATTACGCAACCGATGCAGGATAACACCGGGAACCCCGGTTTGAAACATCGCGCCCCGGCGAATCTCGCAACGGCGTTAACCGTGGTTTCAGCCTGCGTCGGTTTGACGCCCGGCACGAGCCGGATTCCGCGGCCACAGTGAGCCCGGAACATCGCTCCGCATCGGGCGTTGGCTGTATGACGAGGGACAATCGCCGGAAATTACAGGCATTTAAGCAGAGAGGTCGCCATGGCAACAGAACGACACGGTCGGATTGTCGAAACCCCGACCGAAGCGCGTCAGGCTGAGCCGGGCCCCTCGGTCCTTGCGCTGCTCACGGCCTCGACCGGCCTCGCGGTCTTGATCCTCGGTGTCGTCTGGTTCGTTTTCTTCCGCGTGTAGCGCCCTTGGCTGCGCCGCATCGTCGGATCGGTTGGCCCTCGGCCGGCGTGCCTGGTCGAGGCGCCGGACATCTCAGGTCGCCGGGACCGTAAGCCCGAGCTTCTGCGCATGCGGACTCGCCGAGGGAATGTGAGAGATCCGGTCGGCAGAATCCGTGAGCATTCCCTCAAAGTAGGTAATTGTTCGTGCGAGGCCCTGCCGGAGTGGGGTCCGCGGCGCCCACCCGAGCATGGCATTGGCGCGCGAAATGTCAGGCTGGCGTTGCCGCGGATCGTCCTGCGGGAGCGGGCGGTGGACGATCTTCGAGCGAGAGCCGGTCAATTCGATGGTCAATTCGGCAAGCTCGCGCATCGTAATCTCATTGGGATTACCGAGATTCAACGGCCCTGTGATCTCTGCAGGTGACTGCATCAGACGCATGAGGCCATCGATCAGATCGTCGACGTAGCAGAATGCTCGGGTCTGCAAGCCGTCGCCGTAAATGGTGATGTCGTGCCCGCGGAGTGCCTGGACGATGAAATTCGAGACCACGCGACCGTCATTCGGATGCATGTGCGGTCCATAGGTATTGAAGATGCGCGCAACCTTGATAGGCATTCCATGCTGGCGTCGATAGTCGAAGAACAGAGTTTCGGCGCAGCGTTTTCCTTCATCATAGCATGAGCGGGGCCCGATCGGGTTGACGTTGCCCCAATACTCTTCGCCTTGAGGATGCACTGTGGGATCGCCATAGATCTCGGAGGTCGAGGCCTGCAGGATCTTCACTTTGAGCCGCTTGGCCAGCCCGAGCATGTTGATGGCGCCGATCACGCTGGTCTTCGTGGTCTGGACCGGGTCGTGCTGGTAATGCACAGGCGAAGCCGGACAGGCCAGATTGTAGATCTGATCGACTTCAACATAGAGCGGGAACGTCACGTCATGGCGCAGCAGTTCGAAGCGGTGATGATGGAGAAGATGCTCGACGTTGCCTCGCGTTCCGGTGAAGAAATTGTCCACGCAAAGGACTTCTGCGCCGTTTGCAAGCAGACGTTCGCAGAGGTGCGAGCCGAGAAACCCCGAGCCGCCAGTCACCAGGATCCGTTCGGCCAGATTGTAAGGCATGGCTTTTCCCTACATTGCTACGGCTGATCGAGGGGAGTGGAGAGCGCGGCCAACTTGCCAGGCGCTCTGCTTCCTCGAACCGACGTATGTTGATTCCTCAACCAAGCCCAACGTCTCGATCGCTAAGCGCCCCGTGACAGGAAGAATGCGAAGAACGTGTCAAAGTTAAGGTTTCTTTATTCCGTGGCCGCGAGGATATGAAATTGGAACTTTTTGCACGTCTGCGCGCGCCGCCGTTCGCGATTGCGCGAGGTCGCATGCACAAGTGCGGCTAATTTGGGCTTGGTGAGCATCCACGCCCGCGATGTAGGCTAAAGGCGGCAGCGAGCCTAGTTGACGCCTTTCGTATCTTGCGACGCCGGAACGGAAAGTCCGAGCCGCTTGGCATCGTAGCCGGAGTTCTGAATCGACTGCCACCATGACTTGTTGGCGAGATACCAGCGAACGGTCTTGTCGAGCCCGCTGTCGAAGTTCTCCCGCGCGGTCCAGCCAAGCTCGCGTTCCAGCTTCGAAGCGTCGATCGCGTAACGGCGGTCATGGCCGGGACGATCGGCCACGAACGAAATCAACTGCTTCCGGTCACCGTGATTGGACGGCTGCAACCGATCGAGCAGCAGGCAGAGGTGTTCGACGACTTCGAGATTGGTCCGTTCGTTGCGACCGCCAACATTATAGGTCTCACCGACCTTTCCATGCTGGAGGATCGTGTGCAGCGCGCGCGCATGGTCCTCGACATAGAGCCAGTCGCGAACATTGCGGCCGTCGCCATAGACCGGAAGGGGCTCCCCGGCGAGCGCCTTGATGATCATGTGCGGGATCAGTTTCTCCGGAAACTGATACGGCCCGTAATTGTTCGAGCAGTTCGAGATCAGGCAGGGCAGTTCGTAGGTTTCGCACCAGGCGCGGACCAGATGATCGGAGGCGGCCTTGCTGGCGGAGTAGGGCGAGTTCGGCGCGTAGGGGCTCCGCTCGGTGAAGGCACCGTCCGGGCCGAGCGAGCCGAACACCTCGTCGGTCGAGACGTGGAGCAGGCGGAACGACTTGCGCTCCCGCGGCGTCAACACGCGCCAATGGCGCAATGTCTCCTGCAGCAGCGAGAATGTGCCGTTGATGTTGGTCCGGATGAAGTCCTGCGGGCCGTCGATCGAGCGGTCGACGTGGCTCTCGGCCGCCAGATGGATCACGCCGTGCGGCTCGTACTGCGTGAACAACGCGCGCAGTGCGTCGCCGTCGCAGATGTCGGTCCTCGCAAGCGCATAGCGGGCCGATTGCGCGACCGCTTGCGGAATCGAAGCCAGGCTCGACGCATAGGTCAGCTTGTCGATGTTGACGATCGAGACATCGGTGGTGTCGAGCAAATGTCTGATGACGGCTGAGCCGATGAAGCCGGCTCCCCCCGTTACGAAGATCGTTGATCGGTTCTGACTCATGCTTGACACGTATGGTGGCTAACGCTTCGATCTTGCGAAGCTGTGATAGACCGAGAGCAGATATTCGCCGTAACTGCTCCTGGCCGATCTCTGCGCGAGGCTGTGGAACTGGTCGAGCGTGATGTATCCCATCCGCAGCGCGATCTCTTCGATGCACGCGATCCGCAAGCCCTGCCGCTGTTCGAGAATCTGCACGAAATGGCTGGCCTCGACCAGCGACGAATGCGTGCCGGTATCGAGCCAGGCGAAGCCGCGGTGAAGCATCTCGACCGCAAGTTCGCCGCGCTCCATGTAGACGCGATTGACGTCGGTGATCTCGAGCTCGCCCCGCGCCGACGGCTTCATCGAGGCCGCGATGTCGAGGACCGCATTGTCGTAGAAATAGAGTCCGGTCACCGCGATATCCGATTTCGGTTGTGCAGGTTTTTCCTCGATCGAGACCGGCCGTCCGAGGGCATCGAGCTCGACCACGCCATAGCTCTGCGGCGAGCCGACCGTGTAGCCGAAGATTGTCGCGCCCTTGGGCCTGCCGCCGGCCCGCTTCAATTTGTCGGCCAACCCATGACCGTAGAAGATATTATCTCCCAGGATCAGCGCGACGTTGTCGCTGCCGATGAAATCGCGTCCGACCAGGAAGGCGTCGGCCAGACCGCGTGGATGCTGTTGGACCGCGTAGGAGAATTTGAGTCCGATCTCGCCGCCTTCGCCGAGCAGCCGCCGAAACAGGTGCTGATCATCCGGCGTCGTGATGATCAGGATATCCTTGATGCCTGCGAGCATCAGCGTCGACAAGGGATAGTAGATCATCGGCTTGTCAAAGACCGGCAATAGCTGCTTGGAGACCACCGTCGTCACCGGGTAAAGCCGTGTCCCGGTCCCACCCGCCAGAATTATCCCCTTCATCGCACCTCTGCCCGCCAGATCCAAGGGTTGCCCCAGCCAAGCTCTAGCACAGATTTTATCCGCGGTACGGGGCAGTTGGGCAAATTTGCCGCGTCGGTGCAGGGACTTGCGGGAGCTTCTACCCGCCCGACAGGCGTGCCGCCTCGACTGCTATCGCGTCCTGCGAAAGGTTCTTCGCCAAGCTGATCTCACTCGCAAAATGTCGCGAAGCGAAAATAGTGCTGCGCGATCGATCGGCTCGCGACGGACACGATGTGCAGTTCGTTGCTCGATCAGTCGAGCGCGCGATTGTGAATGCGCGATCGCTCGCATGTGCACGCTGCCAGGCGATCTCACGACGCTGCGTCATGAGATTATCGAATTTACCGAGTACGTCTGTGCGGCGACTACGGGGCGAGCTTATACATGCTTTATCGATTCAAATTTCCTCTGCTGACGCAGTTGAAAGAAAGAAGTCTTTCCGGCGTCTTTGTCGGATTGGTTCTGCTTGCTATGACGGGATGGATCTATCTGCTGAGCACGATGTTCCTGAAATTTGCGCTGGTTCTGCATCGTTGGGCCGCACAAAAAAATCAGCGGATGAACAATCTTTCGGCGCGCTGAACCATGATGTGGTCACAACTTCGGACTGTAGATACGCAGCGGATGAATTGGGAAGACGGACATGCTCGGTGGTCTGATCTTGTTGACGACGTTCTTCGCAGGCTTCTTCGCCGGATACGGGATGCGCGCCTGGCGATCGCACAAGCGACGCATGCTGCCACACACGCCGGATAGATCGAGACAACCCTGCACAACATTCGGTCATGCTCGGCGGGCATTCTAGCCATGTTGATGGTCGCGCCGCCGCAGGTTCGCGTTTGGTGTGACGACGATCGCGAGCAAGCGTCGCTTGGACACCAGCGACGGCGCGTGTCATTGCGGTCGCGTGGTTCTTGCAGCGAGATCAAGGCCGATCGGTTGGTCTGGTCGAGGAGCAGGCGCGTTGCGCCGGTTGGTCGTCCTGTGGGTGTCCGTGATCGGCGTTGCTACGTTCATCGGGATCGGTTCGAGAGCGGCTCGCGGCTGGATCTGCTGCTCGATCGCAAACGAGCTCACATGGAATGACTGACCTCGGGAACAATGCGCCACGGCGCTACTTCATCGACGGCAACGGCCGGCGCGTGCTGATCGGCCTCACCTTCGAGGAAACCTTCGAGTTCGAGCGGCTTGATCACCAGTCGAGCTTGCACGATGCCGGGCATGTGGTTTGGGACGCGGGGAGCCGCCCGGCCAGCGGGCCGGCGCGGCGTTGGCTCGAACTGTACCGCAAGCACGATCGTGCATGGTTGAAATGGATTGAGAATACGCGTATGGCGCGCAAAAAGGATTTACCTTTTCTTAACTAAGGCGAGGCGATTTTGGGTATGATCGTCTCCTGATTGCGCCTGAATCGGACAAACGCGGATGTTTCAGCTGTTCTTGCGCTCTCGAGCGCAAAACTACATCAAGGGCCGCCTGGGCGACGACGGCTTCAGGGCGCGCTCGCCAGAACGCGATGCCGAGACCGACCGGGCCCGGATCGATTCAATCATGGCGGCGATCGAGGCCGCACTGCATGCGGCCGAAAGCGAACAATCCGGCCTGAGCCGCCGGGTCGACGACGTGCTGGCACGTGCCGCCGTGACGTTCGGCAACGGCACCGACGAATACCTGGAGCGCGAGGAACTCGACAACCATCACCAGGACCTGTTCGCCGCCGAGATCGCCAATGGGCAGCGCCGGCTGAAGGAACTCTCCGCCGAGATCGCTCATTTCAAGTTCATGAAAGCCGCGGTGCTGAGCCGCTTTCCCAACTACAAGGTGTCTGTCGCCGGCTAGCCCCGCCAGCACGGCAAGACGGCGCATTTTCCGCGGTGACGCGACAGTCCGGCTCCCGGGCGCCGCCCTTGATGCTTGATCCTCCACTCAATATCGGTAGGAATAACGCCCGTTTGGGCAAATCCGGATGGAATCCGGTGAAGATCGTGCTCTTGAGGCGCGTAGCCCGTTTGACCTGAAGCGATTTCATCGGGCGCGACGCCCTCCGGCAGCATTGGTGGGAAGCGGATTGTGGCCAGTTTGCTAGTGACAGGTTGTGCGGGCTTTATCGGCTTTCATCTCGCGCAGCGCCTGCTGGACGAGGGCAGGGCGGTTGTCGGCATCGACAATCTCAACGACTATTACGATCCGGCGCTCAAGCTGGCGCGGCTCGACCGCCTGAGGGCGCGTCCCAACTTCACCTTCCAGAAGCTCGACCTGGCCGATCGGGCGGGAATGCAGGCGTTGTTTGCGCAATATCGCTTTCCGGCTGTGGTGCACCTCGCCGCCCAGGCCGGCGTGCGGTACTCACTGCAAAATCCCCATGCTTACGCCGATTCCAATCTGGAAGGCTTCGTCAACGTGCTGGAGGGGTGCCGCCGGAACGACTGCCGGCATCTCGTGTTCGCATCGTCATCGTCGGTCTATGGCGCCAACACCAAGCTGCCGTTCTCGGTGCACGACAATGTCGACCATCCGGTGAGCCTTTATGCGGCGACCAAGAAGGCCAACGAGTTGCTGGCCCATTCCTACAGCCACCTCTATGGCCTTCCGGCGACCGGCCTTCGTCTCTTCACGGTCTATGGACCGTGGTACCGGCCCGACATGGCGCTCTATCTGTTCGCCAAGGCAATCACCACCGGTGAGCCGATCAACCTGTTCAATCACGGCAAGATGCGGCGCGACTTCACCCATATCGATGATGTCGTCGAGGCGATCGCCCGGATCGTCGATCGCGTGCCGCAAGGCGATCCGAACTGGTCCGACGCAACGCCGAATCCGGGCACGAGCAGGGCGCCGTGGCGCATCTACAATGTCGGTAACAGCAAGCCGGAAGACCTGATGCATGTGGTCGCGCTGCTCGAGAAGGGGTTCGGTCGTGTTGCGCAAAAGAACCTGCTGCCGATGCAGCCGGGCGATGTGCTCGAGACTTTTGCCGACGTCGATGACCTCATGCGCGACGTCGGCTTCCGGCCGCGGGTGGCGATCGAGCAGGGGATCGAGACGTTCGTCGCCTGGTTTCGCGACTATTATCGCGTCTGAAGCTCGACGCTCGGGAGCCCTGGTCTGCTCACGCGCGCCGCGTAACCGGGGCCACTGCGACCATCGACCATGAGGAACCGAGAGGCGGCGATGGCTTTCGATCGCCTATACCGTAAGCAAGTCTGATTCCAGCATTGGAACCGGTTCCGGCTGGAACTCCTTCCCACCAGCTCTGAACCAAGATGCATTGGCAACGCGAGTTCCCGACTGTCGACATCAGGCGGCCACCGCCTTTGTGCCAGGATTGCGTCAGCTTTCGCTGCGTTTCGGTGGGGTCAGATTCGGCGCTCAGCGGAACTCCGCACCGGCAGCGGTTCCTTTCGGTCGATAACCATCGCGGGGCCGACCATGTGCCTGAGCAGGGCGCTGATCAAATATCCGAACTGCAGGCAGCCGGCGAACACGGCGGTGATGGTTAGTGCCTGACCGAAGGTCAGTTCCTGTGCAACCGACAGCACGACGGCGAGGAGCGCGCCCAGCAACAGCATCGGCACGAGAACGAAGAACCTGAATCGGACACCCAGTGCCACACCGAACAAAGTACAGCAGATCGCCAATGTGGTCACACTCGTTACTCCTCGACGCCACAGTCCCTAACGACGGCGAGCTAAGATTGGTTTAAGCGCCACAGTCGAATTGTCGTGACATCAGAGTGGTGTGCGGAACGAACTGCATGCCTGGAGAGACGAATCAACGAACCTGTTTCGTACGCGCTCGTCGCGAGCAGCGGTGCGTTGCACAGGGAAATCTCAATCGCATGATGTCAAGCTGTGCAATCAGTCGCTCTTCATTGCGCAGTACTCATGACGCATGAGTTCCCTGCGCGCCGAACAATCGCGCATCACGAATTGATTGCTCATGCATCATGCTGTGATCGAAGTGCGCGTCACATTTTTGCAATGCGAAGAGCGAAATTGATTTTCCTAGTGCGGCGCCACAATATCGCTTCGTTTGCTAAACAACTTCCGCTGGCTTCGCGCGAACCCGAACTTCCCAGGCAAGCTTTTGGCGCTAGATCGTTTCGCGGTGGTCGAGTCGTTCCCACCGAAGTTTGTTGGCTTTGTCCATTTTCTTTCACGCGGCGCGCGACCGTTGAAGTGATGATGAGGTTCGAGATGTCTGCAACAGCATACGGCTCCGATGGAATCCACATACTGACGTCGAACCGCGGGACCTCGCTGCAGAGACCGTTTCAGCTTTTCGTCATCGCCGGCGACTTCCTTCTCATCCTGCTCAGCTACATGGCTGCGAGCACGCTCTATCGTGCGTTCATGAATTCGCCGACCGACCCGGACAATTCGGTCGGCGCCGGACTGATTGTCGGCATCGTGTTCGTGGTAGCCGCTTATTTTCAGGGCACCTATGACAACCACAGATTGCTGAATACGCTCTGGCAATCGCGCAAGGTCCTGTTCACCTGGCTGTTCGCGCTGACGACACTGGCCGTCGCGGCGTTCCTTTTGAAGTCGACGGCCAACCTGTCTCGCGGCACGATCATCCTGTTCACGGTGATCGGAGCGCTTGGGCTTGTCGCGCACCGTGTGATCTGGCGCTACTGCCTGTCGTCGTCCTTTGCCAAGGAGCGGCTGATCGACCGCAAGGTCATCATGCTCAGCCTGCGCTCGCTGGATTTCACGTCGAACCGTTTCAAGGATCTTCGCAAGCACGGTTTCGACGTCGTGCGCCATTTCGTGCTCAGCGTGGGTCCGGAGCAGGACGACCGGGCCTGGAGCCAGCAGATCGCCGACGTGATCCGTCAGTCGCGTGCGGCTGACGTCGACGAATATCTCGTGGCGATCGACTGGAACGAGCTGCCGATGCTGCAGAAGCTGAGCCAGCATCTTCGGGTGGTTCCGCAGCCGATCCGCCTGCTGCCCGATTTTCCGATCGCCGATCTGGTGTCGCGGCCGTTCCTGCCGGTCAGCGGGACCGTGGCGATCGAGATCCAGCGGCCGCCGCTGTCCGTGTTCGAGCGGGTCCAGAAGCGCTGCCTCGACATCGGACTGGCGTCCTTTGCCCTGCTGATGCTGGCGCCGCTGATCCTGACGGCGGCGCTGCTCGTCAAGCTCGATACACCCGGTCCGATCATCTTCCGGCAGTCGCGCCGCGGCTTCAACGGCAAGCCATTCCAGATCTGGAAATTCCGCAGCATGACCGTAGCCGAGAACGGCTCCACCGTCACGCAGGCCACCAAGCAGGACAAGCGGGTGACGCGGGTCGGACGCTTCCTGCGCAAGACCAGCATCGACGAGTTGCCGCAGCTCTGGAACGTGCTGCGCGGCGAGATGTCCCTGGTCGGTCCGCGTCCGCACGCGCTGGCCCACGACAATTACTACGACCAGCTGATCAGCAAATACGTCTACCGGCACCACATGAAGCCCGGCCTGACCGGATGGGCCCAGGTCAACGGCTTCCGCGGCGAAACCCCGACCATCGATCTGATGGAAAAGCGCGTCGAGTATGACGTCTGGTATGTGAGCAATTGGAGCATCTGGCTCGACATCCGGATCATCATCCGGACGGCGACCGCGCTGATGTACCAGGAGGCCTATTGAGACCAGTCGCCATGCTGCTGCTGCGGCGGCGAGGGTTGCGATGTTTACGCGTCGCCGATTATTGTCAGTCGAGGGCGCTCCCGCGAGCGGGCCTTAGACGGCGAGCATGCTGGTGCCCTGAATCGTCAGCAAAGTGAGATTGCCGGTCGCAAACGCGCCAGTGTCGATATTGGCACGGTTGTCCAGCAGCTCAGGCATTTGCACGGGCGTGTGGCCGTGCACGATGTACTTGCCGAAGTTCTGCTTGCTTTGCAGAAATTCCTCGCGGATCCAGAGCAGGTCTGTCTCCTGCTGCTCGGCAAGCGGCACTCCTGGGCGGACGCCGGCGTGGACGAAGAAGAAGTCGCCGCAGCTGAACGTCAGGCGCAATTTGTCGAGAAACTCCAGATGTTGGCGCGGCATCGCGCGCGCCAAATCTCGTACCAGAGCGTGCCGCTCCTCTTCTCCTGGGGCGGAGGAGGGCGCCAACCCGTAGGACATCAGCGTGTATAGCCCGCCGACGTGGAGCCACTCGGTCAGGAGCGACGGATTGCGCAGGACATTGCCGAGAAACACTTCGTGGTTTCCTTTCAGGAAGACCGTGTTGCCCCGCCGGCTGCGGTTGACCAGGATATCGAGGGTGGCTCGTGAGTCCGGGCCACGGTCGACGTAATCGCCCATATACACTTCGATGGCATAGCGCGGACGGCTCCGCGCGACGTCGGCGTCGATCACCCGCAGCATCTGCTTCAACAAATGAGCGCAACCGTGAATATCGGTCATCGCGTAGATGCGTACCCCATCCGGAAGTCTTGGCTTGTGCTTCGACGGATGAGATCGGCGTGGTGACAATATCTGACGGCGGGGACGCTCGCGAAAGGGTCGGAACATGTTAGCTCCGATGTGTTCCAACCGCGAACGCGGTTTCGCTAGTCAAGCTTCGCAAGCGCTTGTTGGGGGGCCGAAGCACAGGCAGAAGCGGTCCAGACGAGACGTCGTGGGATTGGACATGCTCAGATCTTCTGGTGCGGTGCGAAGTCAAACTCGCACACACGTGCTCGCAGGCGCTTGCGAGCTGGCACAAGGCGCCGTTGAAAGGGGCAAAGAGCAAGCCTGGCTTGGCATGATTCCGATCGTCACCGTGTTGCGTTATGCCCGACAAGCGCCTGGGTTCCGCATGGGATCATAAACTGCATAGTCTCACTATGGATTCTGTGCAAGCGCGCCCACGGTTCACTCCATATATGTGGCTGCATATGTGGCTGCGCCAGGTTGTCGCCTCCTTGCAGGACAGAAACGAGTTGACGAGTGGAGCTCGTAACGTGCCGCTCGGACGTTGTACGGGCTGTTCGAAATTGGGCGAGTTTGCGACGTGGCTGTTCTCCTGAACTGATTATTCGCGCGGTGCTGCCCTGCACAAAGATTTGAGGGATGAACGATCGTGCGATGCGGGAATTATGATGACGTCATAGCCCAGAAATGAAAATATTCGCCATCTGCACAGGACATAAAACATGCTTCCAGCTTTGATCTTGGTGGCGTCTTTCCTGCTCGGATTCGTCCTCGGCTACGCGACGCGTGCACAGCGCTCGCGCAAGCGCCGTGCGCACCACATGATGTATGGGCGCTACATGTCCTCGCAAAGCGGTTCGAGCTTTCCGGAATCATGGCCCGCATGGTCCGACAGCCGACCGCTGGGCCAACGTTCGGACGAATTGGAGCGCGGGATATCGCGTCAGGCCTGGGAGTGGTCTCAATCGCGCCCGTAGGCCATCGCCACTCGTCGCCTCAATGCCTCAATCATGCAGCAATCGCTTACGTCTGGATGCCAATGCGAAGGACCGCGACGCCGGCGATGGCGCCGCTCTCATCGACCGATTCACACGCCGTTGGATCCGGCTCAGTATTGAAACACCAGATCGGGATTGCGCGGATTCACGTAGCGGACGTAAGTGCGGTTACGTCCATAGTAATAATGCGGCTCGTCGCTCTTGGTGCGCGGATCGAACGTGTAGGGATAGGCCTGCTCGAGCGAGCGGTGCCGAACATAAACCGGAGCGGGGCAGCCGCATCGCGGGCCGCAATAAGGGCTCGGCCCACGGTCAATATGCAGGACGGACACTGCGGAGCGCGCTTTCCGCGGATGGACAGCATAGTCGGCGGCGCACGCCGGCGCGGCCGAAATGATCACTGTCGAGGCGAGTACAACAAGACCGACATAGCATCGTGACATCGCTTCCGCTCCCCTGATCGCGATCAGACCTTAAGTGCTCGCGCCGGGACGAGCAACCGGAACGATACTGCCGACGGAAAATTGGATGAAGTGTGGCCAAGATGGGTCAATGAGCCCGTCTGCGTCTTGCGTTGTCTGTCAGCTTTCCGAATTCGCGATTGTGTCGTGCCCGACTTTTAGCCACGTAGGGTTTGCGCGAATGCCGGATCGATCGACTGAACGGCTTCTTGCAGGAAGGCCTTGCCGCGATCCGACGCCCGTCGAAAGGCCGACACGATCGCGGGCTTTAGCTCTGGCCGGTGGGTCATGATCAACCGAATGTCGCTCCGCGCAAGGTCCTTGATGTCCGGATCAGCAAGCATATCGAAACGGCCTGCGACGTCGAGCCGCACCGGCACCAACCGCGTATCGTTTGGAGCGGTGAAATAGGTCATCTTCAGTGCCTCGAACACGACAGGATCGTGCGGATCGCGTTGAGCCTGAAGCAGTGCCAGCGCGAGCCAGAGCTCGGGATTGTAAGGCGAAATCGACAGTGTCCGCCTGACCCGCCCGATGGCGTTGGTGTACTGGGCGGACTGTACGGTCGTCTGCTTTTTCCGGCTGGCCTCGAGAGCCAGCAGCGCGCTGATCAAGGCGTGGTTGCTTTCCAGCTCCGATCCGAAAGGTGAGAGCATTGCCGAAAGCGAAGGCACGTCCCCGGCCCAGGGCGAGCTGATCTTGGCGGCATCGGACGGAAATGGCACGTGCTCGAGCGCCGTCATCTCCGTGACGGCGGAGACGACGACATGGAATCCGATGGCCAGCGCCAGCGCCATCAGAGGGATACGAATCCTGCTCAATGAAGCCATTTCCGATCCAGAGGTCAGACGTGAGCGTAGAGCCATCCTACTATGGTGCGAGCAGGTGGTCGCCTAGCGTTTGAGGCCGCTTGTCCGGCCGGCAGATTGTGCAAGTCCCAATCCGATCATGACGGCTACGACGATCCTGACCGCGGGGCTCGAGAAGCTTGAGTCAAGGAAGCCCTCGAAGAATACAACTAGAACGCCGGCAGCCGCGGCCGACGCGAAGAAGGAATCGCGTCCTCGCCGAACGGCGCCGCGAAACATGGCGAAAAACAGTTGGGCGGCGAAGCCCGCGAGGATCACGAGCGCAGGCCGTCCGGACTCGATCGCGACTAGGACCGCGGTGGAAGGAGCGACCGCCGGCGCCGCGGCGTCAATGTTCTGATAGGTCCGCGACGCCACGGAAAACGTTCCGACGCCGTTTCCCAACCACGGTGCATCGGAGAGCATGTGACCTGCCAATGCCACTGTTTCGGGAGCGAACCTGACCAATCCAAGCAGGCTCGAACCGCCGGACTGAAAGCGCGGCACGGCGAGCGAGCCGACGATCGCCACGAGAATCGCAAACAAGACCGCGGATGGCCACGAGCGAAAGCCGAGGCGGCGGACCGCAGCAATGAAGACGATCGCGGTCAATCCCAGTCCGGCGACCGCCAGCAGCGCTCCTCGCGCGAGGGTCGCCATCGCGGCGATCGCCACGACAATTCCGAACGAACCGGAAAGGAGCCCGAGCCAGAGCCGGACCGAGGCCAGATCGCGGATGTCCCGCCGGTGCAGGTGCCGTTCGAACGCCCGGGCAACGAGTGCGGTGTTGGCGACCGTGGCCAGCGCGGCTGCTGCGGGAAACGGGCTCGTTGGGGCGTCTGCGGCCGGAGTCATGGCGGCAAAAAAATCAAGCCGGCCGAGCAGGACTTCGAGCGACATGAAAGTCGTCACTGCACACAACACGAACAGGATCGTTTCGGCCCTGTGGCGATCCCTGCTGATGATGATAGTCGACACCGCCAGCGACACGTAGACCAGATAAGCAAACAGGCCTTGCAGTGTCGCGCCGGGATCAAGGCTGATGCGGACCGGCAGCGATGGCGCGTTCAGCGCGATCGAAGTTGCCGACCAGATTGGGTTTACCAACGACGAGAACGGCAATGGCAGGATTTGGACCACTATCCAGACAACTGGGATCAGGATTGCGGCCGAAAATCGCTTGAGCAACTGCGCGGTCGATGTGAGTTCGGCGTCGGCTCCCCTGACCGCCAAGGCCAGCATGACGGCGGCGACAAGTGCGATCGCTTGCTGCGCGAAAACGCCGTTTGCGATGACCAAGGTCGGAACCGCGGCTAGCAGTATGGTCAGGAGGGAAGAGGCAACCGACAAATGCGAGACTTCGAAGCTGGGCTGGAATGGGGCGGGAATGATTTCACCGCGACAAGGGCGGCCAGTCCCAACTATCGCATATACGAATGCGCGACGCCAACACGCGGCCAATCGTTGCCTGTCGAGATTGCAATTTACGCTCGGCGTTTGCCGGCAGGATGCTCGAAGCGCTTCTTCACACAGGGAACCCACGAGGTTCCCGCCATCGACCTACCGGGCATGGCAATTTTGCGACAGGTAGCTGAGAGCCGTCGGCAGTCCACTGATCGGCACGGCACCAAGGATCGCGTTCGGCTTGGCCGCGATTTCGACGGAGAGCTCAGTGGCGTTCTGCCAATCACTGGCCGCAAGCTTCGACGCATCCGCGGGCAGCCGTAACGCTGCACCGCCCTGGACCACGGACGCTTCGAACTCCGCGCGTTTTCCTCCCGTCGTCAAGATCACGGTCGGCCGCTCCGAGCGCGACAAGGGCTCGAGGACGATGAGCGCAACGTCGATCCCGTCGCGTCCGCATTGCAGGCTCAAGCCTGCAAGACGCGCATCCGATCTGGCACTATCGACCACATGCATCGCCGAAATGGCGTCGGTGCCGCCGTCGGGGTCTCTGCTTCTCACCAATCGCCAGCCGCCATCGAGCTGTGTCGATTGGCTGCCGGCCTCAACCTGCTTGAAGGCCTCCTCGTCGCACCGCTGTCGCTGCTCGGGACTGACACCGGACGCGCAGTTCATCATGCCCGGACGTGGCGTCTCGGCCCGGCTGGAACCATGAGCGACAACCAGTAGAGCAGCGCACAGCAGTATTGGACGTATCATGGGCAATGATGACGGAACCTTCATTTGAGCCGGTGCTGGACGTCTTGCCCAACAACGTCGCACTAGTATCAAAAGATGATCGGTTGCACCGCTCAATTTTGTTGCAAGCAACCGGCAATGCCGTTGTGCCGATTTTGGTCCGCAGGCGCGGATCTCGATCCGCCGGAGTTTGATTTCAAGCCGTCGACGCGACAGTAACCGTGGCGATTTGGTGTCAGACGCATTCCGGCCCTGCGTCAATCGGAACATCAGAGGGATCAGTATCACGGTGGAACCGCGCGCATGGAACTGCTGAAGGGAGCAGTCATTTGCATTCACATTGCCTGGTACCTGCGTGCCGACACAACGAATATTGGGCAGCGCTCCTGTATTAGACAGTGTCGCTGCCCATTTAAAATCGCGCTTACCTGTAACTGCGCTGCAACATCATCTCCTTATTCTCACCATCTCCTAGGGCTTCGTTGACGCGGCTTGGGGAATTTGACGAAGTGTAGCCTGGAGTGAGGGGGGACGCGTTGTGAGGCGTAGCGTTTTAGTATGGGGAGTCTTGCTCGGCATTCTGCTTTCTTCCGCGGGATGCGCGATCATGCCATCGTCCGGGCCGGAAGATCACGTCATCAAGAGCGAGATTACGCGGTCGGGGCCGGATTACGTCTTGGTCAAGCTCACACCGACCGTTGTCGACATCCTGAAGGAATATGGCCCTGGAGCCATCGCGGGGTCGTTTCCCGATCGTCGGCCACCGCCAGGCATCAGATTTGGCATCGGAGACACGGTGGCCGTGTCGATCTTCGAAGCCGCCGCCGGAGGCTTGTTTATCCCGGCAGAGGCCGGTGTGCGGCCAGGTAACTTTGTGGCCTTGCCAAACCAGAACGTTGATTTGAACGGGAACATTACAGTTCCCTACGCAGGTCAAGTGAAGGCCAACGGCCGTACCCCGACCGACATCCAGCGCGATATCGTGAAGGCAATCGGAAACCGCGCCATTGAACCGCAAGTCGTGGTGTCCTTGATCACGCAAAACACTTCTCTTATCAGCGTGCTGGGTGAAGTGAGAACGCCGGCCCGTTTGACCGCGAATGCGGCCGGCGAGCGGGTGCTTGACCTGATCGCGCGCGCCGGCGGCCTGACGGGGCCGGGCTGGGAGAGTTGGGTGACGCTGGAGCGCGGCGGCAAGCGCGCCACGGTTCCGTTCGGAGCCTTGGTGTATCAGCCGGCTAACAACGTCTGGGTCCATCCCGGCGACACGATCTATGTCTACCGCGAACCGCAGGTCTTCCTCGCCTTTGGCGCGTTCACGATCGGAGGAAACTTCGGCGGGCAGGCCCAATTCCCATTCGATATGTGGAAGATCACCATGGCGCAGGCGATGGCCAAGGCTGGTGGCCTGATTGATGCGCAGGCAGAACCCGCGGGCGTCTATGTCTATCGGCGCGAGCCGCGCGAGCTGGTGGAACGACTGGGCGTCGACTGCTCCAGGTTCACCGGTCCGCTGGTGCCCGTGGTCTACAATGCCGACTTCCGCGATCCGTCCGGCTTCTTCCTCGCCAGCAAGTTTGAAATGCGGGACAAGGACGTGTTGTTTGCCGCAAACGCCGCGACCGTCGACACGACAAAGTTCCTGCAGTTCGTCCAGGCGGTAGTCGGCACCGCCAACAGCACGATTGTCGCCGCGAACAACGCGCAGATCCTACGAATCAACTCGCGCCAGTGACACTTGGCAAGGGGGCTGGGCCGGCATCGCCGGCTCAACACCTCGGCCTAAATCTGCAGCGCAGCGAGATGACACGATGGGCCATAAGCGGCCCTCCGCTTAGAAGAACCGGCAAGTCATGGCATCGCACCAGCCCGCTGATCCAGGAGCTCGTCTGGTCCGCCCACGTGGGAACAGTGAAAGTCCAGGAGTCGCATCGGCGCCGTCCATCTGAGCGCGATGAAAACCGCGCTCATCAAGTTTGCATCAGCCTTGGGTCAGTGCCTCGGCGGGGTCTAAACGGGCTGCTTTTCGCGACGGATAGAGGCTGGACACGATGGTGATCAGCGTTGCCGCGCCCGCCGCGCATAGAATGGCCAGCCCCGTTTCCGGACGCTCGATTGCTGGCCCAGCACCGAAAAAGAGCGCGCCGCACACTCCCAGCACCACGCCGACTCCTGACCCCAATAGCGAAAGCAGGCCGGCTTCGATCAAGAACTGGCAGCCGATCTCGCGACGACGCGCGCCAATTGCCATGCGCAACCCGATCTCTTGTCGGCGCTCACTCACCGAAACGAGCATCACGTTCATGATTCCAACGCCGCCGACGACGAGGGAGACCGCCGCTGCTCCTGTGAGCATCAATGTGGTAAGCCAGGCCGATTGCGATTGCGCGCGCTGTGCGGCCGCCAGGTCACGCACGACGAAGTCGTCGAGATCGTTGCGTCCTATGCGGTGACGTTCGCGCAAGAGACCGCGCACACCTGCGCTCGCTTGCTCCATTTCGGCCGTATTGGCCACTCGCAACGTGATCCCTCCAACGGCTGTCGGGTGGCCCCGGAAGAAGCCCAAGACACGCTTACGGGCGGTCGTGATGGGAATGAAGATCTGGTTGTCGAGATCGTCGCCGTCCAGACTATGCCCCTTCTCCTCCAGAACGCCGGCGACAACGAACGGAATCTGCTTGATGCGGACAACCTGGCCGCTCGGATCCTCATCGCCGAACAGGGTTCTCGCGATTCCATGCGCGAGTAGTGCCACCTTGGCTGATCGCCGGACATCCTCCTCGACGAGTGGTCGCCCTGTTGTCAGCGGCCACGGCCGTGCCTCGAACATGCCTGGCGTAACTCCGCGCACCGTAGTGGACTGGTTACGGTTTCCGGCGACCACCTGCGTCGATCCGCGCAGGGCGGGAGCCACTGCGACGAGCCCCGAGATTTCCTGCGCGATCGCATCGCCGTCCGCTTCGGTCACCGCCGGCTTGCCCTTGGTGCTCCAGGCTCCCTTGCTGCGCGCTGGGCCAGGCAGCACGAGAAGCACGTCGGCCCCGAGCTCCCTGATCTCTGCGTCGAGTTTCGCCTGGGTGGTCGAACCCAGGACGACTATGAGTACTATCGCCGCAACACCGAAACAGATGCCAAGCAGCGCCAGTCCGGTGCGAAGTCGATGCACCCTGAGCGCATGTAGCGCTGGTACCAGTGTTGTCGCGAGCCTCATCGAGCAATCATCTCCTCCGTCTCCAACCGCCCCAGCTTGAAGCGCAACACGCGCCGGGCGTGGTCCGCGATGGACATGTCATGGGTCACCAGCACGATCGTAACACCCGAGTGGTGGAGTTCGGCGAAGAGGCGCATCACCTCGCCCGCCGAGGCACCGTCGAGCGCTCCGGTCGGCTCGTCCGCGAGCAGGAGTTTGGGGCGGTTAACGACGGCCCGCGCGAGGGCCACCCGTTGCTGCTCCCCGCCGGATAAGCGCCCGGGCCGGTGATCCTCGCGATCGGCCAATCCGACGCTCGCCAGCGCAGCGCGCGCCCGCCTTTGTCGTTCCGACCGCGACACCCCCGCATAGGCAAGCGGCATCTCGACGTTCTCAACGGCGGTGCTCTGTGGCAGCAGCAGAAAGGACTGGAACAGAAAGCCGATGGCGCGATTGCGGACTTCTGCCATCTGGTCCGCAGTCAGGCCCGCAACATCGATGCCGCTGAGGCGATATTGTCCGCTACTGGGGCGTTCCAGGCAGCCCAGGATTTTCATGAGAGTCGTCTTGCCGGAGCCCGAAGCACCGGTAACGGCAACGTAGTCCCCTGCTTCGACCACCAGCGAGACATCATCGAGAGCGATCACGGTGCGCCCCCCCAAACGGTAGTGCTTGCTCAGCCTATCCCCCTCAATGACGTACCCGGGCACACTCAGCCTCCTAAGACCGGGCTCGTTCGGCCACCGCAGCGCGCACCCATCCGGTCCAACTCGCTAGCATCAGGCGGAGCGTTTGCGTCACAGTATCCCGGTGGGCTTCCTGCACGAGATTGCCGACGATAATCGTCGTCCCTTTTCGAAGAGGCCCAACGATCTCGGTCAAGCCGCCGCTGCTAAGACCCACTCGCACGGCGATGGGATGGATGCTGTCACGATCAAAAACCCAAACATGCGATCCAGATGGTTCGACGATACCTTGCGGCCGATAGCGGAGGGCGGCGCTGGGAACCTGCAGGGCATCGGGTCTCACGTCGGTGATGATCTCGGCCTTGGCTGTCATCCCGGGAAACAGTAGCTGGCCCTCGTTCGTTGCGGATGCGACGACGGTGTATGTCACCACGCTGTCTTGCGTGTGCGGAGCTTTCCGAATTTGCACAACACGGCCATCGAAGGCTTTGTTCGGGTATGCGTCTACTGAGAATGTGACCGATTGGCCGAGAGCGATCTGGCCGATGTCGGCCTCATCAATGGCGAGCTCGATCGAAACTGCGCTAAGATCACCGATTGTGAACAGCGTTGGCGCCTGAAAACTGGCGGCGACCGTCTGGCCCGCTGTAACGCTCCGCTCGATGACCACACCGTCCATCGGCGCACGGATCACGGTACGTTCCAAATCGGCTTCAGCTTGCCGCAATGCCGCCTCGCTGCGCCGGACCTGCGCTTCGCTGTGAGCCACGCGGGAGCGCGCCACGCCAAGTTTAGCACCGGCCTCCTGTGCACGGGCTTGCTGTGACGCCAACTGTGCCTTGATCGACTCCACATCTGCAGCCGCTGCCTCATGGGCGGTGCGAGCATCGTCGAGATCGCTGACCGAACTTGAGCCGCTCTTTACCAGCTGAGTTTTGCGCTCGAACCGGCGCAAGGCGTTGTCCGCAACGACCTCGGCGCGTTTGACTTCCGCCTCCGCCTTGTTGCGCTCGGCCGCTGCGCTGTTCCCGGCGGCCTCCGCAGTCGCCACCTCGTCCATCGCAATCCGCACGGCCTGTCTCGCCACATCGACCTCGGCCCGTGCTTGTTCCACACGCGTGACAAAGAGCTGCGGATCGAGCCGCGCAATAGGCTGCCCTTCTTTGACTGAATCGTTGTAGTCGACCAGGATCTCTTGAACCTGGCCCGATACCTGCGAACCAACGACAACGCTCACGACGGGCTGGATGGTACCCGCCGCCAGCACCTTGGTTACGGCGGGCCCACGACTGACCTCAGCGAGCCGATACGGGGTCGGCTGAGTCTCCGACAGCTCCTTCGTCTCCGTTGCTGCAAGTATGATCGCGGCAGGGAGGCCAATCCCGATCGAACCAATGAAAACCACCAACGGCTTCCACATCGCTGGTGCCCACCGCCTATTGAGCCAGTGCCGTGGCCGCGGCTTGACGCCTCGACCACAGCGCTGATCAGATCACGTTTTCTGCGTTACTTGCACTGCCCGGCTGGGCCGTCGCAGGTTGATGAACTGTTGTTTCCGCCCCCGTTCTGCGTGGTGGTCGTTGTAGTGCACCCTGGATTGCCGTTGCAGGTATTGGTGCTCCCGCCCTGGGTGGTGGTTGTCGTCGTCGTAAATCCGTTCTTATTTCCGTTAGTGCTATCCGCGAGGGCAGCACTCGAGGCAACTGAACCTACTAGCACGAGAACAGAGATCAGCCGTGTCATGGATTTCCTCCTGTTTCGCTAGAGCATCTTGATGGAACCTAAGGCTGTGTGACCCACGACGCCCATCTTGGCGTTATTCGCAAGCAGTAAGATACCATGTGCCGAGCGGCCTACTTGCACTGCCCCGCTGGGCCATCGCATGTCGACGATGAAGTTGAAGAGCTGTTGTTGCCACCGTTATTCTGTGTAGTGGTCGTGGTGGAGGTCGTTGTAGTGCACCCGGGATTGTCGTTGCAGGTATTGCCGCTTCCACCCTGACCGCTCGTGGTCGTTGTTGTAGACGTCGTGTTAAATCCGGTCTTATTCCCGTTTGTGCTGTCCGCTAGGGCAGCGCTCGAGGCAAGTGCGAATGAAGTGATCGCTGCAAGTAGCGACAGGTAAGCGGCTCGTGACATGGTTACCCTCCTGTTGAGAGTGATACCGAAGCTTTCACCGACCATTACGCCTGGCGTAAGTCTGATCCGGCTGCCGACGTAGCGGGCCATCGAAGCGTTACCGTGAAATGCGCGCGCGCGTCTATTCGCACCTCGATAGCATTCCTTCGATAGTAATCGATGGATATAGGCCGCTGGCAGGCAGCTCAGCCCCGGGAGTGCAGCCCAACGTGCTGGCGAACGCCGGCAGCGCGGACGCGATAGGGTTTGCGAAGAGACGTTTCGTAGTAAAGCCGGGAGCACCAACGCGGGCCCCCGGATCTCCTCTTCCCGGTCTGTATTGGGAGTCATGGATCCCGGGCTTCGGCAGGCGGAATCCCTCGGCTAACCCACTCGGTTAGCGCCTTGCAACGGCCACGAGATCAGGAGGGGTCGGCTCTCCCGCGGGGCCCGATACTCCAGTCATCGACAGCACTAACTGCGTTCTGCCCTCAAGTTGAAGCTTCCCGTAGATGTGATGCAAGTGCATCTTGACGGTGCCTTCGGACAAATCGAGTACGCGGGCGATTTGCTTGTTGTGCAAGCCTCGCGATACGAGATGGGCTATATCAGCTTCGCGCGACGTCAGTGCGCGCGTAATTGCGGAGGACCGTTCCGCGATCGCGAGCTGGCGCAACAAGTCTAGGTCGATCCACTTCCTGCCATGATGCACGCTCTGCACACACTCGATGAAGCTCTTGGCGCAGGCGACGCCGCTCGACAGAATCCCCTCCACGTCAAGGACCAGAAGATCCGAGGCCGCAATCGCGTGGTGCTCCTCCACCAGAAAGATTATCGCCAGAGAGCAGTCGCAGGCGCGGAGTCGCGACACCACCCTCATGGCGTCCCGTCCGGCAATGGTTTCGGCCAGCATGATGATATCCGGGCGGTAGGCATCCAGGGAACGCAGGAGGTCATCTTCGCATGAGCAGTGCGCCGCCACACGGTAACCGGCCGCATGCAGTACGGTTTTCATTCCGGCTGCTGTGATCTCGTTTCGCGTGGCGATCACAAGGACGGCTTCGGGGATTCCCGACCTTGTCGCAGCAAGCGTGCAATCCTTTTCAAAATTGATGACAGGCGCGCTGTGTCGGAAAGTATGATCGGTGACCATGACTTCATCCTAGGCAACGTTGAGAGGCATCTTGCCCGGTGTCGCAATTTGCGCGGCCCTGCGCCGGGACCATCGCATCACGATGTCCAAGGCGCTGCTACCGAATGAAATTGAATCTGACAATTTAATCTAGTTTACCACGAATTTGGTTTAGTTTACCACGACTCATCCTTTCGGCTAGGGCGCCTGTCTGTCGCGGGTTTGTTCCGTGCCCGGAACTGTTCAGCCACAATCTCAACTGGAGAATCCCGCTTGATATCGGGCGAAGTTAGCGTGCGGTTGGCGATGCTGCTTGACGCGCAGACGCCTCAAGCCCTTCAGCGGGCTGAGGAGGCGCTATCACGCGCCACGCGACGGTACATGCATGGCCCATGTTTCACATACTTGTCGCCATCACTGTGGATTCCGCAAGTGTTGCACGACAAGTGATGCTGCGCGTCGGCAGATGTCTCAGATGGGTCATTCGCGACCGGGGCGAGCCAGTAGCAAGTCCGGCCAAGTCCGCTATGGCGTCGGAAGCAGCTTCAACCCCTATCTGTATCGCGCGCTTATCTTGATCGAACGGCTCTTCAACAAAGATCAAGCAATGTCGGCGCGTCGCAACCCGATATGACAAGCTCGCAGCCAACTATCTGGCGCTCGTCAAACTCGCATCAATCCGAATTTGGCTGCGCACTAATGAGTCCGCGCCCACGGCGCGTCGTCTCATTGGCCGCCCGGATGATCGGGTCTATCCCTTCGCCGGATCAAGCGCTAGTCGACGTAGCCGTACCGCTTGTAGTACCGATTGCGGTAGTAGCCGGCGCTGTAGATGTCGTAGCGGCTCATCACCGCCATGTTCACTTTGTTAAGGACTGCACCAAGCATGCGTTCGCGGACGACAGGGGCTTCGCTCAGCACGCGCTCGAGAATGTCGACCTTGGCCTTGGCCCATTCGACGACCAGAATATACGAATCCGCCAGCGCCCCGGTGGCGCGAACGTCGATCACTGGTGCGAGCGGGCTGAGGTCGAGGATGATGCGATCGTAGTGCTCCCTCAGATGCTGGAACAATCGTTCCATTTGCTGCGAGGCCAGCACGTCGCTGGAATTGGAGAAGCGTGAGGTCACAACGCACGGCATGAAATGAAGATTGGTCTGGGGATCGATCCAGACCGCATCCGTCCAATCGACCCTGCCCAGGACAACGTCGATCAAGCCGGCCTGCGCGGAGGACGCCAGCCTCGCGGTGAGGCTTGGATTGCGGATATCACCGTCGATCAGGAGCGTCCGGGAGCCGCTCTGTGCAACGGTCTGGGCCAGCGCCTCGCTGACCGTGGATTTGCCCTCATTGGGAAGCCCGGAGGTAATGCCCACCACCTTGTTGGACGATCCGTAGCTGCTGAGATCGCATGCAAGCTTGATCGAACGGAAGCCCTCCGCAAAGCGCGAGAAGGGCGAGTTGATCACGTATCTGCCGACGCTCTGGTCGGCCGCCAATAGACGATCGCCATGTGGCTGCGGGTGTCTTGACCTGAGTTCGGGTTTTCCCAGCGGCAGACCCGAAGCTGCCGCTGCAACCGGCTTTGGTGCCGCTGGCTGCGGTTTCTTCGTTCGCCTGTTGAACAGCCGTCCTGCTCTGGACAGCAGAGGATGCGAGGCCAGGCGCGCGTTCTGCTCGCTGCCGATCGTCGGGATCGAGGCAAGGCAGCTAGTGTGGAGGTACTGCTCGACCTGAGACACCGTTCTGAACACCCGATCCATCATGTCGAGCAGCACGGCGACGCCCCCTGCGAGGATTGCCCCGCCGATCAGCGTCGCCAGCAGAATGAGGGTCGTCTTGGGCGATGTCTTGTTGGGAGCATTGGACGCCTGCGTGATCACGCGCGCTTCAGTGATCGGAAACGATTGCTGCTGAACCGAGACCATGTAGAGCTGCAGGAAGTTGTCCGACAGCGCGCGGGCGCTCTGTGCATTGCTCTCCAGATCGCGCAAGGCGATCTGTGCCTGATTGGTGCCATTGGACAACGCGATTGTATCGTTCAGGCTCTTTTGACTGGATTCCTCGCGCGCTTTCGCAATCGCGAGGTCGCTCTTGTAGACCTCGGCCGTGCGCCGCAGCTCATCGGTGATCGAATGCCTGATTTCGCGCATCTGGTTGCGCAGGTTGACGACCGCAAGGTGGGTCGGTCCGTATCGATTGGACCAGTCGGCCTCACGCGCCGCGTAATCGAGATAGGTCTGCCGCAGTTTGGTGATCACCGGATTGTTCATGGTGTCGGTCACGGTCGCCAGATCATTCAGGATGACCTTGGAGTCGCCGTCGTCCGAATTCAGAATTGCCGTGATCCGCTCGAGCTTGGCCTGCGCTTCGGCGCGCTGTGCGCGAGCCTGCGTCAGAGAACTGTTGATCTCCGCCAGCTGCTGCTCGGTCAGCAGCCGCCCGCCGGCATCGACGATGTTGTTCTTCGCCTTGAAGTCGACGACGGCGCGTTCTGCGGTGGATGCCTCCGTCCGCAGTTCCTTCAGCCGATCCTGTAGCCAGACCGCCGCGCGCCGTGACGCCTGATATTTCGACTCCAGCGAATCGTTGATGTAGCCTTCGGCCACCGCATTCGCGATACGTGCGGCCTCGTCGGGCGAGCGCGACTGGTAGGAAATCTCGATGACATAGCTCAGGCCGACGCGCTTGATCGAGAGGTTGCCGAGCACCTTGCCGATCGCGATACGCATCAATGCGGCTTCGGACGGGCGCTGTTCCGGAAACATCCAGGAAAACAGGTTCGAGACGCTGGAGAGCAGCCCAGCTTCCTCGCCGGTGAACTCAGGCGAATCGAGCAGGTGCAGCTGCTTGATGACGTTTGTCGCAATGGTCTCGGACTTCAGCACTTCGACCTGGCTGTCGACCATGGCCGAGTCGATCGAACTGTCGGCGGTGGTTGCCTGCTGGGTCTGCAGGCCCTGCATCTTGCGGCTGTCGATCAGGAGCACGGCGGTGCCGGTATATCGCTTCGGTGCGGTCACCAAATAGACGCCGGCCAGACCGATGCACAGGCACATCACGAAAATCATCACAGGGTACTGGCGGCCGATCAGCGCGACCGCGGCAGAAATCGTCTGCTCCAGCGAAGCCGACTCTTGCGTGGGAGATTCGATCTCGCGAGGGGGTGTGATTCGAGTTTGGAGCATCCGGCTCGTCTACCTGACTTGAGTTCCTGGATTGTGCCGCGCCGAAGTGAGCAAAAATTGGCCCACGCTGAACGCATCAGCCCCTCGAACGTGCCAAACAAATGTGTCAGCAAGAGTGCGGTGCATCATACATTTGCGGAACTTGCCTTGGGTCGCGGGGCACTATCGCTGGTCGACTGCGGTTCCGGTCAAACCGAGCAATTCTCGTGCCGGTCGTCGGCGCATAGCCGGCCGCGTACAACAACAAGTCGAACGAAAGACGACAGGCGAGCAAGTAGAAGAAAATACGATCAGAAGGACGCGCGGCCAAAGCTGTGACCGGAGTGGCTCTTTTCAGTGGCGGTACCGCGCGCGAGGTCCGGGTTCCATGGGTGGACATGGGAACTTTCGCACCGCCCGACAGGCGAGGATGGGTATCGGTTGAGAAGGTCTCGAGAAGGTCTCCGGCCAGCCGGAGATCAGGGACGCGACGTTCTACAACTGGCGCAACGAAGTGTGGCGGGCTGGATGCCGACGGAGGTGAAAGCGGCAGCGTCAGCTCGAGGAAGAGAACGCCAAGCCGAGGCGGATCGTCGCCAACTGTCGTCGACCAAGCCGTACTTCAGGACGTTCTTGGCCTGTCAGAGACCAGTTAGAGATCGCGCGGTGATCAATCGAAATCGCCGATGCCGGAGTCGTGCTTCCATTCGTGAAGCGAGCTCGTTACGTCGTAGTCGAACTTGAACCCGCTGGCGACCAACCGCTTCGGCAGGATGTTCGTTGAGAACCACAACTTCCGGATGCGTTCGCGGTTGATCCCGGTCTTGATGCCGGCCTTGTGCAGCACCTCGAACGGAAGGACGGCGAGATTCATGAACCATATCGGAATGGTCAGCGTTGGCTTCTTGTAGCCGGCGGCCTGCGTGAACGCTGCGCAGATGTCGCTGATCGTGTAGCGGTGCTCGTAGCAGAAATTGTAGACCGACACGCCATCGTTGCGTGCCGCCATGAAGAGCATCGACGACACCAGGTCCTTCACATAGCCGCACGACTTGATGGTATCGGTTCGGCCGGGATAGACGAAAGCCCGTCTTTGCAGCAGCCGCGACAGCCGCGTGAAATTGCCTCCCTCATAGAGGCCGTAGATAACGGCGGGGCGAACGATCGTGAGTCGTCTTGCCGCGTCCTCTGACTGCCAAAGACGATGGATGGCTTCGGCCGATAGCTTTGAACGTCCGTAGGCGCTGACCGGCGCGGGCTGCGAGTCTTCGTCAAGCGGGGCTTCGCTCGGACCGTAAATGGATATCGAGCTTGTGAAAGTGATATTCCGGCTGCCAGTTTCCTTGGCAAACCGGCACACGTTCACCGCTCCGAGCACATTGGTGTAGTAGTATTCGCCGTCCGGGTGGCCCGGTGTCGTGTGGATCGCCGCCAGATTGAAGATGTCGGCAGGCAGGCCGCGTGCGAGCTTAGGGTCGACCGGCTCGCGGACATCGTGATGGACATATTCGACGCCGGCAACCAGGGTTCTCGGTTTGCCGATGTCGGCGGCAACGACCCGCCGGTATTGCCCGGATGCGACCAGCCGGTTCATCAGATGCGTTCCGATGAAGCCGGCACCTCCGAATACGATTGCCTGAGTGGTGTTGGACATGCGCTCAAGGCCCGGTTCGAGTGAGGATGCTGAATTCGGCGCGGTAGATCTCCGTCAGGATGTCATGAGTGACCACATGCGTCGGCGGGCAAGCATCGTGCGACCCGACAAGGGCTGCGGGTGGTGTTGACTGCGCCATCAATAGAGCTCGCGGTACTCGTAGCGGAATGCGGTCGAGCCCGCCGAGATCCCGAGGATCCTTTGCAGCTTCTGGTAGCCGCTCAGTGCAACCTTGATGCAGTCCGAACTGCCGGCATAGCAGACCTGAACGTTGATGGACTGGCCGCAAGCGTTGTTCAAGGTCACGATCTGATCGATGATCTTCGGATTGATGACCTGCGGATGCGTCGACGGATGGACCGATATGCAGGCTGTCCCGTCCGGCGCCTTATGGGGCGGCGCATATGTACCCTTCATCGGCGGGAACGGGTTCGCGGGCATCGGCGACACGCCGGTTCCTCCGTACATTGGCGCCGACGATCGTCCGAAGCCGACGACCTGAGCCTGTGCCGGCACTGCGACAAGCAGGGCAGCGAGCGTCAGGCTGCACGGAATGCGGCTGACATGACTGAAGCGGCGTACCCAGTAAGCGGTCTTCATGCAATCGTCGCCTGAGGTTCAATGTCGGTTTCGAGAAGCTCAATGAGGCCGAAACCGGAAACGTGGTGAAACGAGACCTTCTGGCCGCCGAACAATATCGCCGGCGCGGGCGTGCCGACCGGCACGATCTCGACCCCGGACGCCGCCAGCGCATCGAGCGCGCGTTCGGCATTGGGGCAGGCGTAGCACAAATGGTAGATCATGGTGCCGGTCCGCTTGATCAGCTTGTCGATGGGGGAGGGGCCGTCGCCCGGCCAGATCACCTCGACATCCGGCATCACCGGGTGATGCCGCATGGCGAGGTTGACCCGCTGTATCGGATCGTAAGCGGAGTTTCCCGGGACATAGCCGAGTGACGCCAGGTAACGAAAGGCCTCCTCCGGGGCGGCGACCGCAAGCCCGAGGTGATGGAAGGCCAGTACGTCCGATGCTGACGCGATGTGGTTCGCCGGGTGGTTCACGCGCCGTTACGCCTTCTTCTCGATCAGGTCGGCGAACTCGCCGACATTCTTGAGGCCGCCGATCTCGGAAGCCGAGAACTTCACGCCGAAGGCCTTCGATACGGCCAGCACAAGGCGGATATGAGACAGGCTGTCCCAGCCATCGACGTCGTCGGCAGTGGTTTGCGGCGTCAGCGCAAGGTCGTCCTCGTCAAAGACGTCCTGAAAAACGGCGGTGAGCTTGCTGTAGACTTCGGCCTTCTCCATTTGCGTCTTCCTTTGTCGACTGAGTTGTGGTGGCGCGCGGCGCGCGGATTGCGTGCCGGTCAGTTGTCCGGAACCGCTGTCACCCCTCCGAAGAGCGCACGGTGGTGACCCGTGGCGCGTTGTCGGGCTTCTGCTGGCAGAGGAACGAATCCAGCGTCTTCGCCAGCCTGATCGACCAGACATCGGCCAGATGCCGCTTGGCGTGCACCTCGTCCGAATAGTCGAGGTCGTTGTCGAGGTCGTCCATGCTCAGCGAGGCGAAGTTCGGCTGATCGCCGAATTCCTGAAGCAGGCCCTTCAGCGCCAGCCGGTAGCTCGGTTCATACGGGCTTGCATCGCGATGCCAGGCGGGGATCGGCAGGTCGACGAGCACGACCTTCTCTCCTGAATCCAGCAGCGCCTGGATGGTCTTTTTCAGGACGTCGACCTGGCCTGGAGCAATGTCGTTGGGGCGCCCCATGGTCTCCGTCCAGTATTGCAACGCCTTTTGCTTGTCCGCCTCCGTCATCACGACGCTTTCGCGCTCGTCGTCGGTGCGTTGGGCGCTGGTGCGGCCGGTCATCACGAGATTGACGCCGGCCCGGGCCTCGCGCGCGGCCTTCTCGAGCAGCAGGAACGGCCGGATCGCCATGACACCCGCGTCCAGCCATTGCGGTGGCAACACCGCAACCGGACCGTCGGGCGTGCGACGATAGAAGCCGTAGCGGTACCGTTCGATATCGATATCGCTCTCGCCGCGATGGCGGTCGCCATCGGCAAATTTCACATCCGAATCGATGAACATGCCGAACCAGATGCCGATGACGAAGGTATTTTGCCGGCGCTCCTGATCGGTCTGCACATCGTGGACAAGATCGATCACCTGCCTGACCTCGGTGATGTTGGCGCCCCCCATCGCGAGGTTGCTGACCTTGGCGCAGGCGAGTTTCGACTGCACGAGCTTCTGCCGGAATCCGACTCCGGTATTCGATGCTCCCACCAGAATGATCTTCCGATCCGGGTTGGCCAGCACGCTGCGGCCAAGGAAGACATATTTGGGAACTGTCATGTAGAGCGTTTCTCCCGCGGCCTGGAAATCCCGCGGACCGGCGCTCGATGGGCCCGGAAAGACGAGGAACGACGCGCCGGCGAGCAGCACATATAGAAAGGCGAACGACAACAAGGTGAACGCCGACTGTCGAAGGATGTATTTCAATTTCAGAACGCCTTGTAGACGAAGTCCGGAGCCTTGTGCAGCAGGGTCGCGACGGCGACGATCGCCATCATCTTGCCTGCCAAGTGCAGATTTCTGGTGATCTCGCCGCTCCGGATCGCCGACAGAGTAACGGGGATGCGAAGACGAGCCTGGACGACATCCAGGATGAGCGCAGCGATCCCGAACGCCGCCGCCACCACGACGAAGGTTGCGACCACACCGGCGAAGCCGAGCCGCGCCAGCAGAGCGGTGAACTGAGGCAGCTCGGGGACCCAGAGGCAGGTCAGTGCCAGCACGAAATAGGCGACCGTGAGGCCACGCGCGACATAGATGTAGGCGGTGGATTCGGTCAGCGCGCGATAGCGCTTCTTGCCGAGGCGTTCGGTGCACGCCACCTGCCAGAGCTTGTTGATGCTAGCGCCGGCGCCCATCAGGAGGCCGTAGATGACGAAGACCGCGGTCGTGCCGTGCCAGACGCCCATCACGCCGAACGTGATGAAGAACGCGAGAACGCCCAGATAGGACGTCAGCGCCGGTGACGGCAGCCAGGTCATCAGGAACATCAGGAGGGGATTGAAGAGATAGAACTTGAACCATTGCGACAGCGTCATGTGCCAGCGCTGCCAGAACTCGAGGAAGCTGCGCGCCGAAAACGGCCTGTCGAAGTTTTCCGGCAACGTTTGCCCGAGCAGGGTTCCGATGCCGATCACGATGTCCATGTAGCCGGAGAAATTGAAATAGAGATAGACCGTATAGAGCGAAGCGACCGTTGCATAGACAGCGCACAGCTTGAGGAACGAAAGGCCGGCCGGCTGCAGCAGATGCGGACTCACAAACGTAAAGGCGTAGTCGGCGGTCGCGGCAATGATGACAAATTTCACGTAGCCGGTCGCGATTCTGGAAAACGCCGCATAAACCACCGACGCGTCGAGCCGGACTGCGGCCTTCCCATCCATCGCGTTGAAATCCTGATAGCGCTGGATCGGGCCGGAGACGAAGCACAGGAAGTTGCAGGTGAAGCGAAGGAACGCCAGCGGACCAATTCGCTCGGTGAGATCTCCGGATCGCACATCCACCATGATGTGCAGGATGCGGAACAGGATGTACGAAAGCCCGACCGTCAGATACGGGAACGGAAGTTGGCCCAACCCTTCAAAGAAGGAGAACCGCTTCAGGAACACGTAGCAGCAAAGGATCGCGACGACGCCCGCCGTCAGCACCAGAGGCGACTGGCGCAGGTAAAGCGCGGATACACAGACATAGCCGAGTGCCAGGAAGGCGAGCAGCGGCAACACCTGCGTGACGTCGCTCAAGTAGCTTGCGATGAAGATCGCATTCGCGGCCCCAAGCACGAACCGTCGATAGCCGACCGATTCACTGATGTGAAAGGCCACAACGACCGCGGCAAGAAAGGCAAAAAACAGGGGCGATGTCAGACTCATGTCCGTGGGCTCGAGGCTCTCAGAAGTTATCGTTCAAGTCTGTCGGCGATCTGATCCGATCAAGCCGGCTCAAACTGCTTCTCGTCGCGCTGAACCGTCATCGGCAAAGCTTCCAGTTCAACGTCGGTCCGGAGTGCCCAGCGGCTGCTTCCGTCAGCGCCATCGTCAAGGCGCGCGAAGCCGAGCTTGCCGTAGTGGTCGCGGACCATCTCGTTCCTGTCGGTCGGAAGATAGACGCCCTCGAGGGTCGTGATGCCGGCGGCGCGCGCCCGCAAGACGATCTCGGCCAGCACGGCCTGCTCGACGCATCGTCCGAGCACCCGGCAGCTCATCAGCCAGCTGTCGATCGTCCAGGTGTTGCGGCCGGTGGCGCGACAGATGATCACGCAGATGATGCCGTTGTCGCCGAACTTGTCGATCAGCCGCGCGTGCAGCGTCATGACGCCGTCGTCGGCCTCCAACTGCTCGACCTGGGATTCGGTGTAGCGGCGCGTCGTCAGGTTGAACTGGTTGCTCTTGTTGATCAGCTGGGTGACGCGGGCTCGCGTTGTCCGGTCGAAGGGGCCGAACACGATGCGCATTTCCAGTGACCGCAGGTAGGACTTGAGATCGGTCGCCTGGCCCTGGAGGCTGAGCCGGCGTGCATTGGCCTGATACATTTCGGCGCGCGCGCGGTCTTCCTCGGAGAAATTGATCGCCTCGAAGTAGCCGGCCGCGGCCAGCGTGCGGGCGTAGCTCGCGGGGTCGGCATCGAGCTCGGGCACCGCCACCTCTGGAAGCTCCTGCCGGATCAGGCCGCGTTCGACCGGATTGTCATCGAGGAAGACGAAGGAATCGAGTCCGAGCGCAAGCTCCTTTGCGATGGCGCGGATGTTGGTCGCCTTGTCGTTCCAGTTGGCCTGGAACACCGCGATGTGCTCTTCCTTCAACAGCATGTCCGGGTGTTCCTTGAACGGCCGCCGCGCGACGCTGTCGGTGTTCTTTGAGCTCACCGCGAGCACGATGCCGCGCGCCCGCAATGTCAGCGCGAGCTGCTGGACGGAAAGATGCGCCTCGCCGGTGGCGTCGCCCTGCGCGATCTGGATGCCTTCCATGCCGTCGTCGCCGATCACGCCACCCCAGACGGTGTTGTCGAGATCGAGCACGAGCACGCGGCGGCTCTTGCCGCGCAGCGCGCCGATGATGCGCACGACATGCTCGGCGTAAAGCGGCACCAGGGCATCCGCGAACGGCAGTTTTGCGAGATTCCACTGGGCCGGAGAGTGCCAGTCGGCAAGGCCAACGGTCTCGGCGATCCCGGCGACGTCGAGCAGCATGTCGGTCGACTGCAGCACCGCGTGCGAGATCTTCTGATTGACGCGATCGACCAGATTGCGGGCCGTGCCGGCCAGAGAGCGGTCGAAGGATCCGAACAGTCCTTCGGGCGGCGCGGCGAGCGTTTGCAAGATGCACAGCGCGCCGCTGTTGCGCGATATGCCGGCACGGATCGAATCGAGAAGTCCGATTGCCGCGTCAACGGTCTCGGTGGCTAGTTGCTCGTTGCCCGGGCAGGGATGCAGCGACAATCCCCGATGATCGAGCGCAACAAGGACTGCGTCGGGCTGCGCCTTGTTGAGAAGGGACTCTGGCTGCAGCGCGTCTTGCAGATATTGATCATAGGCGCCGGTGACGCATTCGAGCGCAAAACCATGGCGGGCCGCCGTTGCAACCAAAACGGGAACGATCAGGTCGAGCGTTCCGTTTCCGATCAAGCCGAGGCGAAAGGGGACGAGCGGTGCGAGAGACTCGCCGCCGAGTTGCAACGATCGAATCGTCCGTCCGAGTCTCGACAGTTGCCGCTCATCGAGTGCGTAGGTCGCGAGTGCTCTGATTTTCTTTCCGGGGGCGCTGTCGGAACCGCTTGCCAGTTCCCTGCAGCGGATCGAGAAATCGGACGGAGGTTTTGGAAGCCAGGCGAGTTCTCGATATAGCTCTGCGGACACGGCCGTTCCCTTTATTTTGGCAACACGCTTATTGCCCGACTCGCTTGCGTTCCCCTCACTGTTGTTAGCCACAATCTTTATCCATAATTCGACAGTTTCATGGCGAGTGAAAAGGCGGCCACATATGCGGAAGCGATGACACGGTTTCGACGTTATCAAGAATGCAACGCATGCGGGTGCAGAGATAATCTGTTGTCACGCCGCACAAATACCAAATAAGGACTCGGCTTCGATTGCACGTGAGGAACCCGAAGTGACGAATGAACTCGTCCTGTCAGTCGTAATTCCCAATCACAATTACGCCGATTATGTAGGCACTGCGGTCAAGAGCGCGCTCGACATTCGCTGGCCGAATGTCGAGGTGATCGTCGTTGATGATGGATCGACGGACAATTCGCTCGAGGTGATCAAAGCCTATGCCGACAAGATCACCATCATCAGCCAGGTGAATGCCGGTCAGATGCCGTCTTGCGTCAACGGGTTCCGTCGCTGCACTGGCGACGTCGTGATATTTCTTGATTCCGATGATGCTCTTCATCCAGACATTATGACTGAAATTGCAGCAGCCTGGTCCGACGCGGCCAGCAAGTTCCAGTTTCAGATGCGGGTCGTCGATGCCAAGGGACACCCGACGGGCAGTATCCTGCCACAATACTACTCACATCCCACGCCTCGGGACATTCGCACCTGGGTTACGACGACCGGTGTCTATCCGACGCCTCCAGGATCGGGCAGCGCCTATCCGCGGTCGGTGGTTGAGCGAATCTTCAGTTTTGAATCTGATTTCATCGATCGCGCGCCCGATAGCTATTTGATCGCGGCGGCCCCCGTATATGGCGACGTCATCACGATCCCGAAGCCGCTGGTGGACTATCGCGTTCACGGGCTAAACCACGGCGCGCATCTGCATCTGGACGACAGCCGCTTCACGCGCGAGGTCGACCTCACGCGTCGACGTCACAAATTCTTCACGGAAGTGGCAAGCAGCGTCGGCATGTCGGTGGATGCTGGCGCGCTCAACAGGAATTTGCTGTTCCTGTGCCTGCGCGCGGCGTCGTACTCGTTGCGGCCGGACATTCATCCCATTCCGGGCGATAGCGCGATGCAGATTGCATCTGCCACTTTCAAGGCATTGGCGTTTCCGCAAGGCTTCTCACAGGCGCAGCGGACGTCGCTGTTCTTGTGGATGATCCTTGCATTGTTCGGCCCGCGCGGCTTGCGGCGCTCCGTGGTGAGCTGGCGCTATGTGCCGACGGCCCGGCCGCAATGGATGAGGCGAGCGCTCAGTCTGCTCCGCGTGGTGAAGAAAGCGCCAGCGGCTGCCTGATCCGAAACAAGGTATCATTCACTCCGCGAAATGCGGTTGCTGAACCCTGGGACGTGGCTTGAGAAACTCGGCGAAGGGACGCTCGACCAGCCGCCATGCGGCGACGCCGATCAAGGCCGAAAGCGCCAAGCTTGCAACGAAGAACGTCGCTGGATTCAAGTATGCCTTGAACTTTCCGATCGCGGAAATGGTGAGGGTATGCGTCAGGTAGATCGAGTATGAGGCATCGCCGAGCAGGGCAAGGACAGGAACAAGGCGGACGCTCCGGTTCTTTTCGATGATGACGGCTCCAGCAACGACGAGGAACGCCGGAATGCCCCACACCGCCACGCGCGGCGAGTCGATCGCGAGCCAGGCTGAGGCGGCAAACAGCAATAGACCGGCCGCCAGCGCGACATAACCCCAGCGGAGCCGCGGCAGGCGATCCTGCTCGAAGGCTCTTCCCAGCAGAATCCCCGCCGGGAACTCAAGCATGATCGGGTTGGTGTAGAAAATGATCGGCGGACTGTCGCCGGTGTAGAGGCGACCGACCAGGATCATAACGAAGAACGTCGCGGCCAGGAAGAGCAGCCGCCTGGTGTTGTCGAGGAAGAGTGCCAAGGCAAAAATGGCATAGAAGAACATCTCGCAGTTCAGGGTCCACCCTGGCACCACCACCGGCCAGATCTCGCCGTTGCTCGGAGATCGCATCGGAACAAAGAAGAGAGATGCGAGCGTGTGCGTGGTGCTGACGACGAGCCGCGGAAACAGCGCCGGAAAGACAAGTGCCGCGGCGACGAAGGAAAGCGTCACGAACCAATACATCGGGACGATTCGGACGATGCGGCTTACAAAGAACTCCGCCGGCGTCTGCGTGCGGTATGCGCTCACGGTCCACATGACGAATCCGCTGACCACAAAGAATATGTCCACGCCGGCGCTGCCGATGACGAGCGTCCGGCCGTAGGTGAAGCCTTGCGCGTGAAAAGCGACGACCCCGAAAGCTGCAAATGCTCGCAAATATTGGATAGAGAGAAGCCTGGCCAATGCTGTCTCCCGTAGTGACTGTCACGGCCCGAGAGGCGTCCTTGACGGTTCCGCGCAACGACGTTGCATGCGCGGCCATCAGTCCTTCGCATGTCGGGCATCTGCGGTGCAAAGCGCGGCCGCCGGTTCTCTCGGCGTCCGGTTCATCCGCGGAAGCTTCCATCTTCCCGGCGGACTTCGTTGTCCGTGTGGACGCTATGCGGTGTTTTTGCGACGCGGTTCCGCTTGGGGCGCGACGATCAACTAGTGTCGCTTTGCGAGGAGTACGTCGTGAGGAGCGCGCAACCGGCGCCACATGAAGCTAGTGGAGCGTCAACCCGCTGGTGGTCTTGTGCGTTGGGGCGGTCGGCGTGCCGGGTTTCCGACCAATGTCAGCAACCAGACGATCAGCGCAAAGCTCGGCTTGAGCACGAGGCCGACACTGATCCAGCTGAACAGCAGAAAGTTGCAGATCTCGATGCGCAGCCGGCTCGAGTACAATCGTTGCACGAGAATGGCAAAGATCAGGACAAAGCCGAACAGGCCATACTCATAAGTGAGCTTTGCCCAGGTCGGATCGTTGACCTCATAGTTCATGTGGTAGAGTTGGACGTCCCTGAGATAGCTGCCCGCGCCATTGCCGAACCAGGTGGCGAGCAGGCCGTTGTCAAAGCTGTGTCCGATCATTTCCATCGGCGCGACGAAGCGCGCATAGGCGCTGGTATTCGGTGTTTGAAACTCCGAGAGGCGGTCGAACCACAGGTCCAGACCCGGAACGTCCAGACTGTAAAGCAGGTACAGCGCCAGGATCAGACCGACGAGATAGACGATGAACAGCGGGATGCGAAAGACGGATCTCGGCAGCAAGAAGCCGGCCGTGATCGCGAGCAGGCCGGTGCCGGATAGCGAACACAGCAATCCTGCCACGAGAATGCCCATGGTGCGCAGTCTCGCCCGCGACCCGACCTCGATGATGAGGGCTAGCGCAACGACGAGCGAAAGGTCAGCCGACTCGCGGAGGAAGAAGCCGTTTGCCTTGATGATGCCGCCGCCTTCGCGGACGAAGGTGTAGTGTCCGGCACCGCGAATGGCTTCGGGCAGATTGAAGTAGATGTTGGTCAGTAGCGACGATTTGGTGGCGTTGACGAGCACGATCTGTACGATCGCAACGCCGGCGATGAAGGTTGCTGCCGAGACGTAGGCGGACAGGATGTATTCGTGGACTCCCTCCGGCTCCCCCTTCAACCGAATGGCGAACGGCGCATAGAGAACGAAGAGCAGCATCAGCGAGGTCCACGACGTCGACGATGTCGCGGTCACTGTCCCGAAACAGGCGAACACCAGCGCGACGACGAACAGCGCCAGAGACAGGAATCCGATCGAAGCGAAGCCGCTGATCAGCAGATATGCCGTCACGGCGGCATAGCAGATGAGGTCGGTCGACGCCGGGAACGTGTTGATGTTGTAGGCAATTTGCGACAGGAACAGAATGGAGACGATCGATGCCCATACGGCATATCGTCCCGACTTGCTGAGTTCGGTGTCCGACGCCGCCAGCTGTGAATGCGCAGCTCCGGCCGGCGCCGCCATAGGAACCTGAATCTCAAAAGTCATCGCGACGTTTTGCCCGGGTGAATCGCGGTCACGCTAGCACAGTTCGGCAATTTGTATCGATCGATCTACGGTTCCAGTCATGCCGCCGCGTCAGCCTTCTTAATCAGGATATCATGCATGCGCCTGGTTCCCTGCTCAAGCCCGAAGCGGTTCGACATCAGTTCGAACAGTGTGGCCTGGCTCCGGTTGAGCGCAGCCAGGTCGTCGATCCCGTCGATGATGGTTTGTGCCAGACCGTCCATGGTGTCGGCGAGATACATCGCCGACTGCTCCTCGGACGTGGTGCCGTCGACCGCCGCGCGAAGTCCGAATATAGGAAGTCGCGCGAAGGCGTAGTCCAACAGCTTCAGTTTGAACCCTCCGCCGAGCGTCTCCGCCACAAGCCCGCCACGCGACCTCGCAAGCACGCTCGAGAGATCGGCCACCGGACCATGGAACACCAGGTTCGGCCGTTCATGGGCGTAACGTGCCTTGATGTCCTCAGGAACGTTTCCGACCACATCCAGGGTGACGTTTCGGCTCTTCAGGGCCGGCAGCAGTGTGCTGACAATGTGTTCGAGATTGCGCTGCTTTGCGACCCATTCGAACGAGCCGAGCAGCAGGATGGACTTCGGTCGGGTCGCCTCGATGCGATCGCTCGGCGCGACCGCTCCGAGATAGATCGGCGGCACCACCAACGTGGTTTTGCCGGACCGCGCGAAATAAGCCGCGTCGGCGTCGGTTATGCAGAGAATGCTGTCGGCGGCGTCGACAATGCGTTGCTCCAGCCGCCGGTACTTCTCAGCATCCCAGCGCATGATTGAACGGCGCAGCGGGTTGGTGAAGTCCTTCGCGATCGCGGGCCTGATCTTCCCTTCGGCGTTGTGTGCGAGATAGCCGATGGAGGCTTGCTTCCGGCGCTGCAATACCATCGGTAGCAACGCGGCGGAGCGCGCGTGATCGAACACGATCCAGTCCCAGCGCTGGCTCAGGAGCTCGGCGAGAGTAGCGCCGATCGAAGGCGGTGCGAGGCTATAGGCGTCTCTCGGCAATGATGTCAGCAGGCTCAGCGTCCCGAGCCGTCGCGGCCACGGTGCCTCGGGAAAGACCGTGCGCGGCAAGCGGAGCAGGCGGTCTTCGACCGGCCCGTTCTCGCGTCGCGCGCCGACAACCGTCACGTCAGTCTGTCCGGTTCTCGACAGTGCCGTGAGTATCCCTGCGGAATAGAGCGCATCGCCGCTGAAGAGCGGCGAGGGGATGCGGCCGATGATCCAGAGAATCTTCTTCATCGCTCGATCTCAAAGGAACGCTCAGCAAAGAATATCGATGCCGACGCCGAAGGCACGCACGCGCTCATCGGGATCAGGCGGCGGACGGAGATTTCGCGCCGAGCAGGCGCCGCTTGACCAGCAGTCTTGCGACGTAAGCGATCCGCTTCGCGCCACGACCGGCGGAGGCAACCGCTCGACGCAGCCGTTTCACGGGCTGCAGTGGAGGCGCATCGAGATTGCGCAGCTCGATGCTGCTTTCGTAGGCCGCCTGACTGACGAGAAACGGTAGAGTCTCGGCAAAATCAATTCCGTGCCGATCGTAATAGACCAGCTTGTGGTCCAAAGGCCGGTCGGCAACCGAAAGCGCTCTGATCAGTTCTATTGCGCCCTTTCGGGTGACGGCATAGGCGGCAGATCCGAGCGCGGGCTTCAAGGGAACGACGAGCTGTGCCGCTTCGCCCTTGATCAGCGAAACACCTGATTTGGACGTGTGCGCATAGTGAATGCCTTCGAACTTCACGATGTCGCTCTTCATCAGAAAGCGCGGCAGGTCGCGCCGGTAGAATAGCTGAAAACGTTCGTCGAAAGCCGCATCATCCTCGAAGATGATCGCCATCGGCAGACCCTTGCGCACGATGCGTTTCAGCGCGGCGATGTGCGAGAGGTAGCAGCCGATTTCTCCCGCCTTCATCGGGCGATTGGCTGGCGCAAACTGGAACTCGCGACGGATCACCCGGCGAATAAGCGTCATCCGGTTCTTGGCGTCGATCGCGGAGATCCGTTCATAGGGAACTCCGAGCCGCGTCAGCGAGCTCGAGATGTCCTGCCATCGCGCGATGTCACGATCAAGATTGATGACGAAGGCTGGTATGGTCGCGTCGGTTCCCACGATGCTCTCACGTTTGATTTTACCGCTTGCACAGCACGAGTGATGCTGCCGCAAATTTCGTCATGCTCCGGACATAAATTCGGCAGCCCGATCACATCATCGACAAGCTTGATGTATTTTATCCGAGGCCACGTCTTCGTCCAATTCGTCGATGTGAATGGTCGATCGTTGGAGTGCGAGGCTAACCTGTCTTACCGGCGCAAGGCTGTCAACTTGACCGTCGCTCGTCGATCAAGACGTGAGCCTTGTCATCGAAATCGCACACGATCAGTCAGAAGGCTCGCTGAATGAACCTCACCGAGATTGCTAAGCGCGTTCTCCCGATACTGCTGTTGTTGACTGCGGCGCTGACAGCAACGTCGACGCCGGCGCGGTCGGCAGGATGGGAACTGGTGTTTTCGGACGAGTTCAACGGCGACAAGCTCGATCGCACCAAATGGGCCACGCGTTATCTTTATTCGAATGAGACGATGGACCACTTCAACGACGAGAACCAACGCTATCGCGACGGCCACGTCGTGGCGGACGGCGTTCTAAATCTGATTGCAAAGAAGATGCCGGGATCGCCCAACCTGTACGAATCCGCGATGATCCGCAGTCATCGAACGTTCTACTACGGGTATTATGAAGCGCGCGTGTTCCTGCCCAACGCCAAGGGAGTCTGGCCGGCGTTCTGGCTCGAGGCCGACTACGATATCGACGGCAAGACCTGGCATCCGCCGGAGATCGACATCTTCGAGTTTGTCATCAATGGCGTCGAGGACAAGGCGAACTCGCTGCACTCGAATGTGGTGGCGCCCTTCGATCCGAAGCAATACACCCATGTCGACCGCTCGTTCGAGCTCAAATTCCAGAACATGTATGGAAGCGAGGATCTCAATCAGGGGTGGCACACCGCCGGCTTCGTGTGGGCGCCCGACAAGATCTCGCTGTTCTGGGATGGCAAGCTGATCTACACGCGTAACTACCAATGGCTGCGCAGCGACGGAAAGCTTGGACCGCCCGCGCATGTCGATCTCAACTTTGCCGTCGGCGGCAGCAAATGGGCTGGGCGGCACGGCATTGACGAGGCCGCGTTTCCGCAGACCTTCAAGATCGATTATGTGCGCGTGTGTCAGTACACGACCTCCGAACGCGGCGGCCGGCAATGCGGGCCGAGCCAATTGACGCCGGATCCGAAGCAATTCGGCTATTCTGCGCCGCTTAACGACATGGCGAAACCGGCGTTCCTGCCTGTCAGCAAGGTGGTCGCGGGCAAGCAGCCCAACGCGGGCGTCCTGGCGCTGAGCACCAGCGACAAGCTCAACGTCGAAATTCCCCTGAAAGTCCCGGCCGATTATCCGTCCAACCGGACGCTTCAGCTGACTGTTTACGACAAGGCGACCGGAGCCATCGTGTCGTCAGCCAATACCAAACTGCAGGTCGAACCCGGCAAGAAGCCGGCCGACGGCTCGATCACTGCGATGGCCTCGCTGCCCGCCGTGGGGCGCCCCGGAAACTATATTCTGTTTGGCCGGCTGGCCTCAGAGGTGAACAACGGCAACGGAACAAAGCAGACGTTGTCGAGTCCTGTGACATGCAGCACGGAGGTCGTCCAGCCCCCAAAGGCGACGGTGTGCAAGCTATTAAACCTGGATGTGCAGGCGCCGCAGTCACAATCGCATTGATGCTGCGGGCTGACGGTGCTGTCGTCGTTCATGCCAACCGACATACGGTGGCGTGGCGCGTTCGTTATGCCCGCTCGGCTCCGAAGAACTCGCGCCGCAGCTTCGGTGTCAGGAGTCTGAGCGATAGTGCGGTCCTGATGAAGCGGAGCGGATTGGCCAGCGTTGCTTTCTTGAAGAAGGTGGCGAGCAGCCCGGCGGAATTGCTGTGGGCTCCCGGATGTCCGACCCGATAGATCGCGCCGAAGAATGGGAGCACCTTGAGCGGGGTTCCCGCTGCGGCCAACTCTTGGGCAACGGCGATATGGCTGCCAAGCATGCGCTTCAGGTAGTCGTTCGCATCGTTTCCTTTGAGCCTCTCCAAATCATACAGCCGGGCGTTGATGATATGAGAGGTGCCGCAAAGCATGAAGAACTTTGAAATGGCTCCGAGCAACAGGTTGCCCTCACTCCACATGTAGCCGCGGTCGATATACCAGCCATTCTCGTCGGGATGCCGGGCGACGTAGTCGGCGAGCCGGGAACTGACGAAATCGTCATCGTCGACAATCATAAAGAAGCTAGCATTCTGCGCGGCCAGCATTCCTGCGCGCACGCGGCGTCCCTTATCGATGCGGAAGAAATCGCGGAAGACCTCGACATCGTCTGCGGCACCACGTTCATGCTTCGGGTTTGGCGCAAAATCGACGCGTTCGACTGAAAAGCCTTTCGGCAGGGCAGGCAGGTCCGCACCGTTATTCGCCACAATGATGGCTTGCCAGCGGTCACTATTCTGACCCGAGATCGATGTTATGGTTTGTGCCAGCCGCGCTTTGAGAGCGTCCCAGTTCTTGGAATTTGCCGGATGGCGCACTGGTATGATGAAGGTCAGCATGAATTGTCTCGCATGGACGTCGTGGGCTCTGATGCTGCGCATCGCGCGATGGCTCGGCCAGGATAGCATGCCCCTCTGGCCCGGCAGATGCATAGCACCAAGTTCGCATGAACTCTCAGCGAGAGGTTTGTGGCAAAGCTGTGAAGCGCGGTGCCTCTTGCATGTGCAGCAGCTCGTTATGCGACCGTAACGCGCCCTAACTCTCTTTCGGAACAATCCGCTATCTGCTGATCGGTTCAGCGTAATTTCTCTCTTCTTGATGTGACGGCTGATGACACCTGGAACGGCGCTGGATCAAAAATCCTCTAAGCAGCTCTTGACCATTCAGTATCTGCGCGGCGTCGCGTCCGTGATGGTGGTCCTGCACCACATCAGGAATCCCTGGCCGAATCTGTACAACCCGCTCGAGAAATTCGCGATGGGCGAGGCTGGAGTCGATATCTTTTTCATCATCAGCGGTGTGGTGATGTACGTTTCGTCGCGGGTTGAATCGCCTGCAGTTTTCGCCGGATTGCGGCTCATTCGGGTTGCGCCTCTGTACTGGATCCTGACGTTGTGTGCGGCGAGCCTGCTCTTGCTGTCCGGAGGGGCCAAGCCCGGCCTCCCGCTCGTGAACGACGTGATGCTTTCCGCGATGTTCGTTCCGCACCACAGCTCGATCTTTCCCAGCACGATCTGGCCGGTGCTGAATCCAGGCTGGACGCTTTATTTCGAAATGTTCTTCTACCTGATCTTTGCGATCGGCCTGTTGTTTCGCAAACCGCTGCTGATCTCGCTTTGCCTGATCTCGCTGCTCGTTGCGTTGGGGCTCTTTGTCTCGACCGATGAATCGATCTTTCACACCTACACGCACCCGCTCTTGATGTATACGCACCCCCTGATGCTGGAGTTCGCGGGCGGCATTGTGTTGGGATGGTTGTTCCTGAACGGGAAGATCCCCAACCTCTGGCTGCTCTTGCCGATAGGGTTTGTGGCGCTGTTCGCGGTGCATGCCTTGCAGCTTCCGCATTTGTTCCTGTTGAACGGATTGTGCGCAGCATCGATCATGGTCGGTGCGGTTGCGGCTGAACGATCATTCAAGATACCCGACATGGGTTGGCTGCGACTGCTTGGGGATGCGAGCTATTCGATCTATCTGACGCACGCGTTGACGCTCTTCGTATTTCGCCGCTTGTTTCTTCGGCTGCCATTGGAAGGCCCGCTGCAGTTTGCGTCATTCGCAATTCTTGCCGCGACGGTCTCGCTGCTGGTGGGATTTGTGGTCTACTTCAAGGTCGAGCGTCCGATGACGCGGTGGCTGCGTGGGCAGTTTCTTTCAGTCTTCGCGGTCGAGCGTGTGCGAACAGGCCGGCGATTGCAGGAGGCAGGCTCGTCGGTCTCCATGGTCCAGCCGGCGGGTGAGTAGTACGCGAACAACCTTGTCTACTTCTTGAACAAGCCGTTACGGAGTCTTCTTCTCTTGCCGAACTGTTTTCTTGCCGAACTGACCACGTCATGCATGCGCGTGGTGCAGAGGCGCTCTGCAATCAGCGGTCGTTATGCGGGCTGCGGGATCCTCATGGATGTGGTGGTGTTGAGTGTGGCTTCGCTTGAATCTCTATTGCGGAACTAGGTCGCGGAACTCGCAACTCTCATAACGATTTTGCGGGCTTGGCCCACCAGCATTCTGATTTTGTCACTGAACCCGGCGCGCCTCAGCGCAAGCGCATGACCATATCGGGACGATCAAGAGATGTCGGGACGATCAAGAGATGAATGTCGCTTATCTCATCCTTGCCCACACACGGCCGGAGCAGCTTGCTCGGCTGGTTTGTGAGCTCCAGTCACCGTCCACGGAGATGTTTGTGCATATCGATGCCCATGCGGACATCGATCCGTTCCGCCGGGCGGTCGGTTTCCGCGCACATTTCACGACGAACCGAATTCCTATTCATTGGGGCGACTATTCGTTGATCCGGGCGGCCCTTGTGCTCATGGAGGAGGCGTTGGTGTCGCCGCGCCGCCACGATTATCTGGTCTTGATCAGCGGGACGGATTATCCGCTCCGCTCGGCGGCCGAAATTGAGGATTTCTTTCGTGAAAACAACGGCCTTGAATTCATCGATTCGGTGGCGATGCCGTCCGAGGCTGCTGCAAAACCGCTGTCGCGCCTGACACACTACAAGGGCCGTCCCGGACCGGTTGGCTGGTGCGTCGGCAAGGGCCGTAGGCTGCTCGGGGGGCTCGGCTTGGTGCCGATGGCGCGCGACTACAAGAAGTGGTTCGGCGAGCTCGTCCCTCACGCCGGCAACCAGTGGTGGGCGCTGACTCGCGGCGCGTGCATCTACATCCAGAAATTCGCTGCCGATCATCCGAAGTTCATGAAGTTCTATGAGAACACCCATGTGCCCGATGAGATGGTGTTTCAGACCATCCTTGCGAACTCGCCGTTTCGTTCGAACATGCGGCGCAGCATCACCTATTCGGACTGGAGCGGGGGCGGAGCAAACCCGTCGGAGATCGGCGAGCGCCACATCGCGATGTTCCGCGCCAATCCGCGCATGAGGATCGATGGCATCTACGGCTCCGGCGAACTGTTGTTTTGTCGCAAGGTCACCGACGCCGCCGTCTCCGATCAACTTGCAGTCATGATCCGGCAACGCAACGCGCGTATGTGACACGTTCCCGTCGCATTGCTTGCATTTGATGGTCGGGAAACCCTGGTGCGGCCATGATTTGCCGGAAGCAGATCATGGCGCGTGCGGCGTGCTTGGCTACAATTTGGTCGCATTTCGGAGCTGGTTGAGAGCTGATATGTGATCCGTACCGAAATCGCGAAGAGCCCGGCGTGCCTCTTGCACGTGCAGGGCTGGTAGCTTGCCAGTGGTTTCCTCGACGGATTGGCGATGGACGGGTGACGCGGCCCGCGCCGGGCGCATCTTCGACTGATCTTCTTTGCGGGACCATCTGATGCAAATTGGGTTGCATGAACGTCAGAGACTGCCTGGAGGACAACAGGCTGTGCGCGGGTCGGTCTTTGCACGGTTCCATACATTCACTGTTTCCGACGCTTATGGCGTCGGCAACATCACGGGCTGGGAAGAACACTGCAAATGGTAGGCACTGAGCCTGGCAACCGTACACACGCCGTTCGCGCGATCCGAGGCGTGTTCTGGTCGAGCGTCAATTCGGTCATACCGTCGCTTGCCGGCTTCCTCGTTTTCCTGGTGACGTCGCGCTATCTCGGTCCCGCCGAGTTTGGCGTTGTCGCCCTTGCGGGCAGTCTCGTTGCGTTGCTCGCGGTGTTGTTGCCTTCCGGTTTTGCCGAGGCGATCGTTCAGAGGTCGTCGGTGGACGATATTCATCTCGACTCGACGTTCTGGGCGGCGTCGATCTGCGCGCTCGTCGCGTACGCCGTGCTTGCGATCTGCAGTGGACCGTTCAGTCGAATGCTCGGCTCGGAGTGGGTAGCCGTGCTGCTGCCCGTCGCCGGGCTCAGATTGTTCGCGGATGCCGCCGGCATCGTTCCGCAGGCCATCATTACGCGAAGAATGTCCTTTGAACTGATTGCCGGTCGGACATTGCTCGCCACGGTGGTGTCGGCTGCACTGACCGTGCTCCTTCTCGTGGCCGGCTACGGTGTTTGGGCACTCCTCATCGCGCAACTGTCCTCATCCGTCACCGCGACGGTGGCCGCGATGTGGGGAGCAGGGTGGCGGCCGAAATTCCGGATCAGCTTGGATGCGCTCAAATCGCTCGCGCGTTACGGCGCGTTTTCGTCGGGAACACGCGCGATGCAGGCGCTGACGACGCAAGCGGATCCGGCGATCGTCGGACTCTACCTGGGGCCGCATCAAGCGGGCATCTATGCCTTTTCCCGGAACCTGTTCCAAATGATCCTCAACGTCCTGGCGACGCCGATCGGCGCGGTGGCCCATCCGATGTTCTCGTCGATCCAGGAAAACGTCGATCGGGTCAGGAAGGGGTTCCTGCTTGCGACGTTTCTGTCTTCGGCGTTGTCGTTTCCGGTCTTCATCGGGTTTGCGATGGTGGCGGATCTCGCGGTCCCCGTCGTTTTCGGATCGCGCTGGGTCGATACGGTCGATCCGATCCGGCTGTATTGCGGCCTGGGCTTGATGGCCTGCATCGGTGTGATTCAGGGCAGCCTCATCAACAGCCGCGGCCACGCGCATTGGTGGTTTTATTACCAGCTTGCCGCCGGAATCGTCACGCTGGGCATCCTGGTGCTGATGTCGAGGTTCGGCGTGACCACGCTGCTGGCTGCCGTCCTGATCGCGACCATCGCCCGATGGCCGTTTGCCGTGATCAAGACCTCGCGGCTCCTGTCGGAGCCGGTGTCGGATTATCTACGGGTCTTCGTCGGTCCGGCCGGCTCCAGCGCGATCATGGTCGCGGTCATTGCCGCCACACGACATGTTCTTCCAGAGCTTCCGCCAGTCGTTGCGCTGACTATCAGCATTGCTGTTGGAGCGGTGTCATATCTTGCGACGATGCTGGTGATCGCCAGGGATCAGACCATGGATGTCGCGAGGCTGCTCGCTGGATCGATCGGGTCGAAGTCGCAGCGGCATCAAGGAGTGGCGTCTACGCCTGGTTGAACATGTCGGTTGCGCTACCTGACTCAATGACCGTAATGTTGGCCGACGTTCACTGCGTCAGATGTCATCGGTTCTCGAACCTGATCAAGGCCCGAGCAAATAGAATGCACGAAGTTGCACTAACGTTGGTCCTGTGCTCTCGAAATGGAATGAGGACCGTCGGAAAATGTCTGGATCATATCCGGTCGATGGACGGCGCTGATGCTATCGAGGTTGTGCTCGTCGACAATGGTTCGACGGATGGCACCTTCGCGGCCATGCAGGAGTTCTGCACGGCCAACCCTGCTCTGTGGCGCGCCATCCTGGAGAGCAAGCCGGGCAATTCGGCCGGTCGAAATACCGGAGTTGCGGCGTCTTCCGGCGAAGTCATCCTCTTCATCGACGATGATTGCTACCCTGATCGCGGTTTTGCATCGGCCTGGAGAACGGTATTCGCGCAAGATCCCGGATTGGGCTTTGGTTCGGGAAGAATCCTGCCGTATGACGCACAGCAGTCGCCGCTTGGCTGCAACACCAGCACCACAACACAGATTCTATCCTCGTCCACCTTTGTTCAGCGAGGATTCGTTCAGGGGTCCAACATGGCATTCAGGCGTCAGTGTTTGACCGATGCCGGCATGTTCGACAGCCGCTTTGGGGCCGGCACGCCGTTTGCCGGCGAGGAATGGGAAGTTGCCGTCAGAGCGTCATATGCCGGCTGGACGGGCGGGTATTTCCCGGAGCCAAGCGTGGCTCACGATCACGGCCGCTTTGACGACGAGGCGTTCGTTCGCGGGCACTACTACGACATCGGCGCCGGCGCGGTGTACGCCAAGCACCTTTTGACTGCGCATGCGCCTGCGACCGTCGTGGAGATCGCGCGGGACATCCGCAGACAGATCAGGAAGCGCGCCGCCGTGGGGCCGCTATTCGGAGGGGCCGTGCAATATTACTCGACCATGCTGCGTCAGCCGCGATCATGAAACTCTACTTCTATCGGAGCACCGCACCGAACTTCGGCGACGATCTGAACAATGTGCTCATGCCGAAGGTCTTCCCGGGCTTCTTTGATGAAGACGATCTGACCCTGTTCCTCGCGATTGGGTCGGTCCTGTTCGACCATCATCCGCAGCAGGCCATGAAAGTGGTGTTTGGGTCGGGATTCGGGCAGTACACCGCGGCACCTCGGCTCGACGAGCGATGGAAGGTCTATTGCGTGCGCGGACCGCTGACCGCGCAAGCGCTCGGACTCGACGAACGGCTGGTCGCAGCCGACGCCGCTGTGCTGGTCAATCGGCACTTGAGGAAAGAGGTCCCGAAGCGCTTCAAGGTCAGCTACATCCCGCATTGGCAGAGCCTGTTGAACGGCAACTGGCCCAGGGCCTGTGAATTGGCGGACGTCGAACTGATCGATCCGCGTTGGCCGGTCGATCGGGTTCTCGAGATGATCCAGGCCTCGAGCACGGTCATTACCGAGGCGATGCACGGCGCCATCGTGGCGGATGCGCTACGGGTGCCCTGGGTGCCGGTGCTTCCGTTCCACCGATCGCATCGATTCAAATGGTCGGATTGGGCCGGCGCCCTCAGGATCGATCTCCGACCCTACCCGACCTTTCCTGCGACGTTGCACGACCTCTGGGTTTCCAAGACGGGCAGGGATGGCAACTGGATGTCCAGCAAGAACCGGCTGATTCAACTGGCCGTCGGAGCAGCCAACGACACGCTGCCCTATGCCGCCGCGCGCGGATTGCGGCGGTTGAGCGAGATGGAGCCGGTGCTCAGTTCCGATATCGCGCTCGCGAGGGCTGTCTCGAAGCTTGAGGAAGCCGCGGATCAGATCCGGCGCGATTTTCATCGTTGAGCGAGAGGCGCGCGCGTCTTCGTCTCGACAAGCTTCAGAACTGGATGACCTTGACGCCGGCGATATGCATTCTGGCGGGAAAAGCGCTGGGATCGCTCGGCTCGCCCGCCGGACCGCCGATGGCAACGTCCATCAGCATGTACCAGGGCCCTGCGCCGACCAGGTTCGGCATGGCGCAATAGGGCTTGTCGTTTAGGTAGTAGACGATCTGTTGCTTCCCGATCAGGCAGCCGAAGCGGTTGAACCGGGAGAACAGGTTGGCGCCCTCTTCGACCAGGCCGAGCGGCATCGCCGTGCCGCGGGCGTCGGGTCCTTTCTCGCCCTTCCAGTGAATGCTGGAGAAGATGACGTCTTCCCGATACTGCGGCGATGCGGTGATGTAGGCCTCGAGGACATCGATTTCCGGCGGCCAGCCGGGGGTGACAGGCAGCAACCACAGCCCCGGCCAGCTGCCTGCGACCTTCATCAGTCTGACATTGAACTCGACGTAACTGTTGAGGGTGATGCGGTTGAACAAGGTCCGCGATGTCACCATGGCGGCGGAAAACCGGAACGGCGTTTCTTTCCGCCAGCCCGGCGCCAGTTTGCCGCCCTGTCCATCCGATAGCCCCTCCTTGTGATACTCGGCCTGGATGAAGCGGCAGCCCGTTGCCGGGTCTATTCCCCACACCGTGGTTTCCGGATTGAGCGCCGGGTCGGCATAGTAACCCAATTCCTTGTTGCCCTCCTGGCGACGTCCGGTGACAAGACGACTTTGCCAGCACGGCGTGCCGCTGGGCGTAAACCCGTCGTCGCTGGCGAAATCGCGATCGAGCAGACGATCCGAAAATATCACTGAGCCGTGCGAAGGCAGCGGCGGCAGCGGGACGTCGTCATTGGCATAGGAGGCCACGATCGGGGGCTGCTCGCTCCATTTCACCTCGCCGGTGGTGTGCGCGTGACCGAACAGCGGATATCCGAAGTCCGATATCTGCAAGACAATTGACTTGCCCGCCGCAAGCGGCCGCACAAGGCGGATCTTCACCAGTTTGACCTGGTCGCCGGGCTGAAAGATCAGGAAGCCGCGAGCCGTGACGAAGTCGGCGCCGGCGGTCGCCGCGCCGGGCAGCACGCCGACCGTTCCGTTTCCATTGAGCGTCTCGTATTCCAGCACGATCGTGCACGCGGTCGGCGCGTTGAGCTTGACGGGCACTTCCGCCCAGAGCTCGGTGGATCGCACCGTCGTATCCACCACGGTGATGGTGGCGTCGCCGAATGACAATACTCCTTCCGCCGCCGCCTGTGTGTCGAAGACCGTGAGCGGGCCGACGGTCGTCAATGCAAGTCCGACCGAGCCCTTGAGCAGCGTTCTTCGCGTCGCATGCCTCATCTCCGCTTCACCGGCTCCTTGTCTCCCAAAGACGACGCCCGGACGAGAAGCCGAAGGACACGACGGACTGTACGGCCAGCGCGGCCAGACCCAGCGGGACGGCCAGCGCAAGCGCTCCAAATCTCCGTTTGGCGATCGCGTATTGGCCTGCCGTGCGCAGCTCGGTTCGCAGCGTACGAAGCCCTTGCCAGTCGCGCCGGCGCCAGGTCGAGCTGAGCCAGCGCAGGATGAAGGTCGCTCGGGTATCGGGCCGCAGGATGTACTTGGCGTAAAAGCTGCCGCGGCCGCGATCATACGAATTGAGCAGCGCCGGCACGTCGGCGTCGACGCGGCCATGATCGTGCTGCACGGTCGGGCGGGGGTCGTAACAGGCGTCGAATCCCGCCCACAGCACTGCGGTCACCGCATCAATGTCCTCGCAGGGAAAGCGCGTGCCCGCGCCAAAGTCGGGGTCTATGCCGCCGATCGCCAGCAGGGCCTCGCGCCGAAACGCGAGATTTGCGCCCTGTAGCGTGCCGGCCCTGACAAAGGTCCGTTTTGGATAGACGCGCGGTGCCTCGCTTTCCTCGATCGTGATCCTGGCGTGGTTCGGGTTGTAGAGAAGGATGCGGCCTCCGATCACGCCCGCGCCGGGATGATCGGCAAACGCCGCGAGGATCGCATCGACATAGTCGGGCGAAGGATAGCAGTCGTCGTCAGTGAAGGCGACGATCCTGCCGCGGGCATTTTCCCAGCCGAGATTGCGGGCAGCGCCGAGACCGATCCGCTCGCAGCGGATGTATCTTGAAGCCGGGTCGTTGACGAAAGCGCGCTGAAGCACGGCCGTTGTATCGTCGGTCGAGGCGTTGTCGACCCAGATCACCTCGTAAGCGTGATCGGTACGCAACGCCCGCATCGCGCCCAGCGTCCCCGACAGGCGGCTCGCACGATTGCGCGTGCAGATGACGATCGATACGTCAATCTCTCTGGTTGGATCAGAATCCACGATCAGGTCCTGCGCGCGTCGCCAGGCGGGGAGGGTGAGCGCGATTTTGTCGGGAGCGTCGTCTACAGGCCGGCATGTATGTGTATCGTACCATCCGGGCAACGAGCCGCGTTGACCCGTGCAGAGCTTGTAGACCGCCTTGAACGGCAGCGCCAAAACGGGAAATTTGGCCAACAGGGAGTCGTCGCCAAAGTACCGATAGTCTCGGAATATCGATCGGTAGCGGCGTACGATGCCGTCAAAGTCCAGCCATTGACTGCCGAGATCTTCGCCGAACGGACCGGACGCGCCGCTTTCGAAAACATGTGCGACCTTCGAGCCGTCAAGCGCCTTGGTGTCGACCCGTGATCCCGGAACTCGCTGCTGCTGCACCGCCTTAAACTTCCGGTAGCCAAGGTCGCGCAAGAGGCCGAGCTGGGCCTCGACCTCATCAAAGTCGATCTTATCGGATTCGACCGAAATGTATTGCGGGCGGTTGGGCTGCTGCTTCAGCCCTTCCAACACCAGCTGATCGGCTCCCTCGACGTCGATTTTGAGGAAATAGGGCACGCCGCAGGAGCGGTAGACGTCGACAACGTCGATGCGCGGCAGCACGATGCATTCGCTCTTGTGGCCCAATTTCTTGGTGCGCTCGGCTCTGTTCTTGTTGATGGTGGAGAGGACGGAGTCCGAATTCTTGTAGAAGGTGATGGTGGGTCCGTCGGACTCCGGCGCGATTGCGCCCTCGATGATCCGCAACTGCCCGGTCGCGACTTCGTTGCGAAATCGCGTCCGGCAGTGTTGCACGAGCTCCGGGTTGGCCTCAATCCCAAGAACCTTGAAGCCTTTCTTGAGATAAAAGGCCGCATCCTCGCCCTTGTGCAGGCCAACGTCGTAGATCAAGTCTGCAATCATTGCGAAGCTCCCACCGGTTACCCTATCGAGCCTTCCAAATGGTCGTGCAAATGATCGTGCCGGTCATAGCCTAGTCTGCGCGAATGTTCCTCGTCTCGTGAGCCCCGGCCGGTTGGGCCGCCCGTCAGGCGGCGGCCCTGGTATTGCTGCGGATCTGGCGTTCGATCCATTCATAGGTCTTCTCGAGACCGGAGCGGAGTGTCGCGGACGGCTTCCAACCGAGCTTCTGGCCAATCAGGCGGTTGTCCGAGTTGCGGCCGCGCACGCCGAGCGGACCCGGAATGTGCTTCTTGATCACCTTCTTGCCGGCGATGTCGGATACGAGATCGACGAGCTGGTTGATTGTGACCATCTCCTCCGATCCGACATTGACCGGACCTTCGAAGTCCGATCGGGTCAGGCGAATGGTGCCTTCCAGGCACTCATCGATATAGAGGAATGAGCGTGTCTGCGTGCCGTCGCCCCAAATCTCGACTTCGCCATGATTGGAAGCCTGGGCCACCTTGCGGCACACCGCGGCGGGCGCCTTCTCCTTGCCACCTTCCCAGGTGCCCTCGGGCCCGAAGATGTTGTGATAGCGCGCGACGCGGTTCCGCATTCCGTAGTTGCGGTTGTAGGCGAGATATAATCGCTCCGAAAACAGCTTTTCCCAGCCGTATTCGCTGTCGGGCGCCGCCGGATAGGCCGAATCTTCCGCGCAGTTCGGATTGTCCGGGTCCTTCTGGTTATGCTCCGGATACATGCAGGCCGACGACGAATAGAACATGCCGCGCACATTGCGCTTCTGGCAGGCATCGAGCATGTTGAGGTTGATGGTCGCCGAATTATGCATCACGTCGGCATCATGTTCGCCGGTGAAGATGTAGCCGGCGCCGCCCATGTCGGCGGCGAGCTGATACACCTCGTCGAACTTGCGGTCGGTGATCTGCCTGCAGAAATTCTGGTCGCGAAGATCGCCAACGACGAAATCATCGGCTTCGGTCTCCGCGAATGGCGGAAATTTCAGGTCGACACCACGCACCCAGAAGCCCTCGCGTTTGAGCCGCTTGACCAGGTGCCCGCCAATGAATCCACCCGCGCCGCAGACCAGTGCGGTGGACATGCTCTTTGTCGCCATTAGATTTTCCTTTCCGCAGTTTTCGAACCGATTGCATAGTCAAATACTGTCTCAAATCGGTCGGTCACCGATTTGATGTCGTAGTTTTCGAGTGCAAATGACCTCGCTTTGGCAGCTGCATTTGCTCTCAAGGCTTCGTCGTCGAGAAGCCGCAGCGCAGCCTTGAGGAAGGCCGCCTGATCGACGGGATCAACGACTAATCCGGCGCCATTGCGGCGAACCAGATCAGAAGCGAGATTTTCCTTCGGCGCTGCAAGCAGCACAGGACGCCCGGCGCAGAAATAGGATTGCACCTTTGAAGGTACCGAGAATATTCCCGCCTCCGGTTCGATCGTCGCAACGGCGACATCGGAGGTAGCGAGCACCATCGGGAGATCCGCGAAGGGCTGCAGCGGCAGCAGGATGAGATTGTCCAGCCCGAGCTCGGCCTTGGCCTGCTCGAGATGCGTGACGCCAACGCCCTGGCTGACGGTCACCACATTGGCACGTCCTTTCACCATCTTGGCGAGCTGCACCAACAGGTCAGGATTGTGCTTCAGCCCGAGCGTGCCCGAATAGAGAAAGTTGAACGAGTTGTGCAGCCCGTGACGGCGAGCCCACGCGTTGTCCTTGGGGTGAGGAACAATATCATTCAGCGCACCCCAGTTCTCGATCACAAAAACGTTGTCTTCAGTGCCGGTCCACTTGCTCGCGAGCGGCGAGAAGGCGTTCGTGATGACGACGACCGCATCGGAGCTCTGAAACTGGCGCCGCTCGAGAAACCGATAGTAGGCCCCGACCATAGCGCCGGGCGGCCCAAGCTTCTTGCGCAATAGCTGCGACACCGCAACGCTGTAGAAGTCCTGAACCCAGAACACGAACTTGGTGCCGGTCTGCTTGCATGCGTTGACGATGGCCGATTGGGCTTCCGTTGGTGTATTGCCGGAGATCACGATGTCCGGCTTGTCCGAATGCACCAATTTCGCAACTGCCTTGCCGTAGGCGACGTCGTCAAATCGGCGGCGCACGAAGGACGCCTTGTCGTAGGGACGCGACAGCTTGACACCGGTAAAGGAGAGGTGGGCGGGATCGGCGGACGATCTCTCTAGTTTGCCCTTTGGGCCGAGATCGCCGTGGAAGTAGGCGTGGCTGACTTCATGCCCCCGGACCGCCAATTCGCGGCTGAGATCGACCTGGAAGGGGTGTCCTGCGTAGTCGTGCACGAAGATCTTCACAACCGCACCGCCAATCCCGCGACCGGCGCGCGACCGTCGCGAAAATTCTCACGAGAGATCGTTCGAGGTCCATCGGTGGGTCGGAGCTGTCTGTCGTCGGTTTGCATTATCCTCAACTTCGAACCTTGTTGAACACAGCGCAACTTGGCGTGCGCGTGATGTTGCGGAGGCACTCTGCTCGAATATTGGACAACAGCGGAGTGAGGCATGATCGCGGCTTCTATTCGACGAGTAAGAAATTCTTGTGTCGATGAGAATTCAAAATCGGTGCCAAGTGCCCGTGGCGGCGAACGGACCACCACATGACGTGCTCAAAAGTCGTCGAGGCATGCGTCATTGCCTCAAAGCGGCCACATAAGGAGTGCCTACGCGACGGTGCCTTGATCCCGCGTTCGCGCCTGCACATTGTTCTTGCTCTCATCGCACGGCGGGACAGAGGATGACGCGTGCAGTGTGCCCTTCGAGCAGATCGATCCTTTGGGGGTCCCATGTCATCTAGGTTCGTTGTTGTCGCCATGGCCGGATGGCTCGCGGGCTGCTCTGCGGCTGTTGCTGATCCGATGACGCTTGATTTTTCCTGGGGCGGGGCCAAAGGTTGCGTCACGCTTTTCCCGAATCCGGAATTTCATCTCCATAATGTTCCCGCAGGCGCCAAGAGCCTGTCGTTGACCCTGACCCAAGGTGTCAGGGAGATGGGTGGAGAGGAACTGCCGATTCCAGCGAACGGCATCCTGCCGTCCGGAACCTTCCGAACTTTCGGTCCGTGCAGCCCGGGTGTGTACCAATGGACTGCGCAGGCTAAATCGGCGACCGGAGAGGTTTTGTCCGAGGCGCGCAAGGCGCGCTACTACCCCTCCGATGAGCTAGCGGAACACAAGCCTTGAGCGGGATCCAGCGTTCCGTGATGATTGCATGACATCGCTTGGATTGGCAGGAGCCGCTCGGGAGCGTGCCGTCCGTTATTTCTCTCATATGCTGAATCGAGGGAACTATCAGCGATTGCGCGGCCGCATCGCCGTCGCTTGATAGAACTCGACGGTTGCAGCTGCCGCAACTGCAGGCATGAATCTAATCTGCTCAATCGGAAGCATGTGTGTGCCTTGTGATGCGGCAGGCCGCGTTGACTGTCATCGCAACTGATGCAGTGGAACTTCGGCACACGCACGCTGAGGATATACACAGCAGCTTGCACGATCTTCGCGCCATCGATCCGCGATCATGGAACCGGAGTGTCCACAATGCATGGTGGCGTGCGCTGCTTGTCACTCACCGCGAAGAAGCCGCATTTTGAATCGATAGATTGGTAATCGACTTGGAAATACTGCTGAGCCACTTTGAAAGAGACGATTGCGCGGGGAGTGAGGCCAATCCAGTTTCGGCGTCAAATCAGACTATCGAGTTCCAGCGTGCTCCCAGTTTCCGAAGGCCAGGCCGTCACGGTGTACGTGCGCGGAGGCCTCTCCTGGTCGCCGCGCGCGCTACCTTGCCAACGAGGTGCAAGGGCGATCGCTGGTTACGTCAGCAAGGTGAGTTGTGACCACGCCGGAGAGGCCGCATGACCAGGACAGTACTGGTCACCGGCGGTGCGGGATATGTGGGCTCTCACTGCTGCAAGGCATTCGCCAGGGCCGGCTGGAATGTTGTGGCGCTCGATAACCTCTCGCGCGGTTGGCGCGCCGCGGTGCGTTGGGGGCCACTGGTGGAATGCGATGTTTGCGATCCACGCGCGGTACGGGCGGCGCTGGAGACGCATAAGCCGGATTTGGTCGCGCATTTCGCGGCGTTCGCCTATGTTGGCGAATCAGTCGAGAACCCGGCGATCTACTACGAGAACAACACTGCCGGCACGCTAGCGCTGCTGAACGGGATGCGCGCAACAGGGTGCAGCTATATTCTGTTCTCAAGCACTTGTGCCAGTTACGGCGTCCCCCAGCGCGTCCCGATCGATGAAAGCCATCCGCAGGCGCCGATCAACCCCTATGGTTGGTCGAAGATGATCATCGAGCGAATGCTGGAGGATTTTGGTCAGGCTTATGGAATCGGATCGGTGTCCTTGCGCTATTTCAACGCCGCTGGGGCGGATCCCGACGGTGAAATTGGCGAGCGGCATGAGCCGGAAACTCATGTCATTCCGCTGGCGATCGAAGCCGCGCGCCGAACCGATCGGCCATTCACAATACTGGGCACGGATTTTCCAACGGCTGACGGCAGTGCCGTCAGGGACTACGTCCACGTCAACGATCTGGCGCGAGCCCACGTGCTTGCAGGCGAAATGCTGCTCGAGCGGGGTGGCACTCACGTGTTCAACCTTGGCACCGGCGTCGGCACCAGCGTGCTCGAGTTGGTCGCGGCGGTGAAGCGTGTCGCCCGCAGCGAGCCGGTCGTGCGCCGTGGCGCGCGCCGGGCGGGCGATCCCGCCAGGCTCGTTGCATCGTTTGCGAAGGCCGAGCGAGACCTCGGCTGGCGGCCGCAGCAATCCGATATCGACTTTATCATCGAGACTGCACTTGAGTGGCGGGACCGTCATCCGCCGGCCTGATCCAGCAACGAATGGCCATGCTCCCTTCGATCACAGACCTGCCGCTAGGCGAGGGGGTCGCGCATGTCGCGATGACGTCGCCCGCGGACATCGCCGGAACGGAATTGCGCGAGGGCATGACCGTGTTCTGGCACGAGGATCGCCCGATCGGCCACGTGCTGATGCATCAGGGGCGGCAGATCGGCTCGCGCATTGGTCACGTCGATGCCGACTTTCTCCAGGTTATCGGGGATGAATTGCAAAGGCAGGTCAAGCCGACTGTCTCGGCAAGCGTGGTGATCTGTACACGGGACCGGCCGGAAGAACTCGCCGCGTGCCTCGCGTCATTGCCGCGGCAAAGCTTTCGGCCGCGTGAGATCATCGTGGTCGATAACGCGTCAAGAGATCGGCGCACGCGCGATGTCGTGTCGGCCGCGGGAGTGATCTACATACGCGAAGACCGGCCCGGGCTCGATATCGCCCGCAATACCGGCGTGCTTCGCGCAACCGGCGACATCGTGGCCTTTACCGACGACGACGTCATGCTTCACCCACGTTGGTTGGAGCGACTGGTGGCCGCATTCGATCAGCCGCAGGTCGCCGCCGTGACAGGGCTCGTCCTTCCAGCAGAACTGGCAACCGAGGCGCAATGGCACTTCGAGACCTATTGGGGATTCGGCAAGGGTTACCTGGAGCGGGACTTCGACAGCTCATGCTTCAAGTCGCATCGCCGGGATGCGTTCCCGGCGTGGGACATTGGCGCCGGGGCCAGCATGGCATTCCGCCGCGACGTATTTGAACGGATCGGTCTGTTCGATGAACGTCTCGACGTCGGCCAGGCAGGATGCTCCGGGGATTCGGAATATTGGTACCGCTTGCTCGTAAACGGCTACACCTGCCGCTACGCGCCTTCCTCCGTGGCGTTCCATTCTCACCGACGGACGATGGAAGGGCTCGCGAGCCAAATCTATTACTACATGCGAGGCCACGTCGCGGCGCTGCTGGTCCAGTATGAGCGAACAGCTCTTCAGGAAAACCGGGTGCGCGCGTACCTGTATCTTCCGACATGGTACTCCTACCGGCTGCTCCGCAGGGCCATCGGACGCAAGCGCGTTGTCGACCGCTTTCTCAAGGAGGAGATCGCCGGCTGCATGTCGGGATTCCGCTTCTACCACAGCAAGGGGAAGCGCGAATGATGGCCAGCTCACTCACCTCGATCGTAATCCCTGCTCGCGATGCTGAGAAAACCATCGCCAGAACGCTTGAAAGCCTGTTGGCCCAGACCGACCCCGGATGGGAAGCGCTGATTGTAGATGACGGTTCCGTCGATGCGACGCATGCAATCGTTGCGGGATATGCCGCGCGAGACACCCGGTTCGCGTTGCTGAGGTCCGGCGGGCGAGGCGTATCGACGGCCCGCAATGTCGGTCTATCCCGCGCGAGCGGCGAGCGGCTTCTATTCCTCGACAGCGACGACTGGATTGACGCGCAATTCCTGATCAAAATGAACGCGGCGCTGGACGAAGATCCTTCCGCGATCACTGCTTGCTGTGATCATTGTCGCGTGATGCCTGATGGCGAACAGACGCCTCGCTATCGTAATGCGGCGGTTGCGGCCAATCCATTCGAAGCGTTCGCGCGCAGTTGTCCCGTTGCCGTTCACGGTGTCCTTGTCAAAAGAAGCGCAGTCATGGCGGTTGGCGGTTTTGATGCCAATCTTCGAACCTGCGAGGAATGGGATCTGTGGCAGCGGATCGCGCGAACCGGCGGCAACTGGATACATGTCGATGAGTTGCTCAGTTACTATTGGTCGAGCGAGCATTCGTTGTCCGGCGACGTCCGGCAAATGCTGGCTGACGGGAATGCTGTTATTGCTCGTGGATTCTCTACCGATCAACGTGTGGAGAATGCGGCGCCGGAGCATCAGAACGGGGCATCGGCCGCTTTCGGCAGGTCGCAAGCGGCAGCGCATGCCTATTTCGCGCTTTGGTGCTGCGGCATCGACTGCGCTCGAGGGAACAGGGGCGGCCTTTCACGAGCGGTGCTTGCCGATATACCGCAATCGACAACCGCGGCCGATCAGATTGCTTATAGCTTGCTGGACTCAGTCTCAGTCGGGGCTCGTGCAACGCCGGCGAGATTGGCAGGTCGCTGGCGGGAGTTTGGCGAGCATGTGACCGAGCTGATCACTGCAATCGGGCAAGTCTGGAGTGATCCGGCAGAAGCTCGAAAGATCCAGTATCGGTTCGAGCGCATCCTGCTCGACTATGATGACCTCTCGGCGCCGCGCGAACTTGCCCTGACACTGGGTCTCCGCGTCGACCTTCAGCAGCTTCCCGCGTTTTACCCGTCCCGTCATGTCGACCGGCTCTACATCTACATGTGCGATGGACCGCAAGTCTTGGCCTTGCTCGATGTCGGATTGATCGGAGCCGTGGATTTCGAATTCTGGGTGAAGCTGATTCGCGAACACCTCACCCATTTGCCTATGGGCAGGGGCTGGCGACTTCGACATCTGAGCCGGCCCGCCAGGTTGATAAGGCGAGTTCGGAAGCCCGCGCGGAGCGAGCCGGATAGCCACCGGCACCGGCTGCAGGTGTTGCAGGAACGCATAGCGAGCGAAGCGAAATCGCGCTCTGTGCCCAGCGCGCTGGTACCGGGCACGGGCAGCAGTGAGAGCCATGCTGTCGAAGGAGGTCCATGCGACATTGGACGTGAGGTGTTCTGGGAGAGGTTCTTTCAAAGAGAGGATCCATGGAACTACGGCTCGCCCTATGAGCAGGAGAAGTACCGTCGGCAACTGGAGTTGTTGCCGCCTGAGCGGCCGGAACGTGCGATCGAGCTGGCATGCGCGGAAGGCCATTTCAGCCGGCAGCTGGCGCCGAAGGTCGGGCATCTCCTGGCATCCGATATTTCATCGACAGCGCTCGCGCGGGCTCGCTTGCGCTGTAACGGAATCCGCAACGCGGATTTCGCCAAGCTTGATCTATCGGCCGACCGTCTCCCCGATGCGATGGATCTCATCTGTTGCTCCGAGGTGCTTTACTACCTGGATGACGAGGCGGAGCTGGCGCGCGTTGCGCAGAGGATCGCGCGAGCCTTGCGTCCCGGCGGGCATCTCATCACTGCGCACAGTTACGTCCTGAAGGACGATACGTCTCGTACCGGATTCGATTGGGAAAATCCGTACGGAGCTGAGACGATTGCACGGGTGATGGGAAAGTTGCCCGAGCTCGCGCTTGAGGCATCGATACAGACCGAGCTCTATCGCGTCGATCGCTACCGGCGCCTTGCGCCTGACGAGGTTGCGCCCGAGCCGCAGGTGACGGTTGCGCAAATTGATGCGCCTATCGAAAGGGAGGTCGCGCGATTTGTCGTGCGGAATGGCGCCGTCAGGCGGCGATCGGAAGTCCTGCAATCGGAAAGACGCTCGCACGTTCCGGTCCTGATGTACCATCGAGTCGCAACCGATGGGCCGGAGCAGCTTGCGCGCTATCGTGTCGATCCGGATGCCTTTGCCGCGCAGATGTTGTGGTTACGGAGAAATGGCTACCACACAATCAACTCGGAGCAGCTGGCATGGTTTGTGGCCAACAGCCACCCGTTTGAAGGCAGGCCGCTGCTGATCACCTTCGACGACGGATATCAGGATTTTGCCGAACAGGCGTGGCCCATACTGAAAG